>NZ_RJSG01000005.1:0-182 GCF_003725775.1 Nocardioides marmorisolisilvae
GTCGCGCCAGTGGCACCTGTGGCGCCGTCATTGCCGTTGAGACCGTTCAGGCCGTTCAAGCCGTTGTTGCCAGTTGCGCCAGTAGCACCCTGGGCGCCCGTTGCACCGGTCGCGCCAGTGGCACCGTTGTTGCCGTTGGTCCCGTTGTTACCAGTCGCACCCGTCGCGCCAGTGGCACCGTC
>NZ_RJSG01000005.1:296-735 GCF_003725775.1 Nocardioides marmorisolisilvae
GTTGCCCGTAGCACCCGTCGCGCCGGTGGCACCGTCAGCACCCGTGGCACCGGTAGCTCCGGTCACACCCTGGGCACCGGCCTGACCCGTCGCGCCCGTGGCACCAGTCGCGCCGTCGTTGCCGTTCGTGCCGTTGTTACCAGTCGCACCCGTCGCGCCAGTGGCACCGTCGTTGCCGTTCGTGCCGTTGTTACCAGTCGCACCCGTCGCGCCAGTGGCACCGTCGTTGCCGTTGTTGCCCGTAGCACCCGTCGCGCCGGTGGCACCGTCAGCACCCGTGGCACCGGTAGCTCCGGTCACACCCTGGGCACCGGCCTGACCCGTCGCGCCCGTGGCACCAGTCGCGCCGTCGTTGCCGTTCGTGCCGTTGTTACCAGTGGCACCCGTCGCGCCGGTCGCACCGGTGTTACCCGTCGCGCCCGTCGCTCCGTTCGAGCCG
>NZ_RJSG01000005.1:866-89624 GCF_003725775.1 Nocardioides marmorisolisilvae
ACCCGTCGCGCCCGTGGCACCCGTGGCGCCGGTGTTGCCGGTTGCACCGGTCACACCCTGGGCGCCGGACTGACCCGTCGCACCGGTCGCACCGGTCGCGCCCTGGTTCCCGGTGGCGCCAGTAGCGCCCGTCGCACCGTTGGAACCGTTGTTACCCGTCGCGCCGGTGGCCCCGGTGGCTCCCGTCGCGCCGTTCAAACCGTTGTTGCCCGTGGCACCCGTCGCGCCCTGCGCACCGGTAGCACCCTTGGCGCCGGTAGCACCGGTCACGCCCTGCGGGCCCGCCTGGCCGGTGGCGCCAGTGGCTCCCGTCTGGCCAACCGCGTTCCAGCTGATGCGGATCTCGATGCTCTTGCAGGCCTCGGCCTGGTCGACGATCCGGACGTCGCCCTTGTAGTACGGGGCGCCGGGGATCGGCGAGTTGTCCTTCATGTAGCAGGCGTAGATGGTCCCGTCGGGTGACGGGATAGCGGCGATCGCAGCTGCCTGCGTGCCGTACACCGCGAGGGACGAGAGTCCCATCGTCGCGAGGACAACGTTCTTTGCCTTGGTCCTGAATTCCACCGGGGAACCTCCACGTCGTGAGGTGGGAGCGCTCCGACGTCTAGAGGCCCCATCCTCAAAGCAATCGGAGCCACAGTAGGACCGAAACACGTTCCCGTCCTGCGCCCGATTTTGTCGGGCTAGACCAGGTTCGATCGGAACCATCCCGGCCGTAACTGTTGTGAGGATGGATCATTCGGACATGTACGACAAACCCCGACAGATATGGGGTCTGAGAGTTAACAAAAGGCGTCAGGAGGCCTTAAAGGTCGCCAGAGCCTGTTGACAAGCAGCATTGATCGCAGCGGTCTGGTTCTGGGACTCACACTCGAGGGTCCACGTCACGCCGTTGGCGCTGAAGTAGTACAGGTCCGAGGTCAATGGCAGTCCGTTGAGGGTGCTCTGGACCCGGATCGTCACCATGTCGATGCCGTCGCGGCGGTCGGTCCCCTGGGACAGGATCGTCGTGCCGGCGATCTTCGACCAGCTCTTCGGGACGCTCACCTTCAGCCGGGCGATCCCGGTCGGCTTGTTGGCCGTCCGCTTCACATTCAGCAGGTCGTAGGCACCGAGGCTGCCGATGAACACGTAGCCCTTCGACTCGTCGGTCTTCTCGGCGAACCCGGCCGGGTACTTGAACGAGAAGGAGTTGCCCGGGGCGGTGAAGGTCTTCGTGGCGACCGCGCCGTCCTTGCCCTTGGTGTCCTTGCTGTCGTCGCGGATGACGAACCAGTAGACGGCGGCCGCCAGCACCAGGCCGACAATCGTCAGGAGAACGATCGGGTTGATGGCAGAGGACTGGCGTCGCTGATTCACGTCGTGGAGATTACCGGAGCAGTCCTTCCAAACCGGGCCTATCCAGCAAGTCGTCCGGTTCGACCGTTTCTCCGGTGCGCACATAGTGGAACGCCGCGCTGACCTTCTCGACCGGTACGCCGACGAGCTCGGCCCACGCCAGCCGGTAGACCGCGAGCTGGAGCGGGTCGGCCGAGTCGGCGCGTCCGGTCTTCCAGTCGACCACCAGCCAACGACCGTCGGGCTCGGCGAAGACGGCGTCGATCCGACCTCGAACCACCTGCCCGGCAAGGACCAGAGCGAACGGCGTCTCGGTCGCGTGCGGGACTCGCTCCGCGAACGGGCCGGCCTCGAACGCCTCGATCGCCGCGGCCAGGTCTTCGTCGCTCTCGATGCCGACATCAGCACGGCCGGGAAGGTCGTCCGGGTCGAGAACCTGCTGCTGCCCGAACCGCTGCTCGACCCAGGTGTGGAAGCGGGTGCCGAACCGGGCCGCCCTGGACGGCGGCCGCGGCATCGGACGGGCCAGCACCCGGGCGAACGCGTCCGGGTCCTCCGCGATCCGGGCGACCGACGTTGCAGCGAGGCTCGTCGGCAGCGGCACCAGCACGTCGGGTGCGGCATCGGCGCGCGCCTCGGCCAGGAGGTGGGCTATCTCCTGGTCCCAGTCCGCGACCTTGGCCGTCTCGACCATGTCGAGCCCTTCGTCCTCGACCGGACCCCGGTCCATCGCAGCCCGGACCAGCTCGGCGGCGGCGAGCCGGCGCACCACTTCCGGGGTGTGGGCGACGACCGGCCAGTCCAGCGAGACCTGCTCGGCGTGCAGCGGGTTCGGGGTGCCGTCCGCCGGCTTGTCGGCCCAGGAGCCGGGCTCCTCGCCCCAGGACCGGATCATCTCCAGGACCGTGCGCTGGTACGGCGAGGGGCCGAGCGGCTTCTGCCTGCTGTCGCGCCAGAGGTACGACGAGACGTGCAACAGATGCCGCGCCCGGGTGAAGGCCACGTACCCCAGTCGCAACTGCTCGTCGGCCTCGTTGTCCGCGGCCTCGGCCTTCATCGCGTCCAGGTCGGCTTTCTCGTAACCACCGAGCCGGGGCTGGTCGGCGGCATCGCCGCGCAGCGCGGTGGGCATCACCTTCGAGACGGTCGTCCACTGGCTGCGCCCCCGCGTCACCGGGAACCGCTCTTCGCAGACGCCGACGAGGAACACCGAGTCCCACTCCAGCCCCTTGGACCGGTGCACCGTGAGGAGCTTGACCGAGTCGGACTCCGACGGGGTGGCGACGTCGAGGCCGGTGCCGAACTCGTCCTCCGCGTTCAGCCAGGCGAGCAGGGCCGTCAAGGTCACCTGGCCGTCGACTGCCTCGAACTCGGCGACCGCCTTGATGAACAGGTCGAGGTTGTCGCGCCTTGCCCGGGCCGCCTTGGACACGGAGGACGCCAGCTCGACGTCGATCCCGGTGGTGTCGACGATCCGCCGGACCAGGTCGAGCAACGGTTCCCCGACGTGGCGGCGGAGCATCCTGAGCTCCTCGGAGAGCAGCGCGAACCGCTCGCGCCCCTCGGAGGAGTAGGTGCGCTCACCAGGATCGTCGAGGGCATCCGCCAGCGAGAGCACCTCGGTCGGGTCGGCCCCCGCGACCGCCCTGCTCAGCTCCTCGGTGACCGTGAGGCTCTCGTCGCGACGGCTGCCGGTGTCGGCCAGTTCACGGGCACGAGCACCGAGCAGGGCCAGGTCGCGGGGACCGATCGCCCAGCGCGGACCAGACAGGAGGGTGAGCAGGTCGGCGTTCGCGGTCAGGTCGGTCAGCACCGCGAGAGTCGCGACCACCTCGCTCACCTCCGGCAACCGGAGCAGGCCCTTGAGGCCGACGATCTCGACGGGGATGTCAGCCTCGGTCAGCGCGTCGAACACGTCGGCAGCGTGCTCGTTGTCACGCGTCAGCACCCCGATCTCGCTCCAGCCCCGGTCGGCGTCCCAGGCCGCGCGCACCTGGGCCGGCAACCACGCGAGCTCATCTGCATACGTGTTGTGCACATCGGTGCGGACCTCTCCGCGAGCGGCACCGGGGCGAGCCATCAGCGGTTCGACCACGTCGAACTTGTCGTAGAGCGGTGCAGCCAGCGCGTTGGCGACCTCGAGGATCCGCTCGTCGGAGCGGAGGTTCGTGGTCAGGTGGTGCACCGCAGGCGGGCCGTCGGCCGGGAAGAAGTCGCCGAAGTTCAAGATGTTGGAGACCGAGGCGCCGCGCCAGCCGTAGATGGCCTGGTTCGGGTCGCCGACCGCAGTCACCGGGTGCCCTCGGCCCGAGGCCGGATCCGGGCCGGAGAACAGTGCAGCGAGCAGCTGGGCCTGCGCGACCGAGGTGTCCTGGTACTCGTCGAGCAGCACGACGCGATACTTCTCCCGCTCGAGCCGGCCGACGTCGGGGTGCTCGCGGGTGAGCTGCGCGGACAACGCGATCTGGTCTGAGAAGTCCATCAACCCGTGGCGCGCCTTGAGTCGGCGGTAGTCCGCAACCAGCGCCAGCACCTCCTCGCGCTCGTCCATCTTGTCGATCACGACCTGGATCGGCGCCTTGGCACGCGCCGTCGCGAGAGCAGCCTCGAACTGCGGCCGCTGGATGCGGTGGAACTGTCGGACCTCCTCGATGGTGACCAGGTGCTCGGCCATCGCGCTGTCGAGGGCGAGCAGGGCATCGATCGCGTGCGAGGGGCTGTCGGTCAGCCGGTCGACCGTGCCGCGGTGCTGGTCGATCGCGCGGGCCGCGAGCTGGTACCGCGAGGCGTCGGCCATCACCCGGGTGTCCGGCTCGTGACCGATCCGCAGGCCGTGCTCGGCAAGCAGGAGTGCGGCGTAGGCGTTGTAGGTCGCCACCGTCGGCTCGAGGATCTCGTCCTGCTCGAGGTCCTCGTCGACGGCGAGCGCGGTCAGCCCGGCGTGGTCGAGCGCCTGCTTGATCCGGCGGGCCAGCGACGCTGTCGCTTTGGTGGTGAAGGTCAGCCCGAGGACCTGGTCGGGTCGGACCTGGCCGGTGGCGACCAGGTAGACGACCCGGGACGCCATCACCTCGGTCTTGCCGGAGCCTGCTCCGGCGATCACCACGGCCGGCGCCAACGGCGCACGCACCGCCGCGAACTGCTCGTCGCTGAGTGCGAAGTCGGTCCCCATCAGCCGCTGGAGGGCGGCAGCGTCCTGGATCTGACGGGCGGTCATGACAGCACCGTCCCGGCGTTCTTGGCGGGACACAGCGCCGTGAACGCGCAGTGCTGGCAAGCCGACCCCGGCCGGGCTTGGAACTCCTCGTCACGGATCAGCCGCACCGCTTCGGCGAGCTGGCGCTCGATCGGCAGGGCGCCGTCCTCACCGGCCTGCTGCGGCTCCTGACGCTGCACCTTGAGCTCCCCGCGCACGTCCTTGCGCAAGTGCCACAGCTCGGCACCTCCCGCCTCCCCCGGCGCTTGATGCCCGCGCTCGGCCAGCACCCTGTCGACGGCTCCGTGCGCGACCGCGTGCTGGTACAGCCCGAGCTGCGGGTTCTCGGCGAGCTCCCTGTCGCCCGGCGGGTACTTGCCGGTCTTCAGGTCGACGACCACCACCCGGCCGTCGGCGTCGATCTCGAGCCGATCAGCGAAGCCGTGCAGCCCGACCTTCTGGCCGTCCGGAAGCGTGACCTCTGCGGTGACCGGCTGCTCGGTTGCCAGGATCGTGCGCGCACCGGGGCGGGAGTGGTAGGCGACGAACCGGGTCAGCGCGCGCTCGATCTCGGCGCGTTCACGCTCCCGCGACCACGGCGTCCGGAACGGCAGCTGGTCCCAGACCTGGTCGACGTGCACCATCAGCTCGGCGATCGTGCCGGTCGAGGCGACCAGGTCACCCCGGGCGATCCGGTCGGCGACCGCGTGCACCACGTTGCCGAACCCTTGGGACTGGCTGGACTTGCTGGAGCCGCCGGCCTCGCGCTCCAGGAACCACTTGGCCGGGCAGTCCCCAATGCCCGAGAGGGCGCTGGCGGACAGCGACACCGGCGTCTCCACCGCGCGCACCGGCGTCGGCGCGTGCGACCAGCCCCGCGTTCCCCACCAGGCACCCGGGTTCGCCGTCGGAACGAGAGGACGAGCGCCGTCGTACTCAGCGGCGAGCAGGGCCAGGCGTCGGACGGCGGCGTCGCGCAACGCGGTCGGAGTCGCCTCGTCGGCCGCCGTGCGACGCAGCTCGCTCACGATCCCGTCCAGCGAGAGCGGTCGCGGCGGCCGACCGGGGCGGTGCTCCGGCTTCTCCTCGAGCGGCAGCAGCTCCTTGAGGAAACGCGAAGCCTGCTCTCCGTCCTCGTCCGCGGAGTCGACACCGGTGACGACCAGCAGCTCGCGGGCGCGGGTGCACGCCACGTAGAAGAGCCGGCGCTCCTCGGCGAGGAGCTCGCGGGACGTGACGTCGTCCTGGAGCTCGGCATGGCCGTACACCGACGCGCCGATTCGGCCGGCGCGGAGCAGCGTCGATCGACGACGCAGGTCGGGCCAGCTGCCTTCCTGGACGTGCGCCACCACGACGAGCCGCCACTCGAGACCCTTGGAACGATGGGCGGTCAGCAGCCGGACCGCTGACCCGCGGACGCCCTTGTCCGCCAGCGTGTCGGCGGGGATCTCCTGACCGGCGATGGTGTGCAGGAAGGCTCGGACGCTGGCGTGTCCGAGCTGCTCCTCGGCACGCGCAGCCGATTCGAAGAGCGCACAGATCGCGTCGAGGTCGCGGTGCGCGAGCCGACCGGCCGACCCCGGCCGCTCACTCGCCCGCCGGAGCAGCTCGGGCCAACCGGTACCGTCCCAGATCGCCCAGAGCACCTCCTCGACAGAGCTACCGCCGTCGATCAGCGCCCGCGCCCGGTGCAGCAGGTCGGCGAGGCGGCGCGCTCGGGTCACGGCCGAGCCCTCGGCTCCGTCGAGCACCGAGGGCTCGACCAGCGCCGCGCGGATCAGGTCCGGGGAGGAGCGCAGGCTGCGGTTCTCCGCGACCGCGGCGACCTTCTCGGTCGCGCGCAGTGCCCGGGCCAGGGTCCGGACATCAGTTGCGTCCAACCCGGCCAACGGTGAGGTCAGCAAACCCTCGGCCCGGGCCGGATCCAGGTAGTGCGGGTCGGAGACGTCCTCAAGGTCGAGCGCGGTGGCCGCCCGGAGTGCCTCCAGCAGCGGCTGCACCGCCGGTTCCCGGGACAGAGGGGTCTCGTCGGACGCGACCTCGACCGGAACCCCAGCCGTGGTCAACGCACGACGCAGCCCGGGGATGGTCGCCCGCCCGGAGCGGACCAGGACCGCCATCTCGGACCAGTCGACGCCGTCCTCGAGGTGCGCCCGGCGCAGAAGGTCGGCGATCTGCTCGACCTCGGCACGTTCGGTGTCGCAGGTGAAGACCTGGACCCGCCCCTCCGGCTTTCCGGGCTCCACCTGAGGTGCGAGGAACTGCGCGGCCACGTCGGCGCCGATCGCTCCCGTGAGCGGGATCCGGGCCGCCACCCGCTGGGCCGCGGTGAGGACCCGGGCGCCGAACCGACGGGTTGTGCCGAGTACGGCGATCGGGGCATGGGAGCCGTCTCGTGCGCGGAACCGATCGGGGAACTCGAGGATGCCGCGGACGTCGGCGCCCCGGAACCCGTATATCGACTGGTACGGATCACCGACCACGGTCAGGTTCGCACCGTCGCCGGCGATCGCCTGGAGCAGCGCGACCTGACCGGGGTCGGTGTCCTGGTACTCGTCGACGAACACGTGCTGGTAGCGCGCCCGGAGCACATCGCGGTGCGACTCCGCGAGGATCACCGCCCGCCGGATCAGGTCGGCGTAGTCGGTGGCCGACTGCTGGTCGAGGTTGGCCAGGTACTGGTCCAGGAACCAGCCGGCCGCGACGAACTCCTCGATGCCGTGGTCGCGGCCCAGGGCGACGAGCGCCTCTTCATCGAGCCCCTTCTCCCGGGCACGGGCAAGCACGGCGCCGATCTCGCGGGCGAAACCGCGGGTGCGTGCAGCCACCCGGAGACCCTCGGGCCAGGTGACCGACTCAGGTGAGTCCTCCAGCAGCTCCGCGATCATCACGTCGGCCTCGGGCGCCGACAGCAGCCGCAGCGGCCCGTCGTACAGGTCGGCCCGGAGCTCGCGCACGATCCCGTAGGCGAACGAGTGGAACGTGGAGCTCATCGTGGACGCGGTCGTGCGCGCCAGCCGACCACTGACCCGGTCGCGGAGCTGGTCCGCCGCCTTGCGGCTGAAGGTCAGGGCGAGCACCGAGGACGGATCGGCACCGCGCACCTCGACCCTGTCGACGATCGCCTCGACCAGCGTCGTGGTCTTGCCGGTGCCCGGGCCGGCGAGCACCAGCAGCGGACCGCCGGCGTGGTCGACGACCGCCTGCTGCCACTCGTCGAGGACCGGGACCGCGGCTGCCGGCGGAGGCGGCGCGAGGCGGTAGGTCGGGGCGGTCACGAGGTCCACTCAATCATCCGCTGCCGACAGATCGGCGCGACGGTCACGGGGTTTCGACAGGCTCAACCAACGAGGGAGCGGGCTCGAGAAAAGGTGAAGGCCCCGTCCAAGTATGAGTTGCACGGGGCCTTCGTTTGGCCTTCGGGTGATGCCTCCGAACCGACCGACTCTTTCACCAGGTCCCCCACCGCACATCACTGCGCTGGCGACGAGTTGCCCCGCCGTGTGGAACAGGTTTCCGATCCGATCCCGCTCTCCCCGAAGGGATTGCGTGAGAGATTTCTACGTCCCGCGCAGACCCCTTGGCAAGGAGTTTTCCCAACTATTTTTGGGAATTCTCGCTGCACGGCGTGTCCTCCACAGATCGGCCTTCTCTGTCCACAGGAAAGCCGAGTTGTCCACCGATCAGAGGCCCGGGCTGTGGATATCCGGGGGCAGCCAGACCGCGTTCCTGAGGTCGACCGAACCCGACGGACGCAACGGCGTGCCCTCCTCGAGATAGGCCTGCCGGGCCTCCGGTCCGTGCGAGTCGGGCAGGGAGCCGTCGGCCCGGACCACGCGCCACCAGGTCACCGATCCGCCGTACTGCGCCATCACGTTGCCGACCTGGCGCGGCCCACCACGACCGACCGCCTCAGCGATCAGCCCGTACGTCGTCACCCTCCCCCGCGGGATGGCGTCAACGATCGTCAGCACCTGCTCGACGTAGTCCTCGTGGTCGGCTGAACCCGGCATGCGCCGAGGCTACCCACCGGTGCCGACGGCTACTTGGCGGAGAAGGCCCGGGTGCCCTTGACCAGGTACAGGCCCTTGATCCCGCTGTGGCGCTGGGCGAAGACGAGCTCCTTGACGATGTTGCCCATCGTGTTGCTCACCGGCGTCACCGACAGACCCACGGAGATCGTCGAGAGCACGCCGACCGGGTGGCCGGCCGCGTCCATGAAGCCGCTCCCGGAGTCACCGGGGATGCCCGGGTTGCCGGTGGTCAGGGTGTAGGCGAGGCCGCCGCCGACGACACCGGTCACGCTGCCGGACTTGGAGGCCGCGGTGCCGCTGCGCAGTCCCGAGTTGCCCACGGTGTAGATCTTCGCGCCGGCCTTGAGCAGCGTCGTGCTGATCGCGCTCGGACCACCCCAGACCGGGACGGTCGGGTTCACCTTGCCGACGTAGGCGGGGTCGACCCGGACCAGCGCCAGGTCGTTGTAGGCGCAGAGCGCCATGCCCTTGGCTCCGATCTTCTGCATCGTGTTCCACGAGCTGTACGCCAGCCTGCCGGTACCCAGCGTCGTGCCGCCGGAGAGCAGGTTGCCCCCGGTCACGAACTCGACCTTGGTGCCCAGCGGCAGCGACTTGGTCTTGCAGCCGTTGGTGTCGGTCGAGGAGCCGGTCCCGGCGCAGTGCGCGGCGTACCCGACGTACACGCGGCCGGAGGCGTCCTTGAAGACGAAGTTAGCGGTGCACTGCGCACCGGCGGTGACCATCTGCACTCCCGGCTTGATGGTGGCCTTGGACTCCGACGCCCAGGTCGAGG
Source organism: Nocardioides marmorisolisilvae (assembly GCF_003725775.1). GTDB lineage: Bacteria > Actinomycetota > Actinomycetes > Propionibacteriales > Nocardioidaceae > Marmoricola > Marmoricola marmorisolisilvae. Next base: position 10,210 of record NZ_RJSG01000005.1, read on the forward strand.
CGGCGCCGGCGGTCGGTACGGCGGCCAGGACGGCCCCGACGAGCGTGGCAGCGCCGAGCAGGGCGGTGATCAGGCGCGGACGTGCAGCAGACATGCGGTGTATCCCCCGTGCAGCAGTGATGAGTACGGGTTCAACGACAACGGCCGCCCTTTGGCTACGAGGACGGCCGCTGTACTTCGAGACGGTTGCTGCGCAACCTCCTCAGCAACCGGACTTCAAAGCGTCAGTACGACGGCTGCGAGGGGTCGATCTGGTTGACCCAGGCCACCACGCCACCGCCCACGTGCACGGCGTCGGAGTAGCCGGCACCCTTCACGATGGCGAGCGTCTCGGCGGACCGCACACCGGTCTTGCAGTGCATCACGATCTGCTTGTCGGCCGGCAGCTTCTCCAGCGCGGTCCCGTTGAGGAAGTCGCCCTTGGGGATCAGCACCGAGCCGGGGATCTTGTTGATGTCGTACTCGACGGCCTCACGGACGTCGACCAGCACGAAGTCGCGCTCGCCGTTCTCGCGCTCCTTCAGCATGTGCTCGAGCTGCTGCACCGAGATCGTCGAGCCGACCGCGGCGTCCGCGGCCTCGTCGGAGATCGCGCCGCAGAAGGTGTCGTAGTCGATGAGCTCGGTGACGGTGGCGTTCTCACCGCACAGCGCGCAGTTCGGGTCCTTGCGGACCTTCAGCTTGCGGTACTCCATCTCCAGGGCGTCGTAGATCATCAGCTTGCCGACCAGCGGGTCGCCCACACCGGTGAGCAGCTTGATGGCCTCGTTGACCTGGATCGAGCCGATGCTCGCGCACAGCACCCCGAGCACGCCGCCCTCGGCGCAGCTGGGGACCATGCCCGGGGGCGGCGGCTCGGGGTACAGGCAGCGGTAGCACGGGGCGTCGTCGACCAGGGTCGGCGCGAACACGCTGGCCTGGCCGTCGAAGCGGTAGATCGAGCCCCACACGTAGGGGATCCCGAGGAAGTACGCCGCGTCGTTGACCATGTAGCGGGTGGCGAAGTTGTCGGTGCCGTCGACGATCAGGTCGTAGCCCTTGAAGACCTCGAACACGTTGTCGTTGTCGAGGCGCTCGTTGTGCAGGACGACGTTCACGTACGGGTTGATCTCGGCGATCGACTCCTGGGCCGAGAGGCCCTTGGGCTTGTCGATGTCGCTGACGCCGTGGATGACCTGGCGCTGCAGGTTCGACTCGTCGACGGTGTCGAACTCGGCGATACCGAGGGTGCCGACGCCGGCCGCGGCCAGGTAGAGCAGGGCCGGGCTACCGAGGCCACCGGCACCGATGACCAGCACCTTGGCGTTCTTCAGCCGCTTCTGACCGATCATGCCGACGTCCGGGATGATCAGGTGGCGGCTGTAACGACGGACCTCGTCGATGGTCAGCTCGTCAGCGGGCTCAACCAGTGCAGGCAGGGACACGACACTCCTCGGTGCGGGTGGATCAGGGGCCGCTGCTAGAACGGCTTCTCGGTCGGTGTAACACCGCCGCTGGGTTCAGTGTTCCCCGCGATCCCGGTCGGGTTGGCCGACGGTCCGTTATTCGGAACGGGCGTCCGCGTGGGCTGCGGTGTGAACGGCGTCGACGGGGCGAACGGGATCCGCGGCTGCTCGGTCGGCTTCTTCGTCGGCTTCTTGGTCGGCGTCGCCTTGGGCCCGTTCACGAACGGCTCGTCGGTCACCGGTACGGCGTAGACGACAGAGTTCGACAGGTAGACCGACCCGTTGAAGTCCGAGCAGGTGATCAGCACCAGGCGGCCGGGGCCCTGCAGGGTGAAGATCGAGGCGGCGTCACGGGCCAGCGTCGCGGTCGAGTAGACGCGCGAACGCTGGACGACGTAGCCGATCCAGCCGGCATCGGTCCGCACCCGGATGGTGTCGCCGGCGACGAGTTCACCCAGGTGGTCGAACGCGCCACCACCGGTGTGCACGGTGTGACCGGTCACGACGGCCGAGCCGTTCTCGGCGCCGGCGCCGCGACCCTCCTGCCACCAGCCCAGGACCTGCGGGTCATCCGGCGGCAGCAGCTCGCCGGTCTGACCGCTGATCGGAACGACCTGCGAGTCGACCTTGAGCCGCGGGACCTGGACTTCGAGCGGGTCACCGGCCGAGGCCAGGGCGCGGCCGGCCAGCGGGCCACCGGGCTGCTGGATCCCGACCGGACCGTTGAAGCCACCGGTGTTCGGGTCGATGACCGGGTCGATCACCTGCGGGGTCTGGGCGCTGTCCGGGAACAGGTTCGAGATCGTGGACGGGACCGCCGGCACCAGGAACGGGACAGCGGCGCACACGCACAGGAAGCCGACGACGGCGATCACCTTGGCGGCCTTCTGCGTGCGGGTCGCCGGACGCTTGGGGGCGCGCACCAGCGGGATCGCGTTCGCCTTCGCAGCGCGCTTGCGCTCGCGGCGGGTGCGCGGCGGGTGCTCCGGAGCCCAGTCCTCGGGCAGCGAGTCCTCGGGGTCGGCCTTCGGGTCGATGACCTCGACCGGGTCGTCAGCAGCCGCGATCGGTGCGTCGACGATCGGCGCATTGCCGTGCCGCAGCACGCTGACGTCACGCAGGAACCCGGCCGCGAAGTCAGCCGAGTCCTCGTCCGGAACGACAACCACGTGCAGGGCATCGGCCTCGGCGGCGGCTTCCTGAGGAGCTTCTGCTTCGACGCTGGGTTCCTGCGGTTCCGCAGGCGTCTCGACGGGCTTGGTCTCGGTAGCGCCGAAGAGCGCGGCGAGCTGCGTTGCCCGCCAGGAGTCCGGGTCCGGGCCGGGCACGCGGCCCTTGCCGACCAGGGACTGGTCAGCCGGCGCTTCCTCCACCGGGGCGTCCTCGACCGGGGCCTCCTCGACCGGCGCCTCCGCCGCGGGACCGTCCTCGAGCGGCAGCCCGATGACCTCGTCCTCGTCGTCACGCGCGGCCTTCTTGCGACCGAACCACCCGCGCTTCGGCTGGGGCTCCTCGACGGGCTCGGCGACCTCGGGCTCGGCGACCTCGAGCTCGGCGTCCGCGAGGACGGCCACGGGCTCGGGGGTTTCGACAGGCTCAACCGGCGAGGGTTGCTCCGGCTCGGTCTCGAGCTGGACCTCAGCCTCGGGCTCCGCCTCGACCGGCGGCGTTGCCGCGGCCTCGACGATCTCGGGCGCAGCCTTCTTGCGCCGGAACCGACCGCGCTTCTTGGGCTCGTCTTCGATCGCCTGGGGAGCAGGCTCCTCGACGACCTCAACGGGGTGGTCGTCGCGAGGGGCGACGAGGCCGAAGAACGCGGCGACGTCCGGGTCGAGTGCGGCAGCCGGCGGAGCGTCTACGAGCTCGGGCTCATCTGTCTCGACTGCAGCGGTCGCCTCGGTCGCCTCGGCGACGGGCTCGTCGATCGCAGGGGCCTCGACGAGGGCGTCCTCGGCAACCGGAGCTTCCTCGACCCGAGCTTCCTCGGCGGGGGCTTCCTCGACAACCGCAGCGTCCTCGACGTCCGCCGGAGCGGCGACCTGCTCCTCGGACTCGAGCCCGCTCAGACCAAAGAACGCCGCGACGTTGGAGTCGAGGGAGAGCGCCTCTTCGACCTCAGGAGGCGTCTCGACCCGCTTGCTCTTGCGCCACCAGCGACCCTTCGGCACCGGCGCGGGCACTGCCGGGGATGCCGGGGGCGCGGGGGTTTCGACAGGCTCAACCAGCGAGGTCGGCTCGGGGGTTTCGACAGGCTCAACCAGCGAGGTCGGCTCGGGGGGTTCGACGAGCTCAACCAGCGAGGCCGGCTCGGGGGTTTCGACGAACTCAACCGGCGAGAGCTCTTCGGGTTCGACGTACCAGTCAGCCCCGGCGTACGCGGGCTGCTCGGGCTCGACGAACGCGGGCTGCTCCGGCTCGACGTACGACTCCGGCTCGAAGAAGGGCTCGGGCTCGAAGAAGGGCTCGGGCTCGAAGTACGGCTCCGGCTCTGGCTCCGACTCCGACGGAGCGGGCGCCAGGAAAGCTGGCGGCTCCCAGACGGGCTCGGGGGTTGAGACGGGCTCGGGGGTTGAGACCGGCTCGGGGGTTTCGACAGGCTCGACCAGTGCGGTCGGCTCGGGCTCGGCGACCACGGCCGGCTCGGGCCAGTGAGCGGCCGGACCGAACAGCGCAGCCAGGGTCGGGTCCGAGATGAAGGACTCGGGTCCCGGAGGCGGTGCCGGCTCTGCTTCTGCCTCGACGACCGCTTCAGGGATTTCGACAGGCTCAACCAGCAAGTCGGACTGAGGCTCAACCACCGCGGCCGGCTCGGGGGTTTCGACAGGCTCAACCGGCACGTCGGGCTCGGGCTCGACCAACGCGGCCGGCTCAGGGGTTTCGACAGGCTCAACCAGCACATCGGGCTCGGGCTCAACCACCGCGGCCGGTTCGGGGGTTTCGACAAGCTCAACCGGCAAGTCGGGCTCGGGCTCCGGGAGCCGCTGTTCGACGATCGGCGGAGGCGGAGGGATGAACGGCGGGGGCGGCGGGGTTTCGACAAGCTCAACCAGCGAATCCGGCTCAGGCTCACCCAGCGCATCAGGCGCGGGCTCCGGAGTGCGCTGCTCGACGACGGTAGGCCCCGACGTCATGCCGAAGAGCGCAGCCAGGGTCGCGTCGAGCTCAGCCGGGTCGGGCTGGCCCTCCAGGGGCTCCTCGCTCGGAGGAGCGTCCGCGTTTCGCGCGCGGCTCAACCAGCGTCGGCGTGGTGCCTCGAGCACGTCGTCCGCCCCCCTTTCCATCTCCGGCGTCTCCGCCTCGCCACCCATCATCTCGCTGAGACCAACAGTCACGGCAGTGACGTCCGGGTGAATGTTCTTGTGCCGCGTGCGGCGCTGCTGCTCCTCGGCGGTCGGCTCGTTGTCCGTCTCGGCGGGTGCGGCGCCGTCGAGGGTCACGACGGACCCCTCCGAACCCTCCGAGCGCGGAAGCCCAGCGGTCGGTGACGCGCTGGGCTTCTGCGACTCCGCCGGGGCGGAGGGTGGTTCAGGTGTGGTGTCGGTCGGTTCGGGTGGAGCCGGAAGGCTCCGGTCCTGTTCCTCCCGACGCCACGGGATCAGCGCCGTGACACCGACCACGAGAAGGCTGAGAGCGACGTTGCGAAGTCCCCTCCGAACGCCGCTCCCGGCCTTACTCGAGTCAGCTACGAGAGGCACCTCGGACCGGACGCAGGCCCAGACCGCCGGCGACCACCATCATGATCATGCCGGAGACGAGGAGGGCCAGGCCCTGCTCGCTGCGCAGGTCGTTGGTGACGGTCGTACCGGTCAGACCGGCGTGGACGACGGTCGGCGTGGCAACCGACGGGGTGGCCGTCGGAACGTCGACCACATCGCAGTCGCCGACCTCGGCGAAGGTGTGCTCCCAGTGCGTCTGAGCACCCTCGGCGAGGACGTTCGGGTCGATCGCAGTCGCGTCAACGTCCACGGTGCCGCCGGGGACCAGGTCGCCGGTGACGACGTAGTGCACGCCGTCGACGTCCTTGGTCTCGATCTCCGGGCCGGCAACCTTCTTCTCCGGGACGGGGATCTCGGTGACCGGAGCCGGGTCCGGCAGGATGACGGCCGGGTCGGTGTCACAGGTCGGCTCGGTGAACTCCGGGGCGACCGGGGTGACCTCGGTCGGCGGGATCACGATGTCGCAGATCTCGGCCGCGTCGAAGTCGCCCTGGATGACGAGCTGGGTCTGGTCCGCACCGTCGAAGGTGAAGCCCTGGTCGGCGGTGAAGGTGACGACCCAGTGGCCGCCCGGAGCCGAGCTGCCGCTGACGACGTAGGTCGCGTTCTGAGCGATCGGGTCGAGGCTCGGGGTGTTGTCGTTGTCGCAGTCCGGCTGCGTGACGTCGACGTCAGCGTTGGCCCGCGGGGTGTCGCCGTCGCAGCTCGCGGCGGTGATGTCACCGTCGTACTCGTGGAAGTTGCCCTGGTCGTCGGTGAAGGAGCCGATCAGGTCCGGCTTCGGGTCACCGGCGCTGTGGGCCTTGCCCTCGAAGGTGCCGTCGCTCTTCCACTTCTTGTTCGGGTCCTCGCGGTGCTGGAGGTGACCCTTGAGCTTGACCGAGTCGTCGTCGACGGAGATGAAGACGTACGGGTTCGAGTCAGAGCTGGTCGCGTGACAGATGCCGACCTTGTTCGCTGCCGCGTCCGCCGAGGTGGCGGTGGCCAGCAGCGCGACGCCGCTGGACATGGTCAGCGCGCCGAAGGCGGCGATAACGGTGGCTACGCGACGCATGCGCGGACGCGTGGACTTCTTAATCCCCATGTTGTGTGCCCCAGATCAGTAGTGCGGTACGGAAGTGCCCCCCAGGGCACGTAGTGACTTATCGAATGCCTCAACGAGTGGTTGCGGCAAAGGGTGATACACGCGGTCTAGTCCGCAAATCCGGACAAACCGCTACCAAACGCTTCGATACGTTTGGAATCAACTAGTTCTCGGCCTCAGGCGGGCATGCCGAAGTGGCGCACGGCACGTCTGCCGTGCGCCACCTCGACAAGGGTCAGCGGCGGGCGCCCCGCGGCCGGGCGAGGCCGGCAGCAGCCACCATCAGCAGCAGGCCCGAGGCCAGCAGCGCCATGCCCTGCTCGGTCCGCAGGTCCGAGACCGTCACCGGGGTGCCGATCAGACCGGCGTGCACGACCGTCGGGGTCGCGACCACCGGCGGCTTCGGCTCGGTCGGCGGAGTGACGGTGCAGTCCGCGGCGTCGCTGAAGGTGTGATCGAACTGGAGCTCCTGGGCGTCGTCGGCGAAGGTGTAGCCGTCGTCGACGGTCGCGGTCACGGTGACCGACTCACCCGGAGCAACGGTGCCTTCGAGCGCGAAGGTCACGTGGTCGCCCTCGGTCGAGTACGACGGGCTGTTGTCGTTGGCGCAGCTCGGGTCCACGAACGTCGCGCTCGCGGTCGTCTCGACCGGCGGCGGGACGTCCTGGTTGCCACAGGTCTCGGAGTTCACCACACCGTCCAGCACGACCAGGTTGCCCTCGGGGTCGGTGTAGTCACCGATGATGTCCGGCTTCGGCTGACCCTTGGTGTGCGCGACGCCGTTGAAGGTGCCGTCCGACTTCCACCTCTTGTTGGGGTCGTTGCGGTGCTTCAGGTGGCCCTGCAGCTTCACGGAGTCGTTGTCCACCGTGATGAAGGTGTACGGGTTCGAGTCCGAGCTGGTCGCGTGGCAGATGTTCACGGGCGTCTTGTCCGCGTTGGCCGCCGGTGCCGCGGCGAGCAGGACGACCCCGCTGCCCATCACCAGGGTGCCGAGCGCCGCGACGAAGGTCGCGATCCGCCGGCGCGAGCGCTGCTGTGATCTCGTGGTCATGTGGTGCCCCCAGACGTTCGAGTGAAGAGAGTGAGTAGAGGGAGGTAGAGCCCCGCCCGAACGACGCCTCCTGCCATGGAAATCCGTGGCGCTGACTACCAGCAATGACCCTCTTGGGTGGTATCCACAGGACGATCCCGACATACCGGGACCAAGCGTTCTCCACAGCCCGCACCGTGGGACCTCCCTCGGACTGCGGTGACTCCGGAGTAGGCTCGCGCCACCTCGACACCCCGACAGCACGGAGGCCCTGCGTGACCACCCCGGCGACCTCGGCCGACGGCGACCGGCCGGCCACCCGCGGAGCCCGTCTGCCGCGCCGTGCCCGACGGGCCCAGCTGCTCGAGTCGGCCCTCGAGGTCTTCGTGGCCCAGGGCTACCACTCGGCAGCGATGGACGACATCGCCGAGAACGCAGGGGTCTCCAAGCCGGTGCTCTACCAGCACTTCCCCGGCAAGCTCGACCTCTACCTCGCGCTGCTCGACCAGGCCGTCGACAAGGTGATCACCGGGACCCGCGAGGCACTGGAGTCGACCGAGGACAACAAGCAGCGCGTCGCGGCCACGATGAGCGCCTTCTTCTCCTACGTGGCCAGCGAGCAGGGCGAGTTCCGCCTGGTCTTCGAGTCGGACCTGACCAACGAGCCCGCCGTGCGGGAGCGGATCGACCGGGTGACCAAGGACTGCGCGGACCTGATTGCGCACGTCATCCACGACGACACCGGCCTGCCGGACGAGGCCTCCCAGCTGCTGGCCGTCGGCCTGGTGGGAATGGGTCAGGTCAGCGCCCGGTTCTGGCTCCAGGACCGTTTGCGCGGGAGTGACACCATCGAGCAGGCAGCTGCTGGGAACCTGGTGGCAGGCCTGGCCTGGCGCGGGATCCGGGGATACCCGCGGAACGACGACAACGTCTGACCCTTCGACAGGCTCAGGGGAACCGGCACACTGTCCCCCAGCAGCACCGAGACCACATTTCACGCACCACACTTCAGGGAGGTCCTCCGGATGGAGGTCAAGATCGGCGTCCAGAACGCCAACCGCGAGCTCACCGTCGACACCGATCTCGACGCTGACGCCGTCGAGAAGCAGATCGCCGCGGCACTGTCGGGCGGCGGGCTGCTGACGCTGACCGACGCCAAGGGCCGCCGGGTCGTCGTACCGGTGGAGAAGCTGGCGTACGTCGAGATCGCGAACAGCACGGCCGGACAGGTCGGCTTCCGCAGCTGATCGAGGACGCGCCAGCGGACTCGATCGTCGGTGGTTGAGCAGCGAGGGCGACTGAGGGACGAAGTCGCCACCGAGCGTGTCGAAACCGGACAAGCAAGCGGGGGCGGTACGGCGAACGCCGTACCGCCCCCGCTGCTTTGTCACCGGCGGTTCACGCTGCTGGGGCGCAACCCGAGGCCACCGGCGAGAACGAGCAGCGCCACTCCCAGCGCTACCAGGACCCGGCCCTGCTCGGTCCGCGGGTCCACCGAGGGAACCGCTCCGATCAGGCCGGCGTGGACGACGGTCGGCGCGACCACCACGGTCGGGTCGACCACCGGCGGCGAGACCGCCGGGCAGTCCTCCGGAACCGTGAAGGTGTGCTCCCAGTGCGTCGGCTCGCCTTCTCCGATCACGAACCCGGGCAGCGCGCTGGCGTCGACGTACGCGGTCTCACCGGCCTTGAGGCTGCCGCTGACCACGTAGTGCACGCCCTCGGCATCCGAGGTCAGGATCACCGGACCGGTCGCCTTCTTGCCCTCGGACGGCGGGTCGTTCGGCACGAAGACCGAGCCGTCGGTCGTGCAGGTCGGGTCGGTGAACGACGGGTCGGTCGGTACCGCCAGGGTCGGCTCGGCGCAGTCCTCCGGAGTCACGGCCGGCCCGAAGGTGTGCTCGAACCCGATCGAGGTCGAGTGGTCGGAGTACTCGTACGGGAACACCGTGTGCGCCGTCACTGTCACCGTCTCGCCTGGTGCCACGGTGTCACCGTCGGCCAGGTCGAAGGTGGAGTGGTCGCCGCTCGTGCTGTACGACGGGGTGCTCTCGTTGGCGCAGCTCGGGTCGACGAAGGTGACCTCGGGGTCCGGTGCGATGCACTCGTCGACCGGGATCTGGGTGCTCTTCTTCCCGATGATGATGACCTTGCACGGGTCCTCGCACTCGTTCCAGTCGCCGTTCTTGTGCTTGCTCAGGATCGGCGGGCACGGGTTGCAGTCGCCGTTGTGGTGGCTGCTCACGCTCTGCTTCAGCGGCGGCTGCTCGTCGCACCCTCCGCAGTCGCCCTTGTGCTTGCTGACGCTCTTGCCCTTGTCGTCCCAGCAGCCACCGCCGCAGTCGCCGCGGTCGCTCTTGTGCTTGCCGAAGTTCTTGTCGTCGTCGTTCCAGCATCCGCCGCCACAGTCGCCGTCGTCGTCGCCCTTGTGCTTGGCGACCGACTTGCGGTCGTCATCGCCACCCCAGCAACCACCACCGCAGTCGCCGTCATCGCCGCGGTCCTTGGCAACGGTCTTGTGGTGCTCGTCATCGCCTCCGCAGTTGCCGCCGCGGTCGGACGAGCTCGCGTTCGCCGGTGCGGCCACGATCAGGGCCACACCGGTCGACAGCAGGAGCATGCCGAACAGGGCGAACACCGCCGCAGCGGCGCGCAGGTGTCGGTTCACAGAAACACTCATCACAACTCCCCAGAAATCAGTCGTGCAGGCGCACCGCTGTCAGCGGTGTCGAGTGCTGCGTCCCGGGCCCCAGACCGGCCGCAGCGCGAGCCAGAATCGTGGAGTCGGATCGGCACCCGCCGGTACCGGAGCCGGTTGTCTAGCCAGACGAATCACGACGAAGTGGGCATGCGGCGCGAAAGCACCCAGAACTCTGACCGAACGGACGAGGCAGGTCCTGGACGACCGGGAGCCTGTCTATCGGTCGGACGCCCGATCAGGACGCGAGACCGAGCTCCGCCATCCGATTGGCGTGGTTCTCGGTGAGCCGGCTGAACATCCGGCCGAGCGCGGCCAGGTCCAGTCCCGGACGGTCGACGCCCCCGGCGAGCAGGGCCGCCAGGGAGTCCCGCTCGGCCGCGACCCGCTGGGCCTGGGAGAGCGCCTCCCCCATCAGCCGGCGGCCCCACAGCGCGAGCGCGCCGGCGACACGGTGGTCGGCGACGATCGCCTGCCGGACCCGGTCGACGACGAACTCGGAGTGGCCGACGTCGGAGAGCGAGGTGACCACGGTGGTCCGGGTCTCGGCGTCGAGGAACGCGGCGACCTCGATGTAGAAGTCGGCGGCGAGACCGTCACCGACGTAGGCCTTGATCAGTCCCTCGAGCCAGTTGCTCGGCGCTGTCCGGGCGTGGAAGGCGTCGAAAGCCTTCACGAAGGGCGCCATCGCCTCCATCGGCTCCGAGCCGAGCTCGGCGATCCGGGCGATCAGCGGCTCGACGTGGTTGAACTGGACCGCAGCCATCTTCCCCAGGGCCAGCTTGTCGGCCAGGGTCGGCGCCAGCTTGGCGTCCTCGGCGAGGCGCTCGAACGCCGAGATCTCGCCGTACGCGATGGCGCCCAGCAGGTCCACGACGGCGGCCCGGTAGCCAGGGTCCTGGAAGGCGACCGGGGTGTCCCCCGCGGAGCCGGAATCGGCGATTTCGGTCATAGGGGGAGCGTACCGATAGACTGAGACCGGCAGACGGCCCCCGTCAGCGCCCGGACACGACCGGGGATCCAACCTGGACGAAACCGCTCAGGCGAACGGGGCACACGGCCGCGCCTTCCGATTTCACACAGAACGGCAAGATCCTGACTACCTTCCGAGAGCTCGGGGTACTCCCCGAGATTTGCGATGCGCTCGAGCGCGTCAACATCACCACCCCGTTCGCCATCCAGGAGATGACCCTCTCGGTCGCCCTGATGGGGACCGACCTGATCGGCCAGGCCCGCACGGGCACCGGCAAGACCCTCGCCTTCGGCATCCCGGTGCTGCAGCGCTCGGTCGCTCCGCACGACCCGGACTACGAAGAGCTCGTCGCCCCCGGCAAGCCGCAGGCCCTGATCGTCGCCCCGACCCGTGAGCTCGCGCTCCAGGTCTCCGGCGACCTGGCGCTCGCCGGCGCCGACCGCGGCATCCGCGTCCTGACCGTGTACGGCGGCGTCGCCTACGAGCCGCAGCTGGAGGCCCTCGAGGCCGGCGTCGAGGTCGTCGTGGGTACGCCGGGTCGCCTGATCGACCTGATGAACCGCAAGGCCCTGGACATCTCGCACGTGAAGAGCCTGGTCCTCGACGAGGCCGACGAGATGCTGGACCTGGGCTTCCTGCCCGACGTCGAGCGGCTGCTGGCCAAGACGCCGGAGACCCGCCAGACGATGCTGTTCTCGGCGACGATGCCGGCCGCGATCGTGGCCCTGGCCCGCACCCACATGCGGCACCCGATGAACATCCGCGCGGAGTCCTCCTACGAGAACGCGACCGTGCCGGCCACGGCCCAGTTCATCTACCAGGCGCACGACCTGGACAAGCCGGAGATGATCGGCCGCATCCTGCAGGCCGAGGGCTCCGGGTTGACGATCATCTTCACCCGCACCAAGCGCCAGGCGCAGCGCGTGGCCGACGACCTGACCGAGCGCGGCTTCGACGCGAGCCCGCTGCACGGTGACATGGCTCAGGCAGCCCGGGAGAAGGCGCTGACCAAGTTCCGCGAGAACAAGCTGCGGGTGCTCGTCGCCACCGACGTCGCCGCCCGCGGCATCGACGTCACCGGCGTCACCCACGTCATCAACTACACCTGCCCCGAGGACGAGAAGACCTACGTCCACCGGATCGGTCGCACCGGGCGCGCCGGTGCCACCGGTGTCGCGATCACCTTCGTCGACTGGGCGGACCTGCACCGCTGGAAGATGATCAACAAGGCGCTCGACCTGCCGTTCGACGAGCCGGCCGAGACCTACTCCAGCTCCGAGCACTTCTTCCACGACATGGGGATCGCGCCCGGCACCAAGGGCCGCCTGATCCCCGAGGGTCAGATCGTCATCCCGCGCGAGCCGCGCAAGGACGACCGTGGCCGCTCCGGCGGCAACCGCTCCGGCGGTGGCCGTGGCCAGGGTGGCGGTCGCGGTGAGGGCGGTCGCGGCGAGGGCAACCGTGGCGGCTCCCGCAACCGGGGCCAGCAGGGCGAGACCGCCTCGGCCGGTGCCGAGGGTGGCGACAAGCCGGCCCGCCCGCGCTCGCGCAACCGTCGTCGCACCCGCGGCGGTGGCGGTCAGTCCCCGGCTGCTGCCGCGGAGTAACCGGGCCTAGGCGACGACGACGACCTCGGTCCCCGTCGTCGCGAAGCTCCACATCCGCTCGGCGTCGGTGAGCTTCTGCCGGATGCAGCCGTGCGACTGCGGCGTGCCCAGCTGACTGATCTTCTGCAGCGGCTTCCCGAGCTTGGTCGGGATGCTGTGGAACCCGATGGCGGCCTGGGGTCCGTGCGCGAACCGCACGAAGTACTGCATCACGCCGGAGTCGTCGACACCGACGGCCCAGCGCGAGCGCGAGTACACGTGGTACTTCCCGGGCTCCAGGTTGTTCGTGACGCTGCCGGAGACCAGGTACGTCGAGAGCGGCGTGCCCTGCGAGCTGACCAACCAGACCCGCTGGGCGCTCTTGGAGAACACGACCCGCTTGCCGGTCCCCGACGAGGTCGGCAGCTTCGTCGACGTCGTCGAGGTGGTCTTCGCCGGAGCCTTGCCCGTCGTGGTCCTGCCCGACGTCGTGCCGGTGCCGCTCGACCCGGTCGGGGTGCTCGTCTCGCCCAGGTCTGTGCCCCTGCTTCTGGTGCCCGGGTCCTGGGGCGCGCCGACGCCGACCACCGTGTCGGCCAGGTCGCGGGTCGCGGCGCTCCCGGCGCCGCCGAGCGGGATCACCCCGGCGGCTCCCAGCAGAGCAACGGTGGTGATCACCGTCGACACGGACGCGGCAGCGATCCGGCGCAACCGCGGGCGCACCCGGCGCGGCGACTGCTTGCGGTGCGTCGACATCGTCAGTCCCGCGCCAGCAGGTTCGCGGCGACCTGGCGGTAGGCCTCGGCGCCCTTGTTGGTTCCCGCCGTGGAGAGGATGGAGCGGCCCGCAGCAGGAGCCTCCGCGAAGCGGATCGACTTCGGGATCGGCGGCTCGATCACGGCGAGGTCGTAGGTCTCGGAGATGTTCTCGAGCACCGCGCGGGCGTGCGTCGTGCGGCCGTCGTACAGGGTCGGCAGCACGCCCCAGACCTCGAGGTCGCGGTTGGTGAAGCGACGGACGTCGTGCACCGTGTCGAGCAGCTGGCCGACGCCGCGGTGCGAGAGCGTCTCGCACTGGAGCGGGATCAGCACCCCGTTGGCCGCGGTCAGCGCTGCGACGGTGAGCACTCCCAGCGACGGCGGGCAGTCCAGCAGCACCCAGTCGTACTCGTCGAGCTCCTCGACGACCGTGCGGATGACGTACTCGCGGCCGGTCCGGGTGAGCAGATCGGCCTCGGCACGGGCCAGCTCGATCGTCGCCGGCAGGATGTCGACGCCGTCCTCGGTGGTGGCCATCACCTCGGTGGCGGGAACGCCCTTGGTGAGCACGTGGTGGATCGACAGGTCCAGGTCCTCGGGGTCGATGCCGAGGCTGAACGTCAGGCACGCCTGGGGGTCCAGGTCGACCAGGAGCACCCGCTGACCGAGCTCGGCGAGCGCCGAGCCCAGGGAGGCGACGGTGGTCGTCTTGGCCACGCCACCCTTCTGGTTGGCGACGGCAATCACACGGGTCGAGGACATCACCCACCATCATGCCGCACCCACCTTGCCGGTGCCGACCTCGTCCGTGAATGCTGGGCGGCATGTCGCCGACCTCAGCCCCTCGCCCTGTCGCCCTGGTCACCGGCCCCACCGCGGGCATCGGCCTGGAGTTCGCCCGCCAGCTCGCCGCCTCCGGTCACGACCTCGTGCTGGTGGCCCGCAACGAGACCCGGCTCAACGAGGTCGCCCTCCAGCTGCACCAGGACCACGGCGCCCACTGCGAGGTGCTGGTCGCCGACCTGGCCGACCGGGAGCAGCTCGCCCAGGTCGAGGCCCGCCTGGCTGATCCGGCCGGCCCGATCGACCTGCTGGTCAACAACGCCGGCTTCGGGCTCAAGGAGCGGTTCCTGGTCAACAGCGTCGAGCAGGAGCAGATGCTCCTCGACGTGCTCGTCACCGCAGTCATGCGGCTCTCGCACGCAGCGCTCGGCCCGATGTCGGAGCGCGGGTCGGGAGCGATCCTGAACGTCTCCTCGGTGGCCGACTTCATGCCGCGCGGCACCTACTCGGCAGCCAAGGCCTACGTCACCCGGTTCAGCGAGTGGGCCCACAACGAGTACGGCCCGGCCGGCGTGCAGGTGATGGCGCTGTGCCCGGGCTTCATCCGCACCGAGTTCCACGAGCGGATGGAGGTCGGGCAGGACACCGTGCCGTCCTACCTCTGGCTGGAGTCGCCCGACCTGGTCACCGCAGCGCTCGCGGACCTGGCCGCCGGGAAGGCGATCTCGGTGCCGAGCCTGCGCTACAAGGCGATCGTCGCCGGCGCGAAGTACGTGCCGACCGGGCTGCTGCAGCGGCTGCAGAAGCTGGGGCGCGACTAACCCTCGCCGGCGATGAACGCCCGGACGGCGTTCGCCACCATCTGCACCGCGATCGCAGACAGCAGCAGACCTGCGATCCGGGTGACGAGCAGGACACCGCTCTCCCGGATGACCCGCAGGATCGGCAGCGAGAACCGCATCGCCAGCCAGATCGAGATGTGCACCGCGATGACGCCCAGGGCGACCGCGGCGAACTGCTTGAAGTCGTCGACCTGCTTGCTGAACACCATGGTCGCGACGATCGCGCCCGGGCCGGCCAGCAGCGGGGTGCCGAGCGGGACCAGCGCGACGTTGGTCTCGGCCGCCGCGGTCGGCTCGGACTCCTTGCCGGTCAGCAGCTCGAGGGCGACGAGCAGGAGCAGCAGGCCGCCGGCGCACTGGAGCGCGGGCAGCGAGATGTGCAGGTAGGACAGGATCTGCTGGCCGAAGAACGCGAAGGCGCTGATGACGCCGAACGACACGGTCACGGCCTGCCAGGCCAGCCGGCGCGACACCTGCGGCGACCGGCCACCGGTCAGCGAGAGGAAGATCGGGATCGTTCCGACCGGGTCCATGATCACGAAGAGCGTGACGAACACGCTCGTGAAGAGGACCCCATCCATAGCTCACCAGGGTAGAGGTCGGCGGCCTGCGGGAACGAACCCGAACGGGGTCAGAACGAACACTCTCGGGTCCGAGACATTTGCCGCCTGACCAGCGGTTTCACCAGGTCGGGCGGGCCCCGCCGAACGGCATCTCGAGGGCTTCGGGACCGAAGCCGGTGACATCGGCGAGCAGCCACTCGTCGCGCAGCAGCAGGGCCGCCGAGGCCGGCCGGATGACCAGCCACAACCAGCGGCCGTCGGCCTCGCCGGCGAAGACCGACTTGGCGAAGAGGTCGTCCTCGATCGAGGGGTCGACGGTCCACATCGGCACGGTGCGACCGCCCGCACGGACGTGGATCGCGTGCGGTCCCAGACCGATCTGCTCACCCGGGTCGTCGTACGCCGTGCCCGCGCAGCGCGAGCCGAGCCCGACGCCGGGGTCCTCCGAGATCACCGTGACCTCGACCGGGCCGTCCAGGTCGCTGGTGCCGACGGTCGTCGTCACCGTGGCGAAAGCCTTCTCGGTGTTGGCGACGCACCCGAAGTCAGCGATCGACCACCCGGGGCTCATCGGCCACGGCAGGTAGGTCGGCAGGTCGTCGGCCGCGCGGTTCACCAGCTCCGCGAAGGACTCGTAGCTCGCCTGCTGCGGCCGCCACAACGGGTGGATGCTGCCGTGCACCGAGCACGTCCAGGCACCGTCACCCTCCGTGATGGGCGCGGTGCAGCGGGGACAGGAAGCCGCTAGTGACACTGGCTCAGGGTAGTCATCAGGCGTTCCAGCGCGCCACGACCGCGGTCTCGTGCTCGTAGCCGAGGACCGAGACCGTCGCGGTGTCCAGGCGCAGCAGCCGGCCCTCGGTGACCGGAAGCCCGAGCCACCGACAGGCCAAGGCTCGGGAGGCGTGCCCGTGCCCGAAGACCAGCACCCGACCGCCGTGCGCACGCGCCTTGGCGACCACCCGGTCCAGCCGGGCACCGACCTGGTCGGCGGTCTCGCCGCCCGGGCACGGGTCGGTCCAGACGGTCCACGCCGGAACGCGCTGGCGGATCTGCGCGGTGGTGATGCCCTCGTAGTCGCCGTAGTCCCACTCGGCCAGGTCGTCCTCGACGTGGGCGTGCGGGAACCCCGCCAGCTCCGCCGTACGCCGGGCGCGCTGGCGCGGCGAGGTCAGCACCAGCCCGAACTCGACGCCGGCCAACCGGTCGGCCAGGCGCGCGGCAGCCTGCTCGCCGGAGGCAGTCAGCGACACCTCCGTCCGCGAGGTGTGCCGGCCGTCGCGGCTCCACTCGGTCTCTCCGTGCCGGACGATCCAGAGCTCGTCGGGTTGCGCGGTCATGGAGCAAGCCTTCTGTGATCATGAGCCGGTGACAAGTGGAGAGGTCTCGGACCCGCCGGAGCTGCACCGCACCCGGCTCGCGGTCGCCGCCGCGTTCGCCACCCAGGGCGGGGTCTTCATCAGCCTGACCACCCGGCTGCCGGACTTCCAGGACAAGTACGACCTGTCCAACGGCGAGCTCTCCGGGCTGCTGCTGATGATGGTGCTGCTGGCCGGCGGGGGCTCGGTCCTGGCGGAGACGCGCGCCAAGGCGCTGTCCTCAGCCAGGCTGCTCCGCACCGGACTGGTCGGCCTGACGGTCGGCGCCGCCCTCATCGGGGCCAGTCAGTCGCTGTCGTTCTTCATCGCGGCGATGGCGACGTACGGCCTCTCTCTCGGCATGGTCGACGCCACCACCAACATGCAGGCGGTCGCGCTCGAGCACCGCTACGGGCGGCCGATCCTGCCGTCCTTCCACAGCGCCTGGACCTTCGGCGGCCTGATCGGGGCGGCGCTGGCCCTGGCGACCTCGCACCTCGACGTGGGCTGGGTCGGCCTGGTCGCGGTCGTGCCGCTGGCCGTGCAGTTCGCGCCGTTCCTCGCGGGCATCGGCGACCCGGCGCAGGAGTCTCCGGCTCCGGTGATCCCGTGGCGCCCGATCATCCTGGTCGGCATCGGGATGGTGCTCTTCTACATGGTCGACACCGCGGCCTTCACCTGGGGACCGCTGTTCCTCAAGAACGTCTTCGACGACACCCCGTCCGGGCTGTTCGCGCTGGCGGTGTTCCCCTACCTGCTCTCCAGCGGCGCCATGCGGTTCGCCGGCGACGGCCTGGTCGCCCGGTACGGCGCGGTGCCGATCCTGCGCATCGGCGCGGTCGTCGCTTCCGCGTCGCTGGCCGTCGTCGTGTTCGCTCCGGCGTGGCCGATCGCCGTGCTGGGCTTCCTGGTGCTCGGCAGCGGCGTCGGCGTGATCGCCCCGCTCAGCTTCTCCGCCGCGGCCCGCATCGCCGGCGGCGAGGAGGAGGACCCGGCGACCCGTCAGCGCCGGGTCGACGCGGTGATCGGGCGCTTCAACCAGTTCAACTACGTCGGCGCGCTGATCGGCTCGGTGCTGACCGGCGCGGTCGGCGAGCACGACCTGCGGGTCGGCTTCGCGGTCCCGATGGTGCTGATCCTGGGGATCCTGCCGCTGGCAAGGGCGTTCGCGCCGGGCGAGGTTTCTCTAGGCAAGACGTGAAACCGGCACTACCGACCCGAAGCATCGGGTCGTTCGCGAAGATTCACGTCCTGCCTAGGGAATCCGACCCGCCTCAGGCCTCGGACGTACCGGGCCAGTTCTTGTCGGGCTGCGGGGTCGGACGACCGGGCTGCTCGCCGCCGCGCTCGGCGAGGTAGCTGTTCTTCGGCACCATCACCTTGCGGCGGAAGATGCAGACGACCTTGCCGTCCTGGTTGTAACCGATGGTCTCGACGTAGACGACGCCACGGTCGTCCTTCGACTTCGACTCGAACTTGTCGAGCACGGTGGTCTCGCCGTACAGGGTGTCCCCGTGGAAGGTCGGCGCGACGTGGCGCAGCGACTCGACCTCGAGGTTGGCGATGGCCTTGCCGGAGATGTCGGCGACCGACATGCCGAGCAGGATCGAGTAGACGTAGTTGCCGACCACGACGTTCTTGCCGAACTGGGTGGTCTTCTCCGCGTAGTTCACGTCCATGTGCAGCGGGTGGTGGTTCATCGTCAGCAGGCAGAACAGGTGGTCGTCGTACTCGGTGACCGTCTTGCCGGGCCAGTGCTTGTAGGTCGCACCGACCTCGAACTCCTCGTAGCTACGACCGAACTGCATGCTCACACCTTCTCTACTGGCTGGTAACCGTCACATCGTGCCGAAAGAAGGGCGGCTCGGGCGAGTCCGGAGCGCGTGGGATACCTCACGCAGCGTTACGAACCGCCGCCACCGGCCTTGCGACGGTGCATCTTCGGAGCTCCGCCGACGACCTCCGAGCCGTGCGCCTTCTCCTTGGACGGCCCGTCCTTCGGCACCCCGCGGTCGTTGGACTTCTTGCGGTCGAGGGCCTCACGCATCTTGGCCTTGAGGTCGTCGTTGGCGTGGTTGTCGGTCATGCGACCACCTTGCCACCGGCGTGGTGGCGCGTCGACCCGGTTTGGGCCGAACCGCCCACGAGCGAGTTCCGGAATGCGTAATCTGGGCAGCCAAGGGCAAACGCGGCCAAACCTGCCGAGAAGGGACCCGCTGTGGGGGTTCGCATCGACGAGCGCGGGATCCGGATCACCGGATCGCTCAAGGGTGCCCTCGACGAGCCGCTCGACCTCCGCCTCGACGGCCACCGGGTCTGGTCCTTCCGACCGCGCCGCGATGGCTTCAAGGTCGGCCGCGGCCTGCTGGTGCCGTGGCCGGAGGCGCTGACGGGCGTGCTCGACGGCAGGGCCGAGATCGACGTCGTCCGGCACGACGGCGGTGCCTCGTTCTTCTCCGGCGCCTTCCTCTTCGGCGAGTCGGACGACCCGGTCGTGCTCACCGACGACCTGGGCAACCGGCTCTCGATCGACAAGGTCGGGCAGCTGCAGCGCTCCTTCGAAGCCGAGCCCGGGCCGGCGCGCAGCGAGCTGGCCCAGGAAGCGCGGCGGATCGTCGACGACCTGCGCGAGCACTGCGATCTGGACGCCTTCCTCTGCCACGGTGGTCTGCTCGGCGCAGCGCGCGACGGCCACCTGGTCGGCCACGACGTCGACCTGGCGTTCTACTCCTCCTTCCGGCACCCGTTCGACGTGATCCGCGAGACCCGCCATGCCGAGCGGACGCTGAGCCGGCTCGGCTGGCAGGTGGTGCGGATGTCGGGGGCGAGCTTCAAGGTCTGGGTCGCCCTGCCGAGCGGCAAGCGCGGCTCGATCGACGTGCTCGCCGCGTTCCACGTCGGCACGACCTTCCACCTGGCCGGTTCGCTCAGCGGTGATCTCGATCGACGACACCTGCTGCCGCTGCGCGAGATCGAGCTCGAGGGCACCTGCTTCCCGGCCCCGGCGAACGTGCGCAAGGTCCTCGAGTTCACCTACGGGCCGGGCTGGTCGGTGCCCGACCCGGCCTTCCGCTTCGACCACCCGCCGGGGCACGTGCGCAAGATGGCGCAGTGGTTCCGCGGCAGCCGGGCCCGGCTTCCGTACTGGCAGGACCTGCACCGCCGGCAGCAGGCGCGCCAGGAGCCCTCGGAGTTCGCCGAGTGGGTGGACGCCCGCACGGAGCCGCACAGTCGGATCCTCGAGCTCGGCGCCGGCGACGGCCGCGACACGATCTGGCTCAGCGAGCAGGGGCACGTCGCGACCGGGACCGACTTCTGCGGCGCCGCCCGTACGACGGCCAACCAGGCGGCCCGCGATGCCGGCGTACCAGTCACCTTCACGGCCCTGAACCTGGAGTCGCTGCACTCGCTGCTGACCATCGCGGCGCGCACCGCCGCGGCGCACGAGGTCACCCACGTCTACGGACGCCGGCTGATCGACGTACTGGCGCCGTCCGGGCGCGACGGCCTGTGGCGCTTCTGCGCGATCGTCGGTCGGCGCGGAGGCCGCACGTTCCTGGAGTACCGCAAGGAGAACGAGCCCGAGACCCTGTACGCCGAGATCGAGCGGTACGGCGGCCGGGTCGTCGACAAGGTGGTGCGGCGCGGGCTCGCACCGGTCGGCAAGGAGGACCCCGTGATCATCCGTCTCGTCCTGACCTGGGAGAAGCCATGAAGCGGAAGTCGGCCCGGATCGCCGAGCTGGAGGCGCAGGTCGCCGAGCTGATGGAGTCGGTGGAGGAGAACCGCCGGCTCAACGAGCGGCTCGCGGACGTGCTCGACGTGATCACCGAGCTGCTGGTGCCGGTTGCCGGTCGTGACGACCCGCGGGTCGACGCCGCGCTGGAGAAGCTGGAGAAGAGCAAGAAGCGGGTCACCCGCAAGAGGTGACCCGCTTCTTCGCCGGTTCTTGCTAGCTCTTGGTCTTGTAGTCCTTGAGCATCGCCTTGCCGATGATCTGCTTCTGGATGTCGGTGGTGCCCTCACCGATCAGCATGAACGCGACCTCGCGGTAGAGGCGCTCGATCTCGTACTCCTTGGAGTAGCCGTAGCCGCCGTGGATCCGGAAGGAGTCCTCGACGACCTCGTGCGCGTACTCGGAGGCGATCATCTTGGCCATGCCGGCCTCGACGTCCATGCGCTGGCCGGTGTCCTTCATCCGCGCGGCCTTCACCATCATGGTGTGGGCCACCTCGACCTTGGTGGCCATCTCGGCGATGCGGAACAGGATCGCCTGGTGCTGGGCGATCGGCTTGCCGAAGGTCTCGCGCTGCTGGGCGTACTCGACGCCGAGCTCGAAGCCCCGCCAGGCCAGGCCGCAGGCACGGGCGGCGACGTTGACGCGGCCGACCTCGACGCCGTCCATCATCTGGTAGAAGCCCTTGCCCGGCTCGCCACCGAGGATCTGGTCGGCACGGACCGGGTGGCCGTCGAGCACCATCTCGGTGGTCTCGACGCCCTTGTAGCCCATCTTGTCGATCTTGCCCGGGATGGTGAGGCCGGGAGCGGTCTCACCGAAGCCGGCCTCCTTCTCGATCAGGAAGGTCGTCATGTTCTTGTAGACCGAGTCGGCGCCCTCGTCGGTCTTGCACAGCGTCGCGACCAGGCGCGACTCGCCGCCGTTGGTCAGCCACATCTTCGAGCCGGTGATCTTGTAGCTGCCGTCGTCCTGCTTCACGGCCTTGGTCGCCACCGCAGCCACGTCGGAACCCAGACCCGGCTCGGACATCGAGAAGGCACCGCGCATCTCGCCGGTGGCCATCTGCGGCAGGTACTTCTGCTTCTGCTCCTCGGTGCCGTGCTGCATCACCATGTACGCCACGATGAAGTGGGTGTTGATGACGCCGGAGACGCTCATCCAGCCGCGGGCGATCTCCTCGACGCAGAGCGCGTAGGTGAGCAGCGACTGACCGAGGCCGCCGTACTCCTCGGGGATCATCAGACCGAAGACGCCGAGCTCCTTGAGACCCTCGACGATCTCGGTCGGGTACTCGTCGGCGTGCTCGAGCTCCTGGGCGACCGGGATGATCCGCTCGTTCGTGAACTCACGAACGGCCTTGAGGATCTCTTCCTGGATGTCGTCGAGACCTTCGGTCTCGCACAGTCGAGGCATGGTGATGCAGTCCTTCCGGTGACGATCAGGTCGGTCGATATTACCCGTCAGTACACACCGGGGCCGACCGTAAAGACCATGACACAGGTCACCCCGCCCCGGCACAGTGACCGAGTGCTGATCGCGACCACCCCACGCCTGGAGATCCGACCGTGGACCCTCGAGGACGCTCCTGCGGCGCTGGCCATGCTCAGCAGGATCGAGGTGGTCCAGTGGCTCGGCGACGGCGACCCGGTCCTGACCAAGGACCTCGACGAGGCCCGGATGAAGGTCGAGACCTGGCGGGGTCGGGACAACCCGCCGCTGGGGCACTGGGCCGTGGAGGTGACCGATGGCGGTCCGCTGCACGGCCGGACGATCGGCACGGTGCTGCTGCTGACGCTGCCCAACGACGAGCACGGCGAGGTCGAGATCGGCTGGCACCTGCACCCGGACGCGTGGGGCAACGGCTACGCGCCCGAGGCCGCCACCGCGATCCTGGAGCGAGGCTTCAGCGGCGGCATCGAGGAGATCTTCGCGGTGACCGACCTGGACAACGTCAACTCGATGAAGGTCTGCACCAAGATCGGCATGGAGCACCGCGGCACCATCGACAAGTGGTACGCGACGCCCTCGCAGTTCTTCGTGATCACGCGGGAGCAGTGGCTGGCTCAGCAGGCGGAGCGGACCTGACGACCATCGCGATACCCGCGAGGATCAGGACCAGCCCCGCCACCGCACCTGCCTCGGGAACCTGGCCGAGCCAGGCCGCCGCGATGAGCGACGCCCCCGGGATCTCCAGCAGGATCGCCATCGAGGTGACCATCGGCGAGAGCCGGCCGAGCAGGTAGTTGAAGACCGAGTGGCCCAGCAGCTGGGCCGTCGCGGTGAGCAGCAGCAGCTTGAGCCACGCCTCCCGGTCGTAGCCGCCGAGGGCCTGGCCGCGGGCGACCGCGGCGACCAGCAGCACCACCGCGCAGGTTCCGTAGCAGATCAGCGTGTACGACGTCGTGCTCAGCTGCTGCCGGACCCGGCCGCCGATGACCGCGTACGCCGCCACCGCGACGCTGCCGACCAGGGCGAGCGCGTCGCCCGCCAGAGCGCGCGTCGAGATGCTCAGGTCGAACCCCGAGACCACGATCGCGCCCGTCGTCGCGGCGAGCACCCCGAGCAGCACCGGACGTCCGAGGACCGTGCCCTGGGACCGGTCCCAGGCGATCACCCAGATCACCTGGAGCGAGACGATCGCCGTGCTCGAGGCGACCGAGGTCATGCCGAGCGAGGTGATCCAGAAGCCGAAGTGGGCCGCCAGGCAGCAGCCGGCGACCACGACGCCGAGCACCTGGCGCGCCGTCAGCCCGGCCAGCTCACCGCGCTGACGGACCGCCGCGACCGGCGCGATGGCCGCGGTGGCGAACGCCGTGCGCCAGAACGCGATCGCCAGGGCCGGGACCGCGGTGGCGGCGATGAGCGGAGCGGCGAGCGAGACCGCCCCGACCCCGACGGCCAGCAGCGCGAGCGTGCGCAGGTCGATCCGGTTCACGGCACCCGGATCTCGCCGCGGGCGATCGGGTGCACCTGCCCGGCAACGCTGATCCGCTCGCCGACGGTGCCGAGCAGCCGGGACGGCCGGCCCATCTCGATGCCCTGGCGGATCCGGTAGCGGTCGCCGTCCGCAGCCAGTCCACGCGCCCGCAGCGCCATCCCGAGCCCCGCGGCAGCAGACCCGGTGGCGGGGTCCTCGGGGACTGCGAGGTCGGGGACGAAGACCCGGCTGTGCACCTCGAGGTCTGCGGTCACCGAGTACAGGTTGATGCCGCCGATCGGATCCCCGGTCGGCGGGAGGTGCGGCAGGGTGCGCGCGATGCCGGCCCGGGCCACGGCGTCGTCGCGGACCGGGACGTGCGCGAAGGTGAGGCCGGTGCCGGCCAGCCAGGCGTCGCCGTCACGGTCCTCGGCCGTCAGACCGACCGCGTGCAGCACCCCGGCGACGACGTCGTGATCGAGCGGGCCGACCAGATCACGCGGGACGGCGGACAGCTCGACCGCGTCCTCCACGAACCGCACCCCGACCTCGCCGGCGGCGCACTCCTGGACGACCTGCGCGCTGTCGAGGTCACCCCGCTCGCGCAGCACCCAGGCGGTTCCCAGGGTCGGGTGGCCGGCGAACGGGATCTCCCCGCCGGGGGTGAAGATCCGCACCGAGTAGCGGTCCCCGGCGATCGGCGTGGGGAACGTGGTCTCGGAGAAGTTGAACTCCCGGGCGAGGGTGAGCAGCTGTTCGTCGCTGAGCCCAGCGGCCCCGTGCACGACCGCAAGCTGGTTGCCCGCGAACGGCTTCTCCGCGAAAACATCCACCACGTCGTAGGTCAGCACCGTCCCATCGTCCCAAAACGGGTCGCCCGCGCCGATAGGCTGGTGTCTCGTGAGCACGACACCGACCCGCGTCTACGCAGCCCGGCTCGCCGGGCTGCCGGTGTTCGACCCCCAGGGCGACCAGGTGGGCAAGGTCCGGGACGTCGTCGTCGTGCTCCGCGCCGGATCCGGCCAGCCGCGCGTGGTCGGCCTCGTCATCGAGGTCTTCGGCAGGCGCCAGGTCTTCGCGCCGATGACCCGGGTCACCAACATCGACGTCGGCCAGGTGATCACCACCGGCCTGCTCAACATGCGCCGGTTCGAGCTGCGCAGCACCGAGACGCTGGTGATCGGCCAGATGCTCGACCGCGCGGTGACCATCAAGAGCAGCGGCGTCGTCGGCAGCGTCTTCGACGTGGCGATGGAGCAGACCCGGACCCGCGACTGGGTGCTCTCCCGCGTCGCCTTGCAGGAGCCGAGCAAGAGTTTCCGCCGGCGCGGCCAGACCCACGTCGTCGAGTGGGACGAGGTCGACGGCCTGCACAAGCGCGAGCCGAACCAGGGCGCCACCCACCTGATCGCCTCGCTGGCCGAGCTGAAGCCCGCCGATGCGGCGAACGTGATCCACGAGCTCCCGGCCGAGCGGCGTACCGAGGTCGTCGCGGCGATGGACGACGAGCGCCTGGCCGACGTCCTCGAGGAGCTGCCCGAGGAGGACCAGGTCGAGATCCTCGAGCACCTCTCCCACGAGCGCGCCGCCGACGTCCTCGAGGAGATGTCGCCGGACGACGCTGCCGACCTGATCAACGACCTGCCGCCGGAGACCGCTCGGCACCTGCTCGAGCTGATGGAGCCCGAGGAGGCCGAGGACGTCCGTCGCCTGATGAGCTACGGCGAGGAGACCGCGGGCGGCATGATGACGCCCGAGCCGGTGATCCTGTCCCCCGACGCCACCGTCGCCGAGGCGCTCGCCCGGGTCCGCAACGAGGAGCTCACCCCGTCGCTGGCCGCACTCGTCTACGTCTGCCGCGCGCCGCTGGAGACCCCGACCGGCAAGCTGCTGGGCATCGCGCACATCCAGCGCCTGCTGCGCGAGCCCCCGAGCGAGCTGGTCGCCGGCGTCCTGGACACCGGTGTCGACTACCTGCACGCCGACGCGACCCTCGAGGACGTGGCGATCTTCCTGGCGACGTACAACCTGGTCGCCGCTCCGGTGGTCGACGACGACGGCCGCCTGCTGGGCACCGTCACCGTCGACGACCTGCTCGACCACCTGCTGCCCGAGGGCTGGCGCGACCGCAAGGTCGGCCAGGGAACGGCCAGGGGGTGAGCCTGGTGACCCCGGAGAAGAAGCCCGACAAGAAGGTCGAGGCCACCCCGAAGCAGGACGACCGCCCGCGCGTCCGGCTCGACCAGCCGCGCGAGCTGCGCCGCAACCTGGTCACCAACCCGTTCCGCGGCAGCAGCGACACCGACCGCTTCGGCCGCTTCGCCGAGCAGTTCGCGCGCTTCATGGGCACCGCGCGCTTCCTCATCTACATGACGTTCTTCGTCGCCGTCTGGGTCGGCTGGAACTGGCTGGCGCCCGACAGCTGGCGCTTCGACGACTACCCGTTCATCTTCCTGACCCTGATGCTCAGCCTGCAGGCGTCGTACGCCGCGCCCCTGATCCTGCTCGCGCAGAACCGCCAGGAGGTCCGCGACCGGGTCGTCACCGAGCAGGACCGCAAGAACGCCTCGCAGCAGCAGGCGGACATGGAGTTCCTGGCTCGCGAGGTCGCCTCGCTGCGGATGGCGCTCGGCGAGGTCGCGACCCGCGACTTCCTGCGCTCGGAGCTGCGCGGCCTGCTCGAGGACCTGGAGGAGCGCGCCGCCGAGGAGCCCGAGGGTGACGAGCCTCTCGTCCCCGCGGACGAGAGCGGTCCGCAGCCCACCTAGACTGGAGTCCATGACTTCACCGCTCCTCGAGCCGGTTCGTGCTGCCCTGGCGACCGTGAACGACCCCGAGATCAAGCGCCCGATCACCGAGCTCGGCATGGTCGAGTCCGTCGAGGTCGACGACACCGGCAAGGTCGACATCACCGTGCTGCTCACGGTCGCCGGCTGCCCGCTCAAGGACACCATCAACCGCGACGTGACCGCGGCCGTCTCGGCCGTCCCCGGCGTCACCGGCATCCAGCTAGAGCTCGGCGTGATGACTGCCGAGCAGCGCGCCGGCCTGAAGGACGTGCTCTCCGGCGGCCAGGCCCAGCGGGAGATCCCCTTCGGCAAGCCGGACTCGTTGACCAAGGTCTACGCGATCGCCTCCGGCAAGGGCGGCGTCGGCAAGTCCTCGGTCACCGTGAACCTGGCGATGGCCCTGGCCGCCCAGGGCCTCAAGGTCGGGGTCATCGACGCCGACATCTACGGCCACTCGATCCCGGCGATGTTCGGCATCGCGGACACCCGGCCGACCCAGGTCGAGGACCTGATCATGCCGGTGCCGACCGCCAGCGGCGTCTCGGTGATCTCGATCGGCATGCTCAAGCCGCGCCGCGACCAGGTCGTCGCCTGGCGCGGCCCGATGCTCGACCGCGCGCTGGTGCAGATGCTCGCCGACGTCTACTGGGGCGACCTGGACGCGCTGCTGCTCGACCTCCCCCCGGGCACCGGCGACGTCGCGATCTCGCTGGGCCAGCACCTGCCGAGCGCCGAGGTGATCGTGGTGACCACGCCACAGGAAGCCGCCGCGGAGGTGGCCGAGCGCGCCGGCACGATGGCCTCGATGATGCACCAGCGGGTCATCGGCGTCGTCGAGAACATGAGCTACCTGGCCTGCCCGCACTGCGAGGCCGAGGGCAAGGACCACAAGCTCGAGATCTTCGGAGCCGGCGGCGGTGCCCGGGTGGCCGAGACCCTCTCGACGCGCTTCGGGTACGACGTCCCGGTGCTCGGCGAGGTACCGCTCGACGTCTCGCTCCGGGAGGGCGGCGACGCCGGCAAGCCGGTGGTCGAGGCCAACCCGACCGCGTCCGCCGCGAAGGCCCTGACCGCGATCGCGACCAAGCTCGCCGGCCGTGGTCGTGGACTCGCCGGGATGCAGCTCGGGCTGACTCCCTCCGGTCGTCTCTGAGTCGAACGTAGACTCCAGCCATGTTCGGAGTCGGCCTGCCCGAGATGGCAGTGATCCTCGTGGTGGGGATCATCGTGTTCGGGCCCGACAAGCTCCCGGACTACGCGCGCCAGGCCGGCCGGATGCTGCGGCAGCTGCGGCAGTTCGCGCAGTCTGCGCAGAACGACCTGCGCAAGGAGCTGGGTCCTGAGTTCGCGGACCTCAAGCTGACCGACCTCGACCCGCGCGTCGCGATCCGGAAGCACATCCTGGACGCGATGGACGAGGACGACCTCGCCGAGGCGCAGAAGTCGATGATGGCGCCGCGGACCGGCGGGCCTGACCTCAAGCCGGGCGAGAGCCCGCCGTTCGACGCCGAGGCCACCTGACGTGGCCCTGTGGCGACGCCCGTTCGAGCTGACGATCCCGGCGCCGTCGGACGCGGTCCTCGCGGCGGCGTCTGCCGTGGACCCGAACACGCTGCACGACGCGCAGGGCTTTCTCAACCGGGGCTACGGGCTCGACATCGCTGTCGTGGGAGCGTCCGCATTCACCGCGAACGTCTGGTCGCCGGCCGGTCAGAACAGCTACCGCGGCCCGCGTCTGCGCGCGACCGCCGAGAGCGACGGCAGCCGCACCCGTCTGGTCGGCGAGCTGTGGTGGCAGCGGCTGCAGATCTCGTTCACCGCGATGCCACTGATGGTCGTGGCCGCGATCTACGGCGGCTTCTGGGGTGCCCGGCGACGGCCGGACGAGGTGGCGTTCAGCCATTGGTTCTTCTGGAGCATCGCCGCTGCCCTGACCCTCTTGATCGTCTTCGCGTGGCGACGCCTCCCGCAGCGGATGGCGAAGGAGGAGACCCAGCTCAAGGATGCGTTGCTGCGCGACCTGAGCTAGCTGCTTCTGACCGATCTGGCTGCGAATTGAGCTCTCAGCGAGCCAGATCGATCAGAATCGGGTCAGCCCGTCTTGGCGAGCAGGCCGACCTTGATCTTCAGGGTCTTGCTGCCGCGCTTCACCGTCAGCGTCACGGTGTCGCCCGCCTGGTGCGAGCGGATCGCCACCACGACGTCGGTCTGGCCGGTGACCGGGTGGTCGTCGACCGCGGTGATGATGTCGCCGACCTTGAGGTCGGACTTCGCGGCCGGCGTACCGGCGTTGATCTCCTTGACCTCGGCACCCTCGTTGTTCTCGGTGCCCCGCACCGAGACGCCGATGACCGGGTACTCCGCGTGGCCGGTGCGCAGGATCTGACCGGCGGTGACGAGCACCTGCTCGATCGGGATCGCGAAGCCGACGCCGATGTTGGCGGACTCGCCGCTGGAGTCCGAGGACCCGATCGAGGCGATCGCGGAGTTCACGCCGATGACCTGGCCCTGCAGGTTGGCCAGCGGGCCGCCGGAGTTGCCCGGGTTGATCGCGGCATCGGTCTGCACGGCGTTGATGAACGAGGCGTCGTTGCCGTCACCGGTGGTCACCGGGCGGTTCTTGGCGCTGACGATGCCGCTGGTGACGGTGGCCGACAGCGCCAGCGGCGAGCCGACGGCGACCACGGTCTCGCCGACCTGCATCTGCGCGGCGGAGCCGAAGGCGACCGGCTGGAGCTTCTCGGCCCCCTCGACCTTGAGCACGGCCAGGTCGTAGACCGGGCTGCGGCCGACCACGGTCGCCTTGTGGTGGGTACCGGACTGGTCGATCACGTCGATCGGGCCCTTGTCGGCAGCCGCGTCGGCGACCACGTGGTTGTTCGTGATGATGTGGCCCTTGTCGTCGAAGACGAACCCGGACCCGGTCGCACCCTGGGCGCGACCCTTGTACTCGGCCACGATCTGGACCGTGCTCGGCAGCAGCTTGGCCGCGACCGCGGCAACGCTCTGGTTGCCGGCCTTCAGCGGAGCCTTGCGCACCGGGATGTTCACGACGGTGTCGCCGCCGGAGCTGGCGTTGTCGTCGTTGACCAGCGAGGCGCCGATCGCGCCACCGCCGATGCCGAGGAGCAGCGAGAGGACCGCGATGAGCGGCCAGGTCCACCCCGGCAACCGCGACTTCTCCGGGGTGCTGGTCTCGGTCGTGGTCGGGGGCAGGGGGTAGGCCGACGGCTCGGTCGGCTGCGCGACGCCGTACTGGGCCGGGTAGGCAGGGGGCTGCGTCGGCGGCGGGGCGTACGCGGGCTCCTGGTACGCGGGCGGCTGGTAGGCCGGAGCGGCGGGCGGCTGGTAGGCCGGAGCCGGCGGCTCGTACGCCGGGGGCTGGTAGGCCGGCGGCGGGTACGACGGAGCGGCCGGGGGCGGCGTCGGCGGGGCGAAACCCGGGAGCGGCGTGGTCGGCTCGGTCGGCGCAGGCTCGTTCGGGAGTGCGGCCGGGGTCTCGGCCGGACCCGTCTCGATCGGCGTCGTCGGCTCGTCGCCGTTGCCGCTCTGGTCTGCGCTGGATCCCGGGAAATCGGTGTCGCTCACGCGACTATCTTGACCTACCGCCGAATGCGGCGTTCTCGATGTCCGCAGTCAACCCGGTGCCCGGGTCGTTGCGCGTGGTGCCACCGATCATCGCGGGCCCCGGAGAACCCGGCACCTCACCGCGACCCACCGGCGGCGTGGTCACCGACATCACCGCGAGCACGGCGACCCCGACCGAGCTGGCACCGACCAGCGCGACGGCGGCCCGGCGACGCTTGGAGCGACGCTCGATCTCGTCGACGGTCGCCCAGGCGTCCACGTCGTACAGGGAGCCGAGCAGCGCCGGCGGTGCGGCCAGCACGCTCGGACCGGCGAGACCGGCCAGGCGCTGCTTGATCCAGCCCTCGCGCTCCACCAGCCGACGACAACCGGCGCAGCCCAGCACGTGCTGCCAGGCGCGCTCCTCGTCGGAGGGTGAGAGCTGGCCGTCGACGAGCGCCGAGGCGTTCGAGCCGATGTGGCCGGAGAACCAGAGCATCACCGTGAGCTACTCCCCGTCCCTGTCATCCGACCCGGCCGGCCAGCTGCGGACCGGCGACGCGGACGCGCCCGGCCGTCGGGGCCCGGTGGGCCAGGGCCTTGCGGAGCATGGAACGGCCGCGGTGGATGCGCGACCGGACGGTGCCCATCTTCACGCCGAGGACGTCGGCGATCTCCTCGTAGGAGAGTCCCTCGACGTCGCAGAGCACGACCGCGGCACGGAAGTCCGGCGGCAGCGCGGCCAGGGCGGCCTCGACGTCGGCGTCGAACATCTGGTTCAGGTAGGCGGCGTCCGGGGTCGCGATCGGGCTGGGCAGCCGGTTGTCGGCGTCCTCGGGCAGCGCGTCGAAGCGGATCCGGCTCTTGCGGCGGGCCTGGTCCAGGAACAGGTTCGTGGTGATCCGGTGCAACCAGCCCTCGAAGGTGCCCGGGGTGTAGGTGTGCAGCGACCGGAAGACCCGGACGAAGACCTCCTGGGTGAGGTCCTCGGCGTCGTAGGCGTTGCCGGTCAGCCGATAGGCGAGCCGGTAGACCCGGGCGGAGTGGAGCTCGACGATCTGGTCCCAGGTGGGCACGCCGTTCTCAACGGGCTCGTTGCTCTGCACGGGCGCGCTCATGGAAGGCTCCTTGCTGTTCTGGTTCGCACTGTGACGACGGACCATCGACTGCTGGGACCTCCACGCTAGGAAGAGTTGTTGAGAGTCTGCTGAGACCCCACTAAGGGGTACCTGTCGAGAACAACGGGCGAGGTGCCCGAAGTGTTCCCGTTCGCAAGCGTGTCACGGCGGTAAAGTCCCCTCAACCGTTCATGAGGAGGGCGTCATCGTCACCGCACCGAAGCCTGCGAGCTGGACCTACTCCGAGGCGTACGTCGCCGAGGACACCGTGCTGGCGAACGCCCGGGCCCGCGCCGAGGAGGTCGGGGTCGCCCCGATCGGCTCCGGTGGCGGCGCCGCCCTCCGTTTCCTGGCCTCCGTGCTGGACGCCCGCGCGGTCGTCGAGATCGGCACCGGCACCGGCGTCTCGGGCCTGTGGCTGCTGCGCGGCATGCGTCCCGACGGCGTGCTGACCTCGGTGGACACCGAGGCGGAGCACCAGCGCCTGGCGCGGGAGACCTTCACCGAGGGCGGCATCCCCGCCCAGCGCTCCCGGCTGATCCCCGGCGCGGCGCTCGAGGTGCTGCCCCGCCTCACCGACGGGCACTACGACATCGTCTTCTGCGACGGCGACAAGCAGGAGTACCCGGAGTACCTGGCCGAGGCGCTGCGGCTGCTGCGTCCCGGTGGCGTGGTGGTCTTCGACAACGCCCTGTGGCACGACCGGGTCGCCGACCCGGCCCAGCGCGATCCGGACACCATCGCGATCCGCGAGCTGTGCCGCGTCGTCGGGGAGCACGAGTCGCTGGTGCCGGTGCTGCTGCCGGTCGGCGACGGACTGCTCGCCGCGAAGAAGGTCTGGCTGCCCGAGGGCTGACCGCCCTAGCGCACGGGGATCTGCCACTCCAGCAGCGTTCCGTGCGGCTCCTCCGAGCCGATCCGGAAGGTGCCGCCGTGCTCGACGGCACGTCGGCGCACGTTGCGTAGGCCGCTCTCGGAGATCTGTCCGTCGATGCCACGGCCGTTGTCGGAGATCCGCAGCAGCAGGCGCTCCTGCCCGACCTCGACCTCGACGATGCACGCGTCGGCCTCGGCGTGCCGCGCCACGTTGGACAGGGCCTCGCGCAGGGTGGCCATCAGGTGGTCGGCGACCTCGGAGCTGACGCCGGAGTCGAGCGGTCCGCGGATCCGGACGAACGGCGTGAAGCCGAGGACCGGCACGTACTCCTTGGCCAGGGCCCGTACGTCGGACTTGAGCGAGCTGCCGTCGTCGTGGCGCAGCTCGAAGATCGTGGAGCGGATGTCGCGGATGGTGGTGTTGAGCTCGGCCACGGCATCGTCGAGCCGGGAACGGACCTCGTCGAGGACCACGATCCGGCGCAGGCCTTGGAGCTGGAGGGCGGTGGCGAACAGCCGCTGGATCACCGAGTCGTGCAGGTCGCGCGCGATCCGGTCGCGGTCGGCGATCAGCAGCAGCTCCTGCCGCTCGGCCAGCGCCGCGGTGCGGTCCAGGGCCAGCGCCGCCTGGTCGGCGAACGCGGTCAGCAGGACCGGGGCGAGCTCGCCGGCGACCGGGTCGACGCCGTCGGTGAGCACGAGGAGCACGTGCCCGGGCACGAGCTTGGAGTTCAGCGGCACCACGAACCCGTCGGTGTTCTCGATCCGCGGCAGCGCCAAGGTGCGGCCGTTGGCCTCCGCCTCGATCAGCACCGGGGTCGCGACCTCGAGCACCTTGTCCAGGTCGGCGAGCAGCGGGTGCACCGAACCGTCGTCGAGGGCGACCACGCCGTGGGTGCCCTCGAGGTCCGCGACGACGGCGACGGTCGCGGATCCGGAGACCTGGCGCAGGTGCCGGGCCACTGCCTGCAGCGCATCGGGAAGCTCGGCGGTGTTCTGCAGCTCCTCGGACATCGCGACCCCGGCCTCGAGCCAGCGCTGCCGCCGCTCACTGGCCTGGTGGGTCCGCGCGTTGGCGATCACCGACCCGGCGATCTCGGCCAGCACCTGGAGGAGCGACTCGTCCTCGGCGGTGAACTGGGCGCCGCCGGCCTTCTCGGTCAGGTAGAGGTTCCCGTAGACCTTGTCGTCGACCAGCACCGGGACGCCGAGGAACGAGGACATCGGTGGGTGGTTCGGCGGGAAGCCCATCGACCGCGCATGGTCACCGACGTCGACGAGGCGCAGCGGCTTCGGGTCCTCGACCAGGACACCGAGCACGCCCTCGCAGGTCGGCAGCGACGCGATCCGGCCGGCGGTCTCGGCGTCGACCCCGTGGATGACGAAGTCGTTGACCACACCGTCGGCGTCCAGGAGACCGATCACGCCGTACCTGGCGTCGGTCAGCGCGCACGAGGCTTCGACGAGCCGGTGCAGCGAACCGCGGAGGTCGAGACCGGCACTGATCAGCTGGACGGCGTCGAGCAGCCTGCTCGCGCCTGCGCCGATGCCCCCGTGTGCTCCCTCAACCACCCGGACATACTAGACCCAAATGCCCGTTTAGTCGGAAATAGCGAGGTTGAACCTGGCTAGACCTCGGGCGAGCTCGTGGATGTTGTCAGCGTCCCAGCCGGCCAGCTTGGCGCCGAACTCCTCGCGGCGCTGGTCGGCCAGCTCCGCGAGACGCTGGCGTCCCTTCGCGCTCATCTGGAGGATCGAGGCGCGCCCGTCGTTGGGGTCGGGCGTCCGCTCGATCAGGTCGAGCTCGAGGAGCTGGTGCACGACCCGGCTGACCGCGCCCTTGTCGAGGGCGAACAGGTCAGCCAGGTCCGCGGCCCGGTGCGGCCCGAACTCGTTCAGCGTGATCAGCAGCGGGTAGGCGGTCGCGTTCAGCGACGGGTCGACCAGGGCCGCCCGATCGGTCAGCCCGCGACGCACCCGCCGCAGCAGCTTGCCGATCTCGTGCTCGAGGTCGCGAATGGCCTCGTCGCGCTCTGCCTCCATGGTGATCATCATGCCGCGACGACCTCCGGCTCGCGTGCTTCGGCCTCGACCTCGAGCGTCGTGCGCAGCGGCACCTCGCGGATGAAGAGGACGGCCACCAGGGCTGCCAGCGCGAACGGCGCGGCGACCAGGAACAGCTCGCCGGTCGCCGTACCGAAGGCGTGCTCGAAGACCGCGCGCACGGGCGCCGGCAGGGCGGAGAGGTCCGGGATCTCGTGGCTCTGCGCACCGGAGGTCGGGACGCCGATCGCCGTCAGGCCGGCCGTGACCTTGTCGGAGACCTGCGCGCTCAGCAGGGCGCCCAGGGCGGAGACCCCGATCGAGCCGCCCATCGAGCGGAAGAACGTGACCACTGCACTGGCGGTGCCCATCTCGGACTGGGCCGCGTTGTTCTGCACGGCCAGCACGAGGTTCTGCATCGTGGAGCCGAGGCCGACGCCGAGGATCGCCATGAAGGCGCCGACGACGACCAGCGAGGTCTTCTCGTCGATCGTGCTGAGCAGGAACAGGCCGACCACGACCAGGGCCATGCCGCCGACCAGGAACCGCTTCCAGAGACCGGTCCGGGTGATCACCCGGCCGCTGACGATGCTGGAGACGAGCAGCCCGCCGACCATCGCGATCGACATCAGGCCGGCGTGCGTCGGGGTCATGCCGCGGGCGATCTGGAAGTACTGCGAGAGGTAGACGGTGGCACCGAACATCGCGACACCGACGAGCACGCTGGCCACCGTGGCCAGGGCCGTGGTGCGGTCGCGGAACATCTGCACCGGGATCACCGGCTCGACGGCGACCTTGAGCTCGACGTAGACGGCTGCGACCAGGAGGACCAGGCCGAGGGCGACCAGGCCGTAGCTGGTGGCCGAGCCCCAGCCGAAGTCGTTGCCCGCCAGGGAGACCCAGATCAGCAGGGTGGAGACGCCGCCGACGATCAGGCCCGCGCCGAGGTAGTCGATGTTGACCTCGCGCTTGACCACGGGCAGGTGCAGCTTCTTCTGGAGCACCACGAAGGCGAGTGCGGCGATCGGGATGCCGACGTAGAAGCAGGAGCGCCAGCCCAGGCCGGGGACGTCGACCAGGACACCGCCGATGAGCGGACCGCTGACGGTCGCGACGGCGAAGACCGCGCCGATGTAGCCGGAGTACCGGCCGCGCTCGCGAGGCGGGACCATCGAGGCGATGACGACCTGGACCAGCGCGGTCAGGCCGCCGACGCCGAGGCCCTGGAAGGCACGGGCACCGATCAGCACGCCCATCGACGGAGCGGTGGCGGCGATCAGGGAGCCGATGACGTAGATGACGAGCGCGCTCTGGACCAGCACCTTCTTGTTGAACTGGTCGGCGAGCTTGCCCCAGATCGGGGTCGAGGCGGTCATCGTCAGCAGCGTCGCGACGACCACCCAGGTGTACCCGGACTGGCTGCCGTGCAGGTCGGTGACGATCCGCGGCAGTGCGTTGGAGACGACGGTGCTGGAGAGCATCGCGACGAACATGGCGAGCAGCAGTCCGCTGAGCGCCTCGAGGATCTCCCGGTGGCTCATCGGACGGGTTGTTTCAGAAGTCATGGTTGTATTCTGCAACTATTTAGTTGCGTTGTGCAACCTTTTGTGACCGGGGTCACCGGAGACGCAGCGACCCGCAGGCGTGAGTCGGGTGACTCACCCCGGTGGACTACCGGTTCGCCTGCGGGTCGGGTGGCTGCTGTTGGATTCGCCGGCAGCCGGCCGGCGTCGCCCCTACGGAAGAGGCCGGGTGCTGCTAACGAGCAGCCACCTCACGCGTCCTAGTAGAAATCATTTCTTGGACCACCTCCTTTCCCGTGTACGCCGAGGCTACGTCGCCCCGGCGTACCGGACAACGGGTTAAACAGCCTCCCCGACAGCGGCCGCGAACTGCGCGTTGTAGAGGCGGGCGTAGGCGCCCTCAGCAGCGAGCAGCTCCTCGTGGGTGCCCTGCTCGACGATCGCGCCGTCCTCCATCACCAGGATGAGGTCGGCGTCGCGGATCGTGGAGAGCCGGTGCGCGATGACGAACGAGGTGCGGTCGCTGCGCAGAGCCGCCATCGCCTGCTGGAGGAGCAGCTCGGTGCGGGTGTCGACCGAGCTGGTCGCCTCGTCGAGGATCAGCAGTGCCGGGTCGGACAGGAACGCGCGCGCGATGGTCACCAGCTGGCGCTCACCGGCGGAGAGGTTCGAACCTTCCTCGTCGATCACCGTGTCGTAACCGTCGGGCAGCGAGTGCACGAAGCGGTCCACGAAGGTCGCCCGCGCGGCCTCGAGGATCTGCTCCTCGGTCGCCCCCGGACTGCCGTAGGCGATGTTGTCGCGGATGGTCCCCTCGAAGAGCCAGGTGTCCTGCAGCACCATGCCGGTCTGCGAGCGCAGCACCGAGCGCGGCATCGCGGCGATGTCCACGCCGTCCAAGGTGATCCGGCCGGCCTGCACGTCGTAGAAACGCATCACCAGGTTCACCAGCGTGGTCTTGCCGGCACCGGTCGGGCCGACGATCGCGACCGTGTGGCCCGGGTTGGCGACCAGGGAGAGGTCGCCGATCAGCGGCCGCTCGGGGTCGTAGCTGAAGGACACGTTCTCGAAGCGGACCTCACCGCGGCGCAGGTCGGGAGCCACCGGCGACGCGGTGCCGTCGGCCGGCTCCTCCGGGGCGTCGAGCAGCTCGAAGACCCGCTCGGCCGAGGCGACGCCGGACTGCATCAGGTTCGCCATCGAGGCGACCTGCGACAGCGGCTGGGTGAACTGGCGGGTGTACTGGATGAAGGCCTGCACCTCCCCCAGCGTCAGGGCGCCGCTGGAGACCCGCAGCGCTCCGAGCACCGCGACCAGCACGTAGTTGAGGTTCCCGACGAACATCATGATCGGCATGATCAGGCCGCTGACGAACTGCGCCGAGAACGAGGCCTTGTAGAGCTCCTCGTTCTCCTCGGCGAAGATCCGCTCGGACTCTGCCTGCCGACCGAAGACCTTGACCAGGGCGTGCCCGGAGAAGTTCTCCTCGATGTGCGCGTTCAGGCGACCGGTACGTCGCCACTGCTGGATGAACATCCCCTGGGACCGCTTCATCACCCGGCCGGTGATCACCATCGAGATCGGCACCGAGATGACGGCGATCAGCGCCAGCAGCGGCGAGATCCAGATCATCATGGTGAGCACCGCGAGCACGGTGAGCACCGAGGTCAGCAGCTGGCTCAGCGTCTGCTGCAGCGACTGGGAGAGGTTGTCGATGTCGTTGGTGACCCGCGAGAGCAGCTCACCGCGCGGCTGCTTGTCGAAGTACGACAGCGGCAAGCGATTCACCTTGTCCTCGACGTCGGCGCGCATCCGCAGGATCGTCGACTGCACCACGTCGTTGAGCAGGTAACCGGCCAGCCAGGCCAGGAACGCCGCCCCGAGGTAGATGCCGAGCACGATCATCAGCACGTGGCCGACCGCGTCGAAGTCGACGCTCTGGCCCGGCACCAGGTCGAGCGAGGAGACCAGGCTGGCGACCTTGTCGTTGCCCTGGTCGCGCAGGTGCTGGACCGCCTCGGCCTTGGTGACGTCGGCCGGCAGCTTCCCGCCGATGAGGCCGGCGAAGATCAGGTCGGTGGCCCGGCCGAGGATCCGCGGGCCGATCGCCGTCAGGGTCACGCTGCACACCGTCAGCACCATGACCGCGCCGAGCTTGATCCGCTGCGGCCGCATCCGGGCGAGCAGGCGCTTCGCGGACGGCTTGAAGTTCGAGGCCTTCTGGCCGACGATCCCGCCGCCGAAGGGGCTGCGGCCGGGACCGGGGCCGGCGACGACCCGCTCGGTCTCCTTGAGCTGACCACCCTCGCTGGTTGCGCCCGAGCCCTCGCTGGTTGCGCCCGAGCCGTTGCTGGTCGAGCCTGTCGAAACCTCGCTCATGCCGCCTCCTCCGCGCTCAGCTGGGACGCGACGATCTCCTGGTAGGTCTGGTTCGACTCCAGCAGCTCGTGGTGGGTGCCGCGGCCGACGACCTCGCCGTCCTCGACGACGAGGATCAGGTCCGCGTCGCGGATCGTGGACACCCGTTGGGCCACGATCACCACCGTGGCATCGGACGTCACCGGTTTCAGCGCCGCTCTCAGGCGGGCGTCGGTGGCGAGGTCGAGCGCCGAGAACGCGTCGTCGAACAGGTAGATCTCGGGCTTGCGGATCACCGCGCGGGCGATCGCCAGTCGTTGCCGCTGGCCACCGCTGACGTTGGTGCCGCCCTGGGTGATCGGTGCCTCGAGACCCTCCGGCATCGCCGTGACGAAGTCCTTCGCCTGGGCGATCTCCAGCGCCGCCCACATCTCCTCCTCGGTCGCGTCCGGCTTGCCGTAGCGGAGGTTGGAGGCGACCGTGCCGGAGAACAGGAACCCGCGCTGCGGGACCAGGCCGAGCTTGGACCAGAGGACCTCCGGCTCCAGGTCCCGTACGTCGACCCCGTCGACGAGGACCTGGCCGCCGGTGGCGTCGAAGAGCCGCGGCACCAGGTTCACCATCGTCGACTTGCCGGCGCCGGTGGACCCGATGATCGCGACGGTGCTGCCCGGGGCTGCCTCGAACGAGACGCCGCGCACCACCGGCACGGTCGCTCCCGGGTAGCAGAACTCGACGTCGGCGAAGCGCAGGGTGCCGCGCTCGCTGACCTCGGTGACGCCGTTCCTCGGAGGCGCGACCGAGCTCTCGGTGTCGAGGACCTCCGCGATGCGATCCGCGCAGACCGTCGAGCGCGGGATCATCATCATCATGAAGGTCGCCATCATCACCGACATGACGATCTGCATCAGGTAGGACAGGTAGGCGGTCAGGTCGCCGACGTTCATGTTGCCGGACTCGACCCGGTGACCGCCGAACCAGAGCACGCCGACCGAGGCGACGTTCGCCACCAGCATCACCGTCGGGAACATCCCGGCCAGCCAGCGCCCGGCCCGGATCGAGACCCCGGTCAGGTCCTCGTTGGCCTCGGCGAAGCGCTTCGTCTCGTGCTGCTCGCGGACGAAGGCGCGCACCACCCGGACGCCGGTGATCTGCTCGCGCAGCAGGCGGTTGACCTCGTCGATGCGCTCCTGCATCCGGGCGAAGCTCGGCACCATCCGGGTGACGATGAAGCCGATCGAGGTCGCCAGCACCGGCACCACCGCGACCACCAACCAGGACAACCCGGCGTTCACGTGCACGGCCATCACCACGCCGCCGATCATCATGATCGGCGCGGAGACCATCAGGGTGCCGCCCATCAGCACCAGCATCTGGACCTGCTGGACGTCGTTGGTCTCGCGGGTGATCAGCGACGGTGCCCCGAAGTGCTGGACCTCGCGGGCCGAGAAGCCGCCGACGCGGTGGAAGATGCCCGCGCGCAGGTCGCGCCCGAAGGCCATCGCCGTGCGGGCCGAGAACCAGACCGCGGTCACCGAGCACAGCACCTGCAGCAGCGAGACCGCGAGCATCAGGCCGCCGCGACGGATGATGTAGCCGGTGTCGCCGAGGACGATGCCCTTGTCGATGATGTCGGCGTTGAGCACCGGCAGGTAGAGCATCACCATCGTGCCGACGAACTGCAGCCCGACGACGATCGCGAGCTGCTGCTTGTAGGGCCGCAGGTGCTCACGGATGATCCGGATCAGCATCAGTACTCTCTCCCTCGCTCGGTCATCAGACCGAGCAGCACGGTGTCCACGATCTCTTCAGGGGTCATCAGCTCGCCGTCGGTGATCTCGGCGTGGCTGCCGGCGAAGACCAGCAGGCGCAGGGCCCGCGTCACCTCGTCCGGGGGGACGCGCAACAGGTCGGCGTCCGGTTCGATCAGCGCGGTGATGGCGTGCGCGACGTGACGGCGCCAGTCCCGGCGCCGGTCGGCGTCGGCCTTGACGATGTCCGGCGGGCCCATCATCCCGAGCGCCCGGATCAGCCCGAACGAGGAGATGAAGCGCTCCTGCATCAGGGCGGCGATCTCGACCAGCCGGTCCCGCAGCGGCAGCGTCGTGTCGACGCCGGCGAGCTGGTCGACGAACGTCCCGGACCGGAACGCGTGGATCACCGCCTCGTCGACGAGCTCGTCCTTGCTGTTGAAGACGCGGAAGATCGTGCCCTCGGCGACACCCGCGGCGTCCGCGATCTGGCGCGTGGTGACGTTGCGCCCGTGCTGGTGCAGCAGGGGCAGCGTCGCCTCGATCAGGGCCAGCCTGCGCTCGGACGCAGGCAGGGCGGGTGCACGTGGTGTCACCCGCCCTACCTTAAGTGAGTGAGCACTCACTCACAAATGGTTTTCCGCGGCGCTACTTCACCACCCCGTACGCGTTCACGATCCCGGCCCCGTAGAAGCCGTTGAACGCGGTGGTGCCCACGCAGGTCGCGGTGTAGCTGTCGTCGCGGCCCTCCTGGGTGTAGCTCTGCACGCCTCCGGGCGGGCAGGCGTGGTCGGTCGCCGTCTTCTGCATCAGAGCCAGCACCGCGTCCGGAGCCATCGCGAACCCGAACTTGCCCATGGTGTGGCCGTGCCTCGAGACCGCGAGCGCGGCCACGCCCGCGGCGTGCGGGCTGGCCATCGAGGTGCCCTGCAGGAACTGGTAGTACCCACAGGCGTCCGCACCCGGGTCCGGCGTGGCCGGGCACACCTTCTGCACCCCGAGCGCGGCACCGGCCGGCGTGACGTTGCCGTCCGCGTCGATGGTCCCCTCGGCCAGGCCCACGTTGTGCGGGTACGTCGAGAGGATCAGGTTGCCGTTGGTCCGGAAGCTCGGCGTACCGAAGCCGTCGCGGAACCAGCCGCCCGGTGCGGAGAGGTCGACCTCACCCGAACCCGGCTCCGTCGTGTAGTTGGAGAAGTCCGACTTCTTGCCGGACGGGCCGAGCGCGTCGACGCCGATCACGTACGGGTTCTCGGTCGGCAGGTTGACGCAGGTCGCGTTGTCGATGGTCCGCTGGTGCGGGTCGGTGCCGTAGTCCGGGCTGGAGAAGTCGTCGGGCGGGTTCGCCAGGTCGCTGTTCTCGTTGCCCGAGGCCGCCACCAGGGTCACCTTGCGGTCGTGGGCGTACTTCAGGGCCCGGTTCATCGCGGTGATGATGACGTTCTGCTCGGCCGCCTGCTCCGGGGTGTCCTCCGGCGCTCCGCCGAGGCAGTTGTAGAGCCACGGGTCGACGTAGAAGCTCATGTTCACCACGTCGATGCCCGCGTCCGCCGAGTAGGTCAGCGCGTCCACGGTCGGCTGCAGGAAGAAGTAGCCGCTGTCCTGACCGGCCCGCACCTCGACGATGTCGACGTTCGGGGCGACGCCGCTGACACCGAAGCCGTTCATCGCGGCCGCGATGGTGCCGGCCACGTGCGTGCCGTGACCGTCGTCGTCCTCGCCGACCGGGTCCTTGCAACCCAGCTCCGGGTGCTCGCACGTGGCGCCGTCGATGTCCGCCATGTCGGTCACGAAGTTGCGCGACAGGCCGTAGTCGAAGTTGGCGTGCAGGTCCGGGTGCGAGGCGTCGACGCCGGTGTCCATGATGCCCACGCGGACCTTCTTGGAGCCCAGCGTGATCGCGTGCGCCTTGCCGGCGTTGATCATCGACATGCCCCACAGCTGGGTGTCGAGCGGGTCGCTCGGCCCGGTGCCGGGAGTCGGCGGCTTCTTCTTCGCGGCCTGCTTGGCCAGGGTGGCAGCAGCACCGCGCGGGACGGCGATCGGCTTGGCCTTCGGGGCGTGCCCGATCGACTGGTCGCGCGCCACGCCGTAGACGCCGGACAGCCGGCCGGCCCTGCTGCGGAAGTTCGCGTCCTTGCTGGTCACGGTGACCAGCCCGA
Source organism: Nocardioides marmorisolisilvae (assembly GCF_003725775.1). Classification (GTDB taxonomy): domain Bacteria; phylum Actinomycetota; class Actinomycetes; order Propionibacteriales; family Nocardioidaceae; genus Marmoricola; species Marmoricola marmorisolisilvae. Next base: position 51,892 of record NZ_RJSG01000005.1, read on the forward strand.
TGTCGGTGTTGACCCGCTTCACGCTGGCGCCGAGGGCCTTGAGCCTCGTGGCGAGCGCGTGGGCCGAGCCCGCGTCCTGGGCGAGAACCACGTACCTCGTGGGTGCGGAGCTCGCGTCGGCCGACGGGGCGAAGGTGCCGCTGACGAACGCAGCGGCGATCAGACAGGCGATCGATGATGCGACCGCGATGATCCGAGATCTGTGCATGGGAGATGTTCCCTCCGTTGCTTCCGGTCGACCCCGATGGCGACCGGTCTGCTCAGCAACCTAGGGCGCGAGACGGTGGATGGTCCACCCCTGCGGCGTACGGCGGTAGACGAGGCGGTCGTGCATCCGGCCGCGGCGTCCCTGCCAGAACTCGACGCTGCTCGGCACCACCCGGTAGCCGCCCCAGTGCGGCGGCGCGAACACGGGTCCGTCCCCGAACCGCTCGACCACGGCGGCGTACCCGGCGTCCAGCTCCTCGCGTGAACCGACCTCCTCGGACTGCGGCGAGGCCCAGGCGCCGAGCTGGGAGTCGCGCGGCCGGGTGGCGAAGTACGACTCGGTCTCCTCGCGGGTCACCTGCGTCGCGGTGCCCTCGACGCGCACCTGCCGCTGGAGCGGGTACCACCCGAACAGCAGGGTGCAGCGCGGGTCGGCAGCGAGCTCGGAACCCTTCCGGGAGGTGTAGTTGGTGAAGAAGACGAATCCGTCGTCGACGCCCTTGAGCAGCACCGTGCGGCTGGCGGGAGTCCCGTCCGCGGCGACCGTGCCGAGGACCATCGCGTTGGCCTCGACCAGCCCACCGCCCCGGGCCTGGTCGAACCAGAGGGAGAACTGGGCGAGCGGGTCGGGGGCCAGGTCGGCCTCGTCCAGACCACCGAGCTCGTACTCCGCGCGCAGGGCCGCGAGGGCGTCCGGATCCAGTTCCATGGAGCGAGGTTAGAACGTGTTCTGCGGATACGGCAGAATGCGAACGACGTCGTCGACGCCGCGACCCGGTGCGACGACCCAGGACAGGACGAAGGAGTTCACACGATGACCGAGGTACACCACGGACTCGAGGGCGTCGTCGCCTTCGAGTCGGAGATCGCCGAGCCGGACAAGGAAGGCTCCGCCCTCCGCTACCGCGGCGTCGACATCGAGGAGATCGTCGGCCGGATCCCGTTCGAGAAGGTCTGGGGCCTGTTGGTCGACGGCGCCTACGACCCCGGCCTGCCGCCGGCCGAGCCGTACCCGCTGCCGGTGCACTCCGGTGACATCCGCGTCGACGTGCAGAGCGCGATCGCGATGCTCGCGCCCGCCTGGGGCATCCAGCAGACCTACGACATCGACGACGTCCAGGTCCGCGAGGACCTCGGCCGCGCCGCGGTGATGGTGCTGTCCTTCGTCGGCCAGGCGGCGCGCGGCGTCGGCCAGCCGATGGTGCCCCAGCGCGAGGTCGACAAGGCTTCCACGATCGCCGAGCGGTTCATGATCCGCTGGCAGGGCGAGCCCGACCCGCAGCACGTGAAGGCGATCGACGCCTACTGGTCCTCGGCTGCCGAGCACGGCATGAACGCGTCCACCTTCACCGCCCGGGTGATCACCTCGACCGGCGCGGACGCCTGCGCGGCGCTCTCGGGCGCGGTCGGCGCGATGTCCGGCCCGCTGCACGGCGGCGCCCCGGCCCGGGTGCTGAGCATGATCGAGGACGTCGAGCAGGCCGGCGACGCCACGGCGTACGTGAAGAAGCTGCTCGACGACGGCGAGCGCCTGATGGGCTTCGGCCACCGCGTCTACCGCGCCGAGGACCCGCGCGCCCGGGTGCTGCGGCGCACGGCGCGCGAGCTGAACGCGCCCCGCTACGAGGTCGCCGAGGCGCTGGAGAAGGCCGCGCTGGCCGAGCTCCGCGAGCGCCGTCCGGACCGCGTGCTGGAGACCAACGTCGAGTTCTGGGCGGCCATCGTCCTGGACTTCGCGCAGGTCCCGCCGCACATGTTCACCTCGATGTTCACCTGCGCCCGTACGGCGGGCTGGTCGGCGCACATCCTGGAGCAGAAGCGCACCGGCCGGCTGATCCGCCCCTCGGCGATCTACACCGGTCCGGCCAGCCGCAAGGCCTCTGAGGTCCCGGGCTACCACGAGGAGTGGGCGCTCTCCTGACAGACGCCGACCCGGCAGAAACTCACGCTTCGCTGACGTGAGCTTCTGCCGGGTCGTTGCTCGTCCAGGTGAGTTTCTGCCGGGTCAGCTCAGTCCGGCCCGTCACCGAGGGCTTCGTCGACCTCGTCCTCGAGGTCGTCGATCCGCTTCTCCGAACGCACCCGCCACACCACCAGGGCGACCACCACGATCACCGCGAGACCGCCCGCGAAGCCGCGCCCGACCAGCTTCTCGACGTGGTGGTAGGAGTTGCCGGCCAGGTAGCCGAGGGTCACGAACACCGAGCCCCAGACGATCCCACCGAGCGCGTTCCAGAGCAGGAACTTCCGGTAGTGCATCTCGGAGGCTCCGGCCAGCGCGGGCATCATCGCGCGGAAGAACGCGGTGAACCGGCCGAGGAACACCGCCCCTCCCCCGCGCCGCCGCAGGAAGTCCTGGGCCTGGTCGATCCGGGGTCGGTGCTTGTCGAGGAAGCGCATCCGGTCCAGCGCAGGGCCGAGCCAGACCTTGCCCACCTCGTAGCCGACCGAGTCGCCGATGATCGCGGCCGCCACGATGACGATGATCGCCGCCGCGAGCGGGACGTGGTCGACGCCGGCGGCCACGCCGGCCAGCACCGCGGCGGTCTCGCCCGGGACCACGAAGCCGACGAACACGGCGTCCTCGGCGAAGACCAGCAGGCCGGCGACCAGGAGCAGCCAGAACGGGTCCAGGTTGAGGATGTTGTCGAGGATCCCGCTCAGCACGTGCCTAGTCTGCCCGAGGCTCCGGCACGTCCGCTGAACGACGCCGCAGCACCAGGACGACACCGAGCACCGCGACCGCGATCAGGCCCACCGCGCCCCAGGTCACCGGACTGCTCTTCGAGAGCTCGAGCAGCGAGGTGCCACCCACGAACCCGGACCCGACCGAGACGGCCGCCCAGGCGAGTCCGCCGACGAGGTTGCCGACCAGGAAGCGCCGCTGGTCGATGCCTGAGGCGCCCGCCAGGGAGGGCAGGATCGCCCGCAGCGCGGCCACGTAGCGGCCGCCGATCATGGCTACGAGCACCCGGCGGTGCAGCAGCGCCTGGGCCGACTCGACCTTCGCCCGGCGCTTGACCAGCGCCTTGTGGCCGAGGAGCCGCGGACCCTGGGCCCGGCCGATCAGGTAACCGACCGCGGAGCCGGTCACGATCGCGGCCGCGATCGAGGAGTAGGAGAGCCACAGCGGCAGGTGCCCGAGGCTCGCGGTCAGCCCGGTCAGGAACGCGGCCTTGCCACCGGGGATGAAGATGCCGATCACCAGCGCCGCCTGGAGGAACACCAGCCCGGCCGCGGCGGCCAGCAGGACACCGGGCTCGAGAGCGGTCAGGTCGGGGAAACCGGGCACGCGCCAAGTCTGACAGCGAGGGCTACATTGCCACGCATGCGCGCTGCTGAATTCTTGGAGATGCACCGTCCGGGGGCCGGCTTCATCCTCCCGAACGCCTGGGACGGCGGCTCGGCCCGGATCCTCGAGCAGGCCGGCTTCGCCGCCATCGCCACGACCAGCGCCGGGATCGCGTTCAGCCGCGGCCGTCCGGACGCCTCGATGCCGCGCGACGAGATGCTCGAGGAGATCGCCCGGATCGTCGCGGTCGTCGACTGCCCGGTGAGTGCCGACCTCGAGTCTGGCTACGGCGACGTGGCCGGCACCTTCGCGGCGGCGGTCGAGATCGGCGTGCTCGGCGCCAACCTCGAGGACGCCGGACCGGACGGGCTGTTCAGCGTCGAGGAGTCGGTCGAGCGCGTCCAGGCGGCGCGGGCCGCAGCACCCGCGGGGACCTTCGTGCTGAACGCCCGCACCGACCCGTACATGGTCAAGCACCCCGACGCGTTCGCCGAGAGCGTGCAGCGCGCGCACCGCTTCCTGGAGGCCGGCGCCGACTGCATCTTCGTGCCCGGGATCAGCGACGCTGCGGAGATCGGCCGCCTCGTCGCCGAGATCGGCGCCCCGGTCAACGTGGTTGCCGGCCTCACCGACCCGGTGATCGACGCCGCGACGCTGCGGGCGGCCGGGGTGGCGCGGATCAGCCTCGGCGGCACCATCACCCGCGCCGCGCTGACCCAGGTCGACGCCTTCGCGCGCGAGATGCTCGACCACGGCACCTTCGACTTCGCGGTCGGCGCGATCGCCTACGGCGAGTTCCAGCGGCGGTTCGGCTAGAGCACCCGGGCCAGGCACCGGTTCAGCGGCGAGTCCCGGTAGTAGCCGAAGCCCGGGATCGGCTGGTAGCCGGCGGAGGCGTAGAGCTCGAGCGCCTCGGGTTGTGCCGCCCCCGTCTCCAGGATCATCACCTCGGCCCCCGCGGCTGCGGCGGTCAGCTCGAGGTGGGCGAGCATCGCGCGAGCCAGGCCGCGTCGCCGGCCCGCCGGGGCGACGTACATCCGCTTGATCTCGGCCGAGGCCGCGTAACCCAGCGCCTCCACGTCGGTACGCCGGCGCCAGGCACCGGTCGCGACCGGCACCTCGTCGAGGTAGCCGACGAAGAAGGAACCGCCCGGGAGCTCGAAGTAGCCGGGCTGGAGCGGGGTCTCGTCACGGCTGCCGTAGCGGGCGACGTACTCGAGCTGGACCTGCTCGACCAGCGCGGCCGCGTCGGGGTGGGTGATCGGCAGCAGCTCGATCCGCCAGCTGTCCAACTTCTCGTCCCTTCCCCTAACTCCGTTGGGGTGTGCTGACACAATAGGGACCCTGACAGCGTCGTCAGGCCTCACCTTCTACCTCAAGGACCGACGTGAACGACGCGATCAAGATCCCGGACACCCTCAAGCCCGCCGACGGCCGCTTCGGTGCGGGCCCGTCGAAGATCCAGACCTCGCACCTGGACTCGCTCGCGGCCACCGGCACGTCCCTGATGGGTACCTCGCACCGCCAGGCGCCGGTGAAGAACACCGTCGGCCGCGTTCTCGACGGCCTCGGCGCGCTGTTCAACCTTCCCGAGGGCTACGAGGTGGTGCTCGGCAACGGCGGCGCGACCGCGTTCTGGGACATCGCCACGTTCGGCCTCATCGAGAAGAAGTCGCAGCACCTGACGTTCGGCGAGTTCACGAGCAAGTTCGCCAGCTCGGTGAAGGCGGCGCCGTGGCTCGACGCCCCCTCGGTCATCGCCTCGGACCCTGGCTCGCGGCCCGACGCGGTCGCCGAGGCCGGCGTCGACGTGTACGGCTGGGCCCACAACGAGACCTCGACCGCCGTGATGGCCCCAGTGGTCAGGCCGGCCGGTGCCGACGCCGGCTCGCTGGTGCTGATCGACGCGACCTCGGGCGCGGGCGGCCTGCCGGTGGACCTGACCGAGACCGACGTCTACTACTTCGCGCCGCAGAAGTGCTTCGCCTCGGACGGCGGCATCTGGTTCGGCGTCTTCTCGCCGGCCGCGATCGAGCGCGCCGAGCGGCTGGCGGCGAGCGATCGGTACATCCCGCCGTTCTTCGACCTGAAGACCGCGATCGACAACAGCCGGCTCAACCAGACCTACAACACCCCGTCGGTCGCGACGCTGTTCCTGATGGCCGAGCAGCTCGACTGGATGAACAGCCAAGGCGGGCTCAAGGGCATGGTCGAGCGCACCACCGCGAGCTCGGACGCGCTCTACGGCTGGGCCGAGAAGACCGCGTACACGACCCCGTACGTCACCGACCCGGCGAACCGTTCGCTGGTGATCGGCACCATCGACTTCGACGAGTCGATCAGTGCCGACGACGTCGCCAAGACGCTGCGCGCGAACGGGATCGTGGACACCGAGCCGTACCGCAAGCTGGGGCGCAACCAGCTGCGGATCGCGATGTACCCGGCGGTCGACCCGGCCGACATCCAGGCGCTGACGGCCTGCATCGACTTCGTCGTCGAGCAGCTCTGAACCCCGGTAGGTTCTCCGCATGGCCACTGTGACCTCCTCGGAGGGTCTGAGCTTCAAGCAGCTCGCGTTCTCCGACCTGGACCGCTACCGCCCGGGCGAGAAGGGCTGGCTGAAGTTCTTCGCCCGCGGGATCTCCAACCCGGGCCTGTTCGCCTGCTTCGTGCTGCGCAAGCAGCAGGTGGCGTTCCGCAAGGGCAAGGTGCGCCGGTCGTTCCTGTGGCGCAGCGTCGGCATGTACCTGTTCAGCGCCGACTTCGTTCCGGGCATGGACATCGGTCCCGGCTTCTTCCTGCCGCACCCGGCCGGCACGGTCATCGGCAACGGCCTGCGGATCGGCGCCAACGTCACCTTCGGCGGTGCGGTCACCGCGGGCGTCAAGCAGCCGGACACCCCGGCCGGTGAGGACGACTACCCGGTGATCGGCGACGGCGCGATCGTGCTCGCCAACGCGGTCCTGGTCGGGCCGGTCGAGATCGGCAACTACGCGCAGGTCGGCGCCAACTCGGTGGTGCTCTCCGACGTGGCCGACTTCGCCTGCGTCTTCGGCGTCCCGGCACGCAAGGTGGCCGAGCGCCGCGGCATCCTCCCGGGTTCGATGGAGGTGCTGGCCGAGCCGCCGGCCAAGGAGCCGAAGCCCGAGGCCTGAGCCTGTGCTGGTTGCTTGTGCTGAGCCTGTCGAAGTGAGCCTGTCGAAACCTCACCGGGTTTCGACAGGCTCAACCAGCAAGCGAACCGTTACCAGGTCGGGTTCGCGCAGATCTCGCAGGCGCTCGCATCCGGGTCGTGCTTCCGCACGAACTCGGCGACCTCCGGCGAGTGGATCTGGTCGCCGTGCGCCCGGACCTTCGCCTGCTCCCAGTCCCACCAGGCGATCCGGAGCAGTGCCTCGCGGGTCGGCTCGTCGAACCGGAACTTGATGTGCTTGGCCGGGTTGCCGCCGACGACCGAGTACGGCTCGACGTCCTTGGTGACCATCGCCCGCGCGGCAACAGCCGCGCCGTGGCCGATCTTGATGCCGGAGAGGATGACGGCCTCGAAGCCGACCCAGACGTCCGAACCGACCACGACCGGGCCGCGGTCGATGACGTGGTTGTCCTGGGTCTCCCAGTTGCCGTCCTCACCGACGTGCGCGTGCAGCAAGCTCACCCAGTCGAGGTGGTGCTCACCGCCGGTGATGATCGTCGTCGTGTAGTGGAAGCCCGAGTACGCCCCCAGGTGCACCGAGGCACCCTGCCCGGGGATCGACTCCAGCATCCGCACCGTCGCGTACGCCGGCTCGTCCCAGGTCAGGTGGTTGCGCGGGTCGTCGAAGTGCAGGAGCTCGGCACCGTCGACCCAGAAACGGACCTTGGCCTTCATCTTCTCGACGATGCGGCGACGGAACCCGGTGCGCTTCGGTCGGGGCATGCTGGCGTCCATGCGCGCGACGGTACTGGTTGCCCGGTGACCGGCGTTGCCGATTCCGCCTTTCAGACGGGCAGCGTCACAGCGCGCTGATCCGACGCTCCAGCACGACGTACGCGCGATCGCCGAAGGCGACCATCCGGGCCTCCTCGACCTGGGTCGGCGTCTCCTCCAGCGTGTCGACGGCCGCCGCCACCGCGTCGTCCAGCGGCCACCCGTAGACGCCGGCCGAGACGAGCGGGAACGCCACCGACCGGGCGCCCAGCTCGTCGGCGACGGCGAGCGCGCCCGAGTAGCAGGAGGTCAGCTTGCTGCGGTCGGTGTTGCCGGCGTTGAGGTTCGGGCCGACCACGTGGATCACCCAACGCGCCGGCAGGTCTCCCGCCGTCGTCAAGCCCGCCTCGCCGGTGCGGAGGCCGTTCGGGAACCTCGCGATGCAGTCCTCGAGGATCGCGGGGCCACCGGCGGCGTGGATGGCGCCGTCGACTCCCCCGCCGCCGCGCATGCGCTCGTTCGCGGCGTTGACGACGGCGTCGACCTGCTGGGTGGTGATGTCGCCACGGACGACGGTGATCCTCATCGTGCTCGCCTCCTCGTCCACCACAGTGCCACGCCCGCGAGCACCAGGGCGCCCGCACCGTACGCCCACGGCCCGGCGGGACTGGTGCCGTCGTCCTTCGCCAGGACCGGCGTTTCCGGCCTGGGCGGCAAGGCCTTCGGCGGTTCGAGCAGATCCGTCACCCGGGCCGGCAGCGCGATCTGCAGCACCGGGCTGTGCACGCCCTCGGAGCTGAGCCGGACCCGGTGACCCGGACCGACCGAGATGCCCTCGCCCTGCTGCTGGCCGGGCAGGTCGAACCCGGCGACCTTCTGGTAGCCGGGGTAGGTCAGCACCTCGGCGCTGCCGTAGCCGCGCACCAGGATGTGCTTGCTGCCGAGCATCGCCGCATCGGTCGCCCACTCGGTGACCACGCCGACGGCCTTCAGCCGGTTCACGTTGTTCGGGTCGAGCGGCCGCGGAGCGACGTAGATCTTGCCGCCGAGCACGCCCTTGGTGATCACGTAGAGCCGACCGCCGGGCGCGATCAGGGACTCGGCGTCGTGCGGTCCGTCGGGGTAGACCAACCGGTACGACGGCACGTCGACGTGCCGGACGCCCCTGCCGATCGGCACCCGGTGCACCTCGATGAACGGCCGCGTCTCGGTGTTGTCGCCGATGTCCCCGGCCCAGACCGCGTCCTTCCCGGCGGGTGCCAGCGCCTCGACGTCCACGGCCGAGCGCGCGTAGAAGGTCTTCCCGACGGTGCGGCCCGTCCGCGGGTCGATCACGTAGAGCACGGCGTCGTCGCCGGAGTCGTTGGTCGTCACCATCAGCGAGCCGAGGTCGACCAGGCCGCTGGACTCGGTGATCGCGGGATCGGTGAACGAGAACAGCACCCGGCTCGCCACCGCGAGCACGACGAGCAGGGCGTTCACCCGAGCAGCTCCGCCAGCTTCGGGTGGACGCCCCAGGCCGAGGCGAGCTCGTCGTACTCCGCGTCGTCGGCCGCCGCGCCGGTGCGCGCGGCCCGGAGCAGGGTGTTCCGCGGGGTGTGGGCACTGTCGACGAACTCGACGACCTCGACCCGGTAGCCGCGCGAGCGCAGCAGGGCGGCGCGCAGGGCGTCGGTGAGGGTGTCGGCGGTGCGCTCGCGCAGGATCCCGTCGCGCGTCAGTCCCGAGTACGGCACCGGCGGCGGGTTGTCGCGCAGCTGGCGGGAGATGTCCTGGTGGCAGCAGGGCGCGGCCAGGATCAGCGCGGCGTCCCAGCCGATACCCCGGGCCAACGCGTCGTCGGTGGCGGTGTCGCAGGCGTGCAGGGCCAGCACCACGTCCGGCGCGGTGGCGAGCTCGACGTCGGCGATGCCACCGACTTCGAAGCTGACCTCGTCCTCGATGCCGAGCTCGGTGGCGACCTGGGTGTTGTGGTCGCGCGACTGCTGCTTCACGTCCACGCCGACGACCCGGACCGGCAGGCCGCGCTCACCGGCGAGCCAGGCGTGCGCGGCGAAGGTGAGGTAGGCGTTCCCGCAGCCGAGGTCGACGACCTGGAGCGGACGGTCCGCCGTGGGCGCGATGCGCCCCGAGGCCAGCGCGTCCTCGACGGTGGCCGCGAGCTCGCGCAGGAACTCCTCGACCTGGCGATACTTCGCCTGGCGGCTCGGCTTCACCCGGCCCTGGGCGTCGCTGATCCCGAGTGCGCGCAGCACCGGGGAGTCCTCGGGCAGCAGCCGCTGCTTGGCGCGGTCGTGCGCCCGGTCCGGGACGCTGCCCGGACCGGCCTGAACGCTGATCGCGGCCTCGCCGCTCTTGGTGACCCGCACCTGGAGGGTCTCGGTGGCCGTCTCCACGTGCCAGTTGCCGAACGGTTCGGCGAGCAGGGCGCCGAGCGCGTCGTCGAGCGCACCGGCCGGGTGGTTGGAGACGTGCGCCTGGGTGTCGTCGTACCGGGTGATCTGCAGGTGCCGGCCGGCCTTGAGGTCGACGTAGCGCAGCTCTGCGCGGCGCCAGGCGGGCTGGTGGCCCTTGCGGCGGCCGGCGGCGACCGCCCGGATCAGCTGCTCGTCGTCCTCGACGAGGTTGCGGACCTTGTCGAGCGCCTCGGCCAGTGGGACCGGCATCAGTGCAGCAGCTTCGCGACCACGACGATCAGGATCAGGCCTGCAAGTGCGCCGGTGATCACCAGTCGTCGGTAGCGGGGGTTCACGCAGCGAGAGTACTAGCGGGCTCCGCGTCGGCCGAGGTCAGCCGCCGCCAGCGCGCCGGACTGGTCCCGCCGCCGAAGAGCGCCGCGGCGAGCAGCACGCCGAAGACCGACATCGCGCCGCCGCCGATCAGTGTCCAGCGGGCCCCGAAGGTCGCCCCGACCCAGCCGACGATCGGCGCCCCGATCGGGGTCCCGCCCATCACCAGCATCATGTAGAGCGCCATCACCCGGCCGCGCATCGACGGGTCGGTGCTGAGCTGCACCGTGGTGTTCGCGGAGTTCAGCATGGTGAGCAGGCTCAGCCCCAGCAGCGGGGTGCACAGCGCGAACGCCAGGTACGTCGGCATCAGGCCCAGCCCGATCTCGATCGTCCCGAAGGCGAGCCCGGCACCGATCACCCAGTGCGGGCGCGGCTTGCCGACCCGGCGTGCGCCGAGCAGCGCGGCGGTCAGCGAGCCCAGCGCCAGGGTCGAGCCGAGCAGTCCGTACTCGCCCGAGCCCTTGTGGAAGACCTGGGTCGCCATCAGGGCCGAGGTCATCTGGAAGTTCATGCCGAAGGTGCCGGCGAAGAACCCCGCCATCAGCACCATCTTCAGATCCGGGCGGCTGCGCACGTAGCGGATGCCGTCGCGCACCATGCCCTTGCCGCGCGGTGCCCGCGGGACGGGCGACAGCTCGCTCTCCCGCATCAGCCGCAGCGCGCTGATCACGGCGAGGTAGCTCAGGCCGTTGGCCAGGATCACCACACCGGTGGCCCGCTCGCCCGAGCCGAGCAGCGCGATCAGGAAGCCGGAGAGCGCCGGCCCGACGACGCGGGCCAGGTTGAAGGAGGCCGAGTTGAGGCCGACGGCGTTGGTCAGGTCGTCGGGACCGACCATCTCGCTGACGAAGGACTGGCGGGCCGGGGCGTCGAACGCGGCGCCGAGGCCGAACAGGAAGGCGCAGACGAAGACCATCCAGGACTCGACGACGCCGGTGAGCGCCAGGGCGGCGAGCGCGACGGCGACCAGTCCCATCCAGGCCTGGGTCAGCTGGAGCAGCCGGCGCTTGGGCATCCGGTCGGCCACCAGGCCGGCGTACGCGGAGAAGAGCAGGATCGGCAGGAACTGGAGTCCGGTGGTGACGCCCAGCGCGGCGCTGGCATCGGCCGCGCTGCCGTGGTGCAGGACCAGCACCAGCCAGTCCTGGGCGACCCGCTGCATCCAGGTGCCCGTGTTCGACACCACGCCACCGACGGCGTAGAGCCGGTAGTTGCGGATGCGTAGCGCGCGGAACGTGGGACTCAAGAAGCGTTCGCCAGTCTTTCGATGATCGGGACGACCTTGCGGAGCAGGTCGCGTTCGTCCGGGGTCAGGGTGCGCAGCTGCTGGGCGAGCCAGGCGTCGCGCCGGCGGCGGTCGGCCAGGAGCGTGTCCCGGCCCTTGTCGGAGAGCGCCACGATCACCGACCGGCCGTCGTCCGCCGACGCGCGGCGCTGGACGTAGCCGTCGGCGGTCAGCGCCGCCACGGTGCGCGTCATCGACGGGGGTTGCACCCGCTCGTGGGCGGCGAGCTGGCCGATAGTCAGGTCGCCCTCGCGGATCAGCACGCCGAGGACGCTGATCGCGGCGGTGCTCAGCTCGTTGCTCGGTTCCCGCTCGTTGCGGAGCCTGCGCGTCAGCCGGACGAGGGACACCCGGAGCTGGCTGGCCAGCCCGGTGTCGGTGCGCGTGGCGGATTCGATGGTCGGCATGTCGTTACTCTAACTAGTTAGCGCAACTAAATATTTCGTCGACCCGGCAAAACTCGAAGGCCCCAAAGCGCCGAGTCGGTGCTTTGAGGCCTCGAGTTTGTGCCGGGTCGAGGTTTAGGTGAGCCAGCGGGTGAGCGGGTCGATCGCGAAGTACACGACGAACAGCGCGGAGATGATCCAGAGCAGCTGGTGCACCTCGCCGAGCTTGCCGCGGACCGCCTTGATCAGCACGTAGGTGATGAACCCGGCGCCGATGCCCACGGTGATCGAGTAGGTGAACGGCATCAGCACGATCGTGAGGAACGCGGGGATGGCGATCTCCAGGTCGTCCCAGTCGATGCCCTTGACCTGCTGCATCATCAGGAAGCCCACCAGGACCAGGGCCGGCACCGCGGCTTCGCTCGGGATGATCTGCACCAGCGGGGCGAAGAAGATCGCCGCCAGGAACAGCACGCCCGTGACCACCGACGCGAGTCCGGTGCGAGCACCCTCACCGACGCCGGAGGCCGACTCGATGTAGGAGGTGTTCGAGGAGACGCCCGCGGCGCCACCGGCGACCGCAGCCAGGGAGTCGACGATCAGGATCTTCTGGGTGTTCGGCGGGGTGCCGTCCTCGTCGAGCAGGCCGGCCTCGGCGCCGATGGCGGTCATCGTGCCCATGGTGTCGAAGAAGTCGGCCAGCATCAGGGTGAAGATCAGCAGGATCACCGTGACCGTGCCGGCGTCGCCCCACGAGTCGAGCAGGTTGAAGTGCCCGATGGTGTGGAAGTGCGGGGTGTCGAAGACCTTGTCCGGCCACTTCGGCGTGACGAGGCTCCAGCCGAGCGGGTTCTTGTCGGACTTGCCCCCGAAGTCGCCGATCGACTCGACGATGATCGCCAGGATCGTGGTGGCGATGATCGAGATGAGGATCGCGCCCTTGACCTTCCGGACCCACAGCGCGATCACGAGCAGCAGTCCGATGACGAAGACCAGCACCGGCCAGCCGGCGAGCTCCCCGGTCGGGCCGAGCTGGACCGGAGTACCGGAGCCGGGGCGGGTGAAACCGGCGTCGAAGAAGCCGATGAACGTGATGAAGAGGCCGATGCCGACCGAGATCGCGATCTTGAGCGGCGCCGGTACGGCGTGGAAGACGGCTTCTCGGAACCCGGTGAGCACCAGGACCAGGATGATCACACCTTCGATCACGATCAGGCCCATGGCATCTGCCCAGGTCATCTTGGAGGCGATCGAGAAGGCGAGGAAGGCGTTCAGGCCGAGGCCGGTGGCCAGCGCCAGCGGGTAGTTCGCGACCACGCCCATGAGGATCGTGATGACGCCGGCGACCAGCGCCGTCGCCGCCGCGATGGTCGCGAGGTTGCCGCCGGTGCCGTCGCCGCCACCCAGGAACTTGCCGTCGTGGTCGGCTGCGAACCCGAGGATGAGGGGGTTCAGCACGATGATGTAGCTCATCGTGAAGAACGTGACGATGCCTCCGCGGATCTCCCGGCCTACCGTGGAGCCGCGCTCTGTGATCTTGAAGAAGGTGTCCACGTTCAGGATTTTCTCAGGCTGAGCGCGTGAGCCCCCGCATCTGCGACCCGGCGATTCCGGACAGTTAGAGTGGCGCCGTGCCTGACGAGCAGCCCGTGGTCCACGAGATCCGCGGCCGGACCTACATCGTGGCCGACGTCGACCCCCTCGACGTCGACGGCGTTCGCACGCTCGCGGTCGGCACGGTCCTGTGGGGACTGGCGTTCCTGATGCTGCTGCCGTTCTCCGGCCGCCTGCGCGAGGACGGCCACCTGTGGTGGCTGTGGACCTGCGTCGCGGGCTTCGGACTCGGCCTCGTCGGCTGGGACTACTGCAGGCGGCGCAAGAACGCCCGCCAGGAGCAGTCCGAAGAGATTTAGAAGTCCTCGAGGTCGCCGCGGGAGACGGTGTCGAACACCGGGTCCGGCAGCGGCGGCGGCAGCTGGCGCTTGCGCAGCTGGGCCTCGGAGTGGGCACCGCACCCGTGCTTGAGGGCCACCACCCGGCCGTCGTCGTTGGCGAACTCGTTCGCGCACACGCCGAAGCCGGTCGAGAGGGGGCTGGCCAGGCGGACCAGGAAGCCGCAGGTCCCGCACTGCGCCGGAGCCGACTGCGCGAGCGGCACGTTCGGGCCCTGCTCGCCGTCGTACCAGCGCTGGGCCGCCGAGTCGCGTCCCTCCAGGGACAGCACCCGGGCCCGACCCAGGCCGAGCTCGTCGGCCACGATCTTCAGCTGCTGGCGGTCGGCCAGGGTGATCTCGGGGGCGTCGTCCACGACGTCGTCGCCCGGGTCGCCGGACAGGTAGGTCGGGACGAGGCGCGGGTCGTCCTCGTCGGTCGGCAGCAGGTCGCCCGGCGAGAGGTCGCCCGGCTTGATCCGCTCGCGCCACGGCACCCAGGCCGGGGCGATGATCGCGTCGGCGCCGGGAAGCAGCACGACCTCGTCGACGGTGACCGCGTCCTGGCCGTCGGCGTGCGCGACGGTGACGGCCCAGCGCCAGCCCGGGTAGCCGGTCTGCGTGCAGCCGAAGTAGTGGGTGACGACCCCCGCGTCCTCGGCGACCGCCTCGAGGTGCTCGCCGACGACGGACTCGCCGACCTGCTCCAGCAGGGCGGCTCGGGCAGCGTCCACTGCGGCCACGGCAACGTCGTCGGTCGTCATCACCGGGCGATTCTCCCCTATCGACGCTCCAGATGTCGCCTCGGCCCGGTATGTGCGCTCCGCGTTGTCCGGCTCTCTTGGCAGGATGGGGTCATGGAGTCCGAGCCGGAGGTCAGTGACGAGGTCGGTCAGGACCGGCGCGGCGACCGGATCGCGGACGCCACCGGGCGCGGCGTCGCCGCCGGCACCCGGGGCGTGATCGCGGTCGGACGAGGCGCAGGACGGCTCTTCCGCTTCGCCCGCACCCAGGCCCGCGCGGACGGCGCCGGGGACTCCGGCCTCTACCGGCTCATCGAGCTGCACGCCTTCAACGCGGCCGGCGACGCCGCGTTCGCCGTCTCCCTGGCGGGCACCATCTTCTTCTCCCAACCGGGCCAGGCGCGCGGCCCGGTGCTGCTCTTCCTCGGCCTGACGATGGTGCCGTTCAGCGTGATCGCCCCGCTGCTCGGGCCGTTCCTGGACCGGTTCAGCCACGGCCGCCGCTGGGCGATCGGCTTCACCTTCGCGTTCCGCGCGTTCATGTGCTGGGTGATGGCCGGGATCATCGCCTCGCACCCGCACGCCGACTCCCCCACGTTCTACGCCACCGCGCTCGGAGCGCTGATCGCCTCCAAGGCCTACGGCATCGCCCGGGCCGCGACGGTCCCGCGCCTGGTCCCGCAGAGCCAGACCCTGGTCAAGGCGAACAGCCGGATCTCGCTGGCCGGCATCGTCGGGGCCGCTGTGTCGGCACCCCTGGCTGCGCTCGCGGCCCACTTCGGCGGCCAGTGGTCGCTGCGCTACGCGTTCGTGGTCTTCGTCGGCGGCACCGTCCTCTCGATCCTGCTCCCGGCCAAGTCAGACGCGAACACCGGCGAGGAGAAGGTCGGGCGCCGCCAACCGTTCGTGCTCCCGGCCTCGATCGTCTTCGCGCTGCGCTGCAACGTCGGGCTGCGCCTGCTGTCGGGGTTCCTCACGATGTTCATGGCGTTCGTGCTGACCAACCACCCGTTCGAGAGCTGGCACCACTCCACCGCGATCCTGCTCGGCCTGGTGCTCGGTGCCGCCGGCCTGGGCAACACCGTCGGCATCGGACTGTCAGCGGCGCTGCGCCGGATCAACCCGGCCGCTGTCGTGGTGGTCGCGCTGATCGCGGACGCCGCGATGATGGTCGTGGCCGCGCTCCTCTACGGGCTGACCGCCTCGGTCGCGCTCGGCCTGACCATCGGCACCGCGCAGGCGATGGGCAAGCTCTCGCTCGACGCGACGATCCAGCGCGACGTCGGCGAGAGCTACCGGACCTCGGCCTTCGCGCGTTCCGAGACCGTGCTCCAGCTGTCCTGGGTCGTCGGCGGGTTCCTGGGCGTGCTGCTCTCGATCAAGAAGCCCGAGCTCGGGCTCTTCCTCGTCGCTGCGATCACCGTGGCCTGGACCGTGGTCGTGCTGGTACGCCGCTCGCAACCGCTGCGACGGCCCACGCCGCCGCCGACACCCGACCTGGGCTAGAGGTCGAGCTCGTCGGCCAGGGCGCGCAGCACCTTGGCCGTGGGCTTGGCGACCTTCGCGTCCGGGTGACGCCCGTGCCGGTACGCCTCCTCGACGCCCTCGAGGAGCTTCAGGGTGTCCTCGACGATGGTGACCATGTCCTCGGGCTTGCGACGGCTGGCCTTGGCCTGCGCCTTGGAGACCGAGGCGGGCGCGTCCAGCACGCGCACCTGGTGGGCCTGCTCGCCCTTGCGGCCGGAGAGGATCCCGAACTCGACGCGGGTTCCTGCCTTGAGCGTGGTGATCCCTTCGGGCAGGTTCGACGAGCGCACGTAGACGTCGTCACCGTCCTCGCGCGAAAGGAAGCCGAATCCCTTCTCGGCGTCGTACCACTTGACCTTTCCGGTGGGCACCAGCTCGGCCTTTCTCTCTCCAGCGATGGTCAGGCCCGCTCCGGACCTGAGGCGCAAAGCGTAGTTGCCCGCTCCCCGGTGGCGCGAACCAGTTCAGCGGAAGCGCTCGGGGTCGGGGAGCAGCTCGTTCATCGAGCCCGACCGGAAGCCCAGAGGATCGACCTCGGCGTCGGCGAACCCGGCCTGCCGGATCGCGTCCAGGACCGACGGGCCCACCAGCGCGACCGCGGCGGCATCGACCTCGAGCCGCGCGGTCTCGCCCAGGTCGCGCACCCGGAGGTTGTGCACCTCGACCCCGGCCTCGGTGAGCGCCGCGCGAGCACCCGCTTCTGCCCGTTCGATCCGCGCCAACCGCCCGGCGTCGATGGGGACCCCGAACGCGACGCGCGAGCTCAGGCAGGCAGCGGCGGGCTTGTCCCAGGTGGCCAGGCCCCAGCGGCGCGAGGCCTCGCGGATCTGCACCTTGGTGAAGCCGGCGTCCAGCAGCGGGGTGATGGCACCGCGCTCGGCCGCTGCGACGATCCCCGGTCGGAACCCGGCCCGGGCGTCGTCCGCGTTCGTCCCGGTCGCGACCGCGGCGAACCCGTGCTCCTCCGCGAGCGGTCCGAGCACGTCGAGCAGCTCGGACTTGCAGAACGCGCACCGGTCGCCGTCGTTCGCGGCGTAGCCGGGGCGGGAGAGCTCGTCGGTCGCCGGGGTCAGCACCCGAACGCCGAGGTCGGCGGCGAAGTCGAGGGCCGGCTGCCGTTCCGAGAGCGGCAGCGATGGTGAGTACGCCGTAGCGGCGGCGACCTTGTCCGGGCCGAGCGCCCGGACCGCCGCGGCCAGCAGGAACCCGGAGTCGGCGCCGCCGCTGAAGGCTACGAGCAGCGACGGCAGCTCACGCAACGCAGCGTCGAGAGCGGCGAGCCGGACCTCGAGCAGATGCCCCTCGAGCCAGCCCGGGAACTCGCGCAGGTCAGTGAGCACCACGTCGGTTCCGGCCTCGACCAGCTCCTCCCGGGTGCAGCCTCCGGTGAGAACCGAGACGCTGAACGCGCCCGCTGCCTTCGCGCCCTCGACGTCGTGGATGTGGTCGCCGACGTAGATGGAGGCACCGTGCTCGCGCAGCACCTCCCCCTTGGCCGCTCCCCACACCCAGCCGTGGACGGAGTCGACGTCGAGGCCGAGCCGATCGACGTGCAGCTGGGCGTTCGGCTCGTACTTGCCGGTGACCAGCAGGATCCGCCCGTGCTGCGCGCGGACCGCCGCCAGCGCTTCGACCACGCCCGGGAGTGCGGGCACAGCCGGCACCGCGTGCGTCGGGTAGAGCGAGCGGAACAGCTCTGCGGCAGCGGGGATCTCGTCAGCGGGCAGGTAGGGCTCGAGCATCTGGTCGAGCGGGGGTCCGAGCTTGCTGCTCATCTCCTGCGAGGGGAACTCCACCCCGAGCTCCGCGCCCAGGGCGTCCAGCGTCGCGATGAAGCCGTGCACGGTGTCGATCAGGGTCATGTCGAGGTCGAACCCGATCACCAGCGGCTGCACGGGACGAGGTTACGTCGCGGCGCCGACACCCCGGGACACCGCGGGGTCTCCTGGGCTCAGGCGCTCTTCGGAGTGCGCTGGACGGCGATGCCGCGGGCCGCGCGCCGACGGATGACCACCGACGGTGCGATCCGCAGCGCCTCCGGGTCCTCGCAGCTGTCGTTCAGCACCGCCAGGTACTGGTTCGGCGAGAGGCCGAAGCGGTGCCGGATGACGGCGGTGCGGTTGCTGGTCCCGGGACCTCCGCGCCACGTCGCGTCGAAGATCAGGACTCCACGTTCCAACTCGGTCAGTGCCATGAGTACCCCCTGTGCTCATCGTGTTCCGGGCCGGGTGCTTCGGCCCGTTGCTGCCTTGCTGCAGATGCCCCCGCCACCGTCGCCGTCGTCGGGAGCATCTGCATTCCCCTGTGTGCTGCCTCCCCGGCAATCGGGTAGCCGAAGAGAGCCGTCACGACGGCCGGGGAGGGGCCACAACGGTCGCAATCGGACCTTGCGAAAACCTTGCGATCCGGATTGCTTTCGCGGGAGAACCGGGAGGAATCAGGATGAAAGGTCCGCCTGCAGGCTCTCCGCCTCGCGGACGACCCCGCGCATCCCGAGCCGGTCGGCAGCGGCCCGGACCTCGGCCAGGACCTCACCGACCGGGTACGGGTCCCCCGCGCGGGCGAACGCGACCCGGCAGCGGTCCAGCTGGGCGCGCAGGCGCAGCGGGAGCGCGTCCATCCGCTCGGTGAGCGCGACGGCGTCGTCCAGGTGCGCCGCGGCCGCGTCCTGGTCGCCGAGCCGGGCGGCCAACAGGCCCAGGTAGTGGTCGACCGGACCGCAGCACAGGCCGACCCAGACGAGCCCGTTGCGACCGACGTACGGGGTGAGGATCGTGCGCAGCCGGGCGGCGGCGTCGAGATCGCCGACGGTGGCTGCGGCCGAGCTGATGAAGCACATCGCCGCGAGCCAGGCGATGTCGGTCTGGGCGATGACGTCGAAGTCCGCTGCGGCCAGCTCCGCGACCATCGTCGAGGCCCGTTCCCGGTCGCCGGTCTCGGCCGCCACCCAGGCCCGGGCCGCGTTCATCGCCGGGATCTCCCCGAAGGTGTCGGCGACCCCTTCCAGCAACGGCGCGATCTGGTCGAGGTCGCCGCGCTCGTAGAACAGCCAGAGGGTCTGCAGGCCGGTGAGCATCATCGCGCCCTCGGCGCCGGGCTGGAACAGCTCGCTCTCGTCGGTGGCGGCGGCCGTCAGCGACTCGGCCTCGTCGAAGCGTCCGCGCATCAGCGCGCGCAGTGCCGGGAGGTAGTGCGCGTGCCAGCGGTAGAACGGCTGCCGCAGGTAGGTCGAGGCGCGCAGGAAGTGCCGGATGCTCGCGTCGGCGGCCTGGGTGTCGCCGAGCGCCAGGTGGTCGACCGCCTCGAAGGCGCGGCAGTCCGCCTCGCGCGCGGACTGGCGCAGCTTGCGTGCCAGAGCCAGGATCTCCTGGGCCCGCTCCAGGCGCTGGGCCTCGGACCCGGGAGTCCACAACGTGAGCTGACGGTCCACCAGCACGTCCAGGAGGACCGCCTCGTTGCCCGAGGCGCGGGCGAGCGCGACCGCGCTGTCCGCGATCTCCCGACGACGCTCGAGCGGGGTCGTCCAGTAGCTCGCGATGCCGAGCCGCCCGAGCAGCGCCGCCCGGAGCGCAGCGTCCTCGGTGAGACCCGAGAGCGCCTCTTCGATCATGTCCATCAGGTCCCGGTCCGGAGCCGAGGCCGAGAAGCCCTGGGTCGCCGCGCCGTTGTTGCGCCAGCGACCGAGGACGGCGCGCGCGAACAGCGCGTCGTCACCGTCGACCCGGGCCAGCTCGAGGGCGTCGGCGAAGATCGCCTGGGACTGCTCCACGTCGCCGGCCCACCAGTGGGCGTCGCCGAGGTCCAGCATCAGCGCGACCCGGTCGCGCCCGGATCCGCGCGCCTCGACCAGCTTCATGGTCCGTTCCAGGATCTCCAGGCTGTCCTCGAACGCCAGCGCTCGCTGGGCCTCCTTCGCAGCCCGGACGCCTGAGGCGATCGCGCGGTCGGGCGGGCCGGCGGCGGCCGACTCGAAGTAGTGCCGGGCGAGCTGCGAGGCGGTGCCGAGGCTGTGGCCCTCGAGGGTCTCGGCAATGCTCAGGTGCAGGGCCGTCCGCTCGCTGCTCGGGAGCCGGTCGTAGACGGTGCGCCGGATCATGGCGTGCGTGAAGGTGTAGCGCCCGGGCACGTCGACGACGCCGTCGATGAGGCCGGTGGCGTGCGCGGTGTCGAGGGCCCGGGTGGCGGAGATCGAGTCCAGCCCGGAGACCAGCCGCACGATGTCGGCGTCGAACTCGCGGCCCAGGGCAGCCCCGATCGTGAGCAATCGGGCGGCGTCGGCGTCCAGGCGCCGCAGGCGTTGCTCCACGAGCTCGCGGATGCTCTGCGGGGCGCTCGTCGTGCGCACCACGTCGTGCTCGTCCTCGTGCGCGGTCGACCCGATCGCGCCGGTCTCGACCAGGTGCCGCAGGAACTCGACGACGAACAGGGGGTTGCCCGAGGTCTCGACGTGCAGCGCCTCGGCCACCGACGGCGTGACCGGTCGGGCCAGGATCGACTCGGCCAGGCTGCTGACCTCGCGCGGCCCGAGCAGACCCAGCACGATCTCCTGGAGCCCGTTCGTCCGCCGCAGCACGTCGACGACGTCGAGAACCGGCGAGTACTGGGCGGCCTCCGCGGGACGCTCCGTCACGAGCAAGGAGATCGGATCGGCCTCGAAACGACGGACCAGGTAGCGCAGCATCGCGCTGGTCGGACCGTCGAGCCAGTGGGCGTCCTCGAGCACCAGGACCAGTCGGCCCGGGCTGGCGACCGCGCGGAGGAGCTGGGCGACCGCCTCGTAGAGCTCGTTCGGGTTCGAGTCGCCGTACAGGGACGTGACCGGCTCGGACTCGTGCGGCAGCGCCAGGTGGCGCAGCTGCCCGTACGCCGCCTCCCCGACCTTCGCGACGAGCTCGTCGGCCGGGACCTGCTCCAGCACCCACCGCACCATCTCGGCCACGGGTTGGTAGGCGCCGAGGGTGTAGCCGTCGCACCGACCGACCAGCACCGTCGCGCCGCCGGCGAAGGCCTGCAGCGCCGCCCCCACGACCAGGCGGGTCTTCCCGGCGCCGGCTTCGCCGGTCACGATCACCGCGCGCAGCCGACGCGGGCCCTCGGGATCGAGCACCTCGGCGAGCACCTTCTGCTCGGCGTCACGCCCGACCAGGGCGCGCGCGGTCGAGGTCTCCAGGTACGGCTGGCAGGCGATCGGACCGAGGACGTCGCGGACCGCGGCGCTCCCCTCTCCGGTCAGGCCCAGCACGGTCTCCGCACGCCGGACCCCCGGGACCCACTCCAGACGCGGGTCGTGCTCGAGGAGCGCGAGCTCGAGGCGTTGCAGCTCGGGCGTCGGCTCGAACCCGAGCTCGTCGATCGTCTGCGCCCGCAGCTGCTGGTAGTTGCGCAACGCCTCGGCCTGACGACCGGACCGGTACAGCGCGACCATGCGCATCGCCCAGAACCGTTCGTGGAAGGGGTGCTCCGCGATCAGCTGGTCCAGCTGCGCCAGGATCTCGCGGTGCCGTCCGGCGGCCAGCTCCGCCTCGAACAGCGCCTCGAAGACCGAGCGGCGCACCTCGATCAGCCGGTCGGCCTCGAGGTCGGTGACCTGGGTGCTCACCCCCTCGAAGGGCCGACCCCGCCACAAGCCGACGGCGTCGCGCAGTCGCAGCACGGCCCGGTCCGGGTCGGAGGCCTGGAGCAGCTCGCGGCCGAGCCCGGCGGTCCGCAGGAAGACCCGTGAGTCCAGCGCGTCCTCGGCGAGTGCCAGGGAGTAGCCGCCCCCGTGGCGGACCAGGGTCTCGCCCCCGGCGGGACCGAGCTGACGGCGCAGCCGGGACACGAAGACGTGCACACCGGCCGCCGCGTTGTCCGGCACCTTGGAGTCGCGGTACAGCTCGTCGACGAGCGAGTCGACCGAGAAGTGCCGGTCCAGGTCGCTGGCCAGGACCGCGAGCAGGGCGCGCTCCTTGGCACCCGAGATCTCCCGGGCCTCGCCGTCGTGGACCACCTCGACCGGGCCCAGCACGCGCACGTTCAGCATCCGCGCCCCCGTACTCTCGATCCTGCAGGCTACAAACTGCCGCAGGTCGGCGTCAGCCGCCAGCCTCCGATGTCTAGTCCTCTCGCCCCGTGCGGCGACCACGGTGAAGAACAAACTCCGAGGCCGGGTTCGCGCCGCCCGGCTAGGGTCGAGACGTGCGCGAGGCGATCGTGCGCGACCGCGGTCACCTGCCAGCCCTGGACGGCCTCCGCGGCGTGGCCATCCTCCTGGTTCTGGGCCAGCACGCACCGACGAGGCCCCTCATCGACGGGTTCGTCGGCGTGACGGTGTTCTTCTGCCTGTCCGGGTACCTGATCACGACCCTGCTGCTGCGCGAGCTCGACGGCGGCGGCCTCGACCTGCGCGGGTTCTACCGTCGCCGGGTCGCCCGCCTCGGCCCTGCGCTGGTCGTGGTCGTCGTCGTCACCACCGCGGTCGTGCTGATCGCCCGTCCGGACCTGCGGTTCGCCCAGACCTTCGCTCCTGCCGGGGCCGCGCTCACCTACACGACCAGCCTGTTCGACTGGGGCCACCACCCGTTCGCCAGCGGGGACTACTTCAACTACACCTGGACCCTGTCCATCGAGGAGCAGTTCTACCTGCTCTGGCCGCTCGCCCTGTTCTGGTCCTACCGGCGCGACCCACGACTGCTGGCTGCGCTGACCGCGGTCCTGATCGGCTTCACCCTCACGGTCGACCTCTACCTCGGGCTGACCCGGGCGGTGAAGTACGACCCGCACGAGTACTTCGGGACCGACACGAACGCGCTGCCGATCCTGGTCGGGGCGATGCTCGCGCTCGTCCTGCACCAGCGCTGGCTGCCCCGGACGCTCGAGTCACTGGCACCCGCGGCACTCCCGGCGCTGTGCCTGCTCCCGTTGCTGGGCTACCTCAACGAGACCTACCACCCGTCCCTGGTGATCGCCTCCGGCACCGGGCTCGCGCTGCTGGCCCTCGTCGGGCTCCTCGTCGCTCCGCGCTCCGCGGCCGGAGCCGTGCTCGCGAGCGCGCCGCTGCGCTGGCTCGGCGAGCGGTCGTACTCGATCTACCTCTGGAACGTGCTCGCCCGGGCGGCGAGCATCAACCTGCTCGGCCACACCTGGGCCGGCGACCTCTTCTGGATCTTCCTGTTCCTCACCCTGGGCGAGGCGAGCTACCGGTACGTCGAACGTCCGCTGCGCGCGAGGTTCGCCCGCCGGCCAAAAGCGCCGGTCCCGGCCCTGGCCTGAGGTCAGCCCAGGCCGGGTCGTGCTCCGGGACCCACGTGCACGCTGGCCAGGAACCGCACCATCGTCGCCCGGGTCCAGCCGGCGTTGTTCGGGTACTGGATGCGGACCACTCCCACCGGCTCCGCGCCGCGGGTCAGCGTCGAGATGGTGGTGTAGCCGGAGTCCGAGCCGAGCCAGAACGTGCGTCCGTCCTGCTCGAACCGAACGCCGCCGACGGGGTTCTGGTCGAAGAGGATCACCAGCTTGCCGATGAACACGTCGGGGTTGCTCGAGGTGCCGCCGCCGTCGGGAGCGATCGTCACCCGGTCGGCGTTCTGCGACTGCACCGACCACCCCTTCGGGGTCAGGTCGAAGGTGTACGGCGTCGCGTCGAGCTGCTCGGCGACCAGGCGTACTCGACCGACCGCAGCCGACGACGAGCCGGGGTCGTCCTGACCGGCGTCGCTGATCGCGATCCCGGTGCCGACCCCGGCCACCGCGACCAGCGCCAGGGCTCCGGTCCCGAGGCGGACCCGGCGACGGAACCGGTCGCGCTGCGCCGTACGGGCCCGGGCCAGGTCGGCGCCCGGATCGACCGGGTAACGAGCGTCACCGGCCGCGAGGCCGAGCAGGTCGCGCAGGTCGTCGTCCGCCCCTTCGACAGGCTCAGGACGTCGCATCACGCCTCCCCCGCCACGAGCAGCCGTTCGGGACCGAGCACCGCGCGCAGGTGCGCCAGCGCCCGGGCGTTCTGCGACTTCACCGTGCCCTCGGAGCACCCGAGGATCCGTGCGGTCTCGATGACGTCGAGGTCGTGCCAGTGCCGGAGCACGACGACCGCGCGCTGCCGCGGACCGAGCTGGCCGAGAGCGGCGAGCACGACCTGGCGCAGGGAACGGTCGTCGTCGAGCACCGCGGAGTCCAGCGCCCAGTCCTCGCCGGTGCTGGTCTCCCGCCTCCGGTGCGCCCTCCGGCGCTCGTCGAAGAAGGCGTTGGTCAGGCTCGTGCGGGCGTAGGCCAGCGGCCGGTCCGCCCGGCGCACCTTGGCCCAGGCGAGGTACAGCTTGGTCAGTGTGGTCTGCACGAGATCCTCCGCGTACGCCTCGTCGCCCGCGCACAGCAGCACCGCCGTGCGCACCAGGTCGGACCGGTGAGCACGGACGAAGTCGACGAACTCAGCTTCACGTTCGCTGCCGCGCAAGACTTCCTCTCACGATCTCCAGACGGGTGCGGGACCTCCGGAGGTTGCATGCAACCCCGCGGACGACGGTACCCGTCAATTCCGCGTGGGAGCCCTTCGTCGCACGTCCTCGGTCCTGACCGCCCTCGCCGCCGCCAGCCTGGTCCTGGGCGGGTGCGCAGCCGACCGCCAACCGGAGA
The DNA here is from genome assembly GCF_003725775.1 of Nocardioides marmorisolisilvae. Taxonomy (GTDB): domain Bacteria; phylum Actinomycetota; class Actinomycetes; order Propionibacteriales; family Nocardioidaceae; genus Marmoricola; species Marmoricola marmorisolisilvae. The sequence goes on from NZ_RJSG01000005.1 coordinate 76,572, forward strand.
CGTCGTCCGCCGCGGTGGTGACCCCGGACCCGCCGAGCCGCTCGGTCGACGCCTCCCGCACCCAGCCGGGCCGTGACCTCGACACCCACGCGCACTCGACGACGGACCCGCGCAGCATCTGGGTCGTCGTCAACAAGACCCACCCGATCACACCGCTGACCTTCCGTCCGCAGCTCAGCATCGTCCGCGGCTACCAGGTCGCGACGCCTGCTGCCGGTCCGCTGACGGACCTCCTCGCCGCCTCGGACTCGGCCGGGCTCGGGTTCAAGATCGCGAGCGCCTTCCGCTCCTTCGACTACCAGGAGCGGGTGCACCGGAACCTGGTCGCGAGCCAGGGCCAGCAGGCCGCCGACCGGGTCTCGGCCCGCCCCGGCTACAGCGAGCACCAGACCGGTCTGGCCGTCGACCTGATCACGCCCGGCAGCCCGTCGTGCGACTTCGACCAGTGCTTCGCGCACACCCCGGGCGGCCGCTGGCTGACCGAGCACGCCTGGGAGTACGGGTTCCTGGTGCGCTACACGCCTCGCAACGAGGCGGTCACCGGCTACGAGCCGGAGCCTTGGCACCTGCGGTACGTCGGCAAGCCGCTGGCGACCGCGATGCACAACGCCGGCGTGACCACGCTCGAGGAGTTCCTCGGCGTACCTGGAGGGGACTACCCGCGCTAGCCGAGCCTCGACCGGACCACCCGGTCGAGCACGCTCAGCGGCAGGCTGCCGCTGTCGAGCACGGCCGAGTGGAACTTCTTGATGTCGAAGGACGCACCCTGCCGCTCCTTGGCCTCGGACCGCATCCGCAGGATCTCCAGCCGGCCGATCATGTACGACGTCGCCTGGCCCGGCGAGAGGATGTACCGGTCCACCTCGGGCTTGCAGATCGCCTCGGTCATCGGCGAGTTCTGCACCATGTAGTCGACCGCCTGCTGGCGGCTCCAGCCCATCGCGTGCAGGCCGGTGTCGACCACCAGGCGGCAGGCCCGCAGCGAGTCGGCGGAGAAGATGCCCATCCGGTCGAGCGAGCTGCCGTAGAGCTTCATCTCGTCGGCGAGCCGCTCGCTGTAGAGACCCCAGCCCTCTGCGTACGCGGAGTTGTTCAGGTGCTTGCGAATCTCCGGCACCCCGGTGAGCTCGGAGGCGATCGCGATCTGCAGGTGATGGCCGGGGATGCCCTCGTGGAACGCCATCGACTCCAGCTCGAAGGTTCCCCAGGCGTGGGGGTCCTCGACGTTGATGTAGAAGATGCCGCCGCGGGAGCCGTCCGGGGCGGGCGGGAAGTAGAAGGCCTTCGCGCCGGTGGTCGTCGGCTGCACGTCGCAGGGCGCCTTCGGCAGCACCTCGAACCAGCTCGGGATCGCCTTCCAGGCACGGTCCATCGCCACCTTGGACGCCTCGACCAGCTGGTCGGCGTTCTCGAAGTGGAGCTTCGGGTCGGTGCGCAGGGCGGTGAAGATCCCCTGCAGGTCGTCGGTGCCGACGACCTCGGGCCCGAGCGACCGGTACTCGTCGGCGAGCTTGGCGACCTGCTCCAGCCCGATCTCGTGGATCTCCTTCGCGGTCTTCGTCGTGGTCGTGTAGTAGGCCAGCGTCGCGTCGTAGTCGGCGTCACCGCCGTCGAGGAACGTCAGGCCGACCTTGTCGTCAGGCCGGGCCTTCCCCAGCCCCTCGTTCTCCAGAACCTCCAGGTAGGCCGCCATGCCCGGTCGGATCGACGTCTCGATCGCCTCGACCATCCGACGGCGCCAGGCGTCCGCGTCCACACCGTCGGGCAGCTTGCTGGTGCCGAGCAGCGGGTCCTTCTCGACGGGGGTCGCCAGGTTCTCCTTCAGCTGGGCGATGGTGCCCTCGACCGCGAAGCGGGCGGACGAGCGGCCGTGGGCCAGGCCCTCGCGCTGGCGCTCGGCGAGGTCGGAGAAGGACTTCCCGATCGCGCGGTACTTCTCGACCATCGCGTCGGCCACCTCGGCGTCGGGGATCGAGAGCATCCCCACGACCAGGGGCAGCTCGGTCTGCGGCCCGAACAGCGGGTCCGCGGCGAACTCGGCGAACCGCGCGCGGAGCATCCCGACCGAGGTGCTGGCATCGCTGATCAGCACGTCCCGGGTGATGCGCTGCTGGGCGTCGAGCTCGCCGTCGGGAAGTGCGTTCGCCCGGTCGACGAAGCCGTTGAGCTCGGCGATCCGCCGGTCCTCCTCGGCGCGCGAGAGGTCCTCGTACTTCCCCGCGTAGGCGTACTCGGACAGCAGGTGCGCCTCCGTGGGACCCGCGGCGAGCCACGCAGCGAAGTAGTCGGCGGCCAGGGAGTCGATCGAGTCGCTCATCAGCGTCCTTTCCGAGATCGGTCCCTCGACCCTAGGGACTTGGTGCGGATTTCAACAGTCTCTTTTCGGCTCACCGGGTTTCGAGGCTCCTTCCTCGTTCCTCGGTCGGAGCACCTCAACCACCGAGGCCCGTAGAATTGGTCGGATGTCCTCGTCCGCCCCTCCGCGCACCCTCGCCGACCAGTTCCGCAGCTGGCCCGACGAGCGGTTGGTCGCGCTGCTGGAGGTGCGTCCCGACCTCGCGGTCCCGGCGCCGACGGACTCCGCCCAGCTGGCCTCGCGTGCCGTCGTGCGGGTCTCCGTGGTTCGGGCCCTCGACCTCCTCGACCGTCTGCAGCTGGAGACCCTGCTGACCGTGATCCAGGTCGGACCCGCCCCGTCGGACGTGGTGCACTCCTTCGTGAACGCCGCACCGGAGGCGGTCGACGCCGCCCTGGATCGGCTCAGCGAGCTGGCGCTGATCTGGGGCGACCCGGAGACCTGGCGACCCGTCACCGTCGTGGCCGAGCTCCTCGGCCTGCCGCCCGGACCGCCGGCCCGCGAGATCGACGCAGCGCTGGCGGACCTGGACGACCGTGCCCGGACGATCCTCGATCACCTCGACGAGACCGACGCAGCGGGGACGGTAGCGAACGCGACCTGGCCGGTGCGGATCACCGACGCGAGCACGCCGACCGAGGTGCTGCTCGCGCACCGCCTGCTGGTCCCGCGCGACGAGCGCCACGTGGTCGTCCCGTGGTCGGTGCGGCTGCGGCTGCGGGGTGGCCGCTCGACGCGCGAACGCATCGACGCGGTCCCGGGGCTCGCGGTCGGCGACCGGGCCCAGGACCTGGTCGACCGGGGAGCCGCCGGTGCGGCGTACGAGCTCATCCGGCGCACCGAGATGCTGCTCGAGACGTGGGCGACCCGACCCCCGGGCGGCCTGCGGACCGGCGGGCTCGGCGTCCGCGACCTGCGCGCTGCAGCAGAGCTCATCCACGCCGACCTGCCCACGGCCGCACTGATCATCGAGACCGCGACCGCGGCCGGACTGCTCGCGCTGGGCATGAACGACGAGCTGGACTCGGCCTGGCTGCCCACCGACTCCTACGACGTCTGGGCCGGCCGCTCCGGCGCCGAGCGCTGGCTGACCCTGGCGAAGGCCTGGCAGGAGAACCCTCGCCTGGTCAGTGCGATCGGCAGCCGCGACGGGGACAAGCCGATCAACGCCCTCTCGCCCGGCCTCGAGCGCACCTGGCTCGCCGCCGACCGGCAGACCGCGCTCACCGCCCTCCTCGACCTGGCCCCGGGTCAGGCGCTGGCTGCCGGCACGGGGATCGCCTCCCTCGTCGAGCGGCTGCGCTGGCGCTTCCCCCGACGCCCGGCCGGTCGCTTCGAGCTGGTCGGTCCCCACCTCGACGAGGCGGCGCTCGTCGGCATCACCGGCCTGAGCGGGGTCTCCTCGTTCGGACGGGCGCTGCTCACCGGAGACGACCCGGTCCCGGTCCTGGACGCGCTGCTGCCGACGCCGATCGACCACGTCCTGATCCAGGCCGACCTGACCGCGGTCGCCCCCGGACCGCTGGAGCAGGAGTTCGGGCGCCAGCTCTCGCTGCTCGCCGACGTCGAGTCGCGCGGTGGTGCCACGGTCTACCGGTTCACCGTCGACTCGGTGCGCCGCGCCTTCGACTCCGGCTGGTCGGTGGTGGAGGTCAAGGACTTCCTGGCGTCGTCCTCGCGGACCCCGGTCCCCCAAGCGCTCGACTACCTGGTCGACGACGTCTCCCGTCGCTTCGGCACCCTGCGTCTCGGGGTCGCCGAGTCGTTCCTGCGCAGCGACGACGAGACCGCTCTGACCGAGCTGATGCACCTCTCCGCCGGGGCGCTACGCCTGCGGCGGATCGCGCCCACCGTGATCGTCTCCGACGTCCCGCTCCAGGTGCTGCTTCCCAAGCTGCGCGAGCTCGGTGCCGCACCGGTGGTCGAGGCGGCCGACGGCACCGTCCGGGTGGCCAAGCCCGAGGAGTTCCGGGCCCGTACCCCGAGGCCGCGGCCGGGCACCGGGCGCGACAACGCGCGGCTGGCGGCCCGGACCTCGGCCGTCGTCGCTGCGGTGCGCGCCGGCGACCGGGCCGCAGCATCGCGCCCGTCCCGAGGGCCGGCACGGACCCCCGCCGACGTGATGACCGCCCTGCGCGAGGCGGCCGCGAGCGGGGACGAGGTCTGGATCAGCTACCTCGACAACCACGGCACCTCGACCGAGCGGATCGTCCGGCCGCGCGAGGTCGGCGGCGGTCAGCTCACGGCGTACGACGAGCGCAGCGACGAGGTCCGGACCTTCGCGGTGCACCGGATCAACGAGGTCAGGACCTCTGGTGCCGACGAGTAAACTCGGCAGGCTATGAACGACGGCCCCCTGATCGTCCAGTCGGACAAGACCCTGCTGCTCGAGGTCGACCACGAGCGCGCCGCCGAGGCCCGCCGTGCCATCGCGCCGTTCGCCGAGCTGGAGCGCTCGCCGGAGCACATCCACACCTACCGGCTGACCCCGCTGGGCCTGTGGAACGCGCGCGCCGCCGGCCACGACGCCGAGCAGGTCATCGACGCGCTGCTCGCGCACAGCCGGTACGCCGTCCCGCACTCCCTGCTCGTCGACATCGCCGAGACGATGGACCGCTACGGGCGGCTGCGGTTGGAGAAGCACCCGATCCACGGTCTGGTGCTGATCAGCGCCGACCACGCCGTCTTCACCGAGGTCACCCGCAGCAAGAAGCTGGCCGGGATGCTCGGCGAGCTGCTCGACCCGGACACGATCGCGGTCCACCCGAGCCAGCGCGGCAACCTGAAGCAGGCACTGCTCAAGCTCGGCTGGCCGGCCGAGGACTTCGCCGGCTACGTCGACGGCGAGGCCCACCAGATCGATCTGGTCGAGGACGGCTGGAACCTGCGCGACTACCAGAAGCAGGCCGCTGAGTCCTTCTGGCACGGAGGCTCCGGAGTCGTCGTGCTCCCGTGCGGTGCCGGCAAGACGATCGTCGGCGCGGCGGCGATGGCGCACGCCAAGGCGACCACGCTGATCCTGGTCACCAACACCGTCAGCGCCCGGCAGTGGAAGCACGAGCTGCTCAAGCGGACCTCGCTCACCGAGGACGAGATCGGCGAGTACTCCGGCGCCCGCAAGGAGATCCGTCCGGTCACCATCGCGACGTACCAGGTGCTGACCCACAAGCGGAACGGCGTGCACCCCCACCTGGAGCTGCTCGACGCCCGGGACTGGGGCCTGATCGTCTACGACGAGGTGCACCTGCTGCCCGCGCCGGTCTTCCGGATGTCGGCCGACCTGCAAGCCCGCCGGCGGATCGGCCTGACCGCGACCCTGATCCGCGAGGACGGTCGCGAGGGCGACGTGTTCAGCCTCATCGGGCCGAAGCGGTACGACGCCCCCTGGAAGGACATCGAGGCCCAGGGCTGGATCGCCCCGGCCGACTGCGTCGAGGTCCGGGTCACCCTGCCGGACGGCGAGCGGCTGGCCTACGCGACCGCCGAACCCGAGGAGCGCTACCGGCTGGCGTCGTGCACCTTCTCGAAGAGCCGGGTCGCCGAGCAGCTCGTCCGGCAGCACCAGGGCGAGCCGACGCTGGTGATCGGCCAGTACCTCGACCAGCTCGACGAGCTCGGCGAGCACCTGGGCGCCCCGGTGATCAAGGGCGAGACCAGCGTCAAGGAGCGCGAGGAGCTGTTCAACGCCTTCCGCGAGGGCGAGATCGACCTGCTGGTGGTCTCCAAGGTCGCGAACTTCTCGATCGACCTGCCCGAGGCTGCCGTGGCGATCCAGGTCAGCGGGTCGTTCGGGTCACGCCAGGAGGAGGCCCAGCGGCTCGGCCGGCTGCTGCGACCGAAGGCCGACGGAAAGACGGCGCGGTTCTACACGATCGTCGCCCGCGACACCGTGGACGCCGACTTCGCCCAGAACCGGCAGCGCTTCCTGGCCGAGCAGGGGTACGCCTACCGGATCGTCGACTCCGACGACCTGCCGATCAAGGACTAGCTGCCCCGCAGCAGCAGCGGCATCACGGAGCTGGCCGAGGTCCGCCCGAGCAGACCTCCCGAGGGCACCGGGACCTTGGGGCAGCCGAGGTCGTAGCTGTGCACCGACTGCCGGGTGGGAACCGTCCCGTCCGCCAGGTAGGCCGCGATCGCGTCGTCCACGCAGGAGACCCCGGAGAGCGAGCCGGCGTGCGTGGTCCCACCCAGTCCGGCGATCAGCGAGGCGGTCGGGAAGCGCCGCTTCACCTCGACCGCTCCGGAGTACGGCGTCGCGGCGTCGTGGGTCTCGCTGATCAGCAGGATGTGGGACTTCACCTGGGTGCCGTACGGGTTGACCGGGGTGTGCGCGGAGGCCTTCCAGGTCAGGCAGGGCATGTTGTACCAGGTGTTGTCCCACGCCAGGAACGGCCGCTTCTTGTAGACGTCCCAGGTGTCGTCGCGCTGCCAGGCGAACGACGGCGACGGCGCATCGGTGCACTCGACGGCCAGGTAGACGGCGTAGCCGTTGTCGTCGCCCTGGTTGCTGTCGACGTACCGGTTCCACATCGGTGTGCCGTTGCCGCTGCGGACGAGCTGGCTGTAGTTACTGGCGATCGAGCGCCAGTGGTAGACGTAGTACGACGCCTCGAGGATCGCGTCGGTGAGCTCGTCCGGGCCGAGCTTCCCGCTCGCTGCCGGGTGCGCGTCCAGCTGCTTGAGCAACCGGTTGTAGCCCGACCGGATCGTCAGCCAGGACGTGCCCAGGTGGTACGTCGAGTCGTGCTGGGCGATCCAGCTGAAGAAGCTGTTGAGGTTCTTGTCGAACCAGACGTCCTGGTCGAGGTTCGAGTGGTACCAGTAGCGGCGCGGGTCGATGACGCCGTCGAGGATGAACCGGCCGACCTTGGTCGGGTACCGCGCGGCGTAGACCTGGCCCAGCCAGGTGCCGTAGGAGAAGCCGTAGAAGTTGAGCTTGGTGAGCATCGGCTTCTTCGCCGAGGTCGCCTGGTTGTAGTAGGCCTGACGAATGCTCTCCATGTCGCGGACCGTGTCCCGGGTGGTCATGAACGGCAGCAGCGCCTTCGCCGAGCTGTTCCCGCAGGCCACCGCATAGGCGTTGGTCTTCTTGCGCCAGTAGTCGTAGAGCGCCTGCGTGGTCGGCACGAAGTTCGGTCGGTTGGCCCCGAAGTAGCTGGAGTTGCAGTGCAGCGACGGCACCGAGTTCCCGACGCCGCGCGGGTCGAAGCCGATCCAGTCGTACCGCTTGGCAGCACTGCCCGGCACGTCGCTCTGCCTGCCGGCGAGGTACAGACCCGACCCACCGGGACCGCCGGGGTTCAGCAGCATCATCCCGGCGTACGGGCCGGCCGAGGTCTGGGCGGACTTCCGGCTCAGCGCCAGCTTGACGGTCTTCCCGTTGTCCGGGTGCCCGTAGTCGAGCGGCACGGTGACGGTGGCGCACTGCCCGTAGCTGCAGGTCGACCACGCCGTGAGCTTCGGCGTGAACGCGGCCACCGTCGGCGCCGCCGAGGACGTCTGCACGGCCGCGAACCCCGCGATCGTCGCGGCCATGACGGCCACGAGGACCACTCCGAGAATGCGCTTCATCCCTGTCCCTTCAGCGAGCCTGACGGCAACCTTCACCCGCGCACGACGCGGGTGTCCAGCAATTGGGGAGATCCTGCGACCTCAGTCGACCGGTACGCCGAGCGCCCGCTGGGGGGCGTCGTCCAGGAGCAGCCGCCAGGCCCGCACGGCCGCGGTGTCGACGTACGCCTTGGTCCAGGAACCGCCCGGCCGCACCTCGTCGCCGAGACCGAACTGGTGCACCCCGGCGCGGACGAGCCACGGAACCTGCTCGGTCGTGAGACCGCCGGAGACCAGCAGCTGCGCGGCGATCCTCGGGTTGCCGCCGGCGCGCTCGACCAGCTCGTCGCCGCCCGCCGCCAACCCACGCGTGGATCCGGCCGAGGCGACCGCGTCCAGCCCCGGCAGGTCGAGGACGTCGCGCCACGCGCGCCGCGGCTCCAGCGCTTGGTCGAACCCGCGGTGAAAGGTCCAGCCGACGCCGACCAGCTCGCTCGCCAGGGCGGAGCAGCTGGCCCGGTCGATCTCCAGATCGTGGTCGAGGAACCCGAAGCTCACACCCGCGGCACCCAGCTCGAGGCAGGTCCGCGCGGTCCCGACGAGGCGGCTGAACTGGCCGCCGTCGATGCTCAGCGAGTCGCCCACGCGCAGCATCACCCGCACCGGCAGGTCGGTCTCGCGCAACACCGCGGACAGTACCGACGGCTCAGGCGTCAGCCCCCCGCGCTCGGGCTGGGAGAGCAGCAGCAGCCGGTCGGCCTCACCGGCGGTCGCCGCTGCTGCGTCGCGTGCGTGCAGCACGCAGACCTCGAGGAGCGGTTCGGATTCGGGGGCACCAGACACAATGGCCATCGTGACACCCGACAACCCGATCATGACGGCACGGGCCCTCGTGTTGCACGACCTCGAGGTGACCGGCGTCGCCGATGCCGATGCGGTCTCGCTCCTGGAGGACGCGGTGGCGCAGCGCGCCTGGTGGTTGGAGCAGTGGCCGGCCGGTCAGGACTTCATCGTCGGCCTCGTCGCCCAGGACGTGCAGGACGGGCTGCTCGAGCGCGCGGGCCGCTGGCCGGTGTGCCCGACGTGCGAGGACGCGACCCACGCCCTGTACGTCGAACCGGACCTCGGCGGGCCGAATCCCACCTGGGTGTGCGAGGAGGCCGGGATCGAGATCGCCCCGATCGGCCGTCTTAGCGGAGGTGCTCCGGCCTGAGCACCGGCACCCACAGGGTGTACCGGTCTGCGCGGTAGATGCTGCGGGTGACCTCGACGGCGACCTCGCGGCAGAACGAACGCCGGGAGATGTGCAGCACCGGGGCGCCCGGCTCGAGCTCGAGCGCCTGGGCCTCGTCCTCGGTGGCGACCGCGGCGACCACGGAGTCCTCACCCCAGGTCGGCATCAGGTCGCGGTCGGCGAAGAAGTAGTAGAGCGAGGCCGGCAGCGCGTCGTCGAGGAAGCGCGGGAAGGTGTCCAGCGACAGGTAGACGTGCTGGATCGCGATCGGCTGGCCGTCGGCCAGACGCAGGCGCTCCCAGTGCACGATCGGGGCACCGACCTCGGCCTCCAGGGCGCGCGCCAGACCGGGCCCGGCGGTCTCCCGGCGGGCGAGCAGGGTCCGCGACTCCGGCACCTTGCCACGCCGCTCCATCTCCTCGGAGAACGAGGAGAGGCGCATCTGCATGTCGATCAGCGGCTTGGTGACGAAGGTGCCGCGGCCGGGGATGCGCTCCAGCAGGCCCTGGGCGACGAGACCGTCGAGGGCGTGCCGGACGGTCATCCGCGCCACCCCGAACTGCTCGACCAGGTCCCGCTCCGAGGGAGCCGGGCTCCCGGGTTCGGCGTCGACGATCAGGGAGCGGACATACTCGCGAACCAGCAGGTGCTTCCGCCCCCGCTGGGTCGCAGGAATCCCGTGCTCGGACAACTGGCTCCCCTTTTTCCCCTTCGCTCCGAGGCAACCCTAGCGAGGACCAGCGGACCGCGACGGCGTTTTCGGAGCATCAGCGCGGGGGCCGCCTTTAACCGGGTGCGGCTGTCGGTGCCCGGTGCGAGACTCGAACGCGATGACCTCCACGACCGAACGACCCTCGATCGCCTCGTTCTGGCACGACCTGCCGCGCGAGGGCCGGTTGATGCTGTCGGTGGTCGCTTTCGAGTTCATCGGCACCGGTCTGGTGCTCCCGTTCTGGGTCGTCTACCTGCACGAGTTGCGGGGGTACTCGCTGGAGGTCGTGGGCGTGCTGCTGGCCGCCATGTCGGCCGCCGGCGTGATCGCGGCGGCCCCGGCGGGCAAGCTGATCGACAAGGTCGGCCCGCGCGCCACGATGATCGTCGTGCTCGTCTCGGCAATGGTCGGGCAGACGATGGTGGCCTTCGCCGACAACATCGTGACCACGACCATCGCGATCGCGATCATCGGCGCCGGGTTCGGGATGGGCTGGCCGACGTCCCAGGCGCTGATCTCCTCGGTGGTGCCCTCGGAGATCAGGGCCCGCTACTTCGGCATGAACTTCTCCCTGCTCAACCTGGGCATCGGGATCGGCGGCATCGTCGGCGGTCTGGTCGCCGACGTGCACCACCTGGGCTCCTTCCAGCTCATGTACATCGGTGACGCGATCAGCTACGTGCCGAGCCTGTTCCTGATGCTGTTCCCGCTGCGCAACATCGGTGGCCCGGTGCCGCCGCCCGAGGACGGCCCTGACGAGGAGGTCACCTACCTGCAGGTGTTCCGCGCACCGGCGATGCGCACCGTGTGCGCGCTGATGTTCGTCTCCGCGTTCGTCGGCTACTCCCAGCTCAACGCCGGCATGCCCGCCTACTCGCGTGCGATCGGCGAGGTGTCCACCCGCGGCCTCGGCTTCGCGTTCGCCGCGAACACCCTGGTGATCGTGCTGCTCCAGCTGGTCGTCCTGCAACGCATCGAGGGTCGCAAGCGGACCCGGGTGATCGTGGTGATGTCGGCGGTGTGGGCGGCCTCGTGGCTGTGCCTCGCGGCCAGCGGAATCTCCCCCGGCACCGTGTCCGCGACCCTGTTCGTCGCTGCCTGCGCCTCGGTGTTCGCCCTCGGCGAGACACTGCTGCAGCCGACCATGCCGGCGATCGTCAACGACCTCGCCCCTGACCACCTGCGCGGGCGCTACAACGCTCTGACCGCCGGCGTCTTCCAGACGGCCTCGATCCTGGGGCCGATCGTCGCGGGCTTCATGATCGGGCACGGCCTGCACCTGGAGTTCATCGCGATGCTCGTGCTCGGTTGCGGCCTGACCGCCTGGTTGTCTGCGGTGCGCCTGGAGCCGCAGCTGGACGACGTCGCCAACGGACTGGTGCGCGCAGAAACGACGCCGGAGTCCCTGCCTGCCGAGGCGCCGATCCAGAGCGGAGTCGCGGTCGACCCGGCCCCGCGTTGATCGAACATCTGTTCGATCCTCTGCTACGCTCCCCAGCGTGAGCGTCGCGTTCCAGCCCTCGCTGTTCGACCAACCGGACCCCGGCGTCGGGCCACTGTCAGGCGTGCAGCGCACGATCCTGACCAACGGCGCCTGGGTGGACGTCCTGCCGGGCTGGTTCGTCGGCGCTGACACCGTCTTCGAGCACCTGCTGGCCGAGGTCCCCTGGCGGGCGGAGAGCCGCGAGATGTACGACCGGGTCGTCGACGTCCCCCGGCTCGTGCACACCTACGGCATCGGCGACCCGCTCCCCCACGCGACGCTGACCGCGGCGCGGGACGCCCTCGACGTGCACTACGCCGACGAGCTCGGCGAGCCCTTCGTCACCGCCGGCTGCTGCTACTACCGCGACGGCAACGACTCGGTCGCCTGGCACGGCGACAACATTGGCCGCGGCCGCAGCCACGACACGATGGTCGCGATCGTCTCCTTCGGCAGCCCGCGCAAGCTGCTGCTGCGACCGCTCGGAGGCAGCACCGCTGTCACCCACGCGCTGGGCCACGGCGACCTGATCGTCATGGGCGGCTCGTGCCAGCGCACCTGGGAGCACGCCGTCCCGAAGACCTCCCGCCCGGTCGGGCCGAGGATCAGCGTCCAGTTCCGGCCGCGCAACGTCTTCTGAGCAGCCCGCCTACGGGTTGATGTGCAGCGTGAACGTCTTGGTCCGGCTCGGCTTCAGCAGCACCGAGTAGGTCACCGCGAAGGTGTAGTCACCCGCCACGGTCGGCGTACCCGACAGCACGCCGGCACCGCTCAGGCTCAGACCCGGGGGCAGGGTGCCGCTGTCCAGGTTCCAGCCCGAGACGCCGCTCGGAGCGCCGTTGAACTGCACCGAGTAGGCGACCCCGACCTTGCCGTCGGCGAGCGAGCCGTTCTTGATCGCCGTCGGGCCGACGTGGATCGTCAGGACCTTGGTGGTCGCCGCACCCGTCACGCTGTCGGCGAACCTGACCGTGAAGCTGTAGTCACCGTTCACCGTCGCCGTGCCGGAGAACACGCCCGCCGAGGAGAGCGAGAGCCCGGTGGGCAGGGTGCCGGCCGAGACCGACCAGGTGCCCGAGCCCGAGCCGCCGGACTTGGTCAGAGTCGCCGAGTAGCTGTTGTCCTTCAGCGCGTCCGGCAGACCCGTGGTGGTGATGGTCGGGCGCGAGTACACCAGGATCGACAACGCCTGCGTGTCGAAGGTGCCCGACTCGGTCTCGGTGAACTTGACGGTGAAGTTGAACGTCCCCGACACCGTCGGCACCCCGGAGATCAGACCGGTGTCGGCGTCCAGCGTCAGCCCGGTCGGCAGTGCACCCGCACTGATCGACCAGGTTCCGGCGTTGCCGGTCTTGGACAGCGCCTGGCTGTAGTTGGCGTTGATCAGGACCGCAGGAAGCGTGGTCGTGTTGATCGTCGGGTCCGGGGCCGGGTTCACGTGCAGCGGCAGCGACTTGGTCGCGAAGGTGCCGGACTCGGTCTCGGTGAACTTGAACGTCAGCGGGAAGTCACCCGAGACCGTCGGCTTGCCGGAGATCGTGCCGGTCGCGGTGTCGAAGGTCAGGCCGCTCGGCAGCGTGCCCGAGGTGATCGACCACGTACCGGCGTTCCCGGACTTCGACAGGGTCGTCGAGTAGGTCTGGAAGGCCTGCGCGTTCGGCAGCGACGTGGTGCTGATCGTCGGGTTCGGAGCCGGGTTCACGTGCAGCGGCAAC
>NZ_RJSG01000006.1 GCF_003725775.1 Nocardioides marmorisolisilvae
TGAACCCGACCCCGGCGCGCACGGTGCGACCGGCGTCCCCATCCGACCGACCGCGGCAGACAGCGTCGCGAGGTGCTCGTCCTCGGAGAAGCGGGACGGCGCCACCAGCGGACTCGTGGCCCGCACCGGGCCCGCGCACCGCGGTGCCGGGCCCGAACCGCGGTTCACCAGCAGCACGACCGCGAGCCCGGTGATGACCAGCGCCGCGACCACTCCGAACGGGAGCCAGGTGCGGCGCTCGTTCACCTCACCAGATCCGGACACGGTCCTCGGGCTCGAGCCAGAGCCCGTCACCGGGCTGGGTGCCGAAGGCGTCGTGGAACTCCTGCAGGTTCCGCGCGATGTTGGCGCGGAACTCCGGCGGGCTGTGCGGGTCGGTGGTCAGGTACTGACTGGCCAGCTCCTTGCGACGCTTGGTCCGCCAGACGTAGCTCCAGTTCAGGAACAGCCGCTGGATGCCGGTCAGGCCCTCACGCTCCGGAACGGCAGCGCCGTCGAGCGAGATCTCGTAGGCCTTGTGCGCGATCGTCAGACCACCGAGGTCGCCGATGTTCTCGCCGACGGTCAGCGCGCCGTTGACGTGCTCGCCCGGAAGCTCCCGCGGCTCGAAGTCGTCGTACTGGGAGATGAGCGCCTGCGACTTCTTCTCGAAGGCAGCCTTGTCGTCCGCGGTCCACCAGTCGTTGAGGTTGCCCGCGCCGTCGTACTGGGCGCCCTGGTCGTCGAAGCCGTGGCCGATCTCGTGACCGATCACCGCGCCGATGCCGCCGTAGTTCTCGGCCGGGTCCGCGTCCGCGTCGAAGAACGGCTTCTGCAGGATGCCGGCCGGGAAGCAGATCTCGTTGGTGCCCGGGTTGTAGTAGGCGTTCACCGTCTGCGGCAGCATGAACCACTCGTCGCGGTCGACCGGGGCACCGATCTTGGCCAGCTGCCGATCGGTCTCGAACGCGGAGATCGCGTTGACGTTGGCGACCAGGTCGTCGGCGGAGATCTCCAGGGCGGAGTAGTCGCGCCACTTCACCGGGTAGCCGATCTTCGGCCGGAACGAGTCGAGCTTCTCGAAGGCCTTCTGCTTGGTCTCCTCGCCCATCCAGTCCAGCGCGGTGATGCTCTGCCGGTAGGCCTGGAGCAGGTTGTCGACGAGCCCGTCCATCAGCTCCTTGGAGCGCGGCGGGAAGTGCCGCGCGACGTACTCGCGACCGACCGCCTCACCCAGGCCGCCCTCGACGAGCCCGACGCCGCGCTTCCAGCGCGCACGCAGCTCGGGCGTGCCCGAGAGCGTGCGGCCGTAGAAGTCGAAGTTCGCCTGGACGAACGCGTCCGGCAGGTACGCCGCGGCCGAACGGACGATGCGCACCTCGAGGAACGCACGCCACGCCTCGATCGGGGCTTCCTTGAGCACCGTCTCCAGGTGCACCAGGAACGACGGCTGGCGGACGACCGTCTCGGCCAGCGTCTGCGCGTCGCCCCCGAGGTTGCGGACGTAGACCTCGAAGTCGAAGGAGGGCAGCGCCGCCTTCAGGTCCGCGTACGACGTCAGGTTGTAGGTCTTGATCACGTCGCGCGTCTCGGCGCGTTCCCAGTGACCCTCGGCGATGCGCTTCTCCAGGGCGAACACGGTCTCCGCGGTCGCCCGCGCGTCGGGGCGCTCGGCGAGGGTGAGGATCTTCTCGAGGTAGTCGACGTACTTGGTGCGGATCTCCTCGAACTTGTCCTCGCGGTAGTACGACTCGTCCGGCAGGCCGAGACCGCCCTGGGTCACGTTCACCAGGTAGCGGTCGGAATCGCGGTCGTCGGTGTCGATGTACGAGCCGAAGATGCCGCCCCCGCCGTCACGCTCGAAGTGGCCGAGGAAGGCGGCGAGGTCGAGCAGGCTGTGGACGTTCTCGACCGAGGTCAACGCAGCCTGGATGGGCTGGGCGCCGAGCTGCTCGACCCGGTCGGCGTCCATGAAGCTGGCGAACAGGTCGCCGATCTTCTTGGCGTCGACACCGTCGACCTTGCCCGCGCTGCAGTCCTCGATGATGTCGCGGACCTGCTGCTCGCACGTGTCGGCGAGCATCACGAACGGCCCCCACGACGCTCGGTCCGACGGAATCTCGGACTCGGCGAGCCAGGTGCCGTTCACGTGGCCGAACAGGTCGTCCTGCGGCCGGATGGAGAGGTCCATGCCCTCGCGGGCGTCATCAAGAATCGTCACCCCGGCAGCCTAACCGGGGACCCGGCACGTCAGGTCGCGAACGGATTCCGCCGTCAGCGAACCTGGCGGGCCGGGGCTGTGCCTACGAGGCGCAGGTGTCCAGACCGAGGTCCTTCGCCTTCTGGTCGGACTCGGCGAACACGCCGTGATCCACGTCGAGAGCGTTCAGGTCGTCGACCGAGCCAACCGCCGAGAACTCCTCACCCGCGGCACGCAGGCTGTCCAGCATGCTGTCGACCTCGGTCTTGAGGTCCGCGGGCACCTTCAGCTCGTCGATGTCGCTGATCAGCTTGGTGTTCCGCGCCACGAGCTGCGTGATCACGGCCTTGACCTCAGCATCAGAGGAGTCCGGTCCGAGATCCGCGCCGATCTTCTCCACGTCGTCGTTGAGATCGCCGCAGAGCTTGTTGGCCTGCTCCTGGAACTGCGCCTTGGTCAGCGTCGTGGCGTCACCGGACTTGTCGTCCGAGGACTTGTCGCTGCTACCGCACCCGGCCAGTGCCGTGCTGATCAGGACGGCCGCGCCCGCGGCGGCAAGCGTGCGGGACAGGGTCATGGCGATCTCCTCGTGTTTGCGCTGACCCGATGTCAGCGCAGCGCGGTCAGTCTGACGGACCCGGTCGGGAACGTCCACGGAAAAGGAAAAGGGGCCGCGTCGCAGCTGCGACGCGGCCCTTCCGCGATCAGGAGGCGCAGGTGTCGAGGCCGAGAGCCGCGGCCTTCTCGTTGGCGGTCTTGAACACGGTCGCGTTCGGGTCGAACGACATCATGTCCTTGACCGAGGAGACCTTGTCGAGCTCCTGGTCGGCCGCGCGGACCGCGTCGAGCATCGAGGTGACGTCGTCCTGGATGTCCTTCGGAGCCTTCAGCGCGGCGATCGCGTCGACGAGCTCGTCGTTGCGCTTCACCGTCTTGTCGATCGCATCCGCCACGTCGGAGTCGCTCGACTTCTCGGTGATGTTGGCGCCGTAGGTCTCGGTGTCCTTGTTCGCCTGGTCGCAGAGCTTGTTGGCCTGCGTCTGGAACTCGGTCTTGGTCAGTGTCTTGGCGTCACCGGACTTGTCGTCCGAGGACTTGTCGCTGCTGCCGCACCCGGCGAGCGCGGTGCTGATCAGGACGGCCGCGCCCGCGGCGGCAAGCGTGCGGGACAGGGTCATGGTGATCTCCTCGCGTCGTGTGTGCCGACCCGATGTCAGCGCACGCGCAGGACAGTCTTGCCGAGGGTCTTCCGCTCGTCCATTTCCTGCAGCGCGCGTCCCATGTCCTCGAGGTCGTAGACCGCGCCGATCGGGGGGTCGATGACACCGGAAGCCATCATCGGCAGCAGCTCGCGCCACTGCTGCGCCATGTAGCCGGGGCGCCGCATCGCGTACTCGCCCCAGGCGGCGCCGCGGACGTCGGTGTTGTCGAGCAGCAGCCGGTTGACCTTGACCTCGGGGATGGCACCGCCGGCGAAGCCGACCACCAGCAGTCGGCCCTGGGTCGCGAGCGTGCGCAGCGAGTCGGTGAAGGTGTCACCGCCGACGACGTCGACGACCATGTCGACACCCTGGCCGCCGGTCAGCTCCTTGACCGCGTCGCGGAACCCCTCGACCATCACGGTCTCGTCGGCGCCGGCCTTCTTCGCGATCTCGGCCTTCTCCTCCGAGGACACCACTCCGATCACCTTCGCGCCGTAGCCCTTGGCGACCTGGATGGTCGCGGTGCCGACGCCGCCGGCGGCACCGTTGACCAGGATGGTCTCGCCCTCGCGCAGGTGACCACGCTCCTGGAGGACGAACTGCGCGGTCAGGTAGTTCATCGGCAGCGCCGCGCCCTGCTCGAAGGACAGGTTGTCGGGCAGCGGGAAGATGTTGTCGGCGCCGAGGCCGACGACCTCGGCGGCGCCGCCGACGCCGCCGCAGGCAGCCACGCGGTCCCCGGCAGCGAATCCGGTCCCCTCCGGCGCGCTGCGGATCACGCCGGCGATGTCGACACCCAGGGTGAACGGCGGGTCCGGCTTGAGCTGGTACTCACCCTTGGACATCAGCAGGTCGGGGAAGCTCACGCCGACGGCGTGCACCTCGATCAGGATCTGGGGTCCGAAGATGCCGTTCTCGGTCGGCTCGTCGATCTCGTTGATCTCGACGGCGAGGGGTCCGTCGAGCCGGGTCACCTGGGCTGCACGCATGGGGCGCACGTTACAGCCCGGCCTCGCCGGTTGAGCCTGTCGAAACCTCGTGACCTCTACTGTGACTCTCGTGACCATCGACCCGGGATGGCAGGTCGGCCTCGCGCTCGCGCTGCTGCTGGCGCTTGCCCTGGTCACCCACCTGTACGCCGGCTACGGGCTGGCGCGGTCGGCCCTGATCGCCGGGGTGCGGGCCCTCGCCCAGCTCGCCATCGTGGCCCTGCTCATCAAGG
Source organism: Nocardioides marmorisolisilvae (assembly GCF_003725775.1). Taxonomy (GTDB): domain Bacteria; phylum Actinomycetota; class Actinomycetes; order Propionibacteriales; family Nocardioidaceae; genus Marmoricola; species Marmoricola marmorisolisilvae. The sequence goes on from NZ_RJSG01000006.1 coordinate 4,604, forward strand.
CGGTCATCGACAACCTCGCTCTCTCGTGGCTGTTCGTGCTCGCGATGTTCGCGATGGGCGTGCTCACCACCTCGAAGCGGATCGAGGCGCCCCAGGCCTGGTTGTGGTCCGCGGCCGCGATGGCCGCCGGCATCGCCCCGGTCCTGCTCATCGTGCTGGGCAGCGGTGCTGTCCCGTTCCAGGGCATCGCGATCATCCCGGTCGCGGGCATCATCGTCGGCAACGCGATGACCGCGAACACGCTCTGCGGGCGCCGGTCCTTCGCGGCGCTCCGCGAGGAGCACGCCCAGTACGAGGCATCGCTCTCCCTCGGCATGCGGCCCGCCGACGCCATCGACCTGAGCATCCACCGACGTGCACCCGAAGCGCTGCTCCCGGGCCTGGACCAGGTCACCACGACCGGCATCGTCACGCTGCCCGGTGCGTTCATCGGCGTGATGCTGGGCGGAGGCTCACCGGTTCAGGCCGCCACCGCTCAGCTGCTGGTGCTGTTCGGGATCATGGCGGCGCAGACGATCACCGTGGTGGTCGGTGAGCACCTGATCGAAGGACGCCGGTTGCTGCCGGAGGACCTGCGGGTCTCGCTGATCGACTAACGAACGGCCACGATCCGAGCCAGTTCGAAGTGCATCGGGTCGGTGTAGTGCCAGTTCCCGCCCCAGTTGAAGCCCCACTTCTCGAAGATCTTCACCACGGTCCGGTCCATCGTGCCGACGGTGCCGCGCTGGTTGCCGGGGACGTTGAGGTCGATGGCCGTGCCGAAGGTGTGGAACGACAGCCCCTGGGCTGGGTCCTTGGCGATGTAACGCGGCACGTAGCAACCGCCGTACTCGTTCTTGTGGATCTTCGAGGCGAGGCCGCGGGCGACGACCTCGTTCAGGGCTGCCCGCAGCTGCGGGATCATCGCCTTGTTGCAGGTGACCCGGCCGATGATGGGCACCGTCTCGGTGCGGATGAAGGCCCGGACCCAGCTCTTGTCGGGGTTGACCGTCCCGTCGGCGTTGGCCGTGTAGGTGAACGAACCGACGGCCCGGGCGACCGACCCACCGGTGAGGATCGCGGTCTGCGGCGCGTTGATGTCGAAGTGCAGGGCCAGCAGAGTCACCGAACCGCGGTTGCCGACGGCCTTGCGGAGATTCTTCTGCGCGGTCAGCGGCGACTTCTCGCCGGTGGAGACGATGAGCGCGTTGTTCTTGACCATGTGCAGCTTGTCGGCCCAGCGCTCGTTGACGATGGCACTGATCTTGGACCGCAGGACCAGCGGGGCGAACGCACCGATGTGCACCGTCTCCGCGTCATCGTCGTTGCCCATCGTGACCGACTCGTGCGTGATCGGCAGCTCGGCCTTGAGCTCCGGGGTGATCGCGATCTCGCCATCGGCGATGCGGTTCCAGACCTCGGCAGTCTGCGCTGTGGCCGGAGCCGCGAAGTACCGGAAGGCACTCGGATCGACAGCGGCGTAGGTGACCTCGTCCTCTTCCGAGTAGAAGCTCGCGAGTGAGAACTGGTCGACCGCGACGACGCTCTTGATGCCCTTGGCCTGGGCGACCAGCGAGGGCGGAAGCGGGTCCTGGCTCTGCACCAGGATGTCCGCGGAGAGGATCGGCGGCTTCAGCTTGCCCGGTCGGGGCATGGCCACGTCAGCGAGCGAGGCCGGAGGCGTGCTCGCGCCGGTGCTGGTGTGGGCCGCAGGCTTCGGATCCTTCGGAGAGGTTCCGCCGCACCCGGCCAGAGCCAGGGCAGCACACAGCGCCAGCACGCCCGCTCCCCAAGACCTCATCAGTCCCCCACTTCCTGACAGTCCATGGTAGCCAGCGGAGGGACAAAGCGGACGTGAGTCTCAGGAGCCCGGCTGCAGCACCCGTTCGGCGATGAAGGCGATGTCCTCGGCAGTGCGCTCGGGCGATCCGCCCGGCGCGGTGACGTGCGAGAGCAGCACCCGGATGACCATGTCGACCAGGGCGCTGACCCGGTCCTCGGTCAGCGGCACGTCGTACGCCGTCAGGTGGCCGCGGATCAGCACGCCCGCGGCGTCGATGATCGGCTCCGCCTGGGTGGTCAGCAGCGGGAGCAGCGAGCTCTCCGCGCCGTGGCTGGCGGAGAGCACCGCGTGCAGCAGCGGGTTGGTGCGCGCGGTGCGCAGCACCTCGAGAGCGGCTTCACGGATCGCGGCGACCAGGTCACCCGGGTGCGCCTCGAAGGCGGCGTCGACACTGCGGAGGAAGACCTCCAGCTCGTGCATGATCATCGCCTCGGCGAGCTGCTGCTTGGAGCCGATCTCGTTGTAGACCGTCTGGCGGCTGACGCCGACGCGGTCGGCGAGCTTCGCCATCGTGATCGATCCCCAGCCGCCGGCCCGGGTGAGCTCGGCGGCCTCGTTGATCAGACGCTCCCGCCAGGCGCTGCCGCTGGCGCCGGCAGCGCCACCAGCGAACCCCGGGAGCAGGGCGGTCAGCCCTGGCCGGGGTGTCACCTCAGTCATCGCGTCTCCATCGTTGGTCGAGCGTAGTCGAGACCTAGTCGTGCAGGGTCAGCGCCAGCGCGGGGCAGGCCTGGACGGCCGCGTGGACCTTGTCCCGGTCCGCCTCGTCCGGGGTCTCGTTGAGGATGGTCAGCTGGTCCTCGTCGTCGAGCTCGAAGAACTCGTGAGCCATCGCCTCGCACATCCCGTGCCCGTCGCACAGGTCGCGGTCGACCACGATCTTCACCGGACTCACACCTTCCCGGAGATCTGCGACGGGTCGATCGGCACGAAGTCGATCTTCTCCCGCACACCGCAGTCGGGGCAGCACCAGTCGTCGGGGATGTCCTTCCACGAGGTGCCGGCGGCGAAGCCCTCGAGCTCGTTGCCGACCTCGACCTCGTAGACGTAGTTGCAGCCCGGGCAGCGAGCCGCCAGTACCTCGTTCATGAAGGTGTGCGCCGAGAGGTCCTCGCCCTGCTCGTGCTCGTGCTCGGTGATGCCGTACTTCGCCAGGATCTTGGCGCGCTTGCTGGGCTGGATGTTGGCCAGCGTCAGGTCGCCGTTGAAGTGGGCGTAGACGCGCTTGTCCATGATCCGGCGGTAGATCGGCGGGAACAGCGAGATCACGATCATCCCGGCGTATCCGGTCGGCAGCACCGGAGACTCCTCGAAGTCGCGCAGCGTCTGGTACCGACGGGTCGGGTTCGCGTGGTGGTCGCTGTGCCGCTGCAGGTGGTAGAGCAGCACGTTGGTCGCGATGTTGTTCGAGTTCCAGCTGTGGCTCGGGTCGACCCGCTCGTAGCGTTGCTTGTCACCGATGCCGACCTTCTGGCGCAGCATCCCGTAGTGCTCCATGTAGTTGACGACCTCGAGGAGCGAGAAGCCCATGATCGCCTGGATCACCAGGTACGGCGTCACGCCGACCCCGAAGACCGCGATGATCGCGCCGAACAGCACCGCGGACATCAGCCAGGCGTTCAGGACGTCGTTGCCGAGGTGGAACGGGTGGGTGTTCTTGCGGGCGTACCGCTTCTTCTCCAGGCTCCACGCGCTCTTCAGCGAGCCCGACACGGTGCGCGGCCAGAAGGCGTAGAAGCTCTCACCCATCCGGCTGGACGCGGGGTCCTCCGGGGTGGCGACGCGGACGTGGTGACCGCGGTTGTGCTCGATGTAGAAGTGGCCGTAGAAGCTCTGCGCCAGGGCGATCTTCGAGAGCCAACGCTCGTTGGCCTCGCGCTTGTGGCCGAGCTCGTGGGCGGTGTTGATGCCGATGCCGCCGATGACGCCGATCGAGATCGACAGACCGATCTTGTCGATGACGTTCAGGCCGAGCGACTCACCCATCAGCCGGTCCGCGAACGGGAGGCCCATGCCCCAGTCGTGCAGGCCGAGGGTGTTCACCAGCCAGCCGGCGGGGTTCTCACCGGCGACGACGGCCATCGCACCGACGAAGCCGAGGTACTGGATCGGCAGGAAGAGGTAGGTGATCCAGCGGTAGTACTTGTCCTTCTCCAACGCCTCGATGGCGTCGTCCGGCGGGTTGGCCCGGTCCAGGCCGACGATCAGGTCGATCGCGGGGACCACGCCGAGAACGATGATCGGGCCGATCCAGAGGATCGCGCCGACGCCGGTGACGATGTAGACGCCTGCAGCCACGAAGGCGAGGCTCGGCACCACCAGGCCGATCAGCCAGAGGTAGCGCTTCTTGTCCTTCCAGACCTCGGTGGATCCGGCCGGCACAGTCTCGTTGACCGCCATCGTTCTCTCCTTATGCCTGGGTCGCTGGGAGGTGAGGACGCGCGACCACTTGACACCAAGGTAGGAGTTGTAAAGCGGTTTGACAAGTACCTACAGCTTGTAAAGTTTGGTGGCCCGGGTCACAGACCCACCGGCCTCGGTCGTGGATCCGGCATGTCCCCCGGATGGCGTCGCCGGTACCAGGCGATCGCGGCGATGAGCGCCAGCACGGCGTCGCCGGCGATGGCGATGACCTTGAACAGCGAGCTCTCGACGAGGCCCTCGGGCCGGTTCGACCCAGGCTTGCCGGTGAGCATCCGCACCCGGAGGCTGTCGCTCGACCTCGCGTACAGGTAGGTGGGCTCGTCGACGCTCGCCGAGAACTTCATCTGCTTCGGGTCCGCGGACTCGGGCAGCTTGTAGTCGACGAGGAAGCGGCCGTTCAGCTTGCGGGCGTCGATGACGATCGCGGTCACGTCATGACCGTGGGTGTTCACCTGGTGCTTGGTCCAGCCCTCGTTGACCGCAGGCAGGTTCACCAGCACGACCAGGACGAGCAGCAGGAGAGCACGCACGGCCCGACCCTACGACCAGCGGGGCTCCCCGAAGCGCTCGCTGAAGACGAATGTGGACAACGGGTTCCGGACCCGCTCGCGCCCGTCCCACTTCGCGTCGACCGACGCCTCGTCCGGGCCGACGTACCGGCCGACAGCGATCCCGGTGGTCACCTTCCAGTTCGCGGGTACGCCGAACTCGCGCGCGACCGCGTCGTGGTCGAAGCCGGCGAACTGGTGGACACCCAGACCCAGCGCCGAGGCCTGGACCGTGAGGTGCGCGACCGACTGACCGAGGTCGTACTCGGCGTAGTCGCTGTAGGTGAAGCTCGGGTCCTCGTCGTCGCCTGCCTTGAACAGCGAGACCAGAACGACGCTCGCGTTCGGCACCCACGGGGTGTTGCCGCGGCTCAGCGTCTGCACGAAGCGGGCGTGGGGCTGCTCGCCGCGCTTCAGCGCCAGGAACGCCCACGGTTGGGAGTTGCCCGCGCTCGGCGCCCACCGCGCTGCTTCCAGCAGCTGCTCGAGCTCACCCTCGTCGAGCTCGTGCGTCGGGTCGAAGCTCCGCGAGCTCCAACGCTCGCGGAGCAACGGGTGGATCTGCGGTTCGGTGCTCGTGGGCATGGCAGCACAACGCCGAGCGGCAGGTCCTGCTTCCCGCACCGGGTTTCGACAGGCTCAACCAGCTCGCGCCGGCTAGGCCTCGAGCCTCGGTTCCGGGACGAGACCACCCGCGCGGACGGCCTCGATGCCGGGGCCTCCAGCCGGGTCCTTGACGGTGCGGTAGGTCTCGCGCGCCTGGGGAGAGTCGATGAGGTGCGCGATCGCGTGCACCTGACGACCCGGCGTGCGCTGGGTCAACGTCACCGTCGGAAGCCCGACGCTGGTGACGATCACCCGGGAAACAAGGCCGCCGAGGCTCCGCACCTCGCGGGCCTGCGTGCGCTCGTCGAGCGGGTAGCGGTCACGGCCGACCTGGAGCCACACGATCTGGCCCTTCTCGTCGACGTAGGTCGCCACGTCCTTGCCGGACAACCGACTGAGGTCCCCCGCGGTTGCGCCGATGTAGGAGCGATTGGGAAAGCCCCGGTTCGCGCCCGATTCGGTGTCGAAAAGGAACACCTGGTTCGTGCTCTTTCCAGTAAGCCAGATCCTGCTCATTGGAACCCCCGTTCCGGTCGACCCTCCCAGGGTCTGCCCACTAGAACGACGAGACTGACCAGGGGCTACGCGTTTCGTTTCCGACACTGGTCGGGACCGCAGGGCAAGTCGGTAGGTTTGCGGTCATGAGCGACATTCAGGTGACCGACAACACCGAGCTGGAGCGCTACGAAGCCCACCTCGACGGCCAGCTCGCGGGCTTCGCGCAGTACGAGCTGCGACCCGGTTCGATCGTCTTCTTCCACACCGAGGTCGACGCGGCGTTCGAGGGGCACGGCATCGGCTCCACCCTCATCAAGGTGTCGCTGGCCGACGTCCGGGCCAAGGGCGAGCGCAACGTGATCCCGACCTGCCCGTTCTACCGCGGTTACATCACCAAGCACCCCGAGTACGACGACCTGGTCGAGCCGCACTACCTGAAGCAGATCGAGGCGGACCGGTGAGCTTCTCTCCCTCCGACCTGCCGGACCTGACCGGCACGGTCGCTGTCGTCACCGGGGCGAACTCCGGAATCGGTCTGCACACCGCCAAGCACCTCGCCGGCCACGGCGCCTCGGTGGTCCTCGCCGTCCGCGACACCGAGTCCGGCGAGCGCGCCGCGAGCTCGATGCCCGGCGAGACCCGGGTCGAGCACCTCGACCTCGCCTCGCAGGCCTCGGTGCGCGAATTCGCCGAGCGGTGGGACGGCCCGCTGGACCTGCTGATCAACAACGCCGGCGTGATGCGGCCTCCCGCGTACCGGGAGACGGAGGACGGCCACGAGCTGATGTTCGGCACCAACCACCTGGGCCACTTCGCCCTGACGGGTCGTTTGCTGCCGGCGCTGCAGCAGTCGTCGACCCCGCGCGTGGTCACCGTCGCCTCGATCGCCCACCTCGGCGGCACCAAGGCCGTCGTCGAGGGCAACCCGGAGACGTCGTACTCACCCGAGGGCAGCTACTGCCAGAGCAAGCTGGCCAACGTCATGTTCATGCGCGAGCTGAACCGGCGTGCGTCCGCTGCCGGAAGCCCCCTGGTGTCGACCGGAGCGCACCCCGGTGTCTCGGCCACCGGCCTGGTCGCCGACCCGAACGGGATGGGAGCGAACCCGGTCGTCCGCGTCGCGGCTCCGGTCGTGATGCCGCTCCTGTTCCAGTCCGCGGCCGCTGGTGCCAACCCGACCCTGTACGCCGCCACGTTGGGAGAGCCCGGCTCCTACACCGGCCCGCAGCGCCGGGGCGAGAGCCGTGGTCCGATCGGGCCGGCGCGGTTCAACAAGGTCGCGCTGAACGACGACCTGTGCGCGCAGCTGTGGGACGTGAGTGTGGAGAAGACCGGGGTCGAGTTCGCGCTCTAGCCGACCGGTCCGCCACCGGCGGCGCGGAGCTGCTCCACCCCAGGACCCTCGAGCTGGTCGCACGCACTGCTGCGGCCGGTCATCGCCATGAGCAGCGGCATCATCGGACCCGCGACCTCCTGACCGCCTTCGCCGTGACCCCAGTCGATGTCGGTGGCGTTCAGCGACAACCCTGCGATCCGGCTCTTGGTGCCGATCAGGGCGTTGGAGCTCTTGTAGAAGTCGGCGACCTGCCGAAGCGCCTCGACCGGGTACTCGTGCCGGATGCCCAGCGGACGGCGGATGTCCTCGGAGTGCACGATCGCCTCGCCCAGCCAGGACTCGCGCGGACCGGGCGGTGCCTTGGTGGAGTGCTGGACCGACCGGAAGGCAGCCAGCGTCTCGGCCGGGTCGCTGCCGCGGTGCTTGTTGATCTGCCGGTTCGCGAAGGTGTTGAAGTTGAATCCCGCGCCGGCGAAGCTGCCCAGGAAGCTGAGCGGGGTCAGGTTCGCCGTCGCCGTCATGTGGGCGAGCACCTGCTCGACCGTCCACTGCGTGCAGAGCGACCTGGTCCGCCACTCCTTCTCGGACAGGTCCGCCAGGTCGTCGGCGAGCGCACCGCGTTCGGCCGCGACGATGTCCCACAGGTCGGTCATGCGCTGATCGTTCCGCGCCTGACCGACCTGCACAAGGGCATCAGGCGGTCGGCTGCGCGGACTCCTGGGTCGGCCTCTCCTCGTGCAGCACCGACGGCTGGATGAAGAGGAGCTTGGCGAGCCAGTCCGGCAGGTACCAGTTCCACCTGCCGAACAGCGAGACCAGCGACGGCACCAGCAGCGAGCGCACGATCGTGGCGTCCAGCAGGATGCCGATACCCAGCGCGGTCGCCAGGATCTTCAGGTCCGTGCCCGGACCCGAGGCCAGGGCAGCGAACGCCAGGAAGAGGATCAGGGCCGCGCTGGTGACCAGGCGGCCGGTGCGACCGATGCCCTCGATCACGGCCTCGTTGGTCGAGTGGCCGGCGTCGTACTCCTCGCGGATCCTCGCCAGGATGAAGACCTCGTAGTCCATCGAGAGTCCGAACAGGAACGCGAACACCATCAGCGGCACCCAGAAGGTGATCGCGCCGGTCTCCTGGATACCGAACAGCGCGTTCGATCCGTGGCCGTCCTGCCAGAACAGCACCATCGCGCCGTACACGCCGGTCAGCGAGATCAGGTTCAGGATCACGGCCTTCAGCGGGAGCAGCACCGAGCGGAAGGCCCGCACCAGCAGGATGAAGGTGAGCAGCGCGATCAGGCCGAGCATCAGCGGGAAGTTCCCGTAAACACCGTGCAGGAAGTCGACCTGGGCGGTGCCGAGACCAGCCACCCCGTAGACGCCCGGCAACGTGTCGGCCAGCTTCTTGACGTCCTTCACCGGCTGGACCGTCTTGTTGTTGACGGTCTCGTCCTTGGGGATCACCAGGATGACGGTCTTGCCGTTGGCGTTGCTCGTCGGGCCGTTCGAGACCAGCGCGGTCTGGATCCCCTTCACCGCCGCGAACTTCGCAGCGGCAGCGGGCGCGTCCGAGGTCTTCGCGATCACCTCGATCGGCGTCAGCACGCCGGTGCTCACGCCGCCGTCCTCCAGCACGTGCAAGGTGTCGTAGGCAGCACCGTTCTTGGCCAGCGAGTCGGACGCCGGAGCGCCGATCTTGATGCCGGTGAAGGCAGCGAAGAGCAGGCCGAGCACCAGGAAGGCGGACCCGGCCGCCAGCCAGCGGTGCTTGACCACTCCGCGCGCCCAGCTGCTCCAGCCCTTGCTGGCGGTGTTCTCGTGGCGGATCTTCGGGCGGTCCAGCCACGGGCCGATGCTCGAGAGGATCGCCGGCATCAGCGACAGCGTCACGGCGACGCTCGCGAACGGGATCAGCGCGCCACCCATGCCGATGCTGCGCATGAAAGGCACCGGCAGGACGATGAGGGCGAGCAGTCCGATCGCCACGGTCAGTCCGCTGAACAGCACCGCGCTACCGGCGGTCGACATCGCCGCCACCACCGCTTCGTGGTTCTCCTTGCCGTGGTCGCGTTCCTCGCGCCAGCGGGTGACGAGGATCAGCGAGTAGTCGATCGCCACACCGAGGCCGATGAGGGCGACGAGGAACTGGACGATGAAGCTCACGTCCGTGGCATAGGTGAGCGGCAGCAGCAGGAGGAACGTCGCCATGATCGAGAACAGCGCGATGATCAACGGGAGGACCGCCAGGAACGAGGCGAACACGAACGCGAGCACGGCCAGCGCACCCACCGCTCCGATGATCGTCTCGACCAGGACGCTGTTGCCCTGGTCGTCGCTGCCGACCGCGAGTGCGTCGAGGCCGGTCACCCCGGCCGTGGCACCGGCCGGCTTGTGGGCGTCCAGCGACTTCTGCAGCTTCTTCGTCGGCGCGAGATCGGTCTGCGACTTCGGGAACGGGTAGAAGACGTAGGCGTAGGCGGTGCGGTGGTCCTTGCTGACGAAGGCCTTGTCGCCGCCGGCGTTGACCTGGTCGACCATCCGGGTGTTCGGGACGTCCTTGGTGACCTGGTCGAAGGCGGCGTGGATGTCGGCCGCGCTGTCCTCGACGGTGGTGCCCTTCTTCACCGTGATCGTGACCAGCGCGGGGCTGGTGTTGCCGCCGTTGTGGAAGTTCTCCACGATCAGGTCCGCGGCCTTGGTGCCCGGCTCGTGCGGCAGCGAGAAGTCGATGGTGAGGCGGTCGGTCGTCTTCTGCGCGACCCCGCCACCGGCGACGAGGATCACGACCCAGAAGAGGACGACCCAGAGTCGGTGGCGGAGGACGAAGCGGGCCCAGCGTTCCATGGAAGGTGACTCCTTCAAGCGGCGGTCAGGGGGTGGCCGAGAGACAGTCTGCTGCCCCTTTGTTAACAGCAGCCACCGACTTTCCGACGTACAGAAGTGACAGTTCGACCTGTCAGTTCTTGAGGTTGTCCCGCGCCCACAACGCCGCGCTGGTGCGGTCGGTGACCCCGATCCTGCGGAACACGCTGCCGAGGTGCACCTTGACGGTCCGCTCGGTGATCCCGAGCCTGCGTGCGATCTGCTTGTTGGCCAGGCCCTCGGCGACCAGGTCGAGCACCTCGCGCTCGCGAGCGCTGAGGTCCGCGCCGGGCGACGGCGTACGGCTCGGCAGCAGCGCACCGGCCACCCGCGGGTCGATCGGGGCGTGCCCGCTGGCCGCCGCCCGCACGGCCGAAAGGACGGCCTCGGGCTCGGAGTCCTTGAGCAGGTAGCCGACCGCTCCCGCCGACAGCGCATCGGTCACCCGATCGCGATCGGAGAACGAGGTCAGCATGACGACCGCGCCCTCGAACCCGCCGTCGAGCAGTGTCCGGGTCGCTTCGATGCCGTCCATGCCGGGCATCGAGATGTCCATCAGCACCACGTCCGGCGCGAGCGAGCCCGCGGACGCCAGCGCGGCCTCACCATCCGCGGCTTCCCCGACGACCACCAGGTCCTCGGTCGCCGAGAGCAGCCCGGCCAGTCCCGAGCGGACGACCGGATGGTCGTCGACGAGCAGCACGTTGATCGTCACGCCTTCTCCTTGATCGTGAGTCGCCAGCGACAGCCGGCCCCGGGCGCGCTCAGGACCGCGAGCTCTGCACCGGCGGAGTTCGCGAGGTCCGCCAGCACGCGGAGGCCGAAGTGGCCTTCTGCCGGACGCTCCAGAGCCGCCGCGGCGTCGAAGCCGACGCCGTCATCACCGATCTCGACCACGGTCTCGTCGGTGCCCTGGGTCACCGACAGCCAGGCGTGCGTGGCCGAGGAGTGCCTGCGGATGTTCTGGAAGCACTCGTGCACGATCCGGAAGACCAGCCGGTCGGCCTCGGCCCCGAGTCCGGGGTCGCTGTCCGGAAGAGCCAGGTCGACCTCGATCTCCCGCGAACGGAGGGTGGCACCGAGGTCGCGCAGCACCTCGAGCAAGCCGGCTGTCTCGAGGGTCTCGGGGTAGATGTCGACCAGCAGGGTCCGCAGACCTCCGATGCTGTCGCGCAGCGTCCCGGCCGTGCCGCGCAGGTCGGTCACGAGCCGCTCGTCGCCCAGACCTCCGGCCCGGTCGGCGGCACCGCTCACCGAGAACGACGCACCGGCGAGCTCCTGGACCACGCCGTCATGAAGGGTCGCGGCGATGCGGCGGCGCTCGTCCGCCGAGGCGTCCACAGCCCTGCGCAGCAAGGCCTCCCGCTGTCGCTGGGCCGCGCGGATCCGGCTGTTCAGGCGCCACAGCACCGGGATCATCAGCGCGACGAACAGCAGCAGGCTGCTCACCGTCACGCCGGCGAAGCCGCGCCAGAGCTGACCCGCGCGCTTGTCGACCTCGGTGTAGGGCGAGTACGTCTCGAAGAGGAGTGGGCTGCCGTTCGGCGTCCACACCGGTCGGTAGGCCTCGAGCAGCCGGCCGTTGCCGCGCTCGAACCGGTTCTCCGGCTGGTCCAGGTCCGAGACCTCGGCCTTGGTGCGGGGCTTGCTGAAGACCTCGGTCTCCTCCTGGTCGAGCTTGAACCGTTCGCCGATCAGGCGTGGCTCGTCGGACCACAGGATGGTGCCGTCCGGGGCCCAGAGCTTGACCCGGACGAGGGACGAGGTGGAGAGGTAGTCGCCGAGTGCGTCGGCGAGCTCGGACATCGCCTTCGGGTCGCTCTGGACGATGGAGTTCTGCAGGTGGGGCTGGACGACCGCCTCGGCCAGCAGGTCCGCGGTGTTCGCGGCGTCGTTGACGGCCTGGCGCTCGGCGAGGTTCCGGGCGGCGAAGACGCCGAGGATGCTGACCACGATCAGGACGACGAGGGCCCCGGTGCCCACGATGAACAGCAACCGGCGCGGCTGGTCGGCGTCCTCGGCGGTGCGTTCGGTCTCGGAGGAGACGACGATCCACGGCGCCAGCCCGGGAAGCTCCCGGGTGGCGCCGTCGTCAACGCTCGGTGGATCGCTGGTCATCGCGTCCATTCTGCTCCGCGCGCTCAGTGGTGGCCCGAACCGTCGTCCGAACCGCCCGAGCTCTTGCCGGATCCGGAGTGGCCCGAGTCGTCGCTGCCGGAGTGCCCGGAGTCGTCGGACGAGTCGTCGGACGAGTCGTCGCTGCCGCCACTGCCGGACCCGCTGCTCGTCGAACCGCTACCGCTGTTGGACGAACCCGAGGTGCTTCCCGAGCCGCTGGTGCCGCCGTGGTCGTCGCCCGCGTCGTGGGTGGCCGGGTCGTCGCTGCCGCTGCGGGTGCCGCCGTGGTCGTCACCCGCGTCGTGGGTGGCTGGGTCGTCGCTGCCGCTCCGGGTGCCGCCGTGGTCGTCGTTCTGGTCCTCGCCGGCGCCGGCGGTACCAGGCGCATCGCCGTGACCCTGGTCCGCCGTGCCGTCGTCGTCGCTGGACGCCGCCGGTGTCAGCTGGACCTGGTCGGGCACGCGAACGGGGATGTCCCGGGTGAACGAGGCGTTGCCGGCCAGGCCGAAGGCGGCCGGGATGCCGGCAACCACGAGGGCGGCGGTGGCGATCAGGTACTTGATCATCGGAAGAGTCCTTTCTCTGTCTTCTTGGACTGCTTCCACGATCAGGCTCGCCGGGTACGGATCGCCATCGGACCATGGTGCTAGTACTCGCCCGGGACCTTCGTCCCGCGTTCAAGCCCAGTGGCGCGCGTCACGTCGCGCGGCCGTGACCTCGCCCGGGGTCACGCGTTGATACAGGTACACAACCGCAGCGCGGCCTCACTCCCTCCTTCGTGGCCGCGCCGGTAGCCCGCCCGGCCCTCCCTGCCGAGGCGGGCAACGTGTTTCTCGGGCCACGAAGGAGAGCCGACAGGCTCAGGAGAGAGTGCGGTGACGCCCTTCCGCGCGGGCCTCGACCCGCATCGGGCGCCGCAGGCTCAGGACGCCGACGACGATGAGAAGGACTCCGATGCCAATACCAACAGCCACGTGTTGCCCCCGTTTGGCGAGTAGGTAGCGGTGCCCGAACCCCGCTCATTGCGGGGATGAAACGGGTCCGGAGGAAGTTCGTGACGCCGTTGCATCCAACTAGGACCGAAAGTCCCACCGGCTCGGACCGGGTGTCTATGACTCGATCGGGCTAGTTCCGGAACCAGGGACTGCTCGCGGGTTCTCCAAGGTGCGGATCAGCTTGGCCGGTGAACCGGCGACCAGCGTGTAGGGCTCGACGTCCTTGTTGACCAGCGACTGGGCTCCGATGATCGCCCCGTCACCGACGGTCACCGGGCCCATCACGTAGGCATCCAGGCCGATGGTCACGTCGTCCCCGAGCACGGGGCAGGCCGTCCCGGGGGTGACCCCGCGGCCCAGGTCCCCGGCGATCGTGCAGCCGTGGTGGATGCGCAGGTTGGACCCGATCACGACGCCAGGACCGATGACGACCTTCTGGCTGTGCACGATGCAGAGTCCCGGGCCGATCTTCACCGACGGGTGGATCTCGGTGCCGGCCCAGATGATCGCGAACGTGCGCAGCGGGAACGCCAGCGGCAGCGTCAGCGGGAACTTGTAGAGCGCTGCGGAGATCCGGTACAGCACGGTCACGTGGATCGCCGGGGTGAAGAGCGCCTTGGCGACCACCCGGATCCAGTAGTTCAGGCCGGTGAAGTTCGGGTGGACGTGCGATCGCAGGTCGGCCGTTACGTTCCGGAACACGGTCGTCAGCGTATCGGGAGCGGGTCAGCCGATGGCCGAAATGGTCCGGGTCACGATGTCCTTGGTCGGCGCACCCACGGCGCGGGTCACCTCGCGTCCGCTCGCATCAAGGATCAGCGTGGTCGGCGTACGGGTGATCCCGGTACGCCGCACCAGGTCGAGGTGCTGCTCGGCGTCGATCTCCACGTGGGAGACGCCCTCGTCGGCAGCAGCGACGTCGGCGAGGATCCGCCGGGTCGCACGGCACGGCGCGCAGAAGGCGGAGGAGAACTGGACGAAGGTGACCCGCTCCCCGAGCTGGTCGGCCCACGGCGTGCCGTCGAGGACCGACGTTGCGGGGGCCTCCTGGTCCTCGGTGACCCCGCGCAGCTTGTGCGTGCCACGGAAGTGCCCGTCCGTCAGCGCGCGGTAGGCCCCGAACGCGACCGCCAGTACGACGGCCACGACGACGACCCAGGCTCCGCTGCTCATGGTGTGCTCAATCGATCGGTGGGCGGGAACATTCCGCGAAACGCTACAAGGTTAGTGCACTTTCGGGACCCTCAGAGCCGCTCGATGATGGTCGCGTTCGCGAGGCCGCCGGCCTCGCACATCACCTGGAGCCCGTAGCGACCCTCGCGCTGCTCCAGCACGTTGAGCAGCGTCGTGGTGAGCCGGGCACCGGAGGCTCCCAGCGGGTGGCCGATCGCGATCGCACCGCCGTTGACGTTGACCTTGTCCAGATCAGCACCGGTCTCCGCCTGCCAGGCGAGCACGACGGACGCGAAGGCCTCGTTCACCTCGAAGGCATCGATGTCCTCGATGGTCAGGCCCGCGCGAGCCAGCACGTTCTCGGTCGCCGGGATGATCCCGGTGAGCATCAGGATCGGGTCGTCGCCGACCACGGCAAAGGAGTGCACTCGCGCTCGCGGCTTCAGCCCGAGTCGCGACGCGGCGTCCTCGCTGGTCACCAGCACCGCGGCCGCGCCGTCGTTGACCGGCGAGCTGTTGCCCGCGGTCACCTTCCAGTCGATCTCCGGGTACGCGGTCGCCCAGTCCTCGGACCAGAAGGCGGGCTTGAGCCCGGCCAGCACCTCGGCGGTCGTTGCGGGGCGGATCGTCTCGTCGGTGAGCAGGTCGTTGACGAACGTGACCTGGCTGTCGAAGAGGCCGTCCTTCCAGGCCCGTGCAGCGCGCTCGTGCGAGGTCGCGGAGAACTCGTCGAGCTGCGCGCGCGACAGGTTCCACTTCTTCGCGATCAGCTCGGCGCTGATGCCCTGAGGCACCAGGCCCCGCTGCTCGGCGTACCGGGCGTGCACCTGCGGCCCGGCGAAGTCCTTGCCGAGCGTCTGGCTCCCGATCGGGATCCGGCTCATCGACTCGATGCCGGAGGCAACGGCGACGTCGTACGCGCCGGCGATCACGCCCTGGGCCGCGAAGTGCAGGGCCTGCTGGCTGCTGCCGCACTGCCGGTCGACGGTCACGCCGGGCACCGACTCCGGGTATCCCGCCGCGAGCAACGCCCAGCGTGCGGTGTTCCCGGACTGCTCGCCGACCTGCCCGACCGCGCCGCTGATGACGTCGTCGATCTCGGCCGGGTCGAGGTCGTTGCGCTCGGCAATCGCCCGCAGTGCCTGTGCGTGCAGGTCGACCGGGTGGATCTCGGAGTACGCGCCTCCGGGCTTCCCCTTCGCCAGGGGCGTGCGGACGGCGTCCACGATCACTGCTGAATTCATGGTGCTACCTCCTCGTCAGGCCGCCGGCGCCCCGAAGGCACCGATGGTGTTGTTGGACAGCCCGGCCCTGACGGCCAGGCTCGTCTCGTCGGCCAGCGCCTCGTCCTGCCCCGCCTCGAGCGCGTCGTAGATCCGCGCGACGATGTCGGCCGGGTCCGCCTTCGGCACGTCGAGGCCCGCCGTCATGGGGGTGTCGGTGTAGCCGAGGTGTGCCCCGAGCACCTGCGTGCTCTGGCCCGCGAGCTCGACGCGCAGGCTGTTGGTCAGCCCCCAGAAGGCCGCCTTGGTGACGCTGTACGCGCCGGGGATCGCGATCCAGCTCAGCGCCGAGTGCACGTCGACGACCGCGCCGCCCTCGAGGCCGGGTGCGAAGGCCCGGGTGAGCTCGAGCGGTCCGAAGAGGTTGGTCTCGAAGGTTTCCCGGATCTCCTCGATCGGCGAGGCCAGCAGCGACCCCGCACCGGTGATCCCGGCGTTGTTGACCAGCACGGTGACATCTGCCGCGGCCTCGGCCGCGGCGCTGATCGAGGCGGCATCGGTCACGTCCAGACGAAGAGCGACCACGCGCTCGTCACTCCAGCTGTCCGGCCGACGTGCGGCGGCGTAGACCTTGGTCGCGCCACGCTCCAGCGCCTGGTTGACGAACTCCCGACCCAGACCACCGTTCGCCCCGGTCACCAGGACGACGCTTCCCGCGAGCTCCATGACTGTATCTCCTCTTGTCGTTGTGCTGGCTTCGGAACTTTGAAGTCAGGTCTGATGACGTTAACATCTGACTACAAGCATTTGAAGTCAGAGACAGGTGTGAGGTGGGCGACATGGAGCTGCAACCGCCGTTGGACGACCGGACCCGGTGGTCGGCGATCGGCCAGTGCCCGATCGAGAAGGCGATGGGGCTCGTCGGCTCTCGTCCCGCGATGCTGCTGCTGCGCGAGGCGCACTACGGGACCCAGCGCTTCGACGACTTCGTCGAGCGGGTCGGGATCGCGCCGGCGACGGCGGCCGCGCACCTGCGGGCACTGACCGAAGCCGGGCTGCTGGAGCGTGCGACGTACCAGGAGCCCGGGGACCGGGCCCGCGAGGGCTACTCACTCACCCGGGCGGGATCGGACCTGATGCCGGTGGTCATCGGACTCTTCGAGTGGGGCGTCCGGTACGCCGACGGCAACGACGCGCTCGAGTACTCCCACGTGGGGTGTGGCGCCCCGGTCACCGTCAACGTCGCCTGCGCCGAGGGACACCTGCTGTCGAGCGACGAGGTCGCGGTGCGGGTCGCGCACGACTGACGGTCGCCAACGACAAAGGCCCCGAGGAGAACCTCGGGGCCTTCACACGTGCGCGAGGGGGCGATAGAACACCGAGACACGGGGAAATCCCCGTTCGGGGTGTGTGAACCCGCAGGTCGGTCGACAGTAGAACCAGGCTCCAGCAGCGTGCAGGGGGTCTGCTCTACGGTTTCGGGGTGACTCTTCTGGAGACGTACTTCGAGCTTCCGCACACGGTCGGGGTCGCGTTCACCACCCTTGGTACCGACTTCACCTGCGACGTCGACCGGATGCCGGTCACGATCCGTTTTCCGCGCGCTGAGCACACACGGAACTGGCCGCTGCTGGTGCCGCCGGCGTTCGTGAACGTGTTCTCCGATGACGGCTTGTCCAAGCTCCTCGACAAGGTCGAGTGGGGTTCGGAGTCCGGCACCTCCGGTGATGACCCAGCGACGAAGCACGCTTGGGTCTCTGCCGTCGGCCTCGCCACCGAAGCGGCCGACGGTCAGGAGCAGGAGGTGGCGGACCGGCTCATTGACGCCATGGACGAGTGGTGGCCCAACGTGTGTGACTGGATTGAGGTCCTGACCCGGCAGGTGCACTCCGGTCCGAGCAAGACGCTCATCCTCGGGCCGCATCACCCGGTCTGGGCCAGGACCGATGGTGCCGTCGAAAGGTTGTACCGGCAGGGCCCGGCCAGCATCACCGTCCGCCGGAACAACGGTCCGGATGCTCCCACTGCATTGGGTGCTCACGAGTTCGAAGCCGCCTTGCGCAACGCCGCGGTTGGTCCTCCCCCGCTGGAGTGGCTGTTGGTTCGCGATGCCCGACTCGCCCACGAGAACGCGTCTCGGAGAGTTGCTGTCATCGACGCCGGCACCGCGACAGAGCTCGCCATCTCGAAGCTACTGAAGGACCAGGTAGCCGGCTTGCCAGACGTCGTTGTCGAGCAGCTCCTCGCAGGGCATCGCATGTTGGGCGCCAGCGCCAAGCTATTGAAGAAGCTCGGCGGGACGTCGCCCGAGAACACCACCAAGGACCTCATCGAGCCCCGCAACAAAGCCGCGCACCAGGGATGGGTCCCCTCGGCCAAGGAGTCGTACACCGCGCTCATGGTCGCGGTCGAGATCGTGGACGCCGCCTACCCGCTCAGTTCGTTCGTCTGATCGAGCACATTGGTTGTCTTGACTACTTTTGTTGTCTCGTCCACACTGGTTGCATGACCACTGAGATGATCACGAACGCCGTGGAGCAGGTCCGGCTCGCGCACGAAGGGTTCCTCGCCTCCGACGCGCGCCGGCAGGCAGCTGTCCTCGAGGCCCGCAGGGTCGGGGCGAGCTGGACCGCCATCGCCGACGTCATCGGCACGACTAAGCAGGGCGCCCGCCAGCGGTACGTCGGTGCCGAGGAGATCGGGAAGATGGCCGCGATGCTCGACGACCGGCTGAAGGTGTACGCCCAGGGGCAGGGTCATCTGCTGACGTACGCCGAGGCGCTCGAGCTCGCCATCTCGCGCGGCGTCCTGTCCGAGCACCAGGGTAAGTCGGTCCGTGCCGTGTACGAGGCGCACGCCGAAGCGTCCCGCGGGAACCTGGTGCCGTCGAAGAACGCCGACCTGCTTGCCACGGACTGCATCTCGATCTCCGCCAAGCTGTTCAGCGCTGCTCCGAGCGTCTAGCTCCGCGGCCGCCGTTCAGTAGAGGGGCCGTACAGCAGCGACGCGAGGGCGTCTTCGCCGCGGAGACGTTCCGTCGGTTGCTGGCATCGTCTAGTCGAACGAGAGCTTGGGTTTGTCGTCGGTGCCCGAGGCGAGGATGTCCGCGGTGACGTCGGCAACGATGCGGCGGGCGGTGAGGATGCCGTCCAGGTCGATCTCGTGGGCGGCAAGGAGGTCGGTTGCCTTCCCGAGGAGTTGCGGTGACTCTGCACGTCCGAGTTCGCCCGGTTCGGGGAGGCCCCACATCGAAAGCTGCTGGTTGGCTCGCCGGTAGGACGCTTGGGACAGCTTGCCGAGGGCGTGGGCTCGGAACACGAGGGCTCGCAGGCTGACGCCCCAGTCCCTCTTGAGTTGGTGGAACGTGGGCCAGTCGATGCGGCGGGGGAGCAGTGGCCCGATCTCGGCGGCCGGCATCAGGAACTCGGCTGCGAAGGCGTGGGCTTGGTTCTCGATGATCTTCGACCCGGGCTCGGTGTCGGGGTGAAGGATCAGGTGGCCGAGTTCGTGTGCGGCATCGAACCGACTGCGTGCACGGTCGTCACTACCGGGGTTCAGGAACACGAGCGGTCGGTGGCCGGCGTTGGTGGAGAACGCATCGACCTTCCGGTCGGTGTGGATAGGTAGGCGCAGGGTCACGATGCCGTGGGACTCGAGCAGCTGAACCATGTTCCCGATGGGGCCGGAGGGCACGCCCCACGCGGACTTCACCTCCGCGACGGCGGCGCCAATTGTCTCGGTGGTGATGTCCTCGGGGACAGCGAAGTCGGGTAGTTCGGTGGTCGGGAGTTCGACGTAGTCCTCGATGAGCTGGACGATCTCGAGACTGAGCTCGCCGTACGCGAGCGCACGTTCCCTTTCGACCGCGGACGTGGAGCGCAGTGAGCGGAAGTGCGCGTCCGATGCTGGGAGCAGCGTCAGCGGGTGGCCTGCACCGAAGAACTCACGCGGCATCCCCAGCGCCATGCAGATCTTCGCGAGGACCGCCTGGGACGGGTTCGCCGGGCCCTTCTCAAACTGAGCGATGGCGGTGGGCGTGAGGTCCACTTCGCGGGCCAGCGCCGACTTCGTCTTCCCACGGAGGCGGCGGGCAACGGTCAGCCGCGTTCCGTCGAAGTCGGTCGAGGCGGCTGGCTGCTTTACGGGGCCGTTCACGCCTCACCCTCGGCCACCGGGCGCGGCTTCATCGCGATCTGGGGCTCGACGGCCGGCTGCTGGTCGAAGCTCGGGCCGTCGTACTTCGGGGTGCGGACCGGCTTGCTCGGGCTGTCGCCGGCTTCGTCGCGCCACAGCGGCGTCTTGGCCGCGAACGTCATGGTGGACCAGGAGACCGGGACGGTGAGCCAGGCCGAGGTCAGGCTGGCGTCGGGCTCGCCCGCCCAGACGACCATCATGCGGCGGACGACGCCGATCGGGGTGTCCTCGGGGAACTCGAGCTCGCTCTGGGTCTCGCTCTGGAGCATGGACCCGCCGAGGACGCGGGCGTTGTCCTTGGCGATGCCGTCACGGATCTGGCTCGAGGTCTCCCAGTTCGGGAACTGCTCCCAGATGGGGCTGCGGCCGTGGGCGTAGGGCACCTTCATGAGCACAATCTCGAGACCGGGCAGGTGCAGCGTCAGGACGCCGCGCGGGGTGGTGAACTGCAGGCCAGGGACGTCCCAGTGGTCCTCGGGGGCGGCGAGGTCGCCGCCCTGGATGCGGCGGACGGCGATCTCACGGATGTTCTCGCTGCACTGGAAGCCGAGGGACTTGGTGGTGTCGCCGCGCTCCTCGGGCTCGTACCGCTCGAGGTTCGCACCCCAGACCTCGCTCACGAGGTCGCCGAGGACGCGGGTGAGCCCGACCTCGGTCATCAGCTCTGCCGCCGCGTATGCGGCCGTCTCGGCCGCCTCCATCCGCTTGTTCACGAACTCATGTAAGCACAGGCGCGACCGTTGCGTCGCGACGTGCGCTGGCGTGTTGCGACGATTTTGTTTGAAAGTGAAGCAGAAGTGTCGGTGGTGGGTGTGAGACTGGCGTTGCGGCAGATGCCGTCAGGGACCCAGAGCGGGCGCCTGCTTCCAGATGGAGGTTCAGATGAGCAAGACCCCCGGGGTTCACGTGACCCCTCGAGATGACGGGCGGTGGAACGTCATCCGGGACAACGCGGACCGTGCCTCGTCGGTCCACGACACCCAGTCATCGGCCGAGCAGTCGGGCCGCGGCACCGCGAAGCGCGAAGGTGCAGAGTTCTTCCTTCACGGTCGCGACGGGCAGATCCGGGAGCGCGACTCCTACGGGAACGACCCGTTCCCGCCCCGCGGCTGAGCTGACGGTCGCAACCGGGCCGGTCTCGAGGAGCGAGACCTCCCCGGGCCCGGCTCGGTCACGTTCCGCCGGCACCGAGGACCAGCGACGTCGTCCGTACCGACCCTGGAAACAGCGAACCGGCCCTGAGGAAGTCACCCTCCCGGGCCGGTTCACAGTAAACGGGGAACTCCCCGTTTCAACGTGCGCGAGGGGGGATTTGAACCCCCACGCCCTTTCGGACACTGGCACCTGAAGCCAGCGCGTCTGCCGTTCCGCCACTCGCGCAAAAGAAGCGGGCACAGGTTATCCCAGACCGCCCCGCGCGCCCAAACCGGGTGGAACCACTCGCGACGCCGCGCCCGATACGATCAAACCGACCACGTGGAAACCGGCCACGCGCTGACGCATGTGCTGAAAGGGGGCGAAACAGCTGAGCGGCCTGCAACGCTTCGAGAACCGTCTCGAGCAGATGATCTCCGGCGTCTTCGCGCGCACCTTCCGCAGCGCGGTGCAGCCGGTCGAGATCTCCTCGGCGCTGGCGCGTGAGGTCGACAACTCCGCCCAGGTGCTCAGCCGCGACCGCCGGCTGGCCCCCAACGACTTCCACGTCGAGCTCTCCGAGCCGGACCACTCCCGGCTCTCCTCGCTCGGCTCGGCGCTGACCGACGAGCTGATCGGTCTGCTCAAGGAGCACGCCGCCGCGCAGTCCTACGTCTTCACCGGGCCGGTGAGCATCACCCTCGAGGTCGCCGACGACCTGACGACCGGCCGGTTCCGGGTGCGCAGCCAGGCGATGGCCAAGGTCAGCTCGGCGGCGCCCGAGGCCAGCGAGACCCAGGTGCGCCGGGCGACCGCGTTCCTCGAGGTCAACGGCGAGCGGCTGCCGCTCGCACCGCCGGGCATCGTCGTCGGGCGCGGCAACGACGCCGACCTCCGCGTCAACGACCCGGGCGTCTCCCGCCGGCACATCGAGATCCGGGTCACCCAGGACGACAGCGGCCCCCGGGTCAGCGTGCACGACCTCGGCTCGACGAACGGGGTCCTGGTCAACGGCAAGCGCGTCGAGAACGCGGCGATCTCCGACGGAGCAGTGATCCGGGTCGGCAACACCACGATCACCCTGCACCAGAGGCAGGTGTAGATGTCCGAGCTGTCCTTGGTCCTGATCCGCTTCGGCTACCTCGCCGTGCTGTGGATCTTCGTGCTGGCCACGATCTCGGTGATCCGGACCGACATGTTCGGTGCCCGTGCGGCACGCACCGCCGGCGGTCAGGAGCGCAAGGCGGCCAAGCCGACCCGCTCCAAGCCCGCCAAGCCGCGCAAGGGCGACCCGACCTCGGTGGCCATCCTCGAGGGTGGCAACGCCGGTGAGGTCGTCTCGCTCGCGAACGCCCCGCTGCTCATCGGTCGCGGCAACGACGCGGCGATCCGTCTCGACGACGACTACGTCTCCACCCGGCACGCGCGCATCGCCGTCTCCGGTGACCAGTGGTACGTCGAGGACCTCGGTTCGACGAACGGCACCTACGTCGGGAGCAGCCGGATCACCCAGGCGACCGCGATCTCGCTGGGCACCCAGATCCGGATCGGCAAGACGATCCTGGAAATGCGGAAGTGACCCAGGAATGACTCTGGCGCTGCGCTTCGCCGCCCTCTCGGACGTCGGTCGTGTCCGGAAGGACAACCAGGACTCCGGGTACGTCGGACCGCACCTGATCCTGGTCGCCGACGGCGTCGGCGGCGCGGCCCGCGGTGACATCGCCAGCAGCGCGACCGTGGACGCGATGCGGACCCTCGACGTCCCGCCGGGCAACGACGCGCTCAGCCAGCTGTCCGCCACCCTGCACCTGGCGCACGACCGGCTCGCCGAGATCGTCGAGCAGCACCGCGAGCTCGACGGCACCAGCACGACCGTCAGCGCCGCGGTCTTCGACGGCACCCACCTCCAGGTCGCGCACGTCGGCGACAGCCGCGCCTACCTGCTGCGCGACGGCGTCCTGACGCAGATCACCAGCGACCACACCCTGGTGCAGAGCCTGGTCGACGAGGGCCGGATCACCGAGGAGGAGGCGCGGGTACACCCGCACCGGAACCTGATCCTGCGTGCCGTCGACGGAGTGCACGAGCCCGAGCCCGACCTGTTCCCGGTCGAGGTCCGTGCCGGCGACCGGGTGCTGTTCTGCTCCGACGGGTGCTCGGGGTCGCTGAGCACCGAGCAGATGGCGGCACTGATGGCCGGCGAACCGCTCGAGGACGTCTGTGCGCGCCTGGTCCGCTCGGCGCTGGACGCCGGTAGCTCTGACAACGTCACCGTCCTGGTCGCCGAGGTCACCGAGGGAGAGGGCGACGTCGCCCCGCAGCTCGTCGGCGCCGCAGCCCTGGCCCCGCACCGGTCGATCGTCAACGATCACACCGGCAACCTCTCGGAGTCGGACCTCGCCGGGCTCGCCGCGCACGAGATCGACCCGGAGGAGCTCCGCTACGCGCCGCAGGCACCACCGCGCGGTCGTTGGGGTCGCCGCCTGATCGTGCTGCTCGTGCTGCTGGCCCTGATCGGCGGCGCCGGCTACGGCGCCTACCGCTACTCCCAGACCCGCTACTTCGTGAGCGACGACCACGGCAACGTGGCGATCTTCAAGGGCGTGAACTTCGACGTCCCGGTCGTCGACCTCAACCACCTCGTCGAGCGCACCGACATCAAGCTGAGCGACATCCAGGCCTTCGCCGACGACGTCCGCAGCGGCAAGGACTTCAGCAGCCTGGAGAAGGCGCGCGTGTACGCCGCCGGGCTGAACCCGGTCTGCGCGGAGCCGTCCACGCCGTCGACGCAGACCTTGAAGTCCAAGGTCCAGGGCAAGCTGCAGCTGCTCGGCCTGCACCAGGTCACGGTGGAGACCTTCAGCACCGCGGGCATGCCCGCACCCCCGCACCCGCTGACCTACTGGACCGGCGACCCGGCCGTCCTGGACTGCCCGGGAGCGTCATGAGCTCCGCAGCCGCCACCTCGGGGACCTCGGCACGCAAGCCGGGGCCGCTGATGGAGTTCGTGCACCGCAGCCGGCGCGGTGCCGAGCTCTTCCTGCTGCTGCTCAGTCTGGCCGTCGGCATCGGCGCCTACGCCGCCGTCGGTCTCGGCGCCCAGGGCAAGGTCCCGGCCGACATCTACACCTACGGCGGCATCCTCACCGCGCTCGTCGTGGCCGCGCACGTGACGGTCCGGATCAAGGCCGCGTACGCCGACCCGATCCTGCTGCCGATCGTCTCGGCGCTGAACGGCCTCGGGCTGGCGATGATCCACCGGATCGACCTGGGCCGGCAGGCGCGCACTCCCGGCTCGCACGAGTTCGCGCCGAGCCAGCTGATGTGGATGACGCTCGGGGTGCTGCTCTTCATCGTCGTGCTGGTCGCCATCCGCGACCACCGGCGACTCCAGGCCTTCACCTACACCGCCGGGTTCAGCGCCCTGGTGCTGCTGCTGCTGCCCCTGCTGCCCGGGATCGGGAAGACCGTCAACGGCGCCCGGATCTGGATCGGCATCGCCGGGTTCAGCTTCCAGCCGGGTGAGATCGCCAAGCTGCTCCTGGTGATCGCGTTCGCCGGCTACCTGGTCCTCTACCGCGACGCCCTGGCGCTGGCCGGCCGCCGCGTGCTGTTCGTGGACCTGCCCCGGGGCCGCGACCTCGGGCCGATCCTGGCGATGTGGGCGGTCAGCCTCGCCATCCTCGTCTTCCAGAACGACCTCGGTTCCTCGTTGCTCTTCTTCGGCCTGTTCCTGGTGATGCTCTACGTCTCCACCGAGCGCCCCGGCTGGCTGGTCGTCGGCGGGACGATGTTCGTGGTCGGCGCCTACTTCGGCTACCTGGTCACCGCGCACGTCCAGGTGCGGGTCGAGGCCTGGCTGCACCCCTTCGCGAACACCCCGAGCGGTGAGGCGGTCACCGGCACCTACCAGATCCGGCAAGGCCTGTTCGGGATGGGCTGGGGCGGGCTGACCGGTCGCGGCCTGGGTCAGGGCTCGCCGCAGAACACCCCGATCTCGTGGTCCGACTTCATCCTGCCCTCGCTCGGCGAGGAGCTCGGTCTGACCGGCGTCATCGCGATCGTGCTGCTGTACGCGCTGATCGTCGAGCGCGGCCTGCGCACCGCACTGATCTGCCGCGACAACTTCGGCAAGCTGATGGCCACCGGACTGGCGACGGTCTTCGCGCTCCAGGTCTTCGTCGTCATCGGCGGCGTCACCAAGCTGATCCCGCTGACCGGCCTGACCACCCCGTTCCTGTCCCAGGGCGGATCCAGCCTGGTGGCGAACTGGGCCCTGATAGCCCTGCTCATCCGCGTTTCCGATCAGGCCCGGCGCCCACCGCCGGAGTTCTTCGACGACGGAGCCGACATGGACGCCACCCAGGTGGTGAGTCTGCGATGAACCGCCCGATCCGCAACGTGGCGATCGCGGTGATGGTGCTGTTCCTGGCGCTGATGATAAACGCGACGTACCTGCAGTACCTGCAGGCCGACAACCTGACCTCGCTGTCCAAGCACCCGGACAACAACCGGGTGAAGGACGCCGCGTTCTCCGAGCCGCGGGGCAAGATCCTGGTGGGCAACCGGGCGATCGCGCTGAGCCGCAAGTCCGACGACCGCTACGACTTCCTGCGCGTCTACCCGGACGGCGCGGAGTACGCGCACATCTCGGGCTACTTCGCGCGCAACCTCAACCTGGGCGGCATCGAGTCCAGCCAGAACGACGTCCTGACCGGGGACGCGCCGAACCTGTTCGTGAACCGCGTCATCGACCTGCTCGGCAACGAGACCCCGCAGGGCGGCAACGTCAGCCTGACCCTCAACGCGAAGGCGCAGAAGGCGGCGTACGACGGGCTGCGGGCTCTCGGCACGCAGGTGCGCGGCGCCGTGGTCGCGATCGAGCCGGCGACCGGCCGGGTGCTCGCGATGGTCTCGAGCCCGAGCTTCAGCCCGAACCGGCTCGCGACCCACGCCCACAACTTCACCTCGGCCGGCCACTACTACCAGAAGCTCATCGACGACCCGCTCAGCCCGCTGAACAACCGGGCGATCGAGGAGAGGCTGCCTCCAGGCTCGACCTTCAAGCTCGTCACCGCGGCTGCGGCGCTCTCGAGCGGCAAGTACACCCCGAGCACGATGGTCGACGGCGGCGCCAGCCTGGACCTGCCGCTGACCTCGAAGAACCTGGTCAACGAGAGTCGCGGTGGCTGCGGCGGCGCGAAGATCACGCTGACCCGCGCGCTGGACGTCTCCTGCAACGTGGCCTTCGGTTCGGTCGGGCTCAAGCTCGGCCCCGACGCGCTCATCAAGCAGGCCGAGAAGTTCGGCTGGGGCCAGGCGCCGTTCAAGGACCTCGACGACCCGCTGACCCGGATGGCCGTCAGCGTGATGCAGGCCAGGGACAAGGACGGCAACCCGGTCCCGATCGACAAGCCGCAGACCGCGTTCACCGCGATCGGCCAGTCGAACGTCGCGGCCACCCCGATGCAGATGGCGATGGTCGCGTCCGCGATCGCGAACAACGGCCGGCTGATGAAGCCGTACCTGGTCGACGAGATCCGCTCGGCCGACCTCGACGTGATCAAGACGACCAAGCCCGAGGCGCTCAACCCCGAGGCGGTCAGCCCGTCGGTCGCGCGGCAGCTGACCCAGATGATGGTCTCGGTCGTCGACAACGGCACCGGGGTCAACGCGCAGATCCCGGGCATCAAGGTGGCGGGCAAGACCGGTACCGCGCAGAGCGCGCCGAGCCGGCCGCCGTACGCGTGGTTCGTGTCCTTCGCCCCGGCCGACGACGCCCGGATCGCGGTCGCGGTGCTGATCCAGGACGCGGGCGTGGACCGCAACGCGATCTCCGGCAACGGACTTGCGGCCCCCATCGCCAAGCGCGTCATCGAGGCGGTGCTGAACCCGTGAGCCACCAGAAAAGTCTTCTGCTCGGCACGAGCAGGCCAGTACAAAGGGAAGCAAAGATGAGGGGACTCGATGTCTGAACAGCAGCGCGTCGGCGGACGCTACGAGCTGGGCGAGATGCTCGGCCGCGGCGGGATGGCTGAGGTGCGCAAGGGCACCGACATCCGGCTGGGCCGGACGGTCGCGGTCAAGCGCCTGCGCACCGACCTCGCCAGTGACGCCACCTTCCAGGCCCGGTTCCGCCGCGAGGCCCAGTCGGCCGCGTCGCTGAACCACCCGGCCATCGTGTCGGTCTACGACACCGGCGAGGAGCTGTCCGAGGACGGCACCAACGTCGCGCAGCCGTACATCGTGATGGAGTACGTCGCGGGCCGGACCCTGCGCGAGATCCTCCGCGAGGGACGCAAGATCCTGCCCGAGCGTGCCCTGGAGATCGCCTCCGGTGTGCTCGGCGCCCTGGACTACAGCCACCGCGCCGGCATCATCCACCGCGACATCAAGCCCGGGAACGTGATGCTCACGCCGGCCGGCGACGTGAAGGTGATGGACTTCGGGATCGCCCGCGCCGTCTCCGACGCGCAGAGCACCATGACGCAGACCGCGGCCGTGGTCGGCACCGCGCAGTACCTCTCCCCGGAGCAGGCGCGCGGCGAGACCGTGGACTCGCGCTCGGACGTCTACTCCACCGGGTGCCTGCTCTTCGAGCTGCTCACCGGTCGGCCGCCGTTCGTCGGCGATTCCCCGGTGGCCGTGGCCTACCAGCACGTGCGTGAGCAGGCGCCGACGCCGTCGTCGCTGGACGCGGACCTGCCGCCGGAGGTCGACGCGATCGTCGCCAAGGCGCTGGCCAAGCGCCTCGAGGACCGCTACCAGAGCGCCGCCGCGATGAAGGAGGACATCGACCGGTTCCTCGCCGGCCGTCCGGTGCAGGCGCCGCCCGTCGTCGCAGAGCCGGTGCCCGCGTTCGTCCCGCCTCCGGTCGCTGCCTACGACACCGCTGCGACCTCGGTCGTGCCGGGTGCAGGCGACTGGGCCGAGGAGGACCGGAAGAACCGCACCGGCCCGCTGGTGCTGCTCGGACTGCTGCTCGTCGCCGCGATCGTCGGCGCGATCCTGCTGATCCCGCACCTGATCGGCTCCTCGCCGCAGAAGGTGTCGAACCCGCACGTCGTCGGGCTGTCCCAGGCCGACGCGGAGGCGAAGATCAAGGACGCCGGGCTCACCGTCGGCCAGGTCACCGAGGAAGCCAGCGACACGGTCGAGAAGGGGAAGGTGATCTCGCAGAGCCCCGACCCCGACAACCAGAGCTTCATCGATCCGAAGACCGCGGTCGACCTGACCGTGTCCACCGGCAAGCCGGACGTCGAGATCCCGGACATCATCGGGGACAACAAGAACGCCGCCGCCCAGCAGCTGGAGGACCTCGGTCTCAAGGTGGACCTGCGGCAGAAGACGTCGGACGAGAACAAGGACGACGTCCTGGCCGTGAACCCCGACGTCGGCACCAAGGTCAGCGCCGGCAGCAAGGTCATCGTCTACTTCTCCGCCGGCCCGAAGGCGGTGCCGGACGTGGTGGGCAAGACCGTCGAGGAAGCGACCCAGATCCTCAAGGACGCCGGTTACCAGGTCAGCACGCTGCCCGACTCGCAGTCGACGGAGCCGTCCGGGACGGTGACCCAGATGAGCCCGCCGGCCGGCAGCACGCAGAACCGCGGCACGGTGATCACGCTGCTCGTCTCGAGCTTCACCGCGCCGCCGGTCGAGAGTCCGACCGACACCCCGACCGAGACGCCGACTCCTTAGCGGTCCGCCGGCGCTGACCGTGGTCCGACCACGGTCAGCGCCGCGATCGCGGTCGTGATCGGCACGGCGAGCACCAGGCCGATGCCGCTGGCCAGCGTCCGGACGATCTCCTCGGAGATGCTCTCCGAGGACAGCAGCTCGACCAGCGGCCGGTCGTAGAGCGAGAGCAGCAGCAGGACCGCCAGCGCGCTGCCCGCGTAGGCGAACACGATCGTGTAGATCGTCGAGGCGATGTGGTCCCGCCCGATCCGCATCGCGCTGGTGAACAGCGTGCGGCGCGACAGGTCGGGTCCGGCCTCGCGCAGCTCCCAGACGGCCGAGGCCTGGGTGATGGTCACGTCGTTGAGGACGCCGAGCCCGGCGACGACCAGCGCGCAGGTGAGCAGCCCCTGGAACGACAGGTTGTCGGCGAACGCCGAGAGCAGCCCGGCGCTCTCGTCACCGAACCCGGACAGCGTCGCGCCGTGGATGGCGAGCTGACCGACGGCCGCCGTCACCCCGACCCCGAGCAACGTGCCGGCCAGGGCGGCGCTCGTGCGGATCGACGGGCCGTGCGCCAGGTAGAGCACCACGAACATGATCGCCGCGGAGCCGACCAGCGCCACGGCCACGCCCGAGGAGCCCGACAGCAGCGCCGGGAGCATGAACTTGAAGAGCACCGCTCCGCCGATGCCGAGGCTGACCAGGGCCAGCACGCCGCGCAGGCGGGCCACCGCGGCGACGACCAGGACGAACAGCGCGGCCAGCAGCCACAGCGGCTTGAGCCGGATGACGTCGTCGAACGAGTACGTCGCCGGCGCTCCGTTCGTGCCGGGGATCCGGACCAGCCGGACGTGGTCGCCCGCCGCCAGGCCGGACTGCGCCACGGCGGTGGGGACGCCGACCTTCTCGGTCGCACCCAGTTCGGGGCCGTCGGTGAGCACCGCGGCGATCTGGCCGCAGCTCGCCGAGCTCCCGGACGTGTTCGGATCGCCCTGACCCTGGTCGGGCGGGCACGGCTTCTGCACCGCCGTCACCCTCGCCTTCTGGAAGGTGACTCCGGGGGCGGCGTACTGGGCCTGGTTGCGCAGCGTGTCGACCGCGTGCGCGTCCGGCCACAGCGCCACGACGCCGATCACCGTCGCCACGGCGGTCAGGGCCAGGAAGGTGAGCAGCACCGTGACCGGTCCGCGGGCGACGTCGACGGACGACGGACCGTGCCGATGGGCATGGGAGTGCGAATGAGCCATGGGGTTCTCCTCGAACCGCTCAGCGGGGTGCGTCGGTCGGCTCTGGACCCGGCCGGGCGTACTTCAGGGTGGCAGCGCCGGTGTAACCAGGCATGTCGAGCGACGAGCTCTCCGTGACCTTGTAGCCGAGCTGGTAGGCATCGACGAAGGTCAGGTACGCGTTCACGTAGTCGCTGTTGTCCAGGCTGGCCTGGAGGTCGGAGGCATCGCCGATCGCGGAGATCCGGTACGGCGGCGAGTACGGCACGCCGTGCAGGATCACGGTGTTGCCGACGCACTTGATGCCGGTCGTGGAGATCACCCGCTGGCCCTGGATCGTCATCGCCTCGGCTCCCCCGGACCAGAGCGCGTTCACCACGGCTTGGATGTCCTGCTGGTGGACCACCAGCTCGTCCTGGGTGACCCCGCTGTCGGGGTTGTTCCGAGCCTCGTCCAGCTCGCTCTTCGGCGCGTCGTCGAGGACGACGGTCAGACCCGGGCCGGTCACCGGCGAGAACCCGCTCGGGCCGCGGAGCAGGTCGACCTGGTGCTGGAGCTCGGTGACCTGGGAGTCGTTGACCTGGTGGCTCAGGCCGCTGATCTGCGTGTTCAGGCCGGAGACCTGGGACTGGAGGTCGTTGACGTGCTCACGCTCGGCGCGGACCACGTGGTCGAGGTCGGTCACGCTGGCCGCGCGCAGGTCCAGACCCTTGGAGTTGATCGAGGTGGTGACGAAGAGCAGGCCCGCCACGACGAACATCGAGACCGCCACCGGGCGCCAGCGGCCCCGGACCCGAAAACGGAGCAGCTCGCGCCAGCTGCCCCCCATCGGCTCGCGATCCGGTCCCACCCGACTACGCTAACCGACGACCCCAGCAGTTCTCCCGTACCGATCTGGAGCTCCACCGTGTCCAAGCGCACCGCCCGCAACCCCTCGATGTCGATCAGCGGCTACGAGACCTCCCTGGTGCGCTGCGCCGTCGTGCTGCTGCTCGTCGCCGCCGGCATCGCCTGGATCACCGTCTACACGAACTTCGCGATGGACGCCGCCGAGTGGACCAAGGGCTTCGGCAAGAAGCCGCACACGCCGTTCCCGTGGATGTCCGACCTGCACAAGTGGAACTACCTGATCGGGTTCGGACTCTCGTTCCTGGGCCTGATCGTCTCCGCGCACCCGAAGACCCCGATGGGTCGCGGCCGCGGCGTCGTCGTCGGGATGCTCGGGTGCTTCCTGCTCGGCCTGGCCTGGATCGTCACGTACTACTTCGTGGCGCAGAGCTCCACCGCGCACATCCCGGTGATGGACAAGCTCGACCAGATGAACCTGATCGTCGGCGTGGCCTTCATGGCCGTGGGCTTCACCTTCGCCACCAAGTGGGAGTGACCCGGCGAGTTACACGTGTGTAGTTCTCCACAGGGTTGTGCACAGCTGGGGATAACTACTGGAGCCCTCGGCTGAAGGTGGAGGGGTCCTTCGGGTAGAACTCGTGCTCGTGCAGGTACTGCGCGCGGACGACGATCAGCCCGATCGACAGCGCGAGGACCGCGCCCGCGACCGTGAACTGCACCAGGGTCCGCCTGGCCTTCGGCGCGTAGACCATGGCGATTCCGACCAGCGTGCCGCCGACCAGGCCGCCGAGGTGGCCCTGCCACGAGATGCTCGGCACCGTGAAGGTGATCAGCAGGTTGATGGCGAGCAGGCTGAGCAGCCCTTGGTAGTCGCCACCGGTCTTGTAGGCGACCACGGCCATCGCCCCGAGCACGCCGAACAGGGCGCCCGAAGCGCCGACCGTCCCGCCGTGCGCGTTCGAGAACAGCATGACCGCCGCCGAGCCGGTGAGACCGGACACGAGGTACAGGGTGAGGAAGCGCAGCCGGCCCAGGATCTGCTCCAGCGCTGGGCCGAACAGGTAGAGCGCCATCATGTTCAGCGCGATGTGCCAGACCTCGATGTGGGTGAAGTCGGCCGTGATGAGCTGCCACCAGGCACCGTGCGCGACGCCGTCGACGACCTCGGCCGTCTCTCCGACCCCAGGGCTCCGCAGACCCCAGTTGGGAACCAGGGCCAGCTTCGAGGCCAGCACGGAGTTCCCACCGCCCGCAGCCTGGATCGCGAGCCAGATGACGATGTTCACCCCGAGCAGGATCGAGGTGATCAAGGTCGGGTTCCCCACCCGGATCCCGCCGTACGGCAGCCGCGCCGTGCGCACCGACTTCGCACCCTCCTTGACGCAGGAGGGGCACTGGAAACCGACCGCCGCCGAGTTCATGCAGTCGGGGCAGATCGGCTTCTCGCAGCGCTGGCACCGGATCCAGGTCTCCCGGTCCGGGTGTCGGTAGCAGACGGGCGCGGCCGCCGAGGGATCGCTCAACGGAGTGTCACCCGGGCTCAGCCTCGGGTGATCTCCACGGACTCGATGACCACCGGGTCGATCGGGCGGTCGCCCGGGCCGGTCGCGGTGGTGCCGATGGCGTCGACCACGTCGCGGCTCTCCTGGTCGGCCACCTCACCGAAGATGGTGTGCTTGTTGTTCAGCCAGGTGGTCGCCGCGGTGGTGATGAAGAACTGCGAGCCGTTGGTGCCCGGGCCGGCGTTGGCCATCGCGAGCAGGTACGGCTTGGTGAAGGCCAGCTCCGGGTGGAACTCGTCCTTGAAGGTGTAGCCCGGGCCACCGGTGCCGGTGCCGAGCGGGCAGCCGCCCTGGATCATGAAGTTGTCGATCACGCGGTGGAAGCCGAGGCCGTCGTAGAACTTGCCGGTCTTGCCGCCGTCAGCCTGGTACTCCTTGGTGCCCTCAGCGAGGCCCACGAAGTTCTCCACCGTCGCCGGTGCGTGGTTCGGGAACAGGTCGATGACGATGTCGCCGCGGTTGGTGTGCAGCGTGGCCTTCAGGTCTGACATGGATTGCCTTCCACAGGGGTGAATGAACCCCCAGATCCTCGCATGCTCGGGCAATCGCGCGGGTATGGGTCGCTCAGAGAGCCACCGAGGAGGAGGCAGCGATGTCGCGCACCAAGAAGGCCCACCGACTGATCGACCAGGCCGCTGGCCAGGCCACCACGCTCGTCGACCACGCAGCCGTCCAGGCGAACGCGCTGGTAGACCAAGTGGCTCCGCTCGCCGAGGCGGCGCGCGAGCGGGTCGTGACCGAGTACGTCCCGCAGGCCCGCAAGGCCGGGCGGAAGGCGCGCAAGCAGATGATGGAGCAGTACGTCCCGCAGGCGCGGGCGAGCCTGGACGACGCCCGCGAGGCAGTCGCTGCCGCCGCGGCCACCGCAGCCGCCAAGTCGCCCGTCGGCCCGAAGCCCAAGAAGAAGCGCGGCCGCACCGTCCTCAAGATCGCAGTCCTGGCCGGTGTCGGCACCGCGCTGGGTCAGTGGTTGCGCAACCGGAACGTCTCGCCGGTCTCGATGTACGAGGCCCCGGAGCCCACGGGCAATCGGGTGCCGCCGCAGCCCGGTCCGGACCTCGACCTGGACGTCGACCCGGTCCCGCCTGGTGCCGTCGGTGAGCACGACCCCGAGCCGGAGGACCTGAGCCGGTTGGAGGGCGAGGCGCCGATCACCCCGGCCACGACCACGGAGTTCCCGGACGACTCGCTCAGCTCGTTCTTCTCGGACGCGATGGACGAGCCGGCGAAGGGGTCACGCCGGCGCTGAGGCCGTGGGTTCGTTCAGCTCGGGGAACTGCTCGCGGAGCTTGCGCACGACGACCCGCTCGACGAAGAAGATCAGCAGCGGGATCAGTCCTGCGAGCAGCACCAGCACGGAGAACTGGACCGTCCACCGTGCCCGGCGGGCGATGAGGAACGCCACGATCACGTAGGCGATGTAGAACCAACCGTGGAAGACCCAGCCGATCGAGATGTCCTCGCCGAACTTCTGACCGCTGCTGCCCTCGGTGAGCAGGTACTTCATCGGCAGCGCCACGGCCGACATCACGGTGAGCAGGACGCCGACGATCGGGGCGAGGATCCGGTAGGCGTTGAACAGGTTTCGCACGTCTGAACGGTACTGGGGGGCTGTTCAGGCCCGACGCAGCAGGTAGGTGTCCATCACCCAGCCAGCAGCTGCCGCGGCTGTCCGCTCGCTCTCCAGCTGCTCGGCCACCGCGTCGAGTCGGCCGTGGACCAACCGCTGCGAGGGAGTGCCGAGGTTCGCACCCCACCAGATCTGCCACTCCTGCGGGTCCTCGAGCTCCAGGCACGACAGCCGGCCGTCGAGCATCACCACCAGGTTCTCGTGCCCCGCGGCGACGTCGCCCGCCAGCCGACGCCCGGTGGTGATCAGCACCGGGCGACCGATCGGGTGCAGCACGATGCCGTGCGCCGCGGCGAGCAGCTGGGGCGAGGACAGGCCGGGGATCACGTCGTACGGGACGCCGAGCGCCTCGACGACCCGGATCGTCGAGTCGTAGAGCGACGGGTCGCCCCAGACAAGGAAACCCACGGGTCCGGGTCGGGCGTCGAGCACCTCCCGGTACGCCGCGACGCGTGCCGCGTGCCAGTCCCGCACCGCGCCGTCGTAGTCGGACTGCTTCTCGACGTGCGCAGCGTCCCGGTCGCGCTCGGGATCGGCCACGGCGACCAGCTCGACGCCGTACCGGTCGCAGAGCTCCTGCCGTACGGCGAGCAGCGGGTCGTCCGCGCCCTTGGACGCCGCGACGACGTAGGCGACCGAGCTGAGCGCGTCGGCCGCCTCGCTGGTCAGGTGGTCGGGGTGGCCGGAGCCGATCCCGATGATCCGCACGACGTCAGCCATGGCGATCCTCGAGATCACCCTCCACCTCGAGGTAGACGGCCTGCAGCTGACCCAACAGCTCGGGGTCGGGCTCCTCCCAGAGCCCGCGCTCGGCGGCCTCGTGCAGCCGCTCGACGATGCCGCGCAGCGCCCACGGGTTGGCGTCCTTGAGGAACTGCTGGTTGGTCTCGTCCAGGACGTACTCCTGGGCGAGCTTCTCGTACATCCAGTCGTGCACCACGCCGGCCGTGGCGTCGAACCCGTAGAGGTAGTCGACGGTCGCGGCCAGCTCGAAGGCGCCCTTGTAGCCGTGCCGCTGCATCGCCGCGATCCACCGCGGGTTCACGACGCGGGCCCGGAAGACGCGGGCGGTCTCCTCGGACAGGGTCCGCGTCCGGACCGCGTCCCGAGTGGTGGAGTCGCCGACGTAGGCGCGCGGTGCCGTGCCGGTCAGCGCGCGGACCGTGGCGACCATCCCGCCGTGGAACTGGAAGTAGTCGTCGGAGTCGGCGATGTCGTGCTCGCGGGTGTCGATGTTCTTGGCCGCCACCGAGATCCGCCGGTAGTTGCTGCGCAGGTCCTCGGCCGCGCTGACGCCATCCAGGCCGCGCCCGTAGGCGTAGCCACCCCACTGCGTGTAGACCTCGGCCAGGTCGTTGTCGTCACGCCAGTTGCCGGCCTCGATCACCTGGAGGATGCCGGCTCCGTAGCTGCCCGGCTTCGACCCGAAGATCCGGGTGGTCGCTCGTCGCTCGTCGCCGTGCTCGGCCAGGTCCGCCTGGGCGTGCGCCCGCACGTAGTTGCGCTCGTGCGGCTCGTCGGCCTCCGCTGCCAGCCGGACCGCGTCGTCGAGCATCGCGACCACGTGCGGGAAGGCGTCCCGGAAGAAGCCCGAGATCCGGACGGTCACGTCGATCCGCGGGCGGCCGAGCTCGGTCAGGTCGACCAGCTCCAGGCCGTTGACCCGGCGCGAGGCCTCGTCCCAGCTGGGTCGGACGCCGAGCAGCGCCAGCACCTCGGCGACGTCGTCACCGCTGGTGCGCATCGCGCTGGTGCCCCAGGCCGAGAGGCCGACCGAGCGCGGGTACTCGCCGGTGTCGGCGAGGTGCCGCTCGAGCAGCGAGTCCGCCATCGCCACACCGGTCTCCCAGGCGAGCCGCGAGGGCACCGCCTTCGGGTCGACGGTGTAGAAGTTCCGACCGGTCGGCAGCACGTTCACCAGGCCACGCAGCGGCGAGCCGCTCGGACCAGCCGGGACGTAACCGCCCTCGAGCGCGTGCAGCACGGCGTCGAGCTCGTCGGTGGTCCGGCGCAGCCGCGGCACGACCTCGGTGGCCGCGAAGGTCAGCACCCGGCGTACCTCAGGGTCGTCGTGCAGACCGTCGACGGCCCCGGGGTCCCAGCCCGCGTCCTCGAGCTGCTGGACCAGCGCCCGGGCTCGTTCCTCGACGTCGTCGACCTCGGCGGTCGAACCGTCCTTCAACCCCAGCGCCGTCCGCAGCCCCGGCACCGCGGCGTGCTCACCGCCCCAGATCTGCGTCGCCCGCAGGATCGCCAGCACCAGGTTGACCCGAGCCTCACCCTCCGGCGCCTGGCCCAGCACGTGCAGGCCGTCGCGGATCTGCGCGTCCTTGACCTCGCACAACCAGCCGTCGACGTGCAGCAGGAAGTCGTCGAACTCCTCGTCGTCGGGCCGTTCGTCCAGGCCGAGGTCGCGGTGCATCTGGGCGGCCTGCATCAGCGTCCAGATCTGCGCGCGCAGGGCCGGCAGCTTGGCCGGGTCCATCGCGGCGACGTTGCCGTACTCGTCGAGCAGCTGCTCGAGCCGGGCGATGTCTCCGTAGGACTCGGCCCTCGCCATCGGCGGGACCAGGTGGTCGACGATCGTGGCGTGTGCACGCCGCTTGGCCTGCGCGCCCTCGCCCGGGTCGTTGACCAGGAACGGGTAGATCAGCGGCAGGTCGGCGATCGCAGCGTCGGTCGCGCACGACGCGGACAGCGCTGCGTTCTTACCGGGCAGCCATTCCATCGAGCCGTGCTTGCCGAGGTGCACGACGGCATGCGCGCCCCAACCCCCATTCTTGGCAGGTGCCGCGACCCACCGGTACGCCGCCAGGTAGTGGTGGCTGGGCGCCATGTCGGGGTCGTGGTAGATCGCGACCGGGTTCTCGCCGAACCCGCGCGGCGGCTGGATGAGCAGCACCACGTTGCCGGCGCGCAGGGTGGCCAGCACGATCTCGCCGGAGTCGTTGACGAACAGCGAACCCGGCGCCGGACCCCACGCCGCGGCGATGTCCTCGCGCAGGTCCTGCGGCAGGTCGGCCGTCCAGCGGGTGTAGTCGTCGACCCCGATCCGGACGTGGGAGTCGGTGAGCTGCGCGTTGGTCAGCCACTCCTCGTCCTGGCCGCCGGCCGCGATCAGCGCGTGGATGAGGCCGTTGCCGGCCTCGGTGTCGTCCTCGAGGTCGAGGAAACGGGTGATCTCGCCGCCCGGCTCACCGAGGTCGTAGCCGTCCTCGCGCAGCCGGCGCAGCAGCCGGATCGCGGAGACGGGGGTGTCCAGGCCGACCGCGTTGCCGACCCGGCTGTGCTTGGTCGGGTACGCCGAGAGCATCAGCGCGACCTTGCGCTCCGACGGGGCGAGCCGGCGCAACCGTGCGTGACCGACGGCGATACCGGCCACCCGGGCGCAGCGCTCGGGGTCGGCGACGTAGTGCGGGAGTCCGTCCGGATCGATCTCCTTGAACGAGAACGGCACGGTGATGATCCGGCCGTCGAACTCCGGGATCGCGATCTGGTTGGCCGAGTCCAGCGGGGTGACGCCGTCGTCGCTCGCCGCCCACTCCTCGCGGCTGGAGGTGAGGCACAGGCCTTGCAGCACGGGGATGTCGAGGGCCTTGATCCGCTCGACGTCCCAGCCCTCGTCGTCACCACCGGCACTCGCGCTGGACGGCACGCTGCCGCCGGCGGCCAGCACGGTCACGATCAGGGCGTCCAGGTTGCCCAGCTCCTCGAACAGGTCGTCCGGAGCGGACCGCAGGCTGCCGGCGAAGACCGGCAGGCCGACCGCCTCGCCGGTCGCGTCGATCGCGTCCGCCAGCGCGTGCGCGAACCCCGCGTTGCCACTGGTCTCGTGAGCTCGGTAGAAGAGCACGCCGATGCGCGCGAGCTCGGGCTGGTCGAAGGTGGTTGCCACCGCGCCGCTCGGCGCCGGGCGTTCGCTCCAGCCCCACTCCGGCACCACCACCGGCGGCTCGAAGACCTCACCGGTGAGCAGCACCGTGTCCGAGCAGAACGCGTGCAGGTTCGTCAGGTTCGCCGGTCCGCCCTGGGCCAGGTAGGCGTGCGCTTGGGCGGCGATGCCGACCGGAACCGTGGACATCTCCATCAGCGAGGCGTCCGGCGCCTGCTCCCCGCCGAGCACGATGACCGGGATCTCCAGGCCGAGGACGACGTCGAAGCCGTCCTGCCACGAGCGCGGCGTCCCGAGCAGTCGGACGATGACGAGGTCGACGCCGGTCAGCAGCGCCTCGAGCGCCTGAACCTCGAGCCGGGCCGGGTTCGCCAGCAGGTAGTCCGCACCGCAGGCACGGGCACTGAGCAGATCGGTGTCGGACGTGGACAGCAGCGCGATGCGGGCCATCGGACGGAGCCTCCTGAGGGGTTCTCGCCCCTCGTAGAAAGGTGGGTCCGTGGACAGTGTCTGACTCCACCCCCGGCAGAAAGGTGCGGCGGTCGCAGTCGCGACCGACTGGACCCCCAGCCGAAAGTGTCACAGTGGCGGAACCGTCTCGGACTTGCACCGAGTTCCTGGTCCCACGGACGTGGAGCGGTCAGCCTACTTCTGCCCGCCACTCCTCAGCGAGGAGGGCGTAGAACATGCCGTCCATCCACGCACCCGAGCGGTGCAGCGAGTCCTTCACGTTGTAGGCCTCGCGCCGCATCCCGAGCCGCTCCATGATCCGCCAGGACGGCTCGTTGTCGGCGAAGCACTGGGCGACGAGGCGCCGCAGCCCGAGGTCCTCGAAGCCGATCCGGATCAGCTCGGCCGCGGACTCGGTCCCGTAGCCCCGGCCCTGCACCGACGGATCGAGGCACCACCC
This sequence comes from Nocardioides marmorisolisilvae, assembly GCF_003725775.1. Taxonomy (GTDB): domain Bacteria; phylum Actinomycetota; class Actinomycetes; order Propionibacteriales; family Nocardioidaceae; genus Marmoricola; species Marmoricola marmorisolisilvae. The sequence continues at coordinate 43,283 of NZ_RJSG01000006.1, forward strand.
GATCTCGGCCTGGGTGTCCTTGGCCTGGTCCTGGACCTCGCCCTGGGCCCACGGGCTCTCGACCCGGACCATCAGGTCTCCGACGAGCCGGCCGTCGGCCTCGACGATCAGCGTGCTCGCGAGCCGGTCGACCTCGGTCGACTTGGCCACGAACGCGTCGAGGTCCTTCGAGGCGTCGGTCATCCACATCCCGACGGGGTCCAGCCGGCGGTACTGCCAGATCGGCTCGAGGTCCGCCTCAACGGCGAGCCGGATCGAGAGGCGGGCGGTCTGCTTGGGCCAGGTCAGGTCGGCGAGGGTCGGCACTCAGCGATCATCGCCGACCAGCGACCTGCGGGGCAGCCGCTTTTCCGCCAGCGGCTCACCTCCGAGGAGGTGCTCGGTCACGATCCGCTCCGCGGTGGCCGGATCCACACCGCCGTACCAGACGTCGTCGGGCTGGACGCTGACCACCGGCGCCTGGTTGCAGGGGAACTGGCAGCCGGTGTGGGTCACCAGCACGTCGTCGTCACCCAGTCCCGCGCGCATCAGCGCCAGGACCAGGGCCTCGGCCGAGGCGTCCGCGCCGAGTGCCGAACAGCGCGGGCCCCGGCAGAGGAGGACCTGGTGGCGGTGGTCCGGCACGTCCTCCCACGCTGGGGAGGTGAGTCCGGCCTCGTTCCCGGTCAACGGGCGCAGCACGTCGCGGGCGAGCTCGAGGTCGGCGAGCGACGTACCGGAGGCGAGGGCGGTGGCGACCTCGACGGCCGGGGCCCCGGGGCCGCGCTCACGCCACCACGCGGCCGCGATCCGGCGCAGCCACGACGCCGCCGGCGCCATCGAGCCGAGGCTGACCCCGACCAGGACGATCCTGCGGTGCCCCTCGTCGGCGAGCCGGGTGAGCTCACGGGAGAGGCTGGGATCGGCGAGCTGGAGGAACGCCAGCGAGCCTCCTGCGGCTCGCGCGGACGCGGCCAGCTCGTCGCGTGCGGAGACCTCGCGCGACGACATGCCCACCACGACCAAGACCTCGTCCATGGTCCGAGATACTCCTTTCGCCATACTTAAAAGAGCAAACCTGCCGTGTGGAGCCGCCTGGCACGGGAAGATCAGTACTTGAACAACACGCAGGCCATGATGCTAGGGATCCGATGAAACGACTGCTCGCGGGAATCGTTCTCGCCGTCCTGGTGATCCTCGGCCTGCCGTGGGTCGCCTCCGCCGGACAGAACGACCCCTACTTCAGCGTCCCGTCGACGAGCTACTCGGGCCAGCCGAGCAAGTTCAGCGTCCGGATCATCAACAACGTCGAGAACAGCACGCTCTCCGCGAGCGTCAGCGGCGCCGCCAGCGGCTCGATGAGCTGCGTCTCCGCCGGTGCGATCGGCGGACTGGGTCCGTACAAGTGCACCCTGGGCGGCAGCTACCGGCTGAACCCGGGAACGCTGACCGTGACGGCCCGCTCGACCAAGAGCGGCAAGACGGTCGGCTCGACGACGCACAGCGCCACGGTCTCGAGCCGGTTCGGGATCTCGGGCCACACCAACCCGACCGAGGGTGACACCTTCTCGGTCAGCGGTCGCTACGACCACATCTCCGGGCAGAGCGACTTCAGCGTGCACGCGCGGGTCAGCGGCTCCGGCGGCACGGTCGCCGGGCAGTCGAGCACCTCGTGCAGCGCCTCGAACGGCTCGTACCGGTGCTCGCTGAAGTCCGCCAAGGGCAGCGGCAGCTCCTACACCGTCACCGTCACCGAGTCGCGCGGCGGCTTCTCGCGCAGCGCCTCGACCGGCGTCAGCGTGGCCGTCACCAGCGCCCCCCAGACCCCGGTGATCACCAGCGCCTCGAGCTACGACACCAAGAACGTGCCCACCTCGGTCTTCGGGACCGCCGGCCGGGCGGGGCTGCGCATCGAGGTCGCGGTCGACTCCGGCACCAGCTTCGCCTCGCCGACGAGCACCTGCACCTCGTCGGGTGCCAACGGCTTCTGGACCTGCTCGCTGCCCAAGCTCACCGTCGGCAAGCACACCATCGCGGCCCGGTCGATCGACCCGACCGACCCGACGAAGATCTCGCCGGTCGCGTTCCAGACCACGACGATCGTCAAGAAGGCCGGTCACAAGCCCAAGCCGACCGCGACGCCCACGCCGACCGCCACCGAGTCCCCGGTGGCCGAGCCGCCGGTCGTCCAGGTCCCGCCCGTGGTCACCCCGCCCGTGGTCAAGAAGGCGTTCGACGGACTGTCCCACCAGTTCTCCGAGCTGCTCGCGCTGCTCATCCTGGCGCTCGCGGTCACCGCACTGGCCCGCCCGGGCACCGTCTCGGCGGCCACCGGCGGGCGATCGGTCACCTTCGCCGACGAGAACGACGCGATCGCCGGCTTCGAGCTGTCCCAGCGCCGCGGCATCGGCATCGGCGACAACTCCCCGAGCTGGCGCGCCTTCGGCCACGACGCGACCGACTACTGGAGCCGGACGATGCCCGGCCTCCTCAACCGGTACAGCCCGTTCCTGGCGCGGCTGTCCGTGGACGGCATCGACCTGCGCGCTGCGTTCGGGGCGCTCTGGTGGCTGTTCCCGTTCACCGGCGCCGCCCTCGGCCTGGTCGCGATCAACCAGGTCAGCGGCCCGGCGCTCGCCCCGAAGGTCGGGGTCCTGGTCGGCGTGATGGTGATCTCCGCCTTCGACGCCTTCGCCGGCTTCGTGGCCTCGGTCGTCTTCGGCGTCCTGCTGCTCGGGGACGTGCTCACCGACAAGCACACGGCGCTCACCGTGCTCGCGGTCGGCTTCCTGTGGACCTCGCTGCCACTGGTCGCGACCTCGATCCGTCCGTTCCGCCGACCCGGCGTGCTGTCGCTGCGCTACGGCTGGGACCGCGTTGCCGACCTGCTGATCACCTCGCTGCTGTGCGGGTGGATCGCGCAGAAGATCGCGCAGTCGATGGACCTCTTCGCCGGTCGCGACACCGGCATCCCCGCACACGCGAACGCGATCGGCCTCGCCGCCGTCGCCGCGATCGCAGTCCGGGTCCTGTTCTCCCAGGCGGTCGAGGTCTGGTGGCCCGAGCGGCTGCGGCAGACCGAGGTCCAGGAGGACCTGCCCGAGACCGCGCTGTGGGCGGTGCTCGGCGGCATGTTCGTCCGGGTCTTCGTCTTCGCCTTCCTGGGCCACGCCTTCATCGGTGGTTGCTGGCAGTGGTACCTGGGCGTGCTGCTGTTCGCGTTGCCGGACCTGCTGCTGCTGGCCCGCGACTACTTCGGGCTGGCCTGGCAGGTGAAGGTCCCGCTGCCGGTCGGCGTGACGCACATCTTCCTGGTGGTCGTGGCCTGCACCCTGCTCGTCGCGTTCTCGGTCTCCAGCACGGACAGCCAGAGCGCTGCGTTGCGCTGGGCGTTCCTCGCGGCGGCGCTGGTCCCGGCCGGCCTGGCCGCGGCCCGGGTGTTCCGCGACGACGAGGACGGCGAGCAGCACGAGGGCTCCAGCTGGGACATGCAGCTGGCCGGTGCCGGCATCCTGCTGACCACGGTGATCCTGGCCGTGCACGGGTGGAACTTCTAGGTCGGCAACAATGGCCGGGTGCCTGACGCCCCGACCGCCCGCACCCGCGGCGACCTCTGCCCCGGTGTGCTGCGACCCTGGCCCGCCGAGGACGGCGGCCTGGTCCGGCTGCGCCTGATCGGCGGCGCGCTGGAGTCGGAGCAGCTGCAGGCGTTGAGCGGGGTCGCGGCCCGGTACGGCGACGGCGACGTGCACCTGACCGCCCGCGCGAACCTCCAGGTGCGCGGACTTCCTCTCGTGGACGGGCACCTGGCGGGCGAGGTCGTGGACGCCTTGGTCGCGACCGGACTGCTCCCGCACCCGACCCACGAGCTGGTCCGCAACGTGATGCTCTCGCCGTTGAGCGGGGTCAACGGCGGAGTCGCGGACCTGCGCGACCTGGCCCGTGCGTACGACGAGCTGGTCTGCGCCGACCCGATCCTCGCGGGGCTGCCCGGCCGGTTCCTCACGGTGCTGGACGACGGCCGCGGTGACCTCCAGGCCCGCACCCTCGACCTGGGAGCGATGGCTGTCAGCGAGTCCGAGGTCCAGCTGCGCGCGGGCTCGGCCGGGTGGGGGGACGTGGTCGATCTGGATGCGGCCCCCGCGCGGCTGGTCGCACTGGCACACGAGTTCCTGGACCGCCGCGGCGCGGGCGACGCTGCCGCCTGGCACGTCGACGAGCTGGACCAGCCGCTGCTGGACGGCAGCCGCGACGTCCGGACGCTGCGCAACGCCGGGCCGCTCCCGTACGGGCCGTTCGACGGCGGTGTCCACGTCGAGGTGCCGGACGGGGTGCTCACGCCGACGCTGACCGACGCGCTCGAGGGACACCTGGTGGTCACCCCGTGGAACGGCGTCGTCGTCACCGCTTAGGGTGCTGCTGATCCGCGGCGCAGGAACCCGGTGCAAGTCCGGGGCGGTTCCGCCACTGTGACGCTGCCGATGGTTGAGGTGCGGTCGTTCTGCGACCGCCTCGAAACCCAGCGAAGTCAGACACTGACGCGGGTCAGAACATCCCCCTGACGGGCGAGAACCCCGAGGAGTGTCATGGACCTGGTGCGACCACCCCGCCGTTACGACTACATCGACGACGGCGCCGCCATCTACGTCGACTCGTTCGCGACGATCCGCCGCGAGACCGGGCTCGCCCACGTGCCGGCCAACGCCGAGAAGGTCGTGGTCCGGATGGTGCACGGCAGCGGCCAGACCGACCTGGCTGCCGACGTCGCGGTCCACCCCGACCTGGTGCCGGCAGCGCGGGCCGCTCTGGAGGCCGGTGCGCCGATCCTCACCGACGCCCACATGGTCGCCTCCGGCATCACCCGCGCACGGCTGCCGAAGGACAACGAGGTGTTCTGCACCCTGCGCGACCGACGGGTCGCGGACCTGGCGACGACCTTCGGCACCACCCGCTCAGCAGCCGCGCTCTCGCTCTGGGGCGACCGTCTCGACGGAGCGGTCGTCGCGATCGGGAACGCTCCCACCGCGCTGTTCCACCTGCTGGAGATGCTTCTCGACGGCGCCCCGCGGCCGGCCGCGATCCTCGGCATCCCGGTCGGGTTCATCGGAGCTGCGGAGTCGAAGCGTGCGCTGGCGACGTTCGCCGACGAGCACGGCATCGACGTGCCGTTCCTGACGGTGCACGGGCGCCGCGGTGGCTCCGCGATCACGGCGTCCGCGATCAACGCGATCGCCCAGGAGCGCGAGTGAGCGGCCGGTTCTACGGCGTCGGCGTCGGCCCCGGCGACCCCGAGCTGACGACGCTGAAGGCGGCCCGCCTGATCGCCGAGGCGGACGTGGTCGCGTACCACTCGGGCGTCGGCAAGGAGTCCAACGCCCGGCGGATCGCGGCCGACCTGATCCCCTCCGACGTCCTCGAGGAGAACCTCGTCTACCCGGTGACCACCGGTCTGACCGAGCACCCGGGCGGGTACGCCGGCGCAATGGCCGCGTTCTACGAGCAGAGTGCCGACCGGCTCGCGGCGCACCTCGAGGCCGGCCGCACCGTGGTGCTGCTCGCCGAGGGCGACCCGCTGTTCTACGGCTCGTACATGTACATGCACGACCGGCTCAGCGAGCGCTTCGAGACCGAGATCGTGCCCGGCGTACCGTCCTTCGCCGCGGCGACCGCGAGCGTGGCGACGCCCCTGGTGCGGCAGACCGACGTCCTGACGATCCTGCCGGGGACGCTGCCCGAGCCGGAGCTCGCCCGCCGCCTGGCCGACACCCAGGGCGCGATCATCATGAAGCTCGGCCGCACCTTCCCGAAGGTGCGCTCCGCCCTGGAGCAGGCCGGACGCCTCGACCACGCCATGTACGTCGAGCGCGCGTCGATGCCGGGACAGCGCTGGCTCCCGGTCGCCGAGGTCGACCCGGAGACCGTGCCGTACTTCTCGCTGATCGTGGTCGCCGGTGACTCCGTCGCTCCCGACCCCACCGGCCGCCGTTCGGTGGTCGAGCAGTCCCCCTTGTTGGTTGAGCCGCGCCCTTTGTTGGTTGAGCCTGTCGAAACCCGCCGAGCTCAGGAGCTGGTCGTCGTGGGTCTCGGTCCCGGACCCGACCGGTGGCTCACCCCGGAGGCCTCCGAGGTCCTGGCCGTCGTCGACCACGTCGTCGGGTACGCCCCGTACGTCGACCGGGTCCCGCAGCGCACCGGCCTGAAGCGGCACTCCTCCGGCAACACCGTCGAGGTCGACCGGGCCCGGTTCGCGCTCGACCTGGCGCTGGCCGGCGAGAAGGTCGCGGTCGTCTCCGGTGGCGATGCCGGCGTCTTCGGGATGGCCTCCGCCGTGTTCGAGGCGGCCGAGGATCCGGCGTACGCGGCGGTTCCGATCCGCGTGGTGCCCGGGGTCAGCGCCGTCCAGGCCGTCGCCGCTCGGGCGGGGGCGCCGATCGGTGGCGACTTCGCGGTGATGAGCCTCTCGGACCGGCTCAAGCCGTGGCCGGTGATCGAGCGGCGCCTGCGGGCGATCGCCGAGGCCGACCTGGTGCTGGCGATCTACAACCCGGCGTCGCGGTCGCGGACCACCCAGGTGGCGGAGGCGCAGAAGGTGCTGCTGGAGACGCGGTCCGCGGACACCCCGGTGATCGTCGGACGCGATGTCGGGCGACCGGGAGAGTCGGTCACGGTCACCACCCTTGCCGAGCTCGAGGCCGACACGATCGACATGAAGTGCCTGCTGATCGTGGGGGCCCGGGGCACCACCACGACCCGCGACGGACGCGTCTGGACCGCCCGCTTCGTGGAGTGACCCCTCTTAGTGAGGCTGATTAGTTAGGTTAGCCTTACCTCATGCGATCCACCACGATCCCCACACTCACGCCGGCCGAGCGCGCCCGGACGATCGTCGCCACCGCCTCGACCTTGCGGGTGCAGGGGGCTTCGATGGGGCTGGACGTGCACCGGCACGGGGTGGTTCCCGACGGCTCGGTCCTCTTCCAGGCGCCGCCCGACCTGGCGGAGTCCCTCGCGGGTCGGACCGCGACCGCTACGGCCGTCGACGTGGCGACCGTCCCCCAGGCCGACCGGATCCGCGGGACCGTGACTCTGGCCGGCCCGGTCCTCGAGGTGGACGACCCGCTGCCCGTCGGCCTCCGGGCCCACCTGACCGGAACGGAGAAGCCGGATGACCGCACGCGGATCGTGCGGTTGGTGCCCGAGCGGATCGGGCTGACCTGGAACTGTGAGCGGCGCTCCGGTGAGCCCCCGTGGGAGCGGGTGAAGATCGCGGACTACCGGGTCGCACACCCGGATCCCCTGCTCAGCTACGAGGCGGAGTGGCTCCCGCACCTGCAGGCCGACCACGGCCAGGTGCTCTCCGCGCTCGCCAGCTACGAGCTCGGGGTGGACCAGGAGCCCGAGGACGTCCGGGCACTGTCGATCGACCGCTACGGCCTGGTGCTCCGCGTCAGCGACCACGGCTGCCGACGGGACCTGAGGATCGCGTTCGACCGACCCGCGTGCTGCGGGTGCGACGTGCGCGAGGCGCTGAGCGCGATGGTCGAGCGCGCGGTCCCGGGAGCCGGCCCGCTCTGCTAGCCAGCCTCGGTGGTTGAGCTCAGTACGTGCTGGTTGAGCTCAGTACTTGCTGGTTGAGCTCAGTACTTGCTGGTTGAGCCTGTCGAAACCTTCGCCGAGCGATCGCGCTCCACGCCGTACAGGTAGGACTCTCCGACCCGGACCGGGTCGAGCACCCGGCCGACCAGGATGACCGCCGCCTGACGCAGCTGCGCTGCCTCGACCTGCTCGGCGATCGTCGCCAGGGTGCCGCGCAGCACCAGCTGCTCGGGCTGGCTCGCCCGGTAGACGACGACCACCGGGCAGTCGGCGCCGTAGTGCTCGATCAGCTCGCTCGCGAGCTCGCCGATCCGGGTGATCGCCAGGTGGAGCACGAGCGTCGCGCCCGTCGCGGCGACGTTCGCGAGTGACTCCGACTCGGGCATCGCGGTCGAGCGCGCCTGCGCACGGGTCAGCACCACCGACTGGCTCAGCAGAGGAACGGTCAGCTCGCGACCCACCACCGCAGCGGCCGCCGCGTACGCCGGCACCCCCGGCGTGACGTCCCACGGCACCCCGGCCGCATCCAGCCGGAAGGCCTGCTCGGCCAGCGCCGAGTAGAGCGACGGGTCGCCGGAGCAGAGCCGGACCACCTCGTGCCCGGCGAGGTGCGCGGTGACCAGCTCGGCGGTGATCTGGTCGAGGGTCAGGTCCGCGGAGTCGACCAGGCGGACGTCCGCGCGGCAGTGCGCCAGCACGTCGCGGTCCAGGTAGGTGCCGGCGTACATCACCACGTCCGCCTCGCCGAGCAGGTTCGCCGCGCGCACGGTGATCAGGTCGGCTGCACCGGGGCCACCTCCGACGAAGTGGATGGTCATGCGTCTCCGATCGTCAGCGCCCACTGGGTGATGGCGCGGGCCGGCGTCCAGCCGGTGAAGGTGCCGATCGGACCGGCGGTCTCGACCTGGAGGCGGGTGAGCTCGCCACCGAGCTCGGCGTACCGGCTCACGAGCAGGGACTCGGTCTGGTGGGTGACTCCGTGCACGACCAGGCGGCCTCCGGGTCGAAGTGCCGCCAGCGCTGCGTCGAGGACGCCGGGGCGGCTGGCTCCGCCACCGATGAAGATCGCATCCGGTGCCGGCAGGTCGTCCAGCGCGTCCGGAGCCGACCCGACGACGACGTCGAGCCGCGGGACACCGAGGGTGCGGGCGTTGCGTCCGATCCGCTCCCCGCGCTCGGGATCCGCCTCGATCGCGACTGCCCGCAGGCTCGGGTGCACGCGGAGCCACTCGATGCCGACCGAGCCCGCACCAGCGCCGACGTCCCACAGCAGCTGGCCCGGCGTCGGCGCCAGGCGCGCCAGGGCCGAGGCGCGCGCGTCGCGCTTGGTGAGCTGACCGTCGTTCTCGAAGGCGTCGTCGGGAAGCCCGGCAGTCCACCCCAGCACCGGTCCGTCGGTGCGGCACTCGATCGCGATCACGTTCAGGTCGGGCGAGTCCCCGGACCAGGTGGCCGCGGTCGCCGCTCGCCGGCTCTCGGTCGCCGCGCCCAGGTCGCCCAGCACCGTCAGCGCGCTGTGGCCGTACCCGGCAGCGGTCACCAGCGCGGCCACCGTCGCGGGAGTCTCGGCGTGCGAGGAGAGCACCAGCAGCCGGTGACCCGGAGCGAGCGCCCGCACGACGGCCGCCGGATCGCGCCCGACCAGGGTGATCACCTCGACGGTCTCGGCGGACCAGCCCAACCGGGCCCGGGCGAGCGCCGGCGAGGAGACCGCCGGCTCGATCCTGACCCGCTCCGCGCCGAGCAGCTCGACCAGGGTGCTGCCGATCCCGGAGACGAGCGGGTCGCCGGAGGCGAGCACCACCACGCTGCAGCCTTCGTACTTCTCGAGCAGGGCGGGCAGGTTCTCGCGTAGCGGCACGGGCCAGGAGACCCGCTGCTGACCGGGTCGGTCGGGAAGCATGTCCAGGTGCCGAGACCCTCCGAGCACGACCTCGGCGCCCAGAATCGCCTGCTGGGCCTGGGGATCGAGGCTCGCCCAGCCGTCGGCACCGATGCCGTAGACGCCCAGGGATCCAGGCAGGGTCGACTCCATGGCCGGAGACGATATCGTGGCCGCACCAAGCACGAGGTGCCCCGGAGGACGGTCGCGAGACCGGACGATGGGGAGAATCTGGGAAGCCGGTGAGAGTCCGGCACAGGGCCCGCTGCGGTAACCGGAGCGTCGTACGACGACTCCGGAAGTCCGAAGACCGGCCTCGCGCTGACGAATCATCCACTGGCTGAAGCGCGGGAGCCCCCATGCCACTGCAGTTCCCTTTCAGTGCCGTTGTCGGATCCGACACTGGTGTCGATTCCAACGACATGGCACTCGCCCTGATCCTGACCACGATCTCGCCCGACGTCGGCGGCGTCCTGGTCCGCGGCGAGAAGGGCACCGCGAAGTCGACGATGGTGCGCGCCCTGGCCGGCGTGCTCCCGCCGATCGAGGTGATCGCCGGCGACCGGTTCTCCACCGACCCCGCCGAGCCCGGTGCGACCTCGCCCGACGGCCCCTTCGCCTCCGACGCCGAGACCGAGACCCGGCCGGTGCGGCTGGTCGAGCTCCCGATCGGCGCCGGCGAGGACCGGGTGCTCGGCTCGCTGCACCTCGAGCGCGCGCTGGCCGACGGCAAGGCCGAGTACGAGCCCGGACTGCTGGCCCGTGCCCACCGCGGGATCTTGTACGTCGACGAGGTGAACCTGCTGCACGACCACCTGGTCGACCTGCTGCTGGACGCCGCGGCGATGGGTCGTTCCACGGTCGAGCGCGACGGCATCTCGGTCGCGCACGCAGCGCGGTTCGTGCTGGTCGGGACGATGAACCCCGAGGAGGGCGAGCTCCGGCCGCAGCTGCTGGACCGGTTCGGGCTGACCGTCGAGGTGAGCGCCCCGAGGGACCCGGCCATGCGGGTCGAGGTGGTTCGCCGGCGGATGGCCTTCGACGCCGACCCGGCCGCGTTCGTCGCGGCGTACCAGGGGGCCGAGGCGGAGCTGACCGGTCGCATCGAACGCGCCCGAAAGCGGATCGCCGACGTCGAGCTCACGGACGCGGCCCTGCTGAAGATCGCCGAGGTGTGCGCGGCCTTCGACGTCGACGGCATGCGCGCCGACCTGGTCACCGCGCGCGCTGCGATCGCCCACGCCGCCTGGCACGACCGGACCTCGGTCACCCGGGACGACATCCGCGCCGCCGCCCGGCTCGCGCTCCCGCACCGCCGGCGCCGCAACCCGTTCGACGCCCCGGGCATCGACGAGGACCTGCTCGACCAGATCCTCGGCGACGACGAGCCCGACCCGACCCCTCCCGACGGCTCGCCGGACAGGCCCGTCGAGACCCCCGCTTCCTCGTCGGCTGAGCCCGTCGACACCCCAGCACCCGAAAGCCTCGCCGAGGACTCGTCCGCTCCGGAGGTTGCCCAGCACCCGAGCCCGTCCGAGGCAGGAGCCGGGACCGGCGCAGGAACCGACACCACGACCGTCGGGACCACCACCCCCTACCGCCCCAAGCTCGTCGCCGTCCCGGGCCTCGGCACGGGCGAGCAAGGCCGCCGCAGCCGCGCGATCACGAGCGCGGGTCACCGCATCGCGGCCCGGACCGCGAACGGGACCGGCGGCTCGATCGACCTCGTCGAGACCATCCGCGCCGCAGCCCCGCACCAGGGATCGCGCGCCCGCGTCGGAACCCGGCTCACCCTGCGTCCCGACGACCTGCGGGTGGCGATCCGCGAGGGCCAGGAGGCCAACCTGATCCTGTTCTGCGTCGATGCGTCCGGCTCGATGGCCGCACGGACCCGGATGCAGCAGGTGAAGACGGCGGTCCTGTCGTTGCTGCTCGACGCCTACCGCCGTCGGGACAAGGTCGGCCTGGTGACGTTCCGTGCCGAGTCCGGCGTACTCGCCCTGCCGCCCACCTCGTCGGTGGAGGTCGCCGCGGCTCGGCTGGAGGAGCTTCCCGCGGGCGGTCGCACCCCGCTCGCCGAAGGGCTGCTGACCGCGGTCGAGACGCTGCGCGTCGAGGCGTTGCGCGACCCGAACCGGCGCCCGTTGCTGGTGCTGGTCACCGACGGGCGGGCCACCGCAGGCCCGGACGCGGTCGAGCGGTCCCGTGCCCTGGCCCGACAGATCGCCGGGACCGGGCTCGCCGCGCTGGTCATCGACTGCGAGAGCGGTCGCTTCCGCCTCGGCCTGGCCCGCGACCTCGCCGCGGACCTCGGTGCGGAGTACCTCCCGCTGGGCGAGGTCAGTGCCACCAGCCTGGTCGGAGCCGTTCAGCACAGGTTCGGGGGGGCTGCCTGATGCCGCAGGGACAGCCGACCGTCGTCCCCGAGGACGGCCTCTCCACCCGCCAGCGCCGCAACCGCCCGATTCTCGCCGTGCACACGGGAGACGGGAAGGGGAAGTCGACCGCCGCGTTCGGCCTCGCCCTGCGCGGCTGGAACCAGGGCTGGAGCCTGGGGATCTTCCAGTTCGTGAAGTCGGCCAAGTGGCGCCTGGGCGAGCAGACCGCGTTCGAGCAGCTCGGCGAGCTGCACCGCACGACCGGCGCCGGCGGTCCGGTCGACTGGCAGAAGATGGGCTCCGGCTGGTCGTGGTCGAAGAAGGCGGGCACCGAGGACGACCACGCTGCCGCGGCTGCGGAGGGCTGGATCGAGATCAAGCGGCGCCTCGCCGCCGAGGAGCACGACCTCTACCTGCTGGACGAGTTCACCTACCCGATCAACTGGGGCTGGATCGACGCGGACGACGTGGTCGAGACCCTCACCCACCGACCCGGCCACCAGCACGTGGTGATCACCGGTCGTCGGGCTGACGAGCGGCTCCTCGAGGTCGCCGACCTGGTCACCGAGATGACCAAGGTGAAGCACCCGATGGACGCCGGGCAGAAGGGCCAGCGCGGGATCGAGTGGTGACCACCTACCTGCCGCGACTCGTGATCGCCGCGCCCGCGTCCGGGCACGGCAAGACCACCGTCGCCACCGGACTCATGGCGGCGCTGTCCCGCGCCGGGCACACCGTCAGCGGCCACAAGGTCGGGCCGGACTACATCGACCCCGGCTACCACGCGCTCGCGACCGGGCGGCCGGGTCGCAACCTCGACCCGCACCTGGTCGGCGAGGATCGGCTGGTCCCGCTGCTGCTGCACGGCGCGGCCGGTGCGGACCTGGCGGTCATCGAGGGCGTCATGGGCCTGTACGACGGGCAGCTCGGAACCGACGGCTTCTCCTCCACCGCCCACGTCGCGGCCGTGACCAAGACCCCCGTGGTGCTGGTCGTCGACATCTCGCACGCCTCCCGCTCGATCGCCGCGACCGTCCACGGGCTGCGCACCTGGTCCGACGAGGTGGCCGTCGTCGGGGTGGTCCTCAACAAGGCCGGCTCGGTCCGGCACTCCGACGAGGTCGTGCGCGCACTGGCGGGCAGCGGGTTGCCGGTGCTCGGAATCCTTCAGCGCGACGACGGTGTCTCGGCCCCCTCGCGCCACCTCGGCCTGGTGCCGGCAGCGGAACGCGCTGACGCCGCCGCGGCCCTCGACCTGCTCGCCGCCCAGGTGGCCGAGCGCATCGACCTCGAGGCCATCGTCCGGCTGGCGCGCACCGCCCCCGCCCTCGACGGAGAGCCCTGGAGCCCGGACTCCTCGTTGGTCGCGCCTGTCGAAACCCCCCGCCCCGTGATCGCCGTCGCCGGCGGTCGAGCCTTCACCTTCGCCTACGCCGAGACCACCGAGCTCCTGCGAGCAGCGGGCTGCGACCCGGTGGTCTTCGACCCGACGACCGACGAGCAGCTCCCGGACGGGACCCAGGGTCTCTACCTCGGGGGCGGCTTCCCCGAGGTGCACGCGGCCGAGCTCTCCGGCAACGAGCGCCTCCGCGCGCAGCTGCGCACGGCGATCAGCGGCGGACTCCCGACCGTCGCCGAGTGCGCCGGCCTGCTCTACCTGTGCCGCAGCGTCGACGGAGTGGAGATGGTCGGCGCTGTTCCCGCGGACGCGGCGATGGCTCCGCGGCTCACGCTCGCCTACCGGACCGCCACCGCGACGACCGCGAACCTGCTCGGACGCCCGGGCGAGACCGTCACCGGTCACGAGTTCCACCGGACCCAGCTGCACGCCTCTCCCGGCGACCCGGCCTGGTCCTTCGGGAACGGTCTCGTCGACGGCGTGGCCACGGCGACCCTGCACGCGTCGTACCTGCACACGCACTGGGCGGGACATCCGCAGCTGGCCGGTCGGTTCGTCGAGGCCGTTCGCCGGGCAACACCGGCGGCACCATCCACGGACCCGGGCCGGTTGAGCTTGTCGAAACCAGCCGAACCCGTCGATCCCCTGCGCCACCACGGCGACCGCGAAGCAACCGCCGGCCTGATCGACTTCGCGGTCAACGTCTACCAAGGACCGCGTCCGGACTGGCTCGAGAACGCGCTCGCCGGCGCCGACGTCAGCCGGTACCCCGACCCGCGCCCCGCCGCCGAGGCGGTCGCCCGCCACCACGGCCGCGACGTCGCCGACGTTCTCCCGACCGCGGGCGCGGCCGAGGCGTTCGGACTGGTCGCACGGCTGCGGCCCTGGCGGCGACCGGTCATCGTGCACCCCCAGTTCACCGAGCCGGACGTCGCGCTGGCCGGCGCGGGGCACCAGCCCGAGCACGTCCTGCTCCGTCCGTCTGACGGTTTCGCGCTCGATCCCGCCCAGGTCCCGGTCGGGGCGGACCTGGTGGTCATCGGCAATCCGACGAACCCGACCGGCGTCCGCCACAGCGCCGAGGCGATCCGGGCCCTGGTCGCACCGGGGCGGCTGGTCGTGGTGGACGAGGCGTTCCTCGACGACGGCGCGGAGACGCTCACCACCGGCGACCTGACCGGGTTGGTCGTCATCCGCAGCCTCACCAAGCTCTGGTCGATCCCCGGGGTCCGTGCCGGCTACCTGCTCGCAGAACCGGAGGTCGTCGGAGCCCTCACGGAGCTCCAGACGCCGTGGTCCGTCTCCGCCGCGGCAGGAGCCGCGCTGGTCGCCTGCTCCTCCGAGGACGCCGCTGTCGAGGCCACGGTCCGGGTCGCCCGGATCGAGGCGGACCGGGAGTTTCTCCTGTCTGGGTTGGCGAAACTCGGCATCCCGCACGTCGCCGGGTCCTCGGCGCCGTACGTTCTCGCGCGGCCGGGTACCGGAGTTCACGCCGCTCTGCGCGACGCGGGCTACGCCGTACGCCGTGCCGACACCTTCCCCGGACTCGACGAGAGCTGGGTCCGTATCGCAGTGCGGAACCGGGAGGTGACAACCGGTCTCCTCGATGCCCTAGAGTGCATCCATCAGGCTCGAGGAAGCCGGTGGGATTCCGGCACAGTCGCGCTACTGTGACATCGCTCAGGGGACAACGCTGAGGCGGTGGAGTCAGACCCGACAGCCTGATGGAAATCCACTACACGGGACGCAGTAATCCCGAAGGAGGCCTTCATGGCTATCGCCGTTCCCGCCGCGCCCACCGCTGAGATCCCGACGATCCCGCTGCGCGAGCTTCTCCCCTGGCTGCTGATGTTCGCGCTGCTCGCGCTGATCACGATCTTCTTCGTGAGCGCCGACCAGGGCGCCATCTCGATCCCGTCCGGCAACGCGATCCACGAGTGGGTCCACGACGGTCGCCACCTGATGGGCTACCCCTGCCACTGAGCCAGTCGGCTCACCGGGTTTCGACAAGCTCAACCAGCAGGCGCTGGTTGAGCCCGTTCGCCGTGCTGGTCGAGCTAGTTCGCCGTGCTGGTTGAGCTTGTCGAAACCTCTCTCGCTACCCCATCCCTGAACGGACCCCTGATGACTGCCCGTACCTTCTTGATCAACGGCTTGATCGCTGGCCTCTTCGCCGGCTTCGCCGCCTTCCTCGTCGCCCACACCATCGGTGAGCCGCCGGTGAACGCCGCAATCGCGGTGGAGGAGTCGAGCTCCGCCCACGAGCACGCCGAAGCACCGGCCGGCCACCACCACGAGGAGAACGGCATCGTCGTCTCCCGGCACAACCAGTCCACCTGGGGGCTGCTGACCGGGACCCTGTCCATCGGCACCGCCCTCGGTGGTCTGGTCGCCCTGGCCGCGGCCGGCGTCGTCGGTCGCATCGGGCGCCTGCGTCCGACCCAGTCCACGGCCCTCGTCGCCCTGATCGGCTTCGCGTCGGTCGCGCTGGTGCCCTTCCTGAAGTACCCGGCCTCCCCGCCGGCGGTGGGGAACCCCGACACCATCGGTGAGCGGACCGGCTTGTTCTTCGGCTTCCTGGCCATCTCGCTGGTCGCGGCGATCGCCTGCACGGTGCTGGCCTCGCGCCTGCTGCCCGGGCTCGGCACCTACCGGA
This sequence comes from Nocardioides marmorisolisilvae, assembly GCF_003725775.1. Taxonomy (GTDB): domain Bacteria; phylum Actinomycetota; class Actinomycetes; order Propionibacteriales; family Nocardioidaceae; genus Marmoricola; species Marmoricola marmorisolisilvae. The sequence goes on from NZ_RJSG01000006.1 coordinate 59,173, forward strand.
CCGTGATCGCCGCGCTGGCGGCGTACCTGGTGGTGGTCGTCCTCGCTGCGCAGCTGATGCCGACCGTCAACGAGGTCGGCACCTTCCCGGCCCAGACCCTCTGGACCTTCCGTCGCGCCTCGCTCACCACCCTGGCCACGATGTGGGGCACGATCGGCCTCGTCCTCGTCGGACTGGTCGGCCGTGCCCACCAGCAGGCCGCGGTCGAGTCGGCCCGTCGCGAGCTGGCGGCGAGCCTGTGATCGCGGCGCCGTCGCCGACCGCTCGCGCGGAGGCTGCCGACCGCCTGGCCGGCCTGGCCACCCCGGCTGGAGCACTGGGTCGTCTCGGCGAGCTCGGGGTCTGGCTGGCCTCCTGCCAGGGCCAGTGCCCGCCGGAGGTGCCGTCGAACGTCCGCGCGGTGATCTTCGCCGGGGACCACGGCGTCGCCGCCCACGGTGTCTCGGCCTACCCGGCCGCCGTGACTCCCGCGATGGTGCGCACCTTCGCCGCCGGTCGCGCCGGCGTCTCGGCGCTGGCTGCCGCCAACGGCGTCTCGGTCCGGGTGCTCGACATCGCCGTCGACGACGACCTCGAGGGCATCGACCCGGAGGTCCAGCACTTCAAGGTCCGGCGCTCGAGCGAGCCGCTGCACCTGCGCAACGCGCTCACCCTCGCGGAGACCGAGCAGGCACTGGAGAACGGCGCGATCATCGCGGCGCAGGAGATCGCCGCCGGCGCTGACCTGCTGATCTCCGGCGACATGGGCATCGGCAACACCACCCCTGCGACCGCCCTGATCGCGGCGTCACTCGGCCTCCCGGCCGCGGAGCTCACCGGCCGCGGGACCGGCATCGACGACGCGGCACTCGTCGCCAAGCAGGAGCTGATCCAGGTGGCGCTCGACCGGGTGAAGGAAGCAGATCTCGGGCCGGTCGAGACCCTGGCAGCTCTCGGCGGCGCCGACCTGGCCGCCTCGACCGGGTTCATGGTCGCGGCAGCCCGGGCCGGCGTACCGGTCCTGCTCGACGGCGTCATCGCGGTCGCGTGTGCCGTGATGGCCGACCGCATCGAGCCGGGCGCTGCTGCTTGGTTCGCCGCCGGTCACCGCTCCACCGAGCCCGCTCAGACCCTGGCGCTGGACAAGCTCGGCCTGGTGCCGCTGCTCGATCTGGGGATGCGCCTGGGCGAGGGCAGCGGTGCGGTCGCCGCGGTGCCGGTCGTCCGTGCGGCCGCCGCCGTGCTGCGCGACGTCGCACTGCTCTCCGAGCTCGCGATCTGACGTCGTGCGCGTCCTGGTCACCGGCGGGGTGCGGTCGGGAAAGTCCGCACACGCCGAGGGCCTGCTCGCTGACCGGCCGGCGGTGACCTACGTCGCCGCCGGACCGGTTCCCGGTCCGGACGACACCGAATGGGCGGCCCGGGTGGCGCTCCACCGCGACCGCCGCCCGGCGCACTGGTCGACCGTCGAGAGCACCGACCTTCCCGCCGTGCTGGGCGGCGAGAACGCTCTCCTGGTGGACTGCCTCGGCACCTGGCTGACCGCTCAGCTCGACGACCTCGGATGGGAAGCCGACGGGCTCGCCTCGCGCATCGACGCTCTCACCGACGCGGTGGCCACCTGCGAGGACATCGTCCTGGTGACCAACGAGGTCGGTGCGGGTGTCGTACCCGAGCACCGCTCGGGTCGCCTGTTCCGCGACCAGCTCGGCGTGGTCAACCAGCGCATCGCCGCCGTCTGCGACGAGGTGCACCTGGTCGTCGCCGGCCGGGTCCTGGTGCTGTGAGGGCCCGGGCCGTCGGACTCGTCCTCGGCTTCGTCGCCGACCAGGCATTCGGGGACCCCCAGCGTTTCCACCCGGTCGCGGGATTCGGGCAGGTGGCGTCGGCCGTGGAGAAGCGCCTGTACGCCGACAGGCGCGAGCGCGGTGCGGCGTACTGGGTCGTGCTGGTGGGCGGCGCAGCCGCAATAGGTCTCGCGGCGGAACGCCTCGGTCGCGATCGTCCCGCGCTCCGCACACTGCTGACCGCCGGTGCCACCTGGTCCGTCCTCGGCGGTCGGTCCCTGGATCGGGAGGCGCACCTCGTTGAGGAGCTGCTCACCCTCGACCTTCCCGCCGCCCGGCAGCGCCTCACCCACCTGGTCGGTCGTGACACGTCCGAGCTGGACGAAGCCGGCGTCGCTCGCGCCGTCATCGAGTCGATCGCGGAGAACACCTCCGACGCGGTCGTGTCCTCGCTCGTGTGGGGTGGGATCGCCGGTGTGCCAGGCCTCCTGGTCCACCGTGCAGCGAACACCCTGGACGCGATGGTCGGCCACCGGAGCCGGCGCTACCGGAACTTCGGCTGGGCCAGCGCTCGGGCGGACGACCTCCTCAACCTGCCGGGATCCCGCCTGTCCGCCGCCCTCGCCTCAGCGCTCGGGGACGATCCTGCGGACGCGATCGCGACCTGGCGACGCGACGCGGGCCTGCATCCGAGCCCTAACGCCGGTCCTGTCGAAGCCGCATTCGCCGGTTCCCTCGGCATTCGGCTCGGAGGCCGCAACGTCTACGGCGACCAGGTCGAGGACCGGGTGGTGCTGGGAAGCGGCCGGCCAGCCGAGACCGGGGACATCGTCCGGGCTCGTCGGCTGGCGCGGCGGGTGGACCTGGGAGCGCTCGTCGTCGTCGCCGGCCTGGTCAGCTGGCGAGCCGCCGCGCGAGCGTCGGCACGACGATGACGGCTGCGACGGTGTGCAGCGCGATCAGGGTGGCGGCCGAACCGGCGCTGAAGCCCGAGATCAGGTCCGGGACGTAGGAGAGGACCGTCAGGACGACCGCGGTCCGCACGAAGGTGCTGCGCGGGCGACGGGCCTTGCGCGCCATCACTGCGGCCACGCCGGTACCGATCAGCGAGAAGAAGACGGTCAGCTCGGCGAACCCGGCGATCGGGATGCTCGCGCCGGTGCTGTCGTCGAAGGAGACGCCAGCGGCCTTGGCGATCACGGCGAGGACGGTGGTGGCGACGGCTGCGACGGCCGCCGCTGCAACACCGTGCTTCCAGATCGGCTGACGCTCGGCGGTCGCGCTGGTGGTGGTGTGAATCTGCTGGGTGGTGGACATCGCGGGCTCCGTTCCTGGGACGGACCGCCCTGTGCGACCCGCTCATCCACACGACGAACGGATTTCCGTGTATTCGACATCGGCCACCGAGAAATTCGTTGGCGACTTTCCGATGTGACATCGTGACCGCGTGGCTGAGCGGGAGATCAAGGTGCCGATGCTGATCGTGGCGGTGCTGTGCATGCTCTCAGCCCTGGCCGGCGGGACCCTGGTCTTCGTGGACGGCGGCCAGGCGCTCGGGTTCGCCCTGCTGGGGTTCTTCGGCGCCGGTGCCTTCGTGCTCGGGCGCAAGGCTCTCGGCTTCGACTGACGTCCTTCCCCCAGAATGACGCTCCTCGCCATTTGCTACACCAGCGCTGTCACAGGGCCTTCGCGAGAGCCCTGGTGTAGCAAATCAACTCCAGCGCGCGTCATTCCGCCGCGTTCGAGGGAATTGACTCGAGGCACTCGCGGATCGTGGCCGCGACGAGATCCGGATCGTCGAACATCGGCACGTGGCCGACTCCCGGCAGGACCTTCCACGTGGCCTCGGGCATCAGGACCCGGGCGCGCGCACCGATCGTTTCCATCGGCAAGATGCGGTCGAGCTCCGACCACGCCAGGGTGACCGGGCACGGCAGCGGATCCATCGGCGCGACGTACTCCTCGGTGGTGAGCATCTCCTCGCGGATGGTGCAGCCGACGAGGTCGTCGACGAGACGCTTCAGCTCGGCAGCGCTGACACGCTCCCCATGAGAGGCGCTGTCGCGCAGGGCGAGGCGCCGAACCCAGGGCAGATGCGCTGCCATGGGCATGACCCAACGCGTCCTGAGCGCCAGCGTGATGGCCTTCTCCAGCTTCGCGGCCCCGGGTAGATGCTCGCCCGTCCCGATGTCCCAGCAACCAGCGGGCGACAGTGCGCAGACGCTTGCTGCCCGTCCGCGTCGTGCGAGCTCGAGGGCGATCCACCCGCCGAGTGAGTTGCCGACCAAGTGAGGACGCTCGAGACCCAGGTCGTCCAGGCTGCGCTCCGCGTCGTCGACCAGGTCGCGGACCGTGGTGCCAGGCCGAGCCGGGCGTCCGCCACGGTGTCCGGCCGCGGTCAGGGCGAAGACCTCGTAGTCGGCGTCGAGGAGCGGGACGACGTTGCTCCACATCGTCTCGCTCCCCGTGACGCCGTGAAGCAGGACGACCGGCTCCCCGGTCCCTGACCGGATCACGACGCCCTCGAACGATCGGAAAGCACGGGGTACGAAGCGTGCTGCTCGGGGCCGAATCGTGCTCCGACCGGGGCACGGCCGCCGGACTGCGACCCTGCGCCGGTGACCGCCCTTCTCTTCGGACCCTTCGGCCAGGAGTACGCGCCGGGTTGGGTGGACTCCTTCTTCGGGGAGTCGACCACCATCTCGCAGATCCACTCCTTGACCCGCGCTCCGGTCCGCCCACCGAGGTGGAAGCGACGCGCGGTGTCGTCACTGCGGACCAGCTGGATGTAGCCCCTCTTGCGGCCGAGGCTGATGCACTGGAGCACGTACCCGATCGTCAGCTCGCGGGGCACCGCGCCTCGGATGGCTGCGAGCAGAGTGTGGGCCGCGTGCGCGCCCATGGGCAGCGCTGTCGCGCAACCCATGCGCAGGTGGCCGGCTACCGACTGCGGCGCGACGACCGCGTCTCCCGCACCGAGGATGGCCGGGTTGTCGATGCAGCGCAGGTACTCGTCGACCTCCAGCCGGCCCGCCTCGTCGACGGGAAGGCCGCTGGCGCGAGCAAGATCCGGCACGTCGAAGGCAGCTGCCACGATGCACAGCTCGTGATCGAGCGCCCGGTCACCAGAGAGACGGAGCCCTCCGGGCACTACGGTCGAAACCTCGGCGTGCTCGTCGATCCGAACTCCGAGGCGCTCCAGCGTTCGTCGCAGCGAACGACGTGCGGCAGGTCGCATCTGCGCCACCAATTCGCCGGCGCAGTACAGCGTGACGGACAACTCCGGGTGCTGCTCGGCGAGCTCGCTCGCGATCTCCACCCCGGTGAGTCCCCCGCCGACGATCGATACGCGCGCCCTGGGGGGAAGCGCCCTCACTGCCTCGGCCGCGGCTGAAGCGCCGTCGTGGTCCGCGATCACGTAAGCGTGCTCGGCAGCACCCTCGATCGCCGTCGAGGCGAAGCTCCCCACGGCGTACAGGAGGTAGTCGTAGGGCAGCCGAAGATCCTCGTCATCGCTCACGACGAGGACCTCGCGGGCAACGGTGTCGATCAGCTCGGCGCGACCCACGACGACCTCTGCGTCGGCGTGCAGCAGCCAGGCAAGGGGGATCGTCACGGCGTTCCGTGAGCCCGCGGCGACCTCGTGGAGGCGGATGCGCTCGACGAACACCGGCTTCGGGTTGACCACCGTCACGACTGTTCGGCTGCGCTCCTCCTCAGTGAGTGAGCCGAGAAAACGGTTCGTCGCCATCATCCCTGCGTAACCGGCACCGATGACGACCACGCGGTTGGTCTTGGTTCTCGGGGTGAAGCTCATGGTCCTGCTCCCTCTCGTTCTTGATACGTCGCCAAGAGGACGAGGCGGTCGTCCGACGTGTGACACACCGGGCGGTTCGTCGGCACGAGGCCTAGACCGGAGGAATCGCGATGTCACAGAACGGGCCCACATCTCGTCCTATGCGCAGACGAGTTCTGCCACGCAGCGTGCGTTCTCGTCGTACAGACTGACCCGCACGAGACGAGGACCTCCATGACCGACGAGCAAGCTGCCCTTCTCTTCGAAGGACACCGCGCATACCTGACGGCGGTCGCGTACAGGTTGCTCGGAACCGTGGCCGATGCCGAGGATGCGGTCCAGGAGACCTACCTGCGCTTCGCCCGCGCCGACCTCGCGAAGATCCACGAGCCGCGCGGGTGGCTCACGACTGCGATCAGCCGGATCTGCCTCGACCACCTCGGGTCCGCGCGCGTACGCCGCGAGCAGTACGTCGGGCAGTGGTTGCCCGAGCCGGTCGTGGGGACAGGCATCGGGATGGACTGGCTGGGCCCGGAGGACCGGGTCACGCTCGACGATTCGGTGAGCATGGCGATGCTGGTCGTGCTGGAGTCACTGAGCCCCGCCGAACGCACGGCCTTCGTCCTCCACGACGTGCTCAGCCTCAGCTACGACGACGTGGCGACCACTGTCGGCCGATCCGAGCAGGCGTGCCGGCAGCTGGTCAGCAGGGCCCGAGTGCACATCAAGGAAAGGGCGCCCCGATTCACTGTCGACGCAGACCAGCAGAGCGAGGTAGTCCAAGCCTTCCTCGCTGCCTGTACCGACGGCAGCGTCGACACCTTGGTCGACGTTCTCGCCCCGGAGGTGGTGCTGCGCTCGGATGGTGGCGGCGTGGTCAGCGGGGTCGCCATGCGACCGGTGATCGGCGCGCGCAACGTCGCGCGACTCCTGCTCGGAGTGGCCGCGAAGCACGAGGCGTTCCCCTGGACGAGTCGCGTCAACGGCGCTCCTGGCCTCGTCTTCGAGAGCCAGGACGGAGTGGCTGGGGTGATGGCCTTCACGGTGGACGCCGGAAGGATCACCGAGATCCACTTCGTCGTGAACCCCGAGAAGCTCAGCCGCGTGCCACGCGCCGATCACTGACCGCACCGGGACTGGACATGCTCAGGTGCCGAAGCGCCTACTGGTTCACCTTCTCCTGGAGCCGCTCCTCGACGGCGGCGGCCACCTTCGCCTCAACCTTCTCGTTGCTGCGCCGCCGCAGTCGCTTCACGACGACGATGATCAGCCAGACCAGGGCGATGAGTCCCAGGATGAACGCGATCAGCAGGACGAACGACCAGACCGACACCACGGTCCGGCTCGACGCGGTGACCGGGTTCAGGGACGCGGTCGAGCCGGCAGCATCGGTGAAGACCGGGGTCACGGTGACCTTGCCCGTCACCCAGAGCATGGCGTGCACACCGTCGACGGTCGCCTTGGTGTCCCAGGACTCACCGGGCAGCAGTTGAGGCAGTCGCGGGAGCTTCACCGTCTTGGAACCGACACCGAGCCCGCCGGCGATCGTCGCCTTCTGCAGGCCGCCCAGCACGGTGTTGCCGGTGTTGTGGACGGTGAAGCTGATGGTGGCGTGACCGGTGCCGAGCGGGTTGTGGCCGTCGTAGTCGAGCTTCAGGTTCTCGATCGTGAGCTTCGACTGGACCTGACCGCTGACGCGGGTCTCGATGCGCAGGCCGACGCGGCGGTGGATGACGGTGCCGGAACCGGAAGGGTCCTTCTGGTCGAGCACCGTCACGATGCCGCCCACGTGGTCCCCGGGCGTCGCGTTGTCGGGGACCGTCATGGTGAAGGGGATCTGGACCTGCTTGCCCGGTGCGACGGTGACGCGCGCGACCGCGGGCTTCACCCAGGCGCCGATGCCGTTCGACTTCTTGTCCGGCGTGAGGATGTCGAAGCCGCCGGTGCCGGTCGTGAACCCGTCGGCGGCGTAGAGCTTGAGGGTGATCTTCTTCGGCCCGGTGTTGTTGATGTCGATGCCGTCGGTGATCTGTTCACCCGCCTTGACGGTGTAGGTGAACTTCGGTCGGCCGGAACCGTACTTGCTCAGGGCCGTGCGCACCGTCCAGGCGATCTTGGAGTCGGCCGAGTCTGCGGCGTTCGCGGGCACGACGGTGAGGGTGAGGCCGGCGAGGACGAGCACGACCAGCACAAGGAGGGAGCGGTTGAACCGGGACACGATCACGAACTTTCAGCGAGGGGGCGGATGGACGGGTGGGGACAGCACCTCGCGGCGCTGCCCCCACCCGTACCGGTTTGAGCGGTGGAACGGGACTTACATCAGGGTGTAGGTGATCTCGCCCCAGAAGTTGTGCGCACCGTCGTTGCTGACGGACACGGGGAACTTCAGGTTGAGGTTGGCACCCACCTGGGCGCTACCGGGGGCGTGACCGTTGGCCGCCGAGGCCAGCGTCCGGGAGTCGGCCAGGCCGGTCCCGCTGCTGTACCCGTTGGAGACGGTCGCGCCGGCGTTGGCGCCACCACCGGCGGACAGGATCGACGGCACCCACCCGACGTACTTGCCGAGCAGCGTTGCGTTGCCGTCCTTGAAGTCCGACACCTGGGCACTCAGCGACCAGGACGTGTCCCCGAAGGTCCGGGAGTCCGTCACGGTGAGCGGGTCGATCGCACCACTGGCGGTGAAGTAGTTGCCGTGGCGGTTGGCCGTACCCAGGTTGATCAGGTGGTTGCCACCGTTGATGAACCAGCCGAGCTCACCGGGGTTGGCCGGCGGGACGTCGAGCGCGATGAGCTGCCCGTCGCCCTGGGTGCCGTCCCACTTGGTGATGTTCACGGTGTCCTGAGCGGTGCCGACCGGAGCCACACCCGTCGTGGCCGTGTACTTGTCGGCAGTGGCGTTCGTCGGCTGGCCCGGAGCACCGCTGGCGCCCTGGTTCCGGTCGAAGGTGCCGTTGCCGTTGGTGTCGGCCAGCGTCGTCGTGGTCTGCGAAGCACCGCAGAAGGTGCCGACGTGCTGCGTCGTGAACTTGTTCGGGTAGTCACACACACCCGCGACCACGTTCGTCACCGACAGCTTGTCGTTGGTGACAGCGACCTTGAGGTAGGTGCGGACGTTGTCCTGGTTCTCGACCGAGTTGGCCCAGTGCAGGGTGTGGTTGCCACCCGGACCCGGAGCCCACGGCATCGTGCCGGCCGGGTACTTGCCGCTGTGCGTGGCGTCGCTCGTGCCCGAGATCGGCTCGGTCAGCGGGTAGTACTTCGAGCCCGAGGCCGAGTTGGTGGTCACGTAGATGACACCGCCCGGACCCTCCAGGACGTTGTTCGCACCCTGCGCCTCGGCCGCGTTCTGGCGGTCGGGGCCGGCGCCCTTGTTCTGCAGGACGTAGGAACGCGAGTACGAGTGGTCGTGGCCCTGGAGCACCAGGTTGATGCCCAGCTCCGAGAACGCCTGCGTGTACGGCTGGCGACGCGCGACGTTGTCGGAGTCGTTGGCGTGCGAGGCCGGCGAGTACAGGGCGTGGTGGTACGACACGACGCGCCACTTGGCACCCGGGTTCGCCTTGACGGCCTGGGTCACGAACGCCATGTGCGCGGGGTCCTTGGTGGACGACTGCGCGTTGGAGTTGATGACCACGAACAGCACGCCCTTGTAGACGTACCAGTAGTCGCCGCCCGCGGTGGTCTGCAGGTTGGCGGTGGTGGTGTCGTTGTTCGGCAGCGAGAAGTGGTACTTGTAGCCGAGGTCGGACGAGTCGTGGTTACCGATCGCCGCGGCGTACGGCAGGGTGCGCAGCTGGTCCGGGGTGAACCAGGCGTCCCACTGCGACTCCACGTTCGCGGTCTCGATCTGGTCACCGGTGGAGGTGAGCAGCTCGAGCGGGAGCGCGTCGTCCGAGGCGTCGGCCTGCAGGACGTTCAGGGTGTCCGCCCAACCAGCGGCGTCCTCCTTGAGGTCCGCGGAGGTCGACTGCGAGTTGTTGTTCGAGTCGGCACCCAGCTGCGGGTCACCGAACGCGGCGAACTCGAAGCCGCTGCCCAGACCGAAGGAGCCGGTCTTGAACGTGTACGACGCCGAGGTGCTGCCGTCGCTGGCGAGGACCTGGTAGGTGTACGAGGTGTTGGCCTCGAGGGTGTCGAGCAGCGCGCTGCCGCGGTACGGCGACCGCGCGATGTCGCCACCGGAGGAGCCCGTGGTCGGGGTGACCGAGGCGTTGTAGCTCATGACGTCCTCGTCGAAGGCGCCGGCGTTCAGGTCGGCGGTCTTCTCGAGCTGGACGGTGGAATCAGTACCCGCGCTGGCGTACCAGGTGACGTAGCGCTGCGTCTCGTTGGCGCCCACACCCAGGACGAGGTCCTTAAAGGTGACCGAGCCGGCAGCCTGGGCTGCCGGGGCGAGAACGCCGGTCACGAGGATGCCTGCGCCGAGAGCAAGAGCTCCCGCGCCGGCCACCACGCGGCGGCGTGCGGACTTCGGTGTCCGCGACGAACTGACCTTCATTAGCGATCCTTTGCGATGTCGGGAGGAAGGGCAAATGGGTCGTGCAGGGGTCGTGCGGGCGCCAACCTTTCGGGCTCCGATGAAATCGGAGTGAACGCGGGCGGGCAGTTCGGGGCGGCGCACGCGTACTTCTGGAAGACGTGGCTTGAACACCTCGGAAGAGCGGCTTGAATGAGCGCCGTGCCCGCTTCCCTCCGCCGTCGAACCTCCGTGGTCATCGGTGCCGCGCTCGTGGCCGCGGTCGCCGTGGTCCTCGTGCTGAGCACCCGGACCGACGCCATGGACTGGAGCACCGCTCACCCGGTTCCGCATGCTCAAGGACGCCTCGACGCGGGGTTCCACGCACCGGGGGTCGACGACTTCTACAGCAGCCAGGTGGTCGAGCCCGACCCGGAGACGTGGACGAAGGTCCGCCCGGCCGGCGACTACCGCGTGCTGGTGCTGGCGGCCGGCAAGGATGCCCACGCCGCGCAGAACCCGCAGGTCGCGATCCTCGTGGCTGCGGTCCAGAAGTGGGCTGGTGCTGAGGACCGGGTCAAGCTCAAGGTCCGGTACCTGCACGACCCGAACACCTACATCCAGGGCATCGACAACGCTGCCAAGAAGGACCACGCGGACCTGATCATCACCGCCGGCAACAGCCTGGTGGACCCGGTCGCCGCGGTCTCGGCCAACTACGCGGGCGAAAAGCCGCAGCAGTTCCTGGTCGTGGGTGCCGAGGTCGCAGAACCGACCGCCAACATCGCCGCCACCGACTGGATCGGATCGGCGTACCTGGGCGAGGGCCTGGAGGAGTCGCACTTCTACCACCCCTCAGCCGTCACCGCCCCGCGCGCGTACGCCGCCCTGCGAGCCGGCGTCGCGGCCGTGCTCACCGGCTACAAGAGCGTGATCGTGCGGATCCCGGCCGACCGCTACTGATCAGCCGGAGACCCGTTCGACGAACCAGATCAGTCCCATCACCGACACCCCGGCGGCGATGACCCCCGTGACCCAGAGGTAGAGCGTCTGGTGGTGCCTGCGCAGCAGGGCGAGCGCCGGGAACGCCGCGATGATGATCCCGATCTGCACGGCTTCGATGCCGACGTTGAAGATCAGCAGCGACCAGAGCAGCTGCCAGGAGAACGAGCTGGTGATGCCGAGGGCGCCGGCGAAGCCGAGGCCGTGGACCAGGCCGAAGCAGAACACGATGGAGAGCCGCAGCCACCCCGAGCGGTCCAGCCCCAGGAACACGGCATCACCGGGGTCGAGGTCGGTCGCGTGGCTGCCCTCCCGGCGCAGACGCCAGAGGTGGAATCCGGCGACTGCCGCGATCGAGAGCGCGATCGTCGGCTCCACGATGCGCGACGGCGGACTGACCACGCCCAGCGCCGCCAGGATGAAGGTGACCGAGTGCGCCAGGGTGAAGCTCGTCGCCGCCAGGACCACCTCGCGCAGCCTTCGCGAGCCGGCGATCAGCGCGATCAGGAACAGGATGTGGTCGATCCCGGTCAGCAGGTGGTTCGCGCCGAGGCGGAAGAACTCCCAGAAGCGCTGGTACCAGGTCTGCTCGGTCGAGAACGACGGGTGCGATCCGTCCAGCGCCGCCGAGCCGGTGTGTCCGTCCACCTGGTAGGTGAGGACGGTCTTGGTCTGCTTGACGTACTTCTCCGAGTCGGGGAACAGCGTCGAGCGGATGACGTGCCCGTGCTCGGTCTCACCCATCGCCGGGCAGGCGTAGTCGAAGCGGACGTTCGCGTACGGCACGTCCTGGCTCTCGTTGAGCTCCGCCGAGACGCCCTGCTCCATCGACGGCACACACGCCTTGCCGGCCGCGGTCGTCACCGTGAACCGCCGGGCGACGTACGCGGTCACCGAGTCGGTGTGCTTCTCCAGCGCCTTGACCATCGCCGGGTAGTCGCCGTCGTCCCAGGCCGGCTGGCCGTCCTGGAAGAAGCGGTCGTCGTGCTCCGCCTGCGCGACCGAGACCAGCAGCAGGTCGTACTCGAGGCCGAGCTTGACCTGGACGTGATCCGCGCGCGGCGACGTCACGTCGGCGTAGACGACCGAGGTGAAGCCGTGCGCCTCTGCAGGGACAGCCGTGAAGCCGACGATCGCCGCCAGGGCAGCGGCCAGGAACAGAAAGCGACGCACAGGGCTCCTCCGATGGAAATCGGTGGAACCTCTCAGGCGGAGGTGGACCCGAGGGAAACTCCCCGTGTCCGGTCGGCGATCACGGGCGAACGATCGACGGGCTTACGACCTCGGCCGACCGGGCGTACCGTCGATCCATGAGTGAAACGACGTCAGACCACGTGGCGGTCGAGCTGACTCAGGACGAGGCGAAGCTCGTCATCGCCGCCCTCCGCCAGTTCGAGCCGCACTGGCCCTCCGACATGGACGAGCTCAACCGGGTCCAGCTCCTCGCCGGCATCCGCACGGCGATCGGGAGCATCACGGCCACGTTGAGCGCTGCCTAGTCGGTCTTCGGACTCTTCTTGGTGACGCCGCGGTTGCGGCGGCGCACCTGCTTGGGCGGGCGCCCTCCCCGGTAGCTGCTGCCCGAGTCGACGACGAAACCCTGGCGCAGCGCCTCGCGGCCGATCAGCAGCCGGAAGCCCATCGCGTCGCGCCGGGCGAGGGTCACCTCGACCGGAAAGGTCTGGTCGAGGAGTCGCAGGTTCATCGTGACGACATAACGCTGCTGCACGTGTCCCGTGCTGCTGCGGATCGTCCGCCGGTCGTGCACCGGCAGCTCGACGGTGTGGGAGTCCTCGGCCGATTCCTGCCACGGGTGGATCGAGAAGCGCACCCAGGAAACGCCGTCGCGCTCGAACTCGACGAGGTCGAAGGCGTGCAGGGCCGAGGACCGCGCCCCGGTGTCGAGCTTCGCCTTGATGTACTCGACACCGAGGTCGGGCAGCCCGACCCACTCTCGCCATCCCGCTCTGACCACGGGCCTGCTTGAATGGCTTTTCGTCCGCTTCTCGTCCGTCGCCACGACGCCTATCCAATCAGGTCGGTGCCGAACTGCCATGAAACTCGCGATCCTCTCGCGGGCCCCGCGCTCCTACAGCACCCAGCGTCTGCGCTCCGCCGCGCAGGACCGCGGGCACGAGGTCAAGGTCCTCAACACCCTCCGTTTCGCGATCGACCTCTCCTCGAACGAACCTGACCTGCAGTTCCGCGGCCGGCAGCTCTCCGACTACGACGCGGTGCTGCCCCGGATCGGCAACTCGATCACCTACTTCGGCACCGCGGTCGTCCGCCAGTTCGAGCAGATGGACGTCTACACGCCCAACACGGCCAACGGGATCACCAACTCCCGGGACAAGCTGCGCTGCTTCCAGATCCTCTCGCGGCACAACATCGACATGCCGCCGACGATGTTCGTCCAGGACCGGGCCGACGTGATCCCGGCGATCCACCAGGTCGGTGGCGCGCCGGTCGTGATCAAGCTCCTCGAGGGCACCCAGGGCATCGGCGTGATCCTGGCTCCCGGCCTCAAGGTCGCCGAGGCGATCATCGAGACGCTGCAGTCGACCCGGCAGAACGTGCTGATCCAGAAGTTCGTCAAGGAGAGCCGGGGACGTGACGTCCGGGCGCTCGTCGTCGGTGACCGGGTGGTTGCGGCGATGCGCCGTACTGCGAAGGGCGACGAGTTCCGGTCCAACGTGCACCGCGGCGGCTCGGTCGAGCAGGTCGAGCTGGACCCGGAGTTCGAGCGCACCGCCGTGCGCGCGTCCCAGATCATGGGCCTCAAGGTCGCGGGCGTCGACATGCTCGAGGGCGAGGACGGGCCGCTGGTCATGGAGGTAAACTCCTCGCCAGGCCTGGAGGGCATCGAGGCGGCGACCAAGCTCGACGTGGCCGGCGCGATCATCGACTACATCGACAATCAGGTCGCCTTCCCGCAGATCGACGTCCGCGAACGGTTGTCGGTCTCCACCGGGTACGGCGTCGCCGAGCTCGTCGTGCACGGGGACGCCGACCTGGTCGGCAAGAAGCTCGGCGAGTCCGGGCTGCGCGAGCGCGACATCACCGTGCTGACGCTGCACCGCGGCACCCAGGTGATCCCGAACCCGTTCGACCGCCACGTGCTCGAGGCCGAGGACCGGCTGCTCTGCTTCGGCAAGCTCGAGGAGATGCGTTCGATGATCCCCGAGCGTCCGAAGCGTCGTGCCCGGGTGAAGAAGCTGCCCAAGCAGCCGATCAACGAGGACTGATCAGCGGGCGCGCACCTGGTAGGTGAGCATCACGCTGCCCGTCGACGTCGGGCGTGCGCTGACCAGCTCGAACCTGCTGATCCCGGTCGTGTTCTCGAAGAGCCTGCGGCCGCCGAACCCGACCGCCGGGGCCACGACCAGGCGCAGCTCGTCGACCAGATCGGCGGCCAGCAGCGACTGCGCGAGCTCGATGCTGCCGTGGATCCCGATGTCGCCACCCGAGCTGTCCTTGAGCTGACGGACGAAGCCCTCGACCTCGCCCTCGATGGCCTCGGCGTTGTTCCACGTGCTGGCGAGCGGCGTCGAGGTGGCGACGTACTTCTTCACCTCGTTGATGAAGTCGGCGAACGGGTTGTCATCCACGTTCGGCCAGAACCCCGACCACTCGTCGTACATCCGACGCCCGAGCAGCACGACGTCCTGGGCCCCGATGACCTCGGCCTCGCCCTCGTCGAGCTCGGCGTCGAAGACCGGCGGGCCGGAGTCCTCCTGCGGTGAGAAGTACCGCGCGGGCTCGTCCACAGCCCCGTCCAGCGACATCAGCGTGTAGAGCACGACCTTGCGCACGCAAGACCTCCTCGGTGAGACGCCCACGATGCCACGGAGTCGATGTCGAGAACGGGACAACGGCTCCGTCCTTGGTTCACGGACCCGATCTCTGGAGGATGGACGACATGACCCACATCAAGCGCTTCGACCACGTCGGCATCACGGTCACCGACCTCGACTCGGTGGCGGCGTTCTTCACCGACCTCGGCCTGCAGGTCCAGGGACGCACCTTCGTCGAGGGTGAGTTCCTCGACACCGTGACCGGCATCCTCGGCGGGCGCACCGAGATCCTGATGCTCGAGGTGCCCGGCGGCGACACCACCGTGGAGCTCTCCAGCTTCGTGAGGCCCGACGCCGAGGTCGGGACGCCCGACGCGATGGCGAACGTCCTCGGACTGCGCAGCATCGCCTTCGAGGTCGACGACCTGCCCGCGATCGTGGCCGACCTCGAGGCCAAGGGCTACGGGCTCGTCGGCGGGATGGGTGAGTACGAGAACTTCTGGCGGATGGCCTACGTCCGAGGGCCCGAAGGCATCATCGTGGCGCTGGCCCAGCGGATCGGCTGACCCAGGCAGCCGCGGCCTCCGGATCGCTCACCTGCTCGACCCCGTCCGGTGCCGCCGGGCGGCGCACCACGACCACCGGTACGCCGAGCTCGGTCGCCGCGCCGATCTTCGGCCAGGTCCACGTGCCACCGGAGTCCTTGGTGACGAGGACGTCGCGATCGGCGAGAAGGCCCTTCTCGCCCGCGAGGTCGTACGGTCCGCGGTCGAGCAGCAGCCGCCACGACGACGGGAGCTCGAGGTCGGGCTCGTCGACGACCCGGGCCAGCACGTCGGCGTCACGGAGCGGTTCGACGAAGCGGTGGAGCTGCTGGCGTCCGATGGTCAGCAGCGGCCGGGTGCCGAGCTTCGCGGTGACCTCCGCGGCCTGGTCGTGGTCCTCGACCCAGTGCCAGTCCGCGGCCTCGTTCGCGGCGGCCCAGCCCGGGCGCTGCAGTCGCAGCAACGGAACCCCGGTCTGCGCACAAGCCTCGGCTGCGTTCGCCGAGATGCCCGCGGCGAACGGGTGGGTCGCGTCGACCACCGCGCTGACCCCGGTGTCCGTGAGGTGGCGCGCCAGACCCTCGGCCCCACCGAAGCCGCCGATACGAACGCGTCCTACGGGGAGACGCGGGCGAGCGACGCGACCGGCGAGTGACGACTCGACGTCGACGCCGTCGTTCTCCAGGAGGACGGCGAGCTCGCGGGCCTCACCGGTACCGCCCAGAACGAGGACGGTCATCGGTCAGCACCCGGGGGCAGCAGGGGCAGACCTTCCGGTGCACCGGACGTCGCCAGCTCCAGCAGTCCGTCGACGTCGAGGTGCTGGGTGACCAGATCACCGAGCAGGTCGAGCCGCGCCTCGCGCCTCTCCTCGAACGAGACCGTCGACGGCGCCCGGTCGACGCCGACCGCCGCAGCGACCTCGGCCAGGAACGCCTGCCGGAAGGCGTCGCTCTCCAGGCTGCCGTGCCACATCGTGGCGAAGACCTGACCGTTGCGCACCCCGCCGGGAAACGCGTCGCCGGTTGCGACCCGGAGGCGGCCGTGGTGGATCTCGTAACCGGACACCGGCTGGCCGAGCCCGGTGCCGCGCGGCAGGGTGAGCACCTTCTCGGCGCTGAAGACGGTGGTGGCGTCGACCAGACCGAGACCGTCCGCACCGGTGGCCGTTCCTTCGATCCCGTCCGGGTCCTCGACCCGGACACCGAGCATCTGGGCACCACCGCAGATGCCCAGCACCGGCCGACCGGCACGTGCGTGCTCGAGGACAGCCGCATCCAGGCCGCGGGCACGCAACCAGTCCAGGTCGGCCAGCGTCGCTCGCGTCCCGGGCAGGACCACCAGGTCGGCCCCCACCAGGTCGCGCGGCGACGCGGCGAAGGAAACGTCGAGGTCTGCCTCCAACCCGAGAGCGTCGACGTCGGTGAAGTTGCTGATCCGCGGGAGCCGGACCACCGAGACCCGGAGCACCCGATCCGCCTCGGTGCGGGACCGACGCCCCTCCAGGTCCAGTGCGTCCTCGGAGTCGAGCCACAGATCCGGGTGCCACGGCAGCACGCCGTACGTCGGACGTCCGGTCAGCCGGGTCAGCTCCTCGATCCCCGGCCGGAGCAGCCCGAGGTCTCCACGGAACTTGTTCGCGACGAACCCGGCGATCAGCCTCTGGTCCGCAGCCTCGAGCAGCGCGACCGTGCCGAACAGCGCGGCGAACAACCCACCGCGGTCGATGTCCCCGACCACCACCGTCGGCAGGTTCGCGTGCCGGGCCAACCCGAGGTTCACGTAGTCCCCCGCACGCAGGTTGATCTCGGTCGGGCTGCCGGCGCCCTCGGCCACGATCACGTCGTACCGGCTCGCCAAGTCGTCGTACGCCGCGTGCGCAGCCTGCGCGAGGTGGCGACGCCCGCTCTCCCAGTCGGCCGAGGAGACGGTGCCGCCGGGCTTGCCCATCACCACCACGTGGCTGCGGGTGTCGCCGCCCGGCTTGAGGAGCACCGGGTTCATCGCCGCCTCGGGCTCGACCTTCGCGGCGCGGGCCTGGACCCACTGCGCCCTCCCGATCTCGGCGCCATCGGCGCACACCATCGAGTTGTTCGACATGTTCTGCGCCTTGTAGGGCGCGACCTTGATCCCGCGTCTCTGGAACGCGCGACACAGCCCGGTGGTCACGATGCTCTTGCCGGCGTCCGAGGTGGTGCCGGCGATCAGCAGGCCGCTCACGTGACGGCCTCGGTCTGCGGCTCCTCGTCTTCTGAGTCCGCATCGGACTCCTCGTCGGGCTCCGGCGGATGGAGCGTGTCCTGGCACCAGCGGAACCAGACGAAGACGGCGAAGCCGCCGAAGACCCACCACTCGATGGCGTACAGGAAGTTGCGCAGCGCGGTGAACCCGGAGACCGAGGGCACCGACGCAGCGCTGACGGACCGCAGACCGGCGGCACCGGTCTTCGGGGTGAGGTCCCGGGCGACGACGTACCCGCTGTAGAGGTCCGCGTCGACGTGCTCGACGATGCTCGCGATCCGCATCATCGGGATCACGTCGTCATCAGGGTGCTGGTCGATCGGACCGCTGCCCTCACTGGCCTGCAGCCACCCGGTGATCTGAACGGTTCCGGTCGGCGTCGGGCTCGAGTGCGTCTTCGACCACCCGCGCACCACCGGGATCGCGCTCTTGGACCCGTCGACGAGGACCGGGGTCACCACCCAGTAGCCGCGCTGGTCGTGGTCGTAGCGGTTCTGGACGTAGAGCGTCGAGCTGCCGATCCAGGAGCCGGAGAACGTGACCGGACGACCCAGCGACCTGCCCGGGAACGGGCTGTCGCCGGTCATCACCGAGGAGAGCGGGATCGGCTTGTAGTTCGAGATGTCCCGCGCGGCGTCGGCCCGACGGCTGTGCCAGGCGTCGAGCTGCCACAACCCGAGCCCGACCGCCACGGCCAGGCTGAGGATCATCGCCAGGTGCCCCGGCCAGTACCGCGGCCGAAGCAGCATCAGCACTCGACCAGCCTACGGGTGGGGTGCGACGATGCCACGCGTGACCTCCCTGATTCGGCACCTCAGCGCAGCGACCATGTCTCCCCGGGCTCCGGGCTCGATGACCCCCGACCGGATGGTGGCCCACAGCCTCGTCGTGGAGCGGGCCGACGGCATCACCCTGGTCGACACCGGCTTCGGGACCGCGGACCTGGCGCAGCGGCGGATGGGCAAGGCCTTCATCGGCCTGATGGGCCTGGATCTCGACCCGGCGAGTACCGCGCTGCACCAGCTCGAGGCGCTCGGCTACAAGGCGGGCGACGTCACCGACATCGTGGTGACGCACCTCGACCTGGACCACGCCGGCGGTCTGGGCGACTTCCCGGACGCGAAGGTCCACGTCTTCTCCGACGAGCTCGCCGCGGCCCGTGCCAGCAAGGCGCTGCGCGAGAAGAACCGCTACATCCAGGCGCAGTGGGCGCACAACCCGACCTGGGTCGAGCACTCGGTCGAGGGCGACTCCTGGCTCGGCTTCGACTCCGTCGCCGCGATCGACGAGGACGTGCTGCTGGTGCCGACGCGCGGTCACACCCGCGGGCACTGCGCGGTCGCCGTACGTCGACCGTCGGGCGGCTGGTTCCTGCACGCCGGCGACGCCTACTTCAACACCGGCGAGAAGAACACGCCGCCGACCTGCCCGTCGGGTCTGACGATGTTCCAGAACCTCGTGCAGATGGACAAGAAGGCGCGGCACGAGAACGCCGACCGCTTGCGCTCCCTGCACGCCGAGCACGGTCCCGGGTCAGGCTCCTCGGAGGTCGTGACGATGTTCTGCGCTCACGACGCTGCCGAGTTCGACGCCCTGAAGGACGTCACCAACTGACGGAACGTCAGCTCATGCCGCCGTCGTGCGCCAGCACGCACCCGGTGATCATCCGGGCGGCGGGCGAGGCGAGGTAGACGATCGAGGCCCCGAGCTCGGCCGGCGAGATCGCGCGGCCGGGCAGCATCATCATGAGCCGGTCCGCGACGCGGGGGTCGAGGTCGTCCGGGTACTTCTCGGCGACCTCGGACACGATCGGGGTGTCCACGGTTCCGGGGCAGACCGCGTTGACGCGGATGCGCTCCGGGGCGAGCTCGAGGGCCAGCGACCGGGTCATCTGGGTCAGGCCCCCCTTGGCCGCCGAGTAGCCGACGGTGTAGCCCTGCGGAACCCGGCCGGCGACCGAGGAGACGTTGACGATGTTCGCGCCACGGGTCTTGCGCAGGTAGGGCAGTGCCTCCTGCATCACCATGAACGGACCCTTGAGGTCGACCGCGTGGATCCGGTCCCACTCGTCGTCGGTGATGGTGTCGAAGCGACCGAACTGGACGATGCCGGCGACGTTGGCCAGCACGTCGATCTTGCCCTCGGCCTCACCGATCCCGGTGATCGCGGCCTTCACCGACTCACGACTGCCGACGTTGCACTCGACATAGGTGACGCCCTCGGGCGCGGTGTCGCGGATGTCGAGGCCGTAGACGGTGTCCCCCAGGTCGCGGAACAGCTCGGCGGTGGCGTACCCGATGCCGGAGGCGGCTCCGGTGATGACGACGACGCGGGGCTCGGTGGCTTCAGTCATGGCTGGACGCTACCCCAGAAAGTAGAACAGGTTCTAGGTTTCCACGGCAGTTTCCACACCCTGGGGACAACCTTGTGGACTAAGTCGGACTAAGTCGTATCCTGGGTGCATGACCGAGGTCGTGAACATCCACGCGGCGAAGACCCACCTGTCGCGGCTGCTCGAGCGGGTCGAACAGGGGGAGACGATCGTGATCGCCAGGGCCGGGAAGCCGGTCGCCGAGCTGAAGCCGGTGACACCGAGGGTCGAGATCGTGTTCGGCGGCCTGAAAGGTCTGGTCGAGTACGACGAGGACATGTTCACACCCGAGGCCGACGCCGAGATCGCCGCGATGTTCAACGACGAGCTGGAGCCCGAGCGGTGATCCTGCTCGACACGCACGTCCTTCTCTGGATCGTCACCGGACAGCGGCGCATCGGAGCGCGGGCAACGGACTCCATCCGTCGCGCCGACTCGGTTCTCGCCTCGGCCATCAGCTACGTGGAGCTCGAGATGAAGAGCCGCCGCCGCAAGCTGGTCGTTCCGCCCGACTTCCCACGGCTCGTCCACGAGCAAGGAATCCAACCTCTCGCCTTCACCGAGAAGCACGCCGCCGGACTGCGCGCCGTGCCTGCACTGGACGGGCACGACCCGTTCGACCGAATGCTCCTCGCCCAGGCGCAGATCGAAGGACATGCCTTCGCTACTGCTGACTCCGTGCTCCTCGAGCTCGGCCTGCCGTGGGTCCTCGACGCAACCGCCTAGGAGAAGCATGATCAACCTCCCCGACTGGGCTGCGGACCTCGACCTCCAGCCCCACCCCGAGGGCGGCTGGTACGCCGAGACCTACCGCCACGCCGACGGCGTCGAACGCCCCGAGGGCCAGCGATCGCTGGGCACCGCGATCTACTTCCTGCTGCTGCCGGGCGAGTCCTCTGCCTGGCACCGGGTGACGTCCGACGAGCTGTGGTTCCACCACCGCGGCGGTCCGCTGCGACTGTTCGTCGGTGACTCTCCTGCCTCGTACGACGAGCACCGGCTCGGTTCGGACATCTCCGGCGGGGAGCAACCGCAGCTGCTGGTCCCCGGTAGCGCTTGGCAGGCTGCGCGTCCGGTCGACGAGGCCGTCCTGGTCAGCTGCGTGGTGGTGCCGGGCTTCGACTTCGCCGACTTCACCCTCGGTGATCCGGCTCCGCAGTGACGCCTCAGGAACGCCGGATCCCCTTGTAGATGGCCATCCTGACCACCAGCGGCTGGAGCTTGGACCAGGGCCGCAGCTTGAACGACGACCCGTTCGGCGCGAACACCTCCAGCGCATCCTGCTGCGCGCCCACCACCGAGCCCCACCGTCGCCGCGCGGGTTTGAAGGTCTTCAGCCGTCCCCCGTTCAGTGATGCGAGCACGTTGTGCGCGAGCAGGTGGTCGGCCCGGCTCCGTGCCGAGTTCCGCAGTGGGTCGCTCGCCGCCACGTCGCCGATCGCGAAGACCCCGGGGCGGCCCTCGACCTGGAGGTGCTGGTCCACCTTCACGAAGCCGTCCTCGTCGAGGAGCTCCGCCGGCAGCCACGCGGTGTTGGGCCGCACCTTGCCGATCGTCCACAGCACCGCGTCGGCCTTCTCGTCCGGCTGTCCGGTGCTCCAGCTCACCGGATCGGCGGTGATGTCGTCGCACGCGAACCCGTCAGGAACGACTGCGCGGTGCCCCGGGTGCAGGCCGACGCCCCGTTCGCGCAGGCGCTTCTCGAGCACGCCCCAGACCTTGCCGTGGTGCTGCGGGAGCGCGCGTTCGCCGGGGTAGTACAGGTCGACCTGCTTGTCCGGCCACGCCGTCGCCACGTTCAGCGCGGCACTGACCGCGGCCGCACCGCCCCCGATGACGATCACCGATCCGGCGGCGGCGAGACGCTCATGGGCCGCGCGCAGTCCGGCGTCGACCTCGTCGATCGTCTGCAGGTCCGGGCGGCGCCAGAATCCGTTGCTCACCCCGGTCGAGATCACCAGGGCGTCGTACGGTTCGGCGCTCTGGCCCCCGTCCGGGTGGCGCACGGTGACCCGCTTGGCATTCGCGTCCAGTCCGACCAGCGTCCCGTGCAGGATGCGGACCCGGTCGAGCTGGCGGTAGCGGTCGAAGGAGATCCAGTAGTCCCGTACCCACTCCGCCGGCTTTGCGAGCCGCAGGCCGAGCTCCTGACCGCTGACCAGGCCGGGCTTCGCGGAGACCCCGACGACGTCGGCGTTCTTCGCCAGGTGGATGGCGGTCAGCAGACCGGTGTCGCCGAGCCCGGCGATGAGAACCCGTGGCTTGCTCACGCGCGGGCCCTCTTCGGCGGGCGCGGCACGAACCTGCCCACCCGGTCGATGACCGCCTGGTACTCGGGCCGGCGCTCCAGGCTGCGCTGCTCCATCATCGGGATGCTGGCGCCTTGGAACATCGCGACGATCCCGACTGCGCCGAGGACGAGCCACCACCAGTCGCCCGGCGCGGTCGCGATCCCGAACAGGGCGAGGGAGAGCCAGAACCCGAACTCCCCGAAGTAGTTGGGGTGCCGCGACCAGGACCACAGACCGGAGTCCATCGCCTGACCGGGCTGGCGCACCCGGGCGAACCGGTACATCTGCAGGTCGGCCGCGAACGAGAGCACCACCGAGGCGACACCGACGAGAACGGCGACCCAGTCCAGCCACCCGACGTCGCGCCCGACCCAGGTCACCGCGACGTACGCCGGCACCAGGGCGAGAAAGACCTGGAGCGTGGGGAAGACGTGGATGCCCATCAGGTCGACGAGCGCCTCGGCCTTGCCCGCCTTCTCGCGGAGCATCGGGTAGCGCCAGTCCTCGTGGTGCAGGCCCGGGAAGGCGTAGATCCAGTTGCCGGTCAGCCGCACCGCCCAGAACACGATGACCCCGAGGACCAGCCACGGACGCAGGTCGCCGGTGTCCAGCCCGCCCTCACTCCACCAGTAGACGACCAGCAGCGGGGGCAGCACGCTCCAGTAGGCGTCGTAGAAGCTCGAGTTCCCGTGCAGCCGGCTGGCGATGAAGACCACCGCGGTGGCGACCAGGTCCGCGATCAGACCGTCCAGCCAGAGGTGGTCGGTACCGGGGCCGAGGTACAGCCAGGCCGCGCCAGCGCCGAACGCGACCAGGTAGGCGATGGCGACGCGCAGCAGCGACTGCCCCTTGCCGATCTGCGCAGTGCTCATGCGCGACGGTACCTAGAACTTGTTCTAGTTCGCCAGTGGTTCCAGGATCCGGGTCAGAGCTTGAGGATCCCGCACAGCAGGCAGGGCGGCGGTGTCGGGTTGCTCGGCGGCGGGGTGCTCGGGGGCGTCGGCGCCTCGGGGACCCACGGGGTGGCGTACCAGAGCGTCCGTCTCGTCCAGTTCCCCGGACCGAGACGCTTGCCGGAGCACGCCACGATGACGACCTCCTCGTACCCGGTCGTCCGGAAGATCCGGCGCGGTACGTCGTCGACGGGGTAGCTCTCGCGCTTGTTGATCCGGTAGCAGGCCCGGGTGTTGCCGGTGTAGAGCACGATGCCGTTGCCGGCCCAGAGGTTGTCGAGCATCGCGTTGCCGAGCGCCGAGCCGTCCGGCCAGGTGTGCCCCGAGAGCAGGATGCTGCCCTGGCGACCGCCCGGCTTCGTCTTCGGATCCATCGACATCAGCCACTTGCCCGCTTCGGTCACCGGGCCCGCGCCGATCTGGCCGCTGGACTCCCGCTCGACCTGGATGACCTTGACCGTGCGCCCGATCGCCGGGATCTCGGCGCGCGCGGGGACGAAGCTGTGCGACGGTCGCTTGCACCGCTCGGCGGACGGTCCGGCGCTCGCGGACGGCGTACCGGTTCCGACCAGGAAGCCGATGGTCAGGAGCAGGCCGAGGGAGGCGACGGCAGTGCGTCGGGGGCGTTCGGCCATGAAGATCCTCATTTCAGCGGATCCCACCCCAAGTCCTAGTGAACCGGACGAAGTGCGTTTCTGTCACCAATTGCGAAGGGCGCCCGCGGACGGGCGCCTTCGTGAAGACGTGGTGGAGCCTAGGGGACTCGAACCCCTAACCCCCTGCTTGCAAAGCAGGTGCGCTACCAATTGCGCCAAGGCCCCCGGGTGGAGGTGGATCAGGCCTTGTCGACCGGGTCGGTGGCCTGCTGCCAGAGCGCCTGCTCGTTACGACCTTCGTCGATCTTCTTCTTGACGAAGATCCCGGCGACGGCAGCGACTGCCACGAACAGCAACTTCTTCATTCCGACCTCCATGGTGGGATTGAGTGGGCCTAAGAGGACTTGAACCTCTGACCTCTTCCTTATCAGGGAAGCGCTCTAACCGTCTGAGCTATAGGCCCGGGTTGATCAGCAGCTGGCTGCGTGACCGACGACGAAGATTACCCCATGCCCGACGGGGCGAACAAAACGGGATAACGCCGGACTCACTTGTCCTCGGCGAACGTCACTTCCACCCCGCCGACCAGCGTGGCCGCGAGGTTGTAGAGGAATGCGCCGAGCGTGGCGATCGCGGTGATCAGGACGATGTCGGCCACCGCCACGATCATCGTGAAACCGAGCACCCGCGAGGTGCCGAGGTACTTCTGGATCTCGAACGGAGTGCTGGAGTTGTCGCCGATCGAGTCCTGCACGATCGAGTTCACCGAGTCCCAGAGGCCGGCGGCACCGAGCACGCCCCAGACGATGCCGACGGCCACCACGGTCACGATCGCGATCGCAACCGAGAGCAGGAACGCCGCCTTCATCACCGACCAGGGCTCGATCTGCACCAGCCGCAGTCGCGCCTGGCGCACCTGTCGCGGACCGCCGTCGGCGGGGCCGCCCGGGCGTGAGCCCCCCGGTTCCGCCGAGGGTCGGAACTGGGACGACAGCGGGCTGCGGGTGTCTGCCATCAGCTCTCGTCCTCCGGTCCGTCCGCGGGCTCGTCAGTCGCGGTTTCGTTGATCCTCTCATCCGAGGCAACCGGCTCGACACCCTCGACCTCGGCGACACCCTCCTCGCCCGCCTCGGCGTCCTCGTCCTCGATGGCCTTCTCGACGCTGCGCGCCACCACGGCGACCGAGTCGCCGTTCTTCGGCGTCACGAACTTCACGCCCATCGTCGAGCGACCGGTGGCCCGGAAGTTCGCGTCGATGGGGCTGCGCACGACCTGGCCGCCCGAGGTGATCGAGAGGACCTCGTCGCCGTCGGTCACGATGAACGCGCCGACCAGGCCGCCGCGGTCCTCGTTGGCCAGTGCCATCGCCTTGATGCCGAGTCCGCCACGACCCTGGGTGCGGTACTCCGCGATCCGGGTGCGCTTGGCGAAGCCGCCGTCGGTGATGGTGAAGACGTACTGGATCTTGACGTCCTCGCCCTCCTCGACGTCCTCGACCGCCACCTCGTCGGCGCGGATCACCGACATCGAGAGCATCGAGTCGCCGTCGCGGAACTTCATCCCGGTGACGCCCGAGGTCGCCCGGCCCATCGGCCGCAGCTGGCTGTCGTCCGCGGTGAAGCGGATCGCCTGACCCTTGCGGGAGACGAGCAGGATGTCGTCGTTCTCGCTGACCAGCTCGGCGCCGATCAGCTCGTCGTCCTCGTCGCGGAAGTTGATCGCGATGACGCCGGCCTGGCGCGGGCTGTTGTAGTCACCGAGCTTGGTCTTCTTGACCAGACCGTTCTTGGTGGCGAGCACCAGGTAGGGCGCCTGCTCGTAGTCGCGGATCGCCAGCACCTGCGCGATGTTCTCGTCCGGCTGGAACGAGAGCAGTCCGGCGACGTGCCCGCCCTTGGCGTCGCGCGACGCCTCGGGGAGGTTGTACGCCTTGGTGCGGTAGACCCGGCCGGCCGTGGTGAAGAACAGCAGCCAGTGGTGGTTCGAGGTGGCGATGAAGTGGTCGACCACGTCGTCACCACGCAGGGTCGCCCCGCGCACGCCCTTGCCGCCGCGCTTCTGCGAGCGGTACTGGTCGGCGCGGGTCCGCTTGGCGTAGCCACCGCGGGTGATGGAGACGACCAGCTCCTCGTCCGGGATCAGGTCCTCCATCGACAGGTCGCCGTCGGCAGCCATGAACTGCGTGCGCCGGTCGTCGCCGAACTTCTCCACGATCTCGGCGAGCTCCTCGCCGATGATCGACCGCTGCCGAGACTCGTTGGCGAGGATGTCGTTGAGGTCGGCGATCTCGAGCTCGATCTCGGCCAGGTTGTCGATGATCTTCTGACGCTCCAGGGCGGCGAGACGACGCAGCTGCATGTCCAGGATCGCGTTGGCCTGGATCTCGTCGATCTCGAGCAGCTCGATGAGGCCCTGGCGAGCGTCGTCGACCTCGGGCGAGCGCCGGATCAGGGCGATCACCTCGTCGAGCATGTCGAGCGCCTTGACCAGTCCGCGCAGGATGTGGGCGCGCTTCTCGGCCTCGGCCAGGCGGTAGCGGGTCCGCCGCTGGATGACCTCGACCTGGTGGGTGACCCAGTTGCTGATGAACTGGTCGATCGTGAGCGTCCGCGGGACGCCGTCGACCAGGGCCAGCATGTTGGCGCTGAAGTTGGTCTGCAGCTCGGTGTGCTTGAGCAGGTTGTTGAGCACCACGCGCGCGACAGCGTCGCGCTTGAGTACCACGACCAGGCGCTGGCCGGTGCGACCCGAGGAGTCGTCGCGCACGTCGGCGATGCCCTGAACCCGACCGGAGTCGGCGAGCTCGGCGATCTTCAGCGCGAGGTTGTCCGGGTTGACCATGTAGGGCAGCTCGGTGATCGACAGGCAGGTGCGGCCCTTGTTGTCCTCGTCGATCTCGATGACCGCGCGCTGGGTGATCGAGCCGCGGCCGGTGCGGTAGGCCTGCTCGATGCCGTTGCGCCCGACGATCAGCGCACCGTTCGGGAAGTCCGGTCCCTTGATGCGCTCGATCAGCGCGTCCTGCAGCTCTTCGCGGGTCGCGTCCGGGTGCTCCAGCGCCCACTGGGCACCCTCGGCGACCTCGCGGAGGTTGTGCGGCGGGATGTTGGTGGCCATGCCGACCGCGATGCCGGCCGAACCGTTGACGAGCAGGTTCGGGTACCGCGCCGGCAGGACGGTGGGCTCCTGGGAACGGCCGTCGTAGTTGGGCTGGAAGTCGACGGTCTCCTCGCCGATGTCCCGGACCATCTCCAGCGCCAGCGGCGCCATCCGGCACTCGGTGTACCGCATCGCGGCGGCGGAGTCGTTGCCGGCGGAACCGAAGTTGCCCTGGCCGTGGATCAGCGGAGCGCGCATCACCCACGGCTGCGCGAGGCGGACCAGGGTGTCGTAGATCGCGGTGTCACCGTGCGGGTGGTACTGACCCATGACGTCACCGACGACGCGCGAGCACTTGGAGAAACCGCGGTCGGGGCGGTAGCCGCCGTCGAACATCGCGTAGAGCACCCGGCGGTGCACGGGCTTCAGACCGTCGCGCACGTCCGGCAGCGCGCGGCCGACGATGACCGCCATCGCGTAGTCGATGTAGGCGCGCTGCATCGAGGTCTGCAGCTCGATCGGCTCGATCCGGCCGCCGCCGCCGGTTCCGTCGCCGAGGTTGGTCGGGGTCTCAGTCATCTGTTCTTACCTTCGTTCGCAGGGGAGTGGGCTCGCGGGACTAGATGTCCAGGAACCGCACGTCCTTTGCATTCCGCTGGATGAAGCTGCGTCGCTGCTCGACGTCCTCACCCATGAGGGTGGAGAAGATCTCGTCGGCCTGGGCGGCGTCGTCCAGGGTCACCTGGAGCATCAGCCGCGCGTCCGGGTTCATCGTGGTCTCCCACAGCTCCTCGGCGTTCATCTCACCGAGACCCTTGTAGCGCTGGACCGGGTTCTCCTTGGGCAGCTTCTTGCCCTGTGCCTGGCCGTCGGTGATCATCACGTCGCGCTCGGCGTCGGAGTAGACGAACTCGTGCTCGGCCGGGTTGTTCCAGCGGATCCGGTACAGCGGCGGCTGCGCCATGTAGACGTAGCCCTGCTCGATCAAGGGCTTCATGAACCGGAACAGCAGCGTGAGCAGCAGGGTGTTGATGTGGTGGCCGTCGACGTCGGCGTCGGCCATCAGCACGACCTTGTGGTAGCGCAGCTTCTCGATGTCGAACTCTTCGTGGATGCCGGTCCCGAGTGCGGAGATGATCGCCTGCACCTCGGTGTTCTGCAGCACCTTGTCGATGCGCGCCTTCTCGACGTTCAGGATCTTGCCGCGGATCGGCAGGATCGCCTGGATCCGTGGGTCGCGGCCCTGGCGGGCGGAACCACCGGCCGAGTCACCCTCGACGATGAAGACCTCGCACTCCTCCGGGTTCGTCGACTGGCAGTCCGACAGCTTGCCCGGGAGGCCACCGCCACCCAGCAGACCCTTGCGGTTGCGGGCCAGGTCGCGCGCCTTGCGCGCGGCGATCCGGGCGGACGCCGCCGAGAGGGCCTTGCGGATGATGTCCTTGCCCTCGTTCGGGTTCTGCTCGAGCCAGGCACCGAGCTGGTCGTTGACGACCGACTGCACGAAGCCCTTGGCCTCGGTGTTGCCGAGCTTGGCCTTGGTCTGACCCTCGAACTGCGGGTTCGAGATCTTCAGGCTGATGATCGCGGTGAGGCCCTCACGGATGTCGTCACCGGTGAGGCGGTCCTCCTTCTTCTTGATCAGGCCCCAGTCCTCGCCGGCCTTGTTCATCAGCGAGGTGAGCGCCGCGCGGAAGCCCTCCTCGTGGGTGCCGCCCTCAGGGGTGTTGATCGTGTTCGCGAAGGTGTGCACCGACTCGTTGTACGAGGTCGACTGCCACTGCATCGCGATCTCGAGGCTCATCGGGTTCGGGGCGTCTGCCGGGGTCTCGGCCTCGGCCGCGATGATCGCGCTGACCGGCGTGCGGCGCCGGTTCAGGAAGTCGACGTAGTCGGCGAGACCGCGCTCGTACTGGAAGACCTGCTCGAGCGCCCGGTGCCCGTCGATGTCGGTCGCGTGGATCTCGGAGGCAGCCTCGGCGATGCCCTCGCCCTCGACGTCGAGGTCCTCGTCGACGGCGTCGGCGAGCTCCTCGGCCTTCGGCCGGGCGTCGGTCAGCTCGATGCGCAGGCCCTTGTTCAGGAAGGCCATCTCGCGGAACCGGGTGGAGATCGTCTCCAGGGTGTAGTCGGTCGTCTCGAAGATGTCCTCCGAGGCCCACCAGGTGACCGTCGTACCGGTGCGCTCGCCGTCCTCGAGCGGGCGGACCTGGCGCAGGTCGTAGTCGGGGTCACCGAGCGAGAACTCCTGCTCCCACAGGAAGCCCCGGTTCTTCACCTCCAGGCGCAGCTTGGTGGAGAGCGCGTTCACGACCGACGAGCCGACGCCGTGCAGACCACCGGAGACCTTGTAGCCGCCACCGCCGAACTTCCCGCCGGCGTGCAGGACGGTCAGCGCGAGCGTCGCGGCCGGCAGCTCCTGGCCCGGGGCGGTGTCGGTCGGGATCCCGCGACCGTTGTCGGAGACGGTGACCGACCCGTCGGCGTTCAGGGAGACCTTCACGGTGTCGCAGTAGCCGGCGAGCGACTCGTCGACCGCGTTGTCCACGATCTCCCACACGAGGTGGTGCAGGCCGCGCTCACCGGTGGAACCGATGTACATGCCGGGGCGCTTCCGGACGGCCTCGAGCCCCTCGAGGACCTGGATGGCGCTGGCGTCGTAGTTGCCTTCTTCGACAGTGGTCCCGTTGCTGTTCTCGTCCGCCACGGCTTCCTCTTCACTTGATGTCTACGACGCAGAAACGGCCGCCGCTGCGCGTGTCCTCGCAGCTGGGACGACCGAGGCTCAGTCTACCCGTCAGGGCCCTCAAATCACGGGTACGCCCCGCGGAACGGGGGGATCCCGACCGAAAAATGGCCGCGAGAGGCCCCAGAAGGCCCTTTCAGTCCCATTTCAGGGGTCCGGATGAGGTCCTGTACGGGCGAGAGGCCGTCAGATCGCCTGTGGATGCGTCCTGCGCGTCGGCTGCACCCGGGCCTATCCGTAGGTGTCGCGGGGGCCGCGGCCCTTGACCCGGAAGCGCCCCTGGGTCCACTTCGGAACGTGCGGTCCGAGCACGTCGATGACCTCGATGGTGCCGTCCCCGAGCTCGTCGTTGAGACGGCGTACGACGTTCGCCGCAAGCAGCTTCATCTGGGTCGCCCAGGCCGTCGAATCGGTGCGCACGACCAGCCGGCCGTCAGCGAAGGACTCCGGCGTGACGTGGTCGGCGACCTCGGGCCCGACGATGACCGGCCACCGGGTGAACACGCCGTGCACCCGGACCTCGGTCTGCCAGCCCTGCTCGGTCACGAACCGTCCCAGCGTCGCGTCGAGGGTCTGCGGGTCGCGGTCGTCCGGGTGCGCCGAGCTCGAGCGGGGCAGCACCGGCGGTGGCTTCCGGCCCTTGCGGCGCAGCGCCCCGGTCTTGCCGGCAAGGCCGCGGGCGATGCTCTTGGCCAGGTCGAGACCGCTCTCGTCGTGAGGCTGCTCCTCGGCCTTCGGCTCCTCGGGGTCACTCATCGAGAGTCACCTCCCCGCCCGCGACGGTGAACCGCCGCCCGTGCAGCTGCTCCGGGATGTCCTCGGGAACGGCAGCGGTGATGAGCACCTGCTCAGCATCGGCGACAAGGTCGGCGAGCTGCGAGCGACGACCGCTGTCCAGCTCGGCGAAGACGTCGTCGAGGATCAGCACCGGGTCGTCGCCTCCCGCACGGAGCAGGTCGTACGACGCCAGCCGCAGAGCCAGGGCGAACGACCAGGACTCCCCGTGGCTGGCGTAGCCCTTGACCGGCAGGTCGCCGAGCGAGAGCAGGATGTCGTCGCGGTGCGGGCCGACCAGGGTGAGGGCGCGGTCGAGCTCGTCGGGTCGCCGGCGCTCCAGCTCGGCGAGGATCGCGGCCTCGAGTGCGGCACCCTCGCCGACCTGGAAGCTGGGCCGGTACTGCAGGACCGCGTCGTCGCGCTTCGCGCCGCGGGCCACCGCTTCGTAGGCCTTGCCCACCAGCGGGGTCAGGTCGTCGACCAGCTCGATCCTGCGGCGCATGATCTCCGCGCCGAGCTCCGCGAGGCGCGCGTCCCAGACCGCCAGGGTCGAGAGCAGGTTCTCGTCCTCGCGCCGCCCGCGCCGATTGGCCCGGGCCGACTTCAGGAGTGAGTTGCGCTGCTTCAGCACCCGCTCGTAGTCCGCACGGGTCCCCGCGAAGCGGGGCGCGATCTGGACGAGCAGGTCGTCGGCGAAGCGGCGGCGCTCCGACGGGTCGCCCTTGACCAGGTCGAGGTCCTCGGGGGAGAAGACGACCGTCCGCACCAGGCCGAGCAGCTCCTTGGCCTTGGGCAGCGGGGACTTGTTGATCCGGGCGCGGTTGGACTTGCCCGGGTTGATCTCGATCTCGAGCACCGCGCGGCGCTCGTCGCGGATCACTGCAGCACGGACCACGGCCTGGCTCGCGCCCTGACGCACCAACGGGGCGTCGGCCGCGACCCGGTGCGAGGACAGGCTGGAGAGGTAGTCGATCGCCTCGACGAGGTTCGTCTTCCCCTGGCCGTTGCGTCCCACGAACGCGGTGACGCCCGGTCCGATCTCGACCTCGAGCGTCGGGTAGGAACGGAAGTCGTGCAACGACAGGTGGTCGACGTACATCAGGGCTTCGCGTCCATCAGGGGTTGGCGTCCCCGCCCGCAGGTGGTTCGGTGTGCAGGGCGTGGCCACCGAACTGGTTGCGCATGGCAGCGACGGCCTTCATCGCCGGGCTGTCCTCCTGGCGGGAGACGAAACGCGCGTACAGGGCAGCCGTGATCGCGGGAGTTGCGACGGCGTTGTCGATGCCGGCTTCGACGGTCCAGCGACCCTCGCCGGAATCGTCGGCGTAGCCACGAATCCCTTCCAGGGCTGGGGATTCCTCGAGCGCAGCCACCAGCAGGTCGAGCAACCAGGACCGGATCACGGTGCCTTCGCGCCAGGAGCGGAAGACCTCGGTGACGTTGTCGACCATGTCGACGGTCTCGAGCAGCTCCCAGCCCTCGGCGTACGCCTGCATGATCGCGTACTCGATGCCGTTGTGAACCATCTTCGAGAAGTGACCCGCGCCGACCTTGCCGGCGTGCACCCAGCCGAAGTCACCCGCGGGCTTGAGGGTGTCGAACGCCGGCTGCACCTTCGCGATGTCCTCGGTACTGCCGCCGGCCATCAGCGCGTAGCCGTTGTCCAGGCCCCAGACGCCACCGGAGACTCCGCAGTCGACGAAGCCGATCTTCTTCTCGGCGAGCTGGGCCGCGTGCCGCAGGTCCTCGGTCCACCGCGAGTTGCCTCCGTCGACGATGAGGTCACCCTCGCCGAGCAGACCTGAGAGCTCGGAGACCACGGCGTCGGTGATGTCGCCCGCCGGCACCATCACCCAGACGACCTTCGGGCTGGGCAGCTGCTCGACCATCGCAGCCAGCGACTCGGCGTCCGAGACCTCGGGGTTCCGGTCGTAGCCGACGACGGTGTGGCCGCCGTTGCGCAACCGCGTGCGCATGTTGCCGCCCATCTTCCCGAGTCCGACGAGTCCGAGGTGCATGCGCGGCTGCCCTTTCCGGTTGGACCGGCCGTCAGGAGAGGAGGCGGCGCGGCATCAGCAGGTACTTGAAGTCGGAGTCGACCGACGCGCTGTCGCCGTCGAGCGAGTCCACTCCCGAGAGTACGACGGGTTTGGCAGCCGTCGTGAAGGCCAGCTCCACGAACGGGGTCTCCAAGGCACCGAGACCGTCGAGCAGGAATTGCGGGTTGAAGCCGGTGGTCAGGTCGTCGCCGAAGATGACGGCCTCGATCGACTCGCTCGCCATCGCCTCCTCGCCGGACCCGGCGTCGAGGGTGAGGACGCCGTCGCCGAAGGCCATCTGCACCGCGGTGTTCCGCTCGGCGACCAGGGCGACGCGCTTGACCGCATCGATCAGCACGGCGCGGTCGACCCGGGCCAGCGTCAGGTGCTCGCTGGGGAACAGCGAGCGCACCTTCGGGAACTCGCCGTCGAGGAGACGGGTGGTGGTGCGCCGTACGCCGCCGCCCGCAGAACCCTCGAAACCGATGATCCCCTCACCGGTCCCCGAGGCGGACAGGGCGATCGAGATCTCCGAACCGCCGGTAAGCGACTTGGCGGTGTCGGCCAGCACCTTCGCGGGAACCAGGGCCGCCGCCGAGAGGTCCGGCGTCGACGGGTCCCACTCCAGCTCGCGCTGGGAGAGACGGAAGCGGTCGGTGGCGAGCATCGAGATGGCGCTGCCGTCCAGCTCGAGGCGCACGCCGGTGAGCACCGGCAGCATGTCGTCGCGACCGGCGGCGGTGACCGCCTGGCCGACGGCGTGGGCGAAGAGCTCGCTCTTCACCCGACCGCGAGCCTCGGGCATCGCGGGAAGGGTCGGGTAGTCCTCGACCGGCATCGTCTGCAGGCTGAACCTCGCCGAACCACAGGTCAGGGTGACCTTCGGGCCGTCGATCGACATCTCGACCGGCTTGTTCGGCAGGCTGCGGCAGATGTCGGCGAGCAGCCGACCGGACACCAGGGCGCGACCCTCGACCGAGACGTCGGCGTTCAGGGTGGCCCGGGCGGAGGTCTCGTAGTCGAAGGTCGACAGCTGGAGGCCGTCAGCGCCGTCGAACGGACCGGCTTCGATCAGCAGGCCGGCGAGGACCGGGGCACTCGGGCGCAGGGGGAGGGCACGGGCCGTCCAGGCGACGGCGTCGGCGAGCACATCGCGCTCAACGCGGAACTTCACGGGTGTTGCCTCCTGCGGGATCTGCCGCGAGTCGTGAGGACTCGTGCCTCGGGATTGGGAATCCTGCCACGCCCACGCGGCGAGCGGGAGCCGGAGATACAGGTTGTCCCCATGGACGCATGGTTCCGGTTGTTGTTCGGCGAAGGGACCAATTGAAGATCTAGTCGTAGTAGTAGGGCCGGTGGATCCTGTGGAGAACTCATGAAACCGCAGGTCACCGACAGTTTGAGCGTCCCCAGGTGCTGTGGACTCGTGGTGGCGAAATCACAGGTTCCTGTGGTTCGGCCGGCGGGATGTGCAGGACGGTGACCGCTTCTCCACACGCGATCCCCAGGAAGTCCACGACAATTCCTGTCGGGAACCACAGGCCGTCGGCGCGTGCTCAGGCCTGCTTGGCCTGCTGCTTGATCCGCATCGTGAGCTCGTTGACCGTCTTGTAGACCGTCTGGCGCTCGGCGAGGTCCTTGCGGATGCGGCGTTCGGCGTTCATGACCGTGGTGTGGTCGCGGCCGCCGAACTGCTGGCCGATCTTCGGCAGCGACAGGTCGGTGAGCTCGCGGCACAGGTACATCGCGATCTGGCGAGCGGTGACCAGGGCGCGCGTACGACTCGGGCCGCACAGGTCCTCGATGCTGAAGGAGTGGTACGACGCGGTCTGGGCGATGATCAGGCCGGCGGTGACCTGGGGCTCGCCACCCTCGGGGATGAGGTCCTTGAGCACGATCTCAGCCAGGGTCATGTCGACCTCCTGGTGGTTGATGCTCGCGAACGCGGTCACCCGGATGAGCGCGCCCTCCAGCTCACGGATGTTGGTCTGGATGCGGCTGGCGATGAACTCCAGGACGTCGGCCGGTGCGTGCAGGCGGTCGGCGGCGGCCTTCTTGCGGAGGATCGCGATCCGGGTCTCGAGGTCCGGCGGCTGCACGTCGGTGAGCAGGCCCCACTCGAACCGGTTGCGCAGGCGGTCCTCCAGCTGGGTGAGGCGCTTCGGCGGGCGGTCGGAGCTGATGACGATCTGCTTGTTGGCGTTGTGCAGCGTGTTGAAGGTGTGGAAGAACTCCTCCTGCGTCTGCTGCTTGCCCTCGAGGAACTGGATGTCGTCGATCAGGAGAACGTCGACGTCGCGGTACCGGCGCTGGAGCGCAGCAGTGTTCGCGTCCTTGATCGCGTTGATGACGTCATTGGTGAACGCCTCGGAGGAGACGTACCGGATCTTGGCGCCGGTGTAGAGGCTGCGCACGTAGTGGCCGATCGCGTGCAGCAGGTGGGTCTTCCCGAGTCCCGAGTCGCCGTAGACCAGCAGCGGGTTGTACGCCTTGCCCGGTGCCTCGGCGACGGCGACCGCGGCTGCGTGGGCGAACCGGTTCGACGATCCGATGACGAAGGTCTCGAAGGTGTACCGCGGGTTCAGCGGGCTGTCGGGGATGCCCGTCGTCAGCGAGGCGCCACCCTGGATATTTGTCGACAAAGCACTTTGGGTATTTGGAGATGTAGCGCTTTGTGACTGTGTTTTGAGCGTGGATTCGAGGTCCAGGTCGTCGTCAGCGCTGTCGGAGAGGGAGTCGACGAGGCCGTCGTCCTCACCTGCACCGAGGTCGGTCGACGGGTCACCAGGAACGGTCTCGGCGGGAGCCAGGCTGTCGTCGACGGTGACCGCGATGCGGATCGGTCGGTTGAGGCTGTCGCTCAGCGCGTCCTCGAGACGGGTTCGCAGCCGGCCCTCGAGCTGGGTGCGGGTGAACTCGTTCGGGACCGCGATGACGGCTGTCGACTCGGCGAGCATCACCGGCTTGCTGGAGGCGAGCCAGACGCGCTGGTTGGGAGCGAGGCTGTCGAGGATGGCGGGCCAGAGAAAGTCCAGTTCGCGGCCGTTGGAACCGTTGTTTCCTGCTGCTGAATCCACGTGTGCCTCGCGCTCTCCTCGTCCTGGTTGTCCGATCCACACCTTTGTCCACAGGTTGTGCAGGGTGCGCGAGTTCCAGATTGAGCCAGCTTGTCCGCTTTCTCAGGTGGGTCGGTGCCCGGACGCTAACAACTGGGACGCCTGTGGATCAACTGTTGTCCACAGGTTTTGAACTTTGCACGGCGTGTCGGCGCCTTCCGCGGGATCAGAGCGTGCAAGATCGGCTCTTTTGCGGTTCTGAACCCGCTCAGCTGCTGGCGAATTGACCCTGCGTGGAGCCGACGCGTACCGTTGGCAGGTCGAAACCGGTTCGACCGGTGCCGCATGTCCACGACCGGGCTCCTCCCAGAGCCTGTCGCGCGGGCAGGCGGTGCCAGTTGGCCAGCGTGATGGTGGCTCCTGGCGGCGTTCTGCGTCGTGCGACCCGGTGTGGACACGTCCCAACAAAACTCCGTGGAGATATTCGTGAGCAAGCGTACGTACCAGCCGAACAACCGCCGCCGTCACAAGGTGCACGGTTTCCGCCTGCGGATGCGCACCCGTGCGGGTCGCGCGATCCTGTCCGCCCGCCGTCGCAAGGGCCGCAACAGCCTCGCTGTCTGAGGCCGGCGCCTGGTGTGCTTCCCTCGAGCAACCGCCTGACCGCTGCTGAAGACTTTCGGCACGTGGTCCGGCGGGGTCGCCGGTCCGGTGGACAGCTGGTGGTCGCGCACCTCATGGTGCCAAATGTCGACAAAGCGATAAGTGCCCCCGTGAAGGTGGGGTTCGTCGTCGCCAAGTCGGTGGGCCCGGCAGTGACGCGGAACCGCGTGAAGCGACGACTACGCCACCTGATGAGGGAGCGGATCCACACGCTCCCGAGCGGCAGCATGCTCGTCCTCCGGGCGCTGCCCGCTGCGGCCGGCGCCACCTCCCGGGATCTTGCCGGCGAGCTCGATCGTTGTCTGGATCGACCATGAAATATCTCCTCATCGCCCTGCTGAAGGCGTACCGGTTCGCGATCAGCCCGCTCTACGGGCAGGTCTGTCGGTACCACCCGACCTGCTCGGCGTACGCGCTCGAAGCGGTGACGGAGCACGGCGCGATCAAGGGCAGCTGGCTCGCGGTACGCCGGATCGGGCGCTGCCACCCCTGGGCTGCAGGCGGGTACGACCCGGTTCCGCCCCGCACGAAACTGACCGCAACACCAAGCACGACTCAAGGAGTCTGAGTGGGTTTCCTCGGCGATATCGGCCACTTCATCATGACGCCGCTGTACTACGGCGTCTCCGTGGTGCTCATCGGCTGGCACAAGGTCTTCGGTGCGATCTTCGGTCAGCACAGTGGTGTGTCCTGGGTCCTGTCGATCGTCTTCCTGACCCTGACGATCCGTGCGCTGCTGATCCCGCTGTTCGTGAAGCAGATCAAGTCGAGCCGGAACATGCAGCTGCTGCAGCCCAAGGTCAAGGAGCTGCAGAAGAAGTACGGGCACGACCGCGAGCGTCTGACCCAGGAGACGATGGCGCTCTACAAGGACACCGGGACCAACCCGTTCTCGTCCTGCCTGCCGCTCCTGATCCAGATGCCGATCTTCCTGGCGCTGTTCCGCCTGCTGAGCCACGCCGCCAAGACCAAGTCGCTCGAGTCGGCGAAGTCGATCGGCGTGCTGTCCAGCGCTGACGCCTACAGCTTCGCCAAGGCGAAGATCTTCGGCGGGACGATCTCTTCGAGCTTCATGAACGCCGACGTCACCGAGGTCAAGATCATCGCGGTCTTCCTGGTGCTGGCGATGACGGCGACCACCTTCCTCACCCAGCGCCAGCTGATGAGCAAGAACATGCCGGCGGACGCCCTCTCGGGCCCCTACGCCCAGCAGCAGAAGATGCTCCTCTACATCCTGCCGCTGGTCTTCGCGGTCGGCGGTATCGCCTTCCCGATCGGCGTGCTCCTGTACTGGACCACCTCGAACCTGTGGACCATGGGTCAGCAGTTCTACGTCATCCGGAACAACCCCGCTCCGAACACCGAGGCCTTCCGGGCCAAGCAGAAGCGAGACGCCGCGAAGGCGGCCGCCAAGGGCGAGCCGGTCCCCGGCACCGCGGCGGTTGCTGTCGAGGAGATCGTCGAGGAGCGTCGCCCCGCGCAGCGCCAGCAGCCGAAGAAGCAGTCCCGGCAGCAGCGTCGTACGCAGGGCCCCAAGAACCCGTCGCCGTCGAGCGACAGCACCGATCAGGGAGACAACAGTTGAGCGAGACCACTGACACCGAGACCGTCGTCGAGGACGCAGCCGCCGTCGACGAGGAGAACGCCGACCGTCCGTCGCGCACCAAGCGACTGGAGCAGGAGGGCGAGATCGCCGCGGACTACCTCGAGGAGCTCCTCGAGATCGCGGACCTCGACGGTGACCTGGACATGGACGTCGAGGGGGACCGGGCGACCGTGTCCATCGTCGGCGCCGACCTGCCGCAGCTGATCGGCGACAAGGGAGAGGTGCTGGAGGCGCTCCAGGAGCTCACCCGCCTGGCTGTGTACCGGGAGACCGGTGAGCGCTCGCGCCTGATGCTGGACGTGTCCGGCCACCGTGCCGCGCGTCGCACCACGCTGGAGGAGAAGGCCGCCGCGGTCGTTGCCGAGGTCAAGGAGAAGGGCGACTCCGTCTCCCTCGAGCCGATGTCGCCGTTCGAGCGCAAGGTCGTGCACGACGCTGTTGCTGCCGCCGGCCTGAAGTCGGAGTCCGAGGGTGTCGAGCCCCGTCGGTACGTGGTGGTCCTCCCCGCGTGACCCCCGATGTTTCACGTGAAACACCCCCTGCACCGCCTGAGGCGCAGGGGGTGTTTTCCGATGCGCTCCCGACGGCCGAGGCCTACGCCGGCCTCCTGGCGACCGACGGGATCGTCCGTGGACTGATCGGGCCTCGCGAGGTGCCGCGCCTCTGGGACCGACACCTCCTCAACTGCGCGGTCGTGACCGATGCGGTCCCGGAGGGATCCTCGGTCTGCGACATCGGGTCCGGAGCGGGCCTTCCGGGCCTGGTCATGGCCATCCGCAGGGCCGACCTGACGGTCACCCTGGTCGAGCCGTTGCTGCGCAGGACCACCTTCCTGGACGAGGCCGTCGAGGCTCTGGGACTTGCGAACGTGCGGGTTGTTCGCGGCCGGGCTGACGAGCTGCACGGCAAGGAGACCTTCGACGTGGTCACTTCGCGTGCAGTTGCCCCCCTTGACCGGCTCAGTCGCTGGTCTTTGCCCTTGGTCAGGGCTGGCGGAGAGTTCCTGGCCATGAAAGGCTCATCCGCGGAGGACGAGCTCGCGGCCGCCGCCAAGGTCATCGCCCAGGAGCGTGGACAGGTGCAGGGCGTCGTGGAGCTGGGAGCAGAGCTCCTGGCCCCGCCGGTACGCGTCGTGCGGATCCTCAAGATGTGACGTTCGAACTAGGGAGATAGTCCTTTCGGGTGGTTCTGCGCCAGAAGTTATCCACCGCCCAGGAAGACCCTCCAAGCGGGGCAATCCACAGAACCACCCCAGTTATCCACAGGCCGACGGCCTGTTTCACGTGAAACATCGTCTCAGGAGAACAGCGTGACCCAGCCGGAGAACGGGACCACCGAACCGGAAAACGCGGCCGTTCGAACTGCCGCAGACCTGGAAGAGACCAGGACGTCGTACGGCGACACCTCCACCCCTCTGGCGCGAGCGATCGAGGCCGAGCTGCGTGCCCGGGAGCGGATGAACTTCCGCGACCCGCTGCCGCGGCCCTCGAAGACCCGGGTCATGGTCGTCGCGAACCAGAAGGGGGGAGTCGGCAAGACGACCTCCACGGTGAACCTCGCGGTGGCGCTGGCCCAGGGCGGCCAGCGGGTGCTCGTGGTCGACCTGGACCCCCAGGGCAATGCGTCGACCGCACTGTCGGTCGACCACCGCCGGGGGACGAACTCGTCCTACGACGTGCTCGTCGACGGGATGCCGCTCTCCGAGGCAGTCCAGGAGCACGCGGACATCCCGGGGCTCTTCATCGTGCCCGCGACCATCGACCTGGCTGGAGCGGAGATCGAGCTCGTCAGCGTCGTCGCACGGGAGAGCCGCCTGAAGAAGGCGCTGGCGGCGTACGAGCTGATCGGCACGGGCTCCGAGGACCGACTCGACTACGTGCTCATCGACTGCCCGCCGTCGCTCGGCCTCCTGACCCTGAACGCGCTCGTCGCCGGCGTGGAGATGCTGATCCCGATCCAGGCCGAGTACTACGCCCTCGAGGGCCTCGGCCAGCTGATCGAGACCGTCGAGATGGTGAAGGCGCACCTGAACAGCGACCTCTCGATCTCCACGATTCTCATCACGATGTACGACTCCCGCACGAACCTCGCCGCGGGGGTCGCCGACGAGGTCCGTGAGCACTTCAAGGAGCAGGTGTTGCGGACGACCATCCCGCGCTCGGTCCGCGTCTCCGAGGCCCCTTCGTACGGCCAGAGCGTGATCACGTACGATCCGGGCTCGCCGGGCGCACTCAGCTATTCGGAGGCCGCCCGCGAGATGGCCATCAAGGGAGGACAGCTGTGATCGGGGTGCGTGCATGAGCGAGAAGCGACGAGGACTGGGCCGAGGACTCGGCTCGCTGATCCCGACGCAGCCCGAGCCCGGTGCAGAAACCACTACGAACCAGGGCGTACCGGGAGATACCGGTCCGGCGATGGTCGCGGGTGCCTACTTCGCCGAGCTGCCGATCACCGCGATCACCCCGAACACCCGCCAGCCCCGCCAGGTCTTCGACGAGGAGGCGATGGCCGAGCTGGTTCACTCGGTCAAGGAGATCGGTCTCCTGCAGCCGGTCGTCGTCCGCAGCATCGGCGACGGCCGCTACGAGCTCATCATGGGCGAGCGCCGTTGGCGCGCGACCACCGAGGCCGGCCTGGCCACGATCCCGGCGATCGTCCGGGACACGGGTGATGACGACATGCTCCGGGACGCCCTCCTGGAGAACCTGCACCGGTCCCAGCTGAACCCGCTCGAAGAGGCGGCCGCCTACCAGCAGCTGCTGGACGACTTCGGGTGCACCCACGAGGAGCTGTCGACCCGGATCGGCAGGAGCCGGCCGCAGATCAGCAACACCCTCCGACTGCTCAAGCTGTCGCCGGCCGTCCAGCGACGGGTGGCCGCTGGTGTCCTCTCGGCCGGCCATGCGCGGGCTCTGCTGGGCATCAGCGATGCAGGTGCCCAGGACCGTCTCGCGGCCCGGGTGGTGGCCGAGGGCATCTCGGTCCGGGGGCTCGAGGAGATCGTCGCCGTCGGTGTTGACGAGGACGAGGGCGAGACCGTCCGGTTCAAGGCACGGCGTCCGTCGGCACCCGGTCTGGCCGACCTGAACGACCGGCTCTCGGACCGGCTCGACACCCGGGTCAAGGTCAGCATGGGCAAGTCCAAGGGACGCATCACGATCGAGTTCGCGTCCCTCGGAGACCTCGAGCGGATCGTCGGCGTGATCGACCCGCGCAATCGTGACGACAGGCCGATCTAGGTCTTCAAGGATTCATCTCTTTGTCGACAAAGCAATAAATGACTAAAGAGTCTCAGGGCGCTGACCTGCAGGTTTAGGCGCTTCCCGACTTCTTGGCCTTGCGCTCAGCGCGCAGCCGGCGCTCCTCGGCGTACAACGCCGCGGCCTCGTCGAGGGTCGGTGCAGAGCCTCCGAAGCGGGCCGGCAGCCACCAGGAACCGGGCGGTTGCTCGCCAGCCGGGTGCGCCGTGATGAGCCGGTCGAGCATCGCCTCCATCGTCGTCTGCAGCTCCTTCGTGACGACGTTGGCGTTGTCCGCAGCAGTGGGGTGCAGGGCTTCGCCGATCTCGATGCCGACGGTCTTGTGGCGCTTGAAGTCGCGCGGCTTGCCCTTGGTCAGGAAGCGCTGGGTGCCCCAGAGAACGATCGGGACCAGGGGCACCCCGGCCTCCTGGGCGATCCGGACGGCGCCGGTCTTCACGGGCTGGAGCTCGAAGCTCCGGGAGATGGTGCCCTCCGGGAAGATGCCGACGCACTCGCCGTCGTGCAGGTAGCGGATCGCCTCGTCGATGCCGCCCTGACCCGAGGTGCGGTCGATCGCGATGTGGTGGAACGAGCGCATCACCGGGCCGCCGACGGCGTGGTCGAAGACCTCCTTCTTGGCCATGAACCGCGTCAGGCGGCCGCGCTCGACGCCCGGGTACCCAGCCATCAGGTAGTCCACGAAGGAGAGGTGGTTCACCGCGAGCAGGACGCCACCCTTCTCCGGGATGTTCTCCATCCCCGTCATCCGGATGTCGATGTCGCCGAGCTTGAACCAGGTCTTCGCGGCGGCGATGACGATCGGGTACGAGATGTCGATCATGGCCGAACCCTACGGGAGAGTAGGTAACGGCGAAATGCCCCGCGGATAACCCCAGGCGACGCCGGTACGCCGTCTGGAA
Source organism: Nocardioides marmorisolisilvae (assembly GCF_003725775.1). Taxonomy (GTDB): domain Bacteria; phylum Actinomycetota; class Actinomycetes; order Propionibacteriales; family Nocardioidaceae; genus Marmoricola; species Marmoricola marmorisolisilvae. The sequence goes on from NZ_RJSG01000006.1 coordinate 101,132, forward strand.
CACTTCTCCCATGCGCCGCATCGTCCAGTCCCGCAAGCTCCAGCACGTCCGCTACGACGTACGGGGTCCGATCCTGGTCGAGGCACAGCGACTCGAGGCCGAGGGCCACAAGATCCTCAAGCTCAACATCGGGAACCCGGCCCCGTTCGGCTTCGAGGCGCCCGAGGCGATCGTCGCCGACATGGTGCACAACCTGCCGGACGCGCAGGGGTACTCCGACTCCCGCGGCATCTACTCCGCGCGCACCGCGGTCGCGCAGTACTACCAGCAGCGCGGGCTCACCGACACCCAGGTCGACGACGTCTTCATCGGCAACGGCGTCTCCGAGCTGATCTCCCTGGTGCTCCAGGCGTTCCTCGACGACGGCAACGAGATCCTCATCCCCGCGCCGGACTACCCGCTGTGGACCGGAGCGGTCACCCTCGGCGGCGGCGTCCCGGTGCACTACCGGTGCGACGAGGAGAACGGCTGGAACCCGGACCTCGAGGACATCGAGTCCAAGATCACCGAGAACACCCACGCCCTGGTGATCATCAACCCGAACAACCCCACCGGCGCCGTCTACAGCGAGGAGACCGTGAAGGGTCTCGTCGACATCGCGCGTCGCCACGAGCTCGTCATCTTCAGCGACGAGATCTACGAGAAGATCCTGTTCGACGACGCGGTGCACCACCACACCGCGACGTACGCCAGCGACGACGTCCTCTGCCTGACGTTCAGCGGTCTGTCCAAGGCCTACCGCGTCTGCGGGTACCGGGCCGGCTGGGTGATGATCTCCGGACCCAAGCACCTCGCCGAGGACTTCCTCGAGGGCCTGACCCTGCTGGCCAACATGCGCATGTGCGCGAACGTGCCCGCCCAGCACGCCATCCAGACGGCGCTCGGTGGGTACCAGTCGATCAGCGAGTACATCGGTCCGGGTGGCCGCTTCTACGAGCAGAGCAAGCTGGCCGCGAAGCTGCTCAACGACATCGACGGCGTCAGCTGCGTCGAACCCATGGGTGCGCTGTACTGCTTCCCGAAGCTGGACACCGAGATGTTCGGCATCACCGACGACGAGGCGTTCGTCATCGACCTGCTGAGGGCCAAGAAGATCCTGGTCACCCACGGCACCGGTTTCAACTGGTTCGAGCCCGACCACTTCCGGCTCGTCACGCTGCCCGACGTCGACATGCTCACCGAGGCCATCGGCCGGATCGAGGACTTCCTGGCGACCCTGCGTCGCTGACCTACGATGGATCCGTGGGACGCCAGGTCGACCGACTGACCCTCGACAACCTGCCGGCACTGGCCGGGCACGGTGCCACCTGCACGTTCTGGGAGCTCGACCCGGTACGCCGCGAGCGGATCCGCGGGCACGAGGCGGAGGAGAAGGCCGCCTGGGTGTCCCTGATGCTGCGCGAGTGGGGGAGCGTCGGTCGCGTGGTCAGCGTCGACGGACGTCCGGCCGGACACGTGCTCTGGGCACCGGCACTGCACCTGCGCGGAGGAGACGGGTTCGCGACCGCGCCGGTGAGCAGCGACGCGGTCCTGCTCGGCAGCACCTTCGTCGATCCGGAGTTCCGCGGTGGCGGACTCGGCCGGGTCCTGATCCAGTCGATGGCCAAGGACCTGATCAAGCACGGCGGCATCGGGGCGGTGGAGACCTTCGGCGCGCACCGACCGCACCCGGGTTCGTGCGTCCTGCCCGTGGACTTCCTGCTCGCGATCGGGTTCCGCACCCACCGGGCGCACGCCCGGTTCCCGCGGATGCGGATGGACCTGCGCACCACCATCACGTGGCGCGAGGAGTTCGAGGCCGCTGCCGAGAAGATCCTCGGCGTGGTCAAGCGACCGAGCCGCAACCCGGTGCCGCAGTCACCGCGCGGACTGCAACCCGGCGTGCGACGTCAGGTCAGTGATCGTCCGACTCAGCAGCCAGGACCGAGCGGAGCTCACTGAGCCGCAGCACGCCGGTGTGCGCGTCCGCCTCCGGGCTGAGGTAGAACCGTTGGACGGCGACCACCACCGCCTCGGCGAGCACGTCGCGGAAACCCGGATCGGCCAACCGCTGGGCGTCGCCCGGGTTGGAGAGGTAGCCGGCATCGACCTGGACCGCCGGCATCCGGGTGCGCCGCAGGAACTCCCAGGCCTTGGCGTGGGTGCGCAGGTCGACGAGATCGGTCCGCGCGACGATCTCGCGCTGCACCAGGCTCGCGAACCGCTCGCCGGTCGAGGAGCGGGTGTTGTGCTTCTCGGACCCGAAGAAGTACGTCGCCACACCACAGGCGTCGGTGTTGGCCGAAGCGTCGACGGCCAGGGAGATCGACAGGTGCGCGTTCGCACGGTTCGCGAACTGGGCGCGCTCGGTCTCCTGGGTCGCATCCTCGACCTCGGCGCGGTGCCGCCCGCTGCGCGACGCGGTCAGGAACGCCTGCACCCCGGTCGCCACCAGGCGGCCCTCGATGCGTGCGGCCAGGTCGTGCACGATCTCGGCGGCGGTCTCGGCGTACTCATCCGGGAGGTGCTGTCCGGGCGAGGGGTCGATCACCACGATCTTGCCGCCGAGCTGCGGGCCGGCGTCACGGATCCGCTCCTGGGCCCGCATCGCGTTCGGGGCGCCACCACTGACCATCGGGGCGAGCTGGGCCAGCATCTTCAGCGTCAACGGGCCGCAGGTGCCGTCGGCCGGGATGCCGACGTTGCGCTGGAAGTCGCGCAGCCCGGCCTCGGTCTCGGGTCCGAAGTAGCCATCGACCCGGCCCACCTTGAAGCCGAGCTCCAGCAGCCGGCGCTGGAGGGCGAAGACGTCGTCGCCGGCCATCAGGCTGCCGGGCAGGTGCGTCAGGATCCGGTCGCCGAGGGTCCAGCGGGCTTCGTCCATCCGACGGAAGGTGGCGACGCCCACCACCCCGTCGACGTGCAGGCCGCGCTGCTGCTGGAAGGTGCGGACCGCGAGCTCGACCCGGTCGTCGAACGACCCCGGCAGGTCCCCCTCGATGAGGCCCAGCTGGTCGAGCAGGCCGACGATCTGCGTGACGGCAGGACCTGCATCGCCGTTGCGGAACGTCGTGGTCGTCACTAGGGGCTCCCGGGAGGTCGAGGTCGCAGCACTACTGAAACAGAACGCGCGCCCGGAACACTAGCCCGCTTCACAAACGGGGGTGGTTCCGGGCGCGCAGGTGCTCGGTGGTCGAGCGGTGCCTGTTCGGCCGATCCGGTCAGCCGATGATGTCGGCGAGCTCGCGCAGCAGCGCGGCCTTCGGCTTGGCGCCGACGATCTGCTTCACGACCTCACCGTTCTGGTACACGTTGAGGGTCGGGATGCCGGTCACGCGGTACGCGGCCGCGGTCACCGGGTTCTCGTCGACGTTGAGCTTCACCAGGCGCAGCTTGTCAGCGTGCTCGGTGGCGATCTCGTCGAGGATCGGGGCGACCTGGCGACACGGACCGCACCACTCGGCCCAGAAGTCGACCAGGACGGGGGTCTCGGACTTCAGCACCTCGGCCTCGAAGTCGGCGTCGGTGACGGCCTGAAGGTTGGCCATGGTTGCTCCTCGTTTGATTCGGTTGGCTTGCAGTTATTGAACAGGGGACCGGGGACATCCATTCCCGGCGGTCGTCAGGCGGACGCGCCCACCGCGGTCGCCTCTGCCGTCTTCTCGGCGTGCTCCTTGGCCGCGAGGTACCGCTCGGCGTCGAGGGCGGCTGCACATCCGCTACCGGCCGCGGTGATCGCCTGGCGGTAGGTGTGGTCGACCAGGTCGCCGCAGGCGAAGACGCCCTCCAGGTTGGTGCGCGTGCTGCGCTCCTGCACCAGCACGTAGCCCTCGTCGTCCAGGTCGACCTGGCCCGGCAGCAGCTCCGAACGCGGGTCGTGGCCGATCGCGATGAACAGGCCGGTGGCGTCCAGCTCGCGGGTCTCGCCGGTCACCGTGTCCTTCAGGGTCAGGCCGGAGAGCTTGTCGTCGCCGTGGATGGTCTCGATCGCCGAGTTCCAGACGATGTCGATCTTCGGGTCCGCGAAGGCACGCTCGGCCATGATCTTGGAGGCGCGCAGCTCGTCGCGGCGCACGATCAGGCTGACCTTGGAGCCGAAGCGGGACAGGAACGTCGCCTCCTCGACGGCGGAGTCGCCACCGCCGACTACGGCGATGTGCTGCTCGCGGAAGAAGAAGCCGTCACAGGTGGCGCACCAGGAGACGCCGTGGCCCGAGAGGCGGTCCTCGTCGGGGATGCCGAGCTTCTTGTAGCCCGAGCCCATCGCCAGGATGACGGCCTTCGCGGTGAAGGTGCCCTCCTCGGTCTTCACGACCTTCACCTCACCGGTCAGGTCGACCTCGATGACGTCGTCGGTGACCAGCTCGGCGCCGAAGCGCTCGGCCTGCGCGCGCATCTCGTCCATGAGCGCGGGGCCCTGGATGCCGTCGCGGAAGCCGGGGAAGTTCTCCACCTCGGTGGTGTTCATCAGCGCGCCACCGGCGGTGACGGCGCCCTCGAACACCAGCGGGTTCAGGTTCGCGCGGGCGGCGTACACGGCCGCGGTGTAACCGGCCGGGCCGGAGCCGATGATGATGACGTTGCGCGTCTCGGACATTGATCGCCTGCTCTGTAGTGGGTCTGCTGCTTCAACAGATCCTAGGCAGGCGCCATTCCCCGGGTGCGACCGGCGCGCGCACGTGGACGCGACCCACGCGGTGATGCAGGGGTCAGGCGGGAACAGTGGTGAAGGCGAGCACCTTTGAGCCGTCGCACGCCCAGGCCTCGACGAGCTGGGTTCCCGCGTTCGCGGGATGCACCACCAGGACGGCCGGCTGGTTGTCGAGCACGATCGGGTAGGTCTTGGTGCCGTCGATCTTCGGGCCAGCACACTGTCCGGCGGCACGCGCGAGCGCGAGCACGGTTGACTTCGACGCGTTGGCGTCCGCTGACTGCGGGGTCGGGACTGATCCAGACGTGTCCTCCAGGTCACCCGAGGCCTGGTCGGTGGTCGTCGGCGTGCTGCCCAGGGTGTACAGGCGGTTGAGATTCTTCGCGCCGCGCCGCGCCGCCTGGGCGAAGTCGATCCCGGAGACCTGGGTGGCGAAGGTGTCGGTGGTCAGCACCGGCACGCTGCGGAGTGCAGCGTTGAAGTCATAGCTCTTGCCGCTTGCCTCGGTCACGCTGTCCTCCGGCGACATCACCGGACCCGGCGGCGGCACGGTGGGGACCGCTGCGGAACCACCCGCGTCCGACGTGTTCGCCGAGTCGGCGCTGGCGCTCTTGTTGCTCGAGGTGTTGTCCAGGACCTGGCCCAACCCGACCGCTCCGGCGCCGGCGACGATCACCACCGCGGCGGCGGCGAGGATCCGCGGAGCCAGGCGCGAGCGACGGCGCAGCGGGACGACGACCGGGTCGTCCTCGTCCGGCACCGGCAGCGGGGCCTCCCCGCGGGGCGCGGCACCGGTCAGCTCGGCCAGCGTGGCCTCCAGTCGGGCGGCGACCTCCGCGGGGATCGGCGTCTCGACCTTCGCCGACGCGAGCAGGTCGCGGACCGCCGCGTGCGCGGGGTCGTCGAAGTCCGCGTCGTCGAATCGTTCGTCGGTCATCGTGCACCCCCTTCGGTCGCAGTACCTGAGTCTGACGCCGCCGCCAAGGACCCGGTTCCGGTGATCCCCGTCTCCTCCAGCAGCACCAGCAGCCGATGTCGCCCGCGGGCGCAGCGGCTCTTCACCGTGCCCGTGGGGCAGCCGAGCATGCGGGCGGCCTCCTCGACCGGGTACCCCTCCATGTCGACGAGCACGAGCGCGGCCTTCTGGTCCGGAGGCAGCCGGTCGAGAGCCTTGAGCAGCTGGGTGCGCTGGTCCGAGCGCACCGCCTCGACGGCCGGGTCGTGCACGTCGCTGGTCGAGGTGAGCACCGCTCCGCGGCCGGCGTACTCGTCGAGGTCGTCGGGAAGCGCACTGGCCGCGCGGACCTTGTTGCGACGCAGGCGGTCCAGGCTGGCGTTCACCACGATCCGGTGCAGCCAGGTCGTCACCATCGCCTCGGCCCGGAAGTCGGCGGCGCGGCGGAAGGCCGAGATCATCGCCTCCTGCAACGCGTCGGCGGCGTCCTCGGGGTTGCCGGTGGTGCGCAGAGCCACCGCCCACAACCGGTCGCGGTGCCGGGTGAACAGCACGCCGAACGCGTCGGGGTCGCCCTCGGCGTGAGCCAGGAGGAGGCCGGCGTCGTCGAGCTCGTCGAGCCGGACGCTCACGACCGGACCGTGATCTCGGCGATCTTGCCCTGGAACCCTCCGGAGACCTTGGGCAGCTTGGTCAACCAGATCACCAGGTAGCGGGTGCGCACCTTCGGGTCGAGCCGGAAGACCGCCGAGTCGCCGACGTCGCTCAGGGACGCGAGCCGGGTGGCGTCGGCCAACTCGGCCGGCGGGTCGTTCTCGCCGGGTGCGGTGCCGTAGAGCTCGACGTCGTTCGGCGTACCGACGAGCTTGACCTCGACGGACCCGACCTCCTGCTGGGAGCCGAGGTCGAGGACCAGGCCGACGCCGCTCTTGAGGCCGCCGAGGTGGGCGTCCCCGCGGTAGACGCTGGTCTGCCAGGTCGTGGAGGGGTTGCCGTCGAAGGCCCGCGGCACCTGCTGCGGGTTCTCCTCGGGCGGGTCGCCCTCGGGGTCGAAGTCCCCGGCCTGCACGATCGGGATCGGGGTGCCGGTGACCACCGGGGTCGGCGGTGCGGAGGTCGTCGGGGTCTGCGAGCCGGAGCCCGACGGGCTGTTGTCGTCGCCCTTGCCGACGGTGAACGCGGCGTACATCGCACCGGCCAGCGCCAGCACCAGAACCAGGATCACCAGGGTGCGCAGCCAGCGGCGCCGTCGGCGCGGCGGGGCGACCGTCCGCGCCGGCCCCGGCTCCTCCTCGAACGGCCAGAACCCGGTGTTCTGCCCGGTCGGCGGGTTCGCCCCCGCGGGCGGGGCCGGGATGCGACGTTCCTCGGTGGCGAACAGGGGTCGGTCGACCGGAGCCTCGAACGGCGGCGGCGGGGGTGCTGGTTCCCAGGCGTCGGGCTCGAAGAACTCGATGCTCTCCAGCGGTGGGCCGGACGCCATCGTCTCCTCCGGGTCGACCAGCGGCCGTGCGGGCGGATCCGGCTCGGAGGCGGGCTCGGAGGCAGGCTCGGGAGCAGGCGGTGGCGGCGGTACCGGCGCCGCCGCTTCTGGGGCCGGAACCGGGGCCGGGACGTCGACCACGGGGATGCCGTCGGTCCCAGTGGGGGCCTCGGGCGTCTCTAGCTCCTCCTGCATCGTCGGCAGGTCGACCGGAGCACCCGCGGTCGGGTCGCCGACGTAGTCGCTGAGCGCGGCCGCGATCTCGTAGGCGGACTCCACCGGCAGGACGTGCTGCGAGGCTTCCTTGTGCAGCACCCGGTCGCAGATCGCGTCCAGGGTGCGCGGGACCCCGGCGCGGACCTGGCGTGGGCGGAGCGGCCGGTTGCCCTCGCGCGGTGCCGGCGGCAGGGACGAGGGCGCGACGCCCGGCCAACGGCCGGTGAGTGCGGCGTACAGGATGCCGGCGAGGTCGATCACGTCGGCCTCGCGCGGGCTGATCTCGCCGTACGGCGAGGGCTCGGTCAGGTTCCGCTCGAACGCGGCGTTGACGACGAAGCCGATGATCTTCACCGCCCCGGAGTCGGTGACCAGCACCGCTTCCGGGTTGAGCCGTCCGTGGACGAGGTCCTTGGCGTGCGCTGCGGCGATCGCCTCGGCGACCTCGCGGGCCAGCCAGGCGGCCCGCATCGGCGGCAGCGTGCCCTGGGCGAGCATCACGTCCAGCGACGAGCCCTGCCCCCACTCGTTGATCACCCAGGTGGTGCCGTCGACGTCGTCGCAGTCCAGGACGCGCAGGAAGTGCTGCTCGGTGACCAGGGCCGAGCGCCGTGCGGCGTCGAGCACGGCCGGAGCGCGCGGGTCGTCGCTCGGGACGACGTGCACGGCGACGTTGCGGGCGAGCACCGTGTCGGTGGCGCGCCAGAACCGGGCACCGCCTTGCTCCGAGAGGAGGACTTCCAGGCGGTACCGACCGCCCAGCAGCGTGCCCGGGCTCATCGCGCGTGGCCCGTCGTTCACCTCAGCACAGCCCTCCTCGGCCGGTTTCGTCGCCCCATCGTAGGGGCGCGCCCACCTCTAGGGACGGATTCGCCGGGTCACGATCTGGGTGACCTCCGTGACCTCGGTCAGCCGGAACAGGCGCGCCAGCACGAGGTAGCTGCCCATCCCGACGCCGCCCATAAGCGCGAGCCGCACCAGCACCGAGAACTTGTCGGTGCCGTCGAAGGAGTGGTCCAGGCCGACGCGGGTCAGCCAGGCGAGGCCGGCCGAGATCGCGACCACCACCGCGATCCGTACGGCGAAGCGGACCAGGTCGCGCCCGCCGAGTCCGCCGGTGCGCACGGCCAGCTGCCGGAACGAGATCGCAGCGCCGACGGCGTACGAGATCGCGTAGGCGAGCACCAGCCGCGGTGCGGTGTCCGCGGGGTCGATGTCCCGGGTCAGCGCGACCGCGGCGACGATGTTCACCGCCGAGATCACGCACTGGATGGCGAAGACCCGCCGGTTCTGCTCGAGCGCGTAGAACCCGCGCAGCACCAGGTAGTGGCTGGTGAAGAAGAACAGGCCGACCGCGAACAGGGAGACCGACGGCACGAAGTCACCGGCCGAGTTCCGGGCCGAGCCGTAGGCCCAGATGATGTTGACCAGGTCGGGCGCGACCACCGGGATCAGCGCCAGCACCGGCAGCACCAGCGCGAAGGTCGAGCGCATGGTCGCGTTCACCGAGGAGGCCAGGGCACGCAGGTCGCCGGCGGCGGCGTACCCGGACAGCCGGGGCAGCACGGCGGTGGCCAGCGAGACGGTGATGATCGAGTGCGGCACCATCACCAGCAGGAACGCGTTCGAGTACACGGTGTAGCCGGTGCCGTCGGTCCCGGCAGCGGTACCGCCCGAGGCCAGCCGTACGACGACCGTGTAGGCGACCTGGTTGACCACCACGAACAGCACCGTCCAGATGGACAGGCGCAGGGTGTGCCCGAGCCCGGAGTGCCGGAAGTCGAAGCGCGGGCGGTAGCTGAAGCCCGAACGCTTCAGGTACGGGATCAGGATCAGGAACTGGACCGCGATGCCGATCGTCGAGCCGATGCCGAGCAGCGCCTCGGCGCCGGAGGAGTACGGGCCGGCCTGCTCGGCCTTGCTCGCGGTGCCGACGGTGAGCAGGTAGAGCACGATCACGAAGACCGAGATGACGTTGTTCGCGATCGGCGCCCACATCATCGGGCCGAAGCTGCGGCGCGCGTTCAGCACCTGGCCGACGAGCACGAACATCCCGTAGAAGAAGACCTGCGGCAGGCAGTAGCGGGCGAAAGCGATCATCGACGCGCGCTCGGCCGCGAAGTCGTGGGTGAAGTACTGCGGGTTGACCAGCAGCCGCATCACCAGGGGCGCGGCGACCACCAGCAGCACGGTGACCGCGGTGAGGAACAGCGCGGCGAGGGTGATCACCCGGTTGGTGTAGGCCTCGCCACCGTCGGCGTCGTTGCGGATCGCGCGCACCAGCTGCGGAACGAGCACCGCGTTGAAGACGCCGCCCGCCAGCAGGATGTAGAGCATGTTCGGCAGCGTGTTCGCGACGTTGAAGATGTCGGCGTGCAGGCCGGTGCCGAGCGCGGCGGCGAGCAGCGAGGTGCGCACGAAGCCGGAGAGCCGCGAGACCACGGTCCCGGCGGCCATGACCGCGCTGGAGCCGACGACCGACGGCTCGGCTGCTTCCTCGGGCCCGTCGTCGGGCCCGTGCTCAGCCACGACCCTTCCAGCGGTGCTCGACCAGGCCGCGGCGGACCCGGCGCAGGATCATCACGACCAGCAGCGCCCCGAACCCGATCAGCACGAACCAGATGGTCTTGCCGACCTGGCTGGTGCGCAGGCTGAAGGACAACGGGGTGCCGAGCTCGGTGCCGTCGGCGGTGACCGGGGTCAGCGTGATCCGGGTGACACCGATCGAGGAAGCCTTCGCCTTCAGCCGCAGGACCGTGCGCTCACCCGGGGCCATCTTCACCGGCTTGCTGGCCGCGACCGTCACGTCACTGGCGGACGTGCGCGGTTCCACGCCGACCTTCACCGGCTGGTCGAGGCCGTTGACCAGGGTGACCGCCAGGGTGCCCGAACCACCGGACAGGGTGACGAAGTCGGTGCCCAGCACCTCGACCTTGCCGATCCGGCTGCGGACCGCCGCGTTCGTGTCGAGCACCTGGACGCGGGTCCCGACCTCGTCGTCGCGGGCGTGCACCGAGACGGCGTTCAGGGCGGTCCCGCCGAGGGTGTGCTCGACGTGGTTCTCGGACAGCAGCAGCTGGGAGAGCGCGGTGCTGGTCTGGGCGAGCGTCCGGGCAGCCCCGATGTTCTGGCCGGGGATCTCCAGCTTGCGCTGGGAGTCGGGGTAGCCGAGCGAGCCGTCGAAGGTCGGGGTGCTCGGGTCGGTGTTCGGGCTGAGTGACACCAGGTCGACCCACGGCTGGTCGAGGCTGGTGAAGAAGTCGGCGGACTGCCAGGACGTGCCCGGGTCCCATCCGGCCGGCAGCTCGACGACCATCGGGCCGTTGGTCTTCTCGGTGGTGCGCAGCGCGGCGTCCGCCAGGATCCGCTGCCGCAGGGCGAGCGCGTCCAGCGCCGGGGTCGGTCCGGGGCCGCCGCTGGAGGCCTGGGCGTCGACGAAGGTCAGGTCCTGTCCCTTCGGCGCGAGCCACCGGGTCCGGGTGCGCGGGGTGCCGTGGTCGGAGACCAGCACCGTGGTCCGCGCCTTGAGCCGCGCGATGGTCTCGTCGGCCAGCCAACCGGTCGGCGGCGCGACCGTCGGCACGACGTCGATGCGCAGGTCCGCGAAGGTCTCGCTCGAGAGCTTGGTGGTCAGGCCGTAGAGCCCGGAGCGCGATCGCAGCAGGGCGGCGATGTCCGGGTCGGCGTACCCGAGTCCGAGGGTGGTGTGCCGGCGCGCCGCGACCTTGACCTGGTTCAGCCAGGCCGTCGCGTTGGCCTGGTCGACGGCGCCCTCGCGGTCCTCGGACCGCGACGGGGACTCCGACGGGCTGGGGCTCTCGCTCGGCCCCTCGTGGCTCGCCTTGCCCAGCGACAGCGCCGGGTTGCCGGCGGCGACGTCCGAGGCGGCGTCGAGCACGGCGGGATCGATCAGCAGCGTCAGCGGAGTCGGCCCGGCAGCGGTGAGAAAACCGGCGACCCGACCGAGCCTGCCGGACGGCTCGAGGAGGTCCGACCAGGCTGTCGGGTTGAGCAGCCGCGCCTTGGAGTCGCGTCGCACCTCCTGGCGGACCGGGACGACGAGCGCCACGGACGTGTGGGCCTTCTTGTCCTTGACCAGCGGGATGAAGGTGCGGTCCCGGCCCTGGACGCTGCGCTCGCCGCTCTCGGACTGGGCCAGCGCGTGGATGCCGACCCAGTAGACCCCGGGAGCCCCCGAGATCTGCAGGTCCTTGACCGGGACGGCGATCCGGAAGGACGCGGTCTGCGCCGGCTGGAGGTCGCCGAGGGTCTCGAAGTCGCCGATCTTGGTGATCCGCTCGCCCACGTCGGTGGTCGGGTCGGAGGCCGCCGCGGTGTCGAGCTCCTCGCGGGTGGTGATCGGCTGGAACCCGATGAAGGGGTGCACGTTCACCGACCGCCAGATGTCCTGGGAGCTGTTCGTGACCGTGCCTTCCAGCACCAGGTGGCCCTTGGTCGGGACCACCGCCGGGGTCATCCGGACGAGCCGGACGGTCAGCGGGGCGTCCGGGACCGGGGCGGGTGCGGCGCCTGCGGGGGCCCACGGCAGCAGCGTGGCGAGCAGCAGACCGAGCACCAGCGCGAGCACCGGGCCGCGGTTCCGGGCTGCGGGTCGCCGGAACGCGGTTCCGGACGACGCGCAGGGGTGACTCACACCCGCGATGCTAACGAGTCGCAAGCGGACGATTCCTCACGCCATGCAGGGGTGGTCGGCTCCGGGTGGGCCGGTGGGCCGCCGATAGAGTTACCTCCCGTGTCGCTGAACATCTCGCAGGCCCAGGAGCGCGCGCTCGCCGAGCTGCTGCGGCTGGCCCCGGTGATCGACGAGCTCGGCGCCCGGTTCGCGGCTGCGGGCGAGCAGATCGCCCTGGTCGGCGGCCCGGTGCGCGACGCCATGCTCGGGCGGCTCCAGAACGACCTGGACTTCACCACCTCGGCGCGACCCGAGGTCACCGAGAAGCTGGTCAAGGGCTGGGCCGACGCGGTCTGGGACATCGGCCGGGACTTCGGCACCATCGGCTGCCGCCGCGGCGAGTGGCAGATCGAGATCACCACCTTCCGCTCGGAGAAGTACGACGCGACCAGCCGCAAGCCCGAGGTTGCCTACGGCGACTCGCTGGTCGGTGACCTCGGACGCCGCGACTTCACCGTCAACGCGATGGCGATCTCGCTGCCCGGCAACGTCTTCGAGGACCCGTTCGGCGGCATCGTCGACCTCGCCCAGCAGGTGCTCCGCACGCCGGGCCGTCCCGAGGACTCGTTCAGCGACGACCCGCTGCGGATGATGCGCGCGGCCCGCTTCGCCGGCCAGCTCGGGTTCACCGTCGCGCCCGAGGTCAAGCAGGCGATGACCGACATGGCCGACCGGATCCGGATCGTCTCGGCCGAGCGGGTGCGCGACGAGCTGGTGAAGCTGGTCTGCTCCCCGCGACCACGCGCCGGACTCGAGCTGCTCGTGGAGACCGGCCTCGCCGAGCAGGTGCTGCCCGAGCTGCCGGCGCTGGCGCTGGAGCGCGACGAGCACCACCGGCACAAGGACGTCTACGAGCACACCCTGACCGTGCTCGAGCAGTCGATCGCGCTGGAGGACCGGCTGCCTGAGGGCGGCCCGGACTTCGTCGCTCGTTTCGCGGCCCTGATGCACGACATCGGCAAGCCGAGGACCCGGCGTTTTGCGGACGACGGTGTGGTCACCTTCCACCACCACGACGTGGTCGGCGCGAAGCTCACCAAGAAGCGGATGCAGGAGCTGCGCTTCTCCTCCGAGCAGACCGCGGAGGTCAGCCGGCTCGTCGAGCTGCACCTGCGGTTCCACGGGTACGGCGACGGGCAGTGGACCGACTCGGCGGTGCGCCGCTACGTGCGCGACGCCGGTCCGCTGCTGAGCCGGCTGCACATCCTGACCCGCGCCGACTGCACCACGCGCAACCAGCGCAAGGCCGAGCGGCTGCGTCGTACCTACGACGAGCTGGAGCAGCGGATCGCCCGGCTGTCCGAGCAGGAGGAGCTGGACGCGATCCGGCCCGACCTGGACGGCAACCAGATCATGGAGATCCTCGGCATCCCGGCCGGACGCGAGGTCGGTGCGGCGTACCAGTTCCTGCTCGAGCTGCGCCTCGACAACGGGCCGATGGAGTACGACGCGGCGCGAGCCGCGCTGCTGGAGTGGGCCGCGTCGCGCCCGTCCTCGTAGCCTGGCGCGGTGACCCACCTCCACGACCGCTTCGGTGCGCTCGACCTCGAGCACGTGCCGCTGGGCACCGGCCCGACCCCGGTACGCCGGCTGGACGGCCTGGTCGACGGCGTGGATCTCTGGCTCAAGGACGAGAGCCGCTTCGGTGACGGGGCCTGGGCCGGCAACAAGGTCCGCAAGCTGGAGTGGATCCTCCCCGAGGCGCGCCGTCGTGGGACGCGGACGCTGTTCACGGTGGGCGGGATCGGCACCCACTGGGGTCTTGCGTGCGCGCTCTACGGCGCCGACCACGGGCTGCGCACCGTGCTCGGACTGGTGGACCAGCCCGTCGACGACCACGTGCGTCAGCAGCTCGCGCGGCTCGAGGCGTCCGGGGCCGAGCTGCACCGCTACCGCAACCCCACCCGGCTCAAGCTGGCGGCGCCGTGGCTGATCGCCCGTAACCTGCACGGCGGGCGGTTGCCCTGGTACCTGCCGGCCGGCGGCTCGAACGCCGTGGGCAGCCTCGGCTACGTCGAGACGGCGCTCGAGATCGCGGCCCAGGTCCAGGCCGGCGACCTGCCCGAGCCAGCGACCGTGGTGACCGCCATCGGCAGCGGCGGGACCGCGGCCGGTCTCGCTCTCGGACTCCGGCTCGCCGGGTTGCGGACCCGGGTCTTCGGTGTTGTCGTCAACGACGCGTTCGCCCTGGACGCGCCGGTCATCGCCGGCCTGGCCCGTCGTACGGCGGGCCTGCTCACCGACCGCGGCGCGGGCGAGCTGCCCCGGATCGCGGCCGAGGACCTGACCACCTCCCCGGACTGGCTGGGCCGGACCTACGGTGACCCGACCCCGGCATCGGTGGCGATGGTGGAGAAGGCAACCGGGCTCGGACTCGAGCTCGAGCCGGTGTACACGGGCAAGTCGTTGGCGGCCATCGCCGACCTCGCGGACACCCTCGACGGGCCGGTGCTCTGGTTGAACACCCACGGTCCGCGCTGAGGCTCAGGCCAGCGTCCGGTACCGGTAGGTCTGGGCGAGCAGCACCAGCGGCACCGCGATCAGCAGGCCGATCTCGAGTGCCAGCAGGCCGAGCACCAGGACGGCCACGGCGGTCACGGCGAAACCGGTCTCCCGGACCAGGTTCCGGGCCACCAGGCGGGTGCTCGCCGCGATCGCGGACCAGGTGCCCAGACCGCGGTCGACCACGAAGGTCATCGCGTACCGGGTGAAGAACGCGAGCAGCAGGCCGGGCAGCACCACCAGGACCGTGCCGAGGGTGAGCAGCAGGCTGATCGTCACCGCGGCCGGGAGGGCACGCAGCAGGTTCCAGCCGCCGAAGACTCCGCGCGACGGCACCTCGTCGATGAGGTCGAGGGAGGCGCGGGACAGCCCGGCCGCCACCAGGTGGCCGATCAGGAAGAGCACGAACAGCCCGACCAGGACTCCGAGCTGACCGCGACCGGTGGTGCCGGCACAGCGGGCGGTGAGCGTGGTGCCGAGGTAGTAGCGCGGGCAGGGCGTGGACCCGACCGCGAGACCGATCAACCAGTTCACGAGCACGTTGGCGATCAGGCCGACGACGGTGAGCACGACGGCGGGGACGAGGATCCGGTCCGGTTGCCGACCGAGCTGCCGGATCGCCGTGCCCAGCGAACGGGTCCGGACAGCAGTCACGCCCGGCATCCTAGGTCGGATGCCGGGCGTGGATGCCTCCAGGCTCACGCCTCGGCGGGCGTCACCGGCTCGTTGTTGAGCGAGCGGAACGTGTACGCAGCCGCACCGATGACCACCGGGATGGCGGCCAGGAGGCCGACACCGCAGAGGATCGCGCCGACCACGATCGTCACGACCGACAGCAGGAAGAACACGATGGTCTCGCCGAAGTGCGAGGTCACCAGGCTGAAGCTGGCCTGGATCGCCTCCATCGGGGCCATCTCCTTGTCGACCACGTAGAACATCGAGAACATCGTTAGGTACCCGATCGCGATGCCGGGGACGTAGCAGAGGAAGCTGCCGATCGAGGTGGCCACGGCCAGGATCAGCGCGGTGGTGATCACGGCCGGCTTGGTCGCGTAGCTGATCACGTCGCCGGCGTTCACCGGCTTGCCGTCGACCACGTTCAGGCCGGACTTCACCAGACCTGCGCCGAGCGCGTTGGCGATCGCGGTCACGACGAGGCCGATGAGCGCGTAGGCGAAGAGCCGGGTGAAGAAGCCCGGACCGTCGCAGCCGTCGAAGTTGATCCCGTTCTCGTTGCTGGTCACGGTGCAGCTGGTGTCGAGCAGGGTGGCGTTCATGATCACGAAGCCGACGACCTCGAGCACGATCACCACGACGGCCACCAGGAGCGTCGGGACCAGCAGGGTGGCCGGGCTCTTGGAGAACTTGGCCCAGCCGTACTTGATCGCGTCGGCGCCGTTGTAGCCGGAGCCGCCGGCGGCCGGTGCGCCGTACGCGGGCGGCGGCGGAGGCGGCGTGCCGTAGGACGGCGGCGGGGTCCCGTAGGACGGCGGCGGAGGCGGCGGCGCCGCCCCTTCGGACGGCGGCGGAGTGGGGTTGTCATCGCTCATGGCGGTCACCGTAGTGACCGCGATCCGCCAGCACATCCCCTTGTCGGGACTGAAATGTGAACGTAAAGGGGTGGAAACCCGTCGAGCCCCGGACCAGGTGGTCCGGGGCTCGACGCCGAAATCAGCTGCTGCAGGGGTGGAGCGTCAGCGCTCGACCTCGCCGCGGATGAAGGCCTCGACCGAAGCCGCGCCCTCGTCGTCGGGACGCTGCACCGGCGGGGACTTCATCAGGTAGGACGACGCCGAGAGCAGCGGGCCACCGATGCCGCGGTCCTTGGCGATCTTCGCCGCACGGATCGCGTCGATGATGATGCCGGCCGAGTTCGGGGAGTCCCAGACCTCGAGCTTGTACTCCAGGTTCAGCGGAACGTCACCGAAGGCACGACCCTCGAGGCGGACGTAGGCCCACTTGCGGTCGTCGAGCCAGGCCACGTAGTCAGACGGGCCGATGTGCACGTTGCGGTCGTAGATCTTGCCGGCCAGCGGACCCTCGAGGTTCGAGGTGACGGCCTGGGTCTTGGAGACCTTCTTGGACTCCAGGCGCTCGCGCTCGAGCATGTTCTTGAAGTCCATGTTGCCGCCGACGTTGAGCTGGTAGGTGCGGTCAAGGACCACGCCGCGGTCCTCGAACAGCTTCGCCATCACGCGGTGGGTGATGGTCGCGCCGACCTGGCTCTTGATGTCGTCACCGATGATCGGGACGCCCGCGTCCTCGAACTTCTTGGCCCACTCGGGGTCGGAGGCGATGAAGACCGGCAGGGCGTTGACGAAGGCCACGCCCGCGTCGATCGCGCACTGCGCGTAGTACTTGTCAGCGACCTCGGAACCCACCGGCAGGTAGGAGACGAGCACGTCGACCTGGGCGTCCTTGAGGGCCTGGACGACGTCCACCGGCTCGGCGTCGGACTCCTCGATGGTCTCGCGGTAGTACTTGCCGAGGCCGTCGTTGGTGACACCGCGCAGGACGGTCACGCCGGTCGGCGGGACGTCGGCGATGCGGATGGTGTTGTTCTCCGAGTTGTTGATCGCGTCGGAGAGGTCGAAGCCGACCTTCTTCGCGTCGACGTCGAACGCCGCCACGAACTCGACGTCGGAGACGTGGTAGTCACCGAAGGTGACGTGCATGAGGCCGGGCACGGAGCCCGACGGGTCGGCGTTCTTGTAGTACTCGACGCCCTGGACAAGGGAGCTGGCGCAGTTGCCGACTCCCACGATGCCTACGCGAACCTTCGCCATGGCTGCTCCTTCTGCATTGCTGTTACTCAACTGATTTCGGTTTTCGGTACTGCTGTCTGGGGGGTGGTCGCCGGCGGCGTGGCCCGCGAGCCGGACCGGTCGCTGCTGGCGCGCTCGGCCTCGATCAGGTCGGTCAGCCAGCGGACCTCGCGCTCGACGGACTCGATCGCGTGGCGCTGGAGCTCGGTGACGTAGCGGTCCGAACCGCCGTGCAGGCTGCGGGCGCGGTCGAGGCGCTCCTGCAGCCGGGAGCGGCGACCCTCGAGGATCCGCATCCGGACGCCGGCGTCGGTGCGCGAGAAGAACGCGAACCGCATGTTGAAGCTCTCGTCCTCCCACGCGGCCGGACCGGCCTCGGTGATCTCGGAGGCGAAGTACTCGGTGCCGGCCGGGGTGATCTGGTAGACGATGCGCTGGCGGCGGGAGACCGCGCCGGACATGGTGGTCACCTCGGTGATCCACCCGGCGCGCAGCATCCGCTTCAGCGCGGGGTACAACGAGCCGTAGGAGAGCAGCCGGGTCCAGCCGAGGAGGAGGTTCAGGCGCTTGCGCAGCTCGTAGCCGTGCAGCGGGGACTCCTGGAGGAGTCCGAGCACCGCCAGCTCGAGGGTCGCACCCTTGCTCGGCATCGTGTCTGCTTTCCTTTGGTCCGGAAACGTCCGGTTTTGTTCGATCTATCGAACCGGTCTATCGATCAAACCTATCGCATCGATATATCAACGGCCAAGTTCACGGCGTGTTCACCGGGGAGAGCCGTGCCACACCCCGGTCGTTCGCCGACACGGCCGGGGCCGCTGTGCAGGCGGGTTTGGGCGGGTCATGGGGGGACGCCGTACCCTCGTCCTGACCTGCCCGTACGAGCTTCCCCCTGGAGTACGAGACCGTGAGTTCCAGTACGCCGCGGCCCCCGCGTCCGAGCGGCAGTCGTGCCCCCGCGAAGAAGGGCACAGCCGCCAAGAAGACCGCTCCGGGAAGCCGGGCCAAGGGCCGGTCCGGCGGCAAGGGCGGCGGCCGCGCCGCCAAGCCGACGCGCCAGGAGCTGTTCCGCAAGTACCTGCGCTACCTGCTCATCGCCGGTGTCGTCTTCACCGTGCTGATGGTCTCGGTCTTCTACTTCGCCTACCGGTCGACGCACATCCCGGACCCGAACACGGCGTTCCAGGCGCAGACGACGAACGTCTACTACTCCAACGACAAGACGAAGATCGGCACCTTCGCCACCCAGAACCGTGAGTCGATCCCGCTCTCGGAGATCCCGAAGGTGATGCAGGAGGCCGTGGTCGCCGCCGAGGACCGCACCTTCTGGACCAACAAGGGCATCGACCCCAAGGGCATCCTGCGCGCCGCGTTCTCCAACGCCAAGGGCGGTGCCACCCAGGGCGCCTCGACCATCACCCAGCAGTACGTGAAGATCCTCTACCTGTCGCAGGAGCGGACCTTCAAGCGCAAGATCAAGGAAGCCTTCCTGTCCCTGAAGATCCAGCAGGAGCAGTCGAAGTCGCAGATCCTCGAGGGCTACCTGAACACCATCTACTTCGGCCGCGGCGCCTACGGCGTGCAGGCGGCCGCCGAGGCGTACTTCGCCCGGCCGGCCAAGGACCTGAGCGCGTCCGAGGCCGCGATGCTGGCTGCGGTGCTGAACTCGCCGAACTACCTCTCCCCCGACCGCGGCGCCGACGCTCGGGCCGCCCTGCTGAACCGCTACGACTACGTGATCAGCGGGATGGTGAAGGCCGGCAAGCTCGACTCGGCCGAGGCCGACAAGATCTCCGGCAAGCTGCCGAAGTTCGTGCCCCTGAGCAACAACAACAAGTACGGCGGCCAGAAGGGCTTCATGCTCAGCCTGGTCAAGGACGAGCTGCTGCGGCTCGGCTTCGACGACGCCCAGATCGACGGCGGCGGTCTCCGGGTCGTCACCACCTTCCAGCCGAGGGCGATGATCGCCGCGAAGAGCGCGGTGAACCAGATCGCGCCCAAGGGCTTGAAGTCGCTGCACGCCGCGGTCGCCTCGGTCGACGTGAAGACCGGCGGCCTGATCGGCTTCTACGGCGGCCAGGACTACCTGAAGAGCCAGCTCAACTGGGCGACGGCCGCCGACTCCCCGGGTTCGGCGTTCAAGGCCTTCTCGGTCGCGGCCGGCATCAAGGACGGCTTCAGCCTCAAGGACACCTTCGACGGCAACTCGCCGTACTACTTCCCCGACGGCAGCAAGGCCGTGAACGAGGGCAGCGGCCAGGGCACCGACTACGGCGCCGCGGTCAGCATGGTCAAGGCGACCGAGCAGTCCATCAACACCGCGTTCATCGACATGACCGCGTCGATGAAGAACGGTCCCCGGAAGATGGCCGACATGGCCGAGGCCATGGGCGTCCCGAAGATCCCGGCCAACTACGTCAACGCGCGCATCTCCCTGGGTAGCCAGCCGGTCAGCCCGGTGAACATGGCCAACGCCTACGCCACCATCGCCGACGAGGGCGTGCACCACGACCTGTTCGTGGTCTCCAAGGTGATCAAGGCCAGCGACGGCGAGGTGCTCTACACCGCGGACAAGAAGGGCAAGCGGGCGATCTCCGCGGACATCGCGGCGGACACCAGCTTCGCGCTCCAGGACGTGGTGAAGAACGGCACCGGCCGCAAGGCGCTGGGCCTCGGTCGCCCGGCCGCCGGCAAGACCGGCACCGCGACCGACGACAAGGGCAACGTGATCACGTCCTGGTTCGTCGGCTTCACCCCGCAGGTCTCGACCGCGGTGATGTACGTGCGCGGCAACGGTCGAAAGCCGCTCAACGACTACCTGCCGCCGTTCCAGGGTGCGACCGGCTACTTCGGTGCCGGCTATCCGACGGCGACCTGGACCGCGGCGATGAAGACGATCATGGACGGCAAGGACGTCGTCCAGTTCCCGAAGCCCGCCAACGTCGACGGCAAGGCACCGTCGTCGGGTCACGCACCGGCCAAGCCGACGCCGTCGAAGACGCCGACCCCGTCCAAGACGCCGACCCCGACGCTGACCCCGACCCCGACGCTGACCCCGACCCCGACGCTGACGCCGACCCCGACCGGGACCCCCACGTCGACCAACACCGACTGCCCGATCCTCAACCCGAACTGCAACGGCAACGGCGGCGGTAACGGGGGCGGAAACCCGAAGCCGAAGGTGACCGCGGACCGTCCGAGCGCCTACCTGCGGCAGGAGTAGGGCGCTGAACAGGCCGACCCACGAGGACCCCGTCGCCGGAGCCCTCAGCGAGGTCATCGGAGGCCCGGCGGGGTCGCGTGCGCGTCCGCACTCGTGGTGGACGCCGGTCCGGGTGCTGCTCGCGGTCTTCACCGTCGTGTTCGCCCTCGGGTTGGTGCAGAAGTACCCGTGCGGCCACACCAACTGGTCCAGCAACGACGTCCGCTACAGCAAGATGTGCTACTCCGACGTGCCCTACCTCTACACCGGGCGCGGGTTCGCGGAGCACCAGTGGCCGTACTCCGACGACGACCAGCGCTACAGCGCGATGGAGTACCCGGTCCTGATCTCCTACTTCGCCTGGGTCGCCTCCGAGATCACCGCGGTGGTCCCGTCCGGTCCGTCCGAGGCGGTTCGCGCCGCGACCTCTCCGGACGCGATGTGGGGCCTGCCCGGCATGGACAAGGAGGTGAACACCTACTTCCTGATCACCGCGTTCTTGTTGTTCCTCTGCGGTCTCGGTGCGGTGTTCTTCCTCGCCGGCGCGAGCCCCGGGCGCCCGTGGGACGCGATGGCGTTCGCCGCCTCACCGATGCTGCTGCTCTCCGCGTTGGTCAACTGGGACCTGCTCGCGGTGCTGTTCACCGCCGGGGCGCTCTGGGCGTGGGCGCGTGGCCGCCCGCTGCTCGCCGGGGTGATGGTCGGCCTCGGTTTCG
Organism: Nocardioides marmorisolisilvae; assembly: GCF_003725775.1. Taxonomy (GTDB): domain Bacteria; phylum Actinomycetota; class Actinomycetes; order Propionibacteriales; family Nocardioidaceae; genus Marmoricola; species Marmoricola marmorisolisilvae. Next base: position 122,291 of record NZ_RJSG01000006.1, read on the forward strand.
CCACCAAGCTCTACCCGCTGTTCCTGCTCGGCGCCTTCCTCATCGACGCCGTCCGCCGGCGCCGCCCCGACCTGATCGCCACCGCGGCCGTCGCGGCCGGTGCTGTGTGGTTCCTGGTCAACGCCCCGGCGCTGGCCACCGGCCCCGATCGCTGGAAGGTGTTCTGGACCTTCAACCAGGACCGCGGCGCTGACCTCGGCTCGCTCTGGCTGGTGCTCGCCCAGCGCGGCCACAACGTCACCCCGCACACCATCAACCTCGTCTCCGGGGTGCTCTTCGTGCTGGCCTGCGTCGGGATCCTCGTGCTCGGCCTGCGGGCCTGGCGTCGTCCCGAGGTCGCGCAGATCGCGTTCCTGGTCGTCGCGGCGTTCCTGATCGTCAACAAGGTCTACTCGCCGCAGTACGTGCTCTGGCTGCTGCCGCTGGCGGTGCTCGCCCGACCGAAGTGGCGCGACCTGCTGATCTGGCAGGCCTGCGAGCTGGTCTACTTCGCGGCGGTCTGGATCGACCTCGGCGGTTGGCTCGAGACGTCGTCCGGCAACCACACGCCGTACCAGGTCGCGATCGTGGTCCGCGTGCTCGGCGAGCTGTACCTGGTGGCGATGGTGGTCCGGGACATCTGGTTCGCGGTCCCCGACGACTCAGGTGATGACGACCTCGTCGACGTCGGTCGCGGTGAAGCGGACCCGGACCGGCACGGTCTCGCCGACGCCGGGCACAGCAACGCCTGACGGCAGGAACAGCAGCGAGGCCTGCATGTGCGGGGGCTCGGCGAAGTAGCGCGCCTTGCCGGCCACGGTGAACGGCGACTTGGCCAGCCCGAGCGCGTCCAGGCCACCGCGGGCAACCGTGCTCACCCGGGCCCGCACCGACGACTCCCCGGTCGGCGCCTCCAGGCCGATGCCGTGCGCCGTACCGCCGGAGACGACCAGGATCGTCCCGCGCCGTGGCGCTGACCTGCCTCGGTAACCGATCGGCTCGCCGCGGTCGACCGGGTGCGAGTCCAGCACGTGCGCACGGACGTCGAGCGCGCCGCGGTCGCCGAGCCACAGCTCGGTGCCGATCCGCTGGCGGAAGCTGATCTCGGGGTACTGCTCGGCAAGGGTGCCGACCTCGGCGGCCGTGAGGTGCGAGACCCAGACCGCGCCGGCCAGACCGGCCGCGACGATGTCGGTCAGCAACCGCTCGGCCTCGGCGAGGTTGCCGCCGTCGCCCAGCGGCAGGTGGATGCTCGCGCCCTCCACCCGTACACCGGGTCGCGAGCGCGCCAGCTCGGCGGCCTCGCGCAGTCCCCGCGCGGTGAACCCGTGGCGCTTCATCGAGGTCATCCGCTCGAGCACGATCCGCGGTGTGCCGGGTGCGTCGAGGAGCTGCTCGAGGTCCTCGAGCCGGCCGACGGTGTGGATCACCCGGTCGGCGTGCTTGGCCTTGATCGCGCGGGTCTCGAAGGCGCGCCACCCGGTGAGCACCAGGATGTCGCCGTCGAAACGGCTGGCGACGTCGTCCACCTCGGTCGGTGTGCCGACCGCGACGGTGTCGACCTCCAGCCAGCCGGAGCGGCGGGCCAGCCGTCGCAACCCGAACCCGTAGCCGTTGCCCTTGATGACCGGCACCAGGCCCGGGCGACTCGCGGCGACCTCACGCAGGTGCGCGCGCCAACGGTCGCCGTCGACGTGCAGGACCAGGCTCATGGCCGCGTCACCCCCGTCGCTTCAGGTAGAGCTGGAAGGCAGCGTAGATGGCCCGGTTCAGCGGCAGGTCCCACTCGCCGGCGTACTCGACCGCCTCGCCGCCGGTGCCGACCTTGAACTGGATCAGGCCCAGGTGGGGGTCGTCGGAGGCAAGGGTCTCGGTGATGCCGCGCAGGTCGTAGACCCCTGCTCCGGCGGCCAGCGCGTCGGTGATCATCCGCCACTGGATCGCGTTCGAGCCGCGGACCTCGCGCTTCTCCGTCGAGGAGGCGCCGTAGGAGTACCAGGTGTGGGTCCCGACCCGGATCCAGATGGTCGAGGCGACCAGGTCACCCTCGTGCTGGGCCAGGTAGAGCCGGATCCGGTCGGGGTCCTCGCCCTGCAGCGCGGCGTACATCGTCTGGAAGTAGCCCAGTGGCCGCGGGGTGAAGTGGTCCCGCTCCGCGGTGTGCGCGTAGAGCGCGTGGAAGGCGGGCAGGTCCTCGGCAGTGCCGACAGTGACCTCGACCCCCTCCTTGGCGGCCTTCTTGATGTTGCGGCGCCAGAGCTGGTTCATGCCCGCCAGGACGTCGTCCTCGGTGCGACCGGCGAGCGGGATCTGGAAGTTGTACTGGGGCTGGCCCGCGGCGAACCCACCGGCCACCGACTGGCACTGCCAGCCGAGCTCCCGGAGCTGGGAGAGGACCGAGGCGCCGACCTGGCTGCGCTCGCCGGGCGGCAGCTGCGTCAGGGTGGTGACGGCGTCATCAGCGATGCCGTCCTTGATCTGGGCGGCGTCCCAGCGGCGGGTGACGACCGGCGGCCCGATCCGGATGCCGAAGGCGCCCTGCGACTTCAGGTGCGCGGCCATCGGGTTCAGCCAGCCACCGAGGTCCTCCGAGGCCCAGTCGATCACCGGGCCCTCGGGCAGGTAGGCGAGGTAGCGCTTCACCTTCGGCAGCTGCCGGTACAGGACCAGGGCGGCACCGACCAGGGCGTCGCCGGAGAACCAGCCGATCGACTCGGCCTTCCACTCCGCCTTCACCTGCGCCCATGCCGGCGTCTGCAGGAAGCTGGCCGAGGACTGGCTGTTCAGGAACGCCAGGTGGTCGGCTGCGGAGATCGTCCGCACGGCGAGCGCGGCTTCAGTGACGGGCACGCACCGAGACTAACGAGACGTCGGTGCCCGGGTCTGCCCGCACCGCGGGGGTCGTGAGGATGACCACTAATCGGTCCCCAGTCCCGCGAGCTTCGGCGAGGCCCGGTCGATCGACGCCCGCAGCGTCTTCCAGGCGTTGCTCGTCGGATCGATCAGGGCGAAGTGGTCTCCCGGTACCTCGATGCGCTCGACCTGTGGACCGCGGTGCCGGGTCAGGTAGGCCGCGGCCTGGGAAGCCGGAACCACCTGGTCGTCGGCAGCGACGACGACGGTCACCGGCTTGCGTGGGTGCAGCACCAGAGGATCTGCTTCCCGGTAGCGCTCCGGCACCTCGTCCGGGAGGCCGCCGAGCAGCTGGGGCACCGCTGCTCCACCGATGCCGCGCCGGGCCGCCGTCCGGAGGTCCAGCACTCCGGCCAGGGAGAAGGCACGCTCGGGCAGGAACCGCGGCGGGCCGCCGGGGGTGGCTGCGGTGCGGCTCGCGGCCCACGCCACGAGCTGCCCACCGGCGGAGTGCCCGAGAGCGTGCCGGGGCAGACCGGGACGCAGACCGTTCACCTTGTCCGGGAGGCGCTCGACCAGGTCGAACGCCGCCGCGACATCGGTGAAGGTGGCAGGCCAGCCACCACCGTCGCCGAGGCGGCGGTACTCGATGTTCCAGGTCGCGTACCCGTGCTCGTGCAGGTCGTCGGCGAGCGGTTCCATCAGGTCCGCTCCGTAGCTGCTCGACCAGAAACCTCCGTGCACGAGGACGACGAGGCCGCGTGCGTTCCCACCGGGGGTGCGCAGGCGACCGAACTGGTCGGCGTGGTCGTTGCCGTAGCGGAAGGTGTTGCTCGCAGGAGCCGGGTTCCTGCTCGAGCAGCCGACGACGCCGACCGCTGCCGCGGCCAGCAGGCCGCGGCGGGTGATCGTCAGAGCCGGGCGCGCAGCCACGCGAAGTCGTCGCTGTGCTCGGCGGCGCCGCCGGGCGTCTCGCAGATCACCGGGGCGCCGGCGTCACGGACCACGCCGACGAACTCGTCCGCATCCAGCTGACCGTTCCCGAAGTTGGCGTGCCGGTCGGCACCGGAGTCGAAGGCGTCGCGGCTGTCGTTCGCGTGCACCAGGTCGATCCGGCCGGTGATCGCGTGCAGCTGCTCGACCGCGTCGGTGAGCTTGATGCCGCCGGCCCAGGCGTGGCAGGTGTCCAGGCAGAAGCCGACGTTCTCGGCCCCCTCCGCCTGCTGGATCGCGGCCCAGGTGCCGGCGATCCGGTCGAGCTGGCGAGCCATCGCGTTGTCGCCGCCCGCGGTGTTCTCCAGCAGCAGCGGGATCTTCAGGTCGGTCGCCTCGACCGCCTTGCGCCAGTTGTCGAAACCCTTCGCCGGGTCGTCCTCGGCGTTGACGTGGCCACCGTGCACGATGAGGCCCTTGGCGCCGATCTCCGCCGCCGCGTCGAGGTGCTGCTGAAGCAGCTTGCGGCTGGGGATCCGGATCCGGTTGTTCGTGGTCGCCACGTTCACGATGTACGGCGCGTGCACGTAGAGGTCGATCCCGGCCGCCTCGGCGTCGGCCTTGAGCCCGGCCGCGCCGCCGGCGTACCGGATCTCGGGGCCCTTGTAGCCCTGCGGGTCGCCGAGGAAGAACTGCACGAGGCTGGTCTCGCGCGCCTTGGCCTCGGCGATCGGGTCGGTCTGGTCGACGTGGGCTCCGATGCCCCAGGAGAACGACGTGCTGCTCATGACTCCACCTTAGGAGGGGTCACCGACGGCGTCGCCCGGCGGTCGCCAGCGCCGCCGCGCCCAGGCCGAGCTCCATCGCGAGCGTCCATGTCCGGAACGCTAGCCGCGATTGAGTATTTGAACATGTTCAAATACTCTCGGACCATGAGCCCTCGCCAGGACACCCGGCAGCTGATCCTCGACACCGCCCTGCGGCTCTTCGAGGAGCGTGGTTACGCCCGCACGACGATGCGGGCGATCGCCGAGGAAGCCGGCGTCACCCCGAGCAACGCCTACTACTGGTTCGCCAGCAAGGACGAGCTGGTCCAGGCCTTCTACCTGCGGATCCAGACCGAGCACGCCGAGAGAGCGGCGATGGCACTCGCCTCCGGGTTGCCGCTGACCGACCGGCTGCGGGCCGTCGAGCACGCCTTCCTCGACGTGATCGCCGACTACCACGGCTTCGGGAGCGCCTTCGTGGCGATCGCGATCTCCCCGGAGAGTCCGACCCACCCGCTGAGCGAGTCATCCGCGCCGGCACGTGAGCAGTCGATGGCGATCTACCGCGAGGTCGTCGCCGGCGCCGCTCCCCGCGTGCCCGACAAGGTCCGCGACATCCTCCCCGAGCTGCTCTGGCTCTGCCATCTCGGCGTGACGCTGTTCTGGGTCACCGACCGCAGCCCCGGCCAGGAACGGACCAGGCGGCTGGTGGACGCGACCGTCCCGCTGATCACGCCGATGCTGCGGGTCGCCCGGTTGCCGTGGGGCGGCGCAGTGGTCGACCAGGTCCGCGGCGCGTTGGCCGTGGCGATGGAGCGAGCCGGGTGAACGTGTTCGGGCTGTGCTCGCGCCGGTAGGCCCGGTCTCCGATTCGCATCCCAGGGCCCGCTCCGGTTACTCTTTCCCGTCGCGCTCTCCCGATGAGAGCCGGCAAACGCTAGCCCTCCTGCCACGGAAACGCCGTGGCCGCCAAGTCCGAAGGAGGTGGAGAACGCTATGCGTGCCTATGAAGTCATGGTCATCCTCGACCCTGAGCTCGAAGAGCGGACGGTCGCCCCGTCGCTCGACACGTACCTGAACGTCGTTCGCAACGACGGTGGTGTCGTCGAGAACGTCGACATCTGGGGTCGTCGTCGTCTCGCCTACGAGATCAACAAGAACGCCGAGGGCATCTACGCCGTCGTCACGCTGCAGGCCGAGCCGGCCACCGTGAAGGAACTCGACCGTCAGCTCACCCTGAATGAGTCGGTTCTTCGTACTAAGGTCCTTCGACCGGACGCTCACTGATAGCTCCGGACCCGAAATCCTAGGGAGAAACCCATGGCAGGCGAGACCATCATCACCGTTGTCGGCAACCTGACGGGCGACCCGGAGCTCCGGTTCACCCCGTCGGGCGCGGCGGTCGCGAACTTCACGATCGCGTCCACCCCGCGGACCTTCGACCGTCAGTCCAACGAGTGGAAGGACGGCGACACGCTGTTCCTCAACTGCTCGGTGTGGCGCCAGGCGGCCGAGAACGTCGCGGAGTCGCTGCAGCGCGGCATGCGCGTCGTTGCGCAGGGTCGCCTGAAGGCTCGTTCGTACGAGACCCGTGAGGGCGAGAAGCGCACGGTGATGGAGATGGACGTCGAGGAAGTCGGCCCCAGCCTCAAGTACGCGACTGCCAAGGTCACCCGCGCCACCCGCAGCTCGGGCGGCGGCGGTGGCGGTTTCTCCGGTGGCGACGACCCGTGGGCGTCCCAGCCCGCTGCTCCTGCTGCACAGCAGGGTGGCGGCTCGTGGGGCGGCCAGCAGGGCGGAGCCCCGCAGGGCGGCAACGGTGGGCAGCAGCCCGCCGGCGACCCGTGGGCAGTGCCCGGCGGGTCCGAAGAGCCGCCGTTCTAACCAACATCCAGCCAACCATTCCGGCGTGAGCCGGGCTCACTGAAAGGGAGCACCACAATGGCGAAGGCAGTGATTCGCAAGCCCAAGAAGAAGGTTTGCCAGTTCTGCAAGGACAAGTCGTCCGAGATCGATTACAAGGACACGAACCTGCTCCGCAAGTTCATCTCCGACCGCGGCAAGATCCGCGCCCGCCGGGTCACCGGCAACTGCGTCCAGCACCAGCGCGACGTGGCCACGGCCGTCAAGAACGCCCGTGAGGTCGCGCTGCTTCCGTACACGTCGGCAGCTCGCTGAGAAAGGGGACTGACGACATGAAGCTCATCCTGACGCAGGAAGTGACCGGTCTCGGCGCCCCGGGCGACGTGGTCGAGGTCAAGGACGGCTACGGCCGCAACTACCTCATCCCCCGTGGTTTCGGCATCCGCTGGACCCGCGGTGGCGAGAAGACCATCGAGTCGATCAAGAAGGCTCGCGAGTCCCGTGCGGTCCGCGACGCCGACCACGCGGCCGAGGTGAAGGCGACGCTCGAGGCGTCCGTCTTCCAGGTCAAGGTCCGTGCCGGTGAGGGTGGCCGCCTGTTCGGCGCCGTCACCACCGCCGACATCGCCTCGGCGATCTCTGCCGCTGGCGGCGAGGTCGACAAGCGCACGATCGTGGTCGCGAACCCGATCAAGTCGCTCGGCGCGCACACGGTGACCGTGAAGGTGCACGACGACGTCGAGGCGAAGGTCAACCTGAACGTCGTTTCTGCCTGATTCGTTCGAAGGCCGTCCCCCTCATTCCGAGGTGGGGCGGCCTTCGTCCTTCCTGGGCCTCGGGTGGATCAGGAGGGGACCGGGGCCGCCGAGCCACTCACGCCGGTGCACCCGGAAGAGGTAGTAGATCAGGACCGCCTGGACCAGCCCGACGCCGACGAGGGTCGGGGTGATCAGGTTCTCCACGTCGCCGCCGTACGCGATCGGCGGCAGCACGATGGCCGCGCCGATCCCCCACAGGAGTACTCCGAACCGGCCGGCCACGAACACGTCGCGGGGCTCCTGGGCGATGGCCTCCTGGCCGATCACCCGGACCAGCAGCAGCGACATCGCCGACTGCGGCAGTGCCAGCGCCCAGGCGATCGAGGCGGCCTTCGTGGCCTGGTCGAGCTCGGCCGCGGTGCGCAGGTGGTCGGGGATGTCGGGGAGCTGTTCGGTCAACTGCGGGAACCACAGCGGGATGCTCACCGCGAGCGCGACCCAGGCCAGCCAGTAGGCGACGTCGACGTCCAGGTGCTTGCGCAGAGCGCTCATCCCGGAGACCACCAGCACCCACCCCAGCGGATCGGGGAGTCCGTCGTACACGTGGTGCGCGATGTCGAAGTTCGCCGGCACGAAGATGATGACCAGACCCATCGCGATCTTCTGCAGCGGGCTCACGCGCTCACCCTACGGTCATCCAGGCCTCGGTCCGCTCCCGCGCCAGCAGCACCACCGCGCGTCCGCCCATGAACGCCGCCCCGAACGCGACCCACAGCCAGACCAGCGTGCCGCCGAAGCTCACGGCGACCCACGCCGTCGGGGCGAAGACGACGAGGACGACGAGCCCCACCCACGCGAGGTAGCGGCCGTCCCCGGCGCCGATCAGGACGCCGTCGAGCACGAAGACCACCCCGGCCAGCGGCTGGGCCACGGCAGCGACCAGCAGCACCCCGGTGAGCAGGTCCTGGACGCGGTCGTCGGCGGTGAACAGCGGCCCGAGGAGCGGGGCGAGCGCCGCCAGCGCGATCCCGGTGACGATCCCGGAGAGCGCGCCCCAGCGCAGCATCCTGCGCGTGATCCTCCGCGTCCCGGCGCGGTCGCCGGCGCCGAGGTAGCGGCCGGTGATCGCCTGGGCGGCGATCGCGATGGCATCCAGCGTGAAGGCCAGGAAGGACCAGAGGGTCATCGCGATCTGCATGGCGGCCAGGTCGGTCTCGCCGAGGGAGGTCGCCCCGAAGGTCATCACCAGCAGCGAGGCCCGCAGGGTGATCGTGCGCAGGAGGAGCGGGACACCGGCGCGGCCGGCCAGGCGGACACCCTCAGGGCTCGGCCGGCGCGACACCCGGTGCCGCCGCGCCGCCCGGTCGACCACCACGAGCATCACCGCTGCGGAGCCGGTCTGGGCCAGCACGGTGCCGAGCGCGGAGCCTCGGATGCCCAGGTCCAGGCCGTAGACGAGCAGCAGGTTGAGGCCGACATTGGCCAGGTTGCCGCCGACGGCGACGACCAGCGGCGTGCGCGTGTCCTGGAGCCCGCGCAGGATCCCGGTCGCGGCGAGCATCACCAGCAGCGGGACGGCGCCCAGGAACCCGATGCGCAGGTACTGCTCTGCCTGGTCGGAGACCCGGTCCCCGGCGCCGAACGCCTCCACCAGCACCGGTGTGCCGAGAGCGCCCAGAACGGTGATCACCGCTCCGATCACGACGGCCAGCCAGACGCCGTCGATCCCGCTGCGGATCGCCGCGGCCAGGTCTCCGGCACCGATCCGGCGGGCCACGGAGGCGGTGGTGCCGTACGCGAGGAAGATGCAGAGGCTGATCAGAGTGCTCAGCACGGCCCCGGCGATGCCCAGGCCGGCGAGCTGGGTGGTGCCCAGGTGGCCGACGATCGCGGAGTCCGCGAGGAGGAACAACGGCTCGGCGACCAGCGCCAGGAAGGCCGGTACGGCGAGACGGAGGATCTCGCGGTCCTCGCTCCCGCTGCTGGTGGCCACGGGCTGCAGGCTAGGGGATGGGGAATGCCTGTTGATAACCGTCCTGGCCTGTGGGTAATTGAATCGGTCAGCGGATAAGTCGACATAGCCACCGGCCCGTCCCAGATGACGAAACGGTTAACGGAATCAAGATCGAATTCTTTTTTCCACAACCCGTGGATCGACGAAAGTGCAGGTCAGACGCCCTGTAAATACGAAACTCGTCTCCGGATCCACAGCGCGGTCACCATCCTGTGCACAGGATTCTCTGCGTGTTCCACACCGCCCACAGGGTTTTCCACAATCGCCTGTGGATTCCGGACTTGGCGAGTCTCGGAGCAGGACTTAGTGTCACGCAATCGCGGGTTCGCCGGTCTTGTCGGTGGGGGCACCTAGCGTCCTATCCAGCACCACGAGCACCACCAACACCAGGCCGACCAGAGGGCCGACCCGAGGGCCGATCAGAGGGGGAATCTGATGAGCATGACCGAGTCCGCCGGCATCGGCGAGACCGCCTTCGGCGGCGGTTTCCCCGACGACGGGGCCGGCGCGGTCTTCGGTGGTGAGCACGGCAACCAGGAGCACTGGGCCGGGCGGATGCCCCCGCAGGACGTCGACGCCGAGCAGAGCGTGCTCGGCTCGATGCTCATCTCCAAGGACGCGATCGCCGACGTGACCGAGACGGTCAAGGGCCACGACTTCTACCGGCCGGCCCACGAGACGATCTTCGACGCGATCCTCGACCTCTACGGCAAGGGCGAGCCGGCCGACCCGGTGACCGTCGCGGCCGAGCTGAACCGTCGCGGCGAGCTGGTACGCATCGGGGGCGCCCCCTACCTGCACACCCTCTCGGCGAGCGTCCCGATCGCGGCGAACGCCGGCTACTACGCCGAGATCGTGCGCGAGAAGTCGATCCTGCGCCGGCTGGTCGACGCCGGTACCAAGATCGCCCAGCTCGGGTACGCCGGCGAGGGCCAGGTCGACGACACCGTGGACCGCGCCCAGGCCGAGATCTACGCGATCACCGAGAAGCGGACCTCCGAGGACTACGTCCCGCTGAACGCGATCATGGAGAACACCCTCGACGAGATCGAGGCCATCTCCAACCACGACGGGTCCCTGCGCGGGGTGCCGACCGGGCTCGCGGACCTCGACGAGCTCACCAACGGTCTTCAGGCCGGCCAGATGATCATCGTCGCCGGTCGTCCCGGTAGCGGTAAGTCCACGCTCGGCTTGGACTTCTGCCGCGCCGCCTCGATCGCCAACGGCATGACCAGCGTCATTTTCAGCCTGGAGATGGGGCGTTCGGAGATCGCGATGCGGATGCTCAGCGCCGAGGCGCGGGTGCCGCTCGGTCACATCCGCAACGGCGGCATGAACGACGACGACTGGGGCAAGCTCGCCCGCAAGATGGCCGAGGTCTCCAGCGCCCCGTTGTTCATCGACGACAGCCCCAACATGACGATGATGGAGATCCGGGCGAAGGCCCGGCGCCTCAAGCAGCGCCACGACCTGAAGCTGATCGTCATCGACTACATCCAGCTGATGAGCTCGGGTCGCAAGGTCGAGTCCCGCCAGGTCGAGGTCTCGGAGTTCTCCCGTCAGATCAAGCTGCTCGCCAAGGAGCTCGAGGTCCCGATCGTGGCGCTGGCCCAGCTGAACCGTGGTTCGGAGCAGCGCGCGGACAAGAAGCCGATGGTCTCCGACCTGCGTGAGTCCGGCTCGCTCGAGCAGGACGCCGACATCGTCATGCTCGTGCACCGCGAGGACATGTACGAGAAGGAGTCACCGCGCGCCGGCGAGGCCGACATCATCGTCGGCAAGCACCGCAACGGCCCGACCCGCGACGTGACCGCACTCTTCCAGGGCCACTACTCGCGCTTCGTCGACATCTCGCACTAACGGGTTAGTCGCCGGCGAGGCTCCCGGCCGGGCGTGCGCCCGGGAGAAGGTCGATGACCGAGGCCAAGTAGTCGATCGGGTCCGACGCATCGGCATCCCAGATCGGGATCGGGGCACCGTCCGGTGCCTTGAGCGAGTCCGGCAGCGCGGCCTCACGGTCCGGCTCGCGCGCGTGCCGACGCTCCGCGCGCCTGGTGGCGTAGTTCATGGGTCCTCCGCATTGCCCGAGTTGAGGAGAGCTGGTGAGGGATACCCACCCGAGCCGCGAATCATGCCATTCCGCCCTACGCTCGTTTCCATGACCTCCCCTGACGACGCCGTCCGCTGGCTGGCGACCGACGAACCGCACCCGGCTCGGCAGGCGCAGCGCAACGCCCTGGCGACGGCCTGCGCCGGCGACAAGGAGGGCTGGCTGGCGCTGTGGGCCGAGGACTGCGAGATCTTCGACCCCGTCGGCCCCTCGATCTTCGACGCGGAGGGGCACGGCCACCACGGACTTGCGGGCATCGAGCACTTCTGGGACGTGGCGATCGCCCCGGTCGAGCAGTTCGAGGTGGAGATCCATTCCTCCTTCGCGTGCGGGGACTCCTCGGCGCAGGAGGGCACCTTCCGGACCTGGTTCGCCGACGGCTCGGGCGCAGAGATCGACCTGGTCACCGTCTACCGCGTGGACGCCGACGGACTGATCACCTCGATGCGCGCGTACTGGGAGCTGGACAAGGTCCGGACTACTACCAGGGTCTGATTTTTTACGGTCCTGGCGCGTCTCGTAGTCTTCATCTGCGATCCTGTCCCGCGGGAACGTATCGGGCCGAACCGGAGGAGGAGGGGACGTGCTCACCACCCGCACCAAGCGGCAGCTGCTCGTCTTCGTCTTCATCACCCTCCTGGGCATCTCCTACACCGGCGCCCGGTACGCGCGCCTGGACAAGCTGGTGTTCAACACCTCGTACACCGTCAACGCCCAGTTCCCGCAGTCCGGCGGAATCTTCACCGGCGCGGAGGTCACCTACCGGGGTGTCCGGATCGGCCAGGTCAGCGACATGGAGCTGATCAACAACGGTGTCGACGTGAAGCTGAGCATCGACAACAAGTACGACAACATCCCGGCCGACACCTTGGCGCTGGTGGGCAACAAGTCGGCCGTCGGTGAGCAGTACGTCGAGCTCGACCCGCGCACCGACAAGGGCCCGTACCTCAAGGACGGCTCGGTCATCGAGCCGAAGGACACCGCGATCCCGGTCTCCACCACCGAGATCCTCACGAACCTCGACCAGCTCGTCCGCTCCGTCCCCCAGGACCAGCTGCGCACCGTGGTCGACGAGCTCGGCGCCGGCTTCGAGGGCACCGGCCAGGACCTGGCCCAGATCATCGACACCTCGAACGCGTTCATCAAGACGGCTGACGACAACTTCGACGTCACCACCGCCCTGATCCGGGACGCGAACACGGTCCTGCGCACCCAGGCCGACAAGGGCTCGGCGATCAGGAGCTTCGCCCGAGACCTGGCGCTGTTCAGCGGAACGCTCGCCGACAACGACACGTCGCTGCGTGCGCTGATCGACAACGGCTCGGCGACCGCGAACGAGCTGCGCACCTTCCTGGAGACCAACAAGGTCGACCTCGGCGGGCTCATCAACAACCTGGTCACCACGGGCAGGGTGATCAGCCACCACCTGCCCGGCATCCGGCAGATCCTGGTCGTCTACCCCTACGAGGTGGCCAGCGGGTTCACCGTGGTCGCGAAGAACCCGGACGGCTACGACGCGCGGTTCGGCTTCATCATCAACCCGATCCCCGCGGTCTGCGAGAAGGGCTACGACCCGAACGAGCGGCGCTCGCCGACCGACGGCAGCAACAAGCCGATGGACATGGACGCCCACTGCTCCGAGCCGGCGTCGAAGACGAACGCGCGCGGGTCCCAGAACGCCCCGCGTGCCGGCGCTCTCGAGGGCAAGGCGCCGATCGCGACGTACGACATGGCCTCGCACCGGCTGATCTGGAGCGACCAGCCCGGCGCCTCGAACGTCGTGTACGACGGCGGTGCCCAGCGGCTCTACGGCGACGACTCCTGGAAGAGCCTGCTGCTCCAGCCGGCGTACTGATCGCACTACTCCCTGGTGGTCCACCCCGTGCGCGGGTATGCATGGGACATGAGCACAGAGAAGCTGACCGGCCAGCAGATCGCCGACCTCGACCTCGGTGGCTGGGCCAACCTCGTCGGCGGGCTGCAGACGCGGATCAGGACCGGTGACTTCGCGACCGGTCTCCAGGTCCTGAACGCGATCGGCGCGGCGGCTGAGGAGATGAACCACCACCCGGACCTCGACCTGCGCTACTCCCGGATCGACGTCCGGCTGAGCAGCCACGACGCTGGGGGTATCACCGACCGCGACGTGGCGCTGGCCCGGCGGATCGAGGAGATCGCGACGGCGGCCGGAGCGACGCTCGACCGCACCGGACTCTCGCTCGTCGAGCTGGGTCTGGACAGTCCGGACGGCCGTGCCATCGCGCCGTTCTGGGCCGCGGTGCTCGACGTCGAGCACCTCTCGGGCGAGGGCTGGGACGACGTCGCCGACAAGAACGGGGTGCACCCGCTGATCTGGTTCCAGTCCTCGGGTTCTGAGGAGACTCGTCAGCGCTGGCACCCGGACGTCTGGGTCGAGGCGGACCAGGTGCAGTCCCGGATCCTCGCCGCGGTCGCGGCCGGGGGTCGCCTGGTCAGCGACGAGCGCGCCCCCCGTTTCTGGGTGCTGGCCGACGCTGAGGGCAACCGGGTCTGCCTGTGCACCTGGCAGGGTCGCGACTGACCACCGGACCGACTACCTCTTCAGGGACGCCAGCGTGATGTCGTCGCGGGCGACGTAGACGTTGATCGTGCCGGTGTTGTCGGCGGCCGCCGCGTCGGTGTACTTGAAGTAGAGCCGCTGCGTGGCCGGCGGCGTGAACCAGGCTTCGTAGGTGTGGTTCACCGCGCAGCCGCCCTCCCAGCGCAGGGCCCGGGCGAAGGTCAGGCCCTGGGTCGTCGGCAGTGGTAGCGCGTACGGACTCGGAGTGCGGTCGTTGTTCCACGGATCGATGGGAACGGTCGGGTCCGGCAGGCCGAGCAACGGCCCGCGATCGGCGAGCAGGAAACCGAGCAGGCCGGTGCGGACGCAGTTCGCGTCCGCCACGGTGTCCGCGGCCGAGCGGATGGTCCCGGTCGCGACGATGCGGTAGGTCACCCCGGCGCGGAGCAGGAACGGCGAGGGCGTCAGCGCGCCGTTGGCCGGCACGGTGAACCCGGTGACGGCGGTGTCCTGCGGGTCGAGCTCCTTGGTGCCCGGGAAGAACACCGGCTGGGAGGTCACGTTCCGCTCGCGGTACCACGACGTCTGCGCCGCAGCGCCGGCGAAGCCCAGCGAGATGTGCACGTGGTCGAGGTGGCGCAGGGTGCGCGAGCACTTCGCGCGCGAGCTGCAGGCCTCGTTGAGGTACGGCCGCGGAGCGAAGTCCCGGTACGACGCCCAGATGGTGTCGTTGTAGATGATGTACATGATCCCGAGCTGGCGGGCGAGCGCGTGCGGGTTGCCGGCCGAGTCGGTGGCGAGGGCCTTGTTGATGAAGTCGTAGGCGGCCTTCTTGGTGGCGGCGTGCGCGACGTCGGCGCCCCAGTCGAATGCGCGGCCGTCCTTGTGCTCGCTGCGCGCACCCTGGGAGCAGGCCCGCATCATGCCCATCGACCGGGTGACCGGGTAGGTGCGCAGCAGGTACTTCGCCAGGGCGACGGTTCCGGGACGCGGTCCCTTGGTGCAGGTGGTCTGGGCGTCGTACGACGAGGGGGCGTCCACGTCGGGCGAGACCCCGAGCGCGTCAGCCCGCGGAGAGGAAGAAGCCTGCAGCATCGTGGCGAGCAGGGCGGCGGCAGCGAGGAGGGCGAGCAACGGTTTCGTGCGCACGGGCGTACATATCGGCCGGTTGGTGGCAGACCTGAGGACTTTGGGCCCGGGTGGGCTCAGCGGAAGGTCAGGTAGAGCCCGACGCACGCCGGGACGACTCCGAGCAGCAGCCAGACGCTGACCGGCCGCTTGTGGTGGATCACGCGGGCGCCGGCGATCCCGGCGATGAGCAGGATCGCGCCGATGGCGTTGAGGCCGATCCGCGCGGCCACCTTGTCGTCGTCCATGAAGATCGCGGCGATGGAGAGTCCCACTGAGAGGTGGAAGACGGTGGTCACGGCGAGCGCCGAGGTGACCCACTCCCGCACCCGGTTCAACCGCGCCTGCTCGAGGCGGCGCTCCTCCCCGGTCGGACGGGGGCGCGGGTTCGAGGGGTCGATGAGGTGCTTGGCCCGTCGTACTGGCTGCAGCTCGCTCACCGTTCCATCGTAGGCAGGCCCCGAGGTGTCGCCGTGCCACCTGGGCGGTGATGATCGGCACATGGCATCCGAGCGACGTGCAGACATGTTCTTCCAACCGGGCGAGGACCCGCGCGACATCGGCGCGACCACGCTGGGCAACGAGAAGGAGACGCTGGTCGAGTACCTGCGCTACCAGCGCCTGACCCTGGAGGCGAAGTGCTCGGGCCTCGACGCCGAGCAGCTGGCGCGCCGCGCGGTGGGGCCCTCGACCCTTTCCCTGCTGGGCCTGGTCCGGCACCTGGCCGAGGTCGAGCGCGGCTGGTTCCAGCAGATCCTCGCCGGGCTCGACGTCCCGCGGATCTACCGCACCGAGGACGACCCGGACGCCGACTTCAACGGCGCGATCGGCGAGGAGGCCGTGGTGGCCGAGGCCTGGGAGCGGTTGCACGCCGAGCAGGCGTTCACGGACCGCTTCGTCGCGGGCGAGGACAACCTGGGCAAGATCACCGAGTACCACCACGGACGGATCTCGCTGCGCGAGGTGCTGGTGCACATGATCGAGGAGTACGCCCGGCACAACGGGCACGCCGACCTGCTCCGGGAGTGCATCGACGGCCGCTTGGGGGAGTGACCTAGCCTTGTTGAACAAACGTCAATAAGATGTAACTCACAGTTACGAGCGGCCCTGTTCGCGGCTAGTCTCGAAAGCGGTCCGCCCCCCGGACCGGCGAGCACGAGGAGAACCGAGAAGATGAGCACAGGCACGAGCACGGTCGACTACGACGTCCTGGTCGTCGGCGCAGGCCTCTCCGGCATCGGCGCCGGCTACCGGCTGCAGACCGAGTGCCCCGGCAAGACCTACGCGATCCTCGAGGCGCGGGAGTCGATCGGAGGCACCTGGGACCTCTTCCGCTACCCGGGCATCCGTTCGGACTCCGACATGTTCACGCTGAGCTTCCCGTTCCGGCCGTGGACCGACGAGAACTCGATCGCCGACGGTCCGTCGATCCTCTCCTACATCAAGGAGACCGCCGCCGAGTACGGCATCGACGAGCACATCCAGTTCCGCACCAAGGTGACCGGCGCGAACTGGAACTCCGACACCTCGACCTGGACCGTCAGCGTCGAGGACCGCAGCGGCGAGCGCAAGGTGAAGCGCACCATCACCTGCTCGTTCCTCTACGCCTGCTCCGGCTACTACGACTACAACCAGGGTCACGAGCCGGAGTTCCCCGGCCTCGACGACTTCGCCGGCCTGGTGGTCAAGCCGCAGTTCTGGCCCGAGAACCTCGACTACTCCGGCAAGAAGGTCGTCATCATCGGCAGCGGCGCGACCGCGATCACCCTGGCCCCGTCGATGGCCGAGGACGCCGCGCACGTGACCATGCTGCAGCGCTCGCCCACCTGGGTCGGCGTGGTACCCAAGCAGGACAAGGTCGCCAACCGGCTGCGCTCGGTGCTGCCGGCCGGGATGGCCCACCAGATCATCCGCAACAAGAACGCGGCCTTCAGCATCGGCGTCTACGAGCTCAGCCAGCGCCAGCCGAAACTGATGAAGCAGATCTTCCGCAGCATGGCGATGCGGGGGATCAAGGACGAGGCCCTGGTGGCCGAGCACTTCACCCCGAGCTACAACCCCTGGGACCAGCGGCTGTGCGCGATCCCGAACGGCGACCTGTTCAAGAAGATCCGCAACGGCCGGGTCGACGTCGTCACCGACCACATCGACACCTTCCTCCCCGAGGGCATCCGGCTGAAGAGCGGCAAGGTGCTCGAGGCCGACATCGTGGTGCCGGCCACCGGTCTGAAGATCCAGCTCTTCGGCGGTGTCCAGCCGACCGTCGACGGGGAGGCGGTCAACCTGCACGAGAACTTCGTGTGGCAGGGCTGCATGCTCACCGGCCTGCCGAACTTCGCCCTCTGCGTCGGGTACACCAACGCCTCCTGGACGTTGCGCGGCGACCTGACCTCGCGCCTGGTCTGCAAGGTCATCAACGAGATGGACAAGGTCGGTGCGGCCACGGTGATCCCGGTGCCGGACGGCCCGCTCGAGGGACGGCCGCTGCTCGACCTGTCCTCCGGCTACATCCAGCGCGCGCTCGGCGAGCTGCCCCAGCAGGGCCACCGCGGTGCCTGGCGGGTGCGGCAGAACTACTTCATCGACGCCGCCACAACCCTTCGCCGCGACCTGCACAAGACGCTGAAGTTCAGCCCGGCCAAGGTGCCGGCCAAGGCCTCCGCGTGACGACTGGGGGGTCCGCGGAGGGAACCTCCGAGCTCGAGGTCGGCGGCGTGCCGCTGCGGGTCCGGATCAGCGGACCCGCGGACGGCGTACCGGTGCTGCTCATCCACGGCATCGCGCGCAGCCTCGAGGACTGGACCGAGGCCCAGGACCTGCTCGCTGCCTCGGGTCACCGGGTGATCAGCACCGACCTGCCCGGGTTCGGCTTCAGCCGTCGCGGCAAGGAGCGCCCGGGCCTTCCCGCGTTCGGTCGTGCGATGGCCGCCCTGCTCGAGGCGGCCGGCGTCACCCGTCCGGCCCATGTGGTGGGCAACTCCCTCGGCGGCGGTGTCGCGATGACGCTGGCCGTCGACCACCCGGGCACGGTCGTCAGCCTGACCCTGGTCAACAGCATCGGCTTCGGCAGCGACCAGCACGTCTCGCTGGCGCCGATGGCGTACGCCGCCCTGGCCGGACTCCCGGGTCTGGAGAAGACCTTCCGCCCGAAGACGAGCGAGGCCGGCATCGCCCTGATGCAGGCCAACTTCTTCGACCCCTCCTTCGCGACGCCGGAGCGGTTGCGCGAGGCCGGGCGACTCGCCAAGCAGCGTGACTACCAAGCAACCTTCCTCGGCACCGCCGCGACCCTGGGCGCACCGATCGTCGGCATCCGGGCCGGATGGCGGCGCGCCCTGCTCGCCCGGGTCCGGGAGAGCGGTATCCCGGTGCTGGTCATCTGGGGCGACGCCGACAAGATCCTGCCGCCCACGCACTACGAAGCGGCCCGAGCCGAGCTGCCGGACGCGCAGGGCCACCTGTTCGCGGACACCGGTCACATGCCGCAGATCGAGAAGACGGCCGAGTTCGTCGACGTGGTCACGGAGTTCATCGCCAAGCTGGAAGCGACGCGCTGACGGTGGAGCCCCTGGTCGAGTTCGACGCCGAGGTCGTCAAGAGTCCGAAACCCGGCGGCTGGTCCTACGTCGTCTGGCCCGAGTCGGCCGCGTTCTTCGGCACCCACGGCCTGGTGAAGGTTCGCGGCACCGTCGACGGCGAGCCGTTCGAGAGCTCGTTCATGGCGCTCGGCGACGGCAACCACAAGCTCCCGGTGAAGCAGGCGATCCGGGTGCGGATCGGCAAGGATGCCGGCGACACCGTCCACGTCGTCATCCACGAGAGGATCGAGCGTTGAGCGAAGCCGTCCTGACCGAGCTGCGGGACAATGTCCTGCTGGTCACGCTGAACCGCCCCGAGGCGCGCAACGCCGTCAACGGCGACCTGACGCTCGGCCTCGGCAACGCCCTCGAGCGCGCCGAGAACGAGCTGGAGATCCGCGTGGTGGTGCTCACCGGCGCCGGGGACCAGACGTTCTGCGCGGGCGCCGACCTGAAGGCGATCTCGCGCGGCGAGGGCCTCAACCCGCCCGGAACCGAGACCTGGGGCTTCGCCGGGATGGTGCAGCACCCGATCAGCAAGCCGGTGATCGCGGCGGTGAACGGGACCGCGCTGGGCGGCGGCACCGAGCTGGTGCTGGCCTCCGACCTCGCGGTCGTGGCCGAGCACGCCACCTTCGGCCTGCCCGAGGTGAAGCGCGGCCTGATCGCCGCGGCCGGTGGCGTCTTCCGGCTGCCCGAGCAGCTACCCCGGAAGCTGGCGATGCAGGTGATCCTGACCGGCGACCCGATCGACGCGGAGACGGCCCTGAGGTGGGGGCTGGTCAACGAGGTCGTGCCGGCCGCCGAGGTGCTTCCGCGGGCGCTGGAGCTGGCCGGGCGGATCGTCGAGAACGCTCCGCTCTCGGTGCAGGCCAGCAAGCGGGTCGCGCTCGGCCTGCGCGACGGGACCCTGCCCGGCGAGGCCGAGTCCTGGGCGGCCAGCGACGCGGCGATGATGCAGGTGTTCACCAGTGAGGACGCGATGGAGGGCCCGATCGCCTTCGCCGAGAAGCGACCCCCGGTCTGGAAGGGTCGCTGACTCCTAGACCGGTTGCTACTCGGGCGTAACCGGAACCGCCCGGGACCGTTGAGGGGTCATGGTGACCTCACACACCCGTCTGCTGTCCTGCGCCGCCGCAGGAGCCCTCGTCATCGCCGGCCTCGCCGCCACCGTCGGTTCGTCCGCCTCTGCGGTGGTGCCGACCTACAGCGCGACCATCACGCGCACCGCGCACGGCATCCCGCACATCACCGCGGCCAACTTCGGCTCGCTCGGCTTCGGTTCCGGGTACGCCGCCGCGCAGACCACGGGCTGCACCCTGGCCGACGTGCTGCTCACCGCGCGGGCGCAGCGGTCGCGCTACCTCGGCCCGGACGGGAAGTTCGACGACGAGGTCGCCATGAACGGCACCAACCTCCAGGTCGACGCCCTGGTCACCGACCTGCACAACCGGCACGTGGTCGAGGGCCTGCTCGCCGACCCGAAGGCCGGACCCGGCGCGGAGGCGCGGCAGATGGTGGACGGCTACGCCGCCGGCATCAACAAGTACCTCAACGACATCGGGGGCTCGTCCGGAATCACCGACCCGGCCTGCAAGAACGCCCCGTGGATCCACGCCGACGTCACCCCGCTCGATGTCTGGTACGGCGTCTACCTGGCCAACATCCTGGCCTCGACCGGCAACTTCCTGAAGGAGATCGTCGACGCGACGCCGCCGTCGATCACCGACCCGGGTCTGCCGAGCCTGGCCACCTTCGGCATCGTCCCGCCGACCCTGCCGACCCCGGCCGCCCTCAAGGCCGCCCTCGGCAAGGACCCGGCCGCGCCGTTCGGTTCCAACGCCACCGCGATCGGCAAGACCGACACCTCGACCGCGCGCGGCATGCTGCTCGGCAACCCGCACTTCCCGTGGAACGGCCGCTACCGGTTCTCCCAGCAGCAGCTGACGATCCCCGGCCAGTACAACGTCGCGGGCGCCAGCCTGATCGGCTCGCCGGTCGTCAACATCGGCTGGAACAACAACGTCGCCTGGAGCCACACCGTCTCCACGGCGTACCGGTTCACGCCGTACGAGTACCGCACCGTCGGCTCGCCGTTCACCTACCTCTCCGCGAACGGCGTCTTCAAGAAGCTCGAGAAGCGCACTGTCGACGTCACCGTGAAGAACCCCGACGGCTCGCTCGGCACCGTGACGAAGACCTTCTACCGGACGCCGCAGGGCTACGTCATCGACGCCCCGAGCAGCCTGATGGGCTGGACGCCGCTGAGCTTCTTCGCGATCCGCGACGCCAACGGCGAGCAGCTGCGCACGATCGACACCTTCCTGAACATGGGCAAGGCCGTCAACGTGCGCGACCTGATCGCCAAGCAGGACGCCGGCGGCGGCATGCCGTGGGTCAACACGACCGCGGCCGACCGCAACGGCGACGTCGTGTACGCCGACCACTCGGTCGTCCCGAACGTCCCGAACTCGATGGCCAACGTCTGCATGACGCCGATCGGCCGGGTGCTCCAGCAGATCGCCGGGCTCCCGGGGCTGGACGGCACCCTCGCCGACAGTGCCTGCAAGTGGAAGACCGACCTGGACGCCGAACGTCCGGGCATCTTCGGGCCCAGCCATCTGCCGGTCAGCTACCGGACCGACTGGGTGATGAACGCGAACGACTCCTACTGGACGCCGAACAACACCGTCCGGCTGACCGGCTTCGCGAAGATCATCGGCTGCGAGAACTGCATGCGGACCTTCCGCACCAAGATGGTCCAGCAGTACGTGCTCGACCAACTGAAGACCGCCAAGGTGACGCCGGAGGCTCTGCGCGGGTTCGAGCACCAGAACCGGGTGTTCGGCGCGGAGATCATGGGTACCGACGCGCTCGTGAAGGTCTGCCAGGCCGCCGACGGCGGCGACGCGTGCCCGGTGCTCCAGGCCTGGGACAAGCACTCGAACATCGACTCCCGCGGCAACCAGATCTTCGAGGAGTTCGTGAAGCGGTTGCCGGCCGACGGGCTGCTCGGGGGTGAGCTCTACTGGAAGACGCCGTTCAACAGCGCCGACCCGATGCACACCCCGCGCGACCTCGACACCACCAACGGCAAGGTGATCAAGGCGATGAAGGACGCGATCGCCTACCTGCGCTCGAAGAACATCCCGATGAACGCGACCTGGGGCGAGGTCCAGGTGGCGGGCGATCGCGGCGCTCCCGCGATCCCGCTGGGTGGTGGTCTGGGCGACCAGGCCGGCAACGCGAACGCGCTGGCGACCAAGCTCCCGGCCGACAACTCCGGGTTCCTCAAGCCGATCACCTACGGCTCGTCCCACATCCAGGCGATCTCGTTCCTGCCGGCCGGGGCACTGGACGCGAAGACGATCCTGACCTACGGGCAGTCCGACGACCCGACCTCGCCGTGGTCCTACGACCAGACCCAGCTGTTCAGCCAGAAGCAGTGGGTCTCGTTCCCGTGGACGCCGGCCCAGATCGGTGCCGACGCCATCTCGACCATCACGGTCACCAGCTAGGCCGGGGAGGGCTTGGCGAGCACGCGGAGGCTCTGGGGCTCGGTCGCGGTCGCGGTGGTCGTCCTGACCGGGTGCGCGTCCGTGGAACCGACGGCCCCTGCGCCGACCGCAGCCAGGACGACCGCGAAGCCGAGTCCGAGTCCGAGGCCGACCCCGAGGCCGACCCCGCACCCGGCGCGCGGCACCGCCCTCGCCGCCCTGGCGACCCTGCCCGTCAAGGGGCGCGCCCCGATGACGGGCTACGACCGCGTCGAGTTCGGCCAGGCCTGGTTGGACGCGGACCGCAACGGGTGCGACACCCGCAACGACATCCTCGGACGCGACCTGCTGCACCCGACGTTCAAGCCCGGAACCCGTGACTGCGTCGCCCTGACCGGAACACTGCCGGATCCGTACACCCACACCGAGGTGCCGTTCGCGCGCGGCGCGGGCGACCAGGTCGACATCGACCACGTGGTCGCCCTCGGCAACGCCTGGGTCACCGGGGCCTTCCGCCGGTCGATCAAGGTGCGGGCCGCGCTGGCCAACGACCCGCTGAACCTGCTCGCCGTCGACGCCCACAACAACCGGTCGAAGGGGGACGGCGACGCGGCGACCTGGCTGCCGCCGTACAAGGCCTTCCGGTGTGCCTACGTGGCTCGGCAGATCGCGGTGAAGAAGAAGTACCGGCTCTGGGTCACCCGCCCCGAGCACGACGCGATGGTCCGGGTGCTCAGCCGCTGTCCCGGCGAGCTGCTGCCGCGTGACGTCAGCCACCTGCCTACCGCCGTCGACCAGAACATCACCGACCCGACCGCGCGCCCGAGCTCCGGTGCGCGGTCACTGGTCGGTACCGGTAGCAGCGTCTACTACAAGAACTGCGACGCGGTCCGGGCCGCCGGCAAGGCACCGATCCGGCGCGGCGACCCGGGCTATGCCCGGCACCTCGACCGGGACGGCGACGGCATCGGCTGCGAGTAGCTCCTACTCCGACGGCGCGAGCCGGTAGCGGATGAACCCCGGTACGGCGATCGCGGCGACGATCACCAGCACGACGACCAGCACCCCGCCGCCGGCTGCCGCAGGCGAGGGTCCGACGAGGGCCGCGGCTCCACCGTGCGCGACGTCCGCGATACGGGGACCACCGGCAACCACCACGATGAAGACGCCCTGCAACCGTCCACGCACCGCGTCGGAGGCCGAGGCCTGCAGCATGCTCATCCGGAAGGCGGCCGAGGCCATGTCGGCGGACCCGCCGATCACCAGCATCAGGACGGCGATGCCGAGCATCAGCGACCGCGAGGTGTTGTCGGCCAGCCCGACCGCGAGCCCGAAGCCGGTGATCGCCAGGCCCCAGACGACGATCGAGGCGACGACCGCGAGCCCCTGGCGCTGCACCCGGGAGACCCAGCCGGAGAAGACCCCGCCGAGGACGGAGCCCGCCGGGATCGCCGCGAACAGCAGCGCGAAGGCCAGGCCACCGTCCGAGGGCCCGTGGAAGTTCAGGTGCGCGATCTGCGGGAACAGGGCGCGTGGCATCCCGAAGATCATCGCGATCAGGTCGACGACGAAGGACATCAGCAGCACCGGGTGCCCGCGCAGGTAGCCGAGGCCGTCGATCACCGCACGCAAGCCGGGCGTCCCCGCGGCCCCCTCGACGGGAAGCTTCGGCAGCCGCACCACCGCGCTCAGCGTTGCGAACAACGTGATCGTGTCGATGAGGTACAGCAGCGAGAAGCCGGTCACCGGGATCAGCGCGCCACCGACCATCGGGCCGGCGATGGCACCGGCCATCATCACCGTCATGTTGAGCGAGTTCGCGGCCGGCAGGTCCTTGGGCTCGAGCAGCTTGGGCAGGACTGCGCTGCGGGTCGGTTGGTTGACGGCGAAGAACGCCTGTTGCACCGAGAAGATCGAGAGCAGGAGCCAGACGTTGCCGAGCCCGAGTGCGGCCTGCGCCCAGAACGCCGCACTGGTGAGGATGAGTCCGGTCGTGGTCCCGATCAGGATGGTGCGTCGGTCCATCACGTCGGCCAGCGCGCCGCCCCACAAGCCGAAGACGATCAGGGGCACCAGGCCGAACAGGCCGGTCAGACCGACGTACGCCGAGGAGTGGGTCTCGGCGTAGATCTGGGCCGGGACCGCGACGACCGTGAGCTGGGCACCGATGACCGTGATGATGTTCGCGGTCCAGAGACGACGGAAGTGCTCGTTCCGCAGCGGCGCGGTGTCCGCGAGCATTCCCCTCAGTTGCACCACGCGAGGCTAACTGGTCGGATCGACGCATGACCTCTCGGCGTCTGTTGCTCCCTCTCCTCCTCGTGCTCGGGCTGAGTGCCTGCGGTCCCTTCGGTGGAAACGGGGACCACGACGCGATCGAGGCGGCCGCCAAGAAGTTGGCGGCGTCGATGGTGGACCACCAGGTCGTCGCTGCCGAGGTGAGCGATCCCGCGGCCGTCGCAGCCGCGAGCCAGCTCCTGGAGCCGCTGACCGACATCGCGTCCATCCAGGTCGGAGACGTGAAGCAAGCCGGCAACACCGGCACCGCCGTGCTGACCTGGAAGGTCACGGTCGACGGCCACGACTGGGCGCACGCCACCAAGCTGTCGCTGGTCAAGCGCGCCTCGGGCTGGAAGGCCGTGTGGAAGCCGACCGTGGTCGAGTCCTCGCTCAAGGCGGACGAGACCCTGGCGGTCACCGGCCTCAAGGCCGACCGCGGCAACATCGTTGGCGCGGGCGACAAGCCGATCGTCGAGCCGCGGCGCGTGGTCCGGTTCGGGATCGACAAGGCGAACACGCCGACGGGCTCGGTCGCCAGCTCTGCGCGGCGCCTGGCCGCCCTCGTCGGCATCGAGGCTGCGCCGTACCAGAAGCTCGTGGCCAAGGCCGGCCCGAAGGCGTTCGTGCAGGCGATCGTGCTGCGGCGCAGCGACGTCTCCAGCGGCCTCCTCGCCAAGGTGGCCGCGATCCGGGGCGCGCTCGCGGTGTCGGATCACCAGCCGCTGGCCCCGGCCAAGGACTTCGCCGCGGAGCTGCTCGGGACCGTCGGCCCGGTCACCGCCGAGATCGTGAAGAAGAGCAACGGGCGCCTGCGCGCCGGCGACGACGCGGGTCTGTCCGGGCTTCAGCTCCGGTACGACGCACAGCTCGGCGGCACCTCCGGGGTCCGGGTGAGCGCAGTGCCGAAGGATCCGAACCGGTTGCGCCGGACCTTGTTCGAGGTGGAGGCGAAGAACGGCACTGACCTCAAGCTCACGATGGACGTCGCGATGCAGACCGAGGCGCAGAAGCTGCTCCGCCGCTACGGTCCGGCCAGTGCCCTGGTCGCCATCCGGCCTTCGACCGGCGCGATCCTGGCGGCCGCCAGCGGTCCGGGTTCGAAGGGGTACAACACCGCGACCTTCGGCCAGTACGCGCCGGGATCGACGTTCAAGATCGTCAGCTCGCTGGCACTGCTGCGGGCCGGGCTCAAGCCGACCACGACCGTGCCGTGCCCGGCCTCGGTCGACGTGTTCGGCAAGAAGTTCAAGAACTACTCCGACTACCCGAGCAACCGGCTCGGTCGGATCACCCTGAAGCAGGCCGTCGCGAACTCGTGCAACACCGCCTTCATCTCGGAGCGGTCCAAGGTGACCGGTACGGCGTTGGCCGACGCGGCCGCGGCCCTGGGTTTCGGGGTCGACCACGACACCGGCTTCCCCGCGTACTTCGGCCAGGTGCCGCCGCCGTCGGGGAAGACCGAGGCCGCCGCCGACCTGATCGGCCAGGGCAAGGTGCTCGCCTCGCCGATGGCGATGGCGACCGTTGTCGCGAGCGTGGTGAAGGGCTCCACGGTGCTGCCGTTCCTGATCCCATCGGTGAAGCCGGAAGCGACCAAGCCCGCCAAGCCGCTGACCTCGGCCGAGGCGGCGAGCCTGCGTTCGCTGATGCGCGCGGTCGTCACCGAGGGCTCGGGCATCCGGTTGCGTTCTCTGGGCAACAACCCGCCGGTCTACGCCAAGACGGGCACGGCCGAGTTCGGGACGAAGGCGCCGTTGCAGACCCACACCTGGATGGTCGGCGCTCGCGGCGACCTCGCGGTCGCGGTGTTCGTCGACGTCGGCCAGTCCGGGTCGCAGACCGCCGGGCCGGTGCTAGAGGCGTTCCTGCGCGCCGTGGGCTAGTTCGGCAGTGAATCGCTCATCGCGGCAGGACCGTGCACTGGCCGGGACCGTCAGAACCCCCGGAAGATTCCGTCCGGGTCGGCGTGGTCCGCAAAGGTTGCGAAGTCCATGTTCGCGATCGTGAGGTTCGCGACGATGGGCTCCACCTCTGTTGGAATCGACCGGAAGGTACGACCGACCGGCTCGTCGAGTTCGTTCAGGTTCAGGAACAAGACAGTCTGGTCGCGCATGGTCTGTGAATCGGCTACCGCGATCAGACTGACGTAGCTCGCACGCGGGAGCGATAGCAGGTCCTCTGGGCCGAGGTTCGCCAGAGCGGAAGACTCGACTGGTTGCACGAGCGCCCCGATGCGGTCGTAATCGTCTTCCTCATAGACAGCGGTCGCGGCTGAGAGCGCGGCCCCCCAGGCTTCGTTATCTGAGTAATCGGTACGTACGAGCAGCACACCGAGATCCGGTGCCTCCGGCAGCATCACGTGGGGAGCCTAGGCACGTCGGACAGGTTCTGTCATCGGCAGAACCGCGCACCGGCCCGCGAGATCGAGTGCCCCGGCCCTTGGTTCCGCCTCCTGGGGAGGCGGGTTCAACACCGTGGTGTTGAACCGCCACGGCCACCCGGCAATGTCGGTGCTCGGTGGGACGCTGGAGCTACCTGGGGGACACGAGGCAACTACTCGTGAGGGAGCACCAGATGGACGAATTCAACACCGCGGTACTGAATGATCACGACCTGCTTCTCGGCGGGGTGGTCGACCTCGTTGCCGAGAACCAAGCGAGTGCGCGGCGATGGGCACGCATGGTGGAGCTGCATCGTCGGCACCCGGACACCGACGGCAACTTCTCGTTGAGCGCCGCGAGCTGGGTCGCCGCGGACACCAGTGAGGCGTGGGCGATGGGTGATCAGTTCGCGCGGTCCCAGCTGAACACGGCGTTGTTCTTGTCCCGACACCTCCCCGAGGTGTGGGACCTGTGCCTTCAGGGTTCGTTGGACCGTTTCCGGGCCACGACGATCGCCGACGTCATCCGCAAGCGACTTGACGACCCGGCGGACTGGATGCGGGTTGCGGCGAAGATCGTGCCGTTCCTTCGCAAGCACGTGCGGCGCTTCGCCGAGTTCAACATCGAAGTGGTGAACTGCACGATCACCCAGCTGCGGAACAAGCTGAACTACGAGACCCGCGTCCTCGCGCCCGCGGACGAGGAGTTCGTTCGCAGGTTCGCCGACCGGAGTGTTGCGGTCTGGGAGGACGAGGACGGGACGGCGTCGCTGTCGATCAGCACCTCGGTAGACGAAGCGCGTCTGGCCAAGCACCGGCTCTGGCTCTCGGCCAAGGCCAAGCGCGATGCTGGCGATCCGCGCACGGTCTCGCAACTGATGTCCGACCTCGCCCTGGACCTGATCATCGGACGGGCCGAAGGTCTTCCGGTACCGAACTTCGCGCGACCGATCGTCAACGTGACGGTGTCGCTCGAGACACTGGCTGGGCTCAACGACGATCCGGCCACCCTGTCGGGCGGGACGGTCATTCCCGCTGACCTGGCCCGAGCGATCGCGACGAAGGAAGGCGCGACCTGGTACCGGCTGCTGACGGACGCGCAGGGCGAGCCGGTGAGCCTGTCGACCACGTCGTACACGCCGACGCCGCCGATCTGGAGGTACGTCGTGGCCACGCGGACGACCTGCTCACACGAAGGTTGCGACCGACCGGCGGTCGAGTGCGAGCTCGACCACGACAAGCCTTACCCCCTGGGGGAGACCAGTACTGAGAACCTGAACCCGCTCTGCCGGAGGCATCACCGCCTCAAGCACGCGCGGGCCGAGCGCCCGGACCTGCACTGGGAGTACGACCCGGTGGGAGCGTTCCTCCACACCCTGCGGACGGCCGCCTAGGGCACGCAGGGCGGGGAGGGACAGCGCCGCGGCGCCGGGCGAGCGGTCAGCACAGTGCCGGGAAGCGGACCTCCCGTGCTCGTGGCCGAGGGGACTTCCGTCGGTGCGGGGGTGGGAGTCGGAGTCGCCGCGACCGTGGGGGCGGCGGAGTGGTCCTCGGACGAGAGCCGGGACAGCACCGAGGTGCCGTTCAGTGCCAGCGCGACGGCGAGCGCGATCCCGACCGCTGCCAGCAGGACGACCTTGCGCACGCCCCGAGGCTAGCGGGAGAGGTGGGCCGACCAGCGCTCTTCGATGCGGCCGAACCGCCAGACTGCCACCGAGACGGCCCAGGCCAGCACGAACATCGCGACGATGCCGTACCCGACCTGCTCCAGGTCGACCGCGGCGAGCCAGGCCAGGGGTCCGCCGGTGACGTCGAGCTTCTCGGCCAGCATCCCGCCGAGGGTCACCACGCCGATGATCATCGCTACGGCAACGGAGAGCCCGGTGATCACGATGTTGTAGTAGATCTTGCGGACCGGTCGCTCGAAGGCCCAGGCGTAGGCGACGTTCATGAACGCGCCGTCGATGGTGTCGAGCAGCGACATCCCGGCTGCGAACAGCACGGGCAGGGTGATCACCGCCCACCACGGCAGGCTCGCCGCGACCGCACCTCCGGCGATGACCAGCAGCCCGATCTCGGTGACGGTGTCGAAGCCGAGGCCGAACAGGAATCCGACCGGGTACATGTGCCACGGCTTGCGGACGGCCTTGTTCACGGTGCCCAGCACGCGGTTGAGGAAGCCACGGCTGTTCAGGTGGTGCTCCAGCTCGGCCTCGTCGTACTGGCCGTGCCGCAGGTTGCGGAAGACCCGCAGGATGCCGGCCAGCGCCATCAGGTTCAGGATGCCGATCGCGACCAGGAACAGGCCGCTGATCGAGGGGCCCCAGACGCCGGCGACCTGGTGCAGCGTGGAGCCCTCGTTGTCGACGCCGTCGGCGAGCGCCCGGACGCCGAGGGCGATGCCCATCACCATCACGAAGACGACCGAGCTGTGGCCGAGGCTGAACCAGAAACCGACGCTCATCGGGCGGTCACCGTCGGAGATGAGCTTGCGGGTCGTGTTGTCGATCGCAGCGATGTGGTCGGCGTCGAAGGCGTGCCGCATGCCGAGCATGTACGCCGTCAGGCCGAGCCCGACACCGAGGACCTTGCCGCCGACCTCGAAGTGCTGCGGAGCCACGACGCCGATCAGCAGTCCCCAGCCGACCAGGTGCAGGAAGGCGACGAACGCCAGGCACCGCCACAGGGCCGCCTTCTGGGAGTTCGTCACCCTGTGACCCTAGGACGGTCCGACGGCTAGTTGCAAATGATTCGCAACAGGTGGGAGTTGGCCGTTCGGACCGTCCCGGGGTGAGGACCGGTCAGGCGGAGACGGGAGTGTCCTCCACCGGCCGGGCGACGGAGAGGGAGCCCCGTCGCTGGTTCGGGATGCGCGCGCCGGCGGCCTCGTGGTTGCGCAGCAACCGGATGACGCCCGCGTTGCGCTCGAACAGGCGGAGCCGCTGCTCCTCCATCACGGTCTCGCTCATGTGCGTGTCCAGCTGGGCGTCGTGGGTCAGCTTCAGGCGGTAGCGGAGCGCTGCGGCCAGGGTGTCGCGGTCGCCGAAGATCTCGGCGTACTCGGTGTTCCAGGGCAGCTCGGCGCAGCCTGCGCTGGCCAGCGCCTCGATCTCCTGCAGTGCCTGCCAGCGGCGGTGGGTCTCGGTCCAGCTCATGGGGATCACCCCTTGCTCGTCGTGGGGAAAGATTCGGTAGCAACGAAACTACGGAGCCGCGCGCGTCCGGACATCGCTCCGCGGGACCCATTCGGCCTACGACCCAGGTAGGAGGCGTGGTGACACCGTGGATGGATGCCGCGAGCGGCTCGCGCTGCCTACTCTTGGATCCGTGCGCGCTGACATCGACCCCGGAACCCGAGTCCTCTCGGCGTTCCTGGCTCCCGCAGAAGCGCTCAAGGCCCGCATCGAGGAGACCATCGCCGAGCACGGGCTCAGCTACCCGTGGTGGATCCCGATCCTCTCCGGGGTCGGTCAGCTGGGCGCGGTGATCGCCGCTCTGAGCCTGCGGGACGCCCTGCTGCCGCCGAACCTGCTCGCCGTCGCGGTGCTGTTCCTGGTCGTGGTCCCCGCGGCGATGATGATCGTCGGGAAGAAGCACCTGCCGCACTGGGCCGAGACCCTCGCAGCGCTGGTCGCGGCGTGGCTCCTGCTGGCCAATCACGTCACGGGCGACCGCACGTTCGACGTGGCGCCGGCTCTGCTCGCCGTGGTGACGGCCGAGGTGGTCGCCCGGGACGGGGTCCGCAACGGGCTGATCGTTGCCTGCGTGTCCGAGGCGATGCTGGTCGCCACCGAGATCGGACCGGGGCTGGCCGGTCTCCCGGTGCACATCGTCGACATCTGGCTCGGCTTCGTCATCGGGTACACGCTGCGCTGGCAGATGCGAGCGTTGGAGGCCGAGCGGGCCGCACGCGAGGGCGAGTACGCGCGCGCCACTCTGGCCGAGCGCGAGCGGATCGCGCGCGAGATCCACGACCTGGTCGCCCACTCGCTGAGCGTGACCCTGCTGCAGATCACCGGTGCCCGCCACGCGCTGCGCGACCTGGACGCCAACGTGCCCGGCGACATCGCCGATGTCGACGACGCCCTGGCTGATGCCGAACGGGTGGGCCGCCAGGCGATGGCCGACATCCGGCAGACGGTGAGCACGCTCGCCGACGGTCCCGAGCCGACCGAGGCGCTGCCGGGTGGCGCGGACATCGGATCGCTGGTCGCGCAGATGAAGGGCGCCGGTCTCTCGGTGCAGTACGCCGAGGCCGGTGACCCGCACCGGCTCGCACAGGCGACCGGGCTCGGGCTCTACCGGATCGCCCAGGAGTCGCTGGCCAACATCGCCAAGCACGCGCCGACCAGCACGGCCCGGGTGCAGTTCGAGGTGACGAACCAGCAGGCCCACCTGGTGGTCCGCAACGCCCTGCCGGTCGGTGTCGTGACCGACGGCCGCGGCTCGGGTCTGGCGGGGATGAGCGCGCGCGCCGAGCAGCTCGGCGCGACGCTGGCCGCGGAAGCCGTCGACGGCGACTGGCTGGTCGACGTACGGGTTCCGCTGCGGGAGCGCAACGGCCTGCTGTCCTGCCCGCTGAAGGTGAGGAAGCTGGCGTGGTGAGCGACGACGAACGCGCGGAGACGCGCGTGGTGCTGGTCGACGACCAGGAGCTGGTGCGCTCGGGTCTGCGCCGGATCCTGCGGCGGCGCGACGGCTTCGAGATCGTCGCCGAGTGCGGCGACGGGTCCGAGCTGCCCGCAGCGCTGGACGCGGCCGGCGAGGTCGACGTGGTGCTGATGGACCTGCGGATGCGCGAGGTCGACGGGATCACCGCGACCAGCCGACTGGCGGCCCGCGAGGACGCCCCGCCGGTCCTGGTGCTGACCACCTTCGACGACGACGAGCGCCTGTCCGGTGCTCTGCGTGCCGGTGCCGCCGGCTTCCTGCTCAAGGACTCCTCGGCCGACGACCTGATCCGCGCGGTCCGTGCCGTGGCGGCCGGGGACTCGTGGCTCGACCCGGCGGTGACCGGTCGGGTGCTCAGCAGCTACCGGCAGAGCGCGGCCGTTCCGGTGGCGTCAGGCGATCAGCACGAGGTGCTCACTGCTCGCGAGCTCGAGGTGCTCTGCGCGATGGCGGCCGGGCAGTCGAACGCGGAGATCGCCTCGACCCTGTTCATCTCCGAGCTCACCGTGAAGAGCCACATCGGGCGGATCTTCACCAAGCTCGAGCTGCGCGACCGGCCCGCAGCGATCGTCTACGCCTACGACCACGGGCTGGTCAGCCCCGGCTCGTCCTGACGATCTCGAACGCACGCTCGGCCAGGGGTACCGCCGCTGCGCGGTCGGCGGGCACCAGCCCGATCCGGGTACGCCGGTCCAGCAGGTCGTCGACGTCGGCCGCACCCTCGTGGGTGATCCCGAAGACGAGCTCGGCCAGCGTCGCCGGAACGCTCGGGCTGACCGGCGTCATCGCTTCGGCCTCGGTGAGGCCGCGGGCGACTGCGTTGGCCAGGACGGCCGGCGCTTCGGTTCCGAACCGACGGACCAGCCGTGGCGGTGCGTCGATGCCGGCCAGCGTCGTCGCGTCGGCGGCGCCGAGGAGCGGGTAGGCCTTGGTGGCGCACGGCTTCGCGGTGATGCCGGCGTGCTCGAGGGCGGCGTCGACCGCGTCCTGGGCCATCCGCCGGTAGGTGGTCAGCTTGCCGCCCACGATCGTCACGACGCCGGTCTTCGAGATCAGGACCGCGTGCTTGCGGGAGAGATCGGCGGTCGAGCCCTCGCTCTTGAGCAGCGGGCGCAGGCCGGCGTAGGAGCCGACGACATCAGCGCGGGTGACCGGCCGCTCGAGGACGCGGGAGATCACGTCGAGCAGGAAGGTGACGTCCTCCTCGGGCACCGCGGGGACGTCGGGGATCTCGCCGTCGACCTCCTCGTCGGTGAGGCCGACGTAGAAGGTGCCGTCCGGCTGGGGGAGTGCGAAGACGAACCGGTTGGAGGCGTTCGGGACCGGCGCCATGATCGCGCAGCGCACACCGGGGAGGGTCTCGGCCCGCAGCACCAGGTGGGTGCCACGGCTCGGCTTGAGGGTGATGCCCTCGACCAGCTGGCCGGACCAGACGCCGGCGGCACTGATCACGACCTTCGCGGTGATGCGGCGTTCCTCGCCGGTGAGCTCGTCACGCAGGAGCGCACCGGTGCCGGTGACCTCGAGGACCCGGGTGCGGGTGTGCACCTTCGCCCCGGCCGCGGCTGCGGTGCGGGCGATGCCGGTGACCAGTCGCGCGTCGTCCTCGAGCTGGCCGTCCCAGGACAGCACTCCGCCGCGGACGTCGTGGCGGGTGACCGGGGCCAGGGCCTTGGTCTCGGTGGCGTTGATGCGGCGCGGCTTGGGCAACGTGGTCCGCTTGGTGCGCGCGACCCGGCGGAGCAGGTCACCGGCACCGACGCCACGACGGGCGAGGAACGCGTCGAACGCGGAGAGGTCCGAGGTCAGCGGGATCACCATCGGCAGCGCGTGCACCAGGTGCGGCGCGGTCGATTCCATCAGGATGCCGCGCTCGACGGCGCTCTCGTGGGCGATGCCGACCTGACCGCTGGCCAGGTAACGCAGGCCGCCGTGCACCAGCTTGGAGCTGAACCGGGAGGTGCCCCACGCAAGGTCCCACGCATCGACGGCGACGACGTCGAGGCCGCGGGTGGCCGCGTCGAGCGCGACGCCGGCGCCGGTGACGCCGAGGCCGATCACCAGGACGTCGGTGGTCTCCGGGATGCCGGCGGAGCCGGCGACGATCCGTCCGTCAT
This sequence comes from Nocardioides marmorisolisilvae, assembly GCF_003725775.1. Taxonomy (GTDB): domain Bacteria; phylum Actinomycetota; class Actinomycetes; order Propionibacteriales; family Nocardioidaceae; genus Marmoricola; species Marmoricola marmorisolisilvae. The sequence goes on from NZ_RJSG01000006.1 coordinate 155,758, forward strand.
CGGTCCTCACGGCGCCAGGTACCTCTCGACGAGCTGGGTCAGCTCGTGGTCGAAGGCGGCGTCGTCCGAGGACTCGCTGGTCATGGTCTGCACCGAGAGGGTGAAGCCGTGGGAGGCGAGCAGGAGCGAGCGCGCGAGCAGTGCCGGGTCGCCCTCGCGGATCTCGCCGGCCTCCTGGCCGGCCCTGATCTCGGAGACCAGCAGCTCGAGCACGAGCTCCTGGGAGCGGCCGGCGCGACGCAGCAGGTAGGGCAGCAGCATCTCGGGGTCGAGCTCGACGATGCGGTTGAACAGCTCGTTACCGCGCAGCGCCCGCACCGTACCGACGATGCCGGCGACGAGGCGCTCGCGGTGGTTGGCGCTCCGCGGGCCCAGGTCGACCAGGCTCGCCCACTCGCGGGTCATCAGGTCACCCAGGAGCGCGTTCATCTCGGGCCAGCGGCGGTAGAGCGTCATCCGCGACAGACCGGCGCGACGCGCGATCTCGGTGAGCGTGGTCCGGCTCCAACCAACGTTCAGGATGGACTCGCGCGCAGCGTCCAACGCCAGGTCCTCAGAAGTCTTCTGAGCCTCGGGGTTGTTACGAAGTGACGTCATGTGTCACACTGTAACACATGACGAGGACGAACCCGAGCCCGATCTCCGACAAGACCTCTGCCGAGATGCACTGGTCCCGCTGGGGCGACCCGGCCCACGCCGGCCCGCTCGCCGAGAGCGCGCACACGCTGGTGGACACGTTCATCGGGACCTCGGACACCCCGGCTGTCGACCCGGCGGACGTCCGGCTGTCCGCTCCGCTCGCTCCCGAGCTCCTGGCGGAGCTCGAGGCGATTGTGGGTTCCGGCCATGTCCTCACGGACCACGAGTCGCGGCTGCTGCGCACCCGCGGCAAGTCGACCCCCGACCTGCTCCGGCTGCGCGCCGGTGACGGCTCGGACTCGCCGGACGCCGTGGTCCGCCCGAGCACCCACGACGAGGTCGTGGCGCTCATCGACTGGGCCGTCCGTCGCCACGTCGCCGTCGTTCCCTTCGGTGGCGGTACGTCGGTCGTCGGGGGCCTCGCCGCGAAGCGCGACGGCTATGCCGGCGTGATCTCCCTGGACCTCCAGCGCTTCGACAAGCTGGTCGAGGTCGACCGCACGTCGATGACAGCGGTCCTCGAGCCCGGCCTGCGCGGCCCGGCCGCTGAGGCGCTGCTGGCCGCGGAGGGTCTGACGCTGGGCCACTTCCCGCAGTCCTTCCAGTACGCCTCGATCGGTGGCTTCGCGGTCACCCGGTCCTCCGGGCAGTCCTCGGCCGGCTACGGCCGCTTCGACTCCCTGGTGGTCGGCCTCAAGGTCGCCACCCCGCAGGGCACCCTCGAGCTGGGCAACTCCCCCGCGAACGCGGCCGGCCCCGACCTGCGCGAGGTCATCATGGGCTCCGAGGGCGCGTTCGGTGTCGTCACCGCGGTCCGGGTGCGGGTCCGTCCGCTGCCCGAGGTCCGCACCTACGAGGCCTGGCGCTGGGGCTCGTTCACCGAGGGCGCTGCCGCGATGCGCACCCTCGCCCAGGCCGGCGTCATGCCGACCGTGCTGCGGCTCTCGGACGAGAACGAGACCGCGATCAACCTGGCCAAGCCCAGCGAGGTCGGGGGCGAGAGCGCCGGTGGCTGCCTGATGATCACCGGCTACGAGGGCACGCCCGCCGCCGTCGAGGCCAAGCGGCTTGCCGTCACCGCGATCCTCGGGGGACTCGGCGGGGAGAACCAAGGTGCGGACTCGGGCCAGGCGTGGTCGGACGGTCGCTTCCACGGTCCGTACCTCCGCGACTCGCTCCTCGACGTCGGCGTTCTGGTCGAGACGATGGAGACCGTCACCTTCTGGTCCAACCTCGACCACGTCTACACCTCGGTGAAGGACGCCCTGGTCGGAGCGCTCGGCGAGGCGACGCTGGTGCTCTGCCACATCTCGCACGTCTACGAGACCGGCGCCTCGCTCTACTTCACGGTGGCGACCAAGGCTTCCGACGAGCCGCTCCCGCAGTGGCTCGCCGCGAAGGCCGCCGCGTCGGACGCGATGGTGCACAACGGCGCCTCGATCACCCACCACCACGCGGTCGGTCAGGACCACAAGCCGTGGCTGGCCGAGGAGATCGGTCCGGTCGGGGTGCAGATCCTGCGCGCGGTCAAGGCCGAGCTCGACCCGACCGGTGTGCTGAACCCCGGCGTGCTGATCCCGTAGGGATCAGGCGCTGGCGGGCATCAGCTCGTTGCGGACGAAGAACCCGTCGCACTGGAGCATCCGGCCGGTGCGCGGGTCGCTGAAGCCACCCTCGAGCGCGAAGATGCCGAAACCGGCGTCGCGCATCCGCTGGACCAGGTCGTCGAAGAGCGGCGCCCCGTCGTACAGGGGCACCATCGAGAGCTCGAGCTGGACGGCGGCGAACTCGGTGAGCCGGTCACCGGCTCCGTCGAGGACGGCGCCCTCGTAGCCCTGGGTGTCGATCTTCAGCAGTGCGGAGGCAGGGTCGACCTTCTGGCCGGCGAGGATCTCGGCGACCGTGGTCATCGCGACCTTCTCCGAGCGGACGTACTCCGAACCCGGCGCCGCGGAGCTGTGCGCGTTCGTCATCGGCAGGATCGAGGACGAGTAGGAGTTGCCGGAGACGTTGATCTCGATCTCGCCGGGCTCGGTGCCGACGGCGGTGTTCAGGGCGGTCCAGGAGGAGTCGCCCGAGGCACGCTTGGCCAGGTGCGGGTAGGCGTCGCTCAGCGGCTCGCAGGAGATGATCCGGCCGGTGAAGCCGCTGGCCCGCAGCGCTGCGCCGTACTGACCGATGTTGGCGCCGATGTCGAGCGCGGTGCCGAGCCGCAGGGTCTTCATCGCGGTCGCGACCTGCACTGGGAACGGGTTGCGGACCAGGTCGAGGTTGCGCTTGTGCAGCGCCGAGCGGAAGGCGACCTTCGCGTGCTCTGCCAGCCGGCGGGAGCCGCCTGCGGTCGGGGTGTTCACTGCTGTTCTCCTAGGTCGCTGAGTGCTGCGGCGAACGATACCGGCGAAGCCGCGGGCTCATACCCCGAAGGCCCATACCGCGACCGGTCCTGGCTCGAGGACCTCCAGCGTCCGCGGGTCGGTCCCGTTCAGCAGGGCACTGTCGCCGGCTGCCAGGTCTGCGCCGGCGAGACGGAAACGGCCGTCGACGACGAACAGGTGCAGCGCCGGTGCGTCGGGGAGCTCGGCGGATCGCGTCGGGGTTCCGAGGAGCAGCCGGGCTCTGGCCGTGCCCAGGTCTCCGGGTGAGACCACCTCGCTCAGGTCGGCATCCGGCGCTCCGCGGTCCAGCCCGTACGACGGCACGCGACCGGCCTCGTCGGGACGGAGCCACGTCTGCAGGAAGCGGGTCTCGACGCCGGGCTCGGTGATCTCCGCATGCACGATGCCGGTCCCGGTGCTGATCCGCTGGACGTCACCGGGCAGCAGCACTCCGCTTCGTCCGCCCGAGTCGGTGTGCCGCAGAGCCCCGGTGAGCACCCAGGTGACGATCTCGAGCTCGCTGTGCGGGTGCTCGGGGTAGCCGGTGCCGGGCGGGAGGGTCTCGTCGTTGTGCGCGACCATGGCAGCGAACCCGAGGCGGCTCGGGTCGTAGTGCGCACCGAAGGAGAACAGGTGCCGGGTGCTGCGGCCCTCGGCCTCGGTGAGGAAGCGGTTGCCGGCCCGGACGATCGAGCTCACGCCGCCGAGTTCCCGAACGGCAGCGTGCCGAGGACCCGGGTGCCGTCCTCGTCGGTGACGAAGACGGCCGCTGCCGAGGCGTGCACGGCCAGCGGCAGTCCCGGCGTGAGGGCTGTGGTGAGGGCTGCCATGTTCTCGCCTTCGGCCAGCGGCACCGTCAGGTGGGGGACGATCTCGTCGAACGCGCCCCCGTACGGCGGGAACTCCGGGAACAGCTTGTGGAGCTCCTGAGTCAGCCGTCGGAAGGTCCCGGCCGGCTCGGGTGAGAGGTAGGTGACGCCGCCGGGGAACTCGCAGACGTCGGTCAGCTCGAAGCCGAACGGGGTCACGTCGTCGAAGAACGCCCCGAGCGCCTCCCAGGTCGCGTCGTCGAGCTCCTCCTCGGGCAGGAACGGCGCGAGCAGCGTGATGTGCGCCGGGACGGTGCCGAAGCCGGGCAGGCGCCGTGGTCCCCCGGAGGCGGATTGCACGAACCGGTCGGCCTCGGCGACCGGGATCACGATCCCGGTGATCGGCAGCTCCTCCACGCGCCAACGGTAGTCCCGTTCGTCACTAAGGTTGACCGCATGGGCGCAGGGCATTCGCACGACCACGGCCACGCCGCCGGTCGCGCTGAGGACCGGCGTCGCCTGCTGCTCGTCCTCGGCCTCACCTCGACGGTGGTGGTCGTCGAGGCCCTCGGCGCGTGGTGGAGCGGGTCGCTGGCACTGCTTGCCGACGCCGGCCACATGCTCACCGACGCCGCCGGGATCGTGATCGCGCTCTCGGCCTCGCTGATCGCGACGCGGCCCCCCAGCCCGAAGCGGACCTTCGGGTACCACCGCGTGGAGATCCTCGCGGCGCTGCTGAACGCCGTCGTCCTGATCGGCCTCTGCGGCTACCTCGCGTACGCCGGCATCAGCCGGCTCATCGATCCCGCTGACGTCGAGGCCGGCAAGATGCTCGTCTTCGCGGTCGTCGGTCTGGCAGCGAACCTGGTGTCGGTGGCAGTGCTGACCGGGCGCAGGGACAGCTCGCTGAACATGAAGGGCGCCTACCTCGAGGTGCTCAGCGACGCATTCGGCTCGCTCGCCGCGATCGTCGCCGGTGTCCTGGTGCTGACCACCGACTTCCTGCGCGCCGACTCGATCGCGTCGTTGCTGATCGCGGTGCTGGTGCTGCCGCGCGCATGGGCGTTGCTCGCCGAGGTGCTCGGGGTGCTGCTCGAGGCGACACCTGCCGGCCTCGATGTCGAGGAGATCCGGCACCACCTCGGTCATGCCGAAGGCGTGGTCGACGTGCATGACCTGCACGCCTGGACCATCACCAGCGGGATGCCGGCGCTCTCCGCACACGTGACGGTCACCGACGAGGCGTTGCGGACCCGGGGCGTCGGTCAGATCCTCGACGACCTGACGCACTGCGTCGCCGAGGACTTCGGGATCGACCACGCGACCTTCCAGGTCGAACCCGAGTCGCACCGCGACCACGAGCTCGAGCAGCACCCGTAGATCGGGCCCTCAGCTCGTCTGGTCGATCGCTCCCACGTCGGCGATCTCCCACGCCTCGCGGACCTTGCCGTCCTCGAGGTGGCAGATGACGGCCTGGTCCATCCGGAACGGGACCCCGTTGGCGGCGACACCGCCGAACTCCTGATGGAGCGTCCCGCTGACGACGACGCGCGCCATCTCGACGTCCCCGTCGCGCACGACCTCCTGGACCTCGTGGCGCAGGTCGGGCATGGCGGCGACCGCCTCGCGCCAGACCTGCTTCTCGGCCTCGAGGCTGGAGGTCGACAAGCCGCGTGGTGCGTGCACGACGACGTCGTCGTGCAGCAGGGCGTCGAACGCGTCGACGTCGCCGGCATCCCCGGCGCGCAGCCAGCGGACGATGAGGGACTCCATGGCCTAGGAACCCGTCCGTGCGGCCAGCCGGACGCCTTGCTCGATGGCGCGCTTCGCGTCGAGCTCGGCCGCAACGTCCGCGCCACCGATGATCGTCACCGGACGGCCGGCCGCGACCAGCTCGTCGTACAGACCGCGCACCGACTCCTGGCCAGCGCAGATGACCACGTGGTCGACGTCGAGGACCTGCGGGACACCGTCGACGGTCACGTGCAGACCGTCGTCGTCGATCAGGTCGTAGGTGGCACCGCTGATCTGCTTGACGCCGGACTGCTTGAGCACCGAGCGGTGCGCCCAACCTGAGGTCTTGCCGAGGTCCTTGCCGATCATCGAGGTCTTGCGCTGGATCAGCGTCACCGCGCGGGCCGCTGTCCGAGGCTCGGGGTAGGTCAGGCCGCCGCGGAAGGAATCCGGGTCACCGACGCCCCAGTGCTCCAGCCACTCCTCGAGCGACTCCTCCTCGTGCGTCAGGAACACCGAGACGTCCACGCCGATGCCGCCGGCTCCGATGACCGCGACCTTCTTGCCGGGGATCACAGATCCGGACAGCACGTCCGAGTACAGGACGGCCTTGGGGTGGTCGATGCCCGGGATCGCCGGGACGCGCGGCTCGACGCCGGTGGCGATCACGACCTCGTCGAAGCCGGCCAGCGTGGCGACCTCGGCGGTCGTCCCGGTTTTCACGGAGACTCCGAGCACCTCGAGGCGACGGGTGAAGTAGCGCAGCGTCTCGGAGAAGTCCTCCTTGCCGGGTACCTGCATCGCGAGCCGGAACTGGCCGCCGAGGTCGGCGTTCTTCTCGAACAGCGTCACCTTGTTGCCGGTCTCGGCCAGCGACACCGCCGCCGAGAGTCCCGCCGGTCCGGCGCCGACGACCGCGACCTCGCGCGGACGGCGTACCGGGGTCAGCACGATCTCGGTCTCGTGGCAGGCGCGCGGGTTCACCAGGCACGAGGCCTTCTTGTTGGCGAACACGTGGTCCAGGCAGGCCTGGTTGCAGGCGATGCAGGTGTTGATCTCGTCGGTGCGCTGCTGCGCGACCTTGTTCATGAACTCGGGGTCGGCCAGCAGCGGGCGGGCCATCGAGATCAGGTCGGCCTCGCCGTCGGCCAGGATCTGCTCGGCCAGCTCGGGGGTGTTGATCCGGTTGGAGGCGCAGACCGGGATCGCGACCTCCTTCTTGAGCCGGGCGGTCGCCCAGGTCCAGGCGCCACGCGGCACCTGGGTGATGATCGTGGGCACCCGGGCCTCGTGCCAGCCGATGCCGGTGTTCAGCACGGTGGCGCCGGCGTCCTCGATGAGGAAGGCGAGCTCGAGGACCTCGTCCCAGGTCTGGCCGCCCTCGACCAGGTCGAGCAGCGAGATCCGGTAGATGATCGGGAAGCCGTCGCCGACGGCCTCCCGGGTCCGGCGGACGATCTCGACCGGGAACTTCATCCGGCGGGCCGCTGTGCCGCCCCACTCGTCGGTGCGCTCGTTGGTGCGCTCGGCCAGGAACTGGTTGATGAGGTAACCCTCGGAGCCCATGATCTCGACGGCGTCGTACCCGGCCTTCTTGGCCAGGGCCGCGGAGCGGGCGAAGTCGCTGGCGGTCTGGTCGACGCCCTTGGTCGAGAGTGCGGTCGGCTTGAACGGGTTGATCGGCGCCTTCTTGGCGGACGCGGAGACCGACCACGGGACGTAGGAGTAGCGCCCCGCGTGCAGGATCTGCATCGCGATCGCACCGCCGGCTTCGTGCACCGCGTCGGTGACCTGGCGGTGCCGCTGCGCCTGGAGCCGGTTGGTCATCTCGCTGGCCAGGGGCTTCAGCCAGCCACGCTTGTTGGGCGCGTAGCCGCCGGTGATGATCAGCCCGACCCCGCCGGCCGAACGCTCGGCGAAGTACGCCGACAGCTTCGGCATGTCCCAGAAGAAGTCCTCCAGGCCGGTGTGCATCGAACCCATCACCGCGCGGTTACGCAGGGTCAGGTCGCCGATGGTCAGCGGGCTGAGCAAGTGGTCGTAGGTCATGCGTGTGCCTCCAGGTACTCGGTGATCCAGGCGATCCAGAAGGTCTCCTGGAGGATGCCGCCGCGCAGGACCAGGTAGGTGTCGAGCTCCTGGCCCTCGAGGCGGGTGGGTTCGGGGTAGTCGCGGGCGGCCATGCCCTCGTAGTGGGCGAGCCGGGTGCGGTGGTCGTCGACGAGCTCGCGCAGATTGGCCTCGAGAGCCGTGCGGTCGCCGTACGAGGCGGCTCGCATCTTCACCGCGATCTCGCTGCGGAAGCCGGCGCGGGGAGTGGTGGTCGCGATCCAGTCGGCCAGGGCCTTGGTACCGACGTCGGTGACCGTGTAGACGCGCTTGTCGGGGGCCGCGGTCTGGGCCTGGACCTCCGCGGTCACCCAGCCGTCGTCCTCCATCCGGCGCAGCACCTTGTAGATCTGCTGGTGGGTGGCGCTCCAGAAGAAGCCGATCGAGCGGTCGAAGCGGCGCGCGAGCTCGAGCCCGGCAGCAGGACGTTCGCTGAGGGCGACCAGGAGCGCGTGTTCGAGGGCCACAGCGTCACTCTGCACCCTGAGCAGCACCCTATGCAACTAGTTGCAGAGGTGGCCTGCCTCACGCGGGATAGTCCAGTTGTCCGGTCGACATTGGTCCTGGAGGGTCGCCGGTCCTACGATGCCGCCATGCGTCTGCGCCCTGTAGCCCTTGCCGTCCTCCCGCTCGTCCTCGCCTTCACCGCTGGTTGTGGTGAGAAGAAGGACGACACCACCGGTTCCGCCGCGCCCTCGAAGTGCGCGGTCGCGGACCTGCCGCTGCACACCGCCGGCAAGCTGACAATCGGCACCGACTCCCCGGCGTACGACCCTTGGTTCTCCGACAACGACCCGACGAACGGCAAGGGCTACGAGTCCGCTGTGGCCTACGCGGTTGCCGATGAGCTCGGGTTCGCCAAGAGCGACGTCAGCTGGGTGAAGGTGCCGTTCAACAACTCCTACGCGCCGGGCGCCAAGAAGTTCGACTTCGACATCAACCAGATCTCGATCACTCCGGCCCGAGCGAAGGTCGTCGACTTCTCCGACGGCTACTACTCCGCGGCCCAGGCCGTGATCGTGCTCGACAAGGAGAACGTGAAGGCCGGTTCGTTGGCCGACCTGAAGAAGCTGAAGCTCGGCGCCCAGACCGGCACCACCAGCCTCACCGCGATCCGGGACCAGATCAAGCCGGACGCCGACCCGCTGGTGTTCACGAACACGAACGTCGCCAAGCAGGCGCTGCTCAACGGCCAGGTCGACGCGATCGTGGCGGACCTGCCCACCGCCTTCTACATCACGGCTGCTGAGATCGAGGGCTCCTCGATCCTCGGGCAGTTCCAGCCGGAGGCCGGTCAGCAGGAGCAGTTCGGAATGCTCTTCCAGAAGGGCAGCGGACTGGTCGGCTGCGTCAACCAGGCGCTAAAGAAGCTGAAGGATGACGGCACCCTGGCCGGCATCGAGAAGCAGTGGCTCTCCGACACGGTCAACGTCCCCGTTCTTCAGTGACCGCGAGCACCTCGGACTGGACGCCGAGCCCGCGCGAGCTCCAGCGACAGGCGCTCCGGCGGGCGCTGGCCCGCCGGCGACGCCTGCTCGCCCTGGTCATCACGGTCGTTGCGCTCGCGGTGCTCGTGCTCGTCACGATCACCTCGCCCGGCTGGGACCGGTTCCAGCAGACCTTTCTCTCCTGGCACCACGCGAAGGCTGCCTTCCCTGATGTCGCGAAGGGCTTCTGGACGAACATCAAGATGTTCGTGATCGCGGAGCCGATCATCCTGGCGATCGGGGTGCTGGTCGCGGTCACGCGGAACTCGGTCACCCCGTGGCTCACGCCGGCGCGCCTGCTCGCCGTTGCCTACACCGACGTCTTCCGCGGGCTGCCGACGCTGCTCGTCGTGTTCGTCGCCTGCCTCGGTATCCCGGCGCTCAACCTGACCGGCGTGCCCACGTCGCTGACGGTCCTCGGCACCGTGGCGCTCGTCCTCTGCTACGGCGCGTACGTCGCCGAGGTGATCCGATCCGGTATCGACTCGATCCACCCCTCGCAGATCGCCAGTGCTGAGGCGCTCGCCCTGAGCCGCGGGCAGACGACCCGGTACGTGGTGCTCCCGCAGGCGATCCGCCGGGTCGGTCCGCCGCTGCTCAACGACTTCGTGTCGTTGCAGAAGGACACCTCGTTGGTCGCCTCGGTCGGTGTGGCCGAGACGCTGCTCGCAGCCTCGGACTACGGCAACTACAACTTCAACTACACACCGCTGCTCGTCAGCGGCCTGTTCTTCCTGGCGCTGACGATCCCGCTGGCACGGTTGACCGACTGGCTCGGCCACCGCGCCCTGGTCCGGGAGCGTGGCCGATGAGCCTCCTGGAGATCCGCGGCCTGCGCAAGGCGTACGGGGACAAGGTCGTGCTCTCCGGGATCGACCTCGACGTCGCGCAGCACGACGTGGTCTGCCTCATCGGGTCCTCGGGTTCCGGGAAGTCCACGCTGCTGCGGTGTCTCAACCTGCTCGAGCAGATCCAGGACGGCACCATCGTGCTGGACGGCACCGAGATCTCCGATCCGTTGGTCGACGTACGCGCCGTGCGCCGTCGGATCGGGATGGTCTTCCAGGCCTACAACCTGTTCCCGCACCTGAGCGTGCTCCAGAACTGCTCGCTCGCGCCGGTGAAGGTCTCCGGGATCTCCAAGGCGGAGGCCGCCGAGCTCGCCCGCACGCTGCTGGCCCGGTTCGGCCTCGGTGACAAGGAGAACGCCTACCCCGACCAGCTCTCCGGTGGTCAGCAGCAGCGGGTCGCGCTGGTCCGGGCGCTGTGCACCCAGCCCGACGTGCTGCTCCTCGACGAGATCACCGCGGCGCTCGACCCTGAGCTCGTCGGCGAGGTGCTCGACATCGTCCGCAGCGAGGCCGAGGCCGGGATGACGATGCTGCTCGCCACGCACGAGATGGGTTTCGCCCGCGAGGTGGCGACGAAGGTCTGCTTCCTCGACCAGGGCCGGATCCTCGAGCAGGGCCCACCGGAGCAGGTGCTGGTCGACCCGACCCAGGAGCGCACCCGTGAGTTCTTGCGCCGGGTGCTCTAGTAGGACTGATTGATCCGCTGGAACAGCAGGTGGTCCTGCCACTGCCCGGCGATCTGCAGGTACCGCGGCGCCATCCCGAACTGCTCGAAGCCGTTGTTGGCGAGCACCTTCTGCGAGCGCAGGTTGTCGACGAGCGTGCCTGCCTCGACGCGGTGCAGGCCGAACTCACCGAAGGCGTACTCCACGATCAACCGGCACGCCTCCGACGCGATGCCGCGACCCCCGCGGGCACCGTCGACCCAGTAACCGATCGACGCCGACTGGAACGGTCCGCGGACGATGTTGTTCAGGGTGGTGCGCCCCGCGATGGAGCCGTCGTCGTCGATCACGAACGGCATCGTCAGACCGGCGTTCCGGGCGTCCACCAGCCCGGCGGTGACGGCCCGCACGGCAGGCTCGGTGAAGTACTCCGGCGGCCGAACCGGTTCCCAGGGCTCCAGGAACTCGCGGTTCGCCTGCATCAGGTCGGTCAGCTCGGGGACATCGGACATCTCGAGGGGTCGAAGGCTGATCACCGGTCCATCCCAGCACGGCAGGTCCGCCGGGAGTAGCGTCGCGCCATGGATGCTGCCGAGCTGCGCGCCCTGCAGGCGCCGCTGAAGGAGCGCTACCGGGACGACCCGGCCAGCGCGCTGACCCCGCTGAACGCCTCGGGTCGGATCGGCTCCCCCGGGGTCACGTTCGACGTCGAGCAGTTCGCGGGCACGAGTCGTGCCGGCCTGCACCGGGCAACCGGCGGCGACGGCTCCGACGCCTGCTCCGGTGACATGCTGCTCGAGGCGCTGCTCGCCTGCGCCGGCGTGACGCTGCACTCGGTCGCCACGTCGATGGGTCTCGAGCTCCGCTCGGTGAGTGGTGCGGTGACCGGGGCGTTCGACGCCCGCGGAACGCTCGGCCTGGACCGGTCCGTCCCGGTCGGGGTCCAGGACGTGGTGGTGTCGTTCACCGTGGACAGCGACGCCGACGACACCGCGCTGGAACGGCTCGCGACCGCGACCGAGCGCTACTGCGTGGTCGGGCAGTCGCTGGCGCAGCCGCCGCGGATCGTGGTCGCCCGCGCCTGACGTCAGTCCGTGATCGAGCCGGTGCTCCGGCCGACGCTGATGGCGATGCAGGAGTAGTGGTGGTCACCCCTGCTCCAGGCGTCCTTCTCGGGGTAGATCCAGATGACCCCGACGTCGCGGTTGGCGTAGTGCTTCGGAGCCACCTGCTGGAGCTTGTCCTTGCACGGAGTCTCGCCGCTGCGCTGCAGGCTCTCAGGGCCCGGGTACGAGGCCTCGTTGATGGGCGCCTCGGCGTAGACCTCGCCCTGGTGGAGCTTGCTGCACGGGACGCCGTCCAGCGTGAAGATGGTGTCGCCCATCTTCACGTTGTCGAGTCCGTTGAAGCAGTCGCCGACCTTGAGGTCGAAGACCGAGACCTTGCCGCTCTTGGTGATGGTGCCGGTCGAGTCGCGGTCGGCGTTGTCCAGGCTGCTCACGACGGCGATGGTGACGCCGGCGACCAGCCAGATCACGTTCAGCACGATGCCGGCGATCGCGAGCCCCTTGCCCTTCTGGCCGGACTTGCCGGTCTGCACGAGCGCGACGATGCCGAAGATCAGGCCGAGGAAGCAGATCGGGATGATGCCGAAGATCAGTGCGGCGATCGCGAACCCGTTTGTCCCCGACTTCGGCGCCTGCGGCTGCTCGTAGGGCGAGCCGTACTGCGGCCAGGGTGCACCCGGTGCGGGCTGCACGGGCCACTGCTGCTCGTACGACGGCGGCGGGGTCTGGTCACCGGGAGGCGGCGGCGTCGGGTCCTCGGGAGGCTGGGTCACCCCGCGATGCTAAGTCCACCCCACCTCGTTGCGGACCTGTTCGGGTCAGCCGCCGGTGAGGTAGGCGTCGTCGATCGAGCCGGCCCGCCGGGTGTCGTACTCGACGAGGCAGGTCAGCTCACGGTCCCCGTGGTCCCACGAGCGTTGGGACGGGTAGACGTAGTCGACGCTCACCCGTTTGTCGTCGTAGGCCTGCGGGTGGTCCTCCTCGAGGCGCCGGAAGCAGTCGGTGTCGGCGCGCTTCCTGACCTGGGTGATACCGGGGTAGCGGCCGCTGGGCAGGTCGATCACGGCGAAGACCTCGCCCTCGTGCGCCAGGGCACAGGCGACCGGTTCGATGGATTCCGCCTTCAGCTCGCCCACCAGTCCGTTGACGCACTGGCCGACCTTGAGCCCGAAGCTCGCGTGTCGGCTCGGGCTCGGCTGGCTCACATCGCTGCCGTCGCTCGAGCTGATCAGCGCGACGGTGAACCCACCGATCAGCCAGACGACGTTCAGCACGATCCCGGCGATCGCGAGCCCCTTGCCCTTCTCGCCGGACTTGGAGGCCTGCACCAGGCCGACGATCCCGAAGATGATGCCGAGGAAGCAGATCGGGATGATGCCGAAGACGAGTGCGGCGATCGTGAAACCGTTCGTGCCGGACTTCGGCTGCTCGTACGGGGACCCCGCCGGTGGCCAGGGCGGGTACTGCCACGGCGGCGGCGGTGGAGGAGGCGCCGGCCACTGGTGCCCGTACGGGGGCGGCGGGTCGACCGGCGGCTGGCTCACGCGGCGATGCTAGATGTTCGGGGCAGCCCTCAGCGGGTGAAGGAGAGTTTCTGCGGCGACGTCGCCGCCAGGAGGCAGACCACGCGCCGGTCGCCCTTGTTCCAGGCCTTCTCCTCCGGGCGCACGAACCAGCGCTGGTAGGTCGCCGTCGCCGGCGGCAGGTCGTGGACACCGCACGCGGTCCGCGCCAGATCGTTGACCCCGCCGACGCCGGGGTAGGGAACGCCGACCGGTTGCGGGATCCGGGTGAGCAGGTAGACCTCCGAGGAGTGCTCGTGCGTGCACGGCACGGCGTGCACGGCGGTGTTCTTCGCGCCGAAGACGAACGGGTCGGTGATGCAGTCCCCGACCCGGAGGTCGTGCACCAGAGCCCGACCAGCCCGGACGACGGAGCCGCTGGCGTCACGTTCCGGCGGGCGGAACTTGACGTAGACGACCCCCACGGCGACGAGCACACTCACGACGCAGAAGGCGGCGAGCCCGATCAGGCGGTTCCGAGACCTCACCGGCGTGATGCTAGGCGTGATCGGTCCGGTTCATGGGCGGATCGCAACCGTGACAGTAAATCTGTCATGATCCCCAGCATGGCTATCGAACTGGGACAGGGCACCGGCCCGCTCAAGGGCATCAAGGTCGTCGAGATCGCGGGCATCGGCCCGAGCCCGCACGCCTGCACGCTGCTCGCCGACCTCGGCGCTGACGTCATCCGGGTCGAGCGCCCGGGCGGCCAGATGCTCACCGGCGGCAGCCACGACTTCCTGAACCGCGGCCGGCCCAGCGTCGCGCTGAACCTCAAGGACCCGGCCGCGGTCGAGACCGTGCTCCAGCTCGTCGAGGACGCGGACGTGCTCGTCGAGGGCATGCGCCCCGGAGTCACCGAGCGGATGGGCCTCGGCCCGGACGACTGCTTCGCGCGCAACCCGCGCCTCGTCTACGGCCGGATGACTGGCTGGGGCCAGACCGGTGAGTGGTCGCAGGCCGCCGGTCACGACATGAACTACATCGCGATCACCGGGACGTTGTTCGGTCTCGGCCAGACCAAGGACCGTCCCCAGTTCCCGACCAATCTCGTCGGCGACTTCGGCGGCGGCTCGATGTACCTCGTCGTCGGCATCCTCGCGGCGCTGCTCGAGGCCCGGGTCAGCGGCCAGGGCCAGGTCGTCGACGCCGCCATCGTCGACGGCACCGCGCACCTCAACGCGATGACCGCTGCCTTCCTCGAGGGCGGCAACTACCGGGAGGAGCGCGCCGCGAACCTGCTGGACGGCGGTGCGCCGTACTACGACATCTACGAGACCGCCGACGGCAAGCACATGTCGGTCGGCTCGCTGGAACCGCAGTTCTACGAGATCCTGATCGACCTGCTCGGGGTGCGGGACACGGCTCCCGACCGGTTCGACTTCGCCAAGGTCGACGAGCTCCGCGCGGTGTTCACGGCGAAGTTCGCCGAGAAGACCCAGGCCGAGTGGTGCGCCGTCTTCGACGGCACCGACGCCTGCGTGGCGCCGATCATCCCGCTCACCGAGGCGTTCGAGCACCCGCACATGAAGAGCCGCGAGGTCTTCGTGAAGCACCACGGCCGGATGCAGCCGGCACCGGCGCCGCGGTTCTCCCGGACCGGCGCGACCCTGGGCCTGCCGCCGGCCGGAGGGGCCGGGGAGCACACCCGCGAGGCGCTGGCTGCCTGGGGCATCGACAACGTCGACGCGCTCATCGGTTCGGGCGCCGCCGTCCAGATCTAGCCCGGACCGGCTCAGGCCAGCGCGATCACCGCGTCGCGGACGAATTCGGGATCGGTCAGCCGGTCGCCGTACAGGTCGCGGAGCTGGCCGACCCGGTAGCGCACGGTCTGCGGGTGCACGAACAACGCCGCGGCGACCTCGTCGCGCCGGCCCTGGTGCAGCAACCATGCCCGCAGGGTCTGCTCGAGCTTCTCCTGGGCAGCTGGCCGGACGGCGTCCAACGGTGCGAGGACGCGCGTCCGGAGGTCCGCCCGGGCGTCCGGCGCCGCCGTGACCACGAGGTCCGCGAGGTGCTGGTCGGTGTCGCCGAACAGGCTCAGCCGGTAGGCGTGCAGGGCGCGCAGGTACGACGTACGGACGGACGTCCACGGAACCGCCGGCCCGACGATCGCCTCGGTGTCCGCCGCGGCGCGCAGGACCGCGGCGCGGGCCCGGTCGGTGGGCATCGGGACCAGCACGACGTTCCAACCCGAGTCGAGCTCGTCCACCTCGTCGGCCAGATACAGGCTGCGGCTGTCGAGCTGGGCACGCGCGCCCCGGATCCGTGCCTCGGGGGCGACGAGGGCCGCCAGCCGCGTCGGCGGATTCCAGTCGGCCCGCTCGGCTGCGGAGACCAGCTCCTCCTCCGGCGCGCCGTCGAGGAGCCGGACCGTGAGCCGGTCGAGCCGCCGCTGACGGAGCCGGCCCGAGGTCGCGAGCTCGTCGGCATGACCGCTGACGCTGGCGTCGGAGAGCTCGTCGATGTAGGCGAAGACCAGCTCGGCGAGTCGGGCCAGCATCGGGGCGGACAGTCCGGCCGAGACCGCCGAGGTGCTCATCTCGCGCCAGGCGACCCGGGCCCCGACCCGGTAGGCCTGGGCGAGCGCGTCCATGGTCCGACCGCTGCGAGCCTCGCCACGGCCGAGTGCGTAGGCCGCCTCGAGCACCGCCTCGATCTGCTCGCCGGCGTCGATGCCCTCCCGGCGGCTGGCCAGGTCGAGGAATCCGTCCAGGGCGGTCTTCACCGCGATCTCGATGTTGCGGCCCATCTGCCCGCGGAACGGGTCCCGGTAGCTGGGCACCTCGCTGATCACCGCGGCGATCACCTGCTCGGCGACCTGGGCGATGTCGGTGCGCATCACCGCGGCGACATCGGGAGGTAGCCGTAACGCCATCTGAGAGCGGTCGCTCATGACTTCTTTATACGCTACGAACAAAAGAGAGCGCTAGATTCACTTGGCCAGGTCATGAGTTTGATCCGTGCGGACGTCATGCTTGCACCATGACCGACACACTCCTGCGCCCGAGCGAGGACCGCGCCACCCTGCGCGGTCGCCTGGTGCAGCTCGCCGAGGCGGCCACCACGCCGTTGATGCCGGCCGACTACCTCGACCTGATCGCTCCGCTGCGCCGCGGCACCGACCTGCGCGGTCGGATCGTCTCGGTGCACCCGGAGACCCGGGACGCGGCGACCATCGTGCTGCGGCCCGGCGTCGACTGGGCCGGTCACGTGCCGGGCCAGTACCTGCGGATCGGTATCGACGTGGACGGTGTCCGCGAGTGGCGGGCGTACTCGCTCACCCACGGACCGCGGGCCGACGGCTGCATCTCGATCACGGTCAAGGCCGTGCCGGACGGCAAGGTGTCGAACCACTTGGTGCACGCCGCGAAGCCCGGGACGCTGGTGCACCTGGAGCAGGCGGCCGGGGACTTCGTGCTCCCGTCCTCGCGGGGTGAGCTCGTCGAGACCAAGCTCCTCTTCGTCACGGCCGGGTCGGGGGTCACGCCGGTCATCGGGATGCTGCGCAACCTCTTCCCGGTGACGGACTCCGGCGTCGTGGACCTGCCGCGCAGCGCCGACCTCGACATCGTGGTGGTGCACGTCGCGCCGAGCGAGCCGGACTCGATCTTCCTCGACAACCTGCGCGAGCTCGATGCCCACGGCGCCGTCCGCCTGGTCCCCCGGTACGACGACGTGCACGGCGTCCTCGACGTCGCGGAGCTCTCCTCGCTGGTGCCCGACCTCGCCGAGCGCACCACCTACGCGTGCGGGCCGAGCGGTCTGCTGGACGCGCTCACCGCGCACCACGAGGCGGCCGGCCTACCGCTGTTCACCGAGCAGTTCCGCGCCGGGTTCGTCGAGGCGGGTGAGGGCGGAACCCTGACACTGGCCGACGGCCGCACCGTCGAGGCGGACGGTGCGACGCCGCTGCTCGACGTGGCCGAGGCCGCCGGCGCGCTGATGCCGAGCGGCTGCCGGATGGGCGTCTGCTTCGGCTGCGTCGTCCCCCTGAAGGAAGGCGCCGTGCGCGACCTGCGCAACGGCGCGATCACCACCGTCGACCCGATCAGCTCCGCCGCCGGCGGCGTACCGATCCAGACCTGCATCAGCGCCGCAGCCGGCGCCTGCCACATCGAGCGATAGGCCACGAGATGACCACCATCCAGAAGAAGAACGTCGACCCGACCGCGCACCTGACGCCCGAGGACATCGAGCAGCTCGGCATCGAGCTCGACGCCATCCGCCAGTCCGTGCTCGACGTGCGCGGCGAGGCCGACGCGAAGTACATCCGCAACGTCATCAAGACCCAGCGCGGTCTCGAGGCGGGCAGCCGCGCGGTGCTGCTGTTCTCGATCTTCCCGCCGGCCTGGCTGCTCGGCACCGCCGGCCTGAGCGTCGCGAAGATCCTGGAGAACATGGAGATCGGGCACAACATCCTGCACGGCCAGTGGGACTGGATGCGCGACCCGAAGATCCACTCCACCACCTGGGAGTGGGACATGGCGACGCCCGCCAAGCAGTGGCAGCACTCGCACAACGAGCTGCACCACACCTACACGAACGTCGTCGGCAAGGACAACGACCTCGGCTACGGGATCATGCGGGTCGACGAGGAGCAGCGCTGGCACCCGTTCTTCCTGGCCCAGCCGTTCTGGAACTTCATCAACGCCTGCTTCTTCGAGTACGGCATCGCTGCCTACGACCTGGAGCTCGGCAAGAACCTGAAGATCAAGAAGGAGAACCGCAGCGAGGAGTTCCAGGCCAACGTCAAGGGCGTGCTGGCCAAGATCCGCAAGCAGGCGACCAAGGACTACCTGGTGCACCCGGCGCTCTCGCTGCCGACCGGCTCGTTCCTGCCGACCCTGGCCGCGAACTTCACCGCCAACGTGGTCCGCAACCTGTGGAGCCACTCGGTGATCATGTGCGGTCACTTCCCCGAGGGGGTCGAGACCTTCGAGAAGAAGTCGATCGACGGTGAGACCCGCGGCGAGTGGTACCTGCGCCAGATGCTCGGCTCGGCCAACATCTCCGGCGGCCCGGCGATCCACATGATGACCGGCAACCTGAGCTTCCAGATCGAGCACCACCTGTTCCCCGACCTGAACAGCAACCGGTACGCCGAGATCGCTCCGCAGGTGCAGGCGCTCTTCGAGAAGTACGGCCTGAACTACCACACGGCCCCGTTCCCCCAGCAGGTGTACTCGGCGTGGCACAAGATCGTGCGGCTCTCGCTGCCGAACGGCTGGCTCGACGAGACCAACGCGAAGAACCTGCCGACCCAGCTGGTCAAGCTCTACAAGCTGACCACCGGCGGTCCGAAGGTGCGCCGGATGATCGAGCTGGCCGACCGTCGCGCTGCGAACGACAAGAAGCTCGCCGCCGCCTGACCAGGCGTCAGTCGGTCACGTCGTAGTGCACGTGGTCGCGGTGCTCGAGGATCGCGCGCTCCGCAGCGTTGTGCGCGTTCTGCGGGTCGGGCACGACGTAGTGCCGCCAGCCGTCGCGTCCCCGTGAGGCCGTCCAGATCCGGTCGTCGAAGATCACCGTCTCGATGGCCAGCCGGGACGCGTTCGCGACGAGGTACTGCGCGAGCTGCCAGCCGCGGTTCTTGTTCGCCGCGGTGATCGGGCGGAAGAACGTGTCGACGGCGCGGCCCTCGTAGTGGGCCGACCCCGGCATGTGCCCGGTGTGCACGCCGCCCGGGGCGTAGCCGCCGAGCGGGAGGTCCCCGAACCGCTTCAGCACGTCCTGCCGGACCCGCTCGGCCCGGGCTGTCAGGCCACGGCTGTCGAGGGTGTCCGGCTCCGACGTACCGGCTCCGCCGCTGCGGCAGGAGAGTGCCGCGTGCAGCCGGCCGGTGACGGCCTTCGCGACCAGGGCCGCGTCGTCGGGGGCGAGACCGGGTGCGGCCCGGTGCACGAGGGTCTTCGCCGCGGGGCCGCTCGGGCGCACCTGCGGCGCCAGCGCGGTGGTCACGGCCTCGGCCTGGTCGCTGCTGAGGTCGACCGTCCGTCCGCCCGCGGTGACCGTGCACGCCGGCCCGCTGAGCATCCGGGTGAAGATCACCACCGAGCCGGCGAGCAGCAGCAGAACGGCGGTGCCAACGACGATCCGACCGCGCCGGGTCAGGCTTCCACGAGTGCTCACGAGTCCCAGTCTTCCCAGCAGGCGCACCGTGTACCTCGTCCGCAGGTACCGACCTGCGGGCCCTGGGGAGGAGCCGCTCCGTCCGTGACGTGGACCACAGGCACCCGGCCATTGACCTTGACAGTATTACTGTCACAATGGCTGAGGCGCTCCTTCCCTGCGCGCCTTCACTTCGACATTGAGTTGGGACGGTCATGGCACAACCCGAAGCTTTTGTGTACGACGCCATCCGCACGCCGCGCGGCAAGGGCAAGAAGGACGGATCGCTGCACGCGACGAAGCCCGTCGACCTGGTCGTCGGTCTGATCGACGCGATCCAGGAGCGCAACCCGAACCTGGACCCGAACCGCGTCGACGACGTCGTCCTCGGTGTCGTCTCCCCGATCGGTGACCAGGGCGGCGACATCGCCAAGACCGCCGCGCTCGCCGCGGGTCTGCCCGAGACCGTCGCCGGCGTCCAGCTCAACCGCTTCTGCGCCTCCGGCCTGGAGGCCGTCAACCAGGCCGCCGGCCGGGTCCGCTCCGGCTTCGAGGACCTGATCCTCGCCGGTGGTGTCGAGTCGATGTCCCGCGTCGCGATGGGCTCCGACGGTGGCGCCTGGGCGGCCGACCCGCACACTGCGTTCCAGACCTCCTTCGTCCCCCAGGGCATCGGCGCCGACCTGATCGCCACCCTCGAGGGCTGGAGCCGCGAGGACGTCGACACCTACGCCTCGCAGTCGCAGGACCGGGCCGCCAAGGCCCAGGCCAACGGCTACTTCGACAAGTCCGTCGTGCCGGTCAAGGACCTCAACGGCCTGACCGTGCTCGGCCGGGACGAGTTCATCAAGCCGGGCACCACGCCGGAGAAGCTCGCCGGACTGAAGCCGTCCTTCCAGATGCACGGTGACCTCGGCTTCGACGACGTCGCGCTGCAGAAGTACCACTGGGTGGAGAAGATCAACCACGTCCACCACGCCGGCAACAGCTCCGGCATCGTCGACGGTGCGGCCCTGGTCGCGATCGGCACCGAGCAGGTCGGCAAGGACCTCGGTCTGGCCCCGCGGGCCCGGATCATCTCCGCCGCCGTCTCCGGCGCCGACCCGACGATCATGCTCACCGGTCCGGCTCCGGCTGCCCGCAAGGCGCTGGCCAAGGCCGGTCTGGAGGTCGAGGACATCGACCTGTTCGAGATCAACGAGGCGTTCGCCGCGGTCGCGATGCGGTTCATGCGCGACATGGGCATCTCCGACGAGATCACCAACGTCAACGGCGGCGCGATCGCCATGGGTCACCCGCTCGGCGCGACCGGCGCGATGATCCTCGGCACCCTGATCGACGAGCTCGAGCGTCGCGACCAGAAGCGCGGCCTGGCCACGCTCTGCGTCGGCGGCGGCATGGGCATCGCCACCATCGTCGAGCTCGTCTGAGCTCCCCACTCCGAGTCTTCAAGGAATACGCATGTCTGAATCCGCTGTGAAGTACGAGAAGGACGCCGACGGCATCGTCGTCCTGACGCTGGACGACCCGACCGCCAGCGCGAACACCATGAACGAGCTGTACGGCCGTTCGATGGACGAGGCCGTCACCCGGCTCGAGGCCGAGAAGGACTCGATCACCGGTGTGGTGATCACCTCCGCGAAGAAGACCTTCTTCGCCGGCGGCAACCTGAGCGACCTGATCAAGGTCGGTCCGGACCAGGCCGACGAGATCTTCGAGAAGGGCCAGGCCGTCAAGGCCCAGCTGCGCCGCATCGAGCTCCTCGGCGTTCCGACCGTCGCCGCGATCAACGGCGCCGCCCTCGGCGGTGGCCTCGAGATCGCGCTGGCGTTCAACCACCGGATCGCGGCGGACACCCGCCTCGAGATCGGTCTGCCGGAGGCCACCCTCGGCCTGCTGCCCGGCGGTGGCGGTGTCACCCGCACCGTGCGTCTGCTCGGCATCCAGTCCGCGCTGCTCGACGTCCTCCTCCAGGGCACCCGGTACCAGCCGGCCGCCGCGCTGGCCAAGGGCCTGATCCACGAGATCGTCCCGGCCGACCAGCTCGTCGACGCCGCGAAGAAGTGGGTCCTGGACAACAAGGACAACGACGAGGCCAAGAGCCAGCCGTGGGACCGCCCGGGTTACAAGATGCCCGGTGGCACCCCGTCGAGCCCCTCGCTGGCCGGCATGCTGCCTGCCTTCCCGGCCACCCTGCGCAAGCAGCTCAAGGGCGTCCGGATGCCGGCTCCCGAGGCGATCATGGCGGCGGCCGTCGAGGGCGCCCAGGTCGACTTCGACAACGCGGCCACCATCGAGTCGCGCTACTTCGCCTCGCTCGTCGTCGGTCAGACCGCGAAGAACATGATCCAGGCGTTCTTCTTCGACCTGCAGCAGATCAACTCGGGCGCGCTGCGTCCGCAGGGCGTGGAGAAGTTCCAGCCGACCAAGGTGATCGTGCTGGGCGCCGGGATGATGGGCGCGGGCATCGCCTACGTCTGCGCCCGGGCCGGCCTGGAGGTCGTGCTCAAGGACGTCTCGCTCGAGGCGGCCGAGAAGGGCAAGTCCTACACGGCCAAGCTGAACGAGAAGGCCGTGTCCCGCGGCAAGCTCACCCAGGAGAAGTCGGACGAGCTGCTCGGCCGGATCCTGGCGACCGACAACCCGGCCGACGCCAAGGGCTGCGACCTGGTCATCGAGGCCGTCTTCGAGGACCCTGCGCTGAAGAACAAGGTCTTCGCCGAGATCGCCGAGCACATCAACAGCGACGCGCTGCTGTGCTCGAACACCTCGACGCTGCCGATCACCGAGCTGGCCGCCGGTGTCGACCGTCCGGCCGACTTCATCGGTCTGCACTTCTTCTCGCCGGTCGACAAGATGCCGCTGGTGGAGATCATCCGCGGTGCGGAGACCACCGACGAGACGACCGCCAAGGCGATCGACATCGTCCAGCTCATCAAGAAGACGCCGATCGTCGTCAGCGACAGCCGCGGCTTCTACACCTCGCGCGTCATCGGCACCCAGATCAACGAGGGCATCTCGATGCTCGCCGAGGGCGTGCACCCGATGAGCATCGACCGGGCGACCACCATGGCCGGCTACCCGGTCGGCCCGCTGCAGATCAGCGACGAGCTGAACATGGAACTGATGTACAAGATCCGCAAGGCGTCGATCGAGGCGACCGAGCGCGACGGCGGCACCTGGGTGGCGCACCCGTCGGAGGTCGTCATCGACAAGATGATCGAGCTGGGTCGCTCCAGCAAGCTCGTCGGCAAGGGCTTCTACGAGTACGACGAGAACGGCAACCGGACCGGCCTGTGGCCCGGGCTGGCCGAGGCGTTCCCGGTCGCTGCCGAGCAGATCCCGCTCGAGGACATCCAGGACCGCCAGCTGGTCGTCGAGGCCATCGAGACCGTCAAGTGCTTCGACGAGGGTGTGCTGCACTCCGCCGCCGAGGCCAACATCGGCTCGATCTTCGGCATCGGCTTCCCGGCGGTCAAGGGTGGCGCGATCCAGTACATCAACGGCTTCGAGGGCGAGGCGGGCCGTGGCCCGGCCGGCTTCGTCGCCCGGGCCCGCGAGCTCGCCGCGAAGTACGGCGAGCGCTTCGAGCCGCCGACCAGCCTGGTCGCGGTCGCGGAGAGCGGCGGCACCTTCCCCGCCTGATCGACACCTGAGCCGAAGCCCCCGACTGGTCTGGTCGGGGGCTTCGGTCATTTCGGGCATTCTTCGCCGCGGTCAGGACGAGTCTTGGAGAATGCCTGGGTGAGCAGCTCAGGGGGGAACGAGATCGAGCGCATCCACATCCGCGGGCTGTGGGTGCGCTTCGGCTCGGTGGAGGCCGTGCGCGGGATCGACATCTCGGCGTACGCCGGACGCGCGACCGCCCTCCTCGGGCGCAACGGGGCCGGCAAGTCGACCACGATGCGGGTGCTCGCCGGCGTGATCCCGCCGACCGAGGGGGAGGTGGTCGTCGACGGTGTCGACGTCCGCCACGACCCGCTGACCGTGAAGCGCTCCACCGGCTTCTGCCCGGACGTCGGCGGGCTGGTCCCGCGGGCGACGCCGTGGGAGCACCTCCAGCTGGCCGCCCGGTTGCGCCGGATGCAGGGCTGGGAGCTGCGCGCCCAGGACCTGCTCGAACGCTTCGACCTCGGCGCCGCGGCGCACCGGGTCACCGGCGGGTTCAGCCACGGCATGGGTCGTCGGCTCTCGGTGGTGCTGGCTGCCTTCCACGAGCCGTCGGTGCTGCTGCTCGACGAGCCGTTCGATGGCGTCGACCCGCTCGGGGTCGAGGCCACCCAGCGGGTGATCTCGGACGCGAAGGACCGCGGTGCCGCCGTGCTCGTCTCCACCCACCTGCGCGACCTGGCGATGGAGGCCTGCGAGGACGCCCTGGTCCTGCGCGGCGGCTCGGCGGTCGCGGCACTCGGGTCCGAGGACCTGGTCGGGGAGGACGGCGCTCGTGCCTACCGAGCACTCCTGGACTGAGCTCCGCCGCGGCGCCGAGGACCTGCGCGCCCTGCTGGCGTTCCGTCGCAGCGGCCTGACCCCGGTCTCGCGCAAGCGGCTGCGGATCGGCGGCGGCCTCGTCATCACGCTCACCGTCGCGGCGATTGCGCTGCCGGCGTACCTGAAGGAGCCGCTGGGGCGCAACGTCGGCGACCTGGTCGCGATCATGCCGACCTTCTACCTCGGCTTCCTCGTGCTCTCCGTGCTCGCGGCGGTCAGCTCCGGCGGTGGGCGCGAGCTCGTCCCGCGCGACCAGGCCGTCGCCTACCCGGTCTCGACGGTCACCGAGCACCTCGGCGCCCTGCTGCTCGCCCCGCTCAACGTCGCCTGGCTGATCCAGGCCTGGGCGCTGCTCGGCAGCACGACCTACATCTTCGGACCGCACTACCTCCCCGCCCAGGTGACGCCGGTCCTGCTCTGGATCGTGCTCTCCACCGCGGTGGGTCAGGTCGTCGGGTGGGCCTTCGAGGGCATCCGTCGCGGCCCGCACGGGACCTGGGTCGCGCGGGGCATCACGACCGCTTTCGGGGCCGGCGTCCTCGCCCTGGTCCTGACCCACACGCTGACCAACGTGCTCGACCACAGCCCGACGGTGCGCATCTACCTGGCTGCCAGCTACGGCGGTGGTGCCGACTGGGGACGGTGGAGTGCGTACGTCGCGGTTCTACTGGCGATGATCGCCGCCGCCGTGCTGATCGGGCTGCTGCCGGCGCGGTGGGCCCTGCAGCGCCCGCAGCGGGAGGAGCTGCGACTGGAGTCCGGCCACCACGAACCTCCGCCGAACCCGCGCTCGGACCTGGTCGCGATGGTCCGGCTGGACCGGGCCTCGGTCTGGCGCTCGGTTCCGCTGCGCCGCGGCCTGCTCGTGCTCGGGATGATGCCCGGGGTGGTGGCCCTGGGCGGTGCGCTGACCTGGGACCTCGTCACGATCCTGCCGGGCTTGGTGGCTTCTGGCGGCGCGCTGCTGTTCGGGGTCAACGCCTGGTGCCTGGACGGTCGCGGCGCGCTCTGGCGCGACAGCCTGCCGACCTCGCCACGGATCTCCTACCTGGCCAAGGTGGTCGTGCTCTTCGAGGTGCTGCTCGTGACGGGCCTGATCACGATCGCACTGGCGGCGTTCCGCGCGGGTCGCCCGACGGCGGCCGAGCTGGTCTCGGTGCTCGCGGCCCTGGTGGTGGTGGCCGCCCAGGTGGTGGCGACCTCGATGCGCTGGTCGGTGACCCGGCCCTACGCCTCGGACATGCGCAGCGCCCGGGCGACGCCCGCACCGCCGGTGGTGATGGCCGGCTACTCGGCCCGTCTGGCCGTGAAGACCACGGTCGTCGGGCTGGTGTTCTCGGCGACCGCGATCGCGAGCACCTGGCTGGTGCCGTTCCTGGTCGCGGTGCCGATGCTGCTCTGGTCGGCGTACCGCCTGGCGCGCACCGAGTCGGCCTGGGCCGAACCTCTGGTGCGCGCCAGGGTGGTCGCCGTGGTCGCGAGCTAGCGCCCCGGGGCGACTACTTCTTCGAGGACTTCGCGCAGGCCGAGGCCTTCTTGTCGCTGGCCGCGTTCAGCGCGGTCGCGTCGGAGGACTGGGTCTGGTTGGCCACGATCAGCTTCTTGATGTCGGAGATCGGCATCGTCCGCTTGAAGCACGCCTCGAGCTTGGCGGCGTCGATCGTCTTGTCGCTCTTGGCGACCTGCTGGGCCTGGACCTTCTGGTAGTCGACGCAGCCGAGGAACGCGTCCGCGTAGTTGCCGGAGGTCTTCGCGTCGAGGTCGGCGCCCGCGGTGTTGAACTCACCGGTGTCGGTGATCACCTGGGAGGAGAGCAGCCGCTGCACCCCGGCAGTCTTGACGAACTTGCTCGCGAAGCACGTGACGTCGCTGTCGTCCAGCACGCCGGTGGTCGACTTCTCGAACGCCGTGGTGACGGTCTTGTCGTAGGCCTTGAGGGCGTCCTTCTCGTTGATGCAGTCGAGCAGCGCCTTCGAGAACGCGTTCGACGTCTTCTTGTCGACGTTCGCGCCGTTGGTGTTGTAGCTGTCGTCAGCGGCGACCGCCTTGGCGGACTTCAGCTTCTTCTCGCCCACGTCCCCGACGAACTTGTCCGCGACGCAGGTCGCGTCCTTCTTGGACAACAGCGCGTCGTCCGGCTTGGAGATCGCCGTGGCGATCGTCTTGGAGATCTTCTGCTCCGTCTTGGTGAGCTTCACGCCGCCGCAGGCGGTCGCGAGGAGCAGGACAAGGACACCGAGGGCAGCCGGAAGGGCCTTCTTCATGGTTTCTCCGAATGTCGAACGAGGCGCAGAGCGCGCGCGGAATCGGGTCCACCCTGCCCTATCGACCTGTGAAGGAGCCAAACGCGTCTCAGCCCGAGGTCGGGACCCTCGGATACGTAACCTCGCGTCAGGTTTCTCGTTGAGCCGAGTGATCGTGCCAAAGGATCCGGGGGGAGCCTTTGGGATTCATGGCGTCGTTCTGGGAGACCGAAGCATGAAAAAGTACGGGTATGTCTTGCTTGTGGCTATTGTCGCGCTGCTCGTGAGCGTGGGCTTGGCGACCTCCGCCGATGCGAAGGCTGATGCGAAGTCCCGGTCGACCACGACCCAGCAGGTCGGCGCGAGCCAGCCGACCCCTGCCGGCCCGGACCGAATCGTGCTGCTCAGCGGCCTGGTGCTGCTGCTCGCGGGTGCCACCGCCGTGACCGTCGCGCGACGCAACGCGGAGGAAGTCGAGCTTCCTGGTCAGACCGCCTAGTCTTCCCCCGTGGTGATCTCGCCTGGGTTCAAGCTGTCGCGCCGTCACGTGGTTGTGGGGCTGAGCCTGATCGGGTTCTTCATCGTCGGGATCTTCGCCTGGCAGGCCTGGACGGCATCGCGAGCGCTCCTCGACGCCCGCACCCACGCCGAGACCGTGCAGAAGCGGATCAAGGCGGGCGACTTCGACGGAGCCAACCGAGCGCTGGCCGAGCTGCGCTCGAACACCAGCAAGGCGCACGACTCGACCGACGGCCTGCTCTGGGACCTCGGCAAGCACATCCCGTACTTCGGTCGGAACGTGGGCGCGGTGCAGACCGTCTCCGAGGTGCTGGACACCGCCACCCAGGTGAACGCGCCGATCGCGCTCGAGCTCAGCCGGGCTGTCGACGCCGGGGTGTTCCGACCGGACAAGGGCCAGCTCAACCTGACCGAGATCCAGAAGCTGACGCCGAAGGTGAATCGCGCCGCCGCCTCGATCGAGAAGGCCAGCCGCGACCTCGACGGGATCCGCAGCGGCAAGCTGGTCTTCCCGTTCAACGACCTCGTCGGTGACCTCAAGGACGAGGTCGAACGCGCCCGGTCCGCCTCGACCGCGACCGCCACGGCCTTCGACCTGATGCCGCAGATGCTCGGCGCCGACCAGCCGCGCGACTACCTGCTCATCATCCAGAACCCCGCCGAGCTGCGCGCCACCGGAGGTCTGCCCGGATCGCTGGCGGTCCTGCACGCGGACAAGGGCCGGATCACCATGGGGTGGCAGGGCTCCGCCGGGGACGTGAACCCGTTCAGCGGGCCCGTGGTGACGCTTCCCAAGGACACCCTCCAGCAGTACGGGCCGACGATGGCCACCGACTTCCGCGACATCAACTTCACCCCGGACTTCCCCCAGGCCGCCCAGATCGCCAAGGCGATGCTGGCCCAGAAGCTGAAGATCCACGTCGACGGCGTGGTCTCGGTCGACCCGCTCGCCCTGGCCGGTCTGATGCAGGGCACCGGGCCGATCAACGCCGGCCACGGCGTGGTGCTGACCGCGAGCAACGTGGTGCCGGTGCTGCTGAACCAGACCTACCAGTCGATCCAGGACGCCGCCGCTCAGGACACCTTCTTCGAGAACGTCGCCCGGAAGATCTTCGACGCGGTCACCACCGGCCAGGGCAACCAGCAGCTCGCCATCACCGGGCTCGCCAACGCGACCAACCAGCACCGGGTGCAGCTGTGGTCGGACCGCGATGACGAGGAGTCCCGCCTGGCCGGGACCGCGGTCGGCGGTGCTCTCGGCGGGAAGTCGGGGAGGACGCCCCAGGTCGGGATGTACATCAACGACTCGACCGCCGGGAAGATGGACTACTACCTGCAGTACCGCAGCTCGGTCTCCGCGGTCGACTGCCGCCGGCACGGTGCCCAGGACCTGCGGGCCTCGGTCTCCTTCGTCTCCACGATGCCGAAGGACTACCAGCGGCTCTCCGAGTTCATCACCGGGACCGGTGCCTACGCGCCCAAGGGGACGATCGCGTTCAACCTGCGCTTCTACGCCCCGTACGGCGGGGAGATCGTCGGCCTGACCGTGAACGGCAAGCCGAACTCGGCGACCGCGGACCTGCACCACGGCCGCCAGGTGGCGTTCCTCCCGGTCGCGCTCAAGCCCCAGGAGCAGGTCATCGTGACCGCCGACATCCGCACCGCCCCCGGCCAGGACGGCGACGGCGTCTTCAGCTTCACCCCCGGGATGATCCCGGCGCCGAACGGGGTCACGTTCACCTCGGCCTGTGACTGACCTCGCTGTTCCGACGGAACCGTGACAGCGCTACTGTCATCGTCATGGATTTCTCTCCCTCGCCGCGCGCTGCCGAGCTGACCGCGCTGGTCTCCGCATTCGTCCGTGACGAGATCGAGCCGCGGATGGCCGAGTACCACCACGACGTCTCCGCCGCGCGGGAGTCGGGCACCTGGGCGGAGTCGCCGATCATGGCCGAGCTCCGCACCAAGGCGCGGGCCCAGGGGCTCTGGAACCTCTTCCTGCCGGTCGGCCACGACCAGCCGTACGCCGAGCAGTTCGGCACCCACGGCGGGGCCGGCCTGAGCAACACCGACTACGCGCCGCTGGCCGAGCTGATGGGGCGGGCGACCTTCCTGGCGCCGTACGTCTTCAACTGCAACGCACCCGACACCGGCAACATGGAGGTGCTGCTCAAGTACGGCACCGACGAGCAGAAGAAGCAGTGGCTCGAGCCGTTGCTCGACGGGCAGATCCGCTCGGCGTTCGGGATGACCGAGCCGGGCGTCGCGTCCTCCGACGCCACCAACATGGCGGCCACCGCGGTCGTCGACGGCGACGAGGTCGTGGTCAACGGTCGCAAGTGGTTCTCGACCGGCGTCGGACACCCGGACTGCAAGATCATGATCTTCATGGGGCTCTCGGATCCCGACGCCGACCGCCACCACCGGCACACCATGGTGCTGGTGCCGCTGGACAGCCCGGGCGTGAAGATCGAGCGGATGCTCTCGACGATGAACGTGTACGACGAGCCTGTCGGCCACGGCGAGGTCTCGTTCGACAACGTCCGGGTGCCGAAGGACAACATCCTGCTCGGCGAGGGACGCGCGTTCGAGATCGCCCAGGGCCGTCTCGGTCCGGGCCGCATCCACCACTGCATGCGCCTGATCGGCCAGGCCGAGGTCGCCCTCGAGCTCGCCATCAAGCGTGGCACCTCGCGGACCGCGTTCGGCAAGCCGCTGGTCAAGCTCGGCGGCAACCAGGAGCGCATCGCGGACGCCCGGATCGCCATCGACCAGGCCCGGCTGCTGGTCCTGAACGCGGCCTGGAAGCTCGACGTCGGCGGCCCGCTGAACGCGCTGTCCGAGGTCAGCCAGATCAAGGTGATCGTGCCGAACGTCGCTCAGCAGGTCATCGACATGTCCATCCAGGTGCACGGGGGTGGCGGACTCGCCCAGGACTCGATGCTCTCGGCGATGTGGACCAACGCGCGCGCCCTGCGGCTGGCCGACGGACCTGACGAGGTGCACCGCGGCGTGGTCGCCCGGCTGGAGATCGGCAAGCACCTCTGATGCGTGCGCTCGTGACGGGCGGGGCTTCCGGGCTGGGTGCTGCGCTGTGCCGGGCCCTGGTCGCCCGCGGTGACGAGGTGCTGAGCGCCGACGTGAACCCGCCCGCCGAGCCGCTCGACGGGGTCGAGTACCTGACCCTCGACGTCCGCTCCGACGACGACTGGGCCGCGGCGCACGCGCGGGTCCTGGAGAAGTGGGGCGAGCTCGACCTGCTCTTCAACAACGCCGGCGTCGCCGGTGGCGGCCGGGTCGACGTGGCCGGGATGGACGAGTGGGAGTGGATCACCCAGATCAACCTGTTCGGCGTCGTCCGCGGTACTCGTGCCTTCGTCCCGCTGATGAAGGCCCAGGGCAGCGGCACCATCGTGAACACCGCCTCGCTCGCGGGTCTCGTGCACCCGGCCGGGATGGGCTCCTACAACGCGGTGAAGGCCGCGGTGGTCGCGTTCTCGGAGACCATGGGGCACGAGCTCGCCGAGTTCGGGATCAAGGTCAGCGTGGTCTGCCCGTCGTACTTCCGCACGCCGCTCATCGACAACATGCAGGGGACCGACGTCGCGATCGGCTCGGTGATCGGGGCGCTCGTCGCGAACTCACCGACGAGCGCCGACGACATCGCCGCGGCGGTGCTCGCCGGGATCGAGGCCGGCGACGAGGTGATCCTTCCCGACGAGGCAGCGCGCGCGGCGTACGGGCTCAAGGTCGCGGACCGCGACGGCTACAACCAGGTGATGCGGCACCAAGCCGCCCGGCTGAACGCGATGGGGTCATGACGCAGATCGAAGGAGCATCCGCAGTCCGTTCCGAGGACGCCTTCGACCTCGAGGCGGTCCGGGCATGGCTCGCCGGGCACGGGGTCGACCTCGCGGGCGAGGTCGAGATCCAGCAGTTCGGCGGCGGCGCCTCGAACCTGACCTACTCCCTGCGCACCGCGGACCAGGACCTGATCCTGCGCCGGCCGCCGGTCGGCAAGAAGGCAGCGGGCGCGCACGACATGGGGCGCGAGTTCCGGGTGCAGTCGGCGCTGAAGGCGCCCTTCGGGCTGGTGCCGGACATGGTCGCCTTCTGCGACGACGAGTCCGTCCTCGGCTCGGACTTCTACGTGATGCAGCGGCTCGACGGCGTCATCCCGCGTCGCGACCTGCCGCCCGGTCTCGAGCTCGACGAGGGTGCTGCGCGGGCGCTCTGCACCACCTTCGCCGACACCCTGATCCAGCTGCACCGGGTGGACACCTCGATCCCGGAGGTCGCGGCGATCGGCAAGGGCAGCGGGTACGTCGAGCGGCAGATCACCGGCTGGTCGACCCGCTACCGCAACGCGATCACCTCGGACGCCCCGAGCTTCGAGGGCGTGATGAGCTGGCTGGCCGAGACGATGCCGGCCGACGTGGCGAACTGCGTGATCCACAACGACTTCCGCTTCGACAACGCGGTGCTCGACAAGGGCATCCTCGACGGCGAGCCGGCGCGGATCATCGGCGTCCTGGACTGGGAGATGGCCACCCTCGGTGACCCGCTGATGGACCTCGGCGGCAACCTCGCCTACTGGGTGACGCCCGAGGACGACGAGGGCTTCCAGCTGGTACGCCGCCAGCCCAGCAACCTGCCCGGCATGTTCAGCCGCGCGGAGTTCGTGGAGTACTACTGCGCGCAGATGGGCTACTCGGTCACCCCCGAGCAGTGGAAGTTCTACGAGGTCTACGGGCTGTTCCGCTTCGCCGTGATCGCCCAGCAGATCTACTACCGCTACTTCCACGGCCAGACCACCAACCCGATGTACGCCGCGTTCGGCCAGGCCATGCCCTACTACGAGGACCGCTGCCTGCGGATCATCGGCGGAGGCGCCTGAGCGTGGGTCAGATCCTGCTGGTCCGGCACGGCCAGGCGTCGTTCGGCTCGGCCGACTACGACGCGCTCTCGCCGCTCGGCTTCGAGCAGTCCCGGATGCTCGGCGAGGCACTAGGGGCGCGCGGGATCGTCGCTGACGCGGTGGTGCACGGGACGATGCGGCGGCACCGCGAGACGGCCGAGACCTGCGCCGCCGCGGCCGGGTGGTCCGCGGCTGCGACGGTCGATCCGGGCTGGGACGAGTTCGACTTCCTCTCAGTCCTGGCGGTGCACCCGCACGAGTACGGCCCGGAGCCGACCAAGGCCCAGTTCCAGCTGATCTTCGAGGAGGCGACCGGTGCTTGGATCGCCGGCGCAGACCGCGAGTACGCCGAGACCTTCACCGGCTTCAGCGCCCGGGTGCACGAGGCGCTCGAGCGGGTGCGCTTGTTCGACGGGACCGTGGCCGTCTTCACCTCGGGGGGACCGATCGGCTGGGCTGTCTCCGAGGTCCTCGCCGAGGGCGGGAGCGCCGATCTCTGGACGCGGCTGAACCGGATGGCCGTGAACTCGGCGCTGACCCGGCTGGTGTCGGGCTCGCGCGGCCTGAACCTGCTGACCTACAACGACCAGTCCCACCTCGACGGCGTCGCGGGCGCCGTCACCTACCGATAGGCGACCCCATGTCACAGCACAGTTCAAGCAGGGCGATCCTCATCACCGGCGCGAGCAGCGGCCTCGGGGCCGAGATGGCACGGCAGTTCGCGGCCAAGGGCTACGACCTCGCGCTGTGCGCCCGGCGCACCGAGAAGCTGGACTCGCTCAAGGCCGAGATCCTCGCCGCGGACCCGAACCGGCGGGTCGAGCTCCGGGCGCTCGACGTCACCGACGACGACCAGGTCTTCGAGGTCTTCCGGGCGTTCAAGGCCGACTTCGGCACCATCGACCGGATCATCATCAACGCCGGCCTCGGCAAGGGCGCGCCGCTCGGCACCGGCAAGTACTACGCCAACCGCGAGACCGCGATGACGAACTTCGTCGCCGCCCTGTGCCAGTCCGAGGCGGCGATGGAGATCTTCCGCGAGCAGAACGCCGGGCACTTCGTGATGATCAGCTCGATGTCGGCGGTGCGCGGCATGCCGAAGACGCTGACCACGTACGCCGCCACCAAGGCCGGCGTCGCCCACCTCGCCGAAGGTCTGCGCGCCGAGCTGTACGGCAAGCCGATCAAGGTCACCGTGCTCTACCCCGGCTACATCGCCTCGGAGATGAACGACCGCATCGACGGCAAGAAGAACCCGATGATGGCCTCCACCGAGGACGGGGTGAAGTCGATGGTCTCCGCGATCGAGCGGGAGGTCGGCTCGGCCTCGGTGCCGGCGCTGCCCTGGGCGCCGCTCGGCGTCGTCATGAAGCACGCGCCGATGCCGATCTTCAAGAAGCTGATCTGACCAGGAACTGGCTGACGAGGCCGGGAACGGCTGCGTCGGCGAGCGCCACGGCGGTGGCCTCCTCGACGTCGAGCACCTCGTAGGACTGCCGGCCGGCCGCGGTTGTCGCGGTCAGCGACACGAGTCCGGCCCGGCGCTGGAAGAACGTCTGCTTGATGTTCCAGCCGATGACGCCGGTGCGCTGCAGCGCGTCCCGACGACCCCGGAAGCAACCCCACCGCATCACCACGTACGCCGGGGTGAGCGCGTGTCCGAGCCGCTGGTAGCGGTCCCGCGCGAGGAGGACGCCGAGCACCGGGAGCGGCGCGGTCAGGACGACCCACCACCACGGCGTCGGGCCGAGCAGCACCAGGAGCAGCAGGACCAGCGGGACCAGGGCGAGCGGGACGATCGCCCGGATGTAGCGGCGGCGCTGCGCCGCTGGGCCGTGCTGGACCAGGTCCGCGTGCAGCGGCCCGGCCTCGGCGAGGACGTGCTCACCGACCCCGATCACGACCGGTCGCGGTGCCGCCGGGACCATCGGCGAGCTGCCTTCCGAGCGTCGGTCCAGACCCGTGACGATCGCGTTCAGCCGGCCGGCTCCGGCCAGTCGCAGTCCTAGCGGTTCGTGCACCTCCAGGCCTCGCAGCCGGTCCAGGTCGATCGTGGTCTCGCGGGTCGTCAGCGCGCCCCGGCGTACGTGGTAGGTGCGGGAGCGGTCCTCGCGGGTCAGCGTGAAGCCCCAGTTCTGGAGCAGGTAGCCACCGCTGGCCAGGATCGCGGAGAGGACGACGAACCCGGCCACCAGGCTGAGCACCAGGACGGAGACGGCCACGTCGGCGAGGCTGCTGACCGCGTCCGAGTTGGCGATGTCGGAGATCAGGTTGCTGCCCGCGAGCGGACCTCCGACGGCGCCGAGTGCACCGACGGCGATGAGCACGCCCGAGGAGGTCAGCGGCGCGTAGCGGACCCAGCGAGGGTCGAAGCGGAGGATGACGTGGCTCGCCGGCGCTGCGGCCGGCCCAGCAGCGGTTCCTGGGCTGGTTGAGCCTGTCGAAACCTCGGGCGCGCGGTGCAGCAGCTCGGTGCGCAGCCGTTGAGCCTCCTCGCGACCGAGGGAGTCGAGCACCAGCCGGGAGTCGCCGCCCTTCTTGGCGCTGCCGGTGCCGATCTCGACCTTCTCCAGGCCGAGCAGCCGGTGGATCAGGGTGGCGGTCAGCTCGACGGTGCGGACCCGGTCCAGGGGAGCGGTGAGCACGTTGCGGCCGAGGATGCCGCGGTGCAGCTCGATCTGCCCGGGCGTGATCCGGAACTTGGTGCTGGCGAAGCGGATCAGGCCGATCGCGATCGGGATCGCGACCCCGATGTAGTGCCACGGCCCGCCGTTCTCGCCCCCGGAACCGAGCACGAAGATGCCGATGATGACCGGCAGGAACCGGATCACCTCGTTGACCGGGTGCACCAGCAGCATCCGCAGGTCGAGGCGGCGCCACTCCGCGTCGTGGCGGAGTTCGCTGACGGGCTCGCTGACGGGCTCGCTGACGGGCTCGCTCACGTGGCGTCGCCGCCCTCGGCCTCGGCCCGCCGGGTGAGGTCGTCGACGAGGCGTTCGGCGGTGACCCGGTCCAGGCCCTCGATGCGCAGCGGGCCGGCTGCCGAAGCGGTGGTGACGGTGACGGTCGCCAGCCCGAGGACGCGGCCGACCACGCTCTGCTCGAGGTCGACGGTCTGCACCCGTGACATCGGAGCGATCCGGCGCTCGCGGGCGATCCAGCCGGTCTGGGTGTAGACCGCGGTGGCCGTGGTCTCCCAGCGGTGCACCCGGTAGCGGTAGATCGGCATCAGCACCACGTCGGCCAGCGCGACCACGGCGTACATGATCCACACCCAGAGGGGAAGGTCCCAGGCACCGGTCAGCTGGAGGACCAGGGCCACGACGAACGGGACCAGGGCGCGGATGGCCGCGCCCGTCCGCCAGACGATGCGGGCTCGAGGTGAAACCAGGTTGGCCGGGTCGCGCAGGACCGGTCCGGAACCGAGCTCGGAGTCAGCCATGCCGACACCCTAGTCAGGCGAGCAGCAGGTCGATCGCTGGTTTTTGGCCTGACCGCCCTAGTCGGCCTGGTCACCCTGGTCACCGCGCGAGCGCAACGGATGCCGCACCAGGTAACTCCAGGCCGCGCCACCGGCGAGGAAGGCCACCCCAAGACTCGCCACGCTCTGCAACACATTCATGCGCTCTGCCTCCCGCTGCTTCATTGTCTACGGACATGGCAAGGGCACCTTCATTACGTCATCAGGCCAGCAGCAGGTCGATGACAGTCATGGCGTCGTCAACGGCGGTGTCCTGCTGGACGATGGCGTCGTTGTAGACGAAGCCCTCGATCAGCCGGACCACGGCGTACGCCAGGGTGTCGACCGGCCCGCGCGGGGTCCAGGTGCAGCGGTCGGCCTCCGCCTGCATCAGCCGGGCAACCTCGGCGACGAGCCGGTCCTGGAAGGGCCCGCGAGCGGTGAGCAGGCGTAGCGCGGCGTGGGTCTCGTTGCGGAGGAAGGCGTGCAGCGGTTCGGAGCTGACCACGGTCTCCAGGTACAGGCGCAGCGCCTCCCGCAGCCGGCTCGCCCCGCGGCGGCGCGAGGTGCCGGCCCAGATGTCGGCGATGGCCTTCTCGGATAGGTCCCAGATCACGTCGGCGAGCAGCTGCTCTCGGCCGCCGGTCCATCGGTAGAGCGTGTTGCGGGAGATCGCCAGCTCCCCGGCCAGCTCCCGCATGTCCAGTCGTTCGCCGGCCACGTAGGTTCGCGTCGCGGCGGCGTACGCGTCCGGGGGAGTGACCATGGCGACAGCCTAGCCGCTTGTGTGACACATCGAGAATGTGTCACCCTCGGAGTATGGATGCTGACGTCATCGTCGTAGGAGCCGGCCTGGCCGGGCTCGTCGCCACCGCCGAGCTCGCCGACGCGGGCAAGAAGGTCCTGCTGCTGGACCAGGAGCCGGAGCAGAGCCTCGGCGGCCAGGCGTTCTGGTCGCTCGGCGGGCTGTTCCTGGTCGACAGCCCCGAGCAGCGCCGGATGGGCATCAAGGACTCCTACGACCTCGCGCTCCAGGACTGGATGGGCAGCGCGCAGTTCGACCGCGAGTCGGACTACTGGCCGCGCAAGTGGGCCGAGGCGTACGTCGGCTTCGCTGCCGGCGAGAAGCGGCAGTGGCTCTACGACCAGGGCCTTCGGGTCTTCCCGGTCGTCGGTTGGGCCGAGCGCGGTGGTGGCCTCGCGGGTGGGCACGGCAACTCGGTCCCGCGCTTCCACCTGACCTGGGGGACCGGCCCGGGTGTGGTCGCTCCGTTCGAGCGCCGGGTCCGCGAGGCCATGGGCAAGGGTCTGGTCGAGCTGCGCAACCGCCACCAGGTCGACGAGCTGGTGAAGACCGACGGCACCGTCACCGGCGTTCGGGGGACTCTGCTGGCTCCGGACTCGATGGAGCGGGGCGAGGCCTCCAACCGCGAGTCGGTCGGTGACTTCGAGTACGCCGCGCAGGCGGTGATCGTCACCTCGGGCGGCATCGGCGGCAACCACGACCAGGTCCGCAAGCAGTGGCCGGTCGACCGACTCGGCCAGCCGCCGAAGTTCATGGTGGCCGGCGTCCCTGCGCACGTGGACGGCCGGATGCAGTTCATCACCGAGGCCGCAGGCGCCGAGATCATCAACCCGGACCGGATGTGGCACTACTGCGAAGGCGTCCGGAACTGGAACCCGATCTGGGCCAACCACGGCATCCGGATCCTGCCGGGCCCGTCGTCCTTGTGGCTCTCGGCCACCGGCGAGCGGTTCGGTGCGCCGTACCTGCCCGGCTTCGACACCCTCGGCACCCTCGGCGAGATCATGCGCACCGGGTACGAGTACTCCTGGTTCGTGCTGACCCAGAAGGTCATCGAGAAGGAGTTCGCGCTCTCGGGTTCGGAGCAGAACCCGGACCTGACCGGCAAGGACATCAAGCTGCTGCTCTCCCGGGTCAAGGCCGGCGCACCCGGTCCGGTGGAGGCGTTCAAGCAGCACGGCGAGGACTTCGTGGTCGCGAAGAACGTCAGCGAGCTCGTCGCCGGGATGAACAAGGTGGCCGGCAACGACCTGATCACCGTCGAGGGGCTGACGAGGACGATCACCGAGCGCGACCGCGAGCTCGACAACGCGTTCTCCAAGGACGTGCAGATCACCTACCTGCGCCAGCACCGCAGCTACCGCGGCGACAAGCTGATCAGGGTGGCCAGCCCGCACAAGTTCCTCGACGAGAAGAACGGCCCGCTGATCGCGGTCCGGCTCAACATCCTGACCCGCAAGACGCTCGGCGGTCTGCACACCGACCTGGACGCACGGGTGCTCCAGCCCGACGGAACTCCGCTGCCCGGCGTGTACGCCGCGGGTGAGGTCGCGGGCTTCGGTGGCGGCGGCGTGCACGGCTACAACGCGCTCGAGGGCACCTTCCTGGGTGGGTGCATCTTCTCCGGCCGGACGGCCGGTCGCGCGGCTGCCGCGGCGCTCGGCTGACGGCTAGGCTGCCTCCCATGAGCGGACGCGTCGTGCACTTCGAGATCCCCTTCGACGACGGGGACCGGGCCCGCAAGTTCTATGCCGATGCCTTCGGCTGGGTGGTCAACGAGATCCCGGACATGCACTACACGATCGTGCAGACCGGGCCGACCACGGACGAGGGCTTCCCGGCCGAGGTCGGCTTCATCGGCGGCGGCATGCTCAAGCGTGAGTCGCCCACCGACCGCCCGGTGATCACCATCGACGTCGAGGACATCGACGCAGCCCTGGACAAGATCGAGGCCCTGGGCGGCAGCAAGCTCGTCGGTCGCCAGGAGGTCGGCGAGATGGGCTACGCGGCGTACTTCAAGGACGTCGAGGGCAACCTGATGGGGCTCTGGCAGGCGCGCTGATCCTGCGTCTACCGACCGCGCGGGGAAGGCTCAGGAGCGGATCGCGGCGAGGAGTTCAGGGGTGAACCTGGCTCCAGGTAACTTCGCGGACTCCACCACCATGGTGACGACACGGCGGACGGAGTCCACCTCTCGTTGTACCTCCACCCATCGCTCCTCGCTCCCAAGGTCGCCGGCGTACTTCTGGTCGATGGACTCGAAGATTTGCGCTACGGCCGTGGTCGCGAAATCGACGCCCCACGCGATGGCAGCGAGAGC
Organism: Nocardioides marmorisolisilvae; assembly: GCF_003725775.1. Classification (GTDB taxonomy): domain Bacteria; phylum Actinomycetota; class Actinomycetes; order Propionibacteriales; family Nocardioidaceae; genus Marmoricola; species Marmoricola marmorisolisilvae. The sequence continues at coordinate 193,923 of NZ_RJSG01000006.1, forward strand.
CGCCGAGTAGGCGGCGACAGTTTGCGGACGATCGAAATCATCCGGCCCGTCCTGGCCCTCATTGTGATTCAGCGGGCTGCTCAGGAACTCAGCCAGCGCGCCGGAGATTGCGTAGTGCTGGGCGTCGTCACCACCCAGGTACTCCCAGACTCGGTCTAGGTGGGCGTGCCACAGCGTGCTGGTTTGGTTCTGCAGGTCCGGTAGGTCTTCGACGATTCGGAAGGTCTTCTCAGCCGCGCTTGCGGCGATGGCTGTGGTCGCAGAAGCTCGCCGTCCACCTGCTCGAACACGGTAGATCTCGTCGCGAACCCAACGCTCCAGATCATCGGTAACGCGAAGTTCCCGCTGGAGGTTTGACTCGCGGCGCCGACCGAACATTGTCTGAGCCTCCCAGACTCTCAACCAGCGACGAGAAGTTGTCCGATCAGATCCTGAAGGCGGTCGAGCTCTGGCTTCAGCCCGAGCGGCTCGGCCTGGTCCGCGATCATCGAGCGGAACAGGTAGCCCTCCTCGACCAGGCGCGCGTCGACGTGGCCGAAGACCTCGAGCGTGACGGTGCCGTAGAGCCGCGACCAACCCTGGGTCAGCGTCCAGACCAGGCCGGCCAGGTCGCCCTTCATCGCCGGGTCGACGGGGGCGTCCGGGACCTCGAGGATCGCGGCCAGCCCCGGCTCCAGGTCGGCCAACGCCGGCACCGGGAAGCGGTACGCCTCCCACAGCGCGACCAGCAGGCCGGAGAAGACCATCCCGCTGGAGCCGTCGTACTCCTTGATGCACTCGACGTCGACGTTCGCAAAGATCAGCGCGAACTCCTTGCGGTTGCCCAGCGCCCACTGGCGGAACTCGACGCAGGCCGCGATCAGCTGGGCGGCCGGGTCGTCGGCCGGCTGGGCAGCGGCAGCTGCGGCGATCTTGCCGGCGACCTCGCCGTCGATCGCGATCGCGATCATCCGGACGAGCTCCTCGTGGCTGGCGGCGTACCGGTAGAGGGCGGGGGCGGTCAGCCCGAGCTCACGGGCCACCGCGCGCAGCGTCACCTCACCACCGTCGGCGAGCAGGCTCCGCGCCGCACTGACGATCCTTGCCTCGGTGTCGATGCGGTTCTGCTGCCGGGTGGTCGGCGCTTCGGTGACGGTCACGTGACCTGCCTCTCGTCGTCGAAGAACTTTTCACAACTGACTTGACGAATCATAGTTTACACCGTTTACAGTTAACGGTGTAAACCTTCCACGAGGAGTCGTCATGCTGAACCGCTGGATCCAGTTCCTGCTCACCCGGGCGAGGTTCGTGCTCGTCACCGGCCTGTTGGTCACGATCGCGGCCGCCGCCTTCGGGCTCGGCGTCTTCGACTCCCTCGGGAAGGGCGGATTCGACGACCCCAAGTCCGACTCGGCCAAGGAGCTCGCCCACGAGCGGGCCGTCTTCGGCAACAAGAACGTCGACGTGATCGCGATCTACCGCAGCAAGGACCTGGTCGCGTCCGACCCGCAGTTCCAGGCCGAGGTCGAGAAGACGCTCGCCGGGATCCCGCGAGGGACCACCACGGCCGTGCTGACGCCCTGGCAGACCAAGGACCCCGGGATGGTCAGCACCGACAAGCACGCCGTCCAGGTGCTGGTGTCGCTGACCGGCGAGACCCAGGCCCAGCAGAGCGACAACAACGACCTGGTGATGCCGGCGCTGAAGAAGACCGACGGTGACCTCGAGGCCGATATCGCCGGGCCGTGGGCCGTCTACAGCGGCGTCAACGAGACCGTCAGCTCCGACCTGGCTCGCGCCGAGGCGATCACGCTGCCGATCGTGCTGATCCTGTCGCTGCTGATCTTCGGCAGCCTCGTCGCCGCGTCGATGCCGGTCCTCGTCGGCGCCATCTCGGTGCTGGGCGCGCTCGCGGTCGTCCGGCTGATCACCCTCTTCGGTGAGGTCTCGGTGTTCTCGATCAACGTGATCTCGCTGCTTGGCATGGGTCTGGCCATCGACTACGCGCTGTTCATCATCAGCCGGTTCCGCGAGGAGCTCGCGGTCCTGCCCGACGAGCCGGGTGCGTCCCGCACGGCCATGCGGGCGACGCTGCAGACCGCCGGCCGCACGGTGCTGTTCTCCGGGTTCACCGTTGCCGCTGCCATGTCGGCGCTCCTGGTCTTCCCGCAGAACTTCCTGCGCAGCCTCGGGTACGGCGGCATCGCGGCCGTGCTCGTCGGCGTGACCACCGCGCTGACCGTGCTGCCCGCGATCCTGATCCTGCTGGGCCGTCGGATCGACGCCGGCCGGATGCCGTGGCGCCGCAACCGCGCCGTCGGTGTCGACAACGACCACGGTGCCTGGGCCCGCCTGGCGCACGCGGTGATGGGTCGCCCGGTGATCGTGATGGCCGTGATCATCGGCGGTCTGCTCCTGGTCGCGTCCCCGTTCCTCGGCGTGAAGTGGGGCTCGGTCGACTACCGGGTGCTGCCCCCGGACCACCCGGCGCACGTCGCCGCGGAGAAGCTGAACCAGGAGTTCGGCCAGGAGAAGTCGACCGCCAACGTCCTGCTCGACACCGACAGTGCCCGTGCGGTCAGCGCTTACGTGAAGCAGGCCGAGGACGTACCCGGCGTGCTCGACGTGCGCACCGTGGAGCAGAAGGGCGGCGAGACGCTGCTGCGCGCGACCTGGTCCGGCAACAGCCAGACCGACGTCTCACGGCAGGTGGTCAAGGACCTGCGCGCCATCCAGGGTCCCGACGGCGAGCACGTGCTGATCGGGGGGCTCTCGGCGAACACCGTCGACCTGCTCGCGTCGATCAAGTCGCACCTGCCCTGGATGGGCCTGATCATCGTGATGGTCATGCTGGTGCTGCTGTTCCTGGCGTTCGGCTCGGTGGTGCTGCCGATCAAGGCCGTGCTGATGAACATGCTGTCGATCAGCGCGTCCTTCGGCGTGATCACCTGGATCTTCGCCGGCGGTCACCTCGAGGGCTTCCTCGGCTACACCTCGACCGGGTTCCTCGACGCGACCCAGCCGATCTTCATGCTGGCGATCCTCGTCGGCCTGTCGATGGACTACGAGGTCTTCCTGCTCAGCCGGGTGCGCGAGCAGTGGGACCGCACCGCCGGCAGCGGCATGACCGAGGCGGAGCGCAACACCGACGCGGTCGCGGTCGGGGTTCAGAAGACCGGGCGGATCATCACCTCGGCCGCGCTCCTGCTCGCGGTGGTGATCGGCGGGTTCTCCACCAGCGGCATCGTGTTCATGAAGATGATCGGCGTCGGCATGCTGGTCGCACTGCTCGTCGACGCGACCATCGTCCGCGCGCTGCTCGTGCCCGCGACGATGAAGCTGCTCGGCAGATGGAACTGGTGGGCACCCGCCCCGCTCCGCCGTTTCTGGGATCGGTACGGACTGCGTGAAGGCGAGAGCGGTCCATCAGTTCACCACCGGGAGCTTGAGCACCTGGCCGGCTGAACCGGTGGTGATCGCCACCGGGTTGGCCACCAGGCCGCCGCGGTAGTTCAGCGAGCTGCCGGAGATCACCAGGCGGATCTTGTGCCCGGCCGCGAACCGGTGCACGAACGCCGGCAGCGTGACCGTGAACGGCTGGCTCACGTCGGGGACGCGCACCGGCGCCGTCAGGTAGCGGATGTCGTTGCCCCGGTAGGTGTTGCCCGGCGGCACGTCCTGGATGCGGATGAACAGGACGAGCTGGCCGGGCTCACCGGCGCCCTGGGTCGCTTGTGCCGACGGCGAGGTGACCTTCAGGGTGAGCTTCGGCGAGCCGACCACGTCGACCTTCTGGGTCAGCGTCGGGGTGATGTAGTCGGCGTACGTCCCGAGCACGTCCACCTCCGGGCGCGGCGCGAACGCCGAGCCGATCGCGTCCAGGGAACCGAACTCGGCCGGCAGCCCGGCGGGCACGGTGGTGAGCAGCTGGTTGCTCTTGGCGATCCCGAGCAGGTTGGTGGTCAGCCCCTGCTTGCTGGTCAGGTAGTAGTTCTTGGTGGTCCCCACCGGGAAGGTCGGGGAGGTGGCGTACGCCGGGGCGGCGTTACCGGTGTAGGGCACCCAGTCGCGGAAGTAGGCGAACTGCGGACCCGTGCTGACGTTGCTGTCCTTGAGGTAGTGGTCGAACCAGTTGCTGATCAGACCGGTCTCGTACTGCGCCGACGGGTCCGGGTTGCTCAGGTCGATCTCGCCGGGCGCCGGGCCGCCGGAGTGGCCCCACGACTGCCAGATCATCTTGACCGGGGTGCCCTGCGCCTTCAGGCCGTTGTAGTTGGCGATCGCCTCGTTGAGGTTGAACAGGGTGTCGGTCTCGCCCTGGAGCAGGTAGACGGGCACCTTGATCTTCGGAAGGTACGACGCCACCGAGGCGTGCCGCAGGTGCTGCTGCGAGGCGCTGTCGAAGTACCCCAGCCCGCCGGCGTTGATCAGGGCGGGGCAGACCCAGGTGGCGAAGCCGGCGCACGGGAACAGTCGGCTCGGGTCCTCCGGTGCGTGCGCGAAGGCTTGGGAGATGCCGTCGAAGGTGAGCAGCAGACCCCAGGTCAGCTTGGTGGTGCCCGAGTTCGCCGTGGTGACGCCGGTGGTCTGGTTCGTGTTGTTCGGACCGAGGGAGTAGGTCAGGTCGCTCCACGTGATGATCGGGACGATCGTGTCCACCCGGTGGTCGACCCCGGCGATCGCGAACTGGATCTGACCTCCGTACGAGCCTCCGACCATGCCGACCCGCGGGTCGTAGGTCTGCGGCACTCCGTCGTGGTCGAGCGCGTCGTGGACGATCGAGTTGAGCACCGGTGCCGAGGTGGTGTGGGCCGCGTCCGTGTACGCGATCCCGGGCGCACCTCCGAGGTAGCTCACCAGCTGCGAGCCGGCGACTCCGTCGAAGTCGGGGTCGTCGAGGGTGATCTTGCAGGTCGATCCGCCGGAGCCGAGGCCCGAGTAGGAGAGGACGGCGTACCCGCGCTGGGCGAACGCCTTGCCGATGCCGGCCTGGTCGTCCTTGGAGCCGCCGAAGCCGTTGGTCGTCAGGATCGCGGGAACCCGGCTGGTCGGGCTGGCGCTGTTGGGCAGGTACAGGTCGCCGACGATGTCGCAGGGAGTGGCGCCGTCGGGGCCGGTGTTGACCTTGAAGTGCAGCGTCGTCACCGAGTAGCTGGTGTCGGCGGTCGCGCTGGGCGAGAGTCCGACGGTACCGGCGAGGCCGGCGGAGAGGGCGAGGGCGGCGACCGGAGCGATACGGCGGGTGAGGATGCGGCGCATGGTGGCTCAACGACGCGTCCGGAGGGCCGGTTACGCGCGGGTAGACCACCGGGAATGCCGAGCTCGACCATGTGGTTGAATAGTTAACTAATCAGGAGGACCCATGGAATACGGCATCTTCACCGTCGGCGACGTGACCACGGACCCGACCACCGGCCGGACGCCGAGCGAGCACCAGCGGATCAAGGACACGGTCGCGCTGGCGCTCAAGGCCGAGGAGGTCGGCCTGGACGTGTTCGCCACCGGAGAGCACCACAACCCGCCCTTCGCCGCGCCGGCCAACCCGCCGGTGCTGCTGGCGCACATCGCCGCGAAGACCGAGCGGATCAAGCTCTCCACCTCGACCACGCTGATCACGACCAACGACCCGGTCAGGATCGCCGAGGACTACGCGTACCTCCAGCACCTGGCCGACGGCCGCATGGACCTCATGCTCGGCCGCGGCAACACCGGCCCGGTCTACCCGTGGTTCGGCAAGGACATCCGCGAGGGCATCGGGCTGGCCATCGAGAACTACGCGCTGCTGCACAAGCTCTGGCGCGAGGAGAACATCGACTGGCAGGGCAAGTACCGCACCCCGTTGCAGGCCTTCACCTCCACCCCGCGACCGCTGGACGGCACCCCGCCGTTCGTCTGGCACGGCTCGATCCGCAGCCCCGAGATCGCCGAGCAGGCGGCGTACTACGGCGACGGGTTCTTCTCCAACCACATCTTCTGGCCCGCCGAGCACACCGCCCGGATGGTCGCCCTGTACCGGGCGCGGTTCGAGCACTACGGCCACGGCAAGGCCGAGGACGCCATCGTCGGACTGGGCGGACAGGTCTACCTGGCCCGCAACAGCCAGGACGCCGTCCGTGAGTTCCGGCCCTACTTCGACGTGGCCCCGGTCTACGGCCACGGGCCGTCGCTGGAGGACTTCATGGAGCAGACCCCGCTGACCGTCGGGTCGCCGCAGCAGGTCATCGAGCGGACGCTGTCCTTCAAGGAGTACGCCGGCAACTACCAGCGCCAGCTGTTCCTCGTCGACCACGCCGGGATGCCGCTGGACAAGGTCTTGGCCCAGCTCGACCTGTTGGGCGAGGTCGTCGCCGAGCTGCGCAAGCACGAGGATCAGCCCGCGGTGGTTGAGCCCGTCGAAACCCCGGACACCGAAGGGAGTTTGCGATGAGGAAGATCGTCGTCGTCTCGGCCGGCCTCTCCGATCCGAGCTCGACCAGTCTGCTCGCCACCCGGCTCGGCGACGCGACCGTCGCCGCGCTGGGCGAGGAGGCAGAGGTGACCCACGTCGAGCTGCGCCCGCTGGCGCACGCGCTGACCGACCACCTGCTGACCGGCTTCGCCTCCACCGAGCTGGCCAGGGCGCAGGAGGCCGTCGCGCAGGCCGACGCGGTGATCGCCGTGACCCCGGTGTTCAGCGCGTCCTACTCCGGACTCTTCAAGACCTTCTTCGACGTCCTCGAGACCGGCTCGCTCGACGGCACCACGGTGCTGGTCGGCGCGACCGCCGGGACCGCCCGGCACAGCCTCGTGCTGGAGCACGCGCTGCGGCCGCTGTTCAGCTACCTGCACGCGGTCGTGGTCCCCACCGGCGTCTTCGCGGCGAGCGAGGACTTCGGCGGCACGGACCTGGAGCGCCGCATCGAGCGGGCGGCCGGCGAGCTCGCGACGCTGGTGGCAGCTCGGCCCGAGACGGCGCGCCTCGACCAGTTCGACCGGGACCTGGCTGCGATGGGCGACTTCGAGGACCTGCTTCGGGGCTGACGAGTCCTAGTCGGCGGCCGGCACGGTGACGTGCAGGCCGAGCTCTCGGGCCGCCTGGGCCCTGCGGACGTCGAAGGTCACCAGCTCGTCGACCTCGAGCCTGATCGCCGAGGCCAGGTGCAGCGCGTCCAGCGTGCGGAGGTTCGGCTCGGCGAACAGTCCGGCTTCGAGGAACAGGCTCTGCGGCAGCTCGGCCAGCGAGATCCCGTCCAGCACCGTGGTCACCGACTGCTGGTTGAGCTGGTGCCGGACGGCGAAACGGCGCGGCTCGGTCTCCAGGAGCAGGGACGAGACCAGGCCGGTGTCCGACGAGGCTGCGGTGTAGCGCGCGTAGCACAACGGCTGAGTCAACCACCGTTCTCACTGAAGTGCTGCAGGTCCTTGAGGCTGTGCCAGGTCCCGCCCCAGGTCCAGCCGATGCTCCGGAAGGCGCGCACGACCACGCCTCCGGGAAGGATCATCCCGGGCCGGCGCCAGGACCGGTTCGTGTACGCGCCGGCCAGCTCGGGGAGCACCAGGCTCCCCTTCTCGTAGGGGTTCTGGAACGGGTTCACGTCGACCGCGAGGCCGTACGCGTGCTGGCTGAGGACCGTGGCGCCGCGCACCGGGCGGCAGTTGAAGGCGGCCGTGTCGTTGCCGTCCCCGGTCGGCCGGGCGTGGCGTTGAGAACGCCCGGTGATCACCATCTGCTCGATCGGGAAGCGGTGGTCCCACAGCTGGTGGAAGACCCGGACCAGGTCGCGCGCGACGGCGCCGTTCACCAGCAGCTCGCCGGTGTGGCGGTGGCCGTCGAAGCCGCGGAAGGTCAGCCGGATCCAGGCCAGGTCACCGGCCCGCACCGGGCAGCCGTGCTGCCAGGTCGAGCGCCGGATCACCGAGCGTGGCGCCGGGTCGGTGATCCGGGCCGCGAAGCCGGTCCCCGGCAGCATCGGCAGCCGGTCCGGAAGGGTGAACCGGCGGTTGCGCAGCTCCGGCGGGGTCGGCTTCTGCAGGCCGAAGCCGCTCGAGGTCCGCGGGAGCGGTCGCGTGCCCAGCCAGGTCGGGGGCGCGGTTCCAAGCGGCGCTGCCCGCTTCTTCGTGGTGACGCTGGGTGACGGGGTGGTCGTCGGTGCCGAAGCCGAGCTCGCCGGCGAGACGGGTGGGCGGGCCGCGGGGATCGTCACCGTGCCGCAGCCGGCGACGGCGAGCAGGACCAACCCGAGGAAACCCTTCACCCCAGACCCTTACGCGGTTGGCCGCACTCTCAAACGGTCCGGCTCAGTAGCCCTGCGGCTGGGTGAAGAACCGGTGCGGGTCATAGGTCCTGCGCACCTGGGCCAGGCGGGTCGCGTTCGCGCCGAAGTAGGCCGCGAGCGGATCCGCGAGCTTCGCGTCGGCGTAGTTCACGTAGGCGTGGTTCTCCCAGTAGGGCGTCATCGCGGACCGGAATCCGCGGACGAAGGTGTCCGCGGCCGAGGCGCGTGCTCCGGTGAACGTCGCGGTGTACTGCACGGTCATCAACGCCTCGCGGTGCACGAACGCGGTCGACGCCGGGTCGACGTCGGCGACCTTCCCGCCGAGCAGGTCCATCGAGATGCCGGCTTCCTTGAGCTCGGTGCCCGCGTCGTGCACGTGGTCCAGCAGCGTGCCGATGCCGGCGGCGGGCAGGGCGCGGTAGCCGATGTGCGAGGTGGCGCCGAACGCCTCTCGGTCGAGGTCGCCTCCCGGGCCGGTGTGGCAGCGCGCGACCGGGATCGACGAGCAGCCGGCGTACGACGCCATCGCCTGGGCGTAGGTGCGCGGGGTGGTGGTGTGGGTCGAGGGCTTCGGGCAGTGGGTCAGCAGGCCGGACAGGTCGGGCGAGCCCGCGCCGGTCCAGGTCCCGGCCACCAGGATCGTGGGGCCGGACGGGTGGGTGGCACCGCCGAGCACCTTCAGGGTCGACCACAGTCGCGCGTCCGCTGACGACCCCCAGGCCTGCCAGGCCTGGATCACCTGCGGGGCCGCGGCGATCGGCCACGAGAGGTAGAACGTCTGCAGCCGGGGCGCGGGTGCGGTCGCGAACCTGAACGAGGTGACGACCCCGAGGTGGCCGCCACCGCCACCGCGCAGCGCCCAGAAGAGATCAGGGTCGTGGTGGGCGTCCACGGTGCGGGTCCGTCCGTCGGCCGTGACGACCTGCAGCCCGGTGACCGAGTCGCAGGTGAGGCCGAGTGCCCGGGTCAGCACCCCGACGCCGCCGCCGAGGGTGAGGCCGCCGATGCCGACGGTCGCGCACGAGCCGCCGGGGATCGCCCGGCCGCGGTCGGCGATGGCGGCGTACACCGGGGCGAGCGCGGCACCTGCGCCGATCGTTGCGGTGGTGCCGTTCAGCGTCACCCGGGACAGCCGTCGGCAGTCGATCACCAGCCGCCCCGCCCCGGCGGACCAGCCCGGGTAGCTGTGGCCGCCGGAGCGGATCGCCACCGGGAGGCCGTTGTCCTGCGCGAACCGCAGCGCGGTCGCCACGTCGTCGGCGTTCGCCGCGGTGAGGACGGCGAGCGGCCGGGCGCCGTCGTACCGGGGGTTCTCGGTGAGCCGCGCCTGGTCGTAGGTGGCCGAGCCCGGTCGCGCCAGCGTGCCGTCCACGTGGCGGGCGAGCTGGGACCAGCCAGGACCCGAGGTCGCGGTGCGACTGGTCGACGGGGTCGGAGGGGTCGACGCCGGGGGCGTCGTGGCAGGGCTGGACGGACTCTTCTCAGCACACCCGGTGGACGCTGCGAGCACGCCGACGCCGAGCAGCAGCACCTCACGCCTGGTGAGCGTCATCCGAGTGCCCTCCTCCTCTCCTGACCCCGTCGAAGACTAGGACGCCCGTCCCAGCGAAAAGGTTGGCAGCGACGTTGTTACTCGCGGGTTCTACGATGAGCGCATGGAGCGCACGATCTACGACGACGACCACGAAGCCTTCCGTTCCTCGGTGAAGGAGTTCCTCGACCGCGAGGTGACGCCGCACGTCGAGGAGTACGCCGAGAACCACGCGCTGCCGCGCGAGTTCTGGCTCGCGGCCGGCAAGCAGGGCTTCCTCGGTCTGGAGATCCCCGAGGAGTACGGCGGCGCCGAGGCCGGCGACTACCGCTTCAACGCGGTGCTCACCGAGGAGATGGCCAAGGTCAACATGGCGCTCGCCTCCTGCGTCGGCATCCACGCCGACATCGTGGCGCCGTACCTGGTGCACCTGACCAACGACGAGCAGCGCAAGCGCTGGCTGCCGGCGTACGCCGCGGGCGAGATCCTCGGCGCCATCGGCATGACCGAGCCGTCGGTCGGCTCGGACCTCGCGAACCTCAAGACCACCGCGGTCAAGGACGGCGACGACTGGGTCATCAACGGCTCCAAGACGTTCATCACCAACGGGTACAGCGCGAACCTCGTCGTGGTCGCCGCCCGGACCGCACCGGAGAAGAAGGCGAAGGGCATCTCGCTGTTCGGTGTCGACACGAGCAAGCCGGGCTTCTCGCTGGGTCGCAAGCTCGACAAGGTCGGGCAGCCGGAGTCCGACACCGCCGAGCTCTCCTTCGTCGACGTCCGGGTCAGCAACGACGACCTGATCGGCCCGCTGGACACCGGCTTCATCTCGATGATGCAGTTCCTGCCGCAGGAGCGCCTCAACTGTGCGATCGCGAACATCGCGCACGCCAAGCAGATCCTGCTCGAGACGGTCCAGTACGCCCACGACCGCAAGGCGTTCGGCCAGTCCATCGGCAACTTCCAGTGGAACAAGTTCCTCATCGCCGAGCAGGTCACCAAGATCGAGGTGACCGAGGCCTACCTAGACCAGTGCGTGGTCGCGCACGCGAGCGGCAAGCTCACCGCGACCGACGCAGCGAAGGCCAAGTACTGGACCTCGCAGGTGCAGAACGAGGTCATCGACCACTGCGTGCAGATCCACGGTGGCTACGGCTACATGAACGAGTACCGGGTCGCCCGGGCCTGGCGTGACGCCCGCGTCACCAAGATCTGGGCCGGCTCCAACGAGATCATGAAGGAGCTCATCGGCCGCGACCTCGGCTTCTGACCCGAGATCCGAAGGAGTCGATGACGCAGCGGATGTTCGTGGCGGCGCTGCCGCCCGAGAACGTCGTCGAGGATCTCGACGAGTTCCTCGCCGTACGCCGGGACGCCGACCGCGGTCTGCGGTGGGCGGCGCCCGAGCAGTGGCACCTGACGCTGGCGTTCCTGCCGGCGGTGGCCGAGCGCGTCTACGACGACCTGTGCGATCGGTTCGTGCGTGCCGCTCGTAAGCGGGCTCCGATGACGCTCGCCCTGGCCGGCGGCGGCGCGTTCCCGAACCCCGGCCGCGCGAAGGTGCTCTGGGCGCGCGTCGAGGTGGACGACCGCGTCGAGCTCGACCGGCTCGCGACCGGGTGCCGCGCCGCCGCGACCAAGGCAGGCGTCGCGGTTCCGGGGGAGCGCTTCACGCCGCACCTGACCCTGGCGCGCGCGGCCAGGCCGTTCGAGGCGACCCGGTGGCTGCGGGTCCTGGAGGCCTACCGCAGCCCGGAGTTCGCGCTCGACGAGGTCGCCCTGATCGCTTCCCACCTGGGCGAGGGAGCCCGCGGCCGACCGCGTTACGAGGTGCTCCAACGCTTCGCGCTCGGCAATTTCCGGGCCGACGCGGACCCGAAACCCGACCTAGACCACTCCTGAACCTTCCGTAACCAGGACACCACCAGTGTCGTCGCACCTGACCCACGAGTCCTGTTGGCGCTCATCAGGCCACTCGGGTTGACGACTTTCACGCCTGTGAACAGGGCTGTTCCCGTTCCTCGATCTTCACACGCCGATTTTCGGATGCTCTGAGTTCCGGCACCCCGGACACCTTGAAGCAGGCCGGGCGGCCGAAGGAGCAAATGCGAATTAACGGACTCCGTTGACGCGCCTCCTTGCCCGGCGGAAATATTCGCTCGCTCCGTCGAGTGACGGCGCAGGGGGAAGACCGTGGGGGTTTTCGCATGTCTCAGCACGCCGCTGGAACGCGCCGCAGCAGGTTCGCGCGTCTCCGCAAGTTCTTGTTCGTCGGCGTTCTCGTCGGCGCTCTCGGATTCAGCTCGCCGGCCATGGCCTCGGTCCTCGGCGTGATCATCCAGCTCCCGGGAGCGACGGCACCGACGAACCTCACCGTGGGGGTCGACGACACCCTCGGTGCGAACGCGGTTGCTGACCTCACCGGGATCAACCCGACGCTGGACAACATCCTCGGCGTGACCAACGTTCCGGGCGGCGTCACCCAGACGACCACGACCCTCACCCAGCTCCTCAACGGGCTGAAGACCGGCGCTGCCGTTGCCGCGCCGGTGGTCTCCGCGCTCGCCACCGAGGCAGCCGGGACCGCGATCACGAACCTGCAGACGCGCGCGCAGAACACCGCTGCCGCGGCTCTGGCGCTCGACCCCGCGGGCGTGACCGAGCAGACCCAGGGCATCCTCACCGACCTGCAGGGCCAGGCCCTCGGTGAGGTCGCCGGCCTGCTGCCGCTGGCACTGACCACGGGCCTCCAGGTGGCCCAGAGCATCGTCACCCCGGTCTGCTCGCTGACCGCGATCCCGGGGATGTTCCTTCCGGGCGTCGGCCTGGACACCACCCGCACCTACATCACCGCGCTGCCGCTGATCCAGCAGACCGACGCAGCCACCAACCAGCTGCTGCGCGACACCTACTCCAAGGTCTACGACGACACCCTCGCGTCGGTGAACAACATCCCGAACGTCGGTCCGATCGCCAGCGCCCTGCTGACGCTGCTGAAGTACAACTGGACCTCGACCTACACCCCGCCCGGTTCCTCGACGCCGATCGTCACCGAGACTAAGGCGCTGATGAACGTGCCGACCCCGATCGACGTCGACCACGACGGCCTGTTCGACCTGTGCGGCACCACCAGCTTCGCGCTCACCGGCTCGGGCACGAGCATCACCGGCATCAAGTTCACCCAGACCATCACCAAGATGCCGCTGGCCAAGCCGGTCCTGCCCGTCGACATCACCGGCGGTCTGCTGAACGTCATCAACTTCGGCTACGACACCACCGAGTCGACCGTCCCGATCGTCTACACGACCTCGGCGACGCTGGACACCGCGAACAGCGCCAAGCTCAACATCGACGACAACTTCGCCGTGCACCGCGGGACCAACCTGACGATCCCGCCGATCATCCTCAAGGACCTGAACCTCACCAACGGCACCCTGCTGCCGACGATCCCGCCGCTGTTCACCCCGGCGCCGAAGCCGATCGTCACGCAGAAGGTCTGCATCGGCGCGTGCTCGGGCCTCTCGATCAACTACCGGTTCGAGAACGTCCCCACCGCGACGCACGTCGACGCCCCGCTGGCCAGTGCCGGCGTGAACGTCAACTACACCGGCGCCCAGACCTCGGACTCGTTCGGCTACAAGTTCGCCGTCGGTTCGAGCCTGTCGCTGGGCACGGCGGTCGGTACCGACCGGCCCGCGGTGGGCAGCACGCCGGCCCGGGTGTTCTCCGCCCCGACCGCGGCAACCTCGTGCCTCTCGATCAGCGACGGGACCTGCTCGCCGAACGCGGCCAGCGGTGACTCGATCTCGTCCGGGTTCACGGCGTCCTCGCCGACGTCGCTCGACCAGGACGTCCAGATCGGTGGTACCAACTCGCCGAACAACTGCACGGCGATCGCCTCGCTCGGCGTGGGCGTCCGCATCAACGACACCACGGCCTTCAACACCAGCGCCAAGAAGGGCAGCGCCACCGTCGGTGCCGGCCACTTCGCGATCGACACCGGCAACGACGAGGTGGACGGCTGCTACGCGCCCGGTTCCACCCTCGCCCTCGCCGGCGCGCCGGTGGTGACCCTGCCCAGCGGCTTCAAGGCGGCGAACCGGCAGGCGACCTACCACTGGACCACCAAGTCGCTCGGCCTGCAGATCGACCAGACCGTGCCGGACACCAAGACCGGCACGATCACCTGCCCGGCCGGCACCGCGGCGAACGTCAACCCGGTCTTCCCGACCGGCACGCTCGACCTCGCCCCGGTGATCTGCTTCCTCCCGACCACGGCCGGCACGGTGACGATCGGGGGTTCGCCGACGGTGGACTCGACCCTGACCGCGAACCTCGCGGGCTGGGGTCCGGGCGCCCCGAACGCACCGAGCTTCACCTACCAGTGGAACAAGTGCGCCGCGGACGGCAGCAACTGCCAGCCGATCCCCGGAGCGACCAACGCGACGTACACGCTGCAGTACGGCGCCGAGACCGGCCCGCCGCCGGTGGAGCCGACGGACTGGCACCACAAGTTCACGGTGACGGTGAAGGGTCACAACCTGGACGGCGACGCCCAGGTGACCTCGGACAAGACCCCGCTGGTCGAGCTCCCGCCGCCGCCGGTCAACACGGTCGCCCCCGTGCTCGGCTCCAACCGGCACGTCGGTGACGCGACCACGCTGTCCAGCCTGGGCACGTGGAACCCCGGCGCGACCAGCTACAAGTACCAGTGGCAGCGCTGCCTGGACTCGATGGGCCTGATGTGCACCGACATCGCCGGGGCCAACGGGACCGCGACCAGCGCCGCCGGGGTGAGCTACGTGCTCACGACCGCGGACAAGGCCCGCTACATCCGGGTCTCGGTCACCGGTCACAACCATGGTGGCGACAGCGCCCTGCCGGCGTACTCGAACATCGGGTACGTCCCGGGTGACCCGGTCAACACCGGCAACCCCCCGGGCATCAAGAACGGTCCGGCCAACGCCGTCGGCGCTTCGGTGGCGACCGGTGACACCCTGACCGCGAGCACCACGACCAACGACTGGTCCGACACCAACGCGCCGTTCACCTACCAGTGGCAGCGCTGCGACGCCGGCGGCAACAACTGCGTCGACATCGGCGGTGCGACCAGCTCGCAGTACACCGTCCAGCACCCGTCCGACGACGGCTCGACGCTGCGCGTCAAGGTGACCGGCCACGGCCTGAACGGCACCGGTGACGCCTACAGCGGCACCACCGGCGTGGTCCTGTTCAACGACCTGTCGGCCAAGCCGGTGACCCAGATCCCCGACGGCACGGTCAACGCCACCGTCGCCGGATCCGGGTCGACCACCTACGTCGGAGGCAGCTTCGACACCGTGGGTGCGCCGACCGGCGGTTCGGGCCTGGTCGACGACGGTCTCAAGGCCGGCAGCGACGTCACGGGCAAGACCGTGAAGCTCGCCTCGGCCACGGCCGGTGCCGCCAACGGCGGCGTGCTGGCCACCGTGCCGGACGGCACGGGCGGTTACTTCCTGGGTGGTTCCTTCACCCAGGTCAAGGGCATCCCGTGCCCGGGCCTCGCGCACCTGGTGAGCGACGGCTCGGTCGACCAGACCTACTGCTACAGCGGTCTGAACGGAACCGTCCGGGCTCTCACCCGGGTGAGCAACGGGACGTCCAAGGTGCTGGCCGTGGGTGGTTCGTTCACCTTCGGCGGGCACAGCAACCTGATGTTCATCGACCCGGCGGCACCGGCGAGCCCGGTGTACCTCGGTGGCGGTGACCCGAACGGAGTCGTCAAGACGCTGACGTCCAACCTGACGAACACGGTCTTCCTCGGAGGCCAGTTCAGCCAGGCCGGCGGCACCAGTGCCGGTCTGGTCGCAGGCGCCTCCCTGACCTGGACCGGGACGCAGCTGAGCTCGGTGGCCCGCAACGGCTGGACGCTCGGCGTCTGCCAGGGCGCGCTCACCGGGACCTCGGCCTGCACCGAGCCGACCGCCACGGTGAACACCTTGTCGTGGCTGTCCAGCAGCGTCGTCCTGGTCGGTGGCCACTTCGACCGGACCTACGCCGTCGTCGCCGGTACGCCGTCCACGACCACCCGCAACAACGCGGCCCTGGTCGCCGACTCGGCGTACTCGCTGCTCGGCTGGAACCCGAACATCGCCGGTGGTGCTGCCACGGTCAACGCGATCGCTCCGCAGCCGGTCAACGGGATCAGCAACATCCCGGTCTACATCGGCGGTGACTTCACCTCGATCGCGGGTACCGCGATCAAGAACCTGGGTGAGTTCGGGTCGAGCTTCGTGGGAGGCAACGCGGCGCTGACCAACACCTCCAACAACGCCGGCCCGCCGATGGCCACCTGGCTGCCGAACCCGAACGGTCCGGTCACCAGCCTGGCATGGGCGGGGACGACCTCGTCGAGCACGCTGATCGTCGGTGGTGGGTTCACCACGATCGACACCCGGCCGAACACCAGCACCCCGTTCACGACCCTGGTCCGGCACCGCCTGGCCAAGATCAACATCGCTGGCTCGACCAGCACGACCCTCCCGGTCGTCGACGCCAGCTGGGACCCGAACGCCGGTCGCACGGTCCGCACGGTCTCGCGGGACGCCACCCTGGGCACCGTCACCGTCGGTGGTGACTTCCTCGTCCTCGGTGGTCAGACCCGCAACAACCTGGCCGAGTTCGACCCGAACACCGGCGTCACCAGCTGGAACCCGAGCGCCGACGGCACCGTCAACGCGCTCTCGTTCCTCGGCGGCACGGTCTACGCGGGCGGCTCGTTCGCCAACGTGGGTGGTTCGGCCCGGCCGAACCTGGCGGCGATCAACGGTTCCACCGGTGCGGTCACCGGCTGGAACGCGGCCGGTGCCAACGGCACGGTCAACGCGATCGACACCCAGGGCGGCGTGGTCTACGTCGGTGGTCAGTTCACCAGCCTCGCGGGAGCTCCGCGCACCAACCTCGGTGGCGTGGACGCGTCGAGCGGCGCGGTACTGGCCGGCTGGACCCCGAACCCGGACGGTCCGGTGCTCTCGGTCCGGCGCAGCGGAGGCACCGACGTCTACGTCGGTGGTTCGTTCGCCAACATCGGTGGTCAGGCGCGGAACAACGTCGCGGCCATCGGGAGCGACGGCAACGCCACCGCGTTCGACCCGAACGCCAACGGCGCGGTCCGCTCGATCGTGGTCAACCTGGGCGACGTCTACCTCGGTGGTGACTTCACCCAGGTCGGCGGTCAGGGTCGGGCGCACGTGGCGGTGACCGACGCGGTCAGTGGCGCGGTGGGTGGCTGGAACCCGGGCGTGGACGGCAACGTCAACGCGCTGTTCCTGGTCGGCAGCCAGCTGTTCGTGGGCGGCCAGTTCACCAACGCCGGCGGTGCCGCGCGGAAGAACCTGGCCAACCTCGACACCGGCAGTGACAACGCCCTGGCGTTCAACGCGGCGCCGAACGACGTGGTCAACGCCATCAGCCGGACCAGCGGTGGCTCCATCGCCGTCGGTGGAAAGTTCACGATCATCTCCGGCCAGGCCGCTCCCGGCCTAGGCTTCTACGGAGGCTGATCGGGCCGGATGGTCATGACAACCCGACCGGGACCGCAGGGGTGCGGAACCCGGTCGGGTTGTCCACGAGAGGGGTGACGTGAGCGGTTCGCACCGCGCTCCCGACCGGGACGGACCGGGAGGCACGCTTCCGGGTCTGCTCACCCGTCGGGTGGTGTCCGTCGTCGAGCGCCGGGCCGCACGACAGGCCGAGCGCGACGCCGCGGACCGCGCCGCCGGACGCGCGGAGCGGGTCCCCGCGCCCCGGGTGCATCGGCCCGGTCGGAGCGGGATCCGCTGGTACCGCACCGGCGCCGGTCAGCTCACGATCGCCGGGTGCGCTGTCGTGGCCGCCATCCTGCTGCGGACGCTGGCCCCCGGAGGCGCCGACGCCCCGGGGGTGCCGCTGGGCCAGGGCCTGCCGCACTTCGGCGCCGACTGGACGACGACCGACGGCTCGAAGTACCGCATCACGGTGACCCCGCTGGCAGAGCTCAGCTCCAAGCCGAGCGCCGACGGGTGCGTTCCGGCCCCGGCGGACGGCTTCGTCAACGCGCGCTTCGGCATCCGGATCTCCAACTTCAGCGGCCGCAAGGCGGACGTCCCGGCGATCGACTTCGGCGCGAACCTGGATGCCAGCGGCGTCGCGAACCCGACGGTCATCGACCTTCAGCCCGACCGGAGCAACGTCGCGGTGACCCCGCACCCCGGGGACCGCTGCAGCGGTGCTGCGTCGATCCGGGCGGGTGGCCGCAAGCAGCTGGACGACGGCGAGGTGCTCGACCTCGTCGGCGTCGTGGGTGGGATCGCGATCCCGGTGCAGCCGGGAGTCTCGGTGATCATCCGCTACCGGGCGGCCTCCGGCCCGACGGAGCTGCTCGCTCCGTTCCCGGCGTTCCCGGTCGGCTCCTGACGTCAGCGGGCGGCGTACCGGGCCAGCGCCTCGCGCCGTTCCTCGGCGTGGTCCACGACCGGTCGCGGGTAGTCGGCCTCGTAACCGAGGTCGTGCTTCCACGGCTCGTGCGCCGCTGACCCGGGCAGGTGCGCGAGCTCGGGGACCCAGCGGCGCACGTAGTCGCCGTCCGGGTCGAACTTCTTGCCCTGGGTGACCGGGTTGAAGACCCGGAAGTACGGCGCGGCGTCGGTCCCGGTCCCGGCGACCCACTGCCAGCCGTGGTTGTTCGAGGCCAGGTCGCCGTCGACGAGCAGGTCGAGGAAGTGCCGCGCGCCGGCCGGCCACCAGGCGTGCAGGTCCTTGGTCAGGAAGCTCGCCGTGATCATCCGGACCCGGTTGTGCATCCAGCCCTCGTGCCGGAGCTGGCGCATTCCCGCGTCCACGATCGGGTAGCCGGTGCGGCCCTCCCGCCACGCGTCGAGCGCGTCGCCGGGGTCGTCGTACCCGATCGCCAGACGGCGCAGGTCGGTCCAGGCGGAGTCGGGATGGTGCCAGAGCACGTCGGCGTAGAAGTCGCGCCAGGCCAGCTCGGTGGCGTAGCGGTGGGCGCCCTCCCCGTCGGCGAGGTCGGCGAGCAGCTGGCGCGGGTGCACCGCGCCGGACTTCAGGTACGGCGACATCCGGGAGGTCCGGTCGGCGGCCGGCAGGTCGCGGGCCTCGTCGTAGTCGCGGACGTCGGCGTCGAGGAACTGCCGCCACCGCGTCAGCGCGGCGTCCTCGCCAGCCTCGGGCATCTGGGCGGGCGCCTCCTCCACACCGGCGCGGAGGTGCTCGATCGCCGAAGCGTCGCAGGGCAGGTCGGCCCAGCTGACGGCCGGCGCTGGCAGCGGGTCGGCGTGGCCGTGCGCGAACCACGCCTTCGAGTAGGGCGTGAACACCTGGTACGGACCGCCCTGCTGGGTGCGCAGCGTGCCGGGCTCGACGACGTACGGAGTGCCGTCCGGCTGGCCCCGCACGCCGATCTCCGCCAGCGCCGCCGCAACCCGGGCATCGCGTCTCCGGCCGTACGGCGTGGTCTCGGCGGTCACGTGCACGGCGTCGGCATCGGCAGCACGCGCCACGGCGGGCACCACCTCGGCCGGGTCGCCGACCTTCACCACCAGGGAACCGCCGGTCGCCTCGTCGAGGGCTCGCACGGAGGCTGCGATCCAAGCGCGGCGGGCCGGACCGCTGTTCTTCCAGAGGGTCCGGTCGAGGACGAAGAGCCCGACGACCTCGCCGCTCGCCGCGGCCGCGGTCAGCGCCGGGTGGTCGCCGAGGCGCAGGTCGCGGCGGAACCAGAGCACCGAGGTCATGGCGTCGAGCCTATTGTTCGGACCATGAAGATCGCAGTGATCGGAACAGGCTCGGTCGGTCGCACGCTCACCGACGGGTTCCGCCGGATCGGGCACGACGTGGTCATCGGCACCCGCGACGTGGCGGAGACGCGCGGTCGCGCGGAGTGGGCAGACGAAGCGGCCCTGGTGCCGTTCGCCGAAGCCGGGGACGGCGCCGACCTGGTCGTGAACGCGACCGGGGGGAACGTGAGCGCCGACGCCCTCGCCCACGTGGACCTCGACGGCAAGGTCCTGCTCGACGTCGCGAACCCGCTCGACTTCTCGAACGGCTTCCCGCCGACGCTGACGGTCAAGGACACCGACAGCCTGGCCGAGCAGCTCCAGCGGGCGTTCCCCACGGCCCGGGTGGTGAAGTCGCTCAACACGGTCAACGCCGCCGTGATGGTGGAGCCGGCGAAGCTGCCGGGTGAGAGCACGATGTTCCTGGCCGGCGACGACGCCGAGGCCCGTGCGCTGGTGCGCGGTCTGCTGACCGACCTGGGCTGGGCCGACGTGGTCGAGTTCCCGAGCCTCGACGCCGCCCGCGGGCTGGAGATGTGGCTGCCGTTGTGGGTGCGGTTGATGGGGAACCTGGGCACCGCCGACTTCAACCTCAAGCTGGTGCGGTGACCGGGCGAAACCCGGCCGAAACCCGCGTTCAGTAAGGTCGAGGCATGTCCTACCTGCTGCGCGTCGAGCTCCCCGACGTCCCCGGTTCGCTGGGACGGCTGGCGAGCGCGATCGGTGCTGCCGGTGCCAACATCGAGGCCATCGAGATCGTGGCGAAGGACCCGGTCGCGGAGGTCGCGGTCGACGACGTCTTCATCGAGGCGAACCCCGGCGTCATGCCGGACAGCATCGTCTCCGCCTGCACCGCGCTGGACGGCGTCCGCGTGCTGTGGATCTCCCGGTACGCCGCGGGCGGGAACCTGTTCCTCGACCTCGAAGCCGTCGAGTCGATGACCCAGAACCCCGCGGGCGCGATCCAGACGCTGGTCGACGCCCTGCCTGAGGTCTTCCGCGTGGACTGGGGCGTGGTGATGACGCGGGAGGGGGACGGCGCCAAGATCACCCACGGCACCCCGGCCGCTCCGAGCGACGTGCCGCACGGCGTCACCTGGCCGGCGAACCTCGAGAAGGCCTCGGTGATCGACGTTCCCGAGGAGTGGTCCGAGCTGGTCGTCGCCGCCTCGCCGCTGAACTCCGACGAGCTGATCGTGGTGGGCCGTCGTGGCGGCCCGGACTTCCAGGACTCCGAGATCGCGAGACTCGCGCACCTCGTCGCCATGGCCGCGTCCCTGCGCCGCAACGCCTAGGACGTTTGCGTCGGGTCTCACCGCTAGCCTGCCGACGTGACCCTGCACCTGCACCACGCCGACAGCACCGACGTGCTGGCCGGTGCACTGGCGCAGGTGCTGGCGCAACCGCTGGCCGACCCCTTCGCGCAGGAGGTCGTGGTGGTCCCGGCCAAGGGCGTCGAGCGCTGGTTGGCCCAGCGGCTCTCGCACCGGCTCGGCGCCGGCTCGGGCCAGGACGGCGTGTGCGCGGGAGTCCGGTTCCTGAGCCCGCGCTCGCTGGTCGCGCTGCTCACCGGGACCGAGCGCACCGATCCCTGGGACCCCGACCGACTGGTGTGGCCGCTGCTCGAGGTGATCGACGCAAGTCTCGACGAGGACTGGTGCGCCACGTTGGCGCGGCACCTCGGCCGGGAGGAGACCGGCGTCGAGGCCGAGCTGCGCGAGGGGCGCCGCTACTCGGTCGCGCGTCGGCTGGCCGGCCTGTTCACCGGGTACGCCGCCCAGCGCCCGGCCCTGGTGACCGCGTGGCGCGAAGGACGGGACGAGGACGGCATCGGGCACCGCCTGGACGACGACCTGCTCTGGCAGCCGCAGCTCTGGCGCGGCCTGCTCGACCGGGTCGACGCACCACCTCCCGACGTACGGCACGCCGCGACGCTGGAGAAGCTGCACGCCGGCGGTGACGACCTCGACCTGCCCGGGCGACTCTCGCTGTTCGGCCACACGCGACTGCCGGAGACCGAGATCGAGCTCCTCGCCGCTCTGGGGGACCACCGCGACGTGCACCTGTGGCTGCCGCAGGTCTCGGCTTCGCTCGCCGACGACCTGACGGAAGCGGTGGCCGGCGGGCGGGTGCCACGGTCGGCGGACGGGACCGCGCACCTGGTCGGCCACCCGCTGCTCGCCTCGCTCGGACGGGACGCGCGGGAGCTGCAGCGCTCGCTGGCCGGGGTCGGGGTGACGGAAGCGATCGTCGAACCGAGCCACGCCCCCGAGCGGTCGGGGCTGCTCGGCTGGCTCCAGCACGACCTGCGCGCGAACGCGGTCGCCCCCGCTGACCTGGCGTCCGCGCGGACCCACGACCACGGCGACCGCTCGGTGCAGGTGCACGCCTGCCACGGACCGGCCCGCCAGGTCGACGTCCTCCGCGAGGTGCTCGTCGGTCTGCTGGCCGACGACCCGACGCTGGAACCGCGCGACATCCTGGTGATGTGCCCGGACGTCGAGACGTTCGCTCCGCTGATCGAGGCGGGGTTCGGGCTCGGGGAGGTCTCCGAGGGCAGCCACCCCGCGCACCGCCTCCGGGTCCGGCTCGCCGACCGGGGGTTGCAGAGCACCAACGCTCTGCTCGCCGTCGCCGGCCACCTCGTCGACCTCGTCGGCGGGCGTGCGACCGCGAGCCAGGTCCTCGACCTGCTCGCTGACGACGCGGTCCGTCGACGGTTCGGGTTCGACGACGACGACCTCGCGCAGCTGACCCGGTGGGTGGCGGACTCCGAGGTGCGCTGGGGTCTGACGCGCGAGCACCGCACCGACTTCGGTCTCGGCGCCCTCGAGCAGAACACCTGGCGTGCCGGCCTGGACCGCGTCCTGGTCGGGGTGGCGATGGCCGAGGAGCAGGTGCTGCTCGGGCGGACCCTTCCGCTGGACGACGTCGGCTCGGGTTCGATCGACCTCGCCGGCCGGTTCGCCGAAGCCGTCGACCGGGTGCAGCGTGCGGTCGAGGACCTGCAGCAGGCCCGGTACGCCGGCGCCTGGGTCTCCGCTCTGTCCGCGGGCGTCCAGTCGCTCACCGCGGTCGACCGGGACGACGCCTGGCAGGTCGTTCAGCTGGAGCGCGAGCTGGCCTCGATCGGGAACGGTGCGGACGGCCAGCCCGTCCAGCTCCGCGTCGCGGACGTGCGTGCACTGCTGACCCAGCGCCTGGCCGGCCGCCCGACGCGAGCCAACTTCCGGACCGGCACGCTGACCGTCTGCACGATGGTGCCGATGCGCTCGGTGCCGCACCGGGTGGTCTGCCTGCTCGGGCTCGACGACGGGGTCTTCCCGCGGACGACCACCGCCGACGGCGACGACGTGCTCGCCCGTGACCCGCTGACCGGCGAGCGCGACCCGCGCAGCGAGGACCGTCAGCTGCTGCTCGACGCCGTGCTGGCCGCGACCGAGACCCTAGTCATCACCTACTCGGGCGCGAGCGAGCACACCGGTCAGCCCCGGCCCCCGGCAGTTCCCGTCGGCGAGCTGCTCGACGCGCTGGACCGCACCTCCGCGGCCCCGGTCCGTGACCGGGTGCTGATCACCCACCCGCTCCAGCCCTTCGACCCCCGGAACCTCGTGCCGGGAGAACTGGGCACCCCCGGTCCGTTCAGCTTCGACGCCGCGGCCCGTGCCGGGGCGCTCGCCGCCCGGCACCCGCTCCCGGTCCCGCCGTTCCTGGGTGCTCCGGTCCCGACCGAGCCCGAGGCCGACGTCACGCTCGCGGAGCTCCTGGACTTCTACCGCAATCCCGCACGGGCGTTGCTGCGACGGCTCGACATCGCCACCGCCTACGACGCCGACGAGATCCGGGACGCCATCCCGATCGACCTCGACAGCCTGGAGACCTGGTCGGTCGGCGACCGGATCGTGTCCTCGCTGCTCACCGGTGCCGACCCGCAGGCGTGCATCGACGCCGAGCTGACCCGGGGTTCGCTCCCGCCCGGGGACCTCGCCCCGGAGCGCCTCACCGAGATCCTGCGGAACGCCGAGGAGGTGCTGAACAGCAGCGCACCGGTGCGGGTGGGTGACCCGCGCTCGCTCGACGTCGTCGTCGACCTGGGCGGCGGCCGCCGCCTGGTCGGCGCGGTGCCCGGGATCTACGGCGACGCGGTCGTCCGGCTCACCTACTCCTCGCTGCGGGCGAAGCCGGCGCTCGGGCTGTGGCTCGACCTGCTGGCCGCACAGGCTGCCCTGCCCGACGAGCAGCTGACCGGGCACGCCTTCGGCAAGGGCTCGGCCCGCAAGCGCGGCCAGGCCTCGATGGGCCCGGTGAGCGCCGAGTTCGCCCGGGACCACCTGCGTCGGCTCGTCGAGATCCGCGACCGTGGCCTGACCGAGCTCGCACCGCTCCCGCTCGCCACCGGCCGCGCCTGGGCCGTCGGCCGCGAGCAGAGCCTGAACAAGGCGAGCTGGCAGGCCAAGGACGCCTGGGCCGCGAGCGACAGCTCGCCGGTCCCGGGCGAGAACGAGGACGTCGCGTTCGTCCGGCTGCTCGGGACACGGGCACCGGTGGAGGCGCTGGTCGGCCTGGAGTCGATCGCCACCGCGGTCTGGGGACCGCTGCTCCAGTACGAGCGGGGGTGGTGAGGGTGGAGGAGTTCGACATCCGCGCCCCGCTGCCGACCGGGACCGTCCTGCTCGAGGCGAGTGCGGGCACCGGCAAGACCTGGACGATCGCGGCGCTGGTCGCCCGCTACGTGGCCGAGGGTGAGGCCACCCTGGACCAGCTGCTGGTCGTCACCTTCGGACGTGCCGCGAGCCAGGAGCTGCGCGAGCGAGTCCGGGAACGTCTCGTCGCCCTCGAGGGGGTGCTGTCCGACCTGGTGCTCACCGGATCGACGACCCGCGAGCGCGACGACCTGGTCGACCTCGTGGTCGCCGTGGACGAGACCGAGCTGCGGAGACGACGCGGACTGGTGCGCGACGCGCTGACGTCGTTCGACTCCGCAGCCATCGTCACCATCCACCAGTTCTGCCACATGGTGCTCAAGGGCCTCGGCGTCGCGGGGGACACCGACGCCGGCGCGACCCTGGTCGAGGATCTCGACGACCTGCTCGTGGAGGTGGTCGACGACCTCTACCTGCGCGACCACGCCGACGCCACGTCCGCGCAGGCCTTCCCCCGCAAGGAAGCGCTCACGCTCGGCCGCGAAGCGGTGCGCGACCCGCGCGCGCGGCTGGAGCCGGCCGATGCGCCCGAGGACAGCATCGCGGGCATCCGGGTCGCGTTCGCCGGCAAGGTGCGCACCGAGTTCGACCTGCGCAAGCGCCGCCTCGGCGTGCTCTCCTACGACGACCTGCTCGGTCAGCTCGCCGACGCCCTGGAGGATTCCGACGCCCCGGCCCGCTCCCGCATGCGTCAGCGGTGGTCGGTGGTGCTGGTCGACGAGTTCCAGGACACCGACCCGGTGCAGTGGCAGGTCTTCGACCGGGCGTTCAGCGGCGTGGCGACGATGGTGCTCATCGGCGACCCGAAGCAGGCGATCTACGCCTTCCGGGGTGGCGACGTCTTCACCTACCTCCAGGCCAAGCAGTCGGCGGACGTGCACCAGACCCTCGGCGTGAACCGGCGCAGCGACGCCGGCCTGCTCGCGCAGGTGCAGGTGGTGCTCGAGGGTGCCGAGCTCGGGAGCCCGGAGATCGTCGTGCTGCCCGTCGAGGCCAGCCAGCCGGCCTCGCGACTGGCGGCACCGGGCGCCCCGTTCACGGTCCGGGTGCTCACCCGCGAGGACCTCGGCGCGCCGCCCAACAAGCTGGCCACCGTCGGCGGGGTGAACCAGCGCATCGCGGCGGACGCCGCAGCGCAGGTCAAGCAGCTGCTGACCTGCGGCGCGACCTTCGTCGACGAGACCGGGGAGCGGGAGCTCACGGCGGGTGACATCGCGGTGCTGGCGTACCGACGTGCGCACCTGGACCAGGTTCGCGAGGCGCTCGCCGAGGTCGGCGTACCGGCGGTGATCGCGGGGGGTGGCAGTGTCTTCGACACGCCTGCGGCCGCCGAGTGGCGCTCGCTCCTGGAGGCCCTCGAGCAGCCGCACCGCTCGGCGCGGGTGCGTGCTGCCGCGGTCACGTCCTTCTACGGGTACACGGTGGCCGACCTCGTCGACGGTGGTGACACGCTCACCGAGCAGCTCTCCGACCGGTTGCGGGACGTGGCAGCGCTGCTCGGCGAGCGCGGGGTTGCCGCGGTCTTCGAGACGGCCGTCGCGCGTGACGGACTCAACGCCCGTGTCCTCGGCCGGGTCGGGGGTGAGCGCCACCTCACCGACCTGCGGCACGTGGCCGAGTCGCTGCACGACGTGGCCAGCCGCGAGCGCCTCGGCCTGGTCGCCCTGCTCGCCTGGATGCGTGAGCAGATGTCCGAGGAGCTGACCCAGACCGCGACCGAGCGCACCCGCCGCCTCGACAGCGACGCCCACGCCGTGCAGCTGGTCACCGTCCACGGGAGCAAGGGCCTGGAGTACCCGGTGGTGCTGCTCCCCTTCGTCTCGGACCGGTACGGCGGCAGGAAGGCCGAGGTGCTGGCCTACCACGACGAGACCGGCGAGCGCGTCGTGCACGTCGGAGGCTCCGACGGCCGGCCGGCAGCGCTCGACAACCAGACCAAGGCCGAGGACGACGGCGAGTCGTTGCGCTTGCTCTACGTGGCGATGACCCGGGCGAAGTCCCGGTTGATCGCGTGGTGGGCGGCCGGCAACAACGTCCCGACGTCGCCGCTGAACCGGCTGCTGCTCGGGCGCAAGCCGGGGGACGGGGGCTCGGCGCCGCGCGTCGAGCCGGGACCCGATGCCGAGGTCGTCCGCTGGCTGCGGGCGTGGGAGGGGCGCCGGGGGCCGGCCGTCCAGCAGGCGCTGGCGGTCGACGTCGACCCGGCACCGTTGCCGGCTGACGAGCGGGAGCTGGCGGTGCGGACGTTCTCGCGGGTCGTCGACACCGCGTGGCGGCGCACCTCCTACTCGTCGTTGTCCGCGGCCGGGGCCGCGCACGCCGAACCAGCGGTGGGCAGCGAACCCGAGTCCGCACCCCGCGACGACGAGGAGATGGGTCCGGACGCGGTGATCGCCGAGCCGTTGGACGACGCCGCGCTCCGCTCGCCGATGGCTGACCTCCCGGTGGGTGCCACCTTCGGTTCGCTGGTGCACGCGGTCCTGGAGCACACCGATCCCGCAGCACCCGATCACGACGGCGACCTGCGATCCGCGATCAGCGCCGAGATCGCCGAGCAGCTGCTGGCCTGGCCGCAGGACGTCGACGCCGAGGCGCTCGCGGACGCCCTGCTGGCCGTCTACGCGAGCCCGCTCGGTCCGCTGGTCGGGGAGGCGACCCTGGGCACCATCGCGATGGCCGACCGGCTCTGCGAGCTCGACTTCGAGATGCCGCTGGCCGGCGGTGACCTCGCCCGCACCACCCGGGCCGACGTGCGCCTGGCCGACGTGGGCCCGCTGCTGCTCGCGCACCTGCCTGAGGGGGACCCGGTCCGCGGCTACGCCGAGGCACTCCGCGACCCGGCCCTCGGTTACCAGCCGCTGGTCGGGTACCTGACCGGCTCGATCGACGTCGTGCTGCGGATCGGGGACCGGTTCCTGGTCGTCGACTACAAGACCAACTGGCTCGGACCGCGCGAGGCGGAGCTGACCGCGCTCGCCTACGCCCCCGACGCCCTCGACGGCGCCATGGGTCACTCCGACTACCCGCTGCAGGCGCTCCTCTACGCCGTGGTGCTGCACCGCTTCCTGCGCTGGCGCCTGCCCGGTTACGACCCGTCCGAGCACATCGGCGGCGTCCTCTACCTCTACCTGCGCGGGATGTGCGGACCCGAGACACCGACCTTCCGGCACCGGGGGCAGGACGGCAACCCGGCCGGCATCTTCTCCTGGCAGCCGCCGGTCGCCCTGGTGCTCGCCCTCTCCGACCTGCTGGACGGCGTGACGGAGGTGAGGTCGGCGTGACCGAGATCTTCGAACCCACCGACGCCTGGGACCACCGCTTGGCCCTGGGTGCGAGCGGTGAGCTGGCCGAGCTCAACCTCGCCGGTGTGCTCACGGCGGCCGACGTGCACGTGGCGCTGCGGATCGGCCGCATCGGCGGCGAGTCCGACCCGAGCGTGCTGCTCGCTGTCGCCCTCCTCGTGCGTGCGGTCCGGCACGGCTCGGTGTGCCTCGACCTGACGCGGGTCGCCGAGCTGGACGCCGACCGCGCCTGGCCGGAGCCGGACCGGTGGCTCGCCGCGGTGTCGGCGAGCCCGGTGACGGGGACGGCGCTGCAGGTGGAGGACGGACTGATCTACCTCGACCGCTACTGGCGGCAGGAGGGCGACGTCGTCGAGGACCTGCTCGCGCGGGTGGCTCGCCCGGCACCGCACGTCGACGAGCAGCGTGTCGAGCAGGCCCTGGGTCGGCTGTTCGCCGGGCCCACCTACGCCGAGCAGCGCGCGGCCGCCGACGCCTCGGTCCGGCGCTGGACCTCCGTGCTCACCGGCGGCCCCGGTACCGGCAAGACGACCACGCTGGCCCGGTTGCTCGCCGTGCTCACCGACGCCAGCGACGCGCCGCTGCGGATCGCCCTGGCGGCACCGACCGGCAAGGCAGCGGCGCGGATGACCCAAGCCCTGGCCGAGGCGACGCGGGCCGAGGACTTCCCGCTCGCCGACCGGGTGCACGTGGAAGGCCTGGAGGCCTCGACCCTGCACCGGTTGCTGGGCACCCGGCCGGACAACGGGACCAGGTTCCGGCACCACCGTGGCAACCGGCTCCCGCACGACGTCGTGGTGGTGGACGAGACCTCGATGGTCTCGCTCACCCTGATGGCGCGCCTGGTGGAGGCGGTCCGCCCCGACGCGCGGCTCATCCTCGTCGGCGACTCCGACCAGCTGGCCTCGGTCGAGGCCGGCGCCGTGCTGCACGACGTCGTCCTCGGCTTCCGCGACCGGGAGCCCTCGCCGGTGAGCCACCTGGTCACCTCGCACCGGTTCGGCGACGCGATCGGTGCGCTCGCAGCGGCGGTCCGCGACGACCGGGCCGACGAGGCCTGGTCCGTGCTCGTCCAGGGCTCGGCGAACATCGAGCTCGTCGACCCCGCGGATGAATCGCGGATCCGCGAGCTGGTCGCGGGCCCGGCGTTCGAGGTGCGCGACCTGGCACTGGCCGGGGACGCTCGCGGAGCACTGGCAGCGCTGGAGTCGCACCGGCTGCTGTGCGCGCACCGGCAAGGCCCGTACGGCGTCGCGTGGTGG
This sequence comes from Nocardioides marmorisolisilvae, assembly GCF_003725775.1. GTDB lineage: Bacteria > Actinomycetota > Actinomycetes > Propionibacteriales > Nocardioidaceae > Marmoricola > Marmoricola marmorisolisilvae. The sequence goes on from NZ_RJSG01000006.1 coordinate 222,767, forward strand.
AACGAGCGCATCGAGCGCTGGATCGGCGAGCGCGACGGTCGGGACTGGTTGCCCGCCCACTACCCGGGCGAACCGCTGATCGTGAACAGCAACGACTACGGACTGCGCCTCTGGAACGGGGACACCGGGGTCGTGGTCGGCGAGGACGACGGCGACCGTACGGCGGTCTTCGACATCGGCGGAGAGGACCGGGTGCTCGCGCTCTCACGCCTGGCCGACGTCAGCACCGCGCACGCGATCACCGTGCACCGCAGCCAGGGCAGCCAGTTCGGCACGGTCACGGTGCTGCTGCCCGAGCCGGAGTCGCTGATCCTCTCGCGCGAGCTCCTCTACACCGCGATCACCCGGGCGCGCGACGTCGTCCGGATCGTCGGGACCGAGGAGTCGCTGCGCGCCGCGATCGCACGGCCGGCGCAGCGCGCTTCCGGGCTCGCCGCCCGGCTCGCCCGACCTAGCTGATCGGGCTGAGCAGGAACAGCGGGATCTCCCGGTCGGTCTTCGTCTGGTAGGTCGCGTAGGTCGACCAGGTGTCGACGGCGTGCTGCCACCAGTCCGCGCGCTCGGCGCCGGTGAGCAGCCGGACCGCGTAGGTCTTCTTCACCGCGCCGTCCTGGAGCTCGACCTCGGGACGCGCCAGGAAGTTGTAGTACCACTCCGGCTGGTCCGGGGCACCGCCCTTGGAGGCGACGGCCAGGTACTCGCCGCCGCGCTCGACGCGCATCACCGGGTTCTTGCGGAGGTTCCCGGACTTCGCGCCGACCGAGGTGATCACCACGATGGGGTCGCCGGAGTCGCGCAGCGTGTTCGCCTCGGCGCCGTTGGACGCCTCGAACGCTGCGACCTGCTCGCGGACCCAGTCCGCCTTGCTCGGGACGTACTCGCCTTGAAGGGTCATACCTGGTCAATGCCCGCGGACCCGCTCCCATTCCCGGCCCGTGCTGGGTGAGCCGGTCGAAACCCGCCCCGATAGATTCCGGTCATGAGCGCGATCGACGGAGTCAGCGACATCTTCGACCCGGCCGACTGGGACGACGTCCCCGGCTTCGAGGACCTGACCGACCTGACCTACCACCGGGCGAAGGCGCACGGCACCGTGCGGATCGCGTTCGACCGTCCGGACGTCCTCAACGCGTTCCGCCCGCACACCGTCGACGAGCTGCTGCGCACCCTCGAGCACGCCCGCACCTCCGCCGACGTCGGCTGCGTGCTGCTCACCGGCAACGGGCCGAGCACCAAGAACGGCAAGCACGCGTTCTGCACCGGTGGCGACCAGCGGATTCGCGGCAAGGCCGGGTACCAGTACGAGACCGCCGGGCACGACGACGAGGGTGCGCCACCGAACCCCATCGACGCCGCCCGGCTGGCCCGGCTGCACATCCTGGAGTGCCAGCGGCTGATCCGGTTCATGCCGAAGATCGTGATCTCCGTCGTGAACGGCTGGGCGGCTGGCGGCGGGCACTCGCTGCACGTGGTCAGCGACCTGACCCTGGCCAGCGCCGAGCACGGTCGGTTCAAGCAGACCGATGCCGACGTCGGTTCCTTCGACGGCGGGTTCGGGTCGGCGTACCTGGCGCGTCAGGTCGGTCAGAAGTTCGCGCGCGAGATCTTCTTCCTGGCCCAGGAGTACTCGGCCGAGGACGGCGTCCGGATGGGCACCGTCAACAAGGCGGTCCCGCACGCGGAGCTCGAGAAGACGGCGCTGGAGTGGGGTCGCCTGATCAACGGCAAGAGCCCCACCGCCCAACGGATGCTGAAGTACTCGTTCAACCTGATCGACGACGGCCTGGTCGGCCAGCAGCTCTTCGCCGGCGAGACCACCCGCCTGGCCTACATGACCGACGAGGCGCAGGAGGGCCGCGACCAGTTCCTGGAGAAGCGCGAGCCGGACTGGTCGCCGTACCCCTGGTACTACTGACGGCGCAGCGCTGTCGCGAGTACCCGCAGCTCGGGTACCCGGAGAGTCCTCGCCGCCGCCAGGAACACGCTGCCGAAGACGGCCACCTCGGCGGCGGTCAGGAGCAAGGCGTCTGCCTTCGAGGTCGGTGACAGCACCCACTGCCCGGTCGTCAGGCGAACCGCGAGCAGGCAGATGATCGCGGCCAGGGCCGCGCTCAGCCCGATCCGGGTGAGCGTGCCTGCTGCCGGGCGGGCGCTCCCGACGCCGAGCCGGCGACGCAGCGCCGACCACGAGAGTGCCGATCCCACGGCGTAGGCGACCGCGTACGCGGTGGCGAGCGCGGGCGCGGTCAGGGCCCGATCGGTGGCGCCGACGAGGACGACCGCGAGGCCGAGGTCGACCACGCCGATCACCGCCTGGATGCCGAGGATGACCCGGTTGGCCTCGAGCGCGTAGAGACCGCGCAGCGCGACGTAGTGGGCGGTGAAGAACAGCAGCGCAACGGCGAAGCAGGCCAGGGTCGGGGCGAACAGCTGCGAGGACCCGGTGCCGGTCCCGTAGCCCCAGACGAGGTCGGCGACCGAGGGCGAGAGCAGGGCGAGCAGCACCGAGACCGGCACGATCGCCAGCATCACCAGCCGCAGTGCGGACGTCAGTCGTGCGGCCAGCTCGTGCCGGTCATCGCTCGACGCCAGCAGTGCGAGCCCGGGCAGGCTGGCCGTCATCAGCGAGACGGTGACGACCGCGTGCGGCGCCATGATGAGCAGGTAGGCGGAGGAGTAGATCGTGTACCCGGTGCCGGCTGATCCGCCGGCGCAGCCGGCGCCGGCGGTCCCGCTGGTGGCCAGCCGCACGATGCCGGCGTAGACGACCTGGTTCGTCAGCACGACGGCGATGGTCCAGCCGCCGAGTCGCAGGGTGGTGCGCATCCGGGGCGACAGCAGCCGCAGCGTGGGCCGGTAGTGGATCCCGGCCCGGCGCAGGTACGGGACGAGGGCCGCGCACTGGACGACGACGCCGAGGGTGGTGCCGAGTCCGAGCAGCAGCACCTGCCCGTCGCTGTACCCGCCGCAGCGGGTGGTGCTCGTGCCGAAGGTGCCGAGGTAGGTCGCGAGGACGCCGATCGCGACGAGGTTGTTCAGCACCGGCGCCCACATCATCGGCCCGAAGACACCGCGCGAGTTCAGGATCTGGCCGAGCAGCGCGAAGACCCCGTAGAAGAAGATCTGCGGCAGGCAGCAGAAGGCGAGGGCGACTGCCGAGCGGTACTGGTCCGCGAGCTCGGGCCGGGTCAGTGCGGTGGTCACGAAGGCGCGCAGCACCAGCGGAGCGGCGAGGGTGACCGCGACCGTCGCGGCCAGCAGGACCGCACCGAACAGGGTGATGACCTGGTTGACGTACTCCGGTCCGTCACCGCTGCGGTGCGCACGGACGAGCTGCGGGACAAGCACGGCGTTGACGACGCCGGCCCCGAGCAGCACGACCAGCAGGTTGGGGATCGTGTTCGCGATCGCGAACACGTCGGCGTGCAGCCCGTTGCCCAGAGCGGCGACGAGCAGGATCGACCGCCCGTACCCGGTGAGGCGTGCCGCGGTTGTCGCGAGAGCCATCCGGACACCGGCCCGGGCCTCGCGCTCGACCGTCACCCGAGGAGGATAACGAGGAAGACCGCGTAAGACCAGGGAAGAACGCCCGTGAGGCTGCCATGACGAGAAAGAGCATGGCTGCAGCGTTCGCGACGACCCTCCTGGTGGGTGCGGGACTGGCGGTGATGACGCCCGGGCCGGCCCAGGCCGTGGTCGCCTGTCCCGCGGGGGTGTGGAACTACCACCAGACGATGACCGGAGGCTGCGGCTACGGCCAGTGGTCCAGCGGCGAGAACAGCTCGGGTGATGCCTGGTTCAAGCTCTCCGGCCAGGTCGGGGACAACAAGGCGGACGGCTCCTGCGCGCGTGTCGAGGTGCACACCCGGGTCGCGTTCGCGCCGGACTCGACGCAGACCTACAAGGCCTGCGGGAACGCGACGCGGACGGCGATCAGCTTCAGCGACACCGACACGGCGACCGGCGCCACCGGGTCGGTCCAGGCGTGGTCGGTGCGGCTGTGCGTCGGCGACTCGTGCACCGCCTACAAGGACTACGAACCGCGGTAGCTAGCCGACCAGCGAGTCGAGGTAGTCGACGAAGTCCTTCGACAGGCGGGTCCAGTCGAGGTGCTCACGTGCGTAGGCATGACCACGCGCTCCCATCGCCCGCCGTTCCTCGGGGTGAGCGTCCAGGTGCAGGACCGCGTCCACGACCGTAGCCGGATCGGCCCGGTCGTCCTGGAACGGGATCACGACGCCGGCGGCGGCGCCTTCGACGAGGGCAGCCGCCGCCGGGAGTGCCGTGGTGATCGCCGGGACGCCGTGAGCGAGGTACTCGGCCACCTTGGTCGGCAGCGAGACCCGGTAGTTCGGCTGGTCGTGCAGCAGGGACAGCCCCGCCAGCGCACCGTCGAGGACCGCCATCGCCTCGCCGTACGGGCGGAACCCCAGCCACTCGACACCCTCCGGTGCGTCGGCGAGCAGCGCGGCCGAGGCGGTGTCCGCGGGGCCGACCAGCTGGAGCCGGATCCGACCTGAGGTCCGCTCGTGGAGCAGGGCGCCGGTCGCGATCAGCTCCGCAGCACCCCGCGGCCCGGTCAGGTGGCCGACGTAGACCACCCGCGGCTCGTCCGGCGGCGTCGCCTGCGGCGGCACGACGGTGGTGTTCGGGACGACCGGGTGGGTGCCGGTGAACCGGGACCGGTAGCCCTCCTCGGCGAGCATCAGGTGCACCCGGCGTTCGGCGTACTTCTCCACGCCGCGGATGCAGGCGGCTGCCGGGCGGGCCAACCAGGTCGGCAGCCACGGCTTCATGCCGACGGCGGCCGCGGTGTCCTCGTGCACGTCCCAGACCACCGGCGGGAGCTTCAGCCCGCGGGTCGAGAGCAGCAGCTCGGGGTCGTGGAGCAGGACCACGTCGGCGTCGACCGCGCGGTCGCGCAGCAGCGCCCGCGCCGCCCGGATCGCCTTGAGCCTCCGCCGGCCCTGGGCCCTCGGCAGGTCGACCGTGGTCAGTCCCGGGGCGGCGACCTGCTCGATGCCGTAGCCGGTGAACGGTGCCGCGTAGGTGACCTGCCACCCGGCCGTGAGGAGCGCCTCGATCTCGCGCTTGCGGATCCGGGCGTCCTCGGGGTGGTGCACGACCGTCACCACGAGTGCACGGTTCACCGAGCCGACCTCACAGAGCGGACTGCGACGCGTTCGAGTCGGTGGTGGCCTGCTGCGAGGGAGGCTGGGGGGCGGGATCGGTGCCGGGCTCGGCCGGCTCGATCGGTGCCTCGGCGGTCTCGGCCGCCGCGGCTGCCGCGGCGGCACCGCCGGGTCGCACCTTCCGCGCCGGGAGGTCATCGTCGTCGTCGGTGTCGAAGCGCCGGGACGAGAGGTTCCGCGCCGTGGGGATGCCCGTCCGCTCGGCGTACTCGTCGAGCACGTCGTCGGTCGGCCCGTCCATCTCGATCAGACCCTTGTTGATCCAGATGACCCGGTCGCACATGCCCCGGATCGTCGACATCGAGTGGCTGACCAGCAGCACCGTGCCGGCGTGCTCGACGATCTCGTCGACGCGCTGCCGACTGCGCTGGCGGAAGTCGACGTCGCCGGTCGCCAGCGCTTCGTCGATGAGCAGGATGTCGGGGCGCGAGGCGGTCGAGATCGCGAACCGGAGCCGCGCGCTCATCCCCGAGGAGTAGGCGCGCATCGGCAGGTGCATGAACTCGCCGATCCCGGCCAGCTCGACGGTCTCGTCGTAACGCGCCCGGACCTCGGCCGGGGACAGGCCGAGGGCAAGACCGCCGAGGATGACGTTGCGCTCGCCGGTCATGTCCTTGATCAGCGCGGCGTTGACGCCGAGGAGCGAGGCGGTGCCGTCGGTCCAGATGCTGCCCTTGGTCGGCGGGAGCGATCCGGCGAGGGCACGCAGCAGCGTGCTCTTGCCGGAACCGTTGTGGCCGATGATGCCGATCGACTCGCCGTGGTGGGCGACGAACGAGACACCGCGGACGGCCTTGACCACGTCGACGGCACCGACGTGGCGCCGCAGGTTGGCCCACTTGGAGGTGGCGTTGAGGCGGCGACCACCGAAGGTCCGGTAGTGGATGTGGACGTCGTCGACGACGAGCGCGGGGCGGGTGGAGTCAGCCACGGGCGTACTTCTCCTCCGCGCGCCAGAAGAAGATGAACCCCAGGGCCAGCGTGCCGAAGGCCCAGCCGAATCCCCAGAGCCAGGCGTCGAGGGTCACCTGCGTCTCCTCCAGCAGGGCGCCGCGGCCCAGCTCGAGGTAGATCGCGATCGGCTGGTGGCTGAGCACGTTGCCGATCGTGACGTGGTTCCCGACGTAGTGGCTGATCGAGAAGAACACGCCCGAGGTGTACATCAGGGCGCGCAGCACGAACGGCACCAGGCGGCCGAAGTCGCGGAACTGGACGACCATCCGGGCGAAGAAGAACGCGAACCCGGTGCCGAAGATCCACTGCAGGATGACGGCGAACGGGAGCAGCAGCCAGCTGGCCTGGAAGTGCTCACCCGAGCCGATCACCACCACGATCATCACGAAGATCGCCGGGATCAGGGTGAACAGCTCGGCGAGCACCGTCGCCGCCGGCAGCACCGCACGCGGGAACTGCAGCGACCCGATCAGCTCCTGGTTCATGCTGATCGACTTGGCGCCCTGGGAGATGCAGGCCGTGGAGAAGTGGTACAGGAAGACGCCGACCACCAGGAAGCCCACGAAGTTGTGGATGCCGCGGCTGGTGTTGAGCAGCACGCCGAAGATCAGCAGGTAGACGCACGCCCACAGCGCCGGGGTGATGATCGCCCAGAGCTGGCCGAGGTAGCCGCCCTGGTTGCGGATGTAGGCCTTCGACGCCGCCAGCGACACGATGAAGTGCCGGCGCTGCCAGGTCTGCTGGAGGTAGACCTTGAGCGGCGGCCGGACGCCGACGGGGGTGAGCCCGTGCTCGGCCGCGTAGGCCGAGAGCTCACCCGGCGCGTAGACGCCTGCCGGGTCCGCGGACGGGGTCGTGGTGCTCACAGCCGATGTGCCTGCGTTCCCGCGGTCGCGCCGCGGGTGTCGAAGAACAGCTGGGACTTGCTCGCCAGGTCGGCCGGCGCGTAGGCGGTGTGCGCCTGCACCAGGATCACCAGGTCGGCCGCGGCCAGCGCTGCGTCGAGGTCCTCGGCCCGGGTGACCGGGACGCCCGGGCGCCAGTCGAGCACGTGCGGGTCGTGGTAGCTGATCACCGCGCCGAGCTGCTCCAGCTGGCGGGCCAGCGGAACGGCTGGCGACTCGCGCTGGTCGGCGATGTCGGGCTTGTAGGTCACGCCGAGCATGAGCACCGACGCGCCGCGGATCGCCTTGCTGTGGTCGTTGAGGAGGTTCTGCGCCCGGTGCGCGACGTACGCCGGCATGGTCGCGTTGATCTCCTCGGCGAGCTCCACGAAGCGGAACGGGTAGCCGAGCTTCGCGCGCACGTTGTGGGAGAGGTAGTTCGGGTCGATCGGGATGCAGTGACCGCCGACGCCGGGACCCGGGTAGAACGCCTGGAAGCCGAACGGCTTGGTGCTCGCGCAGCGGATGACGTCCCACAGGTCGATGTCGAGCTCGTGGCAGAACCGCGCCATCTCGTTGACCAGGGCGATGTTGATGTGCCGGTAGGTGTTCTCCAGCAGCTTCGCGGTCTCGGCCTCCTTGGCACCGGTCGCCTGCACGACGGTGGTGACGAACTTGCCGTAGAAGTTGGCCGCCCGGGCGGTCGAGTCGGCGTCCAGGCCGCCGACCACCTTCGGGGTGTTGGCCAGACCCCAGGTCGGGTTGCCGGGGTCGATGCGCTCGGGGGAGAAGGCGAGGTGGAAGTCGGTGCCCGCGGCCAGACCGGAGGCCTCCTCGAGCATCGGCTTGACGACCTCCTCGGTGGTGCCCGGGTAGGTGGTCGACTCGAGGACGACGAGCTGGCCGGCACGCAGGTGGGCGCCGATCGCGGTGACCGCGGACTTCACGGCGCCCAGGTCGGGTCCGCCGGCCTCGCCGAGCGGCGTCGGCACGCAGATGACCACGGTGTCGGCGTCGGCGATGACGCTCGCGTCGGTGGTGGCCGTGAACCCGGCGCCGACCATCGCGGCGATGTCGCCGTCACTCAGGTCGTCGACGTGGGACCGGCCGGAGTTCAGCCCGTCGACGATCGCAGTGGTGACGTCGAGTCCGACGACCTTCAGTCCGGCCGTGGTGGCCTCCTTCGCCAGCGGCAGGCCCACGTAGCCCAGTCCGATGACGACCAGGTCGGTCGATGCTGCGGTCATGCTGTCTCTCCTCGGTGCGCCAGGTGCAGTTCATGGTAGATCGCGTCGTACGTCGTCGCGGCTGCAGCCCAGGAGCGAGTCTCCCGCACCCAGTGCCGTCCGGCATAACCGAGCCGACGCCTCAGCGCGGCGTCCGTGAGCGTGCTCACAGCCGCGGCGAGCGCCTCCGGGTCGTCGGGGCGCACCAGCAGGCCGCGGTCCTCGGCGCCCCCGCCGACGAGGAGCTCGCGCAGCGGCGGCAGGTCGGAGGCCACCACCGGGATCCCCATCGCCATCGCCTCGACGGGCTTGATCGGCGGGACCAGGCGCGTCACGGGCAGGTCCCTCCGGGGCAGGCAGAACACGTCGAGCCCCCGGTACGCCGCCATCAGCTCGTCGCGTCCGACCCGGCCGGTGAACCGGGCGGCGTCGCCGAGTCCGCGGCTCCGGGCGAGCTCGGCGAGGTCGGCTGCTGCCGGCCCGCTGCCGAGGACGACCAGCCGGACGTCGGTGTCCTGCTCACGGAGCAGCGCCACCGCCTCGATCAGGACGTCGACACCCTCGTAGGCGTTCAGCGTGCTGCCCAGACCGACGGTGAACGGGCCTGCGAGGTCCGGGTCGACCGCCGGGGCGTCCAGCCAGGAGCTGTCGACGCAGTTCGGCACCAGGTGCACCCGCTCCGCGGGTACCCCGCGTCCGATGATCGCCTCGCGCATCGACTCGCTCAGCGTCACCACCGCGTCGGCCGCCTGCATCGCGCGCGTCTCGGCCTGCCGGGTCAACCGGTAGAAGTCGCTCTCCGGCGAACCGCCGGTGCGGCTGAGCCAGGTCTCCTCCAGGAATCCCCGGACCTCGTAGACCAGCGGGATGCCGAACCGGTGCCGCAGCGCGAGTCCCACCTGGGCGTTCACGTGATTGCTGTGCGCGTGCAGCACGGTCGGTTGCAGGCGGCGCACCAGCCGGGAGGCGTGCTCGACGTCGGACCGCAGCGCGACGTCGGCCCGCAGCGGCAGGCGCAGCGGGACCGAGCGGTGGTACGGCACGCCGTCGACGGTCGCCGTACGGGCTGCCTCCAGCCGGCCGCGGTTGACCGGGAAGCCGAGGCGGCTGAGCACGTGCACGTCGTGGCCCGCGGCGAGCTGGGCCGCGGCGATGCCCTGGGTGCGCACGGTGTAACCGGCCACGGTCTCCGGCAGGGCGTTGGTGACCAGGTGCAGCACCCGGTCGGGGCCGTCCGGTGCTGCGGCGGGGCGGGTCGGCGCGCCGGGCGCCGGCTCCTCGAGGAGGGCGATCTCGCCGGCCACCAGGCGGGCGAGCAGGCGCCCCGTCGCACCGGCGGAGCGGGCGAGCTCCAGGGCCCGGCGCAGGTCGCCGGCGCGGTACGCCGCGAGCGCGTCCTGGTACGCGGGCCTGCGCAGCCACGGCTGCGGGACCCCGGTGACGTGACCGGTGCTGCGGAGCAGGTGCCGGGTGGCGACGGTGGCGGCGGCGGGCCCGTTGCGCAGGGCGCGGACGGGGTGGTGCACCATCGCCGTCGCCTCGCTTTCCCTCGCGGCGCCGCCAGCACGGCTGCACGTGTGAGATGGACGACATCCCCGGGGGAGCGGCCCGGTGCCGATGCGTCGTTTGCCCCGCTCCCGGGGCAGTATGGCACGGGAGTCGCGCGCGCTCGGCGCTGCCTGTCATCCTACGAACGACACGTTTCGCCCCATGTCCCGAAGAGGTCCTTGCATGTCCCTCGTTGTCCACATCACTGGCGCGCGCCCGAACTTCCCGAAGGCCGCACCCGTCATCGACGCGATCGCACGACTCGGCGGCGGAGAGGTGCGCCAGCGCCTGGTGCACACCGGCCAGCACTACGACGAGAAGATGTCCGACGTCTTCTTCCGCCAGCTCGGCCTGCCCGAGCCGGACGTGAACCTCGGGGTCGGTTCCGGCACGCACGCCGCGCAGACCGCCGCGGTGATGGTCGGCCTGGAGAACCTCTTCCTCGAGGAGCGTCCCGACGTGGTCGTCGTCTACGGCGACGTGAACTCGACCGTCGCGGCCGCCCTGGTCGCCGCCAAGCTGCAGATCCCGCTCGCGCACGTCGAGGCCGGCCTGCGCAGCTTCGACCCGACCATGCCCGAAGAGGTCAACCGGCTGGTCACCGACCGGCTCTCCGACGTGCTGCTGTGCACCAGCGCCGACGCCGTCGCGCACCTCGGCAACGAGGGTGTCGCCCCCGAGCGGATCCACCTGGTCGGCAACCCGATGATCGACACCCTGCTCGCGCACCTCGACGCCTTCGACGTGGACGCGGCCCGTGCCGCCCACCAGCTCGAGGGCCGCTACGCCGTCGCCACGCTGCACCGCCCGGCCAACGTCGACGCCGGCCCGGACGCCCAGGCGCTCGTCGCCACGCTGCACGCCGCGGCGGACCAGGTCCAGGTCGTGCTGCCGCTGCACCCGCGAGGCCGGGCCACCCTGGAGGAGGCCGGGCTCTTCAAGCACCCGGGCATCCTGGTCTGCGACCCGCTCGGCTACGTCGAGTTCCTCGGCCTGGTCCGCGGCGCCGACGTCGTCATCACCGACTCCGGCGGCGTCCAGGAGGAGACCACCGTCCTCGGCGTCCCGTGCCTGACCCTGCGCCCCAACACCGAGCGCCCGGTCACCATCACCCACGGCACCAACCGCCTGGTCACCCGTGAGGACCTGCCGCGCCAGGTCGGCATCGCGCTGGCCGCCGACCGCTCCACCCACAAGGTTCCGCCGCTCTGGGACGGCCAGGCCGGTCCCCGCATCGCCGAGGTGCTGGTCGGGGCCTACGCATGATCCTTCGCCGCCGACCGCGGCTGGGCTCCTTCACACCACCACAGCCGGATCCCGCGCGACCTGACGTCAAGGTCGCGGTGATCCTGGACCCGTTCTCCGAGCTGGCGTTCCGCTACGAGTGGGACCAGGTCACGTTCGGCCCGCAGGACTGGCGCCAGGTCCTCGAGGTGAACCGACCGCAGCTGCTCTTCGTGGAGTCAGCGTGGAACGGCAACGACGGGCGCTGGCGCCTGCACATGACTGAGTTCGACAAGCCCAGCCCCGAGCTGACCGCGCTGGTTGCCTGGTGCCGCGCGGAGGGCATCCCGACGGTCTTCTGGAACAAGGAGGACCCGCCGAACTACGACAAGTTCATCGAGACCGCGCGCCTCTTCGACCAGGTCTTCACCGTCGACGCCGACCGGATCGAGGTCTACCGGCGCGACCTGGGCCACGACCGGATCGCGCTGCTGCCGTTCGCCGCGCAGCCGGCGCTGCACAATCCGGTCCGGCACCCGATCCGCCGGATGCCGGCCCGCCCGTACGACGTGGCGTTCGCCGGGACCTGGTTCGCGCACAAGCACCCGCAGCGCCGCGCCCAGATGGAGTACGTGCTGCGCCCCGCCCTCGACCACGGGCTGCACATCTGGTCTCGGATGACCGGGGACAAGCGGCACCGCTTCCCGAAGCCCTACCGCCAGCACGTCGTCGGCTCGCTGCCGTACGAGAAGATGTTGGCCGCCTACACGGCGTACAAGGTGTTCCTCAACGTCAACTCGGTCACCGAGAGCGTGAGCATGTGCTCGCGTCGACTCTTCGAGCTCTCCGCCGCGCAGACCGCGATCATCTCCGCGCCGGCCGCCAGCATCGAGCCGTTCTTCGGCGACACCGTCACGGTGGTCGAGAACGCCGAGCAGACCGAGGCTGCGCTGGTGCGCCTGCTCGGTGACGACGCCGGACGCGACGGCCAGGCGCTGCGCGCGCACCGCCGGGTCTTCGACGAGCACCTCTACGCCCACCGCGTCCAGAAGGTGCTCGCCGCCGTCGGTCTCGGCGCCGGCGAGAAGCCCGAGCCGTCGGTGAGCGCGATCGTGCCGACGGTCCGCCCCGAGCAGGTCGACCACGTCCTGGCGTACATCGCCCGGCAGTCGCACCCCCGGATCGAGCTGGTCCTGGTCACCCACGGCTTCGTCCTCGACGAGGCCGAGCTGCGGGGGCGCGCCGCGGCAGCCGGTGTCACCGACGTCGTGCTGGTGAACGCCGATGCCGCGCTCACCCTGGGCGCGATCCTCAACCTCGGCATCGACGCCGCCGGTGGTGACCTGGTCACCAAGATGGACGACGACAACTTCTACGGCGAGCACTACCTGACCGACCTGGTGCGGGCGCTGGAGTTCTCCCGCGCCGACGTGGTCGGCAAGTGGGCGCACTACGTGCTCCTGGAGTCCACCGGCGAGACGCTGCTGCGGTTCGGGCACGCCGAGCACCGCTACGTCCCGCAGGTGCAGGGCGGCACCCTGCTGATGCGTCGTGCGCTCGCCGCGGAGCTCCGCTTCGACGACCTGCCTCGCCGCGTCGACACCACGTTCCTGGCGCGCGTCATCGAGTCCGGCCGCACGGTCTACGCCGCGGACCGCTTCAACTTCGTCTCGGTGCGCCGTTCGGACCCCGAGAGCCACACCTGGACCATCAGCGACGACGAGATCAAGACCCGGTCCTCGCAGCTGGTCGACACCACGAACCCCTATGCCCTCGCGGAGGTCTGAGTGGCCAGCAACGTCCAACACACAGCACCCGCGCCGATCACGAGCCCGCCCAAGGCGCTCGACCACGGGATCCGCAACGACGTCGACGGGCTGCGCGCCGTCGCCGTCCTGCTGGTGATCTTCTACCACGTCGGTTTCGGGCTCTTCGGCGGCGGATTCGTGGGCGTGGACATCTTCTTCGTCATCTCCGGCTTCGTCATCACCCGGCAGCTGTTCAAGGAGGTCAAGCGCGAGGGCCACGTCTCCCTGCTCGGCTTCTACGCCCGCCGGGCGAAGCGACTGCTGCCCGCCGCGTCGGTGGTGCTGGCCGCGTCGGCGTTCATGACCTGGCAGTTCCTGCCGAAGGTCCGCTGGGAGAACTCGGGCGGCGACATCGTCTCCTCGGCGTTCTACTTCATCAACTGGCACCTCATCGGGCGCTCGGTGAACTACCTGGCCGAGGACGAGCCGCCGTCGATCGTGCAGCACTTCTGGTCGCTGGCGATCGAGGAGCAGTTCTACCTGGTCTGGCCGCTGCTGATCCTGATCGCGCTCTGGTTCGGCCGCCGCTACGCGGTGAAGAGGAGCGTGAGCCTGGTCGCCGGACTCGCGGTGATCGCGGTGCCGTCGTTCATCTACTGCCTCTACATGACCCACCACGACCCGGCCCGGGCCTACTTCGACACCGGGGTCCGGATGTGGGAGTTCGCGATCGGCGGGTTCGCGGCGCTGCTCGCCTCGAAGCTGAACAAGATGCCCGCGCGGATCGGCTGGCTGATCTCGTGGACCGGCCTGGTGATGCTGCTCGGCAGCGGCGTGTTCTACAACGACACGATGGCCTGGCCCGGTTCGGCCGCGGTGGTGCCGACCCTGGGAGCCGGCCTGCTCATCGCCGGCGGCGTCGCCGCCGGACCGACGGGTCCGGTCTCGCTGCTCGGCACCCGGCCGATGCTGTTCCTCGGGCACATCAGCTACTCCATGTACCTGTGGCACTGGCCGCTGATCATCGTGGCCCAGGACCACTACGGCACGACCCACCTCTCCACCAAGGTCGGGCTCGCGATCGTCGTCGGCACCATCGTCCCGGCGTACCTGACCTACCGGTTCATCGAGAACCCGCTGCGCTACTCGACGTGGATCTCCGGCAGCAAGCGTGCCGCCTACAGCGTCGGCCTGAACGCGAGCCTGATCGGAGCCGCCGCGGGTCTGCTGCTCATCGCCGGGTTCTCCCAGGCCGCCTCGGCCACCCGCGACGTCGCCACGACCCCGGGAGCGGCCATCCTCGGCCAGACGGCCGCGGGCACCACGATCCCCTCAGGGCAGCTGCCGGGTGACGAGGACTACCCGGCGATCTACCCCAACCCGCTGAAGGCCGTCGACGACATCCCGGCCCTCTACAACTCCGGGTGCCAGGTGGACGTCCCGACGACCAAGCCGAAGGTGTGCCGCTACGGCTCCGCGAACGCACGCACGACGATCGCGGTGGTCGGCGACTCGAAGGCAGCCCAGTGGGTGCCGGCGTTCCAGGCGCTCGCCCGGATCAACCACTGGCAGATCCTCACCTACACCAAGTCGGCGTGCTCCTTCGCGACGATCACGATCACCAACGCGGGCAAGCCCTACACCCAGTGCCGGACGTGGACCGACAACGTCATCAAGGACCTCACCACGAAGTCCAAGCCCGACTACGTCGTGACCGTGAGCCAGAAGGGCCGCGGGATCATCGGCACAAAGGACGGCAAGCCGCAGACGAGCAAGGTGGCGTTCGAGAAGCAGGTCGCGAGCACCTGGAACACGCTCGCGAAGGCGGGGATCAAGGTGATCTCGCTCGGCGACACCCCGCAGACCGGCATGCAGGTCTACAGCTGTGTCGCCCAGCACCAGAAGAACTACTTCTCCAAGTGCACCTACGACAAGGCGAAGGGCATCCGCCTCAGCGGCCTGGACGAGCAGAGGGCTGCGGCGGCGAAGGCGCACGTGCCGTTCATCGACATGACGTCGTTCATCTGCCCGCCGGCGTACAAGAACGCCTGTCCTCCGGTCATCGGAAACGTGATGATCTACCGGCAGGGGTCCCACATCACCAAGACCTACATCGAGACGATGTCGCAACAGCTCGGCATCCAGCTACGCAAGGCAGGGGTTCGGTAGTGGCCAAGGACGGGGTCAGCGGGATGAGCACGGGCGCGCCGAAGGGCGCCCGGCTCGGACGTCTCCGCACCCGGATCCAGCACCTGGCGACCTCCTCGGAGCCGGAGAGCTGGGAGGTTCCGCCGGCGGTGACGCCTGCGCGCGACCTGACCGTGGCGATGGCCACCTCGGACCGGCTCCGCGCCGGGTTCGCCGACCAGTGGCGCCAGCTCGTCGTCGCGCCCGGATCTCCCGCGGTCACCGGGGCGGACCTGGTGCTCGTCGAGCTCATCGACAACCGCGTCGCCGGCTTCGGCGACCTGACCGACGCCGCGACCGTCCGGCTGGTCGAGGCCCTCGGTGCCGCCGACGTGCCGGTGGTCCTCTGGGTCACCGCCGGCAGGCCGCCGAGCGCCCGCCCGGCCCGTGAGCTGCTCGCGCCGCTGCTGGAGGTCGCCGACACCGTTCTCGTCGCGGACCTCCTGGAGCAGTGGCAGGAGCTGGTCCCCGGTGCGGAGCTGCTCGCACCCGCCGCCGAGGCCCGCCGTGCACCCCAGGACCACACGCCGCACCCGGAGGGTGCCCGCGGCCTGATCCTCTCCTCCGGCGCCAGCGACCAGGCCTCGGCCGGCCCGGTCGCGGTCCTGATCGGTGGCGGGCTGAAGCCGTGGGTCGAGCGGATCGACGCGCTCCTGGTCGACCACCCGCTGCACCCGCGCGGTGTGCTGCCGCTGCCGTTCGGGGAGACTGCCCGCGTCGTCGAGCACGCGGACGCCGTCGCCGCGATCACCCGCGCCGCGGTCCTCATCGACGGTCCGCGACGCACCCCGGCGGACACCTGGAACATGCTCGCCGCCGCTGCTGCGGGGACGCCGGTGGTCTCGGTCGCCGGTCTGCCGCAGCCCGCCGGCATGGTCGTGCCCGCCCCGATCGAGGCCGCCAGCATGCGCGCCGAGGTCGTCGCCCGCCTGCACCAGCCCGAGCTCGTCGACCGCGAGGCGCTCCAGCAGCGTCGGGCCGTGCTCGCCCAGCACACCTTCGGGCAGCGCGCGGGGGTCCTGCTCGGTGCTGCCGGCCGACCCGAGCCCGAGCCGCGGGTGCCGACGGTCTCCGCTGTCGTCCCGACCAACCGCACCCACGAGCTGGACAACGTCTTCGCGAACATCGGCCGGCAGTCGCACCGCGCCGTCGAGCTGGTGCTCGTGCTGCACGGGCTCGACCTCGACGAGGCGGACCTGCGGTCGCGGGCCCGCGACGCCGGCGTACCGGAGCTCCAGGTGATCCCGGCTCCGAGCCACCTCACCCTCGGCGCGTGCATGAACCTGGGCATCGACGCCTCCTCGGGCGAGCTCGTCGCCAAGATGGACGACGACAACTACTACGGCACCCACTACCTCGGTGACCTGGTCGACGCGCTGCGTGCCCAGGGCGCCGGGATCGCCGGCAAGTGGGGTCACTACGTGTGGCTGCGCTCGACCGGTGCCGTGGTGCTGCGCTACCCGGACTTCGAGAACCGCTGGGTGCGTCGCATCCAGGGCGGCTCGATGCTCTTCGAGGGCGACGTGGTGCGCGACCTTCGTTTCGGTGATCTTCCGCGCGCGGTCGACTCCGACATCCTCGACCGATCGATGGCCGCCGGTGTCTCGATCTGGTCGGCTGACCGGTACAACTACGTCAGCGTGCGCGGCGAGGACAACTCGGCGCACACCTGGACGGTGGAGGACGCGACGTTCCTCACCGCCTCGGGTCGGCTGGCGTTCTACGGCGACCCGCGGTCGCATGTGGAGGTGTGAGAGATGTCCCTGCGCTTTCGGGTGAAGCGTGTCATCCGTCGACAGGCGGCGACCGCGTCGGCCAAGCTGCCGGCCGGCGGCCCGCTCTGGTGGCGACGGCTGGTCGAGCGCGCCCAGGTCGCCGAGGCCCGTCGCCTCATCGCCAGCAAGGACCTCGCTCCGGCCCGCGGGCTCCTGAAGCCGCACGTCGACCGGTCGGCGCCGCTGGCCCTGGCGGTGCTCGCCGAGCTCGACGAGCGTGCCGGTGACTACACGGCGGCGCTGACGGCCGCTCGCGCCGCGGTGGCCGGCGATGCTGCGAAGGTCCCGTTCGACGCGCGGCTGGTGCACTACCGGCTGGCGGTCACCCAGGGTGAGCAGGACGAGGTCGCGGCCTCGCTGGCAGCGCTCGTGGACACCCGTCCGCGCCGGCAGCGTCAGGCGGTCCTCACCTTCGAGGCGCTGCGCAGCGCCACCCCGGCGGACGTGGACCGGTTCCGCGACCACCTGGTGGGCTGGAAGACGTTCCGCGACACCGAGGAGCTCACCGAGCTCCACGACGAGACCCGCGCGGAGCTGGAGCTGCTCGCCGCCTCCGATGCCGAGCTCGACGCCCTGGTCGCAGCGGTCGACGACCGCCTGCGTCGCCCCTTGCCGGTGGTCGCCCGCGCCCTGGACCAGCGCCGGGAGTGGGCGCGGCTCGCCGACTACGCCGAGCGCCGCACCGCCAACGCGATCGCGATCCCGGTACGCCGCAAGGCAGCGCTGGAGCTGCGCAAGGCCGCGTCCCGCGCCCTGACCGCCGGCTACACCGAGCCGGCCCAGCGCCTCGCCGCCCAGGCCCTCGCGCGTCACCCCGACGACCGCTTCGCCCAGCAGACCTGGGCCAACGCCGCCGACCAGCTGTTGGTCGTGCGGGAGGGCTGGAACGCCCCGACGCCGGCCGCCCGGCCCGCCTACGAGCCGCGGCCGCGTGCCGTGCTCGCGATGCTGGCCCAGTCGCTGCCGTGGATGTCCGGCGGCTACGCGACCCGCACTCACGGCATCATGACCGGTCTGGCCAACCACGGCTGGGACGTCGAAGGCGTGACGCGACTCGGCTTCCCGTACGACCGGTGGACGATGCTCGACCCGCGACGGGTCGAGGACTTCGACGAGGTCGACGGGATCAAGTACCACCGCGTCCTGGCGCAGACCGCTCCCGGGCCGTACCCGCAGCACCCGTTGGCCGGCTACGTCGACCGGTACGCGCAGGCCATCGTGCAGCACGCCCGCCGCCACCGGCCCGCGCTGCTCCAGTCCTCCAGCTTCCACGTCAACGGCATGGCCACCCGCCAGGCCGCGGCCAAGCTCGGCATCCCGTACGTCTACGAGATGCGCGGGCTGGAGGACCTGATGAAGGTCTCCCGCGACCCGGAGTTCCGCACCAGCGACCGGCAGCACTTCCTCGACACCGTCGAGCTGGCCTCGTGCATGGGCGCGGAGCGGGTCTTCGTGATCACCGAGGCGCTGCGGCGCGAGATGGCCGAGCGCGGGGTTCCGGAGGAGAAGCTGGTGGTGCTGCCCAACGGGGTGCACACCAACCTGTTCCAGCCGCGCGAGCGCGACGCCGAGCTGGAGGCCGAGCTCGGCCTCCAGGGCAAGACCGTCATCGGGTACGCCGGCGGCATGGTCGACTACGAGGGCCTGGAGCTGCTGCTCGAGGCGGTCGCCGAGCTCCGTGAGCGACGGCGCGGTCCGGACGGCAGCGTCGACTTCCACCTGGTCATCGTGGGCAGCGGCCCGCACCAGCCGGTGGTGCAGGCGACCGCGGAGCGGCTCCGCCTCGGCGACGTGCTCACCTTCACCGGTCGGGTGCCGCACGAGGAGGTCAGCCGCTACCTCTCGCTGTTCGACATCACGCCGTTCCCGCGGCTGCCGCTCCCGGTCTGCGAGCTGATCTCACCGATCAAGCCGTTCGAGTCGCTGGCGATGGGCAAGGCCGTGATCGTGTCCTCGGTGGCCGCGCTGACCGAGATCGTCAACGACGAGGTCACCGGCCTGGTCTTCGAGAAGGGCTCGTCCACGGACCTGGCTCGGGTCATCGAGCGCTACATCGACGACCCGGGTCTGCGGGCAGCGATGGGTGAGCGGGCGCGTTCCTGGGTCCTGGCCGAGCGCGACTGGAGCAAGCTCGTCGACATCATGAGCGCGGAGTACGAGAAGATCCTCGGCTGATCAGCCCGTCGCGGCGACGACGGCGCTGACCACGCCGGGCAGAGCTTCCTCGAGCTCGTCCGCGCGCAGCTGCTGGTGCACCTGACCGTCGATCACGACGCGCTCGGTGATGCCGGCCTCGCGCAGCACCTTGAAGTGGTGGCTGGCGGTGGACTTGCCGATTCCGTCGTACAGGCGGACGCAGGCCACCGGGCCTCCGTCGGCCGACATCCGCCGGACCATCTCGAGGCGGACCGGGTCGGCCAGCGCAGCGAGCACGTCCTGGACGCTGCCGACCGGGAGCACGGCGGGGAGCTCGTACGTCTCCTGTGATCCAACAGACATCCTGCGCCTCCTCACGGATAAGTCAGTTGCGGAATAGTTCGATGATCATCGAACTTAGATCTCCTACAGGTGTTCGACGTAGATCGAACTTACAAGCAGGAGACATCATGAGCAACACCTCGACAGCCGTGAGGATTCCGCAGCAGGACCTGGTCGGCCGTACGCCGCTCGTCGGCTCCTATCCACTGCTGATCGCCCTGCTCGCCGTGGCCCTCGGCGTCTCCGGGGCGCCCGCCCCGCTGTACGGGATCTACCAGCGCGAGTGGCACCTCGCCCCGCTGACCACGACCCTGGTGTTCGCCGTCTACGCGTTCGCCGCGCTCGGGTCGGTCCTGGTCGCCGGCAAGGTCTCGGACAAGGTCGGCCGCAAGCCGCTGCTGGTCGGTGCGGCCGTCGCGATGATCGTCGGCCTGGCCATCTTCATGACCGCGCACGGTGTCGCCGCGCTGTTCGTGGCCCGGGCGCTGCACGGTGCCGCGGTCGGCACCACGGTCGTCGTCGGCAGCGCTGCGCTGCTGGACCTGCGGCCGCACGACGGCGCCCGCACCGGACACCTCACCGGGATCATGTTCAACGTCGGGATCGCGACCACCGTGCTGGCGGCCGCGCTGCTGGCGCAGTACGCCCCCGACCCGCTCGTTACCCCGTACGCCGTCATCGGACTGGTGGTGCTGGTCCTGCTGCTCAACCTGCTCCTGATGGGTGAGCCGCACCAGGCGCGCAGCCCGGAGCCGATCCGGCTCTCGCGTCCCGGCGTGCCGGCGGACATCAAGCACGACTTCCGGTTCGCGGTGCTCGGGGTGATGGCGGCCTGGTCGGTCCTCGGCGTCTACCTCTCCCTGTTCCCGACCTTCGCCGGGGTCTCGACCGGCATCCACAGCCTGGTGTTCGGCGGCTCGGTGGTCGCCGCAATGGCGGGGGCCGCTGCGGTGAGCCAGGCGTTCGGCGGGCGGCTGGTGGCGCGGACCGCGGCCATCACCGGCGACTTCGCCACGGCCGTGGCGCTGGTGCTGAGCTGGCTGGCGATCAACAGCCACCACGCCTCGCTCGTGGTGGGTGCGGCGGTGCTGATGGGACTGTCCTTCGGGTTGGCCTTCGGCGGCTCGCTGCGCCACCTGGGCAGCGTCGTCCCGGCCGGGCAGCGCGGCGAGGTGATGTCGGCTTACTACGTGCTGGCCTACAGCGCGATGGCCGTGCCCACGATCCTCGCCGGCTGGGCCGCGACCCAGTGGAGCCTGGCGACGATCTTCCCGTGGTTCACCGCGGGCGTGGCGCTGGCCTGCCTCACCGCCGGCGTCCTCGGGGTGGCCTCGCGTCGTCCGGTCGCGCAGCTCGCGTGAGCGCTGTCCCCGGCGGTGGTTGCCGCCGGGGATAGCCTTCGGCTCGTGAAGGTCGTCGTGCTCACCGGTGCCGGTATCTCGGCGGAGAGCGGTGTCCCGACCTTCCGCGGTCCGGACGGGCTGTGGGAGGGGCACCGCGTCGAGGACGTCGCCACCCCCGAGGCCTTCGACGCCAACCGGCTGCTGGTGCAGCGGTTCTACGACGCCCGTCGCGCGTCGCTCGCCCGGGTGCAGCCCAACGCCGCGCACCTCGCCCTGGCCCGGCTCGAGCAGGTGCTCGGCGAGGACCTCTTCCTGGTCACCCAGAACATCGACGACCTGCACGAGCGCGCGGGCTCGCGGCGGGTGCACCACATGCACGGCGAGCTGCTGTCCGCGTGGTGCACCGCGTGCGACCAGCGCACCCACTGGAACCGGACGCTCGCCGACGAGCCTCCGTGCCCGGGCTG
>NZ_RJSG01000001.1:0-84 GCF_003725775.1 Nocardioides marmorisolisilvae
GCACCCCGCTGTCCGGCATCCCGCTGTCGGGCATCCCGCTGAGCGGCATCCCGCTGTCGGGCATCCCGCTGTCGGGCATCCCGC
>NZ_RJSG01000001.1:261-402694 GCF_003725775.1 Nocardioides marmorisolisilvae
CGGGATCCCGCTCTCCGGCATCCCGCTCTCCGGGATCAGCATCAACGGTGCGCCGCTCTCCGGCATCCCGCTTTCCGGCATCGAGATCGGGACCACCCCGCTCTCCGGCATCCCGCTCTCGGGCATCGGCACCACGCTGCGCAACACCCTCATCGACTGCACCGCGTTCGACTGCGACGCCCCCGGAGCCACCCTCGGCACCGCGGCCGCCGCCGGCGCGATCAAGGCGGGGGCGAAGATCGGCGACCTGAGCGCCGACCTGCTCAAGCTGATGCGGCTGAGCGACCTGATCGGAGCGACCACGGCCGCGACGGACGACCACCTGCGCAGCGCCCTGGGCAGCCGCACGATGGCCGACCTCACGTCGTGGGGCAACCTCACCCTGGGTGAGCTGCCGCAGCTGTGGCCGTACCTGAAGCTGTCCGACCTCAGCGGTCACCTCGACGGGGTCCGGCTCAGCGACCTGGCCAACCACCTGCGCGAGTTCTCGCCGCAGCAGGTCCGTGACGCCCTCGACGCGGCACACATGACGCTGGCGAGCATCACCGGATGGGACAACGTCACCCTCGGCCAGACCGGCGTGCTGCTGCAGTACCTGCACCTCGGCGACCTGAGCAATGCGCTGAAGGGGCTGCGCCTGGGCGACCTGGCCGACGCCATCCAGAAGCCGGGCGGCGGCACCTACTCCGCCGACGACCTGCGGACCGCGCTCAGCCAGGCCATGCCGAACAAGTCGTTCAGCGACCTGACCGACCTCGGCGACCTGACGCTCGGCGAGCTCGGCAAGTACGGCAACACCACGCTGGGCCAGCTGCTCACCGCGATGGCGGGGAGCTCGGAGCTCGACCAGATCACCTTCGGTGACCTGCTGCTGACCCTGATGAACCCGAAGCAGTACCCGTGGGAGTCGCTCGACTTCGGGTCCGTGAGCGCCCAGGCGCTGGACGACGACCCGATCGGCTCGCCGCTGACGCTGGCCTACCGCGCCGACGCTCCCGACGGCCTGCCGCGCACGGTCCGGGTGACCGTGCAGCTCCCCCACGGCGCGAAGATCGACACCGGTTCGATCAACGGCACGTCGTACGGCGACGCCTCGGAGCTGAAGCCGGACATCGACGGTGACGTGGCCACCTGGACGTTCACCAACGTCCCGGCGAACGCTCCGCAGTCGCTCACCTTCGACATGCAGGCGCCGCTGAACATCGGCCCGGCGCAGGTCAAGGCCACCGCCTTCCTGCCCGCGGACGACGAGACCAGCAGCGACACCGCCTCGACGGTGGTCAAGGAGGCGATCGAGCCGAACGACACGATCGCCAACGCGACCACCCTGCCGGACGACACCATCGAGCTGTCGCACATCTCCTCGGCCGACGACGTCGACGTCTACAAGTTCAGCGTGACGCAGCCCGGAACCCGGGTCTCGATCAGCCTGAGCAACCTCGACGCCGACCTGGACATGGTGCTGTACTCGCCGTCCGTCGGCAGCGTCCAACCGACCGCGGGCAAGAAGCTCGACCCGGTCGACGACGGTTCCGGCTCCGGACTGCCCGGCAAGGACCAGGCCGGCACCTACACCCCGCAGCCGTCGGTCGGTAACGAGGTGAAGCGGCCCTCCGACCTCGGCAACCTCGCCGTGGTCCAGGGTTCCTTCAACCGCGGACGCACCAACGAGCAGATCGACACCCGGGTGCTGACCCGGACCGGCACCTACTACCTGGCCGTGACCGGGTACAACGCCGCGGTCGACTCGCAGCCCTACGCGCTGCGGCTCAAGCGGTTCGTGAACACCGAGCAGCCGGCCTGCCCGGTCCGCACGGTCACCGCCGGGACCCAGGGCACCCTGCTGCCGCAGACCCTGCCCACCGGCACCGACACGGTGTTCGTGGTCAACCGCTCGCGGATGGCCGGCCTGTACGGCGACGACGCCGCGAACACCCTGATGGACCAGCTGACCGGATTCACCAGCTGGCTCAACGACAGCGGACTGCAGAAGGCCTCGGTGCTCACCGTCGACGCCGACCCCGGGGTCCGGGCCGCGTACGCCGCCTGGGACGCCAGCCCGTGCGTGCCGTCCGGCGCCAACGGGGTGGTCAGCGAGATCGCCCGGGTGCTGAACGGCTACCGCTCGGCCGGTGCCGACCTGAAGAACGTGGTCCTGGTCGGCGGTGACGACGCCGTCCCGTTCGCCCGGGTGCCGGACCGCACCGAGGTGGCCAACGAGTCCGGCTACGCCTCGACCTTCAGCGACTCCGGCAACGCGCTGTACGCGACCTTCGCGACCAGCAACGTCCAGACCGACAACGCCTACGTCGACCGTTCGCCGTACGCGTTCGGTGACCGCACGCTGTACGTCCCGGACACCACGATCGGCCGTCTGGTCGAGTCGCCCGGCGAGATCGGTGACCAGCTCACCGACTTCGAGACCGCCAACGGCAAGCTCGCGGTCGGGACCGGCCTGGTCACCGGGTACGACTTCCTCTCCGACGGTGCCCAGGGCATCGACGCCTCGGTGAAGAAGACCTACGGCTCGGTCTCGGAGAAGATCTCCGACACCTGGACGAGGCAGGACCTCGAGGACGCGATCCACGCGATCAAGCCCGACCTGCTCTCGATCAACGCCCACTTCGACCACTACCGCGCGCTGCCGGCCGCCGGCAACGCCACGCATGACGAGTCCGACCTGTTCCAGGCGGCCGCGGTGCGCGGTGCCCTGAACGGCGACCTGGCCGGCTCGGTGGTGTTCTCGATGGGCTGCCACAGCGGCCTCTCGGCCAGCGACAAGCTGCTCAGCGGCGACCGGGCCCTGGACTTCGCCCAGGCCGTCTCCAGCCAGGGCGGCGTGTTCGTCGGCAACACCGGCTTCGGGTACGGCGACACCGACACGGTGGCGCTCTCCGAGCAGCTGATGGGTGACTTCGCCCAGCGGCTGAACGGCAGCATGTCGGTCGGCGAGGCACTGCTCTACGCCAAGAACGCCTACTTCTCCGGCCTCGCGGAGTACACGCCGTACGACGAGAAGGTGCTGCAGGAGACGACCTTCTACGGCCTGCCGTTCTACCGGCTCGACGTCGCGAACCCGCCGGCGAACCCGGCCCCGGTCTCGGCGACGATCACCCCGGACGCGACCACCGGGCTCAGCGTGGCCACGACGCACCTCGCGCCGACCTACGCCAACCGGACCGCGGACAACGGCACCACCTACACCGCCGCGGTCGACCCGACCACCGGCGAGGACAGCCTGACCACGGTGCAGAACCGCCCGGTCGAGCCGAAGGTGGACACCGAGTACGCGCTTCCCGCCGGCCTCGCCGCGCACGACGCCCTCGTGCTGGGCCTGACCAGCGTGGACACGCCGAACACCGACCCGTACGTGTTCCAGCCGACCGTGGACAGCTCGGGCGAGCGCGTCGACATCGGGGTGGACACGGCGTTCCCGACGCGGGCCGTCCGGGTGAACTCCGGGCTGTCGCCGGCCGGCGAGACGTTCCACGTCGCCGCGACCACCGGCTACTTCCGGACCACCGCGGCGGACGGCAAGGGCCTCCAGCGGACGTACCGGTCCATGGACGTGCAGACGTACCTGCCGTCCGCGGGCAACGACGACTGGATCGCTCCGACGTTCTCGCAGGTCACCGGCCAGGTCCACGACGGCGTGGTCAGCATCTCGGCCCACGTGCTCGACGACCGCGGGGACGCCTCCCGGGTCAAGCGGGTCCGGTTGCTGCTGCTGGAGGACCCGCGTTCGGGGGTCAGCACGGTGTGGCGCGGTCTGGACCTGGTCCGCACGGCGGGCTCGGACGAGTGGACCGGCTCGCTGACCACCACCGGACGGAACCTGGAGTTCGTGCTGCAGGCGGTCGACGCCGCCGGCAACGTCGGGGTGACCAACGACAAGGCGCAGAACTTCAACGACGACGGCGTGGTCATCGGCGGGACCGGTGACGGCGACCCGACCCCGGTGGGCGACCTGCAGGTCACCCTCTCCGGCACCCAGGGCGGCGAGAACTGGTACACCGGTCCGGTCACCGTGACCGCGACCGGCGGCACCAAGCTGGTCTACGAGGTGGTCGGCGAGAGCGACCCGACCGGCTACCAGGAGCCGTTCAAGCTGACCGACACCGGACTGCACACCGTCCGGGTCACCAGCGGCGACGGCCAGACGCAGACCGTCACGGTGCCGATCGACCGGGTCGGGCCGGTGGCCCAGATCGCGAGCCCGGCGCCGGGTCAGAACCTCCCGGTCGTGCCTGGCGCGCTGATCAGCTACAGCTGCCCCGACGCAGGCTCGGGTGGCACCACCTGCACCGCGACGGTGGACAGCTCGCCGATCCCGGTGGCCAGCGGAACCACGATGCTGCTGGCACCCGGTACGCACAGCGTCACCGTGTACGCCGGCCCCGACCGTGCCGGAAACCCGGCCAGCGTGCCGACGGCGACCCGCACCTTCACGGTGCTGGGAGCCCCGGCGACGGTCGGCACCATCGGGGTCAGCAAGGCCCAGGACGGAGCGGTCACGACCCTGACGGTGCCGTTCACCGGGTACTCGGTGCTCGACTACTCCGGGACGGTCGCCTGGGGCGACGGCGGCTCGACGAACTGCGCGATGGCCGGTTCGGGCTGCACGATCACCCGGAACGGCTCGGGCGGCGGCGTGCTGACGGTGACCCACACCTACAACACGGCGTGGGTGGACACCACGGCGACGGTGACGGTGGTCGACAACCTGGGCCAGACGGCCTCGGCGACGGTGAAGGTCAACAAGAAGACCGTCCTCACCGCCACCGCGGCACTGCTCCAGCTGAAGATCAGCACCAACGTGGTCGAGCTCAAGAGCGGCGCCATCTCGGCAACGCTCAAGGACGCCAGCGGCAATCCGCTGGCCGGCCAGACGATCAAGTTCACGCTCCCGAGCGGGACCTCGATCTGCACCGCGACGACCAACAGCTCCGGTGTGGCCGCCTGCCCGACCAACCTGCTGTACACCCTGGCGATGGTCCTGGCCGGGAAGTACTACGCGACCTTCCCGGGCAAGGACGCCTGGCACGGGTCGTCGGCCTCGGCCAGCCTGATCGGCTAGCCCGGGTCAGCAGCTCAGAGCGGAATGGGCAGCGCTGGGAGTCGGACGACTCCCAGCGCTGCCAGCTCGGTGTCCGCCTCCTTCGCCAGGGCGCGGTCCCGGGTCAGCTCGGCCAGCCCGTGCAGCGAGATGGTCCGCTCGAACCGGACGTCGGCCTTCTCGGCCAGCGTGATCGCCTCGCGCGCGTGGGCGACCGCGTCCTCGTCCCGTTCGGTCTGCCGGGCCAGCCAGCTGCGCAGGCGGGCGACGAACGCGTCCGAACCGGGGAAGCCGCCGCCGGCGACGACCAGCTCAGCGACCTCGTCGAGCGCGGCGGCCGCGAGCTCGGTGTGCCCGCCCAGCAGCAGGCCCTCCACGATCCGGATCCGGGTCTCGACGACGAACAGCTCCGACTTGATCTCGGTCAGCTTCTCCAGGGCCCGCTGCAGCGCGGCCAGGCCGGCCGCGTTCTGCCCGTCCCGCACCAGGGCGCGTCCCAGATTGGCCTCGGCCAGTCCGCAGCCGAGCGGGTAGCCGGCGGCGCTCCAGGTCTCGATCGCCTGCTCGAAGAGCAGCACCGCCTCGTCGGTGCGCCCCTGGTCGGAGAGGATCTCGCCGGCGTTGTTGCGCGCCATCGCGAGCAACGAGCGGTCGCCGCAGCGCTGGTAGCGGTCGGCGGCGTCCTGGTAGTGCTCCGAGGCGGCGTTCCAGTCGCCGGAGAAGTACTGCGCGACGCCGAGGTTGTTCAGGGCGGTGCCCTGGTAGAGGACGTTGCCGGTCTCGGTGAACAGCTCGAGGGCGCGCTCGCCGTAGCTCACGTCGGAGACGTCGCCGGCGTGGGTGAGGGCGGTCTGCAGCACCAGGCTGGCGTGGGCCTCGGCGTCCTTGTCGCCACCCCGCACGGCGTGCTCGATGCCGAGCCGGGCCAGGTCCGCCTGGTCCTCGGTGCGTCCCATCCGGTGCATCACGCCAGCGGCGGCGACCAGCAGCGGGGCGTCGAGCCACGGCTCGTCGGTGGCCGCGACCAGGTCCCGACCGCGGTCGTACCAGCGCAGCGCGGCGGAGTACTTGCCGGCCCGCTCACGCAGCACCCCGCGTTTGCGCAGCAGCCGGGCACCGCGGACCGGGTCGTCGCCCACGAGCCTGGAAGCGGCCTTGTAGGCCACGTCGGCCTCGGGGTAGTCGGCCGAGCGCTCCATCACGTCACCGCGGGCCTCGGAGACCCGGGCCACGACGTACGGGGTCAGACCGCGGACCCACCGGCGCACCTTGAGCGCGCGCTCGTAGGCGACCGCGGCCTCGGAGACGGCGAGCTGCTCCCAGGCCCGGTCCCCCGCCGCGACCGAGTAGCGCCAGGTGCGCTCGTAGTCGCCCGCGCGGAAGAAGTGCTCGGCCAGCAGCGCCACGTCGCTGGCCTGGCTGCTCGCCTCGATCAGCTCGCCGACCCGCTGGTGCAGCCGTCCCCGGCGTCCGAACGGCAGACCTTCGTACGCGACGTCGCGGTAGAGCACGTGCCGGAACCGGACGTGGTGCTCGCCGTCGCGCTCGACCAGGTCGCCCAGACCGTCCCAGATGTGCGGGTCCGAGGCACGCTGACCGGTGCTGGTCAGCACGAGGTCGAGCAGCTCGGTGTCGAAGCGGGCTCCTACCACCGCCGCGTAGCGCAGCAGCGTACGGTCCACGGCACCGAGGCGGTCGAGGCGTTCTGCCACGATCCGCTCGACGGACTCGGGCAGGTCCTCGGTCGCGACACCGTCGCGGACCGCCTGCATCAGCTCGAGCACGAACAGCGGGTTGCCGCCCGCACGGTCGGCGACCGCGGAGAGTGCGTTGGCCCGGTGCTCGTCGCCGGCGTCGTGGTGCAGGGCGGCCGCGGCCAGCGCGACGGCGGCCGCCTCGTCGAGCGGCTCCAGGTTCATCCGGCGCACCGTCTCGACGCCGGTGAGCAGTAGCGCGCTGCTCGGCCGGTTCGTGGCGATCAGCAACCAGGGCTGGCCGCTGATCCGCGAGGCCAGAGCGCTGAACAGCGCAGCCGATGCCGGGTCGGCGTAGTAGGCGTCCTCGACCAAGAACAGGGTCGGGGTGCCCACCATGACCGTGAGCAGGTCGACGACCGCCTCGTGCGTGCGTGCCAGCACGAAGTCGGTGGCGATCGCGTCGGCCTCCGGCGTCGGCGCGACCTCCGCGTCCAGGGGTGCCGCCAGCAGCGGGAGCATCGGCAGCAGCGTCGGGCGCACCCGGCCGACGGTGCGAGCGAGCAGCTCGCCGGCGCGGGCGGCGGAGGCGCTGTACGGGATTCCGACCAGGCGGCGGAGGACCACCTTGGCGGCGGCGTACGCGGTGTTGGAGTGGTACGGCTGGCACTCGACGTTGACCTGCTGGAAAAGGCGCTCGTCGGTGGCGATCTCGGCGATCAGGCGCGACTTGCCGACGCCGGCCTCGCCGAGGATCTCCACGGCGCACCCGCGACCGTCGGCGACCTGGCCGACCACCGACCGCAGCTCCGCGAGCTCCTGCTCGCGTCCCACCAGCGGCAGGTCGTTGGCCGCCAGCGGGGACTGCAACGTCTCGGTGACGTCGTCGACCACGACCGCGGTGACCGGCTTGCTCTTGCCCTTGACCAGGAACGGCGGCAGCTCGCGCGCGCTGACCCGGGCGCGACTGCGCTGGACCACGTCGGTCGAGACCACCACCTGCCCCGGTTCGGCGTGCGCCATCAGCCGGGCCGACAGGTTCACCGGGTCACCCATCACGGTGTAGGTGTATCGGCTGGCCGAGCCGAGGAACCCGGCGAAGATCCGGCCGCTGTTCACCCCGCCCTTGAGCCGCCTGAGCGGGTCGCCGTGGACGATGTCGACGGCGTAGCGCAGCGCCGACTCGTCGTCGTTCGTGGTCGACACCGGAGCCCCCGCGGTGGCGATGAGCTTGACCCCGTCGGCGATCACGTCGGTGTAGAGGAACTGAACGCTGGTGCCGCTGCGCAGCGCCTGGGCCGATCGGACCAGGGCGTCGAGACCGCGCGCGAACTCCTCGGGGCCGGTCTGCTCGAGCGACGCGTCGGTGCCGAGGACCTCGAGGAAGACGATGCTCGCGATCCGGTGCTCGCCTCCCAACGACGCCAGCGCCGAGACCTCCTCGCGCAGCTTCGGCGCCACCAGCCCGGGCTCACCCGGGACCGGCGCCAGCTCGCGGCCGGTGCGTCGCTGCCGGGGAACCGCGTCCTGGTCCAGCAGCACACCTCCGGCCGTCTTCTTCGATCGCCAGTGCTCGGGCAGCAGGTCCGCGAGCTCCTTGCTCACCAGCACCTGGCCGGCCTCGGCCGCCGACTCGAGCTCCACGGTTCGCGAGACCGGAGCGCCGAGCAGGACCAGCTCGCGCCACTCCGGTTCCCCGACCAGGAACAGGTCGAAGTCGCCGTGGTGCGCGCCCACGGACATCTTCAGGCCGAGCTTGGCGAAGCGCGGCTTGCCGATCGCCGCCTGCATCCGGACCGACGCGCGGGCGCTGCGCTCGGCACCGTCGTCGCCCTCGAACCAGATGAGCAGCGCATCCCCGCCGAACTTCAGGACGTCACCGCCCTCGCTGCCGGCGATCGAGATGAGAGTGTCGAAGCAGCCGTTGACGATCTCGGTCAGCCGCTCGGCGCCCTCCTTGCCGAGCGAGGCGAGCCGCTCCGACATCGCGGTGAAGCCGGAGAGATCCGCCGAGACCAGGCTGCCGGTGCGACGGCGGTGCAGCTCGTCGGGCGCCTCGGCCAGCCAGGACGCGGACAGCGCCGGTGCCAGGGCAGCGAACTGCGCCCCGTCCATCCGCACCCCCGCGCTCACCGGGCCAGTCTGCCTTCCGGGACCGGGGGTTTCCCGAACGCGCGTTCGGGTGGTCTAGCGCACGCGGGGCAGTCTCACCAGGTGCACTTCGCCTTGTACGTCGCCTGGGCCGGGCCGTTGGTGGCCAGCGCGTTGCCGACCAGCCGGATGACCGCCGGGTCGCTGGGCATCTGGGTGTGCGAGGCGGTGTCGGCCGGGCAGTCGTCCTGGAGCTTGATGTTGGTGGTGCTCGGACCCGACAGGTAGCCCGAGGTGTACGGCGTGACGACCTTGTCGTACGACGTGACGATGTTGGTGTAGCTGACCGTGCCGGGCGTCTCGTCGGTGGCGTTCAGGCTGGCCAGGAACGAGGACCCGGACATCAGCTGGCTGCAGGCGACGCACGTCGGGTAGCCGACCATCTTCGCGGTGACCCCGGTGTTGGTGGTGCCGTGGTTGGCCGCAGAGATGCTGATCATGTCGTTGACCTTGGCGGCGCCGCCGAGGTTCTTCAGGTAGTACCGCGGCATCGTGCCGCCCTGGGAGTGCCCCACGATCGAGACCTTGGTGGCGCCGGTCGAGGCGAGCACCTTGTCCACGAACGTCTTCAGCTCACCGGCCGAGGTGACCATCGAGGCGGTGGCCTGGCTGCCGTAGTTCAGCGCGTAGACGCAGTACCCGGCGTTGACCAGGGCCGGGCCCATCGTGTTCCACACGGTCATGTCCCCGTAGGTGCCGTGCACCATCACGACCGGGTTCGGGTGCGCGGCGTTGGCCTTGCAGCTCCAGTTGTTGGTGCCGGTCGGCGAGACGGTGGATGCGGCCGCCTGGGCCGATCCGGTACCGAACGGGCTGAGCAAGGCACTCAGAGCAAGAACGGCGGTGACAGTGACGGCGAAACGCGAAGTGCGCATGGAACCCTCCCCCTAGGCAGGATTCCATTTTATACCGTTATGTCCGTTTTGCCCCTTTTGTCTAGACCACTGTTATGCCCTGGTCTAGATGCCGTTGAACAGGTCCGTCTCCAGGCCTTTGTCGTCGTACGGGGCGGCTTTCTCGCCCTTCGCGATCCGGTAGAACTCGTACCCCCACGCCTGGCTGCCGGCGTTGTTCGACAGCGCGAAGAACGGGCCGTCGGTGGTGATCTGGGTGGCGTGCGCAGCGAGCGCCTTCATCTTCTGCTCGTGGAACTCGGTGCCGTCGACCATCGCGGCGAGGTTGTCGTCGGAGGTCACGAACGGCGGCAGCTGGCCTTCGGGGTCCATCCCCTCGAAGGTGGTCTCGTCGCCGGCCGCACGCATCGCGCGCAGCCCCTCGCGCATCCACGACTCCGACATCGCGACCCAGTAGACCTTCGCGATGTCGTGGGCCTCTCCCAGGTCGTTCCGGTACGACGGCACCGCGGCCAGCGCGGCGGCGTAGGTCGCGACCCGGTGCGCCTGGATGTGGTCGGGGTGCCCGTAGTTGCCGAACTGGTCGTAGGTGACCAACACCTGCGGCCGGACCTCACGGATCACCGCGACCAGGTCGTCGGCGGCCTCGGTCAGGTCGGCGTTCCAGAAGGCGTTGTCGTGGATGGTGTCCGCGGCGATCGCGTGGCCGTCCTCGTGCCACTGCATCCCCGAGTCGCGGTACTTGCCGAAGCCCCCCAGGAAGCGGTGGTCGGTGACACCGATCTCCGCCATCGCGTTGGTCAGCTCGAGCTTGCGCTGGTCGGCGAGCTTGTCGTCCTGGTCGTGCGCCAGGTGCTCCAGCTCGGGCACCAGGACCTCGCCCATCTCCCCCGCGGTGCAGGTGATCAGGGTGACGCCGATCCCGGCGGCGACGTACTTCGCCATGGTGGCGGCGTTGTTGATGCTCTCGTCGTCGGGGTGGGCGTGCACGAAGAGGGCGTGCTTGGCGGAACCGGTCATGGTCCGAGGTTAGAGGGTGCCGAGGACACCCAGGAACGGGCGGTCTGCCGGCAGCCAGTCGACCGCGTCGAGCTCGGCGTGGGACAACCACCGGATCGCGTCGTGCTCCCCCGGCCGCGGGATCGGTTCGCCGCCGACCAGGAGCGCGCGTGCGACGCGCAGCGCCAGGTCCGGACGGATCTCGACCTCGCCCTCCAACCAGCCGGTGACCTCGATGCCGCAGCCGAGCTCCTCGGCGATCTCGCGGACCGCCGCGTCCTCGGGCGCCTCCCCCGGCTCGACCTTGCCGCCGGGGAACTCCCACCCGCCGCCGGACCGCCGCGCGGCGAGCACGCGTCCGCTCCGGACGATCGCGACGCCGACGACGAGGGTCATCGAGGCTGCAGCGCCAGCTGCCGGGACTGCGCGACCAGCCGGCCGCCTGCGTCCCACACGTCGCAGTCCTCCTCGAACAGCCCGCCGGCCACCGTCCGGGTCTGGTGCCGCACGATCGCCCAGCCCGGCGCAGGACGGGCGCGGACGTGTGCGGTCAGCTCGAGCGTCGGAGCCCAGCCGGGCATGCCGAGGTCGAAGGTCACCGGCGGCAGGGCGTCGACGACCACCAGCAGGGCGATCGGGTCCAGCGGTCGGTCGTCGGCGAGCTTGAACCAGCCCTGGATCAATCCGCGTCGGCTCGGGTTCCCGTCGCGCCAGGCCGCGGTCGGCGGGTCGAACCGGGTGCCGAACCGGTCCAGCAGCGGGGCGATCTTCTTGAAGTCCTCGGGCGCATCCTGGGAGTCCAGGCAGTCCTCGGGCGCAGGCAGCACCGGCGGCTCCAGAGCCAGACCGAGGGAGGCGGCTTCGGCGTCCGAGCGCTCGTCGTGCGCGGTGTCGAGGTTGCCGAACGTCGAGTGCGTGGCGATCCGCGGCACCAACGCGCCGTCGACCTCCTGGCTCAGCGTCGCCCGCACCGTCGAGAACCGACCGCCCGAGCGGACCAACTCGCAGGTCACGACGGCCGGCCCGGGCGAAGCGGGGGTGACGAAGTGCGAGGTCACCGAGAACGGGTCGACGTGCTGCTTCTCGGGAACGAGCGCACCGAGCTCAGCCGCGACCGCGTTGGCCAGGGTCGCGAGGACGTAACCACCGTTGACCCCACCGCCGACCACCCAGCCCGGGGCCAGCTCCGCGGCGTACCGGCCGTCGCCCAGCGAGGTGACAGCGGTGTCCCGGTCGAGCTCGTACGTCATGCGCCGAGGCTACGGCTGCGGCTGGACGACCACGCACCGGGTGCCCGAGTAGATCGTCGGCATGCACTGGTTGCAGTGGATGCAGATCCCGTCGCTGGTCTCACCACGCTGCATCCGGTTCACCAGGTCGGGCTCGCGCAGCAGAGCGCGACCCATCGCGACGAAGTCGAAGCCCTCGGCCATTGCGCGGTCCAGGGTGGCCAGGTTGTTGATGCCGCCGAGCATGATCAACGGCATCGAGAGACCCTCGCGGAAGGCCAGCGCCTTCTCCCGCAGGAACGCCTCCTCGAACGGGTAGGCCTTGAAGAACCGCTTGCCCACCGGGGTCTTCAGGCCGAGACGCACCGCAGCCGGCATGGTCGCGGCGAACTCCTTGAGCGGCACGTCGCCGCGGAACAGGTACATCGGGTTGAGCAACGAGCTGCCGGCCGAGAGCTCGAGTGCGTCGAGGTGGCCGTCGGCCTCCAGCAGCTGGGCGAACTCCAACGTCTCCGGCATCGAGAACCCGACGGGCGAGCCCTCGGTCATGCCGATCTTCGCGGTGACCGCGACCGCGTCGCCGACCTCCTCGCGGACGACCCGGGCGACGTCGCGGGCGAACTTCGCACGGTTGGTCAGCGACCCGCCCCAACCGTCCTTACGCCGGTTCTGACCCGGGGCGAGGAACGACGAGAGCAGGTAGCCGTGCGCCATGTGGATCTCGAGCACGTCGAAGCCGGTCTCGACCATGATCCGCGCGGTGCGCACGTAGTCCTTCGTGATGCGCGCGATGTCGGCGGCGGTGGCCGAGCCGATCATCTGCATCGACAGCGGGGACGGCATCTTCGAGGCGGCCAGCGCCTTCACGCCGTTCGACCGGCCGTTGGCGACGGGGCCGGCGTGGCCGAGCTGGCCGGCGATCTTCGCGCCGGTCTCGTGGATCTTCTCGGTCAGCCGCGCCAGGCCGGGGGCCGACTCGTCGTTGACGACGATGACCTCCTTCTGGGTGCGGCCCTCCGGCGCCACCGCCAGGTAGGCGACCGTGGTCAGGCCGACGCCGCCGCGCGCCGGCGCGAGGTGGTAGTCGATGAGCTCGTCGGTGACCAGCCCGTACGGCGTCCGGCCCTCGAAGGTCGCGGCCTTGACGGTGCGGTTGCGCAGGGTGACCGGGCCGAGCATCGCCGGCTCGAAGACGTTGGGGACCGCGGGGTTCGCCATGCCCGGACGGTAACACCAAACGAGACGCTGCGTCTCGTTTGGTCTAGGCTGCGGACGTGACCGAAGCACCGCGCCGACGCAGCGAGCGCGCCCGGGTGGCGATCCTGGACGCGACCAACGAGCTGCTGCACGCTCACGGCCTCGAGCAGCTCAGCATCGAGGCGGTGGCCGCCCGGGCCGGCGTGGGCAAGCAGACGATCTACCGGTGGTGGCCGAACCGGGCCGTGCTGGTGGCGGACGCCCTGCTGGAGCGCGACGATCTCGGACCAGCGGCTCCGGCCGACACCGGCGACGTGTTCGCCGACCTCGGCCGCTGGGCCGGCCACCTCGCCGCCTCGCTCGGTTCGCCACGCGGCGCGGCAACGCTGCGGATGCTGACCGCCGCGGCCACCGACGACGAGGAGACCTCGCGGCGGCTGCACGAGAAGTTCAGCGGCCCGCTGCAGGAACAGGCGAACGCGCGGCTGGCAGCGGCGTCCGATCTCCCGGCCACCGCAGCCCAGCGACGCAACGCGGTCGACGCGATCATCGGCTTCATGGTCTTCCGGGTGCTGGCGCACCAACAGCTCACCCGGCGAGGCGCGACCGAGATGGCCCGCTCAGTTCTGCGTGGCCTCCAGGCTGGGTGACCAGGTCGGGGTGATGAACACCCCGTCGGCCTCCAGGGCGATCCCGTCGGAGCCGGTGATGCTCGCCTCGACGAACACCTTGCGGCCCTCCTCGCGAGCCACCCGCCCCTCGACGCGGATCGGCCCGAGCGGCAGCGGGTTGCGGTAGCGCAGGGTCAGCGTGCCGGTGAAGGTCGGCCGGCTCATCTGGCTCGCGGTGACGCCCATCAGGTGGTCGAGCAGCAGGGCGCTGACTCCCCCGTGCACGTGACCCGGAGGACCTTCGTACGCCGCCCCGAGCACCAGGTCGGCGTACGTGCTGCCGTCAGGGTTGGTCTTCAGGTCGATCGGCGGGGCGATCGCGTTGCGCTCCCCGCTGCCGGCGTTCCCCCAGTTCCAGGACCGGCCGGCGCCGTTGTAGTTCACGCCGCTGTGATCGGTCTCGACCGAGGCGCTGAGCTTCGCAGTGACCTCGCGGACGGCCGCGAGCGCTTCGGCGACCACGTCGTCGTCGGCGTTGGACAGGATCGTGGCGGCGACCAGCTCGCGGACCGCCTCGGTCAGCGGCACGTACCGCGCCTCGAGCGCGTCGACCTCCTCCGTGCTGAGGTCGACCTGCCGGAACACCATCTCGCCCATCTGCCACCTCTTCGCCTTACGAGACGCAGCGTCTCGTCCGGGAAGGATATCGGGCGCGGCCGGGGCCGGTGCGCGGAGTGTGACGAATTCCTTACAGGCGGACATTAGATGGCTTTTCCTCCGCCGATGCGGTGGGATGAGGCTATGAATCTCCGCACCCGGGTGATCTCCGCCCTCGTCGTCCTGTCCACCTCCGCAGCCCTGACCGGGTGCGGCTCGAGCGACGACGACAAGACGTCGGCCCCCAAGAGCGAGACGCTCACGGTCTACGCCGCCGCCTCCCTGACCGGCGTGTTCACCGACCTCGGCAAGAAGTTCGAGGCCGACCACCCCGGCGTGAAGGTGACGTTCAGCTTCGGCGGCTCCTCCGATCTGGTCACCCAGATCCAGCAGGGCGCCCCGGCCGACGTCTTCGCGTCCGCCGACACCAAGAACATGGACAAGCTGACCGCGGACGGGCTCCAGGGCGACGCTCCGGAGAACTTCGCCTCCAACACCCTCGAGATCGTCACCCCGCCGGACAACCCGGCCAAGATCGACTCGCTCGACGACCTGGCCAAGAAGGGAGTCGCGCTGGTCATCTGCGCCCCCGAGGTCCCGTGCGGCAGCGCCGCGCAGAAGGTCGAGGAGGGCGCGAAGCTCACCTTCAAGCCGGTCAGCGAGGAGCAGTCCGTCAAGGACGTGCTCGCCAAGGTGACCTCGGGCGAGGCGGACGCCGGCCTGGTCTACGTCACCGACGTGAAGGCCGCCGGTGACGCGGTCAACGGCGTGACGTTCCCGGAGGCCGCGTCGGCGGTGAACACCTACCCGATCGCGACCCTGAAGGACAGCAAGCACGCAGCACTGGCCAAGGCGTTCGTCGAGCTGGTGCTCGGCACGGTCGGGCAGGAAGCCCTCGCTGGGGCGGGCTTCGCGAAGCCCTGACCTGATACAACGCCTTCCATGGGGAGGACACGCACCGTCGGGCTGCCGGGATGGCTGTACGTCCCGGCGCTCGTCGGTGCGGTCTTCGTGCTGCTGCCCCTGGTCGCCATCATCACGAAGGTCGACTGGGCGAACTTCGGCACGCTGATCACCAGCGAGTCGTCCAAGGACGCACTGCTGCTGAGCCTGCGCACCTCCGCGGCCACGACGGTTCTCTGCGTCCTGCTCGGCGTACCGATGGCCCTGGTGCTGGCGCGCACGACCTTCCCGGGGCAGAACGTACTGCGCTCGCTGGTGCTGCTGCCGCTGGTGCTGCCCCCGGTCGTCGGCGGCCTGGCCCTGCTCTACACCTTCGGTCGCAAGGGCCTGCTCGGGCACGCGCTCGAGGTGATGGACATCCGGATCGCGTTCTCCACGATGGCCGTCGTGCTGGCGCAGACCTTCGTCGCCCTGCCGTTCCTGGTGGTCAGCCTCGAGGGCGCGCTGCGCACAGCCGGGCAGCGGTACGAGGTGGTCGCCGCCGGCCTCGGCGCCGGGCCGACCACCGTGTTCCGGCGCGTCACCCTGCCGCTGGTGCTGCCGGGTCTGCTCGCCGGGATGGTGCTCTCCTTCGCCCGCGCCCTGGGTGAGTTCGGGGCGACCATCACCTTCGCGGGCAGCCTCCAGGGCGTCACCCGCACGCTGCCTCTCGAGATCTACCTGCAGCGCGAGGTCGACCCCGACGCTGCCGTGGCGCTCGCTCTGCTCCTGGTGGTGGTGGCGGTCGTGGTGATCGCGCTGGCCCGTCCCGATCGGAGGGAGCCGTGAGCCTGGAGCTGGGAGCACGGGTCGCCGAGCGCGACGTGGACGCCTCCTTCGAGATCAACACCGGCCAGACCGTCGCCCTGCTCGGCGAGAACGGCGCCGGCAAGTCCACGCTGCTCGCGGTCGCCGCCGGGTTGCTCCGACCGGAGAGGGGCCGGGTGGTCCTCGACGGTCAGCCGCTCCTCGACACCGACAACGGCGTGGACCTGCCACCGCACCGTCGTGGCGTCGCGCTGCTCTCCCAGGACCCGCTGCTGTTCCCGCACCTGACCGTGCTCGACAACGTGGCGTTCGGCCCGCGCAGCCGCGGCGTCCCGCGCCGCGACGCCCAGCAGCAGGCCGAGCACTGGCTGAGCCAGGTGGGCGCCCTCGACCTGGCTGGACGCAAGCCGGGTGGGCTCTCGGGAGGACAGGCCCAACGGGTCGCCATCGCCCGCGCACTCGCGGCCGATCCGCGGCTGCTGC
Source organism: Nocardioides marmorisolisilvae (assembly GCF_003725775.1). Classification (GTDB taxonomy): domain Bacteria; phylum Actinomycetota; class Actinomycetes; order Propionibacteriales; family Nocardioidaceae; genus Marmoricola; species Marmoricola marmorisolisilvae. Next base: position 16,903 of record NZ_RJSG01000001.1, read on the forward strand.
TCCTCGACGAGCCGATGGCCTCGCTCGACGTCGAGGTGACCCCGGCACTGCGCCAGACCCTGCGCGGCGTCCTCGCCGACCGGACCGCGGTGATCGTGACCCACGACGTGCTGGACGCCCTGCTGCTGGCTGACCGCGTCGTCGTCCTGGAGAACGGCCGCATCGTCGAGGACGGTGACACCCGGGTGGTGCTGACGCGGCCGCGCAGCCGCTTCGCCGCGCGGCTGGCCGGGGTGAACCTGCTGGCCGGCACCTGGACCGGTGACCACGTCGAGCTCGACGACGGAGGCGTGCTCTTCGGGATGGCGGCCGAGCCGTTGCCGCAGCCGGGCGATCGCGTGGTCGCGACCTTCAAGCCGCACGCCGTCGCGGTCTACCGGGACCTGCCCCAGGGAAGCCCGCGCAACTCGTTCGGCGTCCGGATCGACGAGCTGGAGCCGCTCGGCGACCTGATCCGTCTGCGCACCGAGCAGCTGAGCGCCGACGTCACCCTGCAGGCGGTCGCCGACCTCGACCTGACGCCCGGGACCTGGGCGGCGTTCAGCGTGAAGGCGACCGAGATCGACGTCTACCGATTGGCCTGACCTAGGAGTCGAGGTTCCACGGGTCGATGACCTCGACGCCGAGCTGCTCGAAGTCGGTGACGTTCCGGGTCGCGATCGAGGCACTGTTGATGATCGCTGTCGCCGCGATCATGCCGTCCTCGACCGCCAGGGGACGTCCGATCGAACGCCGGTGCGCGTGCAGGTGCGCGTAGATCCGGGCGGCGGCGCCGTCGTACGGCAGGATGCGGTTCACGTGGTCCCGCAGCGTCGCGTCGATGCTCGCCAGGAACGCGTCCCGGCGTCGCCCCGCAGGAAGCACCAGAGCGCCGCGCCGCAGCTCGCCCACCGTCACGGCGCTCGCCATCGGCTGGGCTTGACGACCCAGCCACGCCAGCACCCCCGCGTCGGGCTCCGGGCGAAAGGCCTCGGAGAGAACGTTGGTGTCGAGGAGGATCAAGGGATCTCGATCTCCCGCGGCAGGCTCCGTTCGGGCAGCTCGAGGTCGACGCCGACGAACTCGGCGCGGAACTCGTCAGCGCTGGCGATCCAGTCGGCGGCGAAGGAGCTCGTACGAACGGCGGCCGCGAGGATCTCGCGCACCTCAGCCTCCATGGACCGGTCGTGGGCGGCCGCACGCTGCTTGAGGAGCCGCTGGACCTCCGGATCCAGATTGCGAACGGTGATGGTGCCCAAGGTCCTCCTCCTCGCTAGCGATGCTGTCAATGCTAGCAACGAGTCCGGAGCGCGACCATCCGCGTCAAACCCACGTGCGGTTCCACCAGACTGCGTGCGTGAAGTCCTTGGCCCTCGGATGCATCCTCGTGCTCGTGCTCTCCGGCTGCGGCGGCGGCGAGAAGAAGAAGCCGGACGCCGACACCTCGATCCCACCGCCCGGCCCGGCCGCGGCGATGGTGCGGGGCACCTTGGAGATGGTCGGCGGACCGGCACCCGGGAAGCCCCAGCCGGTCGGCGGCACGGTGACGATCACCTCGGCGAGTGGGTCGGTCACCAAGGCCACCGTCGACTCGACCGGCAAGTACGCGATCGGGCTGTTCCCCGGCCGCTACACGATCCGCGGCACGAGCCCGCAGATCAACGACGGCAAGACCACCTGTACGACGGAGAAGAAGACGATCACGCTGGTCGCCCTCAAGACCGTTACCGCCGACGTGGTCTGCTCGATCCCCTGACGACTCAGAGCGTCGCGACGAACCGCGCGGCATCCTCGGTCGCCTTGCGCACCAGGCCGAGCCCGGTCGCGTCCCCCACGGCCTGAACCGGTACGCCGGGCAGCCGGTCGCGCACTGCGTCGAACAGCGTGGTGTCGGCCTGGACGACACCGGCCACCAGCACCGAGTCGGCCTCCAGCAGGCGGGAGGTCCCGCCGGCCGGCGTGAACCGCACCCCGGCGTCGACGACCTCCTCGACCACAGCGCCGACGTGGACCGTGACCCCGAGCCGGTCGAGGCGCAGCATCTCCTCGGTCTTGCGCTTCCAGCCGATCTCGGGCGCCAGCTCGCGACCCGGTTCGAGCACGGCGACGACGTGACCGTGCTCCGCGAGGTGGACCGCGGTGGCGACCCCGACCAGGTCTCCGCCGACGATGACGACCCGGCGACCCGGGGCGGGCGCTGCGCCGGCGATCACCGCGCGCGGATCCGTGCCCTCGTGGTCACGAGCGATCCGACCTCCGGTCGCGACGACGACCGCGTCCGGCTCCAGCGCCGCCACGGAGGCGACGTCCGCGCGGGTGCCGAGCCTGACCTCGACGTCGCTCTCCGCGATCTCGGCCCGCAGAAAGTCGAGGAACGGCGCGTTGTCCGGGTGCGCGGCGCACGCCCAGCGGAACGCGCCGCCGAGCTCGCCCTCGGCCTCGAGCAGGGTGACCCGGTGGCCGTTGTCGGCCGCGACCCGCGCGGCCTCCATCCCCCCGGGACCGCCGCCGACCACGACGAGGTGCTTGCGCGCGGCCGTCGGACCCAGCAACAGCTCGGCCTCCTTGCCGGTGCGCGGGTTCACCGCGCAGTCGACGGAGAACCGCTGCTCGAGCGAGTCGATGCAGTTCTCGCACGAGATGCAGCGACGCACCCGTCCGCCGGTGCGAAGCTTGTTCGGCAGCTCGGGGTCGGCGAGCAACGGTCGCCCCATCGCGACGAAGTCCGCGCGTCCGTCGGCGAGCACCTGCTCGGCGAGGTCCGGGTCGTGCAACCGACCCACCGCGATCACCGGGACGTCGACGGCCTGCCGGACCGCGGCCGCCGCACCGATGTTGAGGCCGTCGCCGTCGTCGGAGCCGTTGACCATCTTCGAGACCAACCGGTCGATGACCCCGCCGCTGACGTGGAACGCGTTCACCCCCGCAGCGACCAGGCGCGGGGCGACCTGCGCAGTCTCGTACATCGGCCTCCCACCGGCGACGCGCTCGAAGCCGGAGATGCGCAGGGTGATCGGGAAGTCGTCGCCGACCTCGGACCGGATCGCGGCGAGCGCCTCGAGCACGATCCGCAGCCGGCCCTCGATGGTGTCGCCGCGGTAGTCGTCGGTGCGCCGGTTGCGCTGCGGCGCGAGGAACGAGCCGAGCATCATGTAGCCGTGCGCGGCGTGCAGCTCGATGCCGTCGTAGCCGGCCTCGCGAGCGCGGCGTACCGCGGCCTTGTAGAGGTCCATCAGCCCGTTGATCTGGGCGACGGTGATCTCCTCCGACGGCCGCCCGGTCAGGTACGACGGGATCACCGACGGACCGATCGAGGAGACGCCGAACATCTCCGGGCCGAGACCGTCCGGACCGGCGTGCACGATCTGCGGCTGGATCTTCGCGCCGTGCTCGTGCACCGCGTCCACGAGCCGGCGGTGCGCCTCGACCCCGGAGTCGGTGCCGAGCTGCAGACCCCCGGGGGTCTCCGGGTGCTGGTGGTCGATGCCGGTCGCACCGACGGTGATCAGCCCGACGCCGCCGGCGGCGCGGGCCGCGAAGTAGGCGACGGTGCGGTCGCTCGGCAGACCTTCCGGGGTTCCGTAGAGCGTCTCCATCGGAGACATCACGATCCGGTTGCGCAGCTCCATGCTCCCGATGCGGCCGGGGGCGAGCAGGTGGTCGTAGCTCACTGCGCGAAGCGTCCGGCGAAAGCCCGCAGGGGAAGGTCGGCGCTGGTGATGATCCCGGGCCGCGCCTCGACCACGGCGCGGATCGCGTTCAGCGCCGGCATGCCGGTGACCGTCATCCCGATCGAGGCGAACGCCTCGGCGTCGAACGGTGTCCCCGGCTTGGGGATGATCATGTGCTTGGAGTAGATGATCGGGTCGCCGTCGATCTTGGTGACGTAGCAGCCCTGGACGTCCCACTTCGGCTCGGTCTTCGGGGTCATCTGCCACTCCAGGCCGAGCTCGACCCGGGGCACGCCGCCGACCTTGCCGACGTAGGCGAACTTGGCGCCGCCGACCGAGCCCTTCGGGAGCTGGTACCAGCCGAGGTCGACGTCCTCGGTGCAGGCGCCGAGCTCGCACTCGAAATCGACGGTGTCGAGCTCGATGCCCAGCGCGTCGGCCATCAGGTAGACGCCGTCGCCGAAGACCCGGCACCCGAGCTCGAGCTTGCGCACCTGCTCGGGGTCGTCGGCCGGGAAGCCGAAGCCGCAGTTCACCCAGGTCTCGACCGAGTGGTGGCAGGAGACGTCGACCGACTCGATGCAGGTGACCTTCTCGATGTCCGCCACGTCGCAGGAGTGCACGATGCTGAGGATCTGCGCCAGGCCCGGGTTCATGCCGGTGCCGTAGAAGCTGGAGCCGCCCCGCTCGCAGGCCGCGGCGATGACCTCGGACTCGGTGCGGCCGTCGGCGAGCGGGTGGTTGGCGTCGCGGTGGTGGCCGGTGATGAAGTCGGCCGTGGTGACGATGTCGATGCCCGCCTCGAGCACCGCTTCGTAGAGCGCGACATCGGGCCAGACGCCGTGGAAGGTCAGCACGTCGGGCCGCGCGGCGATGATCTCCTCGACCGTGCCGGTGGCCACCACGCCGACCGGATCACCGCCCGCGAGAACGCCCGCGTCCGTGCCGATCTTGTCCGGCGAGTAGCAGTGCAGGCCCACCAGCTCCAGGTCCGGGTGCCGCTGGATCCGGCCGATCATCTCCGCGCCGACGTTGCCGGTGGCGACCTGGAACACGCGCACCTGGCGGCCGGACGTGGACGGGTAGGGATCAGCAGGCGTGGGCATGCGAGGAGGTTCGCACACCCCGTAGAACTTTCATAGACCCCTTAATGAAAATCGGTATGCTCCGAACGTGGACTTCACCATCGTCGGCGCGCTCATCCCCACCGCCGAGCTCCTGCCGCTCGCGATCGCCGCCGACGAGCTGGGCTACCACTCCTTCTGCGTGGGCGACCACGTCGTCGACCTGGAGTCGATCAGCACCCCCTACCCCTACGAGGCGGACGGCTCGCGCCGGTGGGGGCCGGAGTGCGAGTGGCCGGACCCGTGGGTGCTCTTCGGCGCGATGGGAGCGGTGACGACGCGGCTGACCTTCTTCACCTCGATCTACGTCGCCGCGCTGCGCAGTCCGTACCAGGTGGCGAAGTCGGTCGGCACCGCTGCGGTGCTCACCGGCGACCGCGTGCGGCTCGGCGTCGGCGCCGGCTGGTGCGTGGAGGAATTCGACCTGCTGGGCCAGGACTTCGCCTCCCGCGGGCGGCGTACGGACGAGGGTCTGGCGCTGCTGCGCGAGCTCTGGGAGAACGACTGGGCCGAGACCGACGGCGAGCACTACCCGACGCCGCGGCTGACGATGAAGCCGCGCCCGGCAGCCCGGGTGCCGATCCTGCTCGGCGGGATGACCCCGGTCGCGCTGCGCCGCGCCGCCCGGTACGACGGGTGGGTCGGCGACATCTCTTCCACCGACGACGCGATCGCGATCGCCACCCGGCTGCGCGAGATCCGCGAGCAGACCGGCGAGGCGGACCGGCCCGCACCGACCGTGATCGCCGCGCTGAACGACGCCCTGCTGCCGGCCGACTTCGAGCGCGCCGAGGCCGGCGGGGTCACCGACGTGATGACCCAGCCATGGATGTACTACCACGGCCGGCGAGCCAGTCTCGAGCAGAAGATCGACGGCATGGAGCGCTTCGCGAAGGACGTTCTCAAGCCCCTCGCCGGGGGCTGAGACCGAAGGTCCCGAAGGCGGTCGAAACGGTTCCCTCTTTGCCGGTCCCTGGCTAAACTAGAACGTGTTATTTGCTCGCCTGGTCAAATAACCTCTGCGTCGAGACAAGGAACTCACCTGCGATGACCACCACCGAACTGCCCGAGGGCTTCGACTTCACCGACCCGGACACGATGCTGGCCGGCGTACCGCTGGACGAGCACGCGATCGCCCGGCAGACCTCGCCGGTGCACTGGGTCGAGCAGCCCCAGTCCTCGCGCGACGGCATGGAGGGCGGCACCGGTTACTGGGCCATCTCCCGCCACGAGGACGTCTCGAAGGTCTCGAAGGACTCCAAGAACTTCAACAGCGGCGACAACTCCGCGATCATCCGGTTCCCCGAGGGGATGCTGCGGGAGATGATCGAGTTCCAGCGGGTGATGCTGCTCAACCAGGACGGCGCCGAGCACGACCAGACCCGCAAGATCATCAGCCGCGGCTTCACCCCGCGCGCGATCATGGCGCTCGAGGAGGGCCTGAAGGACCGGGCCCGCAAGATCGTCGCGGACGCGCTGGCCAAGGGTGACGTCGACTTCGTCACCGAGGTCGCCGCCGAGCTGCCGCTGCAGGCGATCGCCGACCTGCTCGGGGTCCCGCAGGAGGACCGCAAGAAGCTCTTCGACTGGTCGAACATGATGCTCGCCGGCGAGGACCCGGAGTTCGAGGGCCAGAACGAGGTCGCCTCGGCCGAGATCCTCGGCTACGCGATGGAGATGGCCGCCGACCGGAAGGCCAACCCGCGCGACGACATCGTCACCAAGCTCATCAACGCCGACAAGGACGGTCGCGGCCTGACCGACGACGAGTTCGGCTACTTCGTGATCATCCTCACCGTGGCCGGCAACGAGACCACCCGCAACGCGATCTCGCACGGCATGGACGCCTTCCTCAACCACCCCGAGCAGTGGGAGAAGTGGGTGGCCGAGCGCCCGAGCACGATGGTCGACGAGATCACCCGCTGGGCCACCCCGGTCAACGTCTTCCAGCGCACCGCCACCAACGACGTCGAGGTCGGCGGCCAGCTGATCAAGGCCGGCCAGCGGGTGGGCCTGTTCTACGCCTCGGGCAACCACGACGAAGAGGTCTTCACCGACCCGCACACCTTCGACATCGCCCGCGACCCGAACCCGCATCTGGCCTTCGGCGGCCACGGCGCCCACTACTGCATCGGCGCCAACCTGGCTCGGGTCGAGATGAACCTGATCTTCAACGAGCTGGCCGACCAGTGCACCAAGATCGAGCGCCTCGGCGAGCCGGTGCGGCTCCGCCACAGCTGGATCAACGGCATCAAGGAGATGCGGGTCCGGCTCTCCTGATTGCGTTGTTCAGGCACCCAGCCCGCTGGCGGTGAAGACCGTCAGCTGCTCGACGAACTCCGGGTCCAAGCCCTTCGGGCCGACCGGACGTCCGTAACCACCGAGGTCGGCGGTCGCCAGCGCGGTCAACATCGAGAACATCGCGATCGGCGCGCGCAGCTCGCCGACGCCCGGGTACAGGCCCGGCACCTTGGACGCCGCGTTGATGAACAGCTCGGCGATGTCTCCGTCGTCACCGACGATCTCGGTAGCGATGATGTCGTCGCCGTTGAGCGCCAGGGTGATCACGATCTTCAGCCAGCTGATGCCGTCGGTGGGATCGGTGTTGATCTCCTCGACGAACGGCAGCAGCACCGACTCGACCAGGTCGCGGGTGACCAGGTTCTCGCGCTCGGCCAGCGCGGCCAACCGGCCTCGAACCGCGTCGCCGACGCGGCCGCCGCGGCGGTGCACGACCGCCTCGACCAGCGCGCGCTTGCTCGGGAAGTGGTGGGTGACCGCCGCCGGCGCGACCCCGGCCTCGCGGGCGACCGAGCGCATGGAGACGTTGTCGACGCCCGCGGTGCCGAACAGCTCCTCGGCCGTGTCCAGCAGCACGACGGGTACGTCGACGTCGGACCTGGGTCCTCGTCTCCGTCCGGTCTCACTCACGGCCCTCACCCTAGGGGGTCGCCCACTTGGTCTCCGGCACCACCTCGGAGCCCCGGAGTTGGTGTCGGGTCCCTTCCCTGCCCCCGGGGTGAGCAGTAGGTTCCCGCCATGGCGTTCACCGAGCAGCACCTGGCCGCACTGCGACTCATCACCGACACCTTCGCCCCCGGGGACGGGGCCGGCATCCCCGCCGCGAGCAAGGTCGGAGCTCCCGAGTTCGCCCTCGAGCTGGCGGCGATGAACCCGCGCGAAGCCGAGCTCAAGCAACTGCGCACCCTGCTGCGCCTGTGGGACACCCGGTTCCTCGGCTTCGTGCTCACCGGCAAGCCGCGCAAGTTCTCCTCGCTCACCCAGGCCCAGCGCGAGGCCGTGCTGCTCTCGCTGTCCGACTCCCGGATCGGTGCGAAGCGGGCGCTCTTCCAGGGCCTGAAGCAGGCCGCGCTCGGGCCGTACTACATCACCGGCGGACAGCCGCTTTGGGACTCCATGGGGTACGCCGGACCTCCCGGACCGCTGCCGAGCGCTCCGGATCCGGCCCTCAAGCCGGAGCACGTCACCCAGGACGAGACCATCGTCTGCGACGTGGTGATCGTCGGGTCGGGTGCCGGCGGCGGCACCGCGGCCGGGGTGCTCGCGGCGGCAGGGCTCGACGTCGTCGTGCTCGAGGCCGGCGAGTACCACGACGACCGAGACTTCGACGGCAGCGAGCGCACCGGGTTCAGCCAGCTGTACGCCGGCGCTCCGCAGGTCACCTCCGAGGGCCAGATCGCCCTGGTCGCCGGTCGCGGGCTCGGCGGCGGGACGATCGTGAACTACACGACCTCGTTCCCCACGCCCGACCACGTCCGGGCGGAGTGGGCCGCGCTCGGAACCCCGCAGTTCACCACCTCCGAGTACGACGACGCGCTGAACGCCGTCAACGCCCGCCTCGGCGTCAACAAGGACCACCCCGGCGCCGGCGTCCGGGACGAGCTGCTGGAGAAGGGCGCCAAGGCGATCGGCTGGAACGTCGACGCCATGCCGCGCAACGTGATCGGCTGCGACCAGGGCATCGAGTGCGGCCGCTGCGGCATGGGCTGCCGGATCGGCGCCAAGCAGTCGGTGGCCAAGACCTGGCTGGTCGACGCGCAGGAGAACGGCGCCCGGATGTACGTCGGCGCCAAGGCCACCACCGTCACGATCGAGAACGGCAAGGCCGTCGGCGTCACCGCGGTGTCGCCGGGCGGAGACGTGCTGACCGTGAAGTCCAAGGCCGTCGTCGTCTCGGCGGGCGCGATCCAGACCCCGGCCCTGCTGCTGCGCTCGGGGTTGAAGAACCCGAACATCGGCAAGCACCTCCGGCTGCACCCGGCCACCGCGCTGTGGGCCCGGGTGCCCGAGCTGGTGAACCCGTGGGAGGGCGCCACCCAGGCCCGCTACGTCAACGAGTGGACCGACCTGACCGGCGACGGCTACGGCGTGCTCTACGAGACCGCACCGCTCACGCCGGCGTTCGGCTCCGGCTTCGTGAACTGGCGCAGCGGCAAGCAGCACCTGGAGCGGATGCAGGATCTCAAGCACATGCTCGGCGTCGCGATGATCGTCCGCGACAAGGGCCCGGGCGGCACCGTGAAGATCGGCAAGGAGGGCGAGCCGATCGCCAGCTACGTGCTCTCCCCCGGCGACACCGAGCTGCTGATGAAGGGCTTCGAGGGCGCCGCGAAGATCGCCGAGGGCGCCGGCGCGACGCAGGTCTACACGACCCACCACAAGACCGTCGGGTACGAACCCGGCAAGGAGAGCATCGACTCCTTCATGGCCCGCGTGCGCGCGGCCGGGGCAGCCCCCGCGACCCTGGCGCTGGCCGCCCTGCACATCATGGGCAGCGCGCGGATGGGTGGCAGCCCGGAGATCTCGGCGCTCAACCCGGACGGGGAGACCTGGGAGGTTAAGAACCTGGTCGTCGCGGACGCGTCCTGCTTCCCGACCGCGTCCGGGGTGAACCCGATGATCTCGATCGAGGCGATCTCCTACATGAACGCGAAGCGCCTGGCGGCCCGGCTCGGCTGAGCGATACTGACCTCGTGCGCGAGTTCGAGGTGAGCAGCAACCGGTCCATGCGACTGGTCTCGCTGCTGCTGCTCGGCGGCTGGGCCGGGACCACCGCGCTCATCGGGGTGTTCGACATCCTGAACGCCTACCGGAACTGGCACTCGTTCCACGCCGGGAGCTCCTCCTCGCTGCACTTCTCGTTCCTGCTCGACGGCAGCCTGTTCCTGCTCTGGATCGCGTCGTGGAACTTGATCCTTCCGGCGCTCGTCCTCGGGGTCATCCAGACCGCGCGGGTGCACCGCCAGCCCTGGACGCCGCTCGCCTACGCAGCCGTGGTCGTGACCGGACCGATCCTCTCGGTCGCCTACAACAACTGGCGGAACACCCGCGACGCCGACGAGATGTTCGACCGCCACTTCCTCAGCTGGGGCAGCCTCGGCGGGCTCGGCTTCACCGCGATCGCCGGCGTCACGATGGCGGCTGCCTGGTTCCTGCTGCGCGACGTCGGCACCGTCGACGAGGCGCCGGCTGCGCCTACTGGCTCAACGTGGACAGCTGCGGCACGTTCGTCATGACCTCGATCCGGGTGCCGTCCGGGTCGGTGTAGTAGAGCAGCCCGGTCTGCGCGGTGCCCTCGGGCCCGACGTACGACAGCGTCTGGGTGTGCACCGCACCCCCGTTCGCCACGACCGCCTCGGTCAGGTCGTCGATCTCCTCGACGCGGAACGACAGGTGCGTGAACCCGAGCTCGGTCATCGGCTTCTTGCCACCGCCCGAGGTCGGGACGTCGACCCACTGGAGCAGCTCGATCCGGACGTCACCGCGCAGCAGCATCGCCGAGCGGAACGCACCCTCCTGCTCCATGGTGGCCGCGACCTCGTTGTTGGTGAAGTCGAGCCGGTAGAGCTCGGAGAAGCCGAAGACCTCGGAGTAGAAGCGGATCGAGGCGTCGAGGTCGGAGACGCCGATGCCGATGTGCGAGAAGCCCTGGATCATGGGCGTCAGTCTTGCTTACTTCGGGGGCAGCGACCCCGCGTATCCGACTCCGAGATCGACCCAGCGACGCAGCTCGGCATCGTTCTCGACCGCTGCATCGGTGATGCGCAGCCAGCCGTCCATCTCCTTGCCGCGCATCTCCATCCGGGTGACGGCGACGTCGTCGACCAGCTCCTCGGAACGCCCGGGGTCGACCCGGAGCAGCAGCCCGCCCTGGCCACTCGCGGCGACCGCCATGTTCCCGTTGACCAGGAACGCCAGGCCGCCGAACATCCGCTTCTCGGTGAGACCGTCCACGGCGCTCGTCGCCTCGCGGATCCGGTCGGCCAGGTCCTCGTCGTACGCCATCTCCTCGTCCTTCCTATCCGGCTCGCAGGACCTCGACGTCCAGCCAGCGGGCCAGGTCGTCGATCTCGGCATCGATCGCCGCGGTCATCTTCTTGGTGAAGGGCACGTCCTGGTGGACCGCGTCGACCAGCAGCACACCCTCCTTGCGGTCCGCGGTCGCATCGAGCTTCCCGACCAGGCGGTCCTCGAACAGGATCGGCAGCGCGTAGTAGCCCCACTGCCGCTTCGCGGCCGGCTTGTACATCTCCAGCAGGTAGTCGTACTCGAAGATCTCGGTCAGCCGCTTGCGGTCGGCCACCAGCCGGTCGAACGGCGAGAGCAGCGCAGCGCGGCCCTCGAAGGGCTGGTCCAGCTGGGCCGGGTCGACCCGCCACTCGCCCTTCACCCCCTCGACGACCGCGGGCTCACCGACCGGACCGACCTGGTGCGGTTCGCCGGGCGCGAGTGCGACCTTCGCCCGCGCGATCCCGAGGCTGGTCAGCCGCAGCTCGTTGATCCGCTGGTCCGCCTCCTCGGCGGGCACGACCGTCTCGTCGGGGTAGACCCGCTCGGCCAGGTCCCACAGCCGTTCGCCGCCCTCGCGCCCGGCCAGGGCCACCTCGCCGCGCTGGACCATGAACTCGAGCAGCCGCCCGACGTTCTTGTTGTTGCTCCACCCGGTCGAGCGCCACGGCACCTCGCAGCTGTCCGGCAACGCGCTCGTCGGCAGCGGACCGTCCATCCGGAGCCGGTCGAGCAGGTCGAGCCGGCACGCGCCGTTCGCCTCGACCCAGTCGCGCAGGTCGTGCTGCCAGTCCTTGAGCTCACCGCGCCCGGGCCAGTGCGCCATCTCGTCACGCAGCAGCGCCAGGTAGTCGGCGCTGCGCAGCAGGCCCTGCACCTCGATCAGCGACAGGTCGTCCCGGGCGGCCTGGAAGTCCTCGACCCGGTAGCGGGACCCGATCCGGCTCCAGAGCACCAGGTCGGCGCTCGGGGCGATCGGCGCGGTCGGCTCGATCTGGACCACGGTCAGCCGACGTACCGTCTCGACGACGTCGCGAGGGCGCTCCCGGGTCAGGAGCTGCGCCCGCACGGCGATCCGCCGGGCCTCCTGACGGGACAATCGGTGCACCTCGGTCACGCCTCGGAGGCTACCGGCCGGCACCGACGTCCAGACCAGTTGAATTCATTCCCCTGTTGTTCATCTCCGGCCCCTACGGTGCCGATCACAACGGGTGTGTACGTGTACATGCGACGGGGCGGGGGCCCCAGTGGGGAAACGTGGATGACCAGACGAGCGGCGTACGCATGCGCCGTCGCTCTCGCCTTCCTCGGTGTCCTCGGCCTGCCCGCGTCCAGCGTCGCGGCTCCGGCCAAGGTGCCCCACATCGAGCTGCACCTGAGCAGGACGGTCGTCGTCGGCGGGGACCCGGTCACCGTCACCGCGCGCGCCAACGCCCTCTGCGACTGGATCGTCACCTTCCACGGCGAACGCCGGCACACGATCGCCCGCTCGATCCGGACGACGTTCGTCACCCCGGAGGTCGACCACCGGACCCGGCTCAACATCGTCGTCACCTGCGTCGTCCACACGCCCCCGGGCAAGCCCAAGCCGGTGCCGCCGGCGGCGAACTCCGGATCGCGTCACGACGCCCAGGCGCTGGTCGTGCGGATCCCCGCCGCCGCCACCGTCGACCCTCCGCTGACGATCGTGCCCGGCGGGATCGTCGAACCGCCGAAGCCCCCGCACCACCCCGGTGGCCTGCCGAACACGGGAGGTCCGGCGCTGTGGCTGGTCCTCGCGGGACTGCTGGCCCTGCTTGCCGGAGCGGTGACGGTGCAGCGCTCGCTGCGCCGCGGGCCGGTGGCCTTCGCGGTCGAACGGCTCAGCTAGCCGTCATCGCTTCCTGCATGCCGCGGGTGGCGAGCTGGTCGGCGAGCTCGTTGTCCTCGACGCCCGCGTGCCCCTTCACCCAGAACCACTCGACCTGGTGCTTGGCGCAGGCCTCCTCCAGCCGCTGCCACAGGTCGACGTTCTTCACCGGCGCCTTGGCCGAGGTCTTCCAGCCGTTGCGCTTCCAGCTGTGCACCCACTTCGTGATGCCGTTCCGGACATAGGTGCTGTCGGTGTAGAGGTGCACGGTCACCGGACGTTTGAGCGCCTCCAGCGCCATGATCGGTGCCGTCAGCTCCATCCGGTTGTTGGTGGTCTCGCCGGACTCGCCGCCGCAGAGCTCGAGCAGGTGCTCGCCCTGCCGCAGCACCGCTCCCCAGCCACCCGGACCGGGGTTCGGAGTGCAGCCCCCATCGGTGTGGATGGTGACGATCTCCTCGGTCGCAGGACTCGTCACTGCGGTGCGCCCAGGTGATAGGCGACGGCGTGCTTCGGCTCGTAGAGGAGCATGTCGTCGGCGCCGGGGACGGTGATCAGCGCTCCGCGCCCGAAGCCCATCTCCCGGGTCTCCCCGATCTCGGCGCCCCGGCCCTTCAGCTCGGCGACGGTCGCGTCCAGGTCGTCGCACATCACCGCGATCGCGTGGTGCTTCGGCGAGGTCCACTCTTTGCCGCCGTGCACGCCCGAGGTCGGGTGCACGCCGAGCTCGCTCGGCCCGGTGCCGAAGATCAGCCACTCCGCCGGGTCCGACCCGCCGGTGCCGGCGCCCCCGACACCGCCGTCCCCGGCATCGCCCTCGGACACGTACGGCCAGCGCAGCACGTCCTGGAAGAACGCGCGCGTCGCCGTCGGGTCGTCGGAGTAGACGAGGGTGTGGACCGCGGTGATCATGCGGTCAGAGTAGTGGCCCGGAACTTCGCAGCGCTCAGCCGTAGTTCGGGTTGTTCCCGCTCGGGATCTCGATGCTGATCGGCTTGCCGTCGGAGAGGTAGAACAACGCACCCCGGCGCAGGAACTCGTCGAACATCCAGTAGCCGGCGGGGGCGAACGGCATCGCCAGACCGGCCTCGCGGAAGGCGACGAACGGCGGCCAGCCCGCCTTGAAGAAGTTGTCCCAGTACACGTTCCGCTTGATCTGCAGCGCGTCGCAGAGCTGGTCACCCAGGTTGTAGCGGGTGGCCGCGGCGAGGAACGGGTAGGACAGGGCGCCGCCGTCGACGGAGGCCGCCAGGTTGAGCAGGGTGTCAGCCAGCTCGATCCCCTCCGGGGTAGCGCCGAGCACCGGGTCGAGCACCTGGTGCGACTGGCTGATCGCCTCGTCCCAGGTCGCCGGGATGTACTCGTCGCGGATGCCGAGCATGTGCGCGGTCAGCTGCCAGGAGTGCAGGAACCCGTCGCCCTCGGCCTTCGGGATCTGGACCTTCCAGGCGGCCAGCTTCTGCCAGGTGAACGAGGCCAGGCTGTGCCAGGTGATCATCATGTCCCGCTGGCTGATCGGGACCTGCTGGTCGGCGGTCTGCTGCCAGAAGCCCGACTTCGGCAGCAGGTGCCGGACGGCGGCGTGGACCATCCGGGTCTTCACGCAGGTCACGATCATCGTGCCGTCGGGGTCGAAGGCGTTCTCGGTTCCGATGTCGTAGCCGAGCTTGGCGGTCTTGGAGATGCGGTCCTTCATGTCCGCGCCGCCCTTGGAGTAGTAGACGGCCCTGGCCTCGTGCGGGATCGCGGTGCTCATCATCCCGCTGCCCAGCCCGTAGAGGGCGCCGAGGTAGAGGCCGCGCTTGGTGGTGAAGGTGAAGGACGCGTCGAGCTTGGCCGGGTCGGCCCAGGACGGCAGTTGACGTGCGCTCTCCATGAAGTCGTGGACGTCGGCGGGAAGACCGGCCGGCAGCGGCTGGCCGTTGGTCGTCCAGGTCCGGATCAGGGAGTTCACCAGGTCGACGTCACCGCGGTCGATGACGTCGGCGATCAGCGGGTCGGCGACGTCGTCCCAGACCCAGCGCGGGTCCGCTCCCGGGCCGCCGCCGGCGATCGACGCCGAGGCCGGCCACGTCCAGGCCCCGGAACCGACGGCGAGGGCGCCGAGCGTGGCTCCGCCCGAGAAAAGAAGGCTGCGACGGCTGATCTGGTCCATGGTTTCGGCTCGCTTCCTGATACAGTGATACAAGTCTTGTATCTGCGTATCAGAGCATGGAGAGCGCGTTGGCCGCAATCACCGAGCAGGAATCCGGGCCCGAATCGATGATCGAGCGCGCCTTCGCCGAGGCGTTCGCCCCGCCGGCCGAGGAGCTCGACGAGACCAGCCACCGCGTGCTCGACGCGGCGTACGAACAGTTCTGCCGACGCGGCATCCGCTCCTCGACCATGGAGGACGTCGCGAAGCGCGCCGGGGTCTCCCGGATCACCGTCTACCGCCGCTTCTCCACCAAGGACGTGCTGGTCGAGCAGCTCGTACGCCGGGAGTACCGCCGCTACTTCGACCAGTTCGTCCTCGACATCCGAGACGCCCGGACCGCCGCCGACCGGGTGGTCCTGGGCTTCGTGAGCTCGCTGCGCACGATCCGCAGCAACGAGCTGATCAGCACCCTGATGATCGAGGAGCCCAGCTCGCTGGTGCCCTCGATCATCGGCGACGGTGGCCGGGTGCTGACCGCGACCGTGCGCGGGTTCGTCGCCGGCCAGCTGCGGCGCGAGCAGGCCGCGGGCAACGTGGCCACCGACACCGACGTCGACCTGGTCGCCGAGCTGATGGTGCGGATGTCGACGTCGTTCCTGATCACCCCGAGCGACGTCGTCGACCTGGCCGACGACGAGCAGCTGGCCGATCTCGCGCGCAGGTTCCTGGTGCCGATGCTCGAGCCGGCCGGCCGCTAACGGGCGGCGCGCGCCTCGGCCAGCCGGCGTACGGCGCTGGGGCCGACACCGTGCAGCTCCAGCAGGTCCTCGAGCCGCTCGGGCAGGTCCGCGACCGATCCGAAGCCCGCGTCGAGGAGCGCGCCGGTCGCCGGGCGCCCGATCGAGACGCCGTCGAACACCGGACCGCGGTCAGGAACAACTGCCATGCGGCGACCCTAGCCCGCGCCCTAAGGTGGCGCCGTGGATCAACGCCGAGGCTTCGCGTACGGCGTCGCGGCGTACCTGATGTGGGGCCTGTTCCCGCTCTACTGGCCGCACCTGAAGCCGGCCGGCGCGATCGAGATCCTCGGTCACCGGATCGTGTGGTCGGTGCTGACGATGGCCGTCGTCCTGGTCCTGGCCAAGCGCGTCGAGCAGTTCCGCGCGATCTTCACCGACCGGCGCACGCTCGGGCTCCTCACCCTCGCCGCGGTGACGATCGCGATGAACTGGGGCACCTACATCTACGGCGTGAACAACCACAAGGTCGTCGAGACCTCGCTCGGGTACTTCATCAACCCGCTGGTGACGGTGCTGATGGGCGTGGTCATCCTCGGCGAGCGGCTGCGCACCTGGCAGTGGATCGCGCTCGGCATCGCCGGCCTGGCCGTGGTCGGCCTGGCGATCGAGTACGGCCGACCGCCGTGGATCGCGCTGATCCTGGCGTTCTCGTTCAGCACCTACGGCCTGGCCAAGAAGCAGGCCGGCGTCGAGTCCGTCGAGAGCCTGTCCTACGAGACCCTGGCGCTCGCTCCGCTCGCCGGCGGCTACCTGATCTGGGCTGGCGTGACCGGCCACAGCCACTTCCTCGGCCACGGCCTGGGACACAGTGCCCTGCTGGCCTCGACCGGTCTGATCACGGCGGTCCCGCTGATGTGCTTCGGGGCCGCCGCGATCCGGGTGCCGATGACGACGCTGGGTCTGCTCCAGTACCTCGCGCCGGTGATCCAGTTCGTCCTCGGCGTCACGTTCCTCGACGAGACCATGACCCCGATGCGCTGGGTCGGCTTCGGCCTGGTCTGGGTGGCTCTGGTGATCTTCACCTGGGAGTCGGTGCAGCACCGGCGCAGCCAGCTGCTGCTGACCGCCGAGGCCAGCGCCTTGTGAAACCTGGTCAGCCCGGCGCATCGTGATCCCATGACGACTCGGGTCCTGCCCAGGTTCGACTGCGCTGCGATGTACGCCGCCCTCGACGGCGAGCGTGAGCAGCGCGGGCTCGGCTGGTACGAGCTGGCCGACCAGCTGTGGGAGCAGTCCGAGGCACTCAACGCGGACCGTCCCGAGGACCACCCGCTGTGCGGCGGCGCGGTCCCCCGGTTCGGCGACCGCGGCGACATCTCCTGCCAGTACGCGATGTTCATGCTGCGCTGGATGGGCAGCGCCCCCGAGGAGTTCCTCAGCGGACCGGTCGTCGACGTCGGACCCGTCGCGCTCCCCGAGGCCGGCCCTGAGCACCGACTGCGCTGGAACCTGGACGAGGTGCACGCCGAGCTCAACGACCGGCGCACCGAGCTCGGTCTGACCTGGGCCACCCTCGCCGAGGAGATCGGCTGCACACCCGCACGACTGACCAATCTGAAGACCGCCCGCACCGCGGACATGGACCTGGTCATGCGGGTGACGCAGTGGCTCGGCCGACCAGCGGCCGCCTTCATCCACCCGGCAGCGTGGTGATCAGCTCTTCACGTGCGGGCTGATCAGCGCGGTCCGCGCGGACATCCCGAGCTCCCGGTGCCGCAACGTGGTGATCCGGCGGCCCGGTTGGATCGCGTCCTTCAGCGGTGAGGTCTTCTCGCCGAAGAACGCGGCAGCCGCCTCGATGTCGTCTGCGACGAAGGTGATCCCCCACAGGTTCGACGGTCCGTCGCCGGCCGTGTCGGGTGAGCCGACGACCTCGAGGATGACATCGTCCAGCCGGTAGAACACCTGCCGAATGGCGGCGCCGGCCAGCTCGCCGTGCCGTTCCCGGCGGGCGTCGAGCTCGAGCGCCTTCAGCGCAGTCTTCGTGCGCTCGAGGTCGGGTGAGAGCAGCACCACGTGGTCGATCGAGGTGACTCCGTTCAGATGCGTCGCGGGCTCGGCCAACGGCTGGTCCGAGGACGTCGTCGGTACGCCGTCCAGGTCACCGTCCACCTCGGCGCGCAGCGCCCACCCAACAATGCCGCGCTTCTCGCCCTCGCCCACCAGCCGGATCCGCACAGAGCCGACACGGCAAACACCATCCGGGTCGACCGTGAAGCCCGCGGATTCCCAGGCTGCAGGCGAATCCGCGACCAGGATCTCGTCGATCAACGCTTGCCTTCGGCGCGCTCGCGACGCAGCCGCGCGATCACGTCGTCAGCCGCCGCCTGGGCCTCGTTGCTCTCCGGCTCGGGCTCGGGCTTCTGCCGGGCGTGGTGGCCGGGCGCAGGCTTGTGCTGCGGAGGTTCGGCGAACTCCGGGAAGTCGTCGGCAGCCACGGGCGGATCGTTGTCCACAGCTCCAGCCTAGCCCCGGACTTGACCAGATCAGGAGACTGTCGGACGTGGTGAGCTTCCTGCTTTCGGTGACGTTCTCGTGCGGACTGGTGATCGCCGTGGCGCACGTGATCAACCGCCGCTTCATCGCGCCGGTCTACGACGTCGTCCTCAACCTCACCGCGTTCGGGGCAGCCGTGGCGGCCTCCCTGATGCTCGACCACCCGGTGCCCGCGGTGCTGTCCTCGGGCGCCATCTGCTGCTGGCTGTGGTTGGCCCGGCGGACGTGGCTGGATCGGAAGACCTGGGTGGACCCGTCAGTAGGGTGAGTGCATGGCAGTCCGCGTTGACCTCAACATCTCCCTCGACGGGTTCGCGACCACGACGGACCAGACTCCCGAGAACCCGTTCGGTGAGGACTGGCCACGCCTGACCACCGCCTACACCTCGACCCGGACCTTCCGCGAGCGCGTCCTGCACGACACCTCCGGCGAGGGCACCACCGGCGTCGACGACCAGTACGCCGTCGCCTACTTCGACGAGCTCGGCGCGGAGATCATGGGCGCCGGCATGTTCGGCCTGCACAACTTCCCTGACGACCCGGACTGGAAGGGTTGGTGGGGAGACGAGCCGCCGTTCCGGATCCCGGTGTTCGTCCTCACCCACGGAACAGCCCGCCCGCCGATCGAGTTCGAGAACGGGACGGTTTTCCACTTCCTCGAGGCGACGCCGCAGGAGGCGCTCGACCGCGCGCTCGCGGTGGCCGACGGCAAGGACGTCCGCATCGGTGGTGGCCCGACCGTGGTCCAGGACTACCTGCGCGCCGGCCTGGTCGACCAGCTCCACGTCGCGATCGCGCCGATCCTGCTGGGCCGCGGGATCCGGCTGTGGGACGACCTGCGCGGTCTCGAGGCCGGCTACGAGGTCATCGCGGAGACCGCGGAGAGCGGCACGGTGCACCTCACCTTCCGCAGGTGAGTTCAACACTCAGACGTTGAAACGGAACTCCACCACGTCGCCGTCCACCATGACGTACTCCTTACCCTCCATGCGGACCTTGCCGGCGGCCTTGGCGTTCGCCATCGAGCCGGCCTCCATCAGGTCGTCGTACGACACGATCTCGGCCTTGATGAAGCCCTTCTGGAAGTCGGTGTGGATGACCCCGGCGGCCTCGGGCGCGGTGGCGCCCTTCTTGATGGTCCAGGCGCGCGCTTCCTTGGGGCCGGCCGTCAGGTAGGTCTGCAGGCCGAGGGTGTCGAAGCCGACCCGGGCGAGCACGTCGAGGCCGGGCTCGTCGACGCCCATCTCGGCGAGCATGGCGCGGGCCTCGTCGTCGTCACCCAGCTCGACGAGCTCGGACTCGAACTTGGCGTCCAGGAAGATCGCTTCGGCCGGCGCGACCAGCGCGCGCATTTCGTTCTTGAGGTCCTCGTCGCCGAGCTCGTCGGCGTCGCAGTTGAAGACGTAGATGTAGGGCTTGGCGGTGAGCAGGCTCAGCTCGCGCAGCAGCTCGAGGTCGAGCTGGGAGGCGATGATCGGCGTCCCGGCCTCGAGCAGCTCCTGTGCCTGCTTGGTCGCCTCGAGGTTCGCCGCGATCGCCTTGTTGCCGCGGGTCTCCTTCTCCAGCCGCGGGATCGCCTTCTCCACGGTCTGCAGGTCGGCCAGGATCATCTCTGTCTGGATGGTGCCGATGTCGCTGGCCGGGTTCACCTCGCCGTCGACGTGGGTGACGTCCTCGTCGCGGAAGACGCGGGTGACCTGGCAGATCGCCGAGGCCTCGCGGATGTGGGACAGGAACTTGTTGCCCAGACCCTCGCCCTGGCTCGCTCCCGCCACGATGCCGGCGATGTCGACGAACTCGACGGTCGCGGGCAGCACCTTGGCGGAGGCGAACACCTCGGCGAGCTTGCCGAGCCGCTCGTCCGGGACGGCGACGACGCCGACGTTCGGCTCGATCGTCGCGAACGGGTAGTTCGCCGCGAGCACGTTGTTCTTGGTGAGGGCGTTGAAGAGCGTCGACTTGCCTGCGTTGGGGAGTCCGACGATGCCGATGGTAAGAGCCACGGGGGGTGATTCTACGGGCGCGGAGGGGGTGGTCCGGACGGGCCATTGCCGCAGGCCCGCGCCACGCCGAGGATCGGAGGAACGAGCCCCCAGGAGGAGCCATGCTGCGACGTGGAGCACTGTTGGCAGCCGCGCTGCTGACACTCGCGACGGTGGCCATCACCCAGCCGTCCTCGGCATCGAACAAGTCCTCGACCAAGTACGTCGAGAAGGTGCTCGGCTACCTGCAGGGCTATCCCGGGGACTGTCCTCCGGCTGACGCGCCCGAAGATCCGTTCGTCTGCCACGAGGTGGTGCTGAGCGCCTGGCGGATCGGGACGAACGACGGACCCGGGACGATCTCCCCGCCGCACACGCACTGGGTACTCGCGGCCGTCCGGCACACGCTCAGCTTCCCCGGAGGAGGCGGGGAGCCGATCGAGTCCGCCGTGGTCGAGGGCTTCACCAACTCCCCGGTCGTCACCTTCGACCAGCAGCACCTCAGCAGAGCGCACCTGGTGGCGCACGGCGTGCACATGAGCGACGGCAGCACCTTGGACGTGGACGCCACCTGGACGGCGACCTCGGCACGGATGCAGTACGGCAACGACGGGCCCGCGTTCACCGAGGTCGGGCGGGTGCACCACCTTCACGCACGCTGCATCAACGACGTCAACCAGGCCCACCAAAAGTTCCGGCTTGCCCACGTCCACGCCGTGCTGAACGGCGTTCCCTCCGACGACGTGAGCATCTTCGCGTTCCTGGCCTACAACCACTTCATCGTCCACGAGACGATTCCCGCCAGCTGTCGCTGATCTCCTTCCGGCACCCGTGTCGGAAGCGTAGTTTCCCTCCATGGCCACGATGAGCATGAACAAGGCGATCCACGGCGCCGTACGCCGGGACCTGCGGCGCTTCCTGGAGGCGACAGCGTCCTTCAGCGACGGCGACACCAAGCGCGCCGCCGCGCTGGGATGCGCCTGGGACAACTTCGACACCCAGCTCACCCACCACCACGAAGGCGAGCACGAGATCGCCTGGCCGGCGATGCTGGCACTCGGCATCACCCAGGCCCAGCTCGACGGCTTCGACGCCGAGCACGACACCATGTCCCAGGCCTTGGGCAAGGCCCGGTTGGCGATGGCGGCGTTCCGCCGCTCCGGCGCCAAGGCCGACGCTGATGCCGTGCACACCGCGGTGTCCGACCTCCAGAGCGTCACCGAGACCCACCTCGGTCACGAGGAGGACGCCGTCGAGCAGCTCATGCTCGACAAGGCGGACGACCCGATCATCAAGGACATGGGCCGCAAGTTCAGCAAGGTCTCCCCCGCGGTCGGCGGCGTCTTCTTCAACTGGGTGCGCGACGGGGCGACGGCCGACGAGCTGGCCGCGATCGAGCGCGACATCCCGAAACCCGTGCTGGCCATCATCGGCGGGGTCTTCGGGCGTAGCTACCGCAAGAACATCGCCCCGGTGTGGGCGTGAGCGAGGTGCACACGCTCGGGCGCCGCTTCGCACACGCACTGGCCGACAAGGACGTCCCCCAGCTCAAGCAGCTGCTCGCCACCGACGTGGACTTCCGTGGTCTGACGCCGATGAAGTTCTGGGAGGCGCAGGACCAGGACGCCACGATCGAGATCATGCTCGGCACCTGGTTCGCGCCGCACGAGAACATCGACGCGATCCTCGAGCTCAACGAGAACGACGCGGTCGAGGACACCGCGCACGTCTCGTACCGGTTCGCGATCACCACTCCGGACGGACCGCACACCGCCGAGCAGCAGGCCTACTACCGGACCGCGGGTGAGCAGATCAGCTACCTGCGGATCCTCTGCTCAGGATTCCGACCCGTTGTCGACTGACCCGACCGGCCTCGAGGTCATCCGGACCGACGCCGAGAACCCGCGCGCCACGATCGTGCTCGTGCACGGCGCCTGGCATGGTGCCTGGTGCTGGCACGACGGTTTCGCCCAGCAGCTCGCGGCGGCCGGCATCTCGACCGTGGCGCCGAGCCTGCGCGGTCACGCCGGGTCGGCCGACGGCGTCCGACTCAACCGGATGCGGATGCGCGACTACGTGGACGACGTGGCCAGCGTCGTCGCCTCGTGCGACGCACCGCCCTTCCTGGCCGGACACTCGATGGGTGGGGGTGTGGTCCAGGGCTTCTTGGCCCGGAACGGTGCCCCGCCGATCGCAGGCGCTGCTCTGCTGGCCTCGATGCCCCCACGCGGCGTCATCGGCGTCACCACGAAGGTCGCGCTGCACCACCCGGCGAACTTCCTAGCCGCGAACGCGACCTTGAACCTCGGCCGGCTGGTCCGCAGTCCCGAGCAGGTGCGGGAGCTGTTCTTCTCCGCGAACGCGCCGGACACCGTGGTGGAGTCCACGACGTACCGGACCCAGTCGGAGTCCTACCTGGCCTTCCTGGACATGCTCGTTCTCGACCGCCCGAAGCCGCGCCCGCTCGACGTGCCGCTGCTGGTCCTCGGCGCGACGGACGACACGATCTTCCCGCCGGCCGACGTGGCGGCGACCGCGAAGGCGTGGGGCACCGAGCCGGTCATGGTCTCCGGCATCGCCCACGACGTGATGCTAGACCCCGGCTGGAAGCGGGTCGCCGAGACCCTGGCCTCCTGGGTGCTGGCTCAGCTCGCCTGACGGCTGAGCAGCTCGCCGCGGTGACCCCAGCTCCAGCGGAGCAACGACACCGAGAAGATCAGCGTGAGGGCGACGATCACGGCCTCGAACGCGCCTCCGCCGCCCTTGGCGAAGATGCTGTTCTCGACGTCGTAGAGGAAGTCCATCCCGAACAGGTACAGGCCAGCGCTGCCGGAGCAGAGCAGCCAGAGCAGCGCGCTCGGACGGCCGGTGCGCAACGTGACCAGGGCCAGCAGACAGGCGACGCCGAGCCAAAAGTCGGCGAGCGGGAAGGCGTTCTCGAACTCGTAGTAGGCGTGGGAGTGCTCGCTGGCGATCCAGTCGCGCTGGGCGAACCACAGCGTCCAGTAGGTGATGTCCAGCAGGATCGCGATGACGAGCATCGCCTCGATCGTGCGCTGGTTCTTCAGCGGCGTCATGACCAGATCATGCCGGGTCAGGCATCGGCACTAGGGTCGTGCCGTGCGCATCGCTACCTGGAACGTCAACTCCATCCGCTCCCGGATCGACCGCGTCGAGGCGTTCCTCGAGCGGCACGACATCGACGTGCTGGCCGTTCAGGAGACCAAGGCCCGTGAGGACCAGCTCCCGCTGATGGGCCTCCAGGCCCGCGGGTACGACGTGGCCGCGGCCGGCTACAACCAGTGGAACGGCGTCGCGATCATCTCCCGCGTCGGCCTCGAGGACGTCAGCGTCGGGTTCGACGCGATGCCGGCCTGGGAGGAGGTCGCCGAGGCGCGCGCCATCGGCGCCACCTGCGGAGGGGTCCGGATCTGGTCCCTCTACGTGCCCAACGGCCGCAAGATCGACGACCCGCACTACGCCTACAAGTTGGAGTGGCTCAAGCACCTGCGCGATGCGGCCGCCAGCTGGACCGACCAGCAGGTCGCCCTGGTCGGCGACTGGAACATCGCCCCGACCGACGACGACGTCTTCGACATCGCGCAGTTCGCGACGTCCACCCATGTGACCGCGCCGGAGCGGGCCGCGTTCCAGGCCTTCCTCGACGCCGGGTACGCCGACCTGGCGCGGCCGCACACGCCCGGTGCGGACATCTACACCTACTGGGACTACTACCGGCAGCGCTTCGAGCGGAACCGCGGCATGCGGATCGACTTCCTCCTCGGGACGCCACCGCTGGCGGCGCGCGTGACCGGAGCGTTCGTGGATCGCGAGGAGCGGGCCGGCCAAGGTGCCAGCGACCACGCACCGGTGGTCGTCGATCTCCAGGACTGAATTTGCGCGGCAGACAGGTCCAATAACGCTGGTACTCCCTCAGATCGGCCCCGACCCGGCCGATCGTGGGTCGAAGAACTGAACAACAACGGATTGTTCGCATCGGTGGTCTCCAGGGACGGGGACTACGCCACCAGCCACTGTTTGGGTCCGCTATGCACTTCTCCTTGCTCCACCGTCATCTCCGCATCTGGGTCACGGCGTCTGTCGCGCTCCTCCTGGTCTGCCTGTCCGGGCCGGCCCAGGCTGCTTCGATCGACCCCTGGCCGTCGTACGACGGGCAGACGAAGTGCTCGCCGAGCGCCAAGAAGGGCACCCTCAAGCTCGCGGCGTACCTGCAGAAGCACTACCCGGGCTCCGGCTCCTACGGCATCTCCCGGGCGTGCAGCTCGGGCGGGCGCAGCGAGCACAAGGAAGGGCGCGCGTTCGACTGGCGGGTCAACGTGAACCGCGCCAAGGAACGCGGCTACGCGATGGACTTCATCAAGCGCGTGCGCGCCACCGACTCCGCGGGCAACCGGGACGCGCTCGCTCGTCGGATGGGGATCATGTACATCATCTTCAACGACACGATCTACAGCAGCACCTACAACTTCGCGGCTCGGCCCTACCTGAACTCCGCCTGCAAGTCCCGCTCCTCCTGCTCCGCAACGCTGCGGCACCGCGACCACATGCACATCTCGCTGACCCGGGCCGGCGGCGCGGGCAAGACGAGCTGGTACTCCGGCCACGTGCTGTCCGGGGGCAGCTCGACCCCGACGACGCCGACCCCGACGGACATCGGCCACGAGGACAACGACATCCCGACGCTGAGCCTGGCGCGGCCGGTGACGATCTACACCGAGCCCGGCGAGACCTCCAGCACCCGGCTCGCGGTCAAGCGCGGTCAGACGATCAAGGTGACGGCGTACGGGGTGGCGCGGTTCGGGCCCGGCCACCAGCTGGTCACCGACCCGACCTGCGTCTGGAACGACGAGACCGAGAAGTGGGAGAAGAACCCGCGCCCCGAGGTCAAGGCCCGGTACGGCGACCCCGAGCTGCGCGTCAACGGCGTCGCGATCCTGGCGAGCTCGTCCTGTCACGGCGGCCAGCACGTCTACTCGGCCAAGATCGTGCAGAAGCGCACGACCCCGATCAAGGTGACCATGGGCGGTCGCGACCAGCAGGACGGACTCATCCGCGTCGTGCTGTCACGGCCGACCGCCAACATCGGGTCGAGCATTCCGAAGGCGCCGACCGCGGCGCGGGCTCCCCTGGTCCGCTCGCCGATCGCCGGCAGCGTCCGCGCGGTCCGCGACGACGTCACCCTCGACGGTCGCGACCCCGGCACCTGGTCGGACCAGGCGCTCGAGGCCGGCGTCGAGTACAAGGTGACCGTCAGCGGTACCCAGCGGATCGCGCGCGGCGTGGCGACCGACGGCCAGTGCCTCTCGATCGACGGCCGCTGGGAGCGACAGGGGTCGATGGACCTCTACCGTCCCGGCGCGACCCACGGCGCGCTGTACATCGACGGGGTCCGGTTCAAGGGCAGCGCCCCGGCCGAGGACCTGACCGGCTGCATGCTGCACTCGCACACGATGACCTACCGGCCCACCGAGAGCGGTCGCGTCGCACTGAGCGTGTTCGACCCGACCGGCAACGACGACAACGACGGTTCGCTGACCGTCCGGTTCGACCGGGTGACCCCGGTGGCGCTGCCGACGGCAGCGCCGGCCGAGGACGTCGGTCGCAGTACTGACTGGACCCGTACGTCGGACGCCTTCACGGTCCCGGCCAACGACCCGGCGGGACGGATCAGCTCGATGCGGCTGAAGACCGGACGCGGAGCCACGATCTACGTCGACGGGACGGTGGACGTCTCCGACGACCTGACGACCGACGCCTCGTGCGTGCAGAACGACTGGCGCTGGGTCACCGATTTCGGGCTCGCCTCGGGTCAGGACCTCTTCGGGCTCGCCGTGGACGGTCAGGACGTGGACTGGCTGACCAGCCGCAACCGTCAGTCCGGCTGCGACTACCGGCACAAGTACGTCCTGCACTACACCGCGACGAAGAACGGCCCGCTGCGGATCGCGCTCGCGGACCTGGACTACGGCGACAACTCCGGATCGTTCAACGTCTCGATCGTGCGCGACTGAGGCGGAGGGTCAGAGCCGCTTGTACTTCGGGATCGGCTCCCAGGCCTGGCTGGTGCCGGACGCGTCGACCCGGTACTCCCGGGAAGACGAGGCGGTGAACCGGTAGCTCGCGTGGCCCTGCGCGTCCGTCTTCAGTGTTCGGTAGTGGTGCCAGGTGCACGTCGAGCAGGTCCGGTACGACACGGCGACGTACTTGTCGGCCCACGCCCGGAAGACGTTCGTGCTCGCCGAGTAGACGGTCAGCGTGGTGCGCAGCGTGACGCTGCTCCCGGAGCGCGAGCCGCCGAGCGCCAGCCGGGAGTCGCGGCGGGCGACCACGGTCGGCTTGTTCTGCGGAACGTCGGTGAAGTCGCTGGACCGGGCGCTGAGCGGCACGACCGTGTAGGCGCCGACCGGGTCGCCGTCGTAGAGCGACCAGGTGTCGCTGGCGTTCCCGTCGAAGCGGAAGTAGTCGTAGGTGCGGCCGCCGCGGGTGACCTTCCAGTCGGCCGTCGCGGTGTGCAGCGCGGCGCACGTGCTGTTCAGCTTTCCGGTCACCTTCTGCAGCGGAGCGTGGACACGCACCCGGGTCGGGACCACCAGGGAGCACGTCGGTGCGGAGCCGCTGCGGACGGTGAAGTCGACGCTGGCCGCGTGGGTGCCGGTGTCGGCGTCGCTGATCTGGAACCGGTAGCTGCCCGGGTCGAGCGCCGTGACCCGGAGCTGCGGGTCGAGCCCGGTCCCGTTGTTGTCGTAGTGCTGCACCGACGTCACCGGCGCCGGGTCGCCCACGGCCGGGACCTCCAGGACCACGTAGTCGTAGGTCCCGACCGGGGCGTCGTCGAAGTCGACCACGAACGGGCCCGTGTAACCGTCGTAGAGCGCGGCGGTGGGGGTCGGCGCGCTGATCGTCGGGTTGCCGGTGCCGACCGCGTCCGCCGGGGACGACAGACCGAGGCCGGCGAGCAGCAGCATGCCCGCGGCCAGCGTTCGACTCCCCCAGAGGTGCACCTGATCGATCGTACGTGCCGTTCTGTCGGAGGCCGGTGGAACGCTCGATCACATGAACACGTTGCTTCCCCTGCTGACGCTGGTCATCGGTGCGCTCGCCGGGTGCGCCGCCACCTTCGTCTGGGTGCGCCGCACCCCGGCGATGACGACCGACGTCGACACCACGTTGATCCGCGACGGCCTCGACCGCCTGCACGACCGGATGCGCGACCTGGAGCACCAGCGGGTCTCCTGGCAGAGCACCCTGCACCAGCAGGTCGACGAGGTCCGGCACTCCACCGACACCCTGCGGCGGGAGACCTCCGCCCTGGCCACCGCGCTGCGCAAGCCGCAGGTGCGCGGCCAGTGGGGCGAGCTGCACCTGCGCCGGGCCGTCGAGCTCGCCGGGATGGTCGAGCACTGCGACTTCGACCAGCAGGTGCACCTGGTCGGCGCCGAGGGCGTCCAGCGCCCCGACGTCGTGGTCCGGCTGGCCGGCGGCAAGAGCGTGGTCGTGGACGCGAAGGTGCCGCTGGCGGCCTACCTGGACGCGCTGGCCTGCGAGGACCCCGAGGAGCAGCAGGCCCGTCTGGCCCAGCACGCACGCCAGCTGCGCAGCCACGTCGACCAGCTGGCCGGCAAGGCGTACTGGCGCGCGCTGCCGAGTACCCCAGAGTTCGTGGTGCTGTTCGTGCCGGCTGAGTCGTTCCTCTCCGCCGCGCTCGAGGCCGAACCCGAGCTGCTGGAGTACGCCGCCTCGCGCAACGTCGTGCTGGCGACGCCGACCACCCTGATCGCCCTGCTCCGCACGGTGGCGCACGGCTGGACCACCGAGACGCTCGCCGAGCGGACCCGCGAGATCCACCAGCTCGGCCGCGAGCTGTACTCGCGGCTCGGCACCGTCGGCCAGCACCTCGACAAGCTGGGACGCTCGCTGCGCAGCAGCGTGGAGTCCTACAACAGCGCGGTCGGCTCGATCGAGAGCCGTGTCCTGGTCACCGCGCGGCACTTCCGCGACGTCGCCGACCTGGACGACCCGCTGCCCTCGCCCAGCCCGGTCGAGGAGGCTCCGCGCCCGCTGAGCGCCGTCGAGCTGCTCGACGGCGTGCCTCCCCGGCTGGAGCGTCACGCCGACCTACGGTGAACGGGTGAGCGCACCCACGGTGTGGGAAGAAGGCCGCTGGTCCGGCACTCGGGTCACGCGGTTCTCGGTCTTTGCGTGCGTCGTGCTGGTCTCGGTCGACCTCGGTCTCGGCGGCGGTCTCGGCACCGTCTTCGACATCGGCTTCGTGCTGCTCTGCCTGGGGATCGCCCTGGCGATCCGGCCGGACGAGTTCTTCCGGGTCGGCGTGCTCCCGCCGATGCTGCTCCTCGGCATCTGCACCGCCCTCGGCGTCGTCCACCGCTCGGCGATCGCCCCCGCCGGTGACGGGCTGATCCAGTCGGTCATCTCCGGCCTGGCCCACCACTCCGGGGGCTTGCTGGTCGCACACGGCGGCCTGCTCGTCGTGCTGGCGGTGCGCCACCGGGTGCTGAACCGCCCCGAGGTCGAGACCGTCCTCGACGAGGACTACTCGAACCGCGAGGCGTCGCCGGCGCCGTACCTGGTGACCTCGGGCGAGCCCGAGGTGAAGTCGACGACCGTGGTCGAGGACGAGCCGCACTCACCGGAGTCGATGACCGCGTCCAACATGTGACCGAGCTCGTCCTGGACGACCCAGCCCTCGGTCATCGGCTCGGTCTCCCCCGGCAGGATCAGCGTCGAGGACAGGATCGGTTCACCCAGCTCGGCGAGGAGTGCCTGCACGAGCGCGTTGTCGGGGATCCGCACGCCGACCGTGCGCTTCTTCGGGTGCATCAGGCGCTTCGGGACCTCGCCCGTCGCCGGGAGGATGAAGGTGTAGGGCCCGGGTGTCGCCGCCTTGATCGCCCGGAAGGCCGCGTTGTCGATGTGCACCAGCTGCCCGAGCTGGGCGAAGTCGCGGCACACCAGCGTGAAGTGGTGCTTGTCGTCGAGCTGCCGGATGGTCTTGATCCGCTCCAGCCCGTCGCGGTTGCCGAGCTGGATGCCGAGGGCGTAGCCGGAGTCGGTCGGGTAGGCGATCAGCCCGTCCTCGCGCAGCATCGCCACGGCTTGACCGATCAGCCGAGGCTGCGGGTCGACCGGGTGGACGTCGAGATATCTGGCCATGGTGGAGGTGGGGTGACGGTTAGGACTGGGCGGCCTTCTCGGCGGCGCGCATGTCCTTGCGCAGCTCCGGCGGCAGCGCGAAGATCAGCGACTCCTCGGCCGTGTGCACCGCCCGGGCGTCCGGGTAGCCGCGGTCGGCGAGAAAGCCGAGCACGCCCTCGACCAGCTCCTCGGGCACCGAGGCACCCGAGGTCACGCTGACCCGCTCGACGCCCTCGAGCCAGGCCTCGTCGATCTCGCCGGCGTCGTCGACCCGGTACGCCGTCTTGGCGCCGGCCTCCAGGGCGACCTCGGCGAGCCGGACGCTGTTGGAGGAGTTCGCCGAACCGACCACGATCACCAGGTCCGCCTCGCCGCTGATCTCCTTGACCGCCAGCTGGCGGTTCTGGGTGGCGTAGCAGATGTCGTCGCTCGGCGGGTCCAGCAGATCGGGGAAGCGCTCCCGGATCGCGTTGACGGTCGCCATGGTCTCGTCGACCGACAGCGTGGTCTGGGACAGCCAGGCGACCCGCTTCGGGTCGCGCACCACGATGTTCGGCACGTCCTCGGGCCCCTGGACGAGCTGGATGTGCTCGGGGGCCTCGCCGGCGGTGCCCTCGACCTCCTCGTGACCCTCGTGACCGATCAGCAGGATGTCGTAGTCGTCGGCGGCGAAGCGCTTCGCCTCGTGGTGCACCTTGGTCACCAGCGGGCAGGTCGCGTCGATCGTCTTGAGCTCGCGCTCGGCGGCCTCGGCGTGCACCGCCGGGGAGACGCCGTGCGCGGAGAACACCACCGTCTGGCCGGCCGGGACCTCGTCGAGCTCCTCGACGAAGATCGCACCGCGCGACTCCAGGTTCGCCACCACGTGCTTGTTGTGCACGATCTGCTTGCGCACGTACACCGGGGCGCCGTACAGGTCGAGCGCCTTCTCGACGGTGATCACCGCACGGTCGACGCCCGCGCAGTAGCCGCGCGGGGCGGCCAGCAGCACGGCACGCTCGGCCTCGTCGAGGACGCGCGGCATCGCCAGGTCGGTGTCCATGGCCCCCATGCTATCGGGGCACATTAGGGTGCCAGTCATGGCGCTGGAGACCTCACCGGAGACACCCGTCCCGGTCCGTCAGGTCGTCAGCCTGATCAGCGGCTGGGTCGACCGGCTCGGCGCCGTCTGGGTCGAGGGCCAGGTCGTCCAGCTGAACAGGCCCGCCAACTCCAACACCGACTTCCTCACCCTGCGCGACAAGCTGGCCGACGTCTCGGTGCAGCTGACCTGCCCGCGCGCGGTCGTCGACTCGCTGCCCACCCCGCTGGTCAACGGCGCCCAGGTGATCGCGCACGCCAAGCCGGTCGTCTACCCGAACCGCGGCTCCCTCTCCCTCCAGGTCCGCGAGCTGCGCCTGGTCGGCGAGGGTGAGCTGCTGGCCAGGCTCGAGCGCCGTCGTCAGCTGCTCGCCGCCGAAGGTCTCTTCAGCCAGGACCTGAAGCGGCCGCTGCCGTTCCTGCCGGGTCGCATCGGCCTGGTCACGGCCAAGGACTCCGCGGCCGAGAAGGACGTGGTCGAGAACGCCCGGCGCCGTTGGCCGGGTGTCGCCTTCGAGATCCGGTACGCCGCCATGCAGGGCCCGAACGCAGCGGCCCAGGTCATCGAGTCGCTCGGCGCCCTGGACCGCGACCCCGCCGTCGACGTGATCGTCATCGCCCGCGGTGGCGGCTCGGTGGAGGACCTGCTGCCGTTCTCCGACGAGGCGCTGGTCCGCGCGGTCGCCGCGGCCACCACCCCCGTCGTCTCCGCGATCGGGCACGAGCCGGACTCCCCGCTGCTCGACCTGGTCGCCGACCTGCGCGCCTCGACCCCGACCGACGCCGCCAAGCGGGTCGTGCCCGACGTCGCCGAGGAGCAGCAGCGGGTGCGCCAGGCCCGTGAGCGGATCCGCCGGACGGTGCTCACCTTCCTGGCCCGCGAGCAGCAGCACCTGGACTCGATGCGCAGCCGGCCGAGCATGGCCGACCCGCGCAACGACCTGGTCTCCCGCGGCGAGGAGGTGCTGGCGCTGCGCGAGCGCAGCCGCCGGGTCCTCGGCCACGTCCTGGACCGTGCCGGTGACGACCTCGAGCACAGCATCGCCCGGGTCCGGGCGCTGTCCCCGCTGGCGACCCTGAACCGCGGCTACGCCGTGCTCTCGGACGCCGACGGTCAGCACGTCAGCAGCGTGGACGGTGTCACCGCCGGATCCACGATCACCATCCGGGTCGCGGACGGCCGCATCGGTGCCGACGTGACCGAGGTCGAAGCGATCCCCCTGCCCCTGCCCCACGAGGAGTCCTGATGGCCGAGAAGAGTGAGCTCACCTACGAGCAGGCGCGCGAGGAGCTCATCGAGGTGGTCCGCAACCTCGAGCAGGGCGGCACCAGCCTGGCTGAGTCCCTCGCGTTGTGGGAGCGCGGCGAAGAGCTCGCCACGATCTGCCAGGCCGCGCTCGACGGAGCCCGAGCCCGGCTCGACGCCGTCATCGGCGACGGGGACGAGGACTAGCGCGCCTTCGCGACCTGCGCGATGTTCAACGAGGCGACGAACGCACGGATCTGCGCGTCCGCAGCGCTGCCGACGACGACCACGTTCTCCTGGTTGCCGTCCGGACCGACGAAGGTCTGCACCAGCGCGTAGTCGCCACCGTCGTCGGTCCAGGTCTGCCAACGCAGTCCGTTGATCTCGACGTCGTCGCCCTTCACGGCGTTGGCGTCGACGTAGGTCTCGACCATGTCGGCCACGGTGTCGCGGGCCTCGTCGACGCCGACGAACTTGCCGGTGCCGGTCAGCATGCCCAGGTGCCAGTGCGGGCTGACCCCGGAGACGTAGTTGGCCGACGTGGCCCGCCAGCCCTCCGGCAGCGCGCTCGGCGCGAGCATCAACAGCTTGTGGTCGGCCTTGCCCGCCTTCACCCACGGCTGCCACTCGACGGTCTGCACCGGCTGCTGGCTCTCGTCGGGACGACCGATGTAGTACCAGCCGATCGCGGTGACCAGCGCGACCGCGAGAGCGACGATGCCGCTCATCATCGGCCGGATGCGGCGCGCCTCGGCTTCGGTGACCATGGCGTCATCCTCCCAGGAGGGGTTCGGGTACGAGAGACTGACCCGGTGAC
Source organism: Nocardioides marmorisolisilvae (assembly GCF_003725775.1). Taxonomy (GTDB): domain Bacteria; phylum Actinomycetota; class Actinomycetes; order Propionibacteriales; family Nocardioidaceae; genus Marmoricola; species Marmoricola marmorisolisilvae. The sequence goes on from NZ_RJSG01000001.1 coordinate 49,567, forward strand.
AGGCTCCCACCGCTACCGGATCTCCGAGGCCGCCGAGCTGCTCGGGGTGAGCGACGACACCGTGCGCCGCTGGATCGATCAGGGCCGGCTCGAAGCGATCACCGACGGCGGGCCCTCCGAGGTCGACGGCGCAGCGCTGGCCGCGCTCGCCGAGTCCCTGGCGACCAGCCCGGACCGCGAGGGCCTGCGGGCCTCCTCGGTCAGCGCCCGCAACCGGCTCTCGGGGATCGTCGTCGCGGTGAAGAAGGACACGGTGATGGCCCAGGTCGAGATGATCTGCGGGCCGCACCGGATCGTCTCGCTGATGTCGGCGGACGCGGCCGACGAGCTCGGCCTGGTGCCCGGAGCCAGGGCGATCGCCTCGATCAAGTCGACGAACGTGGTCCTGGAGCGTCCGTGAACCGTGTTGCCTCGGGGCGCACCGCGCACGACCGATACGATCAGCCCCATGTCGGAATCCCACCTGCCTGACCCGCTCGTCCCGGCTCCTTCCGGACCGGACCGGAACCTTGCTCTGGAGCTGGTCCGGGTCACCGAGGCGGCCGCGATGGCAGCCGGCCGCTGGGTGGGACGCGGCGACAAGAACGGGGCCGACGGCGTCGCGGTGAACGCGATGCGGACGCTGATCTCGACCGTCGGCATGCGCGGCACCGTGGTCATCGGCGAGGGCGAGAAGGACAACGCCCCGATGCTCTACAACGGCGAGGAGGTCGGCGACGGGGAAGGCCCGGAGTGCGACGTCGCGGTCGACCCGATCGACGGCACCACGCTGACCGCCAAGGGCATGGCCAACGCCGTCTCGGTGCTCGCCGTCTCCCCGCGCGGCTCGATGTACGACCCGAGCGCCGTGTTCTACATGGAGAAGCTCGTCACCGGCCCGGAGGCGGCCGACGTCGTCGACATCCGCTACCCGGTCGCCGAGAACATCCACCAGGTCGCGAAGGCCAAGGGCGGCAAGCCCGAGGACGTGACCGTGGTGCTGCTGGACCGCCCGCGCCACGAGGACCTCGCCAAGGAGATCCGCGACACCGGCGCCCGCATCAAGTTCATCACCGACGGCGACGTGGCCGGCGCCATCATGGCCGCCCGGGCCGAGACCGGCGTCGACCTGCTGCTCGGCATCGGCGGCACGCCGGAGGGCATCATCACCGCCTGCGCGATGAAGTGCCTCGACGGCGTCATCCAGGGCAAGCTCTGGCCGACGACCGACGCCGAGCGCGAGCGGGCCGAGGCGGCCGGCCTGGAGCTGGACCGGGTCCTCTACACCGACGACCTGGTCAAGGGCGACGACTGCTTCTTCGTGGCCACCGGCATCACCGACGGCGAGCTCATGAAGGGCGTCCGCTACCGCGCCGGCGGCGCCTCCACGCACTCGCTGGTGATGCGCAGCCGCAGCGGCACGATCCGCGAGATCATCAGCGACCACAAGCTCTCCAAGCTTGCTGCGTACGCGAACGTCGACTTCGAGCGCTGAGGTCGGTCAGCCGGCGTGATCGTCGTCGCCGGCGAGGCCCTTGTCGACATCGGCCCTGACGGCACCGAGTCCGTCGGCGGCTCCCCGCTGAACGTCGCGGTCGCCCTCGGGCACCTCGAGACCCCGACGGTCCTGATCACCGAGCTCGGCAACGATGCCCGGGCGGCGTCGATCCGCACCTACCTGCACGAGCACGACGTCGAGCTGGTCGCAGCGACGACCGGACGGGCGAGCGCGACCGCAGCCGTGCGGTTCACCGACGGCGAGCCGGCCTACGACCTGGACCTGGCCTGGACGCTCCCCCACCAGGTGCTCCCCGACTGCGACGCGCTGCACGTCGGCTCGCTTGGCACCGTGCTCGAACCCGGTCGGATGAGCGTCCTGGACCTGGTCGAGCAGGCCTGGGCGCGGGACGTCTTCGTCAGCTACGACCCGAACGTGCGCGAACCGTTGCCGGGCGGCGCCGACCAGGCCTGGCGTGACGTGGAGTCGCTGGCCGACCGCTCGCACCTGGTGAAGATCAGCGACCAGGACATCGCCCTGCTGCATCCCGGGGCCGACCCGGACGACATCGCCCGGTCGCTGCTCGGCGGCGAGCGCACCGAGCTGGTGATCCGGACCCGCGGCGCGGACGGCGCGGTCGGTTACGTCGAGACCGCGGACGGTCTCCTGGTCGTCGAGGTCCCGGTCACCCCGGTCGCGGTGGTCGACACCATCGGCGCCGGCGACGCGTTCACCGCCGCGGTGCTCGCGGTGCTTCTCGAGACCGGGTCGTTCGGCGACTTCGGCGCGGGGATCCCGCGCGAGCAGGACCGGCTGCGCCGCCTGCTGACGGCTGCGGCCGAGGTCGCCGCGCTCAGCTGCGGCCGACCGGGAGCAGCACCGCCGTCGCGGAGTCAGCTCCGGCCAGGCTGGCCCGGTTGATGCGTTCGATGCGCTGGCCCTCCAGCGCGTGCCGGACGGCGTCGAAGACCAGCGGGTCGATGGCCATCCCGACGTGGCTGGCGCGCACCTCGACCGGGATCGCGGCCGGGTCGATGCAGGCCCGCCAGTCGACGATCCCGTCGCGCTTGGAGTAGATCGCGGTGAACCCGACCTCCGGGTCGAGCGGCGCGTGGGTCTCCTCGAAGCTGGCCCGGGCGCAGTCGCCGGCGATGCAGTCCTCGCTCATCAGTCCGCCGAAGCCGGCGCGGGTGAGCCGGGTCAGCATCTCGGCGTCCCAGGCGAGGATGTCGTGCACCGCGGCCGGAGCCAGGATCGGGCTGCCCATCGAGACGATGCCGTGGATGAGGTCCGGTCGGCGGGCGGCCAGCCCACGGGCGAGCATCCCGCCGAGACTGTGCCCGACGATGCTGACCTTGCGGCCGCGGCGCAGCACGATCGACTCGATCCGGCGCTCGAGGCGGTCGGCGGCCTCACGGGTGCAGCCGGAGTTCACGTGGATGTGCGAGCGGTAGGTCCGGTAGCCGGCTCCGCGCAGCATCCGGGCCATGCCGGCCAGGGTGCCGTCCCCGGCCATGAACCCCGGGACCAGGAGCACCGGCTCGACCGAGGCCGGGCGGTGGTGGCCGGCGTACGGCTGCGCGGCTCGGGCCCGTCGGTCGGCCCGGGCACGGACGACGTACCGGGCGGCCTCGGCCACGACGCTGCCCTCGCGGGACAACGCCCGCAGGCCCTGAGGACCGGCGTAGCCCTCGGGGCGCAGGAAATCGCCCATCGGTGAGTTCACGGTGCCGAACGTAACGGAAACCACAGTTCCACTAACGGAACTCAACTGATTTCGTCACGCGCGTCGGGAATGCTGTTGGATTGCACGTGTCCGATAAGTACCGAAGGAATCCCTGATGCCGCGTACCCGTTCCCGTCGACAGGCTGATGAGCCGACCCAGGAGGTCGCGGTCAGCGGCGAGCTGTTCGCACCGGTCAGCCCCGGCGTCGAGCTGTGCTACCAGACCTTCGGGGACCCGGACGCGGACCCGCTGCTGCTGGTGATGGGCCTCGGCGGGCCGATGACCTGGTGGCCGGACGGGCTGTGCACCGAGCTCGCGCGCGCCGGCTTCTACGTGATCCGGTACGACAACCGCGACACCGGCCGCTCCACCCGGATCCAGGGCCGCGTCACCCGACCGATGATCGTGCAGGCCTTCCTCGGCCGCCGCACCGGTGCGCCGTACCGGCTCGAGGACATGGCCGCCGACGGGTTCGGGCTGCTCGACCACCTCGGGCTCGCCAGCGCGAACGTCACCGGCGTCTCCATGGGCGGGATGATCGCCCAGGAGATGGCGATCGCCCACCCGGAACGGGTGCGGTCCCTGGTCTCGATCATGTCGACCACCGGCCGCCGCACGGTCGGCTGGCAGGACCCCCGGATCCTGCCGGCGATGCTCGCCGCGAAGGGCAGCGAGCTCGAGGAGTACGTCGCCGCAGCCGCCAAGATGGGCGCCCTCATCGGCTCCCCCGGTTACCCGGAGCCCGTCGAGGAGGCGCGCGCCCGGGCCGAGGTCACCCACCGCCGAGGACTGTCCGGCTCCGGGGTCCTGCGGCACATGCTGGCCGTGCTCTCGCAGAAGGACCGCGCCCCGCGGCTGCGCGAGCTCAACCTGCCCGCCGCGGTCATCCACGGCATGGACGACCGGATGGTGCACCCGTCCGGCGGACGCGCCACCGCACAGGCGCTGCGCGGCGCCAACCTGCTGCTGATCCCGGGCATGGGCCACGACCTGCCGACCGGGCTGTGGGGCACCTACACCGAGGTCATCCGGGCGACCGCGGACCGGGCGAAGTAGCCGCCGGGGTTTGAACACTGCGCCCTCCCGGGCAAGAGACAAGTGGTTCTCGGGAGGAACGCATGCCTCACTCACCCCTGCGCGTTCTCGCAGGTGCGGCAGCAGCGACGGTGCTGCTTCCGCTGCTCGCTGCCTGCGGCAGCGACAACGGCGCGATCACGCTGACCTGGTACACGAACCCGGATCCGGGCGGCCAGGCCGCGGTCGCGAAGCGGTGCTCGACCCCGCACGTGAAGATCAAGAACCAGGTTCTGCCCCAGGACGCGGGCCAGCAGCGCATCCAGCTGGCCCGCCGACTGGCGGCGCACGACTCGGGCATCGACCTGATGAGCCTGGACCCGGTGTTCAACGCCGAGTTCGCGAACGCCGGCTTCCTGGCCAAGATCCCCGACGCCCTCCAGGCCACGCTCAAGGAGCAGTCGTTCAAGGGCGCCTACGACGCCTCGACCTGGAACGGCCGGCTGGTCGTGCTCCCGTTCTGGTCGAACACCCAGGTGCTCTGGTACCGCAAGGACGCCGCCTCGGCCGCCGGCCTCGACATGACCAAGCCGGTCACCTGGGCGCAGATCATCAACGCCGCCACCAAGCTCAACGCGCAGGCGGGGAGCGCCAGCACCAAGGTCGGCGTCCAGGCGAACAAGTACGAGGGCTACGTCGTCTGGATCAACGCACTGATCGCCGGCGCCGGCGGCGACCTGATCGCCCAGGCATCCAAGGGTGCCGATGCCAGGGTCGACGTCGACTCGGACGCCGCTCGGAAGGCAGCCGGAGTGATCCAGAAGCTGTCCGGGTCCACCGCCGCGGAACCTGATCTGTCGGTCTCCAACGAAGGCACGGTGCTGCCGTACCTCTACCCGGCCAAGGGCGGGAAGATCGTCAAGAACGCGGGCGGCTTCCTGGTGAACTGGACGTTCGTCTACTCCAACGAGAAAGGTCTGACGTCCAAGAGCCCCGCCGAGGGCGGGATCACCAAGAAGGACTTCGCGAACCTGGGCTGGACCCGGTACCCGGCCACCGTCGCCGGCCAGCCCTCCAAGCCCCCGTACGGCGGCATCGGGATCGGCGTCAGCAAGTACTCCAGCCATCCCGACGAGGCCATGAAGGCAGCCGCCTGCATCGTCGACGCGAAGAGCCAGGGCATCAACGCCGACCTCACCGGGAACATGCCCGCCAGCGCGGCGGGTTACCGCTACCCGGCACTGCAGAAGGCCTACCCGGCCGACCTGCTCCGCCTCTTCCAGGACAGCGTCGACAACGCGGGGCCGCGGCCGGCCACCCCCTACTGGAGCGACATCTCCGGGGCGTTGCAGTCGACCTGGCACTCCCCCAAGTCGGTGAACCAGGACACCCCGAAGAAGTCGGCGTCCTTCGTCGAGGACGTGCTCAAGGGAAGGAGCCTGCTGTGACGACGTTGCTGCAGCGACCTGCGGTGCGCGACGACAGCGACCGCGCCGTCGCGGAGAACCGGCTCGGCCAGCGCTTGGTGGCCCCCGCAGTGGTGATCATGCTGCTGGTCACCGCCTGGCCGATGCTGCGCGCGCTCTACCTGTCCGGCTTCCGCTACCGGCTGACCACCCCGGACGACCGCTCGTTCGTGTTCCTCGGCAACTACGGGACGATCCTGTCCGACCCGCTGTTCTGGAAGGACACCCTGAACACCGTCATCATCATGGTCGTCACGGTGTCGATCGAGCTGGTCATCGGGTTCGCGTTCGCGATGGTCATGCACCGCATCGTCTTCGCCCGCGGCGTGATGCGGACCTCGATCCTGATCCCCTACGGGATCATCACCGTCGTCTCCGCCTTCGCCTGGCAGTTCACGTTCTCGATCAACAACGGCTACATCAACAGCTGGTTCGACTGGCTGCCGTTCATCAACCCGGACACCAACTGGTTCGGCGACCACTGGCACGCGATGACCGCGATCATGGTCTCGGAGATCTGGAAGACGACGCCGTTCATGTCGCTGCTGCTGCTCGCCGGGCTCTCGCAGGTCTCCGAGGACATGATCGAGGCTGCCAAGGTCGACGGCGCCACCTGGTTCCAGCGCCTGTTCAAGGTGATCCTGCCGAACATGCGGGCGGCGATCATGGTCGCGGTGCTGTTCCGCGCGCTCGACGCGTTCCGCATCTTCGACAACATCTTCGTGATGACCCGCGGTGCGCAGAACACCGAGTCGTCCTCGTTCCTGACCTACCGCCAGGTGATCGAGCAGATGCAGCTCGGGATGGGCTCCGCGCTCTCGGTGCTGCTGTTCCTCACCGTGCTGGGCCTGGCCTACCTGATCGTCCGCATGTTCAAGGTCGACCTGGCCCAGGCGAGGGGTGAGGCGTGATGCGCAAGAACTGGCTGGGGACCTGGGTCGGCTTCGTGCTGATCATGGCCTGGTGCCTGCTGCCCGTCGTCTGGATCGTGTCGCTGTCGTTCAAGTCCGCGGCCGAGACCACGGCGGGCAGCCCCCAGTTCTTCCCCAAGGCGTGGACCACCCAGAACTACAAGGACATCATCGACAACCCCGACTTCACCCGGGCGCTGCTGAACTCGGCGGGCATCGCGCTCTCGGCGACCTTCCTCTCGGTGGTGCTGGCCACGCTGGCGGCGTACGCCATCGCGCGGCTGGACTTCCGCGGCAAGCGTGCGGTGCTCTCGCTCGCGCTGGCGATCGCGATGTTCCCGGTGGTCTCGCTCGTCGGCCCGTTGTTCGACATGTGGCGCACCTTCCACCTGTTCAACACCTGGCCCGGCCTGGTGATCCCCTACATGTCGTTCACGCTGCCGCTCTCGATCTGGACCTTGTCGGCGTTCTTCCGGGAGATCCCGTGGGAGATGGAGCAGGCGGCCCAGGTCGACGGCGCCACCGCGTGGCAGGCGTTCCGCAAGGTGATCGTGCCGCTGGCTGCACCGGGCGTCTTCACCGCCGCGATCCTGACCTTCTTCTTCGCCTGGAACGAGTTCGTGCTGGCGATCTCGCTCACCTCCACGACGGCCTCGCGCACGGTGCCGGCCCAAATGGCCTACTTCGTCGGCGCGGACCAGTTCAACCCGCCGTACTCCCAGCTGGCGACGGCCTCGGTCGTGGTGACCGTGCCCGTCGTCATTCTCGTCCTGCTGTTCCAGCGCAAGATCGTCGCCGGCCTGACCTCCGGCGCAGTGAAGGGGTGAGTCGATGGCCGCCATCGAGATGAGGAACATCGTCAAGAAGTACGGCGACGGGTTCCCGGCCGTGAACGACGTCAGCATCGACGTCGAGGACGGCGAGTTCATGATCCTGGTCGGGCCGTCCGGCTGCGGGAAGTCCACCCTGCTGCGGATGATCGTCGGCCTGGAGGACATCACCTCGGGCGACATGGTGATCGGCGGCAAGCGCGTGAACGCCCTGGCTCCGCGGGACCGCAACCTCGCGATGGTGTTCCAGAACTACGCGCTGTACCCGCACCTGTCCGTCTTCGAGAACATCGCCTTCCCGCTGCGCCTGGCCGGTCGACCCGAGTCCGAGGTCGAGTCGAAGGTGCGCGACGCGAGCAAGACCCTCGAGCTCGACGAGCACCTCCAGCGCAAACCCGGCAACCTCTCGGGCGGTCAGCGGCAGCGGGTCGCGATGGGACGCGCGATCGTCCGCGACGCCGACGCATTCCTCTTCGACGAGCCGCTCTCCAACCTCGACGCCAAGCTGCGCGGCCAGATGCGCACCGAGATCGCCCGGCTCCAGAAACGGCTGGGCATCACCACCGTCTACGTCACCCACGACCAGACCGAGGCGATGACCCTCGGCGACCGCGTTGCCGTGCTGCGGCGCGGGGTGCTGCAGCAGCTGGCGACGCCGCGCGAGCTCTACACCCAGCCGGTGAACCTGTTCGTCGCCGGCTTCATCGGCTCACCGCCGATGAACTTCCTGCCCGCCCAGGTCAACGGCGACCAGCTCGAGCTGCCGTTCGGCAGCGTCACGCTGCCGAAGGACAAGGCGGCGAAGGCCGAGGGGCGCGGCGTGATCATCGCCGGCATCCGACCCGAGCACTTCAACGACGCCGCCGTCCTCGACGCGCAGACGAAGGCGAAGGGCGCGACGTTCACCGCGCACGTCGACGTCGTGGAGTGGCTCGGCCACGAGGCCTACGCCTACGTGCCGTTCGAGGCCTCCCCCGACGTCGCCGACCAGCTGGCCGAGCTGGAGCGCGACCTGGACGGCGAGTCGATCCGCACCCAGCTCGTCATCGGGCTCGACGCCAACAGCACCATCGCCAAGGGCGAGGACGCCGAGATCTGGGTCGACTCCAGCGAGGTGCACCTGTTCGACCCGGCGACGGGCGAGAACCTGACGTTGAGCACGTAACCGATCTCCCAGGATCGCCGCCGCTAGTGTGTGGTCCCTGGAGGTCTCCATGCGCGCTCGCAGCGCCGTCGTCATCACGGCTCTCGTCCTAGGCGTCGTCCTCGCCGTCTGGATCAGTAATCGGACAGCTTCTCTCGACCGGATCCATTTCCATGGACGCGACTACCACCAGGGGGATCCCGAGCGTGTCCCGTCGGACGCCGTCCGGTGCGGACGCCATACGGTGGCAGGCAGCGTGCGGGCCGAGGTCTTCGTACCGGCCGGTGACCATTGCGACCGGACGAACACAGTCCTGTGGGTGAAGCGAGGTTCGGACTCCTGGGGCTACGATCTCGTCGGCGGGCCGTAGCCGGAGCCTCAGCTCACTTCTTGCACTGGCTGACGATGTACGTCGTGATGGTCTGACCGTCCGTCGCCAGCTTCGGCCCCATCTGGGCGAGCTCCTGCTGCGCCTCGGTGGTCGGGTTGGCGATGATCTGCTGGACCTTCTCGAACGCCTGGTTCAGCTCGTCGATGGCCGCCTTGACGTTGTCCGGCGCGCCGTCCTTCAGGGCGTCCATCCGCGACTTCAGGGTGTCCAGGGCCTCGGTCGAGCCGCCGCTGCCGGCGTACAGCTCCTGCTGCGCTTCGGCGATCTTCTGGGCGGTGTCGGCGTACTTCGCGCAGTCCAGGGTGACCTCGGTGACCTTGGACGTCGGGGTGCTCAACCGGGTGTTCGCGGCACCGGGCGTCTTGTCGGCGTCCTTCTTGTCACCGCCGCCCCCGCAGCCGGTCAGGGCCGCTGCCAGAACCACCACGAGAATGCCCGCACGAACTCGCATTTCAAGCCTCCTGGCTCGGACGAAGTTGGTCTAAGTTAGCAGTCATGCGCAGGGTCTCGGCGGTCGTTGCGTCCCTCTCCGTCCTCGCCACCGGATGTTCCTTCTCGAAGGTGGATCCGAACGCCTCCGTGGTCGTCTCCGGGACGGCCCTGAACGCGGCCGGACAGCCCCTGGCGAACACGAAGGTGCTGCTGTTCAAGCAGGCCGACATCGGCGGCGTGCTGTTCGGCGGCATCCTCGCGCTGGGGTCGCTGGGCACCGTCTGCCTGCTCCCCAAGGGCGATGCCCCGGACATCTGCCACAAGGCCCGGACCGCCACCACCGACGACCGGGGCCGCTACCACTTCGACCTCAAGGGCGAGGACACCCAGGGCAGCCTCGGCACCGAGGCGACCCTGAACGTCGTCTTCTCCTCGGGCGGTACGACCAGCACCACCGTCAGCTTCAGCGCCAAGGAGACCGCGATCCAGCTGCCGACGGCGCGCCTGGTCAACCTCGCCCCGCACGTCAGCCAGTCCGGCGGTGGCATCCGGGTGGGCTGGACCCGGCTCCCCTCCGCCGCCGGCCGCAAGGCGTCGTACTCCGCTCAGCTGTTCGCCGCGCGCGGTCAGTCGGCGCTGTGGACGCAGACGGCGACCGGGCGCAGCGCCACCCTGGATCCGCGGCTGCTCGAGGACCGCGACGGCTCCGTCGCGGTCGGTGCCGCCACGGTGCTGCCGGGCGGCACCGGGACCGGGACCGTGCGCGGCTACTACCTGTCCAAGAAGCTCGCGGTCCGCGCGACCGCCGGCGCCCCGCCGTCGCGCGGCAAGCGCTGTGCTGCGGTCACCGGCACGGCGCCGGCCAAGGACGGCGCGTTCTCCCGATGCGCGGCCACGGACGGCGACCTCGACAACGCAGCGCGGCTGATCTCGGGCAACGGCGCGGTCGTCACCGGAGCCGTGGTCGACCTGGGCAGCGTCCGTCCGGTCTCCCTGGTCGTCGGTCGCGGCTTCACCGGTCAGGTGCTCGTCGAGATCTCCACCGACGGCCGCACGTTCAGCACCGTGGCGACCAGCAGCGGCACCGCGGTCGCCACGAAGGTCCCGGGCAACCAGCGCGCCCGCTACGTCCGGCTGCGCTCGCCCTCGGGGCTGGACCAGAGCCTCTCCTCCGAGCTCTCCGTCTGGTAGCAGGCTCCGGGCGGGAACAGGAACGGCGCGGACCCGAAGGCCCGCGCCGTTCCCTACGTCACCCCAGTCCTAGACCCTGCTGTGGCACCCCACGCCGGCGCCGAGCTCGTTCCCGTACGGCGACGTGAAGTACATGACGATGTCGACGATGAAGTCCGGCACGCTCACCCCGAGGAAGTTCGGGTCCGGGGTGATCAGCCAGGCCGGCGGGTTCGTCCCGTCGTCCAGCGGAGTACCCAGGTGGAGCTCCGAGCCCGTGGTGCTGAACTCGGCGTGCGGTCGCGCGGAGACCTCGAAGTCGCAGTAGCCCACCAGGATGTCCACCAACCGGAGACCGAAGATCACGTCCTTGCGGTTCGAGGCGACCCGGAAGTGGTCGATCACGTTCCCCAGGTTCACGTGCACGTCGATGTCGAAGATGTCGATGTCGATGTCCTGGATGAAGTTCTCGAACACCACGTGGACCTTGTCCTTCAGGTCGATCTTCGTCTGACTGTCGATCCCGAAGGTGAAGTCGGTGAAGTCGCCCTTCAGACCTGTCGTGATGCCCAGGTCGAGCTGCAGGTTGCTGGCGTTCTCGAACCCGAGGGTCAGCTTGTGGATGTCGATGTTGACCCCGAGGTTTCCGGTGTTCTCCATCGGGCCGGCGCTGAAGCCGAGGTCGACGTCGAGGTGGATCGCACCCGATGCGCCGAGCTTGAACGAATCCGTCTTCGGGTTCGAGTTGATCTTCAGCGTGGTCCCGTCGAGCTGACCGGTCACCGTGCTGCCCATGTTCGTGATCGCCAGGTCGGCGGCCGCGTTGATGTCAGCCGGGCTGGTGATGGCCGCGGTCGCGGTGGCATCGATGTCCAGGCCGGGCTGGCTGGCGGTGAAGGTGAAGTCCGGGGTCGAGACGCTGCCGTCCGGCGCCGTCTCGCGACCCAGGTGCAGGTTCACCGCACTCGGCACGTCGTGCAGGTGCACCGACGCCGCGAAGTCCAGGTCGCCCACGTGCTTGTACGACGCCGTGATGTCGCTGATGCCGTGGTTCATCGTGACCCCGACGTCCTTGGTGTCGCCCAGGGACGCGGTGACGTTGATGGACTTCGGGATCTCGCTGATCTCGAGCTTGGCGTCGTCGGTGTTCCCGTAGGTCGCCTCAGCCGTGAGCGCACCCAGGTCCTGGTTGGACGTGTAGGTGATGCTCAGGTTGTGGGTCCCGCCGGTGGTGCTGGACAGGAACGGACCGAACTTGAAGTTGACCGGGCTGGCCGTCGGCACCACCTGGGAGAGCTCCAGGGTGAGCGGCTGGTCGGCCAGGGTGGTCAGCTTCGCGTCGACACCCAGCGTGGCGTTGGTCGGGTGGAACCCGTTCACCTCGTAGGTACCGGCCGGCGAGTTCAGGTCCAGGCTGTCCGGCAGACCGGTGATGAACAGCTTCGCCCGGACACCGCGCTTGGAGCCGTCCGCGCCGTCGCGCACCGCGACGCCGTGGATGAAGCTCGGGTCCGGCGTGTTGTTCAGCGCGGTCAGCGACTGCGCCGCCGCCACCGAGAGCGTCAGCGTCGGGTTGTCGTCACCGGTGTAGGTGATCCGCCCGCCGTCGCTCTTCAGGTCGATCTGCGAGGGCAGGTGCGTGAAGCTTCCGGACACGGAGGCCCGGTCACCGGTGTTGAGGACGACGTCGGCACCGAAGTTCAGTTGGCCGTGGTTGCCCATGTTCAGCTTGGCCTCGAAGCCGCCCGGCCCGGAGTCGGTCAGCTTCTGGTAGCTGATCGTCTGCAGGTTGCTGATGTGCAGGCTCGCGTCCAGGTCGCCGTTCGGCTCGTCGAAGAACGCGTTCAGGTGGTCACCGCCCAGCGAGTGCACGAGCGTGTGGTTCGTGACCTTCGCGTCGATCGAGCCGATGCCGGTGCCGTTGGTGACGAACTCGACGTCCCCGTCGGCCCAGCTCGCGTGCCAGGCGGTTGGGATGTCGGCGATCGTCAGGCCCGCGTCGAACGCCCGGGTCCCGCCGATGGTGGCCGGAACCAGGTGCGCCTGGGCGGAGAACCCGCCGGCGACCGAGGAGGCCGCCCAGTCGAGCTGGGAGTTCGCCCCGTCGAAGGTCACCGCGATCGTGGCCGGCACGTCGGTGATGTCCACCGCGACGTGGTCACCGTCGTGGTCGGTCGCGTCGAGACCGATCTCGTCGATGACGCTGCTGGCGCTGTAGGTGATCTTGTTGCCCTGCTGGAGGACGTCGATCTCCGCCGGCACCTTGTCGATGAAGCCGGTGGCGCTCACCGTCGGCGTCGTCAGGAAGGCCCGGAACAGCCGCGGCGCGGTGTTCTTCAGCTGGACGTGCAGAGCCTGCGCCGTGGTGTCCACGCTGATGAACCGGAGCCCGTGGTAGAGCAGCTCGGCGTGCGTGGAGTCGGTCAGGTTGGTGTCCAGGTAGGCGTGGTCGTCGGTGGTCGCCGGGCTGGCGAACGATCCGTCGGTCCCGAACTGGAACAGGATCCGGCCGATGTCCGAGGACGCCGGGGCGTCACCGGGACCGGTGCGGGCGTCGAAGACCAGCGGGTTCAGGCCGCCGACCTTCATGTATTTCGGCAGGTCCTGGATCTCGCCGTGGATCGCCAGACCGCCCGGCTTCTCCAGGTAGTTCAGCACGATCGAGCCCAGGCGCGAGTCGGCGCTGTAGGTCGCCGACGGCGTCGCACCCGTCGTGTTGAACAGCAGGTCGATGTTCTTCGGCAGGTCGGTCAGCGTCGCGTCGCCGTGCATGTTCGCCGCACGGTCGTCGAAGCTGGCGTCCATCTCCGGGATCACGCTGGACGCGGTGTACGTCGCGTGTCCGTTGTCCGGGTCGAAGACCACGTGCACGCTCGAGGGCAGCGCGGCGATGTGCGCCGTGGCGAGCACGTTCGGGTCGTCCAGGTCGGCGATCGCGTCGAACGGCTGGCCGCCGGGGTCGAGGCCCAGGGACACGTCGGTCTTCTGGTGACCGTCGAAGTGGGCGGACTGGAACCCGGTGAGCTGGAAGTCCAGGCCGAGCTTGGTGCCCTGCTTGAGCACGGTGGCGTGGTCCCCGGTGTGCGGGATGATCGCGCCGCCGTTGCGGGTCAGCGAGGCCTGGATCAGCCCGATGCCGTGGTTGGCGGAGAGGTCGTAGACCCCGGTGCTCTTGGTCATCGAGAACCCGAGGTGGGTCGGGATGCTGACGGCCTTGGCGATCAGGTTGGTCTCGTCACCGGCCTCGGACTTGTCGTACATGCCGAGGTTGATGTCCCCGAGGTTCGAGTCCGCGTCGTAGGTGATCGCCTGGGAGTCCGGGGTGGTCACGTTGGTGACGTGGATCGACTTCGGGATCTGGTGCACCACGGCGTCGATCTGCTGCTGGAGCACGTTGTCGGCCAGCGTCTTGGTGTTGAACGACGCGGTCGGGATGTTCCCGTTGGCCGTGTACTTGATGTCCTGCGCGCCCTGCAGGTCGACGTGGACCTGGGTCGGGACGCCGAACACGTCGTACTGGCTCTGGGTGTACGAGCCGGGGTGGCTCACGTCCGGAGTGGCGGTGTCGGTCGCCTGGACGTGCCCGATGCCGGCATTGGCCTGGTAGTCGATGCTCTGCTTCTCACCCTGGTGGACGAGGTCGACGGTGACCGAGGTCGGCAGCTGGTCGATGAGCGCGGTGAACGTGCGGTCGCTCTTCGGCGCGGTCGTGGTCGTCTTCTGGTTGATCTGCGCGGTGACCGTGGTCGGCACCGTGGAGGTCACGTTGAAGGTGTCCTCGTCCTGCGCATTGGTGTGCGTCAGGCGCGCGTCCACCGTGAACTTCTCCGGGAACGGGTTCATCTGCACCGAGCCGGCCATCGGGTTCTCCTCCGAGGCCGGGACACCGGCGGAGCCACCGACGAGGTCCTTGACCGCGAAGGTCAGCGCCTCGACCGGACCCGGCTGCGAGGCCGTCACGACCGCACCGACCTGGATGTCACCGGTCAGCGCCGCGGCGATGTTCTTCAGCGTGAAGGTGGCGCCCTGGTTGTAGGCGAGCGAGGAAGCGCGGCCGTCGAAGCCGACCTCGATCCGCTTCTTCACGATCGGGGTGTCGTAGACCGCGAAGACGTGGGCCGGCAGCGGGGCGCTGTGCAGACGGGTCACCTGGAACTTGGCGCCCACGTCCTTGAGGTTGGTGACCGGGAAGAGCGCACCGAGCACGTCGGGCACACCGTCGCCGGTGACGTCGGCCGGGATCGGAACACCGATCGGCAACGAGATGCTGCAGGAGAGCGGCATCGTCGCGGACTCGGCGCAGATCTTGTAGAAGGCCGACGCCAGGATGTTGACCACCGGCAGGGTGAACAGCACGCCCTGGATCTGGCTGATCAGCTTCAGCAGCGAGTTGACCGCCTGCAGGATCAGCGGGACGAGCGGGATCTTGGTGATCGGGTTCGGCTCGAGGCCGGCCGGGACGATGGTCGGCGCGGCTGCCGGCTTGATCTTCGCGGTCGTCGTCGAGCCCTGGCCGTTGTTGATCAGCGAGCGCAGCGTGCTGGAGACCGAGCCGCCGACGCCGGTCGAGGTCGTGGTGGGCGCCTGGGCGTCGACCTTCGGCTGGTCCGCAGAGGTGAAGCTCGGCTTGGAGACCAGGTCGTGCGACATGTCCGCGAGGTCCTGCTGGGTCTGCGCGCTGCCCGGGGTGCTCGTCGGCGGGGCCGGGGCGTTGGCGCCCTCGTCGGCCAGACCCGAGCGGAGCTGGTTCAGCTGGTCGTGGCCGAAGATGACCATCTGGGTGCCGAGCAGGTCCTGCTGGCGCTGCTGCGGGGTCAACGTCTCGCCGGCCTTGGCGACCATCGAGTCGAGCAGGCAGGCGTCGAGCCAGACCTGGACGTTCTCGCTCATCGCGTGGAAGCCCTCGTCGAGGATCGCCTGCGGCGTCTGCTTGAGGTTCGCGTAGGACTGCAACCAGTCGTGGTCCGCCATCCGCTTGGACCACAGCTCCACGAACCGGTCGCGGTTGGCAGGAGTCGCGTCCGGGTCGTCCGGCGGCGAGTCGCAGGAGACGGACAGACCGCTGCCGGTCTGCGCAGCGCTGGTGGTGGCTGCTGCCAGACCGGGGTTCATGAAGCCTGCGGCGACCAGAGCGCCGGCGACCAGAACCGAGACGAAGAAACGATGAGTACGCATGCCCGCACCTGCCCACGAGATTGATCTGCCGTCCCCGACGAACGACAGCACCGACTGACTATCTGCCTACGTAACGAGGGCTGACAAGAGTTTCCTGTGTTATTCCTGAGCATTTTCAGGAGTCGGCAATACCCGTCGGTAACGGAACAAATCGCCCAGTGAAATAGGGGGGATATTTCAGGCACTAATAGGTCGAATACGTTGAGAACGACCGCTCCGAAATGCCGAGGAATAGCACGTTGTGACTAGAAAGGTCCGTCCGATCGGAGCGGGGGCTGACCGAACCTCAACCGCCCCGTTGAGCGGGCGTCGACGCGGACTACCCTTCTGCGCGTGAGCAACGAGCCTGAGTTCCGCTACTCCGACCTGCTTCCGGCTTCCCACGACGACACCCCGTACCGGTTGGTGACGACCGAGGGCGTCTCGACGTTCGAGGCCGACGGCCAGACCTTCCTGCGGGTGAGCCCGGAGGCGATCCAGCGGCTGACCGCCGAGGCGATGCACGACATCTCCCACTACCTGCGGCCCGCTCACCTCGCCCAGCTGCGCAAGATCATCGACGACCCCGAGGCCTCGGGCAACGACCGTTTCGTGGCGCTCGACCTGCTCAAGAACGTGAACATCTCCGCCGGCGGCGTGCTGCCGATGTGCCAGGACACCGGCACCGCGATCGTGATGGGCAAGAAGTCCGAGGGTGTGCTCACCGGCGCCGACGACGGCGAGGCGATCAGTCGCGGCGTGTACGACGCCTACACCAAGCTGAACCTGCGCTACTCCCAGCTCGCTCCGCTGACGACGTACGAGGAGAAGAACACCGGCACCAACCTGCCGGCGCAGATCGAGCTCTACTCGACGGCACAGGGCCCTAAGGGTCCCGAGTACAAGTTCCTCTTCATGGCCAAGGGCGGCGGCAGCGCCAACAAGTCGTTCCTGTTCCAGGAGACCAAGGCCGTCCTGAACCCCAAGCGCATGCTGGAGTTCCTCGACGAGAAGATCCGCTCGCTCGGCACCGCCGCCTGCCCGCCGTACCACCTGGCGATCGTCATCGGCGGCACCAGCGCGGAGTTCGCGCTGAAGACCGCCAAGTACGCCAGCGCGCACTACCTCGACAACCTGCCGACCGAGGGTTCGATGAGTGCCCACGGCTTCCGCGACCTCGAGCTGGAGGAAGAGGTCTTCAAGCTGACCCAGTCCTTCGGCATCGGCGCGCAGTTCGGCGGCAAGTACTTCTGCCACGACGTGCGCGTGGTTCGGCTCCCCCGTCACGGCGCCTCGTGCCCGGTGGCGATCGCGGTGTCGTGCTCGGCCGACCGCCAGGCGCTCGGCAAGATCACCGCCGACGGCGTCTTCCTCGAGCAGCTCGAGACCGACCCGGCCCAGTACATGCCGGACGCCGGCGTGGCCGAGGACATCTCCGGCGGCGAGGTCGTGCAGGTCGACCTGAACCGCCCGATGGCCGACATCCTCGCCCAGCTCTCGCAGTACCCGGTGAAGACCCGGCTCTCGCTGACCGGCCCGCTCGTGGTGGCGCGGGACATCGCGCACGCCAAGATCCAGGAGCGCCTGGACGCCGGCGAGGAGATGCCGGAGTACCTGAAGAACCACCCCGTCTACTACGCCGGCCCGGCGAAGACCCCCGCCGGCATGGCGTCCGGCTCGTTCGGCCCGACCACCGCAGGCCGGATGGACTCCTACGTGAAGTCGTTCCAGGCCGCCGGCGGCTCGATGGTGATGCTCGCCAAGGGCAACCGCTCCAAGCAGGTCACCGACGCGTGCAACGAGTTCGGCGGCTTCTACCTCGGCTCGATCGGTGGCCCGGCCGCGCGCCTGGCGCAGGACTGCATCAAGAGCCAGGAGGTCATCGAGTACCCCGAGCTCGGCATGGAGGCCGTCTGGAAGATCGAGGTCGAGGACTTCCCCGCCTTCATCGTGGTCGACGACAAGGGCAACGACTTCTTCACCGACCCGGCCGGCACGATCAACGTGCCGCTGACCGGAATCCGGGTGCGCTCGGCCGAGAAGTAGGTCGGCACCTGCGAGGAACCCTCGTCGGTCGTCACCCGTTGGACCGGGTACGACGACGAAGGAGACACCCATGCAGTGCCCCACCGACGGCGCCGTGCTCGTGATGAGCGACCGCAACGGCATCGAGATCGACTACTGCCCGACCTGCCGCGGCGTCTGGCTCGACCGCGGCGAGCTCGACAAGATCATCGAGCGCTCGACCCAGCACCCGGCTCCGCAGCCGGCGTTCAGCCCGCCGCCCCAGCAGCAGTACCGGCAGCAGCCGTACAAGCAGAAGCGCAAGGAGAGCTGGCTCTCAGAGCTCTTCGACTGAGCACCGCAGTTTCGACACTCCGCAGGCCCTCTTCCGCTTAGCCTGGGTCGACCATCGGTGCGGAGGAAGACATGAGCGTGCGCAACCTGGCCCGGGCTGTCGTCGGGGCGTTCATCATCGCGACCGCGTTCGTCGCGGCCCCGGCGAATGCCTACTCCCTCCCGATCGTCTCGGCGCTCGACACCAACACGATCGGCCACGTGAAGGGCACGGTGACCTCTGATGCGCCGTATGTCCTGGTCTGGGCTCCTGGCCACTACGACCACTACTTCGCAACAGCTGACGGCGTCGCCTCGTTCGACCTCGAGACCTGGGGGCTGACCACGTCGTACGTCGAGGCGTGGCCATGTTCGCAACCAACGGAGTCGAGCTGCACGAGCTTCAACACAGCGAGCTACTTCACCGCGAGTGATGTCACACCGACGATCACGTGGCCCTCCGACTTGAAGATCGGCCCCGGTGACGCGTTCCCGGTCACGGTCTCCGACCCTCAGGGTGGTGGCGTCCTGGTCGCGTTCTGGCAGGAAGTCCAGTACCTGGACAGGAACGGCACCACCCAGCTCGACCTCGGGGACGGCGACGGGTACATCGACGTCTACCGCTGCGACTCGGAGGCTCGCCTCGAGTGCCGGAACTTCGACAGCAGCACGCGCGTATCGCTGGGTGTGCACAAGAGCACGAAGGCAGAGGTGTCCGCCAGCCCGGCCAGCACGTTCCCGGGCTACGTCTCGACGCGTCAGACCTCGACACAGCTCCGCCTCCAGACCCACCGCCCGGTTGGGCTCCCGTACACCCTGGACTGGCACCTCGAGAAGAACGGCGTCCCGGTCCCGGGCACCGGCGGCGAGGTGGTCGACACCCTGAACAGCGACGGGGAGACCACGTTCTCGGCGACCGCCGACGGACTCGCTGACGGCACTTACACCGTCGCGGGCAACCTCACGGTCCATGATCCCGACTACGGGGACCTTCCCGGGCCGCTCACCGGAGGCACGGTCATCGTCGACCGCAAGCCCGCCTCCTTCACGAGCGTCGCGCAGACCGCGTCGAGGATCTACCCGAACATCGGGGCACACGGGCTCGACGATTCCGCCCGCTTCACCTTCAAGGGCATGTACGGGGGCAGGACCACCGAGATGTACTCCGCCTCCGACGTGCTGGTGCGGCGTGGCAACCTCTCCCAGTCGACCACAACCCCGACCACCTGGTCGGGGTACGTCACCGCCCGTGACAACTCCCAGAAACTGCTCCCGGACGGTTTCTACACGGTGTACCTCGTCGACACTGCCGGGAACCGGAAGCTGGCCGGTTCCGTCTACGTCGACCACCGCAAGCTGGTCGCGCGGACCTACACCAAGACGGTCTCGGCCACCAGCACTCTGGTCGACGAGTACGTCGGCAAGTGCTCGACCCTCAAGCACGGAGTGCGTGGCTGGTACGGCTCGCTCGGCTACTACGCGAACACCAAGTGCGGGACCCAGACCAGCGCAGCCAGCGAGGTCCACACGATCCACGAGCTGAAGATGCCGACCGGGGCCTATTACAAGACGATCGAGCTGTACACGTACGGCGGAGCCGCGAAGAGCAGGCCGGGCAGCCAGGCCGTCATGTTGTACCTGACCCCGCGCGGACACCTGTACGACAAGGGCACCGCGTCCGCGCGGCTGGGTACCCACCCCGGCTACACGTCCAATGCGGAGACCTACCTGTGGTCCGGCCACTACTTCGTCTGGGCGGTCGCCACCGCGTTCAACCACCAGTACGACGTCAAGAACTTCACGGTGGAGCTCGACTACTACGTGCTCGGCTGACTGAACCAGTCGTCGGCCCGCGGGATCGGGCCGACGGTTCGGGGCTAGCCTGTGGTTCTCAGCTCCAGAGCCACAGGAAGCCCCGTCATGAACCTCCGTCGCCTGCCCGTCGCCCTCACGATCGCTGCCGCGCTCGCCGTCCCGCTGACCGGGCTGATGCCCGCGTACGCCGCCCCGGCTGCGGCTCCCGTGTTCAGCAATCTGGACAGCACCAGTGCCGGGCACCTGACCGGCACGATCGACAGCACCGGCGTGCCGGAGATCTACGTGCGGTTCGCCAACACCACGGGCGTGCAGTACCGGCACGTCACCCTGGGCGGCGACTCCGACACCTTCGACCTGCCGACGTGGGGCTACGCCGGCTCGACGAGCATCTACGCCCTGGCCTGCCCGACCGCCGACCCGGCCTCCCCGGACTGCTCGCCCGAGACGGTCGTCGGCACCTTCACGCCCACCGACCTGGTGCCGACCGTCACGTGGTCCGCCGACGACAAGATCGGGCCGGCCGAACAGGTCACGGTCGGCACGGTCACCGACCCGGGCGGCGGCGGCCTGCTCTTCGCCCAGTTCGACAACGACATCCCGATCCCGGACCCGCCGCGGTTCGCGCTGACCGACGGCGCGGTGGCGAACCTCGAGGACGGGGCGGGCGTGATGACGGCCTGGCGGTGCGACGACCTGAACACCGACCAGTGCGCGGTGTTCGACCCGGCGAGCCCGTTCTACGACATCGAGCAGCACTTGCACCTGACCTTCGACCCGGTCACCAAGATCACCGGCAACAACCCGACCACCACGGTGCAGTACACCAACGCCCGCTCGGGCACCTACGACCTCACCTGGCACCTCGAGCGCCCCGGTCACCCCGACCCCGGCGTGACGGGAAGCGTCACCGGAGGAACGATCACCGCCGGCGCTCTCGCGCCGATCATGATCGACGGAGCCGACCTGCCGACCTCGGGCACCTACGTCCTCAAGGGATCGCTGACCGTGCACGGCGATGTCAGCGGCTTCGACGGCGACTACGTCCAGGCCCTCGACGGGTCCGTCGCCGTCAGCCCGACCATCACGGTCGACCACACCGGTCCGCCGATGACGTCGGTGACCGCGTCGCCCACGACGATCTACCCGCTGGTCAAGG
The DNA here is from genome assembly GCF_003725775.1 of Nocardioides marmorisolisilvae. GTDB lineage: Bacteria > Actinomycetota > Actinomycetes > Propionibacteriales > Nocardioidaceae > Marmoricola > Marmoricola marmorisolisilvae. The sequence goes on from NZ_RJSG01000001.1 coordinate 70,594, forward strand.
ACAGCACCAAGTACAAGTCCTCGACCACGTTCTCGATCCTGGGCACCGGTGTCCCGAACGTCGTCGCGGTCAACCTGTACAAGCGCGTCGGCACCACCGACACCTTCCAGCGGACGCTCACCCTGAAGCCCGGGTCCACCAGCGTGCGCGCCACCGCCACCTGGTCCGGACTGCTCGCCGGGAGCGTCCCGGCGCCCGCCGGCACCTACGTGGTCAAGCTCCTCGACGCCGACGGCAACGCCGCGTCGAAGATCGGGACGGTCACCGTCTCGGGCAAGAAGCTGGTGACGAAGACCTGGACGAAGACCGTCACGCCGGTCGGGTCCCTGTCCGGCAGCACCGTGGCGCGCTGCTCCACCTTGCGGACGCCGTCACTGCGCGGCTGGTTCAAGTCGCTCGGCTACTACGCCAACACCCGGTGCGCCAGCCAGACGACGGCGGACAGCCTGATCCGCACCGCGCACGCGGTGATCCTGCCGAGCTCCGGGGTCGTCCAGTACGTCGACATCCGGGTGGACACCTACGGCGGTGCCGCGCGGGCGAAACCCGGCAGCAAGATCCGGGTGCGCTACCTGACCACCAGCAAGAAGTGGGTCAGCACCCGCACCTTGGCGGGGACGCTGGGCACCCACAAGGGCGAGACGCACTCGACCTCCGGCCTGGTGTTCTCCGACCACTCGTTCGGCTGGGGCATGTACACCGGCTACGGCTACCAGTACGACGTGAAGTCGTTCACGATCGTGCTGCACTACAAGGTGCTCGGCTGACAAAGCAAAAGCTCCTGCGGGTGGGCCAGAAGGGCGCCCACCCGCAGGAGCTCGGTTCAGCTAGCGGCTACGGGGTGTAGCCGATCGCCACGAGGGCGGAGTGACCGGCGTTGTAGTTGCCGTCCCCGTCGTACGTGGCTCGGATCGCGTACTTGGCCTTGACCTTGTTCGTGTACTTGATCGTCGCCACCCCGTTGACCAGCGTGCCGCTGGCGACCACGGAGTCGTTCGCGCGCCGGAGCACGACCTTCCCGGTCGCCGGCTCCCCGGCGATCGTGGTGACGGTGACCTTGGCGGTCACGGTCTGGCCGTACTTCACCGAGCTCGGTGAGACCGTCAGCTTCACGGTGGACGCCGACTTGTTCACCACCAGGTTCGTCGTGGTCGACGATCCTGCGTTGTGGTTGTCGTCGCCCGCGTACTCCGCGTGCAGCGGGTAGGTACCCGCGTCGGCGAAGGACACGTGCAGCTGCGCGTTCCCACCGGACAGCTCGCCGGAGGCAACCGTCGTGGTGCCCCGCTTGAGGGTCACCGTCCCGGTGGCCGTACCGTCCGAGCCGGCCGGCACCGCGATGGTCGCGGTGACGTCCTGCCCACGGCCGACCGGGTTCGGCGCCACCTGGAGGGTGACGGCCGCGTCGACCTTGAGCCCGACCACCTGGGTCTTCGACCCGAGCTGGTTGTGGAAGTGGACGATCATCGCGCCCTTGCCGCCGTCCTCGACGTACGCCGCCGCGTTCCGGCGCAGGGTGAGCACGGAGCTCGCTGCGTCCGGGAACAGGAACGGGCTCGCCGAGCCGTCGTAGCTGCCGAACAGCGCGACGCCGGGCTTGGTCACGTCCAGCGACATCGGGTTGACCAGGTTGCCGTCACCGTCGACGTCCCCGATGTTGTCCACCGGAGCACCCTGGTACGGGCTGAAGGACAGCACCGAGTAGCTGATCCGCGGGTTCTCGGCATCCACGCCGGGGATGTCGCTGATGAACACCGGCATCACCATCGTGTCGCTGTCGAAGACCGCCGTGTCGGTGTCACCGAACGAGTCGTTGATACCGGCCTCGTAGGTCGCGTGCCCGTTGCTCAGGTCCACGATCCGGGTCACCAGGTCGTCGGAGTCGGGCAGGCGGGTGTTGTAGAGCACCGCGTCCGCGGTCCCGTCGCCGTCACCGTCGATGTAGATGTCGAACTCCGCCTCGTTGGCAGCCGTCCTCCACCGACCCTGGGTGTTCACCGCGAAGTACACCTCGCCGTCCTCGAGCGGGTCCTGCCCGTTCGAGACCAGCTGAGCTGCGTTCGAGGTGGCTCCGAAGCGCTTCAGGTCCGCAGCCCGCTCGTCCGAGAAGTTGACGCACCCGCTGGTGACGTCACCCCCGCACGACGGGGCCAGACCGCTGGTGCCCTGGAGCTCGAGCCCAGCCACCGTGGACTGGACCTTCTCCTCACCGGAACCCTGGTTGACCGACTGACCCGTGAGCGGGAGCAGCGTGGTCTGCACGTCGCCCGAGGGCAGCGTGACCTGGTCGGCCTGGGTCATCGCCGAGGCGGGACGCGGGGCCGAGTAGACCGGGACCCGCAGCTCGCTCGACTCGTTGGTGAACGTCACCAGACCACTCGCGTCCGCCTGGAACTGGCGCGGCAGACCGCTCTGGAACGGCTGCACCGTCGGGTCGATGGTCTTGGTCATCTGCGCCGGGTGCAGCGTCAGGGTGACCGTGACCGTCTTGCTCGACCGTGGGTCCAGGGTGACCGAGCTCGGCGAGACCGAGTACGTCGCACCCGGGACCGACGAGCGGGACACGTAGTTCACGTCGAACGACTTCGTGGTCACGCCGGTGTTCTGCACCTTGATGTGCTTGGTCAGCACGGTGTCCGCCGTGACTGCCTGCGGTCCGAACGAGACGCTGACCGAACCCGGGTTCTCGGTGACGTAGGCCAGGACCTCGTTGTCCAGGGCGCTGTCCACCTGGAGCCGGCCCGAGCCGACCCGCTGCGGGGCGTACTTGTCCCCGGTGTGGCTCGTCCCGGTGAACAGGTCCTGACCGGCGGTGTTCATCAGGTCGGCCTTGACCTGCTCCGGGGTCCAGTCCGGGTGCTGCGAGACCACCAGAGCCGCGGCGCCCGCGGTCATCGGGGTGGCCATCGAGGTACCCGAGTCGTTCAGACCCTCGGTGCCGGTGCCGACACCGGCCGAGAACACGGTCGCGCCCACGGCGGTGATGTCCGGCTTCACGTTGCCCGGGTCACCGATGCCGCGTGAGGAGAACCCGGCCAACGTGTCGTTGAGCGAGTCGTCCTTCTGGGCGTAGCCGTTGGCCGTGGTGCTCGCGATGGTCACCGTGTGACCGGCCACGAGCTCCGCGCGGATGGCGTCCCCACCGCTCTTGGCGACGAGCACGCCCGGGATCACGGCCGAACCGGTGATGCCCGCGGCGAAGTTCTCCGCGTCGTCGGCGTAGATGAACCCGGTCGCACCGGCAGCCACGAGGTTCGCGGCCCGAGCAGCGGAGCCGCAGCGCCGCTGGTCGTCGGTGTCGGTCCACTCGACGAAGGCGATCTTGCCGTTCACGGCCGCCTTGTCGGTGTCGTCGAGCGGGTCGCAGCCGTCGAGGTTGCTCGCCTGCTTCACCTGGGCGACGTCACCGGACAGGTCCGGGTCGTTGACCCAGTCGTAGGCGATCGAGCGCTCGGACGGGTACTTGTCGGCGATGGACTCCGGGGCGCTCACGTTCAGCGCGTCCACGACGGCAGAGGCGTCCTGGCTGGCGGCCGCCGTGATGGCGCTGGGCGCGTTGCCCGGCGAGCCACCGACGTCGTAGATGTCGCCGGCGTTGCCCGATGCGATGACCATCGTGATGCCCAGCGCGGAAGCGGCCTCGGTCGCGACCGAGTCACCGTCCTGCGGCGAGCCGTAGTCCGATCCGAGCGACATGTTGATCACGTCGACGTGGTCGGACGGGTCGCCGTCGCCGTTCGGGTCCGCGGCCATGTCGATGGCGGCGCCGACCAGGTCGGTGGAACCCTCGCAGCCGAAGACGCGGAACGCGTACAGCTTGGCCAGCGGCGCCATGCCGGGGCCGATCTTCATGTCGTCGAACGGCGTGTTCGTGTCGTAGGAACCCGTGTACGTCGAGCCGTCGGAGTTCTCGCCGTAGCCGGCGACCGTGCCGGCGACGTGCGAGCCGTGGCTGTTGCAGTCCAGCGGGTACGGGTCGGGCGACGGGACCGGGTTGTACCCGGCGGTGTTCGGGTCGGCCTGGTAGTCGTCGCCCGCCAGGTCGTAGCCGCCGATCACCTTGTCGCCCGGGAACTCGCCCGGGGTTGCCGGCTCACCGAAGTTGTCCTTGGCGGCCTGGTAGTTCGCGACCGTCCCGACGCCACCGAAGTCGGCGTGGGTGTAGTCGACGCCGGTGTCGATGATCGCGACCGTGGTGTTCTTGCCGAGGTCACCGTGGGCCTCCCACGCCTGGGGCGCGCCCTGCAGCGGCACCGCGTAGGAGTTGGTCGGCGCCTTCGGCGCGATCGGGTACACCCCGGCCACGCCGGCGAGCTTGGTCAGCTTGGTGTAGTTCTTCACGTCGGTCGTCACCGCGACCGCGGCCAGGGCCGAGTGCGCCTTGTAGAGCACCTTGCTGCCCGACGGCAGGTCGGAGACCACCCGGTCCTGCGCGGACCTGACGGTGCCGAGCTGCTTCTTGGACGCGGTCCGCGCCGCAGCCTTGCCGCCTCCGATCGCGGTCCGGTACGCGCTCGAGGTGCTCTTCGCGTCCAGCTTGATCAGGAAGGCGTAGCGGCCCTGGGTGGGAACGCCTGCCGGCAGCGCACTGCCCGGCTCCCCGGAGGCTGCCTTGCCACCGAGCGCCCGGGGCGCAGTGCCCTTGGCGTTCGCGTGGATCTTCTTGTCGCTGACCTTGACGCCGGGGGTCCCCCGGTGACTCGTCGGGTCAGCAGCGCTCGCTGAACCGTTGGTAACGGCCAGCGCTGCGGCGACGGCGATCGTGGCGGATACCGCCACAAACCGCATTCGACCTGTCGAATTCATGCGAATACATCCCAAACCCGAGGGTTCCCGAGCAGGAGGGACCAACACTGTTTGAGTCCCGATCGCAGGACACACACGGTCCCGCACTCAACCTCGTTGCGGGCAGGTAATCACAGGTTTGCCCGTTTCGTCAGTACCGGGACGGATTGGTTCTAAAAATTCTCGGGAAGGATGAGCCCGTGGACCACACCGAGCTCGCCCGCGCCGAGAGTCCCCGCGGGGAGGTCGTGCTGCGGGAGCGAGGCCAGGAGAACGGCCCCCGGGTCCAGGAGCTCCGGGTCAACGGGGTCTTCGTGATGGACACCCTCGAGACCACCACCGAGCGAGCCCTGGCGACCGCGGCGCTGGACCTCGTCGAGAACCCGCGGACGGTCCTGGTCGGCGGCCTCGGGCTCGGGTTCACCATGCACGAGCTGCTCGCCGACCCCCGCGTCGAGGCCTGCACGGTGGTCGAGATCGAGGAGGCGGTCGTCGGGTGGATGCGGGACGGGACCATCCCCCACGGTCCGCAGTTCCTCGCCGACGAGCGGCTCAGCATCGTGGTCGGCGACGTCGCGATGGCTCTGGCGGAGGCGGCTGACTCGGCGTACGACCTGGTGCTGCTCGACGTCGACAACGGCCCCGGCTACCTGGTCCACGACGCCAACGAGGCGCTCTACAAGGAGCCCTTCCTGACCGCTGCGCACCGGGCGACCCGGACCCTGCTGGTGATCTGGTCGGCCGACGAGGCACCCCAGCTCGGGGCGGCGCTGGAGGCGGTGTTCGGGAACGCCGAGGCGACCGCGTTCCCGGTCCGCCTGGAGGACCGCTCCGAGCACTACTGGCTCTACGCAGCCCGCAAGTAGGCTCGGAGCATGGACGCCTCCGGACCGACGCGGACCGAGCACGACTCGATGGGGGACGTCGAGGTCCCGGCCGACGCGCTCTGGCGGGCGCAGACCCAGCGGGCGGTCGAGAACTTCCCGATCTCCGGTACGCCGCTGGAGGCTCGGCACATCCACGCGCTGGCCGCGATCAAGGCGGCCGCGGCGCGGGTGAACGCCGAGCTCGGCGTGATCAGCGGCGAGCAGGCCGCCGCGATCGAGCAGGCCGCGGCCCAGGTGATGTCCGGCGAGTACGACGCCCACTTCCCGCTCGACGTCTTCCAGACCGGGTCGGGGACCAGCTCCAACATGAACACCAACGAGGTGCTGGCCTCGCTCGCCCACCGGGCGGGCCAGGAGGTGCACCCCAACGACCACGTCAACGCCAGTCAGTCCAGCAACGACACCTTCCCGACCTCGATCCACGTGGCCGCGACGCTTGCGGTTGTCGAGGATCTCCAGCCGGCGCTGCGCACCCTGGAGGCGTCGCTCGCCGCCAAGGCCGAGGAGTTCGCGGACCTGGTGAAGTCCGGCCGCACGCACCTGATGGATGCGACTCCCGTGATGCTCGGCCAGGAGTTCGGCGGGTACGCCGCGACGCTGGCCCTGGCCGTCGAGCGGCTCGACTCGGTGCTCCCCCGGGTGCGCGAGCTTCCGCTGGGCGGAACCGCCGTGGGCACCGGCATCAACACCCCGCCGGGCTTCGCGGCCGCGGTGATCGCCGAGCTCGGCACGGTCACCGGGCAACCGTTCCGCGAGGCTCGCAACCACTTCGAGGCCCAGGGCACCCGGGACTCGCTCGTCGAGCTGTCCGGGGTGCTCAAGACGATCGCGGTCGGACTCACCAAGATCTGCAACGACCTGCGCTGGATGTCCTCGGGCCCGACCACCGGCCTGGCCGAGATCCACCTGCCCGACCTCCAGCCCGGCTCGAGCATCATGCCCGGCAAGGTGAACCCGGTGCTGCCCGAGGCGACCCTGATGGTCTGCGCGCAGGTGATCGGCAACGACGCCGCGATCACCACCGCGGGCGCCGCCGGGAACTTCGAGCTGAACGTGATGATGCCGGTGATCGCCCGCAACCTGCTGGAGTCGATCAGGATCCTGTCGAGCTCGAGCGTCCTGCTGGCGGACCGCTGCGTGGACGGCATCACCGCGGACGCGGAGCGGATGCGCACCTACGCGCAGTCCTCCCCCTCGATCGTGACCCCGCTCAATCGCTACCTGGGGTACGAGGAGGCGGCCAAGGTCGCCAAGGAATCACTCAAGGCCGGTCGCACGATCCGGGACCAGGTGCTGGAGATGGGGTACGTCGACCGCGGCGTGCTCACCCTCGAGCAGCTGGACGCGGCCCTGGACGTGGAAGGGATGACCCACCCATGAGCACGCAGAAGACGATCGTCATCACCGGCGCCAGCGACGGCATCGGGCTGGAGTCGGCGAGCCAGCTGGCCGCCCAGGGCCACCACCTGGTGATGGTGGGCCGCAACCCGGCAAAGCTCGCCGCCGCCGTCGAGCGGGTCCGAACCGAGACGCCCACCGTCGTGGTCGAGTCCTTCGTCTGCGACTTCTCGGTGCTCGCGGACGTGCGCAGGCTCGCGAACGACCTGCTCGCGGCGTACCCGCGGATCGACGTGCTGGTGAACAACGCCGGGACCGTCTACGACAAGCGCACCCTGACGGCCGACGGCTACGAGGCGACCTTCGCGGTCAACCACCTCGCCTCCTTCCTGCTCACCGAGCTGCTGCTGGACCGCATCATCGCCAGCGGCTCGGCTCGGATCGTCACCACCTCCTCCGTCGGTCACTACCGCGGGACGATGGACTTCGACGACCTCGGGTTCGAGCGCGGCTACCAGATCATGCGTGCCTACAGCCGCTCGAAGCTCGCCAACGTGCTCTACACCCGTTCGCTTACCCCCCGCCTCGCCGGCACCGGTGTGACCGCGAACTGCCTGCACCCCGGCGCGGTGGCCACGAACATCTGGGACGGAGCGCCGGCGATCGCGAAGCCCGTGCTGGCGATCGCGAAGCGACTGTTCATGGTCTCGCCCGCCGAGGGCGGCGCCACACTGACCTACCTGGCCACGAACGCCGAGGTGGAGGGCCGCAGCGGCGGCTACTACGAGAAGAACCGGATCAAGGAGCCGGCCGAGCTGGCGCAGGACGACGCCGTCGCCCAGCGCCTGGTCGAGGTCAGCAGGAAGCTGGTGGGACTGTGAGCGACGACCCGACCGAGCACGTCCGCAAGCCGGACTGGTTCACCCGGAACGTCTTCAACCGAGCGGTGGCCTGGCTGACCCGGCGCGGGATCAGCGTGTGGGGCTCGCGGGTGCTGGAGGTCCGCGGCCGCAAGAGCGGCGAGTGGCGCCGTACGCCGGTCAACGTGCTGACCCTGGGCGAGGACCGCTACCTGGTCGCGCCGCGAGGTCACGTGCAGTGGACCCACAACATGCGGGCCGCCGGGGGTGGTCGCCTCGTGCTCGGCAAGCACACCGAGGAGTTCACCGCCACCGAGGTGGTGGCCGACGCGGACAAGGTCGCGATCCTGCGCGGCTACCTCAAGCGCTGGAAGGCCGAGGTCGGGGTGTTCTTCGACGGCGTCAGCGCCGACTCGACCGAGGCCGAGCTGCTCGCCGAGGCACCGAAGCACCCGGTCTTCAGAATCACCGGGTAGCGCCCGGCGTCGCCGCATAGCATCCGGGACATGAGGCTCGGGACGCTGCTGGCGGCTGTCGTGATCGCACCGGCGCTCGTGGCTCTCGGAGCCCCGGCGCAGGCAGCACCGACGTACACGGTCACCGGCTTCGACGACCCGTCCCCGACGCCCGCCTGCACCGGGACCGTGTGCCCGAGCCTGCGGGCCGCGGCTGAGGCAGCAGCCCAGCAGAGCGGCGCGACGATCCAGCTCGGGAGCGGAACATTTGAGCTCAGTCAGGGCGCACTCAGCGTCGAGACGTCGACGCATCTCGTCGGCTCCGGCATGGGCGCGACCACCATCAAGCAGACCGCCGAGCACGGGGTGCTCAAAATCGGCCCGCTGCTCCCGCCCGCACTTGGGACGACCACACTCCAAGACCTGACCGTGACCGGCGGCCATTCCGTGGACGAGAACAACAACAGCGCCTTTGCAGGCGGGATCGACAACATCGGCCCGCTGACGCTGACCCGTGTGGCGGTGACGGGGAACAGCGCGATCGGTAGTAGTCCGGCTTCGATAGGTGGCCCCCCTGGCGCAGCGGGCTTCGGAAGCGCGATCGTGTCGTCCGATGGTGCGCTCACCCTGGATTCCTCGATCGTCAGCGACAACCTGGCCCAAGGCGGAGACGGGCAGGACAGCTTTTCGTCCGGGGAGGGTGGTGCCGGGATCGGGACCGTCGTGACCGGGTCGAGCGACCTGACCGTGGTCAATTCGACGTTCACGAACAACGTGGTGACCGGAGGCGATGGCGGCGACGTGCAAACCCCTGGCAGCGTCGGCGCGGGCGGCGGCAGGGCCATCGGCGGTGCGATCCTCGGCAACGCCTCGGTGACGGTGCGCAGCAGCACGTTCAGGGGCAATCAGGTGAGCGGCGGGGACGGAGGAGCCAGCGCCGACGGCCCCGGCGGCAGTCCCGGCTACGCAGAAGGAGGCGCGATCGCCGCCTTCGGCCCGGCGTTGACGGTGGTCAACAGCACCTTCATGGCAAACGTCGCGACCGCTGGGCAGCCAGGGTCCGGGACGACGCCCGGACCGGACGGAATCGCGGACGGTGGCGCGATCTCCGCCGACGGCAACCCGGGCGACGAGGTCGCCGTGCACCTGGCGTCCGACACCTTCTCCGGCAACCAGGCCCTCAGCCCGCAGCCGTTCTTCGGAGGCAACCTGTTCCTGGACTACGCCTCGCCCGCTGTCATCGAGGGCTCGATCTTTGAAGGAACCGACCCCGCGGGGGCAGCCAACAACTGTCGCATCGCTGCCAGCACCGTGACCGGCTCCGGCCACAACCTTGAGAACACCTCGCCCTCGCAGTGCGGCCTCTCCGCCGCCAACCACGACCTCATCGGCCAGAGCGCCGACCTGGGCACCCTGGCCGACAACGGCGGCCCGACCCAGACGATGCTCCCGAGCGCCTCGAGCCCGGTGATCGGCGCCGGCGGCGCGTGCACCGACCCGACCGCGGATCCGGACGGTCCGCTGACCGTCGACCAGCGCGGTGAGCCACGGCCGGCGGGCCGGCCCTGCGACATCGGTGCCGTCCAGCTGCCGGTCCCGCTCAGCACGGCACCACCCACGATCACCGGCCCGATCGCCCGTCACGACGCCACGTGCACCCACGGCACGTTCGTGGGAGCCGATCCGCTGACCTACGACTACGCCTGGACCCGCGACGGCCAGGCTGTTGGTACCGACCAGGCGACGTACGGGGTGGCGGTAGCGGACATCGGCCACGTCCTGCGCTGCACCGTGGTCGCGCACGGTCCTGATTACGACTCTCCACCTGCGACCAGCGCGCCGCGAACCGTGGTCCCGTCCACCCCCGTGCTGTCGTCGCTGACCCAGAGCCGCTCGACCTGGCGCACACCCAGCGGCCACTCGACCTCGGTGCCGATCGGGACCACGTTCGGGTTCAGCCTCACCGAGAGCAGCACCCTGACGCTCACCTTCACCCGCGTGGTCTACCGCCGGCTCGTCGGCGGGCATTGCGTCGCGCTGACGACCTCGAACCACTCGCGCCCGGCGTGCTCGGCGGCGTACAGCAGAGCGGGCAGCACCTCACGGTCAGCCCACGCGGGGAGCACCACGTTCGTCTTCCACGGCCTGCTCAGCAACGGGCACTACCTGAGCCCCGGCCACTACGTGGTCACGTTCACCGCGAAGAACACCTGGGGCAGGACGTCAGCACCGGCCAAGCTCCGGTTCACGATCGCGCGCTGAGCGAGCGGCCGCGGCTCAGTACCAGCCGTGGCCCTGCTTGAAGGACCACGCGCCGCACGGGGTGCCGTAGCGGTTCTTGATGTAGCCCAGGCCCCACTTGATCTGGGTCTCGGCGCTGTTCTGCCAGTCCGCACCTGCGCTGGCCATCTTCGAGCCGGGCAGCGCCTGCGGGATGCCGTACGCGCCGGAGGGGTTGCTCGCGTGCACCCGCCACCCGGACTCACCGGTCCAGAGCGAGTCGAGGCAGTTGAACTCCGACGCGCTCATGCCCATCTCGGCGAGCAGCCGCTGGGCGATCGCGCGGGCGCCGGAGCTGGTCACCCCGGCGGTCAGCGTGACCACGTTGGCGGTGCGGGTCACCGCGACACCCTTCGCCGAGCCGAGCTCGGCGCTCTTGAGCACGCTGGTGCGAGCAGCGGTGCGGTCGCTGGACCGGGAGGCGGACTGCTCGCGCGCGGCGAGGTCGGCCTCGGTCAGCTGGGACTTCCCCGCGGTCAGGTTGACCAGGGTGTCCTCGGGCGACTTGCCCTCGGCGGCGACCCCGGCGGAGATCGAGAGTGCCGTCGCGAACATCGCTGCACCCGAGAAGAGGACGGCGTTCTTGGCGCCCTTCTTGGCGCCCTTGCGAACACGCTTCGGGGGTGCGCTCCGATGCTTCGGGGCGTACGACTCGGTCAAGACGAAGACTCTCGGGTTGACGGTTGGGGACGTCATGCGGCGCAGGGGAAGTGCACCAGTACTGCTCAGGGAAGTTGCAACACCTAAACCCAGATCGCGTCCGAGATGCAAACCGACCCGCCGGATCGCGAGACCCGTTCGGACACCTGGGGCAGATGTGGTTCGTGTGGTCCCCAACAGGGAACTTCCACGGACTCCCGTCTAGATCACATCGACACGTGCTCGAGCATCTCGGTGACCAGCGCGGCGATCGGCGAGCGCTCCGAGCGGGTCAGCGTGACGTGCGCGAACAGCGGGTGGCCCTTGAGCTTGTCGACCACCGCGACCACGCCGTCGTGGCGACCGACGCGGAGGTTGTCGCGCTGGGCCACGTCGTGGGTCAGCACCACCTTCGAGTTGGCGCCCATCCGGGAGAGCACGGTGAGCAGCACGTTGCGCTCCAGGCTCTGCGCCTCGTCGACGATCACGAACGCGTCGTGCAGCGAGCGGCCGCGGATGTGGGTCAGCGGGAGCACCTCGAGCATCCCGCGGTCGAGGATCTCGTCGATGACGTCCGGGCTGGTGATCGCACCGAGCGTGTCGAAGACGGCCTGGCCCCAGGGCGACATCTTCTCGGACTCGCTGCCGGGCAGGTAGCCGAGCTCCTGACCGCCGACGGCGAAGAGCGGGCGGAAGACGACGACCTTCTTGTGCTGGCGCCGCTCCATCACGGTCTCCAGTCCGGCGCACAGGGCGAGCGCCGACTTGCCGGTGCCGGCGCGACCGCCGAGGGAGACGATGCCGACGTCGGGGTCCAGCAGCAGGTCGAGCGCGACCCGCTGCTCGGCGGAGCGGCCGTGCAGGCCGAAGGCCTCGCGGTCACCCTTGACCAGGTGCACCCGCTTGTCGGCGCCGACCCGACCCAGCGCGCTCCCACGGTCCGACATCAGCACGAGGCCGGTGTGGCAGGGCAGCTCGCGGGCGTCGTCGAGGTCGATCACGCTGTCGTCGTACAGCTCGTCCAGGTCGGTCGCGGTCACGTCGAGCTCGGCCATGCCGGTCCAGCCGGCGTCGGACTCGTGGATCTGCTCGCCGAGGTACTCCTCGGCGTCCAGACCGACGGCCGAGGCCTTGATCCGCAGCGGAAGGTCCTTGGAGACCAGGGTGACGGTGAAACCCTCGTTGGCCAGGTTGTTGGCGACCGCCAGGATCCGGGTGTCGTTGTCACCGAGACGGAACCCGGACGGCAGGGACTCGGCATCGGTGTGGTTGAGCTCGACGCGGATGGTGCCGCCCGAGTCGCCGATCGGAACCGGCTGGTCGAGACGACCCGCCTGGATCCGCAGCTCGTCCAGCATCCGCAGGGCAGAGCGCGCGAAGTAGCCGAGCTCGGGGTGGTGGCGCTTGCCCTCGAGCTCCGTGATCACCACGACCGGAAGCACGACCTCGTGCTCGTCGAAGCGCTTCATCGCCCCGGGGTCGGCCAGCAGCACCGAGGTGTCCAGGACGTAGGTCCTGCGACGGGTGGCTGCTGCCTTCGGGGCGGTGGGGGTCTTGGGGCTGGTCGCGCGCTTCGCAGTGGCCACGGATGTGTTCCCCTCACGACCGGCACGCGCACTCAGCGCCCCGGTCCTCAGCAGCAGTGCTTGGACCAGGACAGGCAGGGGTCTGAGTGCGACCCCCGATCGTGATCTCTCACGAACTTGCCTCCTGGTGCGGAGCGCAAGGGTTGCGTTCCACTCCCTGGAAGGTACGTCCGCGAAATGCGCATTTCAGTTCGACACGCCCGAGCGTGGGTTACACGAATGTGAACCCTTGACGGCCGTTCCTCAGCGACCGAGACGGCGGTCGCGCAGCGCGTAGGCGCGCACCGCACGCAGGAAGTCGACACGCCGGAAATCGGGCCAGTAGGCCTCGCAGAAGTAGAACTCGCTGTGGGCGCTCTGCCAGAGCAGGAAGCCGCCGAGGCGCTGCTCGCCCGACGTGCGGATGACCAGATCTGGATCCGGCTGGCCCTTGGTGTAGAGGTGCTCGGCGATGTGCTCGACGTCGATGACCTCGGCGAGCTCCTCGATGGTCCGGCCCTTGGCGGCCTGGTCCTGGAGCAGCGAGCGGACCGCGTCGGCGATCTCGCGGCGGCCGCCGTACCCGACGGCGACGTTGACCAGCAGGCCCTCGGCGTCGCGGGTGGACTCCTCGGCGGCCTTGAGCCGCTCGGCGGTCTCGGCCGGCAGCAGGTCCAGTGCACCCACCGGGTGCAGCCGCCAGCGGTGCTGCTCGGCCAGCGAGGCGACCGCGCCCTCGATCACCCTGAGCAAGCCGTCGAGCTGCTCCGGCGACCTGTTCAGGTTGTCGGTCGAGAGCAGCCACAGGGTGACGACCTGGACCCCGACCTCCTCGCACCACTCCAGCAGCGGCTCGATGTTCGCGGCGCCGGCCTTGTACCCGTCGGCCGTGTCGGCCCCGACGGCCTTGGCCCAGCGCCGGTTGCCGTCGAGCATGACCCCGACGTGCTTCGGGATCCGGTCGGTGGGCATCCGCCGCACCATGCGGGCCTCGTACGCCGGGTAGAGCACCCGTCGGAGTCCACGCTTCCAGTCCGCCACGTCACCAGGCTACGGCAGAGACGTGAGCCTCGTTACGATCCCGCCGCGAACCTCGGCGGCGCAACCTACGGTCCCGTAGCCTGGGTTGGGTGAAGACCCACCAGCCGGCGCCTGAGAAGGCTGCGGACAAGGCCGCGGAGCTGACCCACGAGGCGGCCCAGGCCCTGCACGACGCGATGAACGCGGCGAAGCCCAAGCTGCGCGGCTGGCTGCACGCCTCGTTCTCGCCCCTCGCGCTGGCGGCCGGGATCGTGCTGATCTGCCTGTCCCCCACGGCGGCCACCCGGGTCGGGTCCGCGGTCTTCGCGGCGAGCGCGCTGCTGCTGTTCACCGTCAGTGGCATCTACCACCGCGGCAAGTGGTCGATGAAGGTGTGGGCGTTCCTCAAGCGCTTCGACCACGCCAACATCTTCGTGCTGATCGCCGGCTCCTACACGCCCTTCGCGATCACCCTGCTGCACGGCGGCGCGCGGATCGGGATCCTGGTGATCGTCTGGTCCGGGGCGCTGCTCGGCATCGGCATGAAGATGTTCTGGAAGGGTGCCCCGCGCTGGCTCTCCGCACCGGTCTACATCGCGCTGGGCTGGGCCGCGATCTTCTACGCCGACGACTTCTCCGACGGCGGCACCGCCGTGATCACCCTGATCGCGGTCGGCGGCGGTCTGTACACGCTCGGCGGCATCGTCTACGCACTGAAGAAGCCGGACCCGTTCCCGACCTGGTTCGGGTTCCACGAGATCTTCCACGTGTTCACGATCGCGGCCTTCGTCTGCCACTACATCGCGGCGTCGATCGCGACCTACCGGCTGCGCTAGACGAGCAGCTCGTCCGGGTCCGTCACCGGGCGCTCGCACACCATCCCGCGGCACACGTACGCCGCCGCGCGGCCCTCGACGAGATCGCGGCCGTGCAGCAGCGGGATACGTGACCGGAGGACCTGCCCCGGCACCACGACCAGGACCACGGCGCCGAGCTCGGCCCGCGCCCTGGTGGCCATCCGCTGCCCGATCTCGTCGTCGGGCTCGGTGACCACGACGATCTCCAGGGGACCCTCCAGCGCGGTCTGCGCCGCAGCCAGGGACCAGCCCGTGAACCGGGGTGCCCGTTCGGCGAGCTGCCGGATCGACGCCAGGGCGGCCTCGGCGGCATCGCGGTGCCGACCGGACCCGGTGAGTGCGGCGTAGCGGAGCAGCGCGTGCGTGATCGCCGAGTGACCCGACGGGCTCGCGTTGTCCGACGGGTCCCGAGGCCGGGCGATCAGAGCCTCGGCGTCGTGGGCGGTGTCGTGGAAGCCGCCGTCTCCGGCGGCGAACTGGTCGAGCGCGACGTCGAGCAGCTCTCCGGCCCGCTCGAGCCAGGTGCCGTCGGCCGTCGCCTCGGCGAGTGCACCAAAGGCGTCGGCGACACAGCCGTAGTCCTCCAGCACCCCGGCCGGTTGGCCCACGACACCGTCGCGAGACACGCGACGCAGTCGTCCGTCGACGAGGTGGCGATCGCGCAGCAGGCGGCCGGCGGCCTCCGCCGCGTCCAGGAACCGCGACTCGCCGACCACGCCGGCGGCGCGGGCGAGGGCCGCGATCGCGAGCCCGTTCCAGGCGGCCACCACCTTGTCGTCGCGGGCCGGCCGCTCGCGGCGGGCGCGTGCCTCCAGCAGCGCCGTCCGGACCCGGGTCCAGCGCTCGGCGTCGTCCGGGTCGGTCAGCAGCTGCAGCACCGAGCTCCCGTGCTCGAACGTTCCGGCTGGTGTCACCGTCAGCAGGTCCGCGGCCCAGGCGCCGTCGACCGGTCCGAGCACCTCAGCCAGCTGGTCCGGCGTCCAGACGTAGAACGTGCCCTCGGCGCCCTCGGAGTCGGCGTCCAGGGCCGAGGCGAAACCACCCTCAGCAGTGCCGAGCTCGCGGATCATGAAGTCTGCGGTCTCCACCGCGATCCGGCGCGCCAGGTGGCTGCCGGTGGCGGCGTACCAGGAGGTGTAGGCGCCGAGCAGGAGGGCGTTGTCGTAGAGCATCTTCTCGAAGTGCGGCACCACCCAGCGGGCGTCGACGGAGTACCGCGCGAAGCCGCCGCCCAGCTGGTCGTAGATGCCGCCGCGCGCCATCGCTTCGAGCGTGGCCGAGGCGATCCGCAGCTCGTCTGCCGAGCTCGTGGCGCTGGTCGACACCCGTCGCAGCAGGAACTCGAGCAGCATCGACGGCGGGAACTTCGGCGCTCCCCCGAAGCCACCGTGCGTGGCGTCGAACTCGGCACCCAACCGCGCGACCGCGGCGTCCAGGACCGACGCGTCGACCGGTGCCGAGCCGGCCAGGTTCGCGTTCGCGGCGATGTGCCCGGTGATGTTCAGCGCGGTGCTGGTGACGTCGTCGCGCCGCTCGGTCCACGCCTCGGTGATCGCCTGCAGCAGCTGGGTGAAGCTCGGCTGCCCGTGCCGCGGCTGGTCGGGGAAGTAGGTCCCGGCGAAGAACGGCCGGCCCTCGTGGTCGAGCACGCAGGTCATCGGCCAGCCACCGTGTCCCGTGGTCGCCACCGTCGCCTGCATGTAGACCGCGTCGACGTCGGGGCGCTCCTCGCGGTCGACCTTGATGCTGACGTAGTGGGCATTCAGGTAGTCGGCCGTCGCCTGGTCCTCGAACGACTCGTGGGCCATCACGTGGCACCAGTGGCAGGCGGCGTACCCGACGCTCAGCAGCACCGGTACGTCGCGGCGCCGCGCCTCGGCGAAGGCCTCGGGACCCCACTCCCACCAGTCCACCGGATTGTCGGCGTGCTGGAGCAGGTACGGGGAGGTCGCGCTGGCGAGCCGGTTCACTGGTCCAGCCTAGGTGCAGCGACGTGGCGCCCTGCCGGGCGATCAGCCGTAGGCTGGATCCGTGGGCCAGGCGTACAGCATCACCCGCAGCGTCCAGGGGGCGTACGACAGCGTGCTCGAAGCCGTGCGCGAGGCACTGGTCGACGAGGGCATCGCCATCGTCACCGAGTTCGACATCCGCGAGAGCTTCCTGAAGAACCTCGACGTCGAGGTGCCGCCGCAGATCATCCTCGGAGCGTGCCAGTCCGGCCTGGCCTACCAGGCGCTCCAGGTCGACCCGTCGATCGCGGTGCTGATCCCGGTCAACGTCGTCGTCCGGTACGTCGACGAGGAGACCACGATCGTCGAGGCGTTCGACCCGGCGACGATCGCCGGGTTGACCGGCGGCGATGCCGTCCGCCGGCTGGCGACGGACGCCCGTGCCCGGATCGTGGCCGCGCTGAACTCCCTGGAGAACTGACCGCTCCCGCGACGTGCAGCGAGGGCGACCCCGAGATGAGATCGCCCTCGCCCTGTGCTCCGCCTGACTACTTGATCGTCAGGTGACCCCGCTCGGAGCTGTACTTGCCTCCCGAGGTGTCGACGACAGCGACAACCGTCACGCCCTCGCCCTTGTTGTAGTGGTGGTTCAACAGAGCCAGGTACCGACCGGAGCTGTTGAGGTGAGTGGCCTTCAGCAGCTGGTAGCCGGATGCCGTGACCCGGTAGATGTTCACCGGCGCACCGGCCTGGCTCGGCACCGAGGCCACCGACACGCGAAGCCGGCGGTCGGCGGACTGGGACAGGCCCAGGTCCACACGGGTGTCGTCGTTGACGATCGAGCCGACCGCACTGCCGTCAGCGACGGTCGCACCCACCGCGTCGCTGAGGAAGACGTGCAGGTTCTCGGTCCGCTCGTAGGTCCGGTCCGACTTCACGGCGACGCTGAGGTTCGCCGTCGTCGAGCCCGCCGGGATGGTGACCGTGCCCGACGTCGCGGTGAAGTCGCTCGGCGAGGTCGCGGAGCTGTCCGCCGTCGCGAAGTGAGCCGTGACGTCGACCGCGAACGGCCGGCTCAGCGTGACCGGGAAGGTCAGCGTCGCGCCCTTGTTGCCTTCGGAGACCGATGCGTCCCCGATGGACAGCGTCGGCTCCGTCGGCTCCAGGTCGAAGCGCTTGCCGGTCACGGTGTGACCAGTCGCGTCGTCGCTCTTCGAGAGGGTGATGTTGTCGAGGTAGTAGGTGCCGTTCATCTGGCCGGCACCGCCTCCGCCGACCAAGAAGGCCACCCCACCGCGCGGCTGGTCGGGCGCGCTGGCGTCACCGTTCACGACGATCCGGGCGTCCGGGTGGGCGACCAGGTAGTCGTTGATCGAGATGCTGTCCGCCGGACCCGGGTCACTGTTGACACCCCAGACGCCGTCGGCGGCGTTCCAGGTCTGCCAGGCGCTCTGCTGCACCGTGCCGTTGTTGGCCGGGAAGAAGAACAGCGTGTCGTCCGTGGTGCCGTTGTCGTCGTCGTCCAGGCTGAACCGCAGGTACACCGGCTGCTGCGGGGTGTCGTTGCCCGTGTTCCCGCGCTGGTACGTGCTGTAGCTGATCGCGCGCAGGTCGCGTAGCAACGTGCCGTCGTACTGGGTCGTGCGAAACAGCTCCACCCGGTCCGCGTTCTCGCTCGAGCTCAACGAGAACCGCAGGCTGCCGCCCCCGAGCGGGGGCGTACCCGGGCCGTCGACCAGTGTCTGGTTCGAGGTCAGGTAGACGTCGTTGTCATAGGCCTGGTGCTTCCAGCCACCGTCGTGCGCGGGGTCGACGGTCACGTCGGTGGTGCCCCCGCTGACCTCGGACCCACCACCGAGGTCGTACAGGGTGTCCTTGTCGTTCACACCGACGATGACGCGATCGACGAAGTACTCCCCGTTGGTCTGCGGGTCGGTGTCACCGCCGAGCGAGCCGCCCGCGATGAGCGCCAGCGAACCGGCGTCGTGGTTGGCGTCGTACTTGTCGTTGACCAGGGTCGCGTCCGGGTGCGCGTCGGCGTAGGCCGCCAGCGTCGTGGTGCCGCCGTTGTCACCGTCGACGTCGATAGTGCCTCCGGCCACGTCCCAGCTCTGCCAGGTGTTGTTCACCGGGGTGCCATTGTTCGCGGGGTAGAAGAACAGGCTGGCATCGGTGTTGCCGTCGCCGTCGTTGTCGACCGAGAGCCGCAGGTATACCGGCTGCCGGTCGCCCGAGGTCGTCGGTCGCGCCAGCTCGGAGTACTCCAAGCGGGAGAGGTCCGCGACCTTGACGCCGTCGTAGGCGTCGGTCCGGTAGAGCTCGGTCTGGGCCGAGGACTCCCCGATCGTGATCTGGTGGCTGCCCGGGCCGAACGGTGCGCGCTGCGGACCGGTGACGTCGGCCTGCTTCGGGGTGAGGTAACCGCCGGTCGGGAAGTTGTCGTAAGCCTGGGTGTACCAGGCGGACCCGTCAGCGATGGTCGAGGTGTTCTTCGGTTCGGCCGCGAAAGCGGTGATCGCACCGAAGCTGGTGAGGATGATGCCGCCGGCTGCGAGCAGGCTGAAGCGGCGTCCGAGAGGTGATGGCAAAGGATGCTCCGAGAGACATGCGCGCGTCCGGTGAGTGGTGCCGAGACACGACCGGTACGACGCGCGCGAACCTCCCGGTCGGGACGTTTCCGCGGCGGTCTTTTTCACCAACGGCGACTGTTGGACGTTAACAACCATTCACCGGCGCCGTGGCGAAACGGTCAAACAGCCGAGCTACCGGATCACTTCGGTACTCGAGACGCAGTTCCGGTCAGCCGGCGGCGGGGCCGGTCGGACCCTCGTCCGGCGTCCCGAAGACCCCGGCGTCAGCGTTGCGCTTGGTCTTGTTCAGCTGGCGCACCAGGCTCCAGCCGAGCAGGCCGACCGCGACCGCGAGCCCGAGGAAGATGAAGAACGCGGGCCACCCGGCCTTCACGTCCTTGTCGGCCGGCGTGGGGTCCGCGGCCAGGACGTGGCTGTGCAGGGTGATCAGGAACGCGTACATGGCCTCATTCTCGCAAACGCTCAGCGGATGCCCGCGAAGAGGTCGTCCTCGGGGAGGGAGGACTCCACGAAGCTCTTCACCAGCTCGAAGTCCTCGGTCGGCCACACCCGCTGCTGGAGGTCCATCGGGATCTGGAAGAAGAACCCGTCCGGGTCGATCTGGGTCGCGTGCGCGATCAGTGCGCGGTCGCGCACCGGGAAGTACTCGGCGCACGGGACCTTGGTGGTCACCCGGGCGTCCCAGGCGGGGTCGGGCTTCCACTCCTTGAGGCGCTCACCGAAGACCGACTCGATACCGAGCTCGAGGGCCGCCTCGTGCAGCGCGACGGCCTTGGGTCGGTTGAAGCCGTGCTGGTAGTAGAGCTTGAGCACCTGCCAGGGCTCGCCGGCGTCCGGGTAGCGGGTCGGGTCGGCGGCGGCCTCGAAGGCCTCCATCGAGATCTTGTGGCACATGATGTGGTCCGGGTGCGGGTAGCCGCCGTTCTCGTCGTACGTCGTCATCACGTGCGGCTTGAAGGAGCGGATCAGCCGGACCAGCGGCTCAGCGCCCACCTCGACGTCGACGAGGCCGAAGCAGCCCTCGGGCAGCGGCGGCTTCGGGTCGCCCTCGGGCCAGCCGGAGTCGACGAAGCCGAGCCAGTCCTGGGTGACGCCGAGGATCTCGCGCGCCGCCTCCATCTCCGCCCGCCGGATCTCGGTGATGTTCTCCAGCACCTCGGGGCGGTCCATGTTCGGGTTCAGCACGGACCCGCGCTCGCCGCCGGTGCAGGTCACCACGTGCACGTCGACACCCTGGGCGACGTACATCGCCGTGGACGCAGCGCCCTTGCTGGACTCGTCGTCGGGGTGGGCGTGCACGTGCATCAGCCGGAGGCCGGCGTCTTCAGACATGAGGGACATCCTAGGATTCGGGTGTGAGCGACCTTCTGGCGGAGCGGTACGGGAAGCCGAGCCCCCGACGCCGAGCGGTCATCGTGGGAGCAACAACCCTGCTGGCGATCGTCTTCCTCACCTGGCTCGGCTGGGTAGCGATTTTCCACGGCGACCCGGCGATCGACTCCCAGGTGAGCTCGTTCAACCCGGTCAGCGCGCACCAGATCGATGTGAAGCTGGACACCCGCTTCCGCAACGACCACGTCACCGGGAACTGCCTGGTCAGGGCCACGGCAGCCGACCACAGCATCGTCGGCGAGCTGAACTTGAGCGCGAAGCAGATCCGCGCCGCCGAGGGGCACTGGATCCCGATCCGCACCGAGCGGCGGGCGACCACGGCGGAAGTGATCCGCTGCACCGGGAGCTGACGTTCCCGGAGGCGGCGCTGCACCCGGCGTTGCTAGGCTTGTCTTTTCCCGTTTTCCCTCCGATCGAGGAGTTGTTGCATGACTGCCGCTGAAGAGCGTGACGGCATCTGGCTGACGCAGGCCAAGTTCGACGAGCTGACCGCAGAGCTCGAGGACCTACGCGGTCCCGGCCGTGCTTCCGTCGTCGAGAAGGTCAGCCAGGCCCGCGACGAGGGCGACCTCAAGGAGAACGGCGGCTACCACGCGGCCCGCGAGGAGCTGGGCAAGCTCGACGGCCGGATCGCGCAGCTGGCCGAGATGCTCAAGAACGCCCGCGTCGGCGAGGCGCCGGCCGACGACGGCATCGTCGAGCAGGGCATGGTGGTCGAGTACCGGTTCGTCGGCGACACCGACACCGAGAAGTTCCTGCTGGGCGCCCGGGAGATGAAGGGCGACGACGACGACCTCGAGGTCTTCTCGCCGCAGTCGCCGCTCGGGTCGGCGATCGACGGGCACAAGCGCGGCGAGACCGTCGAGTACGTCGCCCCGAACGGCAAGACGCTGGCCGTCGAGATCGTCGACGCGGTCCCCTACCGCGGCTAGCAACGATCGCGGGACGCGCTAGCTCTCTGAAGCAGTGACCCGGTAGCCGTGCTCGCGCAGTCGCGTGAGCACGGCTTCTGTGTGCTCGGGGCCGCGCGTCTCCAGCTGCACGTGCACCTCGACCTCGTCGATCGACAGCGAGCCGGAGGTGCGCTCGTGCACGACCTCGAGGACGTTGGCACCGCAGTCGGCGAGCTCGCCGAGCAGTCGCGCCAGGCCGCCGGGTCGGTCCGGGATCCGCACCGCGATGTTCAGGTAGCGCCCCGCCGAGGCGAGACCGTGGCGGATCAGCTTCGAGAGCAGCAGCGGGTCGACGTTGCCACCGGAGAGCACCGCGACCGCCGGGGTCGCGTACTTCTCGGGCTGGTCCAGGATCGCCGCGACCGCAACAGCACCCGCCGGTTCGACGACGAGCTTGGCGCGCTCGAGCAGCAGCACCAGCGCGCGTGAGATCGATTCCTCGGAAACCGTGACGACCTCGTCGACGAGGCGCTCGATCGCCGCGAACGGGACCTGCCCGGGTCGGGCGACCGCGATGCCGTCGGCCATGGTGGTCATCGAGGCCAGCGCGACGGGCTCCCCCGCGGCCAGCGAGCCCGGGTACGCCGCGGCTCCTTCCGCCTGCACGCCGACCAGGCGAACGTCAGGGCGGTGCGCCTTGATCGCGAGCGCGACCCCGGCCACCAGACCCCCGCCCCCGGTCGGCACCAGCACGGTCGCGGCCTCGGGCGCCTGGGCCAGGATCTCCAGACCGCAGGTCGCCTGGCCTGCGACGATGTCGGCGTGGTCGAACGGGTGGATCAGGACCGCCCCGGTCTCCTCGGCGTACTCGATCGCCCGGGCCAGGGCCTCGTCGAGGATCGCGCCGTGGAAGACCACCTCGGCGCCGTAGCCGCGGGTGGCGTTGAGCTTGGGGATCGGGGCGCCCTCGGGCATGAAGACGGTCGCCTTGATGCCCAGCATCTGTGCGGCCAGCGCGACGCCCTGGGCGTGGTTGCCGGCCGAGGCGGCCACGACGCCGCGGGCACGCTCGTCGGCCGAGAGGCGGGACATCCGCACGTAGGCGCCGCGGATCTTGAACGACCCGGTGCGCTGGAGGTTCTCGCACTTGAGCAGCACCGGGCCGCCGACGAGCGCGGAGAGCCAGCGCGACTCCTCCATCGGCGTGGTGATGGCGACGCCCTCGAGCAGCTCGGCGGCCGCAGCGATCTCGGCGGGCCCGACCGGTCCGGTCACGTCGGTCACGACGGCTCCCCCGCGACCTCGGCCTCGATCTCCTCGTCCGGCTCCGGCGGCGGGTCGTCCTCGGCCGCATCCTCGGGTGACTCACCGATGTCGGTGAACGAGGCCAGGTGCTGGACCACCGCGTTGATGGTGGCGGCCAGCGGTACGGCGACCAGGGCACCGACGATGCCGGCGACGATCACACCGGCGGCGATCGCCAGGATCACGCCGAGCGGGTGCACCGAGACGAACCGCCCCATCAGGAACGGCTGCAGCACGTGCGCCTCGATCTGCTGCACCAGCACGACGGCGCCGAGCATGATCAGCGCCACCACCGGGCCGTGCGCCACCAGGGCGACGAGCACCGCGACACCCCCGGAGACGAACGCGCCGACCAGCGGCACGAACGCGCCGAGGAAGACCAGCACGCCGATGGCGCTGACCAGCGGAACCTTGAGGATCGCGGCGGCGATCATGATGCCGATCGCGTCGGTGCCGGCGACCAGGACCGTGGCCCGGACGAACTGGGTCAGCGACTTCCAGGCGACCCGGCCTGAGGAGTCGGCCCGCTCCCGGGCGGCCCGCGGGAAGATCCGCACGACCCAGGCCCAGATCAGCTGGCCGTCGGCGAGGAAGAAGTACGTCGAGAACAAGATGATGAAGAACGCCGCGAAGATGTGGCTGACCGTGGTGCTCAGCTCGCTGGCGTGGCTGGCCAGGTCCTTGCCCTGGTTCTTGATGTAGTCCTGGGCGTTGGAGATCCAGTCGTTGATCTGGGAGTCGCTGAGCTTCATCGGGCCGTCGCGCAGCCAGTCCTCGATCTTGCCGAGACCACCGGCCACGTTGTCGGACAGCTCGCCGGCGCCGGAGGCCACCTGCTGGGTGACGAACGCGATCAGGGCCGCCACGATCGCGATCCCGCCGAGCACGACCAGGAACGCGGCGAGCTTGCGCGGCACCCCGATCCGCTCGATCAGGTTCACCACCGGTGCGACCAGCGCCGAGATGAACAGCGCGATCACCACCGGGAAGACCACCACGGCCAGGGTCTGGATCGCGTAGAGCACCATCAGGGTCGCGATGACGATGACGATGAACCGCCAAGCCCATGCGGCGGCGACGTCGTAGCCCCAGGGCACCTGCGCCCGGGTGAAGTTCGACGGGCCGGTCCGGTACGCCGGCTCGACCTGCTGGCGCGGCTCCCGGACGCGACCCCACTGCTGGGCGAGCTGCCGGACGAGCCGCTCGGTACGCCGGTCCTCGGCGGCCTGGCGCTCCTCGGCGCTCGGTTCTTCGGACCCGGGCTCGCCCTCCGGCGTCTCCCCGCGTCCCCGGTCCCTCACCACGCGCTCACCTCGGTCATCGAAGACACCGTATTCCAGATCAGTCGTCGGGCCGCGTCCGCCGCGGCCTCGTCGCCTCCGGCCAGGGCGATCAGACCGGCGGCGGCCAGCACCGAGGTGGAGTCGACCACGATGCGCGGGCGCTCCGGGCACTGCCAGCCCTCGGTGCCCGACCCCGTCGCACCGACCAGCGCTGCGCGCGCCTGCTCGGGCGTCGCCGCCCGGAAGACGCCGCCCGACCCGACGAGCAGGTCGACCGCCCGCAGGTTCTTGCCGCTGCGCTCGACCACCCGGCCCTCGGGCGAGAGGACCACCTGCGAACGGCCGGCGTGCCGGCGTACGGCGATCGTCGCGGCCGCGCTCGCCAGCCGCAGGTCCTCGGCGCGCTCGGTCGCATCCGCCGGCAGGAACGCCGGGTCGCGTCGCGCGACTGCAAGCCCCGCCAGCTCCGCGTCGACGCCTTCAGCCGCGGCGGCCTCGGCCGTGGACACCGCGCTCCAGCGCATGCCGAGATCGCCCTCGACCGTCCGGGTCACCGGGGTGACCGCGACGACCTCGCGAGCCAGCGCCGCCTCCTCCGGGTCGAGCACGACGACCGAGTGCACGTCGGTGGTGGCACCCCCGACGTCGACGACCACGACCCCGGACCCGGGCGTGGTCGCCCCCTGGGCCTGGGCGAGCAGCTCGACTCCGACGAGGACGACGTCGGGCGTGGCGCCGAGGACGAGCTCGGCGAACTCGGGACGGGAGCTGAGGTTCTTGCCACCGATCACGTGCCGGATGAAGATCTCCCGGATCGCGAGCCGCGCGGACTCCGGAGCCAGCACCCCGATCCGCGGCACCACGTTGTCCGCGACCGTGTACGGCGTACCGGACCCGGCGAGCAGGGCCGCGACCCGGTCCTGCGCCTCCCGATCACCGGCAACCACGACGGGGCCGGTCCACCGCGCATCAGCGAGCGCCGCGGCGTCGTGCAGCAGCGTCTCGGAGTTGCCGCCATCGGTCCCGCCGACGAGCAGCAGCACGTCCGGCTCGGCGGCGCGCAGCTCGGCCAGCCCCGGGTCGAGTCCGCCGGCGAGGACCAGCACGACCTTGCCGCCACTGGACAGCGCAACGCGACGACCGGCCTCGGCCGAGACCAGCTCCTCGGTGCCGATCACCGCGATCCGCAGGCCACCGCCCGCCGACGAGCACGCCAGCACCTCGGCGCCTGTGGCTTCCGGGTGCTCAGCCGCCAGGGCGTCCCGGCAGGCGTCGAGCCCGTCGAGGACGTCGGTGTCGAGCGTGGTCGGGTGCTGGGCGGTGGCGAGCAGGGTGCCCGCGGCACGGTCGACCAGAGCCGTCTTGGTGAACGTCGAGCCGAAGTCGACGCAGAGCGCCAGCCGCGGGGTCGTCATTGCCAGTCGGCCGTCGTGCCCACGTAGATCGCGGCGACGACGACGGCGATGATCAGTCCGACCGAGAGCAGCATCGCCGCGCGGCCCGGCCCCAGCGGCCGGCCTTCGCGGATCGCGTGGTCCGCCGCCACGTAGCGCTGGTAACCGCCGATCGCGGAGAACGCCCCGCACAGCAGCAGGATCGAGGCCAGGATCAGCGCGAGCGTGCTGTCCTCCAGGAAGTGCGCCACCGCGACCGCTGCACCGATCAGACCGATCGAGGTGCGCTGGTAGGCCAGCAGGGTGCGCTCGTTGGCCAGCGAGAACCGGACGTCCGGCTCCTCCGGCTGCTCGCTCACTTCTCGACCCCGAGCGCCCGGTCCAGGTCGGCGATCAGGTCGTCGGCGGTCTCGATCCCGACGCTGAGCCGGATCAGGTCGGCCGGGACCTCGAGGTCGGTGCCGGCCACGCTCGCGTGGGTCATCCGGCCCGGGTGCTCGATCAGCGACTCGACCCCGCCCAGGGACTCGCCCAGGGTGAAGACCCGAGCCCGCTCGCAGACCTCGAGGGCGTGCTGCTCGCCGCCGTGGACCCGGAACGACACGATGCCGCCGTACCGCTTCATCTGGCGGGTGGCGACCGCATGGCCGGGGTGCTGCTCGAGGCCGGGGTAGATGACGTCGGCGACCTGGGGGTGGTCGAGCAGGTAGTCGACGACCTTCTCGGCGTTGTCGCAGTGCCGATCCATCCGCACCGCGAGCGTCTTCAGGCCGCGGTGGGTCAGGAAGCAGTCGAACGGACCGGGGACCGCGCCCATCGCGTTCTGGTGGAAGCCGACGCGGTCGGCGGTCTCCAGGTCGCGGACCACGACGGCACCGCCGACGACGTCGGAGTGGCCGCCGCAGTACTTGGTCGTCGAGTGCACCACGATGTCGGCGCCCAGGGTCAGCGGCTGCTGCAGGTACGGCGAGGCGAAGGTGTTGTCGACGACGAGCTTGGCGCCCGCGTCGTGCGCGATCGCGGCCAGCGCCTCGATGTCGCCGATGTTCAGCAGCGGGTTCGTCGGGGTCTCCACCCACACGAGCCGGGTGCGTCCGGGCTCGATCGCGGCCCGCACGGCGTCGAGGTCGGAGACCGCGGCCGGGGTGTGCTCCAGGCCCCAGGGGCCGCCGACCTTGTCGACCAGCCGGAAGGTGCCGCCGTAGGCGTCGTCGGGGATCACCACGTGGTCACCGGGCCGCGTCAGCGCCCGGAGCACGGTGTCCTCGGCGGCCAGGCCGGAGGCGAACGCGAAGCCGCGCTCCCCCTCCTCCAGCGCCGCGAGCGCCCCCTCGAGCGCGGTCCGGGTGGGGTTCGCCGAGCGGCTGTACTCGTAGCCGCCGCGCAGTCCGCCGACCCCGTCCTGCTTGTAGGTGCTGGTCGCGTAGATGGGCGGGATCACCGCACCGGTCATGGCGTCGGGCTCGTAGCCGGCGTGGATCGCACGCGTCTCGAACCCTGACTTGTTGGAGTGCTCCTGGGTCACGCCAGCGAGCCTAGTAGGAATCAGAACGAGTGCGACTCGGTTGAGCGCTGGATCCACTCCGCGATTGCCGGGACGTCCGCCAAGCGACCATCGACGATGTCGATGATCAGGTCGTACGCAGCGTCGTTGTCGATGGTCAGGCGACGGCCGTTGATACCCAGGAATGCGATCAGGCCGGACAGCGCGAGTCTCTTGTTCCCGTCGAGCAGTGCGTGGTTCTTGGCGAGAGAGTGAGTGAGCGCCGCGGCCTTCTCCGCGAACGTCCGATAGGCATCCTCGCCGAACGCAGTCGCCCTGGGCCGCGCCAGCGCAGACTCGAGCAGCCCGACGTCCTTGATGACGATCGGTCCGACTGCACGCTCAGCCGTGTGCACGAGCTCGGGGAGGCTGAGGTACTGAACAGACGTCACTGGCCGAGGCGCTCGAGAGCGTCGGCGTACCTCGGAAGCTCCGAGTCGAGTACCCGCTTGAGCAGCTCGGCTCGGTCAGCCGATGCGACGTACTCACGCACCGCCTCGCGAGCCACCTCTTGCATCGACCGGCCTTCCCGCTCAGCACGAGCTCGCAGAGCGGCCGTCTCTTCGTCCGTCAGCCTCAGCGTCATGGCCATGACAGTAAGGTATCATCCGTGACACCACGTACCTGGATCCACAGGCCCTCGTTGGGGTAGACATGCGTATGCGCCCCTCCCTCAAGGCTGCCGTCGTCGGCCTCACCGCCGCTCTCGCCCTCGGCACCCTCGGCACGCCCGCCCAGGCCACCGACCCGGACCCGACGGCGGCGCTGAACGCGCTGCTGAACCCGAGCCTGGAGGACCCGGTCATCGCACTGCTGCCGGCGTTCCCGATGCCGTACCGGCCCTACAACGGCCCGATCTGCGCGAGCGGTGACCCGCAGTGCATCGTCGACGTGATCGCCGAGATGAAGGCACGCCTGGCCCCGGAGGCCGCGAGCTGCGACCACGACGCGATCTTCGGGCTGGCCTACCTGCGAGTCACCGAGAACGTGAAGGCCGCTGCTGACAACGGCTACTTCCACGACCGGAAGTGGCTGACCCAGATCGATGCCGTCTTCGCCAAGAAGTACTTCGACACCATGGACGCCTGGACCGCCGGCAACAAGACATCGGTCCCGCACGCCTGGCGGATCGCCCTGCAGGCCAGCGACGACAGGACGATGTCCGGCCTGGGCGACTTCATGCTCAACATGAACGCGCACATCAACAACGACTTCCCCTACGTGCTCGAGCAGGTCGGGCTGACGGCCGCCGACGGCACCACCCACAAGCCGGACCACAACGCCTACAACGACCGCCTCGACTCGCTCTACCACCCGGTCTTCGACGAGGAGGCGGCGCGCTTCGACCCGATGTTCAACAAGTTCGACATCGGCCCGGTCGACGACCTGGTGGTCTCCACGATCATGCGCGGCTGGCGGGAGATGGTGTGGCGTCACGCCGAGGCCCTCGCCGCGACCCGCAACATCCCGCTGCTGCGCAACGCGATCCAGAAGGAGATCGAGGAGTACGCCGCCGGTCAGGCACAGTTCATCAAGCTGATCCCGATCTTCCTGGCCGCGTCCTCCAAGAACCGCGACGCCTTCTGCTCCACCCACCACGGCTGATTGGTCCCTGAGGAGGTTGCGCAGACTGGGTCCCTGAGGAGGTTGCGCAGCAACCGTCTCGAAGGGCGAAACCTCGTAACCCGCCCGTAAGACCTAGCCGGAACACCGTTCAACACGAGAATGTTGAAATGGGTGCCGGGCAGTCCCGGCAGTACCAGGAGGTCGCAGATGCTATTCAGCAAGTACAAGACCCAGATCGTCGAGCCGGAGAACGCCCTCGCCGGCCGGACCGACCGGCCGTTCGCCCTGGCAGAGAAGCACAAGGTGCTCGACGCTCCTCTGGTCACCGACGAGGTCCCGACGGGCCTCGAGGTCGCCCTGTTCGGGCTAGGCTGCTTCTGGGGAGCCGAGGAGATCTTCTGGCAGATCGACGGCGTCTGGTCGACGTCGGTCGGCTACGCGGGCGGGACGACCCCGAACCCGTCGTACGAGGAGGTCTGCAGCGGCAAGACCGGTCACACCGAGGCCGTGCGGGTCGTCTACGACCCCGCCAAGGTCTCGTACGCCGACCTGGTCGCCGCCTTCTACGAGGTGCACGACCCGACCCAGGGCATGCGCCAGGGCAACGATGTCGGCACCCAGTACCGCTCGGCGATCTACACCTTCTCCGACGAGCAGGCCGAGATCGCCCGCGAGGTCACCGAGCGCTACCAGCCCGAGCTGACCAAGCGCGGCTACGACCGGATCACCACCGAGATCAAGCCGGCGCCGCCGTACTACTACGCCGAGGACTACCACCAGCAGTACCTGATCAAGAACCCGTTCGGGTACCGCTGCCACAGCGCGACCGGGATCAAGGTCCCCAGCGCCTGAGGTTCCACCATGCACTACCGGCCCCGGCCGGCCCGGAAGGGCTGCCCGGGGCCGTTGTGCATGTTCAGGGATGCGGGGCCAGCCGTCCTAGGGGTAGCGCGAGCGCAGCCAGTGACCGTGCTGCGCTCGGTCACGGCGCGCCCCAGTCGGCCGAGCTCTCCGATTGCGGCCTCGTCGCCACGGGCCGAAGGTCTGAGCCGTCGAGATTCGCGGTGAAAATGTCGCTGCTGCCGTTCTCGCCCGTCTTCCCGAACACCAGCTGCGCGCCATCGGGAGAGAACCCGATCTTGTGGCTGATCACCGTGTCGACGAAGTGCGTGACCTGGGTCAGGCCCGTCCCGTCAGGTCGAACCGTGAAGAAGTTGCCGATCCCTGACTCCTCGTCCTGGACCGCCCGGAAGGCGATCAGGTTGGTCGCTGGTGACCACTCGGGAGTGCCTCCGGCTCCGAGGCTCCACGGCGTCAACCGCCGTTCGTGTCCGTCAGCGAGGTCGACCACGAACAGGGCCCGGCCGTCGCGCGGATGAGCCGCGGCGCTGTTGAACCGGGAGTAGACGAGCTTGCTGCCGTCGGGCGACCACGCAACGCCGCCGGAGTCCCCTGAGTACGCGGCGTGCCGGGTGACCTGCCTCCGGTGTGTCCCGTCAGCATTCATCACCCAGATCTCGGAGGACTCGATCTGGTCGGAGCCCTCGGGGATTCCGTGGGTGCCACCTACGGCGACGAGGCCTTCCAGGTGGGCGAAGGCGAGGAGCTTCCCATCGGGTGAGAACGCGCCTTGGATGTCCCAACCCGCGATGGAGGTGTTGCCGTCGGGCGCGTAGGACGCGCTCAGCTGTGTCGGCGCGGAACCGTCGACCGAGATCGTGCACAGCACGCGCGCTTCTGCCCCTTCTGCACCTGCGGTGGTCCGGGTGAAGACGACGCTCGTCCCGTCCGGGGACCAGTCGGGCTCGTCGTCGATGACCCCGGGTGCGGGCCTGGTGAGGCGTGTCTCGTCAGTCCCGTCAGCGTCGAGGACGTAGATCGCGGCACTGGTCTCCGCGTCGTCGACGAACCGCCGCAGAGCGATGCGACCGTCCGGGTCGCGCGGTCCGGCGAGAGACGTCGTGTGCTGTCCGCTCGGTGTCTCGGACCCGCCTCCGGCGCATCCGCCGACCACGAGCGCGGTCATCACAACCAGAACCAGAAGGCGCTTCATGACACCGAACTGTTCTCGGCAGCCGACCCGCCCAGGCGAGTCAGGGGCATCAGCGCCACAGCCGCCGCAAGAGCGACAACCACGAGCAACATGCCCGACAGACCTGGTTCCGCAAGTGGCAGCCCGATCGCAACGGCGCCGGCGAGCAGGCCCTGCCACCACGTCAGTGATCGGCAGATAGCTGATCCGACGATGAGGAGAAGGCTCCCCAGAAAGCAACCGAGCCCGGCTAGGAACAGCGGGAGCAGCGGCCCCTGGTCGTGCTGCAGGGCGATCTGGGTCGCTACCGAGGCGGCCTTCGGGACGTCCGGGTCGACGGCAGCTCGGAGTGAGACTCCGACAGCCGCGTTGGCCATGGCCAGCCCGACCGCCCCGACCAGGACCAAGCCGTAGCCGATCCGAACCACGGGCGCGAACCGCCCTGACGCGGCCACCGCCATCGGCCTCAACGCGGCTGCGGCGATCAGGTAGGCCACACCTGCCAGCAGAAGCCCCAACCAGCTGCCGATCGGATGCGCGTGCGCGGCAGCAATCACGGTTCGGGCTGACTGCGCGTCGGTGACCCGGGCGTCTGCCTCCGACGGCAGGATCAGGAGAACGACGACGACGGTGAGTGGCAGCGCAACCAGAGCCGCGGCTGCACCGGGCAGGACCACCGTCCGCCGATACCGCCGACCCCGCTGGTTCGGGTCGGGCGTTGTCTGGAGATCTACGACCATGGTTTCCTCCTCGG
The DNA here is from genome assembly GCF_003725775.1 of Nocardioides marmorisolisilvae. GTDB lineage: Bacteria > Actinomycetota > Actinomycetes > Propionibacteriales > Nocardioidaceae > Marmoricola > Marmoricola marmorisolisilvae. The sequence goes on from NZ_RJSG01000001.1 coordinate 101,982, forward strand.
TTGTTCCCCAGGTTCGTCGTACGTCGCCCTCCATCGCGTCGTGGTCAGCCGCCGACTTTTCTCGTGGCCTGCACGCAGGCCGAAGGCGGCGCGCGATGGGATCATGCGAGGCATGGCAGCGCACGAGGTCGGGTGGGATTCGTCGAATCCCCGCACGCGCACGGCCATGGTCTGGGGAGCATCACTCGCGGTCCTGTCGTGCTCGCTGGTGCTCGCGGGGACCGACAGGAAAGTCCGCGACCTGGGTCGCGCCGACCTCTCGGAAGTGGATGCCAGCGCCGTTCCTTATCTGGTCGCTGTCGTCGCCACGTTGCTCATCGGCGTCGCGCTCACCCTCCAGGTGCCGAACGCCGTGGGCCCGTTGTTCCTCGGCCTGAGCGTGAGCATCACGGCTGCGGCCGCACTCGACTCGACAGCCTCCTTGTTGCTGCTGGCCCAACCACGTCGGCACATGGCCTGGTTGTTGTATCTGAGCGAGGCGTCGTTCATCCCCTGGTTGTTGCTGATCACCTGGATCCTGGCGTGCATCCCGACCGGCGATCCGGCTGGCCCTCGTTGGCGGGTGTGGCTCAGGGTCGTCGCTGTTTCGGCGGGGCTCCTCCTGGTCACCCGGTCTTTGCTGCCCGGGCACTTCTCTGCACCGTTCAACGGGTACCGGCACCCTTGGGAGATCCACATCGGGCCGGCTCTGCCGGTGATCCGGTACGCCGGCGGCGTGATCCTGTCCTCCGCTCCCCTGGTCGCAGCGGCCTCGCTCGTCGTTCGGTACCGGAGGTCGGAGGGGGAGGAAAAGCTCCAGCTGCGATGGGTCGGATTCGGTGCGGCCGTCTCCTTCGCGCTGCTGCTCGTGACCGCCGTCGCAGCAGCGGCCGACTCCATGGTGGCCGTCGGCATCTCCGCAGGTCTTGCCCTTGCCGTCCTGCCGATTTCAACCGGGATCGCGGTCTCGCGCTACCGCTTGTTCGAGCTCGACCGGCTGCTGAGCCGCACGATCACCTGGACGCTGGTGACCTTGGTCGTCGTCGGTACCTGGTCCGCCGTCGTCCTGCTGGTGTCGACGCTCCTCAGCGCCAGACTGGACTCCCCGTTGGCCGCGAGCGTGGCGACGCTGGCCGCGGCCGGGGCTGCGAAGCCGGTGCTGACGGCGGTCGGCACCGCCGTGGATCGTCGCTTCCGCCGCCGACGCTGGGACGCTCTGAACGTGGTGAACCGCTACGTGCAGAGGCCGACCGGCGCTCCCGATCCGGGTGTCGAGTCAGTCCTCGCCCTGGCGCTCGAAGACCCCCAGCTCACTGTCGCGTACCCGCAGCCCGACGGCGGCGGGTGGACTGATGCTCGCGGCCACCACCAGCCGGAACCAGCAGACGGCTACGTCGTCGAGCGCGGCGGCGGCGTGCTCGCCGCCGTGAGCTCGTCTGCTACTCCAGCGCTGCTCGCGGACGTCTGCTCCGCAGCGCTACCGGAGCTCGAGGCAACAGGATTGCGCGCGGTCCTCAAGCTCCGGATCGAGGAGATCGCCGCCTCGCGCGAGCGGTTGTCATCGGTTGCCGTCGAAGAACGGCTCCGCCTTGAACGCGACCTGCACGACGGCGCCCAGCAACGACTCCTGGCAGTCCTGTTCGCCCTCGAATCTGCCCAGCGGCGACCCGACGACGCAGGTCGTGCATCTCTCGCCGAAGCAACTGAGCTGACCAGGACCGCGCTCGCCGAACTGCGAGACCTCGCCCACGGACTCCGCCCGGTGCACCTCGACCAGGGACTCCAGGCAGCTCTCGAGAGCCTCGCGGTCGGGTCGTCCGTCCCCACTCGGGTCACGGTCGTCGGAGTGCCTCCCGAGCCCCTGCCGAACGAGGCGCTCGTGGCGTACTACGTCGTCGCCGAAGCTCTGAGCAACACCGCGAAGCACGCGAGCGCCTCCCATGCATCCGTCGAGGTCAACTACGACGGCACGCGCCTGCGGGTCTCCGTCCGGGACGACGGGAACGGGCTCGCTGATCCGCAGGGCTCCGGGCTGCGGGGAATCCTCGACCGTGCCGAAGCGGCCCGCGGCTCGGTGAACGTCGTCGCTGAGCCTGGCAGCGGAACGTGCATCGAACTGGACCTGCCATGCGCGTGATCGTCGCGGATGACTCCGCCCTGCTCCGCACCGGACTGGTCCGCCTCCTCCAGGACGCCGGGGTCAGCGTGCTTGCCGAGGTAGGGGACGCAGACGCGGCAGTTGCGGCCGCGATCGAGCACGAACCGGACGTCGCCATCCTTGACATCAGGATGCCCCCCGGCAACCGAGACGACGGAGTGCGAGCTGCAGACACCATCCGATCAGAGCGTCCCGCGGTGGGCATCCTGCTCCTGTCCGCACACCTGCAAGCGAGCGCCGCTCTCCACCTCGTCGAACGCCACCGGGTCGGAGGATTCGGCTACCTCCTGAAGGATCACGTCGCCGGCTTGGAGGTCATGGTCGACGCGCTGGAACGAGTAGCGGCAGGCGAAACGGTCCTGGATCCGGACGTCGTCTCGGCGATCGTCGGCCGAGGGGCGAACCAGGCCCGACTGGATCGACTGACCGCACGTGAGCGAGAGGTGTTGTCGCTGATGGCCGAAGGTCGTTCGAACGCGGCGATCTGTCGCCGACTCTCGATGGCGGCTCGGACCGTGGAGACTCACATCGCCTCGATCTTCACCAAGCTCGACCTCCTCGTCGTCGACGACGACCACCGCCGGGTCAGGGCCGTGCTCGCCCACCTCGGGGTGGACGAGTGACCAGGTCGTGGCCCACTCCTGGCAGCGCACCGAGCCGCGCCCATCAGATCGTTACTACAGACGTGTAGCAACGGTTGCTGCATCCGGGCGTGACGGCCACCACGGTGTGCCCCAGGTCGCAATCGATGGCGTGTATCAGCGGCCCAGGCTCATGCTCGTTCCATCAAGCGCTACGGAAGCGGGCAGCCATGATTCTCACCTTCTTGATCATCTTCTTGTTCGGCTCGATCGCGAGCATCGTCCGCTCCAACCGCAAGCTCGGCGACCTGATCAACCCGCGTCGACGCGAGGCGCGCAAAGCACAGAAGCCTCGTGGCGCCACGGGCATCCCGCGCTCCTTCGGGGACTACTGATCAGCTAGATCCAGCCGCGTCGGCGCTCGATCCAGAGCGCGCCGAAGAGCACCACGCAGAGCACGCCCAGCGCGATCAGCTGGGCCACGGTCTCGTTCGAGTCGCACGACATCGAGTGGCCGTAGTAGTTGGTGCAGGTCGGCGGCCTGCTGTCGTTCTGGCTCCAGACCTTCAGGGTGCGCAGGGTCACGAGCCACAGCCATCCAGCGGCGGCGAGGTCCAGCATCAGGATGACCAGCACGCGGCCGACTCGACCTGCGGAAGAACGCTCGCTCATCACGAGAAGCTCACCGAGGTCTCGGAGCAGTTCGTGACCGTGGCACCCGACGGGATCGTGCTCGGATCGAAGCCCTTGATGAGTACGTCGCGGTAGAACGCGTGCGCCGAGTCGGCCGTGCACTCGAAGTCGGCGTTCAGAACCACGAAGGTCGCCGGGTCCGCGCCCGGCACGACCTTGCCCATCCAGTACGCGTGCGCGTCGTCGCGGGCATAGGGGCCGTCGAGAACCTTGAAGGTCGAGGAGTCAGCGCCGTGGACCGGGCCGGTGAAGTAGAAGACCCCTTCGGAGTCCTTCCCGTAGGCGCCGCGCTCGACCTTGAACGTCCCGGGGTCCGCGTCCTTGATGGCAGTCCCGTTGACGAAGACGTTCTCCCCGTCCTTCGCGAACAGGTAGAAGCCGTCCTGCGACAGGATCGCGAAGTGCTGCGGGTCGTCCGACAGCACGGTGCCGTCGGACCAGTACACGTGGGCGCTGTCCTTGGTCACGCCGCCGTCGCCGTTGAGGAACGTGAAGTGATCCGGGTCCTCGCTGAGCACGCGGTCGCGCATGAACACGTGCGTGGCGTCCTTGCTGTAGCCGGACACCTCGAGCAGCCCGAACGATCCGGGGTCGGCATCGGGCAGGACGACCCCGTCCAGGTAGACCGCGTTCTTGTCCTTGGCGTAGGTCGTGTCCAGGATCGTGAAGGTCTTCGCGTCCGCCTGCGGGAGCTTGCTCGCCTCACCCGGGAACGCGTCGAGGTAGTAGACCGTGTCGCCCCGCACGTAGTAGCCGGCGGAGTGGAACAACGAGCTCGGCGCCCCGCCACACCCGACCAGTACGACGAGGAGCGCGAGGGCGAGGGGAACGCGGAGCGATCGCACGACAGTCACCTCAGTCCTGAGCGTTCCAGATCGGGATCAGCACCTTGCCGAGGGGACTGTTCGGGTACTGCGTCTCGAGCGTGGAGCCGATCGTGAACTCGATGCTGCTGTTGTCCTTCGTGGTCAGGTAGACCTTCTGCCCGACGGCGAGCCGGTGCAGGCAGACGATCATCCCGCGGTAGTCCTGGTCCTCGATCCGCAGGCCGAGGGTGTCGAAGCGGTCGTCGACCTCGACCATTCCGAGCAGGTCGCACAAGTCGAGGAGCGCCTCGGCCCGGTCGGTCCCACCCGGGACCGGGCGGATGTCGCAGGTCCGGCCGATGCCCTTGCCGGAGTCGCGCGGGACCTTGCCGATGTCGAGGGTGAGGCGACCCAGGCCGACCCCGTGGGAGTCCCCCAGGGTCGGCAGCAGCGCACGAGCCTGTTCGGTCGAGGGGATCCGGATCGACCACTGGCCCTTGATGATCGCCACGCTCATCACCCGGTCGTCGGTCGCCAGTCGCTCGAGCACCGGCCGCGCAGCCGGTTCGACAGCGACCTCGGTGGTGATCTTCGTCGGCATCACCAGCAGCTCCTGAGAGCCGTTCCCGACGTCGGCCTGCCAGCCACGTGCCTGCTCGACACTGCCCGACGTCGACGCCGTCACCAGTCCTGGCGACGCCGTGACGCTGACCAGCGCGGAACCCGCGGCGTCCAGCACTCCCTGGACCAGAGCGAGCTGGTCGGAGACGTTCGCATCCTTCGGCTGGGTGATGGAGACGCGCGGGCTGCGGTACACGTTCGCCGTGTTCGGCTCCGCCCACCCACTGCGGTCGGCGGCCGCCGAGATCTTCGGGACGAGCCCGGTGATCTCCGCGTCGGTGGCGGTGACCGCCAGTCCGCGCGGTGAGAAGTCGACCTCCTCGATCCCGGCCAGACCGTGAACGTCGGACCAGAAGCCGGCGACCTTCTGCTGCCGGTCCTTCCTGCACGGTGCCTGCAGCCAGAGCTTGTCGACGTACAACCAGTACCTGGTCCTGGTCGTGGTCTCCGCGTCGAACCGGCACATGCTCGCCATCGCCGCGACGATCGCGCCCTCGCTCGGAGTCGCGGTCAGCTCTGCGTCGGCCTGGAACGTGCCCCGGAACGGCTGCACGTTGGTCCCGGTCCGGTCGGTGACCTTCGCCCCGACCAGCGGATGGTCGGCGACCCAGCCGTCGAAGTCACGCGCCGCTTCGTCCCCGGCGTGGTACGCGCACCCGGCCAGGACACCGAGAGCCAGGCCGAGAACCACGAGCATCGGGGCGCGCTTCACCCGGTGTGCACCACGATCCCGCGCTCGGCGCGCTCGATGGCACCGGTCATCCCCGAGAACTCGACCTTGATCTGCACGAACCAGCGGACCGAGGAGTGCACCGCCTCAAGGGTCGGCATCGCATCAGCGGGGAGGGTCAGGGCGAACGGGAACTCGCTGCGCTGGCCCTGGACGAGCCGCACGTCCTTCGCTATCGACGTCATCGGCCGGACGAACGACTCGCTCGGCCCGAGCGTCGGGTTCTTCTCCACCGGGTGCGAGTCGGTCAGCTGCTGGAACCAGACCGCCAGCAGCGCCGACCGGTCGACCGGATCGCGCGGGGTCACGGCGACGGTGCCGCGCACCTCCTCGCCGGGTCGGTAGGTCCCGCGCTCGGTCTCGATCTCGAACAGGATGCTGTTGGCCAGTGCCCGCTCCCCCTGGATCAGCGGGAGTTCCGCGGACGTCGGAGCCGGATCGGGAGCGACCGAGAGCACGGTGAACGACTCGGCGACGACGGTGTCCTTGCCGGACCTCTCGACGTGCAGCCGCGCCTCCCAGCGCACCACCTCGCCCGCGGTGCCGGGTGCCCAGGACGGCAGCCGCAGCTGGACCTGCTGCGGACCGCTCCCCAGCACCCCGGCAGCAACGGTCAACGGCGCGTCGATCACGGACACCCAGGCGTCGCTGTCCTTGTCGCCGCCGTAGTTGGTCCCGAGCTGCCCCGCCGTCAGCAGCGAGTCCTGGCCCTGGGACGCGAGCGCGGCCTGCTTGCCGGCCCAGTGGTAGCGGAAGCCGTTGACGTAACCCAGCTCGATGCGAGCAGCGGTGACGCCCGGCACGGCCTCGTCCACCTCCACGGTGACCGTCAGGGTGTCCGTCGGGCGCACGGCCGTCCCGGGGTCCAGCCGGAGGGACGCGACCGTACGTCGACGGAAGAGCTTCACGACGTCCGGGCCGCCTTCTTGGCCTCCTTGCGCGCCTTCAGCTCGGCCTGGAAGGCCGCGTACTCCTCAGGGTTGTTGCGTTTGTGGATCGCGCGCACCGGCCAGAAGAGCACGTAGAGGATGCCTTCGAACGCCTTGCCGACCAGCCAGATCGGCCACGCCAGCAGGACGAGGAACAGCCACGCCGGGTAGACGAGGATCAGGCAGAACTGCAGGAACTGCTTGATCCCGACCGGATAGTCCTGCGCCTGCGAGAGCAGCATCCGTGGATCGGCAGCGCGGACCAACCGGCGCGCCCAGGTCGTCTCGCCCTCGAACGCGGCCTGCTCGGCGCTGACGTCACGACCGCGCTCGTCGGCAGTCTGGCCGCGCTCGGGCGGCGGCGGTTCGGCAACACTCATCATGCGCTCCTGGGAGGAAGGGGACGGACCTCGGACCGGTCAGTCCTGGGTCGAGCGGAGGTGCGGCTTGAGCAGGGTGCTCCAGGCCTTCGCGTTCTGCTCGTACTCCCCGGGGCACCGGGCCGGCCGGTCCTCGGGCAGCACGCCGAGCGCGGCGATCTGCTGCATGGTCTCCTCGCTCGAACCGGCGACCTTGCACGCGATGTCGAAGGCCCGCTGGACGCTCAGCGAGTGCTCGTTCGCGAACTGGGTGAGGTCCGGCGCGCCCTGGTAGTCCTGCAACCCGTGGAAGAAGCTCGCAGCGTCGAACGCGTAGCTCGCGCCGTGCGGGACCTGGTCCGTGAAGAAGTACGTCGCCAGGCCGTCGACGGCGTCCTCCTCGCGTCCGGTGATGGGGATCTCGAAGACGTCGACGAAGGCGTGGCCGAGCTCGTGGACCAGGACGAAGTCGTTGACGGCGGCCCATTGGGTGCCGAGGTCGGCGTCGGACATCTTCGGGTTGCCCGCCTTGATGATGTTGCCGGTCAGGTTCGCGAAGTCGTAGTAGATCGTCACGGTCTTGGTCGACGGGTCGTAGTTGGGCGAACCCTCGGCGCTGGTGACGTGGATCGTCAGGTCCGTCGGCAGGGCGAAGTTGTCGGAGAACCCCGCGGCGATGTCGTCGATGGCGCCGTCCTTCAGGATCTCCTCGGCGAACGCCTGCGGGCTGACGCCGGAGGCGGCCGCGACCTGGCCGACGTATCCGGCGTCCTGGGTGTCGACCGGGTCGTCGTAGGTCACGTGGATGACGTGCTTGACCTCGGCCGTCTTCGTGGGCTCCGGGGAACCCTTGGCGTCGGTGTCCTTCGACGACCCGCAACCTGCGAGCGTCAGGGCGATGAGCAGGGCAGCGGGAGCCACGAGACCGCGGGGAGGGCGCATGCCCGCGAGCCTAGGGAGTTCCGTAAGGGGTCGCTCCGACCATCTAGACCGTTCGCGAGCCTCGTGGCATTCCTCTTGTGCGCGCCCTCGAACGTCGGTAACCGAGGTGTCGTACCAGGCTGTCGCCGTTCGTGGAGAAGGTGCAGGGTGGCAGTCGGTGCTGCCCCGACGAAGGAGGACACATGCCCGAGTACCTGATCGCCTTCAACCAGGAGTGGGTCCCGGAGCTGACCGAGGACGACCTGACGGAGGCCAATCGAAGGCTGACGCCGCTGCTCGCTGAGATGGAGGCGGCCGGCGTCTGGGTCTTCGGCGGTGGGCTCGAGGAGAACGCTCCGGTGGTGGGGGTCGACCTGGTCGCTGGCAAGCCGGTGGTGATGGACGGCCCGTACGCCGAGACCAAGGAGCACCTCGGCGGCTTCTGCGTGGTCCGGGTCGAGGACCAGGCGGCTGCCCTGCACTGGGCACAGAAGGTCGCGGTGGCTTGCGGGTGGCCCCAGCAGGTGCACCTCTTCGGCGCGCCGCCGGAGGCCTGACCGGTCCTTGGCGCGGCCGGGCGTGCCGACCAGACTGTCGGCATGGCCTACGACCTCGTGCGCAGCGGCAGCGGCCCGCGACTGGTGCTCCTGCACTCGGGGTTCCACACCTGGGTCGAGTTCCGGCGCCTGGTCACGCTGCTCTCCGCCGAGTACGACGTGCTGGCGACGACCCAGCCCGGGAGCGCCGGCGGGCCACCGCTCGACCCGCGGCGGTCGATGCTCGCCCAGCACGCGGACTACGTCAGTGAGGTGCTCGACGAGGTCGGGTGGTCCGACGACGTCACCGCCGTCGGCAGCTCGTTCGGCGGCGTGCTCGCGATCGAGCTCCTCGGTCGTGAGCGGGTCAGCGCGGCGATCGCCCTCGCACCCCCGTGGGTGAGCGGCCCCGGCCTGCCGTTCTACGCGGCGTTGTTCGGGTCGGTGCTGCCGGCGCTGCGACTCACCCGGCCGTTGTGGCCGTACTCGAGCCGCTCGGCGACGATCAACGGACTGTGGTTCCACCAGTCGCGCCGACCGACGGTAATCGACACCGCCGACGTGCCGCTGCTGCTGGACTCGGTGGCCAGGTTCCCGTTCTTCCGCACCGGACTGCAGCGCCGCGAGGGCCCGGGCATGCCCGACCTGACCCGGGTCGACTCGTCGCGCGTGACCCTCGCCTGGGGAACCCGCGACGTCCTGGTCCCCTCCTGGATGCGGACCCGGTGGGAGTCGGCGCTGCCGAAGGCGCGCTTGGTGCAGCTGCCCGGGTTCGCCCACCAACCTCACCTCCAGGATCCCGAGGCGGTCGCGGACCTGATCCGGGACGCTTAGCGAATTTTTCTCGCACCAAGTGTCGTACCGGGCTTTGCCCGTTCGTGGACAGGGTGGAGGCTGGCCGCACGCGCCTGCCCGAACCAGGAGGAGAAGAGATGGCCGAGTACCTGATCGCGTTCAACCAGGAGTGGGTGCCGGACATGCCCGAGGAGTGGTTCCAAGAGCGGTCGCGGGTCCTCAAGCCGATCCTCGCCGAGATGCGCGAGGCAGGCGTGCTCATCTTCACCGGCGGTCTCGACCCGGAGGCCCCGGTCTTCAGCGTCGACGCCGCCAGCGGCACCACGGTCTTCACCGACGGTCCGTACGTCGAGACCAAGGAGCACTTCGGCGGCCTCTGCGTGGTCGACGTGCCGGACCTGGAGGCGGCGCGCTACTGGGCGGGCCAGATCGCGATCGGCTGCGCCTGGCCGCAGCAGGTGACGCCGTTCATGCGCCCGTTCCAGCCGATCGAGAACGAGTAGAACCGCAGACTGTGTCGCAGGCGACACCCGCACTGTGACGGCACGCTCAATCGCTGGCGTGCGCCCGGCGCCGGGTTCACCGTGGGGCCATGGGCATCTTCAGGCGACGGACGCGCAACGCGGAGCACTCCGTGGAGATCGTGTTCGACGACGAGGGCGCGCGGCGGCTCTACCGCGGCGAGACGACGCACCGGGTCAGCTGGGCGGACCTCGAGCGCGTCGCGTTGCGGACCACCGATGACGGCCCGTTCGCCGAGGACCTGTTCTGGGTCCTGGTCGGCAGCCGCGGCACCGGCTTCGTGATCCCGTCCAGCCTGATCCCGCACGGGATGGTCGAGCGGCTCCAGCAGCTCCCCGGCTTCGACAACGAGGCGGTCATCCAGGCGATGCAGTCGGTGACCGAGAACGTGTTCGTCGCCTGGCGCCGGCCGGTCTGACCGATCACGCCCTCCGTCGCCTCGCGATGGCCGCCGTCGCGTAAGCGCCCCACAACCCGGCGACGACGACGACGGCCCAGCCGAGCAGGTCGCCATGACGGGTGTAGAACGTGGCGCCGGTGCCGAGGTGGACGTCCGCTACCAGGAGAGCGGTGTCGCCACCGGTGCTGATGTGGCGTGCGCGGATACGGCCGTCGGAGTCGACGATGACCGAGTCCCACGCCGTGTCGGCCTTGGCCGCCGGAACTCCGTTCTCGACCGACCGGAACACCAGGTGCGCGTAGTGCTGCTCGGCGATCCCCGACCAGTCCCAGGACGGTACGGCGAGCAGCTGCGCACCCGTGCGCACCGCCTGCCGGGCCGTCTCGGGATAGTCGAGGTCGTAGCAGATGATCGGTGCGATCCGCCCGAGCTCGGTGTCGGCCACCCGGACCGGGCCGCCGACGCTGTGGTCGCCCTGGAAGGTGACCGGGTGACGCTTGTCGTAGGTCAGCATCCGCCCCCCGGGCCCGACCAGCAGTGCCCGGTTGAACCGCTCGTGGTCCTCGGTGAAGCCGGTGACGATCAGGGTGCCGGTGGAGCGGGCGAGAGCCTGCAGCTCTGCGTCGAAGGATTCGTCGAGCGTCACGTAGCGCAGGACCTCCTCGGGCCAGACCACGAGCTGGGCGCCCTTGGCCTGCGCTCGCACGGTGGCGGCTTCGAGTCCGGTCAGCGTTCGGCGCAGGTCGGCGCGCCTTGATGTGTCACCCGCGGGGCTGCGCAGATCGGTGATCCCCGGTTGCACGACCGCGACCCGCACCACCGGCCCGTCGTCGTGGTGGGCGAGCATCAGCGCGCTGCTGCCGACCCACGCGGCCGCGGCCGCCGCGACGGAGACGGCGGCCACCACCTTCGTCCGTCCCGCACTGACCACGAGGCCGGCGAGCGCGTAGTTGACGAGCATCACCACCAGATTCAGCCCGGCAATCCCGACGAGGCTGATCGGCTGGATCAGCCATGCCTGGTGGTAGAGCGCGTACGCCGGGTCGACCCACGAGGCGATCGGGGTGAGCGCCAGGACGAAGAGCACCGCCGTCCAGACCACCGGATCGGACCAGACGTGGCGCCGACCGGTGCGGTCCAAGCAGAGCCTCGAGAACCACCCGCCGCCGATCAAGCCGGGCACCAGGACCGCGAAGATCCAACGCTGACCAGGGAGGAACGTGTCCCACAGGATCCAGACCAGGTAGCCCCCGACCGCGACCCCGAGCGCGAGCCCGGACCACCGCGCCGGGAGCACCCTGTTCTGCGCGACCACCAGGGGCACGAACGCGACGAACACCAGCGGCCAGACGCCGTACGACGACGAGGCCAGCACCAGCGCGACCGCGCTGAGCACCGAGAGCCCGATGCCCTCGGCGATCCGTCGCGCGCTACCGGAGATCATCGGACGCCTAGACGTTGACCTCGAACCCGAGCTCGATGTCGGAAGCGGCCTGTCCTCCGCGGATCCCCCAGTTCTCCCGGGTGATCTCACGCAGGGTGATGGTGACGTGGTCGCGGGATGCCCAGGGGCTCGAGGCGGCCGACGATCTCGGCGTACAGGGCGCGCTTGGCCTCCAGCGACCGCCCGGCGAAGCAGTCGATCGCGACCATGGTGGCGCGCTCGGGCTCGGCCAGGTGCGGCGGGCACGCGAAGCGGTGCGGCTCGTGGACCACGAGCCGCACGTGCTTGTCGCCGGGCGGGATCCGGAACGCCGCGACCAGCGCACCGTGCACGGCGTCGATGATCGCGACCTCCTCGGACTCCGAGTAGGGGCGACGGATCTCGATCAGCGCACCGGGCATGCGCTGATCGTCTCACCGTCAGTGCGCGGGCTTCACCCGGATTTGGGTCGTCACCGAGACGGCCGAGCAGCTGGTCGTGCCGCGACGCCCGTCGGCGGTGGCGACGCTGACCTCGGCCCGGTACGGCGTGACCGACTGCCGCTGGGTGGTGCCGTCCTCGGAGAGGGTCTCGCGCACAGTCTTGCCGGCCTTCGTGAGCCCCAGACCGATGCTGGCGTGGGTCCGCACCGCACCGGTGAACACGTCGAGGAAGTCGGTGCGCAGGGTGCCCCGACCACCGTTCACCCGCAGCTCGCCCTGCGCCTTCTCGACGTTCTCGCCACCGTGGTCGAGCACGACCTCGACGTACGGGGTCGGCAGCACGCCCGTCAGCCGGACCTGGCCGTCGGCGAGGCCGTCGAGGTCGCAGATGTCCGAGGCGAAGTCGGAGGAGGTGTGGATCGAAGCCGACGGGTTCGTCGTGCGCACGTGGAACCCGTTGATCTCGCCGTTGCAGGCGTTCTCCGCGAGGGTGACGGCCTTGCCGCCGTACGACGCCGTGCCGCCGCTCAGGGTGACGTCGGCGTGCGAGGTGCTGCCCTTCGTCCACGAGTTGCCGTCGCGGTCGTTGACCTGCTCGGTCACGGTCGGACCCGCGGTGGCCGTGGCGCTGATCGAGAAGGCCTTCGACCCGAGCGGGATGGTCGCGTGGAAGGTCGGTCCGAAGCCGAAGTCGGTGGCCTGGCCCTCGGCGACCTGGGCGCCGTCGGCATCCTCGACGAAGGCGCCGATCCCGCCCTCGGCGCCGTCGGTCGTGCCGCCGCCGAAGAGGAACAGGGTCTGGCCGCCGCCGAGGTCGGCCACGCAGCTCACGCCCCAGTACTCGGCGTTGACCCGGGTCGGCGCACCGGCACCGGCCGGGGCAGCGAGGGTCAGCAGGGCGGTGGCGCCGGCAACGGCACCGAGGGCAGTGCGGCGCAGGGCGCCGCGGGTGTTCAGGTTCATCACGTCTCCTGGGAGGGGGTCATCCTCATCCTGGACGACGCGAGGCCCGAAAAGGTTGCACGCGTCCCGTCACCCGTGCGAGAACCGGATCTCCGGCAGCACCCGACGCAGCCAGCTCGGCGCCCACCACGCGGCACGACCGGTCAGCCGGAGCAGCACCGGGAGCAGCACCAGGCGGACCAGGAACGCGTCGACCAGCACCGCGACCCCGAGCACGATGCCCATCTCCTTGGGCGGCAGCGGGCCGGAGAGCGCGAAGGTGAAGAACACAGCGACCATCACGGCACCGGCCGCGAAGACGACCCGGCCCGAGTGGGCGAGCGCCGCGACCATCGCCTCGCGCGGATCGCCGGTCCGCTCGTAGTGCTCCTTGGCCGAGGCGAGCAGGAACGCCGTGTAGTCCATCGCGATCGCGAAGATCATCGCGAAGAAGAACACCGGCGCCCACGCGTCGAGGAATCCCTGCGCGTCGAAGCCCAGGAGTCCTGAGCCCCAGCCCTCCTGGAAGACCAGGCGGGCGATGCCGAAGGCGGCGCCGACCGAGAGCAGGCTGGTCAGGGTGCCGAGGAGCGCGATCAGGGGGGCTTGCAGCGCGAAGACCAGCAGCAGGAACCCGAGTGCCAGCACCACGGCGATCACCACGGGGGTGGCGGCGTCCAGCTCCGCGGCGAGGTCGAGGTTCTCGACCGCCGCTCCCCCGACCAGGGCTCCGGGAGGAAGATCGGCCCGCAGCCGGTCAACGGTGGCCGACAGCGCCGCGGAGGTCGGACCCGAGGTCGGCATCGCCTGGATCAGCGCGAAGCCGCTGCCGTCGTCCGCAGGCTGGGCCGGGAACGCCATCGCGATCCCGTCCTCGGACCGGAGCACCCGGGTCGCCGCGGCGACCTGGTCACCGGGGACGACGACCTGGAGCGCGGCAGGCGCACCCGGACCGAACGCCGCCTGCACCTGGTCGTAGCCGACGCGGGCGGTCGCATCGTGCGGCAGCACCGCGATCGAGGGCATCGACGTGCGGAGCCCCACGACCGGGGCGGCGAGCAGAGCCAGGACAGCCAGGGCCGCCCCGCCGTACAGGGCCGGCCGGTTCGCCAGCCGCTCGGCCCAGGCCGCGAACCGCGGCGAGGTCGCGCGCTGGTGCTGCGACCACGGCAGTGCGAGCCGGTCCAGTCGTCGGTCGAGCTTGGCCAGCACCAGCGGCAGCAGGGTGAGCGTGGCACCGAGCACGAACACGACCGCGAGCATGATCCCGCCGGCCGCCGATCGGAATGCCGGCGACGGGACCAGCATCACCGCGGAGAGCGAGACCAGCACCGTCGCGCCGGAGAGCAGGATCGCCTTGCCCGCGGTGTCCATCGTCGCGGCGACGGCTGGTCGCACGTCGAGCTCCTGGCGGGCGGCCCGGAAGCGGACGACCAGGAACAGCGCGTAGTCGATCCCGAGCGCCAGGGCGAACATCATCGCGAAGTTCATCGCCCAGATGGAGACCGGGACGACGTGCGTGATCAGCACCAGCGAGCCGGCGGAGGCCACCAGGCCGGCCAGCGTGAGCAGCAGGGGCAGGCCCGCGGCGACGAGGGTTCCGAAGGCGAGCACGAGGATCGCCATCGTCACCGGCCAGGACAGCAGCTCCGAGGTCAGCATCGCCTTGAGGTTCGACTCGTTGAAGTCCGACCAGAGCGCCGAGGCGCCGGTGACCTCGACCTGGACGCCGTGTCCGGACAGCGCGGTCAGCGGGCCCTTCAGGTCGGACGCGGCGGCGACCATCTCGTTGGTGTCCCCGCGGGCCCCACCGAGCAGGACCGCCGTCCGGACGTCGCGGCTGACCGTGGCTCCCGGCGTCGGGGCGACCACGTCTGAGACCCGCGGGTCGGCCGCCAGGATCTGGGTGGCCCGTGCGATGACCTGCGCACCGCGGCCGGTGAGCACGGAGTCGCCGGTGACGACGACCTGGAGCGCCGAGCTCGCGTTGCCCCCGAAGTGTTCCTGGGCGAGCTTGCGCGCGGCCACCGACTCCGAGCCGTCGTCCTGCCAGCCGGCGCCCGAGAGCGACGACTCCACCTGCGGCGCGAACAGGCCGAGCCCGATGACCACGAACATCCAGAGCACCGCCGTACGGCGCCCGTTGTCGACGACCCAGAGGCCGAGGCGGCCCAGCGGACCGGCGGACAAGGTCGTGCGGATCCGCTCGAGCATCTCGGCGCGATCGTCGGAAGTCAGTGTCATCAGGGTTCTCCTCTGTCGTGAATCGATACCCCTTGGGGTATCGACTACGATGATCCTAGGAAACCCCCGGGGGTATGCTCCAGTTCACGATCTGTACTGCCTCCCCGACCACTCCCCTCACCGCTGAGGAGCACGATGAAGCTCGAACCCGCTGAGATGACGCCGGTGATCAACCGGATCAAGCGCGCCCAGGGCCAGCTCAACGGCATCCTGCGGATGCTCGAGGAGGGCCGCGAGTGCGAGGACGTCGTGACCCAGGTCGCCGCGGTCTCGCGCGCCCTCGACAAGGCCGGCTTCGCGATCGTCTCGATCGGCCTGCAGCAGGCGCTTAACAGTCCCGAGGGCATGCGTGCCCTGGACCTGCAGCGGATGGAGAAGCTCTTTCTCTCGCTCGCGTGACGGATCCGTGTCACAGATCCCGCTCGGCCGGTGTCTTCATGTCGACGAGCCCTCCCAGGGGCACCGGAACGAGGAGACGATCGACGATGAGCACGAAGACGTACGCGACCACCGAGGAGCGCCGCCAGGCCGCCCGCGTCCCGCTGGTGGAGGACCAGGACCTGTTCAGCAAGGCGGTCGGCTGGTACTCCCGGCGCACCTACGGCAAGGTCCTCGACAACGGCCTGGCGCTGCTGCACCACAAGCCGATCCTGTTCGCGATCATGAAGTTCGAGGGCAAGGTCGCCAAGTGGAACCGCCTCGACCCGGACCTCAAGCTGCTCGCCGAGGCCTGCAGCGCCGCGGTCATCGGCTGCAGCTGGTGCATGGACTTCGGGTACTGGGCAGGCCAGAGCAAGGGCCTGGACACGAGCAAGCTCGAGCACGTGCCGACCTGGCGCACCTCGGAGGTCTTCAGCCCGCTGGAGCGCCGCGTCCTCGAGTACGCCGAGGCGATGAGCGTGACCCCGCTCGAGGTGACCGACGAGATGGCCGAGGCGCTGCGCGCGGATCTCGGTGAGGATGGGTTCGTGGAGCTGACCATGATGATCGCCGTCGAGAACGAGCGCTCGCGGTTCAACAGCGCCATCGGGCTGACCAGCCAGGGCTTCAAGGAGTTCTGTGAGCTCCGCGGCTGACGACTTCGCCGACCACCGCGGGCTGCTGTTCACGGTGGCCTACGAGATGCTCGGCAGCGCTGCCGATGCCGAGGACGTCCTCCAGGAGTCCTGGCTGCGCTGCGCGGACGTGTTGTGGGACGAGGTGCGCGACCCGCGCGCGTACCTCGTCCGGGTCGTCACCCGGCAGAGCCTGAACCGGCTCCGCACGCTCCAGCGCCAGCGCGAGACGTACGTCGGCACCTGGCTGCCCGAGCCGCTGGTGACCGCACCGGACGTGGCCGACGACGTCGAGCTGGCCGACTCGGTCTCCTTCGCGATGCTGGTCGTCCTGGAGACCCTGACGCCGTTGGAGCGGGCCGTCTTCGTGCTGCGCGAGATCTTCGGCTTCGAGTACGCCGAGATCGCGGCGGCCACCGAGAAGACCGAGCCGGCCGTCCGCCAGCTCGCCTCGCGTGCCCGCAACCACGTCGAGGCCCGTCGGCCGCGCGTGGAGCTCCCGGAGAACAGCCAGGAGATCGTCGCGGAGTTCTTCATCGCCGCGAGTACCGGCCAGGTCGAGCCGCTCCTCGAGCTGCTCGCTCCCGACGTCGTGCTGCGCACCGATGGCGGCGGCATCAAGAAGGCGGCGCTCAACCCGATCCACGGCGCCTCCAAGGTGGCCCGCTTCCTGGCTGCCGTGGTGCCGACCGGCGCGCAGATCGACGTCGAGTGGGGAACCGTCAACGGGTCGCCGGCCCTGTTCCTGATCGTCGACGGCGAGCTCGACGCGGTCGGGACCGTCGTCGCCGAGCACGGTCTGGTCAAGGAGATCTACCTGGTGCGCAACCCGGAGAAGCTCACCGGCGTCGGCACGCAGCGCGAGATCACCCTGCGCTAGACCTGGGCGACGCGGTGAACGAGCTACGGAGTGACCGGCGCGTCCACCCAGCGCCGGCCGCGGTGCACCAGCTCCGCAGCTCCCTCGGTGAGCTCGGCGACGATCTCCTCGGCGATCGGGACCGCGACCATCGGCACGGCGAGCTGGAGCGTCGCGACGTCGGTGTAGTCGATCCGCAGCACGTTCGTTCCGCGTGAGCGCAGCTCGTGCTCGAGCCGACCGGCCGCGGCCAGGTCGACGGTGACGTCGACCAGCTCCTGCTCGACCCGCTCGATCAGCTCGGCTCCCTCGAGTGCCGCGCGGACCGCGTCGGCGTACGCACGCGACAGGCCGCCGGTGCCGAGCAGCGTGCCGCCGAACCAGCGGGTGACCACGGCCACCACGTCGAAGAGCTCGCGCCCGCGCAGCACCTCGAGCATGGGAGCCCCGCCGGTGCCGGGCGGCTCGCCGTCATCGCTCGAGCGCTCGACCGCGCCGGTGGGACCCAGGACGAAGGCCGAGCAGTGGTGCCGGGCATTCCAGTGCTCCCGGCGGGCCGCCTCGACCACTCCGCGCGCGGACATCTCGTCCTCCACGCGCACGATCAGGCAGCGGAACCGCGACCGGGACACCTCGATCTCGGCCTCTGCTTCTGAGGCGATCGTGAGGTAGCCCAACAGGTGCCCTTTGGCTCGTTCCGAGAAAAGTTGAGGTGGTGGCGGGGTACCCCTCCCAGGATCACCCCGCCACCTGATCCGTTGTGCGCCTGGCCAGTGGCCGGCGCTGCACCCCAACGGACCTCGGTCGCATCCATGTGGGGTACGGATACAGCGACCGTGAACTCACCTTAGAACATCGATGGGCACGGAACGAGTAGATCCGTGCAAATCGGGACTTTCGGACCTGGTGAGTCTCAACGGAAAGCGGCGATGAAGGTCAGCAGATCGGCCCGGGTGAGCACCCCGACGGGACGTCCGTCCTCCTGCACGAGCAGCGCGTCGGCGTCCCCGAGAGCGGTGATCGCCTCGGCCACGCCGGCCGATCCGCCGATCGTCGGGAGCGGCGGACTCATGTGGGCCTCGACCTGGTCGGCCAGCTTTGCGTTCCCGACGAACAGCGCGTCGAGCAGCGCCCGTTCGGAGACCGAACCGGCCACCTCGGCCGCCATCACCGGGGGCTCCGCGCGCACCACGGGCATCTGCGAGACGCCGTACTCGCGCAGGATGTTGATGGCCTCGGCCACCGTCTCGGTCGGGTGGGTGTGCACCAAGTCCGGGATCGAGCCGCTCTTGCCGCGCAGCACCTCGCCGACGGTCTGGTCGTCCTGCGCCGCGAGGAAGCCGTACTGCGCCAGCCAGTCGTCGTTGAACACCTTGGTCAGGTAGCCGCGGCCGGAGTCCGGGAGGAGCACCACGATGACGGCCTCGGGATCGTCGATCTCGGCCGCCAGCTGGGCCGCCGCGAACGCGGCCATGCCGGAGGAGCCGCCGACGAGCAGGCCTTCCTCGCGGGCCAGCCGGCGGGTGAAGGCGAACGAGTCGGCGTCTGAGACCTCGATGACGCGGTCGGCGACGCCGCGGTCGTAGGTGTCCGGCCAGAAGTCCTCACCGACGCCCTCGACCAGGTACGGGCGCCCGGTCCCGCCGGAGTAGACCGAGCCGGCCGGGTCGGCGCCGACCACCTGGATCGCCGGGTTCTGCTCCTTGAGGTAGCGACCGACGCCCGAGATGGTGCCGCCGGTGCCCATCCCGCAGACGAAGTGGGTGATCTTCCCCTCGGTCTGGCGCCAGATCTCCGGGCCGGTGTCCTCGTAGTGGCTGCGCGGATTGTTCGGGTTGGAGTACTGGTCCGGCTTCCAGGCGCCAGGCTCCTTGGAGAGCCGGTCGGAGACGTTGTAGTAGCTGTCGGGGTGCTCCGGTGCGACCGCGGTCGGGCACACCACGACCTCGGCGCCGTAGGCCTTGAGCACGTTGCGCTTGTCCTCGCTGACCTTGTCCGGGCAGACGAAGACGCACTTGTAGCCGCGCTGCTGGGCGACCAGGGCGAGCCCGACTCCGGTGTTGCCCGAGGTCGGCTCGACGATGGTGCCGCCGGGCTGGAGCTCGCCGGAGGCTTCCGCGGCGTCGATCATCCGGCGCGCGATCCGGTCCTTCACCGAGCCGCCGGGGTTGAGGTACTCGATCTTGGCCAGGACCAGCGGGCCATCGGTGTCGGCTGCCCGGTCCAGGCTCCTGCCGAGCTTGACCAGCGGGGTGTTGCCGATCAGGTCGAGGAGCGAGTCTGCGTATTCCATACGGCTCAACATAGTGGCCCCCTTTAGGGTTGCCGACGTGGGAAAGGCAGCAGCAGCTCGGAAGCTGGCGTCAGCCGCGGTGTTCGGCGGCGGTGGCCTCTCAGTCCTCGGCGCAGCGCTGTACGGCGTCCTGCGCGCCGAGGCGACCGTCGCCCGGCGTGTGATCGGCAAGTTCGAGGGACGGGTGCCGGACGCCACCGGGTGGTACGGGCGCGGACGACCGGGCCCGGCGATCAAGGTCGCCCTCCTCGGTGACTCCAGCGCGGCCGGGTACGGCGTGAGCCTGGTCGAGGAGACGCCGGGCGCGCACCTCGGCTCGGGGATCGCCGCACGGGCGAACCGCCGGGTGCACCTCGACGCGTTCTGCTTCACCGGAGCCAAGTCCAGCGACCTGGTCGGCCAGGTCAAGGCCGCACTGCCGACGGAGCCCGACCTGGCCGTCATCCTGATCGGCGCCAACGACGTCACCCACCGGATGCTGCCCTCGGAGTCGGTCCGCTACCTCTCCGAGGCCGTGCACCGGCTGCGTGAGCACGGGGTCGAGGTCGTCGTGGGCACCTGCCCCGACCTGGGCACCATCCGTCCGATCCCCCAGCCGCTGCGGTTCGTGGCGCGCACCTGGTCGCGCCGGCTGGCCGCTGCCCAGGCGATCGCGACCGTCGAGGCGGGCGGGCGATCGCTCTCGCTCGGCTCGATCCTCGGACCCGAGTTCGACGCCGCCCCGGCCCTGTTCTTCGGACCGGACCGCTTCCACCCCTCCGCGGCCGGCTACGCCTCGCTCGCCACCGTGCTGGTGCCGACCGCCCTCGCGGCACTCGGCCACGGCCCGGAGGACGAGACTCACCCGCGGGTCACCCGCGGAGAGGGCCTGCGCTCGATCGGCAAGGCCGCCGTGCACGCCAGCAAGAACCCCGGAACCGAGATCGACGGCACCGAGATCGCGGGCTCGACCCGCGGCCCCGGCGGCCGCTGGGTGCTGCAGATGCGCCGCCGCTGGCTGAACCCGGTGAACGCAGAAGCGCCCGAGTCCGAGGAGGACTCGAGCGCTTCCGAAGAGGTACCGACCAGCTAGTCGTTGCCTCGCAGGATCGCGAGGATCCGCAGCAGCTCGATGTAGATCCAGATGATCGTGACGGTGAAGCCGAACGCCGCACGCCACGACTCCCGCTCAGGCAGTCCGGCCGCGATGCCGCGCTCGACGAAGTCGAAGTCGAGGATCAGCATCAGCACACCGAGGCCGAGACCGACCACGCTCATCAGCAGGCCCAGGCCACCGAAGCCGTTGAAGCCGATGCTCGACTTGAAGATGCCGAGCACGGCGTCGAGCAGCGTGACGGCCACGAAGCCGAACATCATGCCGATCACCCAGGTGCGGAACTTGTTGCTCACCTGGATGTCGAAGATCTTGTACGCCGCGAGCGTGCCCGCGACGGCGGCGATCGTGCCGATGACCGCACCGGTGACGACACCGCCACCGAACTGCAGCTGGAACACCTTGCTCATGGCGCCGACGAAGAGGCCCTCGAGCGCGGCGTACGCGATCACCAGCGCGGGGCTGATGACCCGCTTGAACGAGTTCACCAGGCTGAGGATGAATCCGCCGAAGGCGCCGACGATGCTCAGCGTGTAGAGCAGCTGCGCCTTGTCGGTGTCGACCTTCGTGACGTCGTTGCCGTGGATGTCCTGGGTGTTGTGGAGCACGTCACCGGTGCCGATCCACACCGCGGCGGCGACGACGACCAGGATGCCCAGCGTGATACCGGTCTTCTGCACGACCGAGTCGATCGTCATCCGGCCGGTGCCTGCGCCGGTGTGCGTGATCGGACCGCCGTAGGCCGGCTGGTCGAAGCTCGCGTAGGACGTCTGGTTCTTGCCGTTGAAGCCCTCGGAGCGGGTGAAGACGGGGTTGCTGCTCTGCATGGTCTCCTCCTTGGAGGCCGAACCGGCTCACCACGGTGGCGCCGGCGTGATTGCTCGATCGTACCGAGCCGTCACATGATGAACGACGCCCGCCAGGCCAGTGTTCCCGCTTACGGCAGCGGTGTGATGGTCACGTTGACCGTGCCCGACCCGGTCCCGGTCAGGTCGACGTACGACCCGTTCTTGGTGACCGTGCCGGCACTGGTGGTGACCGTGTAGCCGTGCGGTGCCGTCAGCGGGCTCACGAAGATGTGTGTCGGCGCGGTGATGCTCGGGTCCGAGGTGAAGCTCATCGTGAACAGCCCGGTGGTCGTGTTGTAGCTGTAGGCGAGGTTCCGGCCCGCGGTCGCCTGGGGGTAGGTGCGCACCAGCTGGTCGAGCTTCGGCTTCGGGTTGCTGATGTCGGCGTCGTCGACGAACACGCCCTGGTCGGTGTCGGCCGTGGTCGGGTCGTTCCAGTACTTGTAGGCCCAGTACAGCCAGCTCATGTTGTTGGAGTCGGCCGAGTCGGCGTCGATCTGGATCGCGCGGTCGTTGTCGGTCGCGCCCCACTCCGACATCAGCGGCACCGCGTTCATCGCGTCGGCCTGCTTGAGCGCGTTGTTCTCCCGGTTGCGGGTGAACGCCTTGCAGCTCTCGGTCAGGTCGAGCGGGACGCCCAGCGACGCCGCGAACGTGGCGCTGCAGTAGTTGTGCCAGGACAGGCCGAGGTTGTTCTCCCCCGCGACCGAGGTCAGGTGCGTCGGGATCGGCAGACCGGCGGCGAGCTGCTGCGGCTCGTACCAGACGATGTTGGTCGGGTCGACGCTACGGATCCCGGCCAGCGCCTTGTTCTGCGCGGGCTGGAGCTCCTTCGCGTACGTCGAGGGGCAGCCGGCGATGAGGATGCACCCGGTCCACTCGTTCCCGGCCCACGGCTCGTTGATCAGGTCGTAGCCCATCGAGTACGGCTGGTCCTTGTAGCGGTTCGCGACCTGCTTCCAGAACGTCACCCAGTTGTCGAGCAGGCCGTTCTTGTTGGCCCAGAAGTTGTCGAAGACGGTCGAGACCTCAGGCGTCCAGTAGCCCTCGGGGAACGGCACCGGCGGGAACGGGAACAGCGACCACGGCAGCGGGCGCTTCACGGCCCACGCCGGCACGCCCTCGCCGCCGTACACCTCGTTCCACTGGTCCTGGTGCATGTCGAACTGCATCCAGACGCCCTTGGCGGCCATCAGGTCGATGACCCGCTGCCACTTGTCGAAGTAGCTGTTGTCGACGACGCCCGGAGCGGTCGGGTTCACGCCGGCCCAGAGGATGCCGAGCCGCGCACCGTTGAAGCCGTGGTCGTAGAGCCACTGCGCGTCAGCGGCGGTGAAGCCGTTCGCGGTGTCCGGCGGCGCGTAGGGCGCGCTCTTCCAGACGAAGTTGAAGCCGTGCACGATCACCTGGCGGCCGAACTGGTCGACCAGGTTGCGCCCTTCGCGGTGCAGCCGCGGCGTCGCCGGACCGTCGGCCTGGGCCGGGGTGACGAGGTTGCCGGAGACGGCGAACGTGGCGAGCAGGGCGAGGAGGGCGATCGCGAGCTTCTTCACAAGAACTGAAACGAGTTCTACGCATCGGGGTTACCCCGGTGCGGCTCCGGCGTCCGGTATGCCCCATGATCGTGCGGTGACCTCCGACGTGCATCCCGAGCCCGAGACCGCGGTCGTCGAGCCCGCCGAGCCCGCCGAGGTCCAGGCGCCGGAGGAGGAGGCGGCCAGCTTCGAGGACCTGATGGTCCGCAGCGAGCCGGAGAACGCGCTCAGCTATGACGAGTTCGGCATGCGGTTCATGAACCTGGTGCTGCACCGCGACCGGGTGATGGAGTCGATCAACCGGGTCCTCGGCGACGAGTTCCAGCTCGGCCCGATCGGCGCCGGCCCGGGACGCAGGGTCGCCAAGGCGACCGCCAACGGCACCTTCGGCAAGGCGTACGGCGAGGCGCTGCCCGACGTCGTGGGCTACCAGGTGAACCTGCCGGTCGACGTGGCCTTCCACCTCGACCTCGGCGTCGACATGCTGCGCTTCAACGCCCAGGTGCTGCTGCCGCTGCGCCTGACCATGGAGCTCGTCGAGCCGCTGACGATCCTCTGGCACATCACGCCGCCGAACCCGGACGACGTGGAGATGACCTTGGACGCGGACAGCCGGCGCGCGACCGTGCTACAGAAGCTGACCGGGCTCGACGGCGAGCTGCGCCGCTTCATCGTCCGCTTCGTCGACCGCGAGCTGGAGAAGCCGCACGTCCGCAAGGCCATGCGGATCGACCTGGTGACGCTGATCGACAACGCGTGGCCGCACATCGCGGCCCAGTTCATGCCGAACGGGCCCGAGGACCGCGGCTAGGAACCTAAGCGGTCAGGTGCCCGGGCGGTTGGGGACGAAGTCGTGCGGTGAGGCCCCGGCCAGTGCCAGACCGACCGCGATGGCCGCGGCGAGCGCGACCCCGAAGATGATGCCCATGCCGTAGGGGCCGGTCTTGTCGCCGGCCAGCATGATCAGGCCCGCGATCATCGAGAACATCAGCACGAGCAGCACGCGCTGGTCGCCGGGCGCGATGAAGATGTAGCCGATGTTGACCAGCGTCGAGATGACTGTCGCGATCGCCAGGTCACCGCGGCTGGTGTCGCCCGGGGTCGTCTGCTGCTGCTCCTGCTGTTCCACCGGCCCATGGTCGCACCCGAGGTTGAGCGTTTCCTGAGCGGGTCCGGATGCGGCGGATCTGTGCCCCGGGTGGGGGTCGAACCCACACTGAACGGTTTTTAAGACCGCTTCCTCTGCCGATTGGGATACCAGGGCTATACCCCGCGACCCTAGGACATCACTACCGTGGTCGCATGAGGCGTGCACGTGCCCTCAGCGTCGTACCGGCGCTCCTGCTGGTGGTTCTCCTGGCCGGCGGCTGCAGCCTGAAGAAGAGCAGCAGCAACTGCACGACCGACCCCGGGATGACCGGCGGAGGCACCTCGGTGTGCACCAAGCCGCCGCCGAGCCAGTTCACCCAGCTCGGCCAGTAACGACCGCCGTTGATCGGTAACCGATCTGCGACACGCCCATGTCAGAAAGGGCGCAGAACGGGATTTCGGACGCGTGCTCTCAATAGCATCGGCAGACAGATCACTCGCCACCCTCCCCTTCCCCCACTGACGAGGACGGCAGGACTTCCCCATGTTCCGCGTATTTCTCCTGCTCGTGACGGCATCGGTCGCCCTGTACATCGCGGGCGGTCCCAGCGTGCTGCTCGAGGCCGACCACTCGGTCAGCAACCTGGTCAGCAGCAACCGCGCGAGCACCAGCAGCGGCGTGCTGAACCGCCCCGCCATCCGCGTGCTCTCGGCGCCCGACGAGCTCGAGCTCGGTCAGCCCGGCACCGCCGAGGTCCAGGCCGAGTCGCCGGCCGTGCCGGGGACGACGATCTACCTGCGCACCGCCGGCACCTACGGCCTGGGCTACAACCAGGTGAGCAAGGCGGTCCTCGACGACAACCTGCGGGCGAGCCTGCCGATCACCGGCCGGGCCTACAAGGGCAGCTTCAACTACTGGGCGACGATCAAGGCGACCGCGAGCTACCAGGAGGGTGACAGCGCGTCCTGGGCGATCACCATCGCCGCGGCGCCGCCCCCGCCGGCCCCGAAGTGCGGCGACGGACCGGACCCGGTCAAGGCCGACGGCACCTCGTGGACCTGCTCGTACGACGACGAGTTCGACGGTTCGACCCTGGACCGTCGCTTCTGGGTACCACAGGTCACCGCGACCAGCGGCGCGACCACCGGAACCAGCTCGATGTACGCGTGCGCGACCGACAGTCCCGACACCATCGGCGTCGCCAACGGCAACCTCGAGCTGTCCCTGGTGCAGCTGCCGGCGCCGGTGAAGTGCGGCAAGGGCAAGACCTCCCAGTACGCCTACGGGCAGGTCATGCACTTCCAGACGTTCTCGCAGACCTACGGCAAGTACGAGGTGCGCGCGAAGATCCCGGACGTCAGCGACCCGGGCGTGCAGGAGACGTTCTGGCTGTGGCCGAACAAGAACTCCTACGGCCAGTGGCCGGCCTCGGGCGAGATCGACTTCGCCGAGCTCTACAGCAAGTACGCCGACACCGACAAGCCGTACATCCACTACTACCCGGGCTCGACGAGCGCAGGGACGAACAACAACGTCACCACGGCCAAGTGCCCGATCAAGGTCGGCGAGTTCAACACCTACGGCCTCGAGTGGGCTCCCGGGCGGCTGACCATCCTGCTCAACGGCGACGTCTGCATGATCGACGACTACTCCTCCGCGCTGGCCACGCTGCACGGCAAGACCTCACCGTTCGACAAGCCGTTCTTCCTGGCGCTGACCCAGGCGATGGGCACGACCGGGAACGTCTACGACACGAACGTGGTGCCGGACAAGGTCACCACGTTGGTGGACTACGTGCGCATCTGGAAGTGACGCGCGTAGCCTGCCAGGCGTGAGACCCCTCCCCTCCCTGGTTCGTGCTGCCCTCGCCCTGCTCGCCGCTGCCCTGCTGGCGAGCGTCCTCGTCGCTCCGTCGGGCACGGCGGCGACCGCCAGTGCCTACGCCCCGCTGAACCGTCCCGGTCCGGCACTGCACGTCGCGAAGGCGACGCTGGCCAAGGCGCTGGTCTGCCACAACGACCTGCGCACCGCGCCGGGCGAGCCGGTGCTGCTCAGCCCCGCCACCGGCGTCACGCCGGTACAGAACTACTCCTGGAACTACGAGCGCGCGTTCCGGGCCCAGAAGCGCGCCTGGTGCACGGTCACGATGCCGTTCCACACCCTCGGCGACATCCAGACAGCCGGCGAGTACCTCGTCTACGCGATCCGCACGATGCACGCCAAGGCCGGGCGCCGGATCGCGGTGATGGGCCACAGCCAGGGCGGCATGTCGATGCGCTGGGCACTGCGGTTCTGGCCGGACACCCGGGCGATGGTCGACGACGTGATCGGCATGGCCGGGTCCAACCACGGCACCAAGGCCGCCGCGCTGTCAGCGCCGGAGGGCAGCAAGCTCCCGCCCGCTTCGCTCCAGCAGGGCGCTGGCTCGAACTTCATCAAGGCGCTGAACAGCGGCGCGGAGACGTTCGCCGGGATCAGCTACACCGAGATCTACACCCACACCGACGAGGTGGTGCAGCCGAACAACACCGCTGCCAACTCGTCGTCCTCGTTGCACACCGGCAACGGCATGATCACGAACGTCGCCACCCAGAGCGTGTGCCACGGGGACGTGTTCGAGCACCTGACGGTCGGCACCATCGACCCGACGACGTACGCCCTGGTGATGGACGCGCTGACCCACAAGGGTCCGGCCGTGCCGTCGCGGATCGGTCGCGCATCGTGCTCGAAGCTGTACCAGCCGGGCGTCGACCCGACGAACGTGCAGACCTACGTGCAGGTGCTGGCCGCAGCGCCGGGCCTGCTGGCCGTGAGCGTCCCGTTCGTGAACGTGGTCGGGGCGCCCGAGGTCAGCAAGGAGCCGGCGCTGCGGTGCTACGTCTACGCGGACGGCTGCTGAGCCGTTCTCCGGATCACTTCACCCGGCCGTAGTAGACCGAGCTGGTCCAGAGCTTCTCCAGCCGGACACGGGCGCCCGAGTACGGCGCGTGCCAGATGTAGCCGTTACCGGCGTAGATCCCGACGTGGTAGATGCCGCGCGAGTTGTGGAAGAACACCAGGTCTCCCTTGTGGCGCCAGCGCGAGATGATGTGGTGCACGTCGCTGTCGTTGTACTGGCCCGCGGCCGAGTGCGGCAGCGACCGGCCCAGCTTGGCGAGCGTCCACTTGGTCAGACCGGAGCAGTCGAACCGGGTCGGGCCGTCCGCGCCGTACTGGTACGGCGAACCCTTGCGGGTCGAGGCCGTGTAGGAGATCCGGTCACCGAAGGTGGCGGTCGAGGCCTCGGCGCTCGACACCGGCATGCTGACCAGGGTGGTGAGGGTGAGCAGCGCGGCGACCAGGGTGAGCGCGCGCGCCAGAGTACGACGGATTGACGTCGTCATGATGAACCTGAACGGTCACGCTTGCGAGGGTTGACCTGTCGGATTCGGGCTACCGTTGCCCGGCCACTCTCGTGGCTTCACCCCAAGTCCCTGACCGGTTCCCGATGTCACCGGGGGGACGTACTGCTGGTTCCTCCGCGCCCGTCATAACGCTCGCTTTCGCGTCGTCGTCACCTGGCTCATGACGGGCCTCAGCGTGAGAACAGGTGGCTCCCGTCGTTGGACGGGGCACATCCAGTGGACCCGAACTCGCCAGTAGCTCTTGACCGCTCACGCGGGGACTGTGAGCCAGCACACCGGGTTGACCTGGATCACACCTGGGGCCGAAAACCCTTGAAAACAAGGGGTTCTGAGCGTCAGAGGTAGGTCTTCCGGGCGTGCAGGGCGTGGGCTCCGGCGACCCGGTCCAGGAACAGCAGTCCGTCGCAGTGGTCGATCTCGTGCTGCAGCGCGCGAGCCTCGAATGCTTCAGCCTCGAGGACCACTTCGGCCCCGCTTCCGGGCTCGAAACCGCGCACGACCAGGCGGGACGCCCGCTTCACGTCGCCGGTCAGATCGGGGACGCTCATGCAGCCCTCACGCGCCTTCTCGTTGCGGGTCGCGCTGATCACCTCGGCGTTGCACAGCACGAAGGTGCCGTGGTGGCCGCGGGTCTTGGGGTGCGCGGAGACGTCGACGCAGAAGACCTTCGCGCTGATCCCGACCTGCGGCGCGGCAAGGCCGACGCACCCCGGCGAGACCCGCATCGTCGCGACCAGGTCCGCCGCGAGCTGCACGATCTCCGTCGCGGTGGGGTCGACCAACGCGCCGGGGCGGGACAGCACCGGATCAGGCGCCCGGACGACCGGGAGGACGCGACCTCCCGCGCTCTCCTGGGGGGTCACAGGTCGTCGCTCTCCAGCGGCCGCAGGGTGACACCGACGCCGAGCTCACCCGCAACTCCCTCCAGCGCTCGCTGCAGCCCGGCCACGTCGGCGGACCCGGGCAGGTCCACCTCGGCGATCAGCACGTAGAGGTCGCCGGCGAGGCGGGTGGTCAGGTCGGTGATGTTGCCGCTGACCTTCGCCACCTCGGCGACCACGGCCGAGACGATCCCGGGGCGGTCACCTCCGTGCACGCTGAGCAGGTACGCCGAACCGCGGCTGCTCACGGACTCGGTCGGGATCTCCCGCACCGACACCGAGAGCGACCCGTCGGCGGTCAGACCGGCCAGGGACTCCTCGACGGTTCCCGCGTCGGATGCGCCGTCGGTGACGAGCATCATCGCGAAGTGCCCGCGCAGCAGCGTCATCGTGGAGTCCTCGATGTTCAGCCCGAGCTGGGCCAGCACTCCGGTGGTCTCGGCGATGATGCCGGGGCGGTCGTGGCCGAGGACGGTGATGGCGAGGAGCGGCATGGAGGGAGTCTGCCACCTCCGGGCCGAGCCGTGACCAACTCGTGACCTCACCGAGGCACTTTCCCCTTGTGGACAAGGGTTTTGGGCCCTTTTCGCTTCCTAGAATTGGTCCATGACCACGACCTCAATCCTCGAGACCGGCGCAGTCCTGGCTGCTGCTCGTCGTGAGCAGGCCGAGGTCGAGGCAGCCCGCACCCGCCTCCTGGAGCGAGTCGCTCAGTGGGCCGAGATGCACCGGATCGACGATCCCGAGACCGCTGATCGGGCCATCGCCACCTACGGCGACACCCCCGTCTCGCTGGCGGGTGAGGGCGCTCCGCACGTCGCCCACTTCGCCGTCATCGAGTTCGGGACCACGCTGAAGATCAACCGTCGGGCTGCCGAGCACCTGTTCGCCGAGGTGCTCGAGCTGGTCCACCGGCTCCCGCTGACCTGGACCCGCGTCACGTCCGGCTCCCTGAACTCCGGGCGCGGACGCCAGATCGCAGCCGCCACCACGAGCCTCTCCCCCGAGGCCGCTGCCTTCGTCGACGCTCAGGTCGCTCCCGTCGCGGAGCGGATCAGCACGCGTGACCTGCAACGGCTCATTGATGCGGCGATCGCGCGGTTCATGCCGGTCCACGCCGAGGAGATCGCCGCGGCAGCTGAGGAGACGCAGGGCGTGCAGATCCTCTTCGACCAGCCCTCCTACACGGGCACCTGCCGCATCTTCGGCGACCTCGACATGGCAGACGCCATGGATCTCGAGCAGGCGCTCCAGGCCGGAGCCGAGCAGCAGAAGGCCCTCGGCTCGGAGCTCTCCCTCGACGCCCGGCGAGCCAAGGCCCTCGGAAACCTGGCCCGCGGCGAGCTCGTCCTCGACTACAACTCGGGCCTCCCTGCCGAGGCCCCGGTCGCGACGCCGCCGGTCACGTCGCCGCGCCAGGTCGTGCTGTACGCACACCTCAACGCAGACGGGACGGCGGAGATCGAGAACAACGGTCGCCACCTGGCCACGGTGGAGCAAGTCCGCGAGTGGACCAGGACCGCCGGTTCCGTCGTCGTCCGCCCGGTCCTCGACCTCGCCGAGGAGATCACCAGCCCGGGGTACCGGCCCACCGCCCGCCAGGCCGAGCAGGTCGTGCTCCGCGACCGCTGGTGCCCGTTCCCGTTCTGCACCAACAGCGCGCGACACGGCGACAAGGACCACATCGAGCCCTACGACCCGAACGGCCCGCCCGGCCAGACCACCTCGTCGAATCTCGCCGGTCCTTGCCGCACCCACCATCGCGTCAAAACCTTCAGTGCGTGGACCTACACCAGGGTGGGAGCCGACTCCTACCTCTGGCGATCACCCCACGGGTACGTCTACCTCAAGGACCGGACCGGGACGCGTGACCTGACGCCCAAGACCGTCGAACCACCGCGCAGCCGCTAAGCCGCCAGCTCGCGCGCCCGCGCGAAGACGTCGTCGAGCATCGCGTGGGTGAGCTTGCCGGTGAAGGTGTTCTGCTGCGACGGGTGGTAGCTGCCCAGCAGCGTCACGGGTCCGGCGGGTCCGTCCAGCACGACCTCGGCCCGGTGGCCGAATTTCGGCTGTGGCTTCGGGATCGTGAAGCCCGCGTCCCGCAGCGAGGACAGCGCGGCGCCCCACCCGAAGGCTCCGAGCGTGACCACGACCTTCAGGGTCGGAGCGACCAACTGGACCTCGCGGGCGATCCACGGTGCGCAGGTGTCGCGCTCGACCGGCGTCGGCTTGTTCTGCGGCGGCGCGCACCGCACGGCCGCAGCCATCCGGGCGCCGATCAGGCCCTGCCCGTCGCCGGCGTGCAGCGAGGTCTCCTGACGAGCCAGCCCGGCCCGGTGCAGCGCAGCGAACAACCAGTCCCCCGACGAGTCACCGGTGAAGATCCGGCCGGTGCGGTTGCCACCGTTCGCCGCAGGCGCGAGCCCGATGATCAGGATCCGGGCGTCCGCATCACCCCAGCCGGCGATCGGACGCCCCCAGTAGGGCTCACCCGCGAACGAGGCACGCTTGGTCTCCGCCACGTCCTCGCGCCAGGTCACCAGCCGCGGGCAGGCGCTGCAGACCGAGACCCGGGCGTCGAGCTCGGCCAGGTCCGCGACGTCGGCCATTTCGACCACGTCTGCAGCGGTCCGCGCGATCGGGGTGTCCGGTCGGGCCGGGTCGTCCGGCCACCCGGTTCCCGGCGGGACCGGGCTGGCGAACAGCTCGCCGGTGACCGGGTGCGGGAGCATCAGTCTTCCTCGGGAACCGGCTGCACCGCCGGCCCGTACGGCGGCTCGCCCGGGCGGACCGGGTACGACTCGCGCAGCACCAGCTTCTCCACCAGCGCGGGCTCCGGGCGCGGGGGCGCCAGGTAGCTTCCCGGGTCCAGGCTGTCCAGGTCGGCGGCAGCGGCGGCGCGCGCGGCCTTCTCCTCGGCGATCCGCGCGTCCCGGACGGCGTCCACCTCGGCCCCGAACAGCAGCGCCAGGTTCGTCAGCCAGAGCCACAGCAGCGCGACGATCGCGCCCGCGACCGATCCGTAGGTCTTGTTGTACGAGCCGAAGTTCGCGACGTAGAACGCGAAGCCGGTCGAGGCTCCGGCCCAGATCAGCAGCGCGAGGAACGCCCCCGGCGACAGCAGCCGGATCCGGCCGACCTTCACGTTCGGGGTGGCGTGGAACAGCAGCGCGACCACCACCACGACGACCACCGCCAGCGCCGGCCACTTGGCGATCTCCCAGCGGTCCACCGTGGACTGCGCGACCCCGAGCTTGGCACCGACCGAGTCGGCGAGCGGCCCCGAGACGGTGATGATCACCAGCCCGGTCACCAGCAGCACGATCGAGGCCAGCGTGATCAGCAGCATCAGCGGCCGCAGCTTCCAGAACGGCCGGGTCTCCTCGACCTCGCGGACCCGGTTCATCGCGCGCGAGAAGCCGCCGACGTACGCCGAGGCGGAGTACAGCGCGCCGGCAGTACCGAGAGCGAAGGTCCAGGTGGCCCCACTCGCGTTCACGAGCGTGGTGATCGTCGGCTGGATCGAGTCGAGCCGGTCGGAGGACATCAGCGGCCGCAGGATGTCGATCACGGTCTTCACCGTGTCGTCGGGATCGCCGATCAGCCCGAGCAACGAGAACAGGGCCAACGTCCCCGGGAAGATTGCGAGCACGGCGTAGTAGGTCAGCATCGCGGCGAGGTCGGTGTCGTCGTGACGGAGGAAGTTCTTGGCCGAGGCGATCAGCGTCTTCATGTCACGCAGCTCCAGGCGATGCCGTCGAGGATGTCGGACTCGGAGACGGTGAGCGTCTGCACCGGGGTGCGACGCAGGATCCGGTCGAGGATGAGCGCACCGGCGCCGATCACGTCGGCTCTGCCCGGGTGCATGTACCCGAGCGCACGCCGGTCGGCCACCGTCATCGCGACCAGGTCGCCGATGGTGGCGCGGACGGCGTCGACCTCGAGGGTGGCCAGGTGCACCTGCTCGCGGTCGTACGCCGGCAGGCCGAGCACGCCCGCGGCGACGGTGGTGACCGTGCCCGCGACGCCGACGACGGTGCCGGCCAGGCCGGGGTCGACCCGGCAGGAGTCCAGGGCCGCATCGATGTCGGCCTCGACCGCGGCCACCTGCTCGGCGGTGGGCGGGTCGCCGTGCAGATGACGCTCGGTCAGCCGGACGGACCCGATGTCCAGGGAGTGCTCGGCGGTGACCCGACCGTCCGCCGTACCGAGGATCAGCTCGGTCGAACCGCCGCCGATATCGAGCACGAGCACCGGGGCCTCGGCCTCCGGTCCCAGCGCCCGGGTGGCTCCGTCGAACGACGCCCGCGCCTCCTCGTCGCCGCCGATGACCTCGACCTCCACGCCGATGCGCTCCCGGACCGCGCCGGTGAAGTCCGCGGCGTTTTCGGCATCACGGGCGGCCGAGGTGGCGCAGAACCGGATCCGGTCGGGCTGGTACTCGGTGACGAGCATCGCGTACTCGTCGAGAGCGGCGTACGCGCGTTCCATCGACTCCTCGGCGATCCGACCGGTGCGGTCCACGCCCTGCCCGAGGCGCACGATCCGCATCTCGCGGACGTGCTCGGTGGCAGTGCCGGCGCTCGGGTCGAGGTCCGCGACCAGCAGCCGCAGGGAGTTGGTGCCGCAGTCGAAGGCCGCGACCCTAACCATCCTGGGTTCCTGAGGAGGTCGTGCTGCGACCGTCTCGAGGGACGCACGGCCCGGACTCCCACCAGTCCCCGAGCAGGTCGAGCACCTCGTCGCCGAGCGGGTTCACCCCGCGCCCCTGGGCGAGGGACTGGCCGGCCAGCACGTGCAGGCACTTGACCCGGTCGGGCATGCCGCCGGCGGAGATGCCGGCGATCTCCTCCACGCTCTGCCCCTTCTCGTCGGCGATGGCCGTCCGCGCTGCGAGGTACGCCTCGTGGGCCGCCCGGTACGCCGCAGCGAGCTCGGGGTCCTCCTCCAGCCGGGCCGACATCTCCTTCATCAGCCCGGAGGCCTCCAGGGTGCCGATCATCCCGGCCGCGCGCGGGCAGGTCAGGTAGAACGTCGTCGGGAAGGGGGTGCCGTCGTCGAGCCGCGGCTCGGTGGTCACCACGTCCGGGTTGCCGCACGGGCAGCGGTGACCGATCTCGTGGATGGAACGCGGTACCCGCCCCAGCTGCGCCTCGATCGCGTGGACGTCGTCGGGTTCGATGCTCAACTCCCGGTCACCCACTGTTCGGGGTGATCCGGGTGGCCGGAGTGGGCTTCTTCAGCTTCTCGGGGTGGTCGGCGGCGTCCAGGGAGGCCCGCACCTTGCTCCACCACGCGTCCGGCTTCTTCTGCGCGATCGTCGCGGGATCGGTCAGCGCGTCGTGCCCGGTCAGCGGTTTCCCGTCCGACCCGATCACCTGGTAGCCGGTCTCCCCGGGCAGCAGCCAGCCGAAGCGCTCCCGTGCCTGCTGCTCGATGTAGGCGTCGTCGGACCAGCGCCGCTTCTCCCGCTTGGCGACCGCGATGCTCGCCTCGGCCTGCGCGATCTGGCTCTTCAGCTCGTTGATGTGCTCGCGCTGGCGCAGGTAGGCACGCATCGAAGAGGCGTAGGAGACGACCAGGATCGCGAAGACCACCAGCAGGATCGCGGCCCGGTTGGTGAACCGGGGACGCGCAGCAGCCGCCCCGCCGCTCCGCGGACGCGCGGCACCGCCCCGCTGGGCAGGGCGGATGTTGCGGGAAGGTCCCCGCTGCGGCGTACGTCTCTTCGGTGGCACGGCTCCTAGTCTGAACCCTGGAGGGGCTCAGCCCTGGTAGCGCGGGAACGCGCCGCGCCCGGCGTACCGGGCGGCGTCGCCCAGGTCCGCCTCGATGCGCAGCAGCTGGTTGTACTTCGCGACCCGCTCGGAGCGCGCCGGAGCACCGGTCTTGATCTGGCCGCAGTTCGTCGCGACGGCGAGGTCGGCGATGGTGACGTCCTCGGTCTCGCCGGAGCGGTGGCTCATCATCGAGGCGTACCCGCTGCGGGTCGCCAGGGCGACCGAGTCCAGGGTCTCGGTGAGCGAACCGATCTGGTTGACCTTCACCAGCAGGGCGTTCGCCTGGCCGCCGTCGATGCCGCGCTGCAGCCGCTCGACGTTGGTCACGAACAGGTCGTCGCCGACGAGCTGGGTCTTGGTCCCGAGCTGGTCGGTGATGGTCTTCCAGCCGTCCCAGTCGTCCTCGTTGAGCGGGTCCTCGATGGAGACGATCGGGTACGCCGCGACGAGCTCGGCGTAGTAGGCGGTCATCTCCTCGGCGGTCTTCTTGGCACCCTCGAAGGCGTAGGTGCCCTCCTCGTAGAACTCGCTCGCAGCGACGTCCAGGGCCAGCACGACGTCCTTGCCCAGGGTGAGACCCGCCTGGCCGATGGCGTCGGCGATCAGGTCGAGGGCCGCACGGTTGCTGGACAGGTCCGGGGCGAAGCCGCCCTCGTCGCCGACGCCGGTGGCCAGACCCTGCTTCTTCAGCACGGACTTCAGCGAGTGGTAGACCTCAGCACCCATCCGCAGCGACTCGCGGAAGGTCGGGGCGCCGATCGGGGCGATCATGAACTCCTGGATGTCCACGTTGGTGTCCGCGTGGGCACCGCCGTTGAGGATGTTCATCATCGGCACCGGCAGCAGGTGCGCGTTCGGGCCGCCGACGTAGCGGTAGAGCGGGAGGTCGGCGCTCTGGGCGGCCGCGTGCGCGACGGCGAGGGAGACGCCGAGGATCGCGTTGGCGCCGAGCTTGGCCTTGTTCGGGGTGCCGTCCAGGTCGAGCATCTCCTGGTCGACCAGGCGCTGGTCGCTGGCGTCCAGGCCGATGATCCGCTGGGCGATCTCGGACTCGACGGCCTGCACGGCCTTCTCCGTGCCCTTGCCCTGGTAGCGGTCACCGCCGTCGCGGAGCTCCACCGCCTCGAACGCGCCGGTCGAGGCACCCGAGGGCACCGCCGCGCGGCCGAAGCTGTCGTCCTCGAGGATGACCTCGACCTCGACGGTGGGGTTGCCCCGGGAGTCGAGGATCTCGCGGGCGATGACGTCTTCGATGGCTGCCATGAGGGGCAGCCTAACGGGGCTCGATCAGCCGCCTGATGGCCGTCCGCAATTCCTGCTCGGGGTCCAGCCCCTCGCGCTGGGCACGCACCGCCAGGGCCAGCAGCTGGTCCCCCACACCGTCCCCGTCCGGCACGCGCACCGCGGTGCCGCCGCGCTCCAGGCGCTCGACCGCCTTCACCGCGCGCAGCAGCGCCGGCAGCTCGTCGGGGACACCCTCCATCAGCGAGCTGCGCTGCTTCTCGTCGGCCTTGATCCGCTCCCACTGGGCGTCGATCCCGGCCGCGTCGTCCGGGTCGGCCGTGGCCTGCTCGGGGGCGAAGACGTGCGGGTTGCGACGGACCAGCTTGGCGATCAGGTCACCGGCCACGTCGTTGATGTCGTACTGGCCGTCCTCGGCCGCGATGGCGGCGTGGAAGTACACCTGGAGCAGCAGGTCGCCGAGCTCCTCGCGCAGGTGGGCCGGGTCGCCGGACTCGATCGCCTCGACGACCTCGTAGGTCTCCTCGAGGAGGTAGCGGGTCAGGGACTCGTGCGTCTGGTTCGCCTTCCAGGCGCACTCACGACGCAGCCGGGCCATCACCCCGGCGAGCTCGTCGAGCTCGGACTCAGCCACACTTCTGGTTGGCCGGGAGGCTGCCGGCCCAACCGGCATCCTCGGGGCTGGCCACGGAGGCCTTGGCGAACGACGAGACCGGCTCGGAGATCGACGTATCGTCGGACCCGGCGATCCCGGACTTGCCGGCGCCGTAGATCGGGTCGATCTCGATGTCGGCCTGCTTGCGGTAGTCGCCCTGGATCTTGGTCACCAGCGCCTCGACCTGCTGCTGGGTCGGCTTGTCGACGCCCTGGGCGCCGAGCTCGCGGGCCGCGATCGCGTAGACCTCGAGCTGGCTCTGGTAGAGCTTGCCGATCATGGTGCGGAACTTGGCACGGTCCTTGGCCGCGACCGCCTGCACCGTCGGCTCGAACTGGTCCATCGCCTGGCGGTAGGTGGCCCGGTCGTAGGTGACGCCCTGCTCCTTGCCGAGCTCGGCGTTCAGCCGGGACTGCACCAGCGCGTTGACCATGTCGGCGCGGACCTGCCTGCGGGAGACCGTCTGCACGCTGCCCGACTGGGCCGGGTCCTTGCCCGCGTTGTCGATCGCGTCGCACTGGAGACGGGCCAGGAACTTCACGTCCGCGTTCGAGATCGTCCGGCCGTCGACCGTGGCGGCGACGTCTCCCCCGAGCGACTGGGAGCAGCCGGAGAGCACGAGAGCGGACACGCCGGCAGCGGCGAGGACGACCAGACGGTGGGCCTTCACGAAGCGGTCTCCTGACTGAGGATGGACTCGATCACCCGGCTGGCCCACGCGAGGAGCTCCTCGTCGCGCAGGCCGTGCGGGCGGGGCACCAGCATCGTACGCACAGAAGCCTTGACCAGGCTGCCGGGGTAGACGCGGTTCAGGCGGACGGCTCGCGAGTCCAGGAGCTCGACCGGAGCGAACCGGACGTACTTGCCCTGGATGGTGATCTCCCCGACGCCCACGCGCCGGCACAGCCCCCGGAAACGGGCCACCGCGAGCAACCGCTCGACGGGCGCTGGCGGAGCGCCGTACCGGTCCGCCATCTCGGCTCGCAGCTGGTCGACGTCCTCGTCGGCCCGGACCTCGGAGAGCCGCTTGTACATCTCCAGGCGCAGGCGCTCGCTCGGCACGTAGTCGTGCGGGAGGTGGGCGTCGACCGGGATCTCGATCCGCACCTCGCTGAGCTGCTCCTCGGCCTCGCCGGCCCCGGTGCCGGCGCGGAACTCGCTGACCGCCTCGCCGACCAGGCGGACGTAGAGGTCGAAGCCGACGTCGGCGATGTGGCCCGACTGCTCGCCGCCGAGCAGGTTGCCGGCGCCGCGGATCTCCAGGTCCTTCATCGCGATCGCCATACCGCCACCGAGGTCGGAGTGCTGGGCCAGCGTCGCCAGCCGCTCGTGCGCGGTCTCGGTCAGTGGCTTGTCCGCCGGGTAGAGGAAGTAGGCGTAGGCCCGCTCGCGGCTGCGGCCGACCCGGCCCCGCAGCTGGTGCAGCTGGGAGAGGCCGAGGGTGTCGGAACGCTCGATGATCATCGTGTTCGCGTTGGAGACGTCCAGGCCGGACTCGACGATCGTGGTGCACACCAGCACGTCGAAGCGGCGCTCCCAGAAGTCGAGCATCACCTGCTCGAGCTGGTGCTCGCCCATCTGGCCGTGCGCGGTGGCGACCCGCGCCTCGGGGACGAGCTCCTTGATCTTCGCGGCGGCCTTCTCGATCGAGGTGACCCGGTTGTGGATGAAGAACACCTGGCCCTCGCGGAGCAGTTCGCGGCGGATGGCCGCGATCACCTGGCGGTCCTCGTAGGCGCCGACGTAGGTCAGCACCGGGTGCCGCTCCTCGGGCGGGGTGGTGATCGTCGACATCTCGCGGATGCCGGTGATCGCCATCTCCAGCGTCCGCGGGATCGGGGTCGCGCTCATCGAGAGCACGTCCACGCTGGTCCGCATCCGCTTCATCAGCTCCTTGTGCTCGACC
This sequence comes from Nocardioides marmorisolisilvae, assembly GCF_003725775.1. Taxonomy (GTDB): domain Bacteria; phylum Actinomycetota; class Actinomycetes; order Propionibacteriales; family Nocardioidaceae; genus Marmoricola; species Marmoricola marmorisolisilvae. The sequence goes on from NZ_RJSG01000001.1 coordinate 139,705, forward strand.
CCGAAGCGCTGCTCCTCGTCGACCACGATCAGGCCGAGGTCCTTGAACCGGATGTCCGGGTTCAGCAGCCGGTGGGTGCCGATGACGATGTCCACCGTGCCGTCGGCCAGCCCGGCGATGACCTCGGCCGCCTCCTTGTCGGTCTGGAACCGGGAGAGCTGCTTGAGCACGACCGGGAAGCCGCTCATCCGCTCGGCGAAGGTCGAGAAGTGCTGGGTGACCAGCAGCGTCGTCGGCACCAGCACGGCGACCTGGGTGCCGTCCTGGACCGCCTTGAACGCCGCCCGCACCGCGATCTCGGTCTTGCCGTAGCCGACGTCGCCGCAGACCAGGCGGTCCATCGGGACGGTGCGGCGCATGTCCGCCTTGACCTCCTCGACGGTGGTCAGCTGGTCGGGGGTCTCGTGGAACGGGAAGGCGTCCTCCAGCTCGCGCTGCCACGGGGTGTCCGGCCCGAAGGCGTGGCCCTTCGTGGCTTGGCGGGCGGCGTACAGCTTGATGAGCTCGGCCGCGATCTGCCGGACCGCCTTCTTGGCGCGACCCTTGCGCTTGGCCCAGTCGGCGCCGCCGAGCCGGTCCAGGCTCGGCTGCTCGCCGCCGACGTAGCGGGTGACCTGGTCCAGGGCGTCGGCCGGCACGAAGAGCTTGTCCGCGGGCTGACCGCGCTTGCTGGAGCCGTACTCGAGCACCAGGTACTCGCGCATCGCGCCGTGCACCTCGCGCTGCTTCATCTCCAGGAAGCGCCCGACGCCGTGCTGCTCGTGCACCACGAAGTCGCCGGGCTTGAGCTCGAGCGGGTCGATCTGCTTCTTGCGCCGCGTCGGCATCGCCCGCATGTCCCGGGTCGAGGCCTTCTGGCCGGACAGGTCCTCGCCGGTGAGCACCACCAGACCGGCAGCCTCGAGGACCAGCCCGGTGGTCAGGCAACCCTGGGTCACCAGCACGACCCCGTCGGGCGTGCCCGTCGAGCCGGTCGGGACCCCGTCGACCAGGCGAGCAGCGACTTCGTGCTCACCGAGCACCTCGACCGTGCGCTGGGCCGGGCCGTGACCCTGCTGGACCACGACGACCCGGCGTCCCTGCGCCACGTGGTCGGCGATGTCCTTGACCGCCGCGTCGATGTCGCCGCGGTACGGCTCGACGGCGGCCGCCTGAACGACCACGCTCTCGTCGTCCTCGTCGAGGCCGAAGGGACTCAGGCCCCACCAGGCCTTGCCCTGGTCGAGCGCCGCCCCGCGGACGTCGCCGAGGGTGCGCAGCGACGCCGCGCCGAGGTCGATCGGGGCCTGGCCGCCGGCTGCGGCCGCCGCCCAGCTGGCGCCGAGGAACTCCTCGCTGGTGGCGACCAGGTCGTGCGCCCGGGTGCGGACCCGCTCGGGGTCCAGCACCAGCACGCTGGTGTCCTTCGGGAGCAGGTCGATGAGCAGCTCCATCTCGTCGACCAGGGCAGGGGTCAGCGACTCCATCCCCTCGACGGCGATGCCCTCGGCCAGCTTGTCGGTGAGCTCGCGCAGCTCGGGGTGGTTGCGGCCGAGCTCGGCGGCGCGCTCCCGGACCTCGTCGGTCAGCAGCAGCTCCCGGCACGGCGGCGCCCACAGCCGGGGCAGCTTCTCGATGGTCCGCTGGTCGGCGACGGCGAAGGTGCGGATCTCGTCGACCTCGTCGCCGAAGAACTCGACCCGGACAGGGTGCTCCTCGGTCGGCGGGAACACGTCGACGATGCCGCCGCGCACGGCGAACTCGCCGCGCTTCTCCACCAGGTCGACGCGCGAGTACGCCGCACCGACCAGGTTCTTCACGACCTGGTCCAGCTCGATCTCCTGGCCGGGGACCAGCTCGACCGGCTCGAGGTCGGCGAGGCCCTTCACCTGCGGCTGAAGCACCGAGCGGACCGGTGCGACGACCACCCGGACCGGGCCGTTCCCGGCGTCCGCGCCCGGGTGGACGAGCCGGCGCAGGATCGCCAGCCGGCGGCCGACGGTGTCGCTGCGCGGGCTGAGCCGCTCGTGCGGCAGCGTCTCCCAGGCCGGGAAGTGCACCAGCGACTCGGCCGGCACCACGTCGGCGAGCTCGGTGACCAGGTCCTCCGCCTCGCGCACGGTGGCCGTGACGACCAGGACCGTGCGACCGGTCCGGGCCAGGCCGGCGATCGCGAACGGTCGCAACGCCGGCGGTCCGGTGAGGTCGAGCACAGTGGCGTCCACGTCCCCGGCCCGCGCCAGCGCGGCGGCGAGGACGGGGTCGGTCAGAACGGCATCGGCGAGGCCGGCGAGACGCACTACGGGGCTCCTGGATCAGCGGTGAGATCGGGGGTCGGGCAACACGAACAACCCCGATCTCGGAACGAGAGGGGGTACCTGGCAAGGGTAGCCGGGGACTCCGACGGTCTAGGAGGTCGCCCGGCTCGCGTAGGTGTTGGCGGCGTCGAGCACCGACAGCACGTAGCTGCGGTCGTGGTTGTAGGAGTGGATCGCGGCGTTCCAGCCGGAGACGGTGGCCAGGTCGTGGCCGTCGGCGCACAGGTAGCGGCCGGCAGCCAGGGCCGCGTCGTCCAGGTCCAGCGGGTCCTTCACCCCGTCGCCGTCGCCGTCGGCAGCCCAGCGCTCCCACGTCGACGGAATGAACTGGAGCGGGCCGATCGCGTGCTCCCAGGTGCTGTCGCCGTGCCACTGGGCCGAGGTCGGCGTCGAGCGGATCGCCGCGAACCCCTGCCCGTTCAGCGCCGGACCGATCACCGGGGTCGAGGAGCGGCCGTCTGTCAGCAGAGTTCGACCGCCGATGGTGCCGTGCTGCGACTCCACCCAGCCGATTCCGGCGAGAGTGTTCCAGGCCAGGTGGCAGCCCGGCTGCGCGGCGTGCAGGCGCAGCTCCACACTCCCGTACGCCGCCATCGCGGCCGCGGGGATGCCGACCTTGGCGCCGATGCGGGTGGCCCACGCCTGGCTGACCGCGAACGGCGCCCGCTGCGCGGACCGGCTCGAGGTGTTCGTGCGGGTGAGCGGCGCAGCCCCGGTGCTCGCCGGAGCGGGCGCGGCCTCGTAGGTGATGCCGGTGCCGTCGACGGCGCTACCGCCGCCACGGACGATCAGCAGGACGACGAACAGCAGCGCGGCCAGAACCGCACCGAGGATCGCGAAGCCGAGCCGGGGGTGTTCTTCGATCACCCGAAGCGGCCGTTGACGTAGTCGTCGGTGCGCGGGTCCTGCGGGCGCTCGAACATCGCCCGCGTGTCACCGTGCTCGACGATCACGCCAGGGGTTCCCTGCGAGGCAAGGAAGAACGCGCACTTGTCGGAGACGCGTGCGGCCTGCTGCATGTTGTGCGTGACGATCACGATGGTGACCTCCCGCGCCAACTCAATCATGGTCTCCTCGATCACGCGAGTCGAGGTCGGGTCGAGCGCCGAGCAGGGCTCATCCATCAGCAGCACGCGCGGCTTCACCGCGAGCGAGCGCGCGATGCACAGACGCTGCTGCTGACCACCGGACAGACCACCGCCGGGGGCGTCGAGGCGGTCCTTGACCTCGTTCCACAGTCCGGCCTTGGTCAGGCAGGACTCGACCAGGGATTCGCGGGTGTCGCGGTCGGCCTTGGTGCCGGTCAGCGCCAGGCCGGCCAGCACGTTCTCCTCGATCGACATCGCCGGGAACGGGTTCGGCTTCTGGAAGACCATCCCGATCGCGCGACGGGCGTCGGTGAGCTTCTTCTCGGGGCTGTAGATGTTGTCGCCGTCGAGCAGCACCTGACCGGACAGCTGCGCGGACGGCACCAGCTCGTGCATCCGGTTCAGGATGCGCAGGAAGGTGGACTTGCCGCAGCCCGACGGGCCGATGAGCGCGGTGATCTTGCCGGCCGGCATCGCCAGCGAGACGCGGTCGAGCACCAGGCGGTCGCCGAACCACGCGGAGATGTCGCGCGCCTCGAGGTGCGCCAGGACCGGCGCGGGGCCGTCGGGCACGAACGGGTCGCGGACGTCCTGCAGCCGCGGCAGCAGTGCGGTGGGGTGCTCGTCGATAGTCATCGTGGGACAGCGTCCGCGCTCCTCGCGTCGGGAAGGGGTCACCCGGGTGAACGCACGGTGAACACGCTCGGGAGGTCTAGCCCGATACGGCCTTGGTCGCCTCGTACTCGGCCACGCTGCGCAGGATGCAGAACTCGTTGCCCTCCGGGTCGGCCAGCGTCACCCAGCCGACACCCGGGCCGTAGTGGTCGCTGTGGTCCTCGACCACGGTCGCGCCGAGGGACAACGCCCAGGCGACCTCCTCGGCGCGGTTCCGCTCACGCGGGCGCAGGTCGAAGTGCAGCCGGTTCTTCACCGCCTTGGTGTCCGGGTTCTGCAGGAACAGGATCTGGTGGCTCCCGTCCGGGCTCTGGATCATGCACTCGGGGTGCTCGGGCAGGTTCGGGTCGTCGGGGAGGTCGGTGTAGCCCAGGAGCTGCTTCCACCACTCCGAGAGGTCGTAGGCGTGCTGGGCGTCCACCGTGGTGTGCGAGACGAAACAGGTCATGGACCTTTCTACCCCGAGACGACCACCGGCAGCTTGGTGAAGTTCCCCCACGGCTGCGTCGCCCAGGTCGCGTAGGCGCCACCGGTGAGGAGCGACGCCACCGATCCGAGCAGACCCGAGCCACCGCAGGTGGCGAGACCGTTCGCGTCCGTGTACGCGGTGCAGATCTCGATCCACCGGATCGGTTCGGTCTGGGGTCCCGGGGCGCCCTGCTCGTAGGCGTCGCGGATCGTGAACACGACCGGGACGCCGGCCATCGGCGCTCCGACGAAGTTCGTCGCGTGCGTCGACAGGGTCAGGGTGAGCTTGAGACCGGGCTTGACCCTGGCCACGGTGGGCTCGGCCGAGAACGTCGGCTGCTGCAGCGGCTTGGTCGTCGCCGACGCGGTCGCACCGGACTCGTACCCGGGCGCGCCGAGGAAGGTCGCCGTCACAGTGACCGGGTCGTTGGACGGTGCGGTCCCGAACACCTGGAGATACCCGTACTGCTCGTGCACGGGGGTGCCGTCGCCGACGCCGGTGAGGGCGACGTCGCCGGCGACCTGCTCCTGGTTCGGTCCGTGCACCTGGATCACCGCGGAGAAGGTGGATCCGACGTGGTCCCCGCCGCTCACCGAGACGGTGAGGGTGATCGGCTTCAGGTCGTCCGCGGCCGCCCGCGTGGTGAGCGCGACGGGCGCGGCGACTCCGAGAGCGAGGGCGAGGACGAGCAGGACGTGTCGGAGCTGCTGGAACGGGTGCATGAGCTGACCTTCCCCACGAAGGATCCCCCGAACGAGCCCGAACCTACTTCGGTACTGGTCGGTTTCGCTAGTGGTTCGGTCAGATGGCCCAGGGACCCTCGGGCGCCTGGACCCGAGCCTCGTCGGCCTCCTGGTCGGTGAGCATCTCCTGGCTCTGCCGCTCGGCCTCGACCCGGCGCAGCCAGTGGTCGACCTCCTCGTCGATCCGGGCCTGGTCCCAGCCGAGGACGCCGGCCATCAGCTCGGCCACCTGCGGCGCGCAGAGCACGCCGCGGTCAAAGGACTCGATCGAGAGCCGGGTACGCCGGGCCAGGACGTCGTCGAGGTGCCGGGCGCCCTCGTGGGTCGCGGCGTAGACGACCTCGCCGGCCAGGTAGTCCTCGGCGTGGATCAACGGCTCGGCCAGCTCGGGGCGGTCGGCCATCAGCTGCAGGATCTCGTCGATCATCCCGCCGTACCGGCCGAGCAGGTGGTCGACGGTGGCCAGGTCCAGCCCCGAGGTCCGCGCGATGCTGGCTCGCTGGTTGGTGCGGGTCTCGAAGCCGTGGGCGCCGAGCAGCGGGACCCGCTCGGTGATGGATGGACGGACCTCACCGCCCAGGGACCGGGCGGCCACGTCGACCGCGTCCCTCGCCATCACCCGGTACGTCGTCAGCTTGCCGCCGGCGATCAGCACCAGGCCGGGCACCGGGGCGACGACGGTGTGCTCCCGGGAGATCTTCGAGGTCGCCTCGCTCTCGCCGACGAGCAGCGGTCGCAGGCCGGCGTACACGCCCTCGACGTCCTCGCGGTCCAGCGGGTCCTTCAGCAGGGTGTTCACGTGGCCGAGGATGTAGTCGATGTCGGCGCGCGAGGCAGCGGGGTGCGCCAGGTCGAGGTCCCAGGCGGTGTCGGTGGTGCCGATGATCCAGTGCCGACCCCACGGGATCACGAACAGCACCGACTTCTCGGTCTTGGTGATGAACCCGGCCTCGGAGCGGATCCGGTCGCGCGGGACCACGATGTGCACGCCCTTGCTGGCCTGCACGTGCAGCGCACCGCGCCCGCCGACCAGCTCCTGGATCTCGTCGGTCCAGACGCCGGCGGCGTTGATGACGACCTTGGCGCGCACCTCGAGGTCGACGTCGTTCTCGAGGTCGCGGATGCTGGCCCCGCAGACCTTGGCCTGTCCTGAGCCTGTCGAAGGGTCGCCCTCGCGCAGGAAGCCGGTGACCTTGGTGCGCGAGGCCACGTGCGCCCCGTACGCCGCGGCGGTGCGCGCGATGTTCATGACCAGGCGGGCGTCGTCGACCTGGCAGTCGTAGTACCGGATCGCGCCGGTGAGCTGGTCGGTGCGCAGGTCGGGCGCGATCCGCGCGATCTGGCGGCGGAACAGGTGCTTGTGCTTGGGCACGCCCATCTCGTACTTGCCGGCCATCGCCATGCCGTCGTACAGGACCAGGCCGGCACCGACGTACGGGCGCTCCCGGGTCTTGTGCAGCGGGTAGAGGAACGGCACCGGGCGGACCAGGTGCGGCGCGATCCGGGTGAGCAGCAGGCCGCGCTCCTCAAGGGCTTCGCGGACCAGGCCGAAGTCGAACATCTCCAGGTAGCGCAAGCCGCCGTGGACCAGCTTGCTGCTGCGGCTGCTGGTGCCGCTGGCGAAGTCGCGCTGCTCAACCAGGGCGGTCGAGAGCCCGCGCGACACGGCATCCAGGGCGATGCCCGCGCCGACCACGCCGGAGCCGACCACCAGCACGTCGACCTCCTGGGTCGACATCCCGGTCAGCGCGGCGGCGCGCGAGCCGGGTCCGAGGTCTGCGGTCAGCGCCATGGCGCCAAGTCTTCCAGACCCCGGACCCGGGTTCTCAGCAGCCGCAGCAGCCGCAACCACAGGTGTCCATGCCACGCCTCCTTCCCGATAGATATCGATGAATGTCGATGTCTACGTTGCAGGCATACATCGATGTCTGTCAATATTGATGTATGTCGAAGTCCTTGACGCTGACGCCCGTGGAAACGGTCGCGTGCTGCTCACCCCTGGTGTCCGCGCCGCTCGCCGAGGAGACGGCCGAGCGCATCGCTCCGCTGCTCAAGGCGATCGCGGATCCCGTCCGCCTCCGGCTGCTCTCCCTCGTCGCGGCGCACGCGGACGGCGAGGCCTGCGTCTGCGACCTCAACGGCGCCTTCGACCTCTCCCAGCCGACGATCAGCCACCACCTGAAGGTGCTCCACGAGGTCGGGCTGCTCGAGCGCAGCAAGCGCGGCGTCTGGGTCTACTACCGAGCCCGGCGTGAGGCGCTGGCCGATCTCGGCTCGCTGATCGGCGGCGGACTGTGAGCCTCGCCCGTCGCGCGACCGCCGAGCTGGTCGGGACCGCCTTCCTGGTCGCCTGCGTGATCGGCTCCGGCATCGCCGCGTCGCGCCTGTCCCCCGACGACACCGGGCTCCAGCTGCTCGAGAACAGCCTGGCCACCGGAGCCGTGCTGGTCGCGCTGATCCTCACGCTGCAGCCGGTCTCGGCCGTCTTCAACCCGGTGGTCAGCGCGGTCGAGGCCGCGCTCGGCCTGATCCGCTGGTCCGAGGCAGCGGTGCTCGCCGCGGCCCAGGTCCTCGGCGGGATACTCGGCGCGGTCGTCGCCAACCTGATGTTCGACCTCGACGCGGTCACCTGGTCGACGCACGAGCGCAGCGCCGGACACCTCTGGCTCGGCGAGGTGGTCGCGACCTTGGGGCTGGTGCTGGTCGTCTTCGGCGGGATCCGCTCCGGCCGCACCGAGTCGATCGCCTTCGCGGTCGGCGGCTACATCGCCGCGGCGTACTGGTTCACCTCCTCGACGAGCTTCGCCAACCCGGCGGTGACCATCGCGCGAATGTTCTCCAACACGTTCGCGGGCATCGACCCGTCCTCGGTCGCCATGTTCGTGCTGATGCAGGTCGTCGGCGGTGCGCTCGCCCTCGGCCTGGTCCGTCTGCTGTTCCCTGTCACCGAGCTCGCCGAAGGAGCCGTCCGATGACCCGTCCCACCGTCCTCTTCGTCTGCGTGCACAACGCCGGTAGGTCCCAGATGGCCGCGGGGTTCCTCCAGCACCTCGCGGGCGACCGGGTGGACGTGCTGTCCGCCGGCTCGGCACCGGCGGACCAGATCAACCCGACCGCGATCGAGGCGATGGCCGAGGTCGGCATCGACATCGCCGGCGAGCAGCCGAAGGTACTCACCACCGAGTCGGTGCAGGCCTCCGACGTGGTGATCACGATGGGCTGCGGCGACGCCTGCCCGTTCTACCCGGGCAAGCGCTACGAGGACTGGAAGCTCGACGACCCAGCCGGCCAGGGCATCGAGGCGGTGCGGCCGATCCGCGACGAGATCCGGAGCCGGGTCGAGGCCCTGATCGCCAGCCTCGGCTGAGCGTCCTACTGGACGACGACCTCGATCCGCTGGAACTCCTTGACCTCGGTGTAACCCGTGGTCGCCATCGAGCGCTTCAGGGCGCCGACCAGGTTCATGGTGCCGTCGGCGACGCGGGACGGGCCGAAGAGGATCTCCTCCAGCGAGCCGATGGTGCCGATCTCGACGACCTCGCCGCGCGGCAGCTCGGCGTGGTGCGCCTCGGCGCCCCAGTGACGACCGCGGCCGGGAGCCTCGGAGGCCCGGGCCAGCGGAGAGCCGATCATCACGGCGTCGGCACCGCAGGCGATCGCCTTGGCGATGTCGCCGCTGCGACCGATCGAGCCGTCGGCGATGACGTGCACGTAGCGGCCGCCGGACTCGTCCATGTAGTCACGACGGGCAGCCGCGACGTCGGCCACCGCGGAGGCCATCGGCACCGCGACACCGAGCACGGTGCGGGTGGTGTGCGCGGCACCGCCGCCGAAGCCGACCAGCACACCGGCAGCGCCGGTCCGCATCAGGTGCAGGGCCGCCTGGTACGTCGCGCAGCCACCGACGATGACCGGGACGTCGAGCTCGTAGATGAACTCCTTGAGGTTCAGCGGCTCGGCCTGGCCCGAGACGTGCTCTGCGCTGACCGTGGTCCCGCGGATGACGAACATGTCGACACCGGCGTCCACGACGGTCTTGGCGAACTCCTTGGTCCGCTGCGGCGAGAGCGATCCCGCGACGGTGACGCCGGAGGCGCGCATCTCCTGCAGACGGGCGGTGATCAGCTCGGCCTTGATCGGCTCGGCGTAGACCTCCTGCATCCGGGTGACCGCGGCCTCGTTGTCCAGGCCGCCGATCTCCTCGAGCAGGGCGGTCGGGTCCTCGTACCGGGTCCAGAGACCCTCGAGGTTGAGCACGCCGAGACCGCCGAGCTTGCCCAGCGCGATCGCCGTGGACGGCGACATCACCGAGTCCATCGGCGCGGCCAGGATCGGCAGGTCGAAGCGGTAGGCGTCGATCTGCCAGGCCGTCGACACCTCCTCGGGGTCACGCGTACGCCGCGAGGGGACGATCGCGATGTCGTCGAAGGAGTACGCACGGCGGCCGCGCTTGGCACGGCCGATCTCGATCTCGGTCACCGCAGAACCCTACTGTCCCGAGTAGTTCGGTGCCTCGACCGTCATCTGGACGTCGTGCGGGTGGCTCTCCTTGAGGGAGGCCGAGGTGATCCGGATGAACTGGCCCTTCTCCTGGAGCTCGGGGATCGTCGCAGCGCCGACGTAGAACATCGACTGGTTCAGCCCGCCGATGAGCTGGTGCGCGACGGCCGCGAGCGGGCCGCGGTAGGCGACCTGGCCCTCGATGCCCTCCGGGACGATCTTGTCGTCGCTGGTGACCTCGGCCTGGAAGTAGCGGTCCTTGGAGTAGGACTTCTTCCCGCGGCTGGACATCGCGCCGAGCGAGCCCATCCCCCGGTAGCTCTTGAACTGCTTGCCGTTGACGAAGATGACCTCGCCCGGCGACTCCTCGCAGCCGGCCAGCATCGAGCCGATCATCACGGTCTCGGCACCGGCCACGATCGCCTTGGCGATGTCGCCCGACTGCTGGAGGCCGCCGTCGGCGATCACCGGGATGCCCGCTGCCTTGGCCGCCAGGGAGGCCTCGTAGACCGCGGTGACCTGCGGGACGCCGGCGCCGGTGACGACCCGGGTGGTGCAGATCGAGCCGGGGCCGAACCCGACCTTGACGGCGTCCGCACCGGCGTCGACGAACGCCTGCGCGCCGGCCCGGGTGGCGACGTTGCCGCCGATGACCTGGACGTGCCGGGTGGCCGGGTCGGACTTGAGCCGGGCGACCATGTCGAGCAGCAGCTTCACGTGGCCGTGCGCGGTGTCCGCGACCAGCACGTCGACGCCGGCCTCGACCAGCGTGGTGGCCCTCTCCCACGCGTCGCCGAAGTAGCCGACCGCGGCGCCGACCATCAGCCGGCCGTCCGCGTCCTGGGAGGCGTTCGGGAACTGCTCGCCCTTGACGAAGTCCTTGACCGTGATCAGCCCGGCGAGGCGGCCCTCGGTGTCGACGATCGGCAGCCGCTCGCGCTTGTGCTGGCGCAGCAGGGTGGTGGCGTCGTCGCGGGAGATCCCGACCGGTGCGGTGATCAGCGGCATCGGCGTCATCACCTCGTCGACCTTGGTGGTCGCCCACTCCGCGACCGGGGTGAACCGGAGGTCGCGGTTGGTGATGATCCCGAGCAGCCTGTTGTCGATGTCCACGACCGGCAGACCGGAGACCCGGTACTCACCGCAGGTGCGGTCGAGGTCCTCCAGCGTCGCGTCCGGGCCGATGGTGATCGGGTTGGAGATCATTCCGGTCTGGGTGCGCTTGACCAGGTCGACCTGGTAGGCCTGCTCCTCGGCGGAGAGGTTGCGGTGCAGGATCCCGATGCCGCCCTGGCGGGCCATCGCGATCGCCATCCGGGACTCGGTGACCGTGTCCATCGCGGCGCTGACCAGCGGGACCTTCAGGGTGATCTCCCGGGTCAGCCGCGTGCTGGTGTCGATGTCCGACGGGTTCAGGTCCGAGTAACCCGGCAGCAGGAGGACGTCGTCGTAGGTGAGACCGAGAGCGGCGAACTTCTCGGGGACTTCGAAGGTCATGCTGAAGTCTAACGAACGCCGACGGGTCCGATCGGACGCACCCCGGCGAGGCTCACGTGAACACTCAGCCCCTCCTCGGTGAGCTTGATCCGCCCGCGCATCCCGGCGGCGGCGAGCACCGGGACGACCCCCTCCTCGGTCGGCGGCGCGAGCATCACCAGCTCGGTGGCTCCCGCACCCGCCGCCAGCCCGCTGATCTGGCGCAGCAGCTGGCGTCCGATTCCCAGTCGGCGCCAGGCCGGAGCGACCTCGAGACTCGCTTCCACGGCGTCATCGACGACCGCGTGCAGCTTCGCCGCTCCGACCACGTGCACCCCGATCCGCGCGAGCACCTGCTCCTCGCCGACCTCGTACTCGACCACCGCCGAACCGGCCGTCGCAGCCGGCGGCGCCACCGACCGCGCACGGTCGGCGAACTCGGTCAGCACGGAGGCACGCACCTGCTCCGTGGCTGACCAGCTGACCCGCGCCCCCAGCAGCTGGGTCAGCTCCGCCGGCAACGACTCCGGCTCCTCCAGCACGGCCTGGGCTGCACGCAGCCAGGCGGTCGGCTGGTCGACGAGGTCGTGAGTGGCGCAGGGGACGACGCTCACCTCGTCTCCTCCCGCGCCACTCACGAGCTGGACGACCGCAGCAGCGGTCCAGCTGTCCGGCGTCTCGACGACGAGGTCGTCGGTCACCGCCCCCAGCTCCGGGTAGATCTGCAGCGCAAGGATGTTCACCCCGGCGTCCCCGCAGTGCTGGGCGAGCACTGCGAGCGCACCCGGGGTGTCCGCCAGCTTGGTCCGCACCCGGTAGTACATGCATCGATGGTGCTGAAGGCGTGTTGCGGGTCGGCTGCGCCTTCGTTACAGGCGCGTCAACAAGGGCTCACACGCCCTAGGGTGAGCCCATGGCCGAGTGGATCTACTTCATCCATCCCCCGCGGGAGAAGTTCGTCGCGACGATCACCCCCGAGGAGGCGGAGACGATGAGCATCCACCGCGACCACCTCGCCGCGCTGCTCGAGTCGGGCACGCTGATCATGGCCGGCCCGACCTTCGGCGACATCAACACCGGCGTTGCGGTGATCGAGGCCGAGGACGAGGACGCCGCGATGGCGATCGTGAACTCCGACCCGGCCGTGACCTCCGGCCTGATGCGCCCGGAGCTGCGGCCGATGCGGGTGACGTTCCTGCGGGGCCGTGACTAGGCGACCGGCGTCGGCGGCCTGATCGGCTCGAACTCCGGGTCGCCCTGGTGGCCCGGGGGCTGCCAGCCCGGAGGGCCGAACAGGTAGCCGAGCTTGTCGCGCACCGTGTCGGCCGCGCGGACGTTGTGCACGATCTGCGCGTAGTCGCCGTACTGGAGCTTGATCATGTTGTAGGTCTCGACCGGCTTGGTCAGCCCGTACGTCGGCTTCTGCTTCTCCTCCACGAAGGTGCCGAGCATCCGGTCCCAGATGATGAAGATGCCGGCGTAGTTCTTGTCGAGGTACTCCGGGTCCGAGCCGTGGTGCACGCGGTGGTGCGACGGGGTGTTCATCACGAGCTCGATCGGGCGCGGCAGCTTTCCGATCATCTCGGTGTGGGTGAAGAACTGGTAGATCAGGTTGAAGCCGAAGGCGACGTAGATCGTCCAGGGCGCGAAGCCGAGGAACGGCAGCGGCAGCCAGAAGAAGAACTCGAACCACGGGTTCCACTTCTGCCGCAGCGCGGTCGCGAAGTTCATGTACTCACTCGAGTGGTGCGCCTGGTGCGCGGCCCAGCCGATGTTGACCCGGTGCACGAACCGGTGCGAGCAGTAGAACGCGAAGTCGACGCCGAGGATCAGCAGCACCCAGTACCACCAGGTGTCGGTCGGCATCTTGATCGCGTCGGGGGTCACGTAGACGAAGACGGCGTTGTAGACGAGGAACGAGCCGACCTTCAGCGCCAGCGAGAAGGCCAGCGAGATCAGGCCCATGCCCATGCTGGTGCGGGCGTCGCGTCCCTGGTAGCCGGTGCGGGCGGCCCCGAGCACGTTGTCGTCGTGGTCGAGCCACTTGAGCGCGGCGAGCTCGATGACGATGGTGATCAGGAAGAACGGGACCGCGTAGGTCACCGGGTTCTTCATCGGGTCCAGCAGCTCGTGCATGATCAGGTCTCCTTGATATGACTCATGGGTAAGTTACCACAGGTTCATATCTCTGGCTAGAATCCTTTCATGACCTCCACCACCCCCACCAGGGTCCGGCCGAACGCCGGGACCAAGGGGGTCGCCCGCGCCGACCGGGAGGCGCAGATCGTCGAGGTCGCCTGCAAGGCGTTCGGCGAGCGCGGGTACGCCAACACCTCGGTGGCCGACGTCGCCGAGGCGGCGGGCATCTCCAAGCCGCTGATCTACAACTACTTCGGCTCCAAGGAGGGCCTGCACGCGGTCTGCGTCGAGCACGCCGCGGCCACCCTCTGGGCCGAGTTCGAGCGCAGCTCGCACACCGACACCGTCGGCCTGGCGCGCGCGGTCCTCACCCTGGACGGGATGTTCCGGGCGCTGGCGCCGCAGCCGTGGATCTGGCGCCTGGTCTTCGACCCGACCGCGCCGGACGAGGGCGCGAGCCACGACGCGTTCCAGGCCTACGAGCAGAAGCTGTTCACCCTCGGCGAGGACGGCGTCAGCGAGCTGATGCGACTCGCCGGCAACGACGACCACGACGACACCTCCGCGATGCACGCCGTGTGGGAGTCGGTGTTCCGCTCGCTGGTGAACTGGTGGCTGGACCACCCGGAGGTCTCCCCCGAGGAGATGACCGCGCGCTGCGTCCGGATGTTCAGCACCGCGTTCGGGCCGATCGAGGGCTTCGCCGACCCGGCAGGAACTCGCGCCTGAATTGCGCCGACCCGGCAGAAACTCGCGTGAGTTTCTGCCGGGTCGGCGTGTTCGGATCAGTGACCGTGGCCGTGACCGTGGCCGGCGGCCGCGGCGGGCTCCGCCTCCTCCGGCTTGTCCACGATCAGCGTCTCGGTGGTCAGCAGCATGCCGGCGATCGAGGTCGCGTTGGTCAGCGCCGACTTGGTCACCTTGACCGGGTCCAGGATGCCCTGGGCGATCAGGTCGCCGTACTCGCCGGTGGCAGCGTTGTAGCCGGTGCCGACTCCGCCCTCGCGGACCTTGGCGACGATCACGTAGCCGTTCTCGCCACCGTTCTCGGCGATCCAGCGCAGCGGCTCGTCGATCGCCTTGCGGACGATCCGCACGCCGAACGCCTCGTCACCCTCCAGCCCGAGGTCGCCGTCGAGAACAGCCGCCGCGTGGATGATCGCGGAGCCACCGCCAGGGACGATGCCCTCCTCGATGGCCGCGCGGGTCGCCGAGACGGCGTCCTCGATGCGGTGCTTCTTCTCCTTCAGCTCCACCTCGGTGGCGGCGCCGACCTTGACCACGCAGACGCCGCCGGCCAGCTTGGCCAGCCGCTCCTGCAGCTTCTCGCGGTCCCAGTCGCTGTCCGAGGCCTCGACCTCGGCCTTGATCTGGTTGACCCGGCCGGCGACGGCAGCGTGGTCGCCACCGCCCTCGACGATGGTGGTGTTCTCCTTGGTGACCACGACGCGGCGCGCGGTGCCGAGCACGTCGAGGCCGACCTGGTCGAGCTTGAGGCCGACCTCAGGCGCGACGACCTGACCGCCGGTCAGGATCGCGATGTCCTGCATCATCGCCTTGCGGCGGTCACCGAAGGCCGGCGACTTCACCGCGACGGCGTTGAAGGTGCCGCGGATCTTGTTGACGACCAGGGTGGAGAGCGCCTCGCCCTCGACGTCCTCGGCCAGGATGAACAGCGGCTTGCCGGCAGCGATGACCTTCTCCAGCACGGGAAGCAGCTCGGCGATCGCCGAGATCTTGCCCTGGACCAGGAGGATGTAGGGGTCGTCGAGGACGGCCTCCATCGACTCCGGGTCGGTCACGAAGTACGGCGACAGGTAGCCCTTGTCGAACTGCATGCCCTCGGTGAAGTCGAGCTCGGTGCCCATGGTGTTGGACTCCTCGACGGTGATGACGCCGTCCTTGCCGACCTTGTCGAAGGCCTCGGCCAGCAGCGCGCCGATCTCGGAGTCACGGCTGGAGACGGTCGCGACCGCGGCCATGTCCTCGACCGAACCGACCTCGCGGGCCGCCTCGGAGAGAGCCTTGCCCAGCGCCTCGCCGGCAGCGTCCATGCCCCGCTTGAGACCCATCGGGTTGGCGCCGGCGGCGACGGCCCGCAGGCCCTCGTGCACCATCGCCTGGGCGAGCACGGTCGCGGTGGTGGTGCCGTCACCGGCGACGTCGTTCGTCTTGGTGGCGACCTCCTTGGTGAGCTGGGCTCCCAGGTTCTCGAACGGGTCGTCCAGCTCGATGTCGCGCGCGACGGTCACACCGTCGTTGGTAATCGTGGGGGCGCCCCACTTCTTGTCGAGGACCACGTACCGGCCCTTCGGGCCGAGGGTCACCTTGACGGTGTTGGCGAGGGCGTCGACGCCCCGCTCGAGAGCGCGGCGGGCGTTCTCGTCGAACTCGAGGATCTTGGGCACTACTACTCCTTCAAAACAGTTGTGTGCCTGAGCGGGTCGGAACCGACTCGCTCAGGCACACACCGATGGATCGAATGATCAGCTGACGACCGCGAGCACGTCGCGCGCGCTCAGGATCAGGTACTCGGAGCCCGCGTACTTGACCTCGGTGCCGCCGTACTTGCTGTAGATGACCTTGTCGCCGACGTTCACGTCGAGCGGGACCCGGTTGCCGTTGTCGTCGATGCGGCCGGGGCCGATCGCGAGGACCTCGCCCTCCTGGGGCTTCTCCTTGGCGGTGTCCGGGATGACCAGGCCGGAAGCCGTGGTCTGCTCGGCGTCGAGCGGCTGCACGACGATCCGGTCCTCGAGGGGCTTGATGTTGACCGACACGATGTCGACCTCCACTTTCACACGTTGTTGGAACTGCTCAGCGTTGGGGTGTTTCAAGCTTGGTGCCTGCTTCAGGAGTACGCCGTCGCGGGGGTCGTACGCCGTCACAGGCGCTGGCACACTCACGGGGAGAGTGCCAACACAGAACTTAGCACTCGCCCCAACCGAGTGCCAACGGCGGGGCTCCCCTCGGTCTGCGCCATGATGTGCCGGTGGACCTGGACGCCTTCGAGTGGCTGTTGACCGAGCCGGGTCAGCGGCTGCTGGAGAGCGCTACCGCAGCCCCGGAGGATCCGCTGCGAGCCAGCGCCGTGCTGCGCAAGCAGGGCTCGGCGGAGCACGTGGCCGCTGCGCTGACGCAGGTCGACCTGCGCCGTCGGGCGACGGAGAAGTTCGGGCCGAGCGCGGCGCGGATGTACTTCACCCCCGACGGCCTCGAGCAGGCCACCCGGCTGACCGTCGCCCGCCACCGGGCGGCCCGGCTGGTGGCTGCCGAGGTGGGCACCGCGATCGACCTCGGCTGCGGCATCGGCGGCGACCTGATCGCGACCGCGGAGGCCGGCATCACGGTGGCAGGGGTCGACCTCGACCCGGTCCGGGTTGCCGTCGCCCGGGCGAACCTCGCCGCCCTCGGCCTGCCCGGCGCGGTTGCGGTCTCGGACGCGACGACCGTCGACCACAGCGGGTTCGACGTCGCGTTCGCCGACCCGGCCCGGCGCTCGGCGCGGGGCCGCAGCTTCTCCGTCGACGACTGGACTCCCCCGTGGCCGTTCGTCCTCGGCCTGCTCGAGCGGAACGCCTGCGTGAAGGTGGCGCCGGGGATCCCGCACGAGCTGATCCCCGAGGGCGTCGAGGCCGAGTGGGTCAGCGACCACGGCGAGGTCAAGGAGGCGGCTCTCTGGTCGGGCGGACTGGCCAGCGCGGCGCGGCGTGCGACGGTGATCGGCGAGGGCGGCCTGGCGACGTTGACCGAGGAGGACGACCCTGGAGCCGCTGTCCGGGAGGTCGGCGAGTTCCTCTACGAACCCGACGGAGCGGTGATCCGCGCCGGTCTGGTGACCGCGGTCGCCGAGGGCGTCGGCGGCGGCCTGGTCGACGAGCACATCGCCTACGTCACCGGCGACGCGGCCTTCCGCACCCCGTTCGCCCGGGGCTACCGGGTCCGCGAGGAGCTGCCCTACCGCGAGAAGCAGCTGCGCGGCGCCCTGCGCGAGCGTGGCATCGGCCGGCTGACGATCAAGAAGCGCGGCGTCGCCGTGGTCCCCGACGAGCTCCGGAAGCGGCTCGCCCTGTCAGGCGATGCCGAGGGCACGATCGTGCTCACCCGGGTCGCCGGACAGGGCGTGTGCCTGCTGGTCGAGCCGTTCTGACTACTTCCAGACCTTCACGTAGTCGACGTTCATCGTCGCCGGCACTGGCGCGCGACCGTCGTACTCGTTGCCCGCCGCACCGAGGGCCTGCGTCAGCGCCATGATGTACGGCTTCTGGAAAGCCGCGTCGCCCGAGGTGTTCACCAGGCAGGTCTTGCCGTTGACCTGGATCTCCAGCCGGTTCGCGCTCCAGATCAGCGTGTAGGTGTTGTAGACCCCGCGCTGCGCCGCGCAGTTCCAGGCGGTGTTCGTGCCGGGCGTCACCGGCATGCCGTAGCCGTAGTGCAGGAACGGCACCACCAGGTTCGGGTAGTAGGAGTACAGCTCGGCGACGTCGATCTCGCCGGACATCGGCCAGATGCCGCTGGAGTAGCGGTCGTCCGGCCACATCCAGAACGCCTCGTGCAGACCCTGGAACGACGACGCCGTGTTCTTCATGCGGACCTCGAAGCGCCCGTACTGCTGGCTGAACAGCCGGTAGGTGAAGACGCTGCCACCGATGTAGTTGGTCGGGCCGCTCATCCCCCCGAAGGAGCAGCTGACCGGGGTCGAAACCTTGCGAACGGTGAGGTTCAGGGTCCCGCCACCGACGTTGACCACCGACGGGTCGTCGACGTAGCAGGCGTGGGTGGCCTGGACGCCGGAGGCGAACTGGGTCTGCACCGCCCACTTGGACCGGTCCAGGCTGGTGCCGCTGAAGTCGTCGACGAACGAGCAGCTCCACAGCGAACCGTCGGCCTTGGCCGGACGAGTGCCGCAGCTGTCGCTGCCGGCCGGCTTGACCACGACCGTACGGCTGGTCGTCGTGGTGCTCGCGGCACGGAGAGCGGTGCTCGTCGTGGTCGCCGCCGGGACCCGCGCGGTGTAGGTGCGGTGGTGCACCTTCACCCGGCGCGCGGTCACCCAGACCTTGCCGACCCGCTTCTGGATCTTGACCGACTTCACGTGGGCCGAGACCCGGCCCTTGACCACGAACTCGTGCCCCACCCGGTGCACGCTCGGCGTCCCCACGACGGTGTGCGGACGCGACGAGGCGTTCGACGGCTGGGCCAGGACGAACGTCCCGGTGACGGCCAGCAGCAGCGCAACGGCGTACTTCATCTCGACTCCTCCCAGAGGGAAGGTGTCGAGGAACAACTGCGGCGATCTTCCGATCGCCGGCCCCCGGTACGGCACCTGCCCTAATCGATGAGTCCACTTTAGGGCATTATGTCCGTTTTGTCACCTTAAGCTGAATGGCGGAGGCTCCCCGGGCCGTAGGTCCCGGAGCCTCTACTTCACGATCGGCAGGGATCAGCCTTCTGCCAGCAGTTCGTCCAGCTTCTCGTAGCCGTCGACGATGCCGTGCTCCATCCCGCTGGCGATCGCCGAGTCGCGCTCCTCCACGCTCGAGCCGACGCTGCGGATGACCAGGCGCGTACGACCGCCCGGCAGCGGCTCCAGCGTCAGGATCTCGAGCGCGACGGCGTCCGGCGAACCCCGGAAGGTGAAGGTCTGCACGATCCGCTCGTTCTCGCGGACCTCGTGGAACGAGCCGTAGAACTCGAACGCGTCCTCGCCGCGGCGGTGGGTGTAGGCGTAGCGGCCGCCGGTGCGGGCGTCGAACTCCTCGACCGTCATCTCCAGGTCCCGCGGCCCGAGCCAGCGCTTGAGCAGCTCGGGGTCGGTGTGCGCGCGGAAGACCTTGTCAGGCGTCGCGTCGAACTCGCGGACGAGGTCGATCCACGGCACGCCGGCCGGGGCGTCGATCGTGGTCTCCGGGTGGGTGGTCATGGTCGTCATGATGCTCCTCGGTTGGTGTCGAGGTTGCTCGCGGAGTCCATCTCGGCCAGCACGCCGTCCAGGCGCTGGTAGCGCGCCTCGGCCTGGGCGCGGTAGCGCTCGATCCACTTGGTCATCAGGTCGAACACCTCCGCTTCCAGGTGGACCGGGCGCCGCTGGGCGTCCCTGCCCTTGGTGACCAGACCCGCCTCCTCGAGCACCTTCAGGTGCTTGGAGACCGCCTGAAGCGACACGTCGTACGCCGAGCCGAGCTCGCTCACGGTCGCGTCACCGTCAGTCAGCCGGGCGACGATGTCGCGCCGGGTCGGGTCCGCCAGAGCGCTGAACACCCGGGAGAGCCGATCCTCCGCCGCCGCCTGCTGAGCCATGTCGCACTCCTGTGCCGATTGAGCCTGTCAAAATCAACCTCTTGGTTGATAACAACCATGCCCGGGTTCGCGGGCATTGTCAACCGTCGAGTTGAATACGTTCGGCCGTGATCGACGTGTCCTCCCCGTGCCCGGTGTGCACCTACTCGTAGTGCGGCGTGCCCTCAAGCGCCTGAGCGACGAGCACCCAGGGCGAGTCGGGGAGTGGATCCCCGTTGTTGACGTACACGTTCTCGATGGACCCGAGCAGAGCTCCGAAGGCTTCTAGGAAACCGTCGAGGCCCTCGTGCTCCCAGCCGTCGGCCCCTCGGGCGAGGTCCGCACGGACCAGTTCCACGGCAGCAAGAACCTGATCACGACCCGCCAGTACGCCATCGTCGCTCAAAGACCCATCCGTTCCTTCTCGATATGTAAAACGGTGTCCTCGCCGTGCCCGGTGTGCACCACGGTCTCGTCCGGCAACGCGAACAGCTTCGCGCGGATCGATTCGACGATCAGGTCGGCGTCGCTGAAGGAGCGCCCGGTCGCGCCCGGTCCCCCGTGGAACAGGGTGTCGCCGGTGAACACGCATCCGAGCTCCGGCGCGTAGACGCAGACGGCCCCCGGAGCGTGGCCCGGGGTGTGCAGGATGCGCAGCGGCGTACCGGCGACGGTGAGCTCCATGCCGTCGTGCAGGTCGACGTCCCAGAGGTTCTCGGTGTGGGTGAGGTCCCACAAGGGCTTGTCCGCGGGGTGCAGCAGGATCGGCGCGACGACCCGCTCGCGCAGCGCCGGCGCGACGCGGACGTGATCGTCGTGGGCGTGGGTGCACAGGATCGCCTTGACCTTCCGGTCTCCCACCACCGCCATGATCCCGTCGACGTCGTGCGGGGCGTCGATGACGACGCACTCCTCGTCATCGCCGATGACCCAGACGTTGTTCTCGACCTCGAAGGTCTGCCCGTCCAGGGAGAAGGTGCCGCTGGTGGTTCCGTGGTCGACACGGGCCATCAGAGAACCACGACCGAGCGCAGCACGTCGCCGTGGTGCATCTTCTCGAAGGCGACCTCGATGTCGCCGATGCCGATCTCCTCGCTGACGAAGGCGTCCAGGTCGAGCCGGCCCTGGCGGTAGAGGTCCACCAGCATGGGGAAGTCGCGCGAGGGCAGGCAGTCGCCGTACCAGCTCGACTTCAGCGAACCGCCGCGGCCGAAGACGTCGATGAGCGGGATGTCGGGGACCTTCATGTCGGGCGTCGGGACGCCGACGAGGACGACGGTTCCGGCCAGGTCGCGCGCGTAGAAGGCCTGCTTCCAGGTCTCCGGGCGACCGACGGCCTCGATGACCACGTCGGCGCCGAACCCACCGGTCAGCGCCTGGATCGCTTCGACCACATCGCCCGCACCGGCGTTCACCGTGTGCGTGGCGCCGAGCTTCTTCGCGCCCTCGAGCTTCCGGTCGTCGAGGTCGACGGCGATGATCGTGCCCGCTCCCGCGAGCGCAGACCCGGCCACCGCTGCAGCGCCGACGCCGCCGCAGCCGATGACGGCGACCGACGTGCCGCGGGTGACGTTGCCGGTGTTGATCGCAGCGCCGATGCCGGCCATCACGCCGCAGCCGAGCAGGCCGACAGCAGCCGCTCGCGCGTCCGGGTCGACCTTGGTGCACTGGCCGGCGGCCACCAGCGTCTTCTCGATGAAGGCGCCGATGCCCAGCGCCGGGGACAGCTCGGTGCCGTCCTCCAGCGTCATCTTCTGGGTGGCGTTGAAGGTGGCGAAGCAGTACCACGGCTCGCCGCGGTTGCAGGCCCGGCAGTCACCGCACACGGCACGCCAGTTCAGGATCACGAAGTCGCCCGGAGCTACGTCGGTGACGCCCGGTCCGACCGCCTCGACCACGCCCGCGGCCTCGTGGCCGAGCAGGAACGGGAAGTCGTCGTTGATGCCGCCCTCGCGGTAGTGCAGGTCGGTGTGGCACACCCCGCAGGCCTGGACCTTCACCACGGCCTCGCCCGGGCCCGGGTCCGGGACGTTGATGGTGACCAGCTCGACGGGTGCTCCCTTGCTCCGGGCGATCACGCCCTGGACCTGCTGCATCGATGTCTCCTCGCGTGGTGGGACTCCTCCTCGGCGACCCTCTCACCCGGGCTGAGAAACACAACAGGTCTCGTGCAACCTTTTCCGCGCTCGTCACGTCCGGAGGGGTGAAAGGAGGTGCATGATGCTCACGACCACAGGAGACGCAACCGTGACCGATCTCAGCCGCGACACCGCGACGGACTTCGAGAGCTGGATGGCCGCCCGGCAGCACAAGCTGCTGCGCACCGCGTACCTGCTGACCGGAGACGTGCACACGGCCGAGGACCTCACCCAGACCACGTTGGCCAAGGTCTACCTGGCCTGGGACCGGGTCTCGGCCGCGCAGTCGGTGGATGCCTACGCGCGCAAGATCATGGTCAACGAGCACACCTCCATGTGGCGCCGGCTGTGGCGCCACCGCGAGACCGTGACCGACACCAGCACCCACGATGTGCCGGTGGCGGCGAACGAGTACGACGGCGTCGGCGCCGCGCTCTGGGACGCGGTCACCGCGCTGCCCGAGCGGCAACGCGCGGTCGTCGTCCTGCGCTACTACGAACAGCTCTCCGAGAAGGAAGCCGCCGAGGCCCTCGGCGTCTCGCTCGGCACCGTCAAGTCCCAGGCCAGCCGTGCGCTGGACACCCTCCGGTCGCGTCTCGGCGACCGCACCGATCTTGCTGGATGGGAGGCCAACTGATGAACGGCCCCATGAACGACGACCTGACCAACACGCTGAACAAGCGCGCGGACGACTTCGCGCGCCTCGGCGGCCACGACCTCGACCTGGCCCAGGTCGTCTCGCGCGCCGGGGAGATCCGGCGCGGGCGGCGGATGCGCGCCTCGATCGTGATGGCGGCGGTGACGGTCGCGATCGCCGTGCCGGTCGGGGTGACCGTCCTCGGTCAGAACGACACCTCCCGCAAGCCGGAGCCGACGCCGACGACGCAGGCGCCCGCAGACCACAGCAAGATCATCATGGCCGACCTCACGCCGGGTGCGAAGCCGAAGCTCGGCGTGGTCCTCAAGGGCTCCGTGGAGACGCAGGACGGCACCGTCACGCTGCCGTCGATCTACGGCGACGAGCTCGCGACCCCGCAGCTCGTCAGCGCCTACGCCACCCGGGACGGCTACATGCTGGTCTCCAGCGACGACTCCGGGAACAACACCGTGCGCTACTGGAGCCAGACCGATACGACGCAGACCAAGACCTGGCCGATCGACGGCAACGTGGTCGTCTCCGCCGAGGGCAACGTCGCCGCGTTCACCCAGCCGGACGGAACCGTCACGGTCGTGCAGGACGACGGCAGCCTGTACTTCGACCTGGGCAAGATCCCGGACCCCGGTGCGTTCACCGCGGTCGGCGTGAGCGGCGAGAACTGCTCGGGACGCTCGGACCTGGAGGACTCCTGCGAGGTGCTGGTCGGCACCCAGGGACAGATCCAGCAGACCTGGCAGATCGACGCGCACGGCAAGACCTCCCAGGTCTACCCGGACTTCCAGCGCGTCTCCGACATCAGCGCCGACGGCGACGTGGCGGGCATCGTCTCCTACACCGACAGCGGCGCCTGCTCGGAGGTGGAGACCAAGGACGGTGCGAAGCTCTGGGAGTCCTGCACCTACCGGATCATCTCGTTCTCGCCCGGCGGTGAGTACGTGCTGGCCGCCAACGTCGAGAACGACGGCCTCGGCGACAAGGACCTGACCATCCTGAACGCGAAGACCGGCGACGTCGTGCTCCACCTCGAGACCGTGGCCAGCTCCTACATCCCCCAGATGATCTGGGAGGACGCCAGCCACGTCCTGGCCGTGGTCAGCGACGAGCTGAGCCAGTCGGTGCAGCGGATCGCCCTGAACGGCAACCGCACCAACGCGTTCCCGATCACGCCGAACCCGGAGAACGGCTACGCGTTCCACCTGGTGCAGCCCTAGACGTTCAGGACCAGCTCCACCGGCATGGAGGAGTCCGCAGGAAGATCCAGCGGCGAGGGTCGTCGCCCCCGGGCCACCATCTCGGCCCCGAGGGCGGCGACCATCGCGCCGTTGTCGGTACAGAGCCCGGGTCGGGGCACGCGGACCCGGATGCCGAGCTTGGTGGCACGCTCCTCGGCGACGTAGCGCAGCCGCGAGTTCGCGGCGACTCCTCCGCCGATGAGGATGTCCTCGATGCCCTCGGTCGCGGCGGCGTCGAGCGCCTTGCGGACCAGCACGTCCACGACCGCCTCCTGGAACGCGGCGGCGACATCGGCGACGGGCACCGGCTCACCGGAGGCAGCCTTCGCCTCGACCCAGCGGGCGACCGCGGTCTTCAGGCCGGAGAACGAGAAGTCGAAGCGGTGCCGCTCCAGATCGCGCTTGGAGGTCAGGCCGCGCGGGAAGTCGATCGAGACCGAGTCGCCCTCGCGCGCCACCCGGTCGATGTGCGGGCCACCGGGGAACGGCAGCCCGAGCAACCGGGCGACCTTGTCGAAGGCCTCACCGGCCGCGTCGTCGATGGTCGCGCCCAGCGGCGTCACGGTGTCGGTCACGTCGTCCACGCGCAGGATCGAGGAGTGCCCGCCGGAGACGAGCAGCGCCAGGCACGGGTCCGGCAGCGGACCGTGCTCGAGCTGGTCGACGGCGACGTGCGCGGCCAGGTGGTTGATGCCGTAGAGCGGCTTCTCGAGCGCGATCGCGAGCGACTTCGCAGCCGCGACCCCGACGAGCAGCGCGCCGGCCAGGCCGGGGCCGGAGGTCACCGAGATCGCGTCGACGTCGGTGAGCGCGATGCCGGCGGTCTCGCAGGCCCGCTCGATCGTCGGGACCATCGCCTCGAGGTGGGCACGGGAAGCGACCTCGGGAACGACGCCGCCGAAGCGGGCGTGCTCCTCGACGCTGCTGGCGACCGCATCGGCGAGCAGTGTGTGCCCGCGGACGATGCCGATGCCGGTCTCGTCGCAGGAGGTCTCGATGCCGAGGACCAGGGGCTCGTGCGCGCTCATGCGCGGCCTCCGCAGCCGGCGACCAGCGGCAGCCGCATCACCACGGCGTCGGTGCCGTCGCGGTAGTAGCGCGGGCGCCGGTCGATCTCCACGAACCCGCGGGCGGCGTAGAAGGACAGTGCACCCGTGTTGTCGGCACGCACCTCCAGCAGCATCCGGTCGGCGCCGGTGCTCGGGGCGTGCGCGACGACCTCGTCGAGCAGCGCGGTGGCCAGGCCGCGGCGGCGGGCGTCCTCGGCGACGCCGATCCGCTGGAGCTCGGCGATGTCGCCGGCGTACGAGGCGACGGCGTATCCCTGGATCCCGTCGTCCTCGGCCACCAGGTAGGAGATCGTCGGCAGGCCGCCCTCGATGCCGTCGCGGACCAGGTTCTCGCTCCAGGCGTCAACGCCCTGGGTCAACGCCTCCAGCTCGACCACCGCGGGCACGTCGGCTGTCCGGGCCTCGCGGATCATGACGCCCTCTCGATCGCGTCCGGACGGCGCAGGTAGAGCGGCTCGGGGTCCAGCAGCGCGAAGCGCTCGCGGACGACCACGTCGCACAGCACCGCGGCGTCCGGGTGCTCGGGGCCGGCGGAGTTCGGGAAGGCCTCGGGGTAGAGCAGCGCGCCGCGGCCGATGACCAGCGCGTCCGTGGCGGCCTCGGCGGGCTTCACGACGTCGGGGCCGCCGATCCGCTGCCGGCTCGCGTAGGAGGCCAGGTAGACCTCCTTGCGGCGGGCATCGGTCGCGATCGAGAACTCGTCGTGACCGGCGTCCATCGCCTCGGCGGCGAGGATGTCGAGCGTGCAGACCCCGTAGACCGGGATGCCGAGCGCGAACGCCATAGTCCGGGCGGTGACCAGACCGACGCGCAGGCCGGTGAACGGACCGGGGCCGACCCCGACGGCGACCGCGGAGACGTCGCGGCTGGTGGCACCGGCCTGAGCCAGCACGTCGGCGATGCCCGGGGCGAGCATCTCGCCGTGCCGCATCGCCTCGCTCGAGGCGTACTCGGCCACGACCCGGTCGCCGTCGTGCAGGGCGACGGTGACGTGCGGGGTGGCGGTGTCGAAGGCGAGCAACATCGGGTTCAACCTAGTCCGAGGTCGACGCCGGTCCAGCGGGCACCCACCGGTGTGACGGTCATCGTGCGGACGTCGTCCGCCGCCCGGTGCAGGGTGATCTCCAGCCGGTCGGTGCTCAACGCCTCGGCCAGCCCCGAGCCCCACTCGACGACCGTGACAGCCTGATCGACGTCGGTGTCCAGGTCGAGGTCGTCCAGCTCCGCGGAGTCGCCGAGCCGGTAGGCGTCCACGTGGATCAGCGCCGGGCCACCCACCAACGACGGGTGCACCCGCGAGATCACGAACGTCGGCGAGGTGACCGAGCCGCGGACCCCGAGGCCCTTGCCGAGCCCCTGGGTGAAGGTCGTCTTCCCGGCGCCGAGGTCACCGGTGAGGATCATCAGGTCACCGCCGCGCAGCACTGCGGCGAGACGCTCGCCGATGGCGGTCGTGTCCTCGGGTGTCGGAAGGGTGAGCCGGGTGGGCAGCAGTCGCTGCAGGTGCAGCTGCGGGCCGTGCCGGTCGACCTCGGTGTAGCCGTGGCGCTGCCAGAACTGCACGGTCTTCGGCAGCTCGGTGCGTGCTTCCAGGATCAGGCCGGCATGTCCGCGCTGGCGGGCGACCGCCTCGGCGCGCTCGGCCAGCAGGCTGGCGACCCCGTGCTTGCGTGCGTCGGTCAGCACGCCGACCCGGCGCAGGCCGAGCAGCTCGCCGTTCACGAACAGCAACGCCCCGACGGGCTGGCCGTCGTGCACCGCGAGCAGGCCACCGTTCTCGGCGAGGGCCGCCGCCACCGACTCCTCGGTCTCCTCCAGGGCGGTCGA
Source organism: Nocardioides marmorisolisilvae (assembly GCF_003725775.1). Classification (GTDB taxonomy): domain Bacteria; phylum Actinomycetota; class Actinomycetes; order Propionibacteriales; family Nocardioidaceae; genus Marmoricola; species Marmoricola marmorisolisilvae. Next base: position 166,296 of record NZ_RJSG01000001.1, read on the forward strand.
GGGCGGGTCGAGCACGGGACGACCGGCGAACGCGCCGTGGATCACCGCGACGACGTCGGCGGCGCGCTCGGCGCCCACCTCGAGGATCTCGGTCACACGAGGGACCCGTCGTCATCGGTCCACCGCTTCGCGACGCGGTTGGCCGATCCGCCCATCCGGGTGACGATCTCGTAGGAGATCGTGCCGCAGGCCTCGGCCCACTCCTGGGCCGTCGGCTCGCCGTTCGTGCCCGGGCCGAACAGCACGACCTCGTCGCCGGCGACGGTGCCGCGCGGCGCCTCGGCGACGAACTGGTCCATGCAGACCCGGCCGAGGATCCGGCCGCGGTGGCCGCGGATCTGCACCGGGCCGAGCGAGGAGGCGTGCCGCGGGATGCCGTCGCCGTAGCCGAGCGGCACCAGGGCCACCCGCATCGGGCGCTCGGCGGTGAACGTGTGCCCGTAGGAGACCGCGTCACCGATCGCGAGGTCCTTGGTCAGGGCCGCCTTGGCGTGCACGGTCATCGCCGGCTCGAGCTCGAGGTGGTCGATGTTGGTCACGTGCGGGGCCGGCGAGAGCCCGTACGCCGCGATGCCGAAGCGGACCAGGTCGTACCACGAGCTCGGGCGGAGCAGCGCCGCCGCCGAGTTGGCCAGGTGCCGCACCTCCGGCTCCAGGCCGGCCTTGTCCGCGACCTCGAGCGCGGCCTCGAAGGCCTCCTCCTGGAGGTCGTTGGAGGCGTGCTCGGGCTCGTCGGAGCAGGCGAAGTGCGACCAGATGCCGGCGACCTTCACGTGCCCGGCCTTCTCGGCCTTCGCGGCCGCGTCGACCAACCCCTTCCAGGTCGACAGGGGCGCACCGCCCCGGGACAGCCCGGTGTCGACCTTGAGGTGCACCCGGGCGACCTTGCCGGTCGCGGTCGCGCCCTCGACGATCTCCTCGAGCTGCTGGGTCGAGTACGCCGCCACGTCCACGTCCGCCTCGATCAGCGGGCCGTAGTCCTCGCCGGGCATGCCGAGCCACGCGAGCATCCGGCCGGTGTCGCCCTCCTCGCGCAGGTCCAGGGCCTCGTCGCGGTCAGCGACGCCGAGCCAGGTCGCGCCACCGGCACGCGCCGCCCTGGCGCTGCCGAAGAGTCCGTGCCCGTAGCCGTCGGCCTTGACCACGACCATCACCGCAGGGCCGTCGGATCCGGCTGCGACCGCGTCGCAGAGCTTCTCGACGTTGCGGCGGATGGCACCCAGGTCGACGACGATCTCGGCGCGGCGGTAGTCCTCGTGCTCGCTCATGGTGCTGCTCAGTCTTGCAGGCCGGACGTCAACCCCGAGACGACGGTCGCGACGGCGTCCGCGACACCCTCCGGAGTGACCGGCCCACCGCCGCCGGCCACGGTCGCGGCGGCCCCGTGGAGCCAGGACCCGACGGAGGCGGCGTCGAACGGTTCGAGCCCGGACGCGAGGAGCGCCCCGATCACGCCGGCGAGCACGTCGCCGGCTCCGGCCACGGCCAGCCAGGGCACGCCGCTGGTGGTGACCCGGACGCGGCCACCCGGGTCCGCGATCAAGGTGTGCCGGCCCTTGAGCAGCACGGTGCAACCGAAGTGCGCGGCGGCGCGGCGGACGTGCCCGAGCTGGTCGGCCTCGACGGCGTCGCGCTCGGTGCCGAGCATGCTCGCGAGCTCACCGGCGTGCGGGGTGAGGACGAGCCGACTGTGCCCGGGCTCGACGTGCGGCAGGGCGGCGGCATCCGCGACGACCGGTACGCCGTCGGCGAGGCAGGCGGCGAGCAGCACGTCCACGTCGTCCCCGCCGCCGGGACCGACGACCCAGGCCTGGACGCGGCCGACGCTCGCGACGATCCCCGGATGGCGTGCGCGTACCTCGTCGGCCGCGGGTCCGTCGTACCGGACCATGCCGGCCAGGCCGCAGGAGGCGCCCGAGGTGGTCAGCACTGCTGCCCCGGTGTACTCCGGCGACCCGGCCCGTACGCCGACCACGCCACGGGTGTACTTCTGGGCAAACGGGTCCGGGCGCGGCACCAGGACAGCGACATCCGCGGCCTGCAGCGCCTGGATCGGCGGTTCCGGGAGGTCGAGGTCGAGTCCGACGAGGTCGACCACCCCGCAGGCCGAGGCCGCCGGGTCGACCAGGTGGCAGGGCTTGTGGGTGCCGAAGGTGACGGTGAGGTCGGCGACCACGTGCGGGCCGTCCAGCTCACCGGTGTCGACCCCGACCCCGGAGGGAACGTCGACCGCGACGACCGGCACGTCCCGGAACAGGCCGAGGGCCTCGACCGCGTTCGGACGGAGCCCGGGGCGGCCGCCGATGCCGACGATGCCGTCGACCACCACGTCCGGCCGGGTCGCCGTCGTGGTGTCGACGACGCGACCGTGGCGCGCGAGCAGGGCGGCCAGTCCAGCGGCGTGCACCTGCTCGGAGAGCAGGATCGCCTCGACCGCGGCACCGCGTCGCGCCAGCTGCGCGCCGGCGTACAGGGCGTCCCCGCCGTTGTCCCCCGAGCCGACGAGCAGCAGCACCCGACGGCCGTAGACGCCACCGAGCAGGTCGGCGATCGCCACGGCCAGCCCGGTCGCGGCCCGCTGCATCAGCGCGCCCTCGGGCAGGCGGGCGAGCTCGACCTCCTCGGCCGCACGGACCTGCTCGACGGTGTGGGCGGCGCGCACGATCAGTCCAGGGTCAGGAAGGCGATCGCGACACCGCCGTCGTGGGTCAGGGACAGGTGGGTGCCGGTGACCCCGAGCTCGTCCGCCCGGGCGCGCACGGTTCCGCGTAGCTCGAGCGTCGGCTGGCCCGAGGGCAAGGAGACGACCTCGGCGTCGTGCCAGGCCAGGTTGCCGGGGGCGCCGAGAGCCTTCGCCAGCGCCTCCTTGGCGGCGAACCGGGCGGCCAGCGACTCGATCGGCAGCGCGGCCTCGGCCGGCGTGAACAGCTTCTCCCGCAGCGCCGGGGTGCGGTCCAGGGACGCCTGGAACCGCGCGATGTCGACCACGTCGACGCCGACCCCGACGGTCATGGACGGATCACTCGACCGTGACGGACTTCGCCAGGTTGCGCGGCTGGTCGACGTCGTGGCCCATCAGCGTCGCCAGCTCGCAGCTGAACAGCTGCAACGGCACGGTCGCCACGACCGGCTGCAGCAGCGTCGGGACCGTCGGCAGCGGGATCAGCAGGTCGGCGTACGGGAGCACCTCGTCGTCGTCCTCCTCGGCGAGGACGATCGTCAGGGCACCGCGGGCGCGGATCTCCTGGATGGCGCTGATCATCTTGTCGTGGAGCTGGTCCCGGCCACGCGGCGGGACGACGCAGAAGACCGGCAGGCCCTGGTCGATCAGCGCGATCGGGCCGTGCTTGAGCTCGCCGGCGGCGAAACCCTCGGCGTGGATGTACGCGAGCTCCTTGAGCTTGAGCGCACCCTCGAGGGCCACCGGGAAGCCGGCGTGCCGACCGAGGAAGAGCACCGACTTGGCGTCCTTGAAACGCTCGGCCAGGTCGTAGACGCGCTGGGCGTCGCCGAGCACCCGCTCGAGGTGGGCCGGCATCTGGCTGAGCTCGCGGACGACCGCGGCGATCTCGTCGCCGAACTTCGTGCCGCGCACCTGCGCCAGGTAGAGACCGAGCAGGTAGCAGGCGATGAGCTGGGTCAGGAAGCCCTTGGTGGAGGCGACGCCGATCTCGGGACCGGCGTGGGTGTAGATGACCGCGTCGGACTCGCGCGGGATCGTCGACCCGTTGGTGTTGCAGATCGCGAGCACCCGGGCCCGCTGCTTCACCGCGTGCCGGATCGCCATCAGGGTGTCGGCGGTCTCGCCGGACTGGCTGATCGCGACGACCAGGGTGTTCCGGGTCAGGATCGGGTCGCGGTAGCGGAACTCGTGGGCCAGCTCGACCTCGCACGGGATCCGGGTCCAGTGCTCGATGGCGTACTTGGCCACCATGCCCGCGTAGTTCGCGGTGCCGCAGCCGATGATGATGATCTTGTCGATCTCGCGGAGCTCGTCGTCGCTGATCCGGACCTCGTCGAGCTGGAGCAGCCCGGACTCGTCGTGCCGGCCGAGGAGGGCATCGGCGACCGCGCGCGGCTGCTCGAAGATCTCCTTGCGCATGAACCAGTCGTAGCCGTCCTTCTCGGCGGACGCGAGGTCCCAGTCGACGTGGTAGCGACGGCCCTCGGCGGGGTTGCCGTCGAAGTCGCTGACCTCGACGCCGGCACGGGTGATCGTGACCACCTGGTCCTGACCGAGCTCGAGCGCTTCCCGGGTGTGCTCGATGAAGGCGGCGACGTCGGAGCCGATGAAGTTCTCGCCCTCGCCGATCCCGACGACCAGCGGGGAGTTGCGGCGCGCGGCGACCACGCGGGTGGGGTCCTCGGCGTCGACCGCGACCAGGGTGAACGCGCCCTCGAGCCGGCGGCAGACCGCCTGCATCGCGGCGGTCAGGTCGGCGCCGGCGACGACCTCGAGCTCGATCAGGTGCGCGGTGACCTCGGTGTCGGTCTCGGACTTGAGGTCGTGGCCGGCGCGCTCGAGCTCGTCGCGGAGCCGGGCGAAGTTCTCGATGATGCCGTTGTGCACGACCGCGACGCGGCCGGTCGCACCGAGGTGCGGGTGGGCGTTCACGTCGTTCGGCGCACCGTGGGTGGCCCAGCGGGTGTGCCCGATCCCGGTGGTCGACGGCGGGAGCGGGGACTCCTCGATGGCCTTCTCGAGGTTGGCCAGCTTGCCGGCGCGCTTGTCGCTGGCGATGGTGCCGTCGGTGACCAGCGCGATGCCCGCGGAGTCGTAGCCGCGGTACTCCAGGCGCCGCAGCCCCTCGATGACGACGTCCCGGGCCTGTTGCTCGCCGACGTATCCCACGATCCCGCACATAGGGCTGAGTCTAGGGGGTCCGCACGGGCGGACCGAGCTGCGTGAGCGGGGCGAGTGAGCGGGGCCACGCGACGTACTGGAAGAATCACGGCATGGCCAACGGCACCCCGACCGGCGAGGCTTCGCCGTACGTCGAGCTGGACCGCGAGGCCTGGGCAGAGCTCGGCGGACGTACCGACCAACCGTTGAGCGCCGAGGAGATCAACCGGGTCCGCGGCCTGGGCGAGCAGCTCGATCTCGACGAGGTCCAGCAGGTCTACCTGCCGCTGTCCCGCCTGCTCAGCCTCTACGTCGAGGCAGCGGGCTCGCTGCACCGCGCCCAGGAGGACTTCCTCGCCCGCCCGACGCCGCCGCGCACCCCCTTCGTGATCGGTCTCGCCGGCTCGGTCGCGGTCGGCAAGTCCACCACTGCCCGGGTGCTGCAGCAGATGCTGGCGCACTGGCCGGCGCACCCGCAGGTCGCCCTGGTCACCACCGACGGCTTCCTCCACCCCAACGCCGAGCTGGAGCGACGCGGGATCCTGCACCGCAAGGGCTTCCCGGAGTCCTACGACCGCAAGGCGCTGCTGAGGTTCGTGATCGACATCAAGTCGGGCAAGGACGAGGTCGAGGCCCCGGTGTACTCCCACCTCGTCTACGACGTCACCGACGAGAAGGTCGTGGTCCAGCGCCCCGACATCGTGATCGTCGAGGGCCTCAACGTGCTGCAGCCGGCCCAGACCCGGCCCGACGGACGTACCGGTCTCGCGGTCAGCGACTTCTTCGACTTCACCATCTACGTCGACGCCGCGGCCAACGACATCAAGCAGTGGTACACCGAGCGGTTCCTGCGGCTGCGCGAGACGGCGTTCCGCGACCCGCAGTCCTACTTCGCCCGGTACGCCGGGCTCTCGCACGACGAGGCGATCGCTGAGGCCGGTCGGATCTGGGACGAGATCAACGGACCGAACCTGACCAGCAACGTCGCGCCGACCCGGTCGCGCGCGACGCTGGTGCTGCGCAAGGACCACGACCACTCGATCCGCTGGGTGCGGTTGCGCAAGCTGTAAGACCCTCGTCATTGCGCCGAGCGGTCACGGGCCCGACGATCGAGGAGTGGCCCAGATGATGTCGGCAGTGTTCACCGACCTGCGCAGCCGGCTGCGCTTCGAACCGGTCCGCCAGCAGGTCCGCGCGTCGTACGGCGGCCAGATGGTCGCCGAGACGACGGAGGCGGTCCTGGTCTGGGAACCGCACTCCAAGATCCCGGCCTACGCGGTGCCGGTGCGTGCGATCCGGGTTCCGATGACGACGGCGCCGTACCGCGCTCCGGCCCACCTCCCCGAGCTGATCGGGTACGCCGACCGCGGCCGGGTCCACGGGACGGACGGTCGCACCGTCACGCTGACCGTGGGGACCGAGGTGATCACCGACGCCGGCTTCATCGTCGACGACCCCGATCTGGCCGACCTGGTCGTGCTGCGCTGGAGCGCCTTCGACTGGCACGAGGAAGGCACCCCGATGATCGTGCACCCGCAGGACCCGTACGTCCGGATCAGCACCCGGCCGTCCGAGCGTCACCTGGTGGTCGAGTATCGCGGCACCCGCCTCGCCGAGACCCACCGCGCGGTCGTGCTCCTGGAGACCGAGCTCCCGCCGCGTTGGTACCTGCCCCGCGACGACCTCACCCCCGGGTTGTTCGTCGAGAGCTCCACGGTGACCGGATGCCCGTACAAGGGGTGGGCGTCCTACCTGTCGCTGCGCGAGGACCGGCGCGGCAAGGACCTCGCGTGGTACTACCCCGAACCGCTCCCGGACGCCGTCCCGGTCGCGGGCATGGTGAGCTTCTGGAACGAACGGGTCACGTTGCTGGTCGACGGAGAGGAGCTGCGATGAACGAGATCCCGCCCACCCGCTGGGAGCAGTGGGGCCAGAGCGGCTACAAGGACGAGTTCACCAGGCTGATCGAGTCCGGGGCCGACGTCGAGGGCGAGGCCCGACTGGCCGACACCCTGGTCGCCCGGGGTTCGCGCATCCTGGATGCCGGCGCCGGGATCGGCCGGATCGGCGGCGCCCTGCAGGCGCGCGGTCACGAGGTGCTGGCGGTCGAGAAGGACCCTGAGCTCGTCGAGCGCGCGGCGAGGCTCTTCCCGGGCCTGCCGATGCTCACCTCCGACCTGCTCGCGCTGACGCCGGCATCGCTGGCCGCAACCGGGCACGACGGCGGGTTCGACCTGATCGTGCTGGTCGGCAACGTGATCGTCTTCGCCGCCGAGGACACCGAGCCGCAGCTGCTCGCCTCGTTGCGCGACCTGCTCGCCGACGGCGGTCGGATCCTGGTCGGCTTCCACCCGGTCCGCATGCACGGCAATGCCCGCGACTACCCGTTCGACGCGTTCGCCGCGGACGTCGGGGCCGCGGGCCTGGCGGTGCAGCACCGGTTCGGCACCTACGAGCTGCACCCACCGGCGGACGACTACGTCGTCGCCGTGCTGACCCGCGCCTAGCGTCCGGTCACGCCGTCGATCAGCTCGCGCAGGATGTCGGCGTGGCCGGCGTGCCGGGCGGTCTCCCCGGTCATGTGCGCGAGGACCCAGCGGACCGACTTCGGGTTCTCGAAGTCCCAGCGCGCGACCTGGGCGTCGAGGCCGCGCTCGCGGATGGCGGCGTCGCTGTCGGCGATCGCGGCGCGATAGGCGGCCACCACGTCGTCCGCGGTGCGCTCGTCCGGCACGTCCATGCCGAAGTCGACCTCGGCGTACCGCTCGTCGCCGCCGACGACGTAGGAGAACCAGTAGCGCTCACCGTCGATCGAGTGCCGCACCAGGCCGAGCAGGGTGGTCTCCGAGACCACGAGCCGGCGGCGCTGCTGCTCGTCGTCCAACCCGTCGAGCTTCTTGAGCAGGCAGGACCGGACGAAGTTCAGGAAGGCCAGCGCGGTGTCGAGCTCTCCGCCGTCGTTGTCGGGGACGTGCTCCCTCTGGGTCTCCAGCATGGTTCTGGACTACCTCTCAGCGGTCGTCGGTGAACTTGGCCGGGCGCTTCTCCTTGCGAGCGCGGGTCGCCTCCTCGAAGTTCGAGGTCAGGATCCGCACGTAGAGCTGGCCGAGACCCTCGGCCTGCATGTGTCCCTCGAGCGAGGAGGCGTCCAGGCCGTTGACCAGGGTGCGCTTGGTGAGCTCGACGCCGGGCTGCGACCAGCCGGCGATGCGCTGACCGATCTCGACGGCGCGGCCGACGACGTCCTCGGCGATCTCGCTGACCAGACCGATCCGCTCGGCCTCCTCGGCCTGCACGTCGCGCCCGGTCAGCATGATCTCGTTCGCGCGCGAGGAGCCGATGGCCCGCGGCAGCAGGTAGGACAGGCCGAGCTCGCTGGCGGTCAGTCCGTTGTTGATACCGGCGGCGCGGAAGTACGCCGCGGGCGCGGCGATCCGGATGTCGCACGCCAGCGAGAGGCACAGGCCGCCACCGATGGCTGCGCCGTTGATCGCGGCGATGACCGGCTGGTGCAGCTTGCGCAGCGTCAGCGTGATGTCCTCGAGCATCTCCATCGAACGGAGCGCGTACGTCGGCCGGGTCAGCCCCTCGACGTGCGGAGGGACGCCTGCGGACTCCTGATCGGCCCCGGAGCAGAACCCACGACCGGCACCGGTGATGACCACAGCGCGGATGCTGTTGTCGTGGCCGAGCTCGACCAGCTGGTCGCGGAACGGCACCATCACGTCGAACGCCATCGCGTTCATCCGCTCGGGTCGGTTCAGGGTCACCACGGCGACCTCGGGCACGGGACGCTCGACCAGGACGAAGCTCACGCTGGGAAACGTAGTGCCTGCTGCGTCAGGTGGCGAGGCCGTCCAGCATCGCGACCAGGACCTTCTCGGCCTTCTTCTTCGCCGCCTTCGGGTCGTCGGCGCGGGCAACGGCGAGAGCCGACTCGACCAGGGCCCCGAGAAACGCGTTCGCGAGCTCGGCGGTGGGCAGCGGCGCGATGCTGCCGGCGGCGACAGCGGCGTCCAGGCCGGCCTGGATCAGGCCCAGGCCGTACTGCGCCTCGATCTCGTGCCAGCGTTGCCAGCCGAGCACGACCGGTGCGTCGATCAGCGCGATCCGCTGCACCCCGGCCTCCAGGCTCAGCTCCAGGAACCGGGTGATCCCCTCGCGCATCGCGTCGAGCGGGTCGCCGACCTGGAAGCTCTCCAGGAACTCCTCGACGAGGCCGGCCTCGATGGCGACGAAGACGGCCTCGAACAGCCCGGCCTTGCCGTCGAAGTGGTGGTAGAGCGCCCCCCGGGTCACGCCCGCCTCGGTGACGATCTCCTCCGCGGCCACCGCGTCGTACCCGCGCTCGGCGAACAGCGTCCGCCCGGCCTCGAGCAGCGCCGCACGCGTCGACTCGCGGCGCTGGGCCTGCGTCATCCGCTGTGGCGTCACGCACACCATCTTGACATACATACAGTCTGTACATATATACATGTCGTATGGAACTCACCGTCGAACTCCCCGCAGGCCCCATCCACTACCGCGTCTACGACGCCCGGGACGGTCAGGGCGAGACCCTCGTCTTCGTCCACGGCTTCGCCGTCGACGGCCGACTCTGGGAGCCGGTGGCACTGCGCCTGGCCGCCGCCGGCCTGCGCTGCATCGTGCCGACCTGGCCGTTCGGATCGCACACGACCCCGATGAACCCCGGGGCCGACGTCACTCCCCCGGGCGCGGCCCGGATCATCGCGGACTTCCTCGCCGCCCTGGACCTCGAGGACGTCACCATCGTCGGCAACGACTCCGGCGGCGCGGTCACCCAGCTGCTCGTCACCTCGGACCCGAGCCGGATCGGGCGCCTGGTGCTGACGAACTGCGACTCCTTCGACAACTTCCCGCCCGGCGACTTCAAGCGGCTGAGCAGGCTCGCGCACGTGCCGGGGGCCGGTTGGTTGGTGGCCCAGGCCATGCGCTTCGAGCCGATCCTGCGCGGACCGACCGCGTTCGGAGAGGTCAACGCCCACCGGCAGCCCACCGAGCTGCTCCGCTCGTTCGTCGCACCGCTCATCCGCGACCGACGGATCCGACGCGACGCGCTGCGGTTCTTCGGCGCCGCAGACAGCAAGGACACGCTCGCGGCGGCGGCGAAGCTGCCCGACCTGACGATGCCTGCCCTGGTGGTCTGGGGTGAGGACGACACCCTCTTCCCCGTCAGCGACGCGACCCGCCTCCAGACAGCGCTGAACGGCTGCGAGCTCGTGCTCGTGCCCGACGCGAAGACGTTCTCACCGCTCGACCAGCCCGAGGCGGTCGCCAGCGCGATCGCCGCATTCGTCGCCTCGCGCCCGGTCGGGAGCAGCCGGTGAACGCGGCAGCGCTGGTCGTGGCGATCGGGTTCGCGGCGATGGGCCTGGCCGCACTGGTCCGGCCGGCGTTCATCTGGGCCCCGTTCGGCGTCGCCCCGACGACTCCCGAGTCCCGCAGCGAGGTACGCGCGGTCTACGGCGGCTTCGGGCTCGCGATCGCCGCCCTGCTGGTGCTCACCGACGGCTCCGACACCCTGCGCGACGGCGCCCTGGTCGCGGTGGCCGTCAGCCTCTTCGGGATGGCCGCAGGGCGACTGGTGAGCGCCCTGGTGGAGCCCCGGACCCTGCTGCGATCACCGGGGTTCTTCCTGGTCCTCGAGGTCGGACTTGCGGCACTGACACTGGCCGCACGGTGACGCATGACGAAGGTCACCCGGTATTGATTATTTGGACACGTGTCCAGACCCGTAGGCTTGCCCCATGTTTGCTGCTCTGGGTCGTTTCGTAACTCGTTTCCGCTGGTTCGTGGTCGCCGCCTGGCTCATCGCAGCCGTCGTGGTCGCCATCGTCGCTCCCGGGCTGAGCTCGACCCAGGACGAGTCGGCGTTCCTGCCGAAGCACTACGAGTCGATCAAGGCTGCCCAGATCCAGCAGGACGACTTCCCGCAGCAGTCCCAGCCGGGCGCGATCCTCGTCTTCGACCGCACCGACGGCGGCAAGCTGACCGCGACCGACGCGCTCAAGGCGACCAAGGTCGTCGACTCGCTGAACCAGGCGATCAAGGACAAGAAGGTCCTGCACAAGGTGTTCGCCGGCGCCGCGATCCAGCCCCCGTCGGAGAACAAGCTCGTCCAGATCGGTGTCGCCGGTCTGGCCAAGAACGCGACCGGGTTCGACGACGCGGCCATGAAGGCCGCGAAGGAGCTGCGCAAGGAGGCCAAGCCGCTCGTCAAGGGAACGGGTCTCCAGCTGCAGATGACCGGTGCCGCTCCGCAGCAGCTCGACGCCCAGGACTCCAGCCAGAAGACGCTCGAGATCGTCTTCGGCGCCACCATCTTCCTGATCGTCGGCCTGCTCGCGCTGATCTTCCGCAGCGTGCTGATCTGCCTGCTGCCGCTGCTCACCGTCGGTATCGCGACCCCGATCTCCAACGGCCTGGTCGCCTGGGCGAACAACCTCTTCGACCTCAAGGCCGACAGCTCCATCACCGTGATCATGGTCGTGGTGATGTACGGCGTCGGGACCGACTACATCCTGTTCCTGCTCTTCCGCTACCGCGAGCGGCTGCGCCTCGGCGAGGACCCGGGCGAGGCGCTGATCCACGCGATGGAGCGGGCCGGCGAAGCGATCGCCTCTGCCGGTGGCGCCGTCATCGTCGCCTTCCTGGCGCTGATCCTCAGCTCGCTGAGCATCTTCCGCTCGATCGGGCCGTCGCTCGCGATCGCCGTCGGCGTCACGCTGCTGGCGGCACTGACGCTGGTCCCGGCGCTGGTCTCGCTGTTCGGCAAGGCGCTGTTCTGGCCGTCGAAGAACTGGCGCAAGGAACCGGAAGCCGCGCGCTTCGCCGCCATCGGCAACCAGCTGGGCAAGCGCCCCGCCGTGTTCGCGGCCGCGTCCGGCCTCGCCCTCGCGGTGCTGGCGATCTTCGCGCTCGGGTTCAACCCCGCGTTCGACTTCAACTCCAGCCTGCCCAAGAACGTCGAGTCGACCCAGGCGCTGACCACCCTCGAGAAGGGCCTGCCGTCGGGTGCCACCGACCCGGCGACGGTGATGCTCACCTCGAAGACCCCGCTCAACCAGGGCGAGCTGGCCACGTTCCAGCAGAAGCTGACCGGCGCCAAGGGTGCTGCCCAGGTCTCCCCGGCCGTGCTCTCCCCCAGCGGCAAGGCGGCCGCGTTCAGCGTCGTGCTGAAGGACGACCCGGGATCGGACGCGGCGATCGCCAACGTCAAGGGTCCGATCCGCGCGGCGGCACACGCGGCTGCGCCCGCGGGCACCCAGGCGTACGTCGGCGGAACCACCTCGGTCTTCGTCGACATGCAGAAGGCGATGAACCGCGACTACTCGGTGATCTTCCCGGTGGCGGCGGCGATCATCCTGCTGATCCTGGCCCTGCTGCTGCGCAGCCTGGTCGCGCCGCTGTTCCTGATGGTCTCGGTCGGTCTGGGCTTCGCCGCCACCCTCGGCGCGACCGTCCTGGTGATCCAGCACATCAAGGGCGACTCGGGCCTGATCTTCCTGCTGCCGATCTACATCTACCTGTTCGTCGTGGCTCTCGGCACCGACTACAACATCCTGATGATCGCGCGACTCCGCGACGAGGCCCGTGCTGGCCGGACGCCGCACGACGCGGCGGCCGAGGCGGTCAAGCACGCCGGACCGACGATCGCCGCAGCCGGCCTGATCCTGGCCGGTACGTTCGCGACGTTCATGCTCGGCGGGAACTCGTTCATCGTCTCGCTCGGCTTCGCGCTGTCGTTCGGCATCTTCGTCGCGGCGTTCATCATGTCGATGTTCTTCACCCCGGCACTCACCGCACTCATCGGCCACGCAGCCTGGTGGCCGGGTCACGGTGACGAGACCGACGAGGAGCACTTCGCCCGGACCGGCGAGCACTACACGCACTGACCGCAGCAGTTTCTTAGCTGACCGTTACGTCAGCTACAGCGCGAGGCGCTCGCGGACCACGTCGGCGAGCTGGTCGGCGATCCGCTGGGCCTGCTCGGCCGTCGGCGCCTCGACCATGACCCGCACCAGCGGCTCGGTGCCGGAGGGGCGCAGCAGGATCCGGCCGGACTCCCCCAGCTCTGTCTCGGCCTCGCGGACCGCGGCGGCCAGGGCCTCGTCGGTGTCGGCTCGGGCCTTGTCGACGCCCGGGACGTTGACCAGCACCTGCGGGAGGCGGGTCATTACCGCGGCGAGGTCGGCGAGCGACTTGCCGGTTGCGGCCATCCGGTCGAGGACCTGGAGAGCCGTGAGGATGCCGTCGCCGGTGGTGGCGTGCTCGCTCATGATCACGTGACCGGACTGCTCGCCGCCCAGGGTGTACCCGTGGGCGTTCATCGCTTCCAGCACGTAGCGGTCGCCGACGGCGGTGAGCTCGATCTTCACGCCGGCGGCCTTCATCGCCTGGACCAGGCCGAGGTTGGACATCACCGTCACGACGAGGGTCTCGGCGGCCAGCCGGTCCTGGTCCTTCAGCGCGAGCGCGAGGACCGCGAGGATCTGGTCGCCGTCGACGACGTTGCCGCCCGCGTCCACGGCCAGGCAGCGGTCGGCGTCGCCGTCGAGGGCGAACCCGACGTCGGCCCCGTGCTCGAGGACGGCGGCCTGGAGCACCTCGAGGTGCGTCGAGCCGCAGCCCTCGTTGATGTTCAGTCCGTCGGGCTCCGCGCAGATCGCGATGACCTCGGCACCGGCCTCGCGCAGCGCGAGCGGACCAGCCACCGATGCGGCGCCGTGGGCGCAGTCGAGGACGACCTTGATGCCGTCGAGGCGGTTGCCGATCGTGCCGTCCAGGTGGGCCGCGTACTCGGCGATCGCGGTGTCGTGGGTGCGCACCCGGCCGACGTCGCCCCCGGTCGGTCGCTCCCACGGCTCCTCGAGCCGGGCCTCGATGGCCTCCTCGATGGCGTCGTCGAGCTTGAGTCCGCCTCGGGCCAGGAACTTGATGCCGTTGTCGGGCATCGCGTTGTGCGAGGCGGAGAGCATCACGCCGAGGTCGGCGTTCAGCGACGCCGTCAGGTAGGCGACACCGGGCGTCGGGATCTCGCCGAGAAGCAGGACGTCGATCCCGGCCGAGGCCAGGCCTGCGACGACGGCCGACTCCAGGAACTGCCCGGAGATCCGGGTGTCCCGGCCGACCACCGCGAACGGGCGGTGGCCGGAGAACGTCCCGCGCTCGGCGAGGACGTGCGCTGCGGAAACGGAGAGGTCCAGGGCCAGCTCAGCGGTGAGTACACCGTTGGCCAGACCCCGGACCCCGTCCGTGCCGAAGAGCTTCGCCATGAAAGCGAAAGCTCCGATCAGCGCTTGCTGAACTGCGGCGCCTTGCGGGCCTTCTTGAGACCAGCCTTCTTGCGCTCGATGACGCGGGCGTCGCGGGTGAGCAGGCCGGCCTTCTTGAGCGACGGCCGGTTCGCCTCGACGTCGACCGCGTTCAGGCAGCGGGCCACGCCCAGGCGCAGCGCGCCGGCCTGGCCGGTGATGCCACCGCCGTGGATGCGGGCGATCACGTCGAAGCGGCCCTCCAGCTGGAGGTTCGCGAACGGCTCGTTCACGACCTGCTGGTGCAGCTTGTTCGGGAAGTAGCTCTCCAGGGTGCGGCCGTTGACGGTCCACTGGCCGGTGCCCGGGACGATCCGGACGCGGGCGACGGCCTCCTTGCGACGGCCGGTGGCCGCGGCGGGGGCGATGGTCGCCGGACGCGACGGGGTGTCCGCGGTCGGGGCGCTCTCGGAGGAGTAGGCGACGCCGTCCTCGTTGACCTCGTAGGCCTCTTCGCCGTCGAAGTCCAGGTCGGCGTTCTCGTTCACGTTCTCAGTCACTTCAGAATCCTCGGTGTCGGGAAAGTCTTACTGGGAGATCTGGGTGATCTCGAAGGGCTTGGCCTGCTGGGCAGCGTGCGGGTGCTCCGGACCGGAGTACACCTTCAGCTTCTTCAGCATCTGACGACCGAGGCGGTTCTTGGGGAGCATGCCCCAGACAGCCTTCTCGATCGCCTTGCGCGCGTCCTTCTCCAGCAGCTCGCCGATCGGCGTGGAGGTCAGACCACCCGGGTAACCGGAGTGGCGGTAGGACATCTTGCTCGTGGACTTGTTGCCCGACAGCGCCACCTTGGAGGCGTTCACGATGATCACGAAGTCACCGGTGTCGACGTGGGGCGCGAAGATCGTCTTGTGCTTGCCGCGGAGGAGGTTGGCGGTCTGAACCGCCAGCCGGCCGAGGACCACGTCGGTGGCGTCGATGACGTGCCACTCGCGGGTGATGTCCGCGGGCTTGGGGCTGTACGTACGCACGTTTGTACCCTTGCTCTCGTTCGTTGCCGCACAGGAAGTCCCCGTACGGCGGTGGTGCTGCGGCTTCTGACGAACACTGCCCGGTTCAACCTCGTCCGGGTCTGCCCGGGGCCCTCGTGCGGAGGACCCAGAGCGGCAGGAGTCGCGACCGACAAGATTACCGGTTGTCCACAGGTTGGGTCAAAACGAGAGACGGGTTGTCGTGGGCGCCGAGAAGGGGAATAGGTTGTGCTGGGATCTGCGTCACCCCGGCACCCCCGGAACGGCGCCAGACGAGGCGAGAGCGAAGGAGCCCTTGTGTCCGACAGCAACAACTCCCTGACCGTCCGCGACAACCGGACCGGCAAGGAGTACGACATCCCGATCAACGACGGCACCATCAAGGCCGCCGACCTCGGGCAGATCAGGACCAGTGACGACGAGCCGGGGCTGGCGACCTACGACCCGGGCTTCGTGAACACCGCCTCGTGCAAGAGCGCGGTCACCTTCATCGACGGCGACAAGGGGATCCTGGAGTACCGGGGCTACCCGATCGAGCAGCTCGCGGAGAAGTCGAGCTTCCTCGAGGTCGCCTACCTGCTCGTGCACGGCGCGCTGCCCACCAAGGAGCAGTACGACGCCTGGGTGCACGAGATCACGTACCACACCTTCGTTCACGAGAACGTCAAGGGATTCATGCAGGGCTTCCGGTACGACGCCCACCCGATGGGCATGCTGATGGCCTCCGTCGGCGCCCTGTCGACGTTCTACCCGGAGTCGAAGAACATCTCCGACCCGGAGAACCGGCACATCCAGATCGTCCGGATGATCGCCAAGATGCCGACGCTCGGGGCCTGGGCCTTCCGGCACGCGCAGGGCAAGCCGTACGTCTACCCGGACAACGAGCTGTCCTACACCGAGAACTTCCTCTCGATGCTGTTCAAGATGAGCGAGCTCCGGTTCGAGGCCGACCCGCGCCTGGTCAAGGCGCTGGACGTGCTGTTCATCCTGCACGCCGACCACGAGCAGAACTGCTCGACCAACGCGGTCCGCTCGGTCGGGTCCTCGCAGGTCGACCCGTACTCGGCCGTGGCCGCCGGTGTCGGTGCGCTCTTCGGCCCGCTGCACGGCGGGGCCAACGAGGCGGTCCTGCGGATGCTGCGCCGGATCGGCTCGATGGAGAACATCCCGGCGTTCATCGAGGGTGTGAAGAACGGCAACGAGCGGCTGATGGGCTTCGGCCACCGGGTCTACAAGAACTTCGACCCGCGGGCGACGATCATCAAGAAGGCCTGTGACGACGTCTTCGAGGTCACCGGGGTCAACCCGCTGCTGGCGATCGCCAAGGAGCTGGAGAAGATCGCGCTCGAGGACGAGTACTTCATCAAGCGCAAGCTCTACCCGAACGTCGACTTCTACTCGGGCCTCATCTACGAGGCGTTCCAGTTCCCGCCGGAGATGTTCACGGTGCTGTTCGCGATCGGTCGTACGCCGGGCTGGCTGGCCCAGTGGCTGGAGCTGACCCAGGACACCGAGCAGAAGATCGCCCGGCCCAAGCAGATCTACACCGGCGACCGGACGCTGCAGTTCGTGCCGGCCTCCGAGCGCTGGAAGTGACCCGGCTGCTCCAGGCTCTTCTCGCGGCCAGTGCGCTCAGCGCACTGGCCGCGTGCAATTCCGGGACCACCCCACCGCCGGCACCCACCCCGACGCTGCACCGGATCGTCGGGACGAGTGGTGACGACCGCCTCGAGGGCACCAGTGGCGCAGACAGGATCGAGGGCCTGAACGGCAGCGACGTGATCCGCGGCCTCGGCGGGGACGACGTCATCGAGGGCGGCGAGGGTGCCGGCCTCGACCGCCTCTACGGCGGCGCCGGGAACGACACCATCCGACTGGTCGAGGGCGGGGACGCGTACGGCGGGCCGGGCGACGACACCATCCGCGGCGTGTACCTGTTCAGCCGCAGCCTCATCGACTGCGGGCCCGGCCACGACCACCTCTACCTGACCGACACCACCAAGCCCTCCGTGACCGTGCGCAGCTGCGAGACGGTGACGACGACCCCGGTGGAGTAGTCAGTCCGGGGTGGTGGAGCTCGCCATCGCCGCCCGCTCCACCTCGAGCAGCGACTCACCGTGCCGCTCGGCCTCGAAGGCGGCGTGCCCACCGCGCAGGCCGAAGAGCCGCTTGGAGTAGACGAGGTAGACGACGGCGGCGATGTTGACGGCGAAGGCCACGACGCGCAGCCAGGTCACCTTCTCGGCGAGCTCGTAGACCTCGAGCGGGATGAAGATCGAGGTGCCGACCACCGCGACGTACTCGCCCCAGCGCTTCATCAGCCACAGACCGACGCCCTCGAGCAGCTGGAGCCCGCCGTAGGCGAGCACGCCGATCGACACCAGGGTCAGCGTGCCGTGGCCGGTGTGCAGCGCCTTGTCGATCAGCCGCACCGGGCCCGTCGACTGGAGATCGACGCCGAGCTTCTCCGCGGCCGGGGTCAGGGTCGGCAGGAACTCGTCGAACACCTTGCGCAGGGAGTCCCGCGAGCCGTTGAACCGATGGATGCCGTAGGCCAGCGCGACCAGCAGCACGCCGCGGATGAACCGCTCGGCCGCCAGCAACCGCAGGATCAGCGCGTCCTTGAGCGCCCGACCGCGCAGCACCAGCGGGGCGTCGGCGGCCGGTCCGGTTCCGTGCGGCGCACCCGGGACGTAGGAGCCGCACCGCAGGCAGCGCCAGGCCTCGCCGGCGACGGTCTCGGCGCGGAGCCGCTCGGCCAGCGCCTCGTCGTCCGGACGGTAGGTGACGTGACCACGGACCCCGCAGGAGCGGACGCTCCAGTCGAAGTTCTCGAACGGTGACTGCATCGGGCCAGCCTTCCAGAAGCGGTTCGCGCGTGGGACCCGAAGGATAGTCTCGGGACGTGAGGTTGACCGACGGCGACGACGAGGACCTCGAGCTGATCCAGCCCGAGGACTTCCTGCCGCGCAACCCGTTCCCGACCGACGCGCAGCGCCTCGGCTTCGACCGCTGGAGCGGCGGTGGCATCGACTTCGCCGCCAGCCTCAACGGACGCAAGCGGTCGCACCGCTACGTCGCGATCACCCTGCTGGTCGTGTTCGCGACGCCTCTGGTGCTGACGGTCCTCAACCTGCTGCGCTGAGCGGCGTCGCGACGCCAGGCGTTCAGCGGCGCTCGAGCAGTCCGATGTGCTTCTCGAAGTCCTTGCTGATCGAGAACGAGAAGTCCGGCAGCAAGCCCGTCCAGAGCTCGACGGTCTCCTGGTCCGAGACGCGGTTGAGGTCGTCGACCACGATCGTGCACCGCGCCGCGAAGTGGTCGCGGAGCAGCGGCACCGCGGGGTAGCGGGCGTGCGATCCCGTCGTCGACGGCGGCCCGTCGACGAGGAGCATGCCGATCTGGTCCAGGCCGTCGAGCGCTGCCTCGGAGTACCAGTGCGTCTCGTGGTCGGCGAGCGACGTGCGCTCGAGAGGCGCCACCCGGACGTCTGCCCGGTGCGCGACCCCGTGCCGCTCGAGCACGGCTTGCGTCTTCGCCGCGTAGTCGGCGTTGTGCTCCAGCGCCACGACGCGGGTCGGCAGCCCGTGCTGCTCGATGGCCAGGGACAGGAAGAGCGTGGACAGCCCGCTGCCGCACTCGACGACCAGCTGCGGCTTGTCCTCCAGCAGCCGGTCGACGCAGAAGAGCAGCAGGTCCGCGGATGCGGCCCAGCCGCCGGCGGGCGGCGCGGCGGCCTCGAGGCGGACGAGGTCCTTCAGGTTCAGCAGGGCCTGGACCTGGCGCTGTCCGGCGAGCTGCTGGCGCTGGGCCTCCTTGCGGTCAGCCGCCATCTGCTTGCCGAGGTCGAGGGTGAGGTCGTGGTGGGTCTTCTGGAGCTTCGCGGCCTGCTCAAGGCGGGTCAGACGATCACGGGTGCCCTTGGCCGACCGGTCGACGCGCTCGGAGAACCGCTGCGACTTGATGGCGTCGCGACGCACCGCGCGCACGACGTACACGAGCCCGGCCAGCGTGACGGCCTGCATCAGGGCGACGCCCAGGACGACGGTCACCACGACGCCGTCTGCGCCGAGGTCGCTGCGCCCGATAACGACCAGGACCACGATCCCGAGGACGGCGGCGGCCACCACGAACCCGAGCAACGCCTGCTCGCGCCCACCCAGGCGCGCACGCGCGGCCGGACCCGTCTTTCGTTCCTGCGCCATGCGTGCTCCTTCACAGCCCGATCTGGGACCGCGTCAGTGTAACGACGCGCCCGGACCGGGTCGGGCCAGGTCGGACGGCGTTGCTCAGACCTGGTCGAGCAGGGCCTGTTCCTGCTCCGGTGACGTGCCGAGCCGGCCGGCGCGGCCCGACCGTGCGGACGGGAACCCCTCGGTCTGAAGCCAGGCCCAGGTGTCCGCGACGGTGTCCGCGGCCGGTCGACAGCTCAGCCCGGCAGCGCGGGCCGCTGCGGTGTCACCTTCGTGCAGGCCGATCAGCTCGCCGGTGGGCGGCACCCAGATCGGCAGCTCGGTCCAGCCGCCGACCCCGGCGGCCTCGACCTGCTCCGGCGTCAGCCAGACCAGCTCGGCGTCGGACCCGGTGACCGCGACGCAGGCGTCGAGCAACTCCCCGATCGTGGTGTGGCCGGGAGCGCTGACGGTGTCGAAGGTGCCGGTCGTGCCGTTCTCGGCGGCGCGGATCATGAACGCGGCCAGGTCGCGGGCGTCGACGTACTGGAGTCCGCGCGAGATCGGACCGGGAGCCGGGACGCGGCCACCGCGCGCGATCCGGCCGAGCCACCACGGCAGCCGGCCGACGATCTCGTACGGGCCGAGGATCAGCCCGCAGCGTGCCAGCAGCGACCGGTCCGTGAAGGACTCCAGCACCGCGAGCTCGCCGCCGCGCTTGGCGGCTGCGTAGTCCTCGGCGGCGGTGCTCGCCGGGTCGCCCTCGACCACCGGCGCGGACTCGTCGGCGCCCGGAGCGATCGGCCAGGTGTAGACCGAGCGGCTGGAGACGTACCCGTAGTGCCCGACCCGGTCGGCCAGGAGCCGGGCGCTCTGCTGGACCACCACCGGTTCGGAGGACCAGGTGTCGAAGACCGCGTCCCAGGTGTCCGTCCCCAGCGCCGCGTCGAGCGCGGCGGCATCGGTCCGGTCCGCCGTACGGGATTCGACTCCAGGAGCGGGTGCGACGCTGCCCCGGTTGAGGGTGGTGACCTCGTGGCCCAGCGCCAGCGCGGTCTCGACGTACGCGCGTCCGACGTGGTGGGTGCCGCCCATGACCAGGAGCCGCATCAGCTCGTCCTCACCAGGCGGCGGACGTCGCGCGAGGACAGCGCGAGCAGGCTGGACCCGCCCATCACCGCGGCGACGACGATCAGCCAGGTGTCGTAGCCGACGGCGGTGGCGATCGGCCCGGTGAGCGCGAGGCCGAGCGGGCGCGCCACGAACGAGCCGACCACGTCGAAGGAGAAGACCCGCGCCAACTTGTCCGGCGGCACGTTCTGCACGATCGAGATCTCCCAGTTCTGGTCGAAGATCTCCAGGCCGAGACCGTGCAGGGCGGCGCCGAGCAGGATCACCCACAGCTGGTCGGAGACGGCCATCGCGAGCGGGAAGCAGGCGGTCAGCGCCAGGCACGCGGTGCCGATGCGCAAGCCGTGCTTGGGGCGCCAGCGCAGGTTGAGCAGGCCGCCCAGCATGAACCCGGCCATCAGCGCGGCGAGCGCCCATCCCCAGGCGGCCTCGCCGATCGCCTTCTTGACCACGATCGGGCCGAGCACGCCCTGCGCCCCGCCGTAGAACAGGTGGTAGAGCAGCGCCTGCCCGATCAGCAGCCACAGCCAGGTGTGCCGGAAGACCTCGACGGCGCCCTCGCGCATCTCGGCGAGCATCCGCTGCCGCTCGCCGCCTCCGGTGACGGCCGGTACGTCGATCAGGTGGTAGCTCAAGCCGGCGATGGCGAAGGTGGCTGCGTCGATCCCGATCGCCCACCCCGGCCCGAACCCGGCGACCAGCAGGCCCGCGACCGAGAAGCCGAGGACCTGGGCGCCGTTCTGGAGCAGCCGGCGCAGCGCCACCGCCGAGGAGAGGTCCTCGGCCGGCACGGTCTGCGGGGTCAGGGCCGAGGACGACGGTCCGCTCAGCGCACCCATCACGCCGTTCAGCGCACCGATGGCGGCCAGCAGCGGGATCGAGGACCAGCCGCCGATCAGCGACGCCGCGATCACGGTCTGGGTGACCGCCGCTCCGGCCGAGGAACCCTGCATCATCAGGTGCCGCGGGACCCGGTCCCCCAGGACGCCGCCGAACAGCGTGGTGACGACCTCGGCGAGGGCGAAGGAGGCCACCACCAGGCCGAGCTCGGTCGGTGAGCCACCCAGGTCGAGCACGGCGAACGCGAGCGCGACCGGCGTGATCGCGTTGCCCAGCGAGTTCACCCCGGCGCCGATGGCCAGGAACCGGAAGTTGCGGTGGCGGAGCACCCCGAGAGTGGCGTTCATCGGGCCCGCTGCACCCGGCCCTCGTCCCAGACCGGTTCGTCGGACTCGTAGACCGAGCCGTCCTCACCGAAGACCAGGAACCGGTCGAAGCCGCGCGCGAACCAGCGGTCGTGGGTGACCGCGAGGACGGTGCCGTCGAAGGCGTCGAGCCCGTCCTCGAGCGCCTCGGCGGACTCGACGTCGAGGTTGTCGGTCGGCTCGTCGAGCAGCAGGAGGGTCGCCCCGGAGAGCTCGAGCAGCAGGATCTGGAAGCGCGCCTGCTGACCGCCCGAGAGCGACTCGAAGTTCTGCTCGGAGGCGTGCGCCAGCTCGTAGCGGTCCAGCACCCGCGCAGCCTGCTCGCGGCCCATGCCGTCGCGGTGCGCGTCGCCGCGGTGCAGGATCTCCAGCAGGGTGCGCCCGATCAGCTCGGGGTGCTCGTGGGTCTGCACGAACCAGCCGGGCCGCACCCGGGCGCCGAGCTTGGCCTTGCCGGCGTGCCGGACCGGGGC
Organism: Nocardioides marmorisolisilvae; assembly: GCF_003725775.1. Taxonomy (GTDB): domain Bacteria; phylum Actinomycetota; class Actinomycetes; order Propionibacteriales; family Nocardioidaceae; genus Marmoricola; species Marmoricola marmorisolisilvae. The sequence goes on from NZ_RJSG01000001.1 coordinate 188,426, forward strand.
GATCACGCCGTCGCCGACCGGGCGGTGCTCGACGTCGGGGTCCGAGCCGCCTGCCGCGAGCAGGCGCAGGAAGTGCGACTTGCCGGAGCCGTTGGAGCCGAGCACGGCCACCCGCTCGCCGTACCAGACCTCGAGGTCGAAGGGCTTCATCAGCCCGAGCAGCTCGAGGTCCTCGCAGACGACCGCGCGCTTGCCGGTGCGACCGCCCTGCAGGCGCATCACGACCTTCTGCTCGCGCGGGATCTGCTGCGGCGGGCCGGCCTCCTCGAACTTGCGGAGCCGGGTCTGCGCCGCCTTGTACTGCGAGGCGAGGCCGTCGTTGTACTCCGCCTTGATCTTGTAGCGCAGCACCAGCGCCTTGAGCTTGGCGTGCTCCTCGTCCCAGCGGCGCTGGAGCTCCTCGAAGCGCTCGAACCGCTCGCGGCGCGCGTCGTGGTAGCTGGCGAACCCGCCCGGGTGGGTCCAGGCGGTGTTGCCGGCAGCGCCCAGCTCGATGGTGATGATCCGGGTGGCGGTGTTGGCCAGCAGCTGCCGGTCGTGGCTGATGAACAGGATGCTCTTCGGCGACTCGGCGATCCGCTGCTCGAGCCAGATCTTGCCGGGTACGTCGAGGTAGTTGTCCGGCTCGTCGAGCAGCAGCACCTCGTCCGGTCCGGCCAGCAGGTACTCGAGCACCAGTCGCTTCTGCTCGCCGCCGGAGAGCGTGCTCAGCGGCCGGTACTTCGCCTGGTCGAACCCGATCCCGAGCGCGGTGGTGCAGCAGGTGTCCCAGACGACCTCGATCTCGTACCCGCCGGCGTCGCCGAACTCGGCCAGCGCGGTGGCGTACCGCATCTGGGTGGGCTCGTCATCCACGTCCATCAGGGCGACCTCGAGCCGGTCGACCTCGGCCGCGGCGGCGCGCACGCGCTCCGGGGAGACCGAGAGCAGCAGGTCGGCGACCGTCGGGGCCTCGCCCAGGCCGGCGCCCACTGCCTGGCGCATGATGCCCAGACCGCCGGAGCGGGTGACCGCACCGGCGTGCGGCGTCAGCTGCGCGGTGATGATGCGCAGCAGCGTGGTCTTGCCGGCGCCGTTCGCGCCGACCAGGGCGGTCTTCGAGCCGTCGCCGACGCGGAACGACACGTCGTCCAGGAGAACGCGGCCGTCCGGCAGCTCGTACCGGATTCCGGCGACGTCGACGTGACCCACGAGGGGCGATTCTCCCTGCTCAGGGCCTCCGACGCACGGGGTTATCCGTGAGTGCCCACCATGTTCAGGCCCACCACCCCGGCAATGATCATGGCCAGCGAGGCGGCCTTGACCCATCCCATGGACTCGCCGAGGAAGATCATCCCGATCACCGCGACCGCAGCGGTCCCGACCCCGGCCCAGACCGCGTAGGCGACGGAGACCGGCATCGAGCGCACGACCAGGGCCAGCATCCAGATCGAGAGCCCGTAGCCGGTGACGACCACGACGCTCCAGAACGGGTCGGTGAACCCGTGCGCCTTGGGCAGGAGCGCCGTTGCCCCCACCTCCACGCCGATCGCCACTGCCAGCAGCACTGCTGCGCCCCACATCCGAATCACGTCCTCTAGTTCTATGTAGCACTCGCTACATAGCCAATGTAGCACTCGCTACACGAGACCGCTAATCTGTTTCCATGGCCGAGCACCACCGCGAGGAGCTCCTCGAGCGCGCGACCGACTACGTGCTCGCCCACGGCCTGATCGGGCTCTCGCTGCGGCCGCTCGCCGCGGAGATCGGCACCAGCGACCGGATGCTGATCTACCACTTCGCCAACCGCGACGCCCTGGTCTCGGCGGTGGTCGCGCGCACCAACGAGCGCGCCATGGCCGCGGTCGCTGCACTGCCCGGTGCTCGCAGCATCCGCGCCGGGGTGAACCAGCTCTGGGCGGCGTACCGGACCGAGCCGCTGAACAGCTGCATGGACGTCTACTGCCAGGCCGCGGCCACCGGGCTGATCGGGCGCGAGCCCTACCTGACCGATGCTCGGGCCAGCGGCGAGCTCTGGGCCGGAGCGCTGCGCGGCTACCTGATCCGCTGCGGCGCCCCGCAGCGCCGGGTCGCACGCCTCGTCACGTTGGTGGACTCAGCCCTCTACGGGTTCCACCTGGACCTGATCACCGACGACCCGGACGAGCTCGCCCGCGGGGTCGACGACCTGGCTCGCGCGGCCGAGGCGCTGGCCGTCGGCTAACCCAGGAAGACGAACCGCGACCAGAGCCGTGACCACGGCTCCACCGGTGCCGCGCAGAAGAACAGCGGGGCCCCGTCCTCGTCGTTGTCGATGCCGTGGACCTCGTGGAGCCGGCCGAGGCGCTGGACCGAGGTGCAGGACCGAGCCAGGGTCGCCCGATCCAGCCCCACGGCCAGCACGGGCGCCGATCGCGGCGGCGGGCCCCACCGTCCGAAGCCGTTGTGCCCGCTGTGCGCGGCCGGGAGGCCGAGGTCCGGGCCGAACCGGTCCACCGCGCCGGCCTCCCCGTAGTTGTCGGTGAGGATCGCGGTCCCGGCCGGGAGCCGGTGGTACGCAGCCGCGATCTGGTCGACGTACGCCGGCCAGCCGATCGTCTCCCCCGCGTCGTAGTTCACGTCGACCGCGACCTGCGCGTCCTTGGCGGGGAGCAGCGGCAGCACGAACACCAGGACCGGCGTGCTGAGCACCAGCAGTGCCGGTACGACCCAGGTCCGGGCCCGGTCCACGAACGGCTGTGCGCCGGCAGCCAGGAACAGCGGCAGGAACCCCGAGAGGTAGTACGGCTTGCCGCCGGCGACCAGGACCAGCACGGTCAGGACCAGGAAGGCGACCGGGAGGCAACGCAGCGTCCGGTCCCGGAGCAGCCGGAACAGCCCGGTCAGCCACAGCGGAGCGAGCCACGGTCCGGCCTGGAGGATCACCATCGGCAGGAACGCGATCCGCGACTGGGAGCTGCCCGAACCTCCGTTCGCGATGTTGTCGGCGATCTCGCTCTGCGGCCAGCCGTGGTCGGCCTGCCAGAGCAGGTAGGGCGCCGCCAGGACGAGCGCGACCAGCACCGCCAGGTACGGGCCGGGCTCGCGGAACCAGTGCCGTGGTCCGACCAGCGCGACCGCGACACCCACGGCGGCCACCAGGGCCAGCACGAGGATGTTGAACTCGGACGTCACCCCGGCGAGGAGTCCGAGCGCGAGCCAGGAGCGGATCCCTGCCGAGCCCGCGAGGATCCGCACCAGCAGGGCGACGACCGCGGTGCCACCGAGGAGTGCGAACGTCGAGGTGCTCAGCAGGTGGCCCGTACCGAGGACGAACCCGCACATCGCTGTCGTCGTGGCCGCCACCACCTGACCGTTGCGCCGGGCGCCGAGGTCGCGGGCCGTGAGCCCCGCCAGCAGCACCACCGTGGTCGCGGCCAGTGTCGAGGGCAGTCGGAGCGCGATCAGCGATCCCGGAGCGACGATGTCGGCGAGCCGGGCCAGCAGCGGCACCAGCGGCGGCTGGTCGGGGTAGCCCCAGGCGGGGTGGTGCCCCGCGGCCAGGAAGTACAGCTCGTCGCGGTGGTAGCCGTACCGACCCGAGAAGACCAGCAGCGTGAGCCCGAGGACCGCGGCGACCGCACCCACCTCGCGACGCGCGAACGCGGGCCTCTCGGTCGTCTGCACGACGTCAGGCTCCCGTCACCGTCAGCGGTACGTCAACGCCGCGCGACCGGCCTCCAGCCGCGCCACCGGGACCCGGTACGGCGAGCAGGAGACGTAGTCGAGGCCGACCTGGTCGAAGAAGTGGATCGAGGCCGGGTCGCCGCCGTGCTCGCCGCACACGCCGACGTGCAGGTCGGGCCGGGTCGAGCGGCCCTTCTCGAAGCCGATGCGCACCAGTGAACCGACGCCGAGGGTGTCGAGCGACTCGAAGGGCGAGACGTCGAAGACGCCGTTCTCCAGGTAGGTGGAGAAGAAGGAGGACTCCACGTCGTCCCGGGAGAAGCCCCAGGTCATCTGGGTCAGGTCGTTGGTCCCGAACGAGAAGAACTCGGCCGACTTGGCGATCCGGTCGGCCAGCACCGCTGCCCGCGGCAGCTCGATCATGGTGCCGACCTTGTGCGACACCGCGCCGCGCTCGGCCTCGATCTCAGCTGCGACCTCTTCGATCCGCCGGCGCACGATCTCGAACTCCCGGACGCTGGCCACCAGCGGGATCATGATCTCCGGCTGCGGGTCTCCCCCGGCCGCACGGCGGTCGGCGGCGGCCTCGAGGATCGCGCGGGCCTGCATCTCGAACAGGCCCGGGATGGCGATGCCGAGCCGCACCCCGCGCAGTCCCAGCATCGGGTTCTGCTCGTGCAGGCGCTTCACGTGCTCGAGCAGGACCCGGTCGTGCTCGTCGGCGTTACCGGCCGCCTCGGCCAGGGCCACCTTGACCGACAGCTCGGTGAGGTCGGGCAGGAACTCGTGCAGGGGCGGGTCGATCAGCCGGATGGTCACCGGGTAGCCGTCCATCGCCTCGAGGATCTCGGTGAAGTCCTGGCGCTGGAGCGGCAGCAGGGCAGCGAGCGCCGTCCCCTGCGCCTCGGTGCTCTCGGCCACGATCAGGTCCTCGACGAGCTGGCGCCGGTCGCCGAGGAACATGTGCTCGGTCCGGCACAGCCCGATGCCCTCCGCGCCGAAGCGGCGGGCCCGGGCAGCGTCCTCGGGGGTGTCCGCGTTGGCCCGCACCCGCAGTCGGCGTACGGAGTCCGCGCGGGCCATCGTGTCGGCGACTGCCGTGACCAACGGGTCCTCGTCGTGCTCGCCCTCGAAGTGGCGCACCACCAGTGATGGGCTGACCGGGACCGCGCCGGCGAGCACCTCACCCGTGGTGCCGTCGATCGAGATGACGTCGCCCTCGGCGACGGTGCGGCCCTCACGGGTCGTGAACTTCTTCGCGCGGGTGTCGACGTCGAGCGCTTCGGCGCCGCAGACGCAGGTGCGCCCCATCCCCCGGGCGACCACCGCAGCGTGCGAGGTCTTGCCGCCGCGACTCGTGAGGATGCCGCGGGCGGCGACCATCCCGTGCAGGTCGTCGGGGTTGGTCTCCTTGCGGACCAGGATCACGTCCTCGCCCCGCTCGGCCCACGCCACCGCGGTCGCGGAGTCGAAGACGGCCTTGCCGACGGCCGCTCCCGGCGAGGCACCCATGCCGGTGGCGAGCAGGTCGCGCTCGGCCTCGGCGTCGAAGCGGGGGAACATCAACTGCGCGAGCTGGGCGCCCGTGACCCGGCGAAGGGCCTCGTCGTCGTCGATGATCCCCTCGGCGAGCATGTGCCGGGCGATCCGGAACGCCGCCTCGGGCGTGCGCTTGCCGACCCGGGTCTGGAGCATCCAGAGCTTGCCGCGCTCGATGGTGAACTCGATGTCGCACATGTCGTCGTAGTGGTTCTCGAGCAGCTCCATGATCCGCAGCAGCTCGTCGTACGAGGTCTTGTCGATGCGCTCGAGGTCGGCCAGCGGCAAGGTGTTCCGGATGCCGGCGACGACGTCCTCGCCCTGGGCGTTCTCCAGGTAGTCGCCGTAGATGCCCTGGGCGCCGGTCGACGGGTCGCGGGTGAAGGCAACGCCGGTGCCCGAGCCGGCGCCGCGGTTGCCGAAGACCATCGCGATGACGGTGACCGCGGTGCCGAGGTCGTCGGGGATGCGCTCCTGGCGCCGGTAGAGCCGGGCACGGTCGGTGTTCCAGGACTCGAAGACGGCGGTGGTCGCCAGGTCGAGCTGCTCGCGGGGGTCCTGCGGGAACTCGCGCCCGGCGTGCTCGACGATCAACTTCTGGTACGTCGCCACCAGGCCCTCGAGGTCGCCGGCGTCGAGGTCGGTGTCGGCGGTGACGCCCTTGCCGGCCTTGAGCTCGTCCAGGGCGTCCGCGAAGACGTCGTGCTCGACGCCCATCACGGTTCCGCCGAACATCTGCAGCAGCCGCCGGTAGGAGTCCCAGGCGAACCGCGGGTCAGCTGCGGAGTCCGCCAGGCCGTGCACGGAGGCGTCGTTGAGCCCGACGTTGAGGACGGTCTCCATCATCCCGGGCATCGAGAACTTGGCACCGGAACGGACCGCGACCAGCAGCGGGTCGTCTGAGGCGCCCAGCCGCTTGCCCATCGTCGCCTCGAGAGTGGCCAGGTGGGCGGTCACCTCGGCCGCCAGCGTGTCGGGGTGCCGTCCGGTGGCCATGAATTCGCGGCAGGCGTCGGTGCTGATCACGAACCCGGGCGGGACCGGCAGACCGATGTTGGTCATCTCGGCCAGGTTGGCGCCCTTGCCGCCGAGCAGGTCCTTCTGGTCCTTGTTCCCCTCGGCGAAGTCGTAGACGAACGTTGCCATGAAGCATCATTACCCACCGGCGCGGCCGGGACGCTCAGGCGCGCGTCACGGGGTCAGCCGGGTGACCGTTCCGGTGAAGCTGGTCGCGTACAACGCGGCCGGGTCCCAGCCGGGCCCAGCACCGAACCGCACGGAGGACACGAACGGGATCCCCGAGGCGATCGTGCAGACCGCACCGCTGTCCGGGTCGACCCGGACGACCTGGCCCGCGACGTTGAGGGCCACGTACAGGTAGCCGTCCGCGCCCCGGGTGAGGTCGTCGGCCGAGTTCAGCGGACCGAGGCCGGGGATCTTGATCTTGCGCGGCGCTGCGTTCGGGGCCGCGAGGTCGACCACGTTGATCACGGTGCCGAGGTCGAAGGTGGAGTCGACGTAGAGCAAGCCGCGCTCGGCGTCGACGGCCATCCCGTTGGTCGAGGTCGCGGCGGTCGCGAACGGGGTGGCGACGCCGGCCGGTGTCACCCGTGTCATGGTCGCCCTCGCGCCGAGCACGTCACGGCTGACCACGAAGTCCCCGCCGGGCAGCCGGATCAGCCCGTTCGGCATGACGAGCCCGGTGGCCACCGTGCTCACCACCCCGGTGTCCAGGTCGACCGCGTTGATCGCCCCGTCGGGCTTGTTGAAGAGCCCCGAGGCGAACCCGTTCCCGCTGTTGAAGTACACCGTGCGTCCGTCGACGACGAGCCCGCCGGGAGAGGCCACGTTCGGGACCACGGTGCTGCGGGTGCCGTCGGCGGCGAGCCGGCGCAGGCCGCCCGGCGTACCGGCCAGGCTGCTCTCGGAGAGCAGCATCCCGCCGGTGCCGTCGAACGCGAGGTTCTCCAGGGTCCCGTAGCCGCGCGCGACCGGGGTCTTGGTCCAGGCCGGGCAGGCCACCGCGGTCGAGGGCGAGGGATCCAGCGCCACCAGGGCGGCCGCCGCCAGCACGGCAGCGGTGAGGGCTCGGAGCAGACGGGTCATCGGGTGCCTTTCGTCAGGGGCCCGATCCCGGGCTCACCCTAGCCGCGGCGCGACTCCAGCACCCGGAAACCCTTGGCGCTGTGCACCTTGGCCGTCGGGAAGCCCTGCTCGGTCAGCCACTCGGCGAGCGAGTCGGAACCGAGGTTCTTGCCGACGACCAGTCGCGCCCGTCCCTCGGGCGCGAGCCGTGGGAGCCAGCGGAGCAGCAGCTCGTGCAGCGCGTCCTTGCCGATCCGGATGGGCGGGTTCGACCAGATCTCGTCGTACGTCGCGTCGGGGTCGATCTGGTCGGGCAGCGCAGCCGTGAACTGGTCGGCGACACCGAGCTGGGCCGCGTTCTCGTTGGCCAGCAGCACGGCCCGCTCGTTGACGTCCACCGCGGTGACCGTGCACCCGGGGACCGCGATCGCGACCGCCAGCCCGATGACCCCGTAGCCGCAGCCCAGGTCCAGGACGGTGGTCGCGTTCACCGGCGGCGCCTCCTCGCGCAGCAGCACGCCGGTGCCGATGTCCAGGCGCCCCTGGGCGAAGACCCCGGACCCCGAGGTGAGCTCGAGCCAGTGGCCCCAGACGTTGGCCCGCACCGGCACCCGCTTGAACGGGGCCTGCGGGTCGGCGGTGAAGTAGTGCTCGTCCTCAGCCATGGTGCCCATATTGCCCGTGCACCCCGCGGCCGCGCTGACCTAGGCTCACCACGTGAGCGAGACCCCGTCCCGGCTGCCGCTGATCGTGCTGTGCGCGCCCGAGAACGCCGACGTGCTGCTCGAGCAGTTCTCCCGCTACCAGCGCGAGTACGACGTGCGGGTCTCCCGGTCCGCCGAGGAGACCGGCGACCTGCTCTCGCGGGCCCGTGCGGACGGCGACCAGGTGGCCCTGCTGGTCACCGAGTCCCGGCTGCCCGACAGCGCGACCTACCCAGCGCTCGCCGCCTGGCGCAGCATCCTGCCCACGGCCCGTCGCGTGGTCGCCGCGCACTGGAACTACTTCATGGAGGATGCCGAGGCGCTGCGCCCGGGACTCGCGACCGGCAAGTACGACGCCTTCTTGCTGATGCCGCGCGGGATGCGCGACGAGGAGTTCCACACCGCCATCACCGAGCTGCTCTCCGACTGGGGCTCGACCGTCGCCGCCCCCGAGGTCGCGGCCGCCGAGATCATCAGCCCGCAGGGCAATCGCCTGGTGATCCAGGTCCGCGACTTCCTGGACCGGATGGGCATGCCGAGCGCGGTGGTCGATCCCGACTCCGCGCGGGCACAGGAGCTGCTCGCCGACTACGACGGACCGCTGGACTACCCGCTGTTCCACCGGATCGGCCGCGGCGCCTTCAGCTTCACCTCGGTGCGCGACGTGGCATCGCTGATCTACGGGGCGCCGGCCGACATCGACGTCGACAAGGTGGTCGACCTGGTCGTCCTCGGCGCCGGCCCGGCCGGCCTGGCGACCGCGGTGTACGGGTCCTCGGAGGGCCTGAGCACGGTCGTCATCGAGTCCGAGGCGATCGGCGGACAGGCGGGCACCAGCTCGATGATCCGCAACTACCTGGGCTTCCCGCGCGGGATCTCCGGGATGCGCCTGTCCCAGCGCGCCCGCAACCAGGCGATCCGGTTCGGCACCCGCTTCTTCACCGGCTGGCCGGTGACGGCCGTCGAGCCGGGACGCGACGGCGCGCCCCACGTGGTCCGGACCGAGGGCGGCGACGTGCGCGCCCGTGCCGTGGTGATCTCCACTGGCGTCGAGTACCGACGCCTGGGCATCACCGCGCTGGAGGACCTCGTCGGCTTCGGCGTGCACTACGGCGCCGCGGTCAGCGCGGCCCGCGAGCTCGAGGGCTACGACGTCGTGGTGGTCGGCGGTGGCAACTCCGCCGGTCAGGCGGCCATCCACCTGGCCCGCTTCGCGCGGTCGGTGACGATCCTGGTGCGCCGCCCGGACCTGTCAGAGACCATGTCTGACTACCTGATCCGGGAGATCGAGTACAACAACGTGATCCGCGTCCAGGGTTGTGCGCAGGTGGTCGACGGCGGCGGCGACGAGCGCCTGCAGTGGATCAGCGTGCGCGACCTCAACACCAACCAGGACATCCGCAAGGAGGTAGCGGGTCTCTTCCTGCTGCTCGGCGCCGACCCCGGGTGTGGCTGGCTGCCGGAGGACATCTGCCGCGACGAGCGCGGCTTCGTGCTCACCGGCCGCGACATCCCCAAGCACCTCTGGGTCGGCGGGACGCCTCCGGCGAACCTGGAGACCGCGGTGCCTGGCATCTTCGCGGCCGGCGATGTTCGCGGCGATTCGATGAAGCGGGTGGCCGCGGCGTCCGGCGAGGGCGCGAGCGTGGTGCCGCTGGTGCACGCCTACCTGGGCTCGGCCTGACGATTCCAATCGCGAAGTCATCCACTGGTGGGTGGCCGGATCTGCCGAGATGAGGGTAACCAGGTCTGAGCACTTCCACCCCTAGGCCATCATGGCCGCATGCCGAACGACGACGAACGCATCCAGTACCGCGCTCTCATTGACGCTCTGGTGAACGAATGTCGAAGTGGCCAGGGAACCGTCCTTCCAGGCTGGGTGCGCCGTGGAATCTGGAACGCGTACGCCGACGAGCATCCGGAAGAGATGCCTGACGAGCATCGTATGAATCTCCTGCTCGCACGGCTGTCCAGTGAGGACCGCGATGTAGTGGCCAGGATGCTCGAGCTGAGCTACCAGGGCGCCGTCCACGACACGCTCGCTGTTCTTCACGAGCGGGAGGTGCAGCCCTTCGACGACGGTTACGAAGGGACGCCGTACCACGATTTCATGGGCAGACTCATGACAGATTGGGACTGGCCCGTCTAGATAGCGCGTCCGTTCATGCCCCGCACCCTCGCGCACGCCGATGAGCGGATTCCGGTGCGCCCGCGACGACGGAATGGGAACCTGGCCAGGTGGACGTGACCGACCTGAATGCGTGGACGGATCGAGTGAGACAGCGGGTCGACACGTTGATGAGCGGGTTCGAGGACCGCTTCGGCTATCCGCCCGGTGACAATCGCGTTGTTTCGGCGACTCGTCCGGGTGGCGTGGCGCTTCGTGACGCCCTCGGAGTCCGAGCACCTGCGGCCGTTGTTGAGTTCTTCGACGCGATCGAGGAGGTCAGTCTTCCCGACGTGTGGAACGGCTATTTCCTGGGACCGGTCGATTGGGTCCTCGCGGCGTACTCGGGTCGGGAACCCGGGCTCATCGAACTTGACGGGGTGCAGCACGAGGTCCTCGTTGTCGGGGCGGACGGCGGCGGAGCGCTGTATTGCGTGGTGCTCGGCGAGCACCCGCTCGTCGTGCGACTGGACCAGGTCACGATCCGGGACGGGATCGCGCGGACGCCGCCCGGGTTCACGCAGGAACTCGCGCCTGATTTCGCTGGATTTCTCGAGGCGCTGGCGATCGCTATCGAGGCGAGCGTCGAAGGCGCGCACGCGCCTGCCTTCTAACGGGAGGTCAGGGCTGGCCCATGAAGCCGGATCTGCCGCGATGAGTGGGCGAATCTTCCGACGTGCGCGTCGGCGCACACTACTGGCGAGATGTGCGACCACCCGCTACTTGCGGTGGCTCACTCTCAGGCGAACGTCCCCGCCAGTTCGCTGGGAGCCGTCGTGGCCGTCTTGGCTGTAGTGGACGTCGATGCCATGAAAAGCGACGACGCCAGCGTGTGTTGGAGTGATGGCTACTAGGAGTTGCTGGTGCTCGAGCGACATTCGGGCGTCGTCAGCAGCGACCACCTTGCGGCAGGACTGGAGCGTGTCGGTCGACGGCGCGACTCCGTAGGTCGGAGGACCGTTCATCGTGCACAGGAAGTAGCCAAAGGACGCGTCCGTCGTGTCTGCCAGCCCGCGGGGTGCAACGCCATGGAGGGTCACGAAGCCTCGCGCCGTACCGGGAGTGGTGACGAAGACGTAGTACGTCGCACCCGCCCGTGCGAGGTTGTACCCGACCCCATTTCCGGACGGCGAGAAGGCTCGGGCCTCCCACTTCGGGCCTTGCAGGGCGACGGCGGTAATCGCGACAGCAGCGGCGACAGCGCACGCCCCAGCGCCTAAGAGCGGCCATCGGCGCCACCGGGCAGCCTTGCGAGCGGGTGCCGCGATCTCCGAGATACTCACCGCCAATGGTTACCACGGCGCCATCGCGCTGGGCACGAAAACCCCAACTAGGCCATACCCAGCCGTCCGATCTGCCGCACACAGCGCGCATCTGCCGATGACAGTGTCGATCTGCGAGGCAAGATGATGCCGGGATGACTCGGGTCGGGACGTTTCTCGGACGCCGAGTTGACCTCGCGATAGAGAAAGGTCGTCACTGATGCGGACCCAGGTGCTGCTCGCTTCGACGTTGCTGGCACTTTTTGCCGGGTCGTTCTGGATCAAGTACCAGCGGCGGCGAGGCCGAGACCCACGAAGCTTGGTGGTCGAACGTGGCGGGGACTCCAAGGCCACGATCGTTCTCGCCGCGGACAACGGGCTGAGCGCTCGGATTCTCACCGTCATGGTAGCTGCGACCTCCGTCTCCGGGGCCGTCGACACCTGGAGTGCAGCCCCAGGCTGGTCCTTCATCCTCCTTGGTTTTGCCGGTTATGTAGGCCTCGGGTTCTGGGTCATGCAGTCTGGCCGGAGCGGTCACGGCACCGTCTGGCTGACCCCCCACGGCGTGAGCCAACGAGCAGCTGGGATGGAACAGTGGATTCGGTGGGGCGACGTGGTCAACGTTTACCCGTACAAAGCCGCCCTCGTCATCGAGTCGAGAGCTCCACACGGTCAGCGTCGTCTTGCACCACGAATCGTTGTCGGCAGCCGTCGAGGTACCCACACGCCGTTGGTGATGTGGGTAGAGCTTCAGAACATCCACCCGTCGTTGCAGGACCACCTGCTCCGTTGCATTCAGAGGTGGGCGGCCGATGAAACCTTGCGACAGGAGATCGGCACCGAGTCTGCGTCCGCCTGGTTGCTGGGCGACAAGCGCGAGTACGGCTTCTGAGGCGACCCTGCCCGGATCTCCCGCGATGAGCGCACATCCCCATCAGGACGTAGGGTCCCAGGCGCGTGCTCTATTCCTCGGTCTGCTTCGCCCAGAGATTGATCCCGGACTCGACCGCGTACTTGTCGATCTCGGCGAGCTCTTCATCGGTCAGCGGCGGGTGCTCGAGCGCGTCGAGGTTGGTGTCGAGCTGCTCGACCGAGGAAGCCCCGATGACGGCTGAGGTGACACGCGCGTCACGCAGCACCCACTGCAGGGCCAGCTGCGCGAGCTTCTGGCCGCGACGCTCGGCGATCGCGTTCAGTGCCCGGACCCGGTCCAGCACGTCGCTGTCCAGGTCGGTCATCGTCGAGTCCTCCCGGGCCGCGCGCGAGTCGGCCGGGACCCCGTCGAGGTAGCGGTCGGTCAGCAGGCCCTGGGCCAGCGCGGTGAAGACGATGCAGCCCATCCCCTGGGTCTCCAGCTCGTCGAGCAGGTCCTGCTCGATCCAGCGGTTGAACATTGAGTACGACGGCTGGTGGATCAGCAGTGGGGTGCCGAGCTCGCGGGCGATGGTCGCGGCCTCGTGCGTCTTGGCCGCCGAGTACGACGAGATGCCGGCGTACAGGGCGCGGCCGGAGCGGACCGCGTGGTCCAGCGCCATCATCGTCTCCTCGACCGGGGTCTCCGGGTCGAAGCGGTGGCTGTAGAAGATGTCGACGTACTCCAGCCCCATCCGGCGCAGCGACTGGTCGAGCGAGGCGAGAACGTACTTCCGCGAACCCCCGCCCTGCCCGTACGGGCCGGGCCACATGTCCCAGCCGGCCTTGGTGGAGATCACCAGCTCGTCGCGGTACGGAGCGAAGTCGTCGCGGAGGTAGCGGCCGAAGTTCTCCTCCGCCCGCCCGTACGGCGGTCCGTAGTTGTTCGCCAGATCGAAGTGCGTGACGCCGCGGTCGAACGCCCGCCGCAGCACCGCCCGGTGGGTGTCCTCGGGACGGTCGTCACCGAAGTTCTGCCACAGGCCCAGCGAGAGGGCGGGCAGCTTGAGCCCGCTCCGCCCGGTGAACCGGTACTCCATCGCGTCGTAGCGTCCCGAGGCTGCCGTGTAGGTCATGCCCCTACCTTGTCAGGCGGGTCCAGGCATCTCGACAGGCTCGATGACCGACATCAGAGCTCGCGCCTGGCCCGGGCCTGCTCGGCCTGAGCCGCCAGCCCCTCGTCGTCGGGGTAGCCGACCTCCTCGAGCGTGAGCCCGTGGGCCGGTGCGACCGAGAACCCGGGAGTCCGCTCCCGCCCGGCCAGCACCGCTTCGGCCCACTCCGGGGTCTGCTTCCCCTCGCCGACCGCGATCAGGCAGCCCACCAGGGCCCTGACCATGCTGTGGCAGAACGCGTCGGCCCGCACGGTGGCGGTGAGCACCCCGTCGAGGCGGGTCCACTCGAAGTCGAGCAGGGTGCGGATCGTCGTGGCGCCCTCGCGCTTCTTGCAGAACGAGGCGAAGTCGTGAAAGCCGACGAGCCGGGCCGCGCCCGCGTTCATCGCGTCCAGGTCCAGCGGGCGCGGCCAGGCGAGCACGTGGTCACGGGTCAGCGGGTCGACCATGGACGGGTCGTCGACGATCCGATAGGCGTACCGGCGCCAGATCGCGCTGAACCGGGCATCGAACCCCGCGGGAGCCTCGGACGCACCGAGCACCCGCACGTCCGGGTCGAGGACCCCGTTGACCCGACGTACGAGGGAGTCGATCGGGTCGGGCGCCCGACCGGCCGCCTTGACCAGCACGGCCTCCTCGACGTCGAGGTGCGCCACCTGCCCACGCGCGTGCACGCCGGTGTCGGTTCGGCCGGCGACGGTGACCGCGTTGCCCTCGGTGCGCAGCACCGTGTCGAGCGCGCCCTCCAGCTCGCCCTGCACCGTGCGCAAGGCCGGTTGACGGGCCCAGCCCTTGAAGGCCGTCCCGTCGTAGGCGAGATCGATCCGCAGACGCACGGAGCACAGTCTCGCAGCAGGAATGGCCGCGACGGGCAGCACCGGTCTCTGCGAGGCTGGACGGGTGCGTCGCTTCCGCCCTGCCCGGCTGCTTCTCCTGCTCGCGGGCTGCGTCGTACTGGGGCTCGGGGTCGGCCTGCTGCTCATCGCCGACCTGGGCTCGGACGGCTACTCGACGCTCGTCAACGGGATCGCCCGCAGCGGCGACTGGGAGTTCGTGGTCGTCAACATCGCCGTCAGCGCGGTCTTCCTGGCGGTGGCCGCCGGCCGGGGTGTGCTGCCCGGGATCGGCACGCTGGTGCAGATCGTCGTGGTCGGCTACACGGTCACGCTGATGCTCGACCACCTCGACACCCCGGACTCGGACGTCACGCGCGCGCTGCTGCTGGTGGTCGCGATCCCGGTGCTCTCGATCGGCATCGCGGCGTACCTGGGCAGCCAGCTCGGTGCCGGCCCGGTCGAGGCGGCTGCCCTGGCCTGGGACCCACCGGTGCCGTTCCGCTGGAGCTACAGCGCCCTGCAGGCCGTCGGGGCGATCGCGGGCTGGCTGCTGGGCGCCGCCATCGGCCCGGGGACGATCGTCGTCATCTTCATGCTCGGGCCGCTGGTGGACCGGACGGCCCGGCTGATGCGGCTGGACGTCCACCAGACTCGTTGAAGCACGAAGGCCCGCCACCCTTGCGGGTGACGGGCCTTCGGGTGAGCTCGTGCTCAGGCCTCGGGCTTCTCCTCGGCAGCAGCCTCGGCGGTCTCCTCGGCGGGAGCCTCCTCAGCAGCGTCCTCGGCGGGCGCCTCGTCGGCCGGAGCCTCGTCAGCGGTCTCCTCGACCTCGACGACCTCGTCGGTCGCCTCGGCCGGGGTCTCCTCCGCCTCGGTGGCGTCGGTCGCCTCGGTGGTCTCCTCGACCTCCTCGACCTTCTCAGCCTTCGGAGCCGGCGCGGCCTTCTCCTTCTTCGGCTTCGCGGGCTTCGGGGTGTACGACTCGGTCACCAGCTCGATCACGGCCATCGGCGCGTTGTCACCCTTGCGGGGACCGATCTTGGTGATCCGGGTGTACCCGCCCGGACGCTCGGAGAAGGTCGGAGCGATCTCGGTGAAGAGGGTGTGCACGACCGACTTGTCGCGGACGGTCTTGAGGACCTCGCGACGGTTGTGCAGGTCGCCCTTCTTCGCCTTGGTGATCAGCTTCTCCGCGAGCGGACGCAGCGTGCGCGCCTTGGCCTCGGTGGTGGTGATCCGACCGTGCTCGAACAGGGCCGTGGCCAGGTTCGACAGGATCAGCCGCTGGTGCGACGGGCTGCCGCCGAGGCGGGCGCCCTTCTTGGGAGTAGGCATGTGCTTCTCTCATTTCTCCCGAGCCGTGTCAGGTACTCGGGTAGCCCGGCCGTATCAGGTACCGGAGTTGGTTGTCAGTACTGCTCGTCCTCGACGAACGAGTCATCGTCGTCGTCGTACGCCGCGAGAGCGGTGGCCGGGTCGAAGCCGGGCGCGCTGTCCTTGAGGGACAGACCCATCTCGACCAGCTTGGCCTTGACCTCGTCGATCGACTTCGCACCGAAGTTGCGGATGTCGAGGAGGTCCTGCTCCGAGCGGGCCACGAGCTCACCCACGGTGTGGATGCCCTCGCGCTTGAGGCAGTTGTAGGACCGGACGGTCAGGCTCAGGTCCTCGACCGGCATGGCCAGGTCCTGCGCCAGCTGCTCGTCGACCGGCGACGGGCCGATGTCGATGCCCTCGGCCTCGACGTTCAGCTCACGAGCCAGGCCGAAGAGCTCGACCAGGGTCTTTCCGGCCGACGCGATGGCGTCGCGCGGACGGATCGAGGACTTGGTCTCGACGTCGATGACCAGCTTGTCGAAGTCGGTGCGCTGCTCGACACGGGTCGCCTCGACCTTGTAGGTCACCTTGAGCACCGGCGAGTAGATCGAGTCGACCGGCATCCGGCCGATCTCGTTGTCCGCACCCTTGTTCTGGACCGAGCTGACGTAACCGCGACCCCGCTCGACGACCAGCTCCATCTCGAGCTTGCCCTTGTCGTTCAGGGTGGCGATCTTCAGGTCGGGGTTGTGGACCTCGACACCGGCCGGCGGAGCGATGTCCGCGGCGGTGACGTCACCGGCGCCCTGCTTGCGCAGGTACATGGTGACGGGCTCGTCGTGCTCCGAGGAGACGACCAGGCCCTTGAGGTTCAGGATGATCTCGGTGACGTCTTCCTTGACGCCCTCGATGGTGGAGAACTCGTGAAGAGCGGTGTCCACCTTGATGCTGGTGACCGAGGCACCCGGGATGGAGCTGAGCAGGGTGCGACGGAGCGAGTTGCCGAGCGTGTAGCCGAAGCCGGGCTCCAGCGGCTCGATGACGAACCGCGAACGGAACTCGTCAACGACATCTTCCGACAGGGTCGGGCGCTGTGCGATGAGCACTGGTGTTTTCCTTTCCGAGCCCCACCTCTATTTGAAGGGCTCGAACTCACTGGGGTGGTGGAGTGGATTACTTCTTCGAGTAGTACTCGACGATGAGCTGCTCCTGGACCGGAAGCTCGATCTGAGCACGGACCGGGAGCGAGTGCACGAGGACGCGCATCCGCGACGGGACGGCCTCGAGCCAGGCCGGGACGATCCGCTCGCCGTGGGTCTCGCGAGCCACGATGAACGGGGTCATCTCCAGGCTCTTCTCCCGGACGTCGATGACGTCGTGGGCGGAGACCTGGAACGACGGGATGTCGACCTTCTTGCCGTTCACCAGGAAGTGACCGTGCACGACCAGCTGGCGGGCGTGACGACGGGTCCGGGCGAAGCCGGCGCGGTAGACGACGTTGTCGAGGCGGCACTCGAGGAGCTGGAGCAGGTTGTCACCGGTCTTGCCCGAGCGGCGCGCGGCCTCCTCGTAGTAGCGGTGGAACTGCTTCTCCATCACGCCGTAGGTGAAGCGGGCCTTCTGCTTCTCCTGCAGCTGATTGCGGTACTCGCTCTCCTTGATGCGCGCACGGCCGTGCTGGCCGGGGGCGTAGGGGCGCTTCTCGAAGGCGGCGTCGCCGCCGACCAGGTCGACACCGAGGCGGCGCGACTTCTTGGTCATGGGGCCGGTGTAGCGGGCCATGGTTCAGTCTCTCTTTCTCAGTATCGGGTGGTCAGACGCGCCGGCGCTTGGGCGGGCGGCAACCGTTGTGCGGGGTGGGCGTGACGTCCTGGATGGTGCCGACCTCGAGGCCGATGGCACCCAGCGAACGGATCGCGGTCTCGCGGCCCGAACCCGGACCCTTGACGAAGACGTCGATCTTCTTCATGCCGTGGTCCATCGCACGACGACCGGCGGCCTCGGCGGCCATCTGGGCGGCGTACGGGGTGGACTTGCGCGAGCCCTTGAAGCCGACGGTGCCGGCAGAGGCCCACGAGATCACCGCACCGGTCGGGTCGGTGATCGTGACGATGGTGTTGTTGAACGTGCTCTTGATGTGGGCTTCGCCCGCGGCGACGTTCTTCTTCTCCTTGCGACGGACCTTGGTCTTCGCCGCAGCCTGACGGCTCTTGGGAGGCATTCAGTACTCCTGTGTTCGAAAGTTCGAGTTCGTGGGAAGCAAGCTCAGTGACCGAGGGTCACTTGGCCTTCTTCTTGCCGGCGACAGTCCGCTTCGGGCCCTTGCGGGTACGAGCGTTGGTCTTGGTGCGCTGACCGCGGACCGGAAGGCCCATGCGGTGGCGGCGACCCTGGTAGCTGCCGATCTCGATCTTCCGGCGGATGTCGGCCTGGACCTCGCGACGGAGGTCACCCTCGATCTTGAAGTTGGCCTCGATCTCGTCACGGAGCTTGACCAGCTCCTCGTCGCCCAGGGTGTGGACGCGCGCGTTCGGGTCGACCCCGGTGGCGGCGAGCAGCTGCTGGGCGCGGGTACGGCCGATGCCGTAGATGTAGGTGAGTGCGATCTCGATGCGCTTGTCGCGCGGGAGGTCAACACCAACAAGGCGTGCCATGTGTATTCCTTCAGTGGTTCACGGTGGTCTGGTCGTGTCGCGTCTGGAGTGGCACTCCAGCTCCGGCCATCCGTTCCGGAGGTGATTCGGTCAGTGCCTCGGCGCTGACCTAGCGATCACGTAGTGGATGTATTCAGTTGTCCTTCGAGACGGTTGCTGCGCAACCTCCTCAGGAACCGGGGCTGGTTCAGCCCTGGCGCTGCTTGTGGCGCGGGTTCTCGCAGATCACCATGACGCGGCCGTGGCGACGGATCACCTTGCACTTGTCACAGATCGGCTTGACGCTCGGGTTGACCTTCATGTCAGCCCTTTCTTGCTAGTTCGGCTGGGACTTACTTGTACCGGTAGACGATCCGACCTCGGGTGAGGTCGTACGGGGAGAGCTCCACCACGACGCGGTCCTCGGGGAGGATCCGGATGTAGTGCTGGCGCATCTTGCCGCTGATGTGGGCGAGAACCTTGTGTCCGTTGGTCAGCTCGACCCGGAACATGGCATTCGGAAGGGCCTCCACGACGGAGCCCTCCATCTCGATCACGCCTTCTTTCTTCGGCATGTCCTCCACAATCTGTTGACCGTTTTATCTACCGTTCGACCCGGGAACCGCCTGCTCCGGCGTACCGGGGCAGTGGACCTCGTGGAACCGCGGGATGAGCCTTGTTTCCCCGCGCACCAGCGCACCGCAGCAAGCTGCGAGAGCTGACGTCCGGGCAGCCGTAAGGCGCCATCCAACGAACCCACGTTGGGCCGACACATCAGTCTAGGTGAATCGGCCGCTCAAACGCGAATCGAGCCCGTCATACCGGGACGAACCCGGCAAAACGGCTACCGTCCGCCGTACGGCACCCCGAGCGCGGCCAGCTTGGCCTCGCCCCCGTCGAGCGCGGTGAGCACCCAGGGCCCCTTCTCGGTGAGCGTGAAGGTGTGCTCGAAGTGCGCCGACATGCTGCCGTCGGTGGTCACGATCGTCCAGTCGTCCTCGGCCACCAGGGTGTTCTTGCTGCCCAGGGTGACCATCGGCTCCACCGCCAGCGCCAGCCCGAGCTCGAGCTTGGCCCCGCGGCCGGCCTTGCCGTAGTTCGGCACGTTCGGCGGCTGGTGCATCTCGGTGCCGATGCCGTGCCCGGTGTAGTCCTCGAGGATCCCGTAGGAACCGCCCGAAGGGTGGGTCTGGGCGCGGATGTAGGTCTCGACCGCGTGCGAGATGTCGGTGACCCGCCCGCCGAGGCGCGCGGCGGCGAAGCCGGCCCACATCGAGCCCTCGGTGACGTCCATCAGCTGCTGCACGGCCGGGTCGATCTGGCCCACGGCGACGGTGATCGCCGCGTCGCCGTGCCAGCCGTCGACGATGGCGCCGCAGTCGATCGAGATCACGTCCCCGTCGGCCAGCACCCGGTCCCCCGGTACGCCGTGCACGACCTCGTCGTTGACCGAGGCGCAGATCGTGCCGGTGAACGGCGGGTGCCCGTAGCCGAGGAACGACGGGATGCCGCCCCCCGAACGGATGTTGTCCTCCGCGATCGCGTCCAGCTCACGGGTGCTGATCCCGGCGCGCACCGAGGAGCGCAGCAGCTCCAGGGTCTGCCCGACCAGCAGCCCGGCGACCCGCATCTTCGCGATCTGCTCCGGGGTCTTGATCTGGATCCCGCGGTCCCTGAATCCCATCGCGGGAAAGACCTAGCTCTGCTTGACGGCGTCGAGCGCGGCGAAGATGCGCCCGGAGACCTCGTCGATCTCGCCGAGCCCGTCGACCTCGATCAGCAGGCCGCGGCCCCGGTAGACGTCGATGAGCGGCTCGGTCTGCTCGGCGTAGACCTCCTGGCGCCGGCGGATGACCTCTTCGGTGTCATCGGCACGGCCCTCGGTCTTGGCCCGCTGCAGCAGCCGCTGCACGAGCTCCTCGGAGTTGACCGTCAGCACCACCACGGCGTCCAGCGCGTGCCCGGTGAACGCGATCATCCCGTCGAGCTCGGTGACCTGGGCGAGCGTGCGCGGGTAGCCGTCGAGCAGGAAGCCCGGCTTCGCGTCGTCCTCGTCGATCCGGTTGCGGACCATCAGGTTGGTGACCTCGTCCGGCACGTACTCGCCGGCGTCCATGTAGCGCTTCGCCTCGATGCCGAGCGGCGTGCCCTGGGAGACGTTGGCGCGGAAGATGTCGCCGGTGGAGATGGCAGGGATGCCGAAGTGGTCGGCAACGCCCTTGGCCTGGGTCCCCTTTCCAGCACCCGGGGGACCCATCAGGATCAGTCTCATCGCAAGAAGCCTTCGTAGTTGCGCTGCTGCAGCTGGCTCTCGATCTGCTTCACGGTGTCGAGTGCGACACCGACCATGATGAGCAGGGAGGTGCCACCGAACGGGAAGTTCTGGTTGGCGTTGACCAGCACGAGCGCGACCAGCGGGATCAGTGCGATGAGACCCAGGTAGAGCGCGCCCGGCAGCGTGATCCGGGACAGGACGTAGTTGAGGTAGTCCTCAGTCGGCTTACCCGCCCGGATCCCGGGGATGAAGCCGCCGTACTGCTTCATGTTGTCGGCGACCTCTTGGGGGTTGAAGGTGATCGCGACGTAGAAGTAGGTGAAGAAGATGATCAGGCCGAAGTAGAGGGCCATGTAGATCGGGTGGTCACCCTTGACCAGGTTCTGGCTGATCCAGGTCAGCACCTGCGAGTCCGAGTTCCGGTTGAACTGGACGGCCATCGCCGGCAGGTAGAGCAGGCTGGAGGCGAAGATGACCGGGATGACACCGGCCTGGTTCACCTTCAGCGGGATGTAGGTCGAGGAGCCGCCGAACATCTTGCGGCCGACCATGCGCCGGGCGTACTGCACCGGAATTCGCCGTTGCGCCTGCTCGATGAAGATGACGCCGGCGACCACGACCAAACCGATCAGGATGACGCCGGAGAAGACCCACGGGCCCTGTGCCTTCTGCACGTTCCAGAGGGCGACCGGGAAGGTCGCGACCACCTGGGTGAAGATCAGGATCGACATGCCGTTGCCGATGCCGCGGTCGGTGACGAGCTCGCCGAGCCACATGATCACCGCGGTGCCGGCGGTCATCGTGATGACCATGATCGCGGCGGTCTTGAAGTTGTCGTGGTACAGCAGCGGGCGGTCGCAGTTCTGCAGCAGGTTGCCCGAGCGCGCCAGCGCCACGATGCCGGTGGCCTGCAGGATCGCCAGACCCAGGGTCACGTAGCGGGTGTACTGGGTGATCTTGGCCTGGCCGGACTGGCCTTCCTTCTTCAGCGTCTCCAGTCGCGGGATGACCACGACGAGCAGCTGCAGGATGATGCTGGCCGTGATGTACGGCATGATCCCGAGCGCGAAGATGGTCAGCTGGAGGAGCGCGCCACCGGAGAACAGGTTGATCAGGCCGTAGATGCCGTCGTTCTTCGCGGCGTCGAAGCAGGCCTGGACGTTGGCCACGTGGACACCCGGAGCCGGGATCTGCGAGCCCAGTCGGAACACTGCCACGATGAGCAGGACGAACAGCAGCTTCTTGCGCAGGTCCGGGGTCCGGAATGCGTTGGCGAATGCGCCTAGCACGTGCTCCTCTTTCGCTCTTCGTGGTGTCCGGCCGCGCTGCGCGCGAGCCCGTGGAAGCCTAACAGGGCAGGAGGCGCCTCACCCCTGAGAGGTGGAAGATGCCCACTGCCCTGTCTGGCTTGTCCGGCGTGCGGCTCAGAGCTCGGTCGCGGTGCCACCGGCAGCCGCGATCTTCTCCTTGGCCGAGGCCGAGAACTTGTCAGCGGTGACCTGGACCTTGACGGTGATCTCGCCGTCGCCCAGGACCTTGACCGGCTGGCCCTTGCGGACCGCGCCCTTGGCCACCAGGTCGGCGACGGTGACGTCCCCGCCCTTCGGGAACAGCGCGCTGATCCGGTCCAGGTTCACGACCTGGAACTCGACCTTGAACGGGTTCTTGAAGCCCTTGAGCTTGGGCAGACGCATGTGGATCGGCATCTGGCCACCCTCGAAGGCGACCGGAACCTGGTAGCGCGCCTTGGTGCCCTTGGTACCACGACCGGCGGTCTTGCCCTTCGAGCCCTCACCACGACCCACGCGGGTCTTGGCGGTCTTGGCTCCCGGGGCGGGACGCAGGTGGTGCAGCTTGAGCGACATCAGTCAACCTCCTCGACCGTCACCAGGTGACGGACGGTGTGGACCATGCCGCGGAACTCCGGGCGGTCCTCCTTGACGACCACGTCGTTGATCCGCTTGAGACCCAGCGAACGCAGGGTGTCGCGCTGGTTCTGCTTCAGACCGACGAGGCCCTTCTTCTGCGTGATCCGCATCTGGCCCATCAGACCGTCACCTCCGCGGCGGCCGCAGCCTTCGCCTCGGCGACGCCCTCGGCACGAGCCCGGAGCAGCGCGGCGGGAGCAACGTCCTCGACCGGCAAGCCACGACGGGCGGCCACGGCCTCCGGCTCCTCCAGCATCTTCAGCGCCTCGACGGTCGCGTGCACGATGTTGATCTGGTTCGACGAGCCGAGCGACTTGCTGAGCACGTCGTGGATGCCGGCGCACTCGAGCACCGCGCGCACCGGACCACCGGCGATGACACCGGTACCGGGAGCGGCGGGACGCAGGAACACGACGCCGGCGGCCTTCTCACCCTGGACCGGGTGCGGGATGGTGCCCTGGATGCGCGGGACGCGGAAGAAGTGCTTCTTCGCCTCCTCGACACCCTTCGCGATGGCCGCGGGGACCTCCTTGGCCTTGCCGTAGCCGACACCGACCATGCCGTCGCCGTCGCCGACGATCACGAGGGCGGTGAAGCTGAAGCGACGACCACCCTTGACGACCTTGGCGACACGGTTGATCGCGACGACTCGCTCGATGTAGGCGGTCTTGTCGGCGTTGTCACGGCCGCCGCGGTTGTCGCGACCTCCACGACCCTGCCGGTCACCACCGGCGCGTCCGCGCTGGGGTCCGCTCATGAGATCTACCTCTTCCTTGTCTTCGCGATCAGAAGGTCAGCCCACCCTCGCGGGCAGCGTCCGCGAGGGCCGCGACGCGACCGTGGTACTTGTTGCCGGCGCGGTCGAAGACCACGCCCTCGATGCCGGCGGCCTTGGCGCGTGCAGCCACCAGCTCGCCGACCTTCTTGGCCTTCTCGGTCTTGTCGCCGGACACGGCGCGGACGTCGGCCTCCATGGTGGAGGCGGAGGCCAGCGTCTTGCCGACCAGGTCGTCGACGACCTGGACCGAGATGTGCTTCGGGGACCGGGTGACCACCAGGCGCGGACGCTCGGAGGTGCCGTTCAGCTTCTTGCGACCCCGCTTCTGACGACGCAGCCGGGAGGCCGCGCGGTCGGCGGTGTGCTTGTTGTGCTTCAGGGAGATCGCCATGACTACTTACCGGCCTTTCCGACCTTCTTGCGGACCTGCTCGCCCGCGTACCGCACGCCCTTGCCCTTGTAGGGCTCCGGCTTGCGCAGCTTGCGGATGTTGGCCGCGACCTCGCCGACGAGCTGCTTGTCGATGCCGACGACCCCGAAGCGGGTCTGGTTCTCGACCGCGAAGGTGATGCCCTCGGGAGCCGGGAAGTTGATCACGTGGGAGTAGCCGAGCTGGAACTCCAGCTCCGTCGGGCCCTTGGAGATGACCCGGTAGCCGACCCCGACGATCTCGAGACGCTTCTCGTAGCCCTCGGTGACACCGACGACCATGTTGTTGATGAGCGTGCGGGTCAGCCCGTGCAGGGCCTTGCTGCGACGCTCGTCGTTCGGACGCTGGACCTCGAGGCCCTCGTCGGTCCTGGCGACGGTGATCGGCTCGGCGATGGTGTGCGTCAGGGTGCCCTTCGGGCCCTTGACCGTCACGACGCTGCCGTCGAGCTGGACGTCCACCCCGGAGGGAACCGGGACGGGAAGCTTGCCAATGCGCGACATTGCTCTCTCCTCTCCTGGTTTCCGGTTACCAGACGTAGGCGAGGACTTCCCCACCCACGCCCTTCTTGTTGGCCTGGCGGTCGGTCAGCAGGCCCTGGCTGGTCGAGATGATCGCGACGCCGAGGCCACCGAGGACCTTGGGCAGCGCGGTGCTCTTCGCGTAGACGCGCAGACCGGGCTTGCTGATCCGGCGGACGCCGGCGATCGAGCGCTCACGGCTGCGGCCGTACTTGAGCTCGATGGTCAGGGTCTTGCCGACAGCCGGCTCGCCCTTCTCGTCGAAGTTGTCGGCGACCTTCCAGGAGGTGATGTAACCCTCCTGGAGCAGGATCTCCGCGACGCCAGCCTTCAGCTTGCTGTAGGGCATGGCGACAACGTCGTGGTACGCCTGGTTGGCGTTGCGCAGACGCGTCAGCATGTCTGCGATCGGGTCAGTCATTGTCATGGTGTGTGTTCTTTCTCGAAGTGGTTTCGCTCCGTACGGCGACGGGGCGACCTTCTACGTCTGTGGGTTCGCTGTTACCAGCTCGACTTGGTGACGCCGGGCAGCTCACCGCGGTGAGCCATCTCGCGCAGGCAGATCCGGCACAGGCCGAACTTCCTGTAGACGGCCTTCGGGCGGCCGCAGCGCTGGCAACGGGTGTAGGCGCGCACCTTGAACTTGGGCGCCTTCGCGGCCTTGACCTTGAGTCCAGTCTTCGCCATGTCAGTTCTCCTTGAACGGGAAGCCGAGGTGCTTCAGCAGCGCCCGGCCCTCGTCGTCGTTGGTCGCAGAGGTCACGATGGTGATGTCCATACCCCGCGACCGGTCGATCTTGTCCTGGTCGATCTCGTGGAACATGACCTGCTCGGTCAGACCGAAGGTGTAGTTGCCCCGACCGTCGAACTGCTTCGGGTTCAGGCCGCGGAAGTCGCGGATGCGCGGCAGCGCGAGCGCCAGCAGGCGGTCCAGGAACTCCCACATCCGGTCGCCGCGCAGCGTGACGTGCGCACCGATCGGCATGCCCTCGCGCAGCTTGAACTGGGCGATCGACTTGCGGGCCTTGGTGACCTGCGGCTTCTGGCCGGTGATCGCGGTGAGGTCCTTGACGGCACCCTCGATCAGCTTGGAGTCGCGAGCAGCCTCGCCGACACCCATGTTGACCACGATCTTGACCAGGCCGGGGACCTGCATCACGTTGGCGTACTGGAACTCGTCGCGCAGCGCGGGGAGGATCTCCTCGCGGTAGCGCGTCTTCATCCGCGGCTTCTCAGTCATTGCTTCACTCATCAGATCTCGTCTCCGGTCTTCCGCGAGATGCGGACGCTCCGGTGGGCCTTGTAGGTCGAGCCGTCAGGACGGGTCTTGGTGACCTCGACGCGCTTGAACCCGACGCGGGTCACGCCCTTGCCCTCGACCAGCATCACGTTGGACACGTGGATCGGGGCCTCGGTGGTGATGATCCCGCCGGTGGTGCCGGCGCGACCGCCCTGGTTGATCACCTTGGTGTGCTTCTTGATCCGGTTCACGCCTTCGACGATGACCCGGTCCTGCTCACGCAGCACCTGGATGACCTTGCCCTCGGCGCCCTTGTCCTTGCCGGCGATGACCCGGACGGTGTCGCCCTTCTTGATGCTCACGCTCATGTCAGAGCACCTCCGGAGCCAGCGAAATGATCTTCATGAACTTCTTCTCGCGCAGCTCGCGGCCCACCGGGCCGAAGATGCGGGTGCCTCGGGGCTCGCCATCGGCCTTGAGGATCACGGCGGCGTTCTCGTCGAAGCGGATGTAGGAACCGTCGGCACGACGGCGCTCCTTCACCGTCCGCACGATGACGGCCTTGACGACATCGCCCTTCTTGACGTTGCCGCCCGGGATCGCGTCCTTGACGGTGGCGACGATGACGTCACCGATGCCGGCGTAGCGACGCCCAGAGCCGCCGAGAACACGGATGCAGAGGATCTCCTTCGCACCGGTGTTGTCGGCGACCTTGAGTCGCGACTCCTGCTGGATCATTGGTTTCTCCTGGTTGTCGTGCCGGTTCTCGCTCGTTCAGGACGGGCGAGCCTTGCCGAACGGTTGTTTACTTGGCCTTCTCGAGGATGCTCACGACGCGCCAGCGCTTGGTGGCGCTCAGCGGACGGGTCTCCATGATCTGGACCCGGTCGCCGATGCCGCACTCGTTCTGCTCGTCGTGGGCCTTGAGCTTGACCGTGCGGCGCATGACCTTGCCGTACAGCGCGTGCTTGACGCGGTCCTCGACGGTCACGACGACGGTCTTGTCCATCTTGTCGCTGACCACCAGGCCCTCGCGGACCTTCCGGCTCGTGCGCTCCTGCGTCACAGCTTCCTCACTCATGCAGCACCATCCTTAGCGGCACCCGGAGCGGTCCGGATGCCGAGCTCGCGCTCGCGCACCACGGTGTAGATCCGGGCGATGTCCTTCTTGACCGAGCGCAGCCGGCCGTGGCTCTCGAGCTGGCCGGTGGCGGCCTGGAAGCGCAGGTTGAACAGCTCTTCCTTGGCCTCGCGCAGCTTGGACTCGAGGTCGATGTCGTTGAGCTCGTCGAGCTCGATCGCGGTCGGCATCAGATAGCCCCCTCACGGGTGACGAACTTGCACTTCATCGGGAGCTTGTGCATCGCACGACGCATGGCCTCACGGGCGATGTCCTCCGGAACTCCGGAGAGCTCGAACATGACACGGCCGGGCTTGACGTTGGCGATCCACCACTCCGGCGAACCCTTACCGGAACCCATGCGGGTCTCGGCAGGCTTCTTGGTCAGCGGGCGGTCCGGGTAGATGTTGATCCAGACCTTTCCACCACGCTTGATGTGACGGGTCATCGCGATACGCGCCGACTCGATCTGGCGGTTGGTGACGTAGTGGCCCTCGACCGCCTGGATGCCGAAGTCGCCGAAGGCGAGCGACGTGCCACCCTTGGCAGCACCCGTCCGCTTCGGGTGGTGCTGCTTGCGGTGCTTGACCCTGCGGGGCATCAACATGGGATTCAGCCCTCCCCATTGGTTGCAGCGGGGGCCTCGGTCGCAACCGCGGCCTCGACGGGAGCCTCGGCCGGAGCCTCGGCGCGGTCGGCACGCGTCGGGCGGTCGCCGCCCCGCGTGCCACGGCTCGGACGGTCGCCACCGCGGGCGCCGCCACGGGCGTCGCGGCCACGACCGGGCGCACCGGCGCGGGCAGCAGCCTGCGCCTCACGCTCGGCGCGGGTGCCGGCGACCTCGCCCTTGTAGATCCAGACCTTGACGCCGATGCGGCCGAAGGTGGTCCGGGCCTCGTAGAAGCCGTAGTCGATGTCGGCGCGCAGCGTGTGCAGCGGCACCCGACCCTCGCGGTAGAACTCCGAGCGCGACATCTCGGCGCCGTTCAGACGACCCGAGCACTGGATCCGGATGCCCTTGGCACCGGAGCGCATCGAGGTCTGCATGGCCTTCTTCATCGCGCGACGGAACTGCACGCGGCCGGACAGCTGCTCGGCGACACCCTGGGCGACGAGCTGGGCGTCGATCTCCGGGTTCTTCACCTCGAGGATGTTCAGCTGGACCTGCTTGCCGGTGAGCTTCTCCAGCTCGCCGCGCAGGCGGTCGGCCTCGGCGCCGCGGCGACCGATGACGATGCCCGGGCGGGCGGTGTGGATGTCCACGC
The DNA here is from genome assembly GCF_003725775.1 of Nocardioides marmorisolisilvae. Classification (GTDB taxonomy): domain Bacteria; phylum Actinomycetota; class Actinomycetes; order Propionibacteriales; family Nocardioidaceae; genus Marmoricola; species Marmoricola marmorisolisilvae. Next base: position 216,198 of record NZ_RJSG01000001.1, read on the forward strand.
GGACCCGGTCACGGGTGCGCTCGATCTCCACGTTGGAGATGCCGGCCCGCTCCATGCCCTTGGCGAGCAGCTTGCGGATCGCGACGTCCTCACCGACGTAGGACTTGTACAGCTTGTCGGCGTACCAACGCGACTTGTGGTCGGTCGAGATGCCGAGACGGAAGCCGTTCGGGTTGATCTTCTGACCCATTAGTTCTTCTCCTCCGCCGGCTGGACGACGAGCGTGATGTGGCTGGTGCGCTTGTTGATCCGGGTGGCCCGGCCCTGCGCACGCGGGCGCCAGCGCTTCATCGTCGGACCCTCGTCGACCATCGCCTTGCTCACCACGAGGGTGGCGCGGTCGAGGTCCTCGGTGGTCTCGGCGTTCGCCACGGCGCTCTCGAGCACCTTGTAGACGGTCTCGCTCGCGGCCTGGGGCGCGAACTGCAGCAGCGCGAGGGCATCGTCCACGGGCAGGCCGCGGACCATGTCGACCACGCGACGAGCCTTCATCGGGGTGATCCGGACGAACCGGGCCGACGCGAAAGCACCGGCCTCGTCGCCGAGCAGCGAGTCCCGGCGGGCGCTGGTGCGCCGACGCTCAGTAGTACTCATTCTCTGTCTCTCCTTGACGTCCCCGCGGTCAGCGGCGACGGCTCTTCCGGTCGTCCTTGACGTGCCCGCGGTAGGTGCGGGTCGGTGCGAACTCGCCGAGCTTGTGGCCGACCATCGAGTCGGTCACGAAGACGGGGACGTGCTTGCGACCGTCGTGCACCGCGAGGGTGTGCCCGATCATCGAGGGGATGATCATCGAACGGCGCGACCACGTCTTGATCACGTTGTGGGTACCGGCCTCGTTCTGCGCGTCCACCTTCTTCTCGAGGTGGCCGTCGATGAACGGGCCCTTCTTCAGACTGCGAGGCATGTCAGCTCTTCCCTATCAACGCTTGTTCTTGCCGGACTTGCGGCGGCGGACGATCATCGCGTCGCTGGCCTTGCGGCGACGCGTACGACCCTCGGGCTTGCCCCACGGCGACACCGGGTGACGTCCACCGGACGTCTTGCCCTCGCCACCACCGTGCGGGTGGTCGACCGGGTTCATGACGACACCGCGGACCGTCGGGCGCTTGCCCTTCCAGCGCATGCGGCCGGCCTTGCCCCAGTTGATGTTCGACTGCTCGGCGTTGCCGACCTCGCCGATCGTCGCGCGGCAGCGGACGTCGACGTAGCGCATCTCGCCGGAGGGCAGACGCAGCTGGGCGCGGGAGCCTTCCTTGGCGACGAGCTGGGCCTTGTTGCCGGCCGAGCGCGCCATCTTCGCGCCGCCACCGGGACGGAGCTCGATGCAGTGGATCGTGGTACCGACCGGGATGTTGCGCAGCGGCAGGTTGTTGCCCGGCTTGATGTCGGCCTGGGCACCGGACTCGATCGCCTGGCCCTGGGTCACACCGTTCGGCGCGATGATGTAGCGCTTCTCGCCGTCGGCGTAGTGCAGCAGCGCGATCCGGGCGGTGCGGTTCGGGTCGTACTCGATGTGCGCGACCTTGGCCGGCACGCCGTCCTTGTCGTAGCGACGGAAGTCGATGATCCGGTAGGCGCGCTTGTGACCGCCACCCTGGTGACGGGTGGTGATCCGGCCCTGGTTGTTGCGACCGCCCTTCTTGGGCAGCGGGCGCACCAGGGACTTCTCCGGCGTCGACCGGGTGATCTCGGCGAAGTCGGCCACGGACGAGCCACGACGGCCCGGGGTGGTCGGCTTGTACTTGCGGATAGCCATGTCTATTTCCTAATCAGCCCGGTCAGGAGACCGGACCTCCGAAGATGTCGATGCGGTGGCCCTCAGCGAGGCTGACGATGGCGCGCTTGGTGTCCTTGCGCTTGCCGATGCCCCGCGCCGTACGACGGGACTTGCCCGTGCGGTTGAGGGTGTTGACCGAGGTCACCTTGACGTTGAACACCTTCTCGACCGCGATCTTGATCTCGGTCTTGTTGGCGTCCGGGCGCACGATGAACGTGTACTTGTTGTTGTCGAGGAGGCCGTAGCTCTTCTCGCTCACGACCGGCGCGATCAGGATGTCGCGGTGGTCCTTGTGCAGGGTGCTCATGCGGTCTCCTCCTCGGCAGCAGCCTCGGCGGTCTCGGCCTCGGCAGCGGGCTCCTCGGCCTCAGCCTTCGGCGCGGCCTTCTTGGCAGCCTTCTTGGCGGGCTTCTCCTCGACCTCGGCCTCCACACCGACGAACGCGTCGTAGGCGCCCTTGGTGAAGATGACGTCGTCGGCGAGCAGCACGTCGTAGGTGTTCAGCTGGTCGACGGCCAGGATGTGCACGTTCTGGACGTTGCGCAGCGACAGCCAGGTCAGGGCGTCGTCACGCTGCAGCACGACCAGCTGGCGGCGACCGCCGGCCAGGCTGTTCAGCAGCGCCACGGCGGACTTGGTCGACGGCTTGTCACCGGCGGACAGCGACTCGACGACGTGGATCCGGCCTTCGCGGGCCCGGTCGGAGAGGGCGCCCTTGAGAGCGGCGGCCTTCATCTTCTTCGGGGTGCGCTGGTCGTAGTCACGCGGCTTCGGGCCGTGGACGGTGCCACCGCCGGCGAACTGCGGCGCGCGGGTCGAGCCCTGGCGGGCGCGACCGGTGCCCTTCTGCTTGTACGGCTTCTTGCCACCACCGCGGACCTCGCCGCGGGTCTTGGTGGACGCCGTGCCCTGGCGGGCGGCAGCCTGCTGGGCCACCACGACCTGGTGGATCAGCGGGATGTTCGTCGCGACGTCGAAGATCTCCTCCGGCAGCTTGACCTTGACGACCTTGGCGGTCGCGGTCTTCGCCGGAGCGGACTTCTTGGCAGCAGCCTTCTTCGCCGGAGCCTTCTTCTCGGTCTCGGTAGCCATGCTCAGGCCTCCTGTCCGGACTTGGCGGCGGAGCGGATGACGACCAGGCCGCCCTTGGGGCCGGGAACGGCGCCCTTGAGCAGGATCAGGCCCTTGTCCGCGTCGACCGCGTGCACGGTGACGTTCTGGGTGGTGACGGTGTCCGTACCCATCCGACCGGCCATCCGGGTGCCCTTGAAGACGCGACCGGGGGTCGCGCAGGCGCCGATGGAGCCCGGCTTGCGGTGGTTGCGGTGGGCACCGTGGGAGGCACCGACGCCGGCGAAGCCGTGACGCTTCATGACACCGGCGTAGCCCTTGCCCTTGCTGGTGCCGGTGACGTCGACCTCGTCGCCCGCGGTGAACAGCTCGGGGCTGATCTCCTGGCCGACCTCGTACGACGCCGCGTCAGCGGTGCGGATCTCGACGATGTGGCGGCGCGGGGTCACGCCGGCCTTCTCGAAGTGACCGGCGGACGGCTTGGTCACCTTGCGGCCCTCGATCTCGCCGAAGCCGAGCTGAACGGCGTTGTAGCCGTCCTTCTCCGGGGTGCGGACCTGGGTGACCACGTTGGTGCTGGCCGCGACCACGGTCACGGGGACGATGCGGTTGTTCTCGTCCCAGAGCTGGGTCATGCCGAGCTTGGTGCCCAGCAGGCCCTTCACGTTGCGTTCGAAAGTCATCTCAACCAACCTCAGAGCTTGATCTCGATGTCGACACCGGCAGGCAGGTCGAGGCGCATCAGCGAGTCGACCGTCTTCGGCGTGGGGTCAATGATGTCGATGAGGCGCTTGTGGGTGCGCATCTCGAAGTGCTCGCGGGAGTCCTTGTACTTGTGCGGCGAGCGGATGACGCAGAAGACGTTCTTCTCCGTCGGCAGCGGCACCGGGCCGGCCACCTTCGCGCCGGTACGGGTAACCGTGTCCACGATCTTCCGCGCCGAGGTGTCGATCACCTCGTGGTCATAGGCCTTGAGCCTGATGCGGATCTTCTGTCCCGCCATCACGCGTCCTTCACTTCTCGTCTCACGATGAGTCTCGTTCCGCCTCGGTGAGGCAGTCCGCCCTGCTCCCATTCCTCCGACCCCCGCGGTCGGGCGTGTCGCGCTGGTCATGACGCGCGGAGCAGCCCGGCCTGGTGGCCTTCGTTCTCGGGATGTGCTCGCCTGGGGGGCGAGCGGAACGGGATCTCCAGGTGCGGCACGGACACGCGACCACAGCACCCCCTTCAGCAGAGGGCCAGGAAATCCTGTTCAGTAGTCAATGTCCGCGCCCCGGCAATCCCGCCGGAGCAACCGGAATATCTTGGCAGAGATCCCGCTCAACAACAAATCGGCTCCTGAGCGGGGGCCGAGCGGAGGCCCGGACCCGGTCAGACGGCCGAAACCCGACCCAACGGGTCGGCCAGCAGCAGCTCGGTGTTGCGGTCCACCGGCGCACCGGACCGATCGGCCCGGGCGGGGTCGTTATGTGCCAATTCGCGGTACATCGAGGCGAGCGAGGACAGCGACAGGTCGTCGTACGAGGTCCGCGCCGGGGCGTCGGAGTCGATCATCGTGGTGAACAGCGAGACCGTTCCGTCGGAGTTCGTGGCGATCTCGATCATCCGCGCCTGCTGCGGGGCGTCCACGTGCGAGGCCGAGTTGATCTCCCAGAACGACCGCTTCGGGTCGCGGTGCCAGTGCGGGCGGATCTTGTTGTTGTGGCTGTGACCGTTCACCCACGCGAGCACCTGGGGGTGGTCGTGCAGGATCGCCGCCAGCTGGCCGCCGTCGAAACGGTCGTCGTCCGGCGTACGGGGGTCGCGGGCGGTGTTGTCGAACGCCCAGGAGGGGTGGTGGCTGAAGACCACCACGTAGTCGTCGGCCGCCTCGGCGAGCGCGCGCAGCAGCCAGTCCCGCTGGGTGCGGCCGATCGAGCCGTCGATCCCGCCGGCCTGGTTGGTCGAGTCCAGGCTGATCGCGACCACCCGCGGGGCGATCCGCCGGGAGTAGAAGAGGCGGTCCGAGCCTGCGTCCAGGTCGTAGCCGTGGCCGACCGGGCCCGCGCCGGTGAAGCGCACCTCGTGCAGCAGCCGGACGAACTCGGCGCCGGTGTAGGGCAGCCTGCGCTCGTCGGCCTGCACGGTCCGGGTCTGCCCCGCCCGGGCGACGGTGTCGATCAGGGAGCCCACGTCGTCCCCGGCCTTGACCGCGTCCAGGCGGGCGGCGAGCCGCACGGTGGCGTCGCAGTGGGCGGAGAAGACCTTGCGGCCACCGGTCGACCAGTCCCGCACGTAGTTCAGGTTCTCCAGCATCCCGTTGGCGACCACGTCGTGGTTGCCCATCGTCAGCAGCCACGGGACCGCGAGGCCCGGGGCCTCGAACGGCGCCGTGGAGGCCTTCACCAGGTCGGGGACGTGCGGGAACCCGAGGCGCTTGTAGCGGTCGGTCGTCTCGGAGTCGGGCTGCCAGTACTCGTCCAAACCGCTGGCGGCGACGCCCTCGAAGTCGTCGGCAGCACCGCTCTCGGGGTGCACGGTGCCGCCGGCGAGCAGGGTCAGCAGCCACTCGAGCTCGTTGCCCGACTGGTTGTCGGTGTTGTCGCCGGTGCTCATCACGGCGTCCACGGCGCGGCCGGTGGCCGGCCCGCCGGTGAGCGCGTTGATCCGTCCCACCAGCGCCGCGGTGCCCTGCACGTTGAGCAGCTCCTGCGGGCGGTGGCCGGTGCTGTTGTACCGGTCGAGGTACTCGAACCGCATCGGGTTCTGCACGTCGGTGACGTGCAGGTCGGAGACCTGGACCACGGTGGCGAGCCCGACGCGCCGGTCCTCACGGCCGCGCTTGCCCTGCGCGAGGTCGCTGCGCACCACGGTGGCCCACGGCGCCGCCTCGTGCATGCGGCTGTACCGCCCGCTGCCGCGGGCGAAGGTGGACTCCAGCGTCGTCCCGGGTCCGGCGCCGACGACCGCGAGGTGCGGGTCGGTCAGCAGCACGGCGGTGGGCCAGACCGCCAGGGAACCCACCGAGACGGTCCCTGCCTGAATCATCCGACGTCGCGTCAGCGTGACCACACCGAGAAATGTCCCGACCGCGGGTACCTGGATCGGTGGCCTCGATCTGGATGGCACGTGAAGGTTGTCCCTCGGTTCGGCGAACGGGTTCACCTGGCCTTCACCGGACGTTGCTGTGCTTTCCTGACAAGATGCTGGGCAGGACGTCCCAGGGAGGGAATCGAGCAGTGACCGACGGCAGCAACGCACCGGACTCGGGTACGCCGGAGCAGCGGCCCCCGGGCTGGCAGCCCCCGAGCGAGCCGACCCGGACCTGGACTCCCCCGGGCTACGCGCCGCCCCCGCCGGGGTACGCCCCGCCGGCTCCCCAGGGCTCCCCGCAGGTGCCGCCTCCTCCCCCGCCGTACGGACAGCAGCCGTACCCGCAGGCGCCGTACCAACAGGCGCAGGCGCCCTACGGGCAGGCGCCGTACGGGCAGCAGCCGTACCAGCCGCTGTACCAGGCCCGGCCGGTCTACAAGCCGGGCACCGTGCCGCTGCGCCCGCTCGGCCTCGGCGACATGTTCAGCGGCGCGGTCGAGACCATCCGGCGCAATCCGAAGGCGACGATCGGGATCGCGTCGGTCGTGCTGACCGGCTTCATGCTGATCCCGATCCTGGCGACCCTGGCCTGGGGCGCCATCCAGGGCTTCAGCAGCCACATCACCGACTCCAGCTCGAGCGGCGATCTGCGCCCGGAGGACGTGGGCCTGCTGATCGCGACGCTCGGCGGCACCGTGCTCAGCTGGTTCGCCACCGTGGTGATGACCGGGATGATCGCGCACGTCGTCGAGCACGCCGCCCGCGGGCAGAAGCTCTCCGCGGGCGACGCCTGGAAGCTGACCAAGGGCCGCGTCTGGCGACTGCTCGGACTCTCGGTGATGTCCGCGATCGGGCTGGTCGTGACCATCGCGCTCGTGGTGGTGCTGATCGTCCTGGCAGCCTTGGTGTCCACGGCGGCCGGAGTCCTCGTCGGCATCGTCACCGGCATCGCCGGCGTGTGCCTGATCCCCTACTTCTACATCCGGCTGTTCCAGCTCGCCGCTCCGACCATCGTGCTGGAGCGGCTCAACGTCTTCGCGTCGATGGCCCGTTCCTGGCGGCTCTCGTCCGGCCAGTTCTGGCGACTGTTCGGGATCACGCTGCTCACCAGCATCGTCGCCGGCGTCGCCGGCTCGTTCGTCACCTTCCCGTTCCAGATCGTCGCCGGGATCGGACCGGCGATCTGGCCGGACACGCTGCTCGGCGTCCTGGTCGGCATCCTGGCCAACAACGTCGCGGTGGTCATCTCCGGAGCACTCACCACGCCGTTCTCGGCCGGGGTCGCGGCGCTCCAGTACCTCGACCAGCGGATCCGCAAGGAGGGCTACGACATCCAGCTCATCGCCCAGATCTCGGTGCCGGCCGCGGTGCCGCAGCGGTGAGGTCGGGACGGCCCTGACGTGATCCCCCTGCTCCCCCTCGAGCTGCGCCCGGACCCCGGTCCGGCGCAGGACTGGGTGCGCAACGAGCTGGCCAAGCCCGAGTACCAGCCCAGCCTGCTGGAACGGGTGGTCCGCTGGTTCGGCCACCTCCTCGGCAAGCTCCTGGACGCGACCGGCAACATCGGCCGCATCGACCCCGTCCTCGGGATCCCGCTGCTGGTTCTGCTGCTGGTCGGGGTGGCGCTGGCCCTGACCCGGCTGCGCCGCGATCCGCGCCGGGCGGGCACCGAGCGCTCCGTCCTGGAGGACGCGCGTACGACGGCAGCGCAGTACCGGGCGCGCGCCGGCAAGGCACTGTCCGAGGAGCGCTGGGACGACGCGGTGCTCGACGGCGTCCGTGCGATCGCAGCCGGGCTCGTGGAGCGGGCGCTGGCCGACGACCTTCCCTCCGCGACCGCGCACGAGGTCGCGGACGCCGCGGCACAGGTCTTCCCCGCCGAGCGAGCTCGGCTCGACGCCGCGGCCCGGCTGTTCGACGACGTCCGGTACGGCGACCGGCACGCCACCCGTGCCGGCGCGACCGACGTGCTGGACCTGGAGCGCGCGCTGCGCCACCTGCGCCCGGAGTCGACCACGGCGAGCGGGCCGGTCCTGGCGGTGCCGCGATGAGCGCCGTCGAAGTCGACGAGGTCGGGCCCACGACCGCCGGTGCCGCCGGGTTCCTGCGCCGCAACCGGGTCGCGGTCGCGCTCGGCCTCGCCGTGCTGTGCACGCTGCTGCTGGTCACCTGGCAGGGGCGCGACACCGGCCGCAACGGCATCCTCGACCCGGAGAACGCCGCGCCGCACGGTGCGCGAGCCCTCGCCCAGGTCCTGGGAGACCACGGCGTGCCGGTCGACGTCGTCCGCGGGCGGCGCGCGTTCGAGGACGCCCAGGTCGACGGGAACACCACCGTCGTGGTGAGCAACCCGTGGGACCTGGGCAGGACCACCTACCGCGACCTCGAGGAGCGGCTGAGCACGGCGACGGGCTCCGAGCTCGTGGTCGCCGGGATCGCGCCCGCCGTGGCCGACGCGCTCGGCCTGAAGGACAAGGACTTCTCCACCGCGACCGACCGCGACCGCACCCCGGCCGACTGCAGCCCTGCGCAACCGCTGCTCGACGGCCTCACCCTGGACGTCCCGGGCAGCGGCCTCGGCGTACCGGGCGACGGCTGCTTCGGCGACCAGGCCGGCCGGCTGCTGCTGGTCGGGGCGAACGGGCACCGCTGGGTGCTGGTCGACCCGAGCCCGCTGAGCAACGACCGCATCGACGTCGGTGACAACGCCGCCGTCGCGCTGCGGCTGCTCGGCCAGCGCGACCGGGTGGTCTGGTACGTCGCCGATCCCGACGAGGTCCAGGCCGGCGACGGCACCGGTGTCGGCCGGCTGCTGCCGCGCTGGCTGGTGCCGTCGGTGTGGCTGATCGCCATCGCCGCGGTCGCCCTGCTGCTGTACCGCGGCCGCCGCCTCGGCCCGCTGGTGACCGAGCCGATGCCCGTGACCATCAAGGCCCTGGAGTCGACGACCGCGCTCGGCCGTCTCTACGAGCGGGCCCGGGACCGCTGGCACGCCGCGGAGCTGCTGATCGAGGGCACGGTGCGGCGCCTGCGCCAGGTCCTCGGCCTCTCCCCGACCGCCACCCGCGAGGAGGTCGTGCGCGCGGTCGCGACCCGCACCGGGCGCCCGGTCGAGGCGATCACCGGGATCCTCGACCGGGTCGTGCGCACCGACGCAGACCTGGTCACCCTGGCCAACGAGCTGACCCACCTGGAAGAAGAGGTAAGGACCGTATGAGCACAGAGCCTTCGAGCACCGTTCCCGCCGACCAGGCCCGCGAGGCCCTGCACGCCGTGCGGGCCGAGGTCGCCAAGGTCGTCGTCGGCCAGGACGCCGCGGTCTCCGCGCTGCTGGTCGCCCTGCTGGCCCGGGGCCACGTCCTGATGGAGGGGGTGCCGGGCGTCGCCAAGACGCTGCTGGTGCGCTCGCTGGCCTCGGCGCTCGGCGTGGAGACCCGACGCGTCCAGTTCACCCCCGACCTGATGCCGGGCGACATCACCGGCTCGATGGTCGTGGAGAGCGGCCGGTTCGACTTCCGGCCCGGTCCGGTGTTCACGAACCTGCTGCTGGCCGACGAGATCAACCGGACGCCACCGAAGACCCAGTCGGCGCTGCTCGAGGCGATGGAGGAGGGCCAGGTCTCGGTCGACGGCGTCAGCCGCCCGCTGCCCGACCCGTTCCTGGTGGCCGCGACCCAGAACCCGGTCGAGTACGAGGGCACCTACCCGTTGCCGGAGGCCCAGCTGGATCGCTTCCTGCTCAAGGTCCAGCTGCCGCTTCCGCCCCGCGAGGAGGAGTTCGCGATCGTCCGCCGGCACGCGGACGGCTTCGACCCGCACGACCTGGCGGCCACCGGCATCCGGTCGGTGGCGAGCATCGCCGACCTGGCGAGCGCCTCCGCGGCGGTGCGCGAGGTCCGGGTGAGCGACGAGGTGGCGGCGTACGTGGTCGACATCGCGCGGGCCACCCGGTCCGCGCCGTCGCTGAGCCTGGGCGTCAGCCCGCGCGGTGCGACCGCGCTGCTGCGGACCAGCCGCGCGTGGGCCTGGCTGTCCGGGCGCGACTACGTCTCCCCGGACGACGTGAAGGCGCTCGCGCACGCGACCCTGGTGCACCGCCTCGGCCTGCGGCCCGAGGCCCAGCTCGAGGGCGTCGACGTGGCGCAAGTGCTCGCCTCCGCGCTCGCCTCCGTCCCGGTCCCGCGCTGAGCCGAGGACCCTGACGTGGCTCTGACCTGGCGCACCCCGCTGCTGCTGCTGATCTCGGTGGCGGCGGTCCTGGTGCGCCCCGAGAAGGGCACCGTCTGGACGATCCTCGGGCTGGTGATCCTGCTGGTGCTCCTCGACTGGTGGTGGGCCCCGAAGGTGTCCACCCTCCAGCTGTCGCGGTACCGGACCCCGGCGACCCGGCTCGGCGAGGTCACCGAGACCGCCCTCGTCGTCGAGAACACCGGCAATCGCCGCGTGGTCGGCGTGCTCCGCGACGCCTGGCAACCCAGCGCCGGCGCGCACCCGAACCGGCACCCGCTGCGTCTCCCGGCCCGGGAGCGGACCCGGCTGGTCACCCCGCTGGACCCGGTACGCCGTGGCGAGCTGGCCACCGACCGGGTGACCGTCCGGATGACCGGCCCACTTGGCCTGGCCGCCCGGCAGGCCTCAGCGCTGGTCCCGGGTGACGTACGGGTGACCCCCGCCTTCCCGTCGCGTCGCCACCTGCCGTCCCGGTTGGCGCGGCTGCGGGAGCTGGACGGGCGCGCCGCGGTCCGGGTCCGCGGGCAGGGCACCGAGTTCGACTCGCTGCGCGAGTACGTGCGCGGCGACGACGTGCGCAGCATCGACTGGCGGGCCAGCGCGCGCAGCCGCAACGTCGTGGTCCGGACCTGGCAGCCCGAGCGCGACCGCCGGGTGGTCATAGTGCTGGACACCTCGCGCACCTCGGCCGGCCGGATCGGGGACGTGCCGCGGCTGGACTCGGCGATGGACGCCGCGCTGCTGCTGGCCGCTCTCGCCGCCCGTGCGGGCGACCGGGTCGACTTCCTGGCCGGGGACCGGATGGTCCGCGCCCGGGTGCGCTCGGGCCACCGGGGCGATGCGCTCTCCGGCGTGCAGGACGCGATGGTCGGCCTCGGTTCGGAGCTGGTCGAGGCGGACTGGCGGCGCCTCGTCGGCGCTGTCGACGACCTCGGCCGTTCGCGGGCGCTGGTGGTGCTGCTGACCCCGCTCGAACCGTCCGCGATCGAGCACGGGCTGCTGCCGCTCGTCGGCCACCTGTCGGCGCGGCACCGGGTGGTGCTCGCCTCGGTCCGCGACCCCGAGCTGACGCGCCTGGCGGCCGACCGGGAGGACCTGACCTCGACCTACCAGGCCGCGGCGGCCGAGCAGACGATCGCTCGACGGCAGCGCACCGCGGCCCTGCTCGAGGCGCTGCACGTCGACGTGCTCGACGAGAGCGCCGACCAGCTCCCGGTCGTGCTGGCCGACCACTACCTGTCGCTGAAGGCCCGCGGGGTGCTCTGACCTAGCCGGCGGTCAGCAGCCGGTCCTCGCGCAGGTGCGCGGCGATGTCGCCGGTGTGCCCGGCGCGGACGGCACGCTTGCCGAGCACGAAGACGTAGGTGAGGAACGCCGCCTCGGCGACCACGCCGATCGAGATCCGTGACCAGGTCGGCAGTCCCGAGGGCGTCACGAAGCCCTCGATGATGCCGGTCACCAGCAGGACCACGGCGAGCGCGAGCACGATGCCACCCGCAGCACGACCCTCGGCGGCCAGCGCTCGCGCCCGGGACTGCTGCCCGGGGGCCACCCAGGACCACATCAGCCGCAGCCCGGTGCCGGCAGCGACGAAGACGGCGGTCAGCTCGAGCAGGCCGTGCGGGGTGATCATCCCGAAGAAGACCGCGGTCCGGCCGTGCCGGATCATGATCGAGCCGATCACCGCGAGGTTGAGCAGGTTCTGCCACACCAGGTAGAGCACCGGAAGCCCGAAGACGCCGAGCGCCACGCAGCCGGCGGTCACCAGCGCGTTGTGGGTCCAGACCTCGGCCGCGAAGTGCGACGACGCCGACTCGGAGTAGTAGCCCTCGAAGTCGTTGTTGACCAGCTGGTTCACCTGGGCGGGCGACATCATCGTCGACTCCACCTGCGGGTGGGCGAGCAGCCAGGCGATCATCACCGCGACCAGGGCGTAGCTGCCGAGCATCAACGTCATCCACCAGCGCCGCGTCCGGTACAGCGCCGCCGGCACCTGGCGCGCCACCACCTCGGCCAGCACGGCCCGGGTGAGCACCCGCGCTCCGCCCGAGCGGGTCCGGGCACGGGCCAGCAGGTTGGACAGGTAGCCGATCACCGCCGCATCCGGGGCGCCGGAGCGGATCACCGAGAGGTGCGTCGCCACCCGCTGGTAGAGCTCGCTGAGCTCGTCGCTCTCGGTGCCCGAGAGGCGGACCCGCTTGGACAGCTGCTCGAGCCGGACCCACGCCGGCTGGTGAGCCAGCACGAAGGCGTCGAGATCCATACCGCCAGCGTAGGCCACCCCACCCCTCTACGCTGGGGGGATGGCCGAGCTGTACGACGCGAGCATCGACGAGCTCGTCACCGGGGAGGCGGTCTCCCTCGACCTGCCGCCCGGCCCGCTCGGGCTGCACGCGGTCTCGGCGTTCGTCGACGTGATCGTCTCGATCATCGTGCTCGTCGCCGGGATCTGGTTCACCGCACTTCTCGCCAGCGACGCGGCGCTGTTCTCGGTCGGGGTCACGGTGACCGCCGTGCTCGCGTTCCTGGTGGTGCCGACCGCCGTGGAGACCCTGTCCCGGGGCCGATCGCTCGGCAAGCTGATCACCGGCCTGCGCACGGTGCGCGACGACGCCGGGCCGATCTCGTTCATGCACGCCTTCGTGCGAGCTCTGCTCGGGCTGGCGGAGATCTGGCTCCTCTACGGCGTCCCGGCCTTCATCTGCGGCCTGGTGAGCCGCAAGGGCAAGCGGATCGGCGACTACGTCGCCGGCACCTACGTCGTCCGCGCCCGGGTGAAGCTCACGCTCCCGCCGCCTGCCCTCATGCCGCCGCCCCTGGCCGGCTGGGCCCGTGCGGCGGACATCGCGCCGCTGCCGGAGCGGCTCATGCTCTCCGTGCGGCAGGTGCTCGGGCGGGCCGACACCTTGGCGCCGCAGACCCGGCAGGCCCTGCTGGACCGCCTGGCCCTGGAGATCTCCGCCTACGTCGCTCCGCCACCGCCGGTCGGCACCCCGGCTGATGCCTACCTGGCGGCCGTGATCTCAGAGCACCGCGACCGCGACCTGGCACGGATGCAGCGTGAGGCCGCCCTGGTCGACCGGCTGACCGCCGCCGCCCGTCAGCGGGTGTAGCGCAGGTCGGTGATCACCCGGTCCACCGCGAGACCCTTGCGCTCGAACTTGGTGACCGGACGATCCGCCCAGCGCTCGACGACCCCGCCGGACAGGGTCGGCTCCGCGTCGAGCACCTCCTGCATCTGCTCGGCGTAGTGCGCCCAGTCCGTGGCCAGCCGCCAGCTGCCGCCCGGACGCAGCCGTGACGACGCCAGTGCTGCGAAGGACGGCGTGACCAGTCGGCGCTTGTGGTGCTTGCTCTTCGGCCAGGGATCGGGGAAGAACGTCCACAGCTCGTCGAGCGAACCCGGTGCGATCAGGTGCTCCATCGACCAGACCGCGTCCACGCTGATCAACCGGACGTTCTCCGCACCGGCCTCGGCGAGCAGACCGAGGGTGTGCGCCACCCCGGGACGCCAGACCTCGAAGGCGAGCACGTCGACCTCGGGCCGCTGCGCTGCCAGCACCGCCGTCGCCTCACCGATGCCGGAGCCGATCTCGACGACCAGCGGGGCCTCGCGGCCGAACCAGGCGGCGAGCGAGAAATCGGGGTGGTCGACCGCCTCGTCCGGGATCACCCACTTCTCGTGGTGCGCGTCCCAGGCCTCCTGCTGTGCGGGCGTGAACCGGTTGCCCCGACGCGAGTAGCTGAGCACCTCACGCATCCGCCGCCCGTCGTCGGTGAACTTCAGGTGGGGTCGGGCGGGAGGAACGGCGTCGGGCACGGGAGAACGGTACGTGCCCCCGATACGGACAACCTCCACGGGCTTGGCGAAAACGCCTTCGCAGCCGCGTTCCGCGACGGAGGATGTCGCCGTGAGTCTCGGAGCACGGCGCCACCTCGGGTGGCTCAGCGCAGGCCTCGGCGTGCTGCTGGCCGCCCTCGCGCTGACCCCGCTCATCGGGGGAACCGCACAGGCGAGCACCGCCGAGAGGTGCGCCCGGTTCACCCACCAGTCGCTGGTCCGCCAGCACGTGGTGACCGGTCGCGGAGCGACGACCGTGGTGATCGGCGACTCCTACTCCGCCGGTCTGGGCCTGCAGCACCCCGACCGGAACTGGGCCCGGGAGCTCCCCGGACGGGTGCACGTCTTCGGGTTCTCCGGCTCCGGGTTCAGCCGCGGCGCCAGTCCGTGCAAGGACGTCGCCTACGACCAGCGTGCGCGAACGGCCCTGGCGCTGCACCCCTCGCTGGTCGTCGTCGAGGGCGGTCTCAACGACTTCGACCAGCCGAGCGGGCAGATCCGCGCGGGCTTCCGGCGCCTGGTCGCCGAGATCGGCGGCGACCGCCTGCTCGTCGTCGGTCCTCCGCCGGCGCCGCTGCGCGGGGCACGAGCCGCGCGCGTCGACGCGATCCTGCGCAGCGAGGCGGCGCGCTCCGGTACGCCGTACCTGAGCATGATCGACGACCGGTTCACCTACCTGCCCGACCGGCTGCACCTGACCCCGCTCGGGCACGAGCGCTTCGGCACCGTGGTCGCCGACGCCCTGGACAGTCCCTAGCGGGACTATCTCGCCGCGGACGCAGAAAGGCCCCGAGCCGAAGCCCGGGGCCTTTCGCTTGACGCTAGTTGATCAGCAAGCTCACTTGTTGATCTTGGTGACGCGACCCGCGCCCACGGTCCGGCCACCCTCGCGGATGGCGAACTTCAGACCGTCCTCCATGGCGATCGGCTGGATCAGCACGACCGACATGTCGGTGTTGTCGCCCGGCATGACCATGTCGCGACCCTCGGGGAGGGTGACGACGCCGGTCACGTCGGTGGTCCGGAAGTAGAACTGCGGACGGTAGTTGTTGAAGAACGGCGTGTGACGGCCACCCTCCTCCTTGGAGAGGATGTAGACCGACGCGTCGAACTCGGTGTGCGGGGTGGTGGTGCCCGGCTTGATCACGACCATGCCGCGCTCCACGTCCTCGCGCTTGGTGCCGCGGAGGAGCAGACCGACGTTCTCGCCCGCCTGGCCCTCGTCGAGGAGCTTGCGGAACATCTCGACACCGGTGACCGTCGACTTCTGCGAGGCCTCGCGGATGCCGATGATCTCGACCTCCTCGTTGACCTTGACGATGCCGCGCTCGATGCGACCGGTGATGACGGTGCCACGACCGGTGATCGTGAAGACGTCCTCGACGGGCATCAGGAACGGCTTCTCGACGTCACGCTCGGGCTGCGGGATCGACTCGTCGACCGCGTTCATCAGCTCGAGGATCGACTCGCCCCACTTGGCGTCGCCCTGCAGCGCCGGGAAGGCGGCAACGCGCACGACCGGAACGTCGTCACCCGGGAAGTCGTACTCGGAGAGGAGCTCGCGCACCTCCATCTCGACGAGCTCGATGAGCTCCTCGTCGTCGACCATGTCGCACTTGTTCAGCGCCACGACCAGGGCCGGCACGCCGACCTGGCGGGCGAGCAGCACGTGCTCGCGGGTCTGCGGCATCGGGCCGTCGGTGGCGGCGACCACGAGGATCGCACCGTCCATCTGAGCGGCACCGGTGATCATGTTCTTGATGTAGTCCGCGTGACCCGGGCAGTCGACGTGCGCGTAGTGGCGCGCCTCGGTCTGGTACTCGACGTGCGCGATCGAGATGGTGATGCCGCGCTGGCGCTCTTCGGGGGCCTTGTCGATCTGGTCGAACGCAGACGCCTCGTTGAGGTCCGGGTACTTGTCGTGCAGAACCTTGGTGATCGCCGCGGTCAGCGTCGTCTTGCCGTGGTCGATGTGACCGATGGTCCCGATGTTGACGTGCGGCTTGGTCCGCTCGAACTTAGCCTTAGCCATTTCTGGCTCCTCCTGGTTTGTGTTTTCTTGACTCGTAGATGAAACGTTTTTTACAGCCGAGGACTGCGGTGCGAACTACTCGCCGCGGACCTTCTTGATGATCTCGTCGGCGACGTTCGTGGGAACCTCGGCGTACGAGTCAAACTCCATCGAGTACGAAGCCTGACCCGAGGTCTTCGACCGCAGGTCCCCAACGTACCCGAACATCTCTGACAGCGGCACCAGCGCGTCGACGACCATGTCGCCGTGACGCTCCTCCTGGGCCGTGATCTGGCCACGGCGGGAGTTGATGTCGCCGATGACCGTGCCGAGGAAGCTCTCCGGGGTCACGACCTCGACCGCGAACATCGGCTCCAGCAGCACGGGCTTGGCCATCTTGGCCGCTTCCTTGAACGCCGCGATGCCGGCGATCTTGAAGGCGAGCTCGGAGGAGTCGACGTCGTGGTACGCGCCGTCCTCGAGGGTGACCTTCACGTCGACCATCGGGTAGCCGGCGAGCACGCCGAACTCCATGGCCTCCTGGGCACCCTGGTCGACCGACGGGATGTACTCCCGCGGCACCCGACCACCCGACACGGCGTTCACGAACTCGTAGCCCGCGCCGGTACCGGTCTCCGGGTCGATGTTCGGCTCGACGGTGATCATCACCTTCGCGAACTGACCCGAACCACCGGTCTGCTTCTTGTGGGTGTAGGAGTGCTTCTCGACCTTCTTGCGCAGGGTCTCGCGGTAGGCGACCTGCGGCTTGCCGACGGTGGCCTCGACCTTGAACTCGCGCTTCATCCGGTCGACGAGGATCTCCAGGTGGAGCTCGCCCATGCCGGCGATGATCGTCTGACCGGTCTCCTCGTCCGCCTTGACGGTGAAGGTCGGGTCCTCGTCCGAGAGCCGCTGGATCGCGGTTCCGAGCTTCTCCTGGTCGCCCTTGGTCTTCGGCTCGATGGCGACCTCGATCACCGGGGCCGGGAAGGTCATCGACTCCAGCACGACCTGCTTGGCCGGGTCGGAGAGGGTGTGACCGGTCTTGGTGTCCTTCAGACCCATCACGGCCACGATCTGGCCGGCGCCGACCGACGCGATCTCCTCACGCTTGTTCGCGTGCATCTGGTAGACCTTGCCGATCCGCTCCTTGCGGCCGTTGACCGAGTTGACCACGGTCGAGCCGGCCTCGAGCTTGCCCGAGTAGACCCGGACGTAGATCAGCTTGCCGAGGTGCGGGTCGGTGGCGATCTTGTAGGCCAGACCCGAGAACGGCTCGTCGTCGGACGGCTGGCGGACGATCTCCTCGTCCTCGTTGCCCGGGGCGTGGCCGACGATGCCGTCGATGTCCAGCGGCGACGGCAGGTAC
The DNA here is from genome assembly GCF_003725775.1 of Nocardioides marmorisolisilvae. Classification (GTDB taxonomy): domain Bacteria; phylum Actinomycetota; class Actinomycetes; order Propionibacteriales; family Nocardioidaceae; genus Marmoricola; species Marmoricola marmorisolisilvae. The sequence continues at coordinate 233,569 of NZ_RJSG01000001.1, forward strand.
TTCACGACGGCGTCGAGCAGGGGCTGCACGCCCTTGTTCTTGAACGCGGTGCCGCACAGGACCGGGTTGAGCTTGTCGGCGAGGGTGGCGCGACGGATCGCGGCCTCGAGCTCCTCGACGGTGAACTCACCCTCCTCGAGGAACTTCTCCATGATGTCGTCGTCGGCCTCGGACAGCGTCTCGAGCAGCTTCTCGCGCCACTCGGCGGCCTGCTCGGCGAGCTCGGCCGGGATCTCCTCGACCTCGTAGTCCTCGCCCATCTTGGTCTCGCCGCGCCAGGTCAGCGCGCGCATGCCGACCAGGTCGACCACACCGAGGAAGTCGCCCTCGGCGCCGATCGGGATCTGGAGGACCAGCGGGGTGGAGTTCAGCCGCTCGACCATCATGTCGACGCAGCGCCAGAAGTCGGCACCGGTGCGGTCCAGCTTGTTGACGAAGCACATCCGCGGGACGGAGTACTTGTTGGCCTGGCGCCACACGGTCATCGTCTGCGGCTCGACACCGGCGACACCGTCGAACACCGCGACGGCGCCGTCGAGGACGCGCAGCGAGCGCTCGACCTCGGCGGTGAAGTCCACGTGACCCGGGGTGTCGATGATGTTGATCTGGTGGTCCTTCCACCAGCAGGTGGTGGCAGCGGAGGTGATGGTGATACCCCGCTCCTGCTCCTGCTCCATCCAGTCCATCGTGGCCGCGCCCTCGTGGACCTCACCGATCTTGTAGGTGATGCCGGTGTAGAAGAGGATGCGCTCGGTGGTGGTGGTCTTGCCGGCGTCGATGTGCGCCATGATGCCGATGTTGCGGACCTTGTTGAGGTCCGTGGTGATGTCGACTGCCACTGCGGCTGTGTTCCTTAGAAAGTGGGTTGTTGGTGGGGGTGGGGGCTAGCGCCGGTCCGGCGCGGTGCCCCCACCGCGCGTCACCAGCGGTAGTGGGCGAAGGCCTTGTTGGACTCGGCCATCTTGTGGGTGTCCTCGCGCTTCTTCACAGCGGCACCGAGGCCGTTGCTCGCGTCGAGGATCTCGTTCATCAGGCGCTCGGCCATGGTCTTCTCACGACGCTCCGCGGCGTAGCCGACGAGCCAGCGCAGCGCGAGCGTGGTGCCGCGGGTGCCCTTGACCTCGATCGGGACCTGGTAGGTCGCGCCACCGACGCGGCGGCTCTTGACCTCGATGGCCGGCTTGACGTTGTCCAGGGCACGCTTCAGCGTGACCACCGGGTCGGTGCCGGTCTTCTCGCGAGCACCCTCGAGCGCCTTGTAGACGATCCGCTGGGCGGTCTGCTTCTTGCCGTCCTGGAGGACCTTGGAGACGAGCTGGGTGACGACCTGCGATCCGTAGACCGGGTCGACGACGATCGGGCGCTTGGGAGCGGGACCCTTGCGAGGCATTAGCTCTTCTCCTTCTTCGCGCCGTAGCGGCTGCGGGCCTGCTTGCGGTTCTTGACACCCTGGGTGTCGAGCGTGCCGCGGATGATCTTGTAGCGGACACCGGGAAGGTCCTTCACCCGGCCGCCGCGGACGAGCACGATCGAGTGCTCCTGGAGGTTGTGACCGACACCCGGGATGTAAGCGGTGACCTCGACGCCGCTGGAAAGACGCACACGGGCGACCTTGCGCAGAGCGGAGTTCGGCTTCTTCGGGGTGGTGGTGTAGACGCGCGTGCAGACGCCGCGTCGCTGGGGCGAACCCTTCAGGGCAGGCGTCTTGTTCTTCGACACCTTGTCCTGGCGGCCCTTGCGGACCAGCTGATTAATAGTGGGCACCTTGAGTGGTTCCCTTTCTGTTTCTCTCTCTGTACCGGCGCTCTGCCGGGCACGGTGGTGTTGCAGGTTGTGCTTGGTGCGGTGAGCAGGCCCCGCGGGCACGCTCAAGGGCCTGGGAATGCCCAGACACAAGGAACGAGATTACCGGGGGCTGCCGCGGGGGTCAAAACGAGTTCACAGCGTTCACCGCAGCATCCTCCGTGCGGGACTGGCCGTTCACCGCCGGTTCGCCGTCCGGTCGGTCCGCGCGGGGACCCTGGGAGGCATGGCGCACCGGTTCGTGGCCGTCGGGGACTCCTTCACCGAGGGCGTGGGCGACTGGGACGAGCGCTTCCCGAACGGGGTCCGTGGGTGGGCCGACCGGGTGGCCCGACAGCTCGCGAAGGCTGACCCGGCGACCGAGTACGCGAACCTGGCGCTGCGCAGCCGGGTGCTGGACGACGTGGTCGAGCACCAGGTCGAGGCCGCGGTCGCGCTGAACCCCACGCTGGTGTCGTTCTTCGCCGGTGGCAACGACATCCTGCAGATCCGGATCGACATGGCCGACGTGCTGGCCCGCTACGAGGCAGCCGTCGCGAAGCTGGCCACCACCGGGGCCCGGGTGCTGCTGTTCACCAGCTACGACGTGCGCCTCTCCCCGCTCCTGGAGCCGCTGCGGATCCGCAACAACCAGTTCAACCGCGGGATCCGGCAGGTGGCGCTGGAGCACGACGCGCTGCTGGTCGACCACTGGGCGATGCGCCCGTACGCGCACCCGCGGATGTGGGAGCCGGACCGGCTGCACATGTCCCGCCACGGGCACCGCTACCTGGCCGCCGCCGTGCTGCGCACCCTCGAGGTCGACCACACCATCACCCTGCGCGACCTCGGGGACCTGCCGCCGGGGCGGACGCCCCGGGAGTGGCTCACCGACGAGTGGGACTGGTGGAACGGCTGGGTCCGCCCGGCGCTCGGCCGGCGCTGGCGCCAGCAGCCGGAGGGGTACGGGCTGACGGCGAAGTGGCCGCAGCCGATCCGTCCGGCCGAGGGGATGAAGAAGCAGGCCCGGGTCCGGGTCTAGCGGCGGCCGGCGAGCAGCTCGGCCAGGTGCAGCGCCCGTACGCCGGCCAGGTCGGCGAGCTGGACCCGGCAGGACATCCCGTCGGCGAGGATCACGGTGTCCGGACCGGCCGCGCGCACGGCGGGCAGCAGGCTCTGCTCGGCGACCGCGACGCTGGTCTCGTAGTGCCCGAGCTCGACGCCGAAGTTGCCGGCCAGCCCGCAGCAGCCGCCCAGGCGCTTGACGCTCGCGCCAGCACCCTCGAGCAGCGCCAGGTCCGGGCCGAACCCGAGCACGCTGGCGTGGTGGCAGTGCGGCTGCACCACGATCTCGGTCCCGGTCAGGTCCGGCAGCGACCAGCGGCCGTCAGCGACCAGGGTGGTCAGGTACTCCCCCAGGGTCTGCACGCCGGCCGCGACCTCGGCCACCCGCGGTTCCTTGACCAGCGCCGGGGCATCGGTGCGCAGCGCGGCCAGGCAGCTGGGCTCCAGGCCGATGATCGGGGTCCCGCTGGCGACGTACGGGTAGAGCGTGTGCACGCTCGCGCTGATGATCTTGCGGGCGTGGTCGAGCTGGCCCGTAGTGACCCAGGTGAGCGCGCAGCAGGCCCGCTCGGGGATGACCTTCGCCTCGATGCCGGCGGCCTCGAACAGCGCGAGCGCGGCCTGACCCGTCTCGGAGTAGAAGTGGTCGGTGAAGCTGTCCGCCCAGATCCAGACGTCCGGCGTCGCAGCCGGGCGCACCCGGGCGGGCTGGGCGAAGGAGCGCAGTCGGCGCGGGCTGAAGGTCGGCAGGCTCCGCCGCTGGTCGATGCCCGCGGTCTGCTTGGCGAGCCGCGCCAGCGCCGGGACCTTGAGCATCCGGTTGGCGAGGCCGGCCGGGGCCATCGAGGCCCACTTCGGCAGCCGACCCAGCGTGTAGTGCGAGCGCGGGCGGCGCTTGCCGGCGTACTGGTGGTGCAGCACCTCGGACTTGTAGGTGGCCATGTCGACGCCGGTCGGGCAGTCGTGGGCGCAGCCCTTGCAGGACAGGCACAGGTCCAGGGCCTCACCGACAGCCGGGTCGTGCAGCGGCAGCTTCCCGGTGACGACGTCCTGGAGCACCCGGGACCTGCCGCGGGTGCTGTCCTTCTCGTTGCGGGTCGCCAGGTAGGAGGGGCACATCACCCCGCCGTTGGAGGTGTTGTCGGCGACGCACTTCCCGACGCCGGTGCAGCGGTGCGCCTCGCCGAAGAGCTCCGCCAGGGGGCCGGCGGGTGGGGCTGCGAGTCGCAGCGAGGCGTCGAACGGCTCGGGGTCGACCAGGTTGCCCGGGTTGAGCACGTTGCGCGGGTCGAGGACGTGCTTGACCGCAGCCATCAGCGACATCGCCGCAGGGCTGTACATCCGGCCCAGCAGCTCCGAGCGGGCCCGGCCGTCGCCGTGCTCGCCGCTCATCGACCCGCCGTGGCGGGCGACGAGGTCGGCAGCGTCCTCGGTGAAGCGGCGGAAGACCGCGCGGCCGTCGGCCTCGGTCAGCTCGAAGTCGATCCGGGCGTGCACGCAGCCGTCGCCGAAGTGGCCGTAGGGAACGGTGTCCAGGCCGTGCTCGGTCAGCAGCGCCTCGAACTCGCGCAGGTAGTCGCCGAGCCGGGCGGGCGGCACGGCGGCGTCCTCCCAGCCGGAGTGCGCGGGGCGCGAGAGCGAGCGCGCGGCCAGGCCTGCGCCGTCCTCCCGGATCCGCCACAGCGCGGCCTGCTCGCGCAGGTCGGTCGCGATCCGGGACGGGGCGCCGACGGTCAGAGCGATCCGGGACGCCGCGGCCTCGACCTCCGCAGCCACCGCACCGGCGACCTCGACGAACAGCCAGCCGCGGCCCTCCGGCAGCGGCGGGGCGCCGGGCACCAGGTCGGTGATCCGCTGGTCGAGCCCCTCGCACGCGGTCAGCTCCACGTCCCCGTCGAGCCGGGTGCCGAGCACGATCGGGACGGCGTCGGCGGCATCGGCCATCGAGGCGAACCCGAGCAGCGCCAGCGCCCGGTGCGGCGCGTCCGCGACGAGCCGGACCGTCGCCTCCAGCACCACGGCCAGGGTGCCCTCGCTGCCGACCAGGAAGCGCTCGAAGTTGCGGTCGTTCTCCGGCAGCAGGTGTTCCAGGGAGTACCCGGAGACCTGGCGGCCGAAGGTGCCGAACTCGGTGCGGATCAGGCCGAGGTTCTCGTCGACGAGCTTGTTCAGGTCCGCCAGCAGCGGCGAGGCCAGGCCCTGCTCGACCGGGAAGCCGCGCAGTCGGCGCTCCTCCTCGACCGAGAAGCCCAGTCCGTGCTTGGCCCCGCGCGGCCCGACGATCTCGCCGTCGGCCAGCGCGACCTTGAGCCCGACCACGTTGTCCGCGGTGCGGCCGTACCCGAGCGCCCGCGACCCGCAGGCGTTGTTGCCGATCATGCCGCCGATGGTGCAGCGGGTGTGCGTGGACGGGTCCGGCCCGAAGCGCAGCCCGTGCGGGGCGGCGTGCTTCTGCAGGGCGGCGTGCACGATGCCCGGCTGGACCGTCGCGGTGCGCGCGTCCGGGTCGATCCGGATCAGCTTGTTCAGGTGCCGGGTGCAGTCGACCACGATGCCCGGACCGATCGCGTTGCCCGCGATCGAGGTACCGGCACCGCGCATCGTCAGGCTGGACTCGAACTCGCGCGCCACCGCGAGCACGGCGAGCACGTCGTCGCTGTCGCGCGGGAAGACCACCACCTGCGGCGGGATCCGGTAGAGCGAGGCGTCGGAGGCGTAGAGCGAGCGCGCGAGCCGCGAGTCGTCGACCTCGAGGCCGGCCTGGCGCAGTGCTGCGGCGGCCCCGGTCGTGGCCGGCCGCGCGTCTGCTGTCACCAGAGCTCCAGGGAGCGTCCGAGGATCCCGGCGGCATCCTCGTCGGTGACCTCGCGCGGAGCGGTGGCCAGCAGTCGCTGCTGCTTCATCGCGCCCTCGACCAGGTCGTCGACGTCGCTCTCGCCGTAGCCGACCTCGCCGAGCCCGTTCGGGATCGCGATGTCGCGCATCAGGTCGGCCAGCACCGCCGGCAGCGCGTCCGGACCGGCGTCGTAGCCGTGGTCGGGGGCCAGCAGCGACGCGGCGCGCAGGTGTCGCTCCGGGCTCGAGGAGAACGTCCAGCGGAACGCCTCGGGCGCGGTCAGCGAGACCGCCATCCCGTGCGGCACCATCGCCTCGTCGGCCTCGTAGCCGGCGGGCCGGAAGTCCGGGCACCGCTCGTGCACCCGGCCGGCGATCGGGTACGCGTTCGCGTGCGGGATGTGCACGCCGGCGTTGCCGAAGCCGAGCCCGGCCATCGTCGCGGCCAGCGCCATCTGCTCGCGGGCGCCCGCGTCGTCGCCGTGGTTGACCGCGCGCCGGAACGACGTCGAGAGCAGCGACATCGCCTGCTCGGACCACAGGTCGGAGATCGGGTTCGAGCCGCAGTACGGCACCCGCTGCTCGGGCGTCTTCTTGTCGTAGGAGGTGAACGGCCGCGCGGTGTAGGACTCCAGCGCGTGGCAGAGGATGTCCATCCCGGCGGCCGCGGTGACCCCGGCGGGCTGGGTCATCGTCAGCGCCGGGTCGACGACCGCCAGCGTCGGCCGCAGCCGGGCGTGGCTGATCCCGGTCTTCACCTGCTGGGCGAGCACGTCAAGCACGCAGATCGTGGTGGACTCCGCGCCGGTGCCGGTCGTGGTCGGCACCGCGACCAGCGGCTTGAGCGGGTTCCGCGGCGCGCGGGCCCTGCCGACCGGGGCGTTCACGTAGTCCATCAGCTCACCGTCGTTGGTGGTGAGGAGGTTGACCGCCTTGGCGGTGTCGATGGTGGAGCCACCGCCGACAGCGACGTAGGCGTCCCAGGGGCCGGAGTCGCGGGCGAACGCGATCGCGGCCTCGAAGCTGGCGTCGGTCGGCTCGACGTGGACCGCGTCGAAGACCTGGGTCTCGATGCCGAAGGCGTGCATCTGCTCGGCGATCCGCTGCGGGTGGCCGGTGGCGGCGACCCCCGGGTCGGTGAGCACCAGCACCCGGCGGACGTCGTAGGTGGACAGGTCGTAGCCGATCTCGTCCGAGGCACCCGTGCCGAACTTCAGCCCGGGCGCGCCGTAGGTGAAGACGGACTCGCCAGTCATGGCGCAGAACCTAGCGCGTGCCGGACCACCTCGGTGACGGCGACCATTCCTGAGGCGATGTCGGCCACGTCGACCCAGGCCACGTCGTCGGTGGTGCCGTCGGTCTCGACGACCCGCGGCTCGGCGTCGGTGGGCACGGTGACGGCGAAGATCAGGTTCACCGCGTGGAAGTCCTCGTGCCGTCCGTTCGGCGCGGTCCCGGTCAGGTGCAGGTCGTGCACACCGAGCAGGTCACCGACCTCGGCGACCAGGCCGGTCTCCTCGGCCATCTCGCGGACCAGGGCCGCCGCCGGGCGCTCGCCGTGGTCGACCCCGCCGCCGGGCAGCGTCCAGTGGCCGGCCTCGACGGCGTACCGGCTCAGCCGTGCGAGCAGGACGGTGTCGCCGCGACGGACCACCGCCTTGACCGCCAGCCGCTGCACGCGGTGGGCGACGTGCTCCTCGACCGCGGCGCGCACCCAGCCGACCACCGGCCAGCTGCCGTCGGTGACCGCGGCCAACGGGACCCAGCGGGCATCGACCGTCGAGCCGTTCTCCTCCACCACGCGGGGCTCGGGGCTGTCGTGCGGCGCCCAGCCCTCGAAGACCATCCGCACCGAGTGCATGTCCTGCCGGGTCGTGTCGGTGACGCGCCGGACCGAGTCGATCCAGGCGCGGTCGCCGATCTGCACGTCCAGCCCGGTCTCCTCGTGCACCTCGCGCACCACCGCGTCACGGGGATCCTCGCCGAAGTCGATGCCCCCGCCCGGGAGCGTCCAGACCTCCCCGTCCACGAGGTACGGAGCGAGTCGCGCGAGCAGGATCTTCTCGTCCCGGAGGACCACCGCGTACGCGGCGACACGCTGCCTGCGAGGCAGGTCACGGGCCTCTGACGAGTGATCCACAGCCTCGCCGGGTACGTCGGACACATGACGACTCTACGCAGCCCCGTGCTCGAGCGCGTCGACGACGCAACCGAGCGCGCGCGGCTCGACGGGAAGCCGCCGCGCGCGAAGGAGCGCGACCCGTGGTTCGACACCATCAAGATGGCGCTGGTCGCCCTGGTCGTGGTCGGCCACTCCTGGAAGGGCCTGCTGCCCGCCAACGCCGGGGTGACCTGGGCCTACGACTTCCTCTACGCCTGGCACGTCCCCGCCTTCGTGCTGGTCACCGGCTACCTCTCCCGCGGCTTCCGGTGGACGCCGGAGAAGCTGTGGTCGCTGGTGCGCACGGTCGCGGTCCCGTACGTGATCTTCGAGGCCGCGCTGGCGTGGTTCCGCTACCACGTCGGCGGGGTCGCCCTGAACGACCTGTTCAAGGACCCGCACTGGCCGATGTGGTACCTCGCCGCCCTGTTCTTCTGGCGGCTCGTGACGCCGGCAGTGCTGGCGCTCCCCCGTCGCCTGGTCGTGCCCCTGGCCGTCGCCACCAGCCTCGCCGCCGGCCTGTTCGCCGGCCAGGTGATGGACTCGGCGCGGATCTTCGGGTTGCTGCCGTTCTTCGTCCTCGGCCTGGTGCTGCACGACGTCGACTGGAACCGACTGCGCTCGAGCACCCTGGTCCCGTACGCCGTCCTCGGCTTCCTGGGCATCGCCCTGGTCACCCGGTACACCGAGGTCTGGGGCAAGACCGACTGGCTGTACTACAACTCCACCTACGACCAGCTCGGCGTCAGCACCGGTCAGGCGCTGGCCACCCGGGCGTTCGTGCTGGCCCTCGGCCTGGTCGGCGCGTTCTCGTTCTTCGTGCTGGTGCCGAAGACGGCCTCCTGGTTCGCCCGGCTGGGGTCGGCGACGCTGATCGTGTACCTGTGGCACGGCTTCGTCGTGCTCACCGCGGAGTACGTCGGGTTCCCGGGCTGGGCCGCGACCCACGCCGCCGTCGCCTTCGGGCTCGCCACCGTCGGTGCGCTCACCCTGGCCCTGACCCTCGCCTCGCCCCCGGTCGCCCGGGTTCTCAACGTCGCCGTCGACCCGATCGGCTGGCTCGACCGCCGGCGTCAGCAGGTCGTCGAGGCGGTCAGCGCGGACCCCAGGTCGGGCTGACCGCGCCCGCCGGCACGACGTCGAGCTCGAGCGCCCGCTCCCGGGTCGGTGCGTGCCCGCCGAGGTGCGCCGGGTACCAGGTCGCGTGCTCTCCCGGGCGCGGCCGGTGGTGCGGCTGCCGCTGGAGCTCCTCGAGCATCGCGGTCAGCGTGTGGCCGAGCCGGGTCGTGACGGCGGTGAGGTCGTCGGTCCCCGCGACCGTGAACGGCTCCCCGAACGTGAGGTCGATCCGACGTCCCCGGGTCCAGTCCGGCGGCGGCTCGGGGTCACCGACGCTGAAGATCCGCTGCGAGCCCCAGATCGCCACCGGTACCACCGGGGCACCGGTCTCCCGGGCCAGAGCCGCAGCACCGCGCATCAGCGAGCGCACCGTGTAGGAGTAGCTGATCCCGGCCTCCGGGAAGATGCCGACCGCCTCCCCGGCCCGCAGCAGCCGACGGGCGCGCAGGTAGGCGTCCACCGGGACCGCGCGGTCCACGGGCACGTGCTGCATCGCGTCCATCGCACGGGCGACGACGCCCGGGCGCCACACGTCGTACCGGGTCAGGAAGCGCACGTAGCGGCCGCGGCCGACCGCCGCCTTCTCGACGAAGACGAAGTCGGGGTACGCCACGTGGTTCGCGGCCAGGATCACCGGTCCGGTGCGCGGCAGGTGCTCCAGCCCGGTGGGCACCACCCGGATCCGCAGGACACCCAGGCCGAGCCGGCCGAGCGCGTTCACCGCGCGGTAGACCCCGTCACCCATGGTGGTGCTTCGTTACGAGAACGGCGGGCGATTGTCGAGCTTCACGCTGCGTCGACCGGCCCAGCGCCAGATCCGGGCCGCGCGGTCGCGGTCCTCGTCGGTGACCAGGTTGCCCATCCAGCGCAGCGCCAGCGTCATCATCCAGTCCGAGCGCATCCCGGCCGGTCCGAGCGCGGCCACGACCTTCGGCCGGGTGGCGACACCGGCGAGGCGGCGGGCGATCGAGAACGCCTCGCCGTAGTGCTCGCGCAGCAGCGCCGGCCAGACGGTGCTCAGGTCCTCGTCCAGGACGTCCACCAGCAACCGACCGGTCTCCAGGCCGTAGTCGATGCCCTCGCCGTTCAGCGGGTTCACGCACGCCGCGGCGTCGCCGATCAGCGCCCAGTTCGGGCCGGCCACGTTGCTCACCGCGCCGCCCATCGGCAGCAGCGCCGAGGTGGGCATCCGGATGTCCCCGCTGAGGCCGAACTCGTCGCGCCGCAGCTCGGCGTAGTGCTTCATCAGCGGACGCAGTGCCAGGTCCGCCGGGCGCTTCGAGGTCGCGAGCGTCCCGACGCCGAGGTTCACCGAGCCGTCGCCGAGCGGGAAGATCCAGCCGTAGCCCGGGAGCAGACCGCCCTGCTCGTCGCGCAGCTCCAGGTGCGAGCTGATCCACGGGTCCTCGGACATCGCGCTGTCGATGTACGAGCGACCGGCGACGCCGTAGACGGTGTCGCGGTGCCACTCGCGGCCGAGCACCTTGCCGAGCCCGGACCGGACCCCGTCGGCGACGACCAGGCGCTCGCACCCGATCTCGAAGGTCTCCTCGCCGGAGGAGAAGACGACGGCGACGACCCGGCCGCCCTCCAGGCGGGCGTCCACCGCGCGGGCGCCGTCGATGCCGGTCGCGCCGCTCTTGATGGCGGTCGTGCGCAGGTGGTCGTCGAGCTCGGTGCGCGCCACGGCCGACCCGTACGCCGGCAACGAGCCCCCGGGCCAGGGCAGCAGCAGGGTCTGGCCGAAGCCGTGCGCGCGCAGGCCGTGATTGACGGTGTGCGCGCGGATCCAGTCGTCCAACCCCAGCCGCGACAGCTCGCCGATGGCGCGCGGCGTCAGCCCGTCGCCGCAGGTCTTGTCGCGCGGGAAGACCGCCGCGTCGGCGATGACCACCTCGCGTCCGGCCCGCGCAGCCCACGCTGCCGCGGCCGACCCGGCAGGACCGGCGCCGACGACGAGCACGTCGGTGCGTGCGGGGACGGAGGGACTCACCCGCCCAGTCTCCCAGGTCGGACCCGGTGGCCAAGGGCCCACCCCCGGCACCGAGCCGCTCAGACCCGGATGGCTGCCGGCAAGCCGTCGCTGAACACCTCGGGCTCGGGCGGCAGGCTCTCCGACTGCCCGTTGAGGTGCCGCACCGCGGTCCACAGCGCGGCGCAGGCGTCCAGCAGGTCGTGCTCGGCGAACCCGGAGCCGCTGTACCAGGGCGGCGGCACGATCCCGGCCCGGCCCAGGGCCTCGCGCCGGGCCTGCACGCCTTCGTCGGTCCGCTTCGCCGCCAGCACCGGATCCCCGGCCAGCCGCGCGAAGCACAGCTCCGGCTCGACCTCGATGACCCTCGTCCCCGGGTCGTCGCGGACCCAGGCGTCGACCTCGAGCACCTTCGGACCGAGCACGTCGAACTCGTCGTTGCGGTAGGCGACGCGGGTCGTGGCCCCGCGGACCGCCGACTCCTTGCCGGGCAGGGCCTGGCGCGCGAGCAGGTCGGCCTGGCGCAGCACTCCGTCGTCGGGCAGGCCGATCGGGATGTCGATGGCCACCACCGCGACGTCCGCCCCCTCGCGGACCTGGGCGACCAACGCCGAGATCGTGCTGGCCACGTGCACGGTCAGCCGTGCGTCGTGGCCGAGCAGCACGCCCACCCAGCCGGCCACGCAGGCGTCCACCCCGAGCACCGGCCGGTCGGCCTGCAGCACCGGCGGCAACCCGTCCAGGCCGAGCGTCAGCGAGGCGACCTCGCGCTGCAGCACGCCCAGCACCTCACCCGCCCCGTAGGCATCCCGGCCCCGGGTGATCAGGTCACGGAGGTCACGCCCCCAGTCGTCGACGCTCACCCTTCGATGATGCTCAACCGAACGGCTGATTGGGAGTCCCTAATCGGGTCAGTCTGCGGCCGTCCCACCCGGTTTCGAGACGCCGGAAGGCCCCGCCAGCAAGCTGGCGGGGCCTTCCGTCTCCTCAACCTGGTTCCTTGAACCAAACCTTCGCAGGCTCAGTTTTGGTAGGAACCAAAGTCGAAGTCGTCCAGGGCCACGGTCTGGTTGCCCGGGGCACCGAAGTCGTAGCTGCCGTAGGAGTCGTAACCGGTGACGGAGTACGCCGCAGCGCGGGCCTCCTCGGTCGGCTCCACCCGGATGTTGCGGTACCGCTCGAGGCCGGTACCCGCCGGGATCAGCTTTCCGATGATCACGTTCTCCTTCAGACCGCGCAGCGAGTCGGACTTGCCGTTGATCGCCGCGTCGGTGAGCACCCGGGTGGTCTCCTGGAAGGAGGCCGCCGAGAGCCACGACTCGGTCGCCAGCGACGCCTTGGTGATACCCATCAGCTCGGCACGACCGGAGGCCGGCTTGCCGCCCTCGGTCACCACGCGACGGTTCTCCTCCTCGTAGCGCACCCGGTCGACCAGGTCGGACGGGAGCAGCTTGGTGTCACCGGACTCGATCACGGTCACCCGGCGGAGCATCTGCCGGACGATGATCTCGATGTGCTTGTCGTGGATCGACACACCCTGGCTGCGGTACACCTGCTGGACCTCGGCCACCAGGTGCTCCTGGGCCTTGCGGACACCGAGGATGCGCAGCACCTCCTTCGGGTCCGGCGTGCCCTGGATCAGCTGCTGGCCGACCTCCACGTGGTCGCCGTCGGCGATCTGGAGGCGGGACCGCTTGCTGACCTGGTACTCGACCGGGTCCGAGCCGTCGTCCGGGGTGACGACCAGCTTGCGGGCCTTGTCGGTGTCCTCGATCGCCAGTCGGCCGGAGGCCTCGGAGATCGGGGCACGACCCTTGGGCTGGCGCGCCTCGAACAGCTCCACCACGCGGGGCAGACCCTGGGTGATGTCGTCGGCCGAGGCCACACCACCGGTGTGGAAGGTACGCATGGTCAGCTGCGTGCCGGGCTCACCGATGGACTGCGCGGCGATGATGCCGACCGCCTCACCGATGTCGACCAGCTTGCCGGTGGCCAGCGAACGGCCGTAGCACTTCGCGCAGGTACCGGTCTTGGCGTCGCAGGTGAGCACCGAGCGGACCTTGACCTGCTCGATGCCGGCCTCGATCAGCTCGTCGATCTGGACGTCGCCCAGGTCCTCGCCGGCCGGCACCAGCACGGCGCCGGTCTCCGGGTGGGTGATGTCGGTGGCCGCGTTGCGCGCGTACGCCGACGTCTCCACGTTCGGGTCCTTGGTGACGACGCCGTCGTCGCCGCGGACACCGATCACCTTGGGCATGCCGCGCTCGGTGCCGCAGTCGTCCTCGCGGATGATGACGTCCTGCGAGACGTCCACCAGACGACGGGTCAGGTAACCCGAGTCGGCGGTACGCAGCGCGGTGTCGGCCAGACCCTTGCGAGCACCGTGGGTGGAGATGAAGTACTCCAGGACCGAGAGGCCCTCACGGAAGTTCGACTTGATCGGTCGCGGGATGATGTCGCCCTTCGGGTTCGCCACCAGGCCACGCATGGCGGCGATCTGACGGACCTGCATCCAGTTACCGCGGGCACCCGAGTTCACCATCATGAAGATCGGGTTGTCCTGGTCGAAGTTCTTCTGCATCGCCTTGGCGACCACGTTGGACGCGTCGGTCCAGATCTCGATGAGCTCCTGGCGGCGCTCGTCGTCGGTGATCAGACCACGCTCGAACTGGTTCTGGACCTTGGCCGCGCTCACCTCGTACCTCTCGAGGATCTCGCCCTTGTCCTTCGGCGAGACGACGTCCTCGATGGAGACCGTCACACCGGAGCGGGTCGCCCAGGTGAAGCCGGTGTCCTTGAGGGCGTCGAGCGAGTTCGCGACCTCGACCTTGGTGTACCGCTCGGCCAGGTCGTTCACGATGCGTCCCAGCTCGTTCTTGCCGACCTGGTACTCGACGTACTCGTAGTTGCCCGGCAGCGCCTCGTTGAACAGCGCCCGGCCCAGGGTGGTCTCGAGGATGATCGGGTCACCCTCGCTCCAGCCCTCGGGAACGACCGCGTCGACCGGCGGCACGTGCACACCGCTCAGGCGCAGCTTGATCTTCGACTGCAGCGTGATCTCGTGACGGTCGAAGGCCATGATCGCCTCGCCGGTCGAGCTGAACGCGCGGCCCTCGCCCGGCTGGCCGTCGCGGCCCAGGGTGAGGAAGTAGATGCCGATGATCATGTCCTGCGTCGGCATGGTCACGGGGCGACCGTCCGACGGCTTCAGGATGTTGTTCGTCGACAGCATCAGGATCCGCGCCTCGGCCTGGGCCTCGGCGGACAGCGGCAGGTGCACCGCCATCTGGTCACCGTCGAAGTCGGCGTTGAAGGCCGAGCAGACGAGCGGGTGGATCTGGATGGCCTTGCCCTCGATGAGCTGCGGCTCGAAGGCCTGGATGCCGAGGCGGTGCAGCGTGGGCGCCCGGTTCAGCAGGACCGGGTGCTCGGCGATGACCTCTTCCAGCACGTCCCAGACCTCGGGGCGCACGGCGCGCTCGACCATCCGCTTGGCGGACTTGATGTTCTGCGCGTGCGACAGGTCGACGAGGCGCTTCATCACGAACGGCTTGAACAGCTCGATCGCCATGTACTTCGGCAGACCGCACTGGTGCAGCTTGAGCTGCGGGCCGACGACGATGACCGAACGGCCCGAGTAGTCGACGCGCTTGCCGAGCAGGTTCTGGCGGAAACGACCCTGCTTGCCCTTGAGCATGTCCGAGAGGGACTTCAGCGGCCGGTTGCCCGGGCCGGTGACCGGACGGCCACGACGGCCGTTGTCGAACAGCGAGTCGACGGCCTCCTGGAGCATCCGCTTCTCGTTGTTGACGATGATCTCCGGAGCACCCAGGTCGAGCAGGCGCTTGAGCCGGTTGTTCCGGTTGATCACGCGGCGGTACAGGTCGTTCAGGTCGGAGGTCGCGAAGCGGCCACCGTCCAGCTGCACCATCGGGCGCAGGTCCGGCGGGATGACCGGGACGGCGTCCAGGACCATGCCCATCGGGCTGTTGCCGGTCTTGCGGAACGCGTCGACGACCTTGAGGCGCTTGAGCGCGCGGACCTTGCGCTGGCCCTTGCCGGTCTCGATCGTCTCGCGCAGCGACTCGACCTCCTCGGCGATGTCGAAGGACTCCAGGCGCTTCTGGATCGCCGTGGCGCCCATGTAGCCCTCGAAGTACTTGCCGAACCAGGTCTTCATCTCGCGGTAGAGCAGCTCGTCGCCCATCAGGTCCTGGACCTTGAGGCTCTTGAACGTGCTCCAGACCTCCTCGAGCCGGTCCAGCTCGCGCTGGGCCCGGTCGCGGACCTGCTTCATCTCGCGCTCGGCGCCGTCCTTGACCTTGCGGCGCGCGTCGGCCTTGGCACCCTCGGCCTCGAGCTCGGCCAGGTCGGCCTCGAGCTTCTTGGTGCGCTCCTCGATCGCCACGTCGCGGCGGTTCTCGATGCTCTTGCGCTGCAGACCGATCTTGCCCTCGAGCTCGGAGAGGTCCTTGTGACGGGCGTCCTCGTCGACCGAGGTGATCATGTACGCCGCGAAGTAGATGACCTTCTCCAGGTCCTTCGGGGCGAGGTCCAGCAGGTAGCCGAGCCGGCTCGGGACACCCTTGAAGTACCAGATGTGGGTGACCGGGGCGGCCAGCTCGATGTGGCCCATCCGCTCGCGGCGGACCTTGGACCGGGTCACCTCGACGCCGCAGCGCTCGCAGATGATGCCCTTGAAGCGCACGCGCTTGTACTTGCCGCAGTAGCACTCCCAGTCCCGGGTGGGACCGAAGATCTTCTCGCAGAAGAGACCGTCACGCTCGGGCTTGAGCGTGCGGTAGTTGATGGTTTCCGGCTTCTTGACCTCGCCGTGGCTCCACGTGCGGATGTCGTCCGCGGTGGCCAGGCCGATCTGGAGCTGGTCGAAGAAATTCACGTCGAGCACGGTGGCTGTCGTCCTTCGTTAGTTTCTGAAATCTGGTGATCGCGACTGGGGGTGCGGCGCGCCCCGTGGGGAGCGCGCCGCAGCGCCTCAGACTTCTTCGACGGAGCTGGGCTCGCGGCGGGACAGGTCGATGCCGAGCTCCTCGGCGGCGCGGAAGACGTCCTCCTCCGCGTCGCGCATCTCGATCGCGGAGCCGTCCTGGGACAGCACCTCGACGTTGAGGCAGAGCGACTGCATCTCCTTGATGAGCACCTTGAACGACTCCGGGATGCCGGAGTCGGGGATGTTCTCACCCTTGACGATCGCCTCGTAGACCTTGACGCGACCGGGCACGTCGTCGGACTTGATCGTCAGCAGCTCCTGGAGCGCGTAGGCAGCGCCGTACGCCTCCATCGCCCAGACCTCCATCTCACCGAAGCGCTGGCCACCGAACTGGGCCTTACCGCCGAGCGGCTGCTGGGTGATCATCGAGTACGGGCCGGTCGAGCGCGCGTGGATCTTGTCGTCGACCAGGTGGTGGAGCTTGAGGATGTACATGTAGCCCACGGAGACCGGGTCCGGGAACGGCTCGCCGGAGCGACCGTCGAAGAGCCGGGCCTTGCCGTTGCCGCCGATCAGGCGGACGCCGTCGCGGGTCGGCAGGGTCGAGCCCAGCAGACCGACGATCTCGTCCTCGCGGGCACCGTCGAAGACCGGGGTGGCCACGTTGGTGCCCGGCTCGGCCTCGGCAGCGCCGATGCCGCGCAGACGCTCGGCCCACTCCTCCTTGACGGAGTCCTCGACCTTCCACCCGTTGGCGGCGAGCCAGCCGAGGTGGATCTCCAGGATCTGACCGATGTTCATCCGGCCCGGCACACCGAGCGGGTTGAGCACGACGTCGACCGGGGTCCCGTCCTCGAGGAACGGCATGTCCTCGACCGGCAGGATCTTGGAGATGACGCCCTTGTTGCCGTGACGGCCGGCGAGCTTGTCACCCACGGAGATCTTGCGCTTCTGGGCCACGTAGACCCGGACCAGCTGGTTGACGCCCGGCGGCAGCTCGTCGCCGTCCTCGCGGGAGAACTCCCGGACGCCGATGACCGTGCCGGACTCACCGTGCGGGACCTTCATCGAGGTGTCGCGGACCTCGCGCGCCTTCTCACCGAAGATCGCGCGGAGCAGCCGCTCCTCGGGCGTCAGCTCGGTCTCACCCTTCGGGGTCACCTTGCCGACGAGGATGTCACCGGTGGTGACCTCCGCGCCGACCCGGATGATGCCGCGCTCGTCGAGGTCGGCGAGCAGCTCGTCCCCGACGTTCGGGATGTCGCGGGTGATCTCCTCCGGACCCAGCTTGGTGTCGCGGGCGTCGACCTCGTGCTCCTCGATGTGGATCGAGGTGAGGACGTCCTCCTGGACGAGGCGCTGCGACAGGATGATCGCGTCCTCGTAGTTGGAGCCGTTCCACGGCATGAAGGCGACGAGCAGGTTGGTGCCCAGCGCCATCTCGCCCTCGTCGGTGCACGGACCGTCGGCCAGCGGCGACCCGATCTCGACCCGGTCACCCTCGGCAACCAGCGGACGCTGGTTGATGCAGGTGCCCTGGTTGGAGCGGGTGAACTTCTGCAGGCGGACGGACTTGTTGCCGCCCTCGTCGGTCATGATCACGATCTCGTCGGCCGAGACCTCCTTGACCACACCGGCCACCTCGGAGGTGACCACGTCGCCGGCGTCGACGGCGGCCCGGAACTCCATACCGGTACCGACCAGCGGGGCGTCGCTCTTGATCAGCGGCACCGCCTGACGCTGCATGTTGGCGCCCATGAGCGCACGGTTGGCGTCGTCGTGCTCGAGGAACGGGATCAGCGCGGTGGCGATGGAGACCATCTGCCGCGGCGAGACGTCCATGAAGTCGACCTGGTCGCGGGCGATGTCGACGGTCTCACCACCGCGGGTGCGGACCAGCACGTTCTCGGTGACGAAGTTGCCCTTGTCGTCGAGCTGCGCGTTGGCCTGCGCGATGACCTTCGAGTCCTCCTCGTCGGCCGTCAGGTACTGGATCTCACCGGTGACGCGGCCCTTCTTGACCACGCGGTACGGCGTCTCGACGAAGCCGAACGGGTTGATCCGACCGTACGACGCGAGCGAGCCGATCAGACCGATGTTCGGGCCTTCCGGCGTCTCGATCGGGCACATCCGGCCGTAGTGCGAGGAGTGCACGTCGCGGACGTCCATCTGGGCGCGGTCGCGGGAGATACCACCCGGGCCGAGCGCGGACAGGCGGCGCTTGTGGGTCAGACCGGCGATCGGGTTGGTCTGGTCCATGAACTGCGAGAGCTGCGAGGTTCCGAAGAACTCCTTCAGCGCCGCGACCACGGGGCGGATGTTGATCAGGGACTGCGGCGTGATCGCCTCGACGTCCTGGGTCGTCATCCGCTCGCGGACCACGCGCTCCATCCGGGCCAGACCGGTGCGGAGCTGGTTCTGGATGAGCTCGCCGACGGTGCGCATCCGGCGGTTGCCGAAGTGGTCGATGTCGTCGGGACGGACCACGATCGACTCGTTGTGCGCGTCCTTGATGTCCTTGCCGGCGGCGTTGACCAGGGTCTCCTTGCCCTCGTGCAGCTGCACGATGAACCGGATGGTCGCCACGATGTCGTCGATGGTCAGCGTCTGCTGGTCGAAGGCCTCGTGGGTGCCGAGCTTCTTGTTGATCTTGTAGCGACCGACCTTCGCCAGGTCGTAGCGCTTCGGGTTGAAGTAGTAGTTCTTCAGCAGCGTCAGCGCGGCCTCGCGCGTCGGCGGCTCGCCCGGGCGCAGCTTGCGGTAGATGTCGAGCAGCGCCTCGTCCGGAGTCGCGATGTGGTCCTTCTCCAGGGTCAGCTGGATCGACTCGTACTGGCTGAACTCGGCCATCACGGCCTCGTAGTCGTACGGCGCGCCGGTGTAGCCCTCTTCGCTGGCGATCGCCTGGAACGCCTTGAGCAGGACGGTCACGTTCTGCTTGCGCTTGCGGTCCAGACGGACGCCGACCATGTCGCGCTTGTCGATCTCGAACTCGAGCCAGGCACCACGGGACGGGATCACCTTGGCGGTGAAGATGTCCTTGTCCGAGGTCTTGTCGGCGGTGCGCTCGAAGTAGACGCCCGGCGAGCGGACCAGCTGGGAGACGACGACACGCTCGGTGCCGTTGATGATGAAGGTGCCCTTCTTGGTCATCATCGGGAAGTCGCCCATGAAGACCGTCTGGCCCTTGATCTCACCGGTCTCACCGTTGGTGAACTCGGCGGAGACGTACAGCGGACGGGAGTAGGTGAAGTCCTTGTCCTTGCACTCCTCCTCGGTGTACTTCGGGTCGAGGAAGACCGGGTTCTCGAACGAGAGCGACATCGTCTCGGAGAAGTCTTCGATCGGGGAGATCTCCTCGAAGATCTCGTGGAGTCCCGACTTGAGCGACAGCTCTTCGCCGGCAGCGTTCATCTCCTGGACGCGGGCCTCCCACTTCGGGTCGCCGATCAGCCAGTCGAAGCTGTCGGTCTGAAGTGCAAGAAGCTGCGGAACCTCGAGAGGTTCGGAGATCTTGGCGAACGAGATGCGGCGGGGACTCTGGTTATTGCTGTTCTTGCTGCGCGAGGCGGCCAAGAGTGGTCCTTCCGAGGCACACGGGTGACGACGTCCGCCCACCACAAACCGGCCACCGGACAGGCGGGAATGCATTTGAGAGGGGACGCAAAGAGGCAGAATACCCGACGGGCGCGTCAAAACACAACAGCCAAATTCTCGTCTGGAAGAACGAGTGGCTGTCGAACGCGCCCAGCATGAACGCCCTTCCCGCCCAGGTCAAGCACAACGCCCGGAATCGGGACCGGAATCACCCCGCTGAGCGGGAGGGTTCAGTAGCTCTTGACGTCGTCGATGAGCCAGTCGTCGCCGCTCTTGACCATCGTGGCGACGACCCGGTTCTGGAAGATCGCCGGGGTTCCGGAACCCTTGACCGAGGTCTGGTTCACGAACACCAGCACCCGGACCTTGTTCTCCCCGGCGTCCTGGACAGCGGTGTTCTGGACGGTCGCGGTGACCACGGCCTTGGTCTTGACCGCCCCGCCGGGCGTCCCGTTCGGGCCCTGGGTGAGCAGGTCGAAGGTCTTCACGTAGTCCTTGCGGTACTTCGGCGTCAGGAACTTCACCGACCGGTCCCGGTCGGCGTCCATGTGCCGGTAGTCGTAGGACAGCACCGCGGTCAGCGCCCGGGCCGCGACGGCGGAGGCCTCGGCGGCGGAGTCGGCGTCGTGCTGGCGGGTGTTCACTCGGTGCTGGAGCACGATCCCGAAGATGCCGGCCAGCACCAGCGAGGCGACCGCGAGCACCGAGAGGACAGCGACGACCTTGGCGTCGAGGGAGAAGCCCTCGCCCTCGGCGGCGGGGACGATCGGGTCCGGCGGCACCGCAGGAGCAGCCGGGGCGTCCTCGGACGCGTCGGCAGTCGACTCGGTTGTCGGCTCGGCGACCGGCTCGGTCTCGGATCCGTCCGTCTCGGGTGCCGCGTCATCGGCCAGGCCGAGGCCGGCGTCGTACTCGGCGCGCTTGGCCGGGTCGAGGAGCACGTCCGCGGCCTCGTTGAACAGCCGGAACTGGCCGGCACCGCTGCCGGGCTCGAACTTGTCGGTGGCGTCGCGCCACGCGGCCTTGATCTGGTCCGGCGACGCGTCGGGCGCGATGCCGAGGATGTCGTACCAGGTGGGCCCGGAGTTGTTCTGCGTCATCAGCTCACCTGGGTGAAGTCGTCGACCAACCAGTGGCCGTCCACCTTGCGCAGGCTGACGGACCACCGGTAGTGCCGCTGGGTCGTCCCGGTCTCGGCCACGACGGAGCTGTCGTGGGCGACCAGCACCGTGGCGCTGTCCGGGTCGATGTCGGAGACGCCGCTGGCCAGGATCGTGCCGGTCCCCTTCAGTTTCTTGTCCACCCCGAGCTTCTGGAAGTCCGCGAACTCCTGGGTGAACTTCGTCTTCTGCTTGGTGGTCAGCAGCTCGGAGACCTTCTTGACGTAACCGTCGGGGTCGCTGCCGTCCACGCCGTCCATCCGCAGGCAGAACTGCTCCGCAACGGCGACGGCCTCGTGCCGCTGGGTGTCGGAGATCAGCGGGTCGCCGTTGTTGGTGGTCAGCGCCTTGCTGGTCAGGTCGTCGCCGGCGTCACGGACGCCCCACATGATGCTGAGCGCGACGCCGAGCGCGAGCAGCAGCGCGGCCACGACGCCGGCGGTGAGCGTGGAGGAACGCCGGCTGGTGCCGGTGGGTGCTTCTTCCATCAAACGATCACGCGACCGGCTGGAGCAGCAAGGATTTCCACGAGTCGCCTCCGTACAGCTGGGCCGCGCCACCGTCGTAGACGACGTTGGAGCTCGGCGTCTGGTCGGTCCAGAGCACCTTGCCCGTGCTGAGATCGTACGTGGCCACAGGTGAGTCGAGATCGGTGCCGACCCGCGGTGCGTTCTGGGCGCCGCGGGCGTTGGTCTTGGACGCCGGCTCGGTGCACTTGGCGTCCTCGTCCATCGGCTTGTCCTTGGTGTCCGACGGGGTGCGCCGCTCTGCCGGGTCGTAACCCTTGTCGCAGACAGCCGGGATCGGGTTGAAGATCAGACCGAAACGGGCGTTGTAGCCCTCGCTGTTCTTGGCAGCGACCGTGAACCCGCCGGCGACCATGTACGGATAGAGCACCAGGATCTGGCGGATGCCTGGCAGGTGCTTCGAGATCACCCGGCCGGTGGTCACCAGGTTGTTGATCAGGCCGCCGAGGTCGACGGCGTTGGTCTCCAGGAAGGTGCGCAGCTCGTTCGCGGTCGCCGACCCGTTGTCGATCAGCGCTCGGAGCGCGTCGTCGTTGTTGGCGAGGGTGCCGCTGAACAGGGCCAGGTTCTGCGCGAAGCTGCGGATCGCCGAGCCCTTGTCGGACTGGGTGCGCAGCACCGTGTTGGAGTCCTTGATGAGCGCGGTGGTCACGTCGAAGTTGTCGTTGGCACTCTTGATGAAGGCGTTCGAGGTGTCGATCAGCTGAGCCAGCGCCGGGCCGGTCCCCTGGAAGCCCGCCCCGAACTCGTCGACGACGGTGCGCAGGTCGCCCTCCGGGACCGAGTTCACCAGCTGGTCGACGTTGGTCAGGATCTCGGTGGTGGAGACCGGGATCTTCGTGTCGGCCGGCTTGATGACCGACCCGTCCTTGAGGAACGGCCCCTTGTCGGTGCGCGGGTCGAGCTCGACGTACTGCTCACCCACGGCCGACTTGTTGCCCACCAGGGCGATCGTGTCGGACGGGATGTTCTTGTGGCTCTTGTCGATGGAGAGCACGACGTCCACGCCGCCGTTGATCAGCTCCATGTCGGTGACGTCGCCGACCTTCACACCCCGGTAGGTGACCTCGGCACCGGTGAAGATGCCGCCGGACTGCACGAAGTGCGCGTGCACCTGGTACGAGGAGTCGTAGACCAGCTTGTCCAGGCGGGCGTACCGGGCGCCGACGTAGGAGACTCCGAGCAGCGTGATGAGCACGAAGATCATCAGCTGCTTCTTGGTGCGGGCGGTGATCACTGGTACGCCACCCCCTGCAGCAGGAGGGTGCCCATGCCGGGGTCGTAGCCGCTGCCGCTGAGCAGGAACGGGTCCTGGGCGCCGGACGCGTCGTACGCCGACCCCGGAGCCGCGCGCCCGTGGCCCAGCAGGCCACCGAGCAGCTGGCCGAGCACGTTGCCGCCGGCCTGCGGGTTCGAGGAGGTGTCCGCCTTGTTGCTGGTGCCGCCGAGGACCCCGCCGATGCCGGGGATCGGCAGACCGCCGCCGCCGTTGTTGTTCGAGTTCTTGCACAGCGCCGGCACCAGGCCGCACAGCTGCTTGAGCTGGCTGCCGGAGAGCAGACCCTTCAGCTGGGTGCAGAGCGCGCCCGCGGGCGACTTCTCGCACTTGCTGAGCAGGTCGGCCAGGCTGACCCCGGGCGCCAGGCCCGGGATGTTCGGCAGGTTGAACAGGTCCAGCGTCAGGTTGATCGACAGGTTGGTGAAGTCACCCATGTGCAGGTTGCGGGCGACCACGGGGTCGCGACCGACGGCCTCGTCGATGAACGGGTAGGTGAGCAGCACCTGGAGCGACTTCGGCAGCGCGTCGTCGGCCTTGCCGAGGGCCGCGAGGACCGGGGCCAGGTTCTTCAGCGCGTCGATCGTGGATGCCTTGGAGGCCTGGATGACCCGGACGCCCACCGAGCTGAGCTTCGAGAGCGACTGGAGCATCTTGACCAGGTCGGCGCGCTGGCTGTTCACCGAGGCGATCGCCGGCGGCAGGTCTTTCAGCGCGGACTTGAGGGTGCCGTCCTGGCGGCGCAGCTCCAGCGAGAGCCGGTTGACGTTCTCCAGCGCGGTCACGATCGAGGTCTTGTTGTTCGCCAGCTGCGTCATGAAGCCGCGCACCTGGGTGATGATCGAGCGGACCGCGTCCTCACGACCGGAGAAGGCCGTGTTGAGCTCCTCGGAGATGGTCTTCAGCTGGGCCACGCCACCGCCGTTGAGCAGCAGCGCCAGCGCGCCGAAGACCTCTTCGAGCTCGGGGTTGCGGCCGGTGTCCTCCAGGCCGATGACGTCGCCGTTGCCGAGCTGACCCTCGGGGTCGGCCGGCTTGCTCAGCGACACGAACTTCTCGCCGAGGAGGCTGGTCTGGCGGATCTCGGCCCGGGCGTTGTCCGGGAGGTCGACCGTGTTCGGCAGCTCCACGGTCACGTCGGCGACGTAGCCCTTGAGGCTGATCTTGGTGACCTTGCCGACCGTGACGTCGTCGACCTTGACCGTCGACTGCGGCACCAGGTCCAGCACGTCGCGGAACATGATGTGGACCTTGATCGGGTGGCTGCCGACGTCGGCGCCACCGGGCAGCGGGACGTCGTAGATCGAGCAGCTGCTCAGGGCGACGGCACCGACCAGGGCGGTCGCGACGGCGGCGAGCTTGCGCGGGAGCCTCATCGGTTCACCTCCACCAGTCCGCCGAGCGACCTGTCGATCGGCTCCACCACCGTGACCCGCGAGCTCTGCAGCGGAGCGGTCCGGCCGAGACCGAGCACCCCGAGCACCGTCTTCAGCGGGCCGCAGGCGTCCGGCAGCAGGGCGCAGAGCACCACGCTCGGCTTGGCGGTCAGCTGGGTGACGGATTCACCGATGTTGGCCCGGGTGTCCAGGGTGCCGGCGTTCTCGTCGTAGGCCAGCGCCAGGTTGTTCAGCGCCTGCGGAGCGTCCTTGAGGGACTCCTCGAGGGC
Source organism: Nocardioides marmorisolisilvae (assembly GCF_003725775.1). GTDB lineage: Bacteria > Actinomycetota > Actinomycetes > Propionibacteriales > Nocardioidaceae > Marmoricola > Marmoricola marmorisolisilvae. The sequence continues at coordinate 257,680 of NZ_RJSG01000001.1, forward strand.
AGCGCGGTTCTTCGCGAAGATCTTGCTGATCTGGTTCAGGCCCTTGATGTTCGTGGTCAGCGCCTGCTTGTTGTCCGCCACGAAGCTGCGCACCTGGGTGAGAGCCACCGACAGGTTCTGCAGCACCTGGGCCAGATCGCCGCGCTCGTCGGAGAGCAGCTGGGCGCCGGAGGCCAGCGAGTCGTTGAACTTGCGCACCGTCTCGTCGTTCGCCGACAGGGCCGAGGTGAACTTCTCGATCTCGGAGACCGTGCCGAACAGCTCGTCCTTGTTGTCGGCCAGCGTCTTGGTCAGCCGCGACAGGTTCTTCAGGGTCGAGTTGAACTGGACGCCCTGGCCGCCGAAGTTCTTGGCGGTCGAGTCGAGCAGCCGGGTCAGCGCACCGGTGCCGGTCGCGTCGGGCTTGTTCGCACCCTCCGGGCCGAGCGCCTTGGTGAGGTCGTTGATCGAGCCGAAGATCTCGTCGAGCTCCAGCGGGGTCGCCGTCCGGTCGGTGCCGAGGTGGGCGTCGTTCTTCAGCACCGCACCACCGCGGTAGACCGGGGTGAGCTGGATGAAGCGGTCGCCGACGATCGAGGGCGAGATGACCACGGCCTTCGCATCGGCCGGCACCTTGTACTTGTCGTCGTAGGTGAACTTCACCCGGACCTTGGTGCCCATCGGGGTCACGTCGTCGACCTTGCCGACCGAGACCCCGAGGATCTTGACGTCCGAGCCCTTGTAGAGCGACACGGTCCGCGGGAAGTCCGCGGTGATGGTCCGCTTGCCGCCGCCCGGAAGGATCAGCAGCAGCGCGGCGACCAGGAGCACGACCACGACGACCACCAGGATCGCGGGGTTGAACTCACGCACGAGCTTTCGCGAGGCCATCAGTTACCCCCTCCCAGTCCCGGGGCCGGAGGCAGGTTGGAGATCCAGGTGTCGAACCACGGACCCGTGCCGAGGGTGTTGGTGAAGACCCGGTAGAACGGCGCCAGCAGGCGCAGCGAGTTGTCGAGGTTCGACTGGTTCTTCTTCAGCACGTTGACCACACCGGTGAGGTTGGACAGCGCGGGCTTCAGATCGGCGCGGGACTGCTGCACCAGCAGGGTGAGCTCGGTGGAGAACTTGCTCGTGGAGACGAGCAGGGTGTGCACCGCCTCGCGACGGGCGACGACGGCGCGCAGCAGCGTGTCGCTGTTCTTCATCAGCGTGACGATGTCCTGGTTGCGGTCGGCCAGCACGCCTGAGACCGTCTTCAGGTTGCCGAGCAGCTCGTTGACCTGGGCGTCGCGGTCGGCCACGTTCGCGGACAGCGCGGAGAGGCCCTTGAGGGTGCTCTTCAGCGCGGCCGGGGTGTCCTTGGTGGCGTCGGCCAGGGTGTTCAGCGACTTGGTCAGCTGCGGCAGGTCGATGTCCTCGGCGCGCTGGGCCAGGCCCGAGAACGCCTCGACGACGTCGTACGCCGAGCGGGTCCGCGACTCGGGGATCGTGGCACCCTTCTTCAGCTGGCCCTTGCCGGCCGGCTCGAGCGCCAGGAACATCGCGCCGAGCAGCGTCTTGACCTTGATCTGGGCCCCGGTCGTCGTGCCGAACTTCGAGCCGGTCTTGATCTTGAAGGCGACCCGCACGTGGTCGCCGCTCAGGCCGACGCTGGTGACCTTGCCGACGCGCACGCCGGCGATCCGGACCTCGTCGTTCGGCTTGAGGCCGCTGGAGTCGGAGAACGAGGCGTAGTAGGTGTCACCGCCGCCGATCAGCGGCAGCGAGTCCGCCTTGAAGGCGACCAGGATCATCACGATGATCGCGGCGATGCTGGCGGCACCGATCTTGACGGGGTTCCGCTCACGGAAGGGAACGCTCATGAGAGGTTGCACCTCCCGTTCCCGCCCGGGTACGTCTCGTAGGGAACGTTGATGTTGCCGGTCGGCAGCACCACCTTCGCCTTGAACTCGCACAGGTAGAAGTTGAAGAACGACCCGTAGATCGCGGTCCGACCGATCTTGGTCAGCTTGATCGGCAGGATCTGCAGCGCCCGGTCGATCTCGTCACTTCCCTTGTTGAGGTTGGTGGCGACCGTGCGCAGGCCCTTGATGTCCTGCACCAGGCCGGGGCGGATGCCGGTGGTGATGTCGGCGGTCTGCTGGGCCAGCGCGGAGACCGAGTCCAGCGAGTCGAGGATCGCGTTCCGGTCCTGGGTCAGGCCGGTGACGAACGTCTTCAGGTTCACGATCAGGCTGTTCAGCTGCTGGTCGCGGTCCCCCACCGTCTGGAGCACGGCATTGAGATTGTCGATCACGTCGCCGATCAGCTGGTCGCGGTCGGCGAGGGTGTTGGTGATCTCGCCGGTGCTCTGCAGCAGGCCCTGGAGGTTGCCGCCCTCGCCCTGGAAGACCTGGATGATCTCGTAGGACAGGCGGTTCACGTCGGCCGGCGTGAGCGCGGCGAACAGTGGCTTGAAGCCGTTGAACAGCACGGTCAGATCGAGCGCCGGCTGGGTCTGGCTCAGCGGCAGGGTGTCGCCGGCGGGCAACCGGCTGGTGTCGCCGACGCCCTGGGTCACCGAGATGTAGCGCTGACCGACGAGGTTCCGGTACCGGATCGTCGCGGTCGAGCTGCGGGTGACCTCGGAGGACTTGCGCACCGTGAAGGTGACCTTCGCCTTGGTGCGGTCGAAGATCTGGACGTTCTTCACGCTCCCGACCTTCACACCGGCGATCCGGATGTCGTCACCCTTCACCACGCCGGTGGCGTCGGTGAAGATCGCCTTGTAGGTGCGCGACCGCTCGAAGCTCAGGTTGCCGATGACGACGACGAGCATCATCGTCGCCAGGCCGGTGACCACCATGAAGATGACCAGCTTGGTCAGGTCTCCCCGGGTCTTCTTGTCCAGCATCCGCACGCCGCTCATCGGACACTCACCTGCGTCCCGGCAGCGAGCGGCCCGAAGAGCAGCGTGGTCAGGTCGGGGACGTCGGAGGCGGGGACCCCCATCACCGGAGCGGTGAGTGCATTGAAGAAGGCCTTCTGGCTGTCGGACCCAGCGGGGTTGGTCGAGTACGCGTCCACGTTCGGTGCGGTGCGCTGGGCGTCACCGCGCTGCAGCCCGTTCACGCCGTCGTTGAGGTTCGGCACCCCGGTGAACGGGACCTTCGGGTTCGGCAGGCCGAGGCACGCCGGGCCGTTGTCCGCGCCGTAGACCTGGCGGTCCTGCGGCCCGTACCCGCGCGGCTGGCGGGGCAGGGTGATCAGGTCGATGTGGAACACGAACCCGCGGAAGGTGTTGGCCAGCAGCGGCGCCTGGTCGACCAGGCCGCGCAGCAGGCACGGGAACTCCGCGGAGTAGCGATTGAGCAGCTTGGTCTGCGGTGCGCTGAGCTGGCCGAGCTCGACGATGTTGTCACCGTTGGCGTCGAGGAAGGTCTTCGCGGTCGCGGAGAACGAGCTGACGTCCTTGAAGAACGCGTTCAGCTTGGCCTGGCGCGAGAGCAGCGTGTCGCCGGTCTTCACGGTGTTGCGCAGGGTGGCGGCGATCTGCGGGGCCACGTCGGCGTAGGTGCCGCTGACCTTGGAGAGCAGGCGCAGGTCCTCGACCAGAGCCGGAACCTGCGGGTTGAACCGCTTCAGGTAGGAGTTCAGCGTCTCGATGTTCTCGCCGATGGCCTCACCACGGCCCTCGAGCGCGCTGGCGAGCGCGTTCAGGGTGTAGTTGAGCTCGGCCGGCTGCACCGCGCGGAGCAGCGGGTAGATGTCGTTGAGGACCTTCTCGACCTCGATCGGCAGCGCCGTCTGGGTGATCCGGTCACCCTTCTTCAGCGGCGTGGTCGAGGCGTCCTTCGGGATCACCAGCTCGACGTACTTCTCACCGAACAGCGTCTTCGGGAGGATCGAAGCGGTGACGTTGTCCGGGATCTGGTCGATCTTGTTCGGCTTGATCCCGAGGGTCAGCACCGCGCCGTCGGCGCCGGACTTCGCCTCCATGACCTGGCCGACGATGACGCCGCGGACCTTCACGTCCGCCCGCGCCGGCAGCTGGAGACCGATCGTGTCGGTGTTCAGCTGGACCTTGTCGAAGGACAGGAACTTCTGGGTGAAGACCGCGTTCACGGTCCACACCATCAGGAGGAGCAGGGCGAGGAAGAGCACGCCGAGCACGCGGTTGCTGAAGATCCTGCCCATCAGCCCGCCAACCTGACCGTGGTCGTCGAACCCCAGATGGCCATGCTCAGGAACAGGTCGATGACGTTGATCGCCACGATCGAGGTGCGCACGGCGCGACCCACCGCCACACCCACGCCGGCGGGACCGCCGCTCGCGGTGTAACCGTGGTAGCAGTGGATCAGGATCACCACGACGGCGAACACCAGCACCTTTCCGAAGGACCAGAGCACGTCACCGGGTGGCAGGAACTGATTGAAGTAGTGGTCGTACGTACCGGCGCTCTGACCGAAGAACCGGGTGACGACGAGCCGGGTCGAGAAATATGACGACAGCAGGCCGACGACGTAGAGCGGCGTGATCGCGATGAGGCCGGCGATGATCCGGGTCGTGACCAGGAACGGCATCGACGGGATGGCCATCACCTCGAGGGCGTCGACCTCCTCGGAGATGCGCATGGCGCCGAGCTGGGCGGTGAAGCCGCAGCCGACGGTCGCGGCGAGCGCGATGCCGGCGATCAGCGGGGAGATCTCGCGGGTGTTGAAGTAGGCCGAGACGAATCCGGAGAAGGCCGCTGTGCCGATCTGGTTCAGCGAGGCGTAGCCCTGGAGGCCGACCTCGGTCCCGGTGAAGAACGCCATCGCGGTGATGACGCCGACGGTGCCGCCGATGACCGCGAGCGCGCCGCTGCCCAGGGTCACCTCGGCGAGCAGCCGCAGGATCTCCTTGGGGTAGCGGGTCACCGAGCGCGGCGTGGCGATCAGGGCGCGGATGTAGAACGCCAGCTCCTCGCCCATGCGGTCGAGCATCCGGAGCGGCGCCTGTGCCTTGTTCATCAGGTCTGACATGGCGCTAACCCGTCTTCGGGGGGACGAGTTGGAAGTAGATGGCGCTCATCACGAAGTTCACGACGAACAGCAGCATGAAGGTGATGACCACCGACTCGTTCACCGCGTCGCCGACTCCCTTCGGGCCACCGCCCGCGTTCATGCCCTTGTACGCCGCGACGATGGCCGCGATCAGGCCGAACACCAGGGCTTTGGCCATGCCTTGGTACAGGTCGGGGAGCTGGGCCAACGCCGTGAAGCTGGCCAGGTAGGCACCGGGGGTGCCGTCCTGCAGCACCACGTTGAAGAAGTAACCGCCGCAGACACCGACGACGCTGACCAGGCCGTTGAGGAAGACCGCGACCAGCATGCAGGCGAGCACGCGAGGCACCACGAGCCGTTGGATCGGGTCGATGCCGAGCACCATCATCGCGTCGAGCTCTTCGCGGATCTTGCGGGCACCGAGGTCCGCCGCGATCGCAGAGCCGCCGGCGCCGGCGATCAGCAGCGAGGTCGCGATCGGCCCTGCCTCACGGACGACTGCGAGGACCGAGGCCGAACCCGTGAACGACTGCGCGCCGAACTGCTTGATCAGGCCGCCCACCTGGAGCGCGATGACCGCGCCGAAGGGGATGGCGACCAGAGCGGTCGGCACGATCGTCACGGAGGCGATGAACCACGCCTGCTGGAGGAACTCGCGTGTCTGGAAGGGTCGCTTGAACAGCGACCTCCCGACGTCGAGCCCGAAGGCGAAAAGCTTGCCGGCTGTCCCGATCGGAGCCAGGATCCGGTCCGCGGTGGCGGAGGACATCTGCCGTCAGGCCCCCGGTGCCATCGACATGTTCGGGGCGAACGATCCGGGAGGCGGCGTGACGCCGTTCTCCGCGCACCACTGGCCCGGAGGACGCTGGCTCTTGCGCGGGATGCCCGAGGACGGCTCCTGCTGCAGCGGGATCGGGGGCAGCGGCGGCAGCTCCTGGTCCTTCTCGGCCTCGAGCTCGTCGGCGTCCTTCTCCTCCGACATGCCGATCGGGCCGACGCGCTGGGCGTTGAGGAACTGGCGCACCACCGGCTCCTCGGAGCTCAGCAGCATCTCGCGCGGACCGAACATCGCCAGGTGCTTGTGGTACAGCAGGCCGATGTTGTCCGGCACCGTCCGGGCGGTGTTGATGTCGTGGGTCACGATCAGGAACGTCGCGTCGATCTGCGCGTTCAGGTCGATGATCAGCTGGTTCAGGAAGCTGGTGCGGACCGGGTCCAGACCGGAGTCCGGCTCGTCGAAGAGCACGATCTCCGGGTCCAGGACCAGCGCACGCGCCAGGCCGGCACGCTTGCGCATACCGCCGGAGATCTCACCGGGGAGCTTGTCCTCGGCACCGAGGAGACCGACGAGGTCCATCTTCTCCATGACGATGTTGCGGATCTCGGACTCGGACTTCTTGGTGTGCTCGCGCAGCGGGAAGGCGACGTTGTCGTAGAGGTTCATCGAGCCGAACATCGCGCCGTCCTGGAACAGCACGCCGAAGAGCTTGCGGATCTCGTAGAGCTCCTTCTCCGGGCAGGAGGCGATGTCGACGCCCTCGATGATGACCTTGCCCTCGTCGGGCTTGAGCAGACCGATGATCGTCTTCAGCAGCACCGACTTACCGGTACCGGACGGACCGAGCATCACGCAGATCTCACCCGCGGGAACCGTCAGGCTGACGTCCTTCCAGATCAGCGACTTTCCGAACGACTTGGTGAGGTGCTCGATCTTGATCTCGACGCCCATGGAGAAACTCCCTCTAGATCCGGATGGCAGGTGTGACTCCCACGACACTCCCGCCTGGTCAAACCAACGAGTAACCGGAGGCTAAGTTACGCGGACATTGCGCTCACGTCACCCTCCGCCACATCCGTCTCAGATTCAGGGAACGAAACGCGACAAGACGTGCCGGAGTATGCGAAGAGCGGCCGGTCCCCGGGGGGACCGACCGCTCCTGCGGTGAATCTGGAGTGCTACGAGGTCACTTGAGCGTGACGGTGGCGCCGGCGCCCTCGAGGGCCTCCTTGGCCTTGTCAGCGGTCTCCTTGTTGACCTTCTCGAGGATCGCCTTCGGGGCGGCCTCGACGAGCTCCTTGGCCTCCTTCAGACCGAGGGAGGTCAGGGCGCGCACCTCCTTGATGACGTTGATCTTCTTGTCACCAGCGGCGTCCAGGATGACGTCGAACTCGTCCTGGTCACCAGCGTCGTCGCTACCGGCAGCGGCGCCGCCGCCGGCCGGGGCGGCCGCGGCAACGGCGACCGGAGCAGCGGCGGTCACGCCGAAGGTCTCCTCGAACTGCTTCACGAACTCGCTGAGCTCCAGGAGGGTCATCTCCTTGAAAGCGTCGAGCAGCTCGTCGGTGCTGAGCTTCGCCATGGTGGCGTTCCTTCCGTTCGTGGCGGCGTCAGGCGACGCCCGCCAAGTTTCTTTTCGTGGGTGGTGGTTGCCGAACTACTCGGCGGGTGCGTCCTCGGCGACCTCGGCCTCGGCCGCGGGGGCCTCGGTCTCGGCAGCGTCGTCAGCGGCAGCCTCGGCCTCGGCCGGCTCCTCTGCGGGAGCCTCCTCGGCAGGGGCCTCCTCCGCGGCAGCGGCCGGAGCACCGGCACCACCCGCGAGGATCGAGGGGTCCTGCTGCGCCTTCGCCTCCAGGGCACCGACGATGCGGGCAGCCTGGGCGAGCGGGGCGTTGAGCAGGTAGACGGCCTGGCTGAGCGAGGCGAGCATCGCGCCCGCCAGCTTGCCCAGGAGAACCTCGCGCGACTCGAGATCGGCCAGCTTGGCGATCTCCTTCGCGTCCATCGAGGCACCGTCGACGTAGCCGCCCTTGATGACGAGGGCGGGGTTCGCCTTGGCGAAGTCACGCAGACCCTTGGCAGCCTCCACGACGTCGCCGTTGATGAAGGCGATCGCCGTCGGCCCGGTGAGCAGGTCGTCGAATCCCTCGACGCCGGCTTCCTTGGCCGCGAGCTGGGTCAGCGTGTTCTTGACCACGGCGTAGTTGGCGTTCTGGCCGAGAGCGCGCCGCAGATCCTGCAGCTGCTTGACGGTCAGGCCGCGGTACTCGGTCAGCACGGCGCCGGCGGACTCGTTGAACTGCTCAACGATCTCCGCAACGGCTGCTGCCTTGTCAGGCCGGGCCATGGGGCTCCTTCCAACTGTGCACGGGTTGTGCGAACCGAACCCGGCCGAGAAAAGACGAAACGCCCTGGCGCAGGCACAGGGCGTGGCACGGCGTAGCCGTTCTACTCTCTGTCACCTGCGCAGGCCGCCCGTTTTCACGGACCTTCGCACTCCGGGGAGTGGACCGGCGGTCTTCGGTTCCAGCGGGAAACTGTACGGGAGTACGCCGTGAGCGCCAAATCGGCCCCGGATCGTCCCCCGAACCGGGCGCCGCGCTCAGAGGTACAGGCTGCGCAGCTCGCGGTAGAGACCCTCCGGAGCGTCCTCGGTCATGCTCCGCAGCACGGACCGCACCGTGTCCACCGCGTCCTGGCCCTGGCCGGCCACCAGGCGCTGCTCGTAGCCGGAGTGGAACTCCCGGGCCACGCCCAGGGCGCCCGCTCCGCGCTCGCTCAGCCCGACCAGACGGGCCCGGCCGTCGTTCGGGTCGGGCCGGCGGACCAGGTACCCCCGGCGCTCCATGTCCTCGACGATCTGCGCAGCCCCCTGCTTGCTGATCCCGAGCCGTCCGGCCAGGTCGCTCACCGTCCGCGGCTCGGCGTGCAGCAACCGGAAGACCACGCCGTCGGAGCTGCCCAGGTCGTCGTACCCGTGGGAGGCCATCTCCTCGTGCAGCCCGCGCACGAACGCCTGGTACGCGACGAGCAGCAGGATGCCCAGGTCGGAACGTGGTCCCGGGGGCTCGGAACCCGGTTGCGCAGGAGGGATCATGCCCCCAGAATAGCCAAGCGAACTTGTTCAAGTGCGCTTGTCTAGTTGAGGAGCACCCATGTACGTCATCCGCGGTGCCGAGGCGCAGGTCTTCGACCTGCCCGGCATCACCTTCACCGCCCTGGCCGCACCGAGCCGGGGATCTGCCGAGCTCTGCGCCTGGCTGCTCACGGTCGAGCCCGGCCTGGAGTCCCCCGAGGCCCACACGCTGGACCACGACGAGGTCTTCCTGGTCATCGACGGGACCGTCCGGCTCGCCCCGGACGGCGAGGTCGCCGCAGCCGGCGACGTGGTCGTGGTCCCGGCCGGGGAGCCGATCCAGCTGTCCAACCCCGGCGGGGTCCCCGCCCGGGTGCACGTGGCGGTCACCGCGGGCTTCACCGCGGCGATGGCCGACGGCAGCCCGGTCGGTACGCCGCCCTGGGCCTGCTGAAACGCTGACCCGGCAGAAACTCACGGCCCCCGAGCACCAGTCGGTGCTCGGGGGCCGTGAGTTTCTGCCGGGTCAGCTAGATGGGGCTCAGGCCTCGTCCTCGACCGCGACGTTGCGGGTGCGGTTCGGGTCGACCTGGACACCGGGGCCCATGGTCGTGGAGACGGTGACCTTCTTCAGGTAGCGGCCCTTGGAGCTGGCCGGCTTCAGACGGAGCACCTCCTCGAGCGCCGCGGCGTAGTTCTCCGCGAGCTGGACCTCGGAGAACGAGGCCTTGCCGATGATGAAGTGCAGGTTCGCGTGCCGGTCGACCCGGAACTCGATCTTGCCGCCCTTGATGTCGGTCACGGCCTTGGCCACGTCCGCGGTCACGGTGCCGGTCTTCGGGTTCGGCATCAGGCCGCGCGGACCGAGCACGCGGGCGATGCGGCCCACCTTGCCCATCAGGTCCGGCGTCGCGACGGCGGCGTCGAAGTCGGTCCAACCGCCGGCGACCTTCTCGATCAGCTCGTCGCCACCGACGAAGTCGGCGCCGGCCTCACGGGCGGCGTCGGCCTTGTCGGCGTTCGCGAACACCAGGACGCGGACGGTCTTGCCGGTGCCGTTCGGCAGGCTCACGGTGCCGCGGACCAGCTGGTCGGCCTTGCGGGGGTCGACGCCGAGACGCATGACGACGTCCACGGTCTCGTCGAACTTCTTCTTCGAGGTGGCCTTGGCGATCTTGATCGCGGCCAGCGGGGCGTAGAGCTCGTCCTTGTCGAACTGCTCAGCCGCCGCGCGGTAGGTCTTGCTGCGCTGCATGGGTCTTCTCTTTCTGTGGCGGCGTCACGCGGGGGTGGCGCCAGGAAGGATGTGGTGAGCGAGCCAGCGCGGCTCTTCCACGGGTTTCAGTCGGTGGTGACGCCCATCGAGCGGGCGGTGCCCTCGACGATCTTCATCGCGGCCTCGACGTCGTTGGCGTTGAGGTCGGGCATCTTGGTCTCGGCGATCTCGCGGATCTGGTCCTTGGTCAGCTTGCCGACCTTGTCCTTCTGCGGGACACCGGAGCCCTTGGCGATACCGGCGGCCTTCTTGATCAGCTCTGCGGCCGGCGGCGTCTTCGTGATGAAGTCGAAGGTCCGGTCCTCGTAGATGGTGATCTCGACGGGAATGACGTTCCCGCGCATGGCCTCGGTCTGGGCGTTGTACGCCTTGCAGAAGTCCATGATGTTGACGCCGTGCGGGCCGAGCGCGGTACCGACCGGCGGAGCCGGAGTGGCGGCGCCCGCCTGCAGCTGCACCTTGACCAGTGCGGCGATCTTCTTCTTCGGAGGCATTGCTCTAGTTCTCTACTTTCTTCTCGTGGTCATGACGAGACGCGCTCTGCGCCTCTGCCACCTGGTGTTGCGTGGTGCGGTGAGCTCGGTCAGACCTTCTCGATCTGGCTGAAGCTCAGCTCGACCGGGGTTTCCCGGCCGAAGATCTCGACGAGGGCCTTGACCCTCTGTGCCTCGGCGTTGATCTCGGTGATCGTCGCGTGCAGCGTGGCGAACGGGCCGTCCACCACCATCACCGAGTCGGAGACGTCGAAGTCGGCGACGGTGATCGACGGGCGGCTGGCCGGGCGGACCGGGGCACCGGTGCTCGCGGCCTCGGCGACCGCGGCGGCCTCGGCCTCGGCCTGGACGGCGGGGGCCAGCATGTTCTCGACCTCTTCGAGGCTCAGCGGCACCGGCTGGTGGCTGTGCCCGACGAAGCCGGTCACCGACGGGGTGTGCCGCACTGCGGCCCAGGACTCGTCGGTCAGGTCCATCCGGACCAGGACGTAGCCGGGGAGGACGGTGCGCTTGACCAGCTTGCGCTGCCCGTTCTTGATCTCGGCGACCTCTTCGGTGGGGACGATCACCTCGTGGATGAAGTCCTCCATGTTCAGCGAGGTGATCCGGTTCTCGAGGTTGGCCTTCACCCGGTTCTCCATGCCGGAGTAGGTGTGCACCACGAACCAGTCGCCGACCTTCTCGCGCAGCGCGGCCCGGAACTCCTCGAGCGCGTCGCCGCCCGGGGCGTCGACAGCAGCCTCGTCCTCGGCAGCCTCGTCCTCGGCGGCCTCGTCGGCAGCGTCCTCGGTGGCCTCGTCGTTGGCGTCGTCGTCAGCGGGCTCGTCAGCGGCCTCGACCTCGACCTCGGCCTCGACGACCTCGGGGGCCTCGTCGGCAGCGTCCTCGGCAACGTCCTCGGTGCTGTCCTCGGTCAGCTCGGGCTCGTCGGAGGAGGCGTCAGCGACCTCGGCCTCCGCGGAGACCTCGGCCTGCGGCTCGTCAGCGACCTCGACCGCGAGGTCGTCCTGGTCGTCGAGGACCGGCTGGTTTGCCTCGTCGTACTGCTCCGACACGTTCACTCCGTACTGAATTGATAAAGCTGAAAGGGGTGCTGCCCTGGAGGGCTGCTACTTGTTCGTGGTCTTCGATCCGCCGAAGACCTGGAACACGGCCTTGCCGAAGGCCAGGTCGAGGACCGACACGATCGCGATCATGAAGAGCACGAACACCATCACGACCAGGAAGTAGGTCACCAACTGCTGCTGGCTCGGCCACACGACCTTCCGCAGCTCGGCGACGACCTGTCGGTAGAACGTGACCGGGCTCGTGCGGTCGGACTTGGCCGAGCGCGCCGGGGTGTCCGTCACGGCTTCCTTCTTCCCTTGATCGATGACTGTGTCTGATGTCCAGCGCAGGGCACGAGGGACTTGAACCCCCAACCCCCGGTTTTGGAGACCGGTGCTCTGCCAGTTGAGCTAGTGCCCTTCGACGTCCTCCGGGCATGCAGAAGCATTGCCCGAGGACACCAAAAGAGGAGTCTACGGGGCGTCGCCAGCCAAAGTCGAACCGGCTTCACGCTCTGCCCGGGTAACCGGCTCGCGAGGCGCCAGGGGCCTCTGGGACGATGGCACCGTGAGCGCAGAGAACCAGCCCCTCGCCGACCAGTCCCCCGCCGAACTGGCCGCCTTCCTGGCAGCCCAGCAGCAGGCGTACACCGACCTGCAGGGCAAGGGCCTGAAGCTCGACCTGACGCGCGGCAAGCCCGCGGCGGCGCAGCTGGACCTCTCCGACGCGCTCCTCGGCCTCCCGACGGGACCGAAGGACTCCGCCGGGGTGGACACCCGCAACTACGGCGGCCTCGAGGGCATCGCGGAGCTGCGGGCGATGTTCGCCGAGCTGCTCTGGGTCGAGCCCGAGCAGGTCGTCGCCGGCGGCAACTCCAGCCTGGTGATGATGCGCGAGGTGCTCACCGACCTCTGGCTCAAGGGCGGGGTCGACTCCGAGCGTCCGTGGAGCCAGGAGGAGAAGGTCACCTTCATCTGCCCGGTGCCCGGGTACGACCGGCACTTCACGCTGCTCGACTGGTTCGGCATCGACACCGTCACGGTGCCGATGAACTCCGACGGTCCGGACGCCGAGGCGGTCGCTGCACTCGCCGCGAACGACCCGAGCATCAAGGGCATCTGGATCGTGCCGACCTACGCCAACCCGACCGGATCGATCGCCTCGCTCGAGGTCGCCGAGCGCCTGGCCTCGATGCCGACCGCCGCACCGGACTTCAAGATCTTCTGGGACAACGCCTACGCGTTCCACCACCTGACCGAGGACGAGGCGAAGAGCGCCGACATCCTGTCGCTGGCCTCAGCCGCGGGGAACCCGCACCGGCCGATCATGTTCGCCTCGACCTCCAAGATCACCTACGCCGGTGCCGGCGTCGCGTTCCTGGCCGGGTCCACCGAGACGGTCTCCTGGTACACCACGCACCTCGGCAAGGGCGCCATCGGACCGGACAAGCTCAACCAGCTCCGGCACGCGCAGTTCTTCGGCAGCGCCCAGGGTGTGCGCGACCACATGACCCAGCACCGGCTGATCATCGCGCCGAAGTTCGACGAGGTGGACCGGGTGCTGACCGAGCGCCTCGGTGGTCTCGGCGTCGCCTCCTGGACCAAGCCGACGGGCGGCTACTTCGTCAGCCTGGACGTGCTCGACGGCACCGCCTCGCGGGTCGTGCAGCTGGCCAAGGAGGCGGGCATCGCGCTGACGCCGGCGGGTGCCTCGTTCCCGAAGGGCGACGACCCGCACGACCGGAACATCCGCCTGGCGCCGACCTTCCCGGAGATGGGCGAGGTCTCCGCCGCGATGGACGGCGTCGCCACCTGCGTCCTGCTGGCCGCCGCCGAGAAGCTCGCGGGCTGACCCGGCAGTGCCCTTCGAGACGGTTGCTGCGCAACCTCCTCAGGAACCGAGTTCCGGGCACCGCGACCTGACTGCCCTGCCCAAGGCCCACCTGCACCTGCACTTCACCGGCTCGATGAGGCACGGGACGCTGCTCGAGCTCGCCGAGCGGGACGGCATCTCACTGCCGGACGCACTGGTCACCGAGTGGCCGCCGACGCTCTCGGCAGCGGACGAGAAGGGCTGGTTCCGCTTCCAGCGCCTCTACGACGTGGCGCGGTCGGTGCTGCGCACCGAGGCCGACGTACGGCGGCTGGTGCACGAGGCGGCCGAGGACGACCAGCGCGACGGCGGGCGCTGGCTGGAGATCCAGGTCGACCCCAGCGGGTACGCCGCGAAGTTCGGCGGGATCACCGCCTTCACCGACCTGGTGCTCGACGCCGTTGCCGAGGCCTCGCGCGACGTCGGCATCGGGATGGCGGTGGTGATCGCCGCCAACCGGACCCGGCACCCGCTCGACGCCCGCACGCTCGCCCGGCTGGCGGCCCAGTACGCCGACCGCGGGGTGGTCGGCTTCGGGCTCTCCAACGACGAGCGCCGCGGACGGACCGCCGACTTCGCGCCGGCCTTCCGGATCGCCGAGCGCGCGGGTCTGCTGCTCGCACCGCACGGCGGCGAGCTGCTCGGCCCGGACTCGGTGCGGACCTGCGTCGAGGAGCTGCACGCCGACCGCCTGGGCCACGGGGTGCGGGTCGCCGAGGATCCCGCGCTTCTGGACCGGGTCGTCGAGAAGGGCATCGCCCTGGAGCTCTGCCCGGTCTCCAACGTGGCGCTCGGCGTGTACTCCGACCTGACCTCGGTGCCGCTGCCGGAGCTGATGGCCGCGGGCGCCCAGATCGCCCTCGGCGCGGACGACCCGCTGCTGTTCGGCTCCCGGCTCGGCGCCCAGTACGCGACGATGCGCGCGGCCCACGAGCTCACCGACGAGCAGCTGGCGTCGCTGGCGCGCTCCTCGATCCACGCCTCCCGTGCCGACGACGCCACCAAGGCGGGGCTGCTGACCGAGATCGACGCCTGGTTGGGGAGAATGCCGGGATGAGCGACAGCAGCGGCGGCCCGACGCCGGACGGGCCGCAGTTCAACCCGCAGTCGGCCTACCCGATCGGCCAGGAGCCGCCGGGTCAGGCCCCGCCGCCGACGTACGGGCAGGCCCAGTACGGCCAGCCCTACGGGCAGCAGCAGTACGGGCAGCCGCAGTACGGGCAACAGCAGTACGTGCAGCAGCAGCCGGGCTACGGGCAGCCCTACCACCAGCCCTTCACCTCGTACGTCGCACCGGACCACCCCAAGGCCACCACCGCTCTGGTGCTCGGCCTGGTCAGCGTCGTCGGTGGCCTGATGTGCGGCCTCCCGCTGATCGCGGCGCCGTTCGCCTGGGTCACCGGGATGCGCGCCCGTCGCGAGATCCGCGAGTCGAACGGCCAGCTCGGCGGCGACGGCTCGGCGCAGGCCGGGATGATCCTCGGCATCGTCGGCACGGTGCTGCTGACCCTCGCCCTGATCGGGGTGATCCTGCTGATCGTCCTGTTCGCGGTCGACGCCCAGCGGGTCGCCGACTACGGCACCGTCTAGAGCTCGAGCCCGACGAGCACCGGCTCGTTGACCAGCTCGATCCGGAAGCTGCTGCGGACACCGTCGCGCACCTCGCGGGCGAGCGCGACCAGCTCGGACGCCGTCGCGCCGCCCCGGTTCGTGAGCGCCAGGGTGTGCTTCCCGGACAACGCCGCGGTGGCGCCGCCGTAGCCGCGACCGAAGCCGGCGTGCTCGATGAGCCACGCGGCACTGGTCTTCACCGCGCCGTCCTCCTGCGGCCAGGCAGGGGCGCCCTCGGGCACCTGCGCGGCCGGGACGACCGGATTGGTGAAGAACGAGCCGGCGCTCCAGGTGTCGTGGTCGGCCGGGTCCAGCACCATGCCCTTGCCGCGGCGCAGCTCCAGCACGGCCTCGCGCACCTCGGCCGCCGGCGCGCGCTCGCCCACCGATACGCCGAGGCGGTCGGCGAGCTCGGCGTACCCGACCGCTGCGCCGAGGTCGCCGAGCCGGAACTGGAAGACGACCTCGAGCACCACGAACCGGCCGGGCTCCTGCTTGAGCCGGCTGGTCCGGTAGCCGAAGCGGCAGTCGCGGGCGAACAGCGTGTGCACGGCGCCGGTCTGCCGGTCCCAGCAGCGGACCGAGGCGACGGTGCCGGCGACCTCCTGCCCGTAGGCGCCGACGTTCTGGATCGGGGTGGAGCCGGCCTGGCCCGGGATGCCGGAGAGCGCCTCGATCCCGAGCCACCCCTCGGTCACCGCGCGCTGCACCAGGTCGTCCCACGGCTCCCCGGCCGCGACCCGGACCACGGCACCGCCGCAGGCGTCGGCGTCGAAGACGACCCCGGAGGTGCGCACCGCGACGACGCGTCCGTCGAAGCCGGCATCGGCGACGAGCAGGTTGCTGCCCCCGCCCACCACCAGCACCGGGGTGCCGGCCGCGTCCGCCTCGGAGACCGCGGCGACCAGCTCGGCCTCGGTGGTGGCCTCGACGTACTCGGCCGCGGGACCACCGACGCGCAGCGTCGTGAGGCTGGACAGGTCAGGCACGCAGCACCGCCCGTGGATTGCCCAGCACCTTCTCGCCGTTGCAGGTCACGGTGAGGGCGACCACCCGCTGGCCCTCGGACTCGGTGAGCTCGCCCTCGACCACCACCTCGACACCCTCGGCCGGGACGACCACGGGCTTGGTGAACTTCGCGGTGAGCTCGGCGATCTGTCCGGAGTGGCCAACCGACTCGTCGACGTACCGGGCCACCAGGGCGAGGGTGTACATGCCGTGCGCGATCACACCGGGCAGGCCCACGGACAGCGCCACCGCCTCGTCCTGGTGGATCGGGTTGTGGTCGCCGCTGGCGGCGGCGTAGGCGACCAGGTCGGCCCGGGTCACGCGGTAGGTGCGGGCATCCATCAGGCACCTGCCTTGTGCACCAGCGTCGCGCGGGCGGTGCACACCAGGGCACCGTCGGCGTCGGTGATCGCGCTGGTCGTGGAGATGATGTCGGCGCCGCCGATCTGGCGCAGCCCGTCGACGGTGAGCTCGGCGCTCAGCCGGTCCCCCGCGAGCACCGAGCGCTCGTGGGTGAACCGCTGGTCCCCGTGCACCACGTGGTGCAGCTCGATCCCCACCGACGGGTCGACCATGAGCTCCTGCATGGCGGCGAACGCGACCACGATCGGGTAGGTGGCGGGCGCAGGTCCGCCGGCGGCGTACGGGGTTCCGGTCGC
The DNA here is from genome assembly GCF_003725775.1 of Nocardioides marmorisolisilvae. Lineage (GTDB taxonomy): Bacteria > Actinomycetota > Actinomycetes > Propionibacteriales > Nocardioidaceae > Marmoricola > Marmoricola marmorisolisilvae. The sequence continues at coordinate 274,507 of NZ_RJSG01000001.1, forward strand.
GGCGGCGAAGGCGGCCAGCGAGTCCTCGGTGACGTCGTACGGCGCGGTCGGCGGGAACGTTCGCCCCACCAGGGACTGGTCTACTGCCACGCGGCGAAACTACCGGACAAAGCAGAACGGCACCCCCGAGGGGATGCCGTTCGGCGATGACGTGGGTGCTGAGCGGTCAGCGGGTCTCGCGGTGCTCGGTGTGCGTCCGGCAGCGCGGGCAGAACTTCTTCAGCTCCAGCCGGTCGGGGTCGTTCCGGCGGTTCTTCTTGGTGATGTAGTTGCGTTCCTTGCAGTCAACGCACGCCAATGTGATCTTGGGGCGGACGTCGGAGCTCTTGCTGGCCACGGTGTGCCTTCTTCCTGCTTGCGAAAACTTCGGTGCTGCGGGTGTGTTGCTGGTAGCGGGGGCGGGGCTCGATCCCGCGACCTCACGATTATGAGTCGTGCGCTCTAACCAGCTGAGCTACCCCGCCTCGGTGAACAGTCGCGCTTCCGCGGCCATTCCCAGAGCCCCTTTACGGAATCGAACCGTAGACCTTCTCCTTACCATGGAGACGCTCTGCCGACTGAGCTAAAGGGGCCTGCCTTGTGGTCCTGCTTCAAGGCCGACGAGAAGGATACACAGGCGGCCCGGCGTTCGTGAAATCGGTGTGGGCGCCGTCTCAGGCGTCCTGGATCCGGGCGAATCCGACGGCCTGCTCGAGCTCGTAGGCCACCTCGAGCAGCCGTGCCTCCCGGCCGCGACCGGCACCGAGCTGGACCCCGATCGGCATCCCGTTGCGGCTGGTTCCGAGCGGCAGCGAGATGGCCGGGTCGCCGGTGGCGTTCTGCAGCGGGGTGAAGTTCACCAGCTGGATCAGCCGGTCGATGACCACCTCGTAGGGCTGGGCCGGGTTCAGCCAGCCGAGCTCGGGGGTGGGCAGCGCGAGCACCGGGGTCAGCACCGCGTCGTAGGTCCGGAAGAAACGCTTGGAGATCTGCTGCGAGGCACCGAGCCGGGACAGGACCAACGGCAGCTTCCAGGACTGGCGCAGACCGTGCTTGGCCAGCCCGCGGCTGAGATTGTCGGTCTTCGCCCGGTCGAAGTCGGCTCCCAGGGTCCGCTTGCCGGTGGCCAGCATGAAGGTGGACAGCACGCTCCAGTACGCCAGGAAGTCGTCGAGGAAGTACTCCGGGACCGGCATGGCGATCTCCTCGACGTGGTGGCCGAGCGCCTCGAGCTGCTGGGCGGCGCCGCGGACCGCCTCGGCCACCTCGGGGTCGGTCTTCAGGTCGCCGATCGAGTCGATCAGCATCGCGATCCGCAGCCGCTTCTGGCCGGGGCCGCGGATGTCCCCGATCGGCGGCAGCTTGAGGTTGCGGTAGTGCTTCTCGGACTCGCGCAGGAAGGCCGCGGTGTCGCGGACGCTGCGGCTGACCACGCCGTCGGCCACGATGCGCAGCGGCATCTCGCGGATCATCTTGTCCTGCGGCACCCGGCCCCGGGTCGGCTTGAGGCCGACCAGGCCGTTGCAGCCGGCCGGGATCCGGATCGAGCCGCCGCCGTCGTTGGCGTGCGCGATCGGGACCGCTCCGCTGGCCACGAACGCCGCCGACCCGGCCGAGGAGGCACCCGAGGAGTAGTCGGTGTTCCACGGGTTGCGGACCGGATCCGCGTTGAAGAACTCCGCGCTCGCGCTGAAGCCGAATTCGGAGAGCTGGCTCTTGCCGATCCCGACCAGGCCGGTGCCGAAGAACATCGAGGCGAAGTCGCCGTCCACCTTCGCCGGTTCGCCCGTGTACGCCGAGCAGCCCTGCTGGGTGGGCAGTCCCTGGACGTCGGAGTTGTCCTTGACGAACGTCGGTACGCCGGCGAAGAAGCCCTTCCCGGGCCGGGCTGCCCTCGCCCGGGCGCGGTCGTAGTCGGCAACGACCAGGCCGTTGAGCTCGGGGTTCACCTTCTCGACCCGCGCGATCGCGGCGTCGACCGCCTCCAGGGCCGAGATCCTGCCGGCACGGATCTCCTCGGCCAGGCCGACCGCGTCGTGCTCGCCGAGGGCGTCGTCGGAGAAGGCGTGGACCTTGGCGCGGGGAGGGGGCAGCGTCATGGACGGAAAACTAGCCGCCATCGACGGCTTCCGGGATCCTCCTGGAGAACTAGATCCAGAGCACCACGATCGGCACGAGCACGCTGGTCGCGACCGCGGCCAGCCCCATGCACAGCGCGCTGAACGCACCCTCGGTGCGACTCTCGGCCAGGGCCCGCGCGGTGCCGATGCCGTGGGTGACGCTGCCCATCGCGATGCCGCGGGCGCGGGGGTCCCGCACGCCGATCCTGTCGAGCACCCACGGACCGAGGATCGCGCCGGTGATGCCGGCGAGGATCGTGAGCACCGCCGTCAGGGCCGGGATGCCGCCGATCTGGCTGGACAGCGCGAGCGAGACCGGGGTGGTCGCCGCCTTCGGGGCCATCGTCAGCTGGAGCTCGCGGTTGCCGCCGGCCAGGTCGGTGACCAGGATCGCGGAGCAGATGGAGACGACCGTGCCGACCACGACGCCGGTGAGGATCGGCACCGCGGCCCGTCGCACCAGGTGCCACTCGTGGTGCAGCGGCAGGGCCAGCGCGACGGTCGCCGGGCCTAGCCAGAACCCGACGTAGCTGCCACCGGTCAGGTAGTCGGCGTAGGAGACGTCGCCGAGCTTGAGCACCGCGACGATCACCACGATCGCGACCAGCACGGGCTGGAAGACCGGACTGCCGGTCCGGTGGTGCAGCCAGCGGCCGAGCGCGTAGCCGGCCAGCGTCAGGGTGATCCCGAACAGCGGCGACGTCGTCAGCCAGTCCCAGGTCTCCTGGCCGTGGAGCGCGAGCGGCGTCATGGCCGCTCCCGGAAGATCCGCAGCAGCCGGTCGGCGACCAGCGCGGTGGCCACGAAGCCCAGCAGCCAGGAGACCCAGAGCCCGGCCGCGAGCGGGAGCGCGTCCTCGGCGATCCGGTGCAGGTAGACCACGACCCCGACGCCGGCCGGGACGAAGAGCAGGTGCAGGTGCCGGAGCAGCAGCGTCGGCGCCGCCACCAGGCCGGAGGACTCCGCCGGCCGGCGCAGCTGGAGGACTCCGAAGAACAGCAGCATTCCGACGACGGGCCCGGGGAACTCGATCCCGGTCAGTCGGACGGCGAGCTCACCGACGAGCTGGCAGCCCAGCAGGGCCAGCAGGCCCTTGAGCACGGGAGGGTTCGCCACGGGAGCAGTGTGGCAGGACTCAGGCCGGCCACCGACCCGAGATGCCGCGCCTGAAACAGCCGGTCAGGTGGGTGTCGACGATCCCCGTGGCCTCGAAGAGCGCGAACATCGTGGTCGGGCCGACGAACGAGAACCCGCGCTTCTTCAGCGCCTTGGACAGCGCCAGCGACTCCGGCGAGGTGGTCGGGAGGGCCGAGGTACGGGCCGGCTTCGGCGTGCGGCTCGGAGCGAACGACTCGACGAACGCCTCGAGCCCGCCGTCGGCACGCAGGTCGATGGTGGCGCGGGCGTTCCGACGCACCGACTCGACCTTGCCCCGGTTGCGGACGATGCCGGGGTCGAGCAACGCCTTCTCCAGGGCGGCATCGCTCAGCCGCGCGACCTTGTCGACGTCGAAGTCCCGGAACACCCGGCGGTAGCCCTCGCGCTTGTTGAGGATCGTCAGCCAGGACAACCCGCTCTGCGCCCCCTCGAGGCAGAGCCGCTCGAACAGCGCGGACTCCCCGACGACGGGACGGCCCCACTCGTCGTCGTGGTACGCGCGCAGGACGCCGTTGCTCCCCCAGGGACAGCGGGCGATGCCGTCGTCCCCGATCACGGGTCCGGTCATCCTCGGGTCATCCTCGGCGGACCATCCGGGCGTTCGGCAGCGGCGGTGCGGGGATCGGCGGCAGCAGGTCGCCGGGCGGCAGCGTGAACTGGTCGGCGACGCCGTCGTTGATCAGTCCCTGCCACTGGTCGCGGTAGCGGACGATCTCGTCGTGGTCGCGGCCGATGAAGTTCCACCACATCACGATCTGCTCGCCGAACGGCGGGCCGCCGAGCAGGAGCAGCAGCGCGTCCTCCTGGGCCTTGAGCAGCAGGTGGTCGCGTCCCGGTTCGACGTACCCGAGCTCGTGGGCCGCGAGCGGTTCGCCGTTGACGGTGATCGCGCCGGAGTCCAGCAGCAGGCCGTGCTCGAAGTCCTCCTCGACCGGGACGAGCAGGGTGGCGCCGGCGCGGAGGCGGAGCTCGGCACCGAGGAGCGGGGTGTGGGTGCGCACCGGTGAGGTCGAGTCGAGCAGTGAGCCCAGGAAGACCCGGGCCTCCCAGTTGCCGGCCAGGATCGGCTTGGGCGCGTAGTGCTCGAAGTCCGGGTCGGTGTGCCGCGCGTGCTCGGGCAGCGCGAGCCACAGCTGCGCGCCGTGCAGCAGGGTGGTGCTCCCGGTGGAGTACTCGGAATGGCTGATCCCGCGCCCGGCGGTCATCAGGTTGACCTCACCGGGGCGGACCAGCGCGTGGTGGCCCGCCGAGTCGTGGTGCTCGATCTCGCCGGTGAACAGCCAGCTCACGGTCTGCAGCCCGGTGTGCGGGTGCGGCGAGACCACCATGCCGCCGGTGTTCGGGTCGACGTGGTCAGGCCCGTAGTGGTCGATGAAGCACCACGCCCCCACGAAGGTACGACGCCGCTGCGGCAGGGTGCGGCGAACGTTCATCGCACGCAGCCCGCCGAGGGGAACGTCTCGCGGGGTCAGGATCTCCACGGGGCCAGACTGCCACGCCAACATGACAGCGCAATGAAAAACGGTTCCCGGGAGTACCGGTCCAGGTCAGCGCGGCTACGGTCAGCCGCGGTCAGCGACCGCGGCGGCCGCCGCCGCTGAAGGACGCCGCGCTGTGCGAGCCGCCCCCGGATCCGTTGCCGGATCCACCCTGCCGCCGGCGCCGCGAGCGGCCCGCGGACTCCCCGGATGCCGCCTTGGGCTGGCTCTGGCGACTGCCACCCCGCGCACCGTTGCCGTTGCGCGACCGGTTGCCGCCCTGGCCGCCACCCTGGCCGCCACGGTTCGAGCGTCCGCCGCCGGAGCGACGCGGCTGCGAGCCGCCCGAGCCGGACTCGTCCACCGGAACGCCGAGACCGCCGGCAACCAGCACCCGCTCCCCGGGAGCCAGCTCACGCAGGATCTCGTGGTTCGGACCGGTCACCTTGGTGGTGGTCGGCTTGATCCCGGCGGCGCGCGTCAGGTCGCGCACGTCGCGCACCTGCTGGTCGGTCATCAGGGTGATCACCGTGCCGGCAGCACCGGCGCGCGCAGTCCGGCCGGACCGGTGCAGGTAGGCCTTGTGCTCGGCCGGCGGGTCGGCGTGGATGACCAGAGAGACGTCGTCGACGTGGATGCCGCGGGCGGCGATGTCGGTCGCCACCAGGGTGGTCGCCTTGCCGGAGTGGAACGCGTCCATGTTCCGGGTCCGGGCGTTCTGGCCGAGGTTGCCGTGCAGCTCGACGGTCGGCACGCCCTTGCTGTTGAGCTGGCGGGCGAGCGCCTTGGCGCCGTGCTTGGTCCGGGTGAACACGACGGTGCGGCCCGGAGCGCTGGCCAGGTCCACCAGGACCGGGATCTTGTGGTGGTGCTCGAGGTGCAGCACGTGGTGCTCCATCGCGGCGACCGGCGACTGCGCCGAGTCGGCCTCGTGGGTCTTCGGTTCCACCAGGAACCGCTTGACCAGCACGTTGACGCCGGCGTCGAGGGTGGCCGAGAACAGCATCCGCTGACCACCGGCCGGGGTCTTCTCCAGCAGCCGGCGGACGGCGGGAAGGAAGCCCAGGTCAGCCATGTGGTCGGCCTCGTCGAGGATGGTGACCTCGACGGCGGAGAGATCGCAGAGACCCTGCTGGATCAGGTCCTCCAGGCGTCCGGGGCAGGCGACGACGATGTCGACACCAGCCTTCAGCGCCTGGGCCTGCGGGTGCTGACCGACACCACCGAACACGGTGCGGGTCTTGAGGCCGGCCACCTCTGCCAGCGGCGCGAGCGAGGCGTCGATCTGGGAGACCAGCTCCCGGGTCGGGGCCAGGATGAGCGCCCGCGGCCGCTTCGGCGTACGGCGGGAGCCCGACTCCATCAGCCGGGCGACCAGCGGGAGGAGGAAGGCGTAGGTCTTGCCGGAACCGGTCCGGCCGCGGCCGAGGACGTCCCGGCCGGAGAGGGAGTCGGGCAGCGTCGCTGCCTGGATGGGGGTGGGCTCGGTGATGCCGATCCCGGCCAGGGTGCTGGCCAGGTCTGCGGGCACGCCGAGGACTGCAAAAGCATTGGTGGACAAGGGTTTTCGCTATCTCATGTGGTGTCTCACCACGGCCGCGACCCGGATGAGCTCCGGAGAGTCGCGTTGGTCGTTCGCCGGCACGGAGCCCCTCGCGGTGCTGCGACGTGCCATCAGGATCGAGGTAAGACTGGACGATCCTTGTGGTTGAAGAGTACCGGAGACACCCTCCGTTCGAAGAATCGAAGTGGCCGCGCGGGCTGTGACCTGCGACTCTCACGGGGTGTCTGACCGGGTTCCTTCGTACGACGCCAGCCTCTACGAACGCTGTGTGGCCACCCTGCGCTCGGCCGGCTGCGTGTACGCCGAGGACGAGGCGCGCCTGCTGATGGAGGCGGGAGGTCCGCTCGAGGACCTCCTCGCTCGTCGGGTCGCCGGCGCACCGCTCGAGTGGATCCTGGGATGGGCCTGGTTCGGCACCGAGGACGGGGACGGGCTGCGGGTCGTCGTGCACCCCGGTGTCTTCGTCCCGCGCGGTCGCACCATCGAGCTCGCGCTGGCCGCGCTCGACGTGCTGCCGCCCGGCGGCACGGTCGTCGACCTGTGCTGCGGGAGCGGCGCGATCGGCGCCTACCTGCTGCACGCCGAGCCATCGGTCTCCGTGTACGCCGCCGACCTCGATCCGGCGGCGGTGGCGTGCGCGCGGGAGAACCTGCCTGCGGCCCGGGTCTTCGTCGGCGACCTGTTCGAGCCGCTGCCGCCGGAGCTGCGCGGCACGGTCGACGTGGTCGTCGCGAACACGCCGTACGTGCCCAGCGACCAGGTCGCACTGATGCCGCCCGAGGCCCGCGACCACGAGCCGCTGCACACCCTGGACGGCGGCCCGGACGGTCTGGCGCTGCTGCGCCGCACCGCCACCGAGGCGCGCGACTGGCTGAAGCCGGGCGGGGTGGTGCTGATCGAGATCAGCGAGATTCAGTACGCAGCTGCTGAAACCGCGTTCGCCGCTGCAGGGCTGGCGGTCAGCGCGCGGATCGATCCGGACGGGACGACGGTGATCTTGGGTCAGACCTGAGGCGCTTCGTCGGTGGCCTTGCGCGCGGCCTGAGCGCGATGAACGCAGGGACCAGCAGCACCGCGACGATGGCCAGGACCCACATGTCCGCGACCTTAGGTGCCGAAGGTCAGCCGCGGCCAACCGTCAACGACACCGGCACGACCTCATCCACCTCGACCTCGATCTCCTTGCGCACCGCGAGCTTCAGCGGGATCAGGTAGACGCCGTCCTTGGGGAACAACGCGGTGGAGAACTCGACATCGTCGATCTGCACGACTACCGGCACCTGACCCCAGTACTCAAGCCCCTTGGCGGCGTACTTGATGTCGGCGCTCTCCTCCTCGGGGATGCGCACGAAGTAGTACGGCGCGGGGCCGCGCCACTCGACGACGGGACCGTCGAACTCGAAGTCCATCACTCGCCGGTGGTGCGGTCCTCGTAGGCCTGGCGGGCCTCGTGGTCGTACTCCAGGAACATCGTCGACATCCCCGTCTTCGCCCCCATCCAGCGACGCATCCGCTGCGGGTACATCGACCACTGGGCGGCGCTGAACGCCAGGTACTTCGGGACCGTCGCCTGGGCGCGGTAGTTCTCCAGCAGTCCCCGCACCGCGGCCGCGACGTCGGCGGGCTCGATCGCCGGCGTCATCGCCGGAGCCTCGGTGCCGCTGATCAGACCGGTGTTGGTGAAGGACGGCAGCACCGCGGAGACCCGGACGTTGCGGGGAGCGAGCTCGGCGTCGAGGGCATCGCTGAAGGCGAGCACTGCGGCCTTGGTGCCCGAGTAGACGGCCGCACCCGGGGCGGCGAACCGGCCGGCCAGCGAGGCGATGTTGACGATCTGCCCGCCGCCGTTGGCGATCAGCCGGGGCGCGACGGCGTGGCAGCCGTTGATGACGCCCTTGACGTTGATGTCCAGCTGCTTGAGCTGGTTCTCGATCGGCACGTCGAGGTGCTTGCCGATCACCATGATCCCGGCGTTGTTGACCAGCGCGTCGATGCGGCCGTACTCGGCCTCGACCTTGTCCAGGAAGCCGGCGTACGACTCCTCGCTGGTGACGTCGAGCGGGAGTCCGATCCCGCCGTACCCGGCGGCGGACTGCTCGGCCAGGACTGCGTCGAGGTCGCCGACCGCGACCTTCGCGCCGGCGGCGGTCAGCTCCTTGGCCGTCGCCTCGCCGATCCCCCGTGCGCCGCCGGAGATGGCGATGACCTTGCCGGTGAGTGTGCTCATGAGATGTCCTTCCGGGCCTTGCGGCGGGCTGCCTTGAGCTGTGCGAGGACGACCACGCGGGTGGCCGCCAGGTAGATCTTGGTGCGTGACGGGTACGGCGTCGAGACCCGCTGCGTCGTGGTGGTCTGCGACTCGGTGAACCGCAGGATGCCGTCGGCGGCGTGCCGGCGGCCGACGCCGCTGGACTTCATCCCGCCCATCGGCGCCGAGAGGGAGGAGATCGCGGAGAGGTAACCGTCGTTGATGTTCACCGCGCCGGCCTGGATCCGCGCTGCCACCTGCTGGGCCGCGACGAGGTCCCTGCCCCAGACACTCGCCGAGAGTCCGTACTCGGTGTCGTTGGCCCGCGTGATCGCGTCCTCGTCGTCGACCACCGGGTAGAGGGCGACGACCGGTCCGAAGGTCTCCTCGGCGAACACCTTCATGGACGGCCGTACGCCGGTGAGCACGGTGGGCTCGAAGAAGAACGGGCCGAGGTCGGGGCGTGCACGGCCGCCGGCGACGGCACTCGCACCCTGGGCCAGCGCGTCGGCGACGTGGTCGGTGGTCACCGCGAGCTGCTCGGCCGAGGTCAGCGAACCGAGCTCGACGTCGTGGTCGTAGGACGCGCCCATCGTGATCCTCGACGTGGCGGTGGCCAGCTTCTCCACGAACTCCAGGTAGAGCGACTCGTGCACGTAGATGCGCTCGATGCCGATGCACATCTGGCCGGCGCTGGCGAAGCACGCCTGCACGGCTCCGGTCACGGCGGCGTCGAGATCCGCGTCGGCGCGAACGATCATCGGGTTCTTCCCGCCGAGCTCCAGCGACGTCGAGATCAGCCGCTCCCCCGCGGCCGCGGCGAGCCGGCGGCCGGTCGCGGTCGAACCGGTGAAGGCGAGGTGGTCGACGGCGTCGATGATCGGCTGACCCAATCGGCTGCCCGGTCCCGCGACGACCTGCCACACGTCGGCAGGGAGTCCGGCCTTCACAGCGAGCTCACGGGCGGCGAGCAGGGTCAGCGGTGCCTGCGAGTCGGCCTTGGAGAGGACGGCGTTGCCGGCGACGAGCGCCGGGATGACGTCCCCGACGGCGAGGAAGAGCGGGTAGTTCCACGGCGCGATCACCCCGACCAGTCCCTTGGGGTGGCGGCTGACGCGGGCCTTCACGACACCGGGAACCCCGGAGCGCACGGTTCGCTCGCGCAGGTAGCCGGCCGACTCGGCACCGTAGTGGGCCGCGACCGTGGCGACGCCGAGCGCCTCGATACCCGCGTGGATGCGCGACTTGCCGGTCTCCCACTGCACGAGGTCGACGAGCTTGTCGCGCTCGGAGACGAGCAGCTCGCCGAACCGCAGTGCCCACCGGGTGCGTTCGGAGAGGGGTCGCGCCGCCCAGTCCGCCTGGGCGATCCGGCCACGCGTCGCCGCCAGCGCGACGTCGGCGGCCGAGGACTGCGGGACCGGCGGCAGCAGCGCACCGGTGAACGGCTCGACCGCCTGAGCGGTCTCCTCGCCGGTGGCGGTGACCTGGTCCTGGAACCGCATCACGTCGGTGGCACTCAGGTGCGGCGGCAGCAGCGCCGTGGAGGCAACCATTGTCGGCTTCGTCTTCGTCCTCACGCGCGACGTCCCTCCCGGGAGTAGGCGCGCAGCGCGATCGGGTGCAGCCGCAGCTTGCCGGGCAGCCGTCGGTAGGCCGGGTCGAGCGATCGGCACACGGCGGCGAAGCGCTGGTACCGGCGTTCGCGGCGCTCGTCCCACGGAAGGTCGAGGAGCACGCGTGCGCGTTCGGGCATGCCGCCGGTGGTGATGAACGCGCTGAAGGAGTTCAGCGGTCGGCGGAGCAGGAACCACACCGGCGCCGGCACCTGCTTCGGCCGCGGCCAGCCCTTGGTCACGTAGCCCACTCCGTACGCGGCGGTGCGGTGCGGGACCAGCCGCTCGGCCAGGGCGTGGTCCCAGTACGCACAGAACTCGGCGTACGTGGTCGGCGTACCGGTCGCACTGACGCCGTACCGCGCGAACCAGGTGATCGACTCCGCGAACAGCTGCTCCTTCTCCGCATCGGAGAGTCGGCGGATGAACAGGTCGGTCGCGGTGATCAGGTGCTCGATGAAGGTGGCGTGCGCCCAGTAGTACGTGTCCGGGTTCAGCGCGCTGTAGCGCTCACCGCTCGGCAGCGTGCCCTTGATGTTCTGGTGGAAGTCGCGCACCTGGACGCCGGCGTTCGCCTCGTCGCTGCCGTAGACCGTGTTGAAGATCGGCGGGATGCTGCGCTGCAGCCGGGCGAGGGTCTCGGCGAACCAGACCGAGTGGTCCTCGACGCCCTGCCCGAGCGAGGGAAGCATGTTCTGCAGGACCGCGGCACGGGGGCCGAGCAGCGCCATCCGGTTGTCCGCGAAGTACGTCCAGACCAGGGAGTCCGGGCCGAGCGGGAGACCGGTCGAGCGGTCCTGGCTCTGGGCAAGCGTCATGGCGCGATGATACATTGAATCAACTTTGTTTCAACGCTTCGCTTCCGACACCTCACCTCACCTGGAGTCAGCGTGACCGCGACGATCGAGAACACCGGGACCGGGACGCTTCGCGAGGTCAGCGGCCCGCTGATCGGCCTGCCCCACCTGCTGCGGATGCGCCGGGACCCGATCGGTCACAACGACTACGCCCGGGCGAAGTGGGGCGAGGTCCTCAAGCTCAACGTCTTCGGCACGACGCTCTACGCCTGCTACGGGATGGACGCGGCCGAGAAGATCATGATCAACCGCGAGCGGGTCTTCGCCAGCGGCCCCGCGTGGGGGCACTTCATCGGCCCGTTCTTCAACCGCGGCCTGATGCTGCTCGACTTCGACGAGCACCTCCAGCACAAGCGCGTCATGCAGATGGCGTTCACCAACGACGCGATGCGCCGCTACCACCAGGTGATGGTGCCGCACATCCGCAGCGGGCTGGAGCAGTGGGCGGACGTCAAGAACCCGCGGATGAACGAGCTCTTCAAGAAGCACACCCTCGATCTCGCGCTGGAGACCTTCGTCGGCGTCGACCTTCCCCAGCACGAGCAGGACCGGATCAACAAGGCCTTCATCGCCGCGGTCCGCGGCGGCACCTCGATCATCCGCGCCAACGTCCCCGGTACGCCGTGGGCGAAGGGGCTCGCGGCGCGCAAGGTGCTCGAGGAGTTCTTCTACACCCACCTGCCCGCCAAGCGCCGCGACGGCGGCGACGACCTGTTCGCCCAGCTCTGCCTGGCCGAGAGCGAGGAGGGCGAGCGGTTCACCGACGAGGACATCGTCAACCACATGATCTTCCTGCTGATGGCCGCGCACGACACCAGCACGATCACGATGAGCTCGATGGCCTACCACCTCGCGAAGTACCCCGAGTGGCAGGAGAAGGCGCGCGAGGCGGCGCTGGCGAGCGGCGACGACTACGACTCGGTCGTCGGCAACGAGCTGCTCGAGCGGATCATGAAGGAGTCGATGCGGCTGTGCAGCCCGGTGCCCTCGCTCCCCCGGGTCGCGACCCGGGAGACGTCGATCAACGGCTACCGGATCCCCGAGGGTGCGTTCGTCACGGTCTCGCCGTACTACAACCACCACGACCCGCAGTACTGGCCGGACCCGTTCCACTTCGACCCGGACCGGTTCGCCGAACCGCGGCGCGAGGACCACAGCCACCGGATGGCCTTCCAGGCGTTCGGCGGCGGGGTGCACAAGTGCATCGGCATGTACTTCGCCGGCGTCCAGGTCCGCTCGATCTTCCACGAGCTGCTGCGCACCTACCGCTGGTCGGTCCCGTCGGACTACACCTGGCCCCTGGACCTGGTTGCGCTGCCGTTCCCGCGCGACCGGCTCCCGGTGACGCTTGAGAGGATCTGACCCGTGAGCACCGAGATCCTGGACGCGGCGGAGCGGGTCTTCACCCAGTACGGCGCCCGCCGCGCGAACGTCGAGGACGTCGCCAAGGCCGCCGGGGTCAGCCGGAGCACGCTCTACCGCGCCTACCCGACCAAGGAGGCACTGCTCCGGGCAGTGCTGGACCGGGAGATCGACGAGTTCTTCGACCAGCTCGACGCGCTGACCGCGGGCCTGGGACCGCGCGAGGCGATCGTGCTCGCCTACTCGGCCGGCATCGGCCTGACGCGGGAGATCCCGCTTCTCGGCCGGCTGCTCGAGACCGAGCCCGAGATCCTCACCGGCATCGGTGGCGACGTGGAGACCACCACGATCCTGGGCTCGGCCCACCGCGTCGCCGAGACCTTGCGGCGCAGTGGGGCGACGATGCCGGACGACGAGCTGCACATCGTCGCCGAGACGATGCTGCGGATCGCGTACACCTACATGCTGCAGCCGCACGGCTCGGTCGACATGACCGACCCGAAGGCGGCCGAGGAGTACGCGCGTCGTTACCTGGCGCCGCTGGTCTTCTGAGCTGCCGGGGTCAGTGGCTGACCCCGAACCGTGCGTGCAGCCGACGCAGCGGACCGGGTGCCCACCAGTTCGCCTCGCCGAGCAGCCGCATCAGCGACGGCACCAGGAAGGCTCGGACGACCGTGGCGTCGATGATCACGCCGAGCGACATGCCGACCGCGATCTGCTTCATGAAGAAGACCGGGCTGACGGCGAACGCCGCGAACACCACCGCGATCATGATCGCCGCGGCGCTGATGATGCGACCGGTGCGCGCGACGCCGTGGGCGACCGCGTCCTCGTTGGTCATGCCGCTGTCACGGAGCTCCTTGATCCGCGCCATCACGAGCACCGCGTAGTCGGTGGCGAGCGCGAAGGTCACCGCGAACAGGAACACCAGGCTGGTCACCTCGACCGAGTACGGACCCGGGTAGTCGAGGAGCCCGACCAGGAACTTCTTCTCGAAGACGATGACCAGGATGCCGAGCGCTGCCGCGAGCGTCATCGTGTTCATGAGCAGCGTCTTGAGCGGCAGCAGCACCGAGCCGGTGAGCAGGAACAGCAGCACCACGGTGAGCAGGACGATCAGGCCGATCGCCAACGGAGCGTTGGAGACCAGGCTGCTCTTCTCGTCGAGGAAGCTCGCGGTGTTGCCGGCGACGAGCAGGTGCCCGCCCTCGGGATCCGGCAGCGCCCGGACGTCGCGCACCGCCTGCTGGGACTCGTCGGAGAGCGCGTACTTGTCCAACGACGCCGTCGCGAACGCGACGTCGGAGCTCGCGTGCTGGAAGGGCGAGACCTGGGCCATCCCCGGTACGTCGGCGATCTTGGTGCGAAGTTCCGCGAGCGCCGCGTCCGAGGTCGTCCCCCGCACCGTCAGCGAGACCCCCTCGGTGACCTCGCGGGGGTAGTGGTCGAAGAGGTACTTGTTCACGTCGTAGGACTGCTGACCCGGCGGGACCGCCTGCGCACTGGGACCGGTCAGGTGCGTGGCGAACAGCGGCGAGGCCAGCGCCAGCACGGCGGATGCCGTCACCAGTGCCACCAGCAGCGGACGCCGCATCACGCCGCGCGCCACCGCCAGCCAGCGGGTCGAGGTGTCCGAGACGGCCGGCCCCGAGCGGATCGAGAACGCGTTGATCCTCGGGCCGAGCACCGCCAGCAGCGCCGGCGCGACGAAGATCGCCATCACCGCCGACAGCACGCCGACCATCGCGCCGGCGGCGCCGACCGAGTAGAGGAAGCGCTGCGGCATCACCATCAGCGCCGCCATCGCGCCGGCGACGGTGAGGCCGGAGAACAGTGCGGTCCGTCCGGCGGTCGCCATCATCGCGGTGTGCGCCTCGCGGGTGAAGCCGACCTTCGCCGTCTCCTCGCGATGGCGTGAGACGAGCAGCAACGCATAGTCGACCGCCAGGCCGAGACTGAGGGCGGTGCCGATGTTCAGCGCGAAGACCGAGGTCCCGACGAAGGACGACATCACGCGCAGCATGAACAGGGTGCCGACGATCGAGAGCGCGCCGATGAGCAGGGGCAGCGCCGCCGCGACCGCGCTGCGGAAGACGAGCAGCAGCAGGAGGGCCAGGATCGGGAAGGCGATCAGCTCGGCGTTGGTCAGGTCCTTGCGCGTCTGGTCGTTGACCTCGTTGAAGCTCGGCGCGTAGCCGCCGTACCCGAGGTCGAGGGACTTCGAGGCGACGAGCTTGCGCACGGACTCGTCGGCCAGACCGCCCTTGTCCTCGAAGTCGTTGGTCGAGAGCTGGGCCGCGAGCGCCAGGGACTTGCCGTCCGGGGCCGGGATCTTGTCCACGTGTCCCACGTAGTCGGCCTTGCCGAGCTGCGTGACCAGGCGGTCGATCTCGCCGGCGACGGCCGGGTCCTGGACGTCGAGCTGTCCGCCGCCCTTCGGCCGCACCAGGACGGTGAGGCCGGGCTGCGCGGAGTGTCCGAGTGCGCCGGCCAGGACGTCGCCGGCCTGCTCGCTCTCCGAGGACGGGTCGGTGAACCCGGCCGCCTTGAGGTGGTGCTCGACGTCGTGGCCGAAGAAGCCGGCGACCGCCGCGAACAGCAGCGCCGCGGCCAGGATCTTGCGCGGGTGGTTCCAGGTCAGGTTCGCGATGCGATCGAGCATGGTCGAACGCTAGCAGCGTGGGTTCCTTTTGGGAACGCACTCGCGTACGGTGTGAGGCATGCAACGCAGCACGCTCTCGGACCAACCCTGCTCGGTCGCCCGGACGCTCGACATCATCGGGGACCGCTGGACGCCACTGGTGCTGCGGGACATCGCGATCGGCATCTCCCGCTTCGACGCGATCCAGGCCGACCTCGGTCTCTCCCGGAAGGTGCTCGCCCAACGCCTGGCGAACCTGGTCGAGCACGAGGTCGTCGTCCGGGTCGAGTACCAGGACAACCCGCCGCGCTACGACTACCGGCTCACCGAGAAGGGCAACGACCTCGCGATGGTGCTGCTGGCGATCCAGCAGTTCGGGGATCGGTGGTTCTTCGGCGGCCAGGCGCCGATCGCCTGGAAGCACCTGAGCTGCGGCCAGATCAGCAAGCCGGTGCAGGTCTGCGACCACTGCGGTGAGCAGGTCAGGCCGGGCGAGGCGATCCCGATGCGCGGGCCGTCCTTCGTCGAGGACGCCGCACCACTGGTCGGTGAGGCGCTCGACGAGATCGCCGCGGCTTTCGGGTAGGCGAGCTCGTCACCAGGTTCCGACAAGCTCAACCAGCACGGGTCACTGGAAGTCGCGGGAGTGGTGCCGTCCCCGCAGGGCTTCCTCGGCGTGCGGGCTGACCGACTCGAGAGTCGAGAGCTTGTCGGCGAGCAGGTTCGCCACTCCGTCAGTTCGTTCGATGACTCCCCGGATCACCATGCCGGACGCGTTCCGGGCGACCTTGCGGTAGCGGTTCCAGACCCCCTCGGTGCAGATCACGTTGAGCATCCCGGTCTCGTCCTCGAGGTTGAGGAAGGTGACCCCTCCGGCGGTGCTCGGCCGCTGGCGGTGGGTGACCAGGCCCGCCACGTGGACCCGGCGTCCGGACTCGGCCTGGAACATGTCCGCCACCGACTTGATGCCGACGTCGGTCAGCGCCGCGCGCAGGTGGGTGATCGGGTGGCCGTCCGGGGAGATCCGGGTCGCCCAGAGATCCGAGAGGGTGACGCCGACCGGGTCGAGCCCCGGGAGCATCGGCGCTGACACCACCGCAGCGGCACCCTCGAGCTGGTCAGCGCGCTCGGTGAAGCCGGCGTGCCACAGCGCGTCGCGGCGCGACATCCCCCAGACCTCGAAGGCACCTGCCGTGGCCAGCGCTTCCAGCTGACCCGAGTCCAGTCCGGCTCGTCGGGAGAGGTCGACCATGTCGCGGAAGGGTCGTTCATCACGAGCAGCGACGATCCGTGCTGCGACGTCCGCGCCGATCCCCCGCACCTCGTCCAGCCCGAGGCGGACCGCGAACGCCCCGTCACGGCGGTGGGTCAGCGTCGGGTCCGGTGCGCTCGCGTCGTACGGGGTGGGCCGGTGGTACGGCTCGATGCAGGAAGCCAGGCCGGTCGCGGGGGTTTCGAGGCCCGTCGCTTGCGCTCCTCGCGCCTCAACCACCGTGAGTGGTTCGAGTCCGGCTTGGGCAGCCGAGGAGACGATGCACGGTCGGCGCACCTCGACGCCGTGCCGCTTCGCGTCCTGGACCAGCGACTGCGGCGAGTAGAAGCCCATCGGCTGCGCCCGGAGCAGGCCGGCCAGGAACGCCGCCGGGTAGTGCAGCTTGAACCACGAGCTCGCGTAGACCAGCAGCGCGAAGCTGAGCGCGTGGCTCTCCGCGAAGCCGAAGTTCGCGAACGACAGGATCTGCACGTAGATCTGCTTCGCCTCCTCCCCGAACAGCCCGCGCCTGGCCATCCCGGCGAACAACGTGGCCTTGATCGACTCGATCCGCTCGATGCCGCGCTTGGAGCCCATCGCCCGGCGCAGCAGGTCGGCGTCGTCACGGCTGCAGTCCCCGATCGCCACCGCCATCTCCATGAGCTGCTCCTGGAACAACGGCACCCCCAGGGTCCGCTGGAGCACCGGGATCAGGTCGGGGTGCGCGTAGCTGACCTCCTCGCGCCCGGTCGCCCGCCGGATGTAGGGGTGCACGGCACCGCCCTGGATCGGGCCGGGTCGGATCAGGGCGATCTCGATCGCCAGGTCGTAGAAGCACCGTGGCCTCAGCCGGGGCAGCGTGCCGATCTGCGCCCGGCTCTCCACCTGGAAGACGCCGATCGAGTCGGCGCGGCACAACATGTCGTAGACGCCCGGCTCCTCCTTGGGGATCGAGGCCAGCGTCCACTCCTCGCCGAGCTGCTCGGCGATCATCACCATCATGTGGTTGAGGGCGCCGAGCATGCCCAGCCCGAGCAGGTCGAACTTGACCAGGCCCATCCACTCGCAGGCGTCCTTGTCCCACTGCAGGATCGTCCGCTTGTCCATCCGGGCTCGCTCGATCGGGCAGACCTCGCCGATCGGGCGCTCGGTCAGGATCATCCCGCCGGAGTGGATGCCGAGGTGGCGCGGCGCCTTCAGCAGCTCGTTGGCCAGGTCGACCACCGGCTCGGGGATGTCCTCGGAGGCGACCGCACCGCCCCAGGAGTCGATCGACTTCGACCAGGCGTCCTGCTGCCCTGGCGAGTGCCCGAGCGCCTTGGCCGCGTCGCGCACCGCCATCTTCGGCCGGTAGCTGATCACGTTCGCGACCTGAGCCGCGTTGTGCCGGCCGTAGCGCTCGTAGACCCACTGGATCACCTCCTCGCGACGGTCGGAGTCGAAGTCGACGTCGATGTCCGGCTCCTCGTCGCGGTGCGCTGAGATGAACCGCTCGAAGGGCAGGTTGTAGAGCACCGAGTCGATCGCGGTGATGCCCAGCGCGAAGCAGACCGCCGAGCTCGCCGCCGACCCCCGGCCCTGGCAGAGGATCCCCTGCTCGCGGGCGAACGCGACGATGTCGTGCACGATGGCGAAGTAGCCGGCGAAGTCCTTGCGCTCGATGACCTCGAGCTCGTGGTCGACCCGCTCGCGGGCGCGCTGCTCGTGCGGCGTACCGCGGTAGCGCAGCTCGAAGCCGCGCTCGGTCAGCACCCGCAGCCAGGTCGAGGGCGTGTGCCCCTCGGGGATGCCGAGCTTGGGCAGCCGCGGGGTCGCCTTCTGCAGGTCGAAGGCGAGCTGGTCGGCCAGCTCCACCGACCGGGCGACCGCACCGGGGTACCGGGCGAAGAGCTGCGCCATCTCAGCACCCGATCGCAGCGACGCCGCGCCCCAGGGCGGGAGCCAGCCGTCGATCTCGGCCAGGCTGCGTCGCGCCCGGATCGCTGCCATCGCCGAGGCGAGCCGGTGCCCGTCGGGGGTGGCGTGGTGGACGTTGTTGGTCGCCACCACCGGAAGCCCGTGCACCCGGGCGAGGTGGGCGAGCGCGTCGTTGGTCCCGTGGTCCCCGGGGTGGCCGTGGTCGACCAGCTCGACCACGACGCGGTCGTGACCGAACAGCGCGGTCAGCCGGTCCAGCTCGCGCGCGGCAGCCTCGACCCCGTCGCGCGCGAGGGCAGCGCGGACCGCTCCCTTGCGGCACCCGGTCAGCACCTGCCAGTGACCGCGCCCGTGGCCGGAGAGCTCCTCGAGGTCGTAGACCGGTCGGCCCTTCTCGTCCCCGCGCAGCTGCGCGTCGGTGATCGCGGACGCGAGCCGGTGGTAGCCCTCGACGCCGTCCGCGAGCACCAGCAGGTGCGAGCCCTCGGGGTCCGGTACGCCGTTCTGCGGCTTGCTCAACCCCAGCGACAGCTCGGCGCCGAAGACCGTCTTCGGGCCACCGGCACCGGCGTACTTCTGGGCGATCTCGGCGAACAGCGGCGCCCCGGCGAAGCCGTCGTGGTCGGTGATCGCCAGCGCGTGCAGCCCCAGCCGGACCGCCTGCTCGACCAGCTTGTCCGGGCCACTGGCGCCGTCGAGGAAGCTGAAGTTGCTGTGGCAGTGCAGCTCGGCGTACGGGACCACCGGTCCGTCGGGGAGTCGCACCTCCTCGGCGGGCTGGTACGCCTTGCGCTTGCGCGAGCCGGGGCCGTCATCCGGGGCAGCATTCAGGGGTCGCGGTTTCGGCGACAGACGCTTCTCGAGCTCGGACCACGGGATCGGAGGGTTGTTCCAGCCCACTACGCGACGGCTTCCTCACTCATACGCGGCTTCCGTCCACCAGCGGTCGCCGTCGCAGCGCATCAGCCAGGCGCTGCCATCGACCCCGACGATCTGGAAGCGGGCCACCAGGGCACCCGGCCTCTCGGACGACTCCCACCACTGCTCGCTGACCGACCACGGGCCTGCCCAGTCCTGCACCTGCTGCCAGCCCGACCCGCTTCCGGTGTGGAAACGCTCCGGCACGCCGGTGAGCACGCCGCGATCGGTGACGGTGACCGGGCGGCCGCCTTCGCCGATGACCGCCGTCGCCCACGGCTCGACGAAGACCCGGGTCGGCGCAGGAGAGGGGATCGACCCCGGCCAGGGCAGGTCGGGAGACCGGACCGCGCTCGGTCGCTCACCCCAGGGCACCAGCAGCTGACGGTCCGCCGGCGACCGACCGCCTTGCCGGACCGGGACCACCACGGCGTCGTAGCCGAGCATGGCTTGGACCCGGGCGACACCTCGGTCGATGAGCTCGTCGGTCCCGCCTCCCCAGAGACCGTCGGCGTGGGCCGCGGCAGGCTCGACCACCTCGGGCACGAACCGCACCAGCCCCACCGGCGCTCCGACCAGCGCACCGCTCGGGCTCGCCTGGAGCTGCCAGTGCACCCGGTCCACCACGTCGACGGCACTGAACCAGCGCGAGTGCACCCAGGACCTGCTCGAGAGCAGCGAGCGCTTGGCGTCGTCGCCCTCGGCCTCGACCCGCAGCGCGGTGCAGACGAGACCGTGCTGGGCCAGCCCGGCGATGAACTCCTCGGCCTTGCGGCGGACGCTGAAGCTGATCGCCTCGACCGAGGTCATCGCCGGCTCGAAGACCACCTCGGTGACCAGGTCGGGAGGGGGCGTGCGCGATGCCGGCTGGACCAGGTCGACCCCGCGGGCGAGTCGGTGCACCTTGGCGCCGTACGCGCCGAACCGGGTCAGCACGTCCCGGGCCGGAAGAGCGGCGAGGTCACCGAGCGAGCTCAGCCCGAGGCGCTGGAGCAGTCCGACGAGGTCAGCGTCGTCGAGGACGTCGACGGGCAGCGCGCAGAGGAAGGCGGCCGATCCCCCGCGCTCGATCACCCGCCATCCCTGGACATCGGCCAGGCGCGCTGCCTGCTCGGCGGAGAAGAGGTCGTCCGCGATCCCGATCCGGACGTCGTGGATCCCGGTCCCGACGAGCTTCTCGGCGATGGTGGCCGCGGCGAACTCCTCACCGCCGTAGAAACGTCCGGGAGCCTTGATCGCCAGCAACCCCGGCCGCAGCGGCGCCACCCCGGGTCGCAGCGCCTCGACAGCGGCCAGGACCGGTTCGAAGGCTCGTACGTCGCGATCGGGATTGGCGTCGAGCAGCACCAGCTCGGGGCAGCGCGCCTGGGCGTCGCGACGGCGCATGCCGCGCCGGATGCCCTGCTCGCGCGCGGCCTCGTTGCAGGCCACCACCGCGCTCCGGGTCAGCACCGCGCACGGACCCAGGCCAGCACCGGCGGCGACCACCGGCCAGTCCGGGC
Source organism: Nocardioides marmorisolisilvae (assembly GCF_003725775.1). GTDB lineage: Bacteria > Actinomycetota > Actinomycetes > Propionibacteriales > Nocardioidaceae > Marmoricola > Marmoricola marmorisolisilvae. The sequence goes on from NZ_RJSG01000001.1 coordinate 295,119, forward strand.
ACCAGACCACCAGGACGCGCATCAGCCCACCCCCCGAAGTGGCTCATCTGTGGGTTGAGCTTGTCGAAACCCGTACCGCCTCAGACCGACTCCGGGCGCGAGCTCGAGCTCGACGCGTCGGGGCGGCGCCGATCCGCGCGCGACGGAGACGACCAGCCGGCGGTCGGTGAGCCGGCCGTGCCCACGGTCGGCGCCGATCCAGTGTGAGGACTCGACCGACAGTCGTGCCTCCGAGCCGGGCCAGCGACCCCACGCGATCAGCGTCGCCGACCGCTTCCGGAGCCGTGCACCGATCCGGCCCGCGGTCCTCTCCCCGACCCCGGGCGGCGGGCGGAGCAGCACGACGGAGACCACGTCGAGGAGGGCGGCGGTCGCCTCGAGCCAGTGCTCGCCAGGGTCGGGGACCAGGACGGTCCGGGTCAGGTCCACCCCGAGCTCGGCAGCGGCCTCGACCCCGAAGTCGGCCGCTCCCACCACGGCGGACCAGGAGCCCTCACGTGAGGGGGCGGAGAGCAGGGCGATGGCCAGCCCGGCACTGTCGACCTCATAGGCTCCCCCGGTCCGCAGCTGGAGCAGCCCCTCGAGAGCCGGGTGCGTCGGCAACGGCTGGCGCGGGACCCCGTCCTGCATGCTGCGGATGCGCTCCTGGAGCTGCTGGACGGTGGACATCCACCCATGATCGAACATATGTTCGAATCACGCAATCGCCTGTTTCAGCAGGCGTCAGGCCACCCGCGGGAGCTCGATGGTGACCGTGGTCCCCTCGCCCGGGGTGCTGCTGATCCCGACCGTGCCGTGCTGCTCGGTGACCAGCTGGTGCACGCTGAACAGACCCAGCCCGGAGCCGCCGTCGCCCTTCACGCTGGAGCCGCGGGCGAACTCGTCGAAGATCGTCGCGAGGTCCGCCTCCTCGATGCCCCGGCCCCGGTCGGCGACGGTGACGCGGCCCAGCCGGTGGTCCTCGCTGAGCTCGACGTCGATCGGCGAGCCCGCCGGCGAGTAGCGGACCGCGTTGACCAGGATGTTCGCCAGCACCCGCCCGAACGCGACCGGTCGGCCATCACCATGACCGGTGCTCCGGTGACGGCGATCTTGTGCGAGGTCAGTACCGGCTCGAGGTCGCGCAGGCAGTCCTCGACCAGCTCCTTGAGGCACAGCGGCTCGAGCTGGACCTCGAGCGCGCCCGCCTGCAGGCGCGCGTGGTCGAGCATGTTGTCGACCATCACGCCGAGGGTCGCGACGTTGCTGCGCACCCGCTGGACGAACACGTCCTGCTCGTCCGGCTCGGCGATCGACATCATCTCGGTGAAGCCCATGATCGCGGTCAGCGGCGCCCGGATGTCGTGGGACACCGAGGCGAAGAACTCCTCCCTCGCCACGTTCGCCCGCTCGGCTTCGGCCTGAGCGTCGACGAGCAGCCGGGTGCGTTCGTCGACGAGCCGGAGCGCGTACTCGCGGCGACGTACCAGCGTCTCGATCAGCAGGCCCAGGACCGCGGCGGTGAGCAGGCCTCCGCCCACCAGCAGCCACGGGAACGCCGAGGCCACGGTGCCGATCAGCGGCTCGCGGGCCGAGGCGGCGATCGACCAGGTGGAGGTCCCGACCTGGAACTGCTTGGTCACGACGGTTCCGTGCGGGAGGTCGCCGGAGACCAGCAGCAGCTGGCGAGGATCGACCGTCGCGCCGGCGTACACCGCGACGTCGAGCTCGCGGAACGGCGATCCGGCAGCGCTCGGCGTCGGCCTGGCCGGACCGAGCGCCGAGTCGAGGAAGGCGACGTTTCCGGGATCGGTCGCCACCGCCAGGGCGAGCACGATGTGCTTGCTCCCGCCGAGGTCGACCACGCCGGAGACCATGTCCTTGGCCTTCGTCGCCCGCGCCAGCATCTGCGTGACCTCGGGCGAGACCGCCGTGCCCGGAGCCGGCGCCGTGCGTCCGGCGCTGCGCACGACGGCGTACCCGGAGCCCTGCCGGCGCGCGAGGCTGATCGTCGAGGTTCCCGTGCTCGTCATCGCGGCGGTCACCGCGGCGAAGCTCTTCGCGGCGTCCGGGGTCGAGCCCGAGGAGCCCGCGACCAGCAGCACCGAACGGGTCTCCGAGGTGCTCACGCTCAGCAGGGAGGACAGCTCGCCCGCCCGCTCGGTCAGAAGCTGCTGCTCCTGGGTCTTGTTGACGTCGGCGGCGATGAACGCGAAAGCGATCGAAAGCCCTCCGATGAACAGGGCCATCCCGGGAGCGGCCAGCCGTCCCAGTCGTGTTCGTGTCCGGTTTTTCGTAGCGCCCACTCGCCCGTCCCCTGCCGGCTGATACTCCGCACCCCCGAGTCCCCGTGCGGACGATCTCCGTCCAAAATGGACGGTACGCCTGAAATACTCCTCTTGCATACCCTTTGTCGCTTTGAAACTTCACCGTGCCGGAACCCCCGGTGACCCGGTCCGAGCAGCGTGGCAGGCTTCGACCCGTGAGGATCGCAGTCGCCGGTGGCACCGGTGTCGTCGGATCAGTCCTGGTCGAGCAGCTGAGGTCGTCAGGCCACGAGGTTGTGGTCCTCGCCCGCGCCGCCGGCGTTGACCTGATGACGGGTAGCGGGCTCGAGCACAGCCTCGACGGGGTCGAGGCCGTCGTCGACGTGCTGAGCGTTGCGACCTCGGCCGCCGGCAGGGCGACCGAGTTCTTCACCACCACGACCCGCACCCTGCTCGAGGCCGAGTACGCCGCGGGCGTGCGCCACCACGTGCTGCTCTCGATCGTCGGCATCGACGAGATCCCGTTCGGCTACTACGTCGGCAAGGTCGCGCAGGAGCACGCGGTCGAGGACGGCAAGGTCCCCTTCACGATCCTGCGCGCGACCCAGTTCCACGAGTTCGGCGCCCAGATGATCGACCGCGCACCCTCGATCGGACCGGTGCTGCTGGTGCCGCAGATGACCTCGGCCCCCGTGGCGGCGTCCGAGGTAGCGGCCGAGCTGGCGCGCATCGCCGGCGGTGTCCCCCAGGGTCGCGTCCCCGACCTGCGCGGACCCCGCGAGGAGAGCGTCCCGTCGATGACCCGTCGGGTGCTGCGCAAGCGCGGATCACGTCGACCGGTGATGACGGCGTTCCTGCCGGGCAAGGCCGGCAAGGGCATGCGCAACGGCGGTCTGGTCCCGGGCGACGGCGCGACCCTCGGGAGGCAGACCTTCGACGAGTGGCTGGAGGCGCAGGCGTGAGCAACGCACGCAAGGTCGGAGTCCTGGTCCTGCTCCTCCAGGGCCTCTTCGTCGGCGGTTGGGCGCTGATCGGACCGCGGTCCTTCTACGACAGCTTTCCCGGCGCCGGGCACCACTGGACCGCGGTCACCGGTCCGTACAACGAGCACTTCGTCACCGACGTCGGCGCCGCGTACCTCGCGCTGGCCGCGGTCGCGCTCCTCGCTCTCGCCTGGGGCGATCTCCGCAGCTGCCGGCTGGCCGGAGCCGCCTGGGCCGTCTTCAGCGCGCCGCACTTCTTGTTCCACGCCCGGCACCTGTCCGGGCTGACGAGCTTCGACAAGGTCGCCGAGCTGACCAGCCTGGGGGCCACGCTGGTGCTGGCCGTTCTGCTGGTGCTGCCGGGGAAGGGTTTCGACAAGCTCAACCAGCAATAACGGTCGCGCTCAACCAGCGATAGCGGTCGAGCTCAACCAGCACTAGCGGGCGAGCTCAACCAGCAACAGCCCGCAGCCGACCGGTAGCCGTCGGCTGCGAGCGACCACGGAGCACCTGGTCCCCGGCCGGCTCCCAGTAGGCCTGCTCCTCGGCCGGTGCCTGCGCGACCGCGTCCCAGGCGACCAGCACGTGGCCGGGCACCGTCTTGGCCAGGTCGCAGAGTCGCGAAGCCGCGTTCACCGAGTCGCCGATCACGGTGTACTCGAACCGCGACTCCTCACCGATGTTGCCGGCCACCGCCTCGCCGGTGCCGACGCCGATCCCGGCCTGGATCTCGGAGACCTCCTCGTGGAGTCGCACCGCGATCGCCCGGGCCGCCATCAGCGCGGCGAGCGGGTGGTCCTCGGTCGCCACCGGCGCTCCGAAGATCGCCAGTGCCGCGTCTCCCATGAACTTGTTGATGAAGCCGCCCTGCCGGTTGACCTCCTCGACGACGACCGCCAGGAACCGGTTCAGGGTGTCGACGACCTCCTGCGGTGAACGCTCGGTCGCGTACGCCGTCGAGCCGATCAGGTCGATGAACAGCACCGAGACGACCCGGGTCTCCCCGCCGAGCTGGACTTTCCGGCCGCAGCAGCCTCGGCGACGTCGCGCCCCACGTGCCGGCCGAAGACGTCGCGCAGCGCCTCGCGCTCGCGCAGACCGGAGACCATGTCGTTGAAGCCGGCCTGCAACAGACCCAGCTCGGTGCCGTCGAAGACCGTCACCTCGGCCTCGAAGTCGCCCTTCCCGACGCGCTCGAGCGCCGAGCGCACCGTGGTGATCGGTGCGACCACGGCGCGCGCGTTCAGGACCGTGACCAGCAGCCCGAAGATGAGCACGATCCCGCACAGCGCGAGCGCGATGATCGCGAGCCGGTCCTTGGACATCTCGTCACTGGTGAGCGCGACGATGGCCGCGACGCCGAGGCCGACCACCGGTGCCGCCGTACCGATCCCCCAGAAGAGCAGCACCCGGGCCTGCACACCGGTCATGCCGACCCGGCGGCGGCGGGCCTGGCCCTTGAGCGAGAGCGCCGCGATCGGGCGCAGCGCGAACTCGGTCTCCAGGAACGCGATCGTGGAGACCACCAGGCCGCTGATGAAGATGGAGAACGCAGTGCCCAGGGCGCGGTCGGGCTGCAGCACGAGTGCCTCGAGGGTGAACACGACGACGCCACCGGTCCAGAGCAGGCCCTGGATCAGGGTCAGCCGGATCGGGATGCGCAGCGCCGTACGCCGCTCCTTCGACGTCGGCGAGCGCCCCTCCAGGATCCAGCGCAGCCCGCGCAGGCTGCTGATCGTCCCCCAGAACCCGCCGACCACCGTCGCGACGCCCACGTAGGTCGGGACGCTGATCGCCAGCGCCACCAGGCTGCGGTGGTTCAGCGACTGGGTCGGCAGCACGAACAGCGACAGGACCAGCACCACCCCGGCGCCGATCAGGTGGGTGACCACCAGCATCGTGGTGAGCAGCAGCTGCAGCCGCACCCGCAACCGCTGCGGGGTCTGCGTCGCCGGGCCGAGCAGGACCGACCCGAACGGCGCTGCCTGCTGCTTGCTCACGCGCGTCATCATGGCAGCCGCGAATTCGGCGGTCAGCGATTTTGTGCGTTCCGGCCATGGACCGCACCCGGGAGCGCGGCCAGACTGACCCCATGACGCAGACCGCTGACACCCCCGTCGTCCAGGTGAACGCTCCCGCGGACGGAGGAATCGCCGGCACCGTCCCGGCCCTCGACGCAGCGGCCGTGGCTGCCCGGGCAGCCGAGCTCCGGGCGAACCAGGCGGCCTGGCAGGACCTCGGCGCCGACGGCCGCGCGCCGTTCTTCGCGGCCTACCGGGACTGGCTGCTCGACAACGGCGAGGAGATCACCGACCTGCTCCAGCTGGAGACCGGCAAGGTCCGGCACGAGGCGCTGATCGAGATCGGGATGGCCACCGACCTGATCAACTACTTCTCCAAGATCGCGGGCTCCGCGCTGGCGACCGAGAAGCGCAAGCCGCACAACCTGACCAGCGCCTCGAGCAACTTGTCGGTGCAGTACACCCCGCACCAGCTGGTCGGCGTGATCACGCCGTGGAACTTCCCGATCGCCGGCCCGTTCATGGACGTGACCCCGGCGCTGTGCGCGGGCGCGGCCGTGCTGATCAAGCCCAGCGAGGTCACTCCGCTCTCGATCGTGCGGGCGCTGGACGGCTGGAAGGAGATCGGGGCTCCCGACGTCTTCGGGGCGGTGACCGGGACCGGCGAGACCGGCGCGGCCCTGGTCGACGTCGTTGACTTCGTGCAGTTCACCGGATCCACCGCGACCGGCCGCAAGATCGCCCAGCAGGCCGCCGGCCGGCTGATCGGCTACAGCCTCGAGCTCGGCGGCAAGGACCCGATGATCGTGCTCGCGGACGCGGACATCGACCGCGCGGTCAACGGCGCCGCCTGGGGCGGGCTGTTCAACTCCGGGCAGGTCTGCGTCTCGGTCGAGCGTGTGTACGTCGAGGCGCCGGTCTACGACGAGTTCGTCACCAAGCTCTCCGCGAAGGTCGCCGAGCTGCGCCAGGGCCCCGGCCCGCTGGGCAGCACCGACGTCGGCTCGATGGCCACCCCGGCTCAGGTCGACATCGTGCAGCGCCACGTCGACGATGCCGTGGCCAACGGCGCCCGGGTCCTCAACGGCGGTCACCGCGGGAGCGAGGGCTACTCCTTCGAGCCGACGGTGCTGGTCGACGTGGACCACTCGATGTCCTGCATGCGCGAGGAGACCTTCGGGCCGACCATCCCGGTGATGAAGGTGGCGAACGCGGACGAGGCGATCCGCCTGGCCAACGACACCGAGTACGGCCTGTCCGCGTCGGTGTGGACCACCGACGAGGAGCGTGGGCTGGAGATCGCCGGACGTCTCGACGCCGGCGCGGTCAACGTCAACAACGTGCTCGCGAACCTGTCCGCGACCGCGCTGCCGCACGGCGGCTGGAAGGAGTCCGGCATCGGCAGCCGCTTCGGGGGCGAGGCCGCGATCCGCAAGTACTGCCGGGCCAAGGCGATCACCACCGCGAAGATGACGCCGAAGAACGAGCTCAACTGGTACCCGTACACGAAGCGCCGCAGCAAGGCACTGCACCGGATGGTCCGGCTGATCTCGGCCCGCGGCAAGCGGAAGTTCGCGCGGGTCCGCTAGGTGAGGCGGGTCCTTCTCGTCGCGCTCGCCCTGAGCGCGACCGGACTGGTCGGCGCCTGCGGGAAGTCCGAACCGCCTGCCCCGCTGCACGTGACCTGGCGGGAGAGCGAGGGTCACCCGGCCTGCGTCTACGACGCCCAGCGCCGCGCGGTCACGGCGAAGCTGGTGATCACCGGCGACGCCGGCACGCGGAAGCGGGTGGCGGTCACCGTCACCGCGTACGCCGACGAAAACACCTCGGTGCCGGTGGGATCGACCGGCGGATCCGTTCCGGTGCACGGCACGATGCACCTGCCCGTCGACTTCACCATCGCGACCACGGACCCACCGCACGTCGACGAGGACGGGGTGGCCGCCTGCCGGTTGTCGGTCAGGTACTGAGGTCCGGATCCTCGGCGACGGGGACCTCGGGGTCGGGCGCGGTCCGCCGCCGCTTCAGGACGAGCAGTGCCAGGGCCAGCAGGACCAGCAGGCCGACCGCCAGCGCGACCCAGGCCCAGGTCGGCCACCCGCCGTCGTCACCCGCGTGCGACCCGAGCGGGGTGAGGTCGGTCGCGAGCTCGACCGAGCCCTGGTCGCCGACGAAGTGCGTCGCGGCCTGGAGGTCGGAGGCCTCGCGGCCCACCTCGAGGTTCCACCGGAACGTCGAGGTCGTCGCGGTGTTGGTCACCGCCGTCGCGTTGGTCACCCCCGGTGAGCCGGGCAGCTCGACCTGGACGGACATGTGGATCAGCCCGCCCAGCTTGCCGGCGTCGATGTCGCCGCCGGTCGAGCCCGTCTCGGTGCTTCCCGCCGGCCGGTTCAGGCCGCCGTCCGGAGTGGCGACGAAGGTCCAGCCGTCCTCACCGCGGCTGACCTTAACGCCTCCGAGTCCGGTGTCGGCACCGCTGAGCTTCGTCGCCATCGCGGCGAGGTCGTCCAGCGACCGGAACGCGCAGGTGATCTTCGCGCCGGACTCGGTGCCGCTCGTGTAGTGCGCGACCTTCAGCGGCACCCCGCTCTTCTCCGCGGCCTTGACCGCCGACGTGTAGAGCGCGTCGCCGGCGGGGCCGTCGACCGTGACGATGGTCGAGTAGGTGCCGGAGCCGTCGGGCTGCACGACGATGTCGGAGCCGGCCTGGCAGCCGACGAGGAGCGCGCCCAGCGGCAGCAGCACCGCGCCGACGAGGAGACGCCGGATCACGAGGTCACCTTGAACTGGTCGGTGGTGCAGCCGCTCGGGTAGAAGGTGGGGTCGCTGTCCCAGGGCTGACCGAATCCGACGCTCACGCCCGCCAGCCCACCACAGATCCCGATGCCCTTGGTGGAGACGATGCCAGACGCGCTGGCGATCTCCTGGTCCATCACCGAGATGCTGCCCTTCATCCCGATGTCGAAGCCGAGCTCGCCGACGTCACCCTCCAGGGTGATGTTGGCCTTGATCGGGATGCCCGCATCGACGGACAGGTCGATCGGGCTGTTCGCGAAGTGGAAGTTGAACGGCGAGGTCGAGATGTCGGCCTCGACGCTCGCGAGCTGGACCAGGTTGAGGAACGTGAGCGTGCCGACGAACTTGATCCCGTAGCCGGTCGTCGAGTTCGCCGAGGTGAAACCGCCCTGCTGGAAGGTGATCTCGGTGGAGAAACCGAAGTAGTTCTTCGGACAGAGCTGGTCCTGGGCCTTCTGGGTGTAGCTGACCACCGTGCCGGCCGGGCGCGCCTTCTGGGCCGCGTAGCAGGGCGTCACCGGTCCGACCCCGAAGTTCGCGTTCGCGACGACCTTGGTGACGTCGCCGGACGTCGGGTCGAGGTCGATCTCGCCGCTGAGGTCCTTGAGGTTGAACGTCGGGGTGCCGACCTCGAACTTGACCACCTTGAGGGCGAAGGTGATCTGCGCGATCTTCGCCTCGACGCTCGGGTCGCTCGGGATCGGCCGGAAGACCGTGGTCACCGAGATGATGCACTTCGACTTGTCCAGCCCGAGCAGGTTGAAGAACGCCGGCGGCAACCCGAGGCAACCGCCCTGGGTGACCACGCCGTCCTTGCGCACCGTCCAGAACATGCCGTAGGACTCGGTCGAGTCGTCGCCGGGCAGCGTGGCGGTCAGGTCCGGCGGGGCCGCGTAGTCGAGGACCAGCCCGGTGTCGTTGTCGACCGGCATGACCAGGTTGACGTCGCCGTGGAACCAGGGCTGGTTGACCCGCATCGTCCCGACCATCACCGGCGTACCGGTCGTCGTCTGGACCTGGAAGTAGCGCTTGGCGTCCATGGTGTTGCCCGGCCACCCGGACTGCGCCGGCTTGATCAGCGGGAACGGCGATGGCGCGAGGATCGTGCTGTCCCCGACCTCGAGCCCGTTCTTGCCGTCGGCCGTGTGCCAGGTCAGACCGGTGTAGGTGCCGAGGTAGTTGTAGACCCGGTACGTCGTCGGGTCGGGCAGCCCGTCCTCGCCGAGCAGCGCGGTGTCGACGTACCCCTTGGCCAGCGGACTGGTGACGTCGAGCGTGTCGGTGTCGACGCGGATCATCGACCCGGCCTGCGGGAGCAGCCACAGGCCCTTCGGGGCGTCGTCGGGGCTCGCCTCGTCCGAGCTGAACACCATCGGCAGCTTGGTGATCCAGCTGTGCGTGAGGTGCTGCAAGCACTCGGCGCCGCCGTTGGTGCGGTCGTAGGAGCGGAAGTTCAGGTGCTTGGTCCCGACCTTGATCCGCTTCTGACCGAAGGAGTCGTCGTCGCACGTGACGATCGAGCTCAGACCGAAGCTGAGCACGTCCTCGACGTCACCGGTGTCGTCGTTGAGCAGCGTGATCGCCAGCGGTGCGTACCGACGCGAGTCACCGGCAGCCGGCGAGAACGAGACGTGCAGGTTGACCGTGTCCCCGGACAGCATCGGGTCGGTCGTCCAGGTGCCGGCCAGCACGGCCTTGGTCACGTCGACCCCGTTGACCGTGAAGCGCGGGTGGACGCCGTCGTCGGCCAGCGGGTTGGCAGGGCGCTGGATGTCGCCGCTGTTCCGGTAGGTGCTGCTGAACACGTCGCGCTGCCACGCCGGGGTCGTGCGCTGGGTCAGGCTCGGAGCCGAGACCACGAGGCGGTGCCTGACCTTCGTCAGGTACTGCGAGGCGATCTGCACGTCGAAGTCGTCGTAGGCCGAGTCGTAGACGAACTTCTGGCCCGACGGGTCCGGGTAGGCGCCGTACAGGACGCCCGGGGCGTACCCGGCCGGCTTGATCGGCGCGGTGCGGTCGGAGAACCCGTCGGCAGCGACCATCTGGGTGATGTCGTCGGGCTCGGCCTGGGGCAGTCCCCCGAAGCGCAGCTGGCTCGCCCCGGTGGTGAGCAGCTGCACCTGCACCGCGTCCGCGAGCCCGGAGGCGACCGAGGTCGCGGAGATCGTGAAGTAGCCGGGACGACCGGTGCGTGAGGTCTGCGACGACGCGGCCGACATCACCAGGGTCGGCGTACCGGGTCGCAGCGAGACGGTCAGCCCGCCTCCGGTGACCTTGTCGGTCACGTCGGTCGAGCTGGAGCCGCTGACCAGCCGGTAGGAGAGGTCGAAGTCGGCCGTCGATCCCGGAGCCTTCACCACGACCGAGTCGGCGCTCGGCTGCGGTCCGGCGCCCCGGTCGGCGAAGGTCACCTTGATGTCGCGCGGGGACAGCGTCGTGGTGAAGAAGGCGGACTGGCCGCTGCCGGTGCCGGTCTCGTAGACGTTGGCCCCGACCACCGTGCCGTCGGACGTGGTGAGCATCTCGTCCGGCCGGTAGCTGTAGGTCGGGAACTGCACCGCGAAGGAGTCCACCTTGGTCGGCGCCAGCTGCGAGGTCGCGGTGAGCACCACGTCCGCAGCGTCCGTACCCGCTGTCGCCCCGGCCGCGGTCGTCACGAACAGGACGACCTCCTGACCGTTGGCCAGCGTCGGCTTGAAGGTGCCGTTGCGGATCGCGGTGGTGACGTCGACCGGGTTGCCCTCCTGCCCGAACAGCGCCGGGGCGGTGGCCTTGATCGTGACGGCGCCGCTTCCGGTGACCGCAGCGTTCACGGTGAAGGTGTCGGTGACGTCGCCGACGGTCCGCAGGAACACCCGCTGGGTCGCGGAGTGGTTCTCCTGGACCGGGGCGCTGATCACCTGGGTGCTCGGCGTGGGCTCGAAGACGCTCATGCCCAGCCGTGGCGGCGTCGTGTAGAAGTCCGGCCCGACCGAGCCGGCGACGGTCGCGCCGAGGAGCGCGTAGGACTGCTGGCCGTCGATCGTCGAGGTCTGGGTGAACAGCACCGAGACCGGACCGCCGGTGCTGCCCGGGGTCAGCACCACCTTGAGCGGAGGGCAGCCGATGTCGGCGTAGCACTGCAGCGTCAGGGTGCCGGCCAGCACCTGGCTGGTCACGTCGTTCGCGGATCCGAGGATGACCTTGAACCCGAGGTCGCTGGGCTTGGACTGCACGTCCGCCTTGATCGTGAACGTGTTGTCCCCGGTTCCGGTGATGCCGGGCTCGAGCACCGCACGACCGTCCGGCCCGCCCGCGACCATCGCCGGCGCCACGGTGAAGAACGCCGGCCAGGTCACGCGCCCGGTGCCGTCGCCCTGGGTCAGCGACGGCGAGGGCGAGGACGTCCCGTCCATCACCAGGAAGCGCTGGTCGGAGGTGACCAGGGCGGCGTTCCCGGAGACGGCGTGGACCGTGATCGGGAACGAGGGCGGCGCCGGGAAGCTCTGCGGCGCGAACACCGTGACCCGGACGTACGCCGAGGCGCCGGCTGCGAGCGGGACCGCCACCCCACCGCCGGTGATGTCGGCGGTGCGGTCGGCTCCGGCGATCGCGTAGTTCGTCGTCCAGCCGTTGCTGCCGGCCGGGGCGGTCAGGGTGACGGTGTCGGCCAGGGCCGAGTTGTTGGTGACCTTGTACTGCACGTACTGGCGAGCACCGCGGGCGCCCGAGGTGTGCGCCAGGCCGGTGGTGCCGCCGCTGCCGTCCGGGACCTGCTGCAGGTCCGAGACGCACGGGTACTGGTCCGGACCGATCTCGGTCGTCCCGGGCAGGCAGACGGCGGTCGAGAGCGACGGCGAGGTGACGGTGATCTGGACGGTGGCCGGCGCTCCGTCGGCGGTGCCGTCGTTGGCGACGTAGGTGAACGAGTCGGTGCCGTTGGCGATCGACGGCGTGTAGGTCAGGTTCGGCAGGGTGCCGGTGAGCGTGCCGTGCGTCGGCCCGGAGACGACCCGGAAGGTCAGCGGGAGACTGTGCACCGAGCTGCCGGTCAGGATGACCGAACTGCTCTGCCCGGCGAGGACGGTCAACGTCTTCGGGTCCGCGGTCGGCGGGATCTCCACGAAGTTGACCGTGATCGGGTAGAGCGCCTGGTGCGAGGTGTAGCTGCCGTCGGTGGCGGTGATGCCGATCAGGTCCGACCCCGAGTAGTACTGCGTCGGCACGTAGCGCTGGTACTTCGCGGAGTTGTAGCCCGACGGGCACGACGGTGCGCTGGTGGCGGCGGCCTGGCTGTCCAGCGTGCCGTGCGAGGGCCCGACGGTGTCGAAGGTGAGCGGACCGTTCGGCTGGGTCGCGCAGATCATGAAGCCGATCGAGCTGTTCTCGTTCACCGTTAGGGGAACGACCGCGATCTGCGGGGTCCGGGTCGCCACGGTGATGGTCGCGTTGACCGGATCGCTGACCGCGCCGTTGCTGACCCGGTAGCTGAAGGCGTCGGTGCCGTCACTGGTGAAGGCGCCGGCGTTCGGGAAGTAGGTGTAGGTGTAGGCGGTGTCGCCGTTGCTGCAGGTGTTCAGAGCCGGCGTGCCCTTCGGCATCAGGGTGCCGGAGCCCGGCGAGCTGACGATCTCGAAACTCAGCACCGGCGACGGGTCCGGGTTGGTGCCGCACAGCGTCACGTCGACCGGGTCGTCCTGGCGGGTCGAGGCGGAGACCGCGTACGCCGTCGGCTTGGTGTGCGCGCGGACCGTGATGTCGACCGAGGCCGTCGTGCTCAGCCCGGTGCTCGCATCGGTGATCTGATAGTCGACGCGATCCGCCCCGATGTACCCGGTCGTCGGGGTGTAGGTGTAGCCGGAGATCAGCGTGTCGGGGTTGATGCTGCAGCCCGAGGTCGCCGCCGATGCCGACGGGTCGGCGACGAAAGTGCCGTGGGACGGGCCGCCGGTGATCGTGTACGAGAGCTGCGCCCCGGACGGACCGCGACCGCAGAGGAAGATCGTGGTCGGGACGTTCTGCAGCGTCCCGGTCGAGGTCGTCCCGTAGAGCCACGGCGCCTGCACCACGGTGATCGAGGCGTTCGCCGACTGCGAGACGAGCCCGGTGTCGGGGTCTGAGACGAAACCGCTCAACGTCACGGGGGACGAGACGACGTTCGTGGGATCGAAGGTCAGATGGGTCAGGGCGGTGTTGAGGTCGTCGACCTTGCCGGTGATCTGGATCCCGCTCGGGTTCGACAGGACGGTCACCAGCGGTGTCGGTCCGGTGGTGTCGCTGTCCGGGAGCGAGAGCTTGCCGCCGGTGACGCTGAGCGAGACGGTGTCGTTGGTCGAAGAGGTCGCGCCTCCGTCGACGAAGCTGATGCCAGTGGCGGCGCCGGCGGGGAACGCGAGCGGACCTGCGTTGCTGGCGATCGAGAGCGGTCCGGTCGGCATGGTCAGCACCGGACGCGGGACGTTGACGACGCCGTTGACGGTGATGGTCTTGTGGTCCTGGACGATGAACCCGGACTGCCCGGTCGGGCCGAGGTCGGCGGCGTACAGGTCGATCGTCGCGGTCGGGGTGGTTCCGGCCGGCGGGTGGTAGAGGAACATCGCCAGTGCGGTATTGACCTTGGCGATGCTGCCCTTGAACTGGACGTCCGCGCTGTTGTTGCCGGTGCCGTTCATGTAGGTCACGCCGGAGGCGTCGGCGTTGAGCAGGTCGATCGTGCCGGTGTCCACGTGCAGGTGGATCTCGACGGCGTCCGGGAACCCGGCCGGCACCAGCGAGACCTGGCCGGTGAGGTCGCCGGCCTGCGTCGGCTGCCCGCCCTGGCCGATGGTGACGTAGCTGGTCGACGTCGGCGCGCTGATCGAGACCTGCTGCCCGCCGGCCCCGCCGGGATGGACGTCGAGCGTCGCGCTGACCGGCGTGCTCTCGTTGCCGGCGGCGTCGGTCGCCTTGTACTTGAAGGTGTCGATGCAGAGGAACCCGGCGACTCCGTCGGGATCGGGGCAGTCGGTGGCGCCCGTCGTGTAGGTGACCTTCGCGTGGGTGGCGTCGACCGGGGTGATCGCTCCGAGCGTGCCGATGTGCGGCTGCTCGGTGATGGCGAAGTTGAGGGTGTCCCCGACCGGGTCGGAGGAGCCGGAGAGCGTGATCGTCACCGGCGTACCGGCGACCACGTGGGGGTAGGTCGTGTTCGGGATCGGGTCGGCCGTCAGGGTGTACGCCGTGGCCGGCAGCGTCCCGGAGATCTTCACGTCCGAGATCGCCCAGGTCTTGCTCGGGGACGCACCGGTGTCACCGGCCGAGGACCAGCGGAAGTCCAGGGGCAGGTTGAAGTGGTCCAGCGGGATCGTGTGGGTCACCGACTGACCCGGTGCGTCGCCGGAGTTCGTGAAGTCGAACAGCAGCCGACGATCGCCGAGGTCGCTGCCGACGAGCGGCTGGTAGACGTTGACGAAGTCGCCCGAGCTGGTCGCGCCCGGGTCGAAGTTCGAGGTGAACGTCAGCGTCGCGTTCTCCAGGTTGGCGGGGATCTGGGTGCTCGGGTTGAACCGCATCTCCGTGGTCGCGAAGTCCGGCGACGTCACGGTCGCGACGGCGGCGCAGCCGCCACCCGGCGGGACCGGGCTGCAGCTGCGGGTCCAGTCACCGCTGGTGAGCTCCCAATCGGTCGGCGGGAAGGTCGCGCCGTCGAACTTCTCCTCCATGAACGTGTACGGCGTTCCGGCCGCACCCGCCTCGGCCGGGACGAGCACGATCGCGAGTCCGAGGACCAGCGCCGCGACCTGCGCGACGGTGATCAGTCGGCGGGTCCGGGAGGTGCGATGGCGCGCCACGTACCTGGCCCGGCGACCTCTCGCCGACGCCGGTGGCTGCGTTGTCCCGTTGCCCGGCTGCATGGACGACTCCCCTTGAGCCCCGCAAGGTTCGGGGCCGATCCCGCCGATCGTAGGAGCGGAACCTGCACAGTGTCGTAAATCGCCCAGAGCACCCGAAATGGACTAGACATGGCCCGGGGTTCGTACGCTGTCCGCGTGTCCAGCCCCGTCCCGAACGCGAAGTCGACGCTTGTCGACGACGGCTGGCGCAAGAGATCTGGTGACTTCTACACCCGCCGTCTCGCTCCGCGCGTCGACGGGCTGCTGGCGCTCGCGGCGAACCGCGGACTGCCGCACCAGTGGAGGCTGCAGCCGTACGTCGGGGTGGTCCACGAGCGGGTGAACGCGCTGGCCCGGACGCTGACCGGCGCCACGACCCGCAACCCCTACCCGCAGGACACCATCCGCACGAGGCTCGTCACGCTGCTCGACGGTGCCGGCGCGCAGGAGCGGGACCGGTGGTTGGTCGCCGCGGAGTCCCACGACCGCAACGCGCAGGTGTTCGCCGAGGTGGCTCGCGCCGCACGGGAGGTGGGGCTCCCCTGGATGGAGGCGCGGACCAGCCTCGACGCGGTGATCTACGAGCTGGAGGACGGGAACGGGCCGGTCCGGCTGACGCCCCTGCTGACGGCTGCGCTCTGGCTGACCGGGAACGTCGAGGCCGCGGAGCGCCGTCTCGTCGACGTCGCGACCCGGTTCGGGGAACAAGCTCCTCCGCCGCCGCAGCAGCTGCCGGGGGTCCGGGTGACCGCGATCGGGTCCTCGGCACCACCCGAGGGTTGGCCGCGGCCCGCCTTCGACGCGTTCGCGGCCCGGTTGCGGGCCGGCATGGAGCAGTACCCCGACGGGCCTCCGGAGGACTGGCGTTCAGCGTGACCGGGCGTCAGCTGGTGCGGACGTCGACCGCCGTGGCGGCCGCGAACCGCGCCAGGTGCTCGGCGACCCGATCCGGGCGACCGACCTGGGAGCAGTGACCGCAGTCGTCGAGGATGACGACCTCGGCGTGCGGCACCTGCGCGGAGAGCACCGCAGCACCCGCCACCAGGGTCAGCCGGTCACCCCGGCCCCAGATGATGAGGCAGGGTCCCGGCACCGGCGGCAGGTACGAGGACCACGCCCGGATCTCGGCGAGCAGGGTCGGTGCCACGCCGAAGATCCGCTTCACGTCAGCGCCCGAGCGGAAGTGGGCCGCCATCGCCCGCGAGACGCCCCGGACCACCCCGGAGGAGCCGGCGGCCGCCCAGGCGAAACCGTTCGCGGTCAGGTAGCGGAACAGCCGCATCGGCACGACCGGGGTGAACAGCAACGGGTTCACCCAGCTGTACTTCTCCAGCGCGTTGATGAACCAGACGTGCCCGAACCCGGCAGGCGAGACCGGCACGACCCCGGAGACCGGGACGTCGGGATCCGCGCCCATCCGCAGCGCCATCACGCCACCGAGCGAGTTGCCGACCACCACCGGCGGGACCCCGTCCTCGGTCCACTGCTCCACCGCCGCAGCGACGAACTCGTGCAGCGACTCCAGCATCGGGCCGTCGCCGACCGGGTCGGCCTCGCCGAAGTTCGGCAGGTCCAGCGCCACCGCCCGCTGACCCCTCTGCTGGAGCTCGGTCAGCACCGGCAGCCAGGTTCCGGCGTGGTCGCCGAAGCCGTGCAGGAGCAGCAGCACCGGACCGTCTCCGGCGATCTCCAGGGCTCGGGTACGCCAGCGTCCGACGTACGGGCGGCTCTGGGTGATCATCCGGCTCCTCCTGGGTTCGTGGCTAGAACGGCTCGATGTCGGAGACGAGCCAGGTCCCGTCGACCTTGCGCAACGAGACGTGCACCCGGTTCTGGCTGACCTTCAGCGGGTCGGTGGCCTTCTTCGCCTTGCTGGAGACGAGCACCTGGTCGAGGTAGACGAGCACCGTGGCCTTGTCGCCATGCACCGACCCGACGATGCCGGCCCCGCGCACCAGCGCGCTGGTGATCGCCTGCTTCTCGGTCGCCATCGCCTTGGTGGTCTTGTCGAAGGTCGAGCCGAACTCCTTCGCGAAGGACGGGGTCATCAGCTTGGTCGCGGCGGCCAGCGACTTGTCGAGCGAGCGGTAGTCGTAGGAGAGCGCCACCGGGAGCGCCTTGCTCGCGGCCTTCACCGCGGCGATCTCGTCCGTCCCGCCGACGGTGCCGACGCGGTACCGGCCGTCGTCGAGGACCTTGGGCTGCACCACTGCGGGCTCGTCGTGCTTGAGCTCGCGGATCGTGAGACCGCCTGAGGCGAGCACCAGCACGGCGAGCACTCCGATGAGGATCTTGCGCACCACCGCGATCACCCGACCTGGCTCAGGTCGGAGACGAGCCAGTGGCCGCCCACCTTGGACAGGGCGATGCGGGCCCGGTAGCGGTTCACGGTGCTGGCCCCGTCGGTCGTGGTCGTGGTGACGTCGACGGCGATGAGGACCTGGCCGCGGTCACCGTCGATCAGCTCGACCGCGGTGCCGTCCTGCGGGATCGCGGCGGAGACCACGAGCTTCTTCTTCACCACGCCGTCGACGACCTCCTGGCGACGGGCGGAGTAGTCCTTCTTGAACTTACCGGTCGCCAACGTCAGCACCCGGTCGACGTCCTTGTCGGCGTGCCGGTAGTCGAGGCTGAAGAAGTTGTCGGCCTCGAGCTTCGCGGCCACCAGCATGCCCGGGTCCGTGTCACGACCGCGGTGCGACCGGAGCACCACGAACGTCGCGAGGAGTGCGACCAGCAGGACGACGAGGACCCCCGGGACGACCCAGGATCGGCGGGACGCAGGCACGACAGGCTCGCTCAATTGCTCGGTCACTGGCTCGGACACTGGCTCCCTCACTGCATCGGGCTGTTGAGCAACCATGCCAGCCCGGAGCGCCCGGAGGGCGGATTCGACGTCGCCGCGCCGGAGACCTGGTAGCTGCCGTCCTCGGAGGTCACGATGCCCGACGTCGGGTCGTAGAGCGCCAACCCGTAGCCGGTCGCTGCCCGCGGGGAGGCGCCCGAGGGCCCGATCACGTTCTGCGCGCCGCGCACCAACGGGGTGCGCGGGTCGGTCGGCTTGGCCGTGCACTGCGCGTTCATGTTCACGGGGCTGTCGAGCTTCTGCTTCGCGCCGCCCTTCACCGGGGTGCCGTCCGGGTAGTACTTGGTGGTGCCCTCGTAACCCTGGGTGCACGGGTAGTACGGAGCGTTCGGCGGCAGCGGCAGCTGGAGCGAGAGGTAGGCCGAGTAGATCGGGCGGCCCTGGTCGTCGTACCGGCAGGTGGCCTCGACCGGCTTGCCGGTCTTGGCGTTGAAGCTGCCGCAGCGGCGGACGCCGGTCGCGCCGACCTCGAGGGCGTAGGGGAAGACCACGAGTGTCTTGCGGATCGCGGGGATCCGGTCGGCGGCGACGGTCGTGACCGAGACCAGCTGGTTGAGCAGCACCGGAAGCGCGGCCTGGTTGTCGGCGAGCAGGTTGCTGACCTGGACGCCGGCCCGGATGCCGTTCGCGAACAGGTCGTCGAACGAGGAGTCGATGCTGCGCAGCTCGGTGGTCAGCCCGGCCAGGCTCTTCAGGTACGACGCAGTCTCCGGGCCCTTGGCCACCTGGGTGTCGAGCACGGTGCTCGCGTCGTCGATCAGCTGGTTCAGGTTGTCGACCCCGGCGAGCGAGGTCTTGGCCAGCCGGTTGCCGTCGACGATGAGCTGACCGAGGCTGCCGCCGACCCCGTCGAGCGCGGTGGAGAGCTCGGTCATCACCGTCGCGAGGTCCTTCGCCGGGATCGATCCGGCCAGCGCGTCCAGGTCGCCGAGCAGCGAGGAGACGTCGATCGGCGAGGTGGTGTCGCCGAGCCGGATCACGTCACCGGCGGCGAGCACCGGTCCGCCGGCGCTGCGCGGCTCGAGCTCGACGTACTGCTCACCGATCGCGGACTTGTTGCCGATCGTGGCAGTGACGTCCTTCGGGATCTTCACCCCGTGGTCCAGGGCCATGACCACGGTGGTGCCGGTGCCCGGGCCGGGGATGATCTTGCGCACCGAGCCGACCCGGGTGCCGAGCAGGTCGACGTCGGCGCGGGCGTAGATGCCGCCGGAGCTGGCGAACTCGGCCCGCACCTCGAACGGCGGCGAGACGACGCTGCCGACGTGGAAGAAGCTGACCGCGCCGTAGCTCACGGCGAGCACCGTCACGAGCGCGAAGGCGATCAGCTGGATCCGGGTGGTCAGAGTGGTCACGGCTTGCCTCCCAGCAGGCCGTTGAGCAGGTCGCCCAGACCGCCGGTCACCGGTTGGAGGATCGTCGCCAGCGGGTTGGTCGGCGTGGACGGCTTCGGGTTGCCCGTCGTCCGCGGGGTGGTCGGCAGAGGCGCGCTGGAGCCGGTGTTCGTGCCGAGCAGGTGGTTGAGGAAGTCGACGTCGAGCTCGAAGGTGCCGTAGAAGCCGGCGAAGTCACCCTTGATCGTCGACAGGCCGTTGTCGGGGAACGGGAAGGTCGAGATCCGGGTCACTGCCGTCGCGAGCTCGTCGCCGGCCTTGCTCAGTTGGGTGAGCACCGGCGCCAGGTGCTTCAGGTCGGCGACGGTGTTCTTGCGGGTCGCGTCGATCAGCGGGACCGCGGTGCGCGACAGGTCGGAGAGCTTCTGCAGGGTGGCCACCAGCTTGGTGCGCTGACGGTCCAGCGCCGCGAGCCCGCCCGGGATCGAGTCCAGGGCGGCCCCGATCGCGGCGCGTTGCCGCGCCAGCCGGGTGGAGAGCCGGTCGAGCGAGACCAGCGAGGCGCTGATCTCGTCGCGGTGGTCGTTGAACTTGGCCACCACCGCGTTCAGGCTGTCGATGTCCGCCCCGACGTCGGTGCCCTTGAACGCGGTGTTGAGCTCGCGGGTGATCGTCTCGATGCTGCCCAGGCTGCCGCCGTTGAGCACCTGGCTCAGGGCGCCGAAGACCATCTCCACATCCGGGTCGGTCCGGGTCGAGGACGCCGGCAGCACGGTGTTGCGCGCGAGTACTCCCGTCGCCTTCTCCCCCGGCGGCGGGTCGAGGGCGACGAAGCGCTCGCCGAGCAGGCTGGTCTCGCTCAGGCTCGCCACGACGTTCTCGGGCAGCTTCACCGAGTCCTTGATCCGGCAGACCACGCGGGCCTTGAGGTTCTTGTCGAGCTCCACCGACTCGACGCTGCCGATGACGGTGTCGTTGCTGCGGCAGGTCTCCTTCGCCACCAGGTTGGTCGCGTCCGGCAGCACCACGGTGACCCGGTAGGTGTTCTTGCCCCCGATCGCCCCGGGCAGCGGCAGGCTGCTGGCGCCGTCGTACCCGCAGCCGGCGAGGAGCGCGAGCAGGGCGAGCGGCACCAGGGGTTTCGACAGGCTCAACCAGCGAGCTGTGTTCATCCGGCACCTCCCATCAGGTTGATCAGGGAGGTCGCGCCGGCGGTGCGGGAGACCCCGCCCGACTCGATCGCCTGGCTCAGCAGCGCGCCGAGGTTGTTGCCGACCGAGTTCAGCGTCGAGCAGAAGGCGGCGATCTGCGCGCGCTGCGCCGGCGGCAGGGCCGCGCAGACAGCGCCGAGGGTGAAGCCGAGCTGGGTGTCGAGGTCGTCGGTCAGCGCGCCGCGCAGGTTCGCCGAGCCGGTACGACCGGCGATGGTGCTCAGCCACGGCTTGGCCGGGTCCCAGTTGGTCGGCACGTAGATGTTCGCCAGGCTGGTCAGACCGACGGGGGCGAGGTCGACGAGCTGCTCGAGCTGCTGAGTACGGCGGGAGAGCACCGCGCTGACGTCCTTGACGCCGTTGACGCTGGTGGTGATCGCGGACCGGTTGTCCTTGACGAAGGCGTCGACCAGGGCGAGCGCCTCCTTGAGCTCGACGACCGAGGTGCTGATGTCGGTGCGCTGCCCGTTCAGCTCGGCGCCGACGCGCGCCAGGTTGGTGACGAGTGCGCGCAGCTCGGCGTCCTTGCCCTTCAGGGTCCCGGTGAGCTTCGACAGGCTGGTGACCGTGTCGTTGATGTCCCCGCTGCTGCCGGCCAGCGTGCTGATCGCCCCGGTGAGCTGGCGGATGGTCTCGTTGAAGGCCTCGCCGTGGCCGGACAGGTTCGCCGCGGTCGCGGTGACCAGGCGGGAGAGGGCGCCGTCCTTGTTGGCGCCGTTCGGACCGAGGCCCTTGGCGAACTTGTCGAGGGCCGCGTAGGTCTCGTCGAGCTCGACCGGTACGCCGGTCCGGTCGAGACCGAGGCGGGCGTGGTCGGGCAGCACCGCGCCGTCCTCGTACGCCGGGGAGAGCTGGATGAACCGGTCACCGACGATCGAGGGCGGAACGATCAGTGCCTGGACGTCGTCCGGGAGCTTCACGTCCGAGCTGTAGCTCATCGTCACCTGGACCGCGGTGCCCTTGACCTTGATCGAGTCGACCTTGCCGACCGCGACGCCGAGCACCTTCACCTTCGCGCCGGCATACAGGCTGGTCGTGCGCGGGAAGGTCGCGGTCAGGGTGCGGTCGCCGCTGCCGCCGGAGTGCAGCAGCACCAGTCCGGCCGCGACGAGCAGCACGACGACCAGCCCGGTCAGCGACCGGCGGATCCCGATGGTCCTCCCGAAGATGTTCACGGTGCACTCTCCGGAGCCGGGCCGAGCGGGAGGCAGGGCTTGCTGCTGTTGTTCACCTGCGAGTTCAGCTGCGACAGGATCGGGCCGAGGACGCTCATCAGCCCGGCGGGCACGTCGCCGTTGGTGCAGACGGCCGCACCGTGCGGAGCCTTGATGGTGGTGTCGAAGAAGTGGCCGCTGCCGCCGACGTTGACGAACTCGCGGCCGTAGACCGCCGCGACCCGGATCGCCTGGTCGAGGTTCGTCCGGTTGCTGCGCAGCACGGCGAGCACGCCGTTGAGCTTGGCCAGAGCCGGTGCGAGCTGGTCCTTGTTGTCCTGCACCAGACCGCTGAGCTGCTTGGCCAGGGCGACGGTGCCGTCGATGATGCTGGTGATCGTCTCGCGGCGGCGGTCGAGCTCGGCGAGCACCGTGCTGGTGCTGGTGACGAGCGTGGCGATGTCCTGGTCACGGTCGGCGACCACGCCGGAGACCTGGCTGGTGCGGGCGAACAGCTCGCGGATCTGGGCGTCGCGCACGGTCACCGACTTCGAGAGCCGGGACAGGCCGCGCAGGGTCTGCGTCATCTCGGGCGCGGTCTTGTCCAGGGTCGTGGCCAGCACGTCGAACGCCTTGGCCACCTCGGCGGTGTCGATGTCCTCGCTGGTGGTGGTCAGCCGCTGGAAGGCGGGCACGATGTTGACCGGGGTCGTGGTCCGGGCCAGCGGGATCATCGCCCCGCCGTGCAGCGTGCCGCTGCCCAGCGGCGTCACGCCGAGGTAGTGCTGGCCGAGCAGCGTCTTGACCTCGATCGACGCCGTGGTGCGGGAGCCGAGGTCGACGCCCTTGACGGTGAAGGTCACCACCACCCGGGCCGGCTTGCCGTGGCCGAGCTTGATGCCGGTGACGTTGCCGACCTTGATGCCGGCGACCCGGACCTCCTCGCCGGAGACCAGACCGGAGGCGTCGGTGAACTCGGCGCGGTACTCGGTACCGGCGCCGACCAGCGGGAGGCGCTGGAAGTTGATCGCGATGGCGAACAGGGTCGCCAGCACCACCATGCCGACCACGGCGATGCGGATCAGCTCCTTGTCGGTGCGCGGGGTGGTCACTCGCTGATCCCCCCTCCGCAGACGGTGTCGCGCTCGTTGGCGGACAGACCTTCGTTGCCGAGGTTCACGGTGCCGTTGAGCAGGCTGAGGTTGATCTGCAGCCCGCAGACGTAGAAGTTGAACCACGACCCGTAGGAGCCGGTGCGCGCGAGCGTGCGCAGCGTGAAGGGCAGCTTGCGCAGCGAGGAGTCCAGGGTCTGCCGGTCGCCGTAGAGCTGGGTGACGACGCTGCGCAGTCCGCCGATGCTGGTCTTCAGCGGCGCCCGGACCTCCGACAGCGTTCCGGACGTTGCGGAGAGCAGCTTGTCGAGCGAGGGCAGCGAGGCGCCGATCTCGTCGGACTGGCTGGCCAGGCCGGACATCAGGTTGCGGAACTGGATGATCAGGCCGGTCAGCTTCTGGTCGCGCTCACCGACGGTCTGCAGGACCGCGTTGAGGTTGCTGACCACGCTGCCGATCACGACGTCCCGGTCGGCGATCGAGTTGGTCAGCTGCGCGGTGTTCCGCATCAGGCTCTGCAGCGAACCCGACTCCCCCTGGAGCGCCTGGACCAGCTCGAAGCTGAAGGTGTTGAGCCGCTCCGGGTCGAGCGCGCGGAAGAGCGGCTGGAAGCCGTTGAAGAGCTCGGTCAGGCTGAGCGCCGGCGTCGTCTGCTTGGTCCCGAAGGTCGTGCCCGAGGGAGCGGAGCGGCCGTCCTGCGCGCTCTCGGCGATGTTGAGGTAGCGCTGGCCGACGATGTTCTCGTAACGCAGCTCGAGCTTGGCGTCCGGGTAGACCGGCACCGACTTGTCGACGCTGAACTCGATCCGGGCCACCTTGCGTCCCCCGGAGCTGACCAGCTTCAGGCCCTTGACCGACCCGACCTCGACCCCGGAGACCCGGACCCGGTCACCCTTGAACACCCCCGTCGCGTCCGAGAACAACCCGTAGTAGGTGCGGGCCGGGGTCAGGCTGATGTTGCCGATCAGGGTCGCGAGGACGGCGATCATCAGCACCGTGACGACGGCGAAGACGCCCACCTTGTAGACCGAGGACGGCACCCGGGAACGCATCTGGCTCATCGGACGGTCACCTGCCCGTCGGTGAGCATCGGCCCGACCAGGAGGTCGGCGTAACCGGGAACCTGCGAGACCGGGACGCCCATCGAGCGAGCGGCCATCGCCCGGGCCAGCGCGTTGCGGGCCTCGGTCACCGCCGCCGGCGACGGCGCCGCGGCAGTCGCGGCCGGGGAGCCGGGGGCGTTGATCGACGTGCCGGGCAGCGGCATCGAGTTCGGGGCCGCGTCCTTGAGGGCCAGCACCTCCTTGGAGAACTGCGGGCAGTGCGGCGCCCAGCCGGGGATGCCGGCGGGGAGGTTCGCGTTGTTGCCGTCGCTGTTCGGGTTGCTCGGCAGATCACCCGGGTTCTTGTACGGGGTGTTGTTCGACGCGACGTCGACGACCAGGTTGGTGAACGGTCCTCGGGCACCGATCGCCTGGTCGGACAGGATGCTGAAGGTGTGCAGACCCTTGAGGAAGCAGGGCAGCGCCACCGAGTACTGGTCGAGCAGGGCGAGCACCGCACGCGACCGACCGGAGAGTCGGATCAGGTTGTCCGCGTTCTGCGCCAGCACCTGCTTGACCTGGCCCGACGTACCGGTGACCTGGCTGAGGAACGAGGAGAACTCCTGCTCCTTCGGCACCAGCAGCTCGCGGCTGATGTCGGCCGTGGCGGACAGGATCCGGACCAGGTCGGGTGCAGCGTCGGCGTAGATGTCGGCGGTCTTGGCGAACTGACCGATGTCGTGGGTGAAGGTGTCCAGGTGCGGGTCGACCTTGGTCAGGAACGCCCGCAGCTGGTTGAACCCGGTGGCCAGCGTCTCGCCGCGCCCGTCGAGCGCCTGGGCCAGCGAGTTCAGGATGACCGAGAGCTGCTGGGGCTGGAGTGCGTTGAGCACCGGGACCAGCTTGCTGAACAGCGCGCCGATCTCGACCGAGGTCGTGGACTGCTGGATCCGGCCGCCGGCGGTCAGCCGGGCCGAGACCGGCTGGGACGGCAGCCGCAGATCGACGAACTTCTCACCGAACAGCGTCTTCGGCACGATCGCCGCGTCGATGTTGGCGGGCAGCAGCTTGAGCGAGCCCTTGTCGAGAGCCAGCGTGATGGTGGCGCTGCGTCCGTCGGAGGTGATCGTGCGGACCTCGCCGACCCGGAGTCCCTGGAACTTCACGTCCGAGTGCGGGTTCAGCTCCAGGCCGGGTGCGGTGGTCGTCAGCGTGACGGTGTCGGCCGCCTGCCAGGGCAGGTCCTTGTTGTAGACCGCGATGCTGAACCAGATCAGCAGCGCGATCAGCAGCAGGTACGCGACCCCCGAGATCGGCTTGGAGTGCGCGCGCAGGCCCGTGCTCATCCGGCGATCCGGACCGTCGTCGTCGAGCCCCACAGCATCAGGCTGAGGAAGAAGTCCGCGATCACGATGATGACCAGGGAGAGCCGGACCGCGCGGCCGACCGCAACACCCACGCCCGCCGGTCCGCCCTTCGCGGTGAACCCGTAGTAGCAGCAGATCATCGTCAGGATGACCGCGAAGATCAGCACCTTCGCGAACGAGTAGAGGACGTCGATCGGCGGCAGGAACAGGTGGAAGTAGTGGTCGTAGGTCCCACCGGTCAGGCCGTAGTAGTGGATGCTCACGGCCTGGGTGGCGGCGTAGGTGCCGATCAGGCCGACGAAGTAGAGCGGGATGACCGCCAGGAACGACGCGATCACCCGGGTGCTGACCAGGAACGGGATGGACGGGATCGCCATCACCTCGACGGCGTCGATCTCCTCGGAGATCCGCATCGCACCGAGCTGGGCGGTGAAGCCGGCGCCGACGGTCGCGACCAGAGCGTTGGACGCGATCAGCGGCGCGACCTCGCGGGTGTTGAAGTACGCCGAGAGGAAGCCGACGTACGGCTGGATGCCGACCTGCTTCAGACCCTGGTAGCCGACCAGGCCGACGACCGAGCCGACCGCCAGCACCTCGAAGACGATGATGCCGAGCGTGCCGGCCACCAGCACCAGGGCGCCGCGGCCGAGGGCCACCTCGGCGAGCAACCGGAGCACCTCACGGCGGTAGCGGGTCGCCGACTTCGGGATCCCGGCGAGCGACTTTCCGTAGAACTGGACCTGGTCGCCGAGGTCCGAGAGCCCGTCGTACGCGGCGGTCCAGGCACGCGAGAGCATGCTCGGCCGGGCCGAGTGCGGGTTGCTGCGGACGAGGGTCATCACAACCCCTTCGGCGGAACGATCTGGTAGTAGACCAGCGTCAGCACCGTGTTCACGACGAACAGCAGCACGAACGAGATCACCACGGACTGGTTCACGCCGTTGCCGACACCCTGCGGGCCGCCCTTGGCGTTCACGCCCTGGTGGCAGGCGACGACGCCGGCCACGATGCCGAAGACGAAGGCCTTGATCTCACCGACCCAGAGGTCGGGCAGCTGGGCGAGCGCCGTGAACGCGTGCACGTAGGCACCCGGCGAACCGCCCTGGACCAGCACGTTGAAGGAGTAGCCGCCGACGACACCGACCATCGTGGCGATGCCGTTCAGCAGCACCGCGATGAAGGCGATCGCGAGGACGCGCGGGACCACGAGACGTTGGATCACGGAGATGCCGAGCACCTCCATGGCGTCGAGCTCCTCGCGGATCTTGCGGGCACCGAGGTCGGCGGCCACGGCGGTCCCGGCGGCGCCGGCGACGATCGCGACCGTGGCGACCGGCGCGGCCTGCTGGACGATGCCGACCACCGCGACGGCGCCGGTGAACGAGCGCGCCCCGAGCTGGTTGAACAGCGATCCGATCTGGAGCGAGAGCACCGCGCCGAACGGAATGGTGATCGCGCAGATCGGCAGCAGCGAGACCCGGGTGACGAACCAGGCCTGGTCGAAGAACTCCCGCCACTGGAACGGGCGGCGAGGGATCTCCTTGAAGACGTCGAGGGCGAACGCGAAGAGGTCACCCACCGGCAGCAACGGGCGCGCCCAGGTACGGCGCACGGCCTGCTGAGTTGCCATCTGGTTCCCCACGGTGAGTCAACGGGTGAGTGTGACCGTGGTCACGTTCGCGCCACTGTGCCACACTAAGTGAATCGTGACTAGTAACGACGCCGCCCTACTTCCGGTTACGCCGCGCGGCACCCGGCCTCGTAACCGCCGCGACCAGATCCGGTCCGCCGCGGCTGCGCTGTTCTACGAGCGCGGGTACGAGCAGGTCTCGATCGCCGACGTCGCGGAGTCGGTCAACGTGGGTCCTTCCGCGCTCTACCGGCACTTCAGCGGGAAGGCGGACCTGCTCTTCGAGGCGATCGACCAGATCATCGGCGCCTTCGCCGACATGGTCGCCGACCTGCCCGACCGCAACCTGGAGGGCATCGCCCGGACCGCCGCCCGGACCGCGATCGCCTACCGGCCGCTGGGCGTGCTGTGGCAGCGGGAGGCGCGCAACCTGCCCGAGGCCCAGCTCGCGGTGCTGCGCCGCAACCTGCGCGACGCGGTGCTCACCCTGGCCGGCACCTTGCGCGAGATCCGCCCCGAGCTCGACCGCGACCAGGCTGAGTTCCTCGCCGCCTGCGGCGTGAACGCGATGAGCAGCATCTCCTTCCACCGGCTCGAGGTCACCGAGGAGCTCCTCACCGACCTCGCCACCCGGGTGCTCTCCTACGGGTTCACCGGGCCGGAAGCTCCGGACCACGTCCGCCGCGAGCTGCCCGCACCGGCCAGCCGGCGCGAGGAGATCGCGGACGCGGCGGCCGCGTTGTTCGCCCGGCACGGGTACGACGCGGTCGGGGTCGACGACATCGGCGCCGCGGTCGGCATCGCCGGCCCGAGCATCTACAGCCACTTCACCTCCAAGCAGGACCTGCTGTTCTCCTCGCTCGGCCGCGCCTACGGCCTGCTCCAGGGATCGCTTGCCGACGCCCTCGAGACCAGCGCGCCGACGGCCGAGGTCCTGCACCGGGTGCTCGACTCGTACGTCGACATGACCTACGACCACAGCGACCTGGTCACCAACCTGATCGCGGAGTCGCGCAACCTCGGCGACGAGTACCAGGAGACGGCCCAGAAGGCCCAGCTCGGCTACATCGGCCAGTGGGTCTCGTTGATCCACGAGCTGCGACCCGACGAGGACGCAGTCGAGTCCCGCATCAAGGTCCAGTCCGCCCAGATGATGGCGAATTCGGTCAGTCGCACCCTCTACCTGCGAAGTCGGCCCGGTTTCAGGCGTGACCTGGGAGAGATCTGCTGGTTGTTGCTGGCATGAGCACGTCGTTCTTCAGCCCGAGCCGCACCCTCGAGCAGCGCCGCCAGGCCGTCGCCAACCTCTACGACCTGCTGGTCAAGGGCGGGATCGCCGACACCAGCCGGATGCCCTCGGACGTCATCGACGACGGCCACAAGGCGACCCTGCACCGCTACCACCCCACCACCGAGCAGCAGGGCAACCCGGTCCTGATGGTCCCGCCGCTGGGCTCGCAGTCGACCTGCTTCGACCTGCGCCGCGGCTGCTCGATGACCGAGCACTTCGTGGACGCCGGGCGCCCGACGTACCTGGTCGACTACGGCGAGATGGGGCGCGACGACCGGGACCTCGGCCTGGAGTTCTTCATCAACGACGTCGTCGCACCGGCGATCCGGAAGGTTCCGAGGACAACGGCGGCGCCAAGGTCGACCTCGTCGGCTGGTGCATGGGCGGACTGATCTCGCTGGTGACCACCGCCGCCCACGAGGACCGCGACATCCCCGTCAACGCGGTCGCGATGGTCGCCAGCCCGTTCGACATGAGCAAGAACCCGGTGCTGGCACCGGTGCAGCTGATCGGCAAGTACACCGACGGCCACCTGATCGGTTCGGTGCTCAAGGCCGTCGGCACCATCCCGGCGAAGGTGGTCGGCCCGGCGTTCAAGGCGACCTCCGTGACGACGTACCTGAAGAAGCCGCTGACGCTGTGGAAGTACCGCGACGACCGCGAGTTCCTCGGCCACATCGAGGCCGTCGACAGCCTGATGAACAACATGCTCGCCTACCCCGGGAAGGCCACCTTGCAGGCCTACCAGCGGATGGCGGTGAAGAACGAGCTCGCGTCCGGCATCATCCAGGGCCCGAACAAGGAGGTCCGACTCGCCGACGTGAAGGTGCCGGTGATGAACATCGCCGGCACGGGCGACGTGCTGGTCCCGGTCGCGGTCGCGCACCAGGTCGGCGAGCTGCTCCCGAACTCCCCCGACGTGCGCCTGCACACCGCCCCCGGCGGTCACCTCGGCGTGCTGGCCGGCGGCTCGGCCCGCGGTACGACGTGGGCGCTGATCGACGACTTCCTGGACACCCACGCCAGCTAGCCCCGTTGGTTGAGGTGCGAGCGCCCTAGCGCGAGCCTCGAAACCTGGAGGTGAAAGAATCTGCCTGTGACTCGGGTCGCGTGGATGTGGATCGCTGCTCTCGCGATCGGGATGAGCGGTTGTTCAGAGCCCAGCCCGAACGTGACGGTGACGAACAAGACCGGACAGACGATCCGGCTTTCCGGCAACTGCATCCAAGATGATGCGTACGAGCTCGATCCGGGAGAGTCCTCCAACGACTTCTACCTCGGCGCCCAGTGCCGGGTCGACGACGGGGACGGAAGCATGAAGGGAATGCTCGGATGTGTAACGTTGAAGACCGCTCACACGGACATCACGCCGAGCATGCTGCGCGATCCGCCGAAGCCTGATGAGTGCTGGGGATCGGGTACCCGCCACTAAGACTGGACTGAAAGGATCGCGCGGACAACGACTCAGTCCTCTTTCGGCCGAGGCGCGCTGAGCTGAGAAATGCGCCCCCGGGAAACTCCCATCACCACGGCAGCATCCGTCACGCTGACCCCGTTGCTCCGCAACGCGGAGACGACAGATCGTGACTCCTTGGCTGCTTCTGCGCTCGCGATCTCGGCTTCCTTGACCAGAGCACGAGCGCGTGCGACCCGCTCGGCGAGGTTGCCCTTGATCTTCACCTCGACCTCGAGCGAGTCGGGGTCGATGACGTCTCCGGTCATCGTCTCGATCAGGTCGGCTGCCTGCTGGGGAGCGTCCACGAGCGTGCGGACCTGGGTGACGCCGACCCCGTCGACGTGCAGCTCCCACCCGTGCTTCCACTGCTTGGCAGTCACCTTCACAACAACCACCCCTTCGGTAAGCACTCAAGCCGGGCGATCGCCTGGCGAATCAAGCCGGGCGAGAGTTCACGGGTCTGGGTGATCACCGTCATGTGGCTCCCGCACGGACAGGTCCACTTCTCGTGGTCCCCTTTGCCCTGCTGCGCCGTACAACCGTGAGCACGCATCGCCGCCGTCACCGCTCGATACGTCATCGGCCTCACCATGAGCGTAAATTAGGCCCCCTAGACACGCAACATCTAGGGGGCCTAACAGATCTGTGGAGAACTACCCGCGGAGCATCTCCTTGGCGACGTGGGTGATCTGGATTTCGTTCGAGCCGGCGTAGATCATCATCGACTTGGCATCGCGCGCGAGCTGCTCGACGCGGTATTCCGCCATGTAGCCGTTGCCGCCGAAGAGCTGGACTGCCTCCATGGCAACCTCGGTGGCGGCCTCGGAGGAGTACCACTTCATCGCGCTGGCCTCGCCCAGGGTCGGGGTCTTCCCGGCACGGGCCATCTCCAGCGTGCGGAACACCATGTTCTGGACGTTGATCCGGGCCACCTCCATCTTGGCCAGCTTGAGCTGGATGAGCTGGAAGTCGCCGATCGGCTTGCCCCACAGCTCACGGCTCTTCGCGTACTCGGTGCACAGCCGCAGGCACTCGTTGATGATGCCGAGCGAGATCGCGGCGACGCCGATGCGCTCGACGACGAAGTTCGAGCGCGCGCTCTCGCGGCCGTCCCCGGTGGCGGCGGTGTCCTCGGTCTCGCCGAGCAGGTGGTCCTTGGTCAGCCGGATGCCGTCGAAGGTCAGCTCGCCGGTGGGCGAGCTCATCATGCCCATCTTCTTGAACGGTTTGGACTGGATCAGCCCGGGCATCCCGCGCTCGAGGACGAAGGTGAGCACCTTCTTGTCTCGTAAATCCGTCGCTTGTCCTGAGCTTGTCGAAGGGTCGCCCTCGTCGAGCTTGGCGTAGACGACGATCACGTCGGCGTCGGGGCCGTTGGTGATGAAGGTCTTGCGGCCCTTGAGGATGTAGTCGTCGCCGTCGCGCTTGACCGTGGTCTTCATGCCGCCGAACGCGTCCGACCCGGACTCGGGCTCGGTGATCGCCCAGGCCGCGACGTGCTCGAAGGTGACCAGCTTCGGCAGCCAGCGCTCCTTCTGGGCGAGGGTGCCCTTGGCCATGATCGTGCCGGCGCCCAGGCCGAGCGAGACCCCGACCGCGCCGACGACGCCGAGGCTGACGCCCGCGATCTCGCTGACCACGACCGGGACCATCGACTCCATCCCGCCACCGGCGAGACCGCCGACGCCACCTGAGGACTTCTGCTCCGGATCCCGCGGCTCGCGCTCCCGCTCGAGCTGCTTCTTCAGCGCCTCGGCGGCCATCGCGTCGATACCGAAAGCGGCGAACAGCTTGCGCACGATGTCGTACGGCGGCATCTGGCCGGTCTCGAGGAGGTCGACGTGCGGCCGGATCTCCTTCTCGATGAAGTCGCGCACCGCGTCGCGGACGGCCAGGTCGGCCTCGGACCACTCGATCATGTCAGCTCCTGAAGCTTGCGTTTGAGAACTTTTCCGGTGGGGTTGCGGGGCAGCTCGTCGAGGAAGGTGACCGCACGCGGCACCTTGAACCGGGCCAGGTTGTCCTTGACGTAGTCCTTCACTGCGTCCTCGGTCAGGCCGCTCTCGCGCTGGACCACGAAGGCGTGCAGGCGCTTGCCGAACTTCTCATCGTCGACACCGATGCAGGACGCCTCGACGACGTCGGGGTGGGTCGCGATCAGCTCCTCGACCTCGCCGGGGAAGAGGTTCTCGCCGCCGCTGACGATCATGTCGTCGTCGCGGCCGTCGATGTGCAGGAAGCCGTGGCCGTCGAAGTGGCCGACGTCGCCGGTGGACATCAGACCGTCGATGACCTCCTTGCCGCCACCGCCGGTGTAGCCGGAGAACGGCATCACGTTGCGCACGAAGATCCGGCCCGTGACTCCGCGCGGGACCTCACGGCCCTCGTCGTCGAAGAGGCGGACGACCACGCCCGGGCACGGGCTGCCGACCGACCCGGGCTCGATGGCCAGCTCCTCGGGGGTGCCGATGGTGGCGTAGGCGACCTCGGTCGACCCGTACAGGTTGTAGAGCACCGGTCCGAACGTCTCGGTCGCCCGCAGGCAGAGGTCGGCCCCGAGCTGGGAGCCGGCCATGAAGACGATCCGCAGGGACGAGGTGTCCCGCGGATGCTCGGGAGCGGCCTCGACCATCCGGCTCAGCATCGCCGGCACCGCGACCACCGTGGTGACCCGGTTCTGCTCGATGCTCTCCAAGGTGGCGACGGCGTCGAAGCGACGGCGCAGCACCAGGGTGTGGCCGAGCGTGACGCCCAGCATCGCGGTGGTCAGGCCGAGCGCGTGGAACATCGGCGCGCAGCCCTCCATCACCTCCTGGCTGCGGAACGGCACCTTGCCGAACAGTCCGCCGAACGGGAGCAGCGATTTCGGCTCCTCGCGCTGGGCACCCTTCGGCGTACCGGTGGTGCCGCTGGTGAGGATCACGATCTTGGCGTGCACCGAGACCCGCGGCGGTGGCGCGTCGTCGCCGGACCGGATCAGCGACTCGATCGTTCCCGGGCCTGGCGCATCGGTCCAGGCGAGGAAGCGCCCGAGGGGAGCCGGCACGTCGCCGACCATCGCGGTGTACTCCTCGTCGTGGACCAGCAGGTCGACTCCCTCGCGGGCGCACACCTCGCGGATCTGCGGACCGGCGAAGTCGGTGTTGAGCAGCACCGTCCGCGCACCGCACTTCGCGGCGGCGTAGAACGCGTCGACGAACCCGCGGTGGTTGCGGATCAGCAGCGCGACGCCGGACCCCGGCTCCAGGCCACGCGCACGCCACTCGTTCGCGAGCGCGTTCGAGCGCCGCTCGAGGTCGGCGTACGTCAGGTCCCCGAGCTCGTCGCGGATCCCCACCCGATCGGGGTAGCGCGCCGCGGCGATGCTCAGCGCAGCGCCGACGGCGCCGTAGCGCGCCACCGCGCCTCCGGCCTTGGCGAGCACCCACGGCGGGTCGGCACGCAGGATCCCGCTGTCGATGAGGGTCTTGAAGGACAGTGCTTCACCCGCCGCGCGGGTCAACAAGTCACTGATCATGAGTGCCGGGCACGCTCCTCGTACTCGCGTCGCTTCGCCTGGTCGACGTCGTCGAGGAACACCGTGTCACCACCGAGGCGGCTGGACAGCGCTTCGGCGACCCGGCGCGGCGCGAACTTCTGCACCCCGGCCAGACGACCGGCCATCTTCGGAACGTAGACCCTCGGACGCGGCTTCACCAGAGCCTCGAGGATGCCGGCTGCGACGTCCTCGGGCTCCACGGTCTTCATCCCGGGAACGCCCTTGGTCCCCGCGGTGAGCTCGGTGTTCACGAACGCCGGCAGCACCGCGGTGAGCTCGACGCCTGACTTCGCGTACTCCAGGCGGGCGGTCTCGGTGAAGCCGAGCACCGCGTGCTTGGTGCCGACGTAGGTCGCCGCACCCGGGGCGTAGAGGACGCCCGCCATCGAGGCCACGTTGACGATGTGCCCGGTACGCCGCGGCAGCATCGACTCCAGTGCGCGCTTGGTGCCGGTGATCACGCCGAAGACGTTGATCTCGAACATCCGCCGGGCGACCTCCTCGGACTCCTCGACGAGGTGTCCGACCGGCATGATCCCGGCGTTGTTCACCAGGATGTCGAGCGGACCGTGCTCGGCCTCGACCTTGTCGAGGAAGTTCCGGTAGCCGCCCGCGTCGGTGACGTCGAGGTCGGGCAGGTCCCCGACCACGACCGTCGCCCCGGCGGCGCGAAGGGCTTCGGCGGTCGCCCTGCCGATCCCGCGCGCGCCGCCGGTGACGACGGCGACCTTGCCCGAGAGCTGGTTAGCGAGCGAGCTCACGCCCACGCCGCCAGCTGATCGGGAAGCTCCTCCAGCGTCCACGGACCGCTGTTCTCGATCGTCTCGCCGATCGACCACCCGTGCAGCCGCTGGATCGCGCCGCCCTGGACCCCGAAGACCTGACCGGTCAGCGGGCACTTCTCGGTGGCCAGGTAGGCCACGATCGGCGCGATGTTCTGCGGGCCGAACATGTCGAACTCGCCCTCGGGCACCTCGGCCGCGAACAGCGCGCCCATGCCGGGAGTGGCCAGGGTGAGGCGGGTGCGGGCGACCGGGGCGATCGCGTTGACCCGGACGCCGTAGCGACCGAGCTCGTCGGCCGCCACCTGGGTGAGCGCGGCGATGCCGGCCTTGGCCGCGCCGTAGTTGGTCTGCCCGGCGTTCGGCATGAACGTGCCGGACGCGCTCGCGGTGTTGATCACCGACGCCGCGACCTGCTCGCCGGCCTTCGACTTGTCCTTCCAGTACGCCGCCGCGTGGTGCAGCATCGCGAAGTGCCCCTTGAGGTGCACGTCGATGACGGCGTCGTACTGGTCCTCGGTCATGCTCGCGATGAAGGTGTCGCGGAGGATGCCGGCGTTGTTGACCAAGATGTCGAGCTGGCCGAACTCGTCGACGGCCTGCTGCACCATCGCCTTCGCGCCTTCCCAGGTCGCGCACGAGTCCGTGTTCGCGACCGCGCGACCACCGAAGGCGAGGATCTCCTCGACGACCTCCTGGGCCGGACCGGCGTCCGAGCCGGACCCGTCGTTGCCGCCACCGAGGTCGTTGACCACGACGGCGGCACCCTCGTTGGCCATCAGCAACGCGTGCTCCCGGCCGATGCCGCGACCGGCACCGGTGATGATCGCGACGCGACCGTCCAGCGCCGCACTCACGCCAGCACCTCGGCGAGCTTCTCGAGGGAGGCCACGACCTCCTTGTTGGCGGCGCGCTCGACGGCGGCGCCGATCGCGCCGACGACCATCGTGCCGACGAACTCGGCGTCGATCTTCGCGACGCAGGCGTTGTCGCCGGCCGCCTCGAGGCCGAGCACGAAGGTGATCTGCGCACCCGCGAGGCCCTTGCCGGAGATCGTCAGCGACTTCGGGGCGTCGTAGCCCTCGACCGTCCAGTCGATCTTGTTGGACATGCCCATGATCGTGGCCTGCTCGGTGAACGTGGTGCCGACGCTGATCTCGGTCGGCGGCTCGCCGTAGAACTTGTCGTGGATGGTCAGCCACTTGTCGAACTGGTTGAGGTCGGAGAAGACCTTCCAGGTGTCCTCCTGGCTCGCAGCGATCTCCTGGGAAACGTGTACTTCAGCCATGGTTGTTCTCCTTCTGGATGGTCAGCGGTTGGCGGGCTGGTAGGCGGTCACGACGACGGCGCCGCCGAGCCCGATGTTGTGCTGGAGGGCGACCTTGGCCCCGTCGACCTGGCGGGCGTCGGCGTCACCGCGCAGCTGCCAGGTCATCTCGGCGCACTGGGCCAGGCCTGTCGCGCCGAGCGGGTGGCCCTTGGAGATGAGCCCGCCGGAGGGGTTCACCACCCAGCGGCCGCCGTACGTCGTGTCGCCGTTGTCGACGAGCTTGTGCGCCTCGCCCTCACCGGCCAGACCGAGCGCCTCGTAGGTGATCAGCTCGTTGGGGGCGAAGCAGTCGTGCAGCTCGATCACGTCGACGTCGTCCGGGGTCAGCCCGGTCGAGGCGTAGACCTTGTCGGCGGCCTTGCGACTCATGTCCGCACCGACCAGGTTGATCGCCGAGTTGGTGTCGAACGTCGAGCGCATGTCGGTGACCATCGCCTGGCCGACGATCTCGACGGCGCGGTCACCGAGATTGTTGTCCTCGACGAACTTCTCGCTGGCCAGCACCGCGGCGCCGGAGCCGTCCGAGGTCGGCGAGCACATCAGCCGGGTCAGCCCCGCCTCGGCGTAGACCATCTTGGCGTCCTTGACCTCCTCGAGGGAGTAGACGTCCTGGAACTGCGCGTACGGGTTGTTCGCCGAGTGCCGGTGGTTCTTCTCGGCGATCTTGGCGAAGTGCTCCGGCGTCGAGCCGTAGCGCTCGTTGTGCTCGAGGCCGGCCGCGCCGAACATCCACGGGGCCGGCGGGAACGCGAACTCACGCATCTCGGCCAGGGCCTGGATGTGGTTCATGAGCGGCTGCTCGCGGTCCTCGTAGGAGGTGGTCAGCGAACCCGGCTGCATCTTCTCGAAGCCCAGCGCCAAGGTGCAGTCGGCCAGGCCGCCGCGGATCGCCGAGGCGGCGAGGTAGAGCGCGG
Organism: Nocardioides marmorisolisilvae; assembly: GCF_003725775.1. Lineage (GTDB taxonomy): Bacteria > Actinomycetota > Actinomycetes > Propionibacteriales > Nocardioidaceae > Marmoricola > Marmoricola marmorisolisilvae. The sequence continues at coordinate 331,044 of NZ_RJSG01000001.1, forward strand.
TCGACCCGGTCGAGCAGTTGTTGTTGACGTTGGTGATCGGGATGCCGGTCATGCCGAGCTCGTAGATCGCACGCTGGCCCGAGGTCGACTCGCCGTACATGAAGCCGACGTGGGCCTGCTCGATCTGGTCGAAAGGAATGCCGGCGTCGTCCAGCGCCTTGTTGCCGGACTCCTTGGCCATGGCCGGGTAGTCCCAGCCCTCCTTGCGACCCGGCTTCTCGAACTTCGTCATGCCGACGCCGATGACGTAGACCTTGTTGCTCATCAGATTCCCTTCTCTGCGATCTCGGCGAGACCGTCCTTGATGATCGAAGCGCCCTCGTCGCTGGTGGTCTCGAAGGCATAGGTGCCCTCGCCCGTGTTCCAGATCGAGGTGCTGATGGTGTTGCGCGGGAACGCCGTCGAGCTGAACCGCACGGCGATCCGCTTGAGCCGGCTCGGGTCCTCGGGGCAGGCGGTCTCGATCACCGCGCGCGAGGTGAAGGCCATCGTGCAGAGCCCGTGGATGATGATCCCGGGCAGGCCCATCGCCTTGGCGAACTCCTCGTCGGTGTGGATCGGCATCGGGTCGCCGCTGGCCTCCGCGTAGCGCCAGGTCTGGTCCTCGTCGTACTTCTGCACGACGACCGCATCCGGCTCGCGGGATCGCAGCGCCTCGTCGAAGCCGTGGGCCGGGGGCTCCTCGCCGAAGCCGCCGTCGAGCTGTCCTCCGCGGAAGAACGCGGTGAAGTACTGGTCGTTGACCGGCTCGCCGTCGCTGGTCGTCTCCACTAGCGCGGTCACGACCACGCCCGAGGACCGGCCGTGCACGCCGGTCACCTTGGCCCGGCACGACAGCGTCTCCCCGGGACGAATCGGCCGGTGGATCCGGATGTCCTGCTCACCGTGCAGCACCCGCATCATCAGCTCGTCGGGGACGGCGGCCATCGTCGAGGAGGCCAGGATCGGGAACGGCGGCACCACCGCGAAGACCGGGACGCCGTACTCGCCGGCCGCGTGCGGCGCGAGGTCGTCGTTGGTCGCTGCGGCGTACGCGATCAACCGGTCCTGGGTGACGTCGAAGGTCATCGACTCGCTCCAGGCGCCGATGACGTCGGTGTTGAACTCGTGTTCGCTCATGGACAGGACGCTATGAATTTTCCCGGCGTGGTCGAATGACCTCACCTCGCGAGAAAGGTGACCGTAGTGCGCACCATCCCGGTCCGCTTCCTGCGCGCGGCCACCAGTACCGCGACGCTGCGGGGCGTGGACCTGCAGGAGTGGATGGACGAGCTCGGCATCGACCCGGTGCTGCTCTTCGACGACCGGTCCCGGATCACCATCGAGCAGGCTGCCCGGCTGGTGCGTGCGGTCTGGAAGCTGACCGGCGACGAGCTCGCCGGCCTCGGCGCCGAACCCGCCCCGCTCGGAACGTTCCGGATGATCTGCCTGGGCGTGATCAGCTCACCGGACCTCGGCACCGCCATGGGCCGGTTCCAGGACTTCTGCCGGATCGTGCCGAGCATGCCGACGTTCAGCATCGAGTCCGGGCCGGAGACGACGCGGGTCGTGTACGTGATCGACAACCAGGACGACCCGACCGGTTTCCTGACCGACATGATGATGTCGCTCTCGGTGCGGCTGTTCAGCTGGCTGGCCGGACGCCGCCTGCCGATCGAGTCGGTGGAGCTGCCGCACGCGCTTCCCGACGACGCCGAGGACTATGACCTGGTCTTCGGCAGCCACGTCACCTTCGGCTCGCCCGTGCCGGCCATCGAGTTCAGCAACGAGATGCTGACCCTGCCGCTGGTCCGCAGCGAGGCCGAGCTCGAGGAGTGGCTGCGCAACTCCCCCTCGGACCTGCTGATGCTGCGCGACTACGGCACCGCGATCTCCGACCAGGTCCGCAGGATCCTCGAGCGCGGACTGCGCGGACCGTGGCCGACCCCCGACGAGGCCGCGGCCCAGCTCTCGATGAGCACCCAGAACATGCGCCGGCTGCTGCGCGAGGAGGGCACCTCGGTCACCCGGATCAAGGAGGAGCTGCTCCGGGACGCGGCGGTGACCAGCCTGGTCCGGGGCGACGAGACCGTCGCCCAGCTCGCCGAGCGGCTCGGGTTCAGCGAACCCAGTGCGTTCCACCGGGCGTTCCGCCGGTGGACGGGGAGTGCGCCCGGGGCGTACCGGCCGGGGTCCGGCTGAACCTCGGGGCCGGAGCCGGCTGCACGACCCCGTCGACCTCGACGAACGAGGCCCGGGCCACCGCGTGCGGGTGCAGGTGCGCCTCCCAGGGCGTCAGCACCGGGGTGACGCAGGCGTCGGACCCGTCGAAGTGCGCGGTCCACTCGTCGCGGCTCCGTGCCAGGAAGGCCTTGCCGATCACGGCCCGCCAGTCGTCCCACCCGGTCGGGTCGAGCTGGAACGGAAGGTCAGGCTCGTCGAGGCCGAGCTTCTCGACCAGCTCGGCGAAGAACTGCGGCTCGACGCACCCGACCGCGACGTACTTGCCGTCGGCGCACGGGTAGGTGTCGTAGAAGGCGGCGGCGCCGTCGAGAGCGTTGGTCCCCGGCTCCTCGTTCCACAGGCCGACCGCGTGCATGCCGCGCATGAACGCGGAGAAGGTGCTGGCGCCGTCGACCATCGCGGCGTCGATCACCTGCCCCTGGCCGGAGGTGTTCCGCTCGACCAGCGCGGCGAGGATGCCGAGCGCCATCAGCATGCCGCCGCCGGCGAAGTCACCGAGCAGGTTCGACGGGGGCAACGGCCGCTCGCCACGGCGCGCGATCGGCTCGAGCAGCCCGGCCAGCGCGATGTAGTTGATGTCGTGGCCCGCGGTGGGCGCGAGCGGTCCCTCCTGGCCCCAGCCGGTCATCCGCGCGTAGATCAGGCGCGGGTTAAGGACGCACAGCTCGTCCGGGCCGATCCCGATCCGCTCGGCGACCCCCGGCCGGAACCCCTCGACGAAGACGTCCGCATCTGCCGCCAGCTCCTTGACCGAGGCCAGTCCCTCGGGCGACTTCAGGTCAAGTGCCAGCGAGCGCTTGCCTCGGTCCAGCGGACCGGGCGGCGGGGTGATCGCCGCGCTCGACCCAGCCCGGTCGACGCGGAGCACGTCCGCACCGAGGTCGGCCAGCAGCATCGTCCCGAAGGGGGCCGGCGCGAGACTGGCGATCTCCAGGACCCGTACGCCGGCAAGTGGTCCGCTCATGACCCCAGGCTAGGAAGCCGCCGGGCCACGCTCCATGACCGAGCCGCACGTCTGCGTTGACCGCCGCGGTCACCATCTCCGCTCGTCCCGGTCATGCCGTCGGCCGGACCGCCGGACCTAGCGTCGGCCCATGAGAAGAGTCCTGGCCGCCCTCGTCCTGCTCGTCGCGGCGCTCGTCGCCGCACCTGTCGCCGCGCCGGCGAGCGCCGACGGACCGGTACGCCGCCTGGTCACCCTCGACGTGCCGAGCCCGCTGGTCGACACCCAGCAGCTCGGTGGGGTCGTGCACGGCTCGCCCCGCGACCTCAAGGTCAACGTGCTGCTGCCGGCCGGGTACGACGACCACCCGGACGCCGACTACCCCGTCCTGTACCTGCTGCACGGGGCCAACGGCGACTACACCAGCTACCTCACCCGGACCCACGTCGAAACGGCGCTGGTCGACGTGCCGGCGATCATCGTGATGCCCGACGGAGGCATCTACGGGATGTACTCGAACTGGTACCGCAACGGCACCTTCCCCGGCCCGGACTGGATCGACTACCACCTCGACACCGTGCGCACCCTGATCGAGCAGGACTTCCGGGTGCGCCCGGGGCGCCGCTGGCACGCGATCGCCGGCATCTCGATGGGCGGCCAGGGCACGCTCCGGTACGCCGCGATGCTGCCCGGCTACTTCGGCTCGGCCGCCGGCCTGTCCCCGGCGCTGCCGGACATGCGCAACCCGATCGGCTTCTTCGGCCTGCCCGTCCTGGCAGGCCCGTACGCCGGGTACGACCGCAGCGCGGTCACCCACGGGGACGCTCCGCCGCTGATCACCTACCAGGACATCTGGGGCTCGCCGACCGGCACGTTCGCCAAGGCCAGCAACACCTCCGACCTCGTTGACAACCTCGCCGACACCCGCGTCTACCTGGCCTCGGGCAACGGCGTGAACTGCTTCGGCGACCCGATCAACCAGCAGTCCATCGCCCTGGACTCGATCACCGAGACCGGCATCCGCATGGTCAGCAACGCGTTCGCCAACAGGGCCCGCAACGCCGGTGTGGACGTCTACGAGCGCCGCACCTGCGGGGTGCACACCGACCCGGTGTGGACCCGCGACTTCGCCGACATACTCGCGAACTGGGGCTTCTTCGGCGCGGTCCCGGAGAACCCGGCGAGCTGGACCTACACGACCGGGATGCAGCACGGCCGGATGTGGCAGTTCACCTTCGCCTTCACCGACTGGCCCGGCTTCGACACCTTCACCCGCACCGGGAACACGCTCTCGGCGACCGGCACCGGAACGGTGACGCTCAGCACGAACGGCTGTACGTTCACCGAGACGCTGCCGTTCACCCGCACGCTGCCGAGCACCTGCCAGCCGACCATGGATGAGTGATCCGTTGAGAGAGCCCCGCATCGCGATCATCGGCGCGGGCATGTCCGGGATCTGCCTGGGCGCACTGCTGCTGCGCGCCGGGATCCGGGACGTGGTGCTCCTGGAGAAGAACCAGGACCTCGGCGGTACCTGGCGGGACAACAGCTACCCGGGGATCGCCTGTGATGTGCCGTCGCGGTTCTACCAGTTCACGTTCGCGCTGAACCCGGACTGGACCCACCGCTACTCACCCGGCGCGGAGATCCACGCCTACTTCGAGAAGGTCGCCCGCGACACCGGCGTGGCCGACCGGGTCCGCTTCGGGACCACGGTCGTCGAGACGCGCTGGACCGGCGCGGCCTGGTCGGTGACCACCGACGACGGCGTGAGCGCCGAGTACGACTTCGTGGTCTCGGCGACCGGGATCCTGCACCACCCTCGCTACCCGAACATCGAGGGGCTGGACTCGTTCGCCGGGCCGGCCTTCCACTCCGCGCGCTGGGACCACTCGGTCGACCTGTCCGACAAGCGCGTGGGGCTGATCGGGACCGGTTCCACCGGCGTGCAGATCCTGTCCGCGCTGGCCGGCAACGTGGACCGGCTGCTCCTGTTCCAGCGGACTCCCCACTGGGTGATGCAGCTGGCCAACCCGGAGTTCAGGCCGATCACCCGTCGGCTGCACCGCCGCTTCCCGGCGTACGACCGGTTCAGCTACCACGCAGCCCGCAAGCAGATCGAGTCGCTCTCGCCGGCACTGCTGCACCCCGGCAAGACGCGCCGGTTCCTGACCTGGCTGTGCCGCCGGCAGCTGAACAAGATCGTCGACCCCGAGCTGCGCGCGAAGCTGACCCCGGACAGCCAGCCGATGTGCCGGCGGCTGATCATCTCGCCCGGCTACTACGACGCGATCCAGGACCCGACCGTGGAGCTGGTCACCGATCGGATCGAGCGGATCACGCCGACCGGAGTCGTCACCGATGGCGTCGAGCATCCCGTCGACGTGCTCGTGCTGGCGACCGGGTTCGACGCGCACGCCTACGTCCGGCCGATGCGCCTGGTGGGCCCGGGCGGCCTCACCCTGGAGCACGCCTGGGCAGACGGACCGCGGGCTTACCGCACCGTCGCCGTCCCGGGCTTCCCGAACTTCTTCATGCTGATGGGCCCGAACTCACCGGTCGGCAACTACGCGCTGACCGCGATCGCGGAGACGCAGGCCAACTACGTCCTCGACTGGGTGCAGCGCTGGCGCCGCGGTGAGTTCACGACCGCCGAGCCGACCGCCGAGGCCACCGACCGCTACTACCGCGAGGTCGACGCCGCGCTGCCGGACACGGTCTGGGCGACCGGCTGCGACAGCTGGTACCTCGGCCAGAACGGCAAGCCCGAGCTGTTCCCGTGGGCGCCCGAGCAGCACAAGGTCATGCTCGCCCAACCACGCGACGACGAGTTCCACATCGTCGCTGGCTGAGCGACCAGGTGCTGGTTGAGCGACGATGTGCCGGTTGAGCCTGTCGAAACCTAGATCGCGTTCTTGCGCAGGTAGTCACCGAAGCCCGGGCTGACCGACTCGGCGAAGGCGGCCCACGCGGCGACCAGCGGGGTGACCCGGCGCGAACGGCTGACCACCGCGTCGCAGACGACGTCGGCCGCCTGGTCCATGCTGAGCGCCGGCATCCGGCTGTAGAGCTTGGTCGGGGTGATCATCGGGGTGCGCACCAGCGGCATCCGCACGTTGGTGAACACGACGCCGTCGTCGAGCACCTCACCCTGGACGCAGTCCGACCACGCTTCGAGCGCCGCCTTGGACGCGGTGTAGCCGGAGAACCGTGCCGGGTGCAGCATCGCGGCCCAGCTGGAGATGTTGATGACGTGGCCGTTCTCGCGCTCCACCATCGTGGGCAGCAGGCCCATCGTCAGTCGTACGGCGGCGAAGTAGTTGAGGTGCATCGGGCGCTCGAAGTCGTGGAACCGGTCGACCGAGTGCCGCACCTTGCGCCGGATCGACATGCCGGCGTTGTTGACGAGCACGTCGACGTGGCCGTGCCGGTCGAGCACCTTCGAGACCAGGGCGTCGATCTGCTCGAGGTCGGTCATGTCGCAGCGGTAGGCGAACGCCGTGCCGCCCTCCCGCGTGATCTCGTGGACGAGCTCGGTGAGCAGGTCCTCGCTGCGCGCGACCACGAGCACCTGGGCTCCCGCTGCAGCGAGCTTCACGGCGGCTGCGCGACCGATGCCGGTCGAGGCACCGGTGACGAGCACGACCTTGCCGCCGGCGGCCTTCTTCAGCGCACCGGGACCGAGGGCGCGGTTGAGCACTCCGCGCGAGCTGATCGGGGTGGCGCCGAAGGAGTTGGCGCGCTTGACGACGCTCTTGGCGATGCCGCGGGCTGACAGGTCCATGCTGGAAGGGTAGGTGTTACCAAGCGTCGTAGGTACTGACTGTGACGCACGAGATCATTGACCCGCGGTCTGAAGACGTCTTCAGAACTAGAACGTGTTCTTGTTTTGCGCGCAGAATGATGGTCGAATGCCTGCATGACGAAGCGTGTGGTGGTGTGGGGAACCGGTGTCGTCGGGACGATGGTGATCGCCGAGATCATGAAGAGCCCGGCGTTCGAGCTGGTCGGTGTCGGCGTGAGCAACCCGGCCAAGGTCGGCAAGGACGCCGGTGAGATCGCACGCATCGACCCGACCGGCGTGATCGCCACCGACGACGTCGACGCGCTGATCGCGCTGAAGCCGGACGCCCTGGTGCACTACGGCCCGACGGCCCAGTACGCCGACGAGAACATCCGGGTCATGTCCTCCTTCCTGCGCGCCGGCATCGACGTCTGCTCGACCGCGATGACCCCGTGGGTCTGGCCGACGATGAAGCAGAACCCGCCGAACTGGATCGACCCGATCACCGAGGCCTGCGAGGCCGGCAACGCGTCCTGCTTCACCACCGGCATCGACCCGGGCTTCGCCAACGACCTGTTCCCGCTGACCCTGATGGGACTGTGCGGCGAGGTCGAGTCCGTGCGCGCCTCCGAGCTCCTCGACTACACCGACTACGAGGGTGACTACGAGGACGAGATGGGTATCGGCCGTCCGCCGGAGTACACCCCGCTGCTGGAGATCCCGGACCTGCTGATCATGGCCTGGGGTGCGACCGTGCCGATGATCGCGCACGCTGCCGGCATCGAGCTCGACGACATCACCACGACCTGGGAGAAGTGGGTCACCCCGACCGACCGCAAGACCGCCAAGGGCGTCATCGAGGCCGGCAACGTGGCGGCCATCCGGTTCACCATCAACGGCGTCTACCAGGGCCGCGAGGTCATCTCCCTCGAGCACGTCAACCGGATCGGCCTGGATGCAGCACCGGAGTGGCCGGCCGGCTCGGCCGACGACGTCTACCGGGTCGACATCATCGGGTCGCCGTCGATCTCGCAGGAGACGGCGTTCCGGTTCACCGACGGCTCGGGTCGTGCGCCCGCCGTCGCCGGCTGCCTGGCCACCGGCCTGCGCGCGCTCAACGCCGTGCCCGCGGTCAACGACCTTCCGGCCGGCTGGGTCACCGCGCTCGACCTGCCGCTGATCCCGGGCGTCGGGACGATCCGCTAGGACGCTGCCTCGACCAGGGCCTTGAACAGACCCCGGTCGGCGCGGACCTCGGGGTGCCACTGCACCGCGATCCGCAGGGTGTCCCCCGGTGCCTCCATCGCCTCGAGCAACCCGTCGTCGGCCCAGGCGACCGCGGTGAAGCCGGGGTGCTCGCGCACCGACTGGTGGTGGTGGCAGGCCACCGGCTCGGCACCGCCGAGAACAGTCTCGAGCCGACTCCCGGGGGCGACTCGCACCGTGGTGTCGCCGAAGGTGTCGCCCCCGGGGTCGTGCGTCTCGGTGCCGATCAGGTCCGGCACGTGCTGGTCCAGCGTCCCGCCCGCGTGCACGGCCATCACCTGCATGCCCCGGCACACCCCGAGCACCGGCAGGTCACGCCCGTACGCCGCATCGAGGAGCGCCCACTCCCAGGCGTCCCGGTCCGGTCGCGGGCGGAAGGTCGTCGGCAGCGCGTCCTCGCCGTAGCGCGCCGGATCGACGTCGGCTCCCCCGCTGATCACCAGGCCGTCCAGCCGGGTGACCACAGCCGCTGCGGACTCGGCGTACGGGAGCGAGGGCGGGAGCAGCACCGGCGTCCCACCGGCGGCTTCGACCGCGAGCGCGTAGTCGCTCGGCAGCAGGTCTGCGGGCTGGTCCCAGACACCCCAGCGTGCCTGCTCCCGGTACGTGCTCAGGCCGATCAGCGGACGGGTCATGGCGTGACGATCAGAGCGGCGTGACGTAGGCGCCGGAGATGCCGCCGTCGACCAGGAAGGTGTTGGCGGTCATGAACGAGGACTCGTCCGAGGCCAGGAACAGCACCGCGTTCGCCATCTCCTCGGGCTCACCGAAGCGACCCATCGGCACGTGCACCAGACGACGGGCGGCGCGCTCCTCGTCCTTGGCGAACAGCTCCTGCAGCAGCGGCGTGTTCACCGGTCCGGGGCAGAGCGCGTTGACCCGCACCCCCTGGCGGGCGAACTGCACGCCGAGCTCGCGGGTCATCGACAGCACGCCGCCCTTGGAGGCGGAGTAGGAGATCTGCGAGGTGGCCGCACCCATCACCGCGACGAACGATGCCGTGTTGATGATCGAGCCCTTGCCCTGCTCGAGCATGTAGGGCAGCGCGGCCTTGCAGCACAGGTAGACGCTGGTCAGGTTGACCTCCTGGACCTTGCGCCAGGCGTCCAGGTCGGTGTCCAGGATCGAGTCGTCCTCCGGGGGGCTGATGCCCGCATTGTTGAAGGCGATGTCGACGGACCCGTAGGTGTCCTTGGCCGTCTTGAACAGCGCGTCGACCTCGTCCTTGCTGGTCACGTTCGTGTGCACGTAGGTGACGCCGAGCTCTGCTGCGAGCTCGGCTCCCCGCGCGTCGTCGAGGTCGCCGATGACGACGTTCGCGCCCTCCTCGAGGAAGCGCTTGACGGTGGCGAGTCCGATACCGGAGCAGCCGCCGGTGATGACGGCGGTGCGGCCTTCGAGACGTGGTCCGGGCATGGTGGTGATCCCCCTCTAGTCCTGAGCGATGAAGACGTTCTTCTCCTCGGTGAACGCGTTGGGTGCGTCCGGACCGAGTTCCCGGCCGAGGCCGGACTGCTTGTAGCCGCCGAACGGCGTCCAGTAGCGAACCGATGAGTGCGAGTTGACCGACAGGTTGCCGGACTCGACCCCGCGCGCGACCCGCAGCGCACGACCGACGTCGCGGGTGAAGATCGAGCCGGAGAGCCCGTACTCGGTGTCGTTGGCCAGCCGGATCGCGTCGGCCTCGTCGTCGAACGGCATCACCGCGACCAGCGGGCCGAACACCTCCTCGCGCCAGACCGGCATCGCGGTGTCGTGCGCCTCCACCACTGTCGGCGGCAACCAGAAGCCATCCGTGCCCGCCGGCATGCTGCCGGTGAAGGCCGGCGTGATGGCGTCGAGGTAGGCCTGCACCGACTCCTGCTGCTTCGCCGAGACCATCGGCCCCATCTCGCTGGCCGGGTCGGACGGGTCGATCACCTTCAGCGCCTTGACCGAGGTCTCCAGGCCCGCCATGAACTCGTCGTACGCCGAGCGCTGGACCAGGATCCGCGACCGGGCGCAGCAGTCCTGGCCGGCGTTGTCGAAGACCGCGTACGGCGCGGTGGCGGCCGCCTTCGCGACGTCGGCGTCGGCGAAGACGATGTTCGCGCTCTTGCCGCCGAGCTCGAGGGTCACCCGCTTCACCTGGTCGGCGCAGCCGCGCATGATCTGCTTGCCGACCTCGGTCGAGCCGGTGAAGCAGACCTTGCGAACGGCCGGGTGGGTGACGAACCGGTCGCCGACGACCGAGCCCTTGCCGGGGATCACTGTGAAGACGTGCTCAGGCAGCCCGGCCTCCAGCGCCAGCTCGGCCAGGCGGATCGCGGTCAGCGGCGTGATCTCGGCGGGCTTGAGCACCACGGTGTTGCCGGCCGCCAGCGCCGGCGCGAAGCCCCAGCCCGCGATCGGCATCGGGAAGTTCCAGGGGACGATGATCCCGACCACGCCGAGCGGCTCGTGGAAGGTCAGGTCGACTCCTCCGGCGACCGGGATCTGCCGGCCGAAGAGTCGCTCCGGTGCCGCGGAGTAGTAGTTCAGGCAGTCACGGACGTTGCCCGCCTCCCAGCGCGCGTTGCCGATCGTGTGACCCGAGTTCGCGACCTCGAGCAGGGCGAGCTCCTCGAGGTGCGCATCCACGACCGCGGCGAAGGACCGCAGCAGCCGGGCCCGCTCGCCGGGTGCGACGTCGCGCCAGGCCGGAAAGGCCTCGGCGGCTCGCGCGATCGCGGCGTCGGCCTCCTCCCGGGAGGCCTCGGGTACGTCGGTCAACGCCTGGCCGGTGGCCGGGTTGATGACAGTGAAGCTGCTCATCTCTCTCTTTCGGGTTGCGACGTCTCGACAAGCTCGACGAACAAGGCACTACATCCGCTCGAAGCTCCGCTTGAGCTCCCAGTCGGTGACGGCGGCACCGAACGCGGCCAGCTCGACGTCGGCCATGTTCGTGTAGTGGTCGACGACCTCGTCGCCGAACGCCTTGCGTGCGACCGCCGAGGATACGAAGGCCTCCCGGGCGTCGCGCAGGGACCCCGGCACCTTGCCGCGACCGGTGGCGGCGTACGCGTTGCCCTCCAGCGCCGGCTCGAGCTCGAGCTCGTTCTCGATGCCGTGCAGGCCACCGGCGAGCATCGCGGCCAGCGCCAGGTAGGGATTCACGTCACCGCCCGGAACCCGGTTCTCCATCCGCGCGCCGGCGCCGCGACCGACCAGCCGCACCGCACAGGTCCGGTTGTCCTCGCCCCAGGCGATCGTGGTCGGCGCGAACGAGCCGTCGGCGAAGCGCTTGTAGGAGTTGATGTTCGGGGCGTAGAGCAGCGTCAGCTCGGTCATCGTGGCGAGCACACCGGCGACGAAGTGGTCGTACAGCGCGCTGCGGGTGCCGGCGCCCTCGTCCCAGAAGACCAGTCCGCCGTCGAGTCCGCGCAGCGACAGGTGGATGTGGCAGGAGTTGCCCTCGCGCTCGTTGTACTTGGCCATGAAGGTCAGCGACTTGCCGTGCGCGGCCGCGATCTCCTTGGCAGCGGTCTTGTAGACGGCGTGGTTGTCGGCGGTGACCAGCGCCTCGTCGTAGAGGAACCCGATCTCGTGCTGACCGAAGTTGCACTCGCCCTTGGAGCCCTCGACGTTCATCCCGGCGGCGTACATGTGGTTGCGGATGTCGCGGATGACCGGCTCGATCCGGGTGCCACCGAGGATCGAGTAGTCGACGTTGTACTGGTTGGCCGGCGTCAGGTCATGGTAGTGCGCGTACGACGCCTCCTCGTAGGTGTCCTCGAAGAGGATGAACTCCAGCTCGGTCCCCGCCAGGGCGGTGAAGCCCAGCTCGCGCGCCCGTTCCAGCTGTGCCTTGAGGATCCCGCGGGGCGACTGCACCACCGGACGGTGGTCGGGCCACACCAGGTCGCACTGCACCATCGCGGTCGCGGGCAGGTGGCTGAGCACCCGGAGGGTGTCGAGGTCCAGGACGAACTCCATGTCGCCGTACCCGCGCTCCCAGGAGGTGATCGCGTAGCCGCCGACGGTGTTCATGTCGATGTCGACGCCGAGCAGGTAGTTGCAGCCCTCGGTGCCGTGCTCGACGACGACGTCGAGGAAGTACTGCCCGTGCAGCCGCTTGCCCTGGAGCCGTCCCTGCATGTCGGTGAAGGCGACCACCACGGTGTCGACGCTGCCGTCGGCGACCGCCGCCCGCAGCGCGTCCAGTGAGAGGTGCCTGTCGTTGCGCGTCATGGTGCTCCTTAACCCAGCAGGCCGCGCAGCAGCGCAGCGGTGTCGTCGCAGTGCTGCTCCATCGCCCGCCGCGCCTTGGTCGCGTCGCCGGCGATGATCGCCTCGACGATGGCGCGGTGCTGGCGGCTGGAGTGGTCGATGTTGACCTCGAGGACCGGGATCGCCTGGAGCATGTCGTGCAGGCAGGCCTGCACCTCGGTCACCGCCTCGATGGTCATCGGCGAGGCCGTCACGCTCGCGATGGCCAGGTGCAGTCGCGAGTCGGCCTGCCGGTGGGTGGCCGGGTCCTCGGCCGCGTCGACCTCGGCGAGCGAGGTCGTCAGCAGCATCTTCTCGGTGGCGCTCAGCTTCCGGCCGGCGGCGACGTAGCACGCCCCCGGCTCGACCACCCGCCTGTAGACGAGCGAGTCGAGCAGCTGCTCCCGGCGATCGGCGATCCCCGGGGAACCGCCGAGCGCCGGGATGGCGGGCCGGTAGGAGACCACCGTTCCGCCGCCGCGCCCCCGTGTCGTGCGCACCATCCCCGCCGTGCGCAAGCCTGCGATCGCCTCCCGCAGCGTTGCCCGGGACACCCCCATCCGCTCGGCGAGCTCCCGCTCGGGCGGCAGCGCCGCACCGTAGGAGAACGCGCCGAGCCGGATCGCCGTCGCGAGCTGCTCGACGCAGCCCTCGAAGGCGTGGTGTCCGCGGACGGGCCGCAGTACGACGTTCCCGAGGCGGTCCGAGGCTGTCCCCCGGGCCTTGTTGACCGCATTCATGTTTTCGAGCCTAGGTCGACGTGGGAACTCCGGCGCCGGGCTCGTCCACCGTGCGGATCGGGCCCTTGAACCAGTTCTTGGCGGAGACCTGCCACCAGATCGTGATGCCCACGAGAACCGCGACCAGCACGATCGGCGAGTAGTTCACCGACTTCCAGGTGAAGTTGTCGTCGAACGGGTTGCCGGTGTTGACGTTCGGGAGCATCAGGTAGATCGAGACGATGACGATCTCAGCCACGGCGACCGGATTCATCCACTTGTACTTCGACCCGTTGTTCCACTCGCCGGCCTCGAAGTTCTCGCCGTGCCGGTAGCGCAGCCAGATCGGGATCGCGAACGACAGGTACAACCCGAGCACCGCGATCGAGGTGACCGCGAAGAAGGCGATCGGGAGCGGCACGCCGCCGACGTCGACCTTGATGAGCGCCGGCAGGGTCAGCAGCATCGCAAGCACGCCGACCAGCATCACTGCGTTCGCCGGAACCTTGTTGGCCGAGAGCTGCGACCAGCGCCGGTGACCCGGCACCGCACCGTCACGGCTGAAGGCGTAGGTCATCCGCGAGGCCGAGGTCATGCACGAGACCGCGCAGAACAGCTGACCGGCCGCAGAGATGAACAGAACCGTGCCGGCCCAGTTCGTCCCCATCGCGGCGACGAAGATCGGCTGGACACCAGCATTGCCGAGAGCGTCGTTCGGCTTGCCGTTCGCCATGTTCGGGACGGCGAACACGACACAGAGCAGCAGGATGTAGCCGCCGACCGCCGAGTACAGGATCGACTGCCAGATGCCCTTGGCCGCGCCCATCGAGGCGCTCTTGGTCTCCTCGGACAGGTGCGCGCAGGCGTCGAAGCCGGTGATCGTGTACTGCGTCAGCAGGAAGCCCATCGGGATCACGACGAAGAAGAAGAACGAGCTCGACGTCCCGTGCCCGTAGCCGCCGGCACTGATCCGGTGCGCGAACACGTAGCCGAAGTCCTGGTGGGTGTCCGGGACGATCAGCAGGATCGCCACGATCGCCGTCGCACCGGCCACGTGCCACCACACCGAGATGTTGTTGAGGATCGCCATCAGGTGACCGCTGAAGATGTTCAGCACCGCGGCGATCAGGAGCACGATCACGAAGATGATGAAGACCCGGGTCAACGAGTAGTTGTCACTCCACGACGTGGACCAGGTGTCCAGGGTCAGGTCGATGAAGGTGGCGCAGCCGTAGGCCACACCCGCCGTCACCGCGACCAGGCCGACCAGGTTGAGCCAGCCGGTGTAGAACCCCGCGCGCGCTCCGCCGAGCTTGGAGGCCCACCAGTAGATGCCACCCGAGGTCGGGTACGCCGAGACCAGCTCGGACATCGTGAACCCGATGATCAGGATGAAGATCGAGACGATCGGCCACGACCACGAGATCGAGACCGGGCCGCCGGAGTACCAGGCCACACCGAAGTTGGTGAAGCAGCCGGCCAGGATCGAGATGATCGAGAAGGAGATCGCGAAGTTCGAGAAGCCGGACCAGCTGCGCGACAGGTCCTGGCTGTAGCCAAGCTCTGCGAGGCGCTTCGCGTCCGCGTCCAGGTTCGGGTCTTCGGTGACAGCCATGACACGTTCCTCTTTCGCCGGGGGACCGCTCTTGCCAGGTGTGGTCCGAGTCACACTATGCTGACAATGGCATGACCTTAGACCTTTAACAAGCACCTCGACGGAAAGGACGGTCGCGTGGCGGATCTCCCCCTCGACCGTCTGGCCGTCCTGGCGGGCAGGTCGTTCACGGTCACCGATCTGCCCGGCGGACTGACCAACGTGAACGTCCGGGTGCAGAGCACCGACGAGGTCGACCCGCCGCTCGACCTGGTCGTCCGCTGCTCCGGCAACGACCCCGGTCTGCTCGACATCGACCGCGACGCCGAGCACCGCAACACCGCCGCGGCGGCCGAGGCCGGGGTCGGCGCTCCGGTGCTGGAGTACCGCGAGGACCTGCACATGCTGGCCATCGGGTTCCTG
Source organism: Nocardioides marmorisolisilvae (assembly GCF_003725775.1). Classification (GTDB taxonomy): domain Bacteria; phylum Actinomycetota; class Actinomycetes; order Propionibacteriales; family Nocardioidaceae; genus Marmoricola; species Marmoricola marmorisolisilvae. The sequence goes on from NZ_RJSG01000001.1 coordinate 346,223, forward strand.
CCCGGGCACGCGCTGGTCGACGCCGACTTCTCCGACACCGACGTGCTCACCCGCGCGGCGACGGCGGTGCGGGCCCTGCACGAAGGTCCGCGCTTCGTGAACGACTTCGACATGTTCGCCCGCCAGGCCGGCTACCTGGCGACCATCAAGGAGCGCGGCTACCGGCTGCCCTCGTCGTACGACGCCTACGCCGAGGACTGGACCGAGGTGCAACTCGCGCTGGCCGCCCAGCCCCGGCCGACGGTGCCGTGCAACAACGACCTGCTCGCCGCGAACTTCATCGACGACGGCACCAAGGTCTGGCTGATCGACTACGAGTACTCCGGCAACAACGACGCCTGCTTCGAGCTCGGCAACACCGCCAACGAGTGCCAGTTCAGCGCCGAGCTCACCGAGGCGTGGACCGAGGCGTACTTCGGCGACCCGACCCCGGCCGATCGCGCCCGCGTACGGTTGCAGGCGCTGTGCAGCGCCTACGGCTGGTCGTTGTGGGGCTTCATCCAGTCCGCGACCAGCGACCTCGACTTCGACTTCTGGTCCTGGGGGCTCGAGCGCTTCGAGCGGGCCGCGGCCACGTTCGAGGACCCGTCCTTCGACCGTCTTCTCGGAGAGGTCGTCGATGGCTGAGCTTCCCCAGCGCGCGCAGGTCGTCATCGTCGGCGGCGGCGTGATCGGCACCAGCGTCGCGTACCACCTGACGAAGCTCGGCTGGACCGACGTGCTGCTGCTCGAGCAGGGCCGGCTCTCCTCCGGCACCACCTGGCACGCCGCCGGTCTGGTCGGCCAGCTCCGCGCCTCGGAGAGCGGGACCCGGCTGGTGCAGTACTCGACCGCGCTCTACGAGCGGCTCGAGGCGGAGACCGGACTGTCCACCGGGTACCGGCGCTGCGGCGGGGTCACGGTCGCGCGCAGCCAGGACCGGATGACCCAGCTGCGCCGGACCGCGGCCAACGCCGACGCCTACGGGCTCGACTGCGAGCTGCTCACCCCGGCACAGGCGCTGGACCGGTTCCCGGTGATCGCGACCGAGGACCTCGCCGGGGCGATCTGGCTCCCCGACGACGGCCGCGCCGACCCGACCGACCTGACCCAGGCGCTGGCCAAGGGCGCCCGGATGGGTGGCGCCACCATCGTCGAGAAGGTCCGGGTGCTCGACGTCCTGGTCACCGATGGCACCGCGGTCGGCGTACGGACGGACCAGGGCGACGTCGAGGCCGAGGTCGTCGTGAACTGCGCCGGGCAGTGGGCCAAGCAGGTCGGCGCGATGGCCGGCGTCAACGTGCCGCTGCACTCCGCGGAGCACTTCTACGTCGTCACCGAGCCGTTCGCCGGGATCGTGCCGGGGCTGCCGATCCTGCGCGACCCCGACGGCTACACCTACTTCAAGGAGGAGACCGGCGGCCTGGTGGTCGGCGGTTTCGAGCCCGAGGCGAAGCCGTGGGTCTCCCCGGACGAGATCCCCTACCCCTTCGAGTTCCAGCTGCTCGAGGAGGACTGGGAGCACTTCTCGTTCCTCATGGACCAGGCGATCCTGCGCATCCCCGTGCTGGCGGAGACCGGCGTCCGGAAGTTCTACAACGGACCGGAGAGCTTCACCCCGGACAACCAGTTCCTGCTCGGTGCGGCCCCCGAGGTGCGCAACTTCTACGTCGGCGCGGGCTTCAACTCGGTCGGCATCGCCAGTGCCGGCGGGGCCGGCCGTGCGCTGGCCGAGTGGATCGTGGGCGGCGAGGCGCCGAGCGACCTGACCGCCGTCGACATCCGACGCTTCGCCCCGTTCAACGGCGACAACGGCTGGCTGCGCGAGCGGGTCGGCGAGGTCCTCGGACTCCACTACGAGATCCCGTGGCCCAACCGGGAGATGTCCTCGGCCCGGCCGCTGCGCACCTCCCCGGCGTACGACGCGACGGCGGGGGCGGGCGCGGTCTTCGGCACCAAGATGGGCTGGGAGCGACCGCTGGTGTTCGCCCCCTCCGATGCCATCCCAGCCCTCGGCTACACCTGGGGCAAGCCGGTCTGGCTGGAGTGGTCGAGCGCCGAGCACCGCAACACCCGCGAGAACGTCACCGTCTTCGACCAGACCTCGTTCTCCAAGTACCGCGTCACCGGTCCCGACGCCGAGGCCGCCCTGCAGTGGCTGTGCACCGGCGACGTCGCGGTCGAGCCCGGTCGCACCGTCTACACCGGGATCCTCAACTCACGTGGCACCTACGAGTCCGACGTGACCGTGACCCGGATCAGCGCGGAGGAGTACTTCGTCGTCAGCAGCGCAGCCACCACCGAGCGCGACCAGGACCACGTGCGCCGCAACCTTCCCGCCGGATCGAGGACGGTCATCGCCGACGTGACCGACGACTACGCCGTCTTCGGGGTGATGGGGCCGCGGTCGCGCGACCTGCTCTCCCGCCTGACCGAGGCCGACCTGGTCGACTTCCCGTTCGGCACCAGCCGCGAGATCACCCTGGCCGGTACGACGCTGCGCGCCACCCGGATCACCTACGTCGGCGAGCTCGGCTGGGAGCTGTACGTGCCGTCAGCCGTGGCGTCCGACGTGTACGACGCGTTGATGAAGCACGGTGCCGGCCTCGGGGTGATGCCCGGCGGCTACTACGCGATCGACTCCCTACGACTCGAGAAGGGGTACCGGGCGTTCCCGCGTGACATCAACCCGGACCTCAACCCGTTGGAGGCGGGCTTGCTGTTCACCTGCAAGCTCGGCACCGACCTCGACTTCCTCGGCCGGGCCGCTCTGGGGAGGGCCCGGACCGAGGGAGCCCGAAGGAGACTCGTCTCCTTCGCGTTGGAGGACCCAGACCCCATGCTCTGGGGTGGCGAACTGGTCCTCCGCGAGGGCCGTCCCGCAGGCCAGGTCACCTCGGCCGCCTGGGGTGCGACCGTTGGTGCGGCCGTGGGGCTGGCGCTGCTCTGGGACTTCGAGGACGGCGAGTTCGAGGTGAACGTCGGCGGACGGATCTACCCGATCAGGACGTCACGACGGCCGCTCGTCGATCCCGACGGCGTCGCCGTCAAGCAGTAGGTCGATCTCGGCCTCGTCGAGGTGGCTCTTGTGGGCCGCGTGGGCGCCCTCCTCGTCGCTGTGGGTCAGCGTCAGGTAGGTGACGAAGCCGGCGAAGAGCAGCAGGCCGAGTCCGGTGACCACGCCGTCGCCCCAGTTCAGGCCACCGGCGTGCGGCGGCTTGCCGAGGTAGTCGGCGACCGACGCGCCCAGCGGGCGGGTCAGCACGTAGGAACCCCAGAAGGCGACGGTGGCGTCCAGACCGCGGCGCCACAGGACCAGCGGCACCAGAATGGCCACTCCGAAGAGCACGATCGACCAGTCGAAGCCCAGGCCGATGTTGATCGCGGTGGTGTCACCGAGCGCCGTACCGAGCCCGAAGGTGAGCAGCACGGTGCCCCAGTAGAAGCGCTCGCGACGGGCGGTGGTGATCGAGTGCACCGACAGGGTGCCCTCGCTGCGCTTCCACCAGGTCAGCAGACCGCAGAGCGCGAGGAAGTAGAGGACCGAGTCGACGTAGTACGGCGTCCCGAGGGCGACGTGCGGGCCGTCCGCGATCATCGTGCCGAACAGCGCGACCATCAGCACCGTCACCCAGTAGCGCACCGGGTGGTACGTCTCCGCCTTCAGCTGGTACCGCAGCGCGAGGAAGAAGCCGCCGATGCCGACCAGTGCGGCCAGCGGGATGCTGACCGTGCCCAGGAAGTCGGCACCGGACTCACCGATCGCGGTCGTGAGCAGCTTGACCACCCAGAAGAGCAGGAAGACCTCAGGCACCTTCGGCGCGCGGAACACTCGAGACGTCATGGTCGCCGACCGTAGGTGCTGCGACCTGACCGCAACCTGACTGAACGAAACCTAAGAAAGCCTGCGGTAGACCCCGTCGTCCCGGGGTTCGACGCCGATCAGGCGGTCGTCCCGGTCGTACAACGGCGTCGGCAAGCCGCCCTCACCCGCCGAGGCGTACCCGGTGCTCACCACCTCGAACGCAGCCGCCGCCGAGGTGTCGGAGAACCGGAAGTTCGCGTGCCGGATCACCAGCAGCCCACCGGGTCGCACACTCGCGGCCAGCCCGCCGACCGTGCGGTCGAAGTCGGCGAACGCCAGCACCCCGGCACAGCTCGGGGGCGCATCGTTGAGGGCGGCGTGCCGGAACACGGCCAGGGCCAGCACCACGTCGTACGAGGCGTCCGGCGCCTCGCCGCCGCGCGCCACGGTGGTGCGCGCATCCCCGGCGACGCGACGCCGTGCCTTGCGCACCGCCAGCGGGTTGACGTCGACGCCGTGGATGCTCGCGCCCGGGAACGCCGCACGCAGGCTGACCAGCTCCTCACCCGTCGAGCAGCCGAAGGACAGGATCCGCGGAGTCTCGGTCGTGAGTGCGTCGGCGACGGCCCGGAACTCGTCGGGGTACCGGTTCGCCGAGGTCGTCGTGTACGGCTGGAAGAGGTTCTTCGGCTTGGTGATGATCGCAACCGCGGCCTCGCGGCGCTCCCCGCCCACGGCCAGGGCCTTGGCCAGGGTCAGGGCCTCACGGACGCGCACCCGCACAGTCTGGCACCGGTCAGGAGCAAGTCAGGTTCGGTCGGGCATCCTGGGCGCATGTTCGACCTCATCAACGGCATTCCCATCCACCCGCTCGTGGTGCACGCGGTGGTCGTGCTGCTGCCGCTGGCGATCCTCGGCACCATCGCGATCGCGTTCCGCGAGACCTGGCGAAAGGCCTACGGCCACCTGGTGCTGGCCTGCGCAGCCGTCGCCACCGCGCTGATCCCGGTGGCCACCTCGAGCGGCGAGGCGCTGGAGAAGCACGTCGGGGACCCGGGCAAGCACGCCCAGCTCGGCGACCAGCTGATCTGGTTCGCCCTGCCGCTGCTGGCGCTCGACCTGGCGCTCGTCTACCTGACCCGGCGCCCGCCGGCCAAGGGCACCGCGCTCAAAGCCGTCGCTGCGCTGAGCATCGTGGCGGCGGTCGCCGCCGGCGTGCAGGTCTACCGGGTCGGCGACTCAGGGGCGCGCGCCGCCTGGGGTGACCAGGTCTCCTCGCACGGCTGAGGTCGTCAGGACCTCATCGCCGCGGCCACGATCCGGGCCTGACCGGCGGCGCCGTCCGGACCCGGGTGGATCGGCTGGCCGGACAGCGGCGGCTCGATCCACCGCACGCCGGCGGGCTGGCACACGTCGTGACCGATCGACGGGGCGTAGGTGTCGATGAACCGGGCACCGTGCAGCGCAGCCTGCTGCGCCAGCATCGTGTTGATGTGCTTCTCCACCCCGTTCATGTACGCCGTGTCGCCGGTCGTGAGCGGCATCTTGGCGTAGCACCGTCCGGACTGCGGAAGGATGTCGAGGTAGCCGACGACGTAGAGGACGGCGTGCGGCGAGCGCTGGTGAATGGCGTCGAGGGCAGCACCGATCGCGGGCGCATCCGCCTCGATGAGCCGGTCGAACCGGTCGCCGTACTTCTGCTTGCAGGGCGCCCCGAGGTCGAGCAGGGCCACCGGCGCGAACGCACCGCAGGCGGCGATCGCCCCGGCGAACAGGAAGCTGTCGTTGCCACCCATCCCGAGGGTGACCACCGACTCGGTCCCGTTGAGCGCGTCGAGCTGCGGGGCCACTCCCGGGTACTGGGACTTGGTCAGGTTGCCGGTCGTGGCGCCCCCACAAGTGACGTCGGTGAGCGAGAGCCCGAGATCAGCGGCGACGAGCTTCGGGTAGTTGCGGGCGGACTGGAGGCAGAACGGGTAGCTGCCCTTGGCCAGCGGCCCGACGCCGGAGTCGGCGGAGTAGGAGTCACCGAGTGCGACGTACCGGCCGCCCGGGCTGACCTCCGCGGCGGCGTGCTGCGGCGCGAGCAGAACCGCCGCGAGCAGTGCCGCGGCGAGCAGCGAGGTCCCGGTCCGACTCCTGGTCATCGCCCGTTTCTACCGCATCGGCCGGAAACGCACGAGACCCCCACCGTGGTGGGGGTCCGGCGACTGGAGACCTGTTCCAGTGGCAGGTAGAGGATTCGAACCTCTGAAGCTTTCGCGACGGATTTACAGTCCGCTCCCATTGGCCGCTCGGGCAACCTGCCAGGGTCTGCCACCCGCCCGTTAGGGTGAGCAGCGCAGCCGAGGATAGCGCAGCACCGGCGGTAGGGATAAATCGCACCAGGAGGTAGCAGGACCATGGCCGACTCATCGTTCGACATCGTGAGCAAGCTCGACCGCCAGGAAGTCGACAACGCCCTCTCCCAGGCCGCCAAGGAGCTGGCTCAGCGCTACGACTTCAAGGGCACCGGGGCCGAGATCAAGTGGTCCGGCGACGTCATCGAGATCTCTGCCAGTGCCGACGACCGCGCCAACGCGGTCCTCGACGTCTTCAAGGAGAAGCTGATCAAGCGGCAGCAGTCGCTGAAGGTCCTGGACCCGGGCGAGGTCCGCCAGTCCGGCCGCGAGTCGAAGATCACCGTCGCCCTCAAGGAGGGCATCAGCTCCGAGGACGCCAAGAAGGTCGGCAAGCTGATCCGCGACGAGGGGCCCAAGGGCGTCAAGGTGCAGATCCAGGGCGACGAGCTCCGGGTCTCCTCCAAGAGCCGCGACGACCTGCAGGCCGTCCAGGCGCTGGTCAAGGGCGAGGACCTCGACTTCCCGGTGCAGTTCGTCAACTACCGCTGACACAGCCTGATCCAGGCGGGTCAGGCGCCGCCGATCGTCACGATCGCGTCGGTGGCGAACCCGGCCACCATGCCGACCAGGATGCCCAGGGCCAGCACGTCCATGCGACGGGCGCGAGAGGCGACTCCGAGCAGCTGGCAGACGACGTACACGATCGAGCCCGCAGCCAGGGTCAGGAACACGACGCTGACCGGATCACTCGTGAACCCGTGGCCGATCCAGGTACCGACGAAGGTCGGACCGCCGCCGATCAGCGCCATCGTGAGCAGGAAGCCCCACGACGCCCGCTCTCCCGCGGCGGCCAGCGGAGCCACGATGCCGAAGCCCTCGGTCGCGTTGTGCAGCGCGAAGCCGACCACCAGGACGGTGGCGAGCGCGACCTCGTCGCGGGCCGCGGACTGACCGATCGCCAGCCCCTCCGCGAAGTTGTGCAGGCCGATCCCGACCGCGATGAGGAGCGCCAGGCGCCGGCCAGCGGACCAGCTCGCGATTCCGCTCGCGGGGAGGCTCTCCTTCACCGACGCAGCACCAGGTCCGACCTCGGGTGCCGACCCTGCCTTGGTGTGCAGGTAGCGGTCGTAACCGACGAGGCCGAGGAGACCGACCGTCAGGCCACCGACGAAAAGAGCGCCGTAGCCGAACACCGGTCCCATCCCGCCGGTGTCCTCGTGCACCGCGGCAAGCCGTGCGTCGAGAGGCTCCCAGGCGCCTGAGAGCACGTCCCAGACGAGGAACAGCAGCACGCCGATCGCGATCGCGTTGAGGAACAGCTGGAGGACCGGTCGGTTACCACGCATCCGGCCCACAGGCATGCCGAGGAGGATGGTGATGCCGGCGATCGTGCCCAGCAGCAGCGTGGTGCCCAAGTTCATGTCGGTGTCCTTCAAGCTCTCATAGGAAAGGCAAGCCTAACCTGCTTCGATGCCACGCCGACCCGGTCTCAGGAGTCGTGGAGGTCGATGAGAACCAGGGCGAGCACGAGGATGAGGACGCCCAGCGGGAACTCGTCCACGAAGGGCTGGAGGAGGATGGCTACGCTGGCGAGGACTGCGGGAATCCAGGCGACGTTCCAGAACCGTCGGGACGGCGGTTCCGACCCGATCCGCGAGTCGCGTTTCGGTCTGCCCATCGCTGCACGCTAGGTGGAGCAGGTTGAACAGAACCTGACAACGGCCGCGCCCAGCGATGACCGAGGCAGTTGCGCGGGCACAGCTCCGCTCAGAGCAAACCCGGCTTCGCGGTCGGCCTGGTTCGAACTCCGATGGTCAAGGGACCGAGGATCCAGGCCAAGCCAGCGATGACGAGACCGGCCGGGAGGTCCACGAAGAAGTGCCAACCGAGGTAGACGGTGGCGATCATCGTGCCGACCAGGTAGACGGAGAGCGCGATCACCGTCCTCCGCAGGCGGTGCCACCACGCGAGCCCGATGATCGTCGCCGTCACGCCGACGTGCAGGCTGGCGAACGCCGAGACCTGGGCGAACGCGTCGTGGGTACCCGGGTGAGCGAGCAGCTGTGCACGCTCGGCCAGGTAGGTCCGCTGGGTGCGCTGCGCCGTCATGGTTGGCAGTGAGGCGAAGTCCTGCGGCGCTTCGTGGAACGGTCCGAGGGAGGGAATCAGGTAGTAGGTCCCGGTCCCGAGGATCCAGACCCAGCACAGCGACGCGATCCCGACGTACGCATCGCGCGTCCTGCGCGCGAGCGCAACAGCAGCGGGGAACGCCAGGATCGCCAGCAGCGCGAACGACGAGTACCAGAGCATGATGGCGTGCGCCGAGCTCCCGACGCCGAGCAGGTGGTGCAGCAGGACGGCCGGCGAGTGGCCACCGAAGATCCAGCGATCCCAGCTCTCGAGCATCGCGTCCCGCGGCTTGTTGAAGGCGTCCCAGCTCTTCAGGTTGTGGTACGTGACGTCGTAGGCCAGGAGCGCCACCGCAGCTGCCGCCAGGCGCCGAGCATCCCAGCGGCGCCGGATCGAGGCCAGCACGCTGCGCAGATCGCTTCGTCTGCGAGCCCGGATGACACCGTCGGCGACGACGAAGAGCACGAAGACTCCGACGGTCAGTGCCAGCCGCCCCCGGAAGTACTCACCGCGAGGATCACGGAACGGGACACCCACCACTGCCGATCGCGCGATCCCGACGGCCACGAAGGTGAGGACCAGCGCCCAGAGCCGTGCGGCTGGACCGAAATACCCGCGACTGACTCGCTCGGGAGATTCGACGACGGTGCTGGTCACCTGCGGAGGTTAGGTGCACAACCTTGAACGTGTGCTGACAGAGGTCGCCAGGCCCCCCAGATTCTGGGGCAACGCGAGGGCAGGTACGAGGAGCTACCGCTGATCCGCGGTCACGCTCGGGCAGGCCGTTCCCCGCGGGACGGCGTACGGGGTGGAGATGCGGTAGCGGCCGGCAGCCGGCGCCCGCAGCACCGCCCAGTCGTCGGAGGTGCTCAGGCACCCGTCGACGTTGACCGGGAACGACCCCTCGGTCGGCGCTGACGGCGCACTGATCACCGAGCCGTCCTCGTCGAGCAGCGCCAACCACGGCGAGGAGAGCACCCGGAGCCGGTAGTCCCCCGGCTTCGGTACGTCGACCACGATCTCGCCGGCGCCGAACTGCACGACCTTCGCGTTTCCACTGATCAGCGGAGTCGGGTCCTGCACGGCGTACAAGCGGCCGAACGACCCGGACCACACGAGCTTCAGGTACGACAGACCGCCGCGGATCAGGTTCGCCTCGTCGACGGCGGCCGGGTCGGGTTCGGTGGTCGGCAGGAACACGAAGCCGACCGCCCAGCGGTCGAGCCAAGCCCGGTACGCGGTCGAGTCCAGCGGCACGTCGCCGTAGAACAGCGGGTTCCGGCCGGCGTCCGCCTGGCGGTTCCAGCCCCGGGCGAGGTTCACGTACGGCGCCAGCGCGGAGGCCTCGCGGTGGCTGCGCGAAGGAACGACCTCGACGCGAGCGAGCTCGGCGTGCCGGTCGAGCAGCTGGCGGACCAGTGGCTGCACCTCGTGGGACCAGGTGGAGGCCGATCGGGTGTTGACCACGTCCGCGGTCGCGATCCCGGCCTGCCAGACCGTCGAGATCAGCACGGCGACCACCGCCGCGTAGGTGACGCGACGGGTCACGGCGAGGTGCTCGGCCGCGACCGCGACGAGCACGACGCCCCCGAAGATCAGGGCCAAGCGAGCCACGTTGCTGCCGATCTGCGAGGGGATCAGCAGCACCGCGACGACGCCGAGGGCGTAGAACGCGGCGCCCCGTCGGACCACCCGCCAGCTGCGCGGTGGCAGCATCGCGCAGCAGAGGCCGACGAGGATCGGCAGGATCGCCGTGACCGGCTTCATCGGCTGCTCCCCGGAGAACGGGAAGAGCGCCGAGGCGATCAGGATCACCGCGACCGGCGGGATGCCGACCGCGATCGCGGTACCGCGGCGACCGGACAGCCAGAGGGCCGCGGCAACGACCCCGAGAAACAGTCCGGCGACCGGGCTGGACGCGGTGGCCAGAGCGGCGAGCAGCCCGGCCGCCAGCCCGCGCGCGACCGGTCGCCCGGGACGTGTGGCTCCCGGGGCGAAGACGACGGCGACGGCAGCCAGTCCGAAGGCGAGCCCCAGTCCGAACGTCACCCGGCCGGAGAAGGTGTTGCCGGCAATGGCGAAGGCGCCGTAGAGGGCGGGCAGCATCGGGCGGCGGACCGCCTCGGTCCGCGCGAGGATCAGGGCCAGCAGACCGGAGGCGACCACGCCGGCGAGCACCATCGTGGTGCGGACGCCGATCAGGGCCATCACGTACGGGGAGAGCACGCTGTAGGACCCCGGGTGCATGCCGCCGTACCAGGCCAGGTCGTACGCCGAGCCGGGGTGCGCGCGGGCGAACGCGGCCCACGCGTCCTGCGCAGCGAGGTCACCACCACCGTTGGCGATCAGCACCAGCCACACGACGTGCAGCACCGCGGCGGTGGCGAGCGCAGCCACCACAGGCGCCCTTCTCATGGCACCTACGGTCCTCGTTCAAACTGAACTGGGACTGAACAGCAGCTAGCGCCAGGACAGCTCGGGGGCGACGTACTTCAGAATGCTCTCCACCACGTGGGCGTTGTACTCGACGCCCAGCTGGTTCGGCACGGTGAGCAGCAGCGTGTCCGCGGCGGCAATGCCCTCGTCCTCGGCGAGCTGCTTCACCAGCATCTCCGGCTCGGCCGCGAAGCTGCGTCCGAAGATGGCCTGGAAGTTGTCGATCTGTCCGATCTGGTCGCTCGAGCCGCTGTCGCCCCCGAAGTACGCACGGTCCCGGTCGTCGACCAGCGCGAAGATGCTGCGGCTGACCGAGACGCGTGGCTCGCGCTCGTGGCCGGCTTCCTTCCACGCCTCCCGGAAGGCCTCGATCTGCTTGCGCTGCTGGACGTGGAACGGTTCGCCGGTCTCGTCGACCTTGAGGGTGGAGCTCATCAGGTTCATGCCCTGCTCGGCGGTCCAGCGCGCGGTGGCGTCGGACGCGGCGCCCCACCAGATCCGGTCGCGCAGGCCCTCGGAGTGCGGCTCGACGCGGAGCAACCCGGGCGGGTTCGCGAACATCGGGCGCGGGTTCGGCTGCGCGAAGCCCTCGCCCTTGAGCAGCTCGAGGAACACCTCGGTGTGGTGGCGGGCCATCTCGGACTCGGTCTCACCCTCGCCCGGCTGGTAACCGAAGTAGCGCCAGCCGTCGATGACCTGTTCCGGTGACCCCCGGCTGATGCCGAGCTGGAGCCGGCCGCCGGAGATGAGGTCCGCGGCGCCGGCGTCCTCGAGCATGTAGAGCGGGTTCTCGTAGCGCATGTCGATCACGCCGGTCCCGATCTCGATCCGGCTGGTCCGGGCACCGATGGCGGCGAGCAGGGGGAACGGCGAGGCGAGCTGGCGGGCGAAGTGGTGCACCCGGAAGTACGCGCCGTCGCCGCCGAGCTCCTCGACCGCCTCGGCGAGCTCGATCGACTGGGTCAGCACGTCAGCCGCGGACCGCGCCTGCGACCCGGGCGAGGCCGACCAGTGACCGAAGGACAGGAACCCGATCTTCTTCACGCTCACCCCAACGCCTCCCTGCGCACTACTCTTCCCCGCATGGCCCATCCTCGCGCACGGATCGAGATCGACGCGCCTCTGGACACCGTCTGGGCGGTGATGCTCGACGTGGACGCCTACGGCGAGTGGAACCCCTTCCTGTTCAAGGCCGAGTGCGCCAGTCCGCCGAAGCCGGGCGACCCGATCACGCTGCACGTGCGCTGGCCGAACGGCAAGGTCACCACCTCACCCGAGCGCATCCACCTCGTCGAGCACCCGGCCGACGTGGACGGCGTCCGGCGGGCCACCCTCGCCTACGACTACGAGGGTCTGCCGTCCAAGCTCGGCCTGGTGAAGGGCCGCCGCTACCAGCGGCTGACCCAGGAACCGGGCGGACCGACGGTCTACGACACCGTCGAGGAGTTCTCCGGCCCGCTGGTGAAGCTGGCAGGCCCCGCGCGGGTCGAAGCCGGGTTCAAGGTCCACGCCGAGAGCCTGAAGTCACGCGCTGAATCCACAGCCTGAGATCGTGATCGAGGATCAGGTATAGCAATTGCTATAGTCCAGGGATGGAGGGTCTGTCAGAGGTTGCCCGACGGTGTGACGATGCGATCGAGAGCGCCCGGGCGGAGCTCGTCGCCGCGGTCCGCCAGGCCGCCGCGAACGGCATGACCCAGTCCCAGATCGCAGCTCAGATCGGCCGCAGCCAGCCCGAGGTCTCCCGGCTCCTGCACTTCCACGGCAACAGCCCGCGAGCCCTGGCTCTGCGTCGAGTTCGCAGGCAGGTCATCGCGCTGGTCGAGGCCGCGGGCGGGAGCGACGTCCGGGTCTTCGGCTCCGTCGCGTCGGGTGAGGACGGCGAGAACTCGGACATCGATCTGCTGTTCTCCATGGGGCGCCGCCTCAGCCTGATCGACATCAGTCGGCTGGAGCACGACATCACCGTGGCCGTCGGGTACGAGGTGGATCTCATTCCCGATCAAGACCTCATTCCTCCCATCAAGGAGCGGGTGCTCGCAGCGGCCGTAAGCCTGTGAGTCGAAAGCCGGAGGAAGCGTTTGCAGTCGCGCTGTTCACTTCGGCATCGCGTCGGAGCATCTCGCGCAGGACCTGACAGGCCTGATCGTCGTCGACGCCGTCGCCATGAGGATGGCCGCAGGCATCGAGGCGATGAGCAACCTCGACCGGACGTACCTCGAATCACTCTTCAACCGGTGGCCGCACATGTGGGGCATGCGCAACCGCTTGTCGCACGCGTACATCCTCACGGACACAACAACGGTGATCGAGGCCGCCAGGAACGATCTTCCCGGCATCGTGGCCATCATCCGAGCCGAGCTCGACCGACTCGACTAGGCCGAGGTCGGCACCAGCCAGACATCGTTGCCCTCGGCGAGGGCCAGCGAGCGCTGCGTGGCCCGCGTGACGGTCACCTGGATCTCCTCGTGCGCGGCGTCGAGCAGCTCGACCCAGAGCCGCACGTCGAAGCCGACCCGCAGCTCACGGGCGATCCGGGCCGGGATGCCGTTCTCGACCGGGTGCGCGAACACCTCGATGTCGTGCGGGCGCACCAGGGCGCCGTTCAGCTGGGTCGTCGGGCCGAGGAACGACATCACGAAGTCGTTCGAGGGGGCGTCGTACAGCGTGTCCGGGCTGCCGATCTGCTCGATCCGACCCTCGTTGATCACCACGATCTCGTCGGCGACCTCGAGGGCCTCCTCCTGGTCGTGGGTGACGAAGACCGTGGTCACGTGGACCTCGTCGTGCAGCCGGCGCAGCCACTCGCGCAGCTCCTTGCGGACCTTCGCGTCCAGCGCACCGAACGGCTCGTCCAGCAGCAGCACCGACGGCTCGATCGCGAGCGCACGCGCCAACGCCATCCGCTGGCGCTGACCGCCGGAGAGCTGCGAAGGCAGCCGGTCGGCGAACTGGGAGAGGTGCACGAGCCCGAGCAGCTCCTCGACCTTCTCCTTGACCTCGGCCTTGGGGCGCTTGCGGATCTCCAAGCCGAAGGCGACGTTCTTCGCCACCGACATGTGCTTGAACGCGGCGTAGTGCTGGAACACGAAGCCGACGTTGCGCTTCTGCGCCGGCAGGTTCGTGGCCTCGGTGCCCTCGATCACGACCGAGCCGCTGTCGGCGTTCTCCAGCCCCGCGATGATCCGCAGCAGGGTGGACTTGCCGCCACCGCTGGGGCCGAGCAGCGCGGTGAGCTGGCCGGTCGGGATGGACAGGTTGACGTTGTCGAGCGCCACGAAGTCGCCGAAGCGCTTGTTGACGCCAGTGATCTCGATGCTCATGAGCTGGTCCTCACGACTCGTTCTTGGGTCGCAGCACGGCGACGACCACGATGCAGATGACGGAGGCGAACGCGAGCAGGAAGGAGATCGCGTACGCCGTGGGCTGGTCGAAGTTCTGGTACCGCTCCTCGACCACGGTGGTGGCCGTCTGTGTGGAGCCGACGATGTTGCCGGAGACGATCTTCACGGCACCGAACTCACCGATCGACCGGGCCAGGGCGAGGACGACGCCGTAGACGATCGCCCACTTGATGCTCGGAAGCGTGATCCGGCGCAGCACCTGGACCGGGCTGGCGCCGAGGCTGCGCGCCGCCCACTCCTGGTCGTCACCGATCTCCTCGAGCACCGGGACGACCTCGCGAATCACCAGCGGCAGGGCCACGAAGGTGGTCGCCATGATCATGCCGGGCGTGGAGAAGATGATTTTGATCCCGGCATCGGCCAGTCCGGCGCCGAACCACCCGTTGATCGGGTTGTAGACGAGCAGCAGCGACAGGCCGACGACGACCGGCGAGACCGAGAGCGGGACGTCGATGAGGGCCGAGAGCGCCCGCTTGCCCCAGAACTCGTAGCGCACCAGCAGGATCGAGATCGTCACGCCGAAGACGAGGTTGATGAGCACCGAGATCACCGAGACGATCGCGGTCATCTTCAGCGCGTGCACCACGTTCGGGTCGGCGAAGGCGTTGTCCAGCGCGGTGAAGCCGTGGTCGAAGGTGTGCGTGACCACCAGGCCGACCGGCCAGGCGACGAGCATCACCAGGTAGCCGACGACGAGCAGGCGCAGCACCAGACGCAGGGCGGGATGGGTCCTAACCACGGCGCGACACCCGCCTCTGCACCACGTCGAGGGCGACGATCACGACCAGGGCCGCGACCAGCAGCACGACCGCGATGACCGAGGCCGCCGCGGTGTTGTCACCCTCGATGAAGCCGACGATGCGGACCGAGGCGACCTCGGTCTTGAACGGCAGGTTGCCCGAGAGCAGCACGAGGGACCCGTACTCGCTGATCGCCCGGGCGAAGGACAGGCCCGCGCCAGCGGCGATCGCCGGCACCAGGCTCGGCAGGATCACCCGGCGGAACGTGGTGAAGCCGTTGGCGCCCAGCGACGACGCCGCTTCCTCCACGTCCTTGTCGAGCTCCTCCAGCACCGGCTGCACGGTCCGCACGATGAACGGCAGCGTCACGAAGGCGAGCGCCAGGAACACAGCGTTCCTGGTGTTGGCCTCGTTGACGCCGAACGGGCTCTGCGGTCCGTACAGGGACAGCAGCACCAGACCGGCGACGATCGTGGGCAGGGCGAACGGGAGATCGATGATCACGTCGAGGATCGCTGCCCCGGGAAAGCGCTCCCGGACCAGGACCCACGCGATGACCGTGCCCATGACGACGTTGAGCACCGTGACGAGCAGCGAGTCGCCGATCGTCAGGCGCAACGCCGCCTGGGTCTGCGGATTGGACAGGGTGTGGGTGAAACCCGACCAGCCGCCGGCCGTGGACTTCACCACGACGGCGGCCAGCGGGATCAGCACCAGCAGGCTGAACCACGTCAGCGAGATGCCGAGGGCCAGGCCGCTCCCCCGTCCGAGGGAGTTGACCTTGCGACTCATCCGGTCTTGCCGGTCGCTTCCTGGATCTTCGGGACGATGCCGCCGTCGTCGAAGAACTTCTTCTGGGCGGCCGGCCAGCCGCCGAAGTCCTTCTCGATGGTCAGCAGCTTCGCCGGGGTCGGGAACGGGTTCGACGGGTCGTTGGCACCCTGGACGTCGGTCTTGATGCCGTCGACCACCGGGCGGTAGCCGGACTTGGCGAAGTCGGTCTGCGCCTCGTCACTCCACAGGAACTTCAGGAAGTCCTGAGCCGCGGCCGGGGCCTTCTTGGTGACCGCGGCCGGGGTCTCGATGAGCAGGGTCTGGTCCGGGACGATGTAGTCGACGTCCTGGTTGTTCTGCTTGGCCAGGATCGCCTCGTTCTCGTAGGAGATCAGGGCGTCACCGTTGCCGCTGGTGAACGAGGTCAGCGCGTCGCGGGCCGAGCCCGGCAGCGCCACCGCGTGCTTGAAGTACTGGGTCAGGTACGCCTCGGCGTCGGCCTCGGAACCGCCCTGGGCGAGCACGTGCCCGTACGCCGCCAGGGTGTTCCAGCGCGCACCGCCGGAGGAGGCGGGGTTCGGCGTCACGATGCCGACGCCCTTCTTGATCAGGTCGTCCCAGCCGGTGATGTGCTTCGGGTTGCCCTTGCGGACCACGATCACGACGACCGAGTCGGCGACGATGCCCTTGTGGGCGTCGGCGTTCCAGTCGGAGGCCACCAGGCCGGCGTCGACCAGGCGGGTGACGTCACCCTCGAGGGAGAAGTTCACGAAGTCGGCGGGCTGGCCACCGGCCACCGCGCGGCTCTGGTCGCCGGACGGGCCGTAGGACTCCTTGAAGGTCACGCCCTTGCCCTCGGAGGTGTTCTTGAAGGCGGCCTCGATCGACTTGAACGCCGCCGACGGGGTCGAGTAGGCGACGAGGTTGATCGTGGAGCCCGAGCCGCCCCCGGAGCTGGAGCCGCAGCCCGTCAGCGCGACGGCACCAACGGTGAGGGCGGCGGCCAGCGCCACCCATCGGCGGCGGGACCCCGTGGGTCGGGACGTGTTCTCGGGCATGACGACTCCTTGGTCAGGGAAGTGCGTTGGATTTGTAATGTCGAGAAACTTACTACACTTCACTGGCTTTATGCCAAATATTCAGAAGAGTGACTCCCGTCACCCCGCTTTCGCGGGCTGAGAATCCGGCGCTTTTCAACCGTTCCGGGACTATCGTGTTCGGTGGATCGCTGACCCCTAGAACACGTTCTACTTTCCGCGTAGAATGGGCGGTCCCTGACCGAGAACAGAAGGCGTTTGTCGTGGCCAAAGAGGTCCAGCAGCTCGACCGAGTGATCATCCGTTTCGCAGGCGACTCCGGCGACGGCATGCAGCTCACCGGAGACCGGTTCACCCAGGAGTCCGCCGCGTTCGGTAACGACCTGGCGACCTTCCCGAACTTCCCCGCGGAGATCCGCGCCCCCCAGGGCACGCTCCCGGGCGTCTCGTCCTTCCAGGTGCACTTCGCCGACCACGACATCCTCACCGCCGGCGACGCCCCGGACGTCCTGGTGGCGATGAACCCGGCCGCGCTCAAGGCCAACCTGTCCGACATGAAGCCGGGCACCGCGATCATCGTCGACAGCCACGACTTCACCAGCCGCAACCTGATCAAGGCCGGCTACGAGGGCAACCCGCTGGAGGAGGAGGGCGCCGGCTCGCTCGCCGAGGACTACAACCTCTCCGTCCTCGACCTGACCGGCATGACCGTCGAGGCGGTCAAGGAGTTCGGCCTCTCCCGCAAGGACGCCGCCCGCGCGAAGAACATGTTCGCCCTCGGCCTGCTGTCCTGGATGTACGGCCGCCCGACCGAGACCACCATCGACTTCCTCACGGCTCGCTTCGCCAAGGCCCCGGACATCCGCGACGCCAACATCACCGCGTTCAAGTCCGGCTGGAACTTCGGCGAGACCACCGAGGCCTTCGTCGTCCAGTACGAGATCAAGCCGGCGGCGATGAAGCCGGGCACCTACCGGAACATCAGCGGCAACCTGGCGCTCTCCTACGGCCTGATCGCCGGCGGTGTGCAGTCCGGCCTGCCGATCTTCCTCGGCACCTACCCGATCACCCCGGCCAGCGACATCCTGCACGAGCTGAGCAAGCACAAGAAGTTCGGCATCACGACGTTCCAGGCCGAGGACGAGATCGCCGGTATCGGCGCCGCCCTCGGCGCCAGCTTCGCCGGCTCGCTGGGCATCACCACCACCTCCGGTCCGGGTATCGCGCTGAAGTCCGAGACCATCGGCCTGGCAGTGATGACCGAGCTCCCGCTGCTCATCGTCGACGTCCAGCGCGGTGGCCCCTCGACCGGTCTGCCGACCAAGACCGAGCAGGCCGACCTGCTGCAGGCGATGTTCGGCCGCAACGGCGAGTCCCCGGTCCCGGTGATCGCGCCACAGTCCCCCGGCGACTGCTTCGACGCCGCGCTCGAGGCGGCCCGGATCGCGGTCACCTACCGCACCCCGGTGATGCTGCTCTCCGACGGCTACCTGGCCAACGGCTCCGAGCCGTGGTCGATCCCGGACGTCGCGGACCTGCCGAAGATCGACCCGAACTTCGCGACCGAGACCAACAAGACGGTCACCAGCAAGGACGGCGAGACCTCCGAGGAGTACTGGCCCTACCTGCGCGACGAGGAGACCCTGGCGCGTCCGTGGGCCATCCCCGGTACGCCGGGCCTGGAGCACCGCATCGGTGGTCTGGAGAAGGGCGACGGCCACGGCAACATCTCCTACGACCCGGCCAACCACGACTTCATGGTCCGGACCCGCCAGGCCAAGGTGGACCGGATCGCCGAGTCGCTGCCGCCGCTCGTGGTCGACGACCCGTCCGGCAAGGCGAAGGTCCTGGTCCTGGGCTGGGGTTCGACGTACGGCCCCATCGGTGCCGCTGCGCGTCGCGTCCGCAAGGCCGGTCACGACGTCGCCCAGGTGCACCTGCGCCACCTGAACCCGTTCCCGAAGGACCTCGGCGAGATCCTCAAGGGCTACGACGCCGTGATGATCCCCGAGATGAACCTGGGCCAGCTCTCGCTGCTGATCCGGGCCAAGTACCTCGTCGACGTCGTCGGCTACAACCAGGTCAACGGCATGCCGCTCAAGGCGGCCGAGCTGGCCGAGGCCATCACCGACCTGATCGCCCACACCACGGGCGACGTTCCCACGACCGACAGCACTGGTGAGATGGAGGCGGTCAAGTGACCACCGTCGAGCTGCCCTTCCCCGGCCTGGCCGGCGTCCCGACGAAGGACGAGCCGCAGAACCGCAAGGAGTACACCGCGGACCAGGAGGTGCGCTGGTGCCCCGGGTGCGGTGACTACGCGATCCTCGCCGCGGTCCAGGGCTTCCTGCCCGATCTCGGGCTGCGCCGCGAGAACATCGTGTTCGTCTCCGGCATCGGCTGCTCCAGCCGGTTCCCGTACTACCTCGACACCTACGGGATGCACTCGATCCACGGCCGCGCCCCGGCGATCGCCACCGGTATCGCCACCGCCCGCGAGGACATCAACGTCTGGGTCGTCACCGGCGACGGTGACGCGCTCTCGATCGGTGGCAACCACCTGATCCACGCGATGCGCCGCAACGTGAACATGACGATCCTGCTGTTCAACAACCGGATCTACGGCCTGACCAAGGGTCAGTACTCGCCGACCTCCGAGCCGGGCAAGATCACCAAGTCGACCCCGGTCGGCTCGGTGGACCACCCGTTCAACCCGGTCTCGCTCGCCCTGGGTGCCGAGGCTTCGTTCGTCGCGCGGACCATCGACTCCGACCGCAAGCACCTCACCGCGGTGCTGTCCGCGGCCGCCGCCCACCGCGGTACGTCGCTGGTCGAGATCTACCAGAACTGCCCGATCTTCAACGACGGCGCCTTCGACGCGGTCAAGGAGAACGACACCAAGGCCGACGCGATCATCCCGCTCGAGCACGGCCAGCCGATCCGCTTCGGCGCGCTCGGCGAGGACGGGCTCGGCACGAAGGGCATCGCGCGCTCGTCCTCCGGTGGTGTCGAGGTCGTCGCGGGCAACTCCCCCGACGTGCTCGTCCACGACGCGCACAACCCGGACCCGACGACGGCCTTCGCGCTCTCCCGGCTCACCGACGCCGGCGTCCTGCACCAGGCACCGATCGGCATCTTCCGCTCGGTCAGCCGCCCGACGTACGACGACGGCGCCCGCCAGCAGATCGCGACCGCGCAGGCCGGCCAGGAGGACGCCAACGCCGCCCTCGCGACGCTGATCAACGGCAAGGACACCTGGACCGTCCTCTGACCTGTCGCCGGTCGAGGCGCGAGGAGCGCCGGCGACCGACTCGGTGGTTGCCCCAGAACCCCGGTTCCGCACCTCGGTGCTGAACCGGGGTTTTCTGCTCCCTTGTCAGGGCCGGTCTTCTGCGGCAGACTGAATGAACATTCATTCGGAGGAGTTTCCATGGGCTGGAACGCAGACGACATCCCTTCCCAGAGCGGCCGCACCGCCGTCGTCACCGGGGCCAACGGCGGGCTCGGTCTGGTGACGGCCCGCGAGCTCGCGGCGAAGGGCGCGCACGTCGTGCTCGCCGCACGCAATCCGGCGAAGACCGAGGCCGCCGTGCAGGCGATCCGTGCCGCGGTACCGGGCGCCTCCCTGGAGGTGGTCACCCTGGACCTGTCCTCCCAGGCGTCGGTGAAGGAGTCGGCCGCACAGATCCTGGCCGCGCACCAGCAGGTGGACCTGCTGATCAACAACGCCGGCGTGATGGGCATCCCCGAGTCGAGGACCGTCGACGGCTACGAGATGCAGTTCGGCGTCGACCACCTCGGGCACTGGACCTTCACCGCGCTGCTGCTCCCCGCCCTGCTCCGTACGCCAGGGTCGCGGGTCGTCACCGTGACGAGCACGGCGCACCACATGGGCCGGGCCGTGAACCCGGAGAACCCGCACCTCGAAGGGAACTACGGGGCCTGGCGCGCCTACGGCCAGGCCAAGCTGGCGAACTTCCACTTCGGGCTCGGCCTGCAGCGCGATCTCGCGGCGGCCGGGGCGGAGACGACGAGCCTGATCGCCCACCCCGGTCTGTCCAACACCGACCTGCAGACCGTCAGCGTCGAGGAGTCCGGGGGCGGCGCGTCGCAGAAGTTCTTCCAGACCCTCGCCCAGCGCACCGGGATGTCGGCCGACGACGGCGCCCTCTCCCAGCTCAGGGCGGCGACCGATCCCACGGCCCCGGGTGGCGGGTTCTACGGACCTCTCTTCGTCAACAACGGCCGCCCGGTGCGCAAGCCGATCTTCCGACGCCTCGGGATGAACCGGGCCGTGTCGGCGTTGTGGCAGGTGTCCGAGGCCGAGACCGGGGTCTCCTTGGACCTCGGTACGGTCACGGGGTGACCACCACCCCCACGGACCGCGCTGCGGCCGTCCGCGCGGCGATGCGCACCGTGGTGGCCGAGCACGGCTTCCACGGCGCATCGATGAGCGCGGTCGCGCAGGTAGCCGGCGTCGCCACCGGCACCGCGTACACCCACTACGCCTCGAAGGACGCACTGGTCATCGCGACGTACTGCGAGACGAAGTCCGAGCTGGGGCGGGCAGCGGCCAGCGGGATCGACCGGAGCCTGCCGCCGGGCGAGCGGTTCCGGGCTCTGTGGTTGGCCTACCACGACTTCCTGCGCTCGCACCCCGAGCACGCTCGGTTCCTGCTCCAGGTCGAGCACTCGCCGTACCGTGGCCCCGCCCACGACGCAGCCCTGGCCGACCAGGACGACCCGCTGGTGGCCCAGGTGACGGCATCGGACCTGCTCGCGCTCCTGCTCCCGCTCCCCGACGAGGTGCTCTACGACCTGGCGCTCGGGCCGGCGGTCCGTCTCGCCGCTGCCGGTGCCGTCACGACCCCCGCTCAGCTCGAGGAGATCGCAGCCGCCTGCTGGCGCGCGGTGACGGTTCCTGCCTAGCGGTGCGCCTAGGCCGGCGAGAGCCAGCCCGCTCCCGGCAGGTTCCGGGCCACCATGAACACCGCCAGGAACCCGACGACCGCCCAACCCCACCACGGCTTGGACTGGATGCGGAGCAGCCGACGCCCGGTGAACGCCTGCTGCGCCCAGAGCGCCCAGACGACCGCGATCAGCGGCAGCGCGAGGGCTGCCACCGGGTTGCGGGCGAACGCGCCCGCGATGTCGAGGTGCGCCAGGTCGTGCACCGCCCGCAGGCCGCCGCAGAACGGGCAGTAGATGCCGGTCAGCGCCAGCAGCGGGCAGGTCGGGTAGTGACCCTGGTCGTTCGGGTTCACCGCCGCGACCAGCAGCGTCGCAGCACCGACCCCTGTCGCCGTCCAGACGACCGAGGCGCGGGTGGGCGCACTCATGACGAGCGGTCGGTCACCACATCGGCGAAGGCCTCGAGCGCGTCCCGCGCCGAACCCTCGGGAAGCACGCTCAGCAGCTCCTTGGCCGCCGCGGCCTCGCCGGCGACGTAGGCCCGCGCCTCGTCCATCGCCGGGTGTGCCCGCAGCAGACCCAGGGCCTCGGCGTGCAGGGCGTCGTCGGTGAGAGGCTGCTTGAGCAGCTCGACCAGCCGGGCGTCGGCCGGGTCGGTGCTGCGCATCGCGTAGAGCGTCGGCAGCGTGGGCACGCCCTCGCGCAGGTCGGTGCCCGGGGTCTTGCCGGACTCCTCGCTCTCCGAGGCGATGTCGAGGATGTCGTCGGCGAGCTGGAAGGCGACGCCGATGCGCTCGCCGTACTCGGTCAGCGCGTCGACCACCTCAGGCGTCGCGCCCCCGAACATGGCGCCGTACCGGGCGGAGGTGGCGATCAGCGAGCCGGTCTTGCCGGCGACCACGCGCAGGTAGTGCTCGAGCGGGTCGTCCTCGGCACCGGGGCCGAGCGTCTCCAGGATCTGGCCCTCGACCAGGCGGGAGAACGTCTGCGCCTGGATGCGCACTGCCTCGGGCCCGAGGTCGGCGGTCAGCTCGGAGGACTTCGCGAAGAGGAAGTCGCCGGTGAGGATGGCGACCAGGTTGTCCCAGCGGGCGTTGGCGGACTCGGCACCGCGGCGCAGCGCGGCCTCGTCCATCACGTCGTCGTGGTACAGCGAGGCCAGGTGGGTCAGCTCGACCACGCAGGCCGCGGTGAGCACCTCGGGCGTCGCTCCGGAGCCGGTCTCGGCACCCAGGAAGCAGAGCAGCGGACGGAACCGCTTGCCGCCGGCCTCCATGAGGTGGCGCGCCGCCTTGGTGACAAACGGGGCCTCGCTCTCGACGTGGCCCAGCAGCGCCTCCTCGACCTCGACCATGGTCGAGCGGAGGCGCTCCTCGAGCTCAGCGTCGAGGATGGGCAGGGCCAGAGGGGAGCTCACCGGACGAATTCTGCAACACGACCGAGCAGATCGAGCAACGGGCCCGGAACCACGCCCAGAACCAGGGTTCCGGCGGCACCGATCGCGATCACCGAGGAGGTCATGACGCTGGGGATCGCGACGCTCGTCTCGCCGACCGGGTCGGTGAAGAACATCAGCACGATGATGCGCACGTAGAAGAACGCCGCCGCCGCCGAACCGAGCACGGCCACGATGACCACCGGCCACGCGCCGGCGCTCGCGGCGGAGGTGAACACCGCCCACTTGCCGGTGAAGCCGCTGGTCAACGGGATGCCGGCCAGGCCGAGCAGCAGGAACGAGAAGATGCCGGCCACCAGCGGGGAGTGCTTGCCCAGGCCGGTCCACGCCGACATCGAGGTCGCCTCGCCACTCGGGTCGCGCACCAGCGTGACGATCGCGAAGGCAGCCAGGTTCGTCAGGCCGTACGTCGTCAGGTAGAACAGCACCGCCTGCACGGGCTGGATCTCGCCCGGACCGATGTCGGCCAGCGAACGCGCACCCAGGAACGCGGTCATCATGAAGCCGGCGTGGGCGACCGAGGAGTAGGCCAGCAGCCGCTTCACGTCGGTCTGGCTCAGCGCCATCACCGAACCGACCACCATGGTCAGGATCGCGACGCCCCACGCGACCGGCATCCAGTCCCAGCGAGCACCGCCGAAGGCGACGTAGAAGAGCCGGAACAACGCGCCGAACGCGGCGACCTTGGTGCCGGCGGCCATGAACGCGGTCACCGAGGTGGGGGCGCCCTGGTAGACGTCGGGCACCCACGCCTGGAACGGTGCGGCGCCGACCTTGAACAGCAGGCCGACCAGCAGCATGCCCATGCCGCCGAGCAGCAGCGCGTGCGAGCCGCTGCCTGCGGAGACGGCGAACGCGATCTTGTCGAACTGCATCGAGCCGGCGTACCCGTAGACCAGGGCCATGCCGTAGACGAAGAAGCCGGAGCTGAAGGCACCGAGCATGAAGTACTTCAGCGCCGCTTCCTGGCTCAGCAGGCGGCGACGACGCGCCAGACCGCAGAGCAGGTACAGCGGCAGCGAGAGCACCTCCAGGCCGACGAACATGGTGATCAGGTCGTTGGCCGCGGGGAAGATCATCATGCCCGCGACCGCGAACATCAGCAGCGGGAAGACCTCGGTGTGCTCCAGGCCGCGGGTCGAGGCCTCACGCTCGGCCTCGGTGCCCGGCAGCGCGGCCGCCTGACCGGCGAACGCGGTCACGCCGCCCTCGAGCCGGCGCTCGGCGAAGAGCAGGATCGAGAGCAGCGAGAAGACCAGCACCAGGATCCAGCAGAAGATCGCGGGACCGTCCAGGGTCAGCGCCGACTCGGCGACGATGCGACCGGGCTTGGCCTCGCCGCTCCACGGGTGCAGCTTGTTGAAGACCCAGATGGTGTCCGCGATCGCGGCCACCGTTCCGGCGATCGCAAGGCCCACCTGGACGGCGTACCGCTGCGTACGCGGGACAGCGGCCTCGACCAGCACGCCGATGGTGGCGACGCCGAGGACGATCAGGAGCGGAGCGAGCTGGGAGTACTCGAGGTGCGGAGCATCGAACTTCACTGCGCGCTCCCTTCAGCAGAGTCGGAGACCGTCGGGGCGGGGTCCTTCGCGCCGACCTGCGACAGCGAGTGGTCGGTGCTCGGGTTGAGCATGTCGGCCAGCGGCTTCGGGAACAGCCCCAGGATGATCATCAGGAGCAGCACCGGGACGACCGCGACCTTCTCCCGGAGGTTCAGGTCGGTGATCGTCGCGTTGTCCTCGCGCAGCGGGCCGGTCATCGTGCGCTGGTACATCAGCAGCACGTAGATCGCGGCCAGCACGATGCCGGTGACGGCGAACGCACCCGCCCAGGGCGAGTAGACGAACGCGCCGACGATGACGAGGAACTCCGAGACGAACGGCGAGAGGCCGGGCAGCGAGAGCACCGCCAGTCCGGAGATCAGCAGGAACCCGGCGAGCAGCGGTGCGGCCTTCTCGACGCCCGCGTAGTCGCGGATCGAGGCGGACCCGTGCCGCTTGATCAGGTAGCCGGCCACCAGGAAGAGCGCCGCGGTGGAGAGGCCGTGGTTGAACATGTAGAGGTTCGACCCCTGGAGGCCCTGGCTGTTCAGCACGAAGATGCCGAGCACGATGAAGCCGAAGTGCGACACCGAGGTGTAGGCGATCAGGCGCAGGATGTCGTCCTCGCCGATCGCCATCAGGGCGCCGTAGATGATGCTGATGATCGCCAGCACGACGACCGCCGGCGTGGCCCAGTGCGAGGCCTCCGGGAACAGCGAGAGGCAGAACCGGACCATGCCGAAGCTGCCGATCTTGTCCAGGATGCTGACCAGCAGCACCGAGGTGCCCGGGGTCGCGGACTCGGAGGTGTCCGGCAGCCAGGTGTGCACCGGGAACAGCGGCGCCTTGACCACGAACGCGACCATGAAGCCGAGGAACAGCCAGCGGCCGACGTCGGTGCTGATGTCCAGCTTGGCCAGGTCCGAGATCAGGTACGACGGATGCCCGGCCTTCGCGGACTCGACGTACAGGCCGATGACCGCGGCCAGCATGACCAGGCCGCCGAACAGGTTGTAGAGCAGGAACTTGACCGCAGCCTTGGCCCGCTTCGGGCCGCCGTAGCCGCCGACCAGGAAATAGATCGGGATCAGCGTGGCCTCGAAGAAGACGTAGAAGAGGAACACGTCGGTCGCCGAGAAGACGCCCACGGCCAGTGCCTCGAGCGCCAGCATCCAGGCGAAGAACGCCCGCGGACTCCAGCGACCCTCGTCACCGTCGTTCCAGCCGGCCAGCATCACGATCGGCGTGAGGATCACGGTGAGCAGCACCAGCGAGAGTCCGAGGCCCTCGACGCCGAGCGCGTAGTGCGCACCGAACGCCTTGATCCACTCGTGGTTCTCGGTGAACTGCACGCCACCGTCGTTGTGGAACTTCAGCCCGATGATCACGCCGAGGACCAGCTCGACGCCGGCGACGCTGAGGGCGAAGCGCTTGGCGTTCTCGACGGACAGGCTCTTGGGGAGCAGCGGCATGGCCACGGCGCCGAGGAACGGCACCACCAGCATCACGGTCAACCACGGGAAGTCGCTCATCCGAAGTTCACCGCCAGCAGGGTCAGCAGCACGAGAGCAGCTCCTCCCAGAAGGGTTAGGGCGTAGGACCGGACCAGTCCGTTCTGGACCCGGCGGAAGGTCGCGGAGATCGCGGTCAGCGCGACCGCAAGTCCCTCGACGAGACCGTCGACGACGCTGCGGTCGACGGTCGCCAGGCCGCGGATGCCGACGACACCCGGCTTGATGATGACCTCGTCGTTGAACGCGTCGCCGTACAGGTCGGCGCGGGCTGCCCGGGTGAAGACCGACACCTTGCTCGGCGCCTCCTTCGGCACCGGGCGCTTGCCCACCAGGAACCAGGCAACGGCCACCCCGGCGGCCACCACGGCCAGGGCGATCAGGCTCATCCCGACGGCACCCACCGCGAGGTGGTGCTCCTCGTGCTCGCCGACCACCGGGGTCAGCCAGTCGACGATCCAGTCACCAGCGAGCAGCAGACCGCCGCCCGCGGACAGCACCGCCAGCGCGATCAGCGGGTAGGTCATCACCTTCGGCGACTCGTGCGGGTGCACGCCCTTCTCCCACCGCTTGGTGGTTCCGAAGGTGAGCAGCATCAGGCGCGTCATGTAGAAGGCGGTGACGCCGGCGCCGATGAGGGCGCACATGCCGACCAAGAAGTTGTCGCCGAACGCGGTCTCGATGATCTTGTCCTTCGACCAGAACCCGGCGAACGGCGGGACACCGAGGATCGCGAGGTAGCCGATGCCGAAGGTGGCGAAGGTGATCGGCATCGCCTTGCGCAGCGCTCCGTAGTGCCGCATGTTCACGTCGTCGTCCATGCCGTGCATCACCGAACCGGCGCCGAGGAACATGTTGGCCTTGAAGAAGCCGTGGGTCAGCAGGTGGAAGATCGCGAAGGCGTACCCGGCCGGGCCGAGGCCGGCGGCGAGCACCATGTAGCCGATCTGGCTCATCGTCGAACCGGCGAGCGCCTTCTTGATGTCGTCCTTCGCGCAACCGATGACAGCACCCATCAGCAGCGTGATCGTGCCGACGATGATCACGCCCGTGCGGGCGTCCTCGGTGAGGCTGAAGATGAAGTTCGAGCGGACGATCAGGTAGACCCCCGCGGTCACCATCGTCGCGGCGTGGATCAGCGCGGAGACCGGCGTCGGACCCTCCATCGCGTCCAGCAGCCAGGTCTGCAGCGGGAACTGCGCCGACTTGCCGCAGGCGGCCAGGAGCAGCAGCAGGCCGATCGCGGTCAACGTCGCACCGCTCGCCTTGTCCGCGTGGGCGGAGACGACCGCGAACGAGGTCGAGCCGAAGGTGACGAAGATCAGGGAGGCGCCCAGCGAGAGGCCGATGTCACCGACGCGGTTGATGACGAAGGCCTTCTTGGCTGCCGCGGCCGCGGACGGCTTGTGCTGCCAGAAGCCGATCAGCAGGTACGACGCGAGGCCGACGCCCTCCCAGCCGAGGAACACCCCGACGTAGTCGGCGGCCAGCACCAGCACCAGCATCGAGGCGACGAACAGGTTGAGGTAGCCGAAAAACCGGCGGCGGCGCTCGTCGTGCTCCATGTAGCCCACGGAGTAGACGTGGATCAGCGCGCCGACACCCGTGATCAGCAGCAGGAACACCGCGGAGAGCGGGTCGTAGAGCAGGTCGATGTTCACCGAGTACGAACCGGCGCTGAACCAGTTCCAGAGGTGCTGCGTGTACTGGCGCTCACCCTCGTCCTTGCCGAGCAGGGCGAAGAACAGGATCAGGCTGAGCACGAAGGACGCGGCCACCGTGGCGACGCCGAGCCAGTGGCCCCACTTGTCGGTGCGCTTGCCACCGGCGAGGAGGACCAGGGCACCGAGCGCCGGAAGGGCGATCACGAGCCACAGGATGGAGAACACCCCGTCGGTCTGAACAGCTGTCACGTGCACGAGGACCCCTTAGTACTTCAGCAGGCTCGCGTCGTCGACCGAGGCCGAACGACGGGAGCGGAAGATGGTCATGATGATCGCGAGACCGACGACCACCTCGGCAGCCGCGACGACCATCACGAAGAACGCCGCGATCTGGCCGTCGAGGTTGCCGTTGGCGCGGGAGAAGGTCACCAGCGCGAGGTTGCTCGCGTTGAGCATCAGCTCCACGCACATGAACACCACGATGGCGTTGCGGCGGGTCAGCACCCCGACGCAGCCGATGGTGAACAGGATCGCGGAGAGCACGATGAACGGCGTGACACTCATGCGTCACCTCCCGGGGTGTCGAGCTCGTTGATGTCGGCCGCGATGTCCGGAGCGGACTTCACCGTGCCGCGGGCCGCCAGCACGCGGGAGATCGAGGCCTCGGACGCGGTGCCGTCGGGCAGCAGCGCCGGGGTGTCGACCGCGTTGTGCCGGGCGAAGACACCCGGCGGCGGCAGCGGTCCGGGGTGCTTGCCGTGCTCGGCGTAGTCCTTGATCCGCTGCGCAGCCAGCTGCGCCTGGGTCGGCTTCGGGGTGAGGCGCTCGCGGTGGGCCAGCACCATCGCACCGAGCGCGGCGGTGATGAGCAGCGCCGAGGTGACCTCGAAGGCGAAGACGTAGCGGGTGAAGAGGATCTGGGCGATCGACGGGACGTTGCCGTCCTTGTTCGCGGAGTCCAGCCCGATCACGGTGCCGAAGGAGACCTGCGCGACCCCGAGCACCAGGGTCAGACCGAAAGCCAGCCCGGCGATCGTCGAGAACAACCGGTGCCCGCGGATCGTCTCCACCACCGAGTCGGAGGCGTCGACGCCGACGAGCATCAGCACGAACAGGAAGAGCATCAGGATCGCGCCGGTGTAGACGATGATCTGCACCGCGAACAGGAACGGGGCGTCCTGGACGGCGTACAGGACGGCCAGCGAGATCATCACGACGGCCAGCAGCAGCGCGGCGTGCACGGCCTTGCGGGCGAACAGCAGGCCGAGGGCCGCTGCCACCATCACCGGAGCGAGGATCCAGAACGCAACCATCAGGCGTCGCCCTCCTCGTCGCGCTTGTGCAGGTTGCCGCGGTAGTAGTCGCCCTCGTCCTCGCCGAGCAGCATCGGGTGCGGCGGCTGGACCATGCCCGGCAGCAGCGGCGCGAGCAGGTCGGACTTCTCGTAGATCAGGCTCTCCCGGCTGGTGTCGGCGAGCTCGTACTCGTTGGTCATCGTCAGCGCGCGGGTCGGGCACGCCTCGATGCAGAGCCCGCACAGGATGCAGCGCAGGTAGTTGATCTGGTAGACGCGGCCGTAGCGCTCGCCGGGGCTGAAGCGCTCGTCGTCGGTGTTGGAGTCACCCTCGACGTAGATCGCGTCCGCCGGGCAGGCCCACGCGCACAGCTCGCAGCCGACGCACTTCTCCAGGCCGTCGGGCCAGCGGTTGAGCTGGTGCCGGCCGTGGAAGCGCGGCGCGGTCGGCAGCTTCTCGAACGGGTACTGCTCGGTGACGACCTTGCGGAACATCGTCCGGAAGGTGACCCCGAACCCGGCTACCGGGTCCCAGAACTGCTCCTTGAGCGTGGGCATCAGGCTGCCCCTCCCTCGACGTTGGTTGAGCCCGCCGTGCTGATTGAGCTTGTCGAAATCCCGGGCATCGGCGGCACCGGGTACCCGCCCGCGAACGCGTCGAACGGCTCGTCGGCCGCGGTCTCGGCGTCCTCGGCGCTCTTCTTCTCGTCGATGAAGAACAGCACCACCAGCAGCGCGGCCAGCACCCCGATCGCGGCGTACAGGTAGGTGCGGTCGAAGCCGCCGTTCAGGTTCACGGTGCGGATGGTCGCGACCGCGATGATCCAGATCAGCGAGATCGGGATCAGTCGCTTCCAGCCGAACGCCATGAACTGGTCGTAGCGCAGCCGCGGCAGCGAGCCGCGCAGCCAGATGAAGACGAAGATGAAGCTGAGCACCTTGCCCATGAACCACAGGAACGGCCAGTAGCCGTGGTTCGCGCCCTCCCAGACGTTGTCGATCCAGAACGGGGCGTGCCAGCCGCCGAGGAACAGCGTCGTGGCCAGCGCTGAGACCGTCGCCATGTTGATGTACTCGGCGAGGAAGAACAGCGCGAACTTCAGCGAGCTGTACTCGGTGTGGAAACCGCCGACGAGCTCGCCCTCGGCCTCCGGGAGGTCGAACGGCGCGCGGTTGGTCTCGCCGATCATCGAGATCACGTAGATCACGAACGACGGCGCCAGGATCAGGCCGTACCAGAGCTTGTCCTGCGCGGCGACGATCTCCGAGGTGGACATCGATCCGGCGTAGAGGAAGACGGCGACCAGGGCGAGGCCCATCGACACCTCGTAGGAGATCATCTGCGCGCTCGAGCGCAGACCACCCAGGAGCGAGTACGTCGAGCCGGACGACCAGCCGCCGAGCACGATGCCGTAGATGCCGATCGAGGCGATCGCCATCACGAACAGCACCGCCACCGGCATGTCGGTGAGCTGCAGCGGGGTCTGGTGGCCGAAGAAGTTCACGACCGGCCCGAACGGGATCACCGAGAACGTCAGGAACGCAGGGACCGCGGCCAGCACGGGCGCGAGGATGAAGACGAGCTTGTCGGCGGCCTTCGGGGTCAGGTCCTCCTTGAGCGCCAGCTTCACGCCGTCGGCGAGGCTCTGCAGCAGGCCGAAGGGGCCGTGCACGTTCGGGCCGATCCGGTGCTGCATCCGGGCGACGACCCGGCGCTCCCACCAGATGTTGAACAGGGTCAGCAGGACCAGGATCAGGAAGATCAGCACCGACTTCACGATCACGATCCAGACCGGGTCGTGACCGAATGCGCTCAGTCCCTTGGCGGTGTCCAGGAGAGTCACTTCGCTCCTCCGATCGTCACGGCGTCACCGGCTGCACCGACCGCGTGGCGGACCGATGCTCCCGGGGCACTGGCCGGTGCCCAGACGACACCGTCGGCGACCTCACCCACCGCGACCGGCAGGGTGATGCTGCCCAGCGGACCGGTCAGGGTCGCCCGGTCGCCGTCGGCGAGACCGGCACCCGCGAGGGTGGCCGCACTGGCCAGGATGACCGCCGGGCGGGCGGTCGCCGCCAGGTGCGGGTCGCCGTCCTGGAGCCGACCGTCGTCGAGCAGCTGCTTCCAGCTCGCGAGCACGAGCCCCGTGCTGGTTGCTTGTACTGAGCCTGTCGAATGTGAGCCTGTCGAAACCTCAGGAGCCGACGCGCGAGCACCCGTCCACGGGCCGACCTGCGTCATCTCGGCCCAGGCGGCCTCCGGGGTCCGGAAGCCGATCGCGCGGCCCCGCTCCTCGGCGATGCCGGCCAGGACCCGTACGTCGGGCAGCGAGTGCGGGTTGTCGAGGACCTTGCCGAAGCTGCGGACCCGGCCCTCCCAGTTCACGAAGGTGCCGGCCTTGTCGCTGGCCGGGGCTACCGGGAAGACCACGTCGGCGAGCTCGGTGTAGGCCGAGGAGCGGACCTCGAGCGCGACCACGAAGGCCTTCTTCAGCGCCTTCTTCCTGATGCCGAGGTCGGCCGGGTCGACACCGCCGATGACCAGGGCTTCCAGATCGCCGGCCTCGAGAGCCGCCACGATGCCGTGGGCGTCCAGGCCCTCGGCGTCGGCAACCTGCTCGACGTCCCAGGCAGCAGCCAGGTCGACGCGCGCGGCGGCGTCGGCGACCGGGCGACCGCCGGGCAGCAGGGCCGGCAGGCAGCCGGTCTCGACCGCACCGCGGTCACCGGCGCGACGCGGGACCCAGGCGAGCTTGGCACCGGTCCGCTGAGCGACCGCGGCAGCAGCCGACAGCGCACCCGGGACTCCTGCCAGGCGCTCGCCGACCAGGATCACCGTCGAGGAGTCCAGGTCGGTCAGGTCGGTCAGCGCCTTGGCCTCGTCACCCGGACGGGTCGGCACCAGCGTGCCGTTGACCTTGCGCAGGCCGCGGGTGTTCACCGCACCGATCGAGACGACCTCCAGGCCGGTCGCGCGGTTCGCCTTGCGCAGCCGGAGGAAGATCGAACCGGCCTCGTCCTCGGGCTCCAGCCCGACAAGCACCACGCGCTTGGCCGACTCCAGGTCGGCGTACGTCACGGTGGTGCTGAGCACGACCGTCGAGGCCAGGAACGCGGCCTCCTCGGCCGAGTGCGGCCGGCTGCGGAAGTCGATGTTGTTGGTGCGGACCGTGACCCGGGCGAACTTGCTCCAGGCGTAGGCGTCCTCAGCGGTCAGCCGACCCCCGGGGAGCAGACCGACCTTGCCCTTGGCCTTCTTCAGACCTCGCGCCGCGACGGCGAACGCCTCGGGCCAGGAAGCCGCGCGCAGCTCGCCGGTGTCCTCGTCACGGACCTGCGGGTGGGTCAACCGGTCGTCCTGGCGGGCCCAGGTGAAGCCGAACCGGTCCTTGTCGGTGATCCACTCCTCGTTGACCAGCGGGTCGTTGCCGGCCAGGCGACGCATGACCTTGCCGCGACGGTGGTCGACGCGGATCGCGGAGCCGGAGGCGTCGTGCTCGGTGATCGACGGGGTGGAGACCAGGTCGAACGGCCGCGAGCGGAACCGGTACGCCGCCGAGGTGAGCGCACCCACCGGGCAGATCTGGATCGTGTTGCCGGAGAAGTAGGAGAGGAACTCGGCGCCCTCGGCGATGCCGATCTGCTGCTGCGCGCCGCGCTCGATCAGCTCGATGAACGGGTCGCCGGCGATCTCGGCGGAGAACCGGGTGCAGCGCTGGCAGACGATGCAGCGCTCGCGGTCCAGCAGCACCTGCGGCGAGAGGTTGATCGGCTTCGGGAACGTGCGCTTGACGCCACCGCTCTCGGCGAACCGCGACTCGCCGCGCCCGTTGCTCATCGCCTGGTTCTGCAGCGGGCACTCGCCGCCCTTGTCGCAGACCGGGCAGTCCAGCGGGTGGTTGATGAGCAGGAACTCCATGACGCCCTGCTGCGACTTGTCCGCGACCGGGCTGGTGGCCTGGGTGTTGACGACCATGCCCTCGGCGACCGGCAGCGTGCAGGAGGCCTGCGGCTTCGGGAAGCCGCGACCGTTGCCGGCGTCCGGGACGTCGACCAGGCACTGGCGGCAGGCGCCGACGGGCTCGAGGAGCGGGTGGTCGCAGAACCGCGGGATCTGCACGCCGATCTCCTCGGCGGCACGGATCACCAGGGTGTCCTTGGGGACGCTGACCTGGATCCCGTCGATCGTCAGGGTGACCTCGTCGCTCTTGACGACGGCTCCTGCGTCCTGGGTCGCGGTCATGCCTTCGCTCCTGCCGTGGCGAACACCGTGCTGGCCTCCGGGTCGAACGGGCAGCCGCCCTGCTCGAGGTGGGCCAGGTACTCCTCGCGGAAGTACTGGATCGAGGAGGTGATCGGGCTGGTCGCACCGTCGCCGAGGGCGCAGAACGACCGACCCAGGATGTTGTCGCACTGGTCGACCAGCAGGTCGAGGTCCTCGGCCGAGCCCTGGCCCTGCTCCAGACGGCTCAGCGTCTGGGTCAGCCACCAGGTGCCCTCGCGGCACGGGGTGCACTTGCCGCAGGACTCGTGCTTGTAGAACTCGGTCCAGCGCAGCACGGCACGGACCACGCAGGTGGTCTCGTCGAAGAGCTGGAGCGCGCGGGTCCCGAGCATCGAGCCGGCCTCCCCGACGCCCTCGAAGTCGAGCGGGACGTCGAGGTGCTCGGCGGTCAGCAGCGGCGTGCTCGAACCACCGGGGGTCCAGAACTTCAGCTCGTGGCCGGCCCGCATGCCGCCGGCCAGCTCGATCAGCTTGCGCAGCGTGATGCCCAGCGGAGCCTCGTACTGGCCCGGCTTCGCGACGTGACCCGAGAGCGAGAAGATGCCGAAGCCCTTGGACTTCTCGGTGCCCATCGAGGAGAACCAGTCGGCGCCGTTGGCGATGATGCTCGGCACCGAGGCGATCGACTCGACGTTGTTGATGACCGTCGGGCTCGCGTACAGGCCGGCGACGGCGGGGAACGGCGGACGCAGCCGCGGTTGTCCGCGACGGCCCTCGAGACCCTCGAGCAGCGCCGTCTCCTCACCGCAGATGTAGGCGCCGGCACCGGCGTGCACCACGATGTCGAGGTCGTAGCCCGACCCGTGGATGTCCTTGCCGAGGTGGCCGGCCGCGTGGGCCTCGGCAACCGCCGCCTGGACCCGGCGGATCACGTGCAGCACCTCGCCGCGGATGTAGATGAAGGCCTTGTTCGCGCGGATGGCGTAGGAGCTGATGATCACGCCCTCGACCAGCACGTGCGGGTTGGCCATCATCAGCGGGATGTCCTTGCAGGTGCCCGGCTCGGACTCGTCGGCGTTGACCACCAGGTACTTCGGCTTTGGGTTGTCCTGCGGGATGAAGGACCACTTCATCCCCGTCGGGAAGCCGGCGCCACCACGACCGCGCAGACCGGAGTCCTTGACCGCGGTGATGACGTCGTCGGGCTGCATGCCGAAGGCCTTCTTGGCGGCGGCGTAGTCGCCGTAGGCCGACAGCTTCCAGCTCTGCTCGTCGCCCCAGTTCTTGGTGAGGACGGGAGTCAAGACGCTTTGGTTGGGCGCTGTGGTCACTGGTCAGCTCCCTTCGGCGCGGTCCAGCCCTTGTCGGCGGCCAGCTTCAGGCCGACCAGGGAGGCCTCACCCGCAGCAGGTCCCTCGTCGACGAGCCCGTCAGAGAAACCCGCGAGCACGCGCTCGGCCTCGCGCCAGGTGCAGATCTTCGGGCCGCGGGTGGACCGGACCTCCTTGCCAGCGCGCAGGTCGTCGACCAGCTGGACCGCCGAGGACGGGGTCTGGTTGTCCATGAACTCCCAGTTGACCATCATCACCGGCGCGTAGTCGCAGGCCGCGTTGCACTCGATGTGCTCGAGGCTGACCTTGCCGTCCTCGGTGGTCTCGTCGTTGCCGACGTCGAGGTGGTCCTTGAGACGAGCGAAGATCGCGTCGCCCCCCATCACCGCGCACAGCGTGTTGGTGCAGACGCCGACGTGGTAGTCGCCGACCGGACGACGCTTGTACATCGTGTAGAAGGTCGCCACGCCGCTCACCTCGGCCGGGGTGATCTCCAGGATCTCCGCGCACGCCTCGATGCCCTCGGGGGTGACCTGGCCCAGCACGCTCTGCACCAGGTGCAGCATCGGCAGCAGGCCGGAGCGCTTCTCCGGGTAGCGGGCCGCGATCTCCGCGAGCTCGTCCCGCGTCTTCTGATCAATCACCGGTCGACGCCTCCCATGACGGGGTCGATGGACGCGATCGCGACGATGACGTCGGCGACCATGCCGCCTTCGCTCATCACCGAGGTCGCCTGCAGGTTCGTGAACGACGGGTCGCGGAAGTGCGCCCGGAACGGCTTGGTGCCGCCGTCGGAGACGACGTGCGCACCGAGCTCACCGCGCGGCGACTCGATCGGCACGTAGGCCTGGCCGGCCGGGACCCGGAAGCCCTCGGTGACCAGCTTGAAGTGGTGGATCAGGCCCTCCATGGACTCACCCATGATGTGCTTGATGTGGTCCAGGCTGTTGCCCATGCCGTCGCTGCCGATGGCGAGCTGGCTCGGCCAGGCGATCTTCTTGTCCGCGACCATCACCGGCGCACCCTCGAGGCCGGCGAGGCGCTCGACGCACTGCTCGACGATCTTGAGGGACTCGTGCATCTCGTTCAGGCGCACCCGGAAGCGGCCGTAGGAGTCGGCGGTGTCCCAGGTCTGGACCTCGAAGTCGTAGTCCTCGTAGCCCGAGTAGGGCTGCATCTTGCGCAGGTCCCACGGGTAGCCGGTCGAGCGCAGCGGCGGGCCGGTGATGCCGAGTGCCAGGCAGCCGGCGAGGTCGAGGTGGCCGACGCCTTCGAGGCGGGCCTTGAAGATCGGGTTGGCGTTGCAGAGGTCGGCGTACTCCGGCAGGCGCTTCTTGAACAGCGCCACGAAGTCGCGGATCTCGTCCAGCGCCCCGGCGGGCATGTCCTGGGCGACGCCACCGGGCCGGATGAAGGCGTGGTTCATCCGCAGGCCGGTGATGAGCTCGAACAGGTCGAGGACCAGTTCACGCTCGCGGAAGCCGATGGTCATCACCGTCAGCGCGCCGATCTCCATGCCGCCGGTGGCGATGCAGACCAGGTGGCTCGAGATCCGGTTCAGCTCCATGAGCAAGACCCGCATGACTTGGGCCTTCTCCGGGATCTGGTCCTCGATGTCGAGCAGCCGCTCGACGCCGAGCACGTAGGTCATCTCGTTGTAGAACGGCGAGAGATAGTCCATCCGGGTGCAGAACGTCACGCCCTGCGTCCAGGAGCGGAACTCCATGTTCTTCTCGATGCCGGTGTGCAGGTAGCCGATGCCGCAGCGGGCCTCGGTGACCGTCTCGCCCTCGAGCTCGAGGATCAGGCGGAGCACACCGTGGGTCGACGGGTGCTGCGGGCCCATGTTGACCACGACCTTGTCGTCGTGGTCCTCGGCGATGCCGGAGACGATCGTGTCCCAGTCCTGACCGGTGACCGTGTAGACCTTGCCCTCGGTCGTCTCGGACTCGGTGGCGGCGTACGGGTCAGAAGTCTCGTTGGTCGAGCTTGTCGAAACCATCAGTTGTATGACCTCCGCTGGTCGGGCGGCGGGACGGTGCCGCCCTTGTACTCGACGGGGATGCCGCCGAGCGGGTAGTCCTTGCGCTGCGGGTGACCCGGCCAGTCGTCGGGCATCTGGATCCGGGTCAGCGCCGGGTGACCGTCGAAGACGATCCCGAAGAAGTCGAACGTCTCCCGCTCGTGCCAGTCGGCCGTCGGGTACGTCGCGCACACGCTGGGGATGTGCGGGTCGGCGTCCGGGCAGGTGACCTCGAGCCGGATCCGGCGGTTGTGGGTCATCGAGAGCAGGTGGTAGACCGCGTGCAGCTCGCGACCGGCGTCGTCGGGGTAGTGCACGCCGCTGACGCTGGAGCACAGCTCGAAGCGCAGCTTCTCCTCGTCGCGGAGCAGCTTCACCACGGCGAGCAGGTCCTCGCGGCGGATGAAGAAGGTGATCTCGCCGCGGTGCACGACCACCTTCTCCGTCGACGGTGCGAGCGCTTCGGCGACGGTGTCCATCCAGCCGCCGTACGGGCCGGGGGTCGAGCCCGGGAGCTCGACGGTGCGGGTCAGCCCGCCGTACCCGGAGGTGTCGCCGGTGCCGGAGACTCCGAACATGCCCTCGTGCCGGGCGATGACCTCGCCAGGCGCCTCGCCGGAGGTCGCGGCGGCGACGACGTCCTTGCTGCCCTCGTCGGTTGAGCCTGTCGAAGCCTCGCTCATCGCAGCAGGCCCTTCATCTGGCTGGTCGGCAGCGCGGTGAGGGCAGAGGCCTCGTTGGCCTCGATCTCGGCCAGGCGGTTCGCACCGAGCTTGGTGTGCTGGACCTGGTCGTGCAGCTTGAGGATCGCGTCGATCAGCATCTCCGGCCGCGGCGGACAGCCCGGCAGGTACATGTCGACGGGCACGACGTGGTCGACGCCCTGGACGACGGCGTAGTTGTTGAACATGCCACCGGAGCTGGCACAGACACCCATCGCGAGCACCCACTTGGGCTCGGGCATCTGGTCGTAGATCTGGCGCAGGACCGGGGCCATCTTCTGGCTGACCCGGCCGGCCACGATCATCAGGTCGGCCTGGCGCGGGCTGGCACGGAAGACCTCCATGCCGAAGCGGGCCAGGTCGTACTTGGGACCGCCGGTGGTCATCATCTCGATCGCGCAGCAGGCGAGGCCGAAGGTGGCCGGCCAGAACGACGCCTTGCGCATGTAGCCCGCGACACCTTCGACGGTGGTCAGCAGGACGCCGGAGGGGAGCTTCTCTTCCAGACCCATTGGTTTTCGCTAACTCCTGTCAGTCCCAGTCGAGTCCGCCGCGGCGCCACACGTAGCAGTAGGCGACGAAGACGGGGACGATGAAGAGGATCATCTCGACGAGGGCGAAGGTGCCCATCGCGTCGAAGGCCACGGCGATCGGGTAGAGGAACACGATCTCGATGTCGAAGACGATGAAGAGCATCGCGGTGATGTAGTAGCGCACCGGGAAGCGACCGCCGCCGACCGGCTGGGGGGTCGGCTCGATGCCGCACTCGTAGGAGTCGAGCTTGGCCCGGTTGTACCGCTTGGGGCCGACGCCGGCGCTCATCGCGACGGAGCCGATGGCGAACAAGGACGCCAGGATCAGCAGTGCGAGAACCGGTGTGTAGAGCTCCATCCCTCACCCTCCTGCGGTGCTCACCGAGGGCCTGTTTGTGCCCTTGTGAACAACTTCACGAACTGTGACCTACGCAGCATAGAGGCGTGCGTCACAGTCCGCGACCCCGGGGTCAGAACTCGTGAAAACGGCTCTGACCTGGGCATTTAAGCAACAGGGACGTTGCCTAAATCAGGGTCTGGATCAGGGCTTGGTGCCGTGGTGCAGGGCGACGATCCCGCCCGACAGATTGCGCCACTTCACCGTGCCCCAGCCGGCCTTCTGGAGCCGAGCGGCGAGTCCGGCCTGGTCGGGCCAGGCCCGGATCGACTCGGCCAGGTAGACGTAGGCGTCCGGCGAGGACGAGACGGCGCGGGCCACCGCGGGCAGCGCCTTCATCAGGTACTCGATGTACACGGTGCGGAACGGGCTCCAGGTCGGCGAGCTGAACTCGCACACGACCACCCGGCCACCCGGCTTGGTCACACGGAGCAGCTCACGCAGGCCGGCGTCGGGATCGACGATGTTGCGCAGCCCGAAGGAGATGGTGACCGCGTCGAAGGTGTTGTCGGCGAACGGCAGCTTCGTGCCGTCGCCGGCGACGAACGGCAGGTGCGGCTTCGCGCGCTTGCCGACCGCGAGCATGCCGACCGAGAAGTCGCACGGCAGCACGGTGGCGCCGCGGTCCGCGAAGGGCTGGCTCGAGGTGCCGGTTCCGGCGGCCAGGTCGAGCACGAGCTCCCCCGGCTTCGGGTCGACCGCGTCCAGCACGATCTTGCGCCAGCGGCGGTCCTGGCCCAGCGACAGCACGTCGTTGGTGATGTCGTACCGGGCGGCGACGTCGTCGAACATCGCCTGCACCTCGGCGGGCTTCTTCTCCAGGTCAGCGCGGGTCACGGGCGTAACCCTAGGTGACCTCCCAGAAGACGACGCAGCCGATGCAACCTCGCAGGCTGCTGGAGCGTCTTGACAGGCATGAGGCTCGGGAACAGGCACCCTGTAACGGTGGCGAAGGAAGTGTCCAGAGGGACCAGTGTGGTGATGTTCGCCGTGCTGGTGCTCGCGATCGGCGCGCTCGGGTTCGGCGTCGGCCGCGCCACGGGCTACCTGGGCACGGCGAACGGGGCTTCGAACCGCCCATCTTCGCTGGCTGAGCCTGTCGAAACCCAGACGACCGTGCCGGTCACTCCGACACCGACGCCGGTCGTGACTCCGACCCCTGTCGTGCCGGTCGAGCCTGTCGAAACCCCGACGCCGACGCAGAGCGAGTCGCCGGAGGTCACCCCGACGCCGACGCCGACGGCCGGCCCCGCACTGCTGAAGACCGGCGACTCCGGACCGCAGGTGCGGGCCGTGCAGGCCCGCCTCAAGCAGCTCCAGTGGTACTTCGGCGACGTCACCGACAGCTACGGACCCAAGACCACCGCGGCGGTGAAGGGCTTCCAGGCCAAGCGCGGCTTCGCGGTCACCGGTGCGGTCGACCGGACCACGATGAACCGGCTGGTGCAGATGACCCACACGCCGACCAAGGCCGAGCTCGAGAACCGCCCGACCGACGGCAGCTGGACCGATGCCCCGCTCGACGCCCGCTGCCTGACCGGCCGCGTGCTGTGCATCGACAAGACCAGCCGCACCATCCGCTGGGTGATCGACGGCGACGTCCAGCGGACGATGGCGGTGCGGTTCGGCGCGGCCTACACCCCGACCCGCGAGGGCCTGTTCCACGTCGAGTCGAAGTCGCGCGACCACGTCTCCAGCCTGTACGGCTCCTCGATGCCGTTCGCGATGTTCTTCAGCCGCGGCCAGGCGGTGCACTACTCCTCGGACTTCGCCGCCCGCGGGTACGCCGGCGCCAGCCACGGCTGCGTCAACGTCCGCGACTACGACGGGATCAAGTGGCTCTTCGACCAGGTCAAGGTCGGCGACAAGGTGGTTATTTACTGGTCGTAGTCTGGTGGCGTGACCCACGAGCCCTCCCCCGTGCCGCGGCTGGTCGCGCGCACCCAGGAGATCAGCGACCCGGGTCCGCTGCTCGACCTGCTTCCTGTCGACGCGCCGATGACCTGGCTGCGTCGCGGCGAGGGTGTGATCACCTGGGGCGTTGCGGCCGAGTGCCGCACCTCAGGAGAGGCCCGGTTCTCCGACGCCTCCACCTGGTGGCGCAACGTGGTCCGGGTGGCCGCCGTCGCGGACGAGGTCGAGGTTCCGGGCAGCGGCCTGATCTGCCTGGGCAGCTTCGCGTTCGCCGACGAGCCCGGTGACTCGGTCCTGGTGATCCCGCGGGTGGTCGTCGGCCGTCGTGGCGACCGGTTCTGGGTGACCACCATCGGCTCTGCTGCCGTGGAGACCCCGAGGCTGGAGACGCAGGACGCACCAGAACCGCCGGTGAACCTGGTCTTCGCCGACGGCGCGCTCTCCGGCGCGGAGTGGGAGGGCGTGGTCTGGGAGGCCGTGCTGCACCTGAACGCCGGCGAGCTCGACAAGGTGGTGCTCGCCCGCGACCTGATCGCCACCGCGGATGCGCCGATCGACGTCCGCTGGCCGTTGCGTCGCCTCGGCAGCGAGTACGAGATGTGCTGGACCTTCCACGTCGACGGCCTCTTCGGCGCCACCCCCGAGCTGCTGGTACGCCGGGAGAAGGGCCTGGTCACCTCCCGGGTGCTGGCCGGCACGATCCGGCGTACCGGGGACGACGAGCACGACCTCACGCTGGCGGCGACCCTGGCCCGGTCCTCGAAGGACCTCGAGGAGCACGAGTACGCCGTCCGCTCGGTCGCCGAGGCGCTGGAGCCGTACTGCACGTCGATGAACGTGCCGGAGACTCCGTTCGTGCTGCACCTGCCCAACGTGATGCACCTGGCCACCGACGTTGCCGGCGTCGCCCACGACAGCGGCGCGAGCGTGCTGGAGCTGGCCGCCGCGCTGCACCCCTCGGCTGCCGTCGGCGGAACGCCGACGAAGCTGGCGGTCGAGATGATCGCCGAGATCGAGGGCATGGACCGCGGTCGTTACGCCGGCCCGGTCGGCTGGATGAACGCCCACGGCGACGGCGAGTTCGGTATCGCCCTCCGCTCGGCCGAGATCGACGGCGCCCGGGTCCGGCTCTTCGCCGGGTGCGGCATCGTCGCCGGGTCCGACCCCGAGGCCGAGCTGGCCGAGGCGCAGGCGAAATTCGTCCCGGTGCGGGACTCGCTGGCCGGCGCCTGAGCCGCAATTCCTGCATTTTCCTGCACTACGTATTTCGGACCTATCGGTTCCCCTCATCACTACGCCCGAACAGGCGCACAGTTGTCCTGGTCGTCCGGCCGAGGGACCGGACCTGAGTAGTAAGTGGGAGCACTCGTGAAGAAATCCATCCTGGCCGCGAGCCTCGGCGCCATCACCCTGGTCGCCGGAGTCCTCGCCGCCACGTCGCCCGCGGACGCCGCGGGCAACGGCCGGCACGCAACCCGTGTCTGCGCCGCCTCCACCAAGGCGACGGTTGCCTCGTGCAGCGCCAAGGTGATGGTCAACGACAAGACCGGTGCTGTGCCGGCCTCGACGACCCCGGCCGCCAGCGCCCTGACCCCGACCCAGCTGCGCGCGGCGTACGGGCTGACGACCGACTCGACCTCGACGGTCGCGATCGTCGACGCCTACGGCTACCCGAACCTCGAGCGCGACCTCGGCGTCTACCGGACCCAGTTCGGCCTGCCCGCGTGCACCAAGGCGAACGGCTGCCTGAAGATCCTCGACCAGAACGGTGGCACCAACCTGCCGCGGTTCAACACCGGCTGGGCCGGCGAGACCGCGCTGGACGTGGACGCCGTCTCGGCGATCTGCCCGAGCTGCAAGATCGTCGTGGTGCAGGCGAAGTCCGCGAACATCCCGGACCTCGGTGCCGCTGCGGCCACCGCTGCGCGCCAGGCCGGCGTGGTGGCGATCAGCAACAGCTACGGCGGCGGCGACCTGTCCGACGCCAGCTACGGCAGCTACTACAACCACCCGGGCATCGCGGTGACCGCCTCGACCGGTGACAACGGCTACAAGGGCGGCAGCTTCCCGGCTTCCTCCGCGTACGTCGTCGCGGTCGGCGGCACCTCGCTGACGATGTCGGGCACGACCCGGGTCTCGGAGACCGCGTGGAGCGGAGCCGGCAGCGGCTGCTCGACGGTGAACACCGCGCTCGCGGGCGCCGCGAGCTTCGCGACCGGGTGCGCCAAGCGCGCGATCGCCGACGTCTCCGCAGCGGCCGACCCGGGCAAGGGCGGCATGGCGGTGTACTACCCGACCAGCTCGCGCAACTCGACCTGGGCACAGGTCGGTGGCACCAGCGAGTCGTCGCCGATCATCGCCGCTGTCTTCGCCCTGGCCGGCGGCCCGGGTGCGGGCGTCCAGGCGAACAGCGTCCCGTACGCGCACTCCGGTTCGCTGCGCGACGTGACGGCCGGCAGCAACGGCTCGTGCCCGACCACTCAGTGGTGCAACGCCCGCGCCGGCTGGGACGGTCCGACCGGGCTCGGCGTGCCGAACGGCCTCGGCGGCTTCTAACCGCCGAGGGTCAGCTCGTCACCGACCTTCAACCGTCGGTAGGTCGCCTCGCGCGGTTCCAGGAACCGCGCGAGGTGGCCGTCGACGATCCCGAGACCGGCCTCCGAGTAGACGGCGTCGTGGATCGCGACCGAGGTCGGCGCAGCGACCTCGCGGGCGTAGTCGATGCACTCGCTGATCTTCAGCCAGGGGGCGCTCACCGGCAGGAGCAGCACGTCGGGCGCGGCCGGCAGGGTCGTGAGCGCGTCGCCGGGGTGGAACACGCTGACCCCGTCCGCCTCGACCAGGTAGCCGCTGTTGTCGAAGTGCGGCAGCTCGGGGTGGATCACTGCGTGCTTCTGACCGATCACGGTGACCGCCGTGCCGAACGCCTCGAAGCGGTCACCCGGACCGACCACGGCCACGCGCTCGGCGATCGCCGGGTCCGCGGCGCGGATCTGATCGGCCACCGCCTGGATCGTGAAGATCGGCGCGTCGGACGCCCCGAGCTGCTCGGCGGTCCAGTGGTCCGGGTGCTCGTGCGTGATCAGTACCGCGTCGGCCCCGTCCAGCGCCCCCGGAGCGGTGAAGACCCCGGGGTCGATGACGATCGTCGCGGTCGCTGTGGCCAGCGTCACGCAGGCATGCCCGTGCTTGATGATCCGCATACCGCCAGACTAGGGTGCGCTTATTGAACTTGGTTCAAGAAGGAGTAGGACCCATGGCAGACCACGACGTCATCATCATCGGAGCCGGCTTCGGCGGCATGGGGGCGGCCATCAGCCTCAAGCGCCTGGGCTACTCCGACATCGCGATCCTCGAGCGTGAGGACGACCTCGGGGGCACCTGGCACGTGAACCACTACCCCGGGCTCGCCGTCGACATCGCCAGCGTGACGTATTCCTACTCGTTCGAGCCGAACCCGTACTGGAAGCACTGGTTCGCGCGCGGGGCCGAGCTCAAGCAGTACGCCGAGCACGTGGCCGACAAGTACGACCTGCGCCGGCACATGGAGTTCGGAGTCCTGGCGGAGGGCGCCCGCTGGGACGAGGACGAGCAGCACTGGGTGCTGACGACCAAGGGCCTGGCCAAGGGCAGCCGTCGCCGGACCCGGACCGCCAAGCACCTGATGACCGCGACCG
Organism: Nocardioides marmorisolisilvae; assembly: GCF_003725775.1. Taxonomy (GTDB): domain Bacteria; phylum Actinomycetota; class Actinomycetes; order Propionibacteriales; family Nocardioidaceae; genus Marmoricola; species Marmoricola marmorisolisilvae. The sequence goes on from NZ_RJSG01000001.1 coordinate 390,072, forward strand.
GCTTCCTCTCCCAACCGAAGCTCCCGGACATCGACGGCGTCGAGGACTTCGCCGGCACCGTCATCCACACCGCCAAGTGGGACGACTCCGTCGACCTGGACCGAAAGCGGATCGCGGTGATCGGCACCGGCGCCACCGCTGTGCAGCTGATCCCGAACATCGCCAAGCGCGCCCGCCACCTCACCGTCTTCCAACGCACGCCGATCTGGGTCACGCCCAAGACCGACTTCAAGATCCCGCGTCCGGTGCAGCAGCTCTTCGCCTCGGCGCCGTGGACGCAGCGCGCCGCACGCAAGGCCAACAGCCTCTGGCTCGAGGGGATGATGGTCACCGCGGTCCTGCACTACAAGCAGGCCAAGTTCCTCAACCAGGGTGCGGCCCGCCTCGCGACCGCGCACCTGCGTCGCCAGGTGAACGACCCGGAGACCCGCGCCAAGCTCACCCCGGACTACAGCTTCGGCTGCAAGCGGCCCACGTTCTCCAACGAGTACTACCCCACGTTCAACCGCGAGAACGTCGCGCTGGAGACCACGGCGATCGAGCGGATCACGCCCACCTCGATCGTGACCAAGGACGGGGTCGAGCACGAGATCGACGTGCTCGTGCTCGCGACCGGCTTCAACCTCTGGGACACCAACTTCCCGGCGATCGAGATCATCGGGCGCGAGGGCAAGGACCTCGGGAAGTCCTGGCGGAGCGCCGGCTACCACGCGTTCGAGGGCGTCACCGTCTCCGGCTTCCCGAACTTCGTCAGCCTCAACTCGCCGTACTCGTACTCGGGCCTGAGCTACTTCATGACCATCGAGGTACAGATGCGGCACATCGAGCGGCTCTTCGGGGAGCTCAAGGATCGCAACGCCGACACCTTCGAGGTCACCCCGCAGGCCGACGCCGAGTTCCTCGAGCACATGCTCGAGCGGATGGACGACACCGTGTTCAACCAGGGCTCGTGCGGCACCGCGCGCAGCTACTACTACACGAACGAGGGCGACGCCGTGCTGCTCCGGCCGACCTCGTCGGGCAACGCCCGCAAGTCCGTGGAGAGCTTCTCGCTCACCGACTACGCCTTCGCCTGACCAGCTGCTTGCTGGTTGCTGGTTGCTGGTTGAGCCTGTCGAAACCTTCCGCCCAGCCGGTCAGTAGTGGCCCAGGAGCGCCGTCACCAGCGCCGTCGGGGCTCGCTGGAGGAAGCTCTGTGACGGAGTGCGCGCGAGCTCGACGGTGATCCCCGCGCCGGACTGGGTGTGGTTGAACCAGCCCGTCATCGTGCCGTGGCACACGCCCTCGCAGCGCAGCGGCTTGGCGGGAAGCCCCAGCTCGTCGATCAGGTGCCGGTACAGGGTCAGGCTCTTCACGCCGTTGCTGTCGACGCCGTACAGGGGCTGGTGCAGCGAGACCACCCAGTGCGGCTTGACGTAGCGGAGGAAAGCCGCGAGCTCGCGGGTCTCGGGTTCGGAGAAGGGCTTGGGGCCGGAGTAGTACGCCGACGACCTGCCCGAGCTCTTCCACGACCACGACCAGTTGCGGTTCAGGTCGACGCCGTGAGCGTTCCTCCGGACGTGACCGGCGTTGCCGTCGGGGTTGATCGTCGGGACGACCCACAGGTTGATGCCCTGGACCTGGGCCCCGTGCCGGATGGCCTGGGTGATGTCGACGCCGGCGTGCTCATCGCCGTGCATCTGGCCGAGGATGACCATCGTCTCCGAGGCCTGCGGATCACCCACCTGGTAGGCGTAGAAGCCGCGACCCTGGACCGAACGACCCAGCAGGACCGTGCGGGGCTGCCAGACATCAGCCGACGGCGTTGCTCCCGTCGGCGCCGCAGCCGTCACGGGAGTACCCGCGGTGGTCGCCAGCACGACGGCCAGCGCCGCTAGCAGAACGCCGGCAATCGCCGTGGCAGGGTGCTGCGTCGTACGACCTCGCTGGTGGCTCACGGTGAACCCGTCCCTTTCGTCGATCCTCTACCTACCCAGACCCCTGGCCCCGCAAGCCCGGCCCTCCGGGCGCCCGCGATCTGGGCAAACCCGTTGCGCAACCGATTTCGGGACCGCAAACATCTCCCGCATGCTCGACGTCCTGATCTCCGGCCTGGTGACCGGTTACGCGATCGCCGTCCCGGTGGGGGCGGTGGCCGCGCTGATCGTCGCACTCTCGGCACGCGACGGCTGGCGTGTCGGCGCAGCAGCCGGACTCGGGGTCGCCACGGTCGACGGCGTCTACGCGCTCGTCGCGGTCCTGGCAGGCAAGGCCGTCGCCGATGCGCTCGGGCCGATCGAGGACACCCTGCAGGTCATCTCGATCGTCGCGCTGCTCGGCATCGCGGCACTCACGCTCGTGCACGCACTGCGGCCGTCCGCCGCCGACGAGAGCGAGGCGCCGGCCTGGTCGGCCGTCAAGGCCTGGGTGACCTTCGTGGGCATCACCGCGGTGAACCCGGCGACGGTGATCTACTTCGCGGCGATCGTGCTCGGCGGCACCGTCGAGATCGACGGGCCGGGTCAGGGCACGGTCTTCGTCGCGGCCGCGTTCGTCGCGAGCGCCAGCTGGCAGGTCTTCGTCGCCAGCCTCGGATCCGGCCTGGGCAGGTGGATCTCAGGTCCGCGCGGACGACGCGCGACCGGTGTCGTCGCCGCGATCGTGATCGCGCTGCTGGCGCTCAAGCCGCTGCTCTAGCCTGTCCGCGTGACCGACGAGAACCGCATCACCGAGCTGCTGGCCGACTTCCCGGTCCGCGTCGTGATCCCCGTTGCCTGGGGCGACATGGACGCCATGGGACACGTCAACAACACGACGTACTTCCGCTACTTCGAGACCGCGCGGATCAGCTGTTTCGGCGAGCTCGGCCTCGGTGCGATCGAGAGCTCCGGAGGAGTCGGGCCGATCCTGCACTCGGCCAGCTGCCGGTTCCGGATCCCGCTGACCTACCCCGACACCGTCACCGTCGGCGCCCGGATCGGCGAGGTCGGGGAGGACCGGTTCGAGATGCTCTACCGGGCAGTCAGCCACCAGCACGGCGCCGTGGCGGCGGACGGAACCTCGTTGATCGTCACGTTCTCCTACGAGACCGGCACCAAGGCTCCGGTCTCCGAGGCGCTGAACCAGCGCCTTCAGGAGCTCCGGGGGCGGTAGCGTCCCTTGCCATGAAACTTGCTGCTCTCGGTGTGGTGGCTCTCGGAATCGGCGTGGCCCTGTCGATCCCCGGACTGGTCTCGATCGGCGCCTTCTGGATCGCCATGGGCTTCGCGATCCGTTCGCAGGGGCTGAGTATCAAGGACCTGCAGGCTCGGGCGAAGGACGATGCGGGGAAGAAGGCCGTCGTCCTGGACCGTCGGACGTTCACGATCAGCACGGCCCTCTTCATCGTCCTCGGCGTGCCGTCGCTGCTCACCGGCATCCTCGAGCTCGGCATCAGTGCCGACGACGCGAACTGGCGCTGGCTCCCGATCGTGGTCGGCGCGTACGCGCTGTTCATCGGCGTCGGAGGCGCGGTCCTGTACCTGACCGGCTCCGCGATCGAGGCGAAGACGGGGCCGGCGCCCACGATCCCGGCGACGATCTGGATCAAGGCGGTCAAGGAGACCGGCACCTACATCAACGAGCGCCCACGGCTGGAGTTCGTCTTCCGGGTCGAGCCCGAGGCGTCGTCGGGCGTGGCGGCGTACGAGGTCACCAAGAAGGCGACCGTCCCGTTCACCGCGATGGGCTCGCTCAAGGTGGGCGACGGGTTCAGCGCCAAGGTCGCCGGACCCGAGCACCCGACGTCGATGGACATCGCCTGGGACCAGCCGGTCGGTACGGCGGGAGCCGACGACGTCTCCGCGCGGCTGGCAGCCCTGGACGCGTTGAAGGCCGACGGCAAGGTCTCCGACGAGGAGTACCGGTCGCAGCGCGAGCGGATCCTCGGCTCGCTCTAGTTCAGCCGGTCAGCTCGCGAACGGAACAGCCACCAGCGCCGGCGCTCCTAGCCCGTCAGCTCGTGCACAAAGCACCAGCGCCAGTACTCGCCGGGCTCCGCGGAGCGCATCACCTCGTGACCGCTGTCGTGGAAGTGCGCGGTTGCGTGCTTGAGCGGTGAGGAGTCGCAGCAGGCGACCTTGCCGCAGACCAGGCACAGGCGCAGGTGCACCCACGGGCTGCCGACGGCAAGACAGTCGTCGCACTGCCCGGCGGTCTCCGGCTCGACGGCCGGGCGCGCCAGCTGCAGGTCCTCGCAGCCGCCCTCGTAGGAGGTCGGCGCCTGGGCGGGGCGGACCTTGTCGACCTCACGATCGCTGTACTCCAACATCGACTCCTCGACGTCCAGCATGGCCAGCACTTCCTCGACGACCTCGTGGGGCACTGTTCCCGTCGAGCGGATCTCCAACACCCGCGCGCGTTCGGCCTCGATCATCATCCGTCGCTTCTTCGAGTAGATCTCGCTGGGCGTGAGCTCGTCGCTGTTGCCGACCTGCTCCCACGCCGCGTCCCCACGCCGACGTACGCGCTCGCGCAGGGTCTCCCCGACCTCGTGCGGGTCCTCGTGGGTGAAGACCTCCTCGAGCCGGGTCAGACCCGCGGAGGCTGCCTGGTGCAGGAGGTTGGCACGAGCCAACGCGTCGGCGGTCGGGTCGGGCGAGGGCACCCGCAGCCGGCGTGCGACCCACGGCAGCGACATGCCCTGGAGGAACAGCGTGCCGGCGGTGACGGTGAACGCGATCAGCAGCAGCACCTCGCGGTGCTTGGTGTCGGTCGGGATGGCGAACGCGGCCGCGAGCGTCACCACGCCGCGCATGCCCGCCCAGCCGAGCAGGAACGTGTAGGTCCAGGGCGGGCGCATCCCGGTCTGCCCGTCCGGGCCGGGACGCACGATCAGGTAGCGGGCGATGAAGACCCAGACCAGGCGCAGCATGATGACCGAGAGCAGCGTCAGACCGCAGATCAGCGCGATGCGGCCGCCGGAGAGGGAGTCGTCGGCCGCGTCGGCGATGATCGTGCGCGCCTGCAGGCCGATGAGCAGGAAGACCGAGCCCTCGAGCAGGAACGCGATGCTGCTCCAGTTCATCCGCTCGGCGATCCGGGCCTGCGCGCTCTGGATGATCGGCGCCTTGTGCCCGAGCAGGAGGCCCGCGACGACCACCGCGATCACGCCCGAGGCGTTGATCTCCTCGGCGGTGATGTAGGCGGCGAACGGGGTGATGAACGACAGGCCCGAGTCGAAGACCGGGTCGGTCACGTGCTTGCGTACCAGCCCGATGCCGAAGAAGAACACCAGACCGATGAGTACGCCGCCTCCGGCGGCCAGGCCGAAGTCGCGGACCACCAGGTACCAGGCGACGCTCGACTTCAGCGCCACCAGTGCGGTGTTCAACCCGACCAGCGCGGTGGCGTCGTTGAACAGCGACTCGCCCTCGAGGATCGTGACGACCCGGCGCGGCAGGCCGATGCGACGGCCGATCGCGGTCGCGGCGATCGCGTCCGGCGGCGAGACGACCGCACCGATCGCGAAGGCGGCGGCCCAGGGGATGCCCGGGATCAGCCAGTGCACCAGGACCGCGATGCCCGAGGTCGTGAACGCGACCAGCCCGACCGAGAGCAGCAGGATCGAGCGCCTGTTGGCGTTGAAGTCGACCAGCGAGCTCTGCAACGCAGCGGAGTAGAGGAGCGGCGGCAGCAGGCCGAGCAGCACCACCTCGGGGTGCAGCTCGATCTCGGGGATGAAGGTCAGGTACGAGCCGATGACCCCGACGACGATCAACGCCAGCGGCGACGAGAGGTCGAACCGGTTGCACAGTGCGGTCGTCGCCAGGACGGCGGCGACGATCGCGACGAGGGTGACGACGAGGTGCACGTGGCTATCCGATCAGAGCCCGGAGCTCGGCGTCGAGCGCCCTGCGGTTGTCGCGGCGGATGACCGCCTCGACGACCTCGATGCCGCCGTTGGGATTGGCCAGGGCGAGCTCGAGCTCGGCACGATCGCGGACCCGCCAGTGCGGGATGCGCAGCCCGTTGCACAGGGCACCGAGGTCGGTGCCGTGCGGGGTGCCGAAGACCTTCTCGAAGCGGCCGGCGTACTCGGGCGCTCCCTGCTCGAGCGTGGCGAAGATCGAACCTCCGTCGTCGTTGGCGACCACGATGGTCAGGTCGGGCCGCTGCTCTGCGCCACCGATGACCAGGCCGGTGAGGTCGTGCAGGAACGTCACGTCCCCGACGTACACGAGGGCGCGGGAGGTGTGCGGACGACCGAGGGTGGCCCCGATCGCGGTCGAGAGGGTGCCGTCGATGCCGGCCAGGCCGCGGTTCGCGATGATCAGGCGACGCCCGCCGACGTTGTAGGACCCGGCCATCAGGTCGAGGTCGCGGATCGGGTTGCTCGCGCCCACGACCAGCAGCCCCTCGTCCGGAACGGCGCGGTGCACCTCGACCGCCACCTCGTACGGCGTCAGGCCGGGCTCGGCCGCCACCCGTTCGTCGATGCGGGCCGCGAGGTCGCGGTCCGCCGCGAGCCACTCGTCCAACCACGCCGTGTCGGCGGGCGCCTCGGCCGCGAGCGGGCAGGTCACCTCGTACGAGACCGGGTGCGGCCGGTCGGCCCAGCGCCCCTGCGCCCGACGCGAGACCACCTCGACGCCCTCGCGCGCGAGCAGGCGCTGCACCGGGCGCGACAACGTCGGCGACCCGTGGACCACCACCCGTTCGATCCGGTCCCCGAGCCCGGTACCGAGCAGCAGCCGGTAGGTCCGGATCACGTTGGGGCCGTTGCGCGCTCCGCTGGTGGGCTCGGCCAGCAGCGGCCAGCCTCCGCCCTGGGCGAGCAGCCTCGGACCCGGGCCGGTGTCGTCCCCAGCGACCACGACGGTGCGCGGGCCCTGCTTCAGGACCTCGGCCTCCTCCTGGTGCCAGGGTGCTCGTTCCGGCTGCCGCGTCGCGGGCACGAACACGTCGGTCGGCAGCAGCGGCTCGTCGAACTGGAGGTTGACGTGCACCGGCCCGTCGAGGTCGGCCAGCGCATCGGCCAGCTCGATCTCGCCGACGATGTCGTAGGTCGGCGCGGCGCTGGCGAAGATGCCGACCTGGTCGGTGGTCTGGTTCGCGAGCGTGCCGCGCAGCCGGGCCGGGCGGTCCGCCGTGATCGCGATCAGCGGGATCCCGGCGTGGGCGGCCTCCAGCACAGCCGGGTGCAGGTTCACCGCCGCGGTCCCCGAGGTCGTCACGACAGCGACAGGCACTCGGGAGGTCTTGGCGAGCCCGAGTGCGAGGAACGCCGCGGTGCGCTCGTCGATCCGGGTGTGCAGGGTGATCACTCCGGCTTCCGCCGCGTCGGCCAGGGCGATCGACAGCGGCGCGTTGCGCGAACCCGGAGCGACCACGGCGTGCCGCAGGCCGACGCCGATGAGGGCCTCCACGCAGCCGCGGGCCAGGTCGGTCGCTGTCACGAGACCTGATCCTGCCCTACGCCTGGTCGACCGTGCTTATGTACCTTGCAGGGTATGTACCCGTTGGGTTACATTCGCGTCATGGACGCCGTCCTCCAGGCCCTCTCCGACCCGAGTCGTCGCACGATGCTCGAGGTGCTCAAGGAGCGCCCGGCGACGGTCGGCGAGCTGGCGGAGCTGCTCCCGATCGCCCGACCCGGTGTCTCCCGGCACCTGCGGATCCTGCGCGAGGCCGGCCTGGTCGAGGTCGAGCAGCAGGCGCAGTGGCGGATCTACCGGCTGCGTGCCGAACCGATGGCCGAGCTGGACGACTGGCTCGGCGACTACCGAGCTCTGTGGGAGCAGCGCCTGGACGCGCTGCACACCGAGATCGCACGAGGCAAGAAACAAAGGAGAACGCCATGACCGAGACCAAGATCCTGGGCAGCCTCTGGCGGATCGACGACAACGTCGGCGGCTTGCGCGTCGAGGACGTCTACGACACCGACATCGACGACCTGTGGAACGCGGTGACCACTCCCGACCGCCTGGCGCGGTGGATGGGCGAGGTCACCGGCGACCTCCAGGTCGGCGGCACCTTCCAGGCCTCGTTCCGCAGCACCTGGACCGGCCCGGGTCGGGTCGAGGTCTGCGAGGCACCGCACCGTCTGCTGGTGGCCCTCGAGCCCGACACCGAGGACCGCACCGAGATCGAGGCGTGGCTGACGACCGAGGGCGACAAGACCCGGCTCGTCGTGGAGGAGCGTGGCCTGCCGATCGAGCACGTGCATTTCCACGGCGCAGGCTGGCAGGCCCACCTCGAGGACCTCACCAACTACGTCTCCGCCTGTGGCGACGGCGACTGGCGCACCCGGTGGACAGCGCTCACCCCGGCGTGGGAAGCGATCTCACCCGCCTGAGCCGTTCGGCCCAGAACTCGGCACGGTCGGGCGCCGCGCGCCAGGAACCAAGCGCCTGCATCGTCACCTCGGGGCGGGAGACCGGCAGCGCCCCGTCGACCGGCAGCAGCGAACGATCCACCACGTCACCGGCGAGCAGCTGCACCGTCGCCAGCCCGCACGCGTGCTCCAGGGAGGGCAGTGCCGCGGCGAGGGCAACGCCGGCGGCGATACCGATGCTGGTCTCGATCGCGCTGCTGACCACGACCGGCAGGCCGATGTCCTCGGCAATCCGCAGGCACGCCCGGACTCCGCCGAGCGGCTGCACCTTGAGCACCGCGATGTCGGCGGCCTCGAGGTCGCGCACCCGGTAGGGGTCCTCCGCACGGCGGATCGACTCGTCAGCCGCGATCGGGACCCGCACCCGGCGGCGCACCAGGGCGAGATCCTCCACGCTCACGGTCGGCTGCTCGACGTACTCGAGCCCTCTTGCGGCCCGGTCGAGGACGCCGATGGCGGCCACCGCATCGTCGACCGACCAGCCGCCGTTGGCATCGACGCGGATCAACCCGTCGCCGCCGAGCGCGTCACGGACCGCCTCGAGCCGGGCCTCGTCCTCGGCCAGGGTCTGCCCGCGCTCGGCCACCTTCACCTTGGCGGTGCGGCAGCCGTGCGAGGCGAGCACGATCGCGTGAGCGCGGGCCGGGTCGCAGGCCGGGACGGTGACGTTCACCGGCACGTGGTCGCGCACCGGATCGGGCCACCCTTCGTCCGCCGCTTCGAGAGCCGCAGCCCACCAGGGCGCCGCCGTCGGGTCGTCGTACTCGAGGAACGGGCTGAACTCGCCCCACCCGGCATCACCGCGCAGGAGCACGCCCTCGCGGACGCCGATGCCGCGGAACCGCGTGGTCAGGGGGATCGAGAAAACCTCAGTCATCGGCGGCCAGCTTCCGCAGCAGTACCCGGTCGGTCTTGCCGTTGGGCAGCTTGGGCAGCTCGGGCAGGCGCAGGATCTGACGCGGGGCCCAGGATCGCGGCGCCACCAGGTCGCGGACCTGCTCAAGCACGAGCGGCTCGCGGCTGACCACGAACGCCACCACCCGCTCGCCCCACTCGGGGTCCGGGACGCCGAGCACCTCGACCGCCTCGACGTCCGGGTGCCCGGCCACGGCGCCGGCGACGACACGCGCCGGCACCTTCAGCCCGCCGGTGATGATCACGTCGTCGGTGCGGCCGTCGATCCGCAACCGACCGTCCTCGGCCCAGTGGCCGAGGTCGTTGGTGACCAGCCAGCCGTCGCGGAACGCGGCCGCGGTGCGGTCCGGCTCGTCCTGGTAGCCGTCGAACAGCACCGGGCCGCGCAGCAGCACCTGGCCGGCGTCATCGATCCGGACCTCGACCCCGTCCAGCGGAACACCGTCGTAGACGCAGCCGCCACAGGTCTCGCTCATCCCGTAGGTCTGCACGATCGGGACGCCGGCCGCTTCCGCCTCGGCCCGCACCTCGGCGTCCAGCGGTCCTCCGCCGATCAGCACCGCGTCGTACGACGTGAGCGTGGCCCACTCCTCGCGCATCCGGACGAGCTGGGTCGGGACCAGCGAGATGTAGGAGCGGTCGGCGTCCGCGCCCGCGCGGATCGTGCGGAACAGCACCTGCACGCCGGCGACGTACGTCGGGGGCAGGTTCAGCTCCCACCGACCCGGTCCCCCGAGGCGGGCATGGGTGGCATCGGCCGAGGCGCGGAGGGCGGCGCGGGAGAGCATGACGCGCTTGGGCTGGCCGGTCGACCCGGAGGTCTCGATGACCAGCGCTCCCGGATCGGGCGCGGCATCCCACTCGCGGAGCAGCGCCTCGATCTCGGCGGCTTCTCCGGACACCGGTCGCAGGCTGCTCACACCCCTGAATGTAGCGAGCCGCCCAGGTGCGAGAATCCCGCCCATGGCAACAGCAGGGCAGTGGATCGAGGGCGCACGACCGCGCACGCTTCCGGCGGCGGTCGCCCCGGTGCTCGCCGGCACCGGCGTCGCCGCGTTCGACCACGCCGAGGTCTGGTGGAAGGCCGCCCTGGCGCTCCTGGTCTCGCTGCTGCTCCAGATCGGCGTGAACTACGCCAACGACTACTCCGACGGCATCCGCGGCACCGACGACGTGCGGGTCGGCCCGCTGCGCCTGGTCGGCTCCGGCCTGGCCCCGGCGGAGTCTGTCAAGGCGGCCGCCTTCACCGCGTTCGGCCTGGCGGGCGTCGTCGGCCTCGTGCTCGCCGCGAGCACCGCGTGGTGGCTGGTGGCCGTCGGTGCCGTCAGCATCCTGGCCGCCTGGTACTACACCGGCGGGAAGAAGCCGTACGGCTACCTGGGGCTCGGCGAGGTGATGGTCTTCATCTTCTTCGGCCTGGTCGCCGTGCTGGGCACCCAGTACGTGCAGGCCGAGAAGCTCACCTGGGCCGGGCTCGCCGCCGCGGTCGGCATCGGCTCGCTGGCCTGCGGGATCCTGGTCACCAACAACCTGCGCGACATCCCGACGGACACGATGTCGGGCAAGCGCACCCTCGCGGTCAAGCTCGGCGACCGCCGGACCCGCTGGCTCTACGTCGGCCTCGTCGTGGTCGCGCTGTTCGCGGTCGCCGGCGTCGCGGCGCTGACGACCGAGGCCGCCCTGCTGGGCGTGCTCGGCTACATCCAGCTGAACCAGGCGATGGTCATCGTCGGCAAGAAGCGTGCCGTCGGACCGGCACTGATCCCGGTCCTCCAGCTCACCGGCGTCGGCGAGCTGCTCTACGCGGTCGGCCTGTTCGCCGGTCTGATGCTGGGGCGCTGAGCGCCCTAGTCAGCGTCCTCGCGGGTCTTCATGTCCTCGAAGGCGGCCGTGGCACGCTCGGCGCGGGCCTGGACGCTCTGGGCGAACCGCTCCCGCGGGCCGGCGAGGTAGCGCAGGGACAGCAAGGACGAGAGCACGGCCGCCAGCACGAGGGCCCAGATGCCGACCTTGGTGCTGCCGCCGAAGGCGAGCGACCCGATGCCGACGAGGACGGCCCAGCACACGAGGAAGAGCCCGATGCGCAGACCGGTGTAGACGAGGAAGTGCTTCACTCCCCCAGGGTATTCGCACCCGGGAACCACCCACGAACTAGGCTGCGAACGTGATCAGGTTCGTCTTCCTGCTGCTCCTCCTGGCTGCGGTCCTGTACGGATTCTTCTGGGCGGTCGACCGCAGGAACAACGGCGGCGGGGAATCATCCGACCCCGCCCGACCGTTACCCCGGGGTCCGGTCGGTCCCGACGACGACGAGGCGTTCCTGCGCAATCTGGATCTGGAGCGTCGACGAACCCACGAGGAACCCCCTCCCACCCCCCAGGAGAGACATGACCAGCCTGAGTGACTTCTCGGCCAACACGCTGACCGGTCAGGAGCAGGACCTCGCGGCGTACGCCGGCAAGGTCGTCCTCGTGGTGAACACCGCGACCGCGTGCGGGCTCACCCCGCAGTTCTCCGGCCTGGAGAGCGTCTACGAGAAGTACGTCGACCAGGGTCTGGTCATCCTCGGCTTCCCCTGCAACCAGTTCGCCGGCCAGGAGCCGCGCGACGAGGAGGGGATCGGCGAGTTCTGCACCAAGAACTACGGCGTCAGCTTCCCGATGTTCGAGAAGATCGACGTGAACGGCGACGACGCGCACCCGCTCTACAAGTGGCTCAAGGACGAGAAGGGCGGCGTCCTCGGCGACGCGATCAAGTGGAACTTCACCAAGTTCCTGATCGGCAAGGACGGCCAGGTGATCAAGCGCTTCAGCCCGACCACCGAGCCGGAGAAGCTGATCCCCGCGATCGAGAAGGCGCTCGCCAGCTAGCACGCCGTCGGGCCCGCGCCAGCTGTCGTGCACAGGCGAGTGAGGGCAGCCGGTTTTCCACAGGTTCGAACACGTGTTCGATATAGGGTGGTTTTCGGCCTCGCGTTGAGGCATGTCCCGCGCACACCCTGTCCACCCGATCCTTCGGGCGACCGCCACCATCGGCTCCGCCCTGAAGGACGTGGTCGACGTCGACCCGGTCTTCATGGCGACCGCCGACAAAGCCCGTGCGCTCGAGGCCCTCACCGCTGAGATCAACCAGATGGAGGCGCTGCGGCTGCGGCTGATCGCCAACGCCCAGGACGTCGCTGACCGTGATGCCTGCCGCAGCCTCGCGGGGTGGCTGGAGACCCGCACCCGCACCGAGCACGGACCCAACCTGCGCAGCCTGCGGCTGGCCGAGGCTCTTGAGAAGAGGTGGCACCAGACAGCCAGCGCGCTGACCCACGGGCGGGTCAACCTCGCCCAGGCCGAGGTCATCGTGC
>NZ_RJSG01000001.1:402745-723378 GCF_003725775.1 Nocardioides marmorisolisilvae
AGGCGGATCCTGGAGGTGGTCGCCCCCGAGGTCGCCGAGGATCAGGAACGGATCGCGCTGGAGCGCGAGGAGGCACGGGCCGAGCGCGTGACGGCCTACTTCAGCCAGCGACTCGGTGACGGGACCACGCGCATCAGCCTGCGGGTCGCCGACGCCGTGGCCGCCCGCCTGGAGACCTACCTTCAAGCCTTCACCTCACCGCGCCGTCCCACCGGGGACGCCACCGGCCTGGCCGATCGGATGCCGTCCTACCAGGCCAAAGGACTCGCCTTCGGCGCCCTGCTGGAATCCATCGACCCGAAACGACTGCCCCTGCACGGCGGTGACGCGACCACGGTGATGGTCACCATCACCCTCGACCAACTCCGCACAGGCCTCGGCGGCGCCGACCTCGGCGCCGGCTTCGGGGCCGAGCGGATCAGCGCCGGCGAGGTCCGCCGGCTCGCGTGCACCGCCACGATCATCCCGGTCGTGCTCGGCGGCAAGTCCGAGATCCTCGACCTCGGCCGCGGCTCCCGGCTCTTCAGCCCGGCCCAGCGCAAGGCGATGGCAGTGCGCGACAAGCACTGCCGAGCCGAGGGCTGCAGCGTGCCGGCGACGTGGTGCGAAGGACACCACTTCCGGTCGCCGTGGAGCCACGGCGGGCGCACCGACCTCGCCGACGGCAAGCTCCTCTGCTCGCACCACCACCACCGCGCCCACGACACCCGCTACCTCACCCAGGAACTCCCGAACGGTGACGTGCGGTTCACCCGGCGGACGTGACGCCGAGCTGGAGAAGCTGATCCCCGCGATCGAGAAGGCGTTCGCTGGCTACGACTCGTCGCCCGAGGGACTGGGCTCCTCCTCGTCGATGAACTCACCGCGCTGGACGTCGAACGTCCGGCCGGTGTTGTCGACCTCGGCCCCCTCGGGCCGGTTCGCCGGGTCGAGGCGACGTTCCCGCTCGGCCTCGATCTCCCGCTTCGTCTCCTCGTCCGGCTCAGCGGTGAGGTCGATCCCCATGCTGCGCCCCGCGCGTGCATCGGTGTCGATGCCGCCGTTGTCCAGGATGCTCGGCGTCTCGTTCTCGGTCTTGCCCATCAGGCACCTCCGCTTCTGCTGTGCCCAGAACCTGCGCGGCTAACCTCGGTGCATGGCACCTCGGCCGTCAGTCCCTTTCGAGATCTACGAGGAGGGCGTCTACCTCCACGGCACGAAGGCGGATCTCGCGGTCGGTGACCTGCTCGTGCCGGGACGGGAGTCGAACTTCGAGCGCGGCCGGGTGATGAACTACATCTACTTCACCGCGACCCTCGACGCGGCAACCTGGGGCGCCGAGCTCGCCCAGGGCGAGGGCCGCGGCCGGATCTACGTCGTCGAGCCGACCGGTGAGTTCGAGGACGATCCGAACGTCACCGACAAGAAGTTCCCGGGCAACCCGACGCAGTCGTTCCGCAGCCTCGAGCCGCTGCGCGTCGTCGGTGAGGTCACCGACTGGCTCGGTCACGCACCCGAGGCCCTGGAGTCGATGCGGGCGGGCGCGGCCGAAGCACTGCGCCGCGGCCCGACCGCGATCGAGGACTGACCTCAGGCGGGCGGCGGTCCGACGACCTGCATCCCGCCGGTGTCCGCGGCACTCTGCATGACCCGGGAGAAGTCCACCGCGCACGCCGAGCCCTCGAACGGCTCGCTCGCGCCGCGGTAGAACGGTTCGCACTCGCAGGTGGGCTGGATCCCGAGCACCTTGGCGGTCGGGCTCAGCACCGTGAACGCGTGCGGCACGCCGGCAGGCACCATCACGAAGTCCCCGGAGCCGATCTCGTGCTCGTCGTCGTTGATGCGGTAGCCGATCCGACCCTCGAGGACCCACATCGACTCCGAGACCGGGTGAGTGTGCACTGGCGTCCACTTGCCCTCGACCATGTCGACCTCGACCAGGGAGATGTCGCCCTGCTCGCTGTCGAGCTTCCAGGTCCACACTCCGCCACCGAAGAACCAGCGCTTCTCGCCCTCACCGGCCCGCAGGACCACCGGCCCGACCTTCGTCTTCTCCGCCATCGCGACACTCCGATCTTTCGTGGGACTGGAGTCCCATAACGAGATTCGCATACCATAAAGGCCATGTCAACGGGCTACGTCGAATCAGGTCGGAGCGGTCAGAAGCGCCGCACCCGGGATCACCTGCTCGCAGCAGCCCGCGCGCTGATCAATTCCGGGGACACCCCGACGGTCGAGGAGGTCGCCGAGGCAGCCGGCATCTCGCGGACGACCGCGTACCGCTACTTCCCGTCGCGCACCGAACTTCTCGCTGCCGCCTTCCCCGAGACCCAGACGACCTCGGCGCTCCCGGATCCTCCGCCGGAAGCGGTCGATGACCGGGTCGCCGCGGTCGCGGACTACGTGATCGAGCGCATCCGCGACACCGAGCCCCAGCAGCGCGCGATGCTGCGCCTCTCCCTCGGTGACCAACCGCACGAGCTCCCGCTCCGGCAGGGGCGGGTCATCCCGTGGTTCGCCGAAGCGCTGGCTCCACTCCGCGCATCACTGGACGAAGCGACCGTGCAGCGACTTGCCGTGGCGCTCCGCGCGGTGTGCGGGATCGAGACGCGCGTCTGGCTGTCCGACATCGCGGGCCTGGCGCCGGACGAGGTCGGCGTCTTGCAGCGCTGGATGATCGACGCGCTCATCGAGCGGGCCACCGAGGTTCCGCCGCCGGTGTGACGATCAGGCGTAGGAGTGCTGGGACCCGCTGCCGAAGAAGAAGTTGATCCCCACGAAGTTGAACCACAGGGTCGCCAGGCCGATCAGCGCGATGATCGCGGCTGCGCGGCCCTTCCACCCGGCGGTCGCCCGCGCGTGCAGGTACGCGGCGTACACGACCCAGGTGATGAACGCCCAGACCTCCTTGGGGTCCCAACCCCAGTAGCGGCCCCACGCCGCCTGCGCCCAGATCGGGCCGGCGATCAGCGCCGCGAAGGTCCACACCGGGAACGCGAACGCGTGCGTCCGGTAGGCCATCCGGTCGAGCTCGTTCAGGCCGGGCAGGCGCGCCAGGTAGCCGTTCGAGGCCTCGGAGCCGCCGCGCTCGAGCCAGCGTTCCTTGATCAGGTAGAGCACCGAAGCCATGCCACCGAGCGTGAACGCACCGGTCGCGGTGATCGCTGCGATCACGTGGATCACCAGCCACGGCGACTGCAGCGCGTCGCGCAGCGGGACGACCGGGGTGTAGAGCAGCAGCACGTCGACCATCAGCGTGATCAGCACGAAGCCGGTCACGACCGGGGAGAGCCACTGGAGCGAGAAGCGCCGGTACATCAGCAGGTATCCGGCAACGACGACCAGCGTGCCGGTCATCGTGAACTCGTACATGTTGCCCCACGGCACCCGGACCGGGTCCGCAGCGAGACCGCGGGAGACGACCGCAACCAGGTGGACGCCGGCAGCGACGATGGTGGCGACCAGGCCCCAGCGCCCGAAGCGCTCCATCTTCTCCGCGGCGTCGTGGTCCTCGACCTCCGCTGCCTCGGCGGCCTCGGTCGGCCGGGACTCGGCGCCTGCCCCTACGGTGGCGGCGACGGGTGCGTCGACCGGAACCCTGCGCCCCGCGGCCCACTCGGCCAGGTGCAGCAGCAGGGCGACGAAGTACGCCGCACCGCAGATGGCGATGGCCTGGTTGCTCAGAACCTCGAACTGGTCGTGCGTCATGCCTTCTTCTCCTCCAAGGACCCGACCAGGTCATCGACCCGGTCGGTGAGGTTGCCACCGGACGAACGGTCCAGTCCGGCAACCTCGACGACAGTACGCCCGCCCTCACGGCGTACCGAGACCCAGATCCGGCGAGGCCGGATGAACAGCGACCCGAGCAGGCCGGTGAGCGCCAGGATCATGCCCAGCAGTGCGATCCAGCCCCCGGGGTTGCGGCTGACCTGGAGCTTCACGAACCGGTCGACCCCGTTGAAGGTGATCGAGCCGAGACCGTTCGGCAGTGCCTGCGTCTGCCCCTTCTCCAGCTCGACGCGGAACATCTTGCCGTTGCTCTTCGTCAGCTGCTTCAGGCCATCGGTGTCCAGGGCGTAGACCGACTGCGGCACACCGCGGTCCATGCCGAGGTCACCCGCGTAGGCGAGCAGCACCAGCGCCGGGTTCTTCGCGTCGGGGTAGGCCGAGAACGGGCCGGTCGCGTCGGTGAACCCGTACGTCGGGTAGAACTCGCCTCGGAAGCCGAGCTGCTTCGGGTCGGCGTCGGGAACCTTGATGACACCGCTCGAGCGGAAGCTGCTGTCCTCGGGGGTGAACACCACGGGACCGGAGAACGCGATCTTCCCGTTGCCGTCGCGCACCGTGACGTTCGGCGCATAGCCGTGGCCGATCAGGTAGACCTTCGACCCGTCGATCGACAACGGGTGGTTGACCTCGATCCGGGTGTGCTGCTGCTTGGCGTTCGGGCCGGTCTGGTAGTCCAGGCCGGCCGAGAACTTCTGCGCCATCCCGATCTCGCGACCCTGCTTGATGAAGTTCACCTTGAAGTCGGTGAGCTTGAACGAGAACGGCTTCAGGTTCTTGTCGTCGAACAACGTGCCCGGGTCGAACTCGTCGTACTGACTGGCGACGTTCGCGAACTGACCGCCGGTCACCACGATCACACCGCCCTTGTAGCCGAGCAGCGAGCCGCTCGCGAAGCCGACGAGCACGATCAGCACCGAGAGGTGGAACAACAGGTTGCCGGCCTCGCGCAGGTAGCCGCGCTCGGCCGACAGCGAGTCGTCGTGCCGGTCGACCCGGTAGCCGCGCAGTGCCGCCTGGGCGCGCTCGAGAACCGCGTCCGACTCGTCGTCGGTGGTGAACGTCCGGTACTCCGGCAGCCGCGACAGGTTCCGCGGCGTCTTCGGGGGTCGTGCCAGCGCGGCCCGCAGGTAGACCCGCGTGCGCGGCAGGATGCAGCCGACCAGCGAGATCATCAGCAGCAGGTAGATCGCCGCGAACCAGGCCGAGTCGTAGACCGAGAACAGGCCGAGCTTCTCGTAGATCGGCGCCAGCGTGGTGTGCTCGCGGCGCCACTGCGCGGCCAGCAGCGCGTCGACGTTGTCCTGCGGGATGACCGATCCCGGGATCGCGCCGAGGGCCAGCAGGAACAGCAGGATCAGCGCGGTCCGCATGGACGTCAGCTGCCGCCAGGTCCAGCGCAGGAACTCCTTGGGTGCGAGCGGTGCCGCCCCCGTCTCGGTGTCGCGGGTGTGCCCGTACGCCGGAACGCCGGACGTGTCGTCGCTGCTCGTCGGCTCGCTCATCAGATCCCCACGGTGCTTCCGGAGACCCAGCCGCGCAGGTCACCGACCAGGGCGTCCCACCAGCCGGTGACGAGCAGGACACCGACCGCGATGAGCATCAGACCGCCGATGCGGGTGACCCAGGCCTGGTGCTTGCGGACCCAGCGGACGGTGCCGAGCATGCGCCGGTAGGCCAGGGCGGCAGCGATGAACGGCACGCCCAGTCCGAGGCAGTAGACAGCACTGAGGAGCGCGCCGCGCTCCGCACTGCCTTCGTTGAGCGACAGGCTGGTGATGGCGCCCAGCGTCGGCCCGATGCACGGGGTCCAGCCGAGACCGAACATCACGCCGAGCAGCGGAGCGGCCGCCAGCCCGACGGCCGGAACGCGGTGGAAGCGCCAGTCGCGCTGCAGCCACGGGACCGCGCCCAGGAAGGCGATGCCGAGCAGGATGATCACCGCGCCGAGGACGTAGGTGATCTGGTCCTGGTACTCCCACAACCAGTCGCCCAGGCCACCGAACAGGGCGCCGTAGGAGACGAAGACGAACGAGAACCCGGACACGAACAACAGCGATCCGGCGAGCATCCGGCCGCGCTTCGCGGACTCGAGGTCTGCGCCGGCGAGCCCGGTCGTGTACGAGAGGTAGCCGGGCAGCAGCGGCACCACGCACGGGCTGAAGAACGAGACCAGGCCCGCGACCAGGGCGACGGGGATCGCGAGCAGCAGCGACCCGTCGTTGATCGTCTGGCGCAGCCAGCTCCCGGTCTCGAGCAGGATCACTTCTGGACCTCGTCGACCAGGTCGATCAGCGTGCGCGCACTGGTGACCTCACCGATGATGCTGGCAGCGACCCGGCCCTGGGCGTCGATCACCACGGTGCTCGGGATCGCGTTCGGGCTGAGCGTGCGGTGGAAGGAGCCGAGGGTTCGGCCGCCCGGGTCGAAGATCGAGTCGTACGGCATCGCGTGCTTGCGCACGAAGGCGAGCGCGGTGTCCCGGCTGTTGTCACGGGTGTTGATGCCGAGGAAGACCACGCCCTGGGGCAGGAGCTCCTTCGCCGCCAGCGCCAGGTCGTCCGCCTCGGACCGGCACGGACCGCACCACGAACCCCAGACGTTGATCACCACGACCTTGCCCTGGAACTGCGACAGGGCCACCGTCGTGCCGGTGAGCGTCGTGCCCGTCACGGCGTCCGGCTGCTTGCGCTTCGCCGGCGGAAGCAGCGTGATCGCGCCGTCGCCGCACTGGAAACCGGTGTCCAGCGAGCAGGTCATCCCGCGACCGCAACCGGTGGCCAACGTCAGGACGACGAGGACCAGCGGCAGCAGAGCGCGAGCAGAACGGGGCATGGGTCAGTCGGCGTCCGGGTTCGAGCCGGGCTGGGCGGAGAGGTCGTTCGGCTCCGTGAAGCCGGTACCGGACGAGAACGCAGCACGGCGCTCGGCCTCGGGGATCATGTCGCCGGCTGGCTCGGCGTAGCCGACGGTGACGAGCTCGGTGCCCTCGAAGGTGAACGACGTCAGGCTGCACAACGTGCACTGGCGCTTGCGCGGGTCGTGCATGAAGCGGCGCTTCTCCGCGTGCAGCCGGCAGATCCAGATCGGCAGCTGGTGGGAGACGATCAGCGCCTCGTGGCCCTCGGCAGCAGTGCGCGCGTCCTCGACGGCGGCCCACATCCGCGCGGCGACCTCGGCGTACGGCTCGCCCCACGACGGCTTGAACGGGTTCCAGAGGTGCTTCCACGCACTCGGGCGGCGCAGCACGCCGTCTCCGACCGAGAACGGGCGGCCCTCGAAGATGTTCGTCGACTCGATCACCCGCTCGTCGGTGACGATGTCGACGCCACGCACCGTGGCGATCGGTGCGGCGGTCTGCTGCGCGCGCTCCAGCGGCGAGGCGACCACGTGGGTGATGTCGCGGTCACCGATCCGCTCGGCGACGCGCTCGGCCATCGCGAGCCCGCGATCGGAGAGGTAGAACCCGGGCGCGCGTCCGTACAGGATGCCGTCGGGGTTGAAGACCTCGCCGTGGCGCAGCAGGTGGACGGTGGTCGTGGTCATGCACGTTCCTCGCTGGTCGAGCCGGTCGAAACCCGGGCTGCCGCGGTGGCGGCAGCGGGAAGAGCGTCCAGCACCTGCTGGACGGCACGGTCGTCGTGGGCGCTGGAGACGAACCAGGCCTCGTAGGCGCTCGGCGGCAGGTACACGCCGGCGTCGAGCATCGCGTGGAAGAAGGCCTTGAAGCCCGCGACGTCCTGGGTCTGCGCGGTCGCGTAGTCGCGGACCGGAGGCAGGTCGCCGAAGAAGATCGAGAACATGTTGCCGTTGCTCTGGAGCACGTGCGGCACGCCCGCCTCGGTCAGCGCCGCCGAGGACTCTTTCGAGATCGTCGCGGCGACGTCGTCGACCTGGGCGTAGACCGACTCGTCAGCGAGACGCAGCGTCGCGAGGCCGGCAGCGGTGGCGACCGGGTTCCCCGAGAGCGTGCCTGCCTGGTAGACCGGACCCTCCGGCGAGAGCAGCGCCATCACGTCGGAGCGGCCGCCGAAAGCAGCGGCCGGGAACCCGCCGCCCATCACCTTGCCGAAGGTCATCAGGTCCGGCGTCCAGCCCTCAACGGCACCGTCGGTCCCCCACTGGCCGCTGCGACTCACGCGGAAGCCGGTCATCACCTCGTCGGAGACGAAGAGCGCTCCGTGGCGGTGGCAGATCTCGGCGAGGAACGCGTTGAAGCCGGGCTCGGGCGGGACCACGCCCATGTTCCCCGGTGAGGCCTCGGTGATCAGGCAGGCGATCGCGTCGCCGTGCTCGGCGAAGGCGGCCTCGACCGCTGCCCGGTCGTTGTACGGCAGCACGATCGTCTGCGCCGCGGCCGACGCCGGGACCCCGGGGGTGCTGCTGACGCCGAGAGTGGCCAGGCCCGAGCCGGCGCTGGCCAGCAGCGAGTCGACGTGACCGTGGTAGCAGCCGGCGAACTTCACGACCAGGTCGCGACCGGTGAAGCCGCGGGCCAGGCGGATCGCCGACATGGTGGCCTCGGTACCGGAGCTGACGAGGCGGACCTTGTCGATCGGGGTGCGCCCGACGATCTCAGCGGCGAGCTCGACCTCGGTCGTCGTCGGGGTGCCGTAGGAGGTGCCGCGCGCGATCGCGCGGGTGACCGCCTCGATGACCTCGGGGTGCGCGTGGCCCAGCAGCATCGGGCCCCAGGAGCAGACCAGGTCGACGTAGGAGTTCCCGTCCACGTCGGTCAGCCAGGCGCCGGCTCCGGACGCCATGAACCGCGGCGTGCCACCGACGGCGGCGAAGGCGCGGACCGGAGAGTTCACCCCGCCCGGCGTGACCCCACGCGCGCGGTCGAACCACGCCTGCGAACCGGGGACGTCAGCGGGAACTGCGGACACGGACCTGGGCACCCGGGCATTCTCGCCGACGGCGCCTGCCAGCGACGAATCGCGGTCCACGGGCTGACCGGGAGGGGCCCTGAAATTCGGATAAGGAATTTCGGTCCCTCAATTCGGCGACATGATTCCGGGTTCCTCCCGTCTCATCCCTGCACAGTGCCCATCTGGTCTAGCAGAAACTAGACATTTGGCCCACCGTGACCCTTAACGGGGATAATCGTTGAATAGGGGTACGTCCGATTTATCGCAATCGGACGGATTACGCACCAGGGAGAACTCGCCGCATGACCGGACTGCTCAAGAGCCGCAGGAGCAAGGCAGCCACGCTCGTTCCGCTCGCACTCGTGTGCGCAGCATGGACTGCGAGCCTGACTGGTATCGATACCGCGTCGGCAAGCAAGACCAAGGCCAGCGACCTCCCCGACGGCACCGCCGTGCCCAGCCAGGCCATCAAGGCTCCCGCCAGCGTGCCGGTACCCGGCTCGATCGCCCCGAGCGTCCCGGACGGCACCGCCGACTCCGTGGTCGCCGGCGCCTCGACCAGCGGCATCCCCTCCGCCGCCCTGTCCGCCTACCAGCGCGGCGCCCAGATCATCGACGCCGCCGACCCGACCTGCAACGTCGGCTGGGAGCTCATCGCCGCGATCGGTCGCGTCGAGTCCGACCACGGCCAGTACGACGGCAACACCTTGGGCAGCGACGGCGTCAGCACCCCCGGCATCTACGGCCCGGAGCTGAACGGCGAGAACGGCACCCAGGCGATCATGGACACCGACGGCGGCCAGCTCGACCACGACACCGTCTACGACCGCGCGGTCGGCCCGATGCAGTTCATCCCCTCGACCTGGTCCTCGGTCAAGGTCGACGCCGACGGCGACGGCCAGCGCAACCCGCAGGACATCGACGACGCCTCGCTGGCGACCGGCGTGTACCTCTGCTCCGGCACCGACGACCTGTCGAACCGCGCCGGCCAGGAGGCCGCGGTCTACCGCTACAACCACAGCCGCGCGTACGTCGACCTGGTGCTCCGCATCATGGAGGCCTACAGCCAGGGCGACTACACCGCGATCCCGTCGGGCACCTACGGCGGCACGGTCTTCACCCCGAGCTACTCCTCGGCCGTCCAGAACCGGACCCACAAGCCGTCCAAGACGGTGAAGCCGAGCAGCCCGAGCACGGGCGGATCGACCGGCGGGGACAACGGGCCGAGCACCCCGACGGAGCCGTCGACGCCGAGCACGCCCACCGCGCCGAAGAACCCGCTGGCGCCGATCACCGACCCGCTGACCAAGGGCCTGGGGGGCATCACCCAGCCGCTGGTGAGCACGCTGTCGACGCTGACCGAGGCCCTGGACTTCTGCAACAGCCAGTTCGCGACGATCCCGGACCCGCTGCACCTGCTCGACGCCGCGAAGAACAAGTGCGCGACCAAGGTTCAGGGCATGACCGAGACCGACGCTGCTGCCGTCATCCCGAACACGCTGACCACGATCCTGGCCTGGCTCGGACTGGGCAAGGCCTGACTGAACGTCAGCGCTTGAGCAGCTGGGCGGCTTCGAGCGCCCAGTAGGTCAGCACGATGTCCGCGCCTGCGCGGTGGATCGACGTGAGCGTCTCGAGGATCGCGGCCTCGCGGTCGATCCAGCCGCGCGCCGCAGCAGCCTCGACCATCGAGTACTCCCCCGAGACGTTGTACGCCGCGACGGGGACGTCGACCGCGTCCTTCACCGCGGACAGCACGTCGAGGTAACCGAGGGCCGGCTTCACCATCACGATGTCGGCGCCCTCGCTGACGTCCAGCTTCGCTTCGCGCACGCCCTCGAGCCGGTTGGCCGGATCCTGCTGGTAGGTCCGTCGATCACCCTGCAACGAGGAGTCGACGGCCTCGCGGAACGGGCCGTAGAACGACGAGGCGTACTTGGCGGAGTAGGCCAGGATGCCGATGCCGGTGTGCTCCTCGGCGTCCAGCGCGCTGCGGATCATCCGCACCTGGCCGTCCATCATGCCGCTGGGCGCGACCAGGTCGACACCGGCAGCGGCCTGCGCCACCGCCATCGCCGCGTACACGTCGAGGGTGCGGTCGTTGTCGACGTTGCCGTCGCCGTCCAGGACGCCGCAGTGCCCGTGGTCGGTGAACTCGTCGAGGCACAGGTCCGACATCACGGTGAGCTCGTCGCCGACCTCGGCGACCACGTCGGTGATCGCCAGGTTGAGGATCCCGTGCGGGTCGACGGCACCCGAGCCGACGGCGTCCTTCTCCTCGGGGATGCCGAACAGCATCACCCCGCCGAGACCAGCCGCGACCGCTTCGTTGGCGGTCTTCTTCAAGGTCTCGCGGGTGTGCTGGACGACGCCCGGCATCGAGCTGATCGGAGTCGTCTCGGTCGCGCCCTCACGGACGAACAGCGGCAGCACGAGCTGGCGCGGTGCGATCCCGGACTCGGCGACCAGCCGCCGCAGCGCAGGGGTGCGTCGCAGGCGGCGGGGTCGGATGTCCGGGTACGTCATGCGTTCCAGGCTACTTCGACGACGCCCGACGACGGCCCGAAGCGCGACGCTCGGACGGCTTGGTGACCGGCTGGCCGGCCTCGATCATCGACGCACGGCGTGCCGACCCGAAGTCGGCCAGCGCCTCGGCGAGGACCTCGACCGACGGGCTCGGCGCCATCACGTCGACGCGCAGGCCGTGCTCCTCGGCGGTCTTCGCCGTGGCCGGACCGATCACCGCGATGATCGTCGAGGCGTGCGGCTTGCCGGCGATGCCGACCAGGTTGCGCACGGTCGAGGACGAGGTGAAGACGACGGCGTCGAACTTCCCGGCCTTGATCGCCTCGCGGGTCGGCGCCGGCGGCGGCGCTGCCCGGACGGTGCGGTAGGCGGTGACGTCGTCGACCTCCCAGCCGAGGTCGACCAGGCCGGCGACCAGGTTCTCGGTGGCGATGTCGGCGCGCGGCAGGAAGACGCGGTTGATCGGGTCGAGGACCTCGTCGTACTCGGGCCAGTCCTCGAGCAGACCGGCGGCGGACTGCTCGCCGGACGGCACCAGGTCGGCGCGCAGGCCCCAGTCGGCCAGGGTCGCGGCGGTCTTCTCACCGACCGCGGCGATCTTCAGGCCGGAGAACGCGCGAGCGTCCAGGCCGTACTCCTCGAACTTCTCCTTCACCGCGCGGACGGCGTTGTAGGAGGTGAAGGCGATCCACTCGTAGCGACCCTCGACCAGTCCGCGGACGGCCTTGTCCATCTGCTGCGGGTTGCGCGGCGGCTCGACCGAGATGGTCGGCACCTCCTCCGGCTCGGCGCCGTACCCACGAAGGCGGGTCGACAACGAGGCGGCCTGCTCCTTGGTGCGCGGCACCAGCACCCGCCACCCGAAGAGCGGCTTGTTCTCGAACCAGGAGAGCTGGTCGCGCAGGTCGACGACCTGGCCGATGACAGTCACGGCGGGCGCCTCCATCCGGGCGGCCCGGGCGTCGGCACCGATCGAGCCGAGGGTGGAGACCAGCGTGCGCTGGGTGGTGACCGTGCCGGTCCGGGTCATCGAGACCGGGGTCTCGGCCGGGCGACCGGCGGCGATCAGCTCGCGCGCGATGTCGGCGATGCTGCCGACGGCGGAGAGCAGCACCAGGGTCTGGCGGTCGGCGTACGAGGACCAGTCGATGCTCGCGCCGCTGCAGGACAGCACCGTCAGCTCGCGGTGGTTCTTGGTGGTCAGCGGGATGCCCGCGTACGCCGGCACCGCGTTGACCGACGAGACGCCGGGAACGATCTCGAAACCGATCTCGGCCTTCGTGCAGGCCTGCGCCTCCTCGGGGCCCGAGGCGTAGAGGAACGGGTCGCCGGCCATCAGCCGGACCACGCGCTTGCCGGACTTGGCGTGCTTGATCACGACCTTGGCGCGCGCGGCGTGGGTCAGCGGCTGGCCGTCCTCGCCGAAGCCACCGTCGACGAACAGCGGACCGGCGGACGCCTCGACCGTCTCGACCTCGGCGTCCTCGTCGGCCTCCACCGGTTCGGGCAGGCCGAGCAGTCCGCGCACCAGCGTCTCGTGCTCGGGCAGCTCGGTGATCACGACCTCCGCGTCCCGCAACAGCTCGGCCGCGCGCACGGTCAGCAGATCGGGGTCGCCGGGTCCGGCGCCGACGAAGGACACCCACCTGGTCTGGCGGGCAGTCGTGCTCGATGCAGTCATGGTCACTTGCTTTCTAGCTGTGCGGTGCGGGGTTGAGAAGTTCGTGGGCGCCGTCGGCCACCATCTCGGCGGCGAGCTTGCGGCCGAGGCCGATCGGGTCGTCGTAGGGGCCGGAGGCGGAGCGGCGTACGGCCAGGGCGCCGTCCAGGGAGGTCGCGACGGCGCGGACCCAGAGCTCGGGTCCGTCCTCGCCCTCGACCACCTCGGCGAGCGCGCCGACCGGGGCGGAGCAGCCGGCCTCGAGCTCGGCGAGCACCATCCGCTCGCACTCGACGGCCGCGCGGGTGTTCGGGTCGTCGAGCGCCTCGGCCACCAGGGCGGCCAGCTCGGTGTCGCTGCTGCGGCACTCGACCGCGAGCGCACCCTGACCCGGCGCGGGCAGGACCTGGATCGGGTCGAGCACCTCGGTGACCTCGTCCAGACGGCCCAGACGCGTCAAGCCGGCGCGGGCGAGCACGACGGCGTCCAGCTCGCCGGACGTCACCTTGCCGATGCGGGTGTCCACGTTGCCGCGGACCCCGACCAGCTCGACGCCGAGACCGAGGGCCTCGATCTGCGCGACGCGACGCGGCGAGCCGGTGCCGACCGTCGCGCCCTGCGGCAGCTCGCCGAGAGTGAGCCCGTCACGGGCGACGACGACGTCGCGAGGGTCCTCGCGCGTCGGGATCGCGGCGAGGGTGATGCCGTCCTGCGCGTAGGTCGGCAGGTCCTTGAGCGAGTGCACGGCGAGGTCGACCTCGTCGGCCAGCAGGGCGTCGCGCAGCGCGCTGACGAAGACGCCCGTTCCACCCATGGTCGCCAGCGGCGCCGTGTTCACGTCGCCCTCGGTCGAAACAGTGACGAGCACGACGTCGCGACCGGTGGCCTCGGAGAGCTGCTCGGCCACCAGACCGGACTGGGTACGGGCCAGCGCCGAGGCGCGGGTCCCGATGCGGATTGCGGCTTGCCCTGAGGTGCGAGCCTGCGAGCCTCGAAGGGTCATACGCCCTCCACCCGGGTCACGGCGTCGACGGCCTCGGGGTCCAGGGAGAACAGCTCGGCCAGGGCGGCCGCGTAGGAGACGGCGCCGGTGCTGTTGGCCAGCTCCTTGACCCGCACGGTCGGCTGGTGGAGCAGCTTGTCGGCCACCCGCCGCACGGCCTGCTCGATCTCGGCGCGGGCAGCGTCGTCGAGCTCGGGCAGCCGCCCGGCCAGACGCTGGAGCTCGGTCTCGACGACGCCGGTGGCCATCGTCCGCAGCGCGACCACCGTCGGGGTGACGGCGGCGGCGTGCCGGGCCGCGAGGAACGCCTGGAGCTCCTGGCCGACGATCTTGCGGACGTCGGCGACCTCGCTGCGCTCGCCGGCCTGCTCGAGCTCGGTGGCCAGGGTGGCGAGGTCGATCAGCGCGACGCCGGGCTCGTGGCCGACCGCGGGGTCGACGTCGCGCGGCAGGGCGAGGTCGATGACCGCGACCGGACGCGAGGAGTCGGCGCGGGCGGCGCGGAAGCGCTCGACGTCGAGCTGGATGCCGGTCGAGTCGGTGCAGGTGATGACCACGTCGACGTCGGCAGCCTCTGCGGCGATCGCGTCCAGGCCGACGGCCCGCCCGCCGTACGCCTCGGCCAGCCGCTCGGCGCGGGTGGCGGTGCGGTTGGCGACGACGACCGACGAGGCCGGTCCGCGTGACAGCGTCGCGACCGCCAGCCCGGCCATCGCGCCGGCGCCGACGACCAGCGCCTTGAGGTCGGTGTCCCGGCCGAGGTGGCGGGTCGCCTGGTCGATCGCGTACGCCACCAGCGAGGGACCGGCGCGGTCGATGTCGGTCTCGGCGTGCGAGCGCTTGCCGACCCGCAGCGCCTGCTGGAAGAGCGAGTTGAGGGCCGGTCCGACGGTGCCGGCCTCCTGGCCGACGCGCAGGGCCTCCCGGGCCTGGCCGAGGATCTGGCTCTCGCCGACGACCATCGAGTCGAGACCGGAGGCGACGTGGAACAGGTGCGAGACGGCGCCGTCGTCGTAGTGCACGTACAGGTGCGGGACGTACTCGTCGGGCGAGCCGGGAGCCGGGGTCAGCAGCATCCGCGAGATCGCCTCGACGCTGCCGTGGAACCGGTCGACCTCGGCGTAGACCTCGATGCGGTTGCAGGTCGAGA
Source organism: Nocardioides marmorisolisilvae (assembly GCF_003725775.1). Classification (GTDB taxonomy): domain Bacteria; phylum Actinomycetota; class Actinomycetes; order Propionibacteriales; family Nocardioidaceae; genus Marmoricola; species Marmoricola marmorisolisilvae. The sequence continues at coordinate 417,721 of NZ_RJSG01000001.1, forward strand.
GCACCGTGGCCTCGACGACGTGCTCGTTGTCGGCCACGTCGCGGATCAGCTTCGCGGTGCCGTCGGAGTCACGGGCGATCAGCTCGAGGACCGGGACCGGCGCCGAGTTGTGGGAGATGCCCACCACGAGCACGCTCATCAGGCCACCCCCTCGGTTCCCGGGGCGCCCTCGACGTGCGGCGCCTTGCGCTGCTCGTGGTAGGCCAGGATCTGAAGCTCGGAGGACAGGTCGACCATCCGGACGTCGACGTCCTCGGGGACCGAGAGCACGGTCGGTGCGAAGTTCAGCACGCTGCGGATACCGGCCGCGATCATCTGGTCGCAGACCGCCTGGGCGGCACTGGCCGGGGTGGCGATGACGCCGATGGCGACGCCGTGCTCGCGCACGATCTGGCCGAGCTCGCCGAAGTCACGGATCGGGCACCCGGCGACCAGCTCGCCGTGCCGGCTCTCGTCGGCGTCGAGCAGCGCGACGGTGCGGAAGCCGCGCGAGCTGAAGCCGGAGAAGTTCGCGAGCGCGTGGCCCAGGTTGCCGATGCCGACGATGACGACGGGCCAGTCCTGGGTCAGGCCGATCTCGCGGGAGATCTGGTAGCGCAGGTACTCCACGTCGTAACCGACGCCGCGGGTGCCGTACGAGCCGAGGTGGGAGAGGTCCTTGCGCAGCTTGGCGCTGTTCACGCCCGCGGCGGTCGCCAGCTCCTCGCTCGAGCACGACCGGATGTCGGAGTCGAGGAGAGAATTGAGTGCCCGCAGGTACACCGGAAGGCGCGCGACTGTCGCCTCAGGAATGCGCGTAGGGCTCACGGTCAACTCTCCAGCGACGCCTCCGGGCTCGTCATACGGAACCTGTGGTGAAAGACGTCAGCCCAAACACAATAAGAGTTTGTGAACGTGCGAACAAACTGAACTAGCACGGGTGAGACGTTTGCCACTCGGCGGGGTGTGCTACCGCGTGAGCGCCGTTCTGAGGCGTTGCTCGTCGACCCGCCAGAAGTCGTGCTGGGCGCCGTCCACGAACGTCACCGGGATCTGCTCGCCGTACGCGTGCATCAGGGCGGGGTCGGTGGTGATGTCGACCTCCTCGAATCCGGTGCCGAGGTCTGCGCAGACCTGAGCGATCACGGTCCGGGCGTCGTCGCACAGGTGGCAGCCCGGCTTGGAGTACAGCAGGACCCGGGACGTCGTCACTCCAGCAGCCCCAGAGCCCGGCGGCGCTCGGTGGCCCGCAGCAGGCCCTTGGCGACCTTGCCGGTGCCGGTCATCGGCAGCGCCTCGACGACGTTGACCACCGAGGGCCGCTTGAAGCTGGCCAGCCGGCCGGCGCAGTGGGCGCTGACCCGGGCCGCGAGCTCGTCGGGGTCGACCTCGCCGACCGGCTTCACGTAGGCGACCACCGCCTCCCCGGTCTCGGGGTCGTCGACGCCGATCACCGCGGCACCGGCCACGTCGGCCAGCTCGGTGATCACGTCCTCGACCTCGCTCGGGTAGACGTTGAACCCCGAGACGATGACCAGCTCCTTGAGGCGGTCCACCAGGAACAGGTCCCCGGCCGCGCTCAGGTAGCCGACGTCCCCGGTGGCCCACCAGCCCTCGGCGTCCGGTCCGTCGGCGCCGTCGGGCCAGTACCCGGAGAACAGGTTCGGGCCGCGGATGTGGATCTCGCCGGGATCGTCGTCCTCGGGGCGCCCGCCGGCCTCGTCGACCAGTCGGACCTCGATGCCGGGCAGCGGCGCGCCGACCGAGCGCGGGTCGGATTCCGCACTGCACTGGGTCGAGGTGACCACGGGTGCGGCCTCGGTCAGGCCGTAGCCCTGCTGGATCTCCAGCCCGGTCCGGGCGCTGAACGCCTCGGTCAGCTCGGGGGCCAGCGGCGCCGAGCCGGACAGGATCGTGCGCACCGGCCCGAACCTGTCCTCGATGCTGGAGAGCTGCATCCAGTAGGCGAAGACCGGCGGCGCGACCGGCAGCACGGAGATCGCCTCGTCCTCGATGATGTCCAGCGAGCCCTCGGGGTCGAAGCCGTCGACCAGCACCATCCGGGCGTGCTGGCGCAGCACCTGCCCGAGCACGGCGTTCAGGCCGTAGACGTGGAACAGCGGCAGCACGCCGAGGACGACGTCGCGGCCGTTGATCATCGGCGGCACCACGGCGGCGGCCTGCTCGATGTTCGCCGAGAGCGCCCGGTGGCTGAGCATCGCGGCGCGCGGGCGACCCGAGGTTCCGCTGGTGTAGAGCAGCACGGCGAGCGACTCCGGGTCGGTCTCCCCCGGAAGGTCGGCGCCGGTCTCCATCACCAGGTGGTCCCAGGAACGCTCGCCGGGCTCGAGCGTGGTGCCGACGCTCACGATGCGCGGACGCACGCCGTCGTTCTCCGAGCCGGCCAGGGCAGCGTTGACCCCCGCGACCGCACCGCGCACGGTGCCGATCGTGGTGCCGTCGGCCAGGACCATCCGGGAGCCTGAGTCCACGAGCATCCGGACGACCTCGCCGGTGGCGCTGCGCGGATTGATCGGTACGGCGACCATGCGGGCGCGCAGGACGCCGAGGTAGGTCGCGACGAACTCGATCCGGTTCGTCACCGCGATCATCACCCGGTAGCCGGCGATCATCCCCGCGGTCTGCAGTCCGTGGGCGACCCGGTCGGCGAGATCGTCGAGCGCGGCCCAGGTCACGGTGCGGCCGGTGGCAGCCTCGGACAGGGCGATCTTCGAGGGCTCGGCACGAGCCGCGGCAGCCAGGAGATCGGCGACGGTGGTCTCCATCGTTGGATCCTTGCACAGGTGATTGGGCCGTGTACGCCGAGGACGCAATAGGCTTCACGTGTGACGCCGCCGAACCGTCCGACACCCGTGAACCTGAAGCGCCGCTCCCGGCTCGCAGGGGAGGCCTCCGCGGCTGCGGCCGAGGTGGAGAACAGCCTCGACGTCGGGCCGGACGAGACGAGTGCCGCGTTCTTCGACGTCGACAACACGGTCATGCAGGGCGCCTCGATCTTCCACCTGGCACGGGGCCTGCACCGCAGGAAGTTCTTCACCACCAAGGACATCGTCGGTGCGGCCTGGAAGCAGGCCTACTTCCGCGTCGTCGGGGTCGAGGACCCCGAGCACGTCGCCGAGGCACGGTCCGCTGCCCTGGCCTTCATCGCCGGCCACACCACCGAGGAGCTCGAGTCGCTCGGCGAGGAGATCTTCGACGAGGCGATGGCGCACCGGATCTGGCCGGGCACCCGCGCGCTGGCCCAGCTGCACCTCGACCAGGGGCAACGGGTCTGGCTGGTCACCGCGGCCCCGATCGAGATCGCCACGATCATCGCTCGCCGCCTGGGTCTGACCGGCGCGCTCGGCACGGTCGCCGAGCACATCAACGGGGTCTACACCGGACGGCTGGTCGGCGAGATGCTGCACGGTCCGGCCAAGGGCGAGGCGGTGCTGGCGCTGGCCGCCCGCGAGGGGCTCGACCTGTCCCGCTGCTCGGCGTACTCGGACTCCTACAACGACCTCACCATGCTGTCCCTGGTCGGCGACCCGTGCGCGGTCAACCCGGACGCCAAGCTGCGCGCCCACGCGAAGGCCGAGGGCTGGCGGATCCGCGACTACCGGACCGGCCGGAAGGCCGCACGCGCCGGCGTCTTCACGGCGGCGGTCGCGGGGGCGGCGGTCGGCTCGGTCGCGGCCGGTACGGCGATCCGGAAGCGCCTGAGCTAGCTCGCCGATCCAGACTGGTCTGGACCGATCTTCCCGGCTCGACCGATTTGTCGAACTCGTTCCCAAACATCTGTGCTGACGTCTATCCTGACGAGGTCATACCTGGCGGGGGGCCGGGAGGGAGAATCTGTCGATGGGCGTGAGTCGGGAGTACGCGCGCGGTCTCGCGGCGCTCCGACGTGCCCTGGCAGAAGTCTCCGCCACCCCCGTTCTCGCCGTCTCCGGCGGCGGTTCGCTCCCCTCCTGGCTCTACGACGACCGCATCCTGCTCAGCTCCGCCACCGTCGGTTCCCACCGTCGGCACGCCGCGGGCGAGAAGGGTCCCGGCCTCACCCCGGTCCCCAACCCCCCTGAGGACCACGGCGACGCCGACCTGGCGGCATCATCCGCCGAGGACGAGGCCGTCGGAACCCGGCTGATCGCGCTGGTCGAGCTCGCCCGCAACGGCGACAAGGAGGCCTTCGGGCAGCTCTACGACCACTACCAGCCCTCGGTCTACCGGTTCCTCTACTACCGGGTCGGCTCGATGACCCTGGCCGAGGACCTCACCGCGGAGACCTTCTTCCGGGCGCTGCGGTCGATGCACTCGTTCCGCTGGCAGGGCAAGGACTTCGGCGCCTGGCTGATGACCATCGCCCGGAACCTGACCGCGGACCACTTCAAGGCCGGTCGCACGCGCCTCGAGCAGACCACCGAGGACATGCAGACCCTGGACACCACCTCGGAGTCCCCGGAGATCGAGGTGCTGTCCTCGCTCACCAACGAGGCACTGCTCAAGGCCCTCGGCGAACTGCCCACCGAGCAGCGCGAGTGCCTGATCATGCGGTTCCTCCAGGGCCTCTCGATCGCGGAGACCGCCGAGATCCTGGGCCGCAGCTCCGGCGCCGTGAAGCAGCTCCAGCTGCGGGGTGTCCGGAATCTGGCGAAATTGATTCCCGCCGCGGAGCGTGAGTCATGAGCAGAATGTCTTGTGGATCACGCGTAACCCTCGCGGGAGGCGCGTCGTTTGACTTGGTGTACGAAAGCACGGGGGACCGCAGCACCCACGCGGGAAGGCCGTGCTCACCCTCCCACGAATCAGGATTGACCTCATGATCAGGCTGAACCCGGCGCGCAGAGCCGCTGAGGAGTTCGCCAGCGTGGTCGACGGACCGCGAGGGGCGGTAGCCGAGCGCTACGCCGAGCTCCTCTCCACGGTTGACGTGCTTCGCGAGCAGGAGATCCCTGCGCCGCGTGCCGATTTCGTCGCCGACCTGCGGATGCGGCTGATGGACGCCGCTGACACCCTGCTCCTGCCGGCCGACGCGGAGCTCGCTCCGGTCCTGCCGCTGAGCGCCCCGAGCAACCGCCGCCAGCGCCGGATCAGCATCGCCGCCGCCGCGTTCGTCGTCATCGGCGGCACCGCCGGTGTGGCTGCCGCTGCCGAGAGCTCCCTGCCCGGTGACGCCCTCTACCCGCTCAAGCGCGGAATCGAGAGCGCCCAGGTCTCCCTGAACTCGAGCGACTCCGGCAAGGGCCAGGACCTGCTCCGCCAGGCCAGCACGCGTCTCGACGAGGTCGACGGCCTCATCAGCTCCGACAGCTCGGCCTCGGAGATCAACCACACGCTGAGCTCCTTCCAGCGCAGCGCGACCAACGGAGCCGACCTGCTTTTCGTCGCCTACCAGCGCAACGGCGACCCGCAGGAGATCACCCGCCTGCGGACGATGCTCGGCTCCCAGCTGAACCAGCTCGACCAGCTGTCCGACAAGGCGCCGAACGGCTCGAAGCCGGCCTTCGCCTCGGCCCGCACGATGCTCTCCGACCTCGACCAGCAGGCCAGCGCCCTCTGCGGCAGCTGCGGTCCGCAGGCCAGCAGCGCGGCTGTCGCGGTGACCTCGGCCCAGGCACTGGACAGCCTGCTCAGCGGCCCGATCACCCAGGCCCAGCAGGCAGCCGCCGAGGCCGCCCGCAACAGCGACCTGGCGCACAAGGCAGACCAGGCCGCCAAGAACATCAAGCACTCCGTGACCGGAAAGCCGGGAACCGTCACACCTCCGTCCGTCACTCCCGGTGGCGACGGGCCTCCCGTCACGCTTCCTGATCCTGGCGATCCCACGGGATCCCTGAACGGCGCGCTCTCCGGACTCACGTCCGGAGTTGACGCGCTTCTGGGGCAGGTTGACCAGGCCACCGGTGGCGTGACCGCTCCGCTGACCACGACGGTCAACACCACGCTGCACGGCCTGCTGCCGTGATCTGAGCCGCGTCAGCGGATCAGATCGTCGGTGGTTGAGCAGCGAGCTCGGCTGAGCTTGCGAAGCCGAGACCGAGCGTGTCGAAACCTGGTGAGTTGCGCGCTCAGGTATCTGTCGTCAGCCGAAGACGGACTTGCGCTGCATCAGCAGCCCGTAGAGCGTCTGCTGGATGGTCTCGCGCACCTGGTCGGTGACGTTGAAGACCAGCATCGGGTCGTCGGCCGAGCCGGCGTCGTACTCGTCGGTGCGGATCGGCTCGCCGAACTCGATGATCCACTTCGAGGGCAGCGGGACCAGACCCAGCGGCCCGAGCAGCGGGAAGAACGGCGTGATCGGGATGTACGGCACCCCGAGCAGGCGGGCCAGCGAGGGGATGTTGCCGACCAGCGGGTAGATCTCCTCCGCACCGACCACGGACGTGGGCACGATGGGTACGCCGGTGCGGATGGCCGCCGAGACGAACCCGCCGCGACCGAACCGCTGGAGCTTGTAGCGCTCGCTGTAGGGCTTGCCGATGCCCTTGAAGCCCTCGGGCCAGACACCGACGATCTCGCCGTTCTTGAGCATCCGCTCGGCGTCCTCGTTGCACGCCAGCGTCACGCCGCCCTTGCGGGCGATCTCGCTGACCACCGGCATCCGGAAGACCAGGTCGGCGCCGAGCGGGCGCAGGAAGCGGTGCGCGTGGTCGTGGATCGTGACCGCGGTCATCAGGCCGTCCACCGGGATCGTCCCGGAGTGGTTCGAGACGACCAGCGCACCGCCGGTCGACGGGATGTTCTCCACGCCACGGACCTCGATGCGGAACCACTTCTCCGCCACCGGGCGGATCGCAGCCATGAAGAAGTACTGGGTGATCTCGGCGTCGAAGCCGTACTCGTCGACGGTGTAGTCACCGGTCAGACGGCGGCGCAGGAAGGCCAGGAAGGCCGCCAGGCGGGGCTCCCAGTCCGCTCCGAACACCTCGACGGCTGCGCTGGTGAAGCCGGCCAGCCAGTCGACGGCGGGGATGCCGGCGGTCGGCTGACGCTCCGCGGTACGCGCACCGGCGGGGTGCACCGCGCGGGCGACCTCCTCGGCCGGTGTGCGGGGCGCCGGGACCTGCCCGGACGGTGCGTCGAAGACGCCCTGGCCGATCGGGTCGATCAGCGGCTTGGGCGTGGGGTTCTTGGTGGCCGTCTTCGTGGCCGCCTTCGGCGCCAGACCGCGGGCCGAGGAGGAAGGCTTGGCGCTGCCGGTGCCGCGCCCGGGCTTGCCGCGGGTACCGATCGGAATGATCTCTGCGTCACCCATGGAGCTCTCCCGAGGTCGTGGTGTCACGGTTCCCGCCCAGAGCGCCGACCAGGGCGTTCTCAGCGGCACGTACCCGGCGCTCGGAGACCACACCGGGCTCGATCGAGGCGGCGAACTCACCGAAGGCCTGCTCGGTGGTCCGCGACGGCTTGAAACCGAGGACCTCGCGCATCCGGGTGGTGTCCACACCACGGCCGTAGGCGAGGAAGGCGACCTGCTCGCGGGAGAAGTCCGCGACCCGGGCCTGGCGCATCGCCGACCCCAGCGGGCCGACGGCGAAGCCCGGCAGCGGCAGGGCGGGGCGGCCGAGGCGACGGATCGCCTGGGACAGCATCATCACGCCGTCGCCGGCCACGTTGAAGGTGCCGCCGATGTCGGTCAGCGTCGCGTGCTCGAGGACGTCGATCAGGTCGGTGTCGTTGAGGAACTGCATCCGCGGGTCGAAGCCGAGGACGGTCGGGATCACCGGCAGCTTGAAGTACGCCGCGGTCGGGGTGTTCAGCCCCGGGCCGAGCGCGTTCGCGGTGCGCAGGGTGGTCGTCCGGACGTCGGGGCGACGGCGCGCGAAGCCGCGCACGTAGCTCTCGACCTCGTTGATGTCCTTGACGAAGCCGAAGCCGCCGACGCGCTTGGCCGCCATGTCCTCGGTGAACATGGCGGGGTCGCGGTTCGAGGACCCGTAGACCGACGTACTGGACTTGAGCACGAAGTGCTCGAGGTCCGGGGACTGCTGGCACGCAGCGAGGAGCTGCATCGTGCCGATGACGTTCAGCTCCTTGGCGGCACTGCTGCTGCCGGAGCCCGAGGACGGCAGCACGCTCATGTGCACGACCGTGTCGACGTGCTCGCGCATGATGACCTTGGCGATCACCGGGTTGCGGATGTCGGCGCGGACGAACGACACCGCGCCCAGGTCTCCCCGGGGCGGCTGGACGTCGACACCGATCACGCGGTCGACGTCGGGCGCCGCTGCGAGCTGGCGCGCGAACCGACGACCGAGGTCGCGAGCGACCCCGGTGACGAGAACGACACGGCCCACAGGAGTCCCCTGAAACTTCTCGCCGAAGCGGTTACTTGCCGAGACGACGACGCTGGACGCGCGTCTTCTTGAGCAGCTTGCGGTGCTTCTTCTTCGCCATACGCTTGCGGCGCTTCTTGATGACTGAACCCACGGGTGACCTTTTCTACTACGGCTTGGAAGGCCTCAGCCTACTTGCACGCAGGGGGACATACGAATCGGACGTGAGCGCACTCACGTCCGACTCGATGAAGCTGTGGCGCAGAGGGCCTCAGCCGGTCTGGAAGAAGCTGTTGCGCAGGTACTCGTTGACGTCGTTCTCGCTGACGCGGAACGAACGACCCACGCGCACGGCCGGCAGCTCGCCACCGTGCACCAGACGGTAAACCGTCATCTTCGAAACCCGCATCACCGAAGCAACCTCGGCAATGGTCAGGAACTTCACCTCGGAGATGTCTCCGGACAGGTTCGAACCCATCACGCACCGCACTTTCCAGGGCACGCTCTCCGGCTTCCCCACCGGAGGTGACGCGTGCTCGTGTCCCGAGGATAGAGCCTGGTGTGACTTGTGGGGAAGGGGTGCAACGAGAAGACTTCTGTTGCCCCAATTTTCCTGATTACCAGGACATCGGGTCAATTCCGTGCTCTGGGAACACCGCGGAACGCGTCTCCGCAACGGCGCGGTCCAGCCACGAATCCGGGTCGAAACCTTCCGAGAAGTCCCGGAATTCCGGTACTGCTCCGTCTGTCATCTCCTCCGGAGCCCGGACGCCGACCCGGTCGGCCACCTCGGTGCGCCAGCCGGCCGGCGTCGCGGCTCCCGGATCGAGCGGAGCCCCTCCCACGATGGCCAGCAGGTGGGACCAGGACCGAGGCACGACCTCGGCGACCGCGTAGCCGCCTCCCCCGGTGGCGACCCAACGCCCGCCGCACACCTCATGGGCCAGGTCGTGCAGCGCCAGGTAGCTGGCCCGGTGCCCGTCCACGGTGAGCATCAGGTGCGCCAGCGGGTCCTCCCGGTGGGAGTCGCAGCCGTGCTGGGTGACCAGGACGTCGGGGGCGAACGCGCGCACCAGCGGGGGCACCACGGCGTGGAAGGCGCGCAGCCACCCGCCGTCGGTGGTCCCGGGCGGCAGGGCGACGTTCACCGAGCTGCCGGGGGCGTTCGGACCGCCCGTCTCGACCGGGAACCCGGTGCCCGGGAACAGCATCTGACCGGTCTCGTGCAGCGAGATCGTGAGCACCCGCGGGTCGTCGTAGAAGATCTTCTGCACGCCGTCGCCGTGGTGCACATCCACGTCCACGTAGGCGATTCGACGCGCTCCGGCGTTCAGGAGCCACTGGATGGCGACCGCGACGTCGTTGTAGACGCAGAAGCCGCTGGTGGCCGCCGGCATCGCGTGGTGCAGCCCGCCGGCGATGTTCGCGGCGTGCACGACCTCACCGCTCCAGACCCGGCGCGCGGCCTCGACGCTGGCGCCGACGACGTGCCGGGCGGCCTGGTGCATCCCCGCGAAGGTCGGGTTGTCGTCGGTGCCGAGCCCGAACTGCGGCTGCCGCAGCGCGGGGTCGGCACTGCTGCGGCGTACGGCGTCGATCAGGGACTGCTCGTGCACCAGCAGCAGGTCGGCGTCCGTCGCCTCCGGCGCGGGCACCGCCGACAGCGCGTCAGCGCCGACGACGCCCAGGCTGCGGGCGAGCGACATCGTCAGGTCGACCCGTACCGGGTTCATCGGGTGCGCCGCACCGAAGTTGTAGTCGGTCAGCGTCTCGTCGAAGACGACGCAGGCTCCGCCGGCGCAGCTCAGTCGAGGTCCTTCGCCAGGGCTCGGGAGCGGTCGCTGGCGGCTTCCATCGCCGTGATGAACGCAGCCCGCACCTTGTGGTCCTCGAGCTCACGGATCGCCGCGGCGGTGGTCCCGCCGGGCGAGGTGACCTGCTCGCGGAGCACCGTGGGGTGTTCCCCGGTCTCCCGGAGCAGCTTCGCGGAGCCCACAACGGTCTGGACCACCAGCTCGGTGGCCGTCGTCCGCGGAAGGCCCAGGTGGACGCCGGCCTCGATCATCGACTCGACCACGAAGAACAGGTACGCCGGCCCCGAACCGGAGATGGCGGTGACCGCGTCCTGCTGCTTCTCCGGCACCCGGACGACCCGTCCGGTCGTGGCCAGCAGTCCCTCGGCCACCGCGAGGTGCTCCTCGTCGCAGTGCGAGCCGGCGGAGATCGCCGCCATGCCCTCGTCGACCAGGGCGGGGGTGTTCGGCATGACCCGGACCACGGCGACGCCGTCCGGGATGTGCTTCTCGATCAGCGCGGTGGTGATGCCGGCGGCCAGCGAGACGACCAGCTGGCCGGCGCGTAGGTGCGGCGAGATCTCGGCCAGCACGTCGGTCATGTCCTGCGGCTTGACCACCAGCACGACGGTCTCGGCGCCCGCGGCCTCGACGTTGCTGACCACGTTCACGCCGTACTTCTCGCGCAGCTCGGCAGCGCGCTCGGGGCGCTTCTCCCCGACGGCGAGGTCGGCCACGTCGCGGCCACCGCGGATCAGCCCGGACAGCAGGGTCTCCCCCATCACGCCGGCACCGATGATGGCGACAGTCATCCGGACCTCCTCACGGTTACTTCTGGGACAGCAGTGAACGCAAGAAGAATGTCAGGTTGGACGGCCGCTCGGCGAGCCTTCTCATCAAGTAGCCGTACCACTCGGTGCCGTACGGGATGTAGACGCGCATCCGCTCACCGCTGGCGGCGAGGCGCTTCTGCTCCTCGGAGCGGATGCCGAACAGCATCTGGTACTCGTAGCTGCCCGGCGGCCGGTCGAACCGGGTCGCGAGCGCGCCGGCGATCTTGATCATCCGCGGGTCGTGGCTGGCCACCATCGGGTAGCCCTGGCCGGCCATGAGGACCTTGAGGCAGCGGACGTAGGACTTGTCGACCTCGTGCCGGTCGGTGAAGGCGACGGTCTCGGGCTCGTTGTAGGCGCCCTTGCAGAGCCGGACCCGCGAGCCCTCGAACGCCAGCGCCCGGCAGTCGTCCTCGGTCCGGCGCAGGTAGGCCTGCACCACCGCGCCGGTCTCCGGGTAGTCCTTGCGCAGCTCGCGCAGGGTCTCCAGGGTCAGGTCGGTGGTGGTGTGGTCCTCCATGTCCAGCGTCATGGTGGTTCCGACCGCGCGGGCCGCCTTGGCGATCCGGCGGGCGTTCTCGAGGCTGAGCTTCGGACCGATCTCCGGCAGCGCCTGACCGATCGCGCTGAGCTTGACGCTGACCTCGGCGCTGCGGGACAGACCCTCGGCGTTCAACGCCTCCAGCAGCTCCAGGTACGCCGTGACGGTGGCCTCGGCCTGCTCCTCGTCGAGGGTGTCCTCGCCGAGGAAGTCGATCGTCGTCAGCCGGCCGTCGGCGACCAGCGCCCGAGTGGCCTCGACCACGTCGGCGATCTGCTCACCGGGCACGTAGCGGGAGACCACACCGCTGCTGACCGGGAGACGGGTGACGAGATCCTTGACTTGTCGGCTCCTGGAGAGGAGCAGCAAACCCTGGCGAAGCACTTCTCTGAACACTCCCTGCGACACACGCGGCACCTCGTTGTGCCGCTCGGTCTACGGTACGCCGCCTCAGGCCGTCCGGCGCCGCAGGGTCAGGGCTCCGAGGACCAGCGCCGCGAGGGCGAAGCCGACGATCACCGAGAGATCGCCGAGCACCGCCGGGTCGGTGCTGCCGGTGACCGCGTTCATCGCGTCGACCGCGTAGGAGAGCGGCAGCACGTCGGAGACGCCGTGCAGGAAGCCCGGCAGCTCGTCACGGTGCACGAACAGCCCGCACAACAGGATCTGCGGGATCACCAGCGCGGGCATGAACTGGACCGCCTGGAACTCGGTCTGCGCGAACGCGGAGACGAAGAGCCCGAGCGCCGAGCCCAGCACCGCGTCGGCGACCGCGACCACCATCAGCACCCACACCGGTCCGGCAACGTTCAGGTCGAGGAACCAGGTGGAGACCGCGACCGCCAGCGCCGACTGGATCGCGGCGACGACGCCGAACGCGATCGCGTAGCCGAGCAGGAAGTCGCCCTTGCCCATCGGCATCGCCAGCAGTCGCTCGAGGGTGCCCGAGGTCCGCTCGCGCAGCGTGGTCACCGAGGTCACCAGGAACATCACGATGAACGGGATCAGGGCCAGCAGGGCCGGAGCGAGCGCACTGAATCCCGGGCCCGGACGGTCGGTGAACATCCACCACAGCAGGGTCATGATCACGCAGGGCAGCACGATCAGCATCGCCAGCGTGCGACGGTCACGCCGCAGCTGGATCAGCACCCGCCGGGCGACTGCGAACGTGATGCGCGCGTTCATGCCGCACCGCCGACCAGGTCGAGGAACGCCGATTCGATGTCGTCGGCCCCGGTGCTCGCGAGCAGGGCGGACGGAGTGTCGTCGGCGATCACCCGGCCCTCGCGCATCAGCACCAGCCGGTCGCACCGGTTCGCCTCGTCCATCACGTGGCTGGAGACGAACACCGCGGCGCCGTCGTCCGCCAGGCGGTGGAAGGTCTGCCAGAGGTCCTGGCGCAGTACCGGGTCCAGACCCACGGTCGGCTCGTCCAGCACGATCAGCTGCGGTTCACCGAGCAGCGCCACCGCGAGCGAGACCCGCGAGCGCTGACCGCCCGAGAGTCGGGCGACCACGCGGTCGGCGTACGAGGTCAGGTCGACGAGCGCGAGGCACGAGTCCACCCGGGCCTTCGGCACCCCGAGCACCGAGGCGAAGAACTCGAGGTTCTCGGCGACGGTGAGGTCGTCGTACACGCTCGGCGCCTGGGTGACGTAGCCGATGCGACTGCGCAGGGCGGCCGAGCCGGCCGCCTCGCCGAAGACCGTCACGGTGCCGGAGGTGATCCGCTGGACGCCGACGACGGTGCGCATCAGCGTGCTCTTGCCGCAGCCCGACGGGCCGAGCAGTCCGGTCACCTGACCGGCCGGGATCTCCAGGGTCACGTCGTCGAGGACGGTGTTACCGCCGCGCACGACAGTGAGGGCGTCGATCGCCACTCCGTTTTTCATCATGTGATGAATTTAGATCATGGATCAGGTTCATGACAAGTCCCCGGTCAGGTAGCGCTGGATCGTCGGCGCGTAGACCGCGACCACCTCGTCCGCCGACATCGAGACCAGCGGCTCGACCCGAACCAGGTAGCGGAACATCACGATGCCGATCATCTGGCTGGCCACCAGCGGCATCCGACGCCCCGGATCGTCGATGCCGAGCGCCGTTCCGAGGGGCTTGATCACCACCTCCAGGAAGCCGTTCTTCACCAGCTCTGAGGCCGAGGGGTCGAGCAGACCGCGGGCGAACCCGATCATCGACGGCTGGATGCTCGGGTCGTCCCACACCGAGAGGAAGCCGCGCAGCAGCCGTTCGCCGGCACCGTCCAGCCCTTGGGTCGCGATGACCTCGAACACCGCGCGCGGGTCGACCGGCAGCGAGAGAGCCGCCACGAACAGGTCGTCCTTGCTGCCGAAGTAGTGGTGCACCAGCGCCGGGTCCACCCCGGCGGCGCCCGCCACCGCACGCACCGAGGTGCCCGAGAAACCGTTCTCCGCGAACAGGGTCCGAGCCGCGTCGAGGATCGCGGCCTTGGTGTCCGGTGAGCCCTTGCGGCGCCCGCGGGATGCGGCGGTCATCCGGACCTACCCCACCGGCCGCCGGAAGCACTGTCGCCAAGGCCTCCGAGATTCTCACCCAAGTTCATCACCGTTCGACCGTCATCTCTCATCCGAAGCCACGTCAACTCCCCGCGGTCATCACCCCGCTGGCTGCATCCATCGAGGAGTGCTCACCCATGATTCGAAGATTGTCTCTCGTTGCGCTTGCAACGCTCGCCCTTTTGGGCTGCATACCGTGGCCGTCGTCAAACGCGGCCACTCCAGACTGCAGCCCTGCAACTCCAGCAACTCACTGCTACGCGATTCTGGACGCGACCGGAACCACGTTCTACGGCATGTACGGCACCTGGAATCGAGCTGCCTTTCAGCTGGAAACCCGACCGCCGCGAACCAGCGATTCATCAACTCGGAGATGTGGCTTGCCCAAAGCACGAACTCATCGGCCCCTTGGGTCGAGACCGGCATCAAGAATGGGTTCTTCGCAGGTGCTCCTGGCGTCGGCAACCGGGCATTCGCCGAGTGGAATCGCAGCGGCGTCGTCGGCTTTCACAGCTTCGGAGGAATCACGCTCGACGACGCGGTGACCGATGAATTTCAGATCAGCCGCGCCGGGACGACCTACTCCTGGAACGTGTACTTCGATGGACAACTTTGGACAACCGGCACGTCACCCGGTTTCTGGTCTTCCGTGAACCAGCAACTCGGCGCCGAGGTCGCCTCTGCCTACGCCACTTCGAGCCTTTTCACGATGTATGGCAAAGGCATCACCAGTTCGGGCGCCAAGGCAAACCTGGCAACCGATGTCGCGTGGCCCGCGAACGACACAGCTGCCGGCTCTGGTCCGGCGGACCTGTACGGCCAGCGACCCAGCGAGTCAACCTGGAAATGGAGAGTCCCTGAATGAACGCGATGATCAAAACCGCCAGCACCAGCGTCGCAGTGCTCACAACAATCGCGCTCGGATACGGATTCACCCATTCATCTGGGCAATCGGGCACACCGAGAGTCCGAACCGATGCAGCCAACGCGCCAGTTCGTTCCGACGCTGCGTCCACGGCCGCGAGCACACCGCCCAGCCCGCCGGCGACAGCACCGTCGGCGATCCGCGACGCGACGTGCGAACTGGAAGCAGTGCCCACGCTGCCTTCCAATGCCGACTCCCGTTTGAGGAAGGCGTTGGACGCAACGCCGTTCGCCCAAGCTCTCGACCCGAGCGAAGCTCTTGATCGCGATGCGGCGATCCGACAGGCAGATCAGGCATCGTCGGAGCCGAGCAAGGTCAACCGGTCTGCGGCGGCGAGAGTCCCCTACAACCAGGCTTTGGAAATATTTGGTGGCGGGCCCAGCCCGCTCATCGCGACGACCCGATGCGTTTGGGTCGTCTCTGTCGACGGGCCGTTTGCGGGCCTGTCGGTTCGTCCAGGCGCGAAGGTCGCGCCTGCAAAGGGCTACACGATCGCGATCGACGCGGCGTCCGGTGAGGTGTTGGACGGCCGCGCTGGAGTTGGATCACCGAGCCTGATCACCGGAGCGAACCTCCCGACGAAGCAGTAATCGCTTCGCGACTGCTGCTCACCGAGCAGCAGTCGCGAAGTGCAGCCGGCCGAAGGCGAGTGACTCCAACAGATCGGCTTCCCGGGCTTCCTTGGTCGCAGCCCGCCGGGTGTTGATCTCCATGACGATGTGCCCGTCGAAGCCGGTCTCGGCCAGGTGCTCGAGGAACTCCCCGCAGGGCTGGGTCCCGCGGCCGGGCACCAGGTGCTCGTCCTTGGCGGAGCCGCTGCCGTCGGTCATGTGGATGTGGCGCAGCCGGTCACCCAGGCGCTTGGCCATCTCGACCGGGTCGGAGTGCGCGGTGGCGGCGTGGGAGAGGTCGATGGTGGTGTTCGCGTAGTCCTCGAGGCTCGGGTCCCAGTGCGGTTGGTAGACGTCCATCTCGCGTCGGGCCGTCGCCCGCCACGGGTACATGTTCTCCACCGCGAACGCGATGCCCGTGCGCTTCTCCAGGTCGGCGATGCCCTCGACGAAACCGGCGGCGTACTCCTTCTGCCAGCGGAACGGCGGGTGCACGACGACCACGTCGGCGTCGAGCTCGTGCGCCATCTCGGCACTCCGCTCGAGCTTCTCCCACGGGTCGGTCCCCCACACCCGCTGGGTGATCAGCAGGCAGGGCGCGTGCACCGCACAGACCGGGACCTCGTGGTAGTCGCGGAGCCGGCGGACCTTGTCCGGGTCCTGGCTGATCGCGTCGATGCTGACCATCACCTCGACCGCGTCGTATCCGAGGGACGAGGCGTACTCGAAGGCGTGCGCCACCGACTCCGGGTAGACCGAAGCCGTGGAGAGCGCGAACAGGCTCACGAGCGGCTCACGACCGGCCCAGGAACCGCATCTGGTCGAGCCGCTCGAGGATGATCCCCTCGCGCAGCGCCCACGGGCAGATCTCCAGCTCCTCGAGCTCGAAGATGTCCATCACCGCCGAGGCGACGAAGGCACCGGCGACGACCTGGTGCGCCCGGTCCGGGGATACGCCGGGCAGCTCCTTGATCTCCTCGACGGTCATGTCGACGAGCTTGGGCAGCCACTCCTCCAGCTCGGAGGCCGGCAGCATCCGGCGTACGAACAGGCCCTCCTCGGAAGGAGCGGCTCCGCAGATGCGCGAGAGCGAGCGGAAGGTCTTCGAGGTCGCGACCGCGTGATCGAGCGGACCACCGCGGAGCAGGCTGCCGGCGTCGCGGGCCATCGCGGCGCGGATCCGCTTGCGGAGCTCGCGGAGCCGGTCCTCGTCGGGGCGGCCGGAGCTGAAGTACTCGCGCGCCAGCCGGCCGGCGCCCAGCGGCAGCGACCAGGCGACGTCCGGAGCCTCGGCCGCACCGGCCGCGATCTCCAGCGATCCGCCGCCGATGTCGAAGACACCGAGCCGTCCGGACGACC
This sequence comes from Nocardioides marmorisolisilvae, assembly GCF_003725775.1. Lineage (GTDB taxonomy): Bacteria > Actinomycetota > Actinomycetes > Propionibacteriales > Nocardioidaceae > Marmoricola > Marmoricola marmorisolisilvae. The sequence goes on from NZ_RJSG01000001.1 coordinate 434,569, forward strand.
AGCCGAACCAGCGTCGTACGGCGAGGAAGGTTAGCCGTGCCTCGTCCTCACCGGACAGCACGCTGATGTCCGCACCGGTGTGGTCGTGCACGTGGGCCAGGACGTCGTCGGCGTTGGTGGCATCCCGCACCGCGGAGGTGGCGAACGCGTAGATCTGCTCGCAGCCCTTGTCCTCGGCCAGTCGCAGTGCGGAGGCGACGAAGTCGGTGAGGGCGTCCACGCCGCTCTGGCTGACCGCTCCTTCGGCGTCGAGGTGCTCGGCGAGACGCAGCGGCTCCTTGTACGACGAGGCCGGCATCGGCGCCGCACCGGCGTGCGCGTCCACCACCAGGAGGTGCCCGGTGTTGGAGCCGATGTCGAGGACGCCGAGACGCATACCGTCGAGGTTACTAGCCTTCGGACGCCGAGCTTGTCGAGACGCCAGCAGCCGAACGCCTAGGCTGTGCCGGTGCCCGAAGTCGATCTCGTCTTTCCCCGCGCGTACATCGAGTTCGTCGACCCCGAGGACGGCGACCAGATCTACAAGTGCGACCTGACCTGGCTGACCTCGAACTGGACCTGCATCTTCGGCAACGGCTGCCAGGGCATCTACGACACCTCGCCGGACGCCGGCTGCTGCACCCTGGGTGCGCACTTCTCCGACGCCGACGACGAGAAGCGGGTTGCCGCCTGGGTCGACAAGCTCGACGACTCGCTGTGGGAGCGACGCCCGGAGGTGGCCACCAAGAAGGGCACGGTGTCGCGCAAGAAGTGGATCGAGCTGGAGGACGGCGAGCGCAAGACCCGCGTGGTCAAGGGCAAGACCGGGCCGGCGTGCATCTTCCACAACAGCCGCGACTTCGAGGGCGGCTACGGCTGCGCGCTGCACGCTCTCGCCCTGCGCGAAGGCGTGCACTTCGTCGAGACCAAGCCGGACGTCTGCTGGCAGCTGCCGATCCGGCGCACCTTCCGGACGATCAAGCGCCAGGACGAGACCGAGTACACCGAGGTGACCATCGGGGAGTACGACCGGCGCGGGTGGGGACCCGGCGGGCACGACCTCGACTGGTACTGCTCGGGCAACACCGAGGCTCACGTCGGCGCCGAACCGGTCTACCTGTCGAACGCCAACGAGCTGATCGCACTGATGGGGCAGGCGTCGTACGACCTGCTCGCGTCGGCCTGCGAGAAGCACCTGCGGTCGCGGTCGCAATTGGCGCTGCACCCAGCCTCGCCGAAGTGAGCGATCGCGCTCCTCGCAGCTAATCCGACCCCGGTGTGTGACCTGCATCGCAGGGGAGTCAGAATCAGTTCATGCGCCTCGACCACATCGTCTTCGCCGCCGGACCGGACGGTCTCGCCGGGACCGCTTCCCGTCTTTCCGCGCTGCTCGGCGAGGACTTCATCGATGGCGGTGTGCACCCGCGCTTCGGTACCCGGAACCGGATCCTCCCGCTGACCGACGGCACCTACCTCGAGCTCGTCGAGGTGCTCGACCACCCGGCTTCGGACAAGGCTCCGTTCGGCCAGGCGGTGCGCGCGCGTTCCGAGCTCGGTGGCGGCTGGATGGGTTGGGTCGTCGCGGTCGACGACATCACCCCGCTCGAGCAGCGCCTCGGTCGTGAAGCCGTCAAGGGCAACCGGCACCGTCCCGACGGAACCGAGCTGCTCTGGAAGCAGCTGGGCGTCAAGGGCCTGCAGTCCGACCCGCAGCTCCCGTTCTTCGTGCAGTGGGAGACCGCCGCCGAGCTGCACCCGTCGACCGGCGCCACGGGCAACATCTCGCTGGAGTCCCTGGAGATCGCCGGCGACCCGGCCCGGGTCACCGAGTGGCTGGGCGCTCCGGTCGAGCAGCCCCTGGAGGACGTGAAGGTCGACTGGGTCGCCCCGAACGGAACCCCGGGCATCGTCGCCGTCGCCTTCCAGACCCCGAACGGCCTCGTCCGGCTCTGACGGTTCGCCGGCGCCCTTGATCCGACGCAGCCCCAACATCTGGGACAACCCGGCGGTCTACGAGGTCGAGAACCTCGCGGTCGATCGTGCCGGCCTGATCGAGGCGACGATGCGCTCGATCGCCGACTGGTCGGACAAGGACGTCCTCGACGTCGGCTGCGGTACCGGGTTCCACCTGCCGCGTTTCGCCGCATCGGCGCGCTCGGTCGTCGGCGTCGAACCGCACCCGCCGCTGGCGGCTATCGCGACGCGACGCACGCGACGGCTGTTCAACACCACGGTGTTGAACGAGGGCGCGGCGGATCTGTCGCTCGCCGACGCCTCGATCGATGTCGCCCATGCGCGCTGGGCCTACTTCTTCGGACCGGGCAGCGAACCCGGACTGGCCGCGCTCGAACGGGTCCTGCGTCCCGGCGGCACGGCGTTCGTGATCGACAACGACCCGACCACCTCCACCTTCGGCGGCTGGTTCCGGCGCGGGTTTCCCGACGTCGACCCGGTGGTCGTCGAGGCGTTCTGGATCGAACGCGGCTGGTCGCGCGAGCGCCTGGGTATCCGCTGGGACTTCGACTCGCGCGAGGACTTCGAGTCCGTCGTACGGATCGAGCTGCCGACGGCCGTCGCCGAAGAGGTGCTGGCGGAGCACCCAGATGCGACCGGGGTCGACTACGCGGTCAACCTGTGGTGGAAGCGGTTCTGATCAGTCGCGCCGCGTCGAGCGCCGTACGACGAGGGACGGCTCGAGCATCCGGGCCGGGTTCTCCGGGGTCTTCAGCGACAGCACGGTGTGCAGCAGGTCGATGACCTCGATCGCGACCTGCTCGAGCGGCTGACGCACGGAGGTCAGGCCGGGCCAGGTGACCTGGGCGCCGAGGGAGTCGTCGAAGCCGACGACGCCGACGTCGGCCCCTGGCCGCAGGTTCCGTTCGGCGAGCGCGTGCAGCACGCCGATCGCGATCGTGTCGCTGGCGCAGGCGAAGCCGGTGACGGTGCCGTCCTCGAGCAGCTCGTGCGCTGCCATCCGTGCGGCGTCCACGTTGTCGGTGATCCGTACGCCGAGCCCGGCGGCATCGATGCCGGCAGCAGCGAGCGCGCGCGACCAACCCGAGCGACGGTCCTCGCCGATGCGCGAGGTCTTCTCCCAACCGAGCCAGGCGATCCGCTGGTGGCCGGCGGCGATCAGGTGCTCGGTCGCGAGCTCGGCACCGCGGGCACCGTCGACGTCGACCCAGGGGTACTTCGCGCTCGGGTCGTCCCAGGGCCGACCGAAGGTCACGAACGGGGCGCCGACACGGTCGAGCAGGTCGACCTGCGGGGTGCCGGCGTAGGTGTCGGTGATGACGAAGGCATCGACCGCGGTCGCGCGGAGCAGCTCGTCGTACCCGTCGAGCAGGTCGTCGGGGTCCCCGGAGAACAGGATGATGTGGTGACCGGTCCGCGCCGTCGCCTCGACCAGGCTGTGCACGAACCGGTCGATCAACGCGTTGCTGGTGCCCTCCTGCGCCGGCTCGAACCGCAGGCCGATCATGTGCGAGGCACGGGTGCGGAGCGCGCGAGCAGCACGGTTGGGCGTGTAACCGAGCTCCTCGATCACGGCCTGCACCCGGGCCAGGGTGTCCTCGCGGAGCAGCTCGGGGTTGTTCAGCGCGTTGGACACGGTCTGGCGCGAGACCCCGGCACGCTCGGCGACGGTGGCGAGGGTCGGGTGCGGCCCGGTGAGCCGACGGCTCGGGCTCATCGCGTGCACCTCCAGATCAGTCCTGCCCCCGTGTTGAACGATCCAATAGTAGAGGGCCGCGGGCGCGCCTCACCGAACTTGTCGGCGTTCGCACCTATGTTCGAATCATGGCAGCTAAGGCGAAGACCGCCCCCTCCCCGTACCAGTGCAGCGAGTGCGGGTGGGAGACCGCGAAATGGGTCGGTCGCTGCGGCGAGTGCCAGGCCTGGGGAACCCTCGTCGAGCGCTCCGCGCCGAAGAGCCGGGTCCAGGCCGGGCCGGTGACCCAGAAGGCGATGCCCATCGGGGAGATCCCGATCGAGGAGTCCCAGGCGCGCGGCAGCGGGGTCCCCGAGCTCGACCGGGTTCTCGGCGGCGGACTCGTCCCGGGCGCCGCGATCCTGCTCGCCGGCGAACCGGGCGTCGGCAAGTCGACGTTGCTGCTGGAGGTCGCTGCGCAGACCGCCCGCAACAAGCACCGCACGCTCTACCTGACCGGCGAGGAGTCCGCCGCCCAGGTCCGGCTGCGCGCCGACCGCACCGGCGGCATCCAGGACGAGCTCTACCTCGCGGCCGAGACCGACCTCGGAGCCGTGCTCGGCCACGTCGAGGACGTGAAGCCGACCCTGCTGGTCATCGACTCGATCCAGACGATCAGCGCCAGCGACGTCGACGGCGTCCCCGGCGGCGTCACCCAGGTCAAGGAGGTCGCAGCCGCACTGATCCGGATGGCCAAGCTGCGCAACATCACCCTCGTCCTGGTCGGCCACGTCACCAAGGACGGCAGCATCGCCGGCCCGCGGGTGCTGGAGCACCTGGTCGACGTGGTGCTGCACTTCGAGGGCGAGCGCTCGTCGCGGCTGCGGATGGTCCGGGCGATGAAGAACCGCTTCGGCCCGGTCGACGAGGTCGGCTGCTTCGACCTCTCGGCCAGCGGCATCGTCGCGATCACCGACCCGACCGGCCTGTTCCTCGACACCCGGCACGGCCCGGTCCCCGGCACCTGCGTCGCCGTCGCGATGGAAGGCCGCCGTCCGCTGCTCAGCGAGGTGCAGGCACTGGTCACGCTGTCGGCGTCCGAGCGTCCGCGCCGCACCACGTCCGGCGTCGACTCGGCGCGCGTCGCCATGATCCTGGCGATCCTCCAGCAGCACGCCGGTATCCGGCTGCACTCCCACGACGTCTTCGTCTCCAGCGTCGGCGGAGCCCGCCTGACCGAGCCCAGCAACGACCTGGCGATCGCCCTGGCGATCGTCTCGGCCCACCACGGCCAGTCGCTCGGTCGTCAGGTCGTGGCGGTCGGCGAGCTCGGGCTCTCCGGCGAACTGCGCCGGGTGCGGGACCTCGACATCCGGCTGGCCGAGGCCGGCCGGATGGGGTTCCGCTCCGCCGCCGTGCCAGCCGAAGCGTCCAGCACCGTGGGCCAGAGCAGGCTGATGGACGGGCTCCGCGTGGTCGACGTCGACACGATCGCCACCGCCCTGCGGATGCTGGGGATGACGGGCCAGGAGAGCAGCGTCGCAGGAGGCTGAGCGTCTACTCGACCGGAGTCTCCGTCGGGGTCGGGGTCTCGGTCGGCGTCGGCGGATCGGTCGGGTGGTTCTCACCCGGGTCCGCGACCCAGAGCAGCCACACGTTGGCGGTGGAGGCGTTGATGTCCTGGATCCGGACGTGCTTCCCCATCTTGTAGAACCGGACGACCGTGAGCCCGGTGCCGCCTGAGCACCCGCTCTGGATCGCCTTCTGGGCGAGGGTCTCGTCCTCCTTGGCGATGCAGGCGCCGATCGCCCCGCCGGAGTCGTGGGTCACCCGGAGGTCGCCGTTGACGTCTCGCTCGACGGAGGTCACGCCCGAGCAGAAGTGGGCGCTGTTCGTGTGGATGGACGGGTTGCCCTCGCCGGTCACCTTGGAGTCGTCGAGCCGGATCACGCAGGCCGAGATCGCGGTCTGACCACTGAGGTGGTCGGCGGTCTCCTCGCGGTTGAGCTCCGACGGCACGACCGCCCCGCGGGCCGCCGCGTAGGCGTCGGCGGCGTAGCCGCTGCCGAAGGCGGCGATGATCAGGGCCGCGACACCGAGGAGGAACACCCTCCGGGGTCGCTGCGTGCGGCGATGGGTGGGTCGGGACATGGGTGCTACCTCTTTCTGCTGTGCGCGCTCACCCCCGAGGCGCACAGATCTGACGGGCCGCCCGCCACGGTATTACCCGAGAGACCCCGCTGTTCGCGGACTGAAGAATTTCCTGTACCGGGCGGTGGCGAAAACCTCGATCGGCCGAGCGCCGCCCTCGGCCGGCTCCCGCCGAGTAACGCGAACTCGGTCGGGCGCGCGCCGGTCTAGCCCTAGACTTCCTCGCGTGGTTGCCACCGACGACGCGCACGAGGCCGAGCGCCTGCGCGCGACCCTCGCCAGCATCGCGCCGGGAACCTCCCTGCGCGACGGTCTGGAGCGCATCCTGCGCGGTCGCACCGGCGCCCTGATCGTGCTCGGTCAGGACAAGGTCGTCGACACCATCTCGACCGGCGGTTTCACCCTCGACGTCCCGTTCTCCGCGACCGGGCTGCGCGAGCTGGCGAAGATGGACGGCGCGATCGTGCTGTCCAGCGACGTCAGCCGGATCCACCGGGCCAACGTCCACCTGATGCCCGACCACACGATCCCCAGCGAGGAGACCGGCACCCGGCACCGCACCGCCGACCGCGTCGCCAAGCAGACCGGGTTCCCGGTCATCTCGGTATCGCAGTCGATGCAGATCATCGCGGCCTACGTCGGGGAGACCCGGTACGTCCTGGAGGACTCCGGCTCGATCCTGTCCCGCGCGAACCAGGCGCTCGCCACCCTCGAGCGCTACAAGCTGCGCCTCGACGAGGTCTCCAGCACGCTCTCGGCCCTGGAGATCGAGGACCTGGTCACCGTGCGCGACGTCGCGGTCGTGGCCCAGCGGCTGGAGATGGTCACCAGGATCGCGCGTGAGATCGAGAACTACGTGCTCGAGCTCGGCACCGACGGCCGGCTGCTCTCCCTGCAGCTCGAGGAGCTCGTCACCGGCGTGGACGCCGAGCGCGAGCTGGTGGTCAAGGACTACCTGCCCGGCGGTCGCCGCAAGCTGACTCCGGAGGGCGTGCTGTCTGCCCTCGAAGGCCTCTCCCCGACCGACCTCGTCGACATCTCGATCGTTGCCAAGGCGCTCGGCCTCGGCCAGGGCGAGCACCTCGACGGTGCGGTCACGCCGCGCGGCTTCCGCCTGCTGGCCAAGGTCCCGCGCCTGCCCAGCAACGTCGTGGACGGCCTGATCGAGCAGTTCGACTCCCTGCAGAAGCTGCTCTCGGCCGGCGTCGAGGACCTGCAGATCGTCGAGGGCGTCGGCGAGCTGCGCGCCCGCAGCGTGCGGGAGGGACTCTCCCGGCTGGCTGAGTCCTCGATCCTCGAGCGTTACGTCTGATCAAGGACGCGTCAGCGGACTTGATCGTCGGTGGTTGAGCAGCGAGCTCGGCTGAGCTTGCGAAGCCGAGTCCGAGCGTGTCGAAGCCTGGAGCGATACCCGCGGACTAACGGCCCGCGTTGGCGGTCGCGGTCGGCGTCTGCCTCTTCGCCTTGTGCGGCTTCGGGTGCACGGTCGTGGTCACCACGGCCTGCGGCGGCATCGTCAGCTTGAACGCCGTCTGACCGGGCTCCGAGCCGACCACCGAGGCGATCAGCCGGTACGAGGTCGGCGGCGCCCAGCTGGTGGAGCGGCTGCAGGTGTCGTCCGAGCGCCGACCGCTCCAGCTGACCTGCACCGTCGTCGGCTGGGCGCTGCGCACGACCACGGTCTGCTTCGGGATGGCTGCCGTGCACTGCTGGCTCGACCAGACGGTCTGGCCCCAGTGCGTCACCTTCGCGACCAGGGTGTGCGAGGAGACCTTGAAGTTGCAGGCCGGCTGCACACCGCTGAGCTGCAGCACCAGGCTGATGGCGGAGCCTGCGGCGACGTCACCCATCACGGGCGTGACCGTGATGTCGTCGAGCGAGCACGGGCCGTCCGGTACGGCGAGAGCCGAGGCGGGCGGCGTACCGGTGGCCGTGGCGCTCGGGCCGCTCACCGGGCGCGGTCCGAGCGGCCCCCCGTTGGCCGTCTGCTTCGCCTTGCCCAGGTCAGCCGCGGTCTGCGTGGCGGCTCCGCCCCCACCGCCTCCGCCCCCGAGCAGGTGCGCGACAGCGAAGATCACGGCGAAGACCGTTCCGAGCACCATCGCTCGCCGGAACCAGTAGACCCGGGCAGGCAGCCTGCGCACCGGTCGCCTGGACGTGGTCATGCAGGCAACGGTAGGAAATATCGGGCGCCGGTTGGGGGAGCCACACCGGACCGTAGGGTGACCGCGTGAGTGGCACGAACGCGCTGGAGGAGCCGATCCTCTCCTGGTACGACGAGAACGCGCGCGACCTGCCCTGGCGCCGTCCCGGCACGAGCCCGTGGGCGGTGATGGTCTCGGAGTTCATGCTCCAGCAGACGCCGGTCAGCCGGGTGCTCCCGGTCTACGAGGCCTGGATGAGCAGCTGGCCCACCCCGGCCGACCTGGCCGCCGTCCCCAGCGGCGAGGCTGTCCGCGCCTGGGGTCGACTCGGCTACCCGCGGCGCGCCCTGAGGCTGCACGCCTGCGCGGTGGCGATCACCACCGAGCACGGCGGCGAGGTGCCGGACACCTACGAGGAGCTCCGCTCACTCCCCGGGGTCGGCGACTACACCGCGGCGGCGATCGCCTCGTTCGCCTTCGGGCGCGCGCACGCGGTGCTCGACACGAACGTCCGACGCGTGCTGGGGCGGGCGGTCGGTGGTGTCGAGTTCCCCGCCCCCTCGGTCACCAGGAGCGAGCGCGAGCTGGCGACGGCCCTGGTGCCGGAGGTCCACCCCGAGCTGTGGGCGGTCGCGGTGATGGAGCTCGGGGCGCTGGTCTGCACGGCCGCGAACCCGCGCTGCGCACAGTGCCCGGTGCAGGAGATGTGCCAGTGGCGCAGGCTCGGGAAGCCGCCGTACGACGGTCCACCGCGCAAGGGCCAGACCTACGCCGGCACCGACCGCCAGTGCCGTGGTCGGCTGCTGGCCGTGCTGCGGGACTCCGAAGGTCCGGTCGCGGCGTCGCGGCTCGAGGCCGCCTGGTCCGACGTGTCACAGCGGGAAAGAGCTCTGGCCTCCCTGCTCGACGATGGTCTCGTCGTGCAGGAAGGCCAGAGGTTCAGTCTTCCGGGGTGATCACTCGCCGTCGCCGGCGCCGACCTCCACCGTCTCGGGGGTGTCCGGGAGCACGGCTCGCGGAGTGCCCTTGAACGTGAACGCCGCCTCGGCGCCCTCGCCCTCGACGTCCACGACGACGATCTGGCCGGGGCCGACCTCGCCGTAGAGCATCTTCTCGGCCAGCACGTCCTCGATCTCGCGCTGGACGGTCCGCCGCAGCGGACGTGCGCCCAGCACCGGGTCGAAGCCCTTGACCGCGAGCATGTCCTTCGCGGCCTGGGTCAGCTCGATCGACATGTCCCGGTCCCGCAACCGCAGCTCGACGGAGGCGATCATGTTGTCCACCATCGCGACGATCTGCTCCTTCGTCAGCGGCGGGAAGACGATCATCTCGTCGACACGGTTGAGGAACTCCGGGCGGAAGTGCTGCTTGAGCTCTTCGGAGACCTTCGCCTTCATCCGCTCGTAGGTGCCCTGGGTGTCCGAGCTGTTGCCGAAGCCCAGGCTGACGCCCTTGCTGATGTCGCGGGTGCCGAGGTTCGTGGTCATGATGATCACGGTGTTCTTGAAGTCGACGACCCGGCCCTGGGAGTCGGTCAGGCGACCTTCCTCCAGGATCTGCAGCAGGCTGTTGAAGATGTCCGGGTGCGCCTTCTCGACCTCGTCGAACAGCACGACCGAGAACGGCTTGCGGCGCACCTTCTCGGTGAGCTGGCCGCCCTCTTCGTAGCCGACGTAGCCCGGAGGCGAACCGAACAGCCGCGAGACCGTGTGCTTCTCGGAGAACTCCGACATGTCGAGCTGGATGAGCGCGTCCTCGTCACCGAAGAGGAACTCGGCCAGCGTCTTGGACAGCCAGGTCTTACCGACGCCCGACGGGCCGGCGAAGATGAACGAACCGCCGGGGCGCTTCGGGTCCTTCAGGCCGGCACGGGTACGACGGATGGCACGGGAGAGCGCCTTGACGGCCTCCTCCTGACCGATGACCCGCTTGTGGAGCTCGTCCTCCATCTTGAGCAGTCGGGTGGACTCCTCCTCGGAGAGCTTCACGATCGGGATGCCGGTCGCCACCGCCAGGACCTCGGCGATGAGCTCCTCGTCGACCTCGGCCACGACGTCCATGTCACCGGCGCGCCACTGCTTCTCGCGCTCGGCCTTGGCCAGGATCAGCTGCTTCTCCTCGTCGCGCAGGCGCGCTGCGGCCTCGAAGTCCTGGCCGTCGATGGCGCCTTCCTTGCGCCGGCGGACGTCGCCGATCTTGTCGTCGAACTCGCGCAGGTCCGGCGGAGCCGTCATCCGGCGGATCCGCAGGCGCGAGCCCGCCTCGTCGATGAGGTCGATCGCCTTGTCCGGCAGGAACCGGTCGGAGACGTACCGGTCGGCCAACGTCGCCGCCGAGACCAGGGCCTCGTCGGTGATCGTCACCCGGTGGTGCGCCTCGTAGCGGTCGCGCAGACCCTTGAGGATCTCGATGGTGTGCGCGATCGACGGCTCGGCGACCTGGATCGGCTGGAAGCGGCGCTCGAGCGCGGCGTCCTTCTCCAGGTGCTTGCGGTACTCGTCCAGCGTGGTGGCACCGATGGTCTGCAGCTCGCCGCGGGCCAGCATCGGCTTGAGGATGCTGGCGGCGTCGATCGCGCCCTCGGCCGCACCGGCGCCGACGAGCGTGTGCAGCTCGTCGATGAACAGCACGATGTCGCCGCGGGTCTTGATCTCCTTCAGGACCTTCTTCAGGCGCTCCTCGAAGTCACCGCGGTAGCGGGAGCCGGCGACGAGCGCACCGAGGTCGAGCGAGTAGATCTGCTTGTCCTTGAGCGTCTCCGGGACGTCGCCGCGGACGATCGCCTGGGCCAGGCCCTCGACGCACGCGGTCTTGCCGACGCCGGGCTCGCCGATCAGCACCGGGTTGTTCTTGGTGCGGCGGGACAGCACCTGCATGACCCGCTCGATCTCCTTCTCGCGCCCGATGACCGGGTCGAGCTTCCCCTCCTTGGCGGCCTGGGTGTAGTTGCGGCCGAACTGGTCGAGGACCAGGGAGCTGGACGGAGCGGCTTCCGGGGCGGTGCCGGCGGCCTGCGCCTCCTTGCCCTGGTAGCCGGAGAGCAGCTGGATGACCTGCTGGCGGACGCGGTTCAGGTCCGCGCCGAGCTTCTGCAGCACCTGGGCGGCAACGCCCTCGCCCTCGCGGATCAGGCCGAGCAGGATGTGCTCGGTCCCGATGTAGTTGTGGCCGAGCTGCAGCGCCTCGCGCAGCGAGAGCTCGAGAACCTTCTTGGCGCGCGGGGTGAACGGGATGTGACCGCTGGGAGCCTGCTGGCCCTGGCCGATGATCTCCTCGACCTGAGCACGGACGCCCTCCAGCGAGATACCGAGGCTCTCCAGAGCCTTGGCCGCAATGCCGTCCCCCTCGTGGATCAGGCCGAGCAGGATGTGCTCGGTCCCGATGTAGTTGTGCGAGAGCATGCGGGCCTCTTCCTGGGCCAGCACGACAACTCGACGCGCACGGTCTGTGAACCGTTCGAACATGGGCATCGCTCCTTGACTACGCGGGTCGAGAAACGTGCGACCCGCACGACTCTCAAACCCTGTATCCACCCTACGTGTTCCGACCGAACGCCGTCTTCGCTGTTAGCGAACACGGGACCTCCGGGCCGCACGCAACCAAAACCGCTCGGGGAGCGTCTAGAGAGCAGCGAGCCGGGCGAGCCGGCTCCGACACCTGCCCTCGGAGGTCCCGTGCGCCGCGTCCGTACCGCCCTGCCTGTCGCCCTCGCCGCCGGAGCCCTCGCGCTCGCACCGGGCCTGCCGTCCGCGACCGCCGCCACCGGCTCGGTCCGCCTGTTCAGCCCGCAGCCCGAGCTGACGATGACCATCCACAACCCCGGCCCGGACCAGTGGGTGGACTTCAACCCCTCCATCTACCTCAAGGCGGTCGGCGCCCGGTTCGAGATCGACGTCCGGCGGACCAGCTTCTCCGACCCGCTCCACGCCGTGGCCACCGTCGGCGGCACGCCGCGGACCATTCCGGAGTCGATGCTCGACGGGTGGCAGGGCATCCAGCACGCGTTCGTGCTGACGTGGCGCAAGGCCGGCGGTGGCCGGATCTCCCAGACCAAGGTGGACTGGTGCCCGAACGAGGGGCAGGCGAGCCCCCTGTCACCCTCCGCGGCGTCCCGGACGGTCTTCGCGTGGGGCTGCGGCTTCAACCCGTTCACCCGCAGCCAGCGATGGGGCGTCGACTCGGGCTGGGCGCGGCAGGTGCTGAGCTACGGGATCGAGACCCCAGACACCTCCAAGCTCGGCAACCACCCGACCCTCGACGTGGCGATGCGCAAGGACCTCGCGACGATCCTCCGGATCCCGGCCAGCGACCAGGTGCTGCACCTGAAGATCACCGTCGAGCGGGTCACCGATCCGGTGGACCCGCCGACGCCCGAGCCGACCCCGGGGACGGCCGCACACTCCGCGGGCAGCCCGGACACGATCGCCCCGGCCTCGAGCGAGAGCCGCCGTGCCGTTCCGCGGGTGAGCACGACCGCGCCGCCCGCTGACGCGCTCCCCGACCTGATCCCGCTGCCGTCCTTCGGGATGTCGACCCACCACGAGGACACCGGGGACTACCTGGACTTCGCGGCGACGGTCTACAACGGGGGCAAGGGGCCGCTGGTCGCCGAGGGCTACCGGCGCGGCAGCGAGCCGGTGATGGACGCCTACCAGCGCTTCTACCGCGGCAGCACGCTGGTCGGCACCGAGAAGGTCGGGACGATGGAGTACGACAGCCGCCCCAGCCACCAGCACTGGCACTTCGAGGACTTCGCGACCTACGACCTGTGGAACGCCAAGGGCTACCGGGTCCGCACCAGCGGCAAGGAGGCTTTCTGCCTCGCACCGACCGACGCCATCGACCTGCTGCTCCCCCACGCGGCGGTGAACCCCGGGAACGGCGACCTGGCCACCGCGTGCGGAGACCTGTCCTCGATCTGGGTCCGCGAGGTGCTCGCCGCGGGCTGGGGCGACACGTACACCCAGGAGCGGGCGGGCCAGTCGATGGACATCACCACGCTCCCCAACGGCACCTACTACCTGCGGATCACCGCGAACCCGGCCGGACGGCTGCACGAGGTCTCGACCTCGAACAACATCTCGGTGCGCAAGGTCCTGATCAGCGGCAAGGCTGGAGCGCGCACGGTGAGCGTTCCCCCGGTCGGAGTGATCGACAGCGAGAAGATCTACTTCGACCAGGGGGAGGCCCCGTGATCAGTGAGCCGCTACGTAGGCGTCCTTGACCTGCTGGGAGACGCGGCCGCGGTCCGGAACCTCGAAGCCGTTCTCGCGGGCCCAGGTCCGGATGTCGGCCGGGCTGGGGCCGCCACCGGAACGCCCACGCTTGCGGGAACCGGCCCGGCGGGCGTGGCCGACGTAGAGGGCCAGCGCGTCGCGGAGCTTGTCGGCGTTCTTGGAATTGAGGTCGATCTCGTAGTCACGCCCGTCCAGCGCGAAGCTGACGGTCTCGGAGGCCTCGGAGCCGTCGATGTCGTCGACGAGAACGATGCTCACCTTTTGCGCCATGCCGATTCCCCGTTTCTTTCTGTGCCCGTTAAGAGCGTGGCCCGAGCTGTATTCCAGACCATACCCGAGGTTATTTATTCGGGGCGAAGCAGGGGAAACAGAATAGTTTCGCGAATACCGGCTCCGGTGAGCAGCATGATCAACCGGTCGACGCCCATGCCCATTCCGCCGGCGGGCGGCATCCCGTACTCCATCGCCTTGAGGAACACCTCGTCGAGCTCCATGGCCTCGGGATCCCCCGCTGCAGCGAGCAGGGACTGTGCGGTGAGTCGTTCACGCTGCACCACCGGGTCGTTGAGCTCGGAATAGGCCGGAGCCAGCTCGACGCCGTTGATGATGAGGTCCCACGCCTCGTTGAGCCCATTCTTTGACCGGTGTGCCTTGGCGAGAGGCTTCACCGCGGACGGATAATCCATCACGAAAGTCGGATTGATCAGAGAATCCTCGACGAGCTGTTCGTACAGCTCGACAACAATCTCTTCCGAACCCCATTTCGGCTGCAGTTCGACCTCGCGGGCGGCGGCGTGCTTCCGCAACGCGTCCGCGGTCGTGTCGACGGTGATCTCCTCGCCGAGAGCGTCGGAGACCAGGTCCAGGATCGGGGCCTGGCGCCACTCGGCCTCCAGGTCGATCTCGGAACCGTCCCGACTGGGCACCACGGTGCGGCCGACCGCGCGTGCGGCGTCGAGCACCAGGTCCCGGGTCAGCTGCATCATCGTGAACTGGTCGCCGTAGGCCTGATAAGCCTCCAGCATCGAGAACTCGGCCGCGTGGGTGGAGTCCAGGCCCTCGTTGCGGAAGGTCCGGCCGATCTCGTAGACCTTGTCGACGCCGCCGATCATCGCCCGCTTGAGGTCGAGCTCGAGCGCGATGCGCAGCAGCATCGGCTGGTCCAGCGCGTTCAGGTGGGTCTTGAACGGCCGGGCGGCGGCGCCACCGTTGGTGAGCTGCAGGATCGGCGTCTCGACCTCGAGGTAGCCCTGCGAGTCCAGGGTGTTGCGCAGGCTGCGCAGCACCGTCGCCTTGGTGCGAACCATGTCCCGGGCCTCGGGCCGGATCATCATGTCGACGTACCGGAGCCGGATCCGGGCCTCGTCGGACAGCGGCTTGTGCTCGTTCGGCAGCGGACGCAGCGTCTTGGCCGCGATCTGCCACGTGCTTGCCTGCACCGAGAGCTCGCCGCGGCGGCTGGTGATCACCTCGCCGCTGACGGCGAGCAGGTCACCGAGGTCGACCAGCGCCTTGAAGTCGGCCAGCGACTCCTCGCCGAGGTCCGCCAGGGACAGCATCACCTGGATCTCCGAGCCGTCGCCCTCGCGCAGCCGGACGAAGCAGAGCTTGCCGGTGTTGCGCAGGAAGATCACCCGGCCGGTGATCGCCACCTGCTCGCCGGTCATCGTGTCGGGCTCGAGCGAGCCGGCCTCGAGCTGCGGGTCGTACTTCGCGCGGATCTCCTTGACCGTGTGCGTCCGCTCCACCGCGATCGGGTAGGCCTGCTTGCCGGCCTCCAGCAGCCGCGCACGCTTGTCGCGGCGGACCTGCATCTGCTCCGGCAGGTCATCGGCCGCTGCGTCGGCGGTGGCGTCGTGCTGGTCGGTCATGGGGAGAAGGTTATCGGCGGCGGACCGGACCGCCCTCACTGGTTGCGGTCGAAGACCAGCTCGAGGCCGCGCAGGGTGAGCCAGGGCTGGTGCTGGGTGATCGAGCGGCACTCGTCGACGACGACCGGGGCCAGCCCACCGGTGGCGATCACGTTCACGGTCTCGGCGGGGACGCCGAGCTCGCCGATCATCCTCTCGACGATGCCGTCGACCTGGCTGGCGAACCCGAAGACCATGCCGGACTGCAGGGCCTCGACGGTGTTCTTGGCGATCACCGTGCGCGGCTTGAGCAGCTCGACCTTGCGCAGCTGGGCACCCCTTCGGCCGAGCGCCTCGAGCGAGATGTCGATGCCGGGCGAGATCGCGCCGCCGATGTACTCGCCGCGCGGGCTGACCACGTCGAAGGTGGTCGCGGTGCCGAAATCGACGACGATCGCCGGCCCCTCGTACAGGGTGGCGGCCGCCAGGGCGTTGATCACCCGGTCCGCGCCCACCTCGCGCGGGTTGTCCATCAGGACCGGTACGCCGGTGCGGACGCCCGGCTCGACCACGACGGCCGGCACGTCGGCGAAGTGCCGGGCCAGCATGTCGCGCCACTCGTGCAATACCGCAGGGACGGTGGCGCAGACCGAGATGCCGTCCGGACGAGCACCGCCCCCGAGAGCGCTGCTGCTGTACATCAGGCCGCGGATGAGCACGTACCACTCGTCGGCGGTCCGGGTCTCCAGCGTCGAGACGCGCCAGTGGTCGCGGACGTCTCCGTCGGAGAGCAGCCCGAGCGTCGTGTGCGAGTTGCCGATGTCGGCGCAGAGCAACGTCATCCGGGGAGGTCCATCCCGAGGTCGAGCACCTTCACCGAGTGCGTCAACGCACCGACGGAGATGAAGTCCACCCCCGTCTCGGCGACCTCACGGGCACGTTCCAGGGTCATCCCTCCGGAGGCTTCGAGCACCGCGCGGCCGTCGGTCAGGGCGACCGCCTCGGCCATCATCTCGTTGCTCATGTTGTCCAGCAGCACCCGTTCGCAGCCGGCGTCGAGCAGCA
Source organism: Nocardioides marmorisolisilvae (assembly GCF_003725775.1). Taxonomy (GTDB): domain Bacteria; phylum Actinomycetota; class Actinomycetes; order Propionibacteriales; family Nocardioidaceae; genus Marmoricola; species Marmoricola marmorisolisilvae. Next base: position 450,644 of record NZ_RJSG01000001.1, read on the forward strand.
GGCGGAGCTCGTCGAGGTCGGTGACCTCCACCTCCACCGGCAGGTCCGGGTACCGCGCCTTCACGGCCAGGTACGCCGGGAGCACCCCGCCGGCAGCGACGACGTGGTTGTCCTTGACCAGCGCCATGTCCGAGAGGCTGAACCGGTGGTTCACGCCGCCGCCGCAGCGCACGGCGTACTTCTGCAGTGCCCGGTAGCCCGGCAGCGTCTTGCGGGTGTCGAGCACCTTCGCCCGGGTCCCCTCCAGAGCGGCGACCCAGTGGGCCGTCGCGGTCGCGATCCCGGACAGGTGGGTGGCGTAGTTCAGCGCGGTCCGCTCGGCGATCAGCACGCCCCGGACCGGGCCGGTGATGCGCATGACGACGTCCCCGGCCCTGACCCGGCTGCCGTCGGCGATGCGGTCGGTGATCTCGACGTCGTCACCGAGCACCTCGGAGAACACCAGCGCGGCGATGGCGAGGCCGGCCACCACACCGTCCTCGCGGACGCCGAACTCCGCCGTCACCCGTACGTCGGGAAGGGTGGCCTCGCTGGTGACGTCGACGCCGGTGCCGTCCGGGGGCAGGTCCTCGGCGAGAGCGTCCGCGATCTGCGCGCGCACCCGCTCCGGGTCGAGGCCGGCTTCCTCGAGCTCGGTGTCGAGAACTTCCTTGAGATCGCTCATAGCTGTCCCTTGTCGGTGGCCTCGGAGAGGTCGAAGGTGGCGACCGGGGAGCCCTCGACCAGCACCACGTCGAAGTGCCCGGCGAAGTCGGCGTCGTCGCGCTGGCCGAAGTCCTCGCGCCAGTGCGACCCGCGCGTCTCCTGGCGCAGGGTGGCCACCTCGGTCAGAGCAGCGCTGATGGTCACCAGGTTGGTGGTCTCCCAGTCCGGCGTACCGTCCTCGCGGCCGCGGGCCGCGTAGCCGGCCAGCTCCTTGGCGGCGATCGCGAGGCCGTCGGCGCTGCGGAGCACCCCGACCCGCTCGGTCATGGTCGCCTGGAGCGCCGGGCGGACCTCGCCGACGATGACGCCGACCTGGCGCTCGTCCGCGGCCGGCTCGCGCCAGGGCCCGAGCTCCCCGGGCAGCACCTGAGCGATCCGGCGGGAGAAGACGAGGCCCTCGAGCAGTGAGTTGGAGGCGAGGCGGTTGGCGCCGTGCACGCCGGAGCAGGCGACCTCGCCGGTCGCGTACAGGCCGGGAACGGTCGACCGGCCCCACAGGTCGGTGGCGACACCGCCGGAGGCGTAGTGGCACGCGGGGGCCACCGGGATCAGATCCCTGACGGGATCGATCCCATGACTGCGCAAAGTCGCAAGGATGGTGGGGAAGCGGCGCTCCCAGAACTCCTCGGTACCTGTTTCTGGGGAGAGGTGCCGGGCGTCCAACCACATGTGCGGCTTGCCCTCCTCGAGCATCCGCCGGGTGATCGCCTTGGCGACGACGTCGCGCGGGGCGAGGTCGGCGAGCTCGTGCACGCCCTGCATGAAGCGGTTGCCCTCGAAGTCGACGAGGAACGCGCCCTCACCGCGGACCGCCTCGGAGATCAACGGCTGCTGGCCGGTCGAGTCCGGACCGAGGTACATCACGGTCGGGTGGAACTGGACGAACTCCAGGTCGCGCAGCACCGCACCCGCGCGCAGCGCCACGGCCATCCCGTCGCCGGTGGAGACCGCAGGGTTGGTGGTCTGCGCGAAGACCTGGCCGAGTCCTCCGGAGGCGAGCACCACGGCCCGGCAGTAGACCGCGCCGACGCCGTCGCGCTGACCCTCACCGATCACGTGCAGGGTCAGACCCGCGACCCCACCGTCCTCGGCCAGCAGCAGGTCGACGGCGAGGGCGTGCTCGATCACCTCGATGTCCGGGGCGGCGTGGATCGCCGCCACCAGGGCGCGCTGGATCTCGGCACCGGTGGCGTCGCCGCCGGCGTGCGCGATCCGGTCGCGGTGGTGGCCACCCTCGCGGGTCAGCGACAGCTCGCCGTCTTCCGCGTGGTCGAAGTTGGCGCCGATGGCGATCAGCTCGCGGACGGCCTCGGGGCCCTCGTTGACCAGCACCCGGACGGCCTCGAGGTCGCAGGCGCCGGCACCCGCGACCAGGGTGTCGATCTCGTGCTCGGTCGGGGTGTCCCCCGGACCGAGGGCGGCGGCGATGCCGCCCTGGGCCCACTGCGTGGATCCGGCGGAGAGCACGTCCTTGGTGACGACCAGGATCTTGTCGACCTGGCCACGCAACCGGAGTGCAGCCGTCAGACCGGCGATGCCGGTGCCGACGACCACGACGTCGGCGGTGGTCGACCAGCCGGGTTCACCGGCCGCGAGCCGCTGCGGGACGTGGACGCTCATCCGTGGAGACTAGCGGCCGGCCGCGACCAGGTCGCCGCGGAGGAGGCCGCTGCCCTCGGGCACGTCGGCCGGGTCGTTGCCGAGCGTCACGATCGTGTTGTCGGCGTCGACGAAGACGACGTGCGGCTCGTAGGTGCGGGCCTCCGCGGTCTCCATCTGCGCGTAGGCGATCAGGATGACGATGTCGCCGGGGTGCACCAGGTGCGCTGCAGCGCCGTTGATGCCGATCACGCCCGAGCCGCGCTCGCCGGCGATCGTGTACGTCTCCAGGCGGGCGCCGTTGGTGACGTCGACGATGTGCACGAGCTCGCCGGCCAGGAGGTCGGCTGCGTCGAGCAGGTCCTCGTCGACGGTGACCGATCCGACGTAGTGCAGGTCGGCCTGGGTCACGGTGGCCCGGTGGATCTTGCTCTTCATCATGGTGCGCAACATCAGTTGCCTCCTTCGGGGGTGCTGCTCGTCGACCCCAGCTCCAGGGCGACGTTGTCGATGAGTCGGGTGGCGCCCAGCCGCGCTGCGATGAGCAGCCGGGCCTCGCCGGTGGCCGGGGCGGGGCCCAGGTCCGGCGCGGTGATCTCGAGGTAGTCCAGGTCCACGCCGGCAACGCCGCGCAGCACCGCGCGAGCAGCGCCGAGTGCTGCTGCCGACCCGCGGACCGCGTCGTCCTGGGCGGCGAACAGGGCGCGCGAGAGCACCGTCGCGTTGCTGCGCTGCTCGGGGTCCAGGTAGCGGTTGCGGCTCGAGAGCGCGAGACCGTCGGGCTCGCGGACGGTCGGTGCGCCGATGACCTCGACGCCCTGGCAGAGCTCGGCCGCCATCCGGGTGATCAGCGCGAGCTGCTGGTAGTCCTTCTGACCGAAGACCGCGACGTCGGGACGGACCAGGCCGAACAGCTTGGCCACGACCGTCAGCACTCCGCGGAAGTGCGTGGGACGGACCGCGCCCTCGAGCACGGCACCGAGCGGACCCGGGTCGACGGTGACACCGCCGCCGAGGCCGGTCGGGTACATCTCCTCGACCGAGGGCGTGAAGACCACGTCGGCACCGGCCGCGGCGCAGGCCTCGAGGTCGGCGTCCAGGGTGCGCGGGTAGCGGTCCAGGTCCTCACCCGGAGCGAACTGGGTCGGGTTCACGAAGATCGAGACGACGACGGCACCGTCCGGCCCGACCTCCTCCCGGGCGCGGTGGATCAGGGCGACGTGGCCCTCGTGCAGCGCGCCCATGGTCGGCACGAAACCGACCCGGCCACCGAAGGTGGCGAGCGCACTGCTCAGGTCCGCGCGGGAATCGGCGCGGACGAGGGTGCCGTTCACTGCTTCTCGAACCACCCGGCGTCGGTCCGGCGTCCCCGGACGAGGTGCGGTTCCTCGACCCGGGCGAGAGCCTCGTCGAGGAGCCGGACGATCTTGGCCGCGCGGATCGGCAGCAACCGGCCGTCGAGGACGGCGCGGTCGGCGGTGGCCTTGGCCATCGCGACGTACGACGGGATCGTCGCCGGCGCGGTCTCGCCGATCTGCACCAGGTGGGCACGGACCGTGTTCACGTCACCGCGCACGATCGGGCCGGTCAGCGCGGCGTCGCCGGAGTTCAGCGCGTTGTCGAGAGCGGCCGAGAGCAGTGGTCGCAGGGTCGCGGCCGGGTCCTCGGCTCCCGAGGCGGCCAGCAGCTCCATCGCCTGGGCGACCAGGGTGACCAGGTGGTTGGCACCGTGCGCCAGACCGGCGTGGTACAGCGTGCGCTTGTCCTCCGGCACCCACATCGGGACGCCGCGCAGGTCGGTCACCAGGGACTCGAGCTCGGCGCGGTCGGCCTCGCCGGCGGTCACGCCGAAGACGGTCCCGGCGAGCCGGTCCAGGTCGACGACGGTGCCGGTGAAGGTCATCGCCGGGTGCATCGCGAGCGGCTTCGCGCCGATGGCGGTCGCGGCCTCGAGGACCGCGAGGCCGTGGCGGCCGCTGGTGTGGCAGACGTACTGACCGGGACGGATCGCGCCGGCGCCGACGAGCATCGTGACGACGTTCTCGAGCATGTCGTCGGGCACGGTGAGCAGCAGCAGGTCACAGGTGCGGGCCACGTCGGTCGGCTTGCCGCCCGGTACCCCGGGGAGCAGGTCGGCGATACGCGTCTTCGACGCGGTCGACTCACCGGCCGCGGAGACGATCTCGTGGCCGGCTGCGCGCAGCGCAGCGGCCAGGACAGCGCCGACCCTGCCGGCGCCAACAACCCCGATTCGGGTCATGTGGGCTCATCGCCTTTCGTTGCAGTCCCGGGCGGGTACCGCACTACTTGATGACGTAAAAAGCGTACGCCGGGCCGCTCGTTCCCGACCAGCGAACGGGTTCGTGGGCTCCATCACACGAACTAGAGGGCAGATTTGCCCGTTTCGGTGCTGTCGATCTCGTCCAGGACCGTGATCCGCCTCGGTACGCCGTACTCGGGCAGGCGGGCGGCGCACCAGCGGGTCAGCTCGGCGAGCAGCTCCGGGCTCTGCTCGAAGCCCTCGGCGAGCACCACGTCGGCGACCACGAGGCTGCCGACCAGGGGCGACTTCCGGCCGCGGACGCGAGCCCAGGCCACCGCCGGGTGCTTCTGGAGCTCGCCGCGGACCACGCCCGCCGAGACCTTGGCACCGCCGACGTTGATCTCGTCGCTGTTCACCCGGCCGGTGATCACCACGCGCGCCTCCTCGATCACCACGGCATCGCCGGTGGGGACCGCCCCCTCCAGTCCCGCTCCGTGGTGCGGCGAGGCGATCACCAGCTCGCCGTCCCGCACCGCGAGCCGCGGTCGGTCGGGGTCGTCGCGCTCGAGCCACTCCACCGGGAAGCCGGCCCGACCGTCGTGCACGACGATCGAGGCGCCGAGCTCCGAGGACGCGTAGATCCAGGAGATCCGGGCCTCCGGGAAGACGGCGCGCAGCTTGTCGAGCACCGCCTGGTCGACCGGCTCGCCACCCAGGGTGATCTGCTCGAACGGCACCTCGGCGAGCCGGTCCTTCTGCGTCATCAGGGTCTGCCGCCAGAAGGTCGGGGTGCCCGAGGCTGCGGTGACCCGGTGGCGCACGGCCGCCTCGACCCACCCGTCCAGCGAGGTCGGGTCGACGACGACGAGGTCCTGGCCGGGCGAGCCCAGCGCGAGGGTGACGACCTGCCACCAGGCGTAGGTACCGGGCGAGTACGGGCACAGCCACCGCCGGGGAGCGAGGTCACCGGACACCGTGGTGAGCGAGGCGAGGGTGTGGCCGATCCGCTTCGGTCGGCCGGTGGAACCGGAGGTGAGCAGCCACAGCCGGTCGGCCTCCGGGTCGCGCGGCGCCGTCGATGGCGTGACGGAACCGTCCTCGACGATGGCGAGCCCGGCCGCGAGCAGCTCGGCGCGCAGGTTCTCCTCCATCCGCCCCTGGGCGACCAGCACCAGCTCGGCCCCGGTCAGCGCGTGCGCCCGGGCCCAGGAGAGCGCCTCGAAGGAAGAGCCGACCACGACCGCCGCGGGCGCCGGGATCTCGCGGCCCGGGAGCTCGGACCAGATCAGTTCCGACCCGGTGGCGACGTCGATCAGCCGGTTGCTCTCGACGGCGGAGGCGCTCATGGAGCGCGAGATTACCCGCCCCCGGGACGCACCGTGCCCCCGGCCGGAGAACCGACCGGGGGCACAGTCACGGGATCAGACGAGGCCCCACCCCCGGCACGAAGGTGGAGACGGTCGCCGCTAGATGAGTCCCTTGGCCTTCAGGTAGGCGTCGGCGACGTCAGCCGCCTTCTCCCGACCCACGGAGACCTGGGTGATCATCGCTGCCAGGTCGTCGGTGGTGAGCACCTCGGACAGCGAGTTCAGTGCAGCGACCGCTTCCTGGTGGCCCTTGAGCCAGGCCGTGTTCGCGATCGGGACCAGGTTCTCGGCGTTCTGCAGACCCTTGTCGTCCTCGAGCAGGACCAGGCCGGCGCTGGCCAGGGTTCCGTCGCTGGTGCCGACCTGGCCGAGCTGGGTCGCCCCGCTCTTGAGGTCCGCCTTGGTCTCGTCGGTGCCGAAGCCGGTCGGGACCACCGAGCTGATCTTCAGGCCGTAGGTCTTCTCCAGGCCGATCTTGCAGTCCGGGCGCTTGTCGCAGTCCGGCGCGGCACCGAGCTTGATGCTCTTGCCGAGCGCGGCCAGGTCGCTGAGCGTCTTGAGGTTGTTCTCGTCGGCGAACTTCTTGGTCACCGCGAACGCGTTGGCGTCCTGCGCCTGGGCCGGCTTGAGCGGCGTCATCCCGTACTTGTTGGCGAGCTGGGTCAGCTCGAGCAGGGTGGCGGCCGCGTCGTGGGAGGCCACGACCTTGGCGTCGTCACCGTTGGCCTTGCGGTTCAGGGCCTCGGTCATCGACGACAGGTAGTCGGTCGAGACCTGCACGGTGCCCTTCTGGAGCGGGTCGAGGTAGAGGTCGCGACCGCCGAGCTCCTTCACCGAGGCGTTGAAGCCGGCGTGGTCCAGCAGGCCCTTGTAGAGCTCGGCCATGATGTCGGCCTCGGGGAACTTCTGGCCGACGATGGTCACCGACCCGAGGTCCTTCCCGGAGCTCTTGTCGTCGCTGCTGCTGCCGCACCCGGCCGCGAGCAGCGCCAACGGCACCACCAGGCCGAACGAGAGCCGTCGTACGAGCTTGTTGTTCATGTCTCCGCCTTCTGTGTCCCGCAGCCCCCACGGGTCTGCGCGTGTCCGGCAGGCCTGCTCGCATCCGGAGGGAGGACCGGCGCGCGTGCCCGCGTCCACGACCCTAGGACATGGCGCGGACAGAACCGAGGCTGAAATCAGACCGTTACCCGCGGGCGAGGGTCGACCGCCCGCTGCAGACCGAGGAAGCCGATCTCCATCAGCAGCGCGAAGAAGGCCACGATCAGGGAGCCGGAGACGACCTCGGCGGTCTGGTTGTTGGCATAGCCGCGGGTGATGATGTTGCCCAGTCCAGGCCCGGCCACCAGCGCCGCGATGGTCGCCGTGGCCCACACCTGGACGAAGGCCAGGCGCAGCCCGGAGACGATCAGCGGCGCGGCCAGCGGCAGCTCGACCCGGCGCAGCAGCGTCGTCTCGGACATCCCCATACCGCGGGCCGCCTCGACGACGTCGGGGTCGACCTCGATCATCGCCGTGTAGGTCGCGGTCACGATCGGTGGCAGGGCGAACAGCGCCAGCGTGACGAGGGTGGCCAGACCCGATCGTCCGTAAGGACCGAGGTAGGAGTTGCCGAAGACGCTGAGCGAGAACAGCGCGAGCAGCGCGACGATCGGGACCGCGCGCCCGATGTTGGTCAGGTTGATCACCAGGATCCCGCCGCGGTGCCGGTGCCCGAGCCAGAGCGCGAGCGGGAACCCGACGGCGATCGCGATCAGCACCGAGGTCAGCGTCAGCAGCACGTGCTGGCCCAGCAGCACCGGGACTCCGTAGTCGCCGTGCCAGTGCTCGGAGCTCCGGAACCAGTCGATGACGCCGTTCACGCCGCCACCGCCCGTCGGCGAGGTTTCCGCGCCCACGGCGTCAGCAGTCGCTGGCTGATCACCAGGATCACGTCGAGGGTGACCGCCAGCGCCACGCACAGCACGCTGCCGGCCAGTACCTGCGCCTTGAAGGTGGCGTCCTCGAGGATCAGGTCGCCCAGGCCGCCGTAGTCGAGGATCGACCCGACGGTGGTGAGCGCGACGGCCGAGACGGTGGCCACCCGCAGTCCCGCCATGAACGCGGGCAGCGCCAGCGGGATCTCGACCCGCAGCAGCATCCGGCGACCGTCGTAGCCGATCCCGGTCGCCGCCTCCCTGACCTCGGCCGGCACCGCGTCCAGGCCGTCCAGGATCGCGCGCACCAGGACGGTCAGCGAGTAGAGGCCCAGACCGATCAGCACCGTGCGGCGCCCCAGACCGGTGAACGGGACGAGCAACGAGAACAGCGCCAGGGAGGGGATCGAGTAGATCGCCGTGGTCGAGCCGACGATGATTCCCTCGAGCTTTCGGTAGCGTCGAGCCAGCAGCGCCAGCGGGATCGCCAGCACCAGGCCCAGGGCCACCGAGGCGACCACGATCCCCAGGTGCTGGAGGAGCGCGGACTCGAGCTCGTGGGATCGCGTGGAGTAGTACCGCCCGCAGATCCACTCGTTGCGGGTCAGGCAGTTGTCCGGGAAGGCAGGATCGGCCAGTGGGACCACGAGACGAACCTAGCGTGATCAGGCTCGAAGGTGTCGCCAAGACCTACGAGGACGGCACGGTCGCCGTCACCGGCCTGGACCTCGACGTCCCCGCGAACACCCTGGTGACGCTGGTCGGACCGTCGGGCTGCGGCAAGTCCACGATCCTGAAGATGGTCAACCGGCTGATCGAACCGACCGCGGGCCGGATCTACCTGGACGGCACCGACGTCACCGACGCCGACCCGGTCCAGCTGCGCCGCGGGATCGGCTACGTCATCCAACAGGTCGGGCTGTTCCCGCACCAGGACATCGCCACCAACGTCGCGACGGTGCCGAGCCTGCTGGGCTGGGACAAGAAGAAGGCACGCGCCCGGGCGCTCGAGCTGCTCGACCTCGTCGGCCTCGACCCGGCGCAGTTCGCCAAGCGTTACCCCCACCAGCTGTCCGGCGGCCAGCGCCAGCGGGTCGGTGTCGCGCGGGCCCTCGCCGCCGATCCACCGGTGCTGCTGATGGACGAGCCGTTCGGAGCGGTCGACCCGATCGTCCGCGCCCGGTTGCAGGACGAGTTCCTGCGGCTCCAGCGCGAGCTCGGCAAGACGGTGCTGATGGTGACCCACGACATCGACGAGGCCGTGAAGATGGGCGACCGGGTGGCGGTCCTCGCCGGCGGTGGTCGGCTGGCTCAGTACGACGCACCGGCGGCGGTGCTCGGTGCACCCGCGGACGACTTCGTCGCCGAGTTCGTCGGCGGCCGGCGCGGGGTGCGCCGGCTCTCGGTGACCAGGATCGACCCGGCCCGGCTCGAGTCGATGGACGGGATCGCGGCCGCGGACCTGGCCGGCACGCTCGACGTCGGATCCACCCTGGAGGACGCGCTGGCCCTGCTGCTGCGCGAGGACAAGGCGATGATCGGGGTCACCGACGGACCGCGGTTCCTGGGCGTGCTGACGCCGAACGGCATCCACGCGATGCTGCGCGCGGACGTGAACGCACCGCCCGCGGACTGATCAGGCGAGCTTGGCCTCTTCGGCCGCGTGCTTGCCCGCGGCCTCGGCGATCTTCTCGTCGAACGCGACCAGGTCCTCGACGATGTCCTCGGCCCGGAGCATCTCGATCGAGCGCTCCAGCTCGGCGACGCGGACCATCGCCGCTGCGTGCGCCGACTCGGCGGTCTCGGCCCGCAGCTGGGCCGCTGCGGTCTCCCGCTGCGCCTGCACCATCGCGCCCTGGTACTCGTGCAGGGTCTGGTTCGACTCCGCCAGCCGCTCGGTCATCGCGGTGGTGAACTCTGCGTGCTCGGCGGCGCGCTGGGAGAACAGGCTCTTGTAGGCGGTCGCGGTGGCGGCGCGGTCGGTCGCGTTCTCGCGACGCGACTGCAGCACCTCGGTCCACACGATCCGGACGGACGCCCACCCCAGGACCACGGCGGCCACGGCGGCTGCGGAGAGCAGCGCCGGCGACTGGGTCGGGAGAGCAGCGATGACGGCGGCCGTGGCCACCGCGAGCAGGGAGACCGCGACCGTGACGCGGACACTGCGTTGCCGACGACGCGCTGAGGTGCGGTTCCTGGCCATGCAGCCAGGGTAAGTCGCTACCGATCTGCCGGAGGGACGCGACACGCGTGCTCGAGTGCGAGCCCCGCGGCCAGCCCGAGGGCTGCTCCGACGGCCCCGAACAGCGCGCGCAGGATCATCCGGTCCGCGCTCTCGCCGTCCACCCCGAGCACCGAGACCGCGGCACCGAGGTAGCCGCCGAGCGCCAGCGCTGCGAGTCGGTCCATGGTCTTGCCGAGCACCAGCCGGGTCAGACCCTGCTGCGGGCTGAGCAGGGCCCGGTCCCGCTGCACCGTGCGCCAGGTCAGGTACGCCGTCGCGGCGGTCACCGCGACCAGGAACCAGGTCACCCCGACGGCCAGCCAGGAGATCATCGGCGTCGGGGACCCGTGCCGGATCGCGACCCCGCGGACCGCCCAACCCACGAACAGACCCACGAGGCCGAGCACCACCAGCGGGCCCGGCCCGGTCGTGCCGACGGTGCCGGTCGGCTCCGGGTCCTGCTCCGGTCGCTGGACCGGAGGCGGTACGTCGCGCGTCACGAGGGGTTGTCTACTGGACCTCGAGCGCGAGGTCGTCGCGACGCTCGACCCCGTCCCGGCCGGTCTTCTCCAGCAGCTCGGCAACGGTGCCGTAGCCGGGGATCTCGGCGTCCGGCTCCAGGTCGTGCCAGGGCACCAGCACGAACGCACGCTCGGCGGCACGCGGGTGCGGCAGCTTGAGGTGCTCGTCGTCGGCGTGCCGGTCGCCGACCACGATCAGGTCGACGTCGAGGGTCCGCGGCGCGTTGGTCTCCCCGCGCTCGCGCCCGTACGCCGCCTCGACGGCCAGGGCCCGCTCGAGCAGGGTGCGCGCGGACAGCGTGGTGTCCAGCGTGATCACCGCGTTGAGGAAGTTCTCGGACCCCTCGGGTGCGTCCACCGGCTCGGTCTCGTAGACCGCCGAGACGCCGGTGACCCAGACCTCGGGGGTGTCCGCGAGCGCGTCGACGGCGCCCTGGAGGTTGAACATCCGGTCGCCGAGGTTGGACCCCAGGGACAGCACGGCACGACGGATCGGGTGCATGTCTCCGGTGAGGGTGTCGGCGTCGATCACGGCAGGATTCGGGGACTCGGTCATGCTCGGCTCCGTCTGATCGTCAGGGCGACGTCCGAGAACGTCGTCGTTATCGGGGCGTTCGGCTTGTGCACGGTGACCTCGACCCAGTCGACGTCGGCCTTGAGGCAGACGTCGGCGATCCGCTGGGCCAGCGTCTCGATCAGGTCGACCGGGTCGTTCTCGACCGCGGTTCGGACCTCGTCGACCAGCGTTCCGTAGTCGACGGTCAGCGCCAGGTCGTCCGCAGCGGCGGCCGGCCGCGTCTCGATCCCCAGCAGCAGGTCGATCACGAAGACCTGACCGTCGCGGCGCTCGAAGTCGAACACGCCGTGGTGCGCGTGGATCTCGATGCCGCGCACCGCCAGCTGGTCAGTCACTCGATGACCCTACCCGGGGCGTCCTGGGTGCCAAACGGGCGACCCTGCCAGCGTGAGACCACCCGGAGCGCGTCCACGGTGCCGCGCACCTGGTGCACCCGGACGGCCCAGACTCCCGCCAGGCCGGCGAGCGTGCTCAGGGCCACTCCGGCGTCCTCGCGCTGGTCCACCGGGCGCGGCTCGCCCTCCGCGTCGGCCAGCAGTGAACCGAGGAAGGACTTCCGGCTCGAGCCGACCAGGACCGGGAGGCCCAGCACATCCAGCGCGTCCAGGTGCTGGAGCAGCTCCCAGTTGTGGTCGGCGGTCTTGGCGAACCCGAGACCCGGGTCGACCGCGAGGCGCTCGGGCGCGATACCGGCGGTCAGTGCCGCCTCGACCCGGGCGGAGAGCTCGGCGCAGACCTCGCCGACGACGTCGGCGTAGGTGGCGCGCTGCTGCATCTCGGTCGCGTGCGCCCGCCAGTGCATGGCCAGGTAGGCGACCTCGTGGTCGGCGGCCACCGCCAGGATCTCCGGATCGGCGAGCCCGCCGGAGACGTCGTTGACCAACCGCGCACCGGCAGCGATCGCAGCGGCGGCGACCTCGGCGCGCATGGTGTCCACCGAGACCACGGCACCCTGGGCGGCGAGCTGCTCGATCACCGGGACCACCCGGGCCAGCTCCTCGGAGACCAGCGGCCGGGTGGCGCCGGGACGCGTCGACTCGCCGCCGATGTCGACCAGGTCGGCGCCCTCGGCGATCAGGGCGAGCCCGTGGGCCACGGCACGGTCGACCTCGTCGTACCGGCCGCCGTCGGAGAACGAGTCCGGGGTCACGTTGACCACGCCCATCACCAGCGGCCGATCGGCGCGCGGCAGCCCGTCGAGGTGACGCTGGGTCAGGCTCCGGGTCAGCGGGGTGGCCACTGCGCCGCTGCTTACCGGTGGGCCGCGTTGATCAGCGCCATCGCCTCGGAGCGCGTGGCGGCGTTGTGCATGATCCCGCGGACCGCGGAGGTGATGGTGCGCGCGCCGGCCTTGCGGACGCCGCGCATCGTCATGCAGAGGTGCTCGGCCTCGATCACCACGATCACGCCGCGCGCATCCAGGATCTCCATCAGGGAGTCGGCGATCTGGGTGGTCAGCCGCTCCTGCACCTGCGGGCGCTTGGCGTAGACGTCGACCAGGCGGGCCAGCTTGGACAGCCCGGTGATCTTGCCGGACTCGGCCGGGATGTAGCCGACGTGCGCGACCCCGGTGAACGGCACCAGGTGGTGCTCGCACATCGACCAGAGCTCGATGTCGCGGACCAGGACCATCTCGTCGTGGCCGAGGTCGAACGTCGTGGTGAGCACGTCCTCGGCGGTCTTGCGCAGGCCGCCGGTCAGCTCCTCGTAGGCCCGGGCAACCCGCGCCGGGGTGTCGCGCAGACCTTCGCGGTCCGGATCCTCACCGATCGCGATCAGCAGCTCGCGGACGGCGGCGGCAGCCCGGTCGTGGTCGAACGGTCCGGCGGGCTTCCCGTCGGTGCTGACCGGTCCGATGTTCACGGGGTGTTCCCGGGGTTGGGCGCCTCCCCGAAGGAGTCGCCGTCCCCGCTCGGCGGGGTCAGGATGACGCCACCCTCCGGCTCGGGCTCGCTCGGCGCAGATCCGTTCTTCGGAACCGAGACGGCCGGGATCGAGGACGGCACCCGGTCCGGCGAGCCCGTCCAGGCGGGACGTTCCGGGCGACGGCGCAGCGGCTCGAAGACCTCGGCCACCTCGGCCTTGTCCAACGTCTCCCGCTCGAGCAGCGCGAGCACCAGGGCGTCGAGGACGTCGCGGTTCTCCTCGAGGATGTCGAAGGCCTCCTGGTGCGCAGCGGCGAGGAACTTCTTGGTCTCGTCGTCGATGATCGCGGCGACGTCCTCGGAGTAGTCCCGCTGGTGACCCATGTCGCGGCCGAGGAACGGCTCGTGGCCGTTGTCGCCGAGCTTGATCGCCCCGAGGCGCTCGGTCATGCCGTACTGGGTGACCATGGCCCGGGCCAGCGAGGTGGCCTTCTCGATGTCGTTGCCGGCGCCGGTGGTCGGGTCGTGGAAGATCAGCTCCTCCGCGGCGCGACCGCCCAGCATGTAGGCCAGCTTGTCGAGCATCTCCGAGCGGGTCTGGCTGTACTTGTCCTCGTCGGGCAGCACCATCGTGTAGCCCAGCGCACGACCGCGCGGCAGGATCGTCACCTTGTGCACCGGGTCGGTGCCCGGCAGCGCCGCGGCGACCAGGGCGTGGCCGCCCTCGTGGTACGCCGTGATGAGCTTCTCCTTCTCGCTCATCAGGCGGGTCCGCTTCTGCGGACCGGCGATGACCCGGTCGATCGCCTCGTCCATCGCGGCGGCGTCGATCAGCTTGCCGTTCTGGCGGGCGGTGAGCAGGGCTGCCTCGTTGAGCACGTTGGCCAGGTCGGCACCGGTGAAGCCCGGCGTACGGCGCGCGACGGAGAGCAGGTCCACGTCGGCGCCCATCGGCTTGCCTCGGGCGTGCACGTTGAGGATCTGCTCGCGGCCCTTGAGGTCCGGGGCGTCGACGCTGATCTGGCGGTCGAAGCGGCCCGGGCGCAGCAGCGCCGGGTCGAGGATGTCGGGGCGGTTCGTGGCCGCGATCAGGATGACCCCGCCGCGCACGTCGAAACCGTCCATCTCCACGAGCAGCTGGTTGAGGGTCTGCTCGCGCTCGTCGTGACCGCCACCCATGCCGGCACCGCGGTGGCGACCGACGGCGTCGATCTCGTCGATGAAGACGATGGCCGGGGCGTTCTCCTTGGCCTGCTCGAACAGGTCGCGCACGCGGGAGGCGCCGACACCGACGAACATCTCCACGAAGTCCGAGCCGGAGATCGAGTAGAAGGGGACACCGGCCTCGCCGGCGACCGCGCGGGCCAGCAGCGTCTTGCCGGTACCGGGCTGGCCGTAGAGCAGCACGCCCTTGGGGATCTTGGCGCCGACGGCCTGGAACTTGGCGGGCTCCTGGAGGAACTCCTTGATCTCGCCGAGCTCCTCGATGGCCTCCTCGCAGCCGGCCACGTCGGCGAAGGTGGTCTTCGGCATGTCCTTGCTGATCAGCTTGGCCTTGGACTTGGCGAACTGCATCACCCGGCCACCGCCGCCCTGCACCTGGTTCATCAGGAACAGGAAGATCAGCACGATGAAGACGAACGGGAGGATCGTCCCGAGCAGCGAGGTCAGCAGGCTGGGCTGCGGGTTCTTGCTCGTGTAGGTCCCGAGCTTGCCGTCGGCTTTCTGCTTCTCGACCAGGTCGACCAGTCCGGTCTGCTGGCCGTCGATCCAGGTCGCGACGTACTTCTTGCCGTTCTTGAGCTCGGCGCGCATCTGCTGGTCGCCGTCGACGAACGTGATCTTCTTGATGTCGCCGTTGTTGATGTGCTCGACCATGGTCGAGGTCTGGATCTCCTTGTAGCCGCCGTTGGGCAGCAGCACCTGGAGCGCCAGGATCACGACCACACCGGCCAGGGCGACCCAGAGCCAGGGACCACGCAGAATTCGCTTCACGCCCGACATACTCTCAGGTCGCCCCAGGGGGCGCGCCGGGAGTGCTCAGGAATAGACGTGCGGGGCCAGCGTGCCGATGTCGCGCAGGTTCCGGTACCGCTCCTGGTAGTCCAGGCCGTACCCGACGACGAACTCGTTCGGGATCTCCCAGCCGACGTACTTCACCGGAACATCCATCTGGGAGGCCTCAGGCTTGCGCAGCAGCGTGCAGATCTCCAGCGAGGCCGGGTTGCGCGAGGCGAGGTTCGAGATCAGCCAGGACAGCGTCAGGCCGGTGTCGATGATCTCGTCCACGACGACGACGTGCCGGTTGGTGATGTCGGTGTCGAGATCCTTGAGGATCCGCACCACGCCGGAGGACTTGGTCCCCGAGCCGTAGGAGGAGACCGCCATCCAGTCCATCTCGACGTGCCGGTTCAGGGCGCGGGCCAGGTCGGCCATCACCATCACGGCTCCGCGCAGGATGCCGACGATCAGGATGTCCTTGCCGGCGTAGTCGTTCTCGATCTCCTTGGCCAGCTCGCGGAGCTTGTCCTGGATCTGCGCCTCGGTGAAGAGGACGTTGACGAGGTCGGCTTCGACGTCGGCGGATTCCATGCCCGAAGCCTGCCATAGGTGTGCGGCGGCGGGGCAGCGGGCGGGGTCCCGCCGCCGCACACCTGAGGGAATCCCGGGTCAGACAGGCGCGTTGCCCGAACATGCGTCTCTCCGTGCTCGATCTCGTCCCCGTGCGTTCCGACCAGAGCACCGGCGACGCCCTGGCGGCCACCCGGTCGCTGGCGCGGGTCGCCGACGGATGCGGCTACCACCGCTACTGGTTGGCCGAGCACCACAACATGCCGGCCGTCGCGGCGACGAACCCGCCGCTGCTGATCGCGATGGTGGCCGGCGCCACCGAGCGGATCCGCGTCGGCTCCGGCGGGGTGATGCTGCCCAACCACGCGCCGCTGGTGGTCGCCGAGCAGTTCGCGCTGCTCGAGGCCGCCTTCCCCGGGCGGATCGACCTGGGCATCGGTCGCGCACCCGGCACCGACCCGGTGACCAGCTACGCGCTGCGCCACGGCGCCGGCGGGGTCACCGACGACGCCGTCGCCCAGTTCCCGTCGTACGTCGACAACGTGATCGCGATGATGAGCCCGGGCGGGGTCGGGCTCCAGGTCAACGGTCGGCTGCACGCGCTCACCGCCACCCCGCACGCGACCTCGCGTCCGGACGTGTGGCTCCTCGGCTCGTCCGACTACTCGGCCCAGCTCGCCGCCTCTCGCGGCCTGCCGTACGTCTTCGCGCACCACTTCTCCGGCAACGGCACCGCCGAGGCCCTGTCGCTGTACCGGAGCGGCTTCCAGCCTTCCGAGGAGCTGGCCGAGCCGCGGACCTTCCTCACCGTGAACGCGGTCGTGGCCGCGACCCAGGAGGAGGCGGACCGCCTGGCCGCGCCGCAGCTCCAGGCGATGGTCGCCCTGCGCACCGGTGGTCAGCTGCGCCCGCAGCGCCTGATCGAGGAGGCCGAGGCGGACCCGGTCCCGGACGCGCACCTGCCGCTGGTGCTGGCGATGCGCGAGCGCTGGGTGATCGGTACGCCGGAGACCGCAGCGGCCAAGATCCGCGGCCTGGCCGAGGAGTTCGGCGTCGACGAGGTGATGGTCCACCCGGTGGCCGGAGCCGTCGCCGGAACCCCGGTCGACGCCTCCCCGGCCCGGGAGACGACGTTGCAGCTGCTGGCGACCGAGCTGCTCTAGCCCTGGGGCTTCGGCGGCAGGTCCAGCACCCCACCGGGATCGTAGGTCGCCTCGAACTCCTCCTCGCCGGTCCAGGAGCAGACCACCCGGCGGTAGACCTCCGTGTGCTGGTAGTCGCTGTGCCCGGCCACCGCCGGGCCCGGGTCGCCGCGGTCGGCCGTCGGCACCTCCATCACGGGAAGGTCGGACCCGCTGCTCGGCGCCAGCGGATCACCGTCGAGATCGGCGAAGACGCGGAAGCCGAGCGGGTCGCTGCGGCGGAACAGGTTGACCCAGGATCCGCCCGGGCGGCCGTCGTCGCGGTGCTCGATGCGGTAGCGCAGGCTGCCGGGAACCGCGTCGCCGCCGTGCCCGGGCTTCACGCCGGTGTCCGGCCACCCGTTGCCCAGCCGGGGACTGCGGGGCGTCGGGACGTAGCCGATCGCCTCCGGTCCGAACACCCGCGGGAACACCCGGCCGTAGAGGGCCCGGATCTGGCTGCCGTAGGTGATGAACCGGACGCGGTCGAAGTCCTCGTCGTCGAGCCGGCTGGCGGTCGCGGCGAGGATCAGCGAGCCCTGGCTGTGCCCCGACAGGATCAGCTGGTTGCTCCCCCCGTCGGAGCGCAGCACCCAGCGGGCGCGGGTCTCGAGCTCCGGGACGACCCGTTCGGCGTAGCACGGCGGAGCGAGCGGGTGCGCCGCTCGTGGCCAGAAGGTGCACAGGTCCCAGATCACGCCGACCGCCTTGCGGGTCGACGCCGAGCGCCGCAGGTAGGACCCCAGCAGGATCAAGCCCCCGGCCGTGCCGAGCATCAGGTACAGGGAGACCGTGGCCAGCGGGTTCGTCCAGGCCATCCCACCCCGGTCCCAGGGCACCTGCCCGGTGAGCGAGCACACGATCAGCAGCAGCGCGACCAGCCCGGTCACTGATCCGATCACGTCCAGCAAGGTCTCTGCCCGGTGTGACAGGGCGGCCCCACGACGCTTGGCGATGCAGCGCACGCGGTCGACCAACGGGATGGCGTCGTCCGGCGGCTTGATCTTCGACGCGCTCAGGGATGCCGTCACCGCTTTCCCGGCACCGGTGTTGAACCGCACCAGGCAGCCGAGGGCGGCCAGCGCGACGGCGATCAGCCAGACGAACTGGCCGATCGGCATCCAGGCCAGGACCTGCGGAACCACCAGCGGGGCCTGCAGGCGTTCCTGGGGTCGCAGGACGACCAGGCCCTGCTTCCGGGCCGGGCACAGGCCGGTCGACACCGTCTGGTAGGTCCGGGTGGACGCCGCGGGGTCCGAGCAGCCGACGAGCGACCCCAACCAGACCTCCCGGTCCCCGACCGGGATCTGCTCGGTGGCGAACCAGCGCGCCGTCAGGTTGCGGATGCACCCGTGCCCGGGGACGTACCGCGTGACCTCGCACCCGCGGTCGATGTCGAGCACGCTCCCCGCCGGGAGGTGGAGACGGATGGGACCCCTGAACTTCCGGGTCCCGATCAGGTGGTCGATCTGGTCCCCGTCGACGTGGGCCAGGATCCGGTCGGCGATCACGTTCCCGGCATTGACGACGATCAGGTCGCCCTCGATGGTGATGACCGGCTTGCGGAGCACGACCTTGCCGGTGGCGCCGAAGTACTGCGGGGTCCCGGGTTCCGTCTCGTGCGTGAGGGTGCGCAGGTCGCCCACCGACTGCGGCCCGTTCAGGTAGTCGGCGGCGGCGGTCACCGCACTGGAGGTGAACAGCAGCCCGACCCAGGCGGCCGCGGCGAGCAGCACCGACGCACCCGCCCCGCGCCAGGCCACGCGGTCACGCGTGTGCGGCTGGCGGGGTGCTCCGGGTAGCGGCTCGGGGTCCGCGATCCGGTAGTGCCAGAACACCATCAGCCCGAAGCCGAGCACGGCGATCAGCACGGCGAGCCCGAGCCGGTCCCGGGAGAACCGCAGGTACTGGTGGTGCGCGTACAGGACCACCATCACGATGCCACCGGCCGCGACGCCGAGGACCAGGGGCACCGCCACCACGGCGCGCATCCGGGCGCCGAAGAACACCGAGAGGTGCAGGGCGGTGAGCGCCACGAAGAGGCTGAGGATCCACCAGTCGGTCCCCTGGAAGGAGAGGGTCTGGTCCAGCGCACCGCCGTGCTTCCAGAGCGCGACCGACTGCACGACCACCAGCAGGGCCGCCACGTCCCGCAGCCGGGCGGACCACCACGCCGGCGGACCCGGTGCATCGTCGTGCGGCCCGATGTCGCCGACCTGCGGGAGGCAGACCACCACGAGGCAGACGAGCAGCACCGCGCTCGCGACCACCAGCATGGCCAGCCAGAACGGGGGCACGTCGTGCCCGTGGGTCCGGGCACGGACCATGTGGGTCGAGATCACGATGACCAGGGCGAGGAGCGCCGCCGCGACGTGCAGGTTGCGCAGCTGGCCGGTCCGGTCCTTCGAGCGCCACAACGCGTCGCGGCGCAGGATCAGCCCGGGCAGCTGCGTGCGGTTCTTGTCGTCACCCTTGTCGACGTCCTTGTCGTCACCCTTCTCGTGCTCCGGGGGGCGACCGACCTCGTAGGAGTTCATGGTCTGGCTGGACAGGATCCAGAGCAGCAGGACCACCAGCAGCGGCACCAGGCTGGCGACCAGCAGACGTTGCCCGGCCGTCCAGCCGGCCAGGAAGTCCAGCTGCCCGGGCAGGCGGGAGCACCGCGGCACGCCCTCGCGGAAGCACTGCCACCCGATCATGTCCACGGCGATCACGACCGGCGTGAGGATCATGAAGACGGTCAGGAGAAGGCCGGAGGCCCGCACGGCCCTGACCCCCCACCGGTCCCGACGGTCGCCGACGGCGACGTGCATCCGCGCCCAGTAGGCCATGTTGGCCAACGCGAACGGGAGCAGCAGCAGCCAACCGACCCGGCGAACCCAGCCGAGCATCCCCTGCACTCCCGAGGTCAGCGCACCCCAGGAGTAGGCCTCGACAGCGACGTTCTCGGGTTGGTCCGGACCGCTGCGCAAGGTGCGCAACGGCAGCTCCACGTCCTCGGCGCGGTAGACGCCGGTGAGCGCGTCACCCGCGATCTGGCGGACGTCGGAGTCCGCGACCCCCAGCATGTTGGCCGGCGACGTGCCGTGCACGCCGTGAACCCGCAGCTCGACCCAGTCACCCATGGCAGCTCCTCGTCCGGTCCCAGAACAGGACTAGCAGGACGGGTTCGAGTTCCGCAATGGCACCCGAGGGCCTTGACGGTGGCTACTCGTCCGACAGTGACGGCGTCGGCTTGAACAGGATCCGCCACTCGCCCTCGCGGTAAGCGGTGACGTGACCCGGCAGCCGGATCTCCTTTCCCGGGCGGGCCGAGCGGATCGCCTGCACGTGCTCGAAGGTCAGCTCGGAGGCGATCGCGCCGGCCTCGACCGCCGCCATCCGCAGCACCCGGCCGAAGACAGCCGGGCTGGTGCACTCGAGGTCGCCCGGGTCGATGCCGCCCTCGATCCGTGCCTCGTCGAGGGCGCCGAGCGCTCGTTCCTCGAGGTCACCCATGTCGGTGCGCAGCTGATCGGCCGTACGGGCCAGTGCCTGGGCGACGCCAGGACCGAGCTCGCGCTCGAGAACGGGCATCACGGTGTGCCGGATCCGGGACCGGGTGAAGGCCCGGTCCTCGTTCTGCGGGTCGTCCCACCAGGTGATGCCCTCGGCCGTGCACGCGGCCTCGGTCTGCTGCCGGGTCAGGCCCAGCAGCGGGCGCACCGCGCGGACGCCGTCGAGGTCGAAGGACCGGCGCATCCCCTGCAGCGAGCGGCCACCGGAACCGCGTGCCAACCCGAGCAGCACGGTCTCGGCCTGGTCGTCGAGGGTGTGCCCGAGCAGCACCGTGCCGGCGCCGACGTGCTCGGCGAGCTGGCCGAGGGCGGCGTACCGAGCCTCCCGGGCACCGGCCTCGATGCCTCCGGGTCCCGGGTCGACGGTGACCCGGATCGTCGCCGTCTCGTCGACGCCGAGTCCGGCCATCTGCTCGACGACCCGGGCGGTGTGCTCGGCAGACCCCGCTTGCAGACCGTGGTCGACCACGGCACCGACCACCCGTACGGCGTCCCGCCGCGCCTCGAAGACCGTCGCGGCCAGCAACGCGAGCGAGTCGGCTCCCCCCGAGCAGGCGACCAGCGCGACCTCACCGGGGCCCGGGAGCACGCCACGGACCGCCGACCGGACGGCGGCGACTGCCGGGTCGAGGCCCATCAGCCGTGGACGCGCCTGAGCCAGGCGTCGGGGTCGTGGATCTCGGTCTTGGTCGGCAGGTTCGCGGCCTCGGCCCAGACGGCGTTGAAGCCCTCCATCCCGACCTTGTCGACCGCCTGGCGCACGAAGACGGCGCCGTCCCGGTACTGCGCCATCTTCTGGTCCAGGCCGAGCAACCGGCGCAGCAGCTTGTCGAGGCTGCCGACGCCCTTGCGTCGCTGGGTGAACTTCTCCCGGATCTGGGAGACCGTCGGGATCACCTCGGGTCCGACGCCGTCCATCACCACGTCGGCGTGACCCTCGAGCAGGCTCATCACCCCGGTGACCTGGTCGATGACCAGCTTCTGCTCGGGCGTCGAGAAGAGGTCGAGCAGGCTTGCCGCTTGTCCTGAGCCTGTCGAAGGGTCGGTCTTGCCGGACACCAGTGCGCCGACCCGGGACATGCCCTCGGACAGCAGTGCCGAGGGGTCGGTCTCGACCGCGTTCACGATCTGGCCCATCAGCGAGTGCAGGTGGTCGCGCATCCAGGGGACGGCAGTGAACTGCACCCGGTGGGTCTCCTCGTGCAGGCAGACCCAGAGCCGGAAGTCGTGCTCGTCGACGTCGAGCTCGCGCTCGACCTGGACGATGTTCGGGGCGACCAGCAGCAGGCGACCAGCCGCTCCCGGGGCCTCGTGGAACGGGTCGAACTGGCCGAGCACCTTGTTGCCCAGGAAGCCGAGCATCACGCCGAGCTCGGCGCCGGTGATCCGCGAGCCGATCGCCTCGGTGAGCGGCGACGGCGGTCCCTTCTTGTCCTGGAGCTTGGCGACGATCGGCGCGATCACCGTCGAGAAGGCGTCGGCGTTGGCCCGGATCCAGCCGGGACGGTCGACGACCAGCACCGGCGCCGTGCGCTCCTCGGCGACGAGTCCGGTGAACTCGCGCACCAGCGGGGTCGAGCGGGTCGCCCCGGCCCGCAGCTCGGCGACCACCGCGTCGGCCT
Organism: Nocardioides marmorisolisilvae; assembly: GCF_003725775.1. Classification (GTDB taxonomy): domain Bacteria; phylum Actinomycetota; class Actinomycetes; order Propionibacteriales; family Nocardioidaceae; genus Marmoricola; species Marmoricola marmorisolisilvae. Next base: position 472,612 of record NZ_RJSG01000001.1, read on the forward strand.
CGCCGCGGCTCACGACCGGGCCGTCACCGGCCAGCCGGGAGCCCACGCGGACGGCGAGATCCCAGTCGATCATCGCGGAGGGCGCTGCTGCAGTCATGAGGGAGACCCTACGGGTCGCCCTGTCAGGAGACCGGGGAATCCTTGGGCCGGCCGCAGTGGCAGGCACCCAGCGCCGCCGCCATCAGGTCGATCTGGTGCCGGGCTGGCAGCGTGTTCGGGACCGAGACCCGGTCGGCGATGATCACGAACCCGAGGAGGTCGCCGTCGAGGTCGGTGGCGACGCCGGCGAGTCCGTGCACCCCGGTCAGCGTTCCGGTCTTGGCGAGCACCCGACCACGCGCCGCGGTCGGACCGTCGTCGAAGCGTTCCTGGAGTGAGCCGGTGAACCCGGCGACCGGCAGGCCGGTGATCACCTCGCGCAACGTCGGGTGCTCGGGCGATGCGGCGGTCCGGAGCACGTCGAGCAGCGTCGTCGGGGTGAGGTGGTTGCGGCGCGAGAGACCGCTGCCGTCGTAGATCCGCGAGCCGGCGAGGTCGACCCCGAGCTCGTCGAGCACCCGGAACACCGCCGTCGTGCCGCCGCTGAAGGACGGCGAGGTACCGACCTTGAGGGCGACCTGCCGGGCGAGGACCTCGGCGGCGTTGTTGTCGCTCACGGTCAGGGTGTGCTGGACGATCTCGCCGACCGGGGCGCTCTTCATCTCCGCGACCTGGACGGCATCCGCCGGAGCCTTCCCCGCACGGACCGGCCCGACGACCTTGATGCCGGCCTTGGCCAGCGAGGTCGCGAAGCTGTGACCTGCCACGGCGGCGGGGTCGGTGACGAAGCGGTGGTCCACCTTGCCCTCGTCGACCCAGAGCGCCCGGATCGGCGGCACGACGCTGTCCGGCCCGTAGGCGGCCGGCCAGTTCGGGTTCATCCCCGGACCGGTGAACAACGTGGCGTCGTAGCTCAGCCGCACCTGCCGGATGCCCTGCGCCGTCAGTGCCGCGGCGGTCCGTCGGGCGAGCGTCTGGGCATCAGCGCGCGCCGGGTAACGGCCCTTCGCGGCGGCCGGCGTGCTGGCCAGGAAGGGGTCACCTCCACCGACGAGGGTGAGCCGGTCACCGACGGCGACGACGCGGGTGCTGAACCGGGTCATCGGACCGAGGCTCTGCAGCGCGGCGAGCGAGGTCAGCAGCTTGGTGGTCGATGCTGGCGTGACCGAGCCGCTCCCGCGCTGGAAGAGCACCGTGCCGGTCGACAGGTCGGTGACGAGCATGTCGACGTGCTTGCCCAGGCGCTTGTCCGCCAGCAGGTGCGTCAGCGCCGAGCGGACCCGTGCCGGGTCGGCGCTGCCCGGGGTCAGCGCCGCGGCGACCGCCGGCGCCGGAGTTCCGGCGGGCAGGTCGAGCCCCTCGGGCGGCAGCACCGCGGCGGGGTGGGAGTCGGGATCGGTCGCCGGCAGGCCGAACCAGCGGTGCCCCAGGTCGTACTGCACGTTGCCGACGGCCGCGAGGACCACCAGCACCACCAGCACCTCGGGGACCCAGGAGAGCACCCGGCGCAGGGTTCGTGAGCCCTTCGCGTGGCGTTGCTCACGCCGAGCCCCCCTACGGGCCATTTTTCGACTCCTCGGTTCGCCCATCGCGGCCATTGTGCGGGAGACTAACCGGGTTGCCGCGCCCGGCGTTCAGACGGGCACCGCGGCCCTCATTCCCCAGACGCTGCATCGGAAGGAAACGCCGTGGAGTTCGACGTACTCGTGGAGATCCCCAAGGGTTCGCGCAACAAGTACGAGGTCGACCATGAGACCGGCCGGATCCGCCTCGACCGGATGCTGTTCACCTCGACGGCCTACCCCGAGGACTACGGCTACATCGAGAACACCCTCGGCCTGGACGGCGACCCGCTGGACGCCCTGGTGATCCTGCAGGCCCCGACCTTCCCCGGCTGCCTGATCCGCGCCCGCGCCATCGGCATGTTCCGGATGACCGACGAGGCCGGCGGCGACGACAAGGTGCTCTGCGTCCCGACGCACGACCCGCGCCTGGAGCACATCCGCGACATCAACCACGTGCCGAAGTTCGACCGCCTGGAGATCCAGCACTTCTTCGAGGTCTACAAGGACCTGGAGCCGGGCAAGTCCGTCGAGGGCGCCAACTGGGTCGGCCGCACCGAGGCCGAGGCCGAGGTGAAGGCCTCCTTCGAGCGGTTCCGGAAGGCCGAGGCCGAGGGCCACGCTCACTGATCAAGGACGCGCCAGCGGCCTTGATCGTTGGTGGCTGAGCAGCGAGCGCCCGAGCGAGGAACGAGCCGGGCGACCGAGCGTGTCGAAACCTGGTGACACGCGCAGGGAACCGACTAGAGCTTCACCCCGCGGAAATACGCAATCGCCCCGGAGACCTTGACGGTCACGTCGACGAACCCGGCCTCGGCCATCCAGTCGCGGACCTCGGCCTTCGTGGCACCCGGGCCCAGCAGGCCCGAGAGCCGACCGACCCTGCGTACGGGCACGCCGCGCACGCCGCCGGTGTCGTTCAGCAGGGCGCTGCCGGTGAGCACACCGCCGGCGTGGGTGACCCGACCCATCTCCAGCACCGCGAGGTGCGGGTCCGGGAAGCAGTGCAGACCCGTGAAGCTGACGACGAGGTCGAACTCGCCGTCCCCGAACGGCAGCGCACCGACGTCCGCGATCCTGGGCTCGACCTGGTCGCTCAGGCTGCGCTCGCGCGCGGCGTCCGTGGTGCGGTCGAGCATCGCCTGGGCGATGTCCGCGGCGACGTACCGGATCCCCTGGCCCGGGCGCAGCCCGCGCAGGGCTACCCCGCCGCCGCAGGGGACGTCGAGCACGGAGCTGCCGGCCGGCTGGCGACCGATCTCGGCCGCGGCGTTGTAGAGCAGCCCGAGGTCGCTGCCGATACCGAGCTTCCAGACCGCGCCGCCGGCGCGCGGGTGCTCGACCGACCAGTCGTAGAAGGTGGCCCAGAGCGGGTCGTCGCTCCACCCGCCCAGCCCGGGCAGGCGTAGTCGGTCCAGCATCAGCGTCGCCCTTTCACATGCGTTGGCCTTCGACGGTTCCGGGGGCGAGCATCTCGGCGGCCTGCATCTCGGCCGGTACGCCGAACGCGTCGACGAGGTCCTCGGCGATCGGACGCAACTTACGGCACAGCTCGCTGATCTCCTTGCTGATGGCCTTGGAACGGGACGAGGTGAGCCGGCCGTGCTCCATCCACCAGCCGCGGTCCGCCTCGATCGCGGACAGCGCGTAGAGGTCGCAGAGCAGGTAGAGAGCCGACTTGTTGGGACCGTCGGGGGTGGCGCGCACCTTGTCGACGAAGGCCTCGAGCACCAGCCGCTCGACGTGGGCACGCGCCGACCCGATGACGTGGTCCTGGCAGCGGCTGAACACCTCCTTGGGGTCCATCCCGGCGTCCATGCCGGCCTTCAGCCGCTTCGCGACGCCGGCCAGCATGTGCTCCTCGCGCCAGCGGAACATCGCCAGCTGGTACTCGGAGTCGACGATCTCGGCCTCCTGGGCCCAGTCGTCCCCGCCGGGAAGGATGTCCTTGACCCGCTCGAGAAGCTTGTGCACCGAGGTCTTCTCGACGACCGTGTCGACCGCCATCCCCGCGACGAAGCGCACCATGCCGAGCTGGTCGAGGTCGCTGAACTCCGAGGAGTAGTCGGTCAGCAGGCCCTTGGCGACCAGCTGCAGCAGGATGTGGTTGTCGCCCTCGAAGGTGGTGAACACGTCTGTGTCGGCACGCAGAGCGTCGAACCGGTTCGCCGACAGGTAACCGGCCCCGCCGCAGGCCTCGCGGCACTCCTGGATCGTGCGGCTGCCGTGCCAGGTTCCCAGCGCCTTCGTCCCGGCCGCCCGCGACTCCAGCGCGCGACGGGTGCGCTCGTCGACCTCGGCGGTGGCCGAGAAGACCGCGTGCAGCTGGCCGGCCAGGACCTCCTGGGCGAAGTGCAGCGCGTAGGTGCGCGCGATCAGCGGGAGCAGCCGGCGTTGGTGCAGTCCGTAGTCGAGCAGCAGCTCCTCGGGGCCGCCCGGGTTCCCGAACTGGCGCCGGCCGAGCGCGTACTTCGTCGCGATCGACAAGGCGACCTTGCTGGCGTTGATACTCGCCCCGCCGACGCACACCCGGCCCTGGACCAGGGTGCCGAGCATCGTGAAGAACCGCCGGTCCGGGTTGTCGATCTCGGAGCGGTAGACACCGGTCTCGGTGACGTCGGCGTACCGGTTGAGCAGGTTCTCCCGCGGGATGCGGACGCCGTCGAACCAGATCCGTCCGTTGTCGACGCCGTTGAGGCCGATCTTGCGGCCGTCGTCCTCGATCCGCACGTCCTTGAGGACCTTGCCCTTGGCGTCACGGATCGGCACCACGAACGCGTGCACGCCCTCGGACTGGCCGCCGATCTCGAGCTGGGCGAAGACGACCGCGAGCCGGGCATGGGCGGCGGCGTTGCCGATGTAGTCCTTGCGGGAGTGGTCGTCCGGGGTGGTGATCACGAACTCGTGGGTCTCGACGTCGTACGTCGCGACGGTGCCGAGCGCCTGCACGTTCGAGCCGTGCCCGGTCTCGGTCATCGCGAAGCAACCGAGCAGCTGCCCGCTGACCAGGTCCTTGAGGTAGGCGTCGTGGTGCTTCTTGGTGCCGAGCTGGAGGATCGCGCCGCCGAAGAGCCCGAACTGCACGCCGACCTTGACCAGCACCGACAGGTCCCCGAAGGCCATCGTCTCGAACGCGGCCACCGAGGCGCCGATGTCGCCTCCGCCGCCGTACTCGGTGGGGAAGCCGAGCCCGGTCTGCCCGGTGCCGGCCAGCTCGACCACGACGTCCTTGACCCGCTCCCGGAACTTGCCACGGTCCAGGTCGCGCTGGTCGGTGAGGATCGAGGCGTACTCGACCAGGCGCTTGCGGGTGAGATCGCGGACCTCGACGTAGCTGCCGTCCAGCAGGGCGGTCATTGCCGGTACGTCGACCTGGGGCTGCTCGTAGTCGGCCATGGCCTCATGCTGCCAGCATCGCGATCGTCGCGAAACGCTCTGGCCCCCGTAATCGCGAGCCACGTAATGCCGGGACGAGTTTTACGTCCTTCCCGCACTCCACTGTCAAAGAGGAAGGCGGGCTCGTGAGACTTCGTGCACTCCTAGCCGTGGTGATCGTTGTCGGCGGAGTGCAGGCTCTCGCTAGTCCTGCAGCTCAGGCTGCTAGCGATTGCCCAAGCACGACCAGATCATCGAACTACGGCGGCTACTCGACCTATTCGTCGGCGACGTACGGGGCCCGCGGGCGCATTGATTTCCACAACCCCGATCTCTGCGGCAGCGACGTCACCGGCCCGGGGCTCAGCACGGTGTGGGCTATGGTCACCGCGAAGTCGGTCGATTCGACTGGATCTGACGGTTGGGCTCAAAGCGGGTACATGCAGTTGGGATCCGGAGCGCCGTTCGACTCGAGCGGGATCCGCATCTTCTTCCAGAACACCAATAAGTGTCGGGCCCACGCGAGCTGCCCCACTGGAAGCAGTCCCTACACGACCAAGTTCTTCGGGACAGCCTCCAAGGCCGCGTTCTACTCCTCGTACCTCAGGGCATCGGACGACCGGATTCACATGACGGCAGCCGGTACGGACCTCGGAACTGTGGGCTACGACGTCACGGGTCAGTGGAAACCGCAATGGAGTGCCCAATACGGCGCTGAGACCTACCACTTCGAAGACGACGTTCCCGGGACCAAGACGAGCCAAACCCACTTCGACTACCTGCAGCAGTACGCGCAGAACGGCGACATCAACTTCATTTCGTCGCTCTCGTACACGTCACCCGCGACCAGCCGGTACCACCGAGCGTCGTACAGCCCATCAGTCGGAGGGAAAGGATTTCTCGTATGGACGGATCCACTGTGATACGCGCTTCTAGGTCCGCAGCGATCCCGGTCGCTGCGGCCGCCGCTGTGGGCATTGCGATTGTAGGAACGACGTTTGCCACGGAGACGAAACAGGCACCCTCAGTCGCGGGCAGCCAAGTGCTTCCTCATGCTGCGAGGACGCCTCCACCGTCGGTGGGAGCAACCGTGATCGACGCCCTTGAACGCCAGAAGACGATCGTTCGCGAGGTGCCGCTGGGCTCTGCGACTCCTACAGTCGACCTGACCGGTGCCGAGAGCGCCAGCTCCAGGGCGTTCGCGCACCTCCTCGGTTCCAAGGCCGCGAGCGGCGCCAACCTAGCCAGAGTCAGCGAGCCGGAGTACGGACGCCAGGCCGAAGCAGATCCCGCCAAGCCGTCACGAATCGAGCCTGTGATTCAGGACCGTCTGGCATGGGTCCTGGTGTTCGACGACGTACAGGTTCCCGTCCTTGGACCGCTTACCCCAACCCAAGGGCAGGCCAGCAAGCCCGACTACTACACCGCACAGTTCGTCGTGATCGTGGACGCGCTCACCGGCGAGGTTCTGACCGCCGAATCGATCTAGACCTACGGGCGCCCGAAGAAGTTCGGCGGGATCCAGTCATACATGCCGCTGATCTCGACGTAGGAGCCGGTCCGCGGAGCCTGGATGATCTTGCCGTCACCGATGTACATGGCCACGTGGTGGATCGTGTTCGGCGAGGTCCCCCAGAAGACCAGGTCACCGGGGCGCAGGTCGCCGACACCGATGTGCACGGTCAGCTGGTACTGCGCCGCCGAGTAGTGCGGCAGCGCCACGCCGCCGGCCTTCCAGGCCATCATCGTCAGCCCCGAGCAGTCCCAGCGGTCCGGGCCCGCGGCGGCCCACACGTAGGGGTCACCGAGCTGCGCCTTGGCGAACTTGATCGCCTTGGCGGCCCCGTCGGCCGTGCCGTCCGGGCTCGACAGCCCGGGCAGGTCCCAGCCGCCCTCCTCGGGCAGGTTCTCGTCCTCGTGCGATGAGGAGTTCTTGGTCGCTTCCTCGGCGTCGTGCTTGGCCTTCGCCTCCGCTGCGGCGGCGGCCCGGGCCTCGGCGACCTTCTCCAGGTGGCGCTGACGCTGGGCGGCGAGCTTCACCGAGATCTTCTGGGCCGCGGCGAGCTGGTGCACGAGCTCGGTGCGCTGCGCGCCGATCTGGGACGCCTTGGTCTGCGCGTCGTTGGCGGCCTGGGCAGCCTGCGCGCGCAGCGTGGCGGCCTTCTTGGTCAGCTTGGTCTCGGCTTGCACGGCCTTCTCGGCCTTGGCCTGGGCGACCCGGGCGAGCGCATTCATCGCGGTGAACTGGTCGAAGCGGGCCTGCATCGAGTCGGCGGCGCTGTTCACCGCAGCCACCCGGTTCATCACACCGTCGATGCTGTCGGCGCCGAGGAAGGCCGTGACGCCGGCGAGCGAGGACCCGTCCTGAGCGCCCTGGGTGACCAGCGCCGCGATGCCGGCCCGCTCGCTCTCGACGTTCTGGGCTGCCTTGGCGGCGTCGGCCTTGGCCTGCGCGGTCTGGGCCTTGGCCTGCTGCAGCCGGTACATCGCGCCGTTGTAGGCCTCGGCGGCCATCTCGGCCTTCTCGCCCGCCGCCTGGAGCGCGTCGTTGGCCACGACGAGCTGGGCCTGGAGCGAGGCCACGTCGCGGGTCCGCTGGGCGACGACCGCCTTGGCGTGCTCGACCTCGGAACGCGTCGGCGCTCCCGGGTGCCGGTCGGCCTGTGCCGACGCGGTCACCCCGAGAACGGACGTGGCAGCCACGACGACAGCCACGATCCCCCGCATTACCCCCAAGCGCACCCGACGACGGTAAACCTCATCCGTCACAGAAGGAACAGAATGCTCAAAAAAGCATCAAACTCACGGCGTGTCGGCTTGACGAACTACACCGATGTCATTTCGTCGATCGGCACCTCGTCGGTCGAGGTCGTCGGGTGCGAGCTGCGGCCACCGCGGTCGAACTTCTGACCGGTGGCGATACCGCCCAGGTAGACCGCGATCAGCGCGATGGCGAGGCCGGCGATGTCGTCGGCGATGTAGTGCCAGCCGAAGTACGTGGTCGCCAGGATGGTGAGGAACGAGTAGACCCACAGGCCGACCCGGAACGCCTTGGTCCGCAGCGTGTACTGACCGACCAGCGCCAGCGTGACCGTGATCGCGACGTGCAACGAGGCGAAGCCGGCGACCGACTGGACGCCGTCGGCGAACGGATTGAACAAGATGCTCTGACGTCCGTTGAACAAGGCGTCCTGGAGCTGGGCGACCCCGGTGCCGGGCAGGTCCTGGTAGAGCCAGGGGAAGAAGAAGTTCGGGCCGAGCGTGGGGATCGCGTAGTAGCTCAGCGTGCCCAGGGCCCAGCAGATGCACTGCGCCGTGATGAACCAGTAGCCGAAGCTGACGTTGCGCGACCAGACCGCCCAGACGACCACCGAGATCGGCACCATCGGCAGGAACAGCAGGTAGATCCAGGAGAGCACGTACGCGCTCACGCCGGTGCCCAGGACGGTGTGCAGGATCGTGGACGGGTCGTGACCGAACATCAGCCACTCGTCGAACCGGTGCAGCGCGAAGTCGTACTTCTTCGGCTTGCCGTCGACCGACATCACGAACGGCAGGAAGTTCTTGAGGTTCCGGTAGCTGACGTAGGTGACGTAGAACGAGATCAGGCCGACCACGACCAGCTGGATCCGCTCCCGGGTCCAGTGCTCCTTGACCAGCAGCGTCGCCTCGGCACGGAAGCGGCCCGGGTTGCCGCGGGCACGGAACAGCGTGCGCGGCAGCACGTCGGCGATGAAGGCACCGATCACCAGCAGCGGCAACCGGATCCAGGCCGGGCCGAGGAAGCCGTCGGGGTCGCGCAGCGGGTAGCCGAGCGAACGGCTGCACACGAACGCCAGCACACCCATGACGATGGCCACCGAGACCAGCAGGGCATAGGCGCGACGCCAGCTTCCGGCCGCGCGAGCAGGTTTCGAGACCGTCGTCACGGAGCACCCCGTTCCGTGGCGTAGTCCTTCACGAGGCGGCAGTCTACGGAACCCGCCTGAGGAGAACCTGACCGGCGTCAGCCCAGCGGCGCCAGACGGTCGGTCCGGACCCCGACCCGCACCCGCTCCCCCGCCCGTGCGGGGTGCCCCGGATCGGCCACCGCGGCGAGCCGGCCGAGGCCGTCGACGTCGAGCACCAGGCGCACCTGCTCGGGGCTCACCCGCGCGGACACCACCTGGGCGGCCAGCGGTCCGGAAGGGTCGATCTCGAGGGCCGAGCGCCGCAGCGCCACCGCGCTCCAGGTCGCGGCGGGGTCGATCAGCCCGCGCAGGAGCTCGGCCTGCGCCCCGGTGAGCACCTCCGCGTAGCCGAGGAACCGGGCGGACCAGGCGTCGGCGGGATGCTCCCAGACCGCGGCCAGGTCGCCGACCTGCACGATCCGTCCTTCGCGCATCACCGCCATCCGGTCGGCGATGGCGAAGGCCTCCTCGTGGTCGTGGGTGACGAGCAGCGTGGTCGTGCCGGCCCGGCGCAGGATGTCGTGCAGGTCGCCGGCCAACCGCTCGCGCAGGCCGCGGTCGAGTGCGCTCAACGGCTCGTCGAGCAGCAGCAGCCGCGGTTGGACCGCGAGCGACCGCGCCAGCGCCACCCGCTGCCGCTCGCCTCCCGACAGCGTCGCCGGCATCCGGTCCCCGAAGCCCGCGAGGCCGACCAGGTCGAGCAGCTCCTCGACCCGCTCGGCGCGCTGCTGCCCCGGGACCCGGCGCAGGCGCAGCGGATACCCGACGTTGGAGGCGACGTCCTGGTGCGGGAACAGCTGTCCGTCCTGGAACATCAGCGCGAAGCCGCGCCGGTGGGTCGGCACCCGGGCCAGGTCCTGGCCGGCGTACACCACCGAGCCCGAGGCGGGCTGCTCGAGCCCGGCGATCGCCCGCAGCAGGGTGGACTTGCCGCACCCGGACGGCCCGAGCACCGCGGTGACCGATCCGGCGGGCAGCACCAGGTCGACGCCGTCGACCGCGGTCGTGCCGTCGAACCGCACCGTCAGCCCGCTGACCTCGAGGTCCTCCACGTCAGAACGCTCCCACGGATCCGACGCGGAACCGCTCGACCAGGAGCATCACGATCCCGGTCGCCGCGGCCAGCACCACCGAGGCCGCGAGCGCCATCCCGAAGTTCTCGGCACCCGGTCGCCCGATCAGACGGAAGATCACCACCGGCAGCGTCGGGTTGTCGTCGCGCGACAGGAAGCTGGTCGCGCCGAACTCCCCCAGCGAGACCGCGAACGCGAACCCGGTCGCCGCGACCAGCGCCCGCCACGCGTACGGCAGGTCGACCGAGAGCAGCACCCGGAGCGGGCCTGCGCCCAGCGACGCCGCCGCCTCGCGCTGGCGGGGGTCGATCGAGCTCAGCACCGGGGCGACGGTCCGCACCACCAGCGGCAGCGCGACCATCGCCTGGGCGATCGGGATCAGCAAGGAGGAGGAGCGCAGGTCCAGCGGCGGCTTGTTCAGCGTGATCAGGAAGCCGAACCCGAGGGTCACCGCCGAGACGCCCAGCGGGAGCATGAAGACCCCGTCGAAGACACCCGAGGCCCGGCGTACGGCGCGGGAGCGGGGCCGTCGCGAGACCAGGAACGCGACCACCGTCCCGAGCACCAGGGCGAACGCTGCGGCCTGCACCGCGATCTCGAGCGAGTGGGCCAGGGCGCTGCTCGCGGTCACCAGCAGCGCGTTGTGCGCGCCGGTGGTCTGCAGCGCCCGGTAGTTGGCCAGGCTCCAGGCGCCGTCGATGCGCAGCGAGGAGACCAGCAGCGTCGTCAGCGGCGTCACCAGCAGCGCGATCACCGCCGCGGTCCAGAGCAGCAGCGGCAGGTCGCGCACCGCCGGGCGACGTCCCCGTTCCGCGGCTCGGGTCAGCGCCGGGGCGTTGCGCCGGGTCCGGTGCGAGATGACGAGCAGCGCGGTGATCACCGCGATCTGGAGCACCGAGAGGGCAGCCGCGGCCTGGAGGTCGAGGTCCTGGGTGGTGAGCTGGTAGATCTCGGTCTCGACGTTCGCGTAGCGCAGCCCGCCGAGGGTCAGCACGATGCCGAACGAGGTCGAGCAGAACAGGAAGACCACGCTCGCCGCAGACGCGATCGAGGGCAGCAGGGCCGGCAGCGTGATCGTGCCGAACACCCGCAGCGGCGAGGCACCCAGCGCTGCCGCCGCCTCCTCGGTACGGCGGTCCAGGCCCTCCCAGAACGACCCGACGGTGCGCACCACGACGCTGACGTTGAAGAACACCAGGGCGGCGATGATCGCCGTCGCGGTGCCGTCGAGGTTCAGCCCTCCGAGGAGGCCGGACGGTGCGATCAGCTGGCGGAACGCGACGCCGACCACCACGGTGGGAAGCACGAACGGCACCACGATCAGCGTGCGCAGGATGCGCTGGCCACCGAAGCTCAACCGGTGCAGCACGTACGCCGACGGCACCCCGAGCACCACCGCCAGGGCGGTCGAGAGCCCGGCGCTCCACAGGGTGAACCAGACGACCCGGTGCACGCGGTCGCGCCCGAGGACGTCGAGCACCCCTCCCGGGTCGAACGAGCCGTCGGTCCAGAAGCCGCGGCCGATCATCCCGGAGACCGGGTAGAGGAAGAACGCGACGAGGACGACCAGCGGGACCGCGACCAGCGTCGCGGTCCCGAGACGGCTCCTCAGCGTCGGCATCGGACCCTCAGCGCCCGGTGACGTCGCTCCACTGGCTCAACCACGTGTCGCGGTTGGCGGTGATGTCGGCCGGCGGCACGACGTACGGGTGCGGCGCGACGGGGGCGAAGGTGTCCCACCCGGCGGGCAGGGTCACGGTGCTGTCGACCGGGTAGACGTACATGTTGTCCGGCAGCGCCTCCTGGAAGGACCGCTGCGACATGAAGTCGATGAACTTCTGCATCCCGAGCGGGTTCTTCGACCCCTTGAGCACGCCGGCGAACTCGACCTGGCGGAAGCAGGTGTCGAGCAGCGCGCTGGTCGTCGGCTTGCTCGCGCCCTTGGGGATCGTGAACGGCGGGGAGGAGGAGTACGAGACCACGATCGGCCGGTCGCCCTTGCCGCCGCCGGCGGTGAAGTCGACCTCGTAGGCGTTCTCCCAGTCCTTGTCGACCTTCAGGTCGTTGGCGACCAGCTTCTTCCAGTAGTCCTGCCAGCCGTCGTCGCCGTACTTGCCGATGGTCGCCAGCAGGAACGCCAGGCCGGTCGAGGAGGTCTTGGCTCCCTCGGTCACCGTCAGGCTCTTGTACGCCGGGGCGGCGAGGTCGTCGAGCGTCGTCGGCGGCGCGAGCTTCTTCTTCGCGAACCAGGTGTCGTCGACGTTGACGCACACGTCGCTGTAGTCGATCGGCGTCAGGTACGACGCCCCGTCGCCCGGGAGCGCGTAGCTCTTGACCGACGCGGCGCTGATCAGCGGCCGGTACTTCGCCAGCACACCGGCGTCGACGGCCCGGGTGGCAAAGGTGTTGTCGATCCCGTAGACGCCGTCCGCGATCGGGTCGTCCTTGGTGAGCACGAGCTTGTTGGTCAGCTCGCCGGCGTCGCCGTTGGTGGCGATCTTGACGGTGATGCCGGTCTCCTTGGTGAACTCGGCCATCACCTCCTTCGACATCGCCCACGAGTTGTGGGTCGCCACCACGAGGGTCTTGCCGACCTTGGTGGTGTCGGTGCTGTCGTCGCTCCCGCACCCGGCCAGTGCGACCGCACCGATCAGGAGCAGGCTCGCGCCGAGCACGCCGGACGCCTTGAAATTGCTGCGCATGACTCTCCTTCGACTTCCTTCGCCGGTGCTAACCGGAGCAGGTTCAAGGGTCTGCGGCTGTTCCGCACTCTCAGCTCCTCGCGGAGCTCCCCTGTCGTGTGTTGTGAGGAGAATCTACGCCGTCGGCAGTGCGTAGTGCTTCTCGGGTCCGTCCAGCGAACGGTCGAGGTCCCCGCGCAGCGTGAGCAGGTCGAGGTGCGCGAGCGTCTCGAACGCGGCCAGCACCGCGTCGAACGGGCCGAGCTCGTCGCGCCGGCGCTCGTGCCGGGTCCACCCGAGCTCGCCGGCCACGTCCCACGCCGTCACCGCGCCACCGGCGACCGCGGCCCGGCACTGGTCGAGCCGGACGCGGTGGTGCTCGAGCAGCTCGTCGACCCGGGCGTGCGAGCTCGGCGCCACCGGACCGTGCGCGGGCAGCAGCATCAGGTCCGGCAGGTCGCGCACCTTGACGAGGGAGTCCATGAAGTCGCGCAGCGGCTGCTCGACCCAGCGCGGCTCGAAGCCCACCGACGGCGTGATCGTCGGCAGCACGTGGTCACCGGCGAAGAGCAGACCGGACGCCTTCTCGGCGAAGACGTAGTGCCCCTGGGTGTGGCCCGGGGTGGAGATCGCCTCGACGCTGCGGCCGCCGAGGTCGAGGACCAGGTCCTCGTCGAGCCAGATGTCCGGCATCCCGTAGTCGTCCATCGCCGGCCGCCCGGTCGGCATCATCGCCCGCCAGCCCTCGGCGAGCTGGACGGCACCAGCCGCTTCGAGCCGGGTCAGGTTCGGGTCCTTGCCGAGGCTGCGGTCGTGCATCAGGTCCATCGACGGCTTGTCGCCGATGCCCATGCTGACCGGCGCACCCACCTCGCGGCCCACGACGTACGCCTGGGTGTAGTGGTCGCGGTGCAGGTGGGTGACCAGGAAGCGGCGGATGTCGGAGAGGGCGTAGCCGGCCTCACGCATCGAGGACTCGAAGACCTCGCGGGACTCCGGGATCGCCCAGCCGCCGTCGACAAGGACCAGCCCGCCGTCGGTCTCCATCACGTAGACGTTGACCGCGCGCAGACCGTCCATCGGCAGCGGCAACGGGATGCGCCGCACGCCGGGGGCGACCTGCCACGCGCCGGGCTCGGTCCAGTTCAGGCCCGAGTCCGGGCTGATCCGCACCGCGGTCGGGGGCAACGCCTGCCCGAAGTTCGCCTGGTCCTTCATGCCACGCCTCTCATGGGCACATCCTCACAGGACGCCCGGATCAGCGCGCGACCAGGCCGCGCCCGGTGATCATCGGCAGGTCCTTGGCGACCACCACGCCGCCCGGAGCGGCGCACACGGCCTGGACCGCGTTGACCAGCCGCATGGCCGTGGTGATCATCCCGGAGACGTTGTGGTCGCCGTGCTCACCGTGGTGGTTGAAGTCCACCTTCATCATCGGCTCGCCGAAGACCTCGACCCGGTAGCCGCCGTCGCCCTCGGCCGGCTGCGGCCAGTGCGGCGCCTGCGCGGGGTTGGTCCGGGTGACGTGGTCGAGCTGCACGCGGGGCACGCCGTCAACGGTGCCGATGACGCCGAACTTCACGGCACCCATCGATCCGGCGGGCACCTCGCAGGAGTCGATCGTCAGGTCGACCTCGGAGGGGATCCGCTCGTGGTACTCCTCGAGCACCGGGTCCAGCTCGAGGTCGAGCCCGGCGGCGATCTGCCGGACGACCGGACCCCAGGCAGCGGTCAGCACACCGGGCTGCCAGAGCATCGCCGGGTAGTCCATCGGCCGGCCGAACCCGTAGAGGTCCTGCATCACGACGGGCTGGTAGTACGTCGAGTAGTCGCAGATCTCGCTGACCACGACCTTGTCGATGCGCTGCGACAGGCTGGTCATCACCAGCGGCAGAACGTCGTTGGCGAAGCCCGGGTCGATGCCGTTGACGTGCAGGCTGGCACCGTTCGCGGCACCGGCAGCGTTGATCCGGTCGACGTAGCTGTCCAGGCCGGTGCCGTCCGGGAAGGTCAGCACGACCGGGCCGGAGGAGATCACGTTGATGCCGCGCTCCACGAACCCGACGAGGTCCTCGAGGGCGTCGAAGATCCGGTCGTCGGTCATCGCGGAGTGCACGATCGCGTCCGGCTCCAGCGCGAAGAGCGCTTCCTTGTCGTTGGTGGCCAGCACGCCGAGGTCGCGACCGAGGTCGGCGAGGCGACCGGCGTCCTGACCGACCTTGTCGGGGTTGGACACCCAGAGCCCGACGAGCTCGAGGTCGGGGCGGGCGTCGATGCCGGCGATCGCGTGCCGTCCGATCGTGCCCGTCGACCAGGCGACGACCCGCAGCGGCTTCTCGGCGGAGGCCATCAGCTCGGACCCAGGTCGGGCAGCTTGAAGTCCAGGTTCGGGATGTCCAGGCCGCCGTCGGCCTCGATGACCTTGCCGGTCAGGAACGAGCCCGCCTGGCTGGCGAGGTACACGACTGCGGCGGCGATGTCCTCGACCTGGCCGACCCGCTGCATGGTGGTCTTCTCGGCGAGCTCGGTCATGACGGCCTCGTCGGTGGCCACGTAGTCCAGCGCGCTGGTCATGATCGAGCCGGTGCCGATCGCGTTGACCCGGATGAGCGGGGCGAGGTCCTTGGACACCAGCCGGGTCCAGTGCGTCAGCGCCGCCTTGGCGGTCCCGTACGCCGAGTAGCCGCGGCCCGAGACCCGGCCGATCACCGAGGAGATGTTCACGATCGAGCCGCCGGGGTTCTCACCGGTCAGCATCAGCGGCACGGCGGCGCGGGTGAGCGCGTGCGCGGTCGCCACGTTGAACTTGAACGCGTCGATGAGGAAGTTCTCGTCGGTGTCCAGGAACGGCAGCGGCATGGTGCCGCCGACGTTGTTGACGATGATGTCCAGCCGGCCGAACTCGTCGTACGCCGCCTGGGCCAGGCCCGCGGTGTGCTCGAGGTCGGACAGGTCGGCCTTGACCACCAGGGCCCGGCGCCCGAGAGCCTCGACCTTCTCGGCGACCTCGGCGAGCTGGGAGGAGTGGCGGGCGGAGATGACGACGTCGGCCCCGGCCTCGGCGAGGGCGATCGCCGAGCCGGCGCCGATCCCTCGTCCGGCACCGGTGATGACGGCAACCTGGCCGTCGACCTTGAAGCGGTCCAGAATCATGCCCGAACTGTAACGTGTTCTACTTTTCTGCGGAAGGTCTTGCCCGCAAAGCACGAGAGCCTGCCCCGAAGGACAGGCTCTCGCGAAAAGCTCGGATCAGTATCAGTGGGCGTGGCGCCCGGAGCGCTGCTGCTCGCGCCGCGACATCCGGATCGACACCGCGCCGGCGATCACGAGGCCGAGGCCCGCGATCAGCAGGAGCAGGCGCGGACCACCGGTGTCCGGCAGGTGCGGGTGGTTGTTCGGCGGCGAGACGCTGCCGCTCGGCTTGACCGTGATCTGCAGCGAACGCTGGCAGGTGGTCTTCTCGTCGGGCATGACCGCCTCGACGTGCAGGGTGAAGGTCGTGGTCTTGGTGACCTTCGGGACGTCGAACGTGGTGTCGAAGACGTCCTCGTCGGCAGTGTGGGTCTCGCCGTTGAAGGTGGCGACCCAGTGGACCGTGTCGCTCGCGGCCTTGCGGCCGTTGCCGTCGTCGGTGATGACGATGTCGACGGTGCCGTGGACGTGGACCTTGCCCTCAGAGACGACGGTCTGCGCGTCGACCGTGGTGTTGCAGGTGGTCTCCGGGTACGCGGACGCCGCCGGAGCAAGTCCGACCAGCATGAACAGTGCGATGAGCCCCGCAGCCCCGATCGCAATCAGCTTCTTCATCCACTCGTCTCCCGAATCATGGGTGCACCCTCCGTGCGCCCACCAGGTGGTACCTGATCAGCACAACGACCGTAGTACACACCCGTTACGGGGTGAGAGGTCCCGAATTCCCCAGGGAGACCTGCGGATAACGGGTGAAACCGGACCCAGGAGGGTCAGGCGGTCTGGACCTTTCGACGGGACCGCAGCGTCACCGCGGTACCGAGGCCCACCAGGCCGAGGCCGGCGAGCAGGATCCACAGGTCCGGACCACCGGTGTTCGGCAGGTCGTCGCCCGGGGGCGTCACGGCGCTGCCGCGGGGCAGGACGGTGATCATGATGGTCCGCTTCCAGGTGGTCAGCGGGCCCGCGGCGGCCTTGGTGGACACCTTGCTGGTGACCGGGGTCGCGCCGTCGGGGAGCTCGTACACGCAGGTGCCGTGGAGCGGGATCTTGGTGATCTTGGTGACGTCCGGCGCCGTGTAGACGGTGACGAACTTCTGGCTCGCGTTCTTGTCGCGGGAGTCGCCGTTCCACTCCAGCGTCCAGTCGCAGCTGACGTTGGCCGTGGCGGTGGCGGTGAACGTCTGGCCGCCGTAGAGAACGGTCGGCTGGGCGGTCAAGTCGATGATGACCTCTGGGTACGCCTGAGCGGCCGGTGCAAGCCCGATGACGGCCAGCAGCCCGACCAGAGCTGCCACCCCGAGCGACAGAACTTTCTTCACGAGAATCCCCACAATTCAACTCGAAAGCGAGCGGAGCGATCAGCGTACTGCAATTCCTGAGGTCACATACACCCCGTGCGTCACATCGCCGTCGGCATACCGGATCAAACCGCCCTCAACCGACCTGAAACGACCGCAAAAAGGGACTGATTCGTCACAACTCAGACGGCGAGACGGGCCTCGAGAGCGTCGGTGAGCAGGGTGACCATGGCCTCGATCTGCAGGTCGACCGACGAGACCTCCTCGGTCGAGCCGTCCAGTGCCCGGGCTGCCAGACCGGCCTTGGTGTCGATCAGCTCGGCGATCCGGGTGTCCACGGTCTGCGCCGCGATCACGCGCCAGGCGGTGACCGGTTGGTCCTGCCCGATCCGGTGCACCCGGTCGATCGCCTGGGTCTGCTCGGCCGCCGTCCAGGACAGCTCGGCGAGCACGACGTTGGAGGCGACCTGCAGGTTCAGACCGACGCCGGCGGCGGTCAGCGAGCAGACCACCACCGAGACCTCGGGGTCGTTCACGAACGCCTCGATGTTCTTCTCGCGCACCCCCCGGGTCTGGTCGCCGCGGATCGAGGAGTACTTGATGCCGCGCCGGTCGAAGGTCTCCTCGGCCGCGTCCATCACGTCGATGTGCTTGGCGAAGAAGACGACCTTCCCGACGTTGCGGGCGAGCTGCGCGGTGTAGTCGGCCGCGAGCCCGGCCTTGGCCTGGCCGATCCGGCGCATCAGCGCGAACACGTTCTCGCCGGTGCTCTCGTCGGAGTCCTCGCGCTCCCACCCGGCGACCCGGCGGACCAGGTCGTGGTCGATGCCCTCGACGACCTCACCCGAGGTCCGGGCCGCAAGCGCGCTGTCGTAGCGCTTGACCAGGCGACGGGCGAGCTCGGCCTCGGCCTCGCGGATCGAGCGACCCACCTCGCCGTCGAGCTCGACCGGGATGTCGGCGATGCGACGCTCGGGGATGTCCGCGGCCACGTCGATCTTGCGTCGCCGGACGATGCCCATGTCGATCACCGACTTGCGGGCCGCCGGGAAGAAGGCCCGGTCCAGCGGGGTCATCTGGTTGTCCTCGAGCTTGTCTATCAGCTCGGCGAGCGGCTTCTTCTCGTCGATCCAGCCCAGGAACTGCCAGATCGCCCGGAAGTCGTCGATGTCGTTGATCAGCGGCGTACCGGTCAACGCCATCAGCAGCGGTCGACCGGTGCGGGCGCGGATGCTCTCGGAGACCTCGAGCACGTGCTGGGACCGCTGCGAGCTCTTGTTCTTGATGAAGTGGGCCTCGTCGACGACCATGCCGCGGAAGCCCAGGTCCTTGAGCCAGCCCACGTGCCGGTCGAGCACCTCGTAGTTGACGATGATGATGTCGGCGAAGCCGTCGATCGAGTCGCCGTCGCCGTGGATCACGGTGGCCGGGTGGCGCGGCGTCCAGCGCTCGGCCTCGCGGGCCCAGTTGGTCTTCACGACGTTGGGGACCACGACCAGCAGCGGGTAGGCCTTGGCCTCCTGCGCGGCGAGCAGCGCCTGGGCAGTCTTGCCGAGGCCGGGCTCGTCGGCGAGCAGGAAGGTGCGGTGTCCGTTCGCAGCGGCGCCGACCATCCGGGCCTGGTGCGCCATCAGCTCGAGGTCACCGGGCAGCCGGACGTGCTCCGGGCCGGGGAGCGGCATGCACGCCACGGCGGTGTCGTCGGACTGCTCGAAGGAGCGGAACAGCGGGCCGAGCAGCTCCCAGCGGGCGAGCTCGCTGGTGCGCGGCTTCTTGGCGCGGGCGGCGGTGAAGTCGGGGACCAGGAAGGGGTTGGCCAGCTGCCGGGCGAGGACCGCCTGCGGCACGACCCGGCGCTCGGTGACCTCCGGGGCCTCGGACGCCTCCTGGGGCTCCGGCTCCTCCTCCTCGGGGACCTCCATGCCCGCGGCGGTCTGCAGGTCGCGGATCAGCTCCTTGGCCGCGTCGGTGACCATCGCGTCCTCGCGCAGCAGCTCGAACAGCGTCGAGTCGCGGGCGGCCGTCTGGGCCAGGATCGTGGCGATGCCGTCGAGGCGCTTCAGCTCCTCGCCGCGACGCGACTCGGTCAGGTCCGGGTCGGCCTTGATCCGGTTCCGCTCCTGGCGGGCGAGCAGGGCCACGACCTGGAACTTGGTCCGCACCGACGGCGCGATCGAGCGTCGCTCGACGGCCGCCTCGACCTCGCGCACGGCGCGGGCGAGCTGCGGGATCAGTCCCTTGTTGTCCTGGTTCCGGGCACGCCCGTTGTTGCGGGTCGCAGTGCTGCGGCCGTTCTGTTGGCGCTGACGCGCTCGAGCCACGAGGTTTCACCTTTCCAGCGATGCACGTCGCGGGGTCCCGTCGAGGGACGTTGCGACGCTTGGTCGACGAGTCGACCTGAGCGGCGGCCCGGGATGTTCTCGGGTGGTGCCGCATCCGGCGATCGGGGCGCTGGGGAGTCAGCGCTCGATTCGGATCTGCCCCCAGTGTGGCACACGAACCCGGGCAGCGGTAACGATCCCGATCAGCCGAGGACCGCGTGACTGCCGACCGCGCGGGCGACGACCTTGCCGTTCTGGGTGATCTCGGCGTCGGTGCTCCCGATCCGCCGGCCGACCCCGACGGCCCGACCCCGGCACACCAGGGTGACGCCCGGGACGGCGGCCCTGACGTACTGGATGCTCAGCGACACGTGCGGCGCGGCGACACCGGCAGGAACCCGCGCGTGCACCGCCCAGCCGGTGGTGGTGTCCAGCAGGGCGGCCAGGAAGCCGCCGTGCACGATCCCGCCACCGTTGCAGTGCTCCGGACCCGGGTCCGCCTCGACCACGGCCTCGTGCTCGTCGACGCTGATGTAGCGGAACCCGAGCAGCGCCGAGAACGGCCCCGGGGTCGGTCCCTCGGCGTGCGGGTCGCGGGTCTCGGTCATGCGGGGACTGTAGTGCTGCGGGTCAGCCGCCGGTGACGAAAGCCGCGACCGTGCGACCGAGCTCCTCGCCGGCGTCCTCCTGGAGGAAGTGGCCGGCTCCCGCGATGGTGCGGTGCGGCTGGCCCTGGGCGCCGGGCACCCGCTCGACGAACACGGTCTCCCAGCCGCGGGTGGCCGGATCCCCGTCGGAGTAGCAGGTGAGGAACGGCTTCTCGAGCTGCTCGAGCGCCCGCATCGTACGTCGGCCCAGGCGGGCGCCGACGTCGTTGCGGGTCAGCGGCAGCAGCGCGGTCATCTGACGGAGGCCGGCGGTGAGGCGCCGGTCCGGGAACGGAGCGTCGTACGCCGCCAGCACGGCTGGCTCGAGCGGGTTCGTGGTGGCTGCCCCGACGAACAGGCTCGGCACGAGGACGGGCGCACGCTGGGTGTAGAGCAGGTAGTCGACCAGCGCCTCCTCGAGCACCACCCGCGACTCCCCGGTCCCGTTCACCGCCCAGGTGAGCCGGTCGGCCAGCGCCGGGTCGGCGGTGTGCAGGATCGTGTTGGCGGCCACCACCCGGGCGAACCGGTCCGGCTCAGCAGCCAGCACGCTCAGCCCGATCGGGCCGCCCCAGTCCTGGGCGACCAGCGTGACGTCCGTCAGGTCGAGTCCGGTCACCAGGCTCTGCACCCAGCCGACGTGCCGCGCCACGGTGTAGTCGGTGTGGTCGGTCGGCTTGTCCGATCGCCCGAAGCCGATCAGGTCCGGCGCGATCGCGCGCAGCCCCGCCTCGACCAGCACCGGGATGACCTTCCGGTACAGGTAGGACCAGGTCGGCTGCCCGTGCAGCAGCAGGACCACCGGCCCGTCGGCCGGTCCCTCGTCGAGGTAGTGCATCCGCACCGGTTCGAGGTCCTCGGCGACCACCTCGGCGTAGTGCGGGGCGAAGGGGAAACCGGGCAGGTCGGCGAACTGCTCGTCCGGGGTGCGTGCGACGTCGATCACGGCGCCACCGTAGGCGTTCGGACATGCTTCTCCTATGACCGAACGGATCGGAAGTCTGGCGTGGACCCGCCGTACGCAGGGGACGCTCTCCAAGGCCGAGCGCCGCACCCTGCTGGTCGCCATCGCGAAGGGGCAGGGCCAGTACGTCGCCGGACGACTCCGGCTGCTCACCGGCCGGGTGCCCGTCAGCGCCCGCGACCTCGTCGCCGGACAGTTCACCGCACCGGACAGCGCCTTCGCCCGAGCCGCCGAGGAGGCCGCTCTGGAGCAGAGCCCGGCCGTGCTGGGCCACGGGTACCGGACCTGGCTGTTCGGTCACGGCCTGGCCGCCCTCGACGGCGTCACCCTGGACCCGGAGATCTTCTACGTGGCCAGCCTGCTGCACGACTACGGGATCGAGCCGGTGGTCTCAGGTCAGGACTTCACGCTGCGCAGCGCGGACCGTGCGATCCGGGTCGCCGAGGACGCCAAGGTCGGGGCGGCGGTGGCTGACGAGGTCGCCGGTGCGATCACCGTCCACGCGAGCCCGGGTGCGAACGTGGCCGACGACGGAGCCGCCGGGACCTACGTCCAGCTGGGCGCGATGTTCGACCTGGCCGGCATGCGCGCCGGCGACCTGCCGCGGGCCTTCCGCCAGGGCGTCATCGCCGCGCACCCGCGGGACGGGGTGACGGCGGCGATCACGGCACTGATCACGCAGGAGTCGAAAGCCGTCCCCGACGGCAGGTTCGCGCTGCTGCACCGCTGCGGATTGAGCGCCCTGATCAAGGCCTCGCCGCACCGGCCGCGTTGAGATGACCCGGGCGGGAAAGTGGAGCCGCCTATCGGAATCGAACCGATGACCTAATCATTACGAGTGATTCGCTCTACCGACTGAGCTAAGGCGGCGCAGTGACCGACCGTTCAGCCGGGCACGCCGGACGAGTATAGGGGCGTCCCGGCGGCCCGGCGAAACCGAGTCAGCAGTGCAGGTCGGGCTTGGGCTTGGTGCCCGAGACCAACCAGGCCTCGACCGCCTCGTTGACGCAGGTGTTGCCCTGCTGGAAGCCGGTGTGGCCGTCGCCGTCGCGGGTGATGAGCGTCCCCGAGTCGAGCTCCTTGGCGAGCGCCTGTGCCCACGCCAACGGAGTGGCCGGGTCACGGGTGGTGCCGACGACCACGATCGTCGGCGCGCCCTTGGCGTGGATCGCGGTCGTCCGCTCACCGCTCTTAATCGGCCACTTGGAGCACGACGAGGTGCTGTAGGCGAAGGCCCGACCGAAGGTCGGTGCCGCCTTCTCGAAGGACGGGATCAGCTTGGGCACGTCCTTGCTCTCGACGTAGTCGTCGTGGTCCAGGCAGTTCACGGCGTACAGGACGTCCATGGCGTTGTCGGTGTAGCCGTTGGGGCCGCGCGAGGCGTACTGGTCACTCAGGTCGAGCAGCGCCTTGCCGTCGTGCCCTTCGATCGCGTCCTTGAGCGCGGAGGTCAGCTGCGGCCAGAACGACTTCACGTAGAGCGGCAGGAAGATGCCGGTCAGCGCCAGTCCCTCGGTGAGCGGACGGTCGGTCCCGGTCGACAACGGCTTCGCGTCCGCGTCGTCGAGGAGCTTCTTGATCCGCGCCAGGCCCTGGTCGACCGTGCGACCCAGGAAGCAGTCGCCGCTGTCCACGCAGTCCTTGAGGTAGGCGCGCAGCGCGGTCTCGAAGCCCTGGCCCTGCTGCTTGGACAGCTCGGTGTTCGACAGCGCCGGATCCACCGCGCCGTCGAGCACGAACCGGCCGACGTGCGTCGGGAACTCCTCGGCGTAGGTCGCCCCGAGGAACGTGCCGTACGACGCACCGAGGTAGTCGAGCTTGGCCTCACCGAGCGCCGCACGGAGGACGTCCATGTCCTTGGCGGCCTCCTTCGTCGACACGTGCTTGGCCAGGTCGCCGCTGTTGTCCAGGCAGCTCTGGCCGAACTCGGTCATCAGCTGGTCCATCCCGGCGACCTCGGCCGGGGTGTCCGGGTCGGGGTCGTAGGCGAGGACGCGGTCGAGGCCCTGGGTGCCGAGGCACTTGAGCGGGTCGCTCAGCCCGACCCCACGCGGGTCGAAGCCCACGATGTCGAAGTGGTCGGAGAGCACGCTGCCGAACTGCAGCGACCCGGCCGCGGCGTAGCTGATACCGGATCCGCCGGGACCACCCGGGTTCACCACCAGCGACCCGATCCGCTGGGACTGCGCCGGAACCTTGAGGACCGCGAGCTCGAGGGTCTTTCCGGAAGGGTTGGCGTAGTCGAGCGGGACCTCGAGGTGAGTGCAGAAGTCGCGGCCGCACTTCCGCCAGTCGAGCTTCTGGCCGTAGAAGCGGTCCAGCGAGGTCGGCGTGCTCGGCATCGGCTCGCTCGGGGTGGGCGTGATCGCGGGGGACGGGCTCGGCGCGGCCTTCGGGTCGCTGTTGTCGACGAGCTTCCAGCTCGCGAACCCTGCCGCAGCCACGGCGAAGACCAGGACGCCGACCAGGAGGCCGACCAGCGCAGCGTTGCGCGGCGCACGACGCGGCTCGGCGCTGGGCAGCGGCGGCAGGTCCGAGCCCGGGGGCGGTGGTTCCAGCGGCGGACCCGGAGGCGTCATCGACATGTGCAGAGCCTAGGCAACGCCTGGGAGGCGTAGTCAGGAATCCACACGGAGCGCGACCATCAGCGACTCCAGCGCCAGCATCGGCGGCACGTTGAACTCGAGCATCTGCTCGCGCGCGACGAAGACGGCGTCGATGCGACGCAGGTTGCTCTCGGCGGTCGTCGCCGAGGCGAGCTTGTCGAGCTCGACGCGGATCTCCTCGTTCACGATCTCCGAACCGGCACCGAGCTGCAGCGTCAGGGCGTCCCTGTAGACCGAGACGAGGTCCATCAGGCCCCGGTCCACGACGTCGAGGTGGCGGCGCTTGGCGCGGGTCTTCTGGGACTTCTCCAGGTCACGCAGAGCCGGTGCGTACTCGCGCGGTCGACGACCGCGCTCGACGACGCCGTAGGCGCGGTCGAGCTCCTCACGCTCACGGGCGTCGTGCTGCCCGGTGAGCGCATCGGCCTCCTCCTTGGCGAGGTCGTGCAGCGTCGTGGCTGCCTTCATGCACGCACCCAGGTTGGTGAGCCGGGCCGGGAACTGGACGACCTGGCGACGACGGCCGCGGGTGTCCTCGTCCCGCGCCAGGGCGCGCGCCCGGCCGATGTGGCCCTGGCTCGCGCGCGCCGCGTGCGTGGCAGTGGTCGGGTCGACCTGGTCGTTGCGGACCAGGAAGTCGGCGACCTCGGCGCTGCTCGGGGTGGCCAGCACGACCAGCCGGGTGCGGGAGCGGATCGTGGGCAGCACGTCCTCGACGGTCGGGGCGCAGAGCAGCCAGACCGTCCGCTCGGAAGGCTCCTCGATGGCCTTGAGCAGGGCGTTGCAGGCCTGCTCGGTCAGCCGGTCGGCGTCCTCGACGATCATGATCTGCCAGCGCCGACCAGCCGGGGCCAGGGCCGAGGACCGGACCAGCTCGCGTACCTCGTCGACTCCGATCGAGAGCTTCTCGGTGCGGGTGACGCGGACGTCCGGGTGGGTGCCGACCGACACCTCGTGGCACGAGTGGCAGGTTCCGCAGCCACCCTGCTCGCACTGGAGCGCGGCGGCGAAGGCGATGGCGGCGTTCGAGCGTCCCGAGCCGGGCGGTCCGGTGAACAGCCAGGCGTGGGTCATGTCGCCGGCGACCGCACCGCGCAGCCGTTCGATCACCTGCTTCTGGCCGACCAGATTGTCGAAGACCCCCATCAGAGCAGCTCCTCGACCCGGGCGCGGATCTTGGCAGCGATCTCCTCGACCTCGCCGTGCGCGTCCTGGACCAGGTAGTGCTCGGGGTCCCGGCCGGCCAGCTCGAGGAACTCCTCACGGACCCGGCGGTGGAACTCCAGCGGCTCGCCCTCGATCCGGTCGCGCTCCTCGAACCGGGTCAGGCCGTGGCTCGGCTCCAGGTCGAGCAGCACGGTCAGGTGCGGGCGCAGATCGCCGGTGGCCCAGCGCAGCATCGTCTCCAGGTCGTCGGCGTCCAGGGCACGGCCGGCGCCCTGGTAGGCGAGCGAGGAGTCGACGTACCGGTCGGTGATGACCACCGCACCGCGCTCGAGGGCCGGTCGCACGACGCGGCGCAGGTGCTCGGCCTTGTCGGCGGCGTACAGGAGCGCCTCGGTCTCGTGGGCCAGCTCGCCGGTCTCCGGGCTGAGCACGATCTCGCGGACCTTGCGTCCGACCTCGGTGTCACCGGGCTCGAAGGTGAGCACGACCTCGCGGCCGAGCTCGACGAGGTGGTCGTGCAGGAGCTTCGCCTGGGTCGACTTGCCCGCGCCCTCGCCGCCCTCGAAGCAGACGAACAGGCCTGTGGCGGAGTAGACACCGGTGGACACGTGCCACACCCTATGCGCGGGCGCAGACTGTTTGTATGGCAGCCGCGCTTGCACCGGAGTATCCGTACATCGACGAGCACAGTGTTCTCGCCGACGTCCCGGCGGACGTGCTCTGGGACTCGGTCCGACGGACCTTCGAGCGCCCGCTGACCGGGGTGGTGCGCCGGTACGCCGCCCTGGTCGGAGCCGAGGGTGGGCGCGCGTTCGTCGTCGACAGCGCCGAACGACCCGGGCTGCTCGGCCTGGTCGGCGCGCACCGCTTCTCCCGCTACGCCCTGACCTTCACCTTCGAACCGCTCGGGCCCGACCGGACCCGGATGACGGCGCGCACCAACGCAGTGTTCCCCGGCGTCGCCGGCCAGCTCTACAAGACCGCGGTGATCCGCAGCCGCGCCCACCGGGTCCTGACGAAGGCGATGATCCGAGGACTCGCCCGACGCGCTACGACTTCTTAGCCGCAGCCTTCGTGGTGGTCTTCTTGGCGGCCTTCTTCGTCGTCTTCTTGGCCGTCTTCTTCGCGCCCTTCTTGGCGGCCTTCTTCGCCGGGCCCTTCTCGCGACGCTCGGCCAGCAGCTCGGCCGCGCGCTCGAGCGTGATCGCCTCGACGGTGTCGTCCTTGCGCAGGGTGGCGTTGTACTCGCCGTCGGTCACGTACTCACCGAACCGTCCGGCCTTGACCACGACCGGGCTTCCGGAGACGGGGTCGTTGCCGAGCTCCTTCAGGGGCGGCTGGGCGGCGCCACGGCCACGCTGCTTGGGCTGGGCGTAGATCGCCAGCGCCTCGTCGACGGTGATCGAGAAGAGCTGCTCCTCGGTCGTCAGCGACCGCGAGTCGGTGCCCTTCTTCAGGTACGGGCCGTACCGGCCGTTCTGCGCGGTGATCTCGATACCCTCGGCGTCGGTGCCGACCACCCGCGGCAGCGAGAGCAGCTTGAGGGCGTCCGCGAGGGTCACCGTCTCCAGCGTCATCGTCTTGAAGAGCGAACCGGTCCGCGCCTTCTGCTTCTTCGGGGCGTCCTCCGGCAGCACCTCGGTCACGTACGGACCGTAGCGACCGTTCTTCGCGACGATCGGGTTCCCGCTGTCCGGGTCGGTGCCCAGCTCGGTCTCGGCGCCCGCCGGGTTGGCGAGCAGCTCGCGCGCCTTCTCCTCGGTGAGCTCGTCCGGCGGCAGGTCCTCGGGCACGTTGGCGCGTGGGAGCGGCTCGGCGTCGCTGGTGGTGTCCTCCACGTAGGGGCCGTAGCGGCCGACGCGCAGGTCGATGCCGCTCGGGGTGCCGTCGGGCTTGCTCACCGGGAAGGTGGCCAGCTCCTTGGCGTCGATCTCGCCGAGCTCGTTCACCAGGGTCTTGAGACCCTCGACCCGGTCGGACCCGAAGTAGAACTCGCCGAGCTCGGTCTCCAGGTTCTTGTGGCCGTTGGCGATCTCGTCGAGCACGTCCTCCATCACGGCGGTGAACTCGTAGGAGACCAGGCGCTCGAAGTGCCGCTCGAGCAGCCGGACCACCGAGAAGGCCAGCCACGCCGGGACCAGCGCGGTGCCCTTCTTGTAGACGTAGCCGCGGTTGAGGATGGTGCCGATGATCGAGGCGTACGTCGACGGGCGGCCGATCTCGCGCTTCTCCAGCTCGCTGATCAGCGAGGCCTCGGTGAACCGGGCCGGAGGTTTGGTCTCGTGGCCGACCGCCTTGAGCGCCGCGGCACTGACCGCGCTGCCCTCGGACAGGTTCGGCAGCCGGCTCTCCTGGTCGTCGCGCGCGTCCTCGGCGTCGTCGGTGCTCTCGACGTACGCCTTGAGGAAGCCGTGGAAGGTGATCACCCGGCCGCTGGCCGAGAAGACCACGTCCTGGTCGTCGGCCGAGGGGCCGCCGAGGCGGACCGAGACCGACTGGCCGACGGCGTCCTTCATCTGCGAGGCGATCGTGCGCATCCAGATCAGCTCGTAGAGCCGGAACTGGTCGCCGGTCAGCCCGGTCTGCGCCGGGGTCCTGAAGTTGTCGCCGGCCGGACGGATCGCCTCGTGCGCCTCCTGGGCGTTCTTCACCTTCGAGGCGTAGACCCGGGGCGCGTCCGGCACGTACTCGGCGCCGTACAGCTCGCTCGCCTGGGTGCGGGCCGCGTTCAGCGCGGTGTCCGACAGCGTGGTCGAGTCGGTACGCATGTAGGTGATGTAGCCGTTCTCGTACAGCCGCTGCGCCACCGACATCGTGCTGGAGGCGCTGAAGCCGAGCTTGCGGCTGGCCTCCTGCTGCAGCGTCGTGGTGCGGAACGGCGCGTACGGCGACCGGCGGTACGGCTTGGACTCGACCGAACGGACCGTGAAGGCGGTGTCGTGCAGCGCCTCGACGAGGTCCTGCGCACGAGCCTGGGTGACGTGGACGACGCTCGGGCTGGTTGAGCTTGTCGAAACCTTCAGCGTGCCGTCGTCGGCGAAGTCGGTGCCGCGGGCGACGCGGACGCCGTCGATGCTGTGCAGCTTGGCGGGGAACATCCGCTGCTCGTGGTCGGCCCCGGCGTCGAAGGTGCCCTCGAGGTCCCAGTACGACGCCATCCGGAACGCGATCCGCTCGCGCTCGCGGTCGACCACCAGGCGGGTGGCGACCGACTGCACCCGGCCGGCGGAGAGGCCGGACATGACCTTCTTCCACAGCACCGGGGAGACCTCGTAGCCGTAGAGACGGTCGAGGATGCGGCGGGCCTCCTGGGCCTCGACCAGGTCCATGTCGATCTCGCGCGGCGTCTCGACCGCGGTCTGGATCGCCTCGGGCGTGATCTCGTGGAAGACCATCCGGCGCACCGGCAGGTTGGCCGGCGGCTTCAGCTCGTCGAGGAGGTGCCAGGCGATGGCCTCACCCTCGCGGTCCTCATCGGTGGCGAGGTAGAGCTCGTCGGCGTCCTTGAGCAGACCCTTGAGCTTGGTGATGTGCGCCTTCTTGTCGCGCGAGACGACGTAGACCGGCTTGAAGCCGTCGTCGACGTTGACGCCGAGGCGGGCCCAGGGCTCGCCCTTGACCTTCGCGGGGATGTCCGCGGCGGTCTGCGGAAGGTCGCGGATGTGTCCGATGGACGACTCCACGACGTAGCCCCGGCCAAGGTAACCCTCGATGGTTCGGGCCTTGGCCGGTGACTCCACGATCACGAGTTTGTGTGCCACTGAAGCTGCTGATTCCTTCGTTCACAGGGGTCTTACGCGCCAACAAGGTAGCGCGGACTTGCAGATTTCGTGTTTCGGTGTCCCGCCGTCGCGGTCTAGGCGAGGGTCAGGAACCCGTCGCGGACCAGGTCGCGGACCTGCTCGAGGCGCTCCGGTACGCCGACCTCACCGACCAGCTCGCCGATGGCGGCGAGCAGCTGCCCGACGGTCAGCTCGCCGTCCGCAGCACCCGCGAACGCAGCCGCCACGGTGTCCACCTGCTCGGCCCGGCGCATCCCGGTCTGGCGGCGCAGCACGATCTGGCTGGGGTCCTCGGCACCCGCCGGACCGAAGGTCTCCTGGACCACGTCGCGCGCCAGGACCGGACGGCTGGCGAGCAGTGCGTCGTCGGTCAGGTCCCGCAGCTCGGCGACCCGGCTGAAGTGCCGGTCGATCTCCGGGCCGAGGGGCTGCTCGACCTCCCAGCGCCAGTCCTCCAGGCGCAGGTCGGGGGCCTCAGAGCCGCTGTTGCGCAGGCTGATCCAGCCGAAGCCGACCGCCTCGATGCCGAGCTCGTCGAACCAGGAGAGCCAGGTGTCGTAACGGTGGTGGTAGTCCGCCGTGGTCCCTGAGCCTGTCGAAGGGTGCAGGCCGGCGTCCTTGAGCCAGAGCTCGACGTAGGAGGGAAGGTCGAGGATCTCGCGCTGGACCACCCAGGCGTCGCAACCCTCGGTGAGCCACCCGGAGAGCCGCTCGTCCCAGGACTGGTCGCGGCGGATCGCCCAGTTCGCGAGCACCTGGCCGGTGCCGCCGGGGTTCAGGTGCTTCGGGATGGTCCGAACGATGTCCTCGACGACGCGATCGCCGGGGATGCCGGAGTCGCGGTAGACGAGGCGCTCCCCGGTCGCCGGGGAGATCACGAACGGCGGGTTGGTGACGATCAGGTCGAACAGCTCGCCGGCGACAGGCTCGAAGAAGCTGCCGTCGCGCACCTCGATCCTGTTCGTCGGACCCGTCGAGATGCTGTTGAGCTCGGCGTTGAGCTGGGTCAACCAGAGCGCTCGCTTGTTCACGTCGGTGGCCACCACGTGCTGCACGTGCTCGGCCAGGTGCAGCGACTGGACGCCGCACCCGGTACCGAGGTCGAGCGCCTGGGTGACCGGCGTACGGATGGTCATCTCGGCCAGCGAGGTCGCCGCCGGGCTGATCCCGAGGACGTGGTCGGGGCCGACCTTCTGCGGGCCGCCGTCCAGACCGGGCGTCAGGTCGGAGGTCACCCAGAGGTTGCCACTGTCAGTTCCGTACGGGCGCAGGTCGACCCGCGCCGCGACCTCGGAGAACGAGCGCTCGAGGATCCCGGCCGCGCACAGGTCGTCGACCAGTCCCGGCAGGGCGGCCTCGGCAGCATCGGCCGGGACGGTGGCCTGGAGCAGCCAGATCCGGGTCAGCGTCTCCAGCGGGCTGCCGCCCGTGGTTGCCCGCAGTCCCGGGAGCGTCTCGTTGCGGCCGAGCGCTGCCTGGGCCGTCGTACCGATGAGGTCGGCGACGGCGTCGTAGGTGTAGTCGGCCTCCGTGAGGGCGTCACGGAGGCGGGCAGCGAGGTCGGTCACCCGGATGAGGCTAGTACCGCCCTGGCAGCCGGACGTCGAGCGCGTTCGGCAGACCGGCCTTGTAGAGCCCGGCGTCGATCTTCTTGATCCCCTTCAGCCAGGGGTTCTCGTAGAGCTTGTACATCGTGGCGCGCGAGGCGGTCGAGCCGACGGAGTCGAGGATCGCGTTGGCGGCCGCACGACCCGACTCGTTCGCGCCCTCCATCGTGGCGAGGTCGATGTTGGTGCGCACGAAGTCACCGGTGAGGAAGAAGTTCGGGAGCTTGGTGGAGACCTCCGGACGGTCCTTCCAGGAGCCCGCGGTGTTCACCAGCAGCGGGGTGTCGTTGGCGTTGCGCCGCGTCATCGCGTTGTACTGCACGCCCGGGTCGAGCACCCAGGAGTGCACGTCCTCCGGGCCGAGCACGTCGCCCACCGTGTGGTGGTAGCGGATCTGCGCGAACACCTCGTTGGCGACCTCCTGGGGCGAGCACTCCTTCGCGGTCTTGCCGTAGAGGATGCCCTTCGCGTCCCAGTTGGAGATGTCGACCGAGAGGCAATCGACCGCCGAGCCGTCGCCGTACGCGGCCGGGAAGTTGCGGCTCTTCCAGAACTGGCCCTGGGTGAGCGCGGTCAGCGCCCAGGGCGAGTCGATGAAGGTGATGTGCCCGAAGGTGATCGAGATCTTCTTCTTCAGGAAGTACTGGATGCCGACCATCCAGTCGGTCTGCAGGCGGTTGAGGTTCGCGAAGCTCGGGTCGCGGGCGAGCATGTCGCCGCCGAGGAACGCGGTGGCCTTGTCGACCGGCATCGCGGAGATGAACCAGTCCGACTCGTGGCGCGTGGTGACGCCGTACGCATCGGCGAGGTTCACCGCGCTGACCTTCCCGTTGGTGACCTCGTACGACGCGAGTCCCTGGCCGAGCACGAACTTCACGCCGAGACCGCGCAGGTAGGTCGTCCACGGGTCGATCCAGGCCTCGTTCGTCGGCAGGTTCAGCACCCGGTCCAGCGCACCGTCGGCGCCGACCCCCATCATCGTGTAGACGAAGGCCTCGCCCATGTGGCCGATCGTGCGCGTGCTGGCCAGCGTCTCCTTGGCGGCCACCAGGTTGCGGGTCAGGCCGGCGGCGAGCACGTGCTGGTAGTCGGGCGAGCGGGTCGCCGCACCGACGAAGTCCCACCAGCTCACGTTCTCCCACTGGCCGAACCGGCGCTCGTCGCTGGAGGTCAGGAAGACCAGCAACCGGGTGACGAAGTAGGCGAGCTCGTCCGGCGGGACGTCCTGACCCTTGAGGTTCTCCAGCAGGTAGCGACGCAGGCCGTCGACGGTCAGCAGCGCTTGGGGGTCCGGGCCGATGCCGAAGATGAAGGCGTCGGCGCGATCCCCTCCGCGCAGGAACTTGCCGCCCTTGGCCGCGGACAGGTTGTCCTTCACGCCGTTGGCGTTGGAGCCGAACGGGATGCGCTTCATCGTGTCCGGGATGTGGTGGTAGAAGCCCGGGAAGAAGCGGAAGCCGTGCTCCCCTGGCAGGTCGGCCCGACCACCGACGCCGGTGTTCGCCACCGGGATGCTGCGGGCCTTGCCGCCCCAGGCCTTGGGCTCGAAGACGGTGACGTCGAAGCCGCGCTCGGCCAGCTCGTGCGCGGCGGCCAGGCCGGCCATGCCACCCCCGAGGATCGCGACGCGGCGTCCCGGGGTCGAGGAGAACGCCGGGGCTCCGGCGGAGAAAGCGGTGGCGGCGCCGACGACGGCTCCGGTCTTCAGGACGGTACGACGGTCGACGTTCGGCACCACAGCAGGCTCCCCACGAGTCTGATCAGCGCCCGGCCGGCACCGGGCTGCCCCTAACGAACACCGTTAGCCGACGGATGGCAAGGACCAGCACGCACGAAAAGCTCGACGGGCCCAACCACCGCGGTGGTTGAGCCCGTCGAAACCTTGCTACTCGGTCAGGCGACCGGCGGCGCTGCAGCGGCCTCGGCCGCGGCGTCGTCACCGAACTCCACCTCGCGCTGCTTGGCGACGTAGAGGGCCACGATGATGATCGCGACCGCCACGAGGGCGATCAGGATCCGCAGACCGTCGTGCTGGTTGTCGCCCTGGCTCATCGAGACGACCGCGGAGGCGATCAGCAGCGAGACCAGGTTCATGACCTTGATCAGCGGGTTGATGGCCGGGCCGGCGGTGTCCTTGAACGGGTCACCGACGGTGTCACCGATGACGGTGGCGGCGTGGGCCTCAGAGCCCTTGCCACCGTGGTTGCCGTCCTCGACCAGCTTCTTGGCGTTGTCCCAGGCACCACCGGAGTTGGCCAGGAAGACCGCCATCAGGGTGCCGCTGCCGATCGCGCCGGCCAGGAAGCCGGCCAGCGGCGCGACGCCGAGACCGAAGCCGACCGCGATCGGGGCCAGCACGGCCAGCAGACCGGGCGTGACCAGCTCGCGGAGCGAGTCGCGGGTGACGATGTCGACCACGCGGCCGTACTCGGGACGACCGGTGCCCTCCATGATCCCCGGGATGTCGCGGAACTGGCGACGGACCTCGAAGACCACCGCGCCGGCCGCACGGGCCACCGCGTTGATGGCCAGACCGGAGAAGAGGAACACCACGGCTGCGCCGAGGAGCACGCCGACCAGGACGCCCGGGTTGAAGACGAAGAAGTCCGCGATGACGTTGCCGTCCGCGTGGACCTCCGCGAGCTTGTCGAGCACCGAGGTGGCGTAGGAGCCGAACAGCGCGGTCGCGGCGAGCACGGCCGTCGCGATCGCGATGCCCTTGGTGATGGCCTTGGTGGTGTTACCCACGGCGTCGAGCTCGGTGAGGATCTGTGCACCCTCCGGGCTGACGTCGCCGGACATCTCGGCAACGCCCTGGGCGTTGTCGGAGACCGGGCCGAAGGTGTCCATCGCGACGATGACGCCGACGGTGGTGAGCAGACCGCAACCGGCCAGCGACACCGCGAACAGCGAGATGGTCAGCGAGCCGGTGCCCAGCAGGAAGGCGCCGAAGACCGCGCCACCGATGACGAACGTCGTGTAGACGGCCGACTCGAAACCGACCGAGAGGCCGGAGAGGATCACGGTGGCAGCACCGGTGAGCGAGGTCTTGCCGACGTCCTTGACCGGCTTGTACTCGGTGCCGGTGAAGTAACCGGTCAGCGCCAGGATGCCCGCGGACATCACGATGCCGATGAGCACGGCGGCCGCGGCGATGATCCGCGGGTTTCCGTCAGCGCCGTCGCTGGAGATCTGGTTCAGCGCGGTCGCGGCGACACCGTCGAAGTCGGCGAAGCTGCTCGGCAGGTAGACGAACGAGGCGATGACCGAGGCGACGCCACCGATCGCGGCGGAGATGTAGAAGGCGCGGTTGATGGTGACCAGGCCGTTCTCGCCCGGGCGCGGCTTGCACAGGTAGACACCGAGGACCGCGGTGAGCGCACCGATCGCCGGGATCAGCAGCGGGAACACGAGGCCCTTGTCGCCGAACGCCTGCGAGCCGAGGATCAGCGCGGCGACCAGGGTCACGGCGTACGACTCGAAGAGGTCAGCGGCCATACCGGCGCAGTCACCCACGTTGTCACCGACGTTGTCGGCGATGGTGGCGGCGTTGCGCGGGTCGTCCTCGGGGATGTTCTGCTCGACCTTGCCGACGAGGTCGGCGCCGACGTCAGCGGCCTTGGTGAAGATACCGCCGCCGACACGCATGAACATGGCCAGCAGTGCGGCACCGAAGCCGAAGCCCTCGAGCACGTGCGGGGCCTCGTCCTTGAAGATGATGACCACGGTGCTGGCGCCCAGCAGACCGAGGCCGACGGTGAGCATGCCCACCATGGCGCCGGTGCGGAAGCCGACCTTCATGGCCGGGTCGCGGCCGGTCTCGTTGGCAGCAGCGGCCACGCGCAGGTTCGCCTGCACGGCCAGCGACATGCCGAGGTAGCCGACGGCTGCCGAGAAGCCGGCACCCACCAGGAAGAAGATGGAGCGTCCGATGCGCACGCCCGCGTCGTCCGCCGGCAGCGCCAGCAGCGCGAGGAACGCGACGGCGGCGAAGATGCCGAGCGTCCGGAACTGACGGGTCAGGTACGCCTGGGCACCTTCCTGGATCGCCTTGGCGATGTTCTGCATGTTCTGGGTGCCCTGACCTGCGGCCATCACCTCGCTGCGGAACATCGCGGCCATCCCCAGTGCAGCTAGGGAGATCACGCCGATGATCAGCACAAGTGCGAGGTTTCCGCCGGTGAGTTCGGGTTTGATCTCGAGCCCGGTCATCAAATCTCCTGTGTGTGGTGCGCCATCAACAAAATGCCTGTCAAACGTCGCGGACTATACGCAGGTGTGGCGCGGGTCACGGCGAGGGGGTGAGCCATGTCACCCACGCCGATAACAAGGCAGGGCGAAGTGCCCGAAATGCCCGACGAAGGTCAGGCGGAGAGAGCGGTCTGCTCGTCCGGGTGGATGGTGAAGACCTTGGCCAGTCCGGTGATCCGGAAGATCTTGAGGAGCCGGTCCTGGCTGCAGATCAGCGACATCGAACCGTCCTGGGCACGGACCTTCTTCAACCCGCCGACGAGGACGCCGAGACCGGTGGAGTCGAGGAAGTCGACGCCCTCCA
Source organism: Nocardioides marmorisolisilvae (assembly GCF_003725775.1). Lineage (GTDB taxonomy): Bacteria > Actinomycetota > Actinomycetes > Propionibacteriales > Nocardioidaceae > Marmoricola > Marmoricola marmorisolisilvae. The sequence continues at coordinate 507,431 of NZ_RJSG01000001.1, forward strand.
GGTCGATGATCAGGCTCGTCTTGCCGGCACCGACCAGGTCGGAGATCTGGTCGCGCAGCTTGGGCGCGGTGTAGACGTCGATCTCGCCGCCGACGGAGACGACGGTGTGCCCGTCGACCTCTCGGTTGGTCAGTGTCAGATCCACGAGAACTCCCAGCGTGCGTCAGGGGTGGGCGGGCGGCTGCTTGGTTCAACCGTCATCCTGCCAGTCATTCAACCACGCGCGGTATCGGCCGCTGCGGGGCCGGAATCCGGATGTCGGGCGTGGCTGGGAGACTCCAGGCGTGAGCACGACCCGGCTGGAGCACCTCGTCGACCGGCTCACCGGTGCGCCGGGGCGCGACGACCGGCTCACCCACCTCGAGGTGCTGCCCCCGCGGGTCGCACGGACCGCGCCGTGGCCCGCCTGGGTCGACCCGGAGCTGGTCGCCGCCTGGAAGCGCGGTGGCATCGCCGAGCCCTGGGCGCACCAGGTCGAGGCGGCGGACCTCGCTCACGCCGGCGAGCACGCGGTGCTCGCTACCGGCACGGCTTCGGGCAAGTCGCTCGGCTACCTGATGCCCGCGCTGACCGCGATCAACACCAAGCGCGGCCCCCGAGGGCAGCGGGGCTCGAGCACGCTCTACATCTCCCCCACCAAGGCGCTCGCCCAGGACCAGCTGAACACCCTGCGCGGGCTCGGGCTGGAGGGACTGCGCGTCGCCACCCACGACGGGGACTCCTCGCCGGAGGAACGGGAGTGGACACGGGACCACGGCGAGTACGTGCTCACCAACCCCGACATGCTGCACCGCTCGCTGCTGCCGGGCCACGAGCGGTGGACCCGGTTCTTCGCCGCGCTCGACTTCGTCGTCATCGACGAGTGCCACCACTACCGCGGCGTCTTCGGCGCGCACGTCTCCCAGGTCATGCGTCGACTGCGCCGGGTCGCCGCCCTGTACGGCGCGAGCCCGACGTTCGTGCTGGCCTCGGCCACGGTCGCCGAGCCGGAGGTCGCGGCCGGCCGCCTGACCGGGCTGCCGGTCCGCGCCGTCACCGACGACGCCTCGCCGCGCGGCCAGGTGGCCCTGGCGTTGTGGGAACCGCCGTTCGTCTCCTACGGCGGCGAGCACGGCGCCCCGGTACGTCGATCCGTGACCGCCGAGCTGGCCGACCTGCTCACCGACCTGATCATCGAGAACGTCCGCACGCTCGCCTTCGTGCGCAGCCGTCGAGGCGCGGAGACGGTCTCGCTGACCACGAAGCGGCTGCTCGACGAGGTCGACGCGTCGCTGGCCGCCCGGGTCGCCGCCTACCGCGGTGGCTATCTCCCCGAGGAGCGACGCGAGCTCGAGCAGGCGCTGCGCTCAGGCGAGCTGCTCGGCCTGGCCGCAACCAACGCGCTCGAGCTCGGCATCGACATCTCCGGCCTGGACGCCGTGCTCCTCGGCGGCTTCCCCGGCACCCGTGCTGCGTTGTGGCAGCAGGTCGGTCGCGCCGGACGCGACGGCGGCGACGCCCTCGGGGTGCTGGTCGCCCGCGACGACCCGCTCGACACCTACCTGGTCAACCACCCCGAGCACCTGCTCGGCCGGCCGGTAGAGGCGACCGTCTTCGACCCCGACAACCCCTACGTCCTCGGTCCGCACCTGTGCGCCGCGGCGGCTGAGTCGCCCCTGACCGAGGAGGGACTGGAGATCTTCGGACCCGCCGCCCGCGACGCCGTCGATGCCCTCACCGCGGCCGGGCTGCTCCGCAAGCGTCACCACGGCTGGTACTGGACCGACCGCCGCCGGGCCAGCGACCTGGCCGACATCAGGTCCTCGGGCGGCAGCCCGGTGCGGCTGGTGGAGGAGAGCACCGGCCGGGTCCTCGGCACCGTCGACCACGGGTCGTCCCACGGCACCGCGCACTCCGGCGCCGTCTACCTGCACCAGGGCGAGAGCTACCTGGTGCTCGACCTCGACCTGGAGGAGTCGGTCGCCACGGTCGTTCCGGCACCCGACGTCAGCTACTCGACCTCGGCCCGCGAGGTCACCGACATCGAGATCGTCCGCGAGGCCCGCCACGAGACGTGGGGGCGGGTGCGGCTGAGCTTCGGCACGGTCCGCGTGACCCATCAGGTCGTGTCGTTCCTCAAGCGCAAGGTGCCCTCCGGCGACGTCATCGGCGAGGAGCCGCTCGACCTGCCCGAGCGAACGCTCGAGACCGCCTCGGTCTGGTGGACCGTCCCCGACGACGTGCTCGAGGACTCCGGTATCTCCGCCGAGGACCTGCCCGGTGCCGCGCATGCCGCGGAGCACGCGAGCATCGGCCTGCTTCCGCTGTTCGCCACCTGTGACCGCTGGGACATCGGCGGTGTCTCCACCGCCCGCCACGCCGACACCGGCGTACTCACCGTCTTCGTCTACGACGGCCACCCCGGCGGCGCCGGCTTCAGCGAGCGCGGCTTCGCCACCGCGTTCGAGTGGCTGGAGGCCACCCGGGACGCGATCGACTCGTGCGCCTGCACCGAGGGCTGCCCGTCCTGCGTGCAGTCGCCGAAGTGCGGCAACCAGAACAACCCGCTCGACAAGGCGGGAGCTGTACGGCTGCTGGATCTGGTACTAGCCGAAGTCAATTAGTCCCTTGGCGGCGGCGATTGCACCGGTCCCAGAGCCGTGAAACTGAGAGCGGCGACCAAACCGCTGGCAAAAAGGACGAAGAGGCCCAGGCCCGCCACAGAGGTCCACGGAATCGGGATCGGCACGATCCTCGTGTGCTCGATCGCACCACTTCCGACAACTTCAGCATGACCGGTGCCGAGGATGCCCCGCACGCCGAGAAGCGCGATGACCGAAGAAGCGATCACACCTGGGACCAACGGTAGTAAGGCTTCGAGCACCACGCTGAGCCGCAGCACTCTGCGCGGCGTCCCCACGGCCAATTGGACCTCGAACTGCTCACGACGAGCGACCATCGCCTCGAAGGTACTGAGGGCGAGCCCGCAGCACGCCAGAGCTAGTGCGAGGTAGTAGGCGACATCCACGAGTCTCAGCGTGTCGGCATACAGCGGGTCTTCAGGATCAGTGATGACCAAGAAGTGCGCTTTGACCGCTTGTCCACTGAACGCCACGACGAGCGCAAGGAGGACTAGAGCCGTCGCGCGGCTGACTGCGTAGGGATCACTTTCCAAACGACGCCCGGCGATCAGAAGAGCCGGTCTTCTCGCCGTGTCAGCAATCCAGCGGCCGAGATGCGATGCCACCGACGCCACCCCGACTACGAGAGACCCGGCGGCGACCGAGAACAACCCGACCACAACAATCACGTCGATCTGCGTGGCCCTGTTCGGCTGACCGAGGAGGGACCGTAGGCCGGAGTATCCGACCAGACCGCTGAGGCTGAGCAGAAGGGTGATCGCCGCGGCCGCAAGCGGGGGCCGACGAGCTTTGACGCGTCGAGACACGGCAAGTGGATCTGCCTCAATGCGACGTGACGCGAACCAACAAACGATGACCGCGGCGGTCGGAAGCAGGAGCAGAGTCGCCAGAGCCCAGCAACTACCCGGTGCAACGTCCGTCGGCAGCACGTGGACCGAGCCGTGGTGAACATGAGTAATTTCCGTGGTCGCGTCGACCCCGTCGCGAACCACAGTCGTGGTGGTCCAGCTTCCGATCACTGTGAGCGGGCCGTTCAACAGACGCTGGGCGAGAGGAAAGGCGCAAAGCGCTGCAACTGCTCCTGTCGCCACGGGTAACGCCGCTTCGGCGACCAAGGCGATCCGGACCTCCCGGGGCGTGGCCCCGACGAGTCGGTACAGGGCCAGGCGGCGGTTCCGAGCCGGTGAACCCAAAGTTGCCGCCTGACCAAGCAGTGCCACAAGCGGGACTAGGAGCAGCGCCAATCCAGTAAGTAGTCCCTGTCGCATCGATGCCTGTTGAAGCAGGGCAGTCGAGTAGGGACCGCCGTGCCCAGAATCAATCGCTCTCACCGTCCCGACGGCCAGACAGGTGACGCTGGCAGCAGCGCCGACTGCGGCAGAGGCTACGAACCGAGGACGTGACGAGTACGCAGATCGGAAACCCAGTGCGACCAGGTTGAACAGTCGAACACCCCGCGTCATGCTGGCGCCTCGAGCATCCCGTCACGTAGCTCCACGACACGGTCAGCTCGACTGGCAGCCGCCGGGTCGTGTGTGACCATCACGACGGCTGTGCCTGCCCTTGCCAGGGCCACCAGTTCGTCGAGCACCCGAGCCCCGGAGTTCGAGTCGAGCGCGCCGGTCGGTTCGTCAGCGAAAAGGATCGTTGGGTCAGTTGCGACCGCCCTCGCCATGGCGACCCGCTGAGCCTGACCCCCGGAAAGCGCGGAAGGTCTGGCAGGCGCAAACTCCGCGACTCCGAAGCGATCGAGTACCGCTGTGGCTCGCGCAATCGCCTCACCGCGTCGCATACCCCGGAGGAGCAGGGGCAAGGCCACATTCTCTGCCGCCGAAAGCTCAGGCACGAGTTGGCCGAACTGGAACATGATGCCGAAGCAGGTTCGCCGCATCTCACTCCGTCGAGCCTCGGCCAGCCGAGAGAGCTGCAGGCCACCAAAGGTGATCTCGCCGGCGTCAGGTTGAACGATGGTTGCCAGGCAGTGCAGCAGCGTCGACTTTCCCGAACCAGACGGCCCCGTGATCGCCAGCATCTCGCCAGCGAGGACCTCGAGATCGACGGCTTTCAGAACCTCGCGATCGCCGTAGGTCTTGGACACTGCTCGGGCGCGGAGGACGGTGGTCGCTCCGGTTCCCGGAGCGACCACCGAGAGGTAGGAGTTCAGCTTCGGCCGCCTGACTCGTAACCGCTGCAGTCGTTCGGCCAGTTGTTGATCTCCTCGCAGGAACGGAACTTGACCACCTTGTTCTCGCTCCACTGGTGATCGAAGTTCTTGCACGTGCCGTTGCCGCCGCCCCAGTTGTGCTTGGTCAACGAACCTCCGTCGAACGCGTATTCGGCGTACACCGCGTGCCCATCGCTGCTGGTATCGCACACGTGGAAGCGCTCATCGTTGCCGGCGCCACTCCCGTCAGGATCGTTGTTGAAAAGGACCGACGAGCCGTCAGTCGTCTTCTGCCAGGTCGCCGCCATGGCTGCAGTTGCTCCGAAGAACAAGCCGACCGCTGCCAATGTCAGTACCACCAGGAAACTCTTCATTCGAACCTCCCATGGTTGTTGGATTGAAACTGGCCAACAGACGTCGGCCGCGTGGCACGGATGACGTGGACTCTGCAAAGTCGCACCAAGTCCGGACGATGGACGGCGAGATCCGCCAACCAGCGGGCAATTCGGCAGGGACGGTAAACCAGGGCAGGATCAAAGCGTGTCCCTCGTACTTCCCCGGTCTTCGGCCTTCCTCGATTTCTGGATCGAACGTCGGCTCTGCACGGTGACCACGCTGCGGCCGGACGGCTCACCTCACGTCGTCCCGATGGGTGTGGTGATCGACCCGGAGACCGACACCGCTTGGGCGATCACCTCGAAGACCTCGCGCAAGGCGCGCAACCTGGCCGACGGCGGACCGATCGCCGTGTGCTGCGTCGACGGCCGCTCCTGGTCGACGATCGAGGGAACGGCCACCGTTTCCGACGACCCGAAAGTCGTCGCCGAAGCCGAGCGTCGCTACGCCGAGCGTTACAAAGTGCCTCGCGAAAACCCGAGTCGCGTCGCGATCCGGATCTCGGTCACGAAGGTCATCGGCAACGTGGGTTAGGGCAGCCCTCGCTGCGGCTCAGGACGTAGGCCCGGCACGCGCCCTGGCGCGAAGCGCCTTGCTGCCGAAAGCGCCGGGCAGGCGGCGCTCGACGACAACCGTGACGTCGCCATCCGACGCTTCACAGAGCCTTACGCTCACACCGTTACGGCGACCTATTCGTTCGGCGGCCAGGCACGGCGACCCACCTTCCTGGGCTGCCGATGCACCCGCAAGTGCCGCAAGGTCCGCCGCACCCTGAACCTGTCGGTGCGTGGCGATGACCGCTACGACGCCTCCCCCGATAACTGCGACGAAAACAATCAGAGCCGCCAGGCCGAGCGCCATCACCACAGCCGCACCATCCTCGCGCCGGCTCATGATCCGGGCTCTTGGGCTGCGACAGCCTCGGCCCTAACGGGCCGGCCAAGAAATCCGAGGAGACCACCGGGACCGCGCATCTCGGCGGTGACAGTGACGACCAGGGCACCCTGTTCCTCCCGCACCACGATCTGGGCGCCGTCAGGCGCGATCTGTCGGCCAAGCCTCGAGCTGGTCTCCGCGTCGTCGCCCCGTGCAAGTGCTCGCGCTGTCTCCCGCGCTGCATCAACCACCCGAGCTTGGGCGACGCCGAACGCGACCATCCACGCGAGCACCGCCGCCAGAACGACCAGGACCGGGATCACCGTCGCCGTCTCCGCCGTGACCGCACCTGATTCATCGCGCCTTCTCATCGACCCTCCTTTCGCCATGGCGGAGGAGCAGCGCTCCTCCGCCACGACCAGCCCGATCAGAACGGCAGCATCCCGAGAACCCGGTCGAAGATCGTGTTCACGACCTTCGCTCCGGTGTCGCTCGTGAGCAGCTTGAACAGCAGGCCGGCAAACCCGACTCCGGCTCCGGTGCAGACGGCGTACTCGGCGGTGGTCGCGCCGATCTGGTCCCTCAGTCGTTCGGTGGCAATACGCATTGCTTCTCCTGTTCCTTGTGCCGCGCGATGACGGCGATTCCTCTGACCGGTAGGAGGTTTCCGGCTGCAGGAGCACCGAGCGACGACACGATCGGGAGCGGTGGAGAACCGGCAACGTGAATCACCTGTGGACGACTCGGTCAGCGGAAAAGGGTGAGGGACGAGAAGAGTCCGGCTGCGAGTGGAACGACTCCGAGAAGAACGAAGGACGAAAGGAAACAGAGGCCGAGGGGTGCTGCTGCCCGTACTTCAACCGTCCGTGCGCTGGCTTCAGCGCGAGCCCGGTTCTGGTTGAGAAGATCCTCGGCCAAACGCGTCACCGCCTGCTCCACCGACGCCCCGGACTCATGTGCTCTCGCCATGCGCCGACCGAGTTCTTCGAGCGGCCCGTCGACTGATCGCCACACGCGTCCCGCATCGACTCCCATCTGAAGACGGCGGCGGATCAGGTCGAGCTCGTCTCCCGCGGCACCAGGCATCGCCGTGGCGACTGTTTCCAGGGCTGCGACGGTCGCCGCACCCGCGGCCAGGCACGCCGCAAGGAGATGCACGGCGATCGGCACGTCCCGCTCGAGCTCACGCCGACGTCTCGCTGCTGCTGGGCTCTCAAGGCGCGAAAGGGCGCGCCAGGAGAGCAAGGCCGCCACCACCCCGATCGCCCAGCCGGCGACTCCGCCGACCACTGCCCAGCCGCCGACCGCTGCAAGAATGCACAAGGTCCCGCGCAGGCGAAGCAGCAGAGCGCGTTCTGCCGTCCCCCCGGGGCGACCGGATCCCGGCGTCGTCTCGAGGCGGCCTTCGAGCGGGACGAGGGCGGCGACCGCTGCCGACGCGAACAAGCCAGCCAGGAACGGACTCATGACAGCTCTGTCTGGTCCGCGATCCGTTCGAGCCAGACACTCCCTGACCAGACGAGCATCAGGCCTGCCGCCAAGCACAGCTGGCCCGGGAACGACCGTAGGAGAAACGTGAAGGGGTCTCCGCCCATCCCGCGTCCGAGAAACAGCACGCCCAACGGAAGCAGCGCCAACAGCCGCGCGGTTGCCAACGCGGCGGACAGCTCGGTACTGACCAAGCGCGACGTCGCCCGGCTTGCGCGCGCGGTGTCGGCCGCCCGCGCCATCGTCTTGGCAAGTCCGGCGCCGGACCGGTGAGACACGCTCCAGGCCGAGGCTGCTACTCGAAGCAGCCCAGCCCCAGGTAGCTCGGCGACGGCTCGGAACGCGTCGGGGATATCCGCCCCGGTGTCGGCTGCGCGGGCGACGGGCTCGAGCTCCACGAACTCGGCGGCCATGTTCCGCACTGCCTGAAGCGGCGGCAAGCCAGCAGCCAGATCAGCTGCCAGACCTTCGCAGGCGGAAAGCATCAGGTCGCGCCGGAGATTCACATCGCGTCGCAGCCTCCGTCGACGGATCGCCCGGAGGACGGCTGCACCGCTCGCAACGCAGACGAGGACGAGGAGAGGCGACAGGTCGAGCCGTGCGAGGACACCAGCGGCGGCGCAAGCGCCCAGCACCCACGCACCTTTGACTGGCCCTGGCCCCGCAGACGAAGCCAGTCGTGTCACCCTCGGAGCGGCGAGGTAGGCCGCAACGGCTGCCGCGACCGAGGCAAACATCGTCACCCGGCCAGCAGTTCCTCGAGGCGTCCCGCGGCCGGACCGGGCACGAGTTGCAGGTCATCTGCGAATCGCACCGCTAGCGACACCCCGTCAACGCCGTCGAGGACCCCGATCGCTCCAACCCTGCGCGCACCGTTGGGAGACCGAACCACATGGATCACCAGGTCCACTGCCGCACCGAACATGGCCCGAGCAGCTTCGCGATTCAGGCCAGCGGCTAGCGCCATCGTCTCGATGCGGGCAGGAATCGCGGCCGGAGAGTTGGCGTGGACGGTCCCGCACCCGCCCTCGTGACCGGTGTTCATCGCTGCGAGCAGGTCGACCACCTCTGCCCCCCGCACCTCACCGACCACCAGACGATCGGGACGCATGCGGAGGGCCTGCCGAACGAGCATCTGCAAGGTGATCGCACCTGCTCCCTCGATGTTCGGTGGCCGTGCCTCCAGAGCAACCACATGGGGGTGTTCGGGTCGCAGCTCACTTGCGTCCTCGACGATGACCAGACGTTCGCGCGGATCGACCAGGCTCAGCATCGTGTTGAGCAACGTGGTCTTCCCAGTACCGGTGCCGCCGCTCACCAGAAATGCGCAACGCGATCTGACGATGCGATCGAGCAGAGTCGCGCCATCTGGACTCACCATTCCCGCAGATGCGAGACCCGCGAGGTCGAAGGCCCGTCTTCGCGGCACGCGGAGCGAGACAAGGGTCCCGGGACGCGACAACGGAGCAAGCACCGCGTGGAACCTCGTGCCGTCCGACAGGCGCAGGTCGACGAACGGTGACGCATCGTCCAGGCGCCGACCTCCCGCAGCGGCTAAGCGCTGCGCGAGCCGGCGTACCGAGTCGTCGTCTCCGAAGCGGACTCCTGTCAGCTCGAGCCCGTTGCCCCGATCGACCCACACCTCGCTGGGTCCGTTGACCAGAACGTCAGTCACCCCGGGTAGCGCGATCAGCTCTTCGAGGGGACCAGCGCCGAGAACGTCACGACGCAATGCATCGTGCACGGCCAGCACCTGGGTGTGCCCGATCGGCCGGCCACCTTTGCGCAAGGCTGAGGCCACGCTCTGGGGTGTCACCTCCGCGCCGTCCAACGCGAGACGGTCCCGCACCTCGGCGAGGAGGTCAGCCGGCGGTCCTTGCGTCAAGCGACGCGCTCCGCCGCTTGAGGACCGAGGCTGGTGGCCACTTCCTTGGCTGCTCGCGCCAGTGCGCCACGACGGAAGCGAAGCGGCCCGGCGCCAAGACTGATCGCCTCATCGAGACCGCGCTGATCTCCCATCGAAGCAAGGACCGGGAGCCGCAAGAGCCGCGCGATGTCGAACTCGTTGACACCTCCGGTCCGATCGCGGAGAAGCACCTTGGAAGTGCTCGCCGGGAGCCTGCGTGCAACGCGGGCAGCCGCGGTCACGGCTGGCACGGTGGTCGTCGTCACGAGGATGACGTGGTCACACCTGGCGAGGACCTCATCAGTAACCGGATCGGGGTGACGCGGGAGGTCGACAACGACCGAACGGAATCCACGGGTCCCAGCCGACAGCGCCTCCCGTACGGCGAAGGCTGGCAGCCCCGGAGCGCGATGCACCGGCCAGGTGAGCACGGACAGCCCGTCGCGACCCGGAACAGCATCGCGAAGGGATCTCGCACTGAGCCGCCCGGTTGCTTGAACCAGGGAGTCCCAACGAACGCCCGATGCCTTCTCCATACCCAAGACGCGGTCGAGCCCAGCGCCTCCCACGTCCGCGTCGATCAGGAGAGCTCCACCGCGCGCGCCGAGCACCTGGCCAAGCGCCGCAGCGAAGACTGTCGCCCCGACGCCGCCGGCGCCACCGATCACACCGAACACGGTGCCGCGCGAAGCCGACCCGTCGGCAGCGTCTGCGAGCAGCTCGATCAGCCACGAGTCGGACGCCGGCAACGCAGCGACGGACTCTGCCGAGCACGCCAGGGCGTCGCGGAACAAGAGGTCCGGCAGAGAGCCCACCCCCAGCACGTGCACGCCCGGTCGGCGAGCCGGCTGAGCCCGCGCCATGCGGTCGGCACGGTCAGCGCCGACCAGCACCAAAGGAGCCGTCGGCCAGAGCTGGAGAGCAGCACCCTCGTCGGCCACCACTTCCGGAACCACGCCTGCGGCGGCAGCAAGTCGAAGGACCTCGGAGATGAGGGCGTCGTCGTCGGTGACGAGCAGGGGCGGTGGGACGTGAACATTCATGGACGAACCGTGCCCGGTCACGAGGTGACCTTGCGTCAGTCCTGACACAAACCTGTGGATAACCACCGTTGCCCGGCGGCTGTGGACAACTCCAAAGGCGCTAGTTCACGTCGACCGTGGCCCCGCCGGCGGCACCGTCAGAAGTGCACGGAGCTCGACGTACTGCCCCACCAGTAGGTGGTGTCGCCGATTCGGGCCCGGTAGTACCGCAGTTCGTCGGACACCGCGGCGAGGCTGAACTTCCCGTGAGCGTCGGTCCGGTCGGAGTAGAGCGGGTGCCAGTCACAGGTCGTGCAGTCCCGGTACTGGATCGAGACGTAGCGGTGTGCCCACCCGCGGTAGCCGTCGACCGAGGCGACGTACCGGGTGATGGTCCCCGACAGCGGGACCTTGAGGTGGTCCTGGCGGTAGCCCTTCAGCGTGACCTTGGTGCCGAACTTCACGACGGCCTTCGTCGAGTTCTGCGGCACCGCCGCGGACGAGCTCGGGGTCACGGCGTACATGCCGGTCGGCCAGTTGTCGTGGAAGATCCACGAGCCCTGGTTGACCCCGTTCTTCGCGGTGATCGTGCCGTAGGTCTTGCCGCTGCGGGCCACCTTCCAGCTCGCGGAGGCGTAGCTGTCGCAGCCGGTGAACGTCGGCTTCACCCAGGTGAGCGGCGCACCGGCCGTCACCTTGTACGGGACGGCGATGGTGCAGACCGGCTCCACGGCGGAGGCCGGCGCCACCGGGGCGAGCACGGACGCGAGGACGAGGGGAAGGAGGATTCGACGCACCCCAGGAAGTTATCAGCGCTTCCTAGGAGCGGCGGTCGTTGCTCCAGTCCACGAAACCCGTCGGGTCGTGCCGACCGAAGGACGCGTGCTCGAACAGGCCGTGACCGACCTCGCCGTCGCAGGTCGCGCGGCCGTAGTGGTCGATCACGCCGAAGCCGGCGCGGGCAACCACGCCGGGGTCGGTCAGGTCGTAGGTGACCCGCTCGGTGAAGTTCTCGCCCTTCCAGGATCCGTGGGTCCAGTCCGGGTCACCGCCGTACCCGCCGCCGACGTGCAGCACCGCGTGGGTCACGGTCTCGACCTCGACGACCACCGGGCTGCCGTCCGGGTTGGTGCAGGTGATCCGCGCCTTTTCGGGGTGACGGGTGCCCGGGGTGTACTGGAACTCGATCCGCGGCCAGCCGAGCTGCTCGACGCGGCCGTCGGCGTGCCAGATCCGGCTCGCGTCGTTCAGCGTCCGGAAACCGGTGTGCAGCTCCTGGGCAATGATCACGATCGAGAACGTCTCGAACCGGATCGGCACGTAGAGCCACCAGAAGCCCTCCATCGGCGGGTCCTGCGGCCGACCGGCCGGCTCGCTCTCGCCGACGGGACGGATGCCCCAGGAACGGTCCCGGCTACCCATCCACTTATCGGGCTCGACCGTGATCTCCTCGCCGTCGACGAGCAGGGTGCCGGACCAGGAGCCGAGCTGGGCGAAGCGCTGGGCGTCCAGGGTCGGCTTGGTGTCCGAGGACAGCATCAGGTGCGGCATCTCCTGCACGACCGGGTGCGACCCGTCCCAGGTGATGTCCATGGCCATGCCCTCGGTCTCCTCGAGGACGAGGCGGATCTTCTGAAGCGGCTCCACGACCTCGAGCGCGTACTTCCCGACGCGCTGGTCGAGGCGGTTGCCGTCGATCGCGTCGGAGAGGTGCACGGCCGTCTGGGTCTGACCCCGCCGCAGCAGCACGTAGGCGTCCTTGACCCCGAGGTTCGGGTAGTAGCCCAGACCCGTGATCAGGACGGTGTCACCGCCGACGGTGTCGAAGCCGTTGAAGTAGCAGCGGTCGTAGAAGTTCCGGTCGCTGCTGGCCGGCCGGTTGATCGGCAGCGGCGCCTGGTGGATCGGGTACTCGTCGAGCGGGCCGATCATGCCTGGTCTCCTTCGAGAAGCGTCCGCATCAGCGGACCGTGGTGGAAGAGGGAGTCGATGTCCTCCGGGATCTCGGCGAGCTCGCCGAAGTGCACCTGCCGGGCACCGGTGCGCATGAAGACCACGCCCCAGATCACCGCGGAGTAGATCTCGAACCAGCGCAGATCCCCGACCTCGACACCGGTCGCCTCGGTGTAGACGGCGCGGACGTCCTCGGCCTTGAGCACGTTCGGCAGACCGGGCATGCCGAACACGTCGGTGATCGACTGGAACACCTTGTGGGCGAAGACGATCCAGCCCAGGTCGAGCTCGCGCGGACCGATGCCCGCCATCTCCCAGTCGAGGACGGCGACGGGCTCGAAGTCGCGGTAGAGGCAGTTGCCGATCCGCGAGTCACCCCAGGAGAGCACCACGTTGTCGGGCCGGTCGGCCTCGGGCCAGTTCGCCTCGAGCCAGGTCAGCGCCTGGTCGATCAGCGGAGACGGTGCGAGCTCGGCGGCCGCCCAGGTGTACCAGGAGCGCAGCTTGTTGAAGAGCCGGCGCAGCTCGGTGTCCCCCTCGTAGTCCCGGATGTCGAGGAACCCGAAGGTGCCGCGTGCGTCCGGGATCGAGTGCAGGTCCGCGAGCACACCGACGGTCGAGTCCTGGAGGCGGCGCTGGTCGGCGTACGGGGCGTCGAAGAACCAGTTGTCACCGAACGTGTACGGCATGACGTCCGGCGGCACGATGCCCTCGATGCGGTCCATGAAGAAGAACGGCTGACCGAGCACCTCACCGGTCGCCTCGAGCCAGCGCGGCGTCGGGACCGGTACGCCGGACAGCTCGCCGACGAGCCGGATGGCCTCGTACTGGTGGTCGAGTCGATAGGTCTGGAAGACCGGGACGTCCTTCTCGGCCGGCGCCATCCGCATCACGAAGGGGTGCGTGCCGCGCTCGCCGTTCTCGGTCCAGGTGACGTCGGCCAGGATCGTCTCGCTCGACATGCCGTTGGCGTCGGAGGCTCCGGAGAGCGCGATCTCGACGTCGGCGCCCTCGCCGAGCTGGCCGTTCAGCCAGGTCGTGAGGGTCGCGGCCATGGCGACGTCGTCCCGGCTGCTGCGGGTGAGAGTCATGTCAGCGGGGGGTGGCTCGTTGGTCATTCGGCTACAGAACTAGAACGCGTTCTTGTCTGTCAAGCAATTCTGAGATATTTTCTGACGCGCTTCAGTATTTCTTCCGTACGCACCCCGAAGGAGTCCGCATGAGCGACCAGGCGACCAAGCCTGCGAAGCCGAAGCGCGGGCGCCCGCAGCGGATCTCCCGTGAGCAGATCGTCACCGCCGCCCTGGAGCTGGGGACCGAGGACCTGAAGATGAGTGACGTCGCCAAGGCTCTCGACGTCGGACCGGCAGCGCTCTACAACCACGTCCGCGACCGCGACGAGCTGCTCGCCCTGATGGCCGCGCGGATCCTCGACGAGACCGAGTACGACGACTTCGAGCCAGGCCCGGACGCGACCTGGCAGGACTGGATCACCTCGTTCGCGCACGCGACCCGGACCGCGATCGTCGCCAACCCGCAGCTGCTCCAGTACGTCCGGCTGACCAGTGCGCCGACCGGGTTGCGACTCGATCGCATCGAGCACCTGGCCGCGGCCCTGGACGAGGCCGGCTTCAGCACCATGGACGTGCAGCACGCGGTGCAGAACGTCTACACGCTCGCGCTGGGCGAGGCCTGGCAGAAGGTGCTCGCAGGAGACGGCGAGGACCCGCAGTTCGCCGAGTTCGGGCGCGGTGTGACCGAGCGATCCGAAGACCTGCCGCACCTGCAGGAGATGCTCGACGCTCGACCGGACCCGGACGTGCAGTTCCAGTTCGCGCTGGAGATTCTGCTGGCCGGCCTCGAGCGCCGGCTCGGCTAGAGGATCGCGCCGGGCTCGTACGCCGCAGCGGCCGGGTCGGCGGCGACGACCTTCTCGATCTGCCGCACGACCGCCTGCACCTGCGCGACCGCCGCACCGGTGAACTCGATCGGGTCGGCGACGAGCGCCGCGATCTGTTCGCGGGTCAGTCCGAGCCGGGTGTCGGCGGCCAGCCGGTCGAAGAGGTCGTTGACCGCGAGACCCTGACGCATCTCGAGGGCGACACCAACGGCGTGCTCCTTGATCGCCTCGTGCGCCTCCTCGCGACCCACCCCGTTTCGCACCGCGGTCATCAGCACCTTGGTGGAGGTCAGGAACGGCAGGTAGCGGTCGAGCTCGCGCTGGATCACGGCCGGGAAGGCACCGAACTCGTCGAGCACGGTGAGGAAGGTCTGGAACAGGCCGTCGGTGGCGAAGAACGCGTCCGGCAGTGCGACCCGGCGCACCACCGAGCAGGACACGTCGCCCTCGTTCCACTGGTCGCCGGCGAGCTCGCCGACCATGGAGAGCTGTCCGCGCAGGATCACCGCGAGGCCGTTGACCCGTTCGCAGGAGCGGGTGTTCATCTTGTGCGGCATCGCCGACGAGCCGACCTGGCCCTCCTTGAAACCTTCGGTGACCAGCTCGATGCCGGCCATCAGCCGGATCGTGGTCGCGAGGTTCGAGGGGCCGGCGACGATCTGCACGAGCGCGGAGATGACGTCGAAGTCGAGCGAGCGCGGGTAGACCTGGCCGACGCTGGTCAGCACGTTCTCGAAGCCGAGGTGGGCCGCAACCCGCTGCTCGAGGTCGGCGAGCTTGGCCTCGTCACCGTCCAGCAGGTCGAGCATGTCCTGAGCGGTGCCCATCGGGCCCTTGATGCCGCGCAACGGGTAGCGCGCGGTCAGGTCGTCGAGCCGGGCCAGCGCGACCAGCATCTCGTCGGCCACGGTCGCGAAGCGCTTACCCAGCGTCGTCGCCTGTGCGGCCACGTTGTGGGAGCGGCCGGCCATCACCAGCGACTCGTGCTCGCTGGCCAGCCGACCCAGGCGCGCGAGGGTGGCGACGACCCGCTGCCGGACCAGCGCGAGCGAGGCCAGGATCTGGAGCTGCTCGACGTTCTCGGTCAGGTCGCGCGAGGTCATGCCCTTGTGGATGTGCTCGTGCCCGGCCAGGGCGGAGAACTCCTCGATGCGGGCCTTCACGTCGTGGCGGGTGACCCGCTCGCGGGCGGCGATCGAGGCCAGGTCGACCTGGTCGATGACCGCTTCATAGGCCTCGACGACGCCGTCGGGCACGTCGATGCCGAGGTCCTTCTGCGCCTTGAGCACCGCGATCCAGAGCTGCCGCTCGAGCACGATCTTGTGCTCGGGCGACCAGATCGCGGCGAGGTCGGCGCCGGCGTACCGGGTGGCGAGAACGTTGGGGACGGTCATCAGTGAGCCTCTCCGTCCGCCGCCTTCGCGGCGATGTCACGACGCCACTGGGCGCCGTCGAACGCGATCGCCGAGACACCCTCGTAGGCCTTCGCCCGGGCGTCGGCCAGATCGCTGCCGACCGCCGTGACGGCCAGGACCCGGCCACCGTCGGTGACCAGCTTGCCGTCGGCGATCGCGGTGCCGGCATGGATGACGTCGACCGCGGGGTCGTCGGCCAGCGTCTCGGTGCCGATGATGACGTCGCCCTTGCTCGAGGACTCCGGGTAACCGGCACTCGCCATCACGACGGCGACGGCCGAACCGGACTTCCAGCGCGGCGGCTCGACCTCGTGCAGGACACCGTCGGCCGAGGCCTTGAGCAGGGCACCGAGCGGTGAGTCGAGCAGCGCCATCAGCGGCTGGGTCTCCGGGTCACCGAAGCGCGCGTTGAACTCGATCACCTTCACGCCGCGGCTGGTCAGCGCCAGGCCGGCGTACAGGAGGCCGGAGAAGATGGTGCCGCGACGGGCGAGCTCGTCGACGGTCGGCTGGAGGACCCGCTCGAGGACTTCGGCGACCAAGCCCTCGGGTGCCCACGGCAGCGGCGTGTAGGCGCCCATGCCACCGGTGTTCGGACCACGGTCGGCGTCGAAGATCCGCTTGAAGTCCTGCGCCGGCTGGAGCGGATAGACGCAGGAGCCGTCGGTGATGGCGAAGAGGCTTACCTCCGGGCCGTCGAGGTACTCCTCGATGACGACGCGCTCGCACTCGAGCGCGTGCGCCAGCGCCACAGCGCGGTCGTCGGTCACGACCACGCCCTTGCCGGCCGCGAGACCGTCGTCCTTGACGACGTACGGAGCACCGAATGCGTCGAGCGCAGCCTCGACCTCGGGCTGGGTCGTGCAGACGTGGGCGAGCGCCGTCGGCACGTCGGCGGCAGCCATCACGTCCTTGGCGAACGCCTTCGAGCCCTCGAGCTGAGCGGCGTCGGCGGACGGTCCGAAGCAGGAGATGCCGCGGGCGCGGACCGCGTCGGCGACGCCCGCAACGAGCGGAGCCTCGGGACCGACGACGACGAGCTCGGCGCCCAGGTCCTCGGCCAGGTCGGCCACGGCTTGGGGATCCATCGGGTCGACGTCGTGCACCTTCGCGAAGGTGGCGATGCCCGGGTTGCCCGGCGCGGCGTGCACCTCGGTGACGCCTGGGTCGCGGGACAGGGCCAGCGCGAGCGCGTGCTCCCGGCCGCCGGTGCCGATGACGAGGGTCTTCACTGCACTCATCCTAGTGGTGAGGCGTGCGCTCGCGGTCCAGGGCGAGATCGCTGGACTCATCGAGACAACGAAGTTCCAGAATCGTTTGCCGGGAGCGAGCAGATCCGTCAGGGTGTCCCGATGGGCTCACCGGCTACCTCCACTGCGCGCAGCTACGGCGGCAAGACCGCGGCCGAGCGCACCGCCGAGCGCCGGGAGCGCCTGATCGAGGCGACGATCAACGTGCTGGCAGAGGCTGGCGAGGGCCGCGCCACGATGACCGCGATCTGCTCCGGGGCCGGACTGACCGAGCGCTACTTCTACGAGAGCTTCGCCAACCTCGACGAGGCGATGGTCGCCGCCTTCGACCACGTCTGCAGCGAGATCCTGACCCTGGCCGCCCAGGTCATCGAGAACACCCCCGGTACGCCGGAGCAGCGGGTGCACGCGGTGATGGAGACCTTCGTCGAGATGGTCGTCACCTCGCCCTCGAAGGGCAAGGTCGCGGTGATGCACACCAGCGCCAACCCGGAGCTGCGCGGACGCCGCAACGACCTGATGGCGGTCTTCTCCGACTTCGTCGCCCGCGAGGCTGACGAGCTCTACGGCGAGCGGACCTGGCCCGCCGAGCGCGCCCGCGTCTTCGGCGTGGTCTACATCGCCGGTTTCGCCGAGCTGATCAGCGCCTGGCTCAACGGTGACGTCGCGCAGAGCCCGGCCGAGCTGGTGGACACCGCCAGCGACCTGTTCACCGCACTCTTCCGACGCGTCTGAACCACCCGCGCAAACTATCGACAGCAGGCAGTACTCAGTGCCATGTTCGAAGGTGCTCCCGACATCACGGGTGCCGGGAACACGACGACAGCTCTCGGCTGTCGCCGGTACTCCCCTCCCAGGAATCAGGTGATGTCGTGAAGCATCGCAAGAACACTCCTCGCCGGACCCGGCGGCTCTACTCGGTCGGCGTCTTCTTCGCCGTGGCGGTGGCGCTCGTGCCCAGCGCGGCGAGCGCAGCGTCGGTGGGACCGGTCTCCGCAACGTCAGCCGACGCGTACGTGAAGGCCAAGTGCCAGTTCGCCTTGTCGTCCATCGACTCCGCGACCGGCAATGCGGTCGTGAAGGTCACCACCTCCGCGACGCCGACACTCTCGGGCTCGTTCAACAACAAGTACACCTACATGGCGTGCGAGGTCTTCAGCCCCGGCGACGACAGTCAGATGGTCGTCTTCATCGAGAGGAGCAGGAACTCCAACACCCTCGCAAGCACGACCGCGACGTACGTCATCCCGTACTCGGCAACCTCGAGTCCGTACCGGGTCTGCGTCTACGCCAACGTGATCCACACGAGCGGGGTGTTCACCCCTGCTCCGTACACCTGCAGCAGCTAGGCGTACGCGGGGCCCGGGCCGAGGACGGCTCGGGCTCCGCACACCTCAGACCCGTCGGTTGACCGACGACGTGTACGCACCGGCCCGGTAGAGCAGGATCGGGTCCTTCGACAGCCCGACTCCGTCGACCACCCGGGTCGGATCGAAGACCACGATCTCCCCGTTCTGCTCGCGCTCCGGGTCGAGACCGGTGATCTCCAGCGTGCCGGCGTCGAAGAACTCGGTGCCCCACGACGTCGTCGGGTCGTCCGGGTCGTCCCCGGCGCCGGCGACCTGCACCTCGAGGGTGAAGCGGACCGGGCCGGCGGTCAGCCGCGCGGCGATCTCCTCGCGCAGTCGGTCCTTGCCCTTGAACTCCCCCGCCGGCCGCTCGCCCTGCTGCGGCGTCAGCTTGTAACGGACCCAGCTCTGGGTGCCGTCCGCCGCGGTCCAGGAGTAGGCGTGCACCGGGTAGTAGACGACCTCGGCGTAGGAGAACGGCGGCACGATCGCCTTCGCCTTGGCGTTGGCGACGAAGGCACCGAAGGTGTGCGGGTGCCGGGCCAGGAAGAACGGGATCTTGTAGGGCTTGGCGGCCGCGCGCACGAGCGCGAGGAACTCCTCGACGCTGCGCAACGGGAACTCCGGCGAGGTCTGTCCGAGCAGGTCGGTCGCAGTGCCGTCCGGCAGCCGGAAGGACACCGCCATCCCGCGTACGTCGGTCGCGGTGTCGGGCACCGTCGGGTTGCCGCCGCCGTTGGACCAGCGCACCCGGATCGGCACCGGATCACCCTGCAGGTGCAGCGCCTTGCTCAGCTTCGCCGCTGCCGGCGTCGCGGTGAAGGTGCCCTGGTAGAAGGCGCCCTTCGCGTGCAGCGCCCGGTGGCCGGGGTGCTTGCCGAACACGGCGTTGATCTGGTCGATCGCGGCTTCTGGCTCAACCGTCATGGCCGGAGCCTAGGGCGCAGAACGGTACGCCGGAAGGGTCAGCGCTCGTTGACCACGACGGTCTGCTCGCGACCCGGTCCGACACCGACCGCCCAGAACGGCGCACCGGACATCTCCTCGAGCGCCTTGACGTAGATCTGCGCGTTCTTCGGCAGGTCGTCGAAGCTGCGGCACCCGGAGATGTCCCCGCCCCAGCCGTCGAAGTACTCGTAGACGGGCTTCGCGTGGTGGTACTCGGTCTGGGTCATCGGCATCTCGTCGTGGCGGACGCCGTCGATCTCGTAGGCCACGCAGACCGGGATCCGCTCCCAGTGGTCGAGCACGTCGAGCTTGGTCAGGTAGAACTCGGTCAGCCCGTTCACCCGCGCGGCGTACCGGGCGACGACGGCGTCGTACCAGCCGCAGCGCCGGGTGCGGCCGGTGGAGACACCGATCTCGCCGCCGATCTTCTGCAGGTTGATGCCGTCCTCGTCGAACAGCTCGGTCGGGAACGGACCCGAGCCGACGCGGGTCGAGTACGCCTTGATCACCCCGATGACGCGGTCGATGCGCGTCGGGCCGATGCCGGCGCCGGTGCAGACACCGCCGGCGATCGGGCTGCTGGAGGTCACGAACGGGTAGGTGCCGTGGTCGACGTCGAGCATGGTGGCCTGGGCGCCCTCGAAGAGCACCGTCTTGCCCTCGTCGAGCGCCTTGTTCAGCAGCAGGCTGGTGTCGGCGACCATCGGGCGCAGCCGCTCGGTGTAGGTCAGCAGCTCCCCGACGACCGCCTCGACCTCGATCGCCCGGCGGTTGTAGACCTTCGCCAGCACCTGGTTGCGGACCTCGAGGGCAGCCTCGACCTTCTGGCGCAGGATGTTCTCGTCGAAGAGGTCGGCGATCCGGATCCCGACGCGGTTCACCTTGTCGCCGTACGCCGGACCGATGCCGCGGCCGGTGGTGCCGATCTGGTTCTTGCCGAGGAAGCGCTCGCTGACCTTGTCCACGGCCACGTGGTACGACGCGATCACGTGGGCGTTGCTGCTGACGACCAGTTGAGCGACCTCGACGCCACGCTCGATCAGACCGTCGAGCTCGCGGAAGAGCGCCTCGGGCGAGACGACCACGCCGTTGGCGATGACCGAGGTCGCACCGGGGGTCAGGATGCCGCTGGGCAGCAGGTGGGTGGCGTACTTCTCGCCGTTGACGACGATGGTGTGACCGGCGTTGTGACCGCCGCTGGTGCGGACCACGTAGTCGATCGGCTGGCTGGTCGCGAGGAGGTCGGTGGCCTTCCCCTTGCCTTCATCACCCCACTGGGCTCCGAGGACGACGATCGCGGGCATGACACCACCCTTTCCAGGCAAAAAGTAAAGAACCCGACGTGCAACAGCACGGGGCTCTTGCGACCACACGCTACCAGAAACGGACCCCCCGTCCGCCGTTG
Organism: Nocardioides marmorisolisilvae; assembly: GCF_003725775.1. Lineage (GTDB taxonomy): Bacteria > Actinomycetota > Actinomycetes > Propionibacteriales > Nocardioidaceae > Marmoricola > Marmoricola marmorisolisilvae. The sequence goes on from NZ_RJSG01000001.1 coordinate 528,124, forward strand.
CCGGAAGGGGCTAGGTTGTCGGGCGTGGACCCCCTCCTGCTCATCACGCACGCCGATGCGGGCAACGCCGACGCCCTGGGAGTGGCGCTCGAGGTTCTCGAGGGCCAGGCCTCCGTCGAGGTCTGCGAGACGAGCAATCCCGGCGAGCTGGACAGCATCCTGCACCGCGCCGGCAGCCGCCCGATCGTCGTCGCCGGCGGTGACGGCAGCCTGCACGCGGTGATCGCGACGCTGCACCGCCGCAACGACCTGGCCGGCAAGACCCTCGGCCTGCTGCCGCTGGGCACCGGCAACGACTTCGCCCGCGCGGTCGACCTTCCGCTCGACCCGGTCGAGGCGGCCGAGGCTCTGCTCAAGAGCAGCCCGCACCCGATGGACCTGATCGTCGACGAGCTCGGCGAGGTCGTGGTCAACCACGTCCACGTCGGCACCAGCGTGATGGCCAGCAAGCACGGGGCGACGTTCAAGGAGATCCTCGGGCCGTTCGGCCTCGGCCTGGTCGCCTACCCGCTCGGGGTGGCCCGAGCGGCCCTGAAGCCTTCCTCGATCCGGTTGCGGATCGAGGTCGACGGCGAGGTCGTGGCTGACGTGGACCGGCAGGTGCTGATGGTCGGGGTCGGCAACGGGCCGACCGTCGGCGGTGGGGCTCCCCTCGCCCCGGACGCCGAGCCCGACGACGGGCGCCTCGACGTGGTGATCTCGTTCGCGATCGACCCGCTGGCCCGGGCCGGGTACGCGTTCGACCTCGTCCGGGGCAAGCACCCCGAGCGTCCCGACGTCGTCACCCTGCGCGGTCGCCAGGTCTCGATCTCCGGCGAGGACTTCTGGATGAGCGCCGACGGCGAGATCAGCGGCCCGGAACGGCGCCGGTCCTGGCACCTCGAGCCGGCGGCGTACTCGCTCCTGCTCCCCTAGGGCTTCCGGCCGATCCCGAGGAACGACGGCGCGAAGATCGTCGGCCGCACCGGTTGCCCGTCGAGGCGGTCGAACGCGGCACCCCAGCGACTCACGTCGGCCTCGGTCACCGCGCCCTGGGCGAGCATCACGTCGCGCGCCGCCCACAGCGGCGGCCGGATCCCCGGCGGCATCTCGATGATCGCGTAGGACCCGGTGAAGCTCTCCACGACCAGGCCGGCCTCGGCGAGCAGCTGTCCGAGCCGCAGGCCGACCATCGGGTCGTTCCCGCGGGAGCCGTGGAAGTCGGCGTAGCGCTGCACCAGGTCGCTGAGCTCCGGGTCGCTGTCGAGCATGCGCATCCCGGTGAGGTCGACGTCGACGAGGTAGACGGCGCCCCCGGGCCGCACCAGCGACGCCAGGTGGTCGACGATCAGCTGCTCCTCGCCGCCGTTGTGGGCGAGCACGTGCCGCATCATCACGACGTCGACGGAACCCGGCTCGATCCCGGTCTCGGTGGCGGTTCCCTCGCGCAGGTCCACGTTGGCGACGCCGGACTCGGCGATCACCTGGCGGGCCGCGGCTCGGGCCTCCTCTGCGCGCTCGACCGCCACCACGCAGCCGTCAGGACCGACCATGCGGGCGAGCTCGACACTCATCGCCGCGGGCCCGCACCCGACGTCGGCGACCGTGGCACCAGCGACGACGCCGGCGAGGGCGAGCTGGGCGCCCTCGTCGGCCAGCGCCGTCTGCGCCATCAGCCGGTAGCGAGCGATCTCGGCCTCGCTCACGGCCAGGGTGTACTCAGCCATGGAGCCAGCATCATCGCGCGGGTGGCTGGCGTCCATGGCCCATCGGGCTACGTCAGGGCTTCGTAAGCCTCGGGGCTGGAGTCGCGCAGGAAGTCCGCGCAGCGCTGCTGCTCGTCGGTCTCCCCGATCCGGCCCGCGGCGACCGAGAGCGCCGCCAGGGCGCGCAGGAAGCCGCGGTTCGGGACGTGGTCCCACGGAACCGGGCCGTGACCCTTCCAGCCGTTGCGACGCAGCAGGTCGAGGCTGCGGTGGTAACCGACCCGCGCGAAGGCGTAGCCGACGACGTCGTCCGAGCCGTCGGCGAGCGCCTGCTCGGCGAGCACGGCCCAGGCGAGCGGCGACTCCGGGTGCGCGCGGACGACGTCCCGGGCCTCCTGGCCGTCGGCGAGGAGCGCCGCGGCGGGGTCCTCGGGCAGGTGGGTGGGCGGGGGTCCGGCCATCAGGTCTTGGAAACTCATGGAGTAATTGTCCACGGTCGGGTGTTGAGTAGGACCGTGACCCAGACGACGACGCCCTCGGCCCAGCCTTCCCAGCAGCCTGAGGTGCGGCCGTGGCCGGCGCTCTTCTCGCTGGTGCTCGGCTTCTTCATGATCCTGGTGGACCTCACCATCGTCACGGTGGCGACCCCGACGATCATCGACAAGCTCCACGCGAGCGTGAACGAGACCCTCTGGGTCTCCAGCGCCTACATGCTCGCGTACGCCGTGCCGGTGCTGATCATGGGCCGACTCGGCGACCGCTACGGGTCCAAGAACCTCTACCTGGCCGGCCTCGCGGTCTTCACGCTCGCGTCGCTGTGGTGCGGCCTGGCCGGCGGCATCACGATGCTGATCATCGCCCGCGTGGTGCAGGGCTTCGGCGCCTCGATGATCACGCCGCAGACGATGGCGATCATCACCCGGATCTTCCCGGCCGCCGAGCGCGGCAAGGCGATGGCGGTCTGGGGTGCGACCGCCGGTGTCGCCATGGTCGTCGGCCCGATCCTCGGTGGCGTGCTGACCAGCAGCCTCGGCTGGGAGTGGATCTTCTTCGTGAACATCCCGGTCGGCGTCGTCGGCTTCTTCCTGGCCGTGCGCAACGTCCCGGCGCTCTCGACCAACGAGCACCAGTTCGACTGGCTGGGCGTGGCGCTGTCCGGCGTCGGCCTGTTCCTGCTCGCGTTCGGGATCCAGCAGGGACACTCCGAGAACTGGGCTGGCTGGATCATCGCGATGATCGTCGGCGGCGTGGTGTTCCTGGCCGCCTTCGTCTTCTGGCAGTCGCGCAACAAGAAGGAACCGCTGGTCCCGCTCAGCGTCTTCCGCGACCGCAACTTCTCGGTCTCGAACGTCGCGATCACCGTGATGGGCTTCGTCGGCGTCTCGATGGGTTACCCGCTGATGCTGTGGGCCCAGGCGGTGCTCGGCTACAGCGCGACCAAGGCCGCGCTGCTGATGTTCCCGATGGCGATCATGTCGATCATCCTGGCCAAGCCCGTCGGCGGTCTGACCGACCGGGTGCACCCCCGGATCATCGTGAGCACCGGCTTCGTGCTGAGCATCATCGGCATGTTCTCGCTGGCCACCCAGCTCAAGCCGGACACCTCGATCTTCCTGGTCGCGGTCTTCCAGGTCATCCTCGGCGCGGGCAACGCGTTCATCTGGGCACCGACCGCAGCCACCGCCAACCGGAACCTGCCGCTGCACCTGGCCGGCGCCGGTGCAGGTGTCTACAACGCCACCCGCCAGGTCGGCTCGGTGGTCGGCTCGGCCGCCATCGCGGTGATGATGAGCAGCCGGCTCTCGCACTACCTGCCGGGCGCTGCTGCGCACGGCGAGGCCGGTGCGCAGAAGATCACCGACCCGCACGTGGCCGACCTGTTCGCGAAGGCCATGCAGCAGTCGCTGCTGCTGCCGGCCAGCATCTACTTCATCGGCCTGATCGCGGTACTGCTCTACGAAGCGCCGAAGCACACCGGCTACGGCGCGGCGGCTGCTCCGGTCGCGGCACCGGCTTCAGACTGAGCGCCCGTCACCGGGTTTCGACACGCTCCGTCGCGCCCTCGTTCCTCGGTCGCGGTCGCTGCTCAACCACCGACGATCAAGTCCGCTGACGCGTCCTTGATCAGCCGATCGACTGGCCGTTGCTGCGCAGGTTCTCGCAGGCCTCGACGACGCGGGCGGCCATGCCGGCCTCGGCGGCCTTGCCCCAGGCGCGCGGGTCGTAGGTCTTCTTGTCGCCGACCTCGCCGTCGACCTTCAGCACACCGTCGTAGTTGTTGAACATGTGCGCCGCGACCGGGCGGGTGAAGGCGTACTGGGTGTCGGTGTCGACGTTCATCTTGATGACGCCGAAGTCGACGGCTGCGCTGATCTCCTCGGCGGTCGAGCCCGAGCCACCGTGGAAGACCAGGTCGAACGGCTTGGAGCCGGCCGGGAGGCCGAGCTTCTCGACGACGGCCTCCTGGGCGGCCTTGAGGATCTCCGGGCGCAGCTTCACGTTGCCCGGCTTGTAGACGCCGTGCACGTTGCCGAAGGTCAGCGCGGTCATGTAGCGGCCGTTCTCGCCGGTGCCGAGCGCGGCAGCGGTGGCCAGGGCGTCCTCGGGAGTGGTGTACAGCTTCTCGTCGATGGCGCCGACGATGCCGTCCTCCTCGCCACCGACGACGCCGATCTCGACCTCGAGGATGATGTGCGCGGCCGCGCAGTCGGCGAGCAGCTCCTGGGCGATCTTGAGGTTCTCGTCCATCGGCACCGCGGAGCCGTCCCACATGTGCGACTGGAACAGCGGCGCCTCGCCGCGGGCGACCCGCTCCTTGCTGATCGCGATCAGCGGACGGACGAACCCGTCGAGCTTGTCCTTGGGGCAGTGATCGGTGTGCAGCGCGATGTTGACCGGGTAGTTCTTGGCGACCTCGGCGGCGTACGCGGCGAAGGCGACCGAACCGGTGACCATGTTCTTGATCGTCGGGCCGGAGAGGTACTCGGCACCGCCGGTGGAGATCTGGATGATGCCGTCGCTGCCGGCGTCGGCGAATCCCTGGAGCGCGGCGTTCAGCGTCTGCGACGAGGAGACGTTGATGGCCGGGAAGGCGAAGGACTTCGACTTCGCGGCGTCGAGCATCTCGGCGTACTTCTCGGGTGTTGCGACGGGCATGCGAAATCTCCTCGGGAAACGTCAGATGTGGCCAACCCTAAACGACCTCGGGACTACCTTCGATCCATGCTCACTTTGACCCCACAGGCTCGGGCCATCGCCGCGTTCACGATCGCGGTGCTCTTGGTGATGGGCCAGCTCAACAGGATCGTGGCGGCCTTCGTCGTCGCCTTCGGAGACAGCTACCCCAGTGGCCGCGGCGGGGCGTTCCTGACAAGCCTGATCGCGGTCGCGATCGCCGGACTGGTGACGTTCAACGCGGTCAGCGCCGTCGGTCTCCTCGCCAGCTCGCCGGGCTGGGAGAACCACCTGGCGCGCGCCGCGGTGCTGGTCGCCCTGATCGGCCTCATGATCGCGGTCCTGACCGGGATCGCCGCGGTGGCGAACAGCAGCGGAGACATGCCGGGCAACGGCGGCTTCGTCCCGTACCTCTTCTACTGATCCGGCCGCCGCTGGCGTTCCTTGATACCTAGAACTACTATGTATAGAGGTTCTAGGGAAGGGACGCGCGCATGCACATCGCCAAGGATCTGGTCGCCGCCTCGACGACCCCGCTGGTGCTCGGCATCCTGGCCGAGGGCGAGAGCTACGGGTACGCGCTGCTGAAGCAGGTCGGCGAGCTCTCCGGCGGGCACCTGGAGTGGACCGACGGGCTGCTCTACCCCCTGCTCCACCGGCTCGAGCGCCTCGGGCACGTGGAGTCCGTCTGGCGCCAACCCGCCACCGGGCGCAAGCGGAAGTACTACCGGATCACCGAGCAGGGTCGCGCCGAGCTGGCCGAGCAGCACCGCCAGTGGAGCACCGTCGTGGACACCCTGCGCAACGTCTGGCAGGACAACTTCTCAGTCGCCCCGCTGCGTCCGGCGACGGAGGCCTGAGCGATGGCCGAGAACACGCTCGAGGCGCAGATCGACGAGTGGCGCCGCTACGTCCGCGGCCGTCAGGTCGTCAGCCCGGCCGACGGTGACGAGCTCGAGGACCATCTCCGGGCCCGCATCGAGGAGCTCACCGACTCCGGCTTGTCCGCCGACGAGGCGTTCCTGGTCGCGGTGAAGCGGATCGGCAGCTTGGACGCCCTCACCCGTGAGTTCGCCCGGGAGCACTCCGACCGGCTCTGGAAGCAGCTGGTGCTCGGGACCAGCAGCCCGGACGACGGCGGCCGTCCCCGGTCCCTTCTGATCGCACTCGGCTGGGCCGTGGCAGCGGCGGTCCTGTTCAAGGTGCCGGCCCTGTTCGGGGCATCGCTGGAGCACGGCACCTTCTACGCGGCGAACGCCAGCCTGCTCGCCCTGGCTCCCCTGGCCGGCTACCTGACCACAGTCCGCGGGACGAACCGGCGGACGATCGCGGTCGTCACCGCGCTCTTCGCCCTGGGGGTGCTCGGAGCGAACCTCTACCTGGCCAGCAGCAAGGACGACGTCTCCTTGCTGACCTTCCTGCACCTGCCGATCGCCCTCTGGATCGCGGTCGGGGTCGCCTACACCGACGGCGACTGGCGCACCGGCCCGCCCTGGATGGACTTCATCCGGTTCACCGGCGAGTGGGTCATCTACCTGGTGCTGATCGCGCTCGGCGGCGGCGTGCTGACCGGCCTCACCGGCGCCGCGCTCAACGCCACTGGTGTCGACCCCGAGGTCTTCGTCTTCCAGTGGATGCTGCCGTGCGGGGCGGTCGGAGCGGCCGTGGTCGCAGCCTGGCTGGTCGAGGAGAAGAAGAGCGTCATCGAGAACATGGCGCCGGTGCTCGGCAAGGTGTTCACCCCGCTGTTCGTGGCCACCCTCGTCGGCCTGGCGGTCACCATCGTGGTCAACGGCATCGACGTCGACCGGGACGCACTGATCCTCTTCGACCTGGTCCTCGTCGTGGTCCTCGGCCTGATCGTCTACGGCATCTCCTCACGGGATCCCGCGGACGGCCCCGGCCTGTTCGACTGGCTCCAGCTCGGGCTGGTCAAGGCCGCCCTGCTGGTCGACCTGCTGGTCCTGGTCGCGCTCGCGATGCGGCTCTCCGACTATGGCTTCAGCTCCAACCGAACCGCGGCGCTCGGCGAGAACGTGGTGCTGCTGGTCAACCTGCTCTGGTCGGCGTGGTTGCTGCTCGGATTCGCCCGCGGTCGCACCCGGTTCGCGGTCCTCGAGTCGTGGCAGACCCGCTACGTCTGGGTCTACGCGGTCTGGGCCTGGGTGGTCGTGTTCGCCTTCCCCCTGATCTTCGGGTTCGACGTCAGCAACTTCAGGCTCGACTAGGCCGCCGTGCTCGACCGGTGGCCAGGGACTAGCCGCGCCAGGCGTCCTCGCCGGTCAGGTCCGCGTAGGTCCGGACCCAGGAGTGCATCGCGATCGCGGCGGCGGCCGAGGCGTTGATCGACCGGGTCGAGCCGAACTGCGCGATCGAGAACGTCCCGTCGCAGGCCGCCCGGGCCCCCTCGGAGAGCCCCGGACCCTCCTGGCCGAAGAGGAAGCAGACCCGCCGCGGCATCTCCATCGTCTCGAGGTGCGCCGACCCGGGCAGGTTGTCGATGCCGAGCAGGCGGACGGCACCACCCGGGTGCTGGTGCAGGTAGGCCGCGAGCGCCGCGGCGTCCTCGTGGTGGCGGACGTGCTGGTAGCGGTCGGTGACCATCGCCCCGCGCCGGTTCCAGCGCTTGTTGCCGACGATGTGCACCTCGGCGGCGAGGAACGCGTTCGCCGAGCGGACGATGGTGCCGATGTTGAAGTCGTGCTGCCAGTTCTCGATGGCCACGTGGAAGTCGTGCCGGCGCGAGTCCAGGTCCGCGACGATCGCGGCCATCGTCCAGTAGCGGTAGCGGTCCACCACGTTGCGCCGGTCGCCGTGCGCCAGAAGCTCCGGGTCGTACTCGGAACCGTCCGGCAGCGGACCCTCCCAGGGACCGACCCCGACCTCGGCCGGACCGTGCGGCATCGGGTCGTAGGGCGCCCTCTCCTGGTTCTGCTCGGGCGCCTCGTCCACGCGCCCACCCTAGGCGTTCTCGGAATCGTCAGGCGCCGTTCAGGCGGGGACAGATACGCTCACCGCGTGATCATCGACGCGCTTCAGCTCTTCGGCCTGAGCTGGATGGACCCGAATGCTCTGCTGCAGCATTTCGGGCAGTCGATGTTCTGGATCAGCCTGCTGATCGTCTTCGTCGAGTGCGGCCTGTTCTTCCCGGTGCTGCCGGGCGACACCCTGCTGTTCGCGATGGGCATCTTCCTGGCCTCCGACGAGATCAAGATCTTCCACGGCGGGCACCACATGGACCTGCCGGCGGCCCTGGTGCTGTTCACGGTCGCCGCGTTCCTCGGCAACGTCTCCGGCTACGAGATCGGCCGCCTGGTCGGTCCACCGCTGGCCCAGCGCGACGGCCGGATCCTGAAGAAGAAGTACTTCGACCAGACCGGCGAGTTCTTCGACAAGCACGGCAACAAGGCACTGGTGATCGGCCGGTTCGTGCCCTTCGTGCGCACCTACATCACGGTGGTCGCGGGCATCACCCAGATGGACCGGCGCCGGTTCCTGACCTGGAGCGCCGTCGGTGCGGTGCTGTGGGTCGCCTCGATCCTGCTGCTCGGTTTCTTCCTGGGCACCACGTTCCCGTGGCTGCGCGACCGGATCGACCTGGTCATCCTGGCGATCCTCGCCTTCTCGGCGATCCCGGTCGGCATCGAGTGGCTGCGGCACCGCCGCAAGCGCGGGGCGCTCAAGGCCGCGACCCCGGCGCCCTCAGACGTCGAGGTCTGAGATCCCCACCGCGTAGCGGTACTCGAGGCCCTCGGCCTCGACCTTCTCGCGCGCCCCGGTGTCACGGTCCACGATCACCGCGACGCCGACGACGATCGCGCCCTGCTCGCGCAGCACCTGGACCGCCTCGAGGACCGAACCACCGGTGGTCGAGGTGTCCTCGACGGCCAGCACCCGACGACCTTCGACCGGCGGCCCCTCGATCTGCTTCTGCAGACCGTGCGCCTTCTGGGCCTTGCGGACCACGAAGGCGTCCAGCGTCCGGCCGGCGGCAGCGGCCTGGTGCATCATCGCCACCGCGATCGGGTCGGCACCGAGCGTCAGGCCGCCCACCGCGTCGAAGTCCCAGTCGGCGGTGAGCTCGAGCATGGTCCGGCCGATCACCGGAGCCGCGACGGCGTCCAGGGTCACCCGGCGCATGTCGACGTAGTAGTCGGCTTCGCGGCCCGAGGCCAGCGTCACCTTGCCGCGGACGACTGCCTTGCTGTTGACCTGGTCGAGGAGGACTTCGCGATCCGACATGGCCCGAAGGCTAGTCGACCCCCTAGTCGACCGGGTGGGCGATCGTCTTCTTGCGCTGGGACACGAGGTGCCCGAAGGCGATCATCCGGTTGTCGGTGTGGAAGATCTCCGAGCAGGTGGTCAGCGTGATCAGCCGCTTGAACTTGGTGTTCGGGTTGACCTTCGGGCTGTTCGAGCTCGGGTTGTGCGGGATCGGATCCAGCACCCAGACACCGGTGAAGGAGATGACCAGGTCGTTGGGGTTGGTGTCCAGCACGTAGGTGTAGGTGTAGGTCTTCGTCTCGACGATGACCTTGTCGCCCGGCCGCAGCTCCGGCATGTGCCGCAGCGGCTCGCCGTGGGTGACTCGGTGGGCAGCCAGCGCGTAGTTGCCGACCTGACCGGCACCGGCGGTGTCGATGAAGTGGCCGAAGGCGCCCTTGTCCAGGACGCTCGCCTTGTCGGTGCCCTCGAGGACCGGTACGACGTACTTCTTGCCGAACCTCGGGATCCGGATCAGCGCGTCGGCCTGACCCTTCGGGCAGAACCGGTCGCAGCCGGCGCCCGCGGCCCAGTCCTCCTGGAGCTGCGAGGTGATCTCGCGCTGGTGCTTCTTCGCGATGATGTTCGTGCCCCACAGCTGCCAGGCGACGTACCCCAGCAGGCTGAGGCCGGCCAGGATCAGGCCCATCCCGATCCAGAACGCGATCCGTCGCCCCGTACTGCGCTTGCTCTCCGGCTTCTCGACGCTCGCGTCGACCCCGGCCCCCACGTCTTCGGTCACCCCGACATTCTGAACTACTACTGTCTACCTATGGGCCGCAATGCCATGCGTTTGGACGGAATCGGCTCGACGATCTTCGCGGAGATGTCCGCCCTGGCGGTCCGCACGGGCTCGGTGAACCTCGGTCAGGGCTTCCCCGACGAGGACGGTCCCGAGGAGGTCCTCGAGGCTGCGGTGGCCGCGCTGCGCGGTGGTCGCAACCAGTACCCGCCCGGCCACGGCACCCCCGAGCTGCTCGACGCGGTCATCGCCCACCAGCAGCGGCACTACGGCCTCGCGCTGGACCGCAGCCAGGTGGTGGCGACGACCGGGGCCACCGAGGCGATCGCCGGGGCTCTGCTCGGTCTGGTCAACCCCGGCGACGAGGTGGTCGTGCTGGAGCCGTACTACGACTCCTACGTGGCGATGATCCAGATCGCCGGCGGGGTGCGCCGTCCGGTGACCCTGCGGGCTCCGGACTTCCGGCTCGACCTCGACGAGATGGCCGCGGCGATCACCCCGCGGACCAGGCTGATCCTGCTCAACACCCCGCACAACCCCACCGGAACGGTGCTCACCCGCACCGAGCTCGAGGGTGTCGCGGCCCTGGCGATCGAGCACGACCTGGTCGTGGTCACCGACGAGGTCTACGAGCACCTCACCTACGGCGTCCCGCACATCCCGATGGCCACCCTGCCCGGGATGTTCGAGCGGACCCTGACGCTCTCCAGCATCGGCAAGAGCTTCTCGGTCACCGGCTGGAAGGTCGGCTGGGCCAGCGGGCCCGCCGAGCTGGTCGCGGCGGTCGAGGGCGCGAAGAACTGGCTGACCTACGTCTCCGGCGGACCGCTGCAGCCGGCGGCCGCGGTGGCACTCGACCAGCACGACGCGTTCCACCAGAAGCTCGCCGCGGACCTGCACGGCAAGCGCGACCTGCTCTGCGACGGCCTCGAGGCCCTCGGGATGAGGGTCTACCGGCCGGACGGGACCTACTTCGCGACCACGGACGTCTCCGCGTTCGGCCATGCCGACGGCCGGGCCTTCTGCCTGGCCCTGCCGGAGACGGCGGGCGTGGTCGCGATCCCCTCGCAGGTCTTCTACGACGACCAGGACGAGGGCCGGCACCTGGTGCGCTGGGCGTTCTGCAAGAAGCCGAGCGTGATCGAGGAAGGGCTGCGCCGCCTGGGCGCGGCCGACCTCAGCGCCGGCTGAGCAGCCGGGCGGTCACCAGACGGGAGGTCACCAGACGGGCGGGCGCTGCTGCGGGTCGCTCGGTGGTGCCTGGAACGGGCTCCGCGGACCGGCGTACGGCGTCTCGGCGAACCAGTCCCGCACCGGGCGGCGCATCAGCAGACCGGCGGTGGCACCGATCACGGCGACGTAGGGCAGCGAGAACGGGAAGCCCAGCACGCTGACGAACCCGGCCACCCAGGTCGAGACCAGCAGCAGGATCCAGGCCCAGCGCACCCGCCGCCAGACCAGCAGCGCGAGCGCGATGGCACCCGCGGACCAGATCACGAACACGATCGAGGCGCCGGTCGCCACCGAGGTGACGGTGTCGACGTCGAAGGAGTCGTTCCAGCCCGGGCTCTTCTGGATCTCCTGGGCCACCCAGGGCTTGTTCACCAGCAGCACCACGAACACGAACGCGTAGCCCACCGCGACGACCGAGCTGAAGATCCAGGTGAGGATGCACGCGAGCCGGACCTGGGAAGGACGAAGACCGGCGCTGTCCGGCGCCGGGGCGGTCGCCGGAGCCGCGATCGGAGCGGGCCAGCTGGTGGGCGCCGGCCAGTCCGTCGCCGACGGCGGCGCGACCTGCCCCCATCCGGGCGTCGGCGGCGGTTGCGCCGATCCCGGCGTCGGCGGCGCCCAGGCCACCGGGGCGCTCGGCGGGCGCGGTTCCTGCGACTGCGGCCGTCGCTCAGGGCGTGGCCGGACCGTGATCGGTCGGCCCGCGAACCAGTCGCCACCCGGCCCGCTCCAGAGCAGGGCGGCGAAGACCACGAGTGCCAGGGCGAGGATCCCGGTGAGCACGCTCGCGATGGACGCGGTCAGCACCAGCGCCGCCGAGACCGTCACACCGATGCGGGCTCCGCGATGACCCTGGAGCACGAAGACGCCGAGGATGCTCGAGGCTGCAGCCGCGACGCCGGTGACGTAGAGGGACCAGCGCACCAGATCGGTCGCGTCGCCGAGGGAGATCCCGAGACCCTTCACCCAGCCCGAGCTGATCGCCTCCGAGAGCCGCTCGCGCATGTCGACGCTGTCGAGCTGGCCCATCGTGTTGAAGACCGCGAGCACCAGCAGCACGGAGGCGCCCGCGATCGCCCACCCGGCCAGGGTGACCTGGCTGGGGCGCGCGCTCGGATCGGGCTGGCTCATGCCTCCATTCAACCAAGTGCTGTGAACACGCCGACCAGGTCCTGCCCCGCGATGCAAGCACGAGCAAGCACCGTCCCTACACTCGATGTCCATGAGCCCCGTCGCTCGACCCACGGCTGCGTTCTTCGACCTGGACAAGACGATCATCGCCAGGTCGAGCACGTTCGCGTTCAGCCGCGAGTTCCAGGCGGGCGGGTTGATCTCGCGCGGTGCGGTGCTGCGGTCGGCGTACGCGCAGTTCGTCTACCTGGTGGGCGGCGCGGACCACGACCAGATGGAGAAGATGCGGCAGTTCATGTCGCAGCTGTGCGCCGGCTGGGACGTGCAGACGGTCAAGGACATCGTCGGGGACACCTTGCACAACATCGTCGACCCGATGGTCTACGACGAGGCGGTCAGCCTGATCGAGGAGCACCACGCCGCCGGCCGGGACGTGATCATCGTGTCGACCAGCGGCGCGGAGATGGTGGAGCCGATCGGCGAGATGCTCGGCGCCGACCACGTCGTCGCGACCCGGATGGAGGTCGCCGACGGGCGCTACACCGGGAAGATCAACTTCTACGCCTACGCCGAGAACAAGGCCAAGGCGGTCAAGGACCTGGCCCGCAAGCGCGGCTACGACCTGGCCGAGTGCTACGCCTACAGCGACTCGGTCACCGACGTGCACATGCTCGAGACGGTCGGGCACCCGTACGCCGTCAACCCCGACAAGGACCTGCGCAAGATCGCCGTCGAGCGCGACTGGCCGATCCTCGTCTTCCAGCGCCCGGTCGCCCTCGGCAGCCGGGTCAAGCTCCCGCCGGCCAAGCCGACGCTGACGGCTCTGGCGATCGCTGGCGTGGCCGGCATCGGGGCCGCGATGTGGGTGCACGCGCGCCGGGCACGGCGCGAGCAGCCTCTCTGAAACCGACTCCGCGCGGCCGTTGGGCGGGGCGACACGCGCGCCTCTTCGTGCCCGGAAAAGTCAACCCTTGAACTCGCCCCGGCACCGGGTTAGACAGGGTGGCAACAACTCCAGACCAGCACACGGACACGGAACCCACGCGCCGATCTCCCTTCCTACAGGGCGTATGCAGACCGGGACACTCCCGGGGCAACAGTTAGACCGTGCACGCTTGTTAGCCCAGGCCCGTGTGTTCGAGCGGCATCGAGGGCACGCCCCCCGGTGCCGCTCATCTCGTTCCGGGATGGTCGAGCCCGGTCAGCCCTTGAGCGGCGAGGCCTCGGTGCCCGCGGAGTACGCCTGCGGCGCGTAGAGCAGCCAGGAGTGCATCCCGTTCTGACCGCCGACCGCGTAGCCGCGCAGGTTCGACTCGTACGCCGACCGCAGGGCCAGGTGGCCTGCCTCCGGCACGACCACCGACGCCGGGTCGACGCCGCGGGCGACCAGCACCAGGCGCTCGGCGGCGCGGGCGACGATCCCGTTGTGGGAGGCGAACGGCGCGACCGTGGCCAGGTCGGCGTGCACCAGGGCGGCGACGAGCATCGCCGGCACCGTGGTCGAGAGCAGGGTCTCGGCCAGGCCGTTCAGCCGCGCGGCGGCCTCGGCGCTGACCGGACGGCCGAGCTCGTCCTCGGCCACGACGCCCTTGCCGGCCAGCGCGTGCAGCCGGGCGAAGGCCTGGAGCGGCGAGGTCCCGAGCACCGGGACGAGCGCGAGCATGCCGGTGCTGACGCGCAGCGCGGCCTGGGCGACCTCGTCGGCCTCGCCGCCGCGGACCTGGTCGATGGTGGACGCCGACCCCTCGAGCACCGCCGACGCGTGGGCGCCGCGGAGCAACGACTCGGCGGTCTGGTCGGGGGTGGTCTGCTTGCGCCCGCGGTCGCGGAGCAGCGCGTCGATCCCGTCCCGAGCGGCCGTCAGACCCGACGGAACACCCTCCAGCCCGATCAGCCAGGCGAGAGGATCGCCCGCCGCAGGAGCGGGGACACGCAGAGGTTCAGCCACACGGGCAAGGCTATCGGGTACGTTCGACCGCACGATGACCGGCGAGGACAGCATCCGAACCCCCGAGCGTGCGCGCTCGTTCGCGAAGGTTGCCGACGCCTACGACCGGGCCCGCCCCGGCTATCCCGCCGAGGCCGCCGAGTGGCTGGTCGGCAGCGGCCGCTCCCGGGTCCTCGAGCTCGGCGCCGGCACCGGCCTGCTCACCGAGCGGCTGGTCGCGGCCGGGCACGACGTGCTCGCGACCGACCCGCTGCCGGAGATGCTCGCCCACCTGCGCCGCCGGCTGCCCGACGTACCGGCCGCGGTCGGCACCGCCGAGTCGATCCCGGCGCCGTCGCGCTCGATGGACGTGGTCGTCAGCGCGGAGTCGTTCCACTGGTTCGACCACGAGCGGGCGCTGGCCGAGATCTCCCGCGTGCTGCGCCCCGGCGGCGTGCTCGCCCTGGTCTGGAACTTCCGCGACGAGAGCATCCCGTGGGTGCGCAAGCTCGGCCGGATCATCAACCCCGAGCTGGACCCGCCCGACCTGGTCGACCCGCTGCGCACCTCGGAGATCTTCGGCTTCGTGGAGTCGCGCGAGTTCGCGTTCTACCAGAGCCTCGGTCGGCCCGAGCTGCTCGACCTGGTCCGCTCGCGGTCCTACATCGCGGCGATGGAGGACCCGGAGCGCGAGGACGTCCTGGGCCGCGTCGGCGCCCTGTACGACGACTACGGCCGAGGTCCCGACGGGATGCAGCTGCGCTACCTGACCCGCTGCTACCGGTCCGCGGTGACCAACCAGCCGCCCGCACCCGTGGTCGTCACGCCGGTGCGCGAGCTGACCGACGGAGAGCCCACCCAGGCAGTCCCCGGTCTCCCCGCGACCGGGCACACCGAGGCCCCGCGCCGCGAGTCCCCACCCGAGGACACCGGCACCCTGCTGATCGACTTCAAGTAATCCCGGATTCCGCCGTTTGGCGGCCCGTGGACCGGGTACCCGGACTAACGCCCTTGACGCACGTGCCGTCGACCAAGGGAGAGATCATGTCCGCAGCCCACGCCCCCGCATCCACGCAGCAGAGCCCGCCGACGAGCCCGGTCCCCGCAGCCGCACCGGCCTCGCGGATCGCCGACCCGGCCCCGCTCGGCCTCGCGGCGTTCGCGCTGACCACCTTCGTGCTCAGCTTCGCCAACGCCAACATCATCAAGGTCGAACCGGTGGTGTTCGGACTCGCGCTCGCTTACGGCGGCATCGCCCAGCTCGCCGCGGGCATGTGGGAGTTCGCCAAGGGCAACACCTTCGGAGCGACCGCGTTCAGCTCCTACGGCGCGTTCTGGATCTCGTTCTGGTACCTCACCGGGCACACCGACCTGGGCAGCACCAACGCCAACGACATCGGGAACAGCCTGGGCCTGTTCCTGCTCGCCTGGGCCATCTTCACGGCGTACATGACGATCGGAGCGAGCCGCGTCAGCGGCGCGGTGCTCGCGGTCTTCGCCCTGCTGACCGTGACCTTCGCGCTGCTCTCGTGGGGGGACTTCGCGATGTCCGAGAACGTCACCCACATCGGCGGCTGGTTCGGCATCGCGACCGCGATCGCGGCCTGGTACGCCTCGCTGGGCGGCGTCACCGCGTTCACCCACGGCAGGGCGATCGTGCCCACCGGAGCCCGCGAGTAGTCCGCCCTCGTCGTCGGGCGGGCTCCGCCCTAGGCTGGCCGGGAACGCCTCGATGAACCCTCACCCCAGGAGCATGCGTTGAGCGACAACACGGAGACCTTGGCCAATCTCGGGACCGAGGAGCGGCGCTTCGCCCCCTCGGCCGACTTCGCGGCGAACGCGAACCTCACGGCCGAGGCGTACGAGGAAGCGGCCGCGGACCGGCTGGCGTTCTGGGAGAAGCAGGCCGACCGGCTGAGCTGGGAGACCCGCTGGACCCAGGCGCTCGACTGGAGCAACCCGCCGTTCGCGAAGTGGTTCGTCGGCGGGAAGCTCAACGCCGCGTACAACTGCGTCGACCGGCACGTCGAGGACGGCGCCGGCGACAAGGTCGCGTTCCACTGGGTCGGCGAGCCCGAGGACGACACCCGCGACATCACCTACGCCCAGCTCAAGGACGAGGTCTGCCAGGCCGCGAACGCGCTGGCCGAGCTCGGCGTCGGTACCGGGGACCGGGTGGCGATCTACCTGCCGATGATCCCCGAGGCCGTGGTCGCGATGCTGGCCTGCGCGCGTCTGGGCGCCCCGCACACCGTGGTGTTCGGCGGGTTCTCCGCGGAGGCGCTGTCGAGCCGGGTGCTGGACTGCGGTGCGAAGGTGATCATCACCGCCGATGGCGGCTACCGCCGCGGCGCCGCGTCCGCGCTGAAGCCGGCGGTGGACGAGGCGGTGACCAAGGTCGAGGCCGAGCAGCCCGGCCTGGTGGAGAAGGTGCTCGTCGTCCGACGGACCGGGCAGGACGTGGCCTGGGACGAGAGCCGCGACGTCTGGTGGCACGAGAGCGTCGGGAACGCCTCGACCGAGCACGCGTGCGAGTTCTTCGACGCCGAGCACCCGTTGTACGTCATGTACACCTCCGGCACGACCGGCAAGCCGAAGGGCATCCTGCACACCACCGGTGGCTACCTGACCGGTGCGGCGTACACGCACTGGGGGATCTTCGACCTCAAGCCGAACAGCGACGTGTACTGGTGCACCGCCGACATCGGCTGGGTCACCGGGCACAGCTACATGGTCTACGGGCCGCTGGCGAACCAGGCCACCTCCGTCATGTACGAGGGCACCCCCGACTCCCCGCACAAGGGCCGCTGGTGGGAGATCGTGCAGAAGTACGGCGTGACGATCTTCTACACCGCGCCCACCGCGATCCGGACGTTCATGAAGTGGGGCGACGAGATCCCCAACAAGTTCGACATGTCCAGCCTGCGGCTGCTCGGCTCGGTCGGTGAGCCGATCAACCCGGAGGCCTACGTCTGGTACCGCGAGACCATCGGCGGCGGGCGGACGCCGGTGGTCGACACCTGGTGGCAGACCGAGACCGGCGCGATCATGATCAGCCCCCTGCCCGGGGTCACCCACGCCAAGCCCGGCTCCGCGATGAAGGCCATCCCCGGCATCGTCGCCGACGTCGTCAACGACGAGGGTCAGTCGGTCCCCGACGGCTCCGGCGGCTACCTGGTGATCCGCGAGCCGTGGCCCTCGATGCTGCGCACGCTGTGGGGCGACGACGAGCGCTTCAAGGAGACCTACTGGTCGCGCTGGGAGGGCATGTACTTCGCCGGCGACGGCGCCAAGAAGGACGTCGACGGCGACGTCTGGGTGCTCGGCCGGGTCGACGACGTCATGAACGTCTCCGGCCACCGGCTCTCCACCACCGAGATCGAGTCCGCCCTGGTGAGCCACCCGAAGGTCGCCGAGGCGGCCGTGGTGGGAGCGACCGACGAGATGACCGGTCAGGCCGTCTGCGCGTTCGTCATCCTGCGCGAGTCCGCAGGCGACGGCGGCGCCGACATCGTGCAGGAGCTGCGCGACCACGTCGCCAAGGAGATCGGCGCCATCGCCAAGCCCCGCCAGATCATGATCGTCCCCGAGCTCCCGAAGACCCGCTCCGGCAAGATCATGCGCCGACTGCTCCGCGACGTCGCCGAGAACCGCGAGGTCGGGGACGTCACGACGCTGGCCGACAGCACCGTGATGGACCTCATCAAGGAAGGCGCAGCCACCTCCACCGAAGACTGATCCAAGCCGGGAGCTGAGCGTCGCGAGTCGCCGTGCATGGCAAGGCGGAGGAGGGAAGGCGTCCTTCAGCGGAGCGCAGCGGAGCGGACGTCGACCGACGACAACGCAGCCAGGTGCGGTGAATCGCGGCGCTCAGTCAGCCCTGGCAGACCATCTGGCCATATGGGCCTTCGGTGCTGCGGTGCTCCGAGACGTGACCGTCGACCAGGATCGTGCAGGTGATCGGGAACCCGCGGGCACCGGCCTTGATGAAGACCTGCGCGTAGTCCGGGTCGCCGTACGCCGTGGTCGTCAGGCTCCACGAGGTGTTGGCGTTCTTCACGACGCCGTAGTTCTGGTGCAGGCTCGTCGGCACGATGTAGCCGATGGTGCCGATCGGGGCCTCCGAGGTCACCCGCAGGGTCAGGGTGTGCTTGGGCAGGTACTTGTAGATGCTGCCGCCCTGAAGGCCCGGCATGCTGATCGTCCCGGAGCCGAGGTTGCCCGAGGAGAAACCGTTGCCGAACTGCTTGAACGCGTTCTGCGCGGCCGCCTGGACCTGGGCCGCGGTGCTCGGGCTCGCGCTCGGCGAGGTCGTCGGCAGCTTCACCGGCGAGCGGGTCGGCAGGGTCGGCAGCGGGGCGCCGAAGTCGGCCGGCTCCTTGGAGGAGGGCTTGTCGCCGTGGCCAGCCAGCACGAACACGAGCATGAGCACGGCCAGAGCGACCACCCCGCCCAGGGCGGCAGTCAGCTTCGGTCGGGCACGCATCCAGTCGGTCATGGTGGGTTCAACGAGCGAGTCAACCAGGGGTTAGGGCGATTTGTCCTAAGTACTCCCGAGTCTCACATCACACCCGCCTCGAGGACAACAGGCTGGCCACGGTGGTGACCACGAGCGTCCCGACGATCACGGCCAGGGACAGCCAGATCGGGATGTCCGGCGCCCAGCCGACGTGGTGGCCGCCGTTGACGAAGGGCAGCTCGTTCTCGTGCAGCGCGTGCAGCACCAGCTTCACGCCGATGAAGGCGAGCAGGAAGGCCAGGCCGTAGGACAGGTACACCAGGCGCTGCAGCAGCCCGCCGATCAGGAAGTAGAGCTGGCGCAGGCCCATCAGCGCGAAGATGTTCGCGGTCAGCACCAGGTACGGCTCGTCGGTGAGGCCGTAGATGGCCGGGATCGAGTCGAGCGCGAAGAGCAGGTCGGTGGTGCCCAGCGCGAGGATCACGATGAACATCGGCGTGATCAGCCGCTTGCCGTTCTGCACCACGAACGCCTTGGTGCCGTGCCACTCCGAGGTCGCCGGCAGCCTGGTCTCGACCCACTTGATGAGCCGGTTCTCCTCGTACTCGTCGTCGTCGTTCGACCCCTCCTTGGCCAGCTTCACCGCGGTGTAGATCAGGAACAGGCCGAAGAGGTAGAAGACCCAGCTGAAGTTGTTGATCGCCGCGGCGCCGACCGCGATGAAGATGCCGCGCATCACCAGGGCCAGCACGATGCCGATCAGCAGGGCGGTCTGCTGGTAGGCCCTCGGTACGCCGAACTTGGCCATGATGATCAGGAAGATGAAGAGGTTGTCGACCGAGAGCGAGTACTCGGTCAGCCAGCCCGCGTAGAACTGGGTCCCGTACTCGTGCCCGGCGATGATCCAGACTCCCGCGCCGAAGAGCACCGCGAGGCCGATGAAGCCGACGAGCGACCAGGTGACCTCGCGCCGGCTCGGTTCCTTCGCACGCCGGCCGATCACCACGACGTCGAAGATGAGCAGGGCACTGGTCAGGCCGATGGTCAGCCACCAGACGAGCGGGGTCACGTGCATGGTTCCTCCGGACGACGAGACGGGACAGCGTCCGGAGGTCTCTTCCGCCCGGTCGGCTGCTGCCTGCTCGGACCGACGGGCCCGGGTTCACACCCGTGGGCGCTCACCGTGATGACGGGTCCGTCGCGAAGGAATACTCCCCTCCAACACCGCCATCCTCCCATCGGGACCCCGGCGCTGTCACACCGGCCCTCCGGGTGAGCGTCGGTAGGATCGGACGCAGGTGAGCCGGGAAGTCTGGTCGGCATCGATCCGCCCACCCCCGAGACCAGAGGCCGACGTTGAGCGCAGAGTCCAGCAGGTCCGACGACGGGCCGAGCACCTGGCCGCACGAGCACGACGAGTCCGAGCGCCGGTTCGTCGGTGACCTGCTGCGCTCGGAGACGGTCGGCGGGGTGATCGCCCTGCTCGCCGCGGCCGCGGCCGTGCTGTGGATCAACCTGGACGCGCACTCCTACACGTCGTTCCGGCACACCGACCTCGGCCCGCTCGATCTCGAGCACTGGGCTGCCGACGGCGCGCTGACGGTCTTCTTCTTCGTGGCCGGGCTCGAGCTCAAGCGCGAGTTCCTGCTCGGCTCCCTGCGCCGCCCGGCCGATGCCGCCGTGCCGGTCGTCGCGGCGGTCTGCGGCGTCGCGGTGCCGGCCGGCGTCTACCTGCTCGTCAACGGCCTGAGCTCGAAAGCATCGGCGGACCTGGGCGGCTGGGCGATCCCCGCGGCGACCGACATCGCCTTCGCCCTGGCGGTCCTGGCCGTGGTCGGATCGGCACTGCCGTCCTCGCTGCGGGCGTTCCTGCTGACCCTCGCGGTGGTCGACGACCTGGTCGTCATCGTGATCATCGCCCTCGTCTACACCGACTCCCTCGACCTGGCCGCGCTGACCGGCGCGGTGGCGGTGCTCGCGGCGTACTGGCTGTGCCAGCGGCAGCGGTTCACCAGCCCGGTGATCTACCTGCCGCTCGCCGTCGGCGCGTGGTGGCTGGTCCACGAGAGCGGCGTGCACGCGACCATCGCCGGCGTCGTCCTCGGCCTGCTCACCCGGACCCTGCCCGACGACGGCGAGGAGCACCCGCCTGCCGCGCGCCTGGAGCACCGGATCGCGCCGATCAGCTCAGCCCTCGCCGTGCCCTTCTTCGCGCTGATGAGTGCCGGGGTGGAGATCCACGGCGCCGGCGAGCTCGCCCGCCAGCCGGTCGTGATCGGGATCGTCGCCGGGCTCGTGCTCGGCAAGCCGGTCGGGATCCTGCTGGGCTCCTGGGCGGTCACCCGGTTCACCCGCGCCGAGCTCGACGCTGCCCTGTCGTGGCGCGACCTGGTCGGCTTGGCGGTGCTCGGCGGCGTCGGGTTCACGGTCTCGCTGCTGGTCAGCGACCTGTCGTTCGCCGGGACCCTCGCAGAGGAGGCCAAGACCGGCGTGCTGGTGGGCTCGGTGCTCACGGCGCTCCTCGGGGCAGCGCTGCTCGGACGCCGCAACCGGCACCACCGCGACTGAACCCTCCGGCGACCGATTCGCCTCCGGCGGTTATGGATATGGTGCACACCGAGACTCACGCACGAGAGGCAAGGCGCATGGCATACCAGGAGCCCGTCGAGGAAGAGCCGACCATCGGCAAGCTGGTCGTCGATGCCTTCGACGACGTCGGCACCCTGCTGCGCCACATGATCGAGCTGGCCAAGTCGGAGATGAAGGTCAGCGTCCGTGCCGGTGGCATGGCGATCGGCCTGTTCGGCGCGGCCGTGTTCCTACTGCTGATGTCGCTGGTGCTGGTGTCGTTCTCGGCCGCCTACTTCATCGTCATGGCGGGCCTCGACCCCGCGTGGGCGTTCCTGATCGTCTTCGGTGCCTACGTGGTGCTGGCGCTGGTCTGCGCGTTCGTCGGCTACCTCAAGATCCGCAAGGTCAAGGCCCCTCAGCGCACGATGGCCCAGGCCTCGGAGCTCCCGAAGGCGCTCAGCCACTGATCTCTGAGCGCACGTCACCGGGTTTCGACACGCTCGGTCCCGGCTTCGTTCCTCAGCCGGGCTCGCTGCTCAACCACCGACGATCAAGTCCGCTGACGCGTCCTTGATCAGGCGCACTTCCCGCTCGACACCTGCGTCGAGGCGGAGATGCCGCGGGCCGCTGCGCCCGAGACCTGGGCCGCGGTGAGCGCGTAACCGGTGTCCTTGTCGCTCACCGACGCCGCGAAGATGACACCGAGGACCTTGCCGTCCATCGACACCAGCGGGCCGCCGGAGTTGCCCGGGCGGACCAGGGCCCGCAGCGAGAACACGTCCCGGGTCACGGTGCCACGGCCGTAGATGTCGGGCGAGCGCAGCCGCTGCTGCGCGCGGATCCGGGCCGGCTGCGCGTCGAACGGTCCGTCGTTCGGGTACCCGAGCACGACGGACGCCTGCCGGGCCTTGCCGGTGTCGTCGAAGTGGATCACCGGTCCGTCGATGTCGACCGAGAGCACCGCGATGTCGGTCTTGGAGTTGTAGTAGACGACCGTGGCCGGCAGGTTCCGGGTGCCGACCCGGACCTTCGGGTCCCGGACGCCGGCCACGACGTGGGCGTTGGTCATCAGCCGGTGCGGCGAGTACAGGAACCCGCTGCCCTCGATGCCGTCTCCGCAGCTGTTGTTGCCGCGGACCTTGAACACGCTGAGCTCGGCGTGCTCGACCTCGGGGTCGTGCACCACGTTGCCCGGGGCCGGCGCGACGCCGATGATCCGCTCGGGCGCGAACGGCTCGAGGTAGCGCGGGAAGAAGCTGGACCCGACCACCCGGTCGAAGCCGCGCAGCAGGCCCTGGGCCTGGCTCGGCATCACGTCGTTGACCCGGGTCAGCACCTTCGAGTCCCGCACCAGGGGGCCGATGCCCGGGATCCGCGAACCGCTGACGGCCACACCGAGCATCCAGGTCACGGTGAGCACCGCGACCACCGAGAGCACCGAACCGCCGACGGCGTCGAGCGCGCGCACGGGTTGCCAGGTGATCTTGGCGCGCACCCGGCTGCCGGCGAACTGCAGGAACGCCTGGCCGAACGAGGCGCAGACCAGCACCACGAACAGCGCCGCGAGCGAGATCCCGACCGAGGGCGAGGCGTTGCCGAGCAGGTGCGGCGCGAGCCAGATGCCGACCAGACCGCCGAGCACCAGGCCCACCGTCGCGAAGGCGCCGGTGATGAAGCCCTGCCAGTAGCCGGAGAGCGCGTAGGCGAAGGTCACCAGCACCAGGCACCAGTCGAGGAGGTTCATGGTTCCTTTCGGAGGCCGGCTCGGAGGGTCAGTGGGTCTCATCCTGACGTACGCCGAGCATGTAGCCCGGCAACTCGCGGGTCACCGAGTCGTCCCACGGCCGGGTCAGCCCCACGTAGTCGAAGAGCTTGGTGATCAGTCCGGCCGTGAACCCCCAGAGCAGGACCTCGCGGTCGCCGTCGCTCATCAGGAAGCCGGGACTGCTGTAGCCGTTGGGGTGTCGCACCGTGACCCGGTTCGCCGGGTCGAGCAGCTCGGCGATCGGCGTCCGGTAGACGGCGTGCACCTCGGCCGGGTCGACGACACCGACCGGTCCGTTCTCCCGCCACCAGCCGAGCACCGGGGTGACCGCGAAGTTGCTCGGCGGCAGCCACAGCTCGGGCAACGTGGCCAGCACGTCGACCCACGCCGGGTCGAGACCGACCTCCTCCTGCGCCTCGCGCAGCGCGGCCGCGATCGGGGACGCGTCCGTCGGGTCCACCGACCCCCCGGGGAAGGAGACCTGGCCCGGGTGGGAGCGCATGTCGTGCGCGCGTTCGGTGAGCAGCAGGTCCGGCCCGTGCTCGCCCTCGCCGAACAGCATCAGCACCGCGCCCGGTCGGGCACCGGCGTCCTCGGGTGGCAGGAACTTGGTGATGTCCTCGCCGGTGATGGAGCGAGCCCCGTCGCGGATCGGCAGCATCCAGTCGGGCAGGTCGGTCACGGGCGGCTCACCCCCAGGTGCTTCTCCACCAGCGCCTCGAGCTGGCCGGCGGACTTGATCTCGACGTACTCCTGGTAGGCGATCCTGCCGTCCGCGTCGACCAGGACGATCTTCGGCAGGCCGATCGCGTGCAGCTCTCCGTCGGGGTCGGAGACCAGCGGGTAGGCGACCCGGGACCGGGTGGCCAACGCCTTCGCCCGGGCGTCGCTGGTCTCCTGGAAGTCGACGCCGAGGACGGCGACCTTGCCGGAGTAGGTGCGCGCGAACGCGGCGTACAGGGGCAGCTCGCGCTTGCACGGACCGCACCAGGACGCCCAGAGGTTCACCACTGCCGGGCCCTTGAACGAGCCGAGGTCCACGTCGGGCTGGCCGTCGAACCCGCGCAGCGTGATCGTCGGGAGCCGGGAGCTCTGGTCGGCGCCGGGCTTGTTCAGGTCCTTGCCGCACCCGGACAGCGTGGACGTCAGCAACAGCGCGACGAGCAGCACCGCGACTCGCCTCACGCGGGCCCCTGGGTCTTGACGAGCTTGGCCGCCTCGGCGGCATCGGTCGGGCCCTCCCCGAAGGACGGGCACCACTTCGCGACCGTGCAGGCGCCGCAGGCCGGCTTCTTGGCGTGGCAGACACGACGGCCGTGCCAGATCACGTGGTGGGAGAGCATCGTCCAGTCCCGCTTCGGGAAGATCTCCGCGATCGCGTACTCGGCCTTCACCGGGTCGGTCTCCTCGGTCCAGCCGAAGCGGCGGATGAGGCGCCCGAAGTGGGTGTCGACGGTGATGCCGGGGATGTCGAAGGCGTTGCCGAGCACGACGTTCGCGGTCTTGCGTCCTACTCCCGGCAGGGTCACCAGGTCGTCCAGCCGCGGCGGCACCTGGCCGTCGAAACGCTCGACCAGCGCCGCGGACAGCTTGAGGAGCGACTCAGTCTTGGCCCGGAAGAAACCGAGGGGGCCGACGATCCGCTCGAGGTCCTCGCGCGGCGCGGCCGCCATCGCCCGCGCGTCCGGGTACGCCGCGAACAGGGTGGGCCGGACCGCGTTCACGCGACGGTCGGTGGTCTGCGCGCTGAGCACCGTCACCACGAGCAGCTCGAAGGGGTTCTCGAAGTCCAGCTCGCACTTCGCGTCGGGGTAGGTCTCCCCGAGGACGCGGTCGATCTTGCGGGCACGGCGCACCAGCGCGGTGTCCGGCTTGGCAGGCCCCGACGACGGGGAGACGGTCGCGGTTCGGGGCACGCGAACAGCCTACGCAGCGGTGCCGACAACGCTCGGCCGAGGTCCCCGTGCGGCCGGTGAGCGTCCGCGCGGTGCGTGTCCCGTGACGAGACACGTGGTCATGGGACAGACTGTGACCTGCAACACTGGGGGGTGGCCCGAAAGGCGCCCTCGATTCGGAAGGAATGTCCGTGGAAAACGACGTGCTCCGTCAAGCACCGCTCTTCAGCGCACTCGACGACGACGCCGCACTGGCTCTCCGCTCGTCCATGGCTGAGGCCCGCCTCCGGCGGGGCGAGGTGCTGTTCCACGAGGGGGACTCGGGAGACAAGCTGTACCTGGTCACCGACGGCAAGGTGAAGCTCGGGCGGACCTCGGCCGACGGTCGCGAGAACCTGCTGGCCATCCTCGGCCCCGGCCAGATGTTCGGCGAGCTCTCCCTCTTCGACCCGGGCCCGCGCTCGGCGACCGTCACCGCGGTGACCGAGACGAGCCTGCTCACCCTCTCGCACGACGACCTGATCCGCTGGCTCGAGGGCCGGCCGACGGTCGCCCTCGGCATGCTGTCCCAGATCGCCGGCCGGCTGCGCAAGGCCAACGACGTGAACGCCGACCTGGTGTTCTCCGACGTCCCCGGCCGCGTCGCCAAGGCGCTGCTGGACCTTGCGGACCGGTTCGGCCGGACCGCCGACGACGGCGTGCACGTGCACCACGACCTGACCCAGGAGGAGCTGGCCCAGCTGGTCGGCGCCTCGCGCGAGACCGTGAACAAGGCGCTGGCCGACTTCGCGTCCCGCGGCTGGCTGCGGCTCGAGCCGCGGTCCGTGGTGATCATGGACGTGGAGCGGATGAAGCGCCGCGCCCGTTAGCCGAGCAACGACAACGAGGGGCCCCTGACCGTCGGTCAGGGGCCCCTCGTCGTTCCTGCCCCCTAGTCGAAGGTTCCGATCAGACCCGCCGTACCGCTCGACGGCAGCCAGGTCGCGTTCCCGGCGTAGGACGCCGACAGCTTGCCGTTCAGCGGCACCAGCAGTGCCTGCAGCACCGTCGGCGAGCAGGTCACGTGACCGGAGGCATCGGTCTTGCCCGAGCAGATCGTGGTGTTGTTCGACTTGAAGGTCACGGTCTGCCCGGAGATCCCCTGCGCCGGGAACCCACCGGTGAGCCGCGCCTCGTAGCCACCGATCTTGATGGTGATGTCGCCGCTCGAGGACTTCGAGAGCAGGATCGGCATCACGTTCAGGTACGTCACGCCCTTGACCACGGTGATCGACAGCACCTTGGTGGCGGTCTGCGCCGGGTGCAGCGAGTCGGTCGCCTTGACGGTGAAGAGGTACGTCCCGGGGTTGGCCGTGGTCGAGCCCGTGATCATGCCCGAGCTGCTCAGAGTCAGCCCGGCCGGCAGGCTGCCGACGGTCACCGCGTAGGTGTACGGCGGCTGACCACCCGAGGACGCCAGCGTCGCCGAGTACAGGTTCCGGTACGCCGCGTTCGGCAGCGAGGTCGTCGAGATCGACAGCGGCGGGACCACCTCGACGGTGATCACCTTCGTCGCGTCCGGGTCGACCCCGTTACTGGCCGTGACCGTGATCGAGTACGTGCCGATCTGGGCCGTGGTCGCCGTCCCCGAGATGGTCGCGTGGCCGCCCCCGTCGTCGTGGAAGGAGATCGAGGCCGGCAGCGTCCCGGTCTTGGTCAGCGCCGGGACCGGGTAGCCGTCCGCGCTCACGCCGTACGTCGTGCTGACGCCGGTGACGAACCGCAGCGTGCTCGCCGCCGTGATCTCCGGCGACTCGTTGACAGTGATCGCGATGCTCTTGGTCGCGTCGCTGCCGACACCGTTGTGCGCGGTGACGGTGGCGTTCGAGAGGCCGCCGGTGCCGTTGGCCGGCGTCCCGGTGATCTTCGCCTTCCCGGCCCCGGTGCTGGTCAGCGACAGACCGCTGGGCAGCACCGTCGAGGTGAGCGAGGGAACGGGGAAGCCGGACCCGACGAACTCACCGCTCGCGCCCGCGTCGCCGACCTTGAAGGTCGCGGTGCTCGGTCCGGTGAGGCCGGCGATCTCCTGGACCGTCAGCGTGAACGACGTGGTCGCGTCCGGCGGGGTGCCGTTGCTGTCCTTCACGGTCAGGTTGTAGACGCCTCCGGTGCCGGTCTGCGGCGTCCCGGAGTAGGTGCCCTGGCCGGCGACGCTGTCGTCGAACCCGACACCCAGCGGCAGCGTGCCCAGGCTGGAGAACGTGCCCAGCGGGTGACCCGAGGTCTGGGTGAACGTGGTCGTCCCCGGCTGACCGACCTGGTAGGTCGCACTGGCCGGACCGCCGATCACCGGGGCCTGGTGCACGGTGAGGGTCAGGTTCTTGGTGGCGTTGCCGGCCTCGTTGCTGGCGGTGACCACCACGTTGTAGACGCCACCGGTGCCGGCCGCCGGCGTCCCGGAGATCGTCAGGGTGCCGTCGCCGTTGTCCACGCCGGTCACACCGCTCGGCAGGCCCGAGGCCGAGAGCGTCGGCTGCGGGGAGCCGGTGCTGGTGTAGGTCAGCGGGGTACCGGCGTTGCCCACGGCGTAGTCCGCGGTACCCGGTCCGTCGACGGTCGGGGCGACCTGGACCTTCTCCACCGACCCGATGTCGCACTTGGCGCCCTGCGGCCGCGCGGTGCCGCGCTGGTCGAGCGCGCCCGCGCCGCACAGCGTGATCGCCGAACCGGTGATCGCGTCGTTGACCCCGGTCGCGGTAGCGGCCGGGATCTTGTCGAGCACCGGGCTGGCCGCGGTCGGCATCCGGGTCTGGGTCGGCCCGCCGTTGCCGAGCAGAGCCCCGAGCTGCGGGTCACCGGCCTGGTCGTGCTTCGCACCGCTGAAGCCACAGCTGGTGTCGCCCGACGGGTACTGGTTGTAGCCACCGTCCGCCGGGGTGCCGTTGTCCGCCGGGCTGGTGGTCCTGCGGAAGCAGGTCACGCCGGTGTTGCCGGCGAAGACGTTCGCCGACAGCGAGGTCGAGGCCCGGTCGAAGAGCACCAGGCCACCGACCGCGCCGGTGCCGGTCGCGGTGTTGCCGGTGATCGTCGAGTGGGTGATCGACAGCGGGCCGCCCTGGAAGATGGCGCCGGCCGTCGAGGAGTTGGTGTTGTTGGCGATGGTGCTGTTGCTGATCGACGTCTTGTTCGTGTCGTTGCTGCCGCTGGACGACGTCGTGATCGCCGAACCGCCGAAGGCGTCGTTGCCGGAGATCGTGCTGGAGTCGACCTTCAGCGAGGTGTTCACGTTGTCGTCCGACGAACCGCTGAAGATCGCGCCACCGAGTCCGGAGGTCCCGTCCGCGGTGTTCCCGGTCATGGTCGCGTTCTTCACGGTGACGTTGCCGGCCGAGAGCAGCGCGCCACCACCGGAGTTCGCACCGGTGGAGGTGTTGTCGGTGAAGTCGGTGCCGTCGAACGACGCGCTGGTCGACGCTCCGACGATCACGCCGCCGCCCGCGAAGGCGTTGTTGGCGTTGAACACTCCGTCGGTCGCGGTGAACGCACCACCGGCGGTCAGCACGCCACCACCGAAGGCCGCCGCCGAGTTCCCGTCGAAGGTCGCGTTCGTCAGGTTCGTGATGCCGCTGGTGTAGAGACCGCCGCCCGCGAAGCTGGCGTTGTTGTTCTTGACCGCGCTGTCCTTGATGGTCAGCGTCGCGGCGTTCAGGATGCCCGCGCCCGAGGCCGCGGTGTTGCCGGTGACCGAGGACCCGTTGCGGATGTCCAGGGTCGAGCCGGCGACCACGTACAGACCGCCACCGGTGGCGCTGGTGCCCGCGGTGTTGTTGGTGACGTCGGTGTTGTCGAGCACGATCGGGCTGGTGCCCGCGTAGATCGCGCCGCCGTTGCCGGCACTGGCGTGCGTCGCCTTGTTGTGGTCCAGGGTGCTGTCGGTCAGGGTCAGCTGGCCCGGGGTGTAGATCGCGCCGGCGGCGACCGCGATGTTGTTGGTCAGCGAAGAGCCGGTCAGCGTGATCTTGCCGCTGGTGCCACCGTTCACGGTGTTCGGGTAGGTCGCGATCGCACCGCCGATGACCGCGTTGTCGTTGCCGCCGACGGCGCCACCGTCGATGGTGCTGTTGGTCATGCTGAGCGTCGGGGTCGTCGCCGCCGCGAACGTCACCTGGAGGATCGCGCCGCCGTAGCCGGCGATCCCCGGGGACGCGTTGGTGTTCGCCTTGACCTTGTTGCCCGACATCGTGGCGTTCTTGATGGTCAGGCTCGCCACGTTGTAGATCGCGCCGGCGTTGCCGCCGTTGGTGGTGGTGCCGCCGTCCGCCGTGTTGTTGCTGACCGTGGTGCCGTCGATCGTGGTGGTGCCGAGCGAGTAGTAGGCGCCGGCGTTGACCGCGGTGTTGCCGGACAGGCTGCCGCCGGTGATCGAGGCAGTCCCGGTGGTGACGATCGCACCGCCCGTGGTCGCGCTGTTGTTGTCGATCGTCGAACCGGTGACGTTCAGCGCCCCGGACGTCGAGATCGCGCCGCCCTGGACACCGCCCGCGTTGCCGGTCAGGGTCGAGCCGGTCACCGTGGTGACGACCGGGGACAGCGCGGTGATCGCACCGCCCTGGGTGGTCGCGGTGTTGTTGGTGATCGAGGTCGTGCCGATGTTCAGGGCGGTCGCCGTGTTGTTCGCGTAGATCGCGGCACCCTGGGCGCTGGTGTTGGTCTTGATCGTTGCGCCGGTGATGGTGGTCGGCCCGGAGAACTCGTAGATGCCACCACCTGCAGTGGTGGCACTGTTGCCCGAGATCGTGGTGCCGTTGACGGACAGGCTGCCGGCCGTGATGATGCCGCCGCCGCCGTTCGTCGCCGCGTTGCCGCCGATGGTGCCGTTGGTGGTCGTGGAGCTACCGAGGTTGTAGAGGCCGGCCCCGTTGGTGGCACCGTTGTTGGTGATGGTGCTGGCGTTGAGGTTGAACGAGCCCGCCGCGGCGACGTACACGCCACCACCGAGGTTCGCGCCTGCGTTGCCGCCCTGGACGACCGAGCCGCTGTTCAGGTTGAGGGTGCCGCCGTTCACGTAGGCGCCGACACCGTTGCGGGTGGTCCCGTTGTTCTGCACGGTCACGCCCGAGAGCGTCGTCGTACCGGCGTTGACGTACAGGCCGCCACCGTCGGAGGTCAGACCACTGCCGCCGCTGTTCTGGATGGTGCCGCCGGTGACCGTCGTGGTCCCGGCGCTGTAGAGGCTGCCGCCGGTGCCGTTCGCCTGGGTCGTGGTGTTCGCGGTGAGGGTCACGCCGTTCAGGTTCGCCGTCGTGCTCGGGTTGACGTAGACGCCGCCGCCGGCCAGCGCCGCCTTGTTCCCGGAGATCTGGCTCAGGTTGCTGACCGTGAGCGAGCCGCCGTTCTGGAAGATGGCGCCGCCGACCGAGTTCGCGCCGGACATCGTGTTGTTGGAGATCTGGGAGTTGTTGATCGTGGTGGTGCCGACCGCCGCGATGCCGCCGCCCGCTCCACTCGCTGTCGCACTGGTGTTGGTGGTGACCGAGGAGTTGGTGACGTTAAGCGTGCTGGTGCCCCACGCGAGGATGCCGGCGCCGATCGGGCTGGTGTTGCCGGTGACGCTCACGTTGTTGAGGTTCACCGTCGCGGCAACGGGAGCGGCCGCGGTGCCGATCCGGATACCGCCGCCCCAGACGTTGCTGGTGGCGTTGTTCCCGCCGGTCACCGTCAGGTCGTTGAGCGAGACCGTGACCGCGCCGGTGACGGCGATGGTCGAGGTGTTCGCCTGGTTGGCGTTGGTGATCGTGGTGGTGCCCACTCCCGCACCGTTCACGACTGCGCCCTTGGTGCTGAAGATCGGGCGCTCGGTGTAGCTGCCCGCAGCCACGCTGATGATGTCGCCGTTGGCGAACGCCGGCTTGGCCAGCACGCCGGTGATCGTCGCGCAGGCGGTGCCGCTGGTGTTGCAGGCCGCCGCGTTGTTGCCGCCGGACGCAGCCGTCTTCACGAACCAGGTGGCCGCCGCATGGGCAGGCTCCGCCACGATCAGGAACCCGAGCGCGACCGCGACCGACGCGGTGAGGCTGAGCAGGCGACGGGAGGTGCGGCGACGAGGCCGAGCAGCACGGTGAGCAGACATGACGAACCCCAACTGCCAGGATGGGAGGGAGACCTGACGGTGGCGACGCTAAGCGGGTATGCGCCGATCCGGAACGCGTTGCCGCCTAAATGGTCAACATGGACTAGTCATTTTCGAAACCTTCGTAACCTTCAGCCGCGCAGGTACGCGAGCTGGGCCCGCACCGACAGCTCGGCAGCGCCCCACAGCACCGGGTCGACGTCGGTGTAGACGATCTCGACGACCCGACGAGGGAGCTCGTCCGCGGCGAGGCCCTCGGGGTGCGGCTGCGACTCGAGCTGCGCCAGCGCCGCACGCACCTGGTCGAGGCGTTCGCCGCGGTGCGCGATGTAGTAGTCCAGCGCTCCGAGCGCGTTCTCGATGACCGGCCCGTGGCCCGGCCAGATAGAGGCGATCTCGTGCTCGGCGGCCAGCGCGTGCAACCGGTCGAGGGAGTCCAGGTAGGCGCCGAGCTGGCCGTCCGGGTGGGCGACGACCGTGGTGCCCCGCCCGAGCACGGTGTCACCGGTGAGCACGGTCCGCTCGGCCGGCACCAGGAAGCAGAGCGAGTCGGCGGTGTGCCCGGGCGTCCCGATCACCCGCACCTCCAGACCGTCGACCTCGACGACGTCACCGTCACCGAGGCCTTCGGACCCGAGCCGGTACTCCGGGTCCAGGGCCCGTACGCCGCAGCCCCAGCGGGTCGCGAACTCCTTGGCGGCCTCGGAGTGGTCAAAGTGGTGGTGGGTGAGCAGCACGGTGCCGACCTCGCCGGCCCCCGACTCCTCCAGCGCAGCTTCGATCGCCGCGAGGTGCGACTCGTCCGGCGGACCCGGGTCGATGACCACCGAGCGCTTCGCGCCGGGCTCGCGCAGCACCCAGGTGTTGGTGCCGTCCAGGGTCATCATGTTCGCGTTCGGCGCGAGCACGCACCGACCGCGCTCGCCGAACGCACCGCCGGACCAGGTCACCGGATCAGGCCTGTCCCCAGCGCGCGTTCTTGGCCCGGGCCTCGAGCAGCGCGTCGGCCTGCGGCGGGCGGGTCAGCGTGAACTGCTCCCCCTCGGGCTCGACCGCCGGGCAGAACATCTCGATCCGGCGCTCCGAC
The DNA here is from genome assembly GCF_003725775.1 of Nocardioides marmorisolisilvae. Lineage (GTDB taxonomy): Bacteria > Actinomycetota > Actinomycetes > Propionibacteriales > Nocardioidaceae > Marmoricola > Marmoricola marmorisolisilvae. The sequence continues at coordinate 560,165 of NZ_RJSG01000001.1, forward strand.
GCAGCGGCGATCACCGCTGCCGGGTCGGCGTACTGGGCCACGTCCAGGCTGGTGATGTACGTGGGCGGCAGCATCAGGATCTCCCGCTCCTCGGCCTGCTCCACGGCCCGGATCGCCGGCAGCCAGACGACGTGGTCGGACTCGGTGGAGACGTCACGGGTCTTCTGCCCCTCGGGCAGCTCGGCGACGAAGAACCAGGTGCGGTAGCGCTTGGGCTCGAAGATCGGCGTCAGCCAGCCGGCCCAGGCGCCGAGCAGGTCGGTGCGCAGCACCAGCCCGCGCTGGTTGAGGAAGTCGGTCATCGACAGCTCGCGCGCCTCGAGCGCGACCCGGTCGGCCTCCCAGTCCTCGCCCGTCGTGTCGGCGATCACCGAGTCGGCGGACTCGCCGGCCAGCAGGACGCCGGACTCCTCGAAGGTCTCGCGGACCGCGGCCGCAACCAGGGCGCGGGCCTGCGCCTCGTCGGTGCCGAGCCGCTCGGCCCACTCGGCCGGGCTCGGGCCGGCCCAGGCCACCGTGTGGTCGAAGTCGCGGGGGTCGACGCCACCGCCGGGGAAGACGCACATCCCGCCGGCGAACTCCATCGAGATCTGGCGACGCAGCAGGTAGAGCTCAGGTCCGTCGGACCCGGGACGGACCAGCACCACCGTGGCGGCGTCGCGCGGTTCGGCCGGGACCTTCGTGCCGTCGGCGAACTCGGCTGCTGCGTCGGCGAACTCCTTCGGCAGGCCCACGAGACCTGCCATCAGAACTCCACGATCAGCTCGACCTCGACCGGCGCGTCCAGCGGCAGCACCGGTACGCCGACCGCGGAACGCGCGTGCCGACCGGCGTCGCCGAAGACCTCGCCGAGCAGCTCGGAGACGCCGTTCGCGACCGCCGGCTGGCCGGTGAAGTCGGGCGTCGAGGCGACGAAGCAGACGACCTTGACCACGCGCTTGACCGCGGAGAGGTCGCCGAGCTCGGCGCGCACCGCGGCGAGCGCGTTCAGCCCGCACTGCTGGGCGCAGGCGACGGCCTCCTCGCTGGAGACCTCGCCGCCGACCTTGCCGGTGGCCATCAGCTGGCCCTCGCGCATCGGCAGCTGGCCGGAGGTGAAGACCAGGTTCCCGCTGCGGACCGCGGGGATGTAGGCGGCGACCGGCTTGGCCACCTCCGGGACGCTGAGTCCGAGCGCCGCCAGGCGCTCCTCCGGCGTGCTCACGATCAGGCCTCCTTCGGCCGCTTCAGGAACGCGATCAGCCCGCCCTGCTCGCTCTTCTCGATGTGCACGAGCTCGAAGCCCATCTCACCGAAGTTGTTCAGCATCAGGGTCTCGTTGTGGAGCGGAATCGGCGCCACCTGGTACTCCCACTGGGTCATGGAACTGACTCTAGTCTGGGCCGGTGACCGACCTGCTGCCCGATGCCGTGGTCCGCTACGGAGACCACGAGCTCGCCGTGATCGACCTGCACGTGCCGGTCGAGGCGAACGGCACGCTGGTGGTCCTGGTCCACGGCGGTTTCTGGAAACAGCAGTTCGACCGGACCCACACCCGGGAGCAGGCCCGCGCCCTGGCCGACGCCGGCTACCTGGTGGCGACCCCCGAGTACCGACGCGTCGGCGGAGGCGGCGGCTGGCCGACGACCGCGCTCGACGTGGAGGCCGCCGTCAACGCGCTGCCGGTGCTGATCGCCGGGCTCGGCCTCACCTTCGAGCGCGCCGCGCTGACCGGGCACTCGGCCGGCGGCCACCTGGTGACCTGGCTGCTGACGCGCGCGCTCGCCGTGGACTTCGACCGGGTGGTGCCGGTCGCCGGCGTGGTCGACCTGGTGCTCGCCGACGAGCGGCACCTGGGTTCTGACGCCGTGCTGCGATTCCTCGACGGCGCACCGGTCACCGAGGCCGACCCGATGACGTTGCTGACCGCTGCCCCGAACGCCGTGGTCCAGCTGCTGCACGGTGCCGACGACGACACCGTCCCGATCGAGCTGAGCCGGCGCTTCGTCGCCGCGCACCCCTGGGCCGAGCTCGTCGAGCTGCCGGGCGTCGGGCACTTCGAGTTCCTGGACCCGGCGGACCCGGCGTTCGACGCGCTGCTGGAGCTGCTCAGGCGATGATCGGTGGTTCAGTCTGCCGCCGTACGTCGTCCTCGGTGGCTCCGGGGGCGAGCTCGACCAGCTTCAGCCCGTCCTCGGTGATGTCGAGGACGCAGAGGTCGGTGATGATCCGCTCGACGACGCCGCGACCCGTGTAGGGCAGCGAGCACTCGTTGACGATCTTGTACTCGCCGTCCTTGGAGACGTGCTCCATCAGCACGATCACGCGCTTGGCGCCGTGGACCAGATCCATTGCGCCCCCCATCCCCTTGACCATCTTCCCGGGAATCATCCAGTTGGCGATGTCGCCACCGGCCGAGACCTGCATCGCGCCGAGGATCGCGGCATCGATCTTGCCGCCGCGGATCATCCCGAAGGACGTCGCGGAGTCGAAGTAGGAAGCACCGCGCCGGATCGTCACGGTCTCCTTGCCGGCGTTGATCAGGTCGGGATCCTCCTCACCCGCGTAGGGGTAGGGGCCGACGCCGAGGATTCCGTTCTCGGACTGGAGCACCAGCTCGACGTCGTCGCCGACGTAGTTCGGGACCAACGTCGGCAGACCGATGCCGAGGTTCACGTAGCTGCCGTCGGTCAGCTCCGAGGCTGCGCGGGCAGCCATCTCTTCCCTGGTCCAGGCCATCAGGCACGCTCCCGGGTGGTGACCTTCTCGATCCTCTTGTCCGCTGCCTGCTCGGGGGTCAGCGCGACCACGCGTTGCACGAAGACGCCCGGCGTGTGCACGTTGTTGGGGTCCAGCTCTCCCGGCTCGACCAGCTCCTCGACCTCGGCGATCGTCACCCGCCCGCACATCGCGGCCAGCGGATTGAAGTTGCGGGCCGAGTCCCGGTAGACGAGGTTCCCGTGCCGGTCGCCCTTCCATGCGCGAACCAGGCCGAAGTCGGCGACCAGAGCGGTCTCGAGGACGAACTCGCGCCCGTTGAACTCCCGGGTCTCCTTGGGAGGCGACGCCAGCGCGATCGAGCCGTCGGCGTGGTAGCGCCAGGGCAGCCCGCCCTCGGCGACCTGCGTCCCGCCACCGGCCGCCGTGAAGAAGGCCGCGATCCCCGAGCCGCCGGCCCGCATCCGCTCGGCGAGGGTGCCCTGCGGGTTGAGCTCGACCTCCAGCTCGCCGGAGAGGAACTGCCGCGCGAACTCCTTGTTCTCCCCGACGTAGGAGGACACCATCCGGCGCAGGCGACGGGCGAACAGGAGACGTCCCAGTCCCCACTCGTCGACCCCGCAGTTGTTCGAGATCGCCTCGAGGTCACCGACCCCGGACTCCAGCAGGGCCTCGATCAGCACGGACGGGATGCCGCAGAGCCCGAACCCTCCGACCGCCAGGGTGGCTCCGTCGGGGATGTCCGCGACGGCCTCCCCTGCGCTGGCCACGACCTTGTCCATGCTCCCGCTCCCGTCCCTCACCGGCTTGGTTAACGAACACTAACCAGCGCCTGTTGGTCCCGTCCACACGGTGACGATCCTCACGGTCTCGCTCGGCACGGCAGATCGCAAGTGCCCTAGGCTGCCCTCCATGGCAGAGGCGACGTCGGACTTCCCGTCCGTGCAGCTGCACATCGTCACGGGCAAGGGCGGGACCGGGAAGTCCACGGTGGCCGCGTCGCTCGCGCTGGCGCTGGCCTCCCGCGGCAAGACGGTGCTGCTGTGCGAGGTCGAGGGGCGCCAGGGCATCGCGCAGATGTTCGACGTCCCGCCGCTGCCCTACGAGGAGCGGCTGCTCGCGAAGGCGAGCGAGGCCGGCCACGGGGACGTCTACGCCCTGGCGATCGACGCCGAGTCCGCGCTGCTGGAGTACCTGGCGATGTACTACCGGCTCGGGCGCGCCGGCAAGGCGCTCGACCGGTTCGGCGTCATCGACTTCGCGACCACGATCGCGCCCGGAGTCCGCGACGTGCTGCTCACCGGCAAGGTCTACGAGGCCGCCCAGCGCAACTCGCGCAACAAGGGTGCCCGTACCTACGACGCGATCGTGCTGGACGCGCCCCCCACCGGCCGGATCACCCAGTTCCTCAACGTGAACTCCGAGCTCGCCGGACTCGCCAAGGTCGGTCCGATCAAGGGCCAGGCCGACACCGTCACGACGCTGCTGCGCTCGAAGCGGACGGCCGTCCACCTGGTCACCGTGCTCGAGGAGATGCCGGTGCAGGAGACCGCCGACGGCGTCGCGGAGCTGAAAGCGGCGAACCTCCCGGTCGGCGGTGTGATCGTGAACCTGGTCCGACCGCAGGACCTGGACGCGGACGCGCGGGCGCAGCTGCTCGACGGATCCGTCGACGAGAAGGGACTGGCCAAGGCGGTCGGTGCGGTCGGCCTGAAGGCACCGGCCACGCTGGTCAAGCAGCTGGTCGCCGAAGGGCGCGACCACGCCGAGCGGCGCCGGCTCGAGGACAGCCAGCGGACCATCGTGGAGAGCATCGGGGTGCCGACGTACGAGCTGCCGCAGCTGGCCGGAGGCGCGGACCTGCCCGGCCTCTCCGAGCTCGCGTCCGCGCTGTGCGAGCAGGGTCTGGCATGAGCGCCCGCAACCCGACGGCACGGTTCTCGCCGATGACCTCGACCCCCGGCCCGGTCCCGTCGCTGGACATCGACGCCCTGATCGACGACCCGAAGCAGCGGATCATCGTCTGCTGCGGCTCGGGTGGTGTCGGCAAGACCACCACGTCCGCGGCGATCGCGCTACGTGCCGCCGAGCGCGGCCGCAAGGTCGTGGTGCTCACCATCGACCCGGCCCGACGGCTCGCCCAGTCGATGGGCATCGAGGCCCTGGACAACACCCCGCGGCCGGTCCCGGGGGTGGTTTCGACAGGCTCAACCAGCACGGGCTCGACCAGCACGGGCTCGCTGGACGCGATGATGCTCGACATGAAGCGCACCTTCGACGAGGTGGTGGAGAGTCAGGCCAGCCCGGAGAAGGCGCAGCAGATCCTCAACAACCCCTTCTACATCGCGGTCTCCAGCTCGTTCGCGGGCACCCAGGAGTACATGGCGATGGAGAAGCTCGGCCAGCTCGACAAGGACGCCCGCGCCTCAGGTCGCTGGGACCTGATCGTGGTCGACACCCCGCCCTCGCGCAGCGCGCTCGACTTCCTGGACGCACCGGAGCGGCTCTCGAGCTTCCTCGACGGGCGCTTCATGAAGCTGCTGCTGGCACCGGCGCGCGGTCCGGCCAAGCTGATGACCGCCGGGTTCGGCCTGGTCACCAAGGCCGTGACGACGATCATCGGCGGCCAGGTCCTCAACGACATGCAGGCGTTCGTGTCCGCCTTCGACACCTTGTTCGGCGGTTTCCGGCAGCGCGCGCAGCGCACCTTCGAGCTGCTCCAGGCACCGGGCACGTCGTTCCTGGTGGTGGCGGCACCGGAGCCGGACGCGCTGCGCGAGGCGGCGTACTTCGTCGAGCGGCTCAGCGCCGAGAAGATGCCACTGGCCGGCCTCGTGGTGAACCGGGCGAGCAGCGACCCCGGGGGAACACTGACGGCGGCGGCCGCGCTGTCCGGCTACGAGAACCTGCGCGACGAGACCGACCCGGTCACCCGGATGGCTGCCGGCCTGCTGAGGCTGCACGCCGACCGCAAGCTCATCGTCGAGCGCGAGTCCCGGCTGCGCAGCCGGTTCGCGACGGCGCACCCCGGAGTGCGGACAGCGGTGCTGCCCGCACTACCGAGCGACGTCCACGACCTCGACGGGCTCCGTCGGATCGGGGACCTGCTCGCTACCGCGTCAGGCTGACGCGGTCTCGACGGCCTCGAGGTGTGCTTCCTTGGCAGCAGCCAGGAGCGCACGCCACGAGGTGACGTTGGGACGCTTGCGCAGCACGGCACGGCGCTCGCGCTCCGTCATGCCACCCCAGACGCCCCACTCGATGCGATTGTCGAGCGCCTCGGCGAGGCACTCGGCCCGTACCGGGCACGCCGCGCAGACGACCTTGGCCTTGTGCTGTTCGGCCCCACGCACGAACAACTCATCCGGCCGGGACTTCTGACACGTCGCGGCCGCAGCCCACTCTTCGTTCCAAGACATTGAAACCCCCATTGAGAAGCGTGGTCTCTGGTCTTCTAGACCAGTCCCCCCACATATCGAAACTTAAGGTTCTCGGTCCGTTTTGGAACAGGCCCAAATGTGCCGAATCGGCCTGGCCCAAATGGACTACCGGTACTAGTCCCCCCGGGACCCCTCGGGACCGTCCGACAGGCGATCGTCGCTGGTCAGGGCCGCTTCCACCGACGATCTAGACTGGCCGGCATGCCCGCCCGCCACCCCTCCCAGCTGACGTTCCGCGACGTGACCTCGCACCTCGGTGTGATCGTCGCGCTGTCCGCGCTGATGGGTCTGCTGGTGGCCGGGCTGGCGATCCCGTTCGCCGGCGCGCTCGGGCTCGGCGCGAAGTCGTTGTCCGGGACGGTGAAGAACCTGCCCGAGGAGCTGAAGGCCGCACCGCTGGCCCAGCGGACCCGGGTGCTCGACGTCCACGGCAACACCATCGCCACCTTCTACGACCAGAACCGGGTCAACGTCCCGCTCAACGAGGTCGCGCCGATCATGCAGAAGGCGATCGTCGCGATCGAGGACTACCGCTTCTACAAGCACGGCGCCATCGACCTCAAGGGCACCCTGCGCGCGCTGCTGACCAACCAGGCGAACGGCAGCGTCACCCAGGGTGGTTCCTCGATCACCCAGCAGATGGTCAAGATGACGCTGCTCAACCAGGCCACCACCAACGAGGAGCGCAAGGCCGCGACCGACGACACCTACCAGCGCAAGATCAAGGAGCTGCGCTATGCGATCGGTGTCGAGCGGAAGTACTCCAAGGACTGGATCCTCGAGCGGTACCTCAACATCGCCTACTTCGGTGACGGCGCGTACGGCGTGCAGTCGGCGGCCCGGCACTACTTCGGTGTCGACGCCAAGGACCTGACGCTGCGGCAGGCCGCGACCCTGGCCGGTCTGGTGAAGAACCCGGTCGGCTACGACCCGACCAACTACCCCGACATCGCCCGCGAGCGCCGCAACACCGTGCTGAACCGGATGGCGCAGCTGAAGATCATCGCCCAAAAGACCGCGGACCAGTGGACCGCGAGCAAGCTGGCCCTGCACGTCACCCCGACCCGCAACGGCTGCCTCGGTTCGGACGCGCCGTTCTTCTGCGACTACGTGCGCCGCTACCTGCTCCAGGACCCGAGCCTGGGCCAGACGGTCGCCGAACGGCAGACGCTGCTGAACTCCGGCGGTCTGACCATCAAGACCAGCTTGGACATGCGGTTCCAGAAGGCCGCCGACAAGGCGACCCGGCACGCGGTGAAGGCGACCGACAAGGCGATCGGCGCGCTGGCCATGGTCGAACCCGGCACCGGCAACGTGCGCGCGATCAGCCAGTCGCGTCCGATGGGCCGCAACAGCAAGAAGGGTCAGACCTTCCTCAACTACATCGTGGACAGCAAGTACGGCGACTCCAACGGCTTCCAGGCCGGATCGACCTTCAAGCTGTTCGTGCTCTCCAGCGCGCTGGAGCAGGGCCTGCCCACGACGACCAGCTTCAACTCGCCCAACTCGCTGAGCATCCCGAGCAACGAGTTCGAGGACTGCGACGGGCCCTATCCGAGCTTCCAGGCCTGGAACGTCCACAACTCCACGGGCTCCGGTTACTTCAACATGTACCGCGGCATGCAGAACTCGGTGAACACCTACTTCGCCCAGCTCGAGAAGAAGACCGGCCTGTGCAAGCCGTACGCGCTGGCGCGGGCCATGGGCGTCAGCCTGACCGACCCGGCCCACGAGCGGGTGCCCTCGTTCACGCTCGGGGTCGCCGACGTCAGCCCGCTGGAGATGGCCGGCGCCTACGCGACCGTCGCCGCTCGCGGCAAGCACTGCGACGCCCGCCCGGTGACGAAGATCCTGAACGCCGCCGGCAAGACCTTCAAGGCCTACCCGCCGAAGTGCAAGCAGGTCATGAAGCAGGCAACGGCGGACACCGTGAACGACATCCTGCGCGGCGTGATGCAGCGCGGCGGCTTCGGTGCCGGCCTGGCGCTGGACAAGCCCTCGGCCGGCAAGACCGGTACGACGTCCTTCAACAAGGCGGTCTGGTTCGACGGCTACACCCCGGCCCTGGCCACCGCGTCGATGGTCGCGGGCGCCAACCAGCAGGGTCAGCCGATCTCCCTGAACGGCCAGGTCATCGGGGGCCGCTTCGTCGCCTCCGCCCACGGCTCGACGACCGCAGGCCCGATGTGGGCCGAGGCGATGCGCGCGATCCAGGACGACCTGCCGGACGAGGACTTCACCAAGCCGGAGAAGACCTACACCGTCACGACCCAGGGCAACCTGCCGAGCGTCATCGGCATGACCGTGCAGGCCGCCACCGCGACGCTGAAGGCCGCCGGCTTCAAGGTGACCGTGGCCGGGGCCGTCTACTCCAACGACGTCGCCAAGGGCCTGGTCGCGCTCTCCAGCCCGGCCGCCGGTTCGGACGTCCCCGACGGCAGCCTGGTCACCCTGTACATCTCAGCCGGACCCGCGAAGGGAGGGGGCGAAGGCACCGGCGGGGGTGGCGGAACCGGCGGAGGCGGCGGACCTGGAGGCGGCACGACTCCGCCCGGGCCGGGGCAACCGACGGCGACCCCGACGCGACGCCACGGCCACGGGCACGGCTGACCGGAGCGCGCGCTACCCGAGCTGGCTGCGCACCTCGGCGGCGACCACGCCGCCGTCGGCACGACCCTTGATCTTCGGCGTGAGCACGCCCATCACCTGACCCATCGCACGCATGCCCTGCTCGGCAGCACCCGTCTCCGCGATCGCGTCCGCGACCAGGGCCCGGATCTCGTCGGCGGACAGCTGCTCGGGGAGGTACGCGGCGATCACCGCGGCCTCGGCACGCTCCTTGTCGGCCTGCTCGGTCCGCCCGGCGTCGTCGAAGGCCTCCGCGGCCTCGCGGCGCTTCTTGCCCTCGCTGGTGAGCACCCCCAAGACGTCCTCGTCCGAGAGCTCGCGCGCCTCCTTGCCGGCAACCTCCGCGTTGGTCACCGCCGTCAGCACCATCCGCAGCGTCGAGGAGGTCACCTCGTCACGCGCCTTCATCGCGGTGGTGAGGTCTGCCCGGAGTCGGTCCTTCAATGCGCTCATGAACGCCATTGTGGCAGCCTTGCGAGGTGGCCCCCTCCTCGGTTTTCCGATCGACGCCCGCCAAGGTCCTCGGCCTCGGCGCGCTCGCCGGTGCTGCCTGCCTGGGGTACGCCGCGGGCATCGAGGTCCGCAACTTCACCGTCCGCCACCTCGAGGTCCCGTGCCTCCAGCCCGGTGCCGATCCGATCCGGGTGCTGCACGTCAGCGACCTGCACGTCACCCCGAACCAGCAGAGCAAGCTGCGCTGGATCGCGTCGCTGGCCGCGCTCGAGCCCGACCTGGTCGTGAACACCGGCGACAACCTCGCGCACCTCGACTCCGTCGGGCCGCTGCTGGACGCCTTCGGCCCGCTGCTCGACGTACCGGGCGTGTTCGTGCTGGGCTCGAACGACTACTTCGCGCCGAAGGCGCGCAACCCGCTCTGGTACCTGATGCCGGACGACGGGAAGCGCAACACCTCCACCCCGCAGCTGCGCTGGAAGGAGCTCAAGCTCGAGCTCTCCCAGGGCTGGCTGGACCTGACGAACACCACCGGGAGCGTCGAGGTGAACGGGAGCACGATCGCCTTCGCCGGGGTCGACGACCCGCACCTGGAGTACGACGACCTGGCCGAGGTCGCCGGGCCGGCGCCGGCCTGGGCCGACCTGCGGATGGGCGTCGCGCACGCGCCGTACCTGCGCGTCCTCGACCAGTTCGCTGCCGACGGCTACGACCTGACCTTGGCCGGACACACCCACGGAGGCCAGGTCTGCCTGCCGTTCAAGGGCGCGATCGTGACCAACTGCGACCTCGAACCGGCGCGCGCGAAGGGCCTGCACCGGCACCCGGCGGACTCCCGTCCGGGCGACCCGGGGTCGTCCTGGCTGCACGTCTCGGCCGGCGCCGGGACCTCGCCCTACGCCCAGTTCCGGTTCTTCTGCCGCCCGGAGGCGAGCCTGCTCACGCTGGTGCCCAGCAGCCGCTGAACCGGCCGCTGATCCGAAGGGTGGCCCGATTTCGTCCGGCCCGGACCCTTTGGCTAGACTCGCCCAGGCTGCAGCGGGCTGTGGCGCAGTTTGGTAGCGCGCTTCGTTCGGGACGAAGAGGCCGCAGGTTCAAATCCTGTCAGCCCGACAGTGGATGTCAGCAGACATCGGAACGGCTCGGATCCGCACGGATCCGGGCCGTTCGTCATTCCCCGCACGAACCGGGGCGAACCTCGCTCGTGAACAGGTGGTCTAGTGGCAGAATCCGGGCATGCCCACTGAGCAGGACAACAGCGGCAACGAACCGAACCTCGAGCTGCCGAACCTGAGCCTCGGTTTCGGGCGCAAGCGTCGCAAGGACGCCAAGGCGTCCGACGAGACTCCGGCCGCGGAGGCTCCCGTCGAGGAGCCCGCTGCCGAACCTGCCCCGGAACCGGCTGCCGAGCCGGCCTCCGAGGCTCCTGCTCCGTCGGCGGCGCCGGCACGTCCCGCAGCGCGACCGGCCGCTCCCGCTGCTCCGGCCCGCGTCCCGGGCGCTGCTGCCCCGGCACGGCCTGCGGCCCGCCCGGCCGCACGTCCCGCAGCGCGTCCGGCCGGTTCGCCGCCCCCGCCGCCCCCAGCTCCCGCGCCGGCCGCCCCGGCGCCCGCGGCCGCTGAGCCCGCCCCGGTCGTCGAGGCACCCGCGGAGGTCGAGGCGGCGGCGCCGCCTCCGCCGCCCCCGCCGCCGGCCCCCGAGCCGGTCGTCGAGGAGCCCGAGGTCGAGGCGCCCAAGGACCCGATCACGATCGCGGCCGAGGCCGCCGGAGCGGTCGACGAGGCGCCGACGGAGTCGACCACCTTCATCGAGACGACCACCGACGACGAACCGTCGGGAGAGATCGACCTCGGCGACATCGCGACGGTCCCGCCGTCCCGTCGGGCCCAGGCGCTCGCGCGTCGTGAGGCAGCGCAGCAGTCCAAGGCCGAGAAGGCCGCGAACCGGGCCGCTTCGCGCTCCGGCAAGGAGAAGCAGGCCCCGGCCGACAAGCTGGTCGCGCGCTTCCCGGGGATCCACCCGGCCTGGGCCGCCATCATCACCGGCGCCATCGCGGGTCTGATCTGCGTGCTGCTCGCCAAGGGCGCCAGCGCCGGGTGCGAGGCGATCCGGGACAACAGCAGCTGCGGCGGCGGGCTCGGCCTGCTCGCCCTCGTCGCGATCCTCGCGATCGAGGTGCTCATCGGCGCGAACCTGCTCAAGGCCTGGAAGGTCTCCGACCCGTTCAGCACCAGCTTCCTCGGCGTCGGCCTGGTGGCCATGGTCGCGATGCTGTTCTTCCTCGACGTCATCGACAAGGCGTCGATGGTCGCGGTGATCCCGGCGATCACGGCCGTCTCGTTCCTGCTGTCCTGGTGGGTGACCGTCAGGTTCGTGGAGGAGTCCGAGGACTACGACGACGAAGAGGACGAAGACGCTGACGAGTCCGTCGAGGAGTCGGCGGACCGGTCCTGAGGTTTCGAGGCAGGCGCTAGCGCGCCTGCACCTCAACCAGCGAGGCGGGCGGCGATCAGCTCCGCGATCTGCACGGTGTTCAGCGCGGCACCCTTGCGCAGGTTGTCGTTGCTGATGAACAGCGCGAGCCCGCGGTCGTCCGGGACACCCGGGTCGGTCCGCAGACGACCGACGTAGGACGGGTCCTGGCCGGCGGCCTGCAGCGGGTTCGGGATGTCGCTGAGCTCGACGCCCGGGGCGTCGGCGAGCAGCTCGCGGGCACGCTCCGGCGTCATCGGCCGGGCGAACTCGACGTTGATCGCCAGCGAGTGCCCGGTGAAGACCGGCACCCGCACGCAGATGCCGGAGACCAGCAGGTCCGGGATGCCCAGGATCTTGCGGGACTCGTTGCGGAGCTTCTGCTCCTCGTCGGTCTCGTTCAGGCCGTCGTCCACGATCGAGCCGGCCAGCGGCACCACGTTGTAGGCGATGGTCCGCTCGTACTTGTTCGGTGCCGGGAAGTCGATCGCGGCGCCGTCGTACGCGAGCTCACGGGCCTTGTCGCCCGCGGACTCGACCTGGCTGGCCAGCTCCTCGACTCCGGCGACGCCGGAGCCGGAGACGGCCTGGTAGGTCGAGGCGATCAACCGGACCAGGCCGGCCTCGTCGTGCAGCGGCTTGAGCACCGGCATCGCGGCCATCGTGGTGCAGTTCGGGTTCGCGATGATGCCCTTCCGGGCCGCGATGACGCCCTCGGCGTCCTGCGGGTTCACCTCGGAGACGACCAGCGGGATGGCCGGGTCCTTGCGGAACGCCGAGGAGTTGTCGACCACGATCACACCCGCGTCGGCCCACTGCTCGGCGATCGCACGAGAGGTGGTGGCGCCGGCGGAGAACAGGGCGATGTCCAGCCCGCTCGGGTCCGCGGTCATCGCGTCCTCGACGGTGATCTCCCGGTCGCCGAACGGCAGCACGGTGCCGGCCGAGCGAGCCGAGGCGAAGAACCGCACGTTGTCCGCCGGGAAGTTCCGCTCGAGGAGGATCTGCCGCATGGCGACGCCGACCTGACCGGTCGCGCCGACGATTCCGATGTTCACGCCCATGTTCTTTCCTTTCCGGACTAGCGCCCGGTACCTCCGTAGACCACGGCCTCGACCTCGTCGGACCCCAGGTCGAACGCGGCGTGCGCGGCGCGGACGGCGTCCTCGACCTGGCTCTCGGCGACGACGACCGAGACCCGGATCTCCGAGGTGGAGATCATCTCGATGTTCACCCCGGCGTCCGAGAGCGCCTCGAAGAAGCGGGCCGAGATGCCCGGCGAGGAGCTCATGCCGGCGCCGACGATGGAGACCTTGCCGACGCTGTCGTCGTACTGGAGGCTCTCGTAGCCGACGGTGGCCTTGAGCTTGTCCAGCGCGCTCATCGCGGTCTGGCCCTCACCGCGCGGCAGCGTGAAGGAGACGTCGGTCAGGCTGGTCGCGGCGGCCGAGACGTTCTGCACGATCATGTCGATGTTGATCGCGGCGTCGGCGACGGCACGGAAGATCGCAGCCGCCTCGCCCGGCTTGTCCGGAACGCCGACGACGGTGATCTTCGCCTGGCTGCGGTCGTGCGCGACGCCGGTGATGATGGCTGCTTCCATGGTTCCGTCCTTCGTGACGTCTTCGGCCTTCACCACCCACGTGCCCTCCTTCTCCGAGAAGGAGGAGCGGACGTGGATGGGCATGTCGTAGCGGCGCGCGTACTCGACGCAGCGCAGGTGCAGGATCTTCGCGCCCTGCGCGGCCATCTCCAGGGTCTCCTCGTAGGAGATCCGGTCGACCTTGCGGGCCCGCGGCTCGATCCGGGGGTCGGCGCTGAAGATGCCGTCGACGTCGGAGTAGATCTCGCAGACGTCGGCCCTCAGCGCCACCGCCAGGGCGACGGCGGTGGTGTCCGAGCCGCCACGACCCAGCGTGGTGATGTCCTTGGTGGTCTGGGAGACGCCCTGGAACCCGGCGACGATCGCGATCGCGCCGTCGGCCAGCGCGGCCTCGATCCGGCCCGGTGTGACGTCGATGATCTTGGCGCGGCCGTGCTCGGCGTCGGTGATCACGCCGGCCTGGGAGCCGGTGAAGGAGCGGGCCTCGTGGCCGAGGTCGTTGATGGCCATCGCGAGCACGGCCATCGAGATGCGCTCGCCGGCGGTCAGCAGCATGTCGAGCTCGCGGGCGGCAGGCAGCGGGGAGACCTCGTTGGCGAGGTCGATCAGCTCGTCGGTGGTGTCGCCCATCGCGGAGACGACCACGACGACCTGGTTGCCGGCCTTCTTGGTCTCCACGATCCGGCGCGCCACGCGCTTGATCGACTCGGCGTCGGCAACCGAGGACCCGCCGTACTTCTGCACGACAATGCCCACGACTGGTCTCCTCGGATCGGTTCTCCTCGCACGATTGTCCCGCGCGGAAGGGCCACAAGGCCAAGGAGATTCTACCGAGCGCCCGCTCCGCGGCCGAACGAGCGCCGAACTGTGGTCCGCCGCGGGTCGGACGCCCGGGTTTGCCTAGGCTGCGGCCCATGACCCAGCTGGAGAACGTCACGGTCCAGGCGCAGGCCAACGTCTACTTCGACGGGAAGTGCGTCAGCCACACCGTCCTGCTCGCGGACGGGACCCGCAAGACGGTGGGCGTCGTGCTCGCCGCCGCGCTGACCTTCGGCACCGAGGCCCCGGAGACCATGGAGGTCGTCGGCGGCAGCTGCCGGGTGCGTCTCGCCGGCAGCGAGGACTGGACCGAGTACGCCGAGGGCTCCTCGTTCGACGTCCCTGCGAACTCGTCGTTCGACATCGAGGTCGACGAGCGCTTCGACTACATCTGCTCCTACGGCTGACCGAGGAGCTCGTCCGCGGCCTCGATCTGGTCGGACTCGTCCACGTCGAGGTCGAGGCGGCTGTGCGCGACGACCGAGTGCAGCGCGCCCAGCACGCCGACCGCCTGCCCGCCCCACGAGGCGAGGTAGGAGTACTGCCACCACCACAGCGCCTCCTCGACGTTGCCGGCGCGGAAGTGCCGCAACCCGTTCGCGATGTCGGTGGCGATGCTGGTCAGGTCATCCGAGAGGCTCGAGGTGAACGTCTCCGGGTCGTACGGCTCGAAGTTGTGGCTGTAGGTGTCCACCGGCCCGAGCTTGGCCGCCAGGCGCAGCCGCATCGCGTCCAGGTCCGGGTCGGGACCGACGTCGGGCTGGTACTCGCCCTCGGGCTGGAAGTCCTGCTGGGCGCCCAGACGGGCTCCCGCGAGCAGCAGCTGGCTCACCTCGAGGAGCATCAGCGGGACGGCGGTGCCGGCGTCCTCCTCCTTGGAGACCGCCTCCAGCCCGCGAAGGAAGGCCTCGGCCGCATCGGCGATCTGCTGCGCGAAGTCGTCGAACTCGTGGTCACTCATCGCTCCACCCCTCACTCACCGGCACTGTTTCACTCACCAGCACTGCGCCTCCCGGCGAACGCCCTTCCCAAGGTGACCTCGTCCGCGTACTCGAGATCACCACCCACCGGTAGTCCACTCGCCAAACGCGTCACCTGCAAGCCCATCGGGCGCAACATGCGGGTGAGATATGCCGCGGTCGCGTCACCCTCGATGTTCGGGTCGGTCGCCAGGATGATCTCGGTGACGACGCCGTCCTCGAGCCGGGCGATCAGCTCGCGGATCCGCAGCTGCTCCGGGCCGATGCCCTCCAGCGGCGAGATCGCCCCGCCGAGCACGTGGTAGCGCCCCCGGAACTCGCGGGTGCGCTCGATCGCGACCACGTCCTTGGACTCCTCGACCACGCAGATCAGGGCCGGGTCGCGACGGGGGTCACGGCAGATCCGGCACTGCTCCTCCTCGGCGACGTTGCCGCACACCGAGCAGAACCGCGCCTTGGCCTTCACCTCGACCAGGACGTCGGCCAGGCGCCGGACGTCGGCCGGGTCCGCGGCCAGCAGGTGGAAGGCGATCCGCTGGGCACCCTTCGGACCGACCCCGGGCAGTCGCCCGAGCTCGTCGATCAGGTCCTGGACGACGCCTTCGTACAAGTCAGCCGCCCAGACCGGGCAGGCCGCCGCCACCGAGATTGCCGCCGAGGTTGCTCAGCGGGCCGAGCGTGGCGGCCGCGAGCGCGTCCACCTTGGCCTTCGCGTCCCGGTACGCCGCCACGACGAGGTCGCCAAGGTCGGCCAGCGAGTCCGGGTCCGAGCCGTCGAAGGTCCCCGGGACCACGGCGACGCCGGTCACCTCGCCGACGCCGGACAGGGTCACGCTCACGCCGCCCGCGGTTCCGCTGACGGTCTGCGCGGCGAGCTCGTCCTGGGCCTGGAGCAGCTGGTTCTGCATCTGCTGCGCCTGCTCGAGCATGGCTCCGAGGTCGAAGCCGCCCTCACCGAAGGGGTTGGTCATGTCTGCTCCTCAGTCGTGGGGGATCTCTTCGACCACGGTGGCGCCGAGCTCACGGGCGAGCAGCTCAGCCCCGTCGACGCCGCTGTCGTCGACGTCGGGGTCGTCGGGGTGGACGTCATCGTCGCGGGTGTCCGCGACCTTGGTCGGCGCCTCGCCCGACCGGGTCGGGGCGATGTTGCTCCGGGCCGAGGCGATCGTCTCGGGGGCGGCGCGCTGGACCGGCACCGGCTCGGGAGCAGGTGGCTCGGCGACGGCATCAGCCGCGTCCTCGGTCTCCTCGGTGTCGACCCACGCAGGGGGCGAGGACACCACGGCCGGCGCTTCGGCGGCTGGCGCTTCGGTGACCGGAGCCGGCTCGACCGGAGCGGGTTCGACCGGGGTGGTCGCCGCCTTCGTCACCACCGGGGCCGTCCCGGCACCCGGGTCCGCGGACGGGTCCACGATGGCCTCGACCTTCCAGTCGACCCCGATCACGTCGATGGCCGCCTGGCGCAGGATCTCCTCGCTGCCGCCGCCGATGAACGAGTCCTTGGCCCCGGCGTTCTTGAACCCGACCGTCAGCACGCCACCGTCGAGCCCGATCACCTGGGCGTTCTGGCTGAGCAGGATCCAGGTGAAGCGGCGCATCTCCTTGACCTTCTCGAGCACGTCGGGCCACACCCGCCGAGCATCCACGAGCCCGAGCCCACCCGAGGAGGACACCGGCGGGCTGGGCGCTTCGGCGGCGGGGGTTTCGACAGGCTCAACCACCGAAGGTTCGGTCGGCGCCTCCTGCGTCGGTTGAGGTGCGGCCGCGCTGGCGGGCGCCTCGAAACCGGTCGCGGTCGGCGCAGCGTCTTCCGGGGTTTCGAGGCTCGCTGGCGCTCGCACCTCGACCACCGGGGCAGGCGGCGGTGCCGCCGGCGCAGGCGCGCCGCTGAGCACGCCCTCGACACCAACCCTCCGCTCAAGACGATCCAAGCGGGCACCCAGGCCGTCCAAGCTGTCATCCGCCCCCGGCAGCAGCACCCGCGCACAGATCAGCTCCAGCAGCAGCCGCGGCGTCGTCGCTCCCCGCATCTCGGTCAGGCCGGCGGCGACGCAGTCGGCGGAGCGCACCAGGTCGGCCTTGCCGAAGCGTGCGGCCTGGGCGACCAGCCGCTCGGCCTGGTCCTGCGGAACGTCGATGAGCCCGGTCGCGGGAGCGTCCGGGACGGCGGCGACGATGACCAGGTCGCGCAGCCGCCGCAGCAGGTCCTCGGTGAACCGGCGGGGGTCCTGCCCCGTCTCGATCACCTTGTCGACGACCGAGAACACCGTCGAGCCGTCGCCCGCGGCGAACGCGTCGACCACCTCGTCCAGCAGGGTGTCCGGCGTGTAGCCGAGGAGTCCCGCGGCCAGGTCGTAGGTCAGACCGGCAGCGCCGGCACCCCCGAGCAGCTGGTCGAGGACCGAGAGCGAGTCGCGGGCCGAGCCAGCGCCGGCGCGCACGACCAGCGGCAGCGCGGCCGGCTCGATCGGAACGCCTTCGCGCTGGCAGATCTCGCCGAGGTAGTCCGAGAGCACGCGCGGCGGGATCAACCGGAACGGGTAGTGGTGGGTGCGCGAGCGGATGGTCGGGATGACCTTCTCCGGCTCGGTGGTGGCGAAGATGAACTTGAGGTGCTCGGGCGGCTCCTCGACCAGTTTCAGCAGGGCGTTGAAGCCCTGCGAGCTGACCATGTGCGCCTCGTCGATGATGTAGACCTTGTAGCGGCTCGAGACCGGGGCGAAGAACGCGCGCTCGCGCAGGTCGCGGGCGTCGTCCACGCCGCCGTGGCTCGCCGCGTCGATCTCGATGACGTCGAGCGAACCCGGGCCGCCACGCGCCAGGTCGCGGCAGGACTGGCACTCGCCGCACGGGTCGGCGACCGGCGCCTTCTCGCAGTTGAGCGTGCGGGCGAGGATCCGGGCGCTGGTGGTCTTGCCGCACCCGCGCGGCCCGGAGAACAGGTAGGCGTGGTTGACCCGGTTGCCGGCGAGCGCCGCGCGCAACGGCTCGGTGACGTGGTCCTGCCCGATGACCTCCGCGAACGACTCCGGCCGGTAGCGGCGGTACAGGGCGAGGTTGTGCTCCACAGGGAGACCCTATGTGCTGACGCCGACAAAGCCAGGGCTGCCCCGGTACCTGTTCAGTTCTTCTTCCGGTACGCCGTGAAGTCGGCCTTGGTGCGGGCCACCATCGCGCTGACCGCGTCCTGGAACCGGCGCTCGCCCAGGCGTGCCACGTCGCGCAGGCAGGACGCGAACACTCCGCCGGAACCGTGCACGTCGGCGGTGGCGCGGGCCATCGCCCGCAGCAGCCGGGCCGAGTCGTGGCGCCCGAGCCCGGTGACCTCGATCCGGACGACGTCGGGGGCGAGGTCGCGGACGTGCCAGTCCAGCACCCGCGCGGCAGCGGCCGGCCCGCGGATCGCGTCACGCACCTCGTCGTACAGCCCTGGGTCGGACTCGGGCCAGGTCAGGTCCGACCAGGTCTCGGCGGCCCAGGGCGCCGTACCGGGCCCGAGCTGCTTGGCCTCCCGCGCGTGCGGAGTGCCGTCGGCCGCCGGGCCGACGCCGACGACGCGGCGGTGCCCGAGCGATCCGGTGCCCGCGGTGTGCTGGTGCCAGGTCGGCGCCCACCCCCGCTCGGCGACCTCGGCCGCCGCGGCGCGCACCGCGTCGGGGAGCTGCTCCGGCGGACCGGCGGCCAGGTCGGCGTAGAAGCGAGCGGCGTCGGCGAACTCGGGGACGAGCGCCCGCAGGTGGCCGGCACCCTCCTCGGCGAGGTCGATGCAGGCGCGCGGTTCGGCAGCGGACCACGCGGCGAGCAGCTCGGCGCAGACCTCGTTCTCGTCCAGGGCGAGGTGCGGGGCCAGGACGGCGGAGGTCGCCAGCCGCACCAGGTCGAGGGCGACCGGTCCGCGACTCAGCTCGTCGAAGTCGTTCACACCCCAGCGCCGGACCTGGTCGCGGTCGCGCCAGGTGCCGAAGTTCTCGACGTGCAGGTCGCCGACCACCGGCACCGGCGTACCGGTCAGGAGCTCGGGGAGCTCCTCGCCGAAGCGGGCCAGCCAGAGGTGGTAGCCGCCGCGCAGGAACCGGTACTCGTGGGCGCGCATCTCCTCGTGCTTGCGGCGCAGCTCGGCGCGCTCGAGCGGGATCCGGGCAGCGAGCCAGTCCTCGAACGCGTGCGTCAGCTCGTGCGGATCAGCCACCGGCCGGATCCATCGTCGTCGTACCGACCATCCCGCGCCGGGCTGCCAGGCTGCCGCCGAGGACCGCGATCGCGATGCTGACCAGGGCGCCGAGCATCAGCGCCGAGGCCTCGCCGGGAACCAGGACGCCGAGCTGCTCCCCGACCGTCGCCGCGGCCACCGGCACGCCGAGCTGGGCGGCCGCGAGCATCCCGAGCGGCACCGGCTGCCCGGAGGCACGGACCACGAGGTGGGCGACGGTCGCACCCAGGCCGAGGCAGACGCCGAGCAGGATCAGCCGCGGGTGCGAGCCCAGGTCACGCAGCTGCAGGGTCGCCCCCAGCCAGACGAAGAAGACCGGGCCGAGGAAGCCCTCGGTCACGGCGAACAGCTGCTTGGCCAGGCGCCTCGGCTCACCGATCGCCGCGACCAGGAGCCCGAAGGCGAAGCCGGCCAGCATGATCGAGACGTGCATCCGCACCGCCAGCCCGGCGAGCAGGAACAGGACGGTCAGCTGCACGCGGAGCTCAACGGCGAAGCTGCGGTCCTCGGAGACGTCGTGCACCCTGCCGCGGATGCCGCTGCGCTCGAGGTGGCGGAGAACGACGAACACGACCGCCGAGGCGGCCAGCACGGCGACCGCCCCGAGTGCTGCGCGACCGGCGTGGTGCGGGTCGATCACGAGCGGCAGCGCGACGATGCAGGCCGCGTCGGCGATCGCGATCTGCGGCAGCAGCCCGAGGACCTGCTCACCGCCGAGACCGAGCGAGTCCACGATCGGCAGGATCAGCGCCGCCGAGCTCGAGGCCATCAGGACGGCGTACAGGGGTGCGTGGTGGACGTCGAAGGCCTGGGCCAGCAGGTAGCCGAGGCCGGTGGCGACGATGCCGACCGTGACCGCACGCAGCGCCCCGCTGCGCAGGGCAGGACGCAGAGCCGGGTTGCGGACCGGCACGTGGGAGCCGGCTACGAACATCACCAGCGCGAAGCCGGCATCGGCGAGGAACGAGAAGGTCGGATCACTCGGGTCGAAGTAGCCGGTCCCGGTGCGTCCGAGGGCGATGCCGGCGAGCAGCTCGCCGAGGACGACCGGCAGGTGCCAGCCGCGCGGGAGCGCGAGCAACGGGCCGAGGAGCGCGACCAGGCAGATCACCGAGAGTTCGACGAAGCTCACCGGCCCATTCTGCTGCGTCCGGCGCCGGTTCGGTGGGAAGCAGAGGCCCCCCGTGCACCCGGAAGAGCCCACCTGCCCTTGCTGCCTTCCGGCCCTGGGGGAGTTCAGTGAGATACCGCCGCACGGGGGGTTGGGCATGAGTCTAGGCGGGCGATTTCACGGGTGCGAATCCGGGCGGGTAACCTCTCCGGCGGAGGTATCGCCTAGTGGCCTATGGCGCTCGCTTGGAAAGCGGGTTGGGTTAATAGCCCTCGGGGGTTCGAATCCCCCTACCTCCGCGGACCGGATCCGCGGATTCGAGATCGAACGGCATCGCACCCTGTGCGGTGCCGTTCGCGTTCCCTAGGGTGGCCACGTGAACGCCCCGACCCTCGAAGACTCCGTCCACATCGACGCGCCCGCCGCTGACGTCTGGTCCCTGGTGAGCGACGTCTGCCGGATGCCCGAGTGGAGCCCCCAGGTCGACTCCACCCGACTACGGGCCGGCTTCGACGAGGTCGCACTCGGTGCCCAGTTCACGAACCGCAACAGCTTCGGCGAGCTCGAGTGGACGACGCACGCCGAGGTCGTCCGCTTCGAGCCGGGGAAGGAGATCGCCTTCCGCGTCGAGGAGAACTGGGTGATCTGGTCCTTCAGCGTCGCGCCGGACGGCGACGGCACGGTGCTCACCCAGCGCCGCGAAGCGCCCGACGGGATCTCCGAGCTCTCCCTCGAGCTCACCAACGGCTTCATGGGTGGCGTCGAGGTGTTCACCGAGTCGATGCGGGACGGGATGCGCGAGACGCTGACGAGGATTAAGGAGCAGGCCGAGGCATGAGCACCCACATCGACCCCACCGAGGAGCAGGTCCACGCGTTCGCTGCCCGGGCTGCCGAGAAGGACGGGCCGGTGCACATGCTGAACCTGCTCGCGTTCGTCGACGACGGCGAGCTGTACCTGGAGTACGGCGTCGCGGTGGGCGCCCACCTGGAGCGCGTCGGCGCCTCGATCGTGTACGCCGGCAACGTCGACGGACTGCTCATCGGCGGCGCGGACGAGTGGGACGCGGTCGCCGTGGTCCGGTACCCCTCGCGGGCAGCCTTCCTGGAGATGGTGACCGACCCCGGCTACCAGGAGATCGCGCCCCTGCGCACCCGCGCCCTGCGCGACTCGCGGCTGATCCCGACCGACTCCATGGACGGCTTCTGACCCCTGAACCGCACTGCGGATCCACCGGTCGGCGCTGCGGAAACGGCACGGTTGCACCTGCCCGCCGCAGTTAACGCGGTATCGGGCGCGCACCCCTTTCGACCCTCGGTCCGGGCGTTGCAGTCTCTGCTCGCCCGATCTTGAAAACCGACCCGAGGAGCCGACCATGCTGCGTCGCCTTTCGATCTTCACCGTCCTGCTTGTCGCTACCGGCACGTCGGCCGTCGTCACGAGCTCTCCGGCCAGCGCCACCGGTATCGCCACGTCGCACATCACGTCACCGACCAGCGGAACGCACTACATGATCACTGACGCGTCACCGCCGACGACGGTCACCGTGACGGGAACGACGACCGGCGGGACGGCGGGTGATCTCATCGACCTCCGGTGCTACGAGGCGCGCGGCCAGTGGGAGAACTACGGCTCAACGTCCAGCGTCCCCATCGACGGCAACGGGAACTTCTCGGTCCAGATGCCGACGGACATGCCGTACGGCACCTGCGTCCTGCGCGCTGTTCCGCACGACTACCCGGGCTCCGGCGATCTCGGATCCTTCACCGGCCCGGTGGTGACCACCGAGTACAACATCTCCACGAAGGTCCTCTCGGGGCCCAACACCGGGATCGTCGTCGACTACTACGTGGACATCTCGAGCAAGCGCGCGCTGAACGGCTTCGAGTCCGCAGCCAGCGCTGGATTCGAGGCCGCACGGCTGCAGTACTCGGACGGCAGCTCGAGCAGCTACCTGTGGGACCTCAACTCCTCGTTGGGCAACAACCTCTCCGGGACTCGCGCGCTCCTGCGGATCGACGGGCGCGATGCCTACGGCCCGTACACCGCATCGCGCGCCTTCACCGACGCTCAGAACACGCCTGGCCTTCCGGCTCTGACGTACAGCTCGACGCGCAACGCCACGACCGGCGTGCTCACGATCCACGAGACCGACCCGTTCGTGGTCTGTCCGGCCGGGGCTCCCTACCCGTCGACGACGGCGAGCTGCCCGCAGTTCTCCGGCGCCGGGATCCGCCTCGAGCGCACGATCGTCGTCGACGACGACGGGTTCCAGGTACACATCAGCGACCTGTGGCGCAGCACCGACCACAAAGCGCACACGCTCTCGATCCACGACTCTGAGCGCATCGACGGGGCGGACTACGGAAGTGGTTCGTTCAACCCGACGTCGGTGGGACTCAAGCTGCCGTGGCTCAGCAGCAGCTACCAGACCTTCAGCGGCGCGGAGGTCCTCGACGGGCCGAGCAGAGTCCCGGCAACTGTCTTCGTCCGTGACGAGATGACTGCTGCTGGCGGCGACGTGAACCACCCGCTCGGCGCACTCGTGACCGACGTCGCGCCGAGTGCGGTCGACCGTGCGGACTACCGCACCTTCAACTTCCGGAACGAAGGACTGAGCGTTCCAGCCGGCGGCACCCGACTCGTCCGTCGGGCCTACGTGATGGGCACCTCGCAGAGCACGGTGAACACGAAGGCAGCCGCCCTCGCAGCACGGATCAACCCCTACCGGCCGGACGGACAGGTCAAGGTCGCCGGCGCGGCGACCTACGCCGGCAACAACGTCTACAGCTCGTACGGGACCCACGAGACGACAACGGCATCTCGACGTCGGGGCACCAAGGCGACCTTCGTGGTCCGGGTGCAGAACGACGGCACCACCGCGGACAGCTTCAAGCTCAAGGCGGCTGGGGGGACCTCGAGCTTCTCGGTGCACTACTACGCAGGGCTGACGGGTTCGAAGGACATCACCACCGCGGTCACCCACGGCACGTACCGGACGAGCACCCTGGCGCCGGGCGCGACCACGACGATCCGCCTGGTGGTGACGGTCAGGAGCGCAGCCAGTACTGGGGCGCTGCGCTCCTGGCTCGTCACCGCGCTGTCGGCCCACGACGTGACCCGCAAGGACGCCGTCAAGGCGTCCGTCCGGGTGTCGGGCTAGCGGTGGAGAGACACACGACGGAGGCCATCGCCGCCGCACTGCGCGACGGCGAGCGGCTGCAGCGCGACGGACTGTCCGTCGCCCAGGTGGCCGTCGAGCTGGGGATATCGGCGGCCACCTACCGGGCGTGGCGTCGCCGCTACGGCAGCGCGGACGACGAGGCGGTCTCCCGCATCAAGAACCTGGAGCGCGAGAACGCCGCGCTGCGACGGATCATCGTCGACAAGGAGCTGGAGAACGAGGCGCTGCGCGAGCTGTCCCGCGGCCGATGGTGATCAGACGACGCGGAGGATGAGGCGGGTCTGGGTGTCACGGACCCCGCCGCTCTCCTTCATCTCGTTGATCAGGTCGTCGAGCTCGGTCGGGTCCTCGCACGCCGCCCGGAGCAAGTAGTCGGCCGACCCGGTGAGGTGCACCGTCTCCACCACTCCGGGGTGGGCGCGGACCAGTCGCTCGAACTGGGCCGCGTGGTCGGGCGAGCGCAGCCGGACGTCGACGAACGCGTGCAGCCGCTTGTCGATCCGGCCGGGGTCGAGGTGGGCGTGGAAGCCGGTGATGACGCCGCGGGAGAGCAGGTTCCGCACCCGGTCGCGAGCGGCGTTGGCGCTCAGGTTGACCCGCTCCCCGAGCTCCTTGAAGCTCAGCCGCCCATCCTGGCGCAGCAGCTCGACGATCGCCGCGTCGGTCCGGTCCAGCTCTGCCGCCATGGCATTCATTATCGCCAGAGGTCCACCCCGTGGTCCTGGTTCAATCCGGAACACGCCCCGGCGACGAAGACTGGAGGTGATCACCCCGCCCGCGAACCGCCTGGTTGCGACCGTTTCACGGTCGCTGCTGGTGACCGTCGAGGCGGTCGGGTTCGCGACGTACGTGCACTCCCACGCCGGCGGACAGTTCCCCGGTTGGGCGCCGACCGCAGCGCTGGCGGTGGTCGTCTTCGGCGGAGCTCTTCTGCTGGTGACGCGACGAGTCGGGTTCGTCGGCATCGCGGCATCCGTCCTCGGTCTTCAGGTCGTGATCCACGAGACGTTCTCCGCCCTGGCCGGTGCCGGGTCGATGCACGACACCGGTATGGCGATGCCGGGGATGCAGCTCGGCGGCTCGATGCCCGCGGACCATCCGCACATGATCGGGAACCACGTGCTGATCGGCGTCGTCACGATGCTCCTCCTCCTGTGCCAGGACCGGGCGCTCGACGTCCTGGGCGGGCTGGTCCGCCTCCTGGTCCACCGTGCCCAGCCGGTGCTCCGCGCCTGCTTCGCCCGGACTCCCCGGCTCAGCCGGTCGCCCCGGATCCTCCTGCTCGCAGCCGACCCTCGACGCGGACCACCGGAGCTGGTCCTGCTCACGCCTTGACGGTCCGAACCGGCGAGGCGCAGCAACCCCTGCCCTCAACCCGGTTCCACCTCTCAAGGAGACGTTCCACCATGTCCGCACGTCGCATGTCCGCTCGTATAACCACCCTGTCCGCCCTCGTCATCGGCGGCGGCCTGCTGCTCGCCGGCCCGGCGTCCGCGCACGTCACGATCTCGCCCGGCGAGGGCCACGCCGGCGACTACGTCGTCGGCACCGTCGCCGTGCCGCACGGTTGTGACGGCTCGGCCACCACCAAGGTCGCCATCAAGATCCCCGAGGAGTTGCTCGCGGTGACGCCGACCATCAACCCGTCCTGGAACGTGGAGAAGAAGTTCGTCAAACTCCCGAAGCCGGTCACGAACGCGTACGGCGAAGAGGTCACCGAGCGGGTGGACCAGGTCGTCTACACCGCGAAGAAGCCGCTGCCGGACGGCTTCCGCGACGCCTTCGAGCTGTCGTTCCAGGTGCCGGACGTCGCCGGTACGACGATCTACTTCCCGACCGTCCAGACCTGCGAGAAGGGTCAGACGGCGTGGGTCGAGATCGCCGCTGAGGGCGCTGAGGAGCCGGAGCACCCGGCTCCGGCGTACCAGGTCCTGCCCGCGGTCGGCGCCGAGGGTGCGGCCAAGGTCAGCTCCGCTGAGACCGAGCCGACGGCCACCGTCACCTCCGACGACGGCTCCCCAGCTCTCGCGATCACCGCCCTGGTGGCCGGCGTACTGGGTCTCGGTCTCGGTGGCATCGCGCTCGCCCGCAGCCGTCGCCGCGCCTGAGCAACCCGGTGAGCAACCCGGCGCAGCTGCCGCCCTGCCGACGCGCTCCGGCCCGGCTGGTGGCTGCCCTGGTGCTGGCGCTCTTCGGACTGGTGCTGGGGGCCGGTCCGGCGAGCGCACACACCGAGCTGCTCGGGAGCGACCCTGCCCAGGGCGCCGTCGTCCCGACCGCACCGGGCGAGGCCACGTTGCGGTTCAACGAACCGATCCGGGTGGTCACCTCGGCCGTGCACCTCTTCACCGCCGAGGGCGCAGAGCTCGCGACCACGGCCCGGGCGATCGACCACCGTGTCGTGGTCGATCTCCCGGGGGCCGTGGCCACGGGCACCTACACGTTGGCGTGGCGGGTGATCTCGGCCGACGGTCACCCGGTCGCCGGCGCCCTGACGTTCTCGGTCGGCGCACCGAGCCCGAAGGTCACCGCGCCAACGCTGGTGTCCCCGACCTCGCCGAGCCTGCAGCTCGCACTCGGTGCGGTGCAGGCGCTGGTGTACCTCGCGATGTTCCTCGCCATCGGCCTGGTCGTCTTCCGCCAGCTGCTTCTCCCCGCGTCGGTGGGTACAGGCTCTGCCCGCGACGCCCTGCTGCGGGTGGCGCGTCGCGCAGCGGACGTCGGCATCGCTGCGTCGCTGCTGGTGCTCCCGCTCACCACGATCAACCAGCGCGGAGATCGGCTCTCCGCGCTGTTCGAGGCCCGGTCCTGGGAGATCGACCTGAGCGACCCCGAGCCGGTAGCGGCGATCCTCGCGATGCTCGGTCTCGCCCTGGCCGTGACCAGGTCGGCCCGCGGCCGGATCCAGGCGGTGCTCCCGCTCGCCGCCGGCGCCGTAGCGCTCGGGTCGCTGGCGCTCGTCGGCCACAGCCGCAGCTCGGGCCCGGCGCCGATGGTGATCACCTCGGACGTGCTGCACGTGCTGGCCGGCTCGGTGTGGTTCGGCGGCCTGGTCGGGCTCGCGCTGGTGCTGCGACGGCTGCGCGCCGAACCCGAGACAGCACTGCGGACCGTCGACCGCTTCTCGATGGTCGCGACCGGGCTGCTGGTCGCCGTCGGGGCCTCCGGCACCCTGCTGACCTGGCGGATCCTGCGGTCGTGGCACGGCTTCGTCGACACCTCCTTCGGCCAGACCCTGCTGGTCAAGCTCGCATTGGTTGCGGTGGTGGTCGTGCTGGCCGCGATCAACCGCTGGCGGCTGCTCCCACGGTTGCGCCGGGAGGTCGGCAGCGGAGCAACCGGAGCCGGCCCTGCGGTCGACCGGCTGCGGCGCGCGGTCCGCATCGAGGGGCTGGTCCTCGTCGGCGTCCTGGCCGTGACCGGGGTGCTCGTCGATCGCACGCCGGAGCGCCCGCAGAACACCTCCGCGTCCACCGCCCCCACGCCCCGGGCGACGGCCACGGCCGACGGCATCACGGTGACCCTGGAGCTCGACCCGGCACGGGTCGGCAGCAATGCCGTGTCCGTGTCCCTGACCGACGGCGCCGGCTCCGCCCTGACCCCCTACGCCGCACCGACGCTGACCCTCGTGCACGGGGACGTCCGACTCACCGGCCTGGCCCTGACCGAGCACCTGCCCGGCACCTACCACTCCGAGTCGGTCCTCCCGAAGGCCGGGAGCTGGACGGCCGAGGTGACGGTGCGTACCGACGAGTTCGACGCCCGCGTGATCCCGGTGCGGTTCCGCGTCGGCCGCTGAGTCAGAGCGCCCCGGCCGCGACGATGTCGAGGGCGAGCAGGTCGTCGGCGTCGTACGGCATCGAGACGGTGACCCGCTCGGCGAGCCCGGCGAACCGGGCCCGGAAGGCCGGACCGACCTCGGCCAGTTCCCCGACGACCGCGAACGCAGCGAGCACCTCGTCGTCGACCAGGTCGGCGAGCTCGGACCAGCGGTCCTGCTTGGTCAAGGCGTGCGCCTCGGTGTGCAGGTCGGCCCAGCCGTGGTGCTCCAGCACCGGCGCGTACGCCGGGGTGGAGGCGTAGAAGCCGATCTGCTGGCGCACGCCCCGGGTCGCCTCACGCAGCGACTCCTCGGTGCGACCGGTCGCGACCATCACGAGCGTCGAGAACTCGAAGGCACCGTCGCGCCCGGAGCCGGCCCGGGCTGACGCGATGCCCGGCGCGAGGACGTGCTCCAGGTAGGAGCGCGACAGCAACGGGTGGCAGATGATCCCGTCTGCCACGCTGCCGGCCGCCTCGACCATCCGTGGGCCGACCGCTGCCAGCCAGATGCGGGGACTGGCCACCTCCAGCGGGCCGGGTGAGAACAGCGGCGGCATCAGCGTGTGCTGGTAGTGCTCCCCGGCGAACGCCAGCGGCTCGCCCGTCTGCCAGCTGGCGAAGATCGCACGCAGCGCCTCGACGTACTCGCGCATCCGCCCGGCCGGGTCCGACCAGGGCATCGCGTAGCGCCGGGTGATGTGCGGCTTGATCTGCGAACCCAGGCCCAGCACGAACCGACCGCCGGTGAGCCGCTGCAGGTCGTACGCCGAGTAGGCCAGCTCCATCGGCGTACGGGCGAACGCCACGGCGATCGAGGTGCCCAGCTCGATCCGCTCGGTGGCGGTGCTGGCCATGGTCAGGGCGATGAACGGGTCGTGGGCAGCCTCGGCCACGAACAGCCCGCCCACGTGACCGCGCTCCTCCGCCTCGCGGGCCAGCGCGGCGATCTTCTCCGGTCCGCCGTGGAAGGCGATGTCCGGGGTCGGTTCGTCCACGCGCCGAAGGCTAACGGTCGGCCGATCCAGGTGACGAGGAGTGGAACAGGTTCCAACTAGGGACCCAGAAACCAGACATTTTTCTCAGATTGCCCGTAACCCGGGTCACACCGCGCTCGTTGACCGCAGTACTTCGCCAGACGGGGGTCACGGCGAGACGAAGATTCTGGGAGGCAAGGAAATGCTGGTCATCGCTCTGGTGCTCGTGCTGATCGCGGTCGGCTGCGCCGTCCTCATCGCTGAGGCCTCCCGCAGCCTGGTCCCGGTCGTCGGCCCGGACGCCCAGATCCTGACCCACTCCGCCACTCCCGACCAGGCCACCGCGCCGGTCGTCCCGACCCAGCGCACGGCGACCGAGTCCGCCCGCGCCGCGGCCACCTACGGCTTCATCGCCGAGCTGCCCGCCGAGAAGACGAACACCGTCCGGGTCAACCTCTAGACGCACCCAGAAAGGAAGCCCGGTCCGCGTGGGGCGGACCGGGCTTCACCCTTTCCGGACAGCAGAGTCAGCCCTCGGCCAGCCAACCGCGCAGCGCTGTCAGCGCGGTGCGGCCGCTGTCCTTGTCGACCGTCACGGCCAGGTCGGCCACGCTGACCTCGCGCAACGAGCTGCGCCAGGCCTGCTCGGCCTTGGCCATCACCCGCGCCACCCCGCAGGGTCGCGTGCACTCCTCCGGCGGACTCGCCAGCGGTCCGCGCTGACGGATCTCGGTGCACCGGAACGCCGGCTGGTCGCCGTCGATCGCCTGGACCACGTCGAGCACGGTGATCGAGCTCGCTGCGCGGGTGAGCTCGTATCCGCCGTCGCGACCCTCGGTCGCCCGGACGAGCCCGGCCCGCGAGAGCTGCTGGAGGTTCTTGGCGAGATACGTGCGCGAGATCCCGTGGAACTCGGCGAGCCGCGCCGCGGGGACCGGTTCCTGGGCCTGGCTGAGCACCACGCAGCAGTGCACGCCCCACTCGACGCCGGCGGACATCTTCATGGCCGGAAATATACCCGGATGACAAGTATCCACGTTGTGTGACACTATCTCGGACAGAACTTATCCACGTTAGGAGACAGGGATGCGTATCGCAGTCGCCGGAGCCACCGGCCTGATCGGGAGCAAGCTCTCCCAGCTCGCCGCGGGCGAGGGGCACGAGGTCGTCGCCATCGCCCGCGAGACCGGGTTCGACCTGCTGACCGGGGACGGCCTGGACGCCGCCCTCACTGGGGCCGACGTCGTGGTGGACGTGACCCAGAGCCCGACCCTCGACGAGGCCGAGGCGAGCACGTTCTTCGAGACCGTCGCCCGGAACCTCGGCGAGTCAGCACACCGCGTCGGCGTCCCCCGCACGGTGGCACTCTCGATCGTCGGCGCCGACAAGTCGCCCGACTACGGGTACTACGTGGCCAAGGTCGCCCAGGAGAACGCGCACCGCAGGTACTCCCCCGAGCCCGTCGTCCTGCGTGCCACCCAGTTCCACGAGTTCGCCGGCCAGATGCTCGGCTGGAACCGCTCCGGGAGCACGACGTCGATCATCGACGTCCCCACCCAGCCGGTCGCCACCGCCGAGATCGTCCGCCTGCTCCTGGACCTCGCGACCGGGGCCCGCACCGGGGACACCGAGCTCGCCGGGCCGAAGGTCGAGCAGCTCGTCGACCAGGTCCGTGAACTGGTCCGCCGCAGCGGCGAGGACCTCGAGGTCGTCGCCGTGCCGGGACCGCCGAGCATGGCCGGCGGGTCGATGCTGCCCGACGACGCAGCACTGCTGCGCGGACCGGACTGGCTGACCTGGCTCGACGAGCAGCAGGGTTAGCCGTTCAGGCGGGCCCGGTACGCCGCCCGCTCCGGGGAGTCGGACCTGAGCGCCCGGTCGTCACGCATCAGCCGACGGATCAGGCGCAGTGCAGGCTCCGGCGTGATCGCGGCCGCGTCGGCCAGGGCGCCCACGTATCCCGGCACGGCGATCTCGGCCTTGCGACTGCTCACCGACGCGACGACCGCATCGGCGATGTCGGCCGGCTGCACCTTCGGGATCGGCTTCATGTCGAGCCCGGAGGCCAGTGCGGTGTCGACCGCCGAGGGCAGCACCGCGGTCAGGCTCACGCCGCGTGCGGCGTACTCCAGCCGCGCCGCCGCGGTCAGCCCGACCACCGCGAACTTGCTCGCGTTGTAAACGGCGAGGCCCGGCACCGGGAACTTGCCGGCGAGCGAGGCGACGTTGACCACGTGACCGCGACCGCGCTCGAGCATTCCCGGCAGCACCAGCCGCATCCCGTGCAGCACGCCGAAGACGTTGATCTCCATCGTCGCCCGGTCGAGCTTCTCGTCGAGCTCCAGGAAGCCTCCGTTCGGCATGATCCCGGCGTTGCTCACCAGCACGTCGATCGGTCCCAGCTGGTTCTCGACGGCGGCGACGAAGCCCGCGTAGGCATCGCGGTCGGTCACGTCGAGCGGGAAGGCGAACGCTCCCAGGTCAGCGGCCGTCTTGCCGGCCAGCTCGACGTCGAGGTCGCCGATCGCGACCCGGGCGCCGCGCGCCACGAAGGCCTCCGCGGTCGCCCGGCCGATGCCCTGGGCTCCTCCGGTGATCGCGACGACGGCGTTGCGCAGGTCGATCTTCGGATAGCTCAACGCCGCGCCTTCCGCTTGCCCGCCACCGGGAGGTGCGCCTCGACGAAGGCGGCGACCTCGGCCGCGATCGTGGCCGGATCCCGCACGACGACCCAGTGGCCGCCGTCGACCTCGCGCACGGTCAGGTCGTCGACCCAGCCCACCGGTGCGTTGCTGGCGACCGGCGGCGAGGAGAACGCGTCCTCGCGCGGCACGAGCACCAGCGTCGGGACCAGGGTCCGCCGCGGCTCGTCGGAGAACAACTGGCGCAGCACGTTCGCCCGGTAGATGTTGACGCCGTTCGAGGTCTCGGCGAGCCCGCGGTGCGGGTCGTAGCCGCCGACCTTCTCGGCCCCACGTCGGATCACGCCGGCGCGGGCCGCCAGCTCCGGCAGCACCGGGAGCTGGAACACCGCCATGTACGTCGAGGTCAGCACCTGGCGCACGCTGGCACCGAGGTGGCCCCGGCCGCGCAACCAGCGCGACGCGTAGGCGAGCGACGGCCCGGAGATCGAGGTGAAGCTGGCGAACCGGGGAGCGAGATCCGGCGTCGAGACCGCGTCCCAGGATTGCATCGAGCCCCAGTCGTGGGCCAGCAGGTGCACCGGCTCGCTCGGGCTGACCGCGTCGAGCACCGCGAGCAGGTCAGCGGTGAGCTGGTCCTGGTGATAGGCCTTGCGTCCGCGCGGCTTGTCGGACTCGCCGGCGCCGCGAACGTCGTAGGCGATCACGCGGAACCGGTCGCCGAGCTCGGCGGCGATCCCGTCCCAGACGTGGTGGCTGTCCGGGAAGCCGTGCACCGCCACGATCGTGGGCGCGTCCGGGCGCCCGAACTCGTGCACGGCTAGCCGCAGCCCGTCGGTCGTCGTCACGAAGGAGGTCGTCATGGGACCACCGTCGTGGGTTATTGAACTTGTGTCAATAGAGTGTGGGATCAGTCCCAGTTGATGGATTCCGAGACGTCCATCCGGTCCCAGAACTCGATCGTGGGCGGGCTGGTCGCGCCCGCGGCCGCCATCACGTTCGCGATGTCGGTCTCGGACTCGAAGAACGCCTGGAACGACTCCCGGTCCGGCCACTCGTCGATGACGAGCACCTCGCCGCCGTTGGTGAAGAACCGGTGCCGGATCGCGCCGGCGGCCTTTCCGCGGTCGGCGACGCCCTGGAGCGTGGCCGCGTCGAAGGCCTCGACGGCCCTGGGGTCTCCCGAGACTCGCACTGTCACAACAACACTCATCACTGCTCCCCTCGTGGCGAGAACTCCTCGCCGGACCATCGTCACTCCGGGGGCTCGGAGCGGGCCATGGCCCGATGTGACGGAACAGTGACGTTCAGCGGCGACCGGTCTTGAACATCCCCCGGACGATCTCCCGGGCCGCGGTGCGCATCACCTGCTTGAAGGCCGTCGAGGTGACCACCTCCTCGACCACGCCCTTCTCCTTCTTCGCCGTACGGCGAGGAGCCGGGGCCTTCGAGGCCTTCGGCGTCGGGGCCGGAGCCGCGGTCCGCTCGGCCTGAGCCTTCGCGGCGCCGGCCTCGAGCTTGCCCGCCAGGATCTCGCGGGCGGACTCACGATCGACGGCCGTGGCGTACTTGGCGTGCAGGGCCGAGGACTCGACCGTCTTCTGCATCGCCCCCGCGTCCGCCGCACCCATCAGCGATTCCGGTGCCCGCAGGCGCGTCCAGGCGACCGGCGTGGGCGCACCCTTCTCGTTCATCACGGTGATCACCGCCTCGCCGATGCCGAGCGTGGTGATCACCTCCCCCAGGTCGGCGTACCCGCTGGTGGGGTAGGTGTTCACCGTCGCCTTGAGCGCCTTGGCGTCGTTCGGCGTGTGGGCGCGCAGCTGGTGCTGGACCCGCGAGCCGATCTGGGCGAGCACCTCGTCCGGGACGTCGGTCGGCGACTGGGTCACGAAGAAGACCCCGACCCCCTTGGAGCGGATCAGCCGGACGGTCTGCGCGATCGAGTCCA
Source organism: Nocardioides marmorisolisilvae (assembly GCF_003725775.1). Lineage (GTDB taxonomy): Bacteria > Actinomycetota > Actinomycetes > Propionibacteriales > Nocardioidaceae > Marmoricola > Marmoricola marmorisolisilvae. Next base: position 593,151 of record NZ_RJSG01000001.1, read on the forward strand.
GGAACGCGGGCGAGGCGTCGTGGAACAGCAGGTGCGCCTCGTCGAAGAAGAACACCAGCTTCGGCTTGTCGACATCGCCGACCTCGGGCAGGTCGTGGAAGAGGTCGGCCAGCAGCCACATCAGGAACGTCGAGAAGATCGCCGGCTTCTCCACCAGCGTGGGCAGCTCGACGAGCGAGATCAGGCCCTTGCCGGACGGCGTCGTGCGCAGGAAGTCGCCGGTCTCGAACTCGGGTTCGCCGAAGAACGCGTCGGCGCCCTGGTCGGAGAACGCGATCAGCTCGCGCAGGATCACGCCCGCGGTCGCCGAGGACAGCCCCCCGAGGTCCTTGAGGGCGGCCTTGCCCTCGTCGGAGACCAGGTACTTGATCACCTCGCGGAGGTCGGCGAGGTCGAGCAGCGGCAGTCCCGCCGTGTCGGCGTAGTGGAAGATCAGCCCGAGCGACGACTCCTGGGTCTCGTTGAGGCCGAGCACCTTGGCCAGCAGGGTCGGACCGAACGCCGACATCGTGACGCGCAGCGGGATCCCGGTGCCGTCGCCACCGAGCGCGAAGAACTCGACCGGGAACGCGGTGGCCTTCCAGGTCTGCCCGACCGAGGCCGTGCGCGCGGTCAGCTTCTCGTTCTCCGCCCCGAAGGTAGACAGGCCGGACAGGTCGCCCTTGATGTCGGCGGCGAAGACCGGGACGCCCGCCGCGCTGAGCTGCTCGGCCATCAGCTGGAGCGTCTTGGTCTTGCCGGTTCCGGTCGCGCCGGCCACCAGGCCGTGCCGGTTGAGCATCCCCAGCGGGATGCGGACGTGGACGTCGGAGAGGTGGTCGGCGTCGAGCATCAGCGCACCGAGCTCGAGGGCCGGACCGTCGAACTGGTAGCCGGCGGCAACGGTCGCGGCGAGGTCTCCTGCAGCGTCCCCGGACGGGTTCTCGTCTGCCATGGCAGGAGCCTAACCACCCTCTTCGGTAGCCTCGACTTGTGATCTTCAAGCGCATCGGTGACGGGCGCCCGTACCCGGCCCACGCTCTCGGGCCTCAGGACTGGGCTGCGCTGCCGCCGCGCCCGGTGCGCCTGGACGAGCTGGTGACCACCAAGGACACCCTCCAGCTCGCTGCTCTGCTCGACGAGGACTCCACCTTCTTCGGCGACCTGTTCGCCCACGTCGTGCAGTGGCGCGACGAGCTCTACCTCGAGGACGGGCTGCACCGCGCGCTCCGTGCGGCGCTCCAGCAGCGGCACGTCGTCCACGCCCGGGTTCACGAGGTTCACGAATGAGTCACGCGTGAACCCGCGCCTGACCGCGCCGCTCTCGCTGGCGGCCGCGGCGCTGGCCGTCCTGGTCATGGCGATGTGGGGGATGAACGCGCTGACCGCTCCGTTCGAGGGCGACGACAGCTCCGGCACCGACACCAGCTCCTGCGGCTCCACCCACCGCACGATCAAGCGGTCGGACGTGACCGTGAGCGTCTACAACGCCGGCAAGCGGCAGGGCCGGGCCGGGGTCACCCTCGACCGGCTCGAGTCAGCCGGGTTCAACCCCGGCGCGGTCGGGAACGCCCCCAAGGGCACCAAGCTGCACGGCGCCGTCGTGCACACCACGAAGAAGGACCACCCCGACGCCACGCTCGTCGCGGAGGCTCTGGGGCCGCACGTGTCCGTCGTGGTGACCTCGGTGGACCTCGGCCCCGGCGTCGACGTGCTCATCGGGGACCGGTTCAACAAGCTGGACCCGAAGGCGCCGCGCTCGATCCGCGTCACCCACACCGTCGGCGGCTGCTGAGCTCCACCGGACCGGGCCCGGTCGAGATCACCACTTCAGGTGCTGGCTGAGGTCCCCCATCAGGTCGACGAACAGGGTGCGGGTCGCGAACCACCACTGACCGTCGATCACCTGGAACGTGTCGTGGTACCGGCCGGCGATGATCGGCTGCAACGGCAGCGCCGGCGTCGCCTGGACGACGCAGTAGTACGACCGGCAGCGGGCGGTGCCGGCCTCGTCGTCCACCTCGATGATCGGGTTGGTGGTGATGTGCTTGGTCTTCGGGGTGCCGTCGTCCTCGTAGAGCCGGGTCGACATCCCGTACATCTTGCGCGCGCCCTCGCGGCCGTGGAACTGGGTCTCGGGCGGCCCGTTCTCCTGCCCGAAGATGGTGGCGTGTGTGAACAGCTCGGCGACGCCGTCGAGGTCACCGAGGTCGATCCGCTCGGCGTAGGTGTAGAGCAGGTTCTCGATCTGGCGGGCGCTGTCCATGGCGGCACTCTAGGGTTCGCGCGTGGACATCGGTACGGACTTCGCCCCTTCGTCGCTGGTCGCGGACGCGCAGCGCAAGGAGTCGTTGGAGGACTTCGGACCGGGTGAGTACGCCGGGGCACTCGAGGTGCTGACGGCCGACTACCCGGGCGCCGGGCTGAGCGAGCTCGGTGCGCACATCATCCGCAGCGGCCTGGTGCACAGCCTGCGGATGCGGCTGCGCGCGACCGAGTGGCGGCGTCTGCACCCCGAGATCGCCGAGGAACAGATCGAGGCTCCGGTCGTGGTGGTCGGGATGATGCGCAGCGGCACCACGCTGATGCAGCGGCTGCTCGCGGCGGATCCGCGCTTCACCTGCGCGCACGGCTGGGAGGTCCTCGAAGCCGCCCCGAAGCTGACCTGGGACCCGGACGGCCCGGACCCCCGCATCGACGCGGCGCTGACCCGCCAGGACCAGACCCAGCAGTTCATGCCGGACCTCTTCGCGATCCACCCGATGTACGCGCTCGAGGCGGAGGAGGAGATCGTCTTCCTCGACCAGGCCTTCCTCTCGCACGTTCCGGAGTCGGGCGCGCACCTGCCGACGTACCGGTCCTGGTTGAACGACCAGGACTTCACCCCGGCCTACGACCACCTGCACGCGATGCTCCAGCTGCTGCAGTGGCAGAAGCGGCAGCGCGGCGAGGCGCCCGGGCGCTGGGTGCTCAAGACGCCGGCGCACCTCGGCTACCTCGACGACCTGCGATCCCGGTTCCCGGACCTGCACGTGGTGCACCTGCACCGCGACCCGGTCGCCTCGATCGGCTCCGGGGCGAGCCTGAACGCGACCCTGCACGCGATGCACTCCGACCACGTCGACCTGGTGCGGGTCGGCGCGCAGTGGATCGAGCGGACGGGATGGACCAACGACCGCGCCCTGGCGACCCGGGACCGCTGGGACCTCGAGGCTCCGGGCCTGGTCACCGACATCGCGTTCGAGGACGCGGTCGCCGATCCGATCGGCTCCGTCGCGCGCGTGTACGCCGCCCTCGGGCTCGACCTCGACGGCACGGCCGAGAAGGCGATGCGCGACTGGCTGGCACGACGGCCGCGCGAGGAAGGGCGGCCGGACTATCAACCGGAGACCTACGGACTGAGCGAGGGCCAGATCCGCGAGCGTTTCCGCGCGTACGAGCAGCGGTTCCGCGGCTAGCGGCGCCCGCGGAAGCCGAGCAGCGGACGCACCTTCTCCAGGGCCTGCTCGGTGAGGGCGCCGAGCACCCGCAGGTCGGGGTCGGGTTCCTCGCTCCACACCGCGACGGCCGCGAAGACCGCGCCGGCGAGTGCCTCCGCACGCACCGCGGCGTCGAGCTCCCCGACGCCTCGGTCTCCGAGCAGCTGGCGCAGCTCGCGAGCCATCGCCGCCTGCCGGTCGCGGAAGACCCGCTCGATCCGTTCCGGGCTGAGCAGTGCGCGCCGGAGCCGCGCGATCTCCACCAGGAGCCGGGGGTCGGTGGGGGCTGAGCCGAGCGACTCCAGCACCGAGCTGATCAGGTCCTCGGAGACCGGACGCGACCGGATCGCCTGCCGGAACCAGGCCAGCCCCTCGGTCAGGTCGGCGAAGAGCACCTCGTCCTTGGTGGCGAAGTGCCGGTAGAAGGTGCGCTCGGTGACGCCCGCCTCAGCGGCGATGGCCGGCACGCTGGCCGCTTCGAAGCCGTCAGCCACGAAGTGCTTGAGCGCCGTCGCGCGCAGTGCTGCGCGGGTGCGCTCGGCCTTCGTCACGTCGGGAGACTATCATTTTGTCAGTACTGACATTTTAGCCGGATCGCTGCTAGCGTCCCGCCCATGCCCACCACCTACGACGGCCACGCCGTCGCGACCGCCGAGCAGCACGAGCACGAGCTCGCAGCGCTCGAGCTGGTCCAGCACCCCATCGTGCGGGCGGCGTACCGGGACGTCGCCGAGACCTGGCTCGCGCGCGCCAAGCCGAGCGAGGCGATGCGCGAGCGCTTCGAGGCGGCGTACGAGGAGGTGATGTTCTCGGCGGCGGTGTGGTCCAGCAACCAGGACCCGCTGCGCCCCAAGGTCACCTGCATCACGCGGCTCGCGCACGAGGTCGAGGGACAGCGGATCCCTGGCACCCGCTGGGGCATCGACAACCCGGACAGCGTGTACCGGGTGATCCCGATCTCCGGCGAGGAGCGCTACGTCATCCGCGGCCGGGTCGGCGAGCACCGGATGACGGAGAACTACTTCACCCTCTGGAACGCGCACATGGGCACGATCGACGTGGTCGACGGCCGGCGGATGGAGGTCGCCGCCGACGGGACCTACGAGATCACCGTCGACAACTCGCCCAAGGACGGCCGCACGAACCACATCCAGAGCACGCCCGAGGCGCACGAGTTCTACATCCGCGACGTGCTGCTCGACTGGACCCACGACGAGCCGAACCACATCACGGTCGAGCGGGTTTCGACCGGCTCGAGAACCGGTCGGCCGGCGCTCACGATCGACGAGCAGGCCGAGAAGACCGCGGCCATGATGGCGCACTTCGCGGACTTCACCGGCAAGCTCTCCTACGGGATGTCGAAGTCGCCCGCCAACCACTTCTCGCTGGCCTGGAACTCGAACCAGCACGGCGCGATGGTCGGCCAGGTCTACGTCGCCGGCCGCTTCGACCTCGAGCCGGGCCAGGCGTTCGTCGTCGACGTCAGCGACGGCGGTGCCGAGTACTTCACGGTGCCGCTCGGCAACCTCTGGGGCACGACGCTGAACATCTACGGCTCGACGAGCAGCCTCAACAAGGCCCAGTCGAAGCCGAACGAGGACGGCACCTACACCTACGTCATCGCGCCGGAGAACCCCGGCGTGCACAACTGGATCGACTCCGACGGCCTGCGCGAGGGCTTCCTCACCCTGCGGATGGCCGAGTTCGGGCCGAACGGAGCCAGCGAGGACCTGGCCGCGACCGGCCGGGTGATCGACCTCGACCGGCTCGACGCCGAGCTCCCGCACGTCGAGCGGATCGACGCCGCCGGCCGGGCCGAGCAGCTCGAGGTGCGTCAGACCGGTTACCTGAACCGCCTCCCCGAAGGAGTGCTCGCATGAGTCGCTGGTTGATCACCGGGTGCTCGACCGGCATCGGCCGCGAGATCGCTCGCGTCGCCCTCGAGGCCGGGCACCAGGTCGTGGCGACCGCCCGCAACGTCGAGGCCGTGCAGGACTTCGTGGCCGACTTCCGCGACCGCGCCGTCGCCGTGCCGCTGGATGTCACCGACAAGGCGCAGATCCGGGCGGCGTTCGAAGCCGCGGACGCCGCCTTCGGCGGCATCGACGTGCTCGTCAACAACGCCGGCTACGGCTACCTGTCGGCGGTCGAGGAGGGCGAGGACAGCGAGATCCGGGCGCTCTTCGACACCAACTACTTCTCGGTCGTCGATGCGATCCAGGAGGCGCTGCCGCGGATGCGCGCCCAGGGCAGCGGCCACATCATCAACATCTCCTCGATGACCGGCCTGGTGGCCAACCCACCGAACGCCTTCTACTCCTCGACCAAGTTCGCGATGGAGGCCCTCACCGAGGCGCTGTCCAAGGAGGTCGCCGCGTTCGGCATCAAGGTGACCGCGGTCGAGCCGGGCGCGTTCCGCACCGACTGGGCCAAGCGGTCGATGCACGAGTCCAGCAACCCGATCGACGCGTACGCCGAGGACGTCGCGGTGCGCAAGGACCTGATCAAGCAGTTCGCCGACCACCTTCCGGGAGATCCGCGCCGGGTCGGGGACGCGGTGGTCATGCTGGCCGGGCTGGAGGAACCGCCGCTGCGGCTGCTGCTGGGGCACGACGTGCTCAAGGCGGTGCGCGAGAAGATCGCCGCCATGAGCGCCTCGATCGACGCGTGGGAACCCGTCACCCTCGACGTGAATTTCCCGTCATGACCTACACCCGTACGCCGCAGCAGCCGATCGGCACGGGCTTCGGCCTGCACACCACCGCGGCCGAGGTGCTCGAGGGGATCGACCTGTCCGGCACGCGAGCCCTGGTCACCGGCGGCTACTCGGGGATCGGCATCGAGATGGTCCGCGCGCTGACGGGCGCGGGAGCCACGGTGCTCGCCCCGGCCCGGCGCCCCGAGCAGGCTCGCGAGGCGCTCGCGGGCATCCCCGGTGTGATCCACGGCGAGCTCGACCTGGCGGACCAGGCCAGCGTCGCCGCCTATGCCGACGAGGTGCTGCGCGGGGGCCAGCACCTCGACATCGTCATCGACAGCGCCGGCATCATGGCCTGCCCCGAGCAGCACGTCGGGCCCGGGTGGGAGCTGCAGTTCGCGACCAACCACCTCGGCCACTTCGCCCTGGTGAACCGGCTGTGGCCACTCATCACCGGTGGTTCGCGGGTGGTCAGCATCTCCTCGGGCGGGCACCAGTTCTCCGGGATCCGCTGGGAGGACCCGTGGTTCGCCGACGGGTACGACAAGTGGCTGGCGTACGGGCAGTCGAAGTCGGCCAACGTGCTGTTCGCCGTCGAGCTCGACCGACGCGGCGCCGACCACGACGTCCGCGCCTTCTCGCTGCACCCGGGGGCGATCCTCACCCCGCTGGGTCGTCACCTCGAGTCCGAGGACGTGGAGAAGCTGCTGTCCTACGGCAGCGACGGCAAGCCGCTGATGCCGGAGTTCAAGTCTCCCGAGGCCGGCGCTGCGACCGCGGTCCTCGCCGCGACCTCACCGCTGCTCGACGGTCTCGGCGGCGTCTACCTCGAGGACTGCGAGATCACTCCGGTGGCGAATCCGGAGGGTCGGGTCACCGGTCAGGCACTCGGCGTGATGCCGCACGCCATCGACCCCGACGAGGCCCGGCGCCTGTGGGCGTGGTCGGCCGATCTCACCGGGCTCGACGCGTTCAGCTGACGTCGTCGTTCCACTGCGCCAGCCGGCCACGCAACGAGACCGAGCGCAGCCGCTCCTCCGTCTTCTCCCGGCCCTTGCGGGTGGTCACGACCAGCAGCTCGTCCCCGTGCCGCAGCGACGTCCGGTCCTGCGGCACCAGCGTGCTGCCGTCGCGCACGATCAGCGAGACCGACGATCCCTTGGGCAGGCGCAGCTCGGCCACCTCGACGCCGTGCATCAGCGACTTCGGCGAGATCGTGATCATGAGCAGGTCGGCCGCGATCCGCTCGAGCGGTGCGGCCTCGACGTCGAGGTCGCGCGGTTCGCTGCGGCGCGCGACCTTGAGCACGCGCGCCACCCACGGCAGCGTCGGCGCCGTGATCAGGGTGTCGATCACCACCAGCACGAAGACGACGTTGAACAGCTCGGTCGCCTTGTGCACGCCCGCCGAGAGCGGGATGGTGGCGAGCACGATCGGCACGGCGCCGCGCAGGCCCGCCCAGCTGATGAAGCCGAGCTCGGGCAGCGGGATCGGTTGCACCAGTGCGGAGACGAGCACCGAGACCGGCCGCGCGATCACGGTCAGCACCAGCACGGCCACCACGGCGATGCCGAGGACCTTCCAGGTGAACCCGCTGGGACTGACCAGCAGACCGAGCATCACGAACAGCCCGATCTGGGAGAGCCACGCCATGCCCTCGGCGAAGGACCGGGTGGCGGCACGGTGCGGCAGCTCGGAGTTGCCGAGGACCAGTGCGGCGACGTACACCGCGGCGAACCCGGAGCCGTGCAGCGTCGCGGTTCCCGCGTAGGCGAAGACCGCGAACGACAGCACCGCCAGCGGGTAGAGCCCCGAGGACGGCAGCGCCGCGCGCCGCATCAGCCAGGCGCCGGCGAAACCCACGAGCAGGCCGCCGGCCGTGCCGATGAGCAGCTCGGAGACGACCTCGCCGAGGAAGTTCAGGGCACCGTGGTGACCGCTGGCGCTGACCAGGGTCACCAGGACGACCGTCGGGGCGTCGTTGAGGCCGGACTCTGCCTCGAGGGTGGCGTTGATCCGGCGCGGGAGCGGCACCCGGCGCAGCACCGAGAACACCGCAGCCGCGTCGGTGGGCGAGGTGAGCGCGCCCAGCAGGACGGCGAGCTGCCAGCTCATCCCGAGCGCGAAGTGCGCGACGAGCGCGACGATCCCGACGCTGACCGCGACGCCCAGCGTCGCCAGGGACAGCCCCAGCTTGATCACCGGGCGCATCTCGCCCCAGTGGGTCGTCAGACCGCCCTCGGCCAGGATGATGATGAGGGCAGCGAAACCCAGCGCGTTGGCCAGCTCGGCGTCCGAGAAGCTGACGCCCAGACCGGCATCGCCGAGGCCGACTCCGATCAGCAGGTAGAGCAGCAGGCTCGGCAGGCCCGCGCGCACGGAGGCGCGGACGGCCACGATCGCTACCAACAGCACGCCAGTACCTGCCAGGAGACCCTGGTTGAGCGTGTGGACGTCGAGTGTCATGTCGGCACCTCGGCGGTAGACGAATCCGAAGTCTACCTAAGATCCGAAACGGTCCCTGAGCCTGTCGAAGGGTAGAACTTGTTCTAGTTTGGCCGTACCCTGAGGTCCATGACCACGGCTCTTCCCGACGTCCTGCCTGCCTCGACCCTGCCCGAGGGTGCCGAGCAGACCGACGTGCTCGTCATCGGCTTCGGCATCGCCGGCGGCTGCGCGGCCCTGGAGGCCGCCCGCGCGGGCGCGAAGGTGGTGCTCCTCGAGCGGGCCGCGACCTACGGCGGCACCAGCGCGATGTCCGGTGGCCACTTCTACCTCGGCGGCGGCACCGCCGTGCAGCAGGCGACCGGCCACGAGGACAGCGCCGAGGAGATGTACAAGTTCCTGATCGCTGTCAGCGAGGACCCGGAGCCGGACAAGATCCGTGCGTTCTGCGACGACAGCGTCGAGCACTTCGACTGGGTCGAGGCCCTCGGCTTCCAGTTCGAGCGGTCCTACTTCCCGGGCAAGGCGGTGATCCAGCCCAACACCGAGGGCCTGATGTTCACCGGCAACGAGAAGGTCTTCCCCTACCGCGACGCCGCGATCCCCGCGCCGCGCGGCCACAAGGTCCCGGTCCCGGGCGACACCGGCGGCACCCAGATGGTGATGGACCTGCTGGCGAAGCGCTGCGAGGAGGCCGGCGTCGAGGTCCGCTACGAGACCGGCGCCACCAACCTGATCACCGACGAGTCCGGGGCGGTCCTCGGCGTCGCCTGGAAGAAGTTCTCCGAGACCGGCGTGCTGGCCGCCAAGGCCGTGGTCGTCGCTGCCGGCGGCTTCGTGATGAACCCCGACATGGTCCAGGAGTTCACCCCGGCCCTCGGCGAGAAGCTGTTCGTGCTGGGCAACACCTACGACGACGGGCTGGGCCTGCGCCTGGGCCGGTCGGTCGGCGCGCAGCTGAAGTTCATGGACGAGCCGTTCATCACCGCGCCCTTCTACCCGCCGTCCCAGCTGGTCACCGGCATCGTGGTCAACAAGGACGGCAAGCGGTTCGTCGCCGAGGACAGCTACCACTCGCGCACGTCGTACCACGTGATGCACCAGCCCGAGCAGATCGCGTACCTGATCGTCGACTCGGCCCACATCGAGCACCCGACGATGCCGCTGTGCCCGTTCATCGACGGCTGGGAGACGGTGGAGGAGATGGAGGCCGCGCTCGGCATCCCGACCGGCAACCTGGTGCAGACCCTCGGCGATTACAACAAGTACGCGCACGAGGGCGACGACCCGGAGTTCCACAAGCATCCGGACTGGATCGCGCCGCAGGACCACGGCCCGTGGGGCGCCTACGACCTGACCCTGGGCAAGGCCCTGTACGCCGGCTTCACCCTCGGCGGGATGCGCTGCTCGGTCGACGGCCAGGTCCAGCGCGAGGACGGTTCGGTGATCGACGGCCTGTACGCCGCCGGTGCCTGCGCCGCGAACATCGCGCAGACGGGCGCCAGCTACGCCTCGGGCACCCAGCTCGCGGAGGGTTCGTACTTCGGCCGTCGCGCCGGGCGCCACGCAGCCTCCCGGTGAGCCGGATACCGTGACCTGGTGAGCAGACTCCAGGTCGCGGCGCGGGCCAACGTCCCGCCCTTCCACGTGATGGACCTGCTCGCTGCCGCCCAGGCGCGTCAGGCCAGCCACGGCGACCTGGTGAACTTCGTCGCCGGCCAGCCCTCGACCGGGGCGCCCAAGGCCGTCCGCGCCGAAGCCGTGCGGCTTCTGGAGGAGGACCTGCTCGGCTACAGCGTGGCCACCGGCATCCCCGAGCTGCGCACCGCGATCGCCGAGCACCACCGCACGGCATCCGGCATCGACGTCGGCGCCGATGACGTCGTGGTGACCACCGGGTCCTCGGGCGGCTTCCTGCTCGCCTTCCTGGCGGCGTTCTCGCCCGGCGACCGGGTGGTGATGGCCCGGCCGGGCTACCCCTGCTACCGCAACGTGCTCACCGCGCTGGGTTGTGAGGTCGTCGAGATCGACTGCGGTCCCGAGACCCGGTTCCAGCCGACAGTCGAGCTCCTCGAAGCGGTGCCCGGTCCGGTCGCGGGCCTGGTGATCGCCTCGCCCGCGAACCCGACCGGCACGATGATCCCGGCCGAGGAGCTGGCCGCGCTGGCTGCGTGGTGCGAGCAGAACGGCGTCCGGCTGATCTCCGACGAGATCTACCACGGCATCACCTACGGGGTTTCGGCCAGCCCAACCAGTACGGAATCCGGGACGTCCAGCGCGTGGCAGACCTCGCGCACCGGGGTCATCTTCGGGTCGTTCTCGAAGTACTTCTCGATGACCGGCTGGCGGCTCGGCTGGATGGTCGTCCCCGAGGACCTGCGCCGTCCGGTGGACGTGCTGACCGGCAACTTCACGATCTGCCCGCCGGTGCTCTCGCAGTACGCCGCCCTCGCGGCGTTCACCCCCGACGCCTACGCCGAGCTCGACGGCCACGTGGCCCGCTACGCGCAGAACCGCTCGATCCTGCTCGACGGGCTGCCCCGTCTCGGCATCGACCGGCTCGCCCCGGCCGACGGCGCCTTCTACGTCTACGCCGACATCGGCCACCTCACCGATGACAGCTACGGCTGGTGCCAGCGGCTGCTCGCCGAGACCGGGGTGGCCATGGCGCCGGGTATCGACTTCGACACCCGTCGCGGCCACGAGTTCGTGCGGTTGTCGTTCGCCGGCACGGCAGCCGAGATCGAGCTCGGGCTGGACCGGCTGGCCGGTTGGCTGGCGTGAGCGACCCCGCGATAGCCCGGGTCGCCGGGCTGGGCATCCACCCGGTCAAGAGCACCGCGATCCGCCCGGTCGAGCGCGCCACCGTGCACCCGTGGGGTCTGGCCGGGGACCGGCGCTGGATGGTGGTGGACGCGGACGGGACCCTGGTGAGCGCCCGGGAGCTGCGCGAGCTGTTCCTGGTCACGGCCGACACCCCGGAGACCGAACCTGGCCTGGGCGCACCCCTGCGACTGCGCGCCCGCGGGTTCGACCCGATCGACGTCGTCGAGCCGGACACCGACCTGATCGACCTGCGGATGCACAGCAACGACCTGCAGGGACGGCCCGCGGCCGAGAGCGCGAACACCTGGATCCGGGACGTCACCGGACGTCGGGACCTGCGGTTGATCTGGTGCGACGACCCGACCCGGCGCACGTTCGACCGCGACTGGGCGCTCCCGAGCGACCACGCGCCGTACACGGACAGCTGTCCGGTCACCCTGGCGTCGCTGTCGTCGCTGCGGCAGCTCAACGACTGGATCGCGCAGGACGCCGTCGAACGCGGCGACGAACCGCCGGCGCCGCTGCCGATCGGACGCTTCCGCGCCAACGTCGTGGTCGACGGCGCCGAGGCGTTCGCCGAGGACGGCTGGGCACGGCTGCGCATCGGCGACGTCTGGTTCCGACAGCCCAAACGGGTCGACCGCTGTGTGATGACGACGATCTCGGCCACCGACCTCAGCTCGACCAAGGAGCCGATCCGCACACTGGCCCGCTACCGGCTCGCGGACCAGAAGACCTGGTTCGCGGTGCACCTGGTCCCCGAGGGACCCGGGACCATCGTGGTCGGCGACGAGGTCGTCGTCGACTGATCAGCGACCGTGGTGCCGGCGCAACGGCACCTTGGTGGCCAGGTCGCGCAGATAGGCGGAGAGGTTCATCCGCAGCGCGGCCCGCGAGGTGAACAACAGCAGCGCCTGCTCGCGGCGCTCGGCCTTGGTCTCGGTGCGCGTGGGAGCCGCCGCGGCGCGGACGGCGGTCGTCGACGACGAAGTAGCGGTGGAGCCGGCCGGGACGATGCGCTTCGCGGTCCTCGGGGCACCGGCGCCGCCGACGCCGCCGTTCCAGCTCAGGCGCGTGAAGCAGTAGCCGCGAGCTCGGGCGCGCTTCACCACGATCGGGACGGCCGCGAGCGACGCCGGGGAGTTGTCGACCCCGTCGTGCTGGAGGACGAGGTTGGTCCGGTGCGGGCGGAGCGAGTCGAGGATCCGCGCGGCGATCGTCGAGGAGCCGCCGCCGGCCCAGTCGCGGGAGTCGATGGTCCACAGCACCGGGATCAGCCCGGCGTCGCGGATGACCTTGCGGACCCGTCCGTTGATGGCCCCGTACGGCGGCCGCATCAGGTGCGACACCGCGATGTGGTGGTGCCGGAACGCTGCGGCCGTGGCGTGCAGCTGGTGACGGATCTGCTTGGCGGTCAGGTCGGTCATCACCGGGTGGTTCCAGGTGTGGTTGCCGATCGTGAAGCCGTGGCTCGCGACGTACCGGGCCAGTGCCGGGTGGGCGTCGACGTGCTCACCGATCATGAAGAAGGTCGCGGGCACCTTGAGCTTCAGCAGGGTCCGGACCAGCTTCGCGGTCACGGCGGGGTTGGGGCCGTCGTCGAAGGTCAGGGCGATCTGGCCGGCGCGGCACGAGCCGCTGCTCGCGTTCCGGGCGACGGCGGTCCGCACGGCCGCGTTCCCGTCCACCGGCGTGGTGGCCACGCGCGCGTGCACCGGCTTCACGACAGCCACCGGACGCAGGGCGACAGGGCGCTTCGCGGCGTGCGACGGCTGCTCGGCGGGTGCGACGGAGACGAACGCCAGCCCGAGCAGCACGCAGGCAGCGAGAAGTCCGGAGGCCCATGCAGGGGTGAAACGGCCCATCCGGCAATGATTTCAGGCCGAGAGGCCTCCACTGAGCACATTCACCAAGTGGTCGACAAAACGTTCGTGTCCGAGCCGCTGCCGGGTGCCGTTCTCGCGGGCGCGGGCCCTCTCGGCCAGAGCAGCGGTGAGGAAGGTCACCAGCAGTGCACCCCGTTCCCGGGCGATCGTGGTGCCCAGACGGGGCTCGATCAGCGCGTGCAGGCGTTCCAGCTGGGCGCCGATCACCGTCCCGGAGAGCACCTCGTTGGGGTGCCCGGTGCCCACCCCGGACCACCCGGCGAGCTGCTCGATGATCCGCAGGAAGTCGCGGCCGTCCTCGGTCGCGAGCAGCGCTGCGGTCGGCGCGACGATCAGCCGGACCACCTCCACCAGGTCGTCGTCGGCGCCGGGCACCTCGCGCTGCGCCTCCATCGCCCCCATGTGCTTGGCGACGATCGCGGTCAGCAGACCCTGCCGCGAACCGAAGTGGTAGCCGACCGCGGAGTCGTTGCGCTGCCCGGCGTCGCGCACCACGGCGCTCAGCTTCGCTCCGGCGACACCGTCCCGGGCGAAGCGCTGCTCACCGGCACGGAGCAGCCGTGCGCGGGTTTCCGTTGCGTCTCGAGCCACAGTTGCCCATACTAGGGATCAACCCTATTAACAAAGAATGTTAGAACGGTGATTCCCGGATGATGCTCTACGACCCGCTCGACCCGGCGTTCAACGCCGACCCCTACGCGGGGTACGCGGTCCTGCGCGACAGCGATCCGGTGCACCACCGTGCGGCCGACCACCGGGCACCGGGGTTCTGGGCGTTGTCGCGGTTCGAGGACATCTGGAACGCGGTCCGCGAGCCCGAGACGTTCTCCTCGGCCCAGGGCATGACGTTCTTTGGGGACGAGATCGGCAAGCTCGGCCTGCCGCCGAACCTGGTGATGCTCGACCCGCCCGTGCACACCCGGCTCCGCGGCCTGATCGGTCGCGGCTTCACCCCCAAGCACGTGACCCGCCTGGAGGACCGCATCCGTGCGTTCGTCCGGGCCCGGCTCGCCGAGATGGGTGAACGCGCCGCCGCCGGCGAGACGGTCGACCTGCACCAGGAGTACTCCGCGACCGTGCCGACCTTCGTGCTCTCCGAGCTCTGGGGCGTCCCCGAGTCCGACCGGCACCGGTTCGGGCCGTGGGTGCAGCAGGTCACCGCCCTCCAGGACCTGACCCTCAACGGAGCCGGTGTCGAGTCCGCCGGAGCGGACGGGCTGACGGCGGTGACCGAGCTGCTCGGCTACTTCACCGAGGTGATCGCCGAGCGCCGCCGCAACCCGAGCGACGACGACCTGATCGGCGCCCTGGTCAACGCCGAGCTCGACGGTGAACGGCTCACCGACTGGGACATCCTCGGCTTCTGCTTCGTCGTCACGGCCGGCGGCAGCGACACCACCGCCGGGCTGATCTCGCACGCGGTGCTGCTGCTCGGGGACGCACCCGACCAGCGCAAGCTGCTGCACGACGACCCGGCACTGATCGGGCCGGCGCTGCTGGAGTTCCTGCGGTTGGAGTCCTCGGTGCAGGGTCTGGCGCGCACCACCACGCGCGACGTCACCCTGCACGACGTCACCATCCCCGCCGGGGAGAAGGTGATGATGCTCTACGGCTCGGGCAACCGGGACCCCCGCGAGTTCGGCTCGGGCGCCGACGAGCTCGACGTCCGGCGCGACGTACGCCGGCACCTGGCGTTCAGCAGCGGACCGCACTTCTGCATCGGCAGCCACTTCGCCCGCCTGCAGGCGCGGATCGCGGTAGAGGAGCTGCTGGCCGCGCACCCGTGGATCGAGGCGGACGCCGCGGCCGGGACCCGGCACCCGTCCGCGTTCGTCCGGGCCTGGCAGACGCTCCCGGTCGCGTCCTGGGGCTGACCTACTTCTTCGACAGGAACGCGAGCATCGCGTCCTTGGCCTCGTCGGAGGAGAACAGCTGGGCGCTGAGCGCGATCATGTCGTCGGCGTGCTGCTCGAGGTAGGCGAGCATGTCGCGAGACAGGATCTTCTTGGTCTCGCGGAGCCCCTGCGGGTGCGCCTTGAGCAGCTCGGCGCAGGCGGCGTCGACCGCCGCGTCCAGCTCGGCCGCCGGCACCGCTCGGGTGACCAGGCCCATCGCGGCGGCCTCGGCGGCGTCGAAGGTCCGGCCCGAGAGGAACACGTCGTACGCCGCCCGGCTGGTCAGCCGCGGCATCAGCGTCAGCGAGATCACCGCCGGCGCCAGCGCCAACCGCGACTCGGTGAGGGCGAAGGTGACGTCGTCGCCGCAGATGACCAGGTCGCTGGACGCGACGATGCCCAGGCCACCGGCTCGGACCGGACCACCGAGCCGGGTGACGATCGGCTTCGGGAAGGTGAGGATGTTCCGCTGGAGCTCGACGAGTGCGCCCGCTCCCTCGGTCATCGACCCGGACGCCGCCTCGGAGAGGTCCGCCCCGGAGCAGAAGACCCGGTCGGCCGACCGCAGCACGACCACCCGGACGTCGTCGTCGGCAGCCGCCTCCTCGAGCCGCTCGAACAGCTCGGAGATCAGCTGGCGTGACAGCGCGTTCCGGTTGTGCGGTGAGTCCAGGGTGATGGTGCCGACGCCGTTCTCGGCGCTGTAGTGGACCAGTTCGTCAGTCATGCGTGCTCCTTGCGGAGATCGGCTAGTAGGACTTGGGCAGGCCGAGCGAGTGCATGGCCACGAAGTTCAGGATCATCTCGCGGCTCACCGGGGCGATCCGACCGAGGCGGGCAGCGATCAGCAGGTTGCCCAGACCGTACTCCGAGGCCAGGCCGTTGCCGCCGTGGGTGTGCACCGCGGTGTCCAGGGCGTTGCAGGCGACCTCGCCGCCGGCGTACTTGGCCATGTTGGCGAACTCGCCGGCACCGGCGTCGTCGCCGGCGTCGTACAGCGCCGCGGCCTTCTGCATCACCAGGCGGGACATCTCCAGCTCGATCTTCACCTTGGCCAGCGGGTGCGCGATGCCCTGGTGGGTCCCGATGACGTCCTTCCAGACCTGGCGGGTCTTGGCGTAGTCGACCGCCTTCTCCAGGGCGTACCGGGCCATGCCGTTCGAGAACGCGGCGCCCATGATCCGCTCCGGGTTCAGGCCGGCGAACAGCTGCCAGATGCCGCCGTCCTCGTCCCCGACCAGCGCGTCGGCCGGCAGCCGGACGTCGTCGATGAACACCTGGAACTGCTTCTCGGGCGCGTGGAAGTCCATCGGGATGTGCTGCCAGGTCAGGCCCTTGGCGTCGGTCGGCACCAGGAACAGCGCCGGCTTCAGCTTGCCAGTCTTGGCATCGGCGGTGCGCGAGACGATCAGCACCACGTCGGCCTCGTCGATACCGGAGATGAACACCTTCTGGCCCTTGAGCACCCACTCGTCGCCGTCCTTGGTGGCGGTGGTGGTGATCAGGTGGCTGTTCGACCCGGCGTCCGGCTCGGTGATGGCGAACGCGGCGATCGTCGAGCCGTCCGCGATGCCCGGCAGCCAGCGCTGCTTCTGCTCCTCGGTGCCGCAGCGGGTGATGATCGTGCCGACGATCGCCGGGCTGACGACCATCATCAGCAGCGGGGCACCCGCCGCGGCCGCCTCCTCGAGCACGGCCGAGAGATCGCCCATGCCGCCGCCACCGCCGCCGTACTCCTCGGGGATGTTCACGCCGAGGAAGCCGTGCTTGCCCATGTCCTGCCAGAGCTCGGTGAGCTTCTCGCCCTGGGTGGTCTTCTCCGCCACGTAGGTGTGCCCGTAGCTGCCGGCGAGCTTGGCGACGGCCTCGCGCAGGGCGGTCCGCTCGTCCGGCTCGGTGAAGGCGGTGGTGCTCATTCGGTTGACTCCTCGTCGGTCGAAACCACAGCGAGCACGTCGCCCGCTGCTACCTGCTGGCCCACGGTGACGGCGATCTCGACGATGCCGTCGCCCGGGGCGTTGATCGAGTGCTGCATCTTCATCGCCTCGAGCACGAGCAAGGTCTGCCCGCTCTCGACGGCGGAGCCGTTCTCGGCCTGGACGGCGATCACGGTGCCGGGCATCGGCGCCAGCAGCGAGCCGGCACTGACCTGCTCGGCCGGGTCGACGAAGCGCGGGACGGCACGGAAGCTGGCCGAGCCTCGTCCTGAGTCGACGTGCACGACATCCCCGCTGCCGCCGATCCGGTACGACGCCTGCACGCCGTCCACGACCAGCACGACCTGCTCGGTGCTCGCCTCGAGGACCTCGAGTCCGTCGACCTGGTAGCCGTCGCGCCCGCCGAACCAGTCGACGCTGACCTCCTCACCACCGGCGGTGGCGAGCACGGTGCGCTGCGGCTGGGAGACCACGTTGCGCCAGGCGACCGGGATCGCCTGCTGGACGACGCGGGCCGCACGGTCGCGCTCGGCGAGCGCGACCGCCGCGGCCACCGCGGGGCCACGCAGGTCGGGGGCATCCCCGGCGAGGTCGTAGCTGCCCAGGAAGTCGGTGCTGACCTCACCGGCGAGCACCTTCTCGTCCCGGAGCAGCCGGACCAGCAGGTCGCGGTTGGTGACCAGGCCGTGGATCCGGGACCGCTCGAGCAGGCCGGCCAGGGTGCGGAACGCGGAGGTGCGGTCCGGGCCCCAGGCGATCACCTTGGCGAGCATCGCGTCGTAATGGGTGCTCACCTCGCTGCCGGAGACGAACCCCGAGTGCAGCCGGGTGCCGTGCAGCGCCAGCTGCTCGAAGCCGCCGTCCGCCGGGATCTCGAAGGTGTCCAGGCGTCCGCTCTGCGGATGGTAATCGGCGGCCGGGTCCTCGGCGTACAGGCGCACCTCGACGGCATGACCGCGCGGGTGCGACGGCGCGCTCGGGACCTCCCCGCCCTCGGCCACGCGGATCTGGGCCTCCACCAGGTCGATGCCGAAGACCGCCTCGGTGACCGGGTGCTCGACCTGGAGCCGGGTGTTCATCTCCAGGAAGGAGACTCGATCGCCGGACACCATGAACTCGACCGTTCCGGCACCGACGTAGCCGATGGCGAGCGCAGCGAGCCGAGCGCCGTCGTGAAGACGCTCCTGCACTCCCTCAGGCAGGAACGGCGCCGGTGCCTCCTCGACGACCTTCTGGTGACGACGCTGGAGCGAGCAGTCCCGCTCGCCGAGAACCAGCACGTTCCCGTGGGTGTCCCCGACGACCTGGACCTCGACGTGCCGTCCGTTCTCCAGGTACGGCTCGCAGAAGACCGTCGGATCGCCGAACGCCGAGGCTGCCTCGTCGCTGGCGAGCTTGACCTGGTCGGCGAGCTCCGCGAGGTCGCGGACGATGCGCATGCCGCGCCCGCCGCCACCGGCGCTGGCCTTCACCAGGATCGGCAGGTCCGCCTCGGTGACCGCGGCCGGGTCCAGCTCGGCGAACACCGGGACGCCGGCATCGCCCATCAGCTTCTTGGCAGCGACCTTCGAACCCATCGCGTCGATCGACTCGGGGGTCGGACCGATCCAGGTCAGACCGGCCTCGAGGACCGCGCGCGCGAAGCCCGCGTTCTCCGACAGGAAGCCGTAGCCGGGGTGGATCGCGTCCGCGCCCGCCTTCTTCGCGGCCTCGATGATCAGGTCAGCCCGCAGGTAGGTCTCGGCCGGGGTGTTCCCGGGCAGCCGGACGGCGAGGTCGGCCTCGGCGACGAAGGGCAGCCCGGCGTCGGCGTCGGAGAACACCGCGACGGTGCCGATCCCGAGACGGCGGGCGGTGGTGAAGACGCGGCGTGCGATCTCGCCGCGGTTGGCGACGAGGATGCGGTTGATGGTCGTCATCTCTCCAGTCATTCCTGGCATCACATCCGGAAGACACCGAAGCGGTCGGTGCCTTCGATCGGGTTGTTGGCGATCACGGAGAGGCAGATGCCGAGCACCGTGCGGGTGTCGCGTGGATCGATCACGCCGTCGTCGTAGACCATCCCGGAGAGGAAGAACGGCAGGCTCTGCTCCTCGATGCCGGCCTCGACGAAGCCGCGCATCGCGGCGTCGGCCTCCTCGTCGAACGGCTGTCCCTTCGCCTCGGCGGCCGCCCGGGACACGATGCTCAGCACGCCGGCCAGCTGGGCGGGGCCCATCACCGCCGACTTGGCGCTCGGCCAGGTGAACAGGAACCGCGGGTCGTAGGCACGACCGTTCATGCCGTAGTTGCCGGCACCGTAGGAGGCCCCCATGATCACCGAGATGTGCGGGACCCTCGAGTTGGAGACCGCGTTGATCATCTGGGCGCCGTGCTTGATGATCCCGCCCTGCTCGTACTCCGCGCCGACCATGTAGCCGGTCGTGTTGTGCAGGAACAGCAGCGGGGTGTCGTTCTGGTTCGCGAGCTGGATGAACTGGGTCGCCTTGTTCGCCTCCTCGGAGAACAGCACGCCCTGGGCGTTGGCGAGGATGCCGACCGGGTGGCCGTGGATCCGCGCCCAGCCGGTCACCAGCGAGTTGCCGTAGAGCGGCTTGAACTCGTCGAAGACCGCGCCGTTGCCCGCGGAGCGCCCGTCGCAGATCCGGGCGATCACGTCGCGCGGGTCGAACGGTTCCTTCAGGTCGGTCGGGATCAGGTCGAGCAGCTCACCGGCGTCGGCCTCGGGCTCGGCGAACGTCGTGTGGATCCGGCCGCCGTGGTCGGCCTTGCGGCGGTTGAGCCGCGCCACGATGCGCCGGCCGATCCGGATCGCGTCCTGCTCGTCCACCGCCAGGTAGTCGGCCAGGCCGGAGATCCGGGCGTGCATCTCGGCACCACCGAGCGACTCGTCGTCGGACTCCTCACCGGTGGCCATCTTCACCAGCGGCGGACCGCCGAGGAACACCTTGGCCTGCTCCTTCACGAAGACCGTGTAGTCGCTCATGCCGGGGATGTAGGCACCGCCGGCAGTCGAGTTGCCGAAGACCAGTGCGATGGTCGGCTGCTTTCGGGCGCTCGCCCGGGTCAGGTCGCGGAACATCTTGCCGCCGGGGATGAAGATGTCCTTCTGCGTCGGCAGGTCGGCGCCGCCGGACTCGACCAGCGAGATCGTCGGCAGGTCGTTCTCCTCGGCGATCTGCGCCGCCCGGAATCCCTTCTTCAGGGTCCACGGGTTCGAGGCGCCACCCTTCACGGTCGGGTCGTTCGCGGTGATCATGCACTCGACACCTTCGACCACGCCGATACCGCAGACCACGCTCGCGCCGACGGTGAAGTCCGAGCCCCAGCCGGCCAGGGGCGAGAGCTCGAGGAATGCCGAGCCCGGGTCGATGAGCAGCTCGATGCGCTCGCGGGGCAGCAGCTTGCCGCGCTTGCGATGGCGCTCGATGCTGCGCTCGCCGCCTCCGGCGACGGCCAGCGCGTGCTGCTCGCCGAGATCGGACAGCTTGGCGAGCATCGCGTCACGGCGTCCGAGATCGGGCCCGCTCTCCTGGGTCTGGGTCACCCGTTCATCCTCCGGTCTCCGCAACAAACAGTCAAGACTGACTTTATGTTGGAATGACTACTCGGATCGGGCGAAACGGTCGGTTGTGCACCGTTCTCCGGCGGTCCTACGCTGCGGCCATGTCACGCCGTACGCCGGGAATCCTCGCCACCTTCGCGCTGATCGTCGCCGGGCTGGTCGCCCTCGGTGCCAGCACCGCTCCGCCGGCCCTCGGCGCGGAGCCGGTGGTTCCCTACTGCAGCGCCCCGGCAGCACCGCCGTGCATCGTGCGCCTGACCCGGGCTGCGGTGGACGTGGACCCCAATCTCTACCGGGTCGTGTGGAACGAGAAGGCGCCGTCCTCGGGCTTCTACAGCTGGTACTTCGAGACCTTCACCGGTGGTGCGTGGCGGGCTGACATGAGCGCCGACGGCACCGACGAGACGACGCAGGTGTTCAAGCTCGTCCTCGACTTCGGAAGTTTCAATCCGGTGACCTATGCCGGCCAGGGCAGCTCGGACTTCGAGAACCCGGTGTACCGCAGCGTGGTCGACGGCCACTACCGGATCAGCATCACCGCCTCACCGATCAACCGCCTCACCGGGTGCGACTTCAACGTCGACCCGCCGAGCTGCCCGACGTACGGAACCGCCGACGACGACGTGGAGGGCTACCTCGACGGCGTGGTCAACGATGCGCGCTGGTTCGGGGAGACGGCCGCCGAGCACCGGATCATCGGCGGCTTCTCCGATCTCCACAACACCGAGTACACCGGCGGCCCTCCGGTGATCGTCACCGATCCAGTCACCGGCAGCAGCACCATGACCTTCACGTTGCGCAACACCCACGCCTACGCGGACCACACCACCGTCTTCCACGGGAATCAGCAGCTGCGGCTGCCGAACAGCATGCTGCGCGAGGTGTACGGGATCCCGGACCCCGACACGATGTCGCCTGGCAGCCTCGCGACCAGCCTGGGCGGAAGCGGCACCGGCACGATCACCGTGCACCCCGAGGCCGATCACACCGGGGTGGTCGTCTACGTCACCGGCGTCACGTTCTCGACCCGGACCGTGCGGATCAAGCGCGGCATCATCGTCCCGCTCGCCCCGACGCACCTGTCGAGCTGGCGGATCAGCGCGGCCAGCGGCCGGATCTACTTCACGAAGGCCACCCCCCGCGGTTCCCGGGTGACCAGCTACCTGGCGCGCTGCCAGCACGGGAGCTCGGTGAAGACCGCGAACGGCTACAGCACCGGTGTCACCTTCTCCAACCTCGCCAGGAACACCTCGTACAGCTGCCGGGTAAGGGCCAGGTCGAAGGCCGGTTACGGACCGTGGAGCGCCCTGGTCCACCTCAACTCGGCGCCCTAGGAGGCGTAGCCGAGCAGCCGGGCCGCCAGGTCGGTGAGCACCTCGGTGGCACCGCCGCCGATCGGCAGGATCCGGCTGTCCCGGTAGTGCCGCTCGACCTCGGTGCCGTGCATGTAGCCGGTGCCGCCGTGCAGCTGGACGGCCATGTCCACGACTGCTTCGCACGCCTCGACCGCGGTCTGCTTGGCGAGGCAGGCCTCGGCGATCACGTTCTCGCCCGCGACGTGCCGCGCGATCACCTCGTGGGTGTAGCTGCGGGAGATCTCGACCAGGCGGCGCATCTCCACGAGCTTGTGGCGCACGACCTGGTTGGCGATGAGTGGCTTGCCGAACGTCTCGCGGTCACGGCAGTACTGCGCGGTGAGCTCGAGGGCGCGGCCGGCGACTCCGTAGCCGTGCACCGCGAGGCCGATCCGCTCGACGACGAACTGCTCGGCGATGTAGTAGAAGCCCTGGTTCTCCTCACCCACCAGGTTCGAGGCCGGGACCCGTACGTCGACGTACGAGAGCTCGGCGGTGTCCGAGCAGTGCCAGCCCATCTTCTGGAGCGAACGGTCGACGGTGAAGCCGGGCGTGCCCTTGTCGACGACGATCAGCGAGAGGCCTGCGTGGCCCGGACCGCCGGTGCGGACGGCCGTGGTCACGAAGTCCGCGCGCACGCCTGAGGTGATGAAGGTCTTGGCACCGTTGATCACGTAGTGGTCGCCGTCGCGGACCGCGGTCGTGGTGATGCCGGCGACGTCCGAGCCGCCGTTCGGCTCGGTCACGCCGAGCGAGCCGATCAGGTCACCCGCCAGCGTCGGCCGCACGTAGGTGTCGATGAGCTCGGCGCTGCCGTTGGCGACGATGTGCGGCAGCGCGATGCCGTGGGTGAAGAGCCCGGCCATCAGCCCGGACGACGCCCCGGCGGCGAAGAACGCCTCCTGCATCGCGGTCGCGTCGGCGAGGTCACCGCCGTCGCCCCCGGCTTCCTCCGGGAAGCCGAGCGCCAGCAGGCCGCCCTTCGCTGCGGCCTGGTGCAGCGCGCGCGGGATCTCGCCGCTGTCCTCCCAGTCCTGGAGGTGCGGGGTGATCTCGCGCTCGACGAAGGTGCGGGTGCTCGCCTGCAGGGCGAGCCGTTCCTCGGTGTAGAAAGTCACAGCAGCTCCTCGGGGATGTGCACGTGCCGGGAGCGCAACCACTCGCCGACGGCCTTGGCCTGGGGGTCGAAGCGGGTGCTCGCGGCGACGCCGTCGCCGAGCAGTCCGCGGATGAGCACGTTGACGCCGCCGAGGTTCGGCAGCGGGTAGACCTCGACGGGCAGGTCCTTCGTCTCGGGGAGCAGCTGGCGGATCGCGTCCGGTGTGATCAGCCGGAGCAGCCAGCCGACCCGCTGGTCGCGTAGCTCGGAGTTCTCTCCGCCGACCCAGAGCCCGACGTTGGCGTCACCGCCCTTGTCGCCCGAACGCGCGTGCACGAAGGTGCCGAGCGGCAGGTTCACCGCCGGCGCGTCCTCGGCCGGACCGATCGGGTCGACCGGATCCGCCTCCACCTCGGCACCGGGCGGCACGCGCGTCGCACCCACCGGCTGCGGGATCTCGATCGTGGTGCCGTCCCACAGGTGCACGGTCTCGGTCACCTCGTCGCGGGCGACGTACTCCGGCCGGTAGATCCCGTACGGCGAACCGCGACCCGGAGGTGCGGTCAGGGTGAAGCCCGGGTAGGAGGCCAGCGCCAGCTCGACGGCCGCGGCGGTGAAGTTCTTGCCGACCACGTCGGCCGAGGGGTCCTTGACCGTGACCCGCAGCAAGCAGGAAGCGCCTTCCTCGGTGTCGGCGTCCGCGACCGGGAGCGCTCCGCGCGACCAGGTGATCGACGCCGGCGGGTTGCTCGCGAGCCGGGCGTCGAGCTGGGTGCGGATCCAGGCCTCCTTGGCGTCGATGTCCAACCCGGTGAGCACGAACTCCATCTGGTTGCGCATGCCGCCGAGCTCGTTGACGCAGACCTTGAGCTGCTCGGGCGACTCGGAGCCCCGGATGCCGCTGACCCGGACCCGGTCAGGCCCGTCCGCGGCCAGGCGGATGGATGCCAGGTCGGTGGTCACGTCGGGGCCGAGGTAGAGCGTCGACTGGATCTCGTAGACCAGCTGCGCGGTGACGGTGTCGACCGAGACCACGCCGCCCGTGCCGGCGGGCTTGGTGACCACGAACGACCCGTCGGCGTCGACCTCCGCGAGCGGGAAGCCCAGCGGGGTCGCATCGCGCGGCAGGTCGAGGAAGCCGGAGAAGTTGCCCCCGGTCGCCTGCGTGCCGCACTCGATGATGTGGCCCGCGACCACGGCGCCGGCCAGCTCGTCGTACGAGGTCGGGGTCCAGCCGTGGTGCGCGATCGCGGGACCGACGACGACCGAGGCGTCGGTGACCCGCCCGGTCACCACGATGTCGGCGCCCTCGGTCAGCGCCCGGGCGATCCCGAACGCACCGAGGTAGGCGTTCGCGGTGAGCGCCCCGGTGAAGCCGAGCTCGGCGGCGCGCGGCGCCAGGTTGTCGCCGTCGACCCAGGCGATCTTCGGGCTCAGCCCGAGCCCGCCCGCGACCTCCTCGAGCTTGGCCGCCAGGCCGGCGGGGTTGAGGCCGCCGGCGTTCGCGACGATCTTCACGCCCTGCTCGAGCGCGAGACCGAGGCCGTCGGCGATCTGGGCGACGAAGGTGCGCGCGTAGCCGAGCGTCGGGTCCTTCAGCTGGTCCTTGCCGAGGATGAGCATGGTCAGCTCGGCCAGGTAGTCACCGGTGAGGTAGTCGAGCTCGCCGTGCTCCAGCATCTCCCGCATCGCGGTGAGCCGGTCGCCGTAGAAGCCGGAGCAGTTGCCGATCCGCACAGTCCTAGCCAACGCTCGGCGCCCGTCCCTCGCCCGACGGACCGGCGAACGCCTGCGCGATGTCGAGCCAGGCGTTGGCGTCCTCGCCGACCGCGACCAGGTCGAGGTCGTCACGGTGGCGACGCTGGGTCACCAGCAGGCAGAAGTCGTACGCCGACCCGGTGACGGTCTGCGCCGCGTCCTCGGGACCCCAGCTCCACTGCTCGCCGGACGGGGAGACCAGGTCGATCCGGAACTCCTCCGTCGGCGGCTCGAGGCCGCGGTTCACGTAGGCGTAGTTGCGGGTCCGCACGCCCAGGTGCGCGACGTGCTTGAGCCGGTCGGTCGGTTCGAGGCTGACGCCGAGCGCGTCGGCGACGTCGAGGGCGTGCGCCCAGGTCTCCATGAACCGAGCGGTACCCATCGAGGCCGGGCTCATCGGCGGCCCGTACCAGGGCAGCTTCTGACCCTCGGGGTAGTCACGCAGCATCGTCACCAGTGCCGGGCGACCGGCCTGCCAGCGGGCCAGGATCTCCGCGGCGCTCGCCTTCGCGCCCGCAAACGCCTCGGCGTCGACGAACCCGTTCGGGTCGTCGAAGGCCTTGAGCACCAGCGCGTCCCAGGCCTCCTTGTCGGTGCCTGCGGCGATCGCGCACTCGTCGGTCCAGGCGAGGTGCACGATCGTGGTCGCGATGTCCCAGCCCTCGGCCGGGGTCATCCGGCGCCAGCCGGCCTCGTCCAGCCCGACGACGAGCGCCTCCAGGGCGTCACCCTCCGCGGCCAGGTCGGCGAGCACCTGCTCGAGCACTGCGCTTCTCGACGGCTCAGTCATGGGTTCTCCTTGTTCCTGCGGGGAAGTTCGTCCTCCAGCACGGCGGCCCAGCGGTCCAGGATCCGTGCCCGGCGCGCGTCGTCGTTGCTGATCGTGTTGGCGAGTCCGAGACCGCGGATCAGGTCGAGGGTCGCCTGCACCAGCTCGCGGGCGCCGGGCTGGGACTCGTCGGCGTCGAGCATCTCGACGGTGAGCTTGTGGGTCTCGCGGCCGGTGACCCGTTCGAACGGGACCAGCGCGGCCAGCAGCGCCTCGTCGCTCCGGGCCGCCACCCAGAGGTCGAGAGCGGCGGCGAAGACGTCGGAGGTGAAGTGCTCACCGAGCATCTGCAGCACCGCGCGGGTGCGCCCCGGCCCTTCCGGGAGTGCGGCGGCGGCTGCGGAGAGCTCGTCGCGTCGGACCCCGGCCAGGTGCTCGACCGCGGCGACCACGAGGTCGTTCTTGGTCGGGAAGTGGTGCAGCTGGGCACCGCGGCTGACGCCGGCGACCTGCGAGATCAGCGTGGTCGACGTGCCGCTCCAGCCGTGCTCGGCGAGGCACTGCACGGTCGCCTCGAGCAGCCGCTGCCGCATGGCACGCGTCCGCTCCTCCTGCGGCACCCGGATGGTCGTCACGACGTCATCGTGTCCCCCGCCGCAACAAACAGTCAAGACTGACTTTAAGTTCTTCGCGTTTCTGTGGAGAGCTCCGGTGCAGGCGGGGTAGCTCCCCTAGGGTCTGGCGTACCCGGCTCTTGGAGGATCCTCGGTGTCCGACCCCAACGCTCCCTACCCGCCCCACGATCCCACGCAGGGATACCCGCCACCGGCGTACCCGCCGCCGCCCCCGGCATCTCCGCTGCCGCCGAGGTTCGAGCACCCGCAGGCTCCGCCCGTACCGCCGGCCGGCTCCGACCCGACGTGGGGTGGCCAGCCGCCGTACACCTACGGGCAGCCGGAGCCCGAGCCCTACGCGAGCTGGGGACGGCGGGTGGCCGCGACGCTGCTCGACACCCTCATCCTGCTGCCGGGCTACGTGGTGATCGTGATCGGCAACGTGCTCGTCAGCGACTCGATCGTGAAGAACCCGGACGGCACGGCCAGCGTGACCGACGGCGCGAACCTGGGCCTCGGCCTCGCGCTCGCCGGGATTGCGGGCTTGGCCACGCTCATCTTCAGCATCTGGAACCAGATCTTCCGCCAGGGACGTCGCGGCGCGACCCTCGGCAAGCAGATGATGGGCATCCTGGTGATCAGCGAGGAGAACGCCCGGCCGATCGGGGCGGCCCTGACCTTCGTCCGCTCCATCGTGCACTTCCTGGACGCCATCTCCTGCTACATCGGCTACCTGTGGCCGCTGTGGGACCCGAAGAAGCAGACCTTCGCGGACAAGATCATGAAGACCGCGGTGCTGCACCTGCCCGACGTCCGGTTCTGACGAGGTTCACCGCGCCGGTCCCCCGGTGAAACCGCCGTGAAGCCACGGTGAAACCGGGTGCCTCCAGTGTTGCTCCCGTGACCGACCACCAGCGTCGGTCCGGAAGGGAGCACACGATGCCCACCAACAACCTGCCCTCGAATCTGCACAGCGCTGTCCACGCGACCGGCCTGATCAAGAACTTCGGCGAGTTCACCGCGGTCGACGCGATCGACCTCGACGTCCGCCAGGGCGAGATCTTCGGTGTCCTCGGCCCGAACGGCGCCGGCAAGACCACCATGCTGAAGATGCTCGCCACCCTGCTGCCGATCGACGGCGGCGAGGCCGAGATCTTCGGTGTCGACGTCCGCAAGGAACCGCACCGGATCCGCCAGCTGCTCGGCGTCACCGGCCAGTACGCCTCGGTCGACGAGAACCTGACCGCCAACGAGAACCTCTGGTTGTTCGCCCGGCTCCAGGGCGTCTCGTCCAAGGACGCCCGCACCACCGCCTCCCGGCTGCTCGAGCAGTTCGCCCTCCAGGAGGCGGCCGACAAGCCGATCTCCCAGTTCTCCGGCGGCATGCGCCGCCGGCTCGACCTGGCCGCGAGCCTGATCACCCAGCCGCCGCTGATCTTCCTGGACGAGCCGACCACCGGGCTCGACCCGCGCACCCGCGGCCAGATGTGGGACACCATCCGCAGCCTGGTCGACAACGGGAGCACGATCCTGCTGACCACTCAGTACCTCGACGAGGCCGACCAGCTGGCCGACCGGATCGCGGTCATCGACCGCGGCGCCAAGGTCGCCGAGGGCACCCCGGACCAGCTGAAGACCTCGGTCGGCGACTCGACCCTGCAGCTGCAGCTGGCCGACGGCGCCGACCAGTCGCTGGCGTCCGACGTCGTCCGCCGCGTCGTCGGCGAGGCACCGGTGCTCACCCCCGAGTCCGGGCGCATGAACGTCGCCCTCGACAACGCCAACCGCGCCGCCGACGTGCTGATCGGCCTGCGTGAGGCTGGCATCGGCATCACCTCGGTCAGCGTCGACAAGCCCACCCTCGACGAGGTCTTCCTGGCCCTCACCGGTCACGACACCGGCGAGAGCAACGACCCGTCCACCGACGAGCGAGAGCTGGAGGTAGCCCGATGAGCACCATCGTCCTCGAGCGGAGCGAGATCCTCGCCCGCACCACCCCGCGCAACAGCCTGCGCGACACCGCGAGCCAGACCCTGACCCTGGCCTGGCGGTCGCTGACCAAGATGCGCCGCAACCCGGAGCAGTTCTTCGACGTGATCATCCAGCCGCTGCTGTTCACCGCGATGTTCACCTACATCTTCGGTGGCGCGGTCTCCGGCAGCGTCGCCAACTACATGCCGCTGATCATTCCCGGCATCCTGGCCCAGACCGCCCTCACCGCCTGCATGGCGATGGGCACCCAGCTGCGCGAGGACATGGACAAGGGCGTCTTCGACCGCTTCAAGTCCTTGCCGATCGCCCGGATCGCCCCGCTGGCCGGCCCGGCGCTGGCCGACGTGATCCGCTACGTCATCGCCGCGACGCTGACCATCCTGGTCGGCCTGGCGATGGGCTACCGGCCCGGCGGCGGCTTCGTGGGTGTCCTGGGCGGCTGGACGCTCACCATCGTGGCCGCGTGGTCGCTGGCCTGGATCTTCACCTGGCTCGGCACGATCGCCCGCTCCGCCCAGGCGGTGCAGGGCATCTCGATGATGATCATGTTCCCGCTGTCGTTCATGTCGAACGCGTTCGTGGACGCGAAGACGATGCCGGACTGGCTGCAGACCTTCGTGAAGTTCAACCCGGTCTCGCACGTCGTCACCGCGGTCCGCGACCTGATGAACGACGGCAAGGTCACCGCCGACGTCGGCTGGGCCCTGTTCGGCTGCCTGGTGGTCGTCGCGATCTTCGCGCCGCTGTCGGTGCGCAGCTACAAGCGGCACCTGTAGAAGGTTTCGACAGGCTCAACCAGCGATAGAGCTAGCCGGCGAGCGTCGCCACGAAGGCCCGGGCCTCCTCCAGGAGGTCCGGGCCGCGGCGTTCGTCGTACCCGGCCTCGATCTCGGCCCGCACGCCGGGTGCGTTCTCCTCGATGACCGGCAGCATCCGCGACCACGCCATCGTCGGCACGCTGCGGTTGTACGCGAAGCGATCGGCGAGCACCAGGAGGCGGACCGCGTCCTGCGCCGGCATGGTCCCGCGGCGCAGCCCCCAGGCGCCGAGGCCGAACAGCGCCAACCCGCACACCGGGAAGTCCAGGAACGGGAACGACGGGTCGAGCACCCGGCGCAGCCGGTCCAGCAGCTGCCGGAACAGGTCCGGCCCCTCCGGGTCGTCTGCCTCCCCGTACTCGGCGTGCGCCGCCAGCGCGGTCGCCTCCCCGAAGAGGATCCAGGGCTCGAGACCGGTGATCGGGATCCCCGGGAACTTGAGCGTGCGCACCTTGTGCACCGCCCCCGCGTACGCCGCCAGGCCGGCCTCGACCTCGCCACGGGCCAGGTGCAGCTCGGCCCGCGCCAACGTCACCACCAGCAGGCCGCCGAAGACGATCTCAGGCTCCGGCCGGCTCTCCAGCAGGGTCAGCTCGGCGGAGGCGGCCTCGAGGTCGCCCTCGGAGATCGCGAACATCACCAGCAGCGCGCGCAGCTGGAGGGTGTCGTCGCGCGCGCCGAGCCGCTCGAGCACCGGCAGCGCGGCACGGGCGTGCCGGACCGCGTCCTCGCGGCGACCCAGCTGCATGCCGAACTGGGCGACCTGGGTGTGCAGGATCGCCTGGTGCCACGGGCCCTCCGAGGCGTCGGCGCGTTCGAGGGCCTGCTCGGCGGCCACCAGACTCCCCGCCGGGTCGCCGTCGTTCTCCAGCACGTAGCTGAGCCACTGCAGCGCACTGATCGCCAGGTGCCGGTCCTCGGACTTCGCGAACTCCCGCAGCTTGTCGGCGAAGGCGCTGCCGGTCTGCGGCTCGTAGGCGATCATGATCCGCACCAGCGCGGCGATCCGCGGGTCGCTGGAGTCCGGGCCGATCTCGCGCAGCGAGGCGCGCAGCCGCTCGGCGTTCTCGTCACTGGCGATCATCGCGTTGTTGACCGTGAGCGAGAGCGCGATCCGGGCGGCGTCGCGGTGCTCCTCGGCCGGCTTCCATCCGCCGAGCACGTCGGCGACCGCGTCGGCCAGCACGAAGACGCGGGCGTGGTCGCCCAGGATCGTCCAGTAGCTGCCCAGCCCCGCCAGGATGCGCGTCACCGCCTCCGGGTCGGACTCGGCGAGCGATCGGCGCAGCACGTCGGCGAGGTTGTTCTCCTCGTTGCGCAGTGCGTCGACGGCGTCGAACTGCAGCGGGCTGAACAGTGCCTGGGTGTAGAGGTCGCTGTAGCTGAGCGCCCACTGCCGCTGGGCGGCGTGCGCCTCGGCGTCCTCCCCGGACTCCTCGAGCTGCACCCGCCCGAACTCGCGCACGGTCTCGAGCATCCGGTAACGCACGCCCCCCGGCGCCTCGAGCACCGAGAGCAGGGACTGGTCGGACAGGTTCTGCACCGCGTCCAGGGCTTCCGGGCCGAGAACGGCCTCGGCCGCACCGAGGGTGAAGCCGTCGTGGAAGACCGAGAGCCAGCGCATCGAGCGACGCTCCGTCTCGGCGAGCAGGCTCCAGGACCACTCGATCACCGCAAGCAGGGTCTGGTGGCGCTCGGGCGCGCTGCGGTCGCCACCGCGGAGCAGCGTGAACCGGTTCTCCAGGCGCTCGGCGATGTCGGCGACCCCCATCACCCGCACCTTCGCCGCGGCGAGCTCGATCGCCAGCGGCAGCCCGTCCAGCCGGGCGACCACGCTGGCCACCTCGTCCGGGTCGAGCCGGACGTCGGGCCGGGCCGCGACCGCACGCTGCTCGAACAAGGTCACCGAGTCCGCGGTGCCGAGCTCGCCCAGCGGGTAGACGCGTTCGGCCGCGATCGCCAGCGGCGCGCGCGTCGTGGTGAGGACCCGCAGGTCGCGGGTGGTCGCGACCAGGTAGGCGACCAGGTCGGCGACGGCATCGACGATGTGCTCGCAGTTGTCGAGGATGAGCAGGCTCGGCGAGGCGTCGAGGTGCTGCGCGATCCGGGCGCGGACATCCGCCCGCTGCTCGGGCGTGAGCGTCCGGCGCCCGCTCACCGAGTCCCGCACGCCGAGCGCCGATCCGACCTCCCCGACCAGGTCCTCGGCCGCGGTGACGCCGACGAGCTCGACGAAGTGCACGGTCGGCACCGCGAACTCGCGGCCGATGACGTGGGCCAGCCGGGTCTTGCCGAGGCCACCCGGGCCGAGCACCGAGACCACCCGGGACGCGCCCAGCAGCCCGTGCAGCCGTCGCACGTCCTCGTCGCGCCCGAGCAGCGCGGTGGCGTCGTACTGGACGCCCTCGCGCACCGGGCTGTCGAGGGCGAGCAGCTCGGAGTACGCACGCTGCAGCTCGGGACCCGGATCCGCGCCGACACGGTCGCTGAGGTCGGAGCGGTAGGACTCGTAGCGCTCCAGCGCAGCGCCGGGCCCCAGCACCGCAGCCTCGCTGCGCAGCAGGTCGACCAGCAGTCCCTCGTCGCCGGGACGCGAACCCCAGGCACCGATCAGCGCCGGCAGGGCGATCGCGTGCGCCCCGGTCCGCGAGTCCGCCTTGGCGCGCAGCAGCGCCGCCTCGGCCAGCCAGCCCCGCGCGGCTGCACGCAGCTCGGCGAGCGGGCCCTCCTCCGCGGGAGCCACCGAGCCGCCGACGGCGACCGCCTCCGCGGCGAGCTTTCCCGCCGCCCCCGGGTCGCTGTCGAGCAGGTCCCGGGCACCGGTGACCAGGTGCCGGACCTGGAGCGCGTCCACCTCGTCGGGGCCGAGCCCGAGCCGGTAGCCGTCGCCCTCGCGGACGACAGCCTCGGGCCCGCAGGCGGTGCGCGTCCGGGAGACGAGCACCTGCAGGGCCTTGCCCGGGTTCGCGGGGACCTCGTCCCCCCAGACCGCTTCGACCAGGCTCTCCGCGCCCACGGCGCGACCACTCAGGGCGAGCGCTGCCAGCAACGCCTGCGGACGGTCCCCGACCACCGGCTCGCCGTACCAGCGCACGCCATCGAGGAGAGTGAGGGCGAGCGGCACCCCTGAAGTCTAGGATTCCCGACATGGGGAGCAACCGGACACAGGTGTCCGACGGGAGGCGGTTCGCGCTGTCGATCGTCGGCTTCTGCGTGCTCTTCCTCGCCGCGGGCCGGTTCCTGGGCGAGGACATCGCCGTCCAGCTGCAGAAGACGCCCACCACCCGGGAGGGCTACCAGTTCTTCGGCTGGCTGGTCGGCGGGCCGCCGTTCCTGCTCTCGGTGCTGCTCTGGAACGCCCGCGCCCGGGTGCAGCCGAGCCAGCTGCGCAACCGCACCTACGCCCTCGCGGCGTGGATCGGTCTAGGCATGTTCATCCTCCCGGCGAAGCTCGACAGCGTGGACCAGCAGTTCGGCACCGGAGCCCTGGTCGGGGACCCGCTGAGCGGGGGTTGGGCGTGGGCGATGCTGGCCAATCTGGTCGCCTTCGCATTCGCCGGCGCGGTGCTCCTCGTCCTGCACAAATCCGTGCCCCAGGGGCCGAATCAGGCGCAGCGGGAGCTCACCGCGACCTTCCTGGAACGAGCCTGGTTGGTGGTCCTCGTGGCCGGCCTCGGGTTCGCCCTCTACGGCGGGGCCACGGGACTGTTCAGCACCACGACCTAGGTCACAGCCGCAGTGTCCCCTGGGGCACACAATCCACCGACGCGCGGCCCAACGGTGGACACGCGTGCTCCCCGGGGCCCACAATCGCGGCAGGGGTGGGGAACAACCAGAGGAGCAATGCATGCGCGGCAAGGGTTCCGACGACAACGCCAGGATCGAACAGCTCGCGAAGATCGACCGGTTCAGCGGCTTCAGCGACGACGAGATCAGCCTCGTGGTCGACAAGGCCACGTACCTCACGGTCCCCGAGGGCTGGGCGATGATGGCGGAGAACACCCCGGCCGACAAGGCGTACCTGATCCTCTCGGGCGAGGTCTCCGTACGTCGTCACGGCGAGGAGGTCGCCCGCGTCGGCGCCGGTGACCTGGTCGGCGAGATGGCGCTGGTCAACCACAAGCTGCGCTCGGCGACCGTGGTCAGCGTGACCCCGATCGAGGCCCTGCACTTCACCGCGGAGACCGTGTCTGAGCTCAACGCTCAGATCCCGCACTTCTCAGAGGCACTCACGGGGGCCACCGAGGAGCGTCTCTCGCACGATTCAGGTGACTGACCGAGGTCATTGATGACCAGGCCTGACGGATGGCCGGTCGTTTCGGAGCTCACCTCTCCGGAGACGCACTGGGGGCTGCGTTTCACCGACACGTCGGTCGAGAGCGACTACCGGACGTGGCGGCGCGAACACGTGCGCTCGTTCACGCAGCTGGCGATGTACGGCGCAGCGGGCGCGGCGTTCTGCGCCTTCGTCGCGGTCATCTTCGGCGCACTCGGTGACGGACACCTCAAGACCATCGCGCTGCTGCTGATCCCGGCGATGATCGGGCTGATGCTGGCCGGCGCCTGGGTCATCGGCGACGAGGAGCGCGCCCACCTGGCGATGCCGTGGAGCGCGATCGCGAACCTGATCGGCGGGATCCTCGCGGTCACGCTCACCTACCCGCGCCACGACCCGTCGCTGACCGGGGCCTGCGTGACGATGTCGGCGTACGTCGGGCTGACGATGTTCCGGCTGACCCCCAAGCTCGCGCTGGTCGCGGTCGCGCCGTACTGCCTGATCGCCGCGGGTGCCGCGGTGCGGATGCACTCCGCGACCGCCGACGTCAGCGACGCGGACCTGGCGGTCGGGCTGTTCATCCCGCTCACCGCGCTGCTCGTCGGGATGGTGCTGAACCTGTCGGTGGAGTGGCTGACCCGCCAGACCTACGTCGACCACCTGATCATCGAGACCCAGCAGGAGGCGCTCTTCGAGGAGCGCTCCAACATGGCCCGCTTCGTCTCCCCCGACATCGCCGAGACCGCGCACCTCTCCGGCCTGGGCATGGAGATCCGCACCGAGATATACAGCCTGACGGCGGTCAGCATCGACCTGCGCGGCTTCACCACGTTCACCCAGCGGCACGGCGCCGAGTTCATGGTCCAGGTGCTGCACGAGTACTACGCGGTGGTCATCGACTCCGCCGCCGAGTACGGCGCGACGGTCAAGGACTTCGCCGGCGACGGTGCCCTCATCCTGGTCGGTGCGCCGTTCCCGCGCCCGGACCACCCGCGCATCGGCCTGCGGCTGGCGCGGCACATGATGTCCCAGGTCCGCGCGGTCACCGACAAGTGGTCGACCCCGGAGACCCCGCTCGGCATCGGCATCGGGCTGTCGTCGGGAGAGTGCGCCGTCGGCGCGATCGGCACCGACGCCCAGCTCGAGTACGCCGCCATCGGCACCACGGTGAACCTCTCCGCCCGCCTGTGCAGCATCGCCCAGGACGGGCAGATCCTGATGGGCCCGGGAACCGCCCGGGCCCTGGAGGAGGCGCCCGGTTGGAGCCGGGAGGTCCTGAACCTGGCCGGCATCCCGGAGCCGGTCGAGGTCACCATCGAGGACACCCGGGTCGCGCCGCCGGTGCTGACCACCCCGGGCACCGTGCCGTTCCAGCGGCCGCACGCCAGCGCGGACTACGGCGACGACGAGCAGCCCGAGCCGGTCGAGGCCCCGGCCGACTAACCTCGGCTCCGTGCATCTCTTCGAGTTCGAGGGCAAGCGCCCCACGGTCCACCCCGAGGCCTTCGTGGCCCCCACGGCGACGCTGATCGGCGACGTCACCATCGAGAAGGGCGCCAGCGTCTGGTACGGCGCGGTGCTGCGCGCCGACATCTGCCGGATCGTGGTCCGCGAGGGCGCGAACGTGCAGGACAACTCCGTGCTGCACGGAGCCCCGGACGCCCTGGTCGAGGTCGGCCCCGGCGCCACCGTCGCGCACAGCTGCATCGTTCACGGAGCGGTGCTGGAGGAGAGGGCGCTGCTCGGCAACGGGAGCACCATGCTCGACGACACCCGGCTCGGCGCCGGCTCGATGGTCGCGGCCGGCTCGTTGGTCAGCCCCGGCACCCAGATCCCGGCAGGGGTGCTGGCGGCCGGCGCACCGGCGCAGGTGAAGAAGCCGATCGAGGGCACGGCCGCGCAGTTCTGGGTCGAGGCCAACCCGCCGTACTACGCCGAGCTGGCGCAGCGGCACCGCACCGGCATCACAGCCGTCTGAGCGCAGCCTCGGCGGCGTAGTAGCCGCTCATCCCGTGCACCCCGCCACCGGGGGGCGTCGAGGAGGAGCACAGGTAGTGACCGGGGATCCCGAGCGAGTAGGGGTTCCACGTGATCCGCGGCCGGAAGAGGATCTGGCGCGCGTTGTTCGCGCCGGCGCTGATGTCGCCGCCGATGTAGTTCGCGTTGTACGCCGCCATGTCGGTCGCGCTGCGCACGAAGGTGCCGACGATCCGGTCGCGGAACCCGGGCGCGAACCGCTCGATCTGCGCGGTCAGCGCTTCGGTGGCGTCACCGGTGAAGCCGGCCGGCACGTGCGCGTAGGCCCAGACTGGGTTGATCGTCCGTCCCTCCGAGACCGTGCTGCGGCTCGGGTCGGCGAGGTACTGCTGGCCGATCAGGGCGAACGGCCGGTCCGGCATCTCCCCGCGCGCGGTGGCGGCCTCGGTCGCGAAGACCTCCTCCGCGGTGCCGCCCAGGTGCAGGGTGCCGGCCTGCCGGCAGTCCTCGT
Organism: Nocardioides marmorisolisilvae; assembly: GCF_003725775.1. Lineage (GTDB taxonomy): Bacteria > Actinomycetota > Actinomycetes > Propionibacteriales > Nocardioidaceae > Marmoricola > Marmoricola marmorisolisilvae. The sequence continues at coordinate 629,030 of NZ_RJSG01000001.1, forward strand.
TGGTCCACGGGACGTCGCCCTCGATCGCGTAGTCGACCTTGTGCACGGCCGGGCCGTACTGGTAGCGGTGAAAAGCCCGGCTGATCCGTCCCGGCAGGTCGTCGCCGAGGATCTCGAGCGCCCCGGCCGGGGCGACGTCGAGCAGGACCACCTCCGGGTCGTGCCCGAGGACCTCGCGCAGCTGGGCGCGGGAGGTGACGCGCACCCCGGTGCGCACCGAGCCGCCGAGCTTCTCGAGCAGCCGGACGAGCGCTCCGGAGATCGAGCCGCTGCCGCCCTCGGCGACCGGCCAGCCGACCGCGTGGCCCGCGGCGGCGAGCATCAGCCCGACCGAGCCGCTCAGCGGGGTGTCCAGCCGCCCGAAGGCGTGCGCGGCGACGCCGGAGTACAGCGCGCGCGCCGGGTCGTCCTTCCAGTGCCGCACCGTGACCGTGGCCGGCAGCAACGCCTGCGGACCGAAGCGTCCGAAGGCGATCGGGTGCTTCGGAACGTGCACCGGCGGACGCATCGCGTCGACCGCGATCTTGTCGAAGGTCCGCGCCAGCGGTTCGAAGACCCGGTGCCAGCTGCGGGCGTCCGCGCCCAGGGTGCGGTCGCTGTCGCTCATCGTGCGGGTGATGATCCCGGCCCGTCCGTCGTCGAGCGGGTGCGCCAGGTCGATCTGGGGCCACAGCCAGCGCAGGCCGTGCTCCTCCAGCCCGAGGGTGCTCAGGTACGGCGACGCGGCCCCGGTCGGGTGGAACGCCGAGCAGTCGTCGTGCAGCAGACCCGGCACGATCCGCTCGCTGGTCCGGGTGCCGCCGCCGTAGGTCTCGGCCGCCTCGAGCACGGTGACCTCGAGCCCGGCCTGGGCCAGGCGGACCGCCCCGGCCAGCCCGTTGGGGCCGCTGCCGACCACCACGGCACGTCTCATCGGCACCTCACCCGGTCGGCTGACCGGACGTCAGCGTCTGCTGACGAACGTACCCAGGTGCGGTCCAGGTGGCCGCCAGCGGGATCGGGCCGTTGGGCAGCCACGGCTGCTCGGCCACGCAGTCGGCCACGTTCCAGGTGCCGCGCTCGACCACGCCGAGGGCAGCGTCGATGACCCGGTACTCCTGCGGCGGGTTCAGCCACGGCGTCGCCTGCGACTCGCAGTACATGACCACCAGGTCGCCCGGTGCCAGACCGAGACGCTTCTGCACCGCGGCGATCATCCGGTCGTCGTGCAGGTGCCCGTCGCCGAAGTTCCAGCCGAGGACGGCGTTGCAGACGAACTCCCCGTCGCGGATCGTCCGGGTCTCGATGTCGTCGAGGTGGGCGTAGGCCGCCGAGAAGAGCCCGCGCCCCTGGCTGTGCAGCGCCCGCCACGAGGTCACCTTCTGCAAGGTCATCTCGGCGTCGTCCTTCTCGTACGGCGTCGGGGCCATCCGCTGGAGCTGGTCGACCTGGTTCTCCACCAGCGGCAGCTCGTTGAGCCGTTCCTCGACGCCCGGCTTCATCAGCCAGATCGCCGAGGCCCAGTTGCCGGCGTACTGACGCATCGAGGGCAGGAACGAGACCAGGTCGGGGCGCAGGTTGCCGAGGATCGGCCCGAAGGTGAGCAGCGCGAAGATCGGGATCAGCAGCAGCGGCTGGTGGAAGTCCCAGATGTTGTAGACCGAGGCGTCGAAGCCGTCACCGAAACCACCCCACAGCACGATCGCGATGTAGCCGAAGTAGACGTTCCACTCCAACGGCACCGCGAGCGGGAAGGTCGAGGTGATGAAGATGTGGAAGGCGAGCATCGCGACCGCGCCCAGCAGGGCGATGGTGTTGTTGGTGGTCAGCAGCAGCGTCACCGGGATGATGATCTCGACCGTCGTCCCGCCCACGTGCGCCATGAACCAGGCCAGCCGGCTGGGGCGCAGGTCGTCGGGGAAGTTCCGGTAGTGCATCCGCTTCACGAAGCCGGGCTGCCCGGGCTGGTTGGAGACCATCGGGGGCACCACGTTCACGAAGTGCAGCCCGAGCTTGGAGGTACCGGCACCGATCCAGACGATGCAGATGATGATCTTGAAGGCGACCACCAGGTCCAGGAAGTCGCCGGCGTTCGCTCCGTCGCGCAGCACGAGCGCGCCCAGGGTCGCGGAGAACAGCATGATCGGCAGGTACTGCTCGGAACGGCCCGCCAGGAAGATCACCTTGTCGCGCAGGCCCATCAACGGCATCGTCACCAGGATCGGGATGAACGCGTACGCCGGCACCAGCTCCTGCGGCCCGGTGCCCACCGGGACGTGCTTCACCAGGTCGGCGTGGATGGCCAGCGGGTAGACGAGGCTGGCGAGCACGGCCAGGAACAGCACCACGTCACCGACGGTGCGCTCATCCCCTCCGGTGCCCGGGACGTGCCGGCCCCACGGCGCCATCCGCAGCGTGCCGGGGCGGATCCAGAAGCGGACGTTGCCGAGCATCGGGGCGAAGTGCCCGCACAGCGGGCCGAACGCACCGCCGAGGCCGAGGACCTCGAGCAGCATCAGCCAGATGGCCAGCTTCTGGTAGACGACGATGTTGTCGAACCAGGTGCCCGGGTCGGAGAAGTGCACGCCGACCGTGGTCCACGAGGTGATCGCCAGGCCGACGCCGAAGTACAGGCCGAGCATCTTCAGGACGTAGACGACGTGCAGCACCCGCGGGGTGCCGAAGCCGTCGTCGACCCAGTGCGTGGCCAGGATCCGGATCCGCTCGCGCAGCGGGAGCTGGAGGAAGACCTGGGGTTCGACGGGTTGCTCGCTCGGGGTGATGAATCCCATGGGTTGAGGCTAGGGCCCGCAGGAGCAGGGCGGCATTGTGCTCGCGGACCAAGGTTTGCACCGGAAAACCAAGAGTCGCTGACAGTTACGCGATGATCTTTGGTCTGCCACCATGAAGCCGTGCAGAAGGCTGACACCGACTTCATCACCCGGACGACGACCCGGGTGACGGCCACGGCCGATCGGATGATCGAGACCGTCGCCGACCTGACGGGTGAGCTGCTCGGTGTGCTGATCGAGACGATCACCGACCTCCAGGGCGATCCGAAGATCGTCGAGCTGCTCGAGGCGAGCATCGACGGCAACCTGAAGACCATCGCCGAGGTCATCCGCTACGACATGCCGGTCGCCGAGATCACTGCGCCACCGACCGCTGTCGAGTACGCCCGCCGGCTCGCCCAGCGCGGTGTCTCCTCCAGTGCCCTGCTCCGCGCCTACCGCCTCGGGCAGGAGACGGCGACGGCCTGGGCGCTGGAGCGGATCAGCGAGGAGGAGGCCGATCCGCGCGTCGCGTACGCCGCCGGCCAGGCCTTCGTCGCGATCACCTTCCGCTACATCGACGCCGTCTCGGAACAGGTGCTCACGGTCTACGAGGTCGAGCGGGAGCGCTGGCTGGCCAACCGCAACACCGTGCGCGCCGAGGTGCTGGCCGACCTGCTGGCCGGCGAGAGCATCGACGCGACCACGGCCGAGAACGCCCTGGGGTACCGGTTCCGGCAGACCCACGTCGGCGTGGTGCTGTGGAGCACCGGCGAGCCGACGACGGGCGACCTCGCCGACCTGGAGCGACACCTCGGCCGGCTGGCCAAGGCGCTCGGCGGCACCGGGCAACCGCTGTTCGTGGCGCAGGACCGTGCCACCGCCTGGGGCTGGGTGCCGCTGGGCAACGCCAAGGTGCGGATCGGCGCGCTGACCGACCTCGAGGACGTCGGCATCCGGGTCGCGATCGGCGTCCCGGCGCCGGGTGTCGAGGGCTTCCGCAACTCCCACCTCGACGCCTTGGCTGCTCAGTCCGTGGCGCTGGTCGCGCAGGACCGCGCGCAGGCGGTGACGGCGTACTCGGACCCCGAGGTGCGCGCCGCCGCCCTGCTGTCCGCCGACCTGGACTCGACCCGACGGTTGGTCCGCTCCGCCCTCGGCGGGCTCGCCGAGGACAGCGACGGGGCCGAACGGCTGCGCGAGACGCTGCGGGTCTTCCTCTCCACCCGCAACAGCTTCGCCGCCACCGCCGAGCTGGTGCACCTGCACAAGAACACGGTGAAGTACCGGGTCGACCGCGCCGTCGAGCTGCGCGGTCGCAGCGTCGACGAGGACCGCCTCGACCTCGAGCTCGCGCTCATCGCGTGCCGCTGGCTGGGCCCGGCCGCGGTCTCTTGAGCAGCCCCGCTACCTTGGCGCCGTGACCGACCCCTTGCGTGTCCGCTCCTGGTTCCGTGCGATCGCCCTGGCCGAGGCCTGCTCGTGGCTCGGTCTCCTGATCGGGATGTACCTCAAGTACGTGCCCGAGACGACCGAGGCCGGCGTCCACGTGATGGGGCCGATCCACGGCTGCATCTTCCTGGCCTACGTGCTCTTCATCCCGACCGCGCGCACGACCTTCGGCTGGTCGGCCCGGACCACACTGCTGGCCCTGGTCTCCAGCATCCCGCCGTTCGCGACGGCGGTCTTCGAGGTCCTCGCCGACCGTCGCGGTCTGCTGTCGGTGGTCGAGGCGGTCGAAACCCGCTGACACCGGCGCAGACCCGGGCGAAAACGACTTCCCGGATACCCGGGTAACCACCGGCATCGCACGTGCCACAGTGCCCCATGCTCACCAGGCTGAAGAAGGGGACCGCGGTGCTCGCCGCCGTCGCCGCCGCGCTGTTCGCACCGACCTCGATCGGCACCTCCGAGGCTGCGACCCCCTCCCCGACCGCGCCGTGCGACGCGATCAGTCCGATCGCCATCCCGTGCGTGGCGCTCGGCAAGACCTTCGACGCGGTCGCGGCCGAGTGCCGGCGGGTCGGCATCCCGGACAAACTCTGCACGCTGCCGCTGGCCCACAACGTGACCCAGGCAGCCCGCGATGCCTACCTGGCTTCGTGGGTGCACCGCACCGCGCAGTTCCAGTACACCCTCGGTGACCCGCTCGCACTGCGGGACGCGCAGTGGATCGGCACCCACAACTCGTTCAACTCCCTGAGCAGCTCGTTCACGCTGTCGCACGCCGACTCCAACCAGCAGCTCTCGCTGACCCAGCAGCTCGACATCGACGTGCGCTCGATCGAGCTGGACCTGCACTACATCCCGCAGCTCCTCGGGCTCCTCGGCACCAAGGCCGTCACCGTCTGCCACGGCCAGGGACCGGAGGTGCACGACCTCGGCTGCACCACCGAGCCGACGTTCGCGAAGGTGTTGCCGGAGGTGGCGACCTGGCTCAACGCGCCCGGTCACGGCAACGAGGTGGTCCTGCTCTACCTGGAGGACAACCTGCAGAACGCGGCGGCGTACGCCTCGACGATCGCCACCCTGGACCAGGTCCTGCGCCGACCTGACGGCAGCAGCCTGATCTACAAGCCGAACCCGGCGCAGAAGGCGGCGAACGGCTGCACGCCGCTCCCGCTGGACAAGTCCCGCGACGACGTCCGCGCCGCCGGCGCCCAGGTCGTCCTGGTCGGCTCGTGCGCTCCCGGTTGGTCGGCCGACGTCTTCGACTGGAACCCGGCACACGTCGAGAGCGGCTCGACCTCGGCGTACCAGCCCTACCCGGCGTGCGACGCGACCTACGGTCCGTCGGTCTACGCGAACCAGATGGTCCGCTACTACGAGGACAGCACGCTGGTCTCGACGCTGCTCAACCCGACGCGTCCTCCGGTCGACCCCGAGGCGCTGACCCCGGAGAAGGTCGCCGCGATGACGTCCTGCGGCGTCAACCTGTTCGGGTTCGACCAGCTGTTGCCCGAGGACGGCCGGATCCAGTCCACCCTGTGGAGCTGGGCGCCGGACGAGCCGGTCGCGGGCAACGGGGCCTGCACCCGGCAGGCCGCGGACGGGCGCTGGCACGCCGCAGCGTGCACCGACCTGCACCCCGCTGCCTGCAAGAACGGCGACACCTGGACGGTGACCGCGCCGGTCGCGGAGGCAGCGGCACCCGCGGCCTGCGCGGCGATCGGGAGCACCTTCGCAGTCCCGCGATCGGGTGAGCAGAACACCCGGCTGCGCGCTGCGGCAGGCTCGACAGACGTCTGGGTCGACTACCTGATCAGCTGAATCGCTGACCGCACATCGAACCTGCCGGACGTGGGGGGACGTGGTCCGGCAGGCTCGATGCGGGGGCTTCAGAGGAGCGGCGTCAGGCCCGTCGCCGTGCCGCCGAGGTAGTTCGACGACTCCGCGGCGGTGGCCGTGAACGGCGACAGGATCGCGATCACGATCGGGCCCGCGGTGCAGGTCGCGACGCCGGACGCGTTGGTGACCGCGGTGCAGCCGGTCACCGCCGATCCGCCGTTGAGCTTCGTGGTGACCGGGACGCCTGCGGCCGGCAGGCCGGTGACGGCCGACTTCACCGTGGTCGTGTAGGTCACCCGCAGCGTCAGCAGGCTGAGCACCGACGAGGTCGCCTTGGTGGTGACGGTGACCGGCGCCTTCGCGACCGTCAGTGAGCGGCTCACCGGGGTGGCCGCGACGTAGTTGCCGTTTCCGCCCTGGCTGGCCGTGATCGTGCAGGTGCCGGCGGCGACCGGGTGCGCCGAGGTGCCGACCACCGTGCAGACGCCCGGGGTCTCCGAGGTCAGCGTCACTGCAAGGCCCGAGCTGGCGCTCGCCGTGAGGGCGACGTCCGCGCCGCCGTACACCGTGTTGCCGGGCTGGGCGAAGGTGATCGTCTGCGCGGCCTTGGCGACGCTCAGCGAGCGGCTCACGGGGGTCGCGGCGTTGAACACGTCGTTGCCGAGCTGCGTGGCGGTGATCGTGCAGGTGCCTGCCGAGACCGGATGCACTGACGTGCCGACCACCGAGCAGACGCCCGGGGTCTCCGAGGTCAGGGTCACGTCGAGACCCGAGCTCGCAGTCGCGGTCAGCGCCACGTCGGAGCCGCCGAAGCCGGTGTCACCGGGCTGGGCGAAGGTGATCGACTGGTCGGCCTTGCTGACCGCGAACGACTGGCTCGCGTGACCGGCGTTGAAGCCCTGCGCCGCGGCCTGGTCGGCGTTCAGGGTGCAGGTGCCGACGCCGTTGAGGCTGACGATGCCCACCGTGATCGAGCAGACGCCGGCCGAGGTCGGGTCGACGCTGATGACCACCGGGTTGGCCGAGCCGCCACCGGTCGCGGCCGGCACGTAGGTCTGGCCGATCCGACCGTCCGTCGGTGCGTCGGTCGTGAAGGTGACGGTCTGGGCGGCCGGCGGGGTGCAGTTGATCGTGCCGCGGCGGATCGAGTGCCCGTCGGTGTCGCCGTCGTCGGACTAGAGGACCTCCTTCTTGCCGGAGACGCAGCGCGACTGCGGCGCCACGGCCAGGCCCTCGTTGTTCAGGTTCGGCATCCCGGCCGGTCGGTCGTAGGCCGCGACCGGCACGAAGTTCCCCGACCCGTCCACGTTCAGCAGGATCGTGGTGCCGTCCCAGGTGTCGTCCGCGACCGCGCGGAGCCGGTTCAGCTCCGGGTCCCAGTCGACGTCGGCGAGCTGGGCCAGGCCGCTGGCCACGGTCGCGATCTTGTGGGGCGTGCCATCGCTGTCCAGGGCGAACCCGACCAGCGAGCCGTCCGCCTCGACCGCGACGAAGAACAGGCCCGAACCGTGCAGCGGGTAGTTCGCCGGGTCGTAGGCCTGGCCCGTGCTCTGGTCCTTGAAGCCGCTCGCGACCAGGTAGCTGTCCGGCACGAAGGTGACGCCCTCGAGCCCGAGGTTCGCCCCGACCGTCGGCAGGAACGAGTTCAGGTCCCACTCGGTGGTCGGCGAGATCGTCGGGCCGGCGGGTGCGTTCGGGTCGAAGCGCAGGATGGTGTTCCTGCTGACCCCGCTGTTGTCGTTGTCGCGCTCGGAGGTCTCGTAGACGAAGCCGTCCGGGCCGATGGTCAGGCCCTCGGTGTCCGGGCTGCCGGTGCCGCCGAGGAACTTCGGGTCACGCGGCCAGCCGTCGGCCGGGACCCAGTTGTTGTTGGCGTCGCGGACGAGCTTGAACAGCGTGCCCTTCTTGTTCTGCGCGCCCCACAGCACGTCCGGGTTCGACGGGTCGAAGACCAGGCCGGAGAGGTCCTGCACGAAGGTGTCGGTGTTGTCGGCGGTGGTCACCGTCGGGCCGCCCGGCCACGGCTGGGTGTCCAGGCCGGGGCAGGAGTTGGCCGCACCCTTGGTCGGCGCCTTGGTGTCGACGAAGTTGCCGAGCCCGTCCTTGCAGCGCCCGTAGGTCTGGGTGGCGTGGGCCGTCCAGGTGTAGGAGTCGATGAGCTTGGCGCTGTTGTCGTACAAGCGCGCGGAGTCCGAGCTGCCGAGCCCGAAGACGAAGTCCGCCACGTTGAGCACGTAGTAGCCGCCGCCGGCGATCGAGGTCCCGGTCGGGACTGTGTAGATGTCGGCGTCCTGGTTGTCCTTGAACACCCAGCCGCTGATGTCGACCGACGCGCCGCTGATGTTCTTCAGCTCCACCCAGTCACCCGGGACGCCCTGGTCGGACTCGATCTCGTTGATCCGGATCGGGCTGCAGGCGTTCCCGGCGTTGCGGGTCGGGGTCGTGGTGGTCACGAACGGGCCGGTGCCGTCGGGGCAGCGGCCGTAGGTGGTCGCCGCGTGCGCCGTCCAGCTGTAGGTGTCGACCAGCGTGGTGCCGTCGGGCAGGTAGAGGTTGGCGCTGTCCGCCGTACCCAGTCCGAAGCCCGGCGCCGGGGTGAACTCGGTGTAGATCGAGTAGTAGCCGCCCGGCTGCAGCGTGGTGTTGGCCGGCACGACCTCGGGGTTCGCGGCGTGCGCGGGGTCGTTGTCGAGGACCTTCCAGCCGGAGATGTTCACCGCGGTGGTACCGGTGTTCTTCAGCTCGACCCAGTCACCGATCGCGTCTCCGTTGGACTCGACCTCGTTGATCACGACGCTCGGCAGTGCCGGCGCCGGGCAGGCGTTCGCGGCGTTCTGGGTGGTGCTGGTGTTGGCCACGAAGTCGCCGGAGCCGTTCGGACAGCGCCCGTACGACGGGGTGCGGTGCGTGGTCCAGGAGTAGGTGTCGACCAGCGTGGTGCCGGAGCGGATCGTCGCGGCATCCGCCGAGCCGAGGCCGAAGCCGCCGGGCAGCGTGTTCGGGTCGAAGGTGTAGTAGCCGCCCGGCTGGATGAGCGTGCTGGCCGAGACGATCGCGATCGGCGAGTGGTCGGAGTCGGCGAAGGTCCAGCCGAGCAGGTCGATCGCGGCGCTGCCGGTATTGATCAGCTCGACGAAGTCGTTCGGGTTCGAGGAGACCTCGTTGATCTTGATCGCCGACGGCGACGGTCCTCCGCAGGCGTTCGCCGCACCCGGCGTCGCCGCGGTCTGCAGCACCTGCGGTCCGGTGCCCTCCGGGCAGCGCCCGTACGACGGGGTGCGGTGCGAAGTCCAGTTGTCGCTGTCGATCGCCGTTCCGCTGGCGTTGAAGACGTTCGCCGCGTCCGTCGCGCCGAGGCCGAAGCCGCCGGTCAGCGCGTTCGGGTCGAAGCTGAAGCGCGCGCCCGGCTGGATGACCGTGCTGGTCGTGACGATCGGGATCGGCGCGTGGTCGGAGTCCGCGAACTTCCAGCCGTTGATGTCGATCGGCGCCAGGCCGGTGTTGATCAGCTCGACGAAGTCGTTCGGGTTCGAGGAGACCTCGTTGATCCGGATGTCGCTGTCCGCGGCGCTCGCGGGCGCGGCCAGAACGAGGCCGGCGGCGAGGACTGCCAGGAGCCCGATCAGTGCGGTCAGAACGTTTCGGGTACGGGCGACGTGCATCGGAGGCGACCTCGGGTTCTGCTGGGAGGCAAGGGCAGGTCGAACGTCGCAGCGTCAGGAGAACACTGGTTGAACGAGTGACGAAAGTTCGGTCACATGTCCTTGAAGCGGTCGTCCTTGGTGATGTCTTCGCCGGGTTTGTCCTCGTCCTCGGCCGCCCGGGCCCGATCGGTGGCAATCAGGCTGACCACCGCGAGGATGCCGCCGAGCGCGACACCGAGGATGTCCCGGGCCCACAGGCCGAGCGCGATGATGACCAGTCCGGCCCACGCGCCGATCGGAATGGTCTTGAGGTACTCGCGCACGGATCGAGTCTGTCACCCCGACCTTCCCGGCATCGGTCCGGCTACTAGAACCTGTTCCACTTTCCCGCGTCCGCGACTACCGTGAGCCCATGACCCAGACCATCGCCGACACCTTCACCGTCACCAATCCGGCGACCGGTGAATCGGTGGGAACCTTCCCGATCCACACCGCCGAGGACATCGCCGAGCGGGCCGCTGCCGGGCGCGAGGCACAGCTGTGGTGGGCCGGCCTCTCCTTCGCCGAGCGCAAGCGCCGGATCAACCGGTGGATCGCCGCGATCGGGCAGATGTCCGACGAGCTGTGCGAGCTGGGCTACCGCGAGACGGGTCGTCCGCGCGGCGACGTGCAGTTCGAGCTCATCGCCGGGCTGGAGGACCTGCGCTGGGCCGCCGCCCACGCGAAGCGGGTGCTCAAGCCGCGCAAGGTCGCGCCCGGCATGGCCCTGTTCAACTTCGGTGCCGAGGTCTCCTACCCGCCGCTCGGGGTGGTCGGCGTGATCGCGCCCTGGAACGTGCCGATCTACACGGTGCTCTGCGGCCTGGCCTACGCGCTGGCTGCCGGCAACGCCGCGATCGTGAAGCCGAGCGAGTACGCCGCGGCGAGCTCGGTGCAGGTCATCGACGCCTTCTACACCGCCAACCCGGATGCCCCGAAGGGGCTGATCACCTGGGTGACCGGCTTCGCCGAGACCGGGTCCGCGCTCTGCAAGGCGGGGCTCGACAAGATCGCCTTCACCGGGTCGGTCCCGACCGGTCGCAAGGTGATGGCCGCCTGCGCCGAGAACCTGACTCCGGTGCTGCTGGAGCTCGGCGGCAAGGACGTCACGATCATCGCCGAGGACGCTGACCTCGACGCGGCCGCGCGGGCCGTCGTGTGGGGCGGGTTCTTCAACGGCGGCCAGGCCTGCGTCGGCATCGAGCGGGTCTACGTCGTGCAGGCGGTGCGCGACGCCTTCCTCGGCAAGGTCAAGGAGATCGCCGACCAGGTGACCGCCGGCCTGGACGAGAACGACGCCTACGGCCCGATGATCGTGCCCTCGCAGATCGACGTCGTGCGCCGGCACGTGACCGCCGCCATCGAGGGCGGCGCGATCGCGCTGGTCGGAGGCGTCGACTCGATCCGTGCGCCGTTCGTCGACCCGGTCGTGCTCGTCGACGTCCCGGAGGACAACGCGGCGGTGCAGGAGGAGACCTTCGGGCCGGTGATCGTGATCAACACGGTCGCGGATACGGCCGAGGCGATCCGCCGCGGCAACGCCACCAGGTTCGGCCTCGGCTCCTCGGTCTTCTCCAAGGGCCGCGGCAAGGAGATCGCCCGCCAGCTCAAGGCCGGCGGCACCACCATCAACTCGGCGCTCACCTTCGTCGGCATGCCGTCGGTCCCGTTCGGCGGCATCGGCGACTCCGGCTTCGGTCGCTTCCACGGCGACGACGGCCTGCGGGAGTTCTCGGCGCCGAAGGCGACCACGAACAAGCGCTTCCAGATGGGCCCGGACATGCAGTCGTTCCCGCGCCGCCCGGACGACTTCGAGCAGGTCCGGAAGATGGTGAAGTTCCGGTACGCCAAGCGGCGCGGCGCGTGACCGGACGCAGCGCGCTCACGACGCACGGAGGCGAAGCCGCCGTCGCCTTCGAGCGGGTCGCAGCGATCCCGGCGCCCGACCTCGGCCACGACGCCGTCGCCGAGTTCGCCGAGCAGCTCGCGCTGGACGTGGCCTCGATGGACGACGTCCAGCGCGGCGCGTTCTTCGCCGCCGTCGGGGACCAGGCGTTCGCCGTCGTGCAACGCATCTACGTGCACGACTTCGTGCCGCGGGTCGAGCGTGTGCTCGACGACGTCTTCGGCGCTTCCGACTGGGCCGGTCCCCCGCTGGTTGAGCCCTTCGAGACGGTTGCTGCGCAACCTCCTCAGGAACCACCTGTCGAAACCCCTGCCGACACCTGGGCACTCCTCGAGGAGTTCATGGTGGTCGTGGCGCGTCTGCGTTCCCTGGACCCCCGGACCACCGAGCTCGTCCGGCTGCGCGGGGCGCGGCTGCACGACTGCGCGGTCTGCAAGTCCCGGCGCAGCCAGGACGCGATCGATGCCGGTGCCACCGGCGACGAGTTCGCCGCGGTCGACGCCTGGGACTCCAGCGACCTTCCCGCGTCGGCCAAGGCAGCCCTCGCCCTGACCGACGCGATGGTGCTCGGCGCCGCCGTTCCTGCCGACGTACGGGAGCACCTCACGGACGCGCAGGTCGTCGAGGTCGTGCTGGACGTGATGCGCAACGCCGCGAACAAGATCGCGGTGTCGCTCGGCGCCGATGCGGCGACCGTGACCGAGGGCGTCGAGCTGTTCACAACCGATGCCGACGGCAACCTTGAAGTGGTGGGGACGGCCGGGTCTAACCTGGGTTGATGGGAGACATCACACGGGTAGGAGTCATCGGCTGCGGCCTGATGGGAGCCGGCATCACCGAGGTCTGCGCACGCGCCGGTCTCGACGTCGTGGTCATCGAGTCGTCGGACGACGCGGCGAAGGCAGGGACCGCGCGCCTTGAGTCGTCGCTGAACCGGGCGGTCGAGCGGGGCAAGCTCGACAACGCCCAGGAGGTGCTCGACCGGATCCGCGTGGTGACCGACATGGAGCAGCTCGCCGAGCGTGAGCTCGTCGTCGAGGCGATCGTCGAGGACGAGGCAGCCAAGACCGCGGTCTTCCGCGAGCTGGACCGGATCGTCACCTCACCGGACGCGATCCTCGCGTCCAACACCTCGTCCATCCCGATCATGAAGCTGGCGGTCGCCACGTCGCGGCCCGCCCAGGTGATGGGCATCCACTTCTTCAACCCGGTACCGGTGCTCAAGCTCGTCGAGCTCGTGCCCAGCCTGCTGACCGCCGAGGAGACGACCGAGCGCGGCCGTTCCTTCGTGCAGGACCAGCTCGGCAAGAACTCGATCGACTGCCAGGACCGGGCCGGCTTCGTGGTGAACATGCTGCTGGTGCCGTTCATCCTCTCGGCCATCCGGATGATGGAGTCCGGCTTCGCCACCCCCGAGGACATCGACCAGGGCCTGGTGCTCGGCGCCGCGCACCCGCAGGGGCCGCTCGCCCTCGCCGACCTGATCGGGCTCGACACCATCAAGGCGATCGCGGAGTCCCTGTACGACGAGTTCAAGGAGCCGCTCTACGCCTCGCCGCCGCTGCTCGAGCGGATGGTGAGCGCAGGCCTGCTCGGTCGCAAGACCGGGCGCGGGTTCTACACCTACGCGAAGTAGCCGATGACCAGCCCGAGCAAGCCTGCCGGACTCTTCGCCGGCATGCTCGGCCTCTGGGTGTTCCTGGTGCTGACGGCGCCGGTCATCTACTTCTTCGGTGGCTCCGTGCTCCCTCGCTACCAGTGCGACCAGGAATGCACGGTGAACGACTCGGCCGGCCTGCTGACGAGTCTTGCCTTCCTGGTTCTCGTCACCGCTCTCGCCTTCGGACTGCCGTTGCTCGCCCAAACCCGGTCGCAACGCCGAGATACCACACGGACCCCCCAGCACAGGCCGATCGTGCTCCGACGGATCCACGAACCCGCGCGGCCGACCGGATCTCCGAACGTGTTCGTCCGGGTCCTGCTCTACGGTCTCCTGGCCGTGGCCGGCGGGTTCGTTGCCATGGTCGTCGGAGAAGGTCACTTCGAGGCCACCGTCTGCGGCGGTCCGGATTTCCAAGGCGAGTGCGACACCGGATTCACCGAGGGCTTCCTCTGGTCCACCGCGTGGATCGTCGTCGTTCTGATCGGAGGGTTCTGCATCGAGCTCCAGCTGATCGTGAACGGGATCCTGCGTCGCCGGGGCCGGCTGTCAACGTGATCCGTCAGACAGACCGGTGAGAGCAGCCACGACTACCGTGCCGGCATGACTTCGGAACGTGAGCTGTGGTCGCTCGTCGAGCCGGTGCACGCGATCGTCTACTTCGCGCCACCGGTCTCGGGCTGCCTCGCCGACCTGGGCCTGCACGGCTTCTGGAACGGGTACTTCGCCGGCCGGGCTGCCCCGATGGGTGCCGTGGGTCCGGGCCCGGTGACAGCGACCTTCTTCGGGTTCTCGCCGGCGATGGTGGCCAAGGCCGTGCCCAAGGTGTGGGGCCGGGTCGCTCCCGAGGCTGCCCTGGCGCACCGGATCGCTGCCGCCGGGTCCTTCCTGGCTCCACTCCTCGCCGAGCTCGAGCCGACGACGGTCGCCCGCGGGACCGACGCGCTCACCGCGGCAGCGCTCACCGCACCCACCAACGGCCGAGCCCTCGCCGCCGCCTGGCAGGCGATCGAACCGCCCACGGATCCGGCCGCACGCCTGTGGTGGGCGACCACCGTCATCCGTGAACAGCGCGGCGACGGACACGTGCTGGCGGCGACGCACGCCGGTCTGAGCGGACTGGAGACGACGCTGACGCACATCGCGTCCGGGGTCGTGACACGGGAGACCATGCAGCCCAACCGCGGGTGGACCGACGAGGAATGGGACGCGGCGACAGCCCGGCTCGTCAGGGACGGCGTACTGGCGAACGGGAGCCTGACCGACCGCGGCCAACGGCTGCGGGAGGCGGTCGAGACCGACACCGATCGACTGGCTCGGCCGGTGCTCGAGTCCCTGAGCGACGATATGCCAGCGATCCGCGAAATCCTCGGGGCCCTCGGCCGCGCGATCGCGGCCGGCGGCAACCTGCCAGCGGGCAACCCGATGGGCGTGCCCTTCCCGAGCCGGTAGCCGTCCACACCCCTGACGCACACGGGTCGTTTCCACAGCCGTCAGACGGCTTCGTCACCGCGCCTCCCAACGCTCCTAGCTTGGGACGAGCAGCCGCCAAGAAGGAGGAGGTGCGGGATGCTCGACCTCGAGGTCAAGGCCCTGACTGCGGCACCCCTGCCATCGGACGCCACGGGCATCATCGACGAGCTCCGCGCCCTGGAGGAGCTCAAGTGCGCAGCCGAGGCCAGGCAGGCACGCCTCGCGAACGCTCTGGACCACATCCGTCAGACCGAGCTCGCCGAGCGCTCGCGGCTCGACGCCTCCCCTCCACCGGTGGCACCGCACCTGGAGGTGGCGCTGGCGCGACGAATCTCCCCGCACCGTGGACGTCAGGCACTTTCCCTGGCGCGCTACCTGGCCAAGGACCTCCCGCACACCAAGGCTGCGTTCGATACCGGCCGTATCAGCGAATGGCGCGCGACCCTCATCGCACGGGAGACGAGCTGTCTCGAACGCGAGCACCGAGCCACGGTCGACGAGCTGGTGGCCGCCGACGCGGAAGCACTCTCCGCGCGGGGCGATCGCGAGATCGTCGCCACCTGCCGACGTGAAGCGGCTCGTTTGGATGCGGCCGCCGTCGCCGCGCGCCGGCGCAGAGCAGAGTCCGAACGCCGTGTGAGCATCCGGCCGGCGCCCGACGCCATGGTCTACCTGACCGCGTTGCTCCCGGTCGCCCAGGGCGTCGGCGTCTTCGCCGCCCTGAAGGCGGCCGCGGACCGCGCCGTCGGGGTCGGGGAGGCGACGAGCGTTGGCAACGCCATGGCGGACGAGCTCGTCCGGCGTGCGACCGGCCGCGACAACGTCTCGGCACAGCCCGTCGCGGTCCGACTGACCATGTCGGCCGATGCTCTGCTCGGTCACGCCGACGACCCAGCGTTCCTGGACGACTACGGTCCGATCCCCGCAGAAGCGGCTCGCGCGCTCGTCGCCGACAACCTCGATGCAGGACTGAAGGTTTGGCTGAAGCGACTCTTCGTCCGGCCGGAGGCTGGTGCGCTCATCTCGATGGATTCGAAGGGCCGGTACTTCCCGAAGGCTCTCGCCGAGTTCATCGAGCTCCGCGACCGCTGGTGTCGCAACTCCTACTGCGGCGCCCCGATCCGAAACCTGGACCACGTCACGCCGCACTCCCAGGG
The DNA here is from genome assembly GCF_003725775.1 of Nocardioides marmorisolisilvae. Lineage (GTDB taxonomy): Bacteria > Actinomycetota > Actinomycetes > Propionibacteriales > Nocardioidaceae > Marmoricola > Marmoricola marmorisolisilvae. The sequence goes on from NZ_RJSG01000001.1 coordinate 644,947, forward strand.
AGGCGCCACCTCTGTCGAGAACGGACAAGGGCTGTGCGCCGACTGCAACCAGTCCAAGGAGGCAGCGGGCTTCAGCAGCAGAACTGTCCCGGGGGACCGACACTCGGTGGAGCTCGTCACTCCGACCGGGCACTCGTACCAGACGGGCCCGCCGGCAGCCTGACCTCCGGGCCTAACGCAGCGCCGGCGCCAGCCAGCGTTGGAGGTACGCCCGTACCTGGTCCCCCGACCGCGGCGGATTGCCGGGGTCGAGGACGAGGGTCTGCAAGGTGCGCAGCAGGTGCTCGACGAGCTCTCGCTGAGCGGCGTCGTCCAGCCCGAGTGCGACCCAGTCCAGGCCGAAGCCGGTGAGCAGCTCACGCCCGAGCGCGATCGACTCGGGGGCGGTCAGGCCCGCGACGGTGCTGCTCAGCCGGCCGGGAGCCACCATCCGGTCGAGCGCCGGGTCGCCGCGCAGGTGCTCGTAGACGAAGGCCACGACCTCGACCGCCGCGTCGCCGGCATCGCCGCCGGTGCGCGCCAGGTAGCCGCGCACGTGCTCCCCGAGCTGGTCGGTCATCTCCGAGATGGCGTCGAGCGCGGCCGCGTCGACCAGGTGCTCACTGGTCGGGAAGTAGCGGTACACGGTCTGCCGCGTGACCCCCAGGTCCTCGGCGACCTCCGAGATGTTCGTGCTGCCGGCCTCGGCCAGCCGCGACCGGGCCGCGGCAAGGATCTGGACGCGGGCTTCGTCGGCACTGGCAAACCTCGGCATTCGATACACTTTGCCAGATGTGTATGGTCGGGTCTATGACCGCCACCCTTCCGCAGGACTTCGACTTCACCGACCCGGACCTGAACCTGGACCGGATCCCGCACGAGGAGTTCGCCGAGCTCCGCTCGGCCGAGCCGATCCGCTGGGTCGAGCAGCCCGCGAGCGCACGGGCCGGCATGCTCGAATCGTCAGGCACCGGCTACTGGGCGATCACCAAGCACGCCGACGTGCTCGCGGTCTCCAAGAACAGCAAGGTGTTCAGCAGCCACGTGAACGGCGTGATCATCCGCAACCCGGAGACCTCCACCGTCGACAGCGTCGAGATGTCGAAGGTCGTGATCATCAACCAGGACGCTCCGGACCACACCCAGCTCCGCTCGATCATCAGCCGCGGTTTCACCCCGCGCGCGATCGGCGCCCTCGAGGAGGGCCTGGAGGAGGTCGCCCGCCGGATCGTCTCGGACGCGGTCGCCGCCGGCAGCGGCAACTTCGTCGACCAGGTCGCCTCGCAGTTCCCGCTGGAGGTCATCGGCGACATGCTCGGCATCCCCGCGGAGGACCGTCAGAAGATCTTCGACTGGACCAACCAGATGACCGGCGCCGAGGACGAGGACCTCGCCCGCGAGGACAACGACCCGGCAGCCGCTGCCGCCGAGGTGCTCATGTACTCGATGGTGCTCGCCGCCGACCGTCGTGAGAACCCGCGCGACGACATCGTCACCAAGCTGGTCAACGCCGACCTGGACGGCCGCGGCCTGACCGACGACGAGTTCGGCTTCTTCGTGATCGCCCTGGCGGTCGCCGGCAACGAGACCACCCGCAACGCCACCACCCACGGCATGAAGGCGTTCCTGGAGAACCCCGACCAGTGGGAGCTCTGGGTCAAGGAGCGTCCCGCGACGATGGTCGACGAGGTCATCCGCTGGGCCACCCCGGTCACCTCGTTCCAGCGCACCGCCCTGGAGGACATCGAGCTTGGCGGCGTCCAGATCAAGGCCGGTCAGCGGGTCGGCCTCTTCTACGCCAGCGCGAACCACGACACCGAGGTCTTCACCGACCCGGGCACGTTCGACATCACCCGCGAGAACAACCCGCACCTGGCTTTCGGCGGGCACGGCGCGCACTACTGCATCGGCGCCAACCTGGCCCGCACCGAGATCCGGATGATCTTCGACGCCCTGGCCGACATGGCGCCCGACATCAAGGCCACCGGCGACGTGAAGCGGCTGCGCTCCGGCTGGCTCAACGGCATCAAGGTGCTGCCGGTCAGCTACACCTGAGATCCCGTCGGTCACCGCTGACATGATCAGCGCGTGCCCTGCGAGATCGCCGACTTCCTCGACCTGGTGGCCCAGCTGCCCGAGGTCGGGTCGGCCGACGCCCAGAGCTGGACGCGCTTCGACGTCTCCGGGCGCGCCTTCGGCTACCTGTGGCCGCGCACCTGCACGGTCGGGCTCAAGCAGACGATCGTCGAACAGCTCGCCCTGGTCGCCGAACGCCCGGACGTCTTCGAGGTGCAGTTCACCTCGGGCGGGTTCGGCTGGGTGGTGGTCTACCTGGAGCGGATCGAGCGCGACGAGCTCGCGGAGCTGACCTTCGAGGCCTGGCGCCTGACCGCTCCCGAGTCCCTCGTCGACCTGCGCGGGGACGAGCTCCCGAGCTGAGGGGTGTCCGCAGCACCCTGGTGAGGAAGTGGCGTGCGGGACCCTTGGTGCTCGCCGTACGAGGGCAGATCTGGCCGGAACCTGGACCCGCGCCCGACCTCGAAACACACCCTGTAACCTCAGTCGCGCCCGTCCGTCTTACGCAGAGAAACGAGCAGCAATGGTCGACATCGACACCGCCCTGGACGCCGGAGGCGTCACGAACCCGCAGGTCCGCGAGTACATCGCGTACTGGGCCGAGCTGACCGGGGCGGCCCGGATCGAGGTCGTATCCGCTGCTGACGACGCCCGCCTGATCGCCGAGTGCCTCGAGGCCGGCGAGCTCGAGCCGGCCGGCGACGGTCGTTACTACTCGCGCAGCTACCACAAGGACACCGCCCGCTCCGAGGAGCGCACCGTCGTCGCTACCAGCCGTCCGACCGACAAGGGCGAGTACAACAACTGGAAGCCGGCAGCGGAGATGGTCGCCCTCCAGAAGGAGCGGATGGCCGGAGCCTCCGCCGGCAAGACCATGTACGTGATCCCGTACCTGATGGCGCCGGTCGGCAACGCCCTGGCTCCCTGGGCCACCGGCGTCGAGCTGACCGACTGCCGCACGGTCGTCCTGCACATGATCCGGATGGCTCGGGTCGGCGTGCAGTACGTCAACGACCTGGAGGACCCGAACAGCTTCGTCCGCGCCGTGCACGTCACCGGCGACCTGGAGAACCTGGGCCAGGGCACCCCGGACGACCAGCGCTACTTCGTCACCGTCGCCGACGAGCGGACGATCCTGCACTACGGCTCGTCGTACGGCGGCAACGCGCTGCTCGGCAAGATCGCCCACGGCCTGCGTCAGGCGGCGTACGACGGCTGGGTGTCGAAGAAGTTCCTCGCCGAGCAGTACATGCTGATCGGTATCCACGACAAGCAGACCGGCAAGGACTACCACATCTGCGGTGGCTTCCCGAGCGCCTCGGGCAAGACCAACCTCGCGATGATGCTGGCCCCCGACGCCCTCGGCGACCGGTACCACGTGTCCTTCTACGGCGACGACATCGCCTGGCTCTGGGTCGACGAGGCCAGTGGCCGCCTGTACGGCATGAACCCGGAGTACGGCGTCTTCGGTGTCGCCAAGGACACCAACGAAGGCACCAACCCGACCGCCCTCGATTCGATCGCCCCGGGCACCGGCACGATCTTCACGAACATCGCCTACAAGCCGGAGACCGGCGAGGTCTGGTGGGAGGGTCGCACCAAGAACCCGCCGGCCGACCCGCACGGCTGGCTGGACTGGCTGGGCAAGCCGATCGCGGACCGCGAGGAGGGCGACGACTCCCCGTGGGCGCACCCGAACAGCCGGTTCACCACCACGCTCGACAACGTCCCGAACATCGCCAAGGACTACGACGAGCCGGCGGGCGTGCCCATCGACGCGATCATCTTCGGCGGCCGCACCCGTGACCGCGAGCCGCTGGTGCGCGCGATCCACGACCTGGCCGAAGGCGTCTACGACGGCCTGACCCTGGGTGCCGAGGCGACCGCCGCGGCCGAGGGCAAGGAGGGCGTGCTGCGCTACGACCCGATGTCGAACCGGCCGTTCATGGCCTACGGCGAGGGCGACTACGCGCGCCACTACCTCGACGTCGTCGGTGCCGCCAAGGAGCAGCCGATCTTCGCGCACGTGAACTGGTTCCAGCGCGACCCGGAGGACGGCCACTTCCGCTGGCCCGGCTACCGCGACAACCTGCGCCCGCTGCTCTGGCTGCTCCAGCTGAAGAACGGCGAGGTCAAGGGCCAGGAGACCGCGGTCGGCATCATCCCGACCCGCGAGGAGCTGAACCTCGACGGCGTCGACATCAGCGACGCCGACCTCGAGGCGATCCTCAGCATCGACGTGAACCGCTGGAAGCAGGAGATGGAGCACCGCGAGGAGCACCTCTCGAGCTTCGAGCGCCTGCCCGAGGAGATCTGGGTGGCCCACCGCCGCGTGGCCGCGGCCCTGGACCAGCAGGACTGAGCTGGAGCGAAGCCCCCGACCGCAAGGTCGGGGGCTTCGTCATTTCTCCGGGTCGACGTACGGCGGGAGCCCGGCCAGCCCGGCCGCGATGAGCGCGGCCATGCTGACGACGTAGGCCTTGCGCCGCACGCCCGTGCCGGCTTCCTCGCCCGTGGTCTCCTCGACGGCTGCGCGCAGCTGCGAGCCGCGCACCTTGAGCCGCTTGCCGTGCACGCGGTCCACCTCGGGAAGCGCGACCAGTGCCGGGAGCACCCGGTGGCTGAGGCCCTCGAGCATCTCGTACCGGCCGTAGCCGCCCAGGTCCTGCCAGACCTGCTCGACATCGAGCCGCCCCTTGCGGATGTCCTTGGACTGCGCGGCGAGGGTCGCCAGCGCGACGCCCTTGAGCACGTTGGTGAGCTCGGCCTCGGTGAACTGCATGCGCACAGCATGCCCTGGGTACCCCACCGGGATGACCCTCACGGCGAGCAAGCCCGAGCACGGGACCGAACTCAAGCGGCACGTCGGTGTCGTCGGGCTGCTCTTCGCGAGCGTCGGCTCGATCATCGGCTCGGGCTGGCTGTTCGGTGCGCTGAACGCCTCCCAGCAGGCCGGCCCGGCGGCGATGATCTCCTGGCTGCTCGGCGGAGTGATGATCCTGCTGATCGCGCTGACCTACGCCGAGCTGGGCACGATGTTCCCGCTCTCCGGCGGCGTCGTCCGCTACCCGCACATGGCCTTCGGCCACCTGGCCAGCTACACCGGCGGGTGGATTACCTGGGTCGCGGTGGTGACGACCGCACCCATCGAGGTCGAGGCCGCGCTGCAGTACGGCACCAAGTACGCCGCGTTCACCAATCAGCACACGGTCAACGGCGAGGAGGTGCACACGCTGACCGCCCTCGGCTACGGAGCCGCGGTGGTGCTGATGGCCCTGTTCGTGCTGATCAACTACTACGGCGTTCGCTGGTTCGCGCGGATCAACAACACCCTGGTCTGGTGGAAGCTGGCGATCATCCTGCTCGTCGTCGCGTCGTTCTTCCTGACGGCCTTCCACGGCTCCAACTTCAGCAGCCACGACTTCGCGCCGTCCGGCGTGCACGGGATCTTCACCGCGATCTCGACCAGCGGCATCATCTTCAGCTACCTCGGCTTCCGGCAGGGCATCGAGCTGGCCGGCGAGACCGACAACCCGCGCCGCAACGTGCCGATCGCGGTGATCGGCTCGGTGCTCATCACCGGCGTGATCTACGTGCTCCTGCAGATCGCCTTCATCGGGGCGCTCGACCCCGGGACGCTGGCGCACTCCGGCAGCTGGGCCAAGCTCTCCTTCGCGAACGACTTCGGTCCGCTCGCGGCTCTCGCCACCGGCCTCGGTCTGAGCTGGCTGGCCGTGCTGCTCTACATCGACGCTGTGGTCTCCCCCGGCGACACCGGTCTGATCTACACGACGATCGCGTCGCGACTCTCGTTCGCGATGGCCCGCAACGGCAACGCCCCGAAGTCCTTGGCGAAGACCAACGACAACGGCAGCCCGATGATCGGCCTCGTGCTGGCCTTCGTGGTCGGCCTGGTCGCCTTCCTGCCCTTCCCGAGCTGGCAGCAGCTCGTCGGCTTCATCACCTCGGCGACGGTGCTCTCCTTCGCCTCGGGTCCGCTCGTCCTCGTGGCACTGCGCAAGCAGGTGCCGGACCAGCCGCGGCCGTTCCGCCTCCCGGGCGGGCACGTGATCCCGTTCCTGGCCTTCTGGAGCGCGAACATGATCGTGTACTGGTCCGGCTGGACCACGGTCTGGAAGCTGATGGTCGCCGTGCTGATCGGGTTCGTGCTGCTCGCGGTGTTCGTCGCCTCCGGCAAGCTCGAGCAGCCCTCGATCGACGCCCGCGCCGGCGCGTGGGTGCTCCCCTGGCTCGCCGGTCTCACGCTGATCTCCTACATCGGCAACTATCCCGAGCCCGCCGCGGGCAACCTGGACTCGCTGAGCTTCGCCTCGGCCACCGGACTGCTCCTGCTGCTCTCGGCGCTCGTCTACGTGATGGCCTACCGGCTGCGGCTCTCGCCTGAGGAGGCCCAGGCCTACATCGGCGAGAGCGAGGACGAGGCGAAGGTCGAGGAGGGCGAGCTCACCTCCGCCTGAGGCGACCTATGCTCGGTCCATGACCGATCGCGCGGCACCCGAGCAGACCCCGCTGCTGCAACGCATCCGCGATGCCGTGATCGGCGACGACCAGGTCATGCACGGGCCGTTCGGACCGCGCCGGGTCACCTACGCCGACTACACCGCGTCCGGTCGCGCGCTGGGCTTCCTCGAGGACTTCATCCGCGACGAGGTGCTGCCCAGCTACGCCAACACCCACACCGAGTCCAGCGGAACCGGGCTGCAGACCACGCGCCTGCGCGCGGACGCCCGCGCGATCATCCACCAGGCGGTCGGTGCCGACGAGAACTCGGTCGTCATCTTCGCGGGCTCCGGCTGCACCGGGGCGATCGACAAGCTGATCGGCGTCCTCGGTCTGCGCATCCCCTCCGGACTGGAAGACACCTACGAGCTCAGCAAGCAGATCCCGGCCGAGCAGCGGCCGGTCGTGTTCATCGGCCCCTACGAGCACCACTCCAACGAGATCCCGTGGCGCGAGTCGATCGCCGACGTCGTGGCGATCGGGTCCGACCCCGACGGCCACATCGATCTCGCCCGGCTCGAGGAGGAGCTGGTCGCCCACGCCGACCGGCCCCTGAAGATCGGCAGCTTCTCCGCGGCCAGCAACGTCACCGGAATCCTGTCGGACACCGCGGCGATCTCCTCGCTGCTGCACCGCCACGGCGCGCTGTCGTTCTGGGACTTCGCCGCCGCCGGTCCGTACGTCGGCATGGAGATGAACGGACCGAACGTCGACGACCCGCTCTGCTACAAGGACGCGCTGTTCCTCTCCCCGCACAAGTTCATCGGTGGTCCGAGCACGCCGGGCGTCCTTGTCGCACGGCGCGAGCTGCTGACCAACCGCGTCCCGCACGTGCCCGGCGGCGGGACTGTCGCGTACGTGAATCCCGACGACCACCGCTACCTCGAGGATCCCGAGCACCGCGAGGAGGGCGGCACCCCCGCCATCGTCGAGTCGATCCGCGCCGGCCTGGTCTTCCAGCTCAAGGAAGCCGTCGGCATCGACGTGATCCGCAGCCACGAGGAGCACTACCTCCAGCAGGCCGTCGAGCGCTGGGCCGACGAGCCGGCGATCGAGATCCTGGGGAACCTGGCCGCCAAGCGCCTCTCGATCATCTCCTTCGTGATCCGCGCCCCGAGCGGCAAGTACCTGCACCACAACTACGTGGTGGCGCTCCTCAACGACCTCTTCGGCATCCAGTCGCGCGGCGGCTGCTCGTGCGCCGGCCCGTACGGCCACCGACTGCTCGGGATCGACATCGAGCGCAGCCACGAGTTCGAGCGCGAGATCACCCGCGGCTGCGAGGGCATCAAGCCTGGCTGGGTGCGGATCAACTTCAACTACTTCGTCTCCCAGGCGGTGTTCGACTACGTCGTCGAGGCCGTTCGCCTCGTCGCGCGCGACGGCTGGCGGCTCCTCGGCGAGTACCGCTTCGACCAGGCGACCGGAATCTGGGTGCACCGTGACGGCCTCGTCGAGCCGCCGTTGCGGCTGAGCCAGATCAGCTACGACACCGACGGCCGGATGACCTACCCGAAGCACGGCAGCACGGCCCCGGAGTCGGCGCTGGCCGGCTACCTGACCGAGGGGGCCGCAGTTCTCCAGGCGGCTGTGCCTGCCGATGCCGGCGAGCTCGTCGACCAGGTCTCGGAGGACTTCGAGCACCTGCGCTGGTTCGAGCTTCCAGCGCGCTCCTTGGTCTGATCCAGAACTCGTCCGGAAACCTGTTAGGCCGCACCGGCCCCGGGCTCGTACCCTTCTTCTCGGCCGATCCACTCCGGACGGCTTCAACGCAGAGACGAGAAAGACCTACCGATGGGCATGCAGTACGTCGCCACCGACACGAGCCGATCCGCTCGTGCGTTGGATGCTGCCCACCTGTGCAGGGTCGAAGGATTCAAGCCCTCGAACCCGATCCAGGGTCAGCTGCCGCGCCAGCTGGAGCCGCCGAGGTAGGTGCCTTCTCGCACCCGAACACCGGGCCGCTCCAGCCGACGAAACGTCAGCAGGGGCGGCCCTTTTGCATGTCGCACAACTTCATCGAGGAAGGTCCCACGGGCACCGGACCCGCACCAGGTCGAGAGGCCTTGAGCAGGTGGCACCGGGCTCACAGTCAGACGGCCGTGGAGCACCTCTCCCGACCCGGACCCGGCGCTCGCCGGGAGCGGGGGCGAACTCAACAGTGGAACGAGATATGCGTCGGTCGGGCAACTGGCTGGCCCGCCTGGCCGTAGACCAGGTCCCTTCGGGGCGTGCAGGTTCGAGTCCTGCCCGGCGCACCAAGCTTCGTCGGCCCAGTGGAGTGGGCGCCCGCCTGTCGAGCGGGAGATCACGGGTTCGAGTCCCGTACGGAGCGCGCAGACGGGTCGTAGGGAAGCGGCATCCCCCCTGGTTTGGGACCAGGCAATCGCGGGTTCGAGTCCCGCCGACCCGACCGGTGCGCGGCGGTCTGCTGGCAGACCAGCGTGGCTCTGAACCACGCCCCCGGAGGTTCGATTCCTCCCTGCGCAGCCACTGCGGGTGTCGGGAGACGCCACGGGCCTCATGAGCCCGACGGTCCACGTTCGACTCGTGGCCCGCAACGACGCTTCTCCGCTCGGGGAAGCCAGTCCATCAACACGAAGGAGGTGACCGGAGATGGACATGACGATGACGATCGAGGCGCTGTTCGACACCAAGGGTGTGACGGTCGCCTACCTGAACCCGACGCCGCGCCTGGCTCGCTCCGCCTGGAGCTGTGCCGAGTACGGCGACCCGGACGTGTTCTCGCCGACGGACGAGGACCAGCTGCTGGAGGCCCAGGAGGTCTGCGGTGACTGCGCCGTCCGGGAGCTCTGCCTCGAGCTCGGCGTGAGCCGGGACGAGTGGGGCGTCTGGGGTGGCGTGCTGCTCGAGGGCGGCAAGCCGCTCGAGCGCGTCAAGCGGCCTGGCCGGCCCCGGAAGGTGTCGGCCTGAGCCATCCACGGCTGCGTGCGGAGACGGGTTGCTCCGCACGCAGCCACCTACCCCCTTGGCCCAACGGACAAGGCACCGGTCTACGAAGCCGGGGACCCAGGTTCGACTCCTGGAGGGGGTGCTGTGGCTGTGGTGTAGCGGCATCTGCACGCCTGGACGTGGCCCAGGAGGTTCGGGTTCAACTCCCGGCAGTCACCCCGACAAACAACAACGCCTGAAGGAGGCGAACCATGAGCACGACTGAGCTGACCAAGAACGGGCACGGCTTCCCGATGGCCCTCCCGGGCGCGGGTGCCGAGACCCTGATGTGGGCCGACCCGGCCGACGTCGAGCCGCAGGCGCTCGACCAGCTGCGCAACATCTCCCGCCTGCCGTGGGTGCACGGCGTCCGGGTGATGCCCGACGTCCACCTGGGCAAGGGCGCGACCGTCGGTTCGGTGGTCGCGATGCGCGACGCGGTCTCGCCGGCGGCGGTCGGCGTGGACATCGGCTGCGGCATGCAGGCAGTCCGCACCAGCCTGACCCAGGACGACCTGCCCGACGACCTGCGCCCGCTGCGCCTGGACGTCGAGCGGACGATCCCGGTCGGCTTCCGGGCGCACAAGTCGGCGCCGGACGTGAGGGCTCTCGGCCTCGACCACGGGCGCTTCGCCGGCTGGAAGGCGTTCTGGAAGGGCTTCGAGGACCTCCACCCGGGCGTGAAGGACCGCGAGCGCAAGTCGATGGAGCAGATGGGCTCGCTCGGTGGTGGCAACCACTTCATCGAGCTGACCACCGACGAGTCGGGCCAGGTGTGGCTGATGCTGCACTCGGGATCGCGCAACATCGGCAAGGAGATCGCGGACCGGCACATCGGTGAGGCGAAGGGCCTGGACCACAACCTCGACCTGCCGGACCGCGACCTCGCGGTGTTCCTCGCCGGCTCGGCGCAGATGGACGCCTACCTCCGCGACCTGTACTGGGCGCAGGAGTACGCGTCCCGCAACCGCGCGGTGATGATGGCGCTCTTCCAGGCCGTCGTCGCTCGGGCGTTCGCGGCGCAGGGTCTGGAGGTCACGTTCGGCGAGCAGATCTCGGCTCACCACAACTACGTGGCGACCGAGACGCTGTCGGACGGCACCGAGCTGATCGTCACCCGCAAGGGCGCGATCCGCGCGGGCGCCGGCGAGTACGGCCTGATCCCGGGCTCGATGGGCACGGGTTCGTACGTCGTGAAGGGTCACGGCAGCGAGGCGTCGTACTGGTCCGCGTCGCACGGCGCAGGGCGGAAGATGTCGCGCAACAAGGCCAAGCGCACCTTCACGGTGGAAGACCTCGCGGCCCAGACCGCGGGTGTCGAGTGCCGCAAGGACGCCGGGGTGGTCGACGAGATCCCCGGTGCCTACAAGGACCTCGACGCCGTCGTCGAGGCCCAGAGCGACCTCGTCGAGGTCGTCGCCCGGCTCACCACGCTGATGTGCGTGAAGGGCTGAACCACCGATCGCGGTGCCCCGTCGGCCATCGAGGAGCCGGCGGGGCGGCGCTACCGGAAGAACCCGACCAAGGAAGGAGAGGCGCCCATGGGCACCACCACGCAGCACACCCCGTTCGCGAGCGGCAGAGCGGCGGACACGTTCGACCGGGTCTGGGCGTCACTGTCCGACGCGGACCGCATCGTCCTGCTCGGGCACGCACGCCCCGACCTGACGGTCGCGGAGAAGGTGCGTCTCGCCGCCGTCGCACGAAAGCTCCAGGAGATGGCCCGCCAAGAGTTCAAGAACCGGAACGCGCGGCGTCATCGCACATTCGACTGATCCACCGCACACTGTTACCCAGAAAGGAGGTGCTCGCGGTGACCACGACCCTTGCCCTGTCATCGGTCACGCTGCTGAACGCCTCCTACGAGCCACTGGGCAAGGTGTCGTTCAAGCACGCCGTCCGGATGCTCTTCCGCGAGGTGGCCACCGTCGAGGAGGGCCACGAGGACCGGATGATCGGCCCGCACCAGTGGCCGAAGGTGATCCGCCTGGTCCGCTACGTCGCGGCCAAGTGGATGTACCGCCCGGCCGGCTTCACCCGGACCGGTGTCCTCAAGCGCGACGCGCACCGCTGCGCCTACTGCGGCGCGCGCGCGACCACGGTCGACCACATCCTCCCGGCGAGCCGCGGTGGTGACTGGTCGTGGCTCAACGCCGTCGCGGCGTGCGAGCCGTGCAACTTCCGCAAGGCCGACCGGACCCCGTCGGAGGCGCGGATGGTGCTGCACCTGACGCCGTTCGTCCCGACGCGCGCACAGCTGGCGCTGCTGTGAGCCTGTCGTCGTCGGTGCGCGCCTGGCGCGACCAGGGACGCGAGATCAGCATCAGCGGGCGGACGGTCTTCGTCACCGACCGTGGCGAGGGCGACCTCCCGCTGGTGCTGATCCACGGCTTCCCCGGCTCCTCGCACGACTGGGCCGGTCTCGTTCCACTGCTGCCGGGACGGGTGATCACCCTCGACCTGCCCGGCTACGGCTTTTCGGACAAGGGCTTCGACGCGCCGTACACGCTGTTCGACCAGACCGACGCGGTCGAGGCCGTCCTGGCCGAGCTCGGCGTCACGCGTTGCGTGGTCGTCGGGCACGACATGGGCGACACGGTCACCGCCGAGCTGGCGCATCGCAGCAACGCCGGCGAGCTCGCCTTCGCGATCGAGCAGATCATCCTCACCAACGGCTCGGTCTTCATCGACCTGGCCCAGCTGACCCGCGGCCAGAAGCTCACCCTGCGCCTGCCGAACCGGCCGTCCCTCTTCTCGATGCCCACGGTGATCCTCCGCCGCAGCCTGATGGAGAGCTTCACCCGGACGGCACCGCCGCCGCCGGGGGCGGTCGACGACCTCATCGCGATGATCAAGCACGACCGCGGCGACCGGCTGATGCCACGGCTGATCCGCTACATCGAGGAGCGCCGGGTGCACCAGGACCGCTGGACCGCCGGCTTCGTCGACTTCCCCGGTCCGCTGACGATGGTCTGGGGCACCGAGGACCCGATCGCGATCCTGCCGATGACCGAGCGGATGAAGGCCCTGCGCCCCGCGACCAGCGTGGTCCCGCTGCCCGGGATCGGGCACTGGACCTCGATCGAGGCCCCCGAGCGGCTCGCCGCCGAGATCGAACGGGCACTTCGGGCATGACCTAGGTCCCGAGCCGTCTCACGGGTCGGACAAAACGGACATCCTGCGATACCGTAGTCGTTTATGACTGCAGAACTCGTCGAGCAGCCGGCGATTCCGACCGACGACGCCCTCTCGGTGGCGACGTTGCGACGGCTGGTGAAGGCCGTGACCGACCTGGCCGCTGCCCGTGACATCACCGCGATCGTGGACATCGTGCGGCACGCCGCCCGCGAGCTGGTGAACGCCGACGGCGCCACCTTCGTGCTCCGCGACCGCGAGCAGTGCTACTACGTCGACGAGGACGCCATCGAGCCGCTCTGGCGCGGGATGCGCTTCCCGCTCGAGGCCTGCATCAGCGGCTGGGCCATGCTCAACAAGGAGCAGGTGGTCATCCCGGACATCTACGTCGACCCGCGGATCCCGCACGAGGCCTACCGTCCGACCTTCGTGCAGAGCCTGACGATGACGCCGATCCGCACCTCCGAACCGGTCGGGTCGATCGGCACCTACTGGGCCGAGTCCCACGTCGCGACCGCGGCCGAGGCCGAGGTCCTCCAGGCGCTGGCCGACAGCACCGCGGTCGCCCTGGAGAGCGTCCGGGTACTGCACCACCTCGAGGAGGCGGTCGCCGAGCGCACCTTCGAGCTGGAGACCTCGCGCGCCGACCTCGCCGCCTTCGCGCAGGTCGCGGCGCACGACCTCAAGTCGCCGCTGAGCACCATCGCCGGCAACGCCGAGCTCGTCACCATGATCGACGGACCGCAGCTGTCCGAGGAAGGCACCCGCGCCCTGGAGACGCTGACCCGCACCGCGCTGCGGATGGGCGGGCTCGTCGACGCGGTGCTCTCCTACAGCACGGCTGCCAACGCCGAGATCGACGGGGACGAGTTCGACGTCAACGATCTCGTGACCGATGTGCTCAGCGACCTCGGCGGTCTGATCGAGCAACGGGGAGCCGTCGTCGAGGTCGCTGAGCTGCCGCTCGCCTTCGGCTCGAAGGACCTGCTCGCCCGGGTGCTCCAGAACCTCGTCTCCAACGCGATCCAGTACGGCGACCCGGAGGCGCCCGTCGTGCGCATCGAGGGCACCCAGTCGCGTTCGACGATCCGGATCAGCGTCTCCGACAACGGCGACGGCGTACCGATGGAGGAGCGCGGCCAGATCTTCGACATGCTCACCCGCGGCAGCGCCGGCGCCCGGTCCAAGGGATCCGGCATCGGCCTGGCCTTCGCCCGCCGGGTTGCCCTGCGCCACGGCGGCTCGCTCCGCATCGGCGACGCCGCCGGCGGTGGCGCCCGTTTCACCCTGGTGCTCCCGGTGCGTGATGTCACCGACGAGCTCGCCGCCTTCGCGGACCTCGAGTCCGCCTGACGCGACCACCAGCCGGACGCGACGCAGCCCGGGTCCAGTGACCCGGGGCTGCGTCGTTCCTGTTCCTACTGGACGAAGGTCGAAGCCGCTGCCACCCGGATGACCGCACCGATCGGCAGACTGCCGTAGGGCTTGAGCAGGGTGATCCGCAGAGCGTCGATCGTGTTGCCGTTCGCGGTGAAGTCCTGCGCGTTGAGGACGATCTTGGCGATGCCGAGCAGGTTGATCGTGCTGTTCTTCGCGAGGTTGATCGCGATCGGCTTGCCGCCGATCGTGAGGTGCACGAAGTTCAGCCGAGCAGTGTTCTCGGAGTACTCACCGCCGCGGAACTGGTGCGAGCGCACCTGGATCGCATCCGCGGTGATCAGTCCGTTCAGCAGGTTCACCTTGGCGATCTCGGACGTGGTGGTCACGTCCGCGAGCGTCGGTGTTGCCAAGGCGTTCATCGTGGTCGTGACCGCCCCCACCGTCGCGACGTTCGGAACCTTGATCCCGGCCACGTTGTTGGTGACCGTGCCGCCGCCCGTGCCGTACGGCGGGACGTCGAGCTCACCCGCCGGCTGGACGAGGACCTTGACCGACGAGCCGACGACCGCGGTCGCCGTCACGCCGAACGAGTAGCCACCCACGATCTTCGCGTCGGTGTGGATCGTCGGGACCAGCATCGACATCGTCGGGTTGACCCAGATCTCAGCACCGGCCGGCATGCCGTTGCTCGGCTTGAGCAGCGTGACGTGCAGCGCGGAACCGTGGACGCGCACCTCGTTGAACGGCAGCGGGTCGCGCACGCTCTCGTTGATGACGACCTTGGCGATGCTGCCGAGGTTGATCGTCGTGTTGGGCTGGACGTCGACCGGGATCAGCGCGCCGCCGATGGTCAGGTGCACGAGCTTGGTGATCACGCCACCGCCACCCACGCCGTCGATGACCCGAGCGGTCGCGGTCGTGTCGAGCGCGTCCGCGGTGATGAGGCCGTTGAGCAGGTTGACCCCGGCGATCTGCGCGCGCGAGGCGATCTGGTAGCCACCGGGAATCTCGGTCGCGACCTCGCCCGAGCTGACGGCGCCGACCTTGAGGACGTTCGGGATCGCCGCGGCCGCGACCGAGGTCGCCTTCACGGCCGGGTACTCGCTGCCTGCCAGGTTCGAGGAGGCGAGGATGCCTGAGGTGATGGTGGTGCCGAGGGCGTTGACCTGCGTACCGCCGGCAGCACCGACGTACGTGTAGTCACCCTGCACCGCCTGAGCGGGTACGGCGAGTGCAGCGAGTGCTGCGGTGACGGTCAGCGTGGTGGCGCTGGCCAGGGCGATGAAACGGCGCACGAGGCACCTCCTGTTCGAGACAGGTCGGGACCCCCGAATGAGTCCCTGGGAGGGACCTCCATCGTTGCGCTGCGAAGCCCCTCAGCGATAGATCACGAAACGGACTACTTGGGTCCGCAATTGGTCGACTTGCCCCAAAGGCCGAGAATCAGGAGCCTCCGAAGGCGGCCAGAGCATCCCGATCCAGGACACGCACGTTCTTGTGGCCGATCTCGACCCAGCCCCGTCGCTGGAACGACGAGAGGTTCCGGTTGACCGACGTACGGGCCGCGCCGAGCTGGTCCGCGATCTCGGTCTGGGTCAGGCCCAGCCCGTCCTTGTCGGAGGTGGCGAGCAGCAGCTTGACCAGCCGTCGCGGCAGGTCGAGGAAGACCAGGTCCGCCGCGGATCCGGTGACGTCGCGGATCCGGAACGCGAGCTCCTCGGCGACCGCGAGGCTGAGGCCGGCCGAGCTGTGCAGCAGTGCCTGGAAGTCCTCCGCCCGGATGCAGACCAGCCGCGCGTCCTCGAGCGCCTCGATGGTCGCCATCCGCGGGTGCCCGTCGACGACCCCGAAGAGACCGATCACCTCACCGGGACCGACGAGCGCCAGGCTGAGGTGCTCGCCTCGGTCGGAGCCGACGAAGACCTTGAGCCGACCCTCGACCACCACGAACAGCAGGTCCGAGGGCTGACCTTCGCGCACCAGCGCCTGCCCGCGCTTCAGCAGCCGGCCGAACGCGTACGCCGCGAGGCTGTCGAGCTCGGAGTCGGTCGCCGCACCGAAGAGCGGCACCGTGGAGAGGAAGTGCTGGAGATCGGCCACGAGCCGAGACTGTAGACCCAGCGGCCCTTGCGCGGGATAGTCCAGCATGACCACGCACCGGATCCGGGCGGTCGTCACGACCGTCGCGCTGGTCTCGGGACTGCTCCTCGCCCCTGCTGTTCCGGTCGCCGACGCGGCCACCGGCATCACCGTCGGCACGTGCACGCTGCGGACCGGCGACCAGCAGCTGCCGGTGACCTACGACGGCCGCACCTACC
Source organism: Nocardioides marmorisolisilvae (assembly GCF_003725775.1). GTDB lineage: Bacteria > Actinomycetota > Actinomycetes > Propionibacteriales > Nocardioidaceae > Marmoricola > Marmoricola marmorisolisilvae. The sequence goes on from NZ_RJSG01000001.1 coordinate 661,308, forward strand.
AGGTACTCACCCACGTGCCGGCCCGCCTCGCGGCGACGCGGGCACTGGTGATCAGCATGCACGGCGCCACCCAGAGCGGCCCGATGATGCGGGACTCCTCGGGCATGAACGCGTCCTCGGACAAGCACGGGTACGCGGTCGCCTACCCGACCGGTGGCTACTTCAATCTCGGCTTCGACCTTCCGGCCGGCAACTTCTGGAACGTCGACGGGTTGCCGCTGTTCAAGATCCCGCCCCCGCCGACGTCGCGCGAGGACACCAGGTTCGTGGTCGCCATCGCCCACCAGCTCACCAGGGCGCTGTGCCTGGACCGGCGCCGCATCTACGCCACCGGCGCCTCGAACGGCGGCATCATGTCGTCGTACCTCGCGTGCCACGACGCCGACGTGTTCGCCGCGGTCGCGCCGGTGATGGGCGTGCGCGCGGGCAAGGCGACCGGCAGCGACTTCCAGACCATCGACACCGCCGACTGCCGACCCTCGCGACCGATCGCGATCCTCGCCCTGCACGGGATGAAGGACCCGGTGCTCCCGTACGCCGGGCAGAAGGGTGGCGGGGTCTGGGGACCGGCCTGGGGTTACCCGGTCGAGGCCGCGATCGCCCGGTGGGTGAAGCTCGACGGCTGCACCTCCGGGCCCGTCAGGACGACCGTCAGCCCGACGATCAGTCGTCGCGTCTGGAGCGGCTGCCCGGGCAACGTCACCGTCCAGGCGATGATCTCGACCAAGGCCGGGCACAGCTGGTGGGGCCACCCGACCCCGGTGCCGTTCAACTTCGTGGCAGGACCGGACGACCTGTCCGCGGACGCGAACGAGCTGATCTGGGCCTTCCTGTCCCGGTACCGACTGCCCGCGAACTGAGGAGATCCATGACGTGCAGCCCCGAGGAAGCCGTCCGCGGCTTGTGGCGGACGGTGGCCGCACGTGACTTCGACGCGTTCGGCGACTGGCTCACCGACGACTGCGTGTACGTCGACATGCCGGTCGGCCTCGCGCTCGCGGCACGTGGCCCGGTCGACATCGCGAAGCGGGTGAGCATCGGGCTGGCCGGGCTGGCCGCGTACGAGAACCACGACGGGCTGCTCGTCGCCGACGGCGACGCGGTCATGTACGAGCACTCCGAGACCTGGACCTTCACCTCCGGCGAGACCTTCGTCCTCCCGTTCGCGACGGTGCACCGGGTGCGGGACGGCAAGGTGTCGCTCTGGAAGGACTACTGGGACTTCGGCGCGATCATGAACCACGCGCCGGCCTGGTGGGTCGAGAGCCTGGCGTCCGCGGACACCAGCTGGGTCTACGACGCGACCGGCCTCATCTGACCTCGGGCGTTCCGCGCCGGAACGCTCCGGGGGTCGTCGAGGTCCACTTCTGGAAGGCGCGCGAGAAGCTGCTCGCATCGGCGTACCCGAGGTTGTCCGCGACCTGGGCCACCGACAGCGAGGTGGCGCTGAGCAGGCGCACCGCCTCGGCCTTGCGGGCCGACTCGACGAGCTGGCGGAAGCTGGTGCCGTGCTCCTGCAGCCGGCGCTTGAAGGTGCGGCTCGACATCCGCAGGCGCTCGGCGATCGTGTCCAGGTCCGGGACTCCGCCCGGTGACTCGCGGAGCGCGGCCAGCACCTGGGTGACCAGGTCGCCACCCAGGCCGAGCTGCTCGAGCTCGCGTCGGCACTGGTCCTCGATCATCGCGACGGTGACGTGGTTGGCCGTCTCCGGCGTGAGGTCCAGGTCGGCGGCCGGGAACCGGACCTGGTTCACGCCCATCTCGAACCGGGCTGACGGGAGCCGGTCGGCGAAGCGCGCGTAGTACTCCGGCTCGGGGTAGTCGAACCAGAGCTCGAGCTCCTCGGACCGGCGCACGCGATCGGTGAGGATCGGAGCGATCCGCGCGACCCCGACCAGGTACAGGTCGATGGTGCACTGCCGCACCGGCCCGAGAGGCGCGTTGTCCACCACCTCGATCGCCGCGACCGGACCGTCGACGGCCAGGGTCATCGTCAGCATCGGCAGCCGGGCCGGCATGTACCGCTCACTCAGACCGATCGCGTCACGGACGGTGGGAGAGCTGATGAGGCCGTAGCCCATCAGTCCGTGCGAGGTGAGGCTGCTGTGCAGGCCGATCTCGTAGCCGAGCGCCGGTTCGGCACTCATCTCCATCGCATTCAGGAGGAGCAGACCGGACTGCATCGCGGAGATCCGCCCGTTCGGGTCCTGCATCAGCTCGGGAGGGACGTCCGAAGCAGCGAGGAGCGCCGCAGGCTCGACCCCGTGCGTCGCAGCCACGTCGAGGATGAGCTGGCCGTAGCCGACCGGCACCGCCGGGCGGGTGAAGTCGTCCAGCCTCATTGGCCCATTCTGACAACAACTTCGGCCCCTGGCGCCATGGCTCGGGATCCGCGCCGAACCGAGACTGACGGCATGACCAGTGACCAGGCAGTCAGTCGTCGCACCCTGTTCAAGGCCGTCGGAGGCGCGGCCGCGCTCGGCTCCGTCGGCGCGCTCTCGCTCGGGGCGTCCCCGGCAGGGGCGGTGGGCAACGGCTTCGGGTTGACCATCACCGACCACGCGACCTTCGACCGGATGGAGTACTACCGGTTCGCGACCAGCAACATCTCCTGGCAGCCGGGGGTGAACGTGCTGCTGCCCAGCGACTACTACACCTCGGGCCGGCGCTACCCGGTGATGTACCTCCTGCACGGAGGTGCGCAGGACTTCCGCAAGTTCGACATGGAGGACGACATCCGCGGCCTGACCGCAGGGAAGAACCTCATCGTCGTGATGCCCGACGGCGGCACCGCCGGTTGGTACTGCAACCCGGTCTCGGCGTACAACGGGCCGCGCAACTGGGAGTCCTTCCACATGAACCAGCTGATCCCCTGGATCGACGCCAACTTCCGCACCTACGCCGAGTACGACGGCCGCGCGGTGTCGGGCTTCTCGATGGGCGGCTTCGGCGCGCTGAAGTACACCGCGAAGTACTACGGCCACTTCGCCTCGGTCAGTGCGCACTCGGGGCCGGCGAGCCTGCGTCGCGACGGCGGCCTGGTGGTGCACTGGGCGAACACCAGCGCGCAGTGGACCGACCTGGCCGGCGGCACGATCTACGGCGAGCCGTTCTGGGACCAGGGTCGGGTCACCGCCGACAACCCCGTCGAGCGGCTGGAGAGCTACCGCAACAAGCGGATCTTCCTGGTCTGCGGCACCGACGAGGACGTCAACGAGACGCCGGTCCGCAACGGGCAGCGGGAGTTCCGGGGCCTCCTCGCGCAGCGCGGCATCCCGCACGAGTGGTACGAGCTGCCCGGCGCGCACTTCGTGCGCCGGGAGATGTTGCAGGCGGACATCGACGGTGTGATCGCGCGCCTGAAGAAGGCCTGACGACCTGAGGTTCTCCGGCTGAGCGCCACTCAGCATTCCTTCAGCACTTCCTGGGTCCTCGGACACCGCGTCCACAGACGTCGCACAGCCATCGCGCCCAGCATCGGTGAGGTAACCGATGAGCGATGGAGATGACAGCCGTGGAGACCACCGAGCCCAGCCAAGAGTTCCAGCCCCAGCCCGGGCCTGAGCCCCGAACGCGGCGTTACCGCGGGCGTGCGACCGTCGCCGCACTGGGACTGCTCGCCTCGAGCGCCGTGGTCGGCTCGGTCTACGCCGTCCACCACCACGGTCCGCCGCCGACGTCGTCAGCGCAGCGCAGTCCGTACGTCGCCGAGCAGGCCGGCGGCTGGGGCGGCTACTCGACCCAGCAGCTCCAGCCCTACTCGCGGCAGTACTCGGACCAGCCGTACACGGGTCAGCAGGGCACGACGACCACGGCAGCCGAGACCGCGTCCGACGCCAGCTCGAGCCAGTCCGTCGGCATCGTCGAGATCACCTCGACCCTGGCGAACGGCGCCGCCAAGGGCACCGGCCTGGTCCTGAGCGCGGATGGCACCATCGTCACCAACCACCACGTCGTCGCCGGCGCGACCTCGATCAAGGTCACCGTCGTCTCGACCGGGAAGACCTACACCGCGACCTTCCTCGGGGCGGACGCCACGCACGACGTCGCGGTCCTCAAGCTCCAGGGTGCTTCCGGTCTGACCCCGGCATCGTTCGCCTCGAGCGCCGCCGCGGTCGGCGACGCGGTGACGGCGGTGGGCGACGCCGGTGGTGACGGCGGATCCCTCACGGCGTCGCCGGGCACCGTCACCGGGGTCGACCAGAGCATCACCGTCCAGGACGACAACGGGGGTTCGTCGAGGCTCTCCGGCCTCATCGAGCTGCACGCCTACGTCGTCCCGGGCGACTCGGGTGGGGCCGTGCTGAACAAGAGCGGCGACGTGGTCGGGATGAACGTCGCCGCCTCCAGCGGATCGCGGGACGTCACCGGCTACGCGATCCCGATCGCCCAGGTGCGTTCGATCGCCGCGCAGATCATCGCCGGCAACGCCAGCGCGGACGTGAAGATCGGCTACAGCGGCTACCTGGGCGTCGAGCTGTCCGCCGCGAGCAACGAGCCGGTCGTCGCCGGCGTCGAGTCCGGAGGCGCCGCTGCAGACGCCGGCATCAAGGCCGGCGACACCATCACCCGGGTGAACGGGGTCGCCGTCACCAGTGCTGAGCAGCTGCACGACCTCATCGCGGCGAAGTCGCCCGGGGACCGGGTGTATGTCTCGTGGAAGACGAGCGCCGGGGTCTCGCACTCCGCGACGGTGACGTTGGGGAGTGGGCCGGTGGCCTGACATCGGCATCGAAAAGCCCCCGAAGGTTCGACCTTCGGGGGCTTTTCCGTCTGCGCGCCCGTAGGGATTCGAACCCCAAACCTTCTGATCCGTAGTCAGATGCTCTATCCGTTGAGCTACGGGCGCTCGTCCCTGCGCCGCAGGAACCCGGCAATGTTAGCGGAGCGCGAGCAGGAGCAGAAATCGGGCAGCGCTCAGTGACCCCGGCCACCACTGGAACGATCCAATAGGTGGGGCCGGAGCGCACAGTTACAGTCGAACAATTCGATCGTCTGCAACGGCGCTGCCGATCGCGCACACACCAACTTCCAAATCCGTCGATGCGCTCGACGGCCGGTGCGCACCATCGCCTCGGGCGACGCGCCGCGATCGAAGGGGACCACCTGCATGACCGCCACTGCGCCCATTTCAAACGAGACTGCTGCGCCCACCACCCGCGAGGACATCCTCGCCTGGGTCACCGAGGTCGCCGAGCTCACCCAGCCGGACTCGATCCACTGGTGCACCGGCTCCGACGAGGAGTGGACCGAGCTGACCGACTTCCTGGTCGGCACCGGCACCTTCATCCAGCTGGACGAGAGCAAGAAGCCGAACTCGTTCTACGCAGCCTCCGACCCCACGGACGTGGCACGCGTCGAGGACAAGACCTTCATCTGCTCGGTCGACGAGAAGGACTGCGGGCCCACCAACAACTGGATGGACCCGAACGCGATGAAGGACATCATGCGCGGGCTCTACGCCGGCTGCATGCGCGGTCGCACCATGTACGTCATCCCCTTCGTGATGGGCCACCTCGAGGCCGACAAGCCGATGTTCGGCATCGAGATCACCGACTCGGCGTACGTCGTCGCGTCGATGCGCGTGATGGCCCGGATGGGCAGCAACGTGCTGCGCAAGCTCGAGGAGACCGGCGCGACCTACGTCCCGGCGCTGCACTCGGTGGGCCACCCGCTGGCCGAGGGCGAGGCCGACGTCGCCTGGCCGTGCAACGACACCAAGTACATCGTCCAGTTCCCCGAGGAGCGGATGATCTGGAGCTTCGGTTCGGGCTACGGCGGCAACGCGCTGCTCGGCAAGAAGTGCTACGCGCTGCGCATCGCCTCGGTGATGGCGCGTGACGAGGGCTGGATGGCCGAGCACATGCTCATCCTCAAGCTGACCTCGCCGGTCGGGGTCGTGAAGTACGTCGCCGCCGCCTTCCCGAGCGCCTGCGGCAAGACCAACCTGGCGATGCTCGAGCCGACCATCCCGGGCTGGAAGGTCGAGGCGATCGGCGACGACATCGCCTGGATGCGCATCGGCGAGGACGGCCGCCTGTGGGCCGTGAACCCGGAGTTCGGCTTCTTCGGCGTGGCCCCGGGCACCAACGAGCACACCAACCCGAACGCGATGAAGACGATCAACAAGGGCAACTCGGTCTTCACCAACGTCGCGCTGACCGAGGACGGCGACGTCTGGTGGGAGGGCCTGGAGAACCCGCCGGCGAAGGCCACGTCCTGGAAGGGCGAGCCCTGGACGCCGGACAGCGACGAGCTGTCCAGCCACCCCAACAGCCGTTACTGCACCCCGATCAAGCAGTGCGACATGCTCGCCGCCCAGTACGACGACCCGCGCGGAGTCCCGATCGACGCCATCCTGTTCGGTGGCCGTCGCAAGACGACGATCCCGCTGGTCTCCGAGGCCCGCGACTGGACCCACGGCACCTTCCTCGGCGCGACGCTGTCGTCGGAGACCACCGCTGCCGCGGTCGGTCAGGTCGGCGTCGTCCGCCGCGACCCGATGGCGATGATCCCGTTCATCGGCTACAACGCCGGCGACTACTTCAGCCACTGGATCAACATGGGCAAGGACAACGACGCGTCCAAGATGCCCAAGATCTTCTACGTGAACTGGTTCCGCCTCGACGAGGACGGCACGTTCCTGTGGCCGGGCTTCGGCGAGAACAGCCGGGTGCTCAAGTGGATCATCGAGCGCATCGACGGTCAGGCCGCCGCGATCGAGACCCCGATCGGTCACGTGCCGGCGCCGGGATCCTTCGACATCGACGGCCTGGAGATGACCGAGGCGCAGCTGGCCGAGGCGCTCAAGGTCGACGTCGAGGAGTGGAAGGCCGAGATCCCGCAGATCCAGGAGTGGTTCGAGAAGTTCGGCGACGACCTGCCGGCCGTTCTCTGGACCGAGCTCGACGGCCTCAAGGCCCGCCTGGGCCTCTGAGGTTCGACCGGCTCAACCAGCCAGTGATGCAGGGCCGCACCCGCACGGGTGCGGCCCTGCATGCTTTTTCACCGCGGGTTCTGTGTCCGATATTGCAGGTTTCTGCGATAGTCCTCAGATGAGCACCGAGTTCGACAGCGCGCACCGGGAGCTGCTGCAGAACGATGCAGGCGCGCTCTACCAGAAGATCGTGCTCGAGGGCTCGATCAGCCAGGACGACGAGCGGATCGTGGCCGGAGGCCCCGAGACCGACAACTTCGCCTTCCTGCTCGACCTCGGCCTGCTCGCCCTCGACCCGTCGACCGCGAGCTACCTTCCCGTCGATCCGGCCATCGTGCAGTCCCGCGTCGTCGCCCCGATGGGCCAGCGCGCCGCCGAGCTGCTCGCCGAGTCGACCGGCTGGGCGACGACCTTCGCCGACCTGGGCCTCGCCTACCGGCGTACCGCGCCGGCCGACGTACCGATCGTGGAGCTGCGCGGACGGCCGAACATCAACCGGTTCCTCACGGCCACGGTGGGAGACGCCCAGGAGGAGCTCCTCACCGCACAGCCGGACGGCGCTCGCCCTCAGGCTGTCCTCGAGGTGGCGATCGAGCGCGACCGTCGTGCGCTGGGCCGAGGCGTGAAGATGCGCACGCTGTACCAGCACTCCGCGCGCCGCAGCGTCGCCACGCGTGAGTACGTCGAGGAGGTGACCCAGGTGGGTGCCGAGGTGCGCACGCTCGACGAGTTCTTCAACAAGCTGATCGTCGTCGACCGACGGCTGGCGGTCGTGCCCAGCGCCCAGGACTCCGAGATCGCGGTCGTCATCCACGACGCCAACATGGTGGCCTACCTCGTCGACATCTTCGAGCGGTTCTGGGAGAGAGCCCGCCCGTACGCCGACCGCGACGTCTCGACCGAGCGCGGGATCGCCGAGGACGTCCACAAGATGACGGTGCGGATGCTCGTCGAGGGCCACAGCGACCACGCCAGCGCCAAGAGGGTCGGCGTGAGCACCCGCACCTACGCCGGCTACGTCGCCTCGCTCAAGGCCGAGTACGGCGTGGAGACCCGGTTCCAGCTCGGCCACGCGATCGGCCAGCAGGAGCTGCGCGAGAACGCGCGCGAGGGGACGCCGGGGAGCACGACCTCCACCCAGGAGTGAGCGACCTCCCCCGGACATGACTAGAGCGGAGAGTGGGGGTTCTCTCCGCTCTTGTCACGAGACGGGCCGTGAGGCTTGACGTTCGCCTGGGGGGTGACGTGGACGTCCTCGTCTCGGGTTTTCAGTTGTCCCGCAGGTCTACCAACCAGTGTCCGAGAAGCTCGACACCACGTGGTGGAGATGACTTGCGGGTGCTGCGTCCGCCGGGCCCGAGCCCCCGGCGAAGATGGTGGTAGCGAGAACTGCGGCCGCTCCCAAGCGAACTAGGTACTTGCGCATCAGACGAGTCCTCCCTTTGTCCGATCACCAAGGGGTGCGATCGGTGTCCCTGATTCTTTCGACTCCCACCTGCGGCGGGAAGTAGACCAGTTACCTCATGAACCTGCACTGCACCTTCCTGCAAGTTCATGCAACAACCCTGCCCCCGCGTGCAATTGCTCAAACATGCAAGAACCCCGCCCGGTTCGGGCGGGGTTCCTGGTAGACCACTGGCGGAGGTGGAGGGATTTGAACCCTCGATGGGGTTTTAGCCCCAAACCCGCTTAGCAGGCGGGCGCCATAGACCGGACTAGGCGACACCTCCCCGACAGCGAGGGAAAGGTTACCCACCGCTGAGGTCCCGCGGGAAATCGGGCCTGCCAACTCCGAACGGGGTCAGAGCCGGCGGTAGCCGTGGCCGGTGTCGAGGCGCCGCTGGAGCTCGTCGACGAACTCCTCCTGGTCGCCCTCGATCAGGGCCACCGGGATCGTTGTCGACCTGCCGTCGCGCAGGCGGAGCAGCACGCACTCGGACCCGGCGACCACGGCCGTGGTGAGGTCCTCGACCTCGGTCCAACGCGCCTGCGCCGCCCCCGCACCGCGGACGAAGCGGACCTGGTAGCCGGTGTCGTCGACCCGGACGACGTACCAGCGGCGGCCCAGGAAGAAAGCCGACGCGACGATCCCCACGACCACCAGGATGACGACCGCGCTGAGCACGTCACCGGGAAGCTTGAACGCCACCACGACCACCGTCATCACCAGCAGGGTGACGCCGACCGCCGCCAGGAACGTGCCCATCAACCGGGCGCGGAGCTGAGGAGCGAGGCCGTACTCGCGCGGTTCGGTGGTGCTCATCGTCCGATTACATCGTCGTGGAGTACGCCGACGCGAATCGGGGTAGGACTGAAGTCCCGAATCGCGACACGGGTCTTGTTTCGGACTGTGGCCTGGGTCACACTCAGATCTCCACTGTGCACGAACGAAGGCGTGGAAGGTGGTGGCTCGATGACTCTCGAGTCAGCGATCTCGGAGCTGCGGAGCACCCTGGGAGGGACGCGCTCGGCCTCGAACTGGCGGTTGATGACGCGCAAGCAGCTCGCCGCGGTCCGCGAGGCGCTCAGCGACGAACGGTTCTCGTCCTGGGACGGCTGGCTCGCCGCGCGCAGCGGTGCCAGCGACCGCGAGCGGCAGCAGCTCCTCGGGCGCCTCACCGCGCTCGGCGGCGGTCTCCTCGACCGCCTCGACACCGACCGGGTGGCCGCCGAGGTCCGCCGGCTGCTCAACGATGTCGAGCACTACCGGCAGAAGATGCACGACCTGGTCTACGACTCGGTGTCGATGGAGATCGGCGGCTCGGAGTAGCCCTCGCCTAAACTCATCCCTCGTGCCCGTTCTGCGGGTGCACGGAGGGGTGCCGGAGTGGCCGATCGGAACCGCCTTGAAAGCGGTCGTAGGGAGACCTACCGCGGGTTCGAATCCCGCCCCCTCTGCCAGACCGGCTCAGTGCTCGAGCACCGCCAGCACGTCACCCTCCTGGATGACGTCGCCGGGCACGACCCGGATCTCGGCGACGGTCCCGGCGACCTCGGCGAGGACCGGGATCTCCATCTTCATGGACTCCAGCAGGATCACCGTGTCGCCGACGACCACCGGGTCACCGACGGCGACCGGGACCGACAGCACGCTGGCGACCATCTCGGCGAGCACCTCGGACGTTGCCATGTCGCGGACGCTACCGCCCCGCGACGGTTACTCGCGCGTTGGGCTCAGTGCAGCGCGCGCGTACGACGGGGTTCGGGACGGTGCGCCTCGGCCTCCTCGTCGCGCCGGGCCCGTCGCCCGTGGCTGCCGGTCAGCGACTGCTCGACCCGGATGACGAGGTACCCGACGACCGCGCCGACGACGAGGCTGTAGAGACCGCCGAGAGCGACGCTGCGCGCGCCCAGGTCGGAGGAAACCAGCCGGGTCGAGATCGGTGCCGTGGCCGCGACACCGAACGCGCAGACCCACCAGCCCTGGCGTCGGCGGGCGCGCATGAACACGCCCCAGATCAGTGCCGGGTAGCCGAGCAGCGCCACGATCGGGTGCGGGACCGCCCCCAGGTGGTCGCGGGTGGAGTCGCGGACGTCGTCCATCATGCCGACGAAGTCGCGCGAGCCCCAGTGCGCGATCGCCGCGCTGTAGGCCAGCGCGAAGACCAGCATCACCACCGCACCGCCCGCGACGACGTACCCGCGGCGGCCGAGGCCGTGCAGGCCGGCGCCGAGCCGGTAGACGAGGGCGAAGGTGCCGATCAGGGACAGCACGAGCACGGCGTACCCGAAGCGATCGGCCGCGATGTCGGCATCCTTGTCGACGCCGTAGCCGACGGCTCCGATGGCGCCGACAGCGGCGATCAGGGACGCGACGACGGCCTCGCGCAGCGCGAGCAGGTAGGTGGCGGCGGGTGTCGTCGCCATCACCGCCAGGGTGGCGCCCATGACGCCGGTGCCGACGGCGGCTCCGGCGACCAGCGGGTGCCAGTCGCTGGCGACCGCACCGATCGCGAGCGCGGCGCCGAGACCCGCAGCCCAGAACGGGCGACCCCCGGTGCGGATGGCGAGGCCCCAGGCCAGGGCGCCGGAGACGACGACCGCGGAGACCTGGCGGACGAGCTCGGGGAGATCCGGCGCGATCCGGACGAGCACGATGCCGAACGCCCCGAGGAGCAGCAGGACCAGCCAGCCCTCGCCGTCACCTGCGGTGAACCGGTCGACCCCCGTCGACGCCTTCGGCAGTGCGGGCCGGGACGCGGAGGCAGTCGCGGGCGCAGCGGTACGTGCGTGCGGACGGGCGGTCTGCGCCCGGGCCTCGGCCCGCTTGCGCGCCGGTGTCGCGGCGGTGCGAGCCGCAGCCTTCGTCTCGGCCAGGGTCGGCGTCTTCCGCGGCTCGGTCCGCACGACCGGAGCGGCAGGGGTCGGGGGTGCGGGAACGGGCGCCGGCACCGCGGGAGCAGGCGCCGTGGGAGCAGGCGCCGTGGGAGTGACGGCGTGCTCGGGAACCGGGGGTGCGACCTCGGCCCGGCCCTCGACCGGGGTGACCGGGTGCGGACGACGAGGGTCGTCGGGCGAGTCCGGCATCGGGGGCAGGTACGGCCTGATGTCGTCGGCGCGCCGGCGGGCCGCCGGCCGGGCCGCGGGACGCTCGCTGGCCGGGATTCCGGAGTAGCCGGACGGCGACGGCGGACGCGACGCGGGCCGGGCAGCGGGTCGGGCGTGCGTCGGCGCGCCCGAGTGACGCGGCGAAGCGGGGTTCTCAGGGGTCGCCTTGCGCCAACCCGGAGGCCGGGCCGGGGGTCGCTGCGGCTGCTCCGAGCTTCCCTCGGGCGTGCCCTCAGGAACAGACACCTGGCTCACCTTCACCTGCAGAACTCACGAAATCGACATCGGAGACTATCAACGGGTCACATCCGTCGAAGGCTCAGCGCCGGGTTGCGCTCGCGAGCGGCCCGTACGACGTCCAGGTCGATCTCGGCGGTGAGCAGCTCCTCGCCCTCGCCCGCCTCGGCGACGACGTCCCCGGTCGGAGCGATCACCGCGGAGTGCCCGCAGTAGCGCGGACCCGGCTGGGCCGCGGCGACGAGCCACGCGACGTTCTCGATCGCCCGGGCGCGGATCAGGGTCTGCCACTGCGCGACCTTGCCGGGACCGGCCACCCAGGCCGCGGGCAGCACCAGCACCTCGGCGCCGGCTGCGGACAGGGCGCGGCCCAGCTCCGGGAAGCGCAGGTCGTAACAGGTCATCAGGCCCACCTGGAGCCCGGCGACCTCGGCGACGACGGGCTCGGTCGCACCGGCGCTGACGATGTCCGACTCGCGCTGCCCGAAGGCGTCGTACAGGTGGATCTTGCGGTACGTCGTCAACGACCCGGGCTGGTTCAGCACCAGGGTGTTGAACGGCCGTTCCGGGTCGGAGGACTGCTCGAACATGCCGGCCACCACCGCTGCACCGGTCGCCTCGGTCTTCGCCCGCGCCGCCGAGACGAAGGGGCCGTCCAGGGGCTCGGCGATCGGCGCGAGTGGCGAGCCCGGTTCGCCGAAGTCCCGGGCGAAGGCCTCGGGCAGGACCAGGAGATCGGTTCCGGCGGGCAGCTCGAGACCCGCGAGCGCGTCCTGGTTCACCGCAGGGTCGAGGTCGGAGGCGTGCTGCCACACCGTCACCCGCACCTGTGCGCCCATGCATCCAGCGTAGAGGCATCGACGGTGGCAGACTGCGCGACGTGGAGACGCACAGGACCGGTGCCGTGGTCCTCACCGGGGGCAGCTCCGTCCGGTTGGGCGGGGCCGACAAGGCGTCGATCGAGCTCGGGGGGCTGACGCTCCTCGAGCACGCCCTCGGCGCGATGCTCGACATCGACGAGGTCGTGGTCGTCGGCGACCCGGTGCCCACCACGCGACCGGTCACCTTCACGCGCGAGGACCCGCGGGGTGGCGGTCCGGCCGCCGGTCTGCTGGCCGGACTGCGGGCGTTCGCGCGTCGTCCCGATCTGCTGGTCGTGCTCGCCGTGGACATGCCGCTCGTCACCAGCTCGACGGTGCGTCGGCTGACCGAGGCATCCTCGGGCGACGGCGCCGTGCTCGTCGACCAGGACGGGAAGGTCCAGTTCCTGTGCGCGGCGTACCGGCCCGACGCCCTCGACCGGGTGCGGCCTTCCTACGAGGACGAGCACGGGTTGTCGATGCGGGACCTGGTCCGAGGTCTGGAGCTCGTCGAGGTCGCGGCCTTCGGCCCGGAGACCCGCGACGTGGACACCTGGGACGACTTGCTTGCGCTGAGGGAAACCTTCGGCGACTGATCGCCTATGCCTCTTGCGCCCGTCCGGCGACGGGGGTGAAGGTGGGTTCGTGAATCTGCACGACTGGATTGATGAGCTCTGCGACGCCCTCGACGTGGAGATCGACCTCGACGAAGCACTGATCCTCGACGTGGCCCGCGACGCCGCGCACAACGTGGCACGTCCGGCTGCACCGATCACCACCTTCCTGCTCGGGTACGCCGCGGCGAAGTCCGACGGAGATCCCGACGAGATCGAGCGACTGGCCTCGGCGGCGCAGGACCTCGCCCTCCGCTGGGACAAGCCGGCCGAGGTGCTCGAGCACGAGGACGACGACCCCGAGGTCGAGGAGGAGCTGGCATCGGCCGACGCCTGATCGCTGCCCCCTAATCTGGAGGCATGCGAGCTGTTGTCGTGCCCGAGCCGGGCGGTCCGGACGCCCTGGTCGTCGCCGAGCTTCCCGACCTGACCCCGGGTCCTGGCGAGGTCGTCCTCGACGTCGTCGCCACCGCGGTGAACCGCGCCGACACCCTGCAGCGGATGGGGTTCTACCCACCACCGCCGGGGACGAGCGACGTGATCGGCCTGGAGTGCTCCGGCCGCGTCCGCGCCGTCGGCGAGGGTGTCGAGGGCTGGTCGGTGGGCGACGAGGCGTGCGCCCTGCTGGCCGGCGGTGGCTACGCCGAGCAGGTGCTGGTGCCGGCCGGACAGTTGATGCGGGTGCCCGACGGCGTCCCGCTCGAGGTCGCGGCCTCGCTGCCCGAGGTCGCCTGCACCGTCTGGTCGAACGTCTTCATGCTGGCCCACCTGCAGCCGGGCGAGACCTTCCTCGTGCACGGAGGTGCCGGCGGCATCGGCACCTTCGCCATCCAGACCGCGAAGGCGCTCGGTGCCCGGGTCTTCACCACGGCCGGGACACCGGAGAAGCAGCAGCTCTGCCTCGACCTCGGCGCCGACCGGGCGATCAGCTACCGCGACGAGGACTTCGTGACGGTCGTCTCCGAGGCCGGCGGTGCCGACGTCATCCTCGACAACATGGGCGCGAAGTACCTGGAGAGCAACGTCTCCGCCCTGGCCACCGAGGGACGGCTGGTCATCATCGGCATGCAGGGCGGCACCCGTGGCGAGCTCGACATCAACGCGCTCCTGCGCAAGCGCGGCGCGGTGATCGCCACGTCGCTGCGGGCTCGGCCGACCGCTGAGAAGTCGGCGATCTGCCGGGCCGTCGAGGAGCACGTGTGGCCGCTGGTGTCGGACGGCCGGATCCGGACGATGGTCGACGCCGAGTTCCCGCTCGAGGAGGCCGGCAAGGCGCACGCCCTGATGGAGTCGGGTGACCACACCGGGAAGATCCTGCTGCGGACCTAGGGGGTCGCGGGTGTCGACGGCGACGACGGCGTCGAAGGGCTGCCGTTGACGCAGGGCACGAACCGCTGCGCGACCCAGGTGCCGTCGTCCTTGCGCCACATGTCCAGCGACTGGACGACCTGCTTCTGCTTGTCGAGCAGGGTGACCGTCTCCTTGCCGTCCGCCGGCTGGTGCGGCACCACCTTGATCGCGGCCACCTTGGGGTCGATGGCGTGCCGGAGCAGACGCGTCAGTGCCTGCCGGTTCGCCGCCGCCGCGACCGGCTCGTAGTGGTCCACGCAGCGCGGCGCCGTGCCGACCGGGGTGCCACCGCCGCAGCCGGTGAGGACCAGGGCCGCGCTGAGGATGACCAGGAACCGCGAGGTGACGGCGTTCATGCCCGGAGTCTCGCACTCCCGCTCACGAGGCGGGGGGAACCCTCACCAGGTACGTCACCGTCACGGTGCTGCCGGTCTTGGCGGCGTTCACGCTGACCTCGTACTTCGCGCTCGTGAACTGCCCGGTGTGCACCTCGCCCATGTCCATGTTCTGGCCGGCGGTGAACCCGGCGCCCTCGAGCTTGGACTTGGCGTCGCCGAACACGTCGCTCGCGTCGCCGTCGCTCTGGACCACGACCGACCACGCGTACGGGCCGGTGTCGGTGCCCTTCGAGCCCCCGATGATCGTGCCGTCGACGACCGGGACGTCGTCCTTCGGGAAACCGTCAGGAAGGCCCTTGCCGACGGTGATCTCGCCGTCGTCGGTCTTGATCGTCGCGCCGTCACCGTTGCCGTCGACGTGCACCTTCGAGCCGTCGGAGGTCGTCACGGTCTTGCCGCCGCAGCCGGTCAGCGCCAGGGAGGCGACCAGCAGAGCGATCGCCGAGAGGTTCCGCACCTTGGATGTCATGCGCGGAATCCAAGCAGTCGGCCCGGACCGGCGGCATGGGCCGATTGGCTAGGCTTTCGGCCATGTCGAGCCAGCAGCCCGAAGACCAGGACCCCCGCGTGGTGATCATCGATCCGCAGGGTCAGCCGACCGGTCTCGTCGCGCCCGAGGACGGGTCCGAGGAGGACATCGAGCAGGTCACCGACCTGGTCGAGGAGCCGGCCAAGGTGATGCGGATCGGCAGCATGATCCGGATGCTTCTCGAGGAGGTGAAGGCGGCACCGGTCGACGAGGCCGGGCGCAACCGTCTCGCCAGTGTCCTGAAGACCTCGATCGCCGAGCTCAAGGAGGGCCTGGCCCCCGAGCTCGGGGAAGAGCTCGACCGGTTGATCGACCCGTTCTCCGACCAGACGCCGTCGGAGTCCGAGCTGCGTATCGCCCAAGCCCAGCTGGTCGGCTGGCTCGAGGGCCTGTTCCACGGCATCCAGACCGCGATCTACGCCCAGCAGATGGCAGCCCGCGCCCAGCTCGAGCAGATGCGCCGCGCGCTCCCGCCGGGTGCCGTGCCGGGCATGCAGCCGGACCCGACCGAGACGGCTGCCGAGAGCAGCTCGGGAGGGATGTACCTCTAGGACCTCGTCGGCCGACGGATCCAGATCAGGAACCCGAGGGCACCAGCCACGATCAGGCCGGTGATGACGACCGTGTACCAGGCGGTTCCGGCGATGGGGTCCTCGTCGACCGCCCCGGGTCGGCTCCCCGGAGTGGCGTAGGGACCGGTCGGCGGCTCACCGGTGATCTTCTCGATCCGGGAGGCCAGCGCCGCGTCGTACGGGACGGCTCCGCCACTGCACGTCGAGACGCCCATCGCGCCGGGGTGCTTGCCGTGGATGTAGATCAGGTAGCGCTTGTCGGTGACCAGGGACCCGAGTCCGCAGGCGGACTCCTGCGCTGCCCCGGTCAGCTTCTCCTTCTCCGCGGCCTTGCCCTTGTAGACCTGGGAGACCTTCACGCTGTAGGTCGTGGTGATGCCGTTGGTGGCCACCCAGTCCACCTTCGCGTCGACCACGGTGCCGGCGTTCTTCACCAGCTCGGCGGTCGTCATCGAGACGCAGCTGCACGCCCACGACGTCTGCGGGGTCAGCACCAGCATCCCGGCGGTCACCGCCAGGACGAACAGGAGCCTCGCGGTCCGCAGCATGGGTTCAAGCCTGCCCCGGGGCTGGTCAGGAGTCGAGCAGCTGCTCGATGACCTCGGCCACACCGTCGTCGTCGTTGGTTCCGGCGACGTGGGTCGCGATCGCGCGCACGCTCGGGTGCGCGTTGGCCATCGCGTACGACGTACCGGCCCACTCCAGCATCGGCAGGTCGTTGGGCATGTCGCCGAACGCGACCACCTCGTCCGGCCCGATGCCGCGCTCGGCAGCGAAGACGGCCAGCGTCGAGGCCTTGGTGACCTGGTGGGCGCTGATCTCCAGCAGGGTCGTCGCTGACGACCAGGTGATCTCGGCGAGGTCGGCGGCCACGGCCAGCGCAGCGTCCCAGAAGGACTGCGGGTCCAGCTCCTCGTGACGGGCCAGGATCTTGAGCACCGGGCGCCCGGCGATCTCCTCGAAGGAGCCGCGCAGGCTGCCCTCCGGAACCGGGTAGCGCTCCAGGAACCCGGTCTCCAGCGCGATCCCGTCCAGGGTCTCGACGGCGTAGTGGGTGCCGGGGACCGCGTCTCGGATCCGGTCGGCGACCTCGACCGCGATCGCCGACTCGAACGCCCGGACCAGGTAGGGCGAGGACGTCGCGACGTCCCAGATCAGGGCGCCGTTGGAGACGATCGCGTGCCCGTGGCCACCGACGTGGTCGAAGACGTCCTTCGCCCACCGCAGCGGTCGGCCGGTCACGAAGACGACCTCGACGCCGGCTGCTTCGGCTGCCAGCAGTGCCGCCTGGGTGCGCGGGGTGATGGACCCGTCGGAGTGCACCAGTGTCCCGTCCAGATCGGTCGCGATCAGACGGGGCGGGCTCACAGGGCGAGGCTAACGGGCCTTGTATTCAACCAATTGGTTGAGTATGGTTCCCGGCATGGAACCCACACCCGCAGCCGAGCACCGCGACACCGCCGCCGCCTTCACCGCTCTGGTCCGCAGCGCCGATCCGGGTCGCTGGGACGATCCGGCACCGGTCGCGGAGTGGCGGGCACGCGATGTCGTCGACCACCTCGTCGAGTGGCTGCCCGGGCTGCTCAGCTCAGGATCCGACGTACGCCTCCCTGCCGGCCCGTCGGCCAAGGACGACCCGGTCGCGGCGTGGGAGCACCACGTCGCCGCTGTCCAGGCACTGCTCGACGACCCGGCGACTGCTGAGCTCGTGCTGACCAACCCGCACATCGGCGAGGTCCCGGTCGACCAGGCGGTCTCGCGGTTCTACACCTCCGACGTCTTCCTGCACACCTGGGACCTGGCCAAGGCGACCGGACAACCGATCGCCCTCGACGAAGCCCGCTGTGCCGACATGCTCGCCGGGATGGAACCGCTCGACCAGATGCTGCGCGAGTCCGGTCAGTACGGGCCGAAGGTGGACGTGCCGGGCGGCGACGCCCAGGCGCGCCTGATGGGCTTCATCGGACGCGACCCGCGGGCCTGGCCGTAGGACGCCGGCCGGCGAGTACCAGCACCAGGCCGAAGGTCAGTGCGAACGCTGCTGCCGCGATCTCGGCGAGCAGCAGCCGCGGGCTGCCGGTGCTCGGCAGCAACCCGTGCCGCGGCGGACGCGGCTGGTGGTGCGAGGTGTCGTCCGGGGGCTCGTGGGTGGGACCACCCGTCGTCGGGGGTGCCGTCGTCGGAGGACCGGTCGTCGGCGGTGGAGCGAGCGTGACGGACGGGGACGGCGCCGGCGGAGTGGTTGCGGACGGACCAGGAGCGGTCGGTGGGCCGGTCGGCGCACTGGTGGCCGAAGGACCGGTCGCAGCGTCGGTCGGCAGCGTTGTCGGCAGGTCCGGCGGTAGTGCCGTCGGCAACGCCGTGGGGAGAGCGCTCGGAAGGGCGGTCGGAAGGGCGGTCGGCACCGCGGAGGGAAGGCCCGTGGGGACCAACGTCAGCAGGTCCGTCGGCAGAGCAGTCGGTACGGCGGTCGGAACCGTTGTCGGCAGCGGGGTGGGGACCGAGGTCGGGAGGTCCGGTGTCGGCAGGCTCGCGGTGGGTTCCGGCGTCGGCGCCGTCGTCGGGGTCGGGTTCAGGGTCGGCGTGGGTTCGCCGGTCGGCGTCTGGGTGGGGCTGACGGTCGGAGCCGCGTCGGTCGGAGAGAGGGTCGGGGCGGGCGGCGGCGCGACCGCCTCGTTCTCGCACGCGTCGGCCAGCTGGTCGGCCGCGGCCGTGACGCCGGGCGCGCGGCTCAGCGTCACCGTGACGCTCGCGACCGCACTCGGATCGCCCGGCGCCCCGACCTGGTTGACGGCAACATGCACGCCGCCCTGGTCGAAGGACTCGCCCGCGACCCGCGCGTAGATCGGCACGTTCTTCGCGTCCGGGAACGACAGCAGCTGGGAGACAGCTCTGCCGTCGGAATCGTGCACGACCTGCTCGACCGTCACGCCGTCCCGGAACCAACCCGCGGACGAGCTCGTCGAGGTCCCCACGTAGTAGGCGCCGGAGTCCCGGCCGGCGCCGTCACGGAAATCGAGGTAGTACACGGCTCCGGTGATCGGGTCCGTGATCCGGAGGCCGCGCTCCCCGGAGTCGGTGCCTCGTGGGCTGAGGGTGTAGGTACGGCTCGCACTCGGAACCTCGGTCGGGAGGCTGGCGTCATGGATCTCGCAGCTGTCATCGATCCCGAGGAGCTGGCGCTCGTAGGAGTCGAGAGAAGCCGGCACGTAGGCAGGCGTGCTGGAGGTCGTGACCCCCATGATCGCGTAGCGGTCGCCGTACTCGACGTCCGTGCAGGTCGGGTCGCACATCAGCGAGTGCGCGTGCATGAGCCCGAAGTTGTGGCCGAGCTCGTGCAGGAGCGTCTGCGGTGACTTCGCCGGGTCGTAGGAGAACGTGACCTCGCCGCCCGAGGTCATCCCGTCGCTACCGATGGTTCCGTGCCCGCCGGTGCAGGCGGACGGGCCCATGACGATCAGGTGGTTGCCCGAGCTGCCGCCGAAGTCGACGTCCGGGAACAGCTTCTCGGCCTCGTCCCACAACGAGCTCTGGCTCTGGCAGTCGGTCGCAGTCTTCAGCTCGGTGAATCCCGTGCCGACCCGGGTGAAGCTGGTCAGCGCCCCGTTGCTCTCCACCACCCAGCGCTGCAGGGCCGCGTCGATCGTCCCGAGGATCGTCGCGTCGGAGTCCGGGTAGGCGCCCTTGTTGGTGATCTTGACGACGTACGCGTGCTGCGCGGAGGAATCCGGAGCCGCCGCCAGCACGAACGGTGCGGCGACCGATGAGGCGACGAGCGCAGCGGCAGTGCCGGCCAGCGCAGCGGCGGCGAGGGTCGAACGCTTCAGGACACGGGCGAACGAGGGGAGGGAGAGGGGCACGCCTACCGCACGCGCGGGGGACGCCGTTCTTACGCAGGCTCAAGCCGGCAGCGGGCGGACCATCACCAGGTTGCCGTCCTCGTCGCTCCCCAGCAGGCCGGTGAAGCCGCACTTCGCCAGCACCCGCACGCTGGCGGTGTTGCTCGGCTCGACGGAGGCCCGGACCCGGATCCCGGCGGCGTCGACGTGGCCCAGCAGCCCCTGGAGCGCCTCGGTGGCGGCGCCGTGCCCGCGGGCGTCGGGCACCAGGCCGTACCCGACCTCGACCTCGGGGACCGCGTCGTCTGCATCCTGCGGCGGGCCGAAGAACCCGATCGACCCGACGACGAGCCCGTCGAACGCCCGGACGATGTGGCGCGGCGCCCAGCAGGACTCCTCGCGGACCATCGTGAGCGCGTCCAGGTCGTCCTTGCGCGGGTAGTCCGGGTGCCAGGAGGGCTCCCGGTGACCGCCGAGGATCGCCCGTGCTTCGTCGGGCGTGATCACCGGCATCCGCAGTCGCGCGGTGCTGACCTCGTCGGGGATGCTCGCGGTCAGCCGAACCACCGCCGCAGCTCGGTGGCGGCGCCGTCCTCGGTCACCGGGCCGGTGACGTGGTCGGCGGCGTCGCGCACGACCTGGGGACCCTGCCCCATCGCGACGCCGCGACCGGCCCAGGTCAGCATCTCGATGTCGTTGCGGCCGTCGCCGATGGCGAGCACGTCGGTGGCCTCCACGTCGAGCTCGGCGCAGACCCACTCCAGCCCGCTGGCCTTGCTGACGCCCTCGGGAGCCAGGTCCAGCCAGGCGGTCCAGCCGATGAAGTAGTTGGTGCCGTGCAGGCCGAGCTGCTTGGCCAGGTGGACGAAGTCCTCGGAGGTGGAGTCCGGGTCACGGATGATCACCCGGCTCACCGGACCGGCGATCATCTCCTCGATGTCGCAGATGATCATCTCGCCGTCGAGCTCACCGGGCGGGAACAGCCGGTTCACCCGGTAGCCGACCCCGTGCTCCTCGACCGCGACCGCGGCGCCGGGCACGTGCTCCAGGACGGTGCGCACCGCCTCGGAGGCGTCGAAGGTGATCTCGTGCACCATCTCCAGCGGCGCGTGCCGGACCACGACCGAGCCGTTGGAGGCGACGATGTGCAGCGGCTCACCGGTGAGCTCGCGGACCAGGTCGGTCAGGCCGATCCGATCGGCGATCCCGGCCATGCTCAGGGGCGCCCGGCCCGAGGCCAGCACCACCCGCGCACCGGCCCGGGCGGTGTCGAGCACCGCGTCCAGCACCGGCTGGGTCATGACCTCCGCGGCCATGCCCCGCTCGAGGTCGGGGATCAGCAGCGTCCCGTCGATGTCGAGGGCGACCAGGCTCGGGACCCAGCCGGGCTCACCAGGTTTCGACCCTTCGACAGGCTCAGGACGACGCAACCTCAACCACCGATCGGCGTCAGGACCTCGCGGCCGAGCCACTTCTGCAGCGCCTTCGGCACCTTCACCGAACCGTCGGCCTGCTGATGGGTCTCCAGGATCGCCACGATCGTCCGCGTCATCGCGCAGAGCGTGCCGTTGAGCGTCGAGATGGGCTTGATGCCGTCCTCGAAACGGCCGCGGGTGTCGAGGCGCCGGGTCTGGAACTCGGTGCAGTTCGAGGTCGAGGTGAGCTCGCGGTACTTGCCCTGCGTCGGGATCCAGGCCTCGCAGTCGAACTTGCGCTGGGCCGAGAGGCCCAGGTCGCCGGCCGCCACGTCGATCACCCGGTAGGCCAGCTCGAGCTTGTCGAGGAAGTCCTTCTCCCACTGGAGCAGCCGCTGGTGCTCGGCGTACGAGTCCTCGGTGGTGGAGTAGACGAACATCTCCACCTTGTCGAACCAGTGCACCCGGATGATGCCCTTGGTGTCCTTGCCGTGCGAGCCGGCCTCCTTGCGGAAGCACGGGCTGAACGCGGCGTACCGGAGCGGCAGCGAGGCGCCGTCCAGGATCTCGTCGGAGTGGTACGCCGCCATCGGCACCTCCGAGGTGCCGACCAGGTACATGTCCTGGCCCTCGATCCGGTAGACGTCGTCGGCCGCCTGGCCCAGGAACCCGGTCCCGGCCATCGCCTCGGGCTTCACCAACGACGGCGCGATGACCTGGGTGAAGCCGGCCTCGCGGGCCTGCTCCATCGCCAGGTTGATCAGCGCGAACTCGAGCTCGGCGCCGACACCGGTGAGGAAGTAGAAGCGCGAGCCGGACACCTTGGCGCCGCGGTCGAGGTCGATGGCGCCGAGCATCCGTCCGAGCTCGATGTGGTCACGGGGCTCGAAGCCCTCGGCCGCGAAGTCGCGGGGGGTACCGACGTGCTCGAGGATCACGAAGTCGTCCTCGCCACCGGCCGGGGCCTCCTCGGCCGCCGGGTTCGGGATCGCCAGCATCGCGTCCCGCCAGGCCTGCTCGGCATCGCCCTGCTTGGCCTCGGCCGCCTTGACGTCGGCCGAGAGCTGCTTGGTCTTCTCGAGCAGGGCGGTCTTCTCGTCGCCCTGCGCCTGCGGGATCTGCTTGGAGAGCTGCTTCTGCTCGGCGCGCAGTGCCTCGAACGCGACGATCGCCTCGCGCCGGGCCTCGTCCGCGGCCAGTGCAGCGTCCACCACGTCCCCGGACAGACCACGCTTCGCCTGGGCGGCACGGATCAGGTCGGGGTTCTCACGCAGCAGACGAGGATCGATCACCCGCTAACGATATCGGCAGCGTCGAACGGGTAAGAATGTCGAGGTGAGCAGACGCGCACCGCGGCAGGACCCCGACGACACCGGGCTCGAGGTCAAGGGCCGCAAGCACGACGCCGCCGGCCTGACGGCAGTGACCAAGGCCTTGCTCATCTCGAACGAGCAGATGGGGATCCGGCGGACGGCGCTGACCCTGGTCCGGCTCAATCAGAAGGACGGCTTCGACTGCCCCGGCTGCGCCTGGCCCGACCCGCACCACCGCAGCACCGCCGAGTTCTGCGAGAACGGCGCGAAGGCCGTCGCGGAGGAGGCGACCTTGCGCCGGGTCACGCCCGCGTTCTTCGCCGAGCACCCGATCACTGAGCTGGCCGGGAAGTCCGACTACTGGCTGGGGCAGCAGGGCCGGCTCGTCGAGCCGATGCACCGGCCGCGCGGAGGCACCCACTACGTCCCGATCTCCTGGGACGACGCGTTCACGATCATCGCCGAGCGGCTCCGTGCGCTGCCGAGCCCCGACGCCGCGTCGTTCTACACCTCGGGCCGCGCCTCGAACGAGGCCGCGTTCCTCTACCAGCTGATGGTGCGACGTTTCGGCACCAACAACCTGCCGGACTGCTCGAACATGTGCCACGAGTCCAGCGGCGCGGCGCTCGCCCACTCGATCGGCATCGGCAAGGGCAGCGTGCACCTCGAGGACCTGTACGCCGCCGACCTGATCATGGTGGTCGGCCAGAACCCGGGCACCAACCACCCGCGGATGCTTACCGCCCTGGAGAAGGCGAAGCGCAACGGCGCGCACATCGTCACGATCAACCCGCTGGACGAGGCCGGTCTGCGGCGGTTCCACAACCCGCAGTCACCGCTGAGCCTGGTCAAGGGCACCGAGCTGACCGACGAGTTCCTGCAGATCCGGCTGTCCGGCGACCAGGCGCTGTTCGCCGCGCTGGCGCAGCTGACGATCGAGGCCGGGGCGGTCGACGAGGACTTCGTCGCCAAGCACACCTCCGAGTACGCCGAGTACGTCGAGCACCTCGGCGCCCTGGACTGGGACCAGGTGATCGCGGCGACAGGGCTGACCCGGACCGAGATCGAGTCGCTCGCCGAGCGCTACCGGCGCTCGGACCGCGTGATCGTCTGCTGGGCGATGGGGCTGACCCAGCACCGGGACGCGGTCGCGACGATCCAGGAGATCACCAACCTGATGCTGCTGCGCGGCAACATCGGCAAGAAGGGCGCGGGCCTGTGCCCGGTGCGCGGGCACTCGAACGTCCAGGGCGACCGGACGATGGGGATCTGGGAGAAAGCGCCGGACTCGTTCCTGGACGCGCTCGGGACCGAGTTCGACTTCGAACCTCGGCGCGAGCACGGTCTCGACGCCGTCGACACCATCCGGGCCATGCGGGCCGGGCAGGTGCGTGCGTTCGGGGGGCTGGGAGGCAACTTCGTCTCGGCCACTCCGGACACCGCGGCCACCGCCGAAGCGATGGCCGGCCTCGACCTGACCGTCCAGGTGAGCACCAAGCTGAACAAGTCGCACGCGCTGTGCGGTCAGGAGGCGCTGATCCTGCCGTGCCTGGGCCGCACCGAGCGGGACCGGCAGGCCGGCGGCGACCAGGTCGTCAGCGTCGAGGACTCGATGGGCATGGTGCACCTCTCCCGAGGCCGCCTCGAGCCGGCCGGCGAGCAGGTGCGCTCCGAGATCGCGATCATCACCGGGATCGCCGAGGCGCTGCTCCCCGGGCAGGCGGACTGGGCCGGACTGCGCGCCGACTACGACCGGATCCGCGACCACATCTCCCGGGTCGTCCCGGGCTTCGAGGACTTCAACGCCCGGGTCCACCAGCGCGACGGCTTCGCGCTGCCGCACCCGCCGCGCGACCGGCGCGAGTTCCCCACCGCGACGGGCAAGGCGCGGTTCACGGTGAACGCGCTCGACCCGCTCCAGGTCCCGCCGGGCCACCTGCTGCTGCAGACGATCCGCAGCCACGACCAGTTCAACACCACGATCTACGGGCTCGACGACCGCTACCGCGGCATCAAGGCCGGGCGCCGCGTGGTGTTCGTGCGACCCGACGACCTGGCCGAGCTGGGCTTCGCCGACGGCGACCACGTCGACCTGGTCAGCGTCTGGTCCGACGGCGAGCGCCGGGCCGAGGACTTCCGGGTCGTGTCCTACGAGACCGCGCGCGGCTGTGCGGCGGCGTACTTCCCGGAGACCAACGTGCTGGTGCCTCTGGACGCGGTGGCCAAGGTGTCGAACACTCCCGCGTCGAAGAGTGTGCTGGTTCGTCTGGAACGATCTGCGGTGTGAACGACGACGTCGAGCGGCGCCGCACCAGTGCGCTGCTGGGTGGCGGTACGGGTGTGGTGCTGTTCGGCCTGATCGCGCTCGTGGTCCATGCCGACCCGCACTGGCTGCGCAGCCTCGACCACGGCCTCGGATCCGGTCCGCAGCGGTTCACTGCTGACCACCGCTGGGTGCTGAACCTCGCCAACTTCGTCGCCGACGTGACCCAGCCCGACTACCTGGTCGGCCTGGTGCTCGTGATCGCCGGACTGCTCGCCCTCGTCGGTCACTGGCGAGCCGGCGTCTGGGCGTTGATCGTCATCGAGGCGTCCCGCTGGGGCTACTACCTGCTCAAGGCCGTGTTCGAGCGGCCTCGCCCGCACTGGGCGCACCCCGCCGCGCACGCCGGTGGCTGGTCGTTCCCCTCCGGGCACTCGACAGCGATCGCCGCCCTCGCCGGCATCGCGATCGTGCTCGCCATCATGTTCAGCCCGACCCGCCGGCTGCGCTACCGGGTGATCAGCGGTGCACTCGTCGTGGCGGCGCTGGTCGGCTTCGACCGCATCCTGCTCGGGGTGCACTACCCCTCCGACGTACTCGGCGGACTGCTGCTGGGAGCGAGCATCACGCTGCTCACCCTGGCCGCCTTCGACCCGCTGCCGCATCGTGACCGCCCGCACAGGACTACCATCGCGCCGTGATCGACAGCCCTCGCCAGCAGCTGGCCCTCCGCCTCGGAGCACTGGTGAGCGGTCTGGCCTTCGTGGTGCTGACCACGATGGTCGGGAACGGCCTCGGAGGCCTGATCGACCTCGACCGCAGCGTGGGGCGCGGCCCGCGGAATTTCACCGATGCCCACACCTGGCTGCACTCGACCCTGACCTGGGTCGCGCACCTGACGGGGATCTGGGCCCTGACGGTGCTCACCGTCGTCGCCGCGGTCGCGCTCTGGGTGAAGAGCTACCGGCGCCCAGCGCTGTCGACGGTTGCGGTGATGGCGGCGACCGCCCTGGTCACCACCGGGGTGAAGTACCTGATCGGAGCGGGCCGGCCCGGCTGGGACAACCCGCCGAGCACGCTGGTGGACCGCTCGTTCCCGTCCGGCCACGCCAGCGGGATCGCCGCGGCCGCCGGGGTGTCGATCGTGCTGGCGATGATGCTCATCCGTCGTCGCGGGCTGCGCCGACTGGTGACCGTGGCCGCGCTCGTGGTCGCCCTGCTCGTGGGCGCGGACCGGATCTTCCTGGGCCGGTTCACGCTCTCCGACGTCGTTGCCGGCTACCTGCTCGGCCTGACCGTGGTGCTGCTCGGACTGATCCTGTTCGACCCGCGACCGCGCTCGATCGGACTCTCCACGGAGCCGTTCCCGGAAGCGATCCCGAGCGGCAACCGGCGCGTGGCCGGAATCCTCAACCCGATCAAGGTCGACGACCCGGCCGGGTTCCGGGCGATGGTCGACAAGATGGCGGAGGAGTCCGGCTGGGCCGGCGTGACCTGGTGGGACACCACCGTCGAGGACACCGGCTACTCGATGGCGCACGAGGCCGCCGTCTCCGGCGCCGACCTGGTGATCGCGATCGGCGGTGACGGCACCATCCGCGCGGTCTGCGAGGAGCTCGCCGGCACCGGCGTCCCGGTCGGCATCGTCCCGGCCGGTACCGGAAACCTGCTGGCCCGCAACCTCTCCATCCCGCTCTACCTGCGGGCCGCCGTGGACGTCGCGCTCAACGGCCAGGACCGGGCGATCGACATGGTCCGGGTGTCCGGCGACGAGATGGAGGACGCGACCTTCCTGGTGATGGCCGGCATGGGCTTCGACGCCGCGATCATGGAGGGCGTCAACGAGGACTTCAAGAAGAAGGTCGGCTGGCTCGCCTACGTCTGGTCGGCCCTGAAGGCGCTGATGTTCCCGGCGATCCGCGTGGAGGTCTCCGTCGACGGCGGCGAGTTCACCAAGCACCGCGCCCGCACCGTGGTGATCGGCAACGTCGGCCACCTGCAGGCCGGCATGCCGCTGATCCCGGACGCCGCCATCGACGACGGCCAGCTCGACGTCGTGCTGCTCTACCCGAGGCGCTTCCTGTCCTGGCTGCCGCTGGCTGCCCGCGTGCTCACCAAGAACCCCCGCACCGACGACACCATCACCCGGATGCGCGGTCGGCAGGTCGTCGTACGGACTCCCGCGGCGGCGCCCCGGCAGCTGGACGGCGACCTGATCGAGCCCGGCAAGGAGCTGCGCGCCGAGTGCGACCACGGACGGCTGCTCGTCCGCGTTCCCCGCTGATCCCTAGGATCGGGGCATGCTCCCCGACTCGGACAGGAACTGGCTGACGCCGGTCGCGATCTGGATCGGCAGCCTCTCCTGGGTGCCGCGCTTCCTGAAGCAGATCACCGCCATGGACAAGTTCCTGTCCCGGATCACCCACGGTCGCTGGTCCTTCGTCCGCCTCGCCGGGCTGCCCAGCATGATGCTGACCGTCATCGGCCGGAAGTCCGGTGAACCCCGCTCGACTCCGGTCCTGTGCGTCCCCTACCTCGACGGTTACCTGATCGCCGGGTCCAACTTCGGCGGACCCAAGATGCCGGCCTGGGTGTTCAACCTGCGCGCGGCGATCGAGGACTCGAAGAACGTCGGGGTGAGCTTCCACGGCCACGACCTGGAGGCGGTCGCGCACGAGTGCACCGGCGAGGAGCGCGAGGTCGTCTGGGCGCACATGAACCTGACCTGGCCGAACTACGCCAAGTACGCCGAGCGCTCGGACCGGACGATTCCGGTGTTCCTGCTGGAGCCGGCTGCCTGAGTCAGCCGCGGGCGTGGGCGACCGCGTCCGACTCCTCGGGGGACAGCGGCTGCTCGCACCGCCAGGCCGAGATCGACTTGGCGTAGGTGCGGGCCTCGGTGCGGCCGTGGATGGAGGTCAGCACGGTGCCGTCACCGTGGTCGTCCAGGATCGCCAGGGACCACGACAGCTGGCCCCCGGTGTCCTCGAACGCGTCGTAGCGGACCACCGCCAGGTGCTTCAGAGCGGTGGCGGCCTCGGCCCGGAGTGCGGCGACCTCGTGACGCAGCCCGAGCGCGTCCTGAGGCAGGTCGGAGACGTCGACGACCTGCTCCGGGGCCTGTCGGAAGCGCGGCGCCAGCTGCAGGCCGAGCGCGGTGAGCGCGGCCAGGAGCGCGAGAACCGAGAGCGCGGTGTTCACCCGGTCGAGCCTAGGCGTGAAACACCGTCGGCTCGCGGCGGCTCTCCGTGGGACCATCGCCCTTGTGACCGCACGACGCATCGCCTACCAGGGCGAACCCGGCGCCAACTCCCACATGGTGTGCAAGGAGCACTACCCGGACTGGGAGGCGGTGCCCTGCGCCTCGTTCGAGGACGTCTTCGCGACCGTCGAGAACGGTGACGCGGAGCTCGCGATGATCCCGATCGACAACTCGATCGCCGGCCGCGTCTCCGACATCCACCACTTCCTGCCGACCTCGGGCCTGCACATCATCGGCGAGCACTTCCTGCGGATCCGCTTCCACCTGATGGCGACCCCGGGCGCGACCCTGGATTCCATCAAGACCGTGCACAGCCACGTGCACGCGCTCGGTCAGTGCCGCCGGATCATCCGCGAGCACGGCCTGAAGTCGGTGATCTCCGGTGACACCGCGGGCGCTGCCCGGGAGGTGGCCGAGGCGGGCGACCCGACGCAGGCCGCGATCGCCCCGCCGCTGGCCGCCGAGATCTACGGACTCGACATCCTCGCGACCGACGTCGAGGACGAGGACCACAACACCACCCGGTTCGTGGTGCTCTCCCGCGACTACGTCCAGGCACCCCAGGGCAACGGCCCGGTGGTCACGTCGTTCATCTTCAACGTGCGCAACCTGCCGGCCGCGCTCTACAAGGCGCTCGGCGGCTTCGCGACCAACGGCGTGAACATGACCAAGCTGGAGAGCTACATGGTCGGCGGGCACTTCTCCGCCACCCAGTTCCTCGCCGAGGTCGACGGCCACCCCGAGGACCCCGGTCTGAAGAACGCGCTCGAGGAGCTGGAGTTCTTCACGACCGAGGTGAAGATCCTCGGGGTGTACCCGGCGTCGCCGCGCCGGGCCGACTGATCTACTCCGCCGGGGCCTGGAACAGGTTGAACATGCCGCCCTGCGGGTCGGCGTAGACGCCCATCCGGCCGACACCGGGGACGTCGAAGTTCGGCGCGATCGTCTGCCCCCCGAGCTCGGCGATCCGACCGGCGGTGGCGTCGGCGTCCTCGACCGCGAGGTAGAGGTTCCAATGCGGCGGGATGCCCTCCATCTGCGGGAGCATCGTGCCTCCGACCACCTCGCCGGCGACGTTGGTGATGCTCACGTAGTCCGGCATCTGCTCGCTGGCCTGGCTGCCCAGCCCGACCACCTCGGCGTAGAAGGCGAGCGCCTTCGGGATGTCCGGGGTGACGAGCTCGTTCCAGATCAGCGAGCCCGGCTCGTTCGCACGCTCGTTTCCGATCGAGGTCCCCGGCTGCCACAGGTTCACCCGGGCACCGGTCGGGTCCTGGATCGCCGCCATCCGGCCGACGTCCATCACGTCGAACGGCCCGGCCTCGACCTTGCCACCGGCACCCTCGACCTTGGCGGAAGCGCCGTCGACGTCGTCGACGGTCAGGTAGACACCCCAGAAGGCCGGGTGACCCTCCATGCCGGGCATCTGGCCGCTGATCCCGGCGACGACGTCACCCTCGATCTTGGCCTGGCGGTAGGTCCCGCCGGCCTCCGGCGGCATCTCCATCGCGTCGATGTCCCAGCCGAACAGGGCCGCGTAGAACGCTGCGCCGGCCTCGGGGTCAGGAGTGGTGAGCTCGATGTAGCTGGGCGTGGCCTGCTGGTACTTCTCGAACTTGGGCATGCTGCTCTCTTCTCTGTGCTCGACCCCGGCGGTAGCGGACCCCTCAGTCCTACTCCCGTCCACCGACAGGAACAACCAACAACCGGTGAACCGGTTAGGTTGGCGCCATGGCGGAGCACACCGGCGACGAGCGGACCGCGGACCTCGGGTACGCGCGGGTCGACATCGACCGCGCCCGGCGTACCGGGGACCCGGAGGTCGTCTACGGGGCCGGCAAGACCGCCGAGCAGGTCGTGGACATCCTCCGCACGCTGCACGAGCGGCATCCGGAACGGGCGGTGCTGGCCACGCGGCTGGACGCCGCGGCCCTCGACCTGCTCGCCGCCGAGCTCCCGGACGCCACCCTCGACCGGGTGGCGCGCGCGGCCACCCTCGGTCCGATGCCGACCGCCCGCGGGACCGTCGCGATCATCGCGGCCGGGACCAGCGATGCGCCCGTCGCCGCCGAGGCTGCCCTCACGGTTCGGGTACACGGATCGGAAGCGGTCCGCATCGACGACGTCGGGGTCGCCGGGATCCACCGCCTGCTCGAGGCCCGTGAGCGCTTCGCCGACGCCGACTGCCTGATCGTGGTCGCCGGGATGGAGGGCGCGCTGCCCAGCGTCGTCGGCGGCCTGGTCGGGATCCCGCTGGTCGCGGTGCCGACGAGCGTCGGCTACGGAGCCTCCTTCGGTGGGCTGGCTGCTCTGCTCGGGATGCTCAACTCCTGCGCACCGGGCGTCACCGTGGTCAACATCGACAACGGCTACGGGGCTGGCGTGTTCGCGGCCCGGGTGGCCCGGAACGCCCGGGAGCGGTGATGACGAACGTCGGCTGGTTCGACGCCTCCTCCGGCGCGAGCGGGGACATGGTGCTCGGTGCACTGCTCGACGCGGGTGTGCCCCACGAGGTGATCGCCGGCGCCGTCGCCGCCGTCGCCCCGGAGCCGATCACGCTGCACGCCGAGGCAGTGACCCGGAACGGTTTCGCGGCCTCGCAGTGCCACGTCGAGGTCGGCGACTCGGAGACCGAGAGGACCTGGGCCGCGATCCAGGAGCTCATCGGTACCGCCGACCTGGATGCGCCGGTGCGGACACTCGCCCTGGAGATCTTCGGCCGACTGGCCTGGGCCGAGGCGCTGGTGCACGGCACCGGGGTCGAGAACGTGCACTTCCACGAAGTCGGGTCGCTCGACTCGATCGCCGACGTGGTCGGCGCTGCGGCGGGCATCGTGCACCTCGGGCTCGCACAGATCGGCTGCTCGCCGGTCGCCCTCGGCGGCGGCACCGTCGAGATCGGCCACGGCCGGGTCGGCGTACCGGCACCTGCCGTGGTCGAGCTGCTCAAGGACGCCCCGACGTACGGCGGGCCGCTGGAGCGCGAGCTGACCACGCCGACCGGCGCCGCGATCCTCGCCTCAGTAGTCACGCAGTGGGGCGTGCAGCCGCCGATGACGGTGTCCGCGACCGGGGTCGGCGCCGGTGGTGCCGATCCGGTCGGGCACGCGAACGTGCTGCGGCTGAGCGTGGGGGTTTCGACAGGCTCAACCAGCTCAGGCGAGGGCTCAGACGGCGGCAGCGCACTGGTGATCGAGGCGAACGTCGACGACCTCGACCCGCGGCTGTGGCCGGACGTCCTCACCGCCCTGCTCGAGGCCGGCGCCTCGGACGCCTGGCTGACCCCGATCCTCATGAAGAAGGGTCGCCCGGCGCACACGCTGTCGGTGCTGGCGGGGGCCGAGGTCGCCGCCGCCGTACGCCGCGAGATCTTCCGGCAGACCTCGACGATCGGGGTCCGCGAGCACACCTTCGCCAAGCACGCGCTGGACCGCTCCTTCACCGAGGTGGAGCTCGACGGGCACCGGGTCGCGGTCAAGCTCGCCTACCTCGACGGCGAGCTGGTCAACGTCCAGCCGGAGTACGAGGACGTCGCGGCTGCAGCGCGGAAGCTCGGCCGGCCGATCAAGGACGTGCTCTCCGCCACAGCAGCGCTGGCCCGCGGTCAGGTCGCCCCGACGACTGGGTAGGTTTTCGGGATGGACGTCTCCGTCATCGCGCTCACCTTCGCCGCGATCTTCGTGGTCGAACTGCCCGACAAGACGTTCATCGCCGCGCTGGTGCTCTCGACCCGCTACCGAGGGCTGTTCGTCTGGATCGGCGTCGGTCTGGCGTTCCTGGTGCAGACCCTGATCGCCGTGACGGTGGGCCACGCGGTGACGTTCCTGCCCGACGAGGTCGTGAAGATCGTCGCGGCGGTGATCTTCCTGATCGGGGCGGTGCTGCTCATCCGCGAGGCTCCGAAGGCCGACCAGGAGGAGGCCGAGACCGAGGCGGAGTTCGCGGCCAAGGCGACCACCTCGAAGACCGGCCTGGCAGCGATCGGCGCCTCGTTCCTGGTGCTGTTCGCCGCCGAGTGGGGCGACCTCTCCCAGCTGCTGACGATCAGCCTGGTCGGCAAGTACGGGCACCCGGTCAGCGTGTTCATCGGCGCCTGGGCCGCACTGCTGGCCGTCTCCGGGCTGGCTGTCGTCGCCGGCCGTTTCCTGCTGCGCCACGTGAAGCTCTCGGTGGTGTTCTACGTGGGCGCGGCCGTCTGCCTGGTGCTCGAGGCACTCACCCTCTACGAGCTGGCGAGCTGACCCAACCGAACCGGTCCCCCGCTGCGTCAGATGCAGTAGAAAGGGGGCTCCGATGGGACTCAGGTCAACCACCCTGGCAGACACCGCGACCCCGGCGTACGAGGACTACGTCGCCGCGCGTTGGACGACGCTCTACCGCACCGCGTACCTGCTGACCGGCTCGCACGCCGACGCCGAGGACCTCGCGCAGACGACCCTGGTCAAGGCGTACCAGTCCTGGATCAAGGTCGCGGCGGCTGCGTCCCCCGACGCCTACGTCCGACGGATCATGACCAACACCTTCGTCAGCTCGAAGCGCCCGTTGCGTGTCAGCCGCGAACGGCTGGTCGACGTGGTCCCCGAGGCGCAGGCCGCCGATGCCGTGGACGACCTGCGACTGCAGCTCTGGCCGCACATCACCTCGCTTCCGCCCAAGCAGCGCGCCGTGATCGTGCTCCGCTACTACGAGGACCTGTCCGAGGCCCAGATCGCGGAGGCGCTCGGCTGCTCGCCGGGAACGGTCAAGTCGAATGCAAGCCTCGCCCTGAGTTCCCTCCGCGCCCGGATGGCTGCCGAGGAAGGAGCCTCCTCATGAACGTCGAAGAGATCATCACCGCGGAGCTCCGCGAGGTCGGCGGCGCGGTGCTGCCGCCGCCCCCGCCCGACGTTGCGATGCTGGTCGGCCGCGCGCGACAGGACCGGGCGCGTCGGGCGATCCGCTCCGGTGCGAGCGTCGTCCTGGCGGCCGCGGTCGTCCTCGGGGTCATCCTTCTCGGGGCGCACCTGGGCAACCCGAAGGCCGCACCCCCGGTCCCGAATCCGCAGCCGACCGGCCTGCCGACCGGCGCACCGTTGGCCGCCTACGTCGACGAGATCGGGCACCTGCACGTCGACGGGGTCGTCGAGGACGGCACGGACTGGGTCGACAACCCGACCCGGTTCGGGGACGTCACCGTCGCGCACTCGGATGCGGACGGGAACCCGGTGACGTTGTTCCTCGGCGGCCGCGAGGTCGCGACGCTGCCCACGCTGTTCACCAACGGCGAGCCCGAGATCTCCCCCGACCACCGCACGGTCGCCTGGGGTGAGCCGGCCACCGGAACAGGGTTCATCGTCGTCGCCCGGCTGAGCTCGACCGGGCTGACCGAGCTGGGTCGGCTGGAGGTCCCTGCCCTGGCGCTCGACCTCGACAACGAGGGCCACGAGTCGCTGGTGGGGGTCACCGACGACGGCACCGTGTCCTACGGAGGAATCGTCGGCGGACACGCGTGGAAGCCGGGTGGACAGCCCCGGGACGTCAACCTCCCCGAGTTCAGCGACAACACCCTCCCCGGGTTCCCGCGCGACGCCTACGACACCCTGGTCAGCAACCCTGCCGGGACCTGGAGCGCCTGGCTGACGGACCAGATCGCGCCGACGGCCGCGAGGAACGCCGTGGAATGGACCACGGTCGGGTTCCAGCAGCCCCGCAAGCCCGAGACCCGGGTGCTCATCACGATGCCGGCCAGCGAGGCGCACCTGCAGATCGTGGCGTGGGAGGACGACACCCACCTGCTCCTCACGGTCGGCGAGGAGGAGACGGCCTACCACGTGCTGCGCTGCGACATCGAGACCCGCACGTGCGAGCACGCGCCGATGCCGCCGGCCTCCTAAGGCTTAGGCTCGCGGCATGGGTCTGGGAGCGAGCAGCGAGGTCGGTCGCCTGCGGACGGTGATGCTGCACCGTCCGGGGCCGGAGCTGAAGCGGCTGACCCCGCGCAACAACGACAAGCTCCTCTTCGACGGCATCCCGTGGGTCAGCCGGGCCCAGGACGAGCACGACGCGTTCGCGGCAGCCCTGACCGACCGCGGCGTCGAGGTGGTCTACCTGACCGAGCTGCTGGTACAGACCCTTGCCGACCCCGAGGCTCGGGAACGGGCGGTCTCCGACGTCCTCGGCAAGCTGCACCTGGGCGACACCCTGCGCGACTACCTGCGCCACGTGCTGGGCGATCTGGACGCCGACAGCCTGGCGCTGGTGCTCACCGCAGGCCTGCGCAACGACGAGGTCCGAGGCGGTTTCGGTCTGGTGACCTCGCTGCTGGCGCACGACGACTTCGTCATCGACCCGCTTCCCAATCTGCTCTTCACCCGGGACTCCAGCGTCTGGATCCGGGACCGCGTCGCGATCACCTCGCTGGCCATGCCGGCCCGCGAGCGCGAGACCCAGCTGACCGACCTCATCTACTCGATGCACCCGCGCTTCGCCGGGGTCGAGCGGATCCACGGAGCGCACCGCGAGCACGTCGAGGGCGGCGACGTCCTGCTGCTCGCTCCGGGTGTCATCGCCGTCGGCGTCGGCGAGCGCACCACCCCCGCCGGTGCGGAACGCCTGTCCCGGCAGGTGTTCGAGGCCGGCCTGGCCGAGACCGTCCTGGCCGTGCCGATCACGCAGGAACGCGCCACGATGCACCTCGACACCGTCTGCACGATGGTCGACGTCGACAAGATCGTGATGTACCCGAACGTCGCCGACCAGCTCCGTGCCTACGCGGTCACCCAGCGCGACGGCGACCTGGCCGTCGCACCCGCCGAGCCTTTCCTGGTGGCCGCTGCGAAGGCGATGCAGATCGATACCCTGCACCAGATCGACACCGGTCTCGACGCCGTCACCGCCGAGCGCGAGCAGTGGGACGACGGCAACAACACCCTGGCCCTGGCTCCGCGTCTGGCCGTCGCCTACGAGCGGAACGTGGAGACCAACTCGCGCCTGGAGGCGGCCGGGATCGAGGTGGTCGCGATCGCCGGGTCCGAGCTCGGATCGGGTCGCGGAGGGCCGCGGTGCATGAGCTGCCCGATCGCCCGGGACTAGCCTCCGGACCGTTCCGGACCGGGAAATGAAAGACCCGGCCGATGTTGACGGGGGATGCAACACCGACCGGGCAAATCAGACTCTAGAACACGTAATCGATTTGCGCTAACGAATGGGAAAGTCAGTCCTCCGTCACCGGATCGTGACCTGGCGGCTGGCCAGCCCGGAGCGGACCGAGCGCTCCTCGGTCTCCAGCGGCCGCGCGTCGCCCAGCGTGGCCGTCAGCTTCTCCGCGAAGGCGGCCACCGGGGCCACCAGCGCGTCCGCTCCGGTGCCGCGCGGCAGGTCCCAGACGGGGACCAGGACACCGTGTGCCCGGAACATCCCGATCAGCTTCCCGCCCTCGACGAGGTGGTCCTCCCCCGCGGCGTGCAGGCGTGCGAGCGCATCCAGGAGCTGGTCCTCGTCCTCCGGGCGGACCCAGCGCAGGAACTCCCGCTCACCCATCGCCGTCCAGTACGCCGCGTCGACGCCGTCGAGCCGCACCGTCGGCGAAACAGCCTGGTCCGCCTGCTCCAGCAGGGCGGCCATCGAGCCGTCCGCGTCGTCCAGATCGGTGAGCCAGTAGTCGAATCCCTCGTGCACGGAAACGTCCAGACCACCGTGGACCAGGTCCTGCAGCTTCGGGCCCTCTCCGGGGTCATCGGTGAGGCCGACGACCGAGCCGGGCTCGGCGTCCAGGGCGGCGGTGAGCACCGCACCGAGATCGCGGCTGGGGTCACCGAAGCCGTGCTGGACCTGGAGCGCCAGGAAGATGTGGCCGTTGTCGCGGACCAGCGCGGGAACCGCTCCGGGCAGCAGCGTGCACAGGGTCACGGTGCGGTCCGAGCTCTTGAGCTTCAGGGGCGCGCTGGCGGACGGGACGAACTCACGCAGGGCGATCAGGTCGGTCTCGCCGTCGAGCCCCGCGAACGGCCGCGCGGAGAACACCGGCGGCGGTCCGGACTTGCTGCCGTGGCACGACTTGTACTGGCGACCCGAACCGCACGGGCACGGCTGACGAGGTCCGACCTCGCCGGGAGTGCTGGCTTCGGAACGGCCCTTGGTGCGCGACTTCTTACCCATGCCGGGAAGGTTAGGACAGCCCCGGTCGCCTCGGTGCGGCGGCCGTCAGAAGAGGGGCAGCCGGACGTGCACGGTGTGCACTCCGTGGCTGCGCTGGACCCACCAGCGCTGGCTCAGCGCATCGACGATGGCCAGACCGCGTCCGCGCTCGGCCTGGGCGTTCGCGACCACCAGGACCGGGTCGCTCGAGCCGCCGCCGTCGCAGACGCTCAGCACGAGGTCGTCGTGCTCGCGGTGCCAGCGGACCAGCATGGAGTCGTTCGCCAGAGGAGCTGCGTGCCGCACCGCGTTGCTGACCAGCTCGGTCGCGACCAGCCGGGCGTCATTCAGACTCGCCTCGGAGGCCTGCTGGTGCTGGAGCCAGCTCGTCAGGGCACGTCGGACAGTGCCGGCGCTCTGGCCGGTGAACGGAAGGTTCAGTGCGACGGGACCCTGCAGAGGGGCTGCAAGGAAGGAGCTCAAGGCATTCCTCCGGTGGTGGTGTGCCTGAAGATTTCCCTGAGGCCGGTGAGCCGAAACCTCAGCCCTCGAGGTAGTGCAGCGTCTGGCCCGGCTTGTCCGTGATCACCGCCGAGACCCCCAGCTCGCGGCACAGGTCGACGTCGGACTCCTTGTTGACCGTCCAGACGTGCAGCTCGGTCCCGTTCGCGCGGATCTTGCGGATCAGGTCGGGGTGCTTGCGCAGCAGCTTGATGCCCGGTCCTGCGATCCAGTCGGGCTCCGCGAACGGTCGCACCCGGGCCCAGTCGGTCGGACCGTCCATCAGGAAGACCAGGCGCAGGTCCGGCGCGAGGCGGCGCACCCGGCGCAGCGCGATCCAGGAGAAGCTCATCACCCGGACCGGTGCGTCCGGGCCGGCCCAGCCGAACTCGTCGAGCAGGTCGACCAGCCGCCGCTCCACCAGCCCGGCGTACCGGGTGGGGTGCTTGGTCTCGATGGCCAGCTCGACCGGTCGCGGGTAGTCCCGCGCGGTCTCCAGCAGCCGGCGCAGCGTGAGCACCTTGCCGAGCTCGGGATCGCGTTCGGGGGCCTCGTCGTCGAGGTCGGCCCAGGGGTGCTTCCAGCTGGCCACGTCGAGCTGCTCGAGCTCGGAGAGCTCCATCGAGGAGACCAGGGCCCGCTTCTGCGCGACCCGGACCAGGTCGCGGTCGTGGACGCAGACCAGGTGCCCGTCGGCGGTAAGTCGGACGTCGCACTCGAGAGCCTCGGCCCCCTCGTCAAGGGCAGCGACGTACGCCCCGAGAGTGTGCTCCGCGTTGGTCGCGCTGGACCCGCGGTGGGCCACCACCTGTGGCCTCCCCTCACCCATGGGACTCATTATCGCGAAGCAACGTACGATTCGCCGGTGACTGACGCAGGCGGGACGAACGGCCCGGTCGACGAGCCGCTCGGTCGGATCGACCCGGCCGACCTGGAGACGACCCTCCGCGTCCTGTCGGAGCTGCAGCGGCTGCACCCGGACCACGAGGACGTCCGCACGGTGAAGCGGGCCGCGTCCTACATGTACAAGATGATCAAGAAGTCGCGGCGGGCCGAGATCCGGTCGATCCGGATCAAGCACGACCAGGACATCATCGAGAAGACCGCCACCGGCAGCGCGCTGCGCATCGACGACGAGACGGCCGGCATCCCCCTGGTCTCGACCGCGAAGGGCGCCTTCGCCGGCGAGCTGATCACCGCCCGCGGCTGCTACATCTGCAAGCAGGACTTCACCCTGGTCGACGCGTTCTACCACTGGCTCTGCCCCAGCTGCGCGGCGTTCAGCCACTCCAAGCGCGACCAGCGCACCGACCTCACCGGGAAGCGCGCGCTGCTCACCGGCGGGCGCGCCAAGATCGGGATGTACATCGCGCTGCGGCTGCTGCGCGACGGCGCGCACACCACGATCACGACGCGCTTCCCCAAGGACGCCGTACGACGCTTCGCCGCGATGGAGGACAGCGCCGACTGGCTGCACCGGCTGAAGATCGTCGGCATCGACCTGCGCGACCCGACCCAGGTGATCTCGCTGACCGACGACGTCGCCGCCGACGGTCCGCTCGACATCATCATCAACAACGCCTGCCAGACCGTACGTCGACTGCCCGGCGCCTACGCGCACCTCATCGACGGCGAGCTCGCGCCGTTGCCGGACCTGCCGGAACTCCCCGAGATGGTCACGTTCGACCGCATCTCCGAAGCGCACCCGGCGGCGATCGCGGGAGCGCTGTCCTCGACCGCGGTCGCGCACCACGACGGCGAGACCGAGGAACACGCCCTGGCCGCGCACAACGCGGCGTCGCTGACCGCTCTCGCCCTCAAGGCCGGGGGTGCCTCGTTGGACGCGCACCTGGCCGGGACGGCGATCGACGCCGGCGGCCTGATCCCCGACATCCAGGACAACAACTCGTGGACCCAGGTGCTCGACGAGGTCGACCCGCTGGAGCTCCTCGAGGTGCAGTTCTGCAACTCGATCGCCCCGTTCCTCATCAACAGCCGGCTGCGGCCGGCGCTCCGGGCCGCTGTCCAGAACGGTGCCCGGCGCGCGTACATCGTCAACGTCTCGGCGATGGAGGGCCAGTTCGGAGGCCGCCGCTACAAGGGCGCCGGCCACCCGCACACCAACATGGCCAAGGCGGCGCTGAACATGATGACCCGGACGAGCGCCGGCGAGATGTTCGAGACCGACAAGATCCTGATGACCGCCGTCGACACCGGCTGGATCACCGACGAGCGGCCGCACCACGAGAAGCTCCGCATCGCCGCCGAGGGCTGGCACGCCCCGCTGGACCTGGTCGACGGCGCCGCCCGGGTCTACGACCCGATCGTGCTCGGCGAGGCCGGCGAGGACCTCTACGGCTGCTTCGTGAAGGACTACAAGCCCAGTCCCTGGTGAGTCAGGGCGTCACGTAGGCGCGGATCGACTCGGCGTTCGTCGGCCCGTACCGCTCGATCGCCTCGGCCACCGTCGCGGACGGTCGGACCGCCACCGACTCCGAGCCGGGCACCCGGGTCGGGCCGCCGATGCGGAGGACCTGGAGCGCCTGCTGCGACTCACCCTTGCCCGGGCGGCTCCAGATGATCGCAACGACCTGGACGTCGAGGCCGACGGTGTTGGTGTTCTCGACCTGGATGCCGTTGCCCGCGAAGCGGGTCGCGATGTCGAACCCGGCGGCGTTGACCACCCGCGCCGAAACGGGCACGCGCGCGACGCCCACCCCCTGGGCGCGGGCGGCGCGGAGCTTGCTGACCTCCACGCCTCGGACCTTCGCCGCGCCCGTGCCCGTCAGCGTCAGCACGTCCAGGTTGTCGCCCGGCATCAGC
The DNA here is from genome assembly GCF_003725775.1 of Nocardioides marmorisolisilvae. Taxonomy (GTDB): domain Bacteria; phylum Actinomycetota; class Actinomycetes; order Propionibacteriales; family Nocardioidaceae; genus Marmoricola; species Marmoricola marmorisolisilvae. The sequence continues at coordinate 700,884 of NZ_RJSG01000001.1, forward strand.
ACCTGGTCACCGACCTCGGTCCCGTAGACGCCGGCGACCGTGACCCCCGGCAGCACCTTTCCGTCGCTGTCGAGGGCGGTCAGCCGGGCGGTGATCGTCATCGGCACCGTCGCACTGCTGGAGATCGTCAGCACCTGGTCCATCTGGCCGTACTTCCCGATCCGGTCGTAGTGGAACGACAAGGCGCGAGCCAGAGCCGGGTCACCGTCGCGGGCGAACCGCGGGCCGGCAGAGTCCGACTGGCCGCCGCAACCGACCAGCAGCACGAGGAGGACGGCGGACGAAACCACGCCGACCCCACGTCTGTGCACCAGCCCCCGAGCGAGCCAACGGCTCACCATGGCTCACAGCGTAGGGGAAACCAGGCGCCGGGAGGTCAGTCGTCGCCGTGGAACTTCGACCGCTCGTGGATCCACAGCGAGTAGCGCGCGAGCGCCTCGGCACGCTCCGGCGCGACCTGCGCCTTCGCCGCCTCGAGGAGCTCCTCGAGGCGGTCGCTCGGGCCGTCCTCGGAGATCAGCACCGCCTCGGCGAACACGAAGAGGCCCGGGTACTGCGCGTGCTTGAGCATTCCGAGGTCGCCGGCCCGAACGGTCGCGACCATGGCGCGACGGTCCTGCAGGCGGTCCAGCAGCGGCAGGCCCTCGTCCTTCAGCAGGCCGGCGATCTCAGCCGCGACCTGCTCGGCGTCCTCGGCCCGGTCCAGCGCCCATCCTTCGGGCGTCAACCGGTCGCGGTAGAGCCCGAGCGACTCGTGGACCTCGGTCGGTGGCATCCCGAGCCAGACCCCCATGAACTCCCACCACGGCGCCGGGACCACGGCGAGGTGCACCACGCACTGGACCTGGTCGTCGCCGGAGATCTCGGCGTCGACGACCACCCAGTCGCCGGCGTCGTTCCGGCGACGCCAGATCGGCGGCGATCCGTCGAAGCCCGCTGAGTGCAGGACCGGGTCGACGACGTCTGCGAGCGCCGCCTCCAGACCCTCCCGCGCGATCATCGGACCAGCCTTGCACGAATCGTCGGAAAGCGGACAGGGCTCGGCCCCGCGAACCTCACTCCGGCAGCCCGGTTTCTTCCTCGCGCAGCCGGGGCTCGGTCCGGCTCGACGGGATGATCCCGCGCTTGTCGGCGTAGAAGGCGCGGACGAAGTCCATGTCCGCCACGACGTCGTCGCCGGGGTGGAAGGTCGGCCCCATGCCCAGGGTGCGCGTCGGCCCGTCGACGAAGCCGAGGCCGATCGGGAGGCCGGTCTGCTGGGCGATCCGGTAGAAGCCTGGCTTCCAGTACTCGCCCTTGCCGCGGATGCCCTCCGGGGCGATCGCGAGCAGGAACGACTCGTGGGCTTCGGCGCGTGCGAGCAGCGCGCGGATCGTGGCACCCGGGTCCTCGCGGTTGAGCGGGATCCCGCCGGTCGCACGGAGCACCGGGCCCAGCGGACCCTGGAAGTACGTGTGCTTGATCAGCACCTCGGGCCGCTTGCCGTTCGCCCACGCGATCATCAGCATCACGACCCAGTCCCACCGGGAGGTGTGCGGAGCGCCCACCAGGATCCCGCTCTCCGGCACGGTCCCGGACAGCTTCCAGCGCGTGAGCTTGAGGAGGCCGCGAGCCACGGCGGGCCGGACCGTCATGGTTCTGGGCATGTGACCAAACTACCTGTCAGATGGACCCCGAGAGCACGCGCTCGGAAACCTGGACGCGATTCCCGGTGACGCGGACCGGCAGTCACCCTCGCTCACGCAGGTACCGACCGAAGTGCGGCACGGTGAACGCAATCCGACCCCGCTCGCCGGAGTAGATCAGGCCCTTCTTCAACAGCGCATCACGCGCGGGCGACAGCGACTGCGGCTTCTTGCCGAGGACCGCGGCGACGTCGGCGGTCGGCACGGAGCCCACGTCGTCAACGTCGTCGTCGTGCAGCTCGACCGCGGCGTCGGCCATCGCGCGCAGGTACTCCCGCTCTCCCGGCGTCGCCCGCTCGTAGCGGCTGCCGAAGAACCCGACCGCCAGCTCGGCCTCGGCCTCGGGGGCTGCGACCGCGACGTCGGCGGCGGTGACCGGCGAGCTCGGCGCCACGTCCCAGACCACCTTGCCGTAGGCCTGGATGAAGTACGGGTAGCCGCCGGTGGCCAGGTAGAGCGCGTCCAGCGCGGCCGCTTCGTAGGCGGCGTCCTCCTCCAGAGCCGGGGCGGTCAGCGCCTGGTCGGCCCACTCCCGGGACAGCCGGTCGATGCGCTGGTAGCGGAACAGTCGCTCGGAGTAGGACTTGCTCGCCGAGAGCACCGCCGGCAGGTGCGGGAGTCCGGCGCCGACGACGATGACCGGCAGGCCCGACTGGCTGATCTCGTGGCAGGCGGCGCACAAGGCCGAGACGTCGTCCGGGCCGAGGTCCTGCATCTCGTCGATGAACACCGCGATCCCCTTGCCGACGTCCGCCGCCAGGCCGCCGACGTCGGTGAGCAGCTCGACCAGGTCGATCTCGATGTCACCCGAGTCGGCCCGCCCCTTCGCTGCCGCCACCTCGATGCCGGGGTTCCAGACGTCGCGCAGCTTGGTGCCGGGCGCGGACTCGCGCTGGGCGAAGGCCTTGATCACCCCGAGGACGCCGTCGACCTGGTCCGACTCGGGGTGGCCGAGCTCGCGGACCGCCTGGTGCAGCGCGCTGGAGAGCGGGCGACGCAGACTCTGGTCCGGGCGCGCCTCGAGCTTCCCGGTCCCCCAACCGCGACGTACGGCGGCCGAGCGGAGCGCGTTGAGCAGCACGGTCTTGCCGACGCCACGCAGGCCGGTGAGCACCAGTGAGCGCTCCGGGCGGCCCTTGGCGATGCGCTCCAGGACGATGTCGAAGGCGGCGAGCTGCTCGTCGCGGCCGGCGAGCTCGGGCGGGCGCTGACCGGCGCCGGGTGCGTACGGGTTCCTGATCGGGTCCACGATCAGAAGGTATCCGGTTGTATTGCGAATACCTTAGACATCCTTAGCGAGTCGTATCGCCATTTGGGCCTCCCCCGGCCCGGGCGCTTAGGATCAACGGCGTTGCCTTCTCAGGAGTACTTCCCCATGGCCATCACCCTGGCGTCCGACGCCATCAGCGACGCCGAGATCACCGATGCGATCGGTCTCGGTGACCTCGAGGCCGCCGCACGTCTGTGGGTGCGCCACTGGCCGACCGCCCTGGAAGCAGCGCGGCTCTACGTCAGCCCCGACGAGGTCCCGGGCCTTGCCGCCGAGGCACTGATCGCCACCGTCTCCGCGATCGCCATCGGCCGCGGTCCGCGCGAGGACGTGCACGGGTTCGTCGTCGAGGCCGTTCGCGAGCTCGGCGAGGACGACGAGCCGCCGGTCGGAGGCCCGGAGCACCCGCCCGTGTTCGTCTCGCCGATGATGAGCAGCTCGTTCGCGCAGCTCGACCCCGAGCTCCAGGACACCTTGCGCACCGCCGTCGCCGTCGGCCAGCTCGACGAGGAGGGTGTGCGCGCCCTGACGGTGCTGCAGCACTACTACCTGGCCGAGCACACCGACCGGGCCGAGACCCCGGCCTGCCGGCGCGCGCACATCGCGATGATGTCGGTGGCCGACAGCTCCGCCACCGAGGGCGTTCCCCGCAAGACCTGGCTGCACATGAGCACGTGCGCCTGGTGCACCGAGGCGTTCCACGAGGTCGCCTTCAGCAACATCGCGCTGGGCGCCCTGATCGAACCTGCCGTGCTGAACCCGCCGGTCGTCGCCGTCGGTGCTCCGCTGGAGTCGTTCGAGACCGTCGCGGCCCCGTTCGAGCTCGAGGACGGCGCCGCGGCCGAGGAGCCGACCGACTTCGTGGAACCGGTCTACCTGGCTCCCGAGGAGCCGCTGCTGTTCGACGCTCAGCCGGTCCCCGAGGAGGAGGACGAGGACGAGGCTGCTGCCGTCGTCGCGGCCGCCCACGTGGGGAGCCGGCGGGGTCGCCTGATCGCGATCGGCATCGCCGCCGCGGCCGCGGTCTCGGTCGTCGGGGTGATCCTGGTCGGCCAGGGCGACGACACCACCGCGCCGACCGCGGCCGGGACCGACACGACGACCCAGGCCGCACCCTCCGGGGACGCGACGCCGTCCGACGACGTCGAGGACCCGGCGACCGAGAGCCCGTCGGGCTTCACGACCGTCGACGCACCGCTGGCGCCGACCAAGGCAGCCACCAGCAAGGCGACCACGGCGTCGACCCCGACCAAGGCAGCGACCAAGCCGGCGTCCACGCCGACCCGGAGCAACCCCTCGACGCCGACCCCGACCTCGCAGCCGACGACCTCCGAGCCGACCCCGACGCCGACTCCGACGGCCACGCCGACGAAGCCCTGCAACCGGCTGCAGCACCTGCTGCACATCTGCTGACCCGTACCGTAGGTCCATGCCCGAGCTGCCCGAGGTTGAGGCGCTGGCCCGCGACCTGTCCGGCCGGCTCGACGGACGTGCGATCGTCCGGGTCGACATCGCGAACTTCAGCTGCCTGAAGACCTACGACCCGCCGGTCACCGCCCTGTCGGGGGCGATGGTGGACGGCGTCAGCCGGCGGGGCAAGTTCCTGGTCTTCGACGTGGGCGGCACCTACCTGGTGCTGCACCTGGCCCTGGCCGGCTGGGTGCGCTGGAAGGACGAGGTGCCCACGCTGCCGGCCAAGCCGAACAGCAAGTCGCCCCTGGCCGCCCGGATCGTGCTCGACGACGGCAGCGGACTGGACATCACCGAGGCCGGCACCCGCAAGAGCCTGGCCCTGTACGTCGTCCGCGACCCCAACGACGTGGAGGGCATCGCCCGCCTCGGGCCCGACCCGCTCGCCGACGACTTCACCGTCGAGGTACTCGGCGAGATCCTGCAGCGCTCCGGCAAGGCCCAGATCAAGGGCGTGCTGCGGATGCAGAGCAACATCGCCGGCATCGGCAACGCCTACTCCGACGAGATCCTGCACGCCGCGAAGATGTCGCCGTTCAAGCCGGCCAGCAGCCTGACCGAGTTCGAGCTCGAGCTGCTGCACACCACGATCCGCGAGGAGCTCGGGGCCGCGCTCTCCCGCGCGGACGGTCTCGCGGCCAGCGAGCTCAAGGGCGAGAAGAAGTCGAACATGCGCGTGCACGGGCGCGAGGGCGAGAAGTGCCCGGTCTGCGGGGACGTGGTCCGGTCGGTGTCCTTCGCCGACCGCAGCCTGCAGTACTGCGCGACCTGCCAGACCGGCGGGAAGCCGCTGGCGGACCGCCGGCTGTCCAAGCTTCTCAAGTGACTCGATAGACTTTGGTCATGAACGGCATCCCCACGGTCTCCGTCGCCCAGGTCCCCGACCCGCTGCCCGACGGGCTGTTCGTCGTGGACGTCCGCGAGCCGGTCGAGTGGGCGCACGGTCGCATCGACGGCTCGGTGCACATCCCGATGTCGCAGTTCGTCGAGCGCATCGCCGAGGTCCCGAACGACCAGCAGGTGCTGGTGGTGTGCAAGGTCGGTGGCCGTTCGGCGCAGGTCACCCAGTACCTCGTCCAGTCCGGGTACGAGGCGGTCAACCTCGACGGCGGCGTGCTGGAGTGGGCCGCGGCCGGGCGCGCGCTGGTCGGCGACAGCGGCGACGGGGTCGTCGTCTAGCGAGCGAACCCCGGCAGCGGCAGCGCGAGCGCACCGCCCAGGCGGCGGAAGTACTCGTCCCGGTCGATCTCGACCACACCGAGGCTGGCCAGGTGCTCGGTCTGCCACTGGGTGTCGAGCACCCGCTGATCAGCATGCTCGTCGCGGAGCAGGTCGACCAGGTGGACCAGCGCGACCTTCGAGGCGTCCCGGGCGTGGGAGAACATCGACTCCCCGGCGAAGAGCCCGTTGATCGCCAGACCGTAGAGGCCGCCGACCAGCTCGCCGTCGTACCAGGTCTCCACGGAGTGTGCCCAGCCCATCGCGTGCAGCCGGGCGTAGGCCGCGGAGATGCGTGCGTCGATCCAGGCGCCGTCGCGCCGCGGTTCGGCACAGGCCGCGACCACCCGCTCGAAGGCCGTGTCCACCCGGACCTCGTACCGGCGCACCGACTTGGCCAACGACCGGCTCACCCGGAGCCCGTCCAGCGGCAGCACCCCGCGGTGCACCGGTGACCACCAGCCCAGCTCACCGTCCACCGGCATCGGGAACAGCCCGGCCCGGTAGGCCGCGAGCACCGTCGCCGGCTCGAGGTCCGCACCGAGGGCGACGAGGTCACCGACCTCCGGTCCGGGCACCGGCAACCGCCACGGCGAGGGACCGGGGTCGACGGGCATGGGTCCATCCAACCCTGTCTAGGCTCTTCGCATGAGCTACGCCAAGCGCATCGGGGCCGCCCTGGCCCCGAAGGTCCCGGAGATCGCGCCGAACCTGTCCGCCGCGTTCGTGCACCAGGCGCTGGCCAAGGCCATCTCCGGAGTCGGCCCGTTGCCGAGCGCCGCGTCGGCCGCCGACAAGCAGCTCGCCCAGAACGGGGGCGACGTGGAGCGCGGCATCCACGACGTCATCGAGAACCACGTCCGGTACGCCGGTGTGCAGGGCTTCGCGACGAACCTCGGCGGCCTGGTCACGATGGCCTTCACCGTGCCGACGAACATCACCGGCCTGGCGCTGATCCAGTGCCGGATGGTCGCCGGCATCGTGCACCTGCGCGGCTACGACCTGAACGACCCGCGCACCCGGGACGCGATCCTGGCGAGCCTGCTCGGCGAGGAGCGCATCCTCAAGATGGTCAAGGCGCGCGACCTCCCGGGCACGCCGATGGAGCTCGCGGCGGCGAAGGTGCACGACGCGTCGCTGGACCTGCTGATCGCGAACGAGGTCGCCGCCGAGCTGATCACCCGAGCCGCCGGCAAGCGCCTGGCCACCACCGTCGGACGCCGGGTCCCGGTCGTCGGCGGTGTCGTCGGGGCGGGAACCGACGGCTACGTGACCTGGAAGATCGGACGGTACGTGGACCGCGAGTTCCTGCCGAAAGCCGAGCGCAAGCGGCGGAAGTGACCGCTATCCGAGTGCCTGCACCACGCGGCTGACGCTCGGCTTCCCGAGGACCTCGGCCATCCAGAGGCTGGTCTCCACCAGCTGTCCGAGGTCGACGCCGGTCTCGACGCCCAGTCCGCGGAACATCCAGACCAGGTCCTCGGTGGCCAGGTTGCCGGTCGCGCTCTCGGCGTACGGGCAGCCGCCGAGGCCACCCGCGCTGGCGTCGAAGGTGCGCACGCCGTGCTGGTACGCGGCGTACGCGTTGGCCAGCGCCTGCCCGTAGGTGTCGTGGAAGTGCACGGCCAGCACGTCATCGGCCAGGCCGGCCTCGTTGAAGGCGTCGAGCAGCGTGCCCACCGCCCCGGCGGTCCCGACACCGATGGTGTCGCCCAGGGAGAGCTGGCTCGCGCCGAGGTCGTAGAGCCGCTTGCCGACCGAGACGACCTGGTCGACCGGGACCGCGCTCTCCCACGGGTCGCCCCAGCACATGCTCACGTAGGCGCGCACGTCCATCCCGGCCTCGCGCGCCCGGACGACGGTCGGCTCGAACATCGCGAACTGCTCGTCCAGGCTGCGGTTCAGGTTGCGCTGCGCGAAGGTCTCGGTGGCGCTGCCGAAGATCGCGATGTGCTCCAGGCCGAGCTCCAGCGCCCGGTCCAGGCCTCGCTCGTTCGGGACGAGCACCGGGAGGTGTCGGCCGTCCTCCCCAAGCAGGTTCATCAGCTCGGCGGCGTCGGCCAGCTGCGGCACCCACGTCGGGTGCACGAACGACGTCGCCTCCACGATCGGCAGGCCCGCGCCGAGGAGGCGGCTGATGAACTCGGCCTTGGCCTCGACCGGGACCAGACCCTTCTCGTTCTGCAGGCCGTCACGAGGGCCGACCTCGTAGATGGTGACGTCGGTTCCGACAGGCTCAACCATCAAGCGCCTCCACGGAGAACAGCAGCTGTTTGAGCTGCACCTGGTCACCGGTCGCGGCACCGACCTGGCTGACCGTCCCGGCGAACGGCGCCTTGAGGACGAGCTCCATCTTCATCGCCTCGATCACGCCGAGCCGCTGGCCCTCCTCGACCTGGTCGCCGACGGTGACGTCGACCGCCAGGACGGTGCCGGGCATCGGCGAGAGCAGGGACCCGTCGCCTTCGGCCGGACCGTGCTCGGCGAACGGGTCGGGGCGCTCGAAGACGAAGCGCTGTCCCTGGTGAACCGCCTCGAGCACTCCTCGCTGCACGTTGGCGGTGATCCGGTGACGCACCCCGTCGACCTCGAGCTCGAGGACGTGGTTCTCCGCCGACAGCTCGACCACGCGACGACCGTCCGCGGTGCCTGCGACCCTGTCCACCGCGACGGTGCGGTCGAGCCGGGCGAGGAAGGGGGATGCGGCGCCGGCCGAGCGCCAGCCGTCCGCGCTGAACGGGTCGCTCGGGTTCGACGGCGCCAGGAGCGCCATCACCCAGGCGACGCCGATCCGCGCCACGTCCGCGTCAGGGGCGGGGACCTCGTGGTGGTCGAGCCAGGCGGTGTCGATGGTCGCGTCTCGGAACTCGTCCGAGGCCGCGAGCGCGCGCAGGAAACCGACGTTGGTGGTCAGGCCGAGGATGGCCGTCTCGTCCAGCGCGGCGACCAGGGCCCGGCGTGCGGACTCCCGGTCGGGACCGCGCGCGATGACCTTGCCGAGCATCGGGTCGTAGGCGGTGGAGACGACCTGGCCCGGCTCCAGCGCCTGGTCGACACGGGCGTGCTCGGCCCAGCGCACGATGCTGGTGGTGCCGGCCTGGGGCAGGAAGCCACCGAAGCTGTCCTCGGCGTAGACCCTGGCCTCGATCGCATGACCGGCCAGGGCGACGTCGTCCTGGGTGAAGCCGAGCGGTTCGCCGGCGGCGATGCGCAGCTGGACGGCCACCAGGTCCGGGTGCTCGCCCTGCACCGTGACGGCGAGCTCGGTGACCGGGTGCTCGACCTGGAGCCGGGTGTTCATCTCCAGGAAGTAGGCCTCACCCGACGCGTTGTCGAGAAGGAACTCGACGGTGCCGGCGTTCTCGTAGCCGACCTCCGCGGCCAGCGCGACCGCAGCGGACGTGACCGCCTTCCGGATCTCCTCGGAGATCGTCGGAGCAGGTGCCTCCTCGAGCACCTTCTGGTGCCGGCGCTGCGTGGAGCAGTCGCGCTCGAAGAGGTGCAGCACGTTGCCGTGGGCATCGGCCATCACCTGCACCTCGATGTGCCGTCCGGACTCGACGTACTTCTCGATGAGCAGGGTGTCGTCCCCGAAGGAGTGCGCGGCTTCGCGTGCCGCCGCCTCGACGGCGCCGGCGTACTCGTCGGCGTTGCGCACGATCCGCATGCCCTTGCCGCCGCCGCCTGCGGCCGCCTTGACGAGGACGGGGTAGGCGAGCTCGGTGGCCGGGGTGTCGAGCGTGTACGCCGGCACCACCGGTACGCCGGCAGCGACCGCGATCTCCCGCGCGGCGTCCTTGCGACCCATCTTGTCCATCACCGTCGAGGACGGCCCGACGAGCTTGATGCCGGCTTCCTCGACCGCACGCGCGAAGGCGGAGCGCTCGGAGAGGAACCCGTAGCCGGGGTGGATGGCGTCGGCGCCGGCGGCGACCGCAGCCGCGACGACCTCGGCGATGTCGAGGTAGGAGACGACGGGCACCGCGACGTCGGCGGCGCGCACGTGCGGCGCGGTTGCGTCGAGGTCGGTGTGGATCGCCACGGTGCGGATGCCGGCGGCACGCGCCGAGCGGATCACCCGGATCGCGATCTCGCCGCGATTGGCGATGAGGAGGGTTTTGATCGGCACGCCCATCACATCCGGAAGATTCCGTAGCGCGGCTCCGCGATCGGAGCCTGCTCGGCGATGGCCAGGCCCATCCCGAGCACGCGGCGGGTGTCGGCCGGGTCGATGATGCCGTCGTCCCAGAGGCGTGCGGTCGAGTAGTAGGCCGAGCCCTGCTCCTCGTACTGGGCGCGGATCGGGTCCTTGAACGCTTCCTCGTCCACGGTGCTCCACTCCTCGCCGCGGCTCTCGATGCCGTCGCGGCGCACGGTCGCGAGCACGCTCGCGGCCTGCTCCCCGCCCATCACCGAGATGCGGGCGTTCGGCCACATCCAGAGGAACCGCGGGTCGTAGGCGCGGCCGCACATGCCGTAGTTGCCGGCCCCGAACGAGCCGCCGATGACGACGGTGAACTTCGGCACCACCGAGCAGGCGACGGCGGTGACCAGCTTCGCGCCGTCCCGGGCGATGCCGTTGTTCTCGTACTCGCGGCCGACCATGAACCCGGAGATGTTCTGCAGGAACACGATCGGTGTCTTCCGCTGGTTGCAGAGCTCGATGAAGTGAGCGCCCTTCAGCGCCGACTCGGAGAACAGGATCCCGTTGTTGGCCACGATGCCGACCCGGCGTCCCCAGATCGTCGCGAAGCCGCAGACGAGGGTCTCGCCGTAGAGCTTCTTGAACTCGTGGAACCGGCTGCCGTCGACGATCCGGTTGATCACCTCGCGCACGTCGTACGGGGTGCGGGTGTCGGTCGGCACCACGTCGTACAGGGACTCGGCCGGGTGGTGCGGCTCCTCGACGGGGTCCTCGACCGGCTCGACGGGCGAGGGGGGCAGCGTCTGCACCACCGACCGGATGATCGCCAGCGCGTGCTCGTCGTCGTTGGCCAGGTGGTCCACGACGCCGGAACGGCGGGCGTGCACGTCACCGCCGCCCAGGTCCTCGGCAGTGACGACCTCGCCGGTGGCCGCCTTCACCAGCGGCGGGCCGCCCAGGAAGATCGTGCCCTGGTCCTTCACGATCACGGTCTCGTCGGACATCGCCGGGACGTAGGCGCCGCCGGCCGTGCACGAGCCCATCACCGCGGCGATCTGCGGGATGCCCTGCCCGGACATGTTCGCCTGGTTGAAGAAGATCCGGCCGAAGTGCTCCTTGTCGGGGAACACGTCGTCCTGCATCGGCAAGAACGCGCCGCCGGAGTCGACCAGGTAGACGCAGGGCAGTCGGTTCGCGGCAGCGACCTCCTGGGCCCGCAGGTGCTTCTTGACCGTGATCGGGTAGTAGGTGCCGCCCTTCACCGTGGCGTCGTTGGCCACCACCATGCAGAGCCGTCCGTTGATCCGGCCGACACCCGTGACGATGCTCGCGCTGGGGACCGCGTGTTCCTCGCCGTACATCCCGTACGCCGCCAGCGGGCTCAGCTCGAGGAACGGGCTGCCCGGGTCGAGCAGCGCGTCGATCCGGTCGCGGGCCAGCAGCTTCCCGCGGTCGGTGTGCTTGCGGCGCGCGCTCTCCGAACCACCCTGGCGCACCACCGCGAGCCGTTCACGCAGCTGCGCGACGAGCTCCTTCATCTCCGAGGCCACTGGCTTCCTCACGTCGAGGTTAATGATCGTTAACCAATACTAGGGTCTGCGCCACGGGCAGGTCCACACACCCTAGAATGCACCGGTGACCACACGCCGCGAGCAGATCCTCGAGACCGCGGCAGCGCTGTTCGCGCAGCACGGTTTCCACGGCGTCTCGATCGCCGACCTCGGCGCGGCCTGTGGGTTCTCCGGCCCCGCGCTCTACAAGCACTTCCGCGGCAAGCAGGCGATCCTCTCCGAGATGCTGGTCTCGATCAGCGAGGAGCTGCTCCGCGAGGGCCGCCAGCGGGTCCGCGACGCGGGCGACGACAAGGCGGCCCTGGAGTCCCTGATCGCCTGGCACGTCGACTTTGCGCTGGCGCACAAGCCGCTCATCGTCGTCCAGGACCGGGACTGGTCCGCGCTGCCGCTCGAGGCCCGCGAGAAGGTCCGCGACACCCAGCGCAAGTACGTCGACGTGTGGGTGAAGGTGCTGCGCTCGCTGCACCCGGAGATGACCCTGGCCCAGGGCCGGGCCACGGTGCACGCGGCCTTCGGACTGATCAACTCGACCCCGCACAGCGCGCTCGTGTCCGACGACGCGATGCGTCCGATCCTGACCGGGATGGCTTTTCGGGCATTGCTCCCCTAGTCCCTCTTGGCTAGACCGGACTGCCCATTCGGCTGACCCGGGCACTAGTGTCCTGACGTCTCGGTTTCAGCTCTCGGGTAGTTCGTCCCGGAGGTTGCATGGTCGAGGTTCCTGGCTTCGAGATCCACGGCAAGGTTCTCGACCCACCCACGGGTGCGCTCTACCGCGCCACCGATCTCGTGGTCGGACGCACCGTCGCCCTCAAGCAGATCCACGCCGCCTCACCCGGAGCCGGGTCGCGGCTGCGCTCCTCGGTCGAGGTGCTTGCCGGCTCCCCGCACCCGAACCTGGTCGACGTCGACCGGCTCGTCTACACCCCGGACGCGCTCTGGCTGGTCCAGGAGTGGGTCGACGGCGTGCTGCTCGACCAGCTCCCGGCCGGAACCATGAACACCCAGCAAGCGGTGGCGACGATGGCCGGCGTCCTGCACGGTCTGACCCATGCCCACCACCTCGGCATCGTGCACGGCGACGTCTGCCCGGCCACCATCGTGATCACGCCGACCGGGCTGCCGCGGCTCTTCGACTTCGGGCTGTCCGGGCCGATGGGCACCACCGGTATCCCGTCGACGTCACGCTTCACCAGCCCGGAGAGCCGGCTCGGCCAGGTGCTGACCCCGGCCAGCGACGTCTACTCCGCCGCGGGACTGCTCGCTCGCCTGCTGAGCCGCACCCTGCGCGCCGGGTCGCGCAGCGATCGGCCGCCCGTCGAGGCGATCCCGCCGGCGCTGCGGCCGGTGCTCAACCAGGCGCTGACCCCGACGCCCGAGGACCGCTACCCGACCGCGGGTGACCTGCTGAACGCTCTCGACCTGGCCGCGCAGCGGTCGTTCGGCCTGGGCTGGCTGGGCTCGGCGACGTTCGCAACGGTGCCCCGGCAGCGCGAGGCTCTCGAGCCGGCGCCGCACACCGCAGCGGCGGGCTGACTCAGACGGAGTCGATGATCGCCTTGCGGCGCTCGTCGTGCTCGGCCTGGGTGATCAGGCCCTTGTCGAGCATGCCCTTGAGCTCGGCGAGCCGGTCCGACGCGGAAGCGGACGGCGGCGGCGCTGCCCCCTGCTGCTGGCGCAGGCTCGACGCCACGTAAGCGGCGCTGAGGCCGTCCTCGTCCATCAGCGCCACCCGGCCGGCGAGGTTCGGGTCGAGACCGGCCTGCTCGGCCAGCCGGCGGGCCGTGCTGACCCGCCAGATCGTCGCGGCCACGCCACCGAGGGCGACGAGCACGAACAGCACGATGAACCCGGACGGGATGCCCGTGCCCCCGTCGAACCCGGAGTCGGTGGCGTCGATCGTGCAGCCGTCGTCGAAGCTGCCGGACGTCCCGTCGAAACAGGCCTCAGAGCTCGCAGCGGTAGCCGCAGGAGCCAGGCCGAGCGTGACCGTGCAGAGCAGGGCCACGACGGCGAGACGAACGGATCCGAGGAACGTCATGGCGGCAGTCAACCACCGCCTCGTCCTCGAGGACACCGTTTCGGTACCCCAGGTGGAGGCCGCCGACCCGCGTCGGAGGCGACCGTAGGGGCATGACGATCCTCCTCTCGGACCCGCAGGTCGCGGCGGTCCCCGTCGTCGAGTGCGGCGAACCCCTGGTCGCACTCGACTCCTCCTTCGGGCCGGCTCGCGCGCTGGTCCGGGCCTCCCTCGCCACCCGCCTGGGCGTCGCCGCCGGCCTGCTGCCGGCGGGCCTCGGACTGCGGGTGGTCGAGGGACACCGGTCGCCGGCCGACCAGCAGGCGATCCTCGCCCAGTACTCCGCCGAGGTCTGCGCACTGCACCCCGGCATCTCGGCCACCGAGCTCGACCGGCTGACCAGTCGGTACGTGGCACCGCTCGCCGTTGCTCCGCACGTCGCCGGGGCCGCGGTCGACCTGACCCTGGTCGACGCCTGCGGCGACCCGCTCGACCTGGGCACCCCGATCGACGCGACGCCCGAGCAGTCGCAGGGTCGCTGCTACTTCGACTCCACCCGGATCAGCGCCGACGCCCGGGCGCACCGCGACCTGCTCGCCGAGGTGCTCGGGGTCGTCGGCCTGGTGAACTACCCGACCGAGTGGTGGCACTGGTCCTACGGCGACCGGTACTGGGCGCTGGTCACCGGCGCCGACGCCGCCCTCTACGGTCCGGCCCTGCTCGCGAGCGCGGCGGCATGAGCCGCCCGCAGCCGGTCGCCGTCGCGGCCCTCCCCACCCGCCCGCGGCTGACCATCGATCTGGACGCCGTCGCGGTGAACACCCGGTTGTTCGCGCGCCGGACCGCCGGCGAGCTGATGGCCGTGGTCAAGGCCGACGGCTTCGGCCACGGTGCTGCCGACGTGGCGCGCACCGCGCTGGTGCACGGAGCGACCCGGCTCGGGGTCACCTCGCTGGACGAGGCCTTCGCCCTGCGCGACGCCGGCCTGGTCGCACCCGTGCTCTCCTGGCTGAACCCGGTGGACGCGGACTGGGCCTCGGCCGTGGCCCGCGACATCGAGGTGGCAGTGCCCAGCCGCGAGCACCTGGACGCGGTGATCGCCGCCGGTCGGGGCGCCCGGGTGCACCTGCACCTGGACACCGGGATGGCGCGCGACGGCGCCGCCCCGAGCGCCTGGGCCGGGCTGTGCCGGGCCGCGCGACGTGCCGAGCTGCGCGGTGAGCTCACTGTCGTCGGGCTGATGGGGCACCTCGGCTGTGCCGACGTACCGACCGACCCGTCGAACGCGGCAGGCCGCACCCGGTTCGCCTGGGGTCTCCAGGTCGCCCGCGGCGCCGGGCTGCGACCGACCCAGCGCCACCTCGCCGCCACGTCGGCGACCCTGCTCGACCCGCTCTCCCACCACACGATGAGCCGGGTGGGCGCCGGCCTGGTCGGCATCGACCCCAGCCGCACGACCGATCTGCGTCCGGCGTTGACGCTCACCGCGCCGATCGTCGCGCTGCGCTCGGTCCGCGCCGGGACCGGCGTCGGGTACGGGCACACCTGGCAGGCACCGCGGGCGACCCGGCTCGCGCTGCTGCCCGTCGGGTACGCCGACGGCCTCCCCGTCTCCGCCTCCGGGCGCGCCGAGGTGCTCATCTCGGGTCGGCGCGTCCCGGTGGTCGGCCGGATCTCGATGGACATGACGGTGGTCGACCTGGGCGACACCCCCGCCGAGCTCGGCGACCTCGCCTGTGTCTTCGGACCCGGTCGGGCAGGCGAGCCGACCGTGCGCGCGTGGGCCGATGCCGCCGGGGTTCCCGAGCACGAGATCGTCACCGGCCTCGGGGGCCGCCTCGAGCGGGTGCACACCCCCTCCTCGACGAGCCTGCGGAGGCTGTCGTGAGCACCCGGGTCGCCGTCATCGGTGGCGGTCAGAACTGCGAGCACGAGGTCTCCCTCGCCTCGGCCGCCGGGATCGCCGCGGCGCTCGACCCGACCAAGTACCGGCCGGTCCGTCTGACGATCGGACGCGACGGCAGGTGGTCCGACGCCAACGGGGTCGGGCTGGCCCTGCCGCACGCGATCACGCTGCTCCAGTCGTGCGCGGTCGCGATCCCGGCCCTGCACGGACCGCGGGGCGAGGACGGCACCGTGGCGGCGCTCCTCGACCTGACCGCAGTCCCGTACGTCGGCTCCGGGGTGCGGGCCGGGGCCCTGGCGATGGACAAGCACGCGACGAAGCTCCTGGCGGCGAACGTCGGGGTGGCGACCGCGCCCGGGGTGCTGCTGACCCAGGACTCGTCGTACCGGTGGACCCACCCGGTGGTGGTGAAGCCGGTCGCCGCCGGATCGAGCCAGGGAGTGGCCCTGGTCCGCACCGCCGCCGACCTCGGTCCGGCCCTCGCCGCCGCGTTCGCGCTGGACGACCGCATCCTGGTCGAGGACGTCGTCGTCGGACGCGAGATCGACCTCGCCGTGCTGGCTCGCCCCGACGGCACCCGAGCCGTCGCACCCGCGCTCGAGATCGTGGTCGACGGCCTGTTCGACGCCGGCACCAAGTACGACGGCAGTGCCGACTTCCGGATCCCGGCGCCGCTGCACGAGGCCGAGCTCGCCTCGCTGGAGTCCGCCGCGGTGCGCGTCTTCGACGCTCTCGGCTGCAACGGCATCGCCCGGGTGGACTTCTTCCTCACCGCCGACGGACCGGTGCTCAACGAGGTCAACACGATGCCTGGCTTCACGGCGGCGTCCCAGGTGCCGAAGATGTTCGCCGCGGCCGGCATCTCCTACACCGACCTTCTCGACCTGCTGGTCACCGATGCGCTGGCGGCGTCGGGCCGCGTGGTTCCATTACCGGCATGACGTGGGACGAGGTGTGGGCCGAGCCCCGCAACTGGGTCCCGGACGCCGTCGGCGGACTGCTCGTCCTGGCCCTCGGCCTGGTCGAGGCGTTCACCACGGACTACATCACCTCGCAGACCCGATTGGGCCTGATCTGGATCGCGGCCCTGACGGCGCTTGCAGTGTCGTTGAGCCGGCGGCTGCCCAGCGCGGCGCTGGCGCTGGTCTGGCTGGTGTGCGGCTTCCAGCTGGTCTCCGCGGTGCAGCTGATGCTGGTGCAGGTCACCATGGCGGTGGTGGCGTTCGGCGCTGCGCGGTGGGGCCGCACCATCACGGTCGCGATCAGCGGTGCCTCGATCCCCGTCGCGGGAGTGCTGGCCACCGCGTTCGCGAGCCCGGACCTGTTCGTGGCCATGCTCAACCGGGCCCAGTACAACCGGATCTTCGACGCGGTGCGTGCGACCGGCACCACCTGGCAGGTCGCGGCGGCGGTGCTCGGCACGATCCTGCTGGCCGCTCCCTGGCTCGCCGGTCTGGCGCTCCGGTTCAGCACCCGCGCCACCGAGTCCCGGATCTCCGAGCGCGCCGCCCAGGCCGATGCCGAACGTGCCAACGTCGAGTCGGAGCAGGCCCACGAGATCGCCGGGCTGCGCGACGAGCAGGCCAAGCTCGCCCGCGACGTGCACGACGTGGTCGGTCACTCGTTGGCGGTGATCCTCGCCCAGGCGGAGGCCGCCCAGTACCAACCCGACGACGCCGCGAAGCTGAAGGAGACGATGGCCACGATCGCGACCTCGGCGCGCTCCTCGCTCCAGGACGTGCGCCAGGTGCTGTCGGCCACCAAGGCACCGGCGGCCCCGCGCGACGGCGGCCTGGACTCGCTGATCAACGGCATCCGCGGTGGCGGTCACGAGCTGGACTCCCAGGAGATCGGCACCCGGCAACCGCTGCCGCCCGAGCTCGAGGTGGTCGCGTACCGGGTGCTCCAGGAGATGCTCACCAACGCGATCAAGTACGGCCGCCGCGACCAGCCGGTCCGCGTCGAGCGACACTGGCCCGACAGTGGCCTGGGGGGCGAGGACCTGAGGATCGAGGTGCGGAACATGAGCGGCAGCCCGGACGACACCGGCGCCATCCCGATCGGCAGCGGTCAGGGCCTCACCGGCATGCGTCGTCGCCTGGAGGCGGTCGGCGGACGGCTCGACGTCCGCAAGCGCGACGAGTCCGACGGGGTCAGCTTCACGGTGACCGCGTGGATCCCGGTGCGCCCGAGATGAGCACCGAGATGAGCACCGGGATGAGCTCCGCGATGACCTCCGAGATCTCCGTGCTGCTGGTCGACGACCAGGACCTGTTCCGCGAGGGCGTCGCGGTCATCATCGACGCCCAGGACGGGATGACCGTCGTCGGTGCTGCTCCCGACGGGCTGGAAGCGGTCCGGCTGGTCGACGAGCTCGAGCCCGACGTGGTGCTGATGGACATCCGGATGCCGGAGATGGACGGTGTCGAGGCGACCCGGCAGATCTTCTCCCCGGACCGGGTCAAGCGGCGCAGCAAGCCGGTCCGGGTGATCGTGCTGACGACGTTCAACCTCGACGACCGGGCCGCGACCGCGATCCGGCACGGCGCCAGCGGGTTCCTGCTCAAGGACACCACGCCGGTGATGCTGCGCGACGCGATCCGAACCGTGCACGCCGGCAACGCGGTGCTCGCCCCGGAAGACCTCACGGTCCTGCTCGACGGCCAGTTCCAGGCCCGTACGCCGGCACCGCCGGCGTACGAGGCGCTGACCGAGAAGGAGCGCGAGGTCTTCGCGGCCGTCGCCCGCGGTCTGTCGAACACCGAGATCGCCGAGCTGATCTTCGCCAGCGAGTCGACGGTGAAGACCCACGTGGGTGCGATCCTGCGCAAGCTCGCGCTGCGCGACCGGGTCCAGATCGTCGTCTTCGCGCACGAGCACGGGCTCGTCGGTCGCTGACTCCGGTACCCAACGGCCATGATGGTCCGGTGAGCACAGAAGCGGACCTGGATTCCGGACCGGCCTCGACCGGGCCGGTGCACAGCGCCGTCCAGGCGTACGCCGAGCTCCAGCCGCGCCTGCTCGAGGTCACCGACGCCTACATCGACCTGGTCACTCGGCTGCTCGACGACGCCGGCATCAACTACCTCTCGGTGACCGGCCGGACCAAGAGCGTCCCCTCCTTCGCCGCCAAGGCGAACCGCTCGCTGCCGGGCTCGCCGGCCCACGACGACCCGATGAGCGGCATCACCGACCAGTGCGGCGTCCGCGTCATCACCTACGTGCTCAGCGACGTGGCCGCGGTCGCCGACCTGCTCGCCGACCAGCTCCGGGTCCTCGACGACCGGGACATGGCGATGGAGACCGCGAGCAGGGGCAGCTTCGGCTACGCCAGTCGGCACGTCCTGGTGGAGGACCGCAAAGCCCCGCTGGTGCGCCCCGCCTCGGTGCAGATCCGCACGGTGCTCCAGCACGCGTGGGCCGAGTTCGAGCACGACATCCGCTACAAGGGCACCGTCCCGGAGGAGCACGTGCCCGACCTGGACCGCCGGTTCACCCTGGCCGCCGGCCTGCTCGAGCTGGCCGACCGCGAGTTCTCCGAGATCCGCGACCGGATCCAGGCAGCCGTCCCGCAACCCCGCGACGGCGAGGACCCGGGCGACCCGCGGCTCTCGGCGCAGGACCTGGCCGCGTTCCTCTCCGGCCAGTACGCCGACGCCGGCTGGTCGCGCACCGACCACTACGCCTGGATCTCCGGGCTGCTGCTCGAGCTCGGGATCACCTCGCTCCAGGAGCTCGACGCGCTGCTCTCCTCCGTCGACAGCGAGATGATCAACGCCCGGCTGTCCTACAAGTACCCGCCGGGCGCGGTCCGCCGTCTCGACGACGCGCTGCTCGCGGTGTTCGGCCAGGGCTACGTCGACCTGACCGGCAACGCGCACCGGCGCGAGCTGCTCGCGACCCGCTTGGAGAAGGTCCGCAACGAGGAGGGCTGAGCGGAACCTCAGCGTTGCGGCAGCAGGTAGCTCCCCTGGATGACCGCAGCCTGCTCACATCCTCCGGGCACCGAGTCGGTCTCCGCGGGTGCCGTACAACGGACCACGACCGTGCGGTTCTCAGCATCGGGCTCCAGGGCGAAGAGAACGCGGGTGTCGCTCTCGAAGGTCGCAGCAGCCTCGGTGGTCCCGTCCGGCAAGGGAAGCTCGTAAGCCGAGGCGCCGACGTACGCGAAGACGTTGCTTCCTTGGACCTCAACGGCCGACTTCCCGTCGGGCGAGAACAAGGTTTCCCCGAACAGGGAGGCCGCCCCGTCGTCGGGGTTCCGAGCTTCGGGCTTCCACAAGCCGTCCGGGGCGATGTCCCCCAGGTCGTGCCCGCCGCCGTCGTACTGGACGACGAAGCGGTTGCCGATCACCTGCTGCACGATGCCGAGGCCGGGGTTCTGGCCCCGCTGCGGTCGCGGGTTCTCGAGCTTCCGCACCTCGACCACGTCCCCGCCGTGCGCGAAGTCCCAGACCCAGGTCGCCATCTGCCCGCCCATCCACGCAAGCAGACGCCCGTCCGTGGTGATGCCGACCAGGCGGAGCGGGTCGTCGGCGGCCGGTGCAACCGGGAAAGTGATCGACCGGTCCGCCGGCTGGGTTCCATCGAGTCGGCGGACCACGACCACCGGCTTGCCGCCTCCCGGCTTGACCCACGCCGCGTAGCGGCCGTCGCCCGAGAGCACACTGGCGCCGGTCGCCGGTTCGTCGACCAGGTCGCTCTTCGAGCCGAAGGTGAAGACGCGCACGCGGTTCTCGTCAAGGTTCACCATCAGGGTGTTCCCGGCCTGGTGCAGGCTGGTCGGCTGTCCGTCGAGGACGACCTTGGTCGGCCCGTCGGGGCCGGGGACGAAGAGCTGGGTCCCTGCCGTGTAGGCGACCTCGGGCGGGCCTCCCCGCGGGAGGCGGAATCCGTCTGCCGTCGGGGTCGGTGTCGGCAGGTTCGTCGCCGGCGCAGGGTTGCCGGAGTCGTGGCGGACCCCGAGTCCCGGGACCGTCACCACGACCACCGCTGCCGCGGCCGCCGCCAGCACGGCCACGATCGCAGCACGACGACGGCGCCCGTGCCGGTGCGTTTCGAGCTGCTCCTGGAGCGAATCCAGGGGCAGGTCGGGGACCCTGGGCCGGTCTGCGTGCTGCTGGAGCACGGACCGGAGGTCGTCGAGGGTGGGCTCAGGCATGGGTTCCTCCGGACGCGGAGAGGTCGGACGCGGAGTCGTAGCCGATCCGCAGTGTCCTCAGGGCGGCCGCCGCCTGCGATTTGACGGTGCCGGGCGCGCAGCCCAGGACATCAGCGATGGCCTGCTCCGAGAGGTCCTCGTAGTAGCGGAGCACGATCACGGCCCGCTGCTTCGGCGGAAGCAGGAAGATCCGGTTCCAGAGCTCGTCGTGCTGCACGACGTCGTCCTCGACGGAGGCGACACGGTCATCGACCCGGCCGCTGGTGACCAGCTCGAGTCCGCGCCGATGCCGGGACCGTTGGCTGATAAGGGTGTTGACCATGATCTTGCGGACATAGGCGTCCGGGGAGGAAGCCGCCATCACCCGGTCCCAGGCACGGTACGCCTGGAAGAGCACCTGCTGGGCGAGGTCGTCGGCATCGCTCTCGCCTGCCAGGAGGACGGCGAGCCGGTACAGCGCGGGCCAGCGGGCGCCGGCGTACGCGGTGAACGACTCGTCGAGGTCCATGTGCACCACCTTTCACCCCTTCAGACCGACGAGCGCGGTCTTCGGTTGGGTCGGGGGGCGATCTTTTTCAGGTCTCGCTGCCGAGAGCCAGCGGGAGCACCGCCTCGGCGCCCGCTTCGCGCAACCAGTGGGCCGCGAGGGTCATCGACCAACCGGAGACGATGAGGTCGTCCACCAGCAGGATGCGCTTGCCGGCCACCTCCGGAGCGTCGAGCGTGCAGCGCCGGCTGATCGCCGCGACCCGCTGCGCCGAGTTGGTCGCGCCCTGCCCGGGTCCGATGTCGTCGTTGCGGATCACGACCCGCCCGAGCACCGGGATCCGGCCGACCCGGGAGAGTCCGTCGACCAGGCTGTCGACCAGCATTGGGTGGGTGCGCGACTCGAAGCCGACGATGCCGTCGGGCTTGGGCTGCCAGTCGGTCAGCGCGGCCAGCACTCCTTGGACCAGGGCTGCCGGGACCTCGGCGTCCGGGGTCCCGGGACGGAAAACGTCGCGCAGCGCCTGACCGAGCCCGAGATCGGTGAGCCGGGCGACGACCCGCCCCTCGTCCGCACCCGTGATCTTGCCGGACAGCTCGATCCCGAGATTGGCCAGCGCGGTCGGCCACAGCTTCCGGGGCTGCACCGCGACGCCGGGACGGGCCAGCCGCTCGCCCGCACCCCGGAGCGACGCCTCGGAGACGTCGGCGGAGACCGGGAGGCCGACGCAGTTGTCGCACCGCCCGCAGTCGGTCGCGCCCGGGTCGTCGAGCGCCTCGCGCAGGAACCGCATTCGGCAGCGGTCGGTGGCGATGTACTCGAGCATCAGCGCCTGCTCGTCGCGGCGCGCGGCCGCCACCCGGTCGTAGCGCTCCTGCTCGTAGACCCAGTCCTGCCCGGTGGAGGTCCAGCCACCCTGGACGCGTCGCACCGCTCCGTCTACGTCGAGGACCTTCAGCATCATCTCCAACCGGTTGCGGGAGAGTTCGACGAAGGTCTCCAGGGTCGCGGTCGACATCGCGCCACCGTGCGCCTCCAGCGCGGAGAGTGCCGTCCGGACGTGCTGCTCGGGCGGGAAGGCGAGCGAGGCGAAGTAGCGCCAGATGTCGCGGTCCTCGTAGGCCGGCAGCAGCAGCACCGTCGCCTTGTCGGTGCCACGTCCGGCACGACCGACCTGCTGGTAGTAGGCGACCGGGGAGGCTGGAGCACCGACGTTGATGACGAACCCGAGCATTGCGTCGAAGCCCATCCCCAGCGCACTGGTGGCCACGAGCGCCTTCAACCGGCCCGCCAGCAGGTCCTGCTCGAGCACCTGGCGCTCGGTGGTTTCCGTCTGCCCGGAGTAAGCCGCGACGTTGTGCCCGCGGTCGCGCAGGAAGTCCGCGATCTCGCTCGCCGCGGCAACGGTCAGCGTGTAGATGATCCCGGAGCCGTCGAGCTCGTCGAGGTGGTCGGCCAGCCAACCGAGTCGTTCCTCGGGTCGCTTGAGCTGGAGGACCGCGAGGCTGAGGGACTCGCGGTCGAGCTCGCCGCGGAGCACCAGGACGGGTTTCGAGACGC
>NZ_RJSG01000002.1:0-958246 GCF_003725775.1 Nocardioides marmorisolisilvae
GGTGTGACCGGAGCTACCGGTGCCACGGGTGCTGACGGCGCTACCGGCGCGACCGGCGCGACCGGTGCTACGGGCAACAACGGCACGAACGGCAACGACGGTGCCACCGGCGCCCAGGGCGCGACGGGCAACACTGGAGCCACGGGTGCTCAGGGTGCGACGGGCAACACCGGCGCGACTGGTGCTCAGGGTGCCACCGGTAACACCGGAGCTACCGGAGCTACTGGTGCGACCGGTCAGGCCGGCGCCCAGGGTGTGACCGGTGCGACCGGCGCCACGGGTGCAACCGGTGCGACAGGCGCGGCCGGTTCGACCGGTTCGGCTGGTGCAACGGGCGGAACGGGCCAGGCGGGTGCGCAAGGTGTTACCGGTGCGACGGGTGCCACGGGTGCTACCGGTGCCACGGGTGCTACCGGTGCAGCGGGTGCGACCGGCGCCACGGGTTCTTCCGGATTGGCCACCGTTACCCAGGTGGTCGACTCTTCGCCGGCCAGTACGACCAACAACCCCGGCGTCGGAACCTTGTTTACGTCGACCGTGTCTTGCCCGGCTGGTAGGACTCTGATCGGTGGCGGGGCGAACATCACGCAGGGCTCGGCCGCAAAGGCTGCGGTCTCGCAGAGTTACGCGAGCACTCCGGGTGTCGCTGGCACCTGGACCGCCCAGGCGATCATCACGGTGAACTCGAACAACAACAACATGCCGACGATTACCGCCTACGCGATCTGCGCCCAGTAAGGGCAGCAAAGCAAACGAAGGGCCCGGCCTCTGGCCGGGCCCTTCGTTGTTCTCAGCCCAGCGCAGCGGCCAGCGCGACCTCGACCATGGCGCCGAAGGTCTGCTCCCGCTCAGCGGCCGTCGTCTCCTCACCGGTGACGATGTGGTCCGAGACGGTGCAGATCGCCAGCGCCTTGCGCTGGTAGGACGCCGCCAATGTGTAGAGGGACGAGGCCTCCATCTCCACGGCGAGCACGCCGTGGTCGACCAGCGGCTTGCCCAGCTCGGCCGCACGCGGGTTGTAGAAGCTGTCGGACGAGTAGATGAGGCCCACATGGGTCGTGATGTCCTCGCGTGCCCTGGCAGCGTCCACAGCGGCTCTCAGCAGGTCGAAGTCGGCCACGGGCGCGTAGTCCAGGCCCAGGAAGCGGTGGCGGTTCATGCTCGAGTCGGTGCAGGCGCCTGAGGCGATCACGACGTCGCGGATCGCGATGTCGGCAGTGAGGGCGCCGCAGGAGCCGACGCGGATGATCTGCTGGACGTCGTACTCGTTGTAGAGCTCGTTGACGTAGATCGCCATCGACGGCTGACCCATCCCGGAGCCCTGCACCGAGACCGGCTGGCCGTTCCAGGTTCCGGTGAAGCCGAACATGCCGCGAACCTCGGAGTAGCAGGTTGCGTCCTCGAGGAAGGTCTCCGCGATCCACTTCGCACGCAGCGGATCGCCGGGCAGCAGCACGGTCGGAGCGATCTGTCCGGGTTGGGCGCCGATATGGGTGCTCATGGGCTCAACGTAGTCGCCGAACGCCGGTGCGGGTCACCTCGGTCCCACTAGGCTCGCCACCATGCAACTCGATGTGGTGCTTTGCGACTACGGCCAGGTGTCCGGCGACAAGCTGTTCATCAACGGCGGCGGGATCGACCGCATGTACGTGCCGGACGGACCCGGTCCCTACGTGGTCAACTTCAGCGTCGCGGGCACGGTCACCGTGCCGCCGTCGCAGGCCGCCGGCAACCACGTGCTGGGCCTGCGGCTGGAGACCGAGGACGACGAGCCGGCGCGGCTCTTCGGTGAGGCAGCCGGCGGCACCGTCGGTGGAGAGCTGCACCTGAACGGCAGCAACGCACCCGTCATCGACGACCAGACGATCTCCTTCGCCTTCAACTTCCAGGGGGTGCCGCTGGCCGAGCTCGGCGGCTACGAGCTGGTGTGCAGCCTGGACGGTGACGACCTCCGCCGGATCTTCTTCCGCGTCGAAGCGGTCGCGCAGAGCTAGGGCCCGCCATGTCGCAGCAGATCTGCTTGACGATGATCGTCAAGAACGAGGCCAGCATCATCCGTCGCTGCCTGGACATCGCCCGGCCGATGTACGACACCTGGTGCATCGTCGACACCGGCTCGACCGACGGCACCCAGGACGTGATCCGCGAGCACCTGGCCGGCGTCCCCGGTGAGCTGCACGAGCGGCCCTGGGTCGATTTCGCGCACAACCGGCAGCAGGCGATCGACCTGGCCAAGGAGCACGGCGACTACCTGCTCCTCGTGGACGCCGACGACAAGCTCCACGTGCCGGACCGCTATGTGCGGCCCGAGTTCACCGAGGAGGCCTACGACGTCGACTTCAACCTCGGGAACCTGATCTACCGACTGCCGATCCTGCTGCGCAGCGACCTGCCGTGGCACTACGTCGGGGTCATCCACGAGTACCTGAGCATCGGTCGCCCGCACACAGTCGGCTACCTCGACGGGCTGGTCATGGAGTGCACCCGCGACGGTGCGCGCAGCCAGCAGAGC
Source organism: Nocardioides marmorisolisilvae (assembly GCF_003725775.1). Classification (GTDB taxonomy): domain Bacteria; phylum Actinomycetota; class Actinomycetes; order Propionibacteriales; family Nocardioidaceae; genus Marmoricola; species Marmoricola marmorisolisilvae. The sequence continues at coordinate 2,513 of NZ_RJSG01000002.1, forward strand.
GACGTCGACAAGTACTCCGCCGACGTCATCGTCCTCGAGCAGGCGCTCATCGACGAGCCCGACAACACCCGCTACGCGTTCTACCTCGCGCAGAGCCTGCGGGATTCCCTGCAGACCGAGAAGGCGCTGGCGGCGTACGAGGCGCGCGCAGCCATGGGCGGGTTCGACCAGGAGGTCTACTGGTCGCTGCTGCAGGCCGGACGCCTCGCCAAGGGCCTGGGGCGTCCGCCGGCCGAGGTCATCGACCGGCTGCTGCGCGCTCACGACGCGCGTCCCTCGCGGGTCGAGGCGCTCGGAGACCTCGCGGTGTACTGCCGCGAGCTGGGGGACCGGTGGCCCTCGGCCAAGATGTTCGTCGAGCGGGCGCTGGCGCTGCCGATCTCGGAGGACGTGCTCTTCGTCGAGCGGGACTGGTACGAGTGGAAGCTCGTCGACGAGCTGGCGGTCGCGGCGTACTGGCTCGGCGAGTACGACCTGACCCTCCAGGCGTGCAACGACCTGCTCGACAACGGGCGGGCGCCCAAGGAGCAGCGCCAGCGGATCCGCGACAACAAGCGGTTCGCCGCCCAGGGGCTCGGCTTCCAGGTCTGACGTTTCCGGCCCACAGGCCGACCTGAGGACCCCGTGGTCCACAGGGCCGGTACGACGGGTCGTCGACGGGTGGCGACGCCAGCGACCGTGGCGCCATGCCCACACCTCGTCATCGCGCCCTGCGCCAACGTTCGATCATCGTCAGCGTCCTCCTCGTCCTGCTCGGGTCGCTGGTCCTGACCTTCGCCTCGCCGGGTGGCCCGCCGTTCGCCTCGGCCGCGACCGAGGTCTCCAAGACCACCTGCAAGAAGTTCGACCCGAACCTCGTCAACGGCATGTGCCTGAAGTACACGGCCAAGTCCGGCACCGGCTACACCTGGATCGGCAGCTACAAGGCCGACAACGGCAAGGTCTTCTTCTGCATCGACTACCTCTACGACTCGCGGATCGTGAGCAGTGCGTCGGTGGTCGACACCAATCCGCTGATGAACCAGCTCGGCAAGAAGATCGGGGCTGCTGAGGTCGCTGCGCTCAACTACCTGATCTCGACCCAGGCTCCGAACGGCTCGACCGGCAGCGACGGCAAGGACGCGGCGATCGCCCTGATCATCCGTGAGGTGATGTCGGACGCGATCAGGCCCGACGGCACGGTCGTCTACAAGCCGGGGCTCAAGGTCGGCGGCACGGTGGCCGCGCCGACGGGAGGGCTCTCGGGCAGCATGCTGACGATCGCGCGCTCGATGTGGGATGACGCCTCGCGCTACCGAGGGCCTGGGACGTTGGTGCTCGACGGCGGCAAGCAGACCCAGATCGAGCTCGGCGACACCCAGGAGTACCAGGTCTCGGTGCTCTCGGCCGGACACCACCCGATCCCCGGGCTCAAGGTGTCCCTGGCCTGCTACGGCCCGATCACCTGCCCGTCATCGGTGACCACCAAGACCAGCGCGGTGACCGTGAAGGTGACTCCCACGGCGGTCGGCCAGGCGTCCATCAAGGCGACCACCTCGGCGCCCTCAGGCAACGGCGAGCTGCTGCGGCTGGACGGTTGGCACACCCACGGTGGCTCGACGGCGGCCGACAACGGTGTCCAGCGCGGCTGGATCGGTCAGCGCAACCGCACAGCGGCCGAGGCCAAGGTGGAGACCGAGATCGTGAAGGGGACCCCGACCGTGACCACCCGGACGTCCGCGCCCACTGCCCTGCCCGGCACGTCGCTCGCCGACCTCGTCACGGTCTCGGGGCTGCCATCGGGCTCGACCCAACAGGTCACCGCGACGCTGTTCGGGCCGTTCCCCTCCCGACCGACCGCCCAGTCGTGCACCGCCGAGGCCAAGACCGGCGAGGTCACCTTCCAGGTCGCGAAGAACGGCACCTTCACGACGCCGACGGTGAAGATCGACGACCCGGGCTACTACGTGTGGACCGAGTCGATGCCGGGCGACGACCTGGCCAATCCGGTGACGACGCCGTGCGGGATCGCCGACGAGACCACCGTCGTGGAGAGGCCGAAGACCCTCGCCCCCAGGAGGCCGACCGTGCACACCGTTGCTTCCTCCCAGCACGTGCGGGTCGGAGATCCACTGCGCGACCTGGTGGACATCTCTGGGCTGACGGCCAAGTCCGAGATCACCGTCGGCTGGCAGCTGCTCGGACCGGTTGCTCCACGGAGTGGATCGTGCGCCCGCCTGAGCTGGTCGAAGGCGAAGGTTGCCGCGTCGGGGTCGTTCAAAGCGCCCCGCGACGGTCGCTACCTGACCACGGCTGTGAAGGTCGGTGTCCCGGGCTGTTTCACCTACACCGAGCACGTGGCCGCGACAACCACGACCACGGCCGTGCGGACGAAGCCCGGCGAGGCGTCGGAGACGGTCCTGGTCACTCGTCCCGCGACCCCGGTCGTGCCGGAGATCCCGTCGGGCCCGGCCAGCCGAGGGCGGCGGTGAAGCACCGTGGCCGGGCGAGGCTGCGGCGGACCGCGGCGCTGGTCGGGGCCTCGACGGCATCGGTCGCGCTCCTCGGAGTCCCGTTCGTCTGGTCGCACCCGACCGACCCAGGCACGGCGCCGAAAGCTTCGGTTCGACCGGTGGCGGCGCCCGCGTCAGCGCCTGCGTCGGCGCCGACGTTCCATCCGAGGCCGCGGTACCTGACCCGCACCTACCGTGCCCCGGCGGCGCTCGTGCGGCCCGGAGCCGGCGGGACGCTGCGGATCCCGAGCCTGGGCATCGCGGCACCGATCGACGCCGTCGGACTGGACGGGACCGCGATGGCGGTGCCGAACGACGTCGAGCGGGTCGGCTGGCTGACCAGCACGGCGCGGGCCGGGGACGTGGTGGGAGCGAGTGTCCTGGCCGGGCACGTCTCCGACGAGCACGACCGGCCCGGTGCGCTTCACCCTCTGATCCGGATCAAGCTGGGCGCGAGAATCTTCTGGACCACCCCGAGCGGGGACACCGCGTCCTTCCGGGTGGTCCGGATCAGGCTGGTTCCACGCGCCCAGGGTCTGCCCGCCGCGATGTTCTCCGCGGCTTCCCGGAGGGAGCTCAACCTGGTCACCTGTGCCGTCCGGGTCACGACTCCTCAGGGAGGGTTCCACTACACGTCGAACCTGGTGGTGACTGCGGTGAGGTAACTCACCGGACCCGGCAGGGGCTCACGGGCTAGCCTGCGAAGCATGACGACCCTGTCTCCCCTGGCTCTACCCACCCGCGACGAGGACTGGGCCGGTTGGCTCGATGAGCGGGCTCGTGGGTCGCTGCGGACCGCGGGGGACCAGATCGCGGCGCTCAAGACCGCGACCGCGGGTGAGGTGGCGATCCTCGAGCTCTGGAACGACGCCTCGATCTCGCTCGCCAACGCCTCGGCGGTCACCAGCCTGCTCTCCTCGGTGCACCCGGACTCGGCGGTGATCGAGCTGGCCGAGGAGATCGAGATCGAGGTCCGACGGTTCGCCAACGACCTGCTCCTGGACCGCGAAGTCTTCGACCAGCTGTCGTCGCTGTCCGAGGACGGACTGGAGGCGGGCGCCCGCCGGGTGCTGCGGGACGCGCTGCGTTCCTTCCGTCGTTCCGGGGTCGACCAGGAGGACGAGACCCGCGAGCGGCTGCGAGCCCTCAACGAACGCGAGACCGAGCTGAGCCAGGCGTTCAGCCGCAACATCCGCGACGGCCGGCGTACGGCGCGCGTGGCTCCGGAGGCGCTCGACGGTCTGCCCGAGGACTTCATCGCTGAGCACCAGCCGGGCACGGACGGTCTGGTGGCGATCACCACTGAGTACCCGGACGTCATCCCGTTCATGACCTACAGCCGCGACGCCGAAGCCCGGAAGGCCGTCGCGATGGAGTACTTCAACCTCGCCTACCCCGTGAACGAGGAGGTCCTCCACGACCTGCTCGAGCTGCGCCGGGAGAAGGCTCACCTGGTGGGCTACGCCGACTGGCCGGACTACGACGCCGAGGTCAAGATGATCGGCAAGGGTGCGGCCATCGCCGAGTTCGTCGAGCAGATCACCTCCGACGCCGGGGATGCCGGTCGCCGCGAGCGCGCAGTCCTCGCCGAGCGGGGCGCCCAGGACGGCATCGCCGACATCGACCAGGCGAGCTGGCGCTACTGCTTCGAGGCGGTCAAGCGCGAGCAGTACGGCGTCGATGCCCAAGAGGTCCGCACGTACTTCGACTTCGCCAAGGTCCACCAGGGCCTGCTGGACGTCACCGGGCGCCTCTTCGGCCTGGTCTACGAGCCGGTGGACGCCCCGACCTGGCACGAGGAGGTCACCTCCTACGACGTGCACCTCGACGGTGAGCACCTGGGTCGGATCCACCTCGACCTGCACCCGCGGGACCGCAAGTACAACCACGCAGCCCAGTTCGACCTGGTCTCCGGCGTGGGCGACCGCCACCTGCCCGAGGGTGTCCTGGTCTGCAACTTCCCGCGCGGGTTGATGGACCACGACGAGGTCGTCACGCTCTTCCACGAGTTCGGCCACCTGATGCACCACACGCTGGCCGGTCGGCACCCGTGGGTGCGCTTCTCCGGGGTTGCGACCGAGTGGGACTTCGTCGAGGCGCCCTCGCAGATGCTCGAGGAGTGGGCCTGGGATGCCCGGGTCCTTCAGATGTTCGCCACCGATGAGTCCGGCACCCCGATCCCGACCGAGCTGGTCGAGGCGATGCGGGCGGCCGACGAGTTCGGGAAGGGCTTCCTGGCCCGGACCCAGATGCTCTACGCGGCGATCTCCTACCGCTTCCACCTCGAGGTGCCCGACGACCTGACAGCGCGGATGGAGGAGCTCTACCCGCAGTACAGCCTCATCACGCCGCTGCCCGACACGCACTTCCACGCCGGCTTCGGCCACCTCGACGGCTACACCTCGGCGTACTACACCTACATGTGGTCGCTGGTGATCGCGAAGGACCTGTTCAGCGCCTTCGACCCCGACGACCTGTTCAACGCCGAGCGAGCCACCCGTTACCGGGACACCATCCTGGCCGCTGGCGGCTCGGCGGACGCCGCTGACCTGGTCGCGGAGTTCCTCGGCCGTCCCTACAACGCGGAGGCCTTCGCGGAGTGGATGAACCGGTGACCGTCGAGATCGCGCTGTCGCGGCACCCGCACGACCGGGTCGCCGAGCGCCGTACGGACGAGGCCTGGCTCGCCGAGGTGTGGGCCGATGACGAGAACACGAGGGTCCTGGTCGTGGCCGGAACCCGGGTGCAGGTCGTGGACGCCGGACTCGCCTGGGTCCCGCCGAGCCAGGCGCCTGAGGGCACGAAGGTGCTGCTCGGCGAGCGCGACGGGACCGTCTGGTTCGCGGTGATCATCGACGGCAGCCATGCCGACCAGTCCTGGATGCCCCTGCGCGGGCTGGTGCCGGCGCTCGCCGACGACACCGGCGAGCAGGCGGCCCTGATCGTGCACGCGATCGGGATCGCAGAGTGGCTGTGGGCCACCCGGCACTGCATCCGCTGCGGCGGGACGTACGAGCCGATGCAGCTCGGCCACGTGCTGCGCTGCACCGACTGCGGTCGCGAGGAGTTCCCGCGCACCGACCCGGCGGTGATCATGGTGGTCGCGGACGGTGAGGCCCCCGACGACCGCTGTCTGCTGGGCCGGCACCCGTCCTGGCCGCCCGGTCGCTACTCGACCCTGGCCGGCTTCGTGGAGCCGGGGGAATCCATCGAGCAGGCCGTACGTCGCGAGGTCTACGAGGAGTCGGGCATCAAGGTCGGCGACGTCGAGTACTTCGGCAGCCAGCCCTGGCCGTTGCCGCGCAGCCTGATGATCGGCTGCATCGCGAAGGCGACCTCGGCCGACATCTCGGTCGACGGCCTCGAGATCGAGGACGCCCGCTGGTTCACGCGCGAGCAGATGAAGGCCGAGGCCGAGGCGGGCACGCTGGTGCTGCCCGGTGGCATCTCCATCTCCCGGTCGCTCATCGAGCACTGGTACGGCGGTCCGCTCCCGGGGCAGTGGTGACCCCTCGCAGGTTGAGCCTGTCGAAACCCAGGTGACGACGTGGAGCTGATTCTTGAGGGTCACCACCTGCCGGGCGCGAGCTGCGGCAGCTACCAGGACGTCCACGTGGGCGTGCAGATCCGCAAGGATCCCGACGGCCTGGTCCGGGGTGATGCCGACAGCGCACGTTGGGACCTCAACATCCAGGTGTTGAAAACCGACGACGGCGTCGACTTCCGGGGGCCGGCGGTGCACGGCCGTCGCGGTGAGCGGTTCGTCTACCTGACCTGGGGTGAAGGCTCCGGGGACGCGTTCACGATGTTCCGCCGGGCCAAGCTGATGCTGGCCGACGTACCGGACCCGAACGCTGGGACTGTCACGGCTCGCGTCCACCTGACCGACCACGCCGGCATGCCGCGGTGCGCCCGGCTGAAGCCGCCCGCGCTCGAGTGGGTCTGATCTACGCTGCAGCTGTGAGCAAGCGTCGCCCGGTCTATCTCAAGGCTGTCGACGTGCTCGCCCTGGTGCTCGTGGGCTTCTGCGCCGCGTCCGTGAGCACGCTGGTGCTTCGGACCCACTCCTGGGAAGGCTTCGTCTTCAGCTTCCTGTTCGCGGCTGCGTTCGACTACTGGTTCGTCCGGCTGCTCTCGGAGGTCCGTTACCTCTGGAGCGGACGAGAAACGCGCTTCCCGTGGCCGCTCAGGCGCCGAGCTCGGCCAGCTTCGCCTTCACCTGAATGACCGACGGGTTCGTCTGCGCGGTGCCGTCCGAGTAGACGAGGGTCGGGACTGTCTGGTTGCCGTTGTTGACCCGCATCACCAGGTCGGCGGCGGCCGGCTCCTGCTCGATGTCGACGACGGTGAACTCGATGCCCTCGCGGTCCAGCTGACTCTTCAGCCGGTGGCAGTAACCGCACCACGGGGTGGAGTACATCGTGAACTGGCCCACCCGCTCCTCGGTAGCGCTGTGGTCAGTGGTCTGGTCCGACATCTGCTTGTCCGTCCTCACAACTAGGCTTCAGGTATTCCAACCAGGACCAGAGGTGAAACCTTCCCGTGAGCTCCGAACGTCTCCTGACCGACCGCTTGCTGGAGGGCCTGGACCCTGAGCAGCGCCAGGTGGCTGAGGCGCTGCGAGGGCCGGTGCGGGTCCTGGCCGGTGCGGGCACGGGCAAGACCCGGGCGATCACCCACCGGATCGCGTACGGCGTGGCCACGGGCGTCTACAACCCCGCTGAGGTCCTCGCGGTCACCTTCACGACACGGGCGGCGGGGGAGATGCGCACCCGGTTGCGTGGCCTCGGCGCTCCCGGGGTCCAGGCCCGGACGTTCCACTCCGCAGCCCTGCGCCAGGTGCGCTACTTCTGGCCGCGGGTGTACGGCGGGGAGCCACCGGAGCTGACCGCGTCCAAGATCCCGGTCGTCGCCGGAGCGGCCCGCCGCAACCGGGTCGAGACCGACCAGGCCCGGCTGCGCGACCTGGCCAGCGAGATCGAGTGGGCCAAGGTCAGCAACGTCCGGCCCGACGACTACGAGGCGATCGCGCCGCAGCATGGCCGTGAGGTCAACGGCCTGGACGCCGCGACGGTCGGCCACGTCTTCTCCACTTACGAGGAGCTCAAGCGCGAGCAGGGCCGGATGGACATGGAGGACGTCCTGCTCATCGGCGCCGCCCTGCTGGCCGAGGACGAGCGGGTGGCCGCCCAGGTGCGCAGCCAGTACAAGTGGTTCGTCGTCGACGAGTTCCAGGACGTCAGCCCGATCCAGTCCGCGCTGCTGGACCTGTGGCTCGGCGGGCGTGACGAGCTGTGCGTGGTCGGCGACCCGGCACAGACGATCTACTCGTTCGCGGGTGCCCGCTCGTCGTACCTGACCGACTTCGCCAAGAAGTACCCGGGCACCACGAACGTCGAGCTGGTCCGCAACTACCGCTCGACCCCTCAGGTGATCGCCGCCGCCAACGGTCTGCTTCACGGCACCAGCACCGGCGCCGTCGAGCTGCGCGCCCAGCAGCCGAGCGGCGCCGACCTCGCCTGGCGTGAGGCCGCCGACGAGGTCGCTGAGGCCGACGCCGTGGCCACCGAGATCCTCCGCCTCCAGGCCGCCGGGACCCCGCTGCGGGAGATGGCGGTGCTGTTCCGGATCAACGCCCAGTCCGAGACCTTCGAGGAGGCGCTGACCGCCCGCTCGATCCCGTACGTCGTCCGGGGGGCCGCCCGCTTCTTCGAGCGTCCCGAGGTCCGCCAGGCGCTGGCGCTGCTGCGCGCCAGCCTGCGCGCCGGTGAGGCGGCCCGCGAAGGCCTGCTCGACCAGGTCCGCGGTGTTCTGGCCGGCATGGGCTGGACGCCGGAGGCGCCGACGGCCCGCGGGCAGGCCCGCGACCGGTGGGAGTCGCTGATGGCGCTGGTCTCCCAGGCCGAGGAGTACGCGGCCGCCGAGCTGGCCCCGACCCTGGAGGGCCTCGTCGCCGAGCTCGACCGGCGCGCCAACGAGCAGCACGCTCCGGTCGCCGAGGGCGTCACGCTGGCCACCCTGCACACCGCCAAGGGCCTGGAGTGGGACGCGGTCTTCCTGGCCGGCATGCAGGAGGGCTCGATGCCGATCACCTACGCCGACACCCCGGCAGCCGTGGAGGAGGAGCGCCGGCTGCTCTACGTCGGCATCACCCGCGCCCGCAAGAACCTGATGATCTCCTGGTCGCTGGCCCGGAACCCCGGTGGCCAGGCCCGCCGCAAGCCGTCCCGCTTCCTGGCCTCGCTGCGCCCGGCCTCGATCATGGACCGGGCTGATTCACCGACGGCCGCGAAGTCGCGCCGCCGCGGCAAGGCGGCTACCTGCAAGCTCTGCCAGAAGCCGCTGGCCAGCGCGCGCGAGCGCAACCGGGGCTTCTGCGCCGACTGCCCGATCCCGTACGACGAGGAGCTGTTCGAGACCCTCAAGACGTGGCGTCGGGGGCGGGCCGAGGCCGAGGAGGTGCCCGCGTTCGTGGTCTTCTCCGACGCGACCCTGGAGGCGATCGCCGAGGTGAAGCCGTCGAACCGGGCCGGAATGCTGCGGATCAACGGAATCGGCCCGTCCAAGCTCGAGAAGTACGGTGACGATCTTCTGGCCGTTCTCGCAGGAAAAAATCCTGTCCATAAATAGTTTGCGCGCTGTGTTATCCCCGGCGTACCTTGTGCAAACGCAAACAACGCGCACACACGGCTCTGACAACGCCGGCGCCCGAAACCTAGAGGAGGTGCACGACCAATGAACGCAACGACTTGCCAGTCCTGGCGCAACACCGTGATCCGGTCTACGTCCATCGTGCCCGCTCACGGTTTTGGCATGGGTGACGTGCGCCCGATGGCCTCCGGCTTCTACGCCGGCACGGCCACGCTCAAGCGTCACGCAGATGCCGTCCAGGCCACCCCGGTTAAGGGACACCTGCCTTGGAGTCCACCAGTCACATGAGTCCACGCTCATCGACCGGCACCTCCAAGGCCGCGGAATCCCAAACCAAGGGATCCGCGGCCTTCGTGTTTCTCACAGAGATTTTCAGCTTCACAACCGCGATCGATAGAGATGAAGGAGGTGACACATGAGCATCAGCGTTCTGGACCCGAAAGGTGTCGACGAGGAACTGCTTCCGTGCCGGGTGAACGACTCGGACCTGTTCTTCGCCGAATCGCCCACCGACGTCGAGCTGGCCAAGGCCCTGTGCCTTGACTGCCCCGTTCGCGCCGAGTGCCTCGCAGGAGCACTCGAGCGGCGTGAGCCCTGGGGCGTCTGGGGTGGGGAACTGTTCCTCCAAGGAGTGGTGATCCCCCGCAAGCGCCCCCGAGGACGCCCGCGCAAGAACGAGGTCGCAGCCTGAACGGCTGCGTCAGCACCTGACGCCGAGAGCACCAACTAACGGGGACACAGAGAAGACCACCATGAACCAAACTTTTGAACGGAGCACCATCATGAGCAACCTCTTTGCAGAGGAGCTGGCGCGAGAGCATATGAGCTCGCGCCTCCAGCAGGCGCAGAGTGCGCGTCGCGGGCAGCAGCTCGCGGCCGCTAGGCGCCTCTCCCGCAAGGCTGAGCGCGCCGCTGCACAGGCGCGTCTGGCCTTGGCCCGCGTGATCTGAGCACCCTTCGAGACGGTTGCAGAACAACCTCCTCAGGGACCGAAGTACCTGACTTCTCGTTCGATCGCGGGAAACAGCAAGGCCGGGTCGACAGCGACAAGCTCGCTGTCGGCCCGGCCTTCGTCATGTCCGGACACCTCGATCCGGCTACCGTGGGCCCATGCTCGCCTGCTCGTTCTGCGGCGCGGTCTCCGAGTCCGACCCGCCGCCGCTGACCTGGACCTCGGCCGTCGAGCGCGGCCGTCCCCAGTGGTTCTGCGAGACCTGCTCGCGCGAGCACCTGCGCGCGATGGAGTCCAAGCTCGACAGCGAGTGGTGGTGAGCCGCGCCGTCCTGGTCGCGCTGCTCCTGCTCGCGACGGGCTGCGGCTCCGCCAAGCCCCACCAGAAGGCCGATCCCGGCGGCCACGTGACGCTCGAGGCGATCTGCCCGGGCGCCCACCAGGTCTACGACGGGTTGGTCGCCTCCAACCCGGCCTCCCAGACCGCCTACGTCGACCACCTCGCCTCGCTGCGCAAGGTCGGCGATTCCCAGGCGCGGGACGCCCTCGACCCGGTGATCTCGGCTGCGAAGACCCTGGCCGCAGCCGGTCGCGGACCGAAGTTCGACGGCGCCCAGGACGGCGTCTACCAGTCGATCGTCGGCCTGGACAAAGCCTGCCGCGCGGCGGGCTCCTACATCCTGCACTGACCCCTAGTCAGCGTCCTTCGAGGCGGTTGCTGCGCAACCTCCTCAGGAACCGAACCCGGGCAGCGTCTCGAGCAGGATCTGGCGCAGCGGCACGGTCGCGCCCAGCTGGCTGAGCACGCCGCCGGCGCCGACCCAGGTGCGGTGGATCAGCAGGTAGGACGGCGGCAGGTTCAGCCGCAGCATGGTCGCGTAGGCGTCGCCCTTGGGGTCGTTGAGCCGGCGGAACTGCTCCTGGATCCAGGCCCGGGAGAACGTGAACTCCTCGACCCGGCCCGGCTCGACCAGGGGCGCGAGGTAGGAGCGCAGCTTGTCGGCGTCCATCCGGATGCCCTCGCGGATGAAGCCCTCGGCCCGGAACTGGGTCACCAGGGCGTCGTAGTCGTCCTCGCACGCCAGCCGCAGCGAGTGGCCCAGCGACGGCGGCAGCGTCCGCTCCGGCAGCCGTGCGACGGCGCCGTAGTCGAGCACGCCCAGCTTCCCCGGGGAGCCGTCCTTCGTCGGCAGCAGTCGGAAGTTGCCCGGGTGCGGGTCGGCGTGCAGGAGCCCGGTCCGCGCCGGTGCTCCGAACAGGAACCGCGCGAACAGCTCGCCGTAGTGGTTGCGCTCGTCGGGCGTGCCCTCGCGGATCACCTGGGCGAGCGAGGCGGGGCTTTCCATCCAGGAGGTCACCAGCACCTTCTCGTTGCCGGCGAGCACGCGCGGGACCACGATGTGCGGGTCGCCGTCGTAGGCCGCGGCGAACACCGACTGGGCCTCGGCCTCAAGCCGGTAGTCCAGCTCCTCCTCGGTGCGCGCCTGGAGCTCGGCGATCAGCGGCTTCACGTCCACGCCCGGGAAGATCGGGCCGAGCGTCTTGGCCACGCGCGCCAGCTGGCGCAGATCGCTGCGCAGTGCGTCCCCGGCACCGGGGTACTGCACCTTCACCGCGACGTCCTCGCCGTCCCAGCGGGCGCGGTGCACCTGGCCGATCGAGGCGGCGGCCGCCGGCTCGGCATCGAGGTCGGTCAGGCGGCCCGCCTCGGCGCCCAGCTCGTCCTTGAGGATCTGCCGCACGGTGATCGTCGGCATCGGGGGAGCGGAGTCCTGGAGCTTGGTCAGCTGGTCGCGGTAGGGGGCGGCCACGTTCTCGGGCAGCGCCGACTCGAAGATCGAGAGCGCCTGGCCGAGCTTCATCGCGCCGCCCTTGAGCTCACCGAGCGTGCGGAAGAGCTGCTCGGCGGTGCGCGCCTGGAGCTCGGTCATCACGGCCTCGGCCGGCTTGCCGCCCATCCGCTTGCCCAGCCCGATCGCGCTGCGCCCGGCGTACCCGAGCGGGAGCGCGGCCAGACGCGCCGTCCGGGCCACAGCCTTCCGAGGGAGCTCGCTCATGCACCCATTGTGCTGGATCGATCGTGAGCGCCCGGCAGTTCCCCGGAACGAGCCCACCCGCAGCCGCACGCCGGGTGCGGCATCCACGCCCGCGGCGCGAGGTCGACCTCGTCCGGTCCGAGCCGGACCGTGGCCGACCAGGTGCTGATCGGGTCGCCCTCGGCGTACCGGACGAGGTCGCGGACCGCCCACCCCAGCGCCATCGCCGCGACGGCAGCGTCGACGGGCTCAGGCAGGTCCCGGGGTCTGAGCAGTCGTGCGGCCCTGCTGACCAGCAGCGGGTGCAGCGGGTCCTCCTCAGCGTGGTGGTGGTCGACGCAGCGCAGGCAGGCGGTCCGTCCCGGATCGACGAAGGGACCGAGCAGGATCTCGCCCTCGACGGCGCGCAGCAGCAGGTGCGGCCGGCGCTCGCGCAGGAGCACGTCCAAGGAGGCCCGGTCGGGTTCGCCGGCACAGAGCAGCAGCGTGACCGAGCGCTCGGGACGGTCTGCGGTGCCCAGGCCGGTGGCACGCAGCAGCGGGCGGGGGTCGAGGGCGAGGTCTCCGGCCACCGTGATCGCGGTGCCACGACGGGCCGCCAGCCGCGAGGGCGCCGTGTGCGGGTGGCGCAGGCTGAGCGCGGCGGTCTCGGCCGCGGGGATCCCGGGCTGGACGAGGCTGCCGCCGTCCCGCAGCGCAGGCTGCAAACGCGGCAGGAGCCGACGCGCGCTGTCGTTGAGCGCCTCCCCGCGGGCGAGCGCGGTCAGGGTGCGGCGGGTCTGGGTGGAGTCCGTGACCAGCAGCCGGTGCCGGGGCGTCAGCCCGATCTGGAGCTCGCCGTCGGGCCGGGCGAGGACGACGAGACCGGGGGCGATCACGGGGCGGGGCTCAGGCAGGCGCTCGTTCATGGCGCCGGATGCTAGGAGCGGAGCCCGACGTTGCCGTTCGAGCGCTCCACAGACCTGCGCTCGGGAGGCGCTCAGAGGCTCCTGAGAACGCAAAACGGCGGGGCGCCCACCCGGAGGTGGGGCTCCCGCCGCCTTTGCAAGCTTGGGTGTTTGTCGGACTGAGCGGATGCTCAGGCGCGACCGAGGATGCGGTTCAGCTTGGTGCCGCAGACCGGGCAGGTGGCCTTGGCCATCTTGGTGCCCTTGTCGTTGACCTCGATGTGACCCTCGGCCTCACGCTTTTCCTTGCACTTCACGCAGTAAAACTCGCCGCTCCAGCTCTCCGCCATGACGGCCTCCTTGATCCCTGTTGCTGTGGTCGTCGCGGCGAGAATCTTGGGGAAGACCCGCCGGGGTCCGTTCAGGACCAATTCGACCCTAGACCACGCGCACGCGTAAACCACGCACCGGGTGCGCTTACGTGAGCGTGTCCTGAGCGTGTCGCGTGTCCGAAATGTCCGTGTGAGAAAGGTCCCGTGGCCCGCTCGGAGGACACCGGCGGCGATAGCCTCCGGAGCATGTCGTCCTCGAGTGAGTCCCTGATCGATCTGCGCCTGGAGCGTCCGAGTCCCGGAGTGGCCCGTCTCGTGCTCGACAACCCCGCCCAGCGCAACGCCATGTCGGACGGCATGACGGAGTCCTGGACGCGTGCGATCGACGAGCTCGCGGCTGATCCCGACGTACGGGTCGTGGTCGTCACGGGCGAGGGCAGCGCCTTCTGCTCGGGCGGCAATCCCGCGTGGATCGCGGGGGAGCCGGACGCCGAGGTCGACTACCTGCGCACCCGGATGATCGCGTTCTACCGAGCCTGGCTCTCGATCCGGAAGCTCGAGGTGCCGACCATCGCCGCGATCAACGGCCACGCCGTGGGCGCCGGTCTCTGCATGGCCCTGGCCTGCGACATCCGGTACGCCGCGCAGGGCGCCAAGATGTCGGTGCCGTTCGTACGCCTCGGGATGCACCCGGGGATGGCGGCCACCTACCTGCTCCCGAACGCCGTGGGCGACGCGGCTGCGCGCGAGCTGTTGCTCACCGGTCGCGCCGTCGAGGGCGAGGAGGCGCTGCGCATCGGCCTGGTCAGCCAGGTCTTCGCGCAGGAGTCGTTCGACGCCGAGGTGCAGGCCATCGCCGAGCAGATCGCTGGCACGGCCCCGATCCCGAGCCGCTACACGAAGGTCGCACTGCGCGACGGCGGCCACCGCGACTTCGAGAGCGCCGTGCAGTGGGAGGCGCTGGCCCAGCCGATCACCCTGGCCACCGCGGACCTGCAGGAGGGCGTCAGCGCCGCCCGGGAGAAGCGGACGCCGAACTTCCGGGGCGTGTAAAAGGCCCTCGGCCAGCTTCTTCGAGTGTTTGCCTTCCCCTTGCGAACACTCTCCGAAAGATGACCGAGGGCCCTTTCTGGGCGTCACGCTAGGGGCGCGCTCCGAGCGCGGTCAATGCAGCAATCGGACAGATTCTCCACGGCCTGTGGATAACCCTGTGGAAACTGTGTGGACATCCCCCGATGTGCTGTGGATCACGTTCTAGTTCCGACCTTTGCGCTCAGAACCGGGCTTGGGGCCGGTGGTGCCAGAATCGCGCTCATGTCCTCGTACGACGCCGGTCCGGTCGCCGCCCTGCGGCGGATCGCGTTCCTGCTCGAGCGCAGCCGTGCGGAGACCTACAAGGTCAAGGCCTTCCGCGGGGCCGCGGACGTGCTGCTCCCGCTGGACCCGGACGAGGTCGCCTCGCGGGTCGCGGCCGGCACGCTGCGCGAGCTCCCCGGGATCGGTGCCTCGACGGCCGAGGTGATCGAGGCCGCCGTCCAGGGCATTACGCCGGCGCGGCTGGCCAAGCTCGAGGACGAGGTCGGTGGACCGCTGGTCGACGGCGGCGAGAACATCCGGGCCGCGCTCAAGGGCGACCTGCACAGCCACAGCGACTGGTCCGACGGGGGTTCGCCGATCGAGGAGATGGCGTTCACCGCGATCGAGCTCGGTCACGAGTACCTGGTGCTCACCGATCACTCGCCGCGGCTCAAGGTCGCCAACGGCCTGTCGATCTCGCGGCTCAACAAGCAGCTCGAGGTCGTCGAGGCGGTCAACGCGCACCTGGGTGGAAGCGGGTTCACCCTGCTCAAGGGGATCGAGGTCGACATCCTCGACGACGGGGCGCTCGACCAGACCGACGAGATGCTGGCGAAGCTCGACGTCCGGGTCGCCTCGGTGCACTCGAAGCTGGCGATGGACAAGTACGCGATGACGCGTCGGATGATCGCTGCCGTGCAGAACCCGTTCACCAACGTGCTCGGCCACTGCACCGGTCGTCTGGTCACCGGCAACCGCGGCACCCGGGCCCAGTCGGAGTTCGAGGCCGAGAAGGTCTTCGCCGCGTGCGCCGAGAACGGGGTGGCCGTCGAGATCAACGCCCGCCCCGAGCGACGCGACCCGCCGACCACGCTGCTGAAGCTCGCGATCGACACCGGCTGCCTCTTCTCGATCGACTCCGATGCGCACGCACCGGGTCAGCTGGACTTCCAGGTCTACGGCTGCGCGCGCGCCGAGGAGCTGGGCCTCGATCCCGACCGCATCGTCAACACGTGGTCTAGGGACCGCCTGGTGTCGTGGGCGCAAAGCCGGATTTAGGGGGAGCCGGACGGTACCGTCCTGCCATGAGGCCTGAGGTCGAGGTCCGGCGTTCTGCCAAGCGCACCAGGACGGTGTCGGCGTACCGCAAGGACGGCAAGGTGATCGTGATGATCCCTGCCCGGTTCACCCGCGCCGAGGAAGCCGAGTGGGTCGACACCATGCTCGGCAAGCTCGAGAAGTCCGGCCAGCGTGGCCGCAGGACCGACGAGCAGCTGATGAAGCGGGCCAAGGAGCTCTCCCGCGACTACCTGCACGGCAAGGCCGTGCCGGCCTCGGTCCGCTGGGTCGACAACATGAACAGCCGCTGGGGCTCGTGCACCACCGGCGAGAAGACCATCCGGCTCTCCGACCGGCTGCAGTCGATGCCGGTCTGGGTCGTCGACTACGTGCTCCTGCACGAGCTGGCGCACCTGCTCGAGCCGAACCACAACGCCCGCTTCTGGCACTGGGTCGACAAGTTCGAGAAGTCCGAGCGCGCCAAGGGCTACCTCGAGGGTGTGGCCGCCGCGGCCAGCCTCGAGCTCGACTCCTGCGACTGACCTACCGGCGCGCCGCGGACTCGTCCTCGGCGGACGCGGGAAGCGCCAGGTCCGGGTCGCCGACGCCGGCGTCCACGGCCGGGATCTCCTCGACCGCACCCGCGCGCGACGGCTTGCGGCTGATCCGTCGGTACCAGTCGGGGGCGACCACGAGCGCCTCGGCGCGGAGCACCGCGGTGGCCACGCGCGGCAGGTCGGTGACGTCGCCGTAGACGAGGTAGCGCGGGACCCACTCGGGCCGGTACTTCACGTTCGAGCGGTACAGCGCCTCGATCTGGGCGAAGCGCGAGGCCCACAGCAGCACCGCCCGCCAGGCGCGCAGCACCGGACCGGCACCGAGTCGCTCGCCGCGGGCAAAGACGCTGCGGAAGGCCGAGAAGTTCAGCGACACCTTAGTGATCCCGACCTGCTCGGCGTCGGCCATCAGGGTGGAGACCATCAGCTCGACGATGCCGTTGACGGCGTCGGGGTGCCGGCGCATCAGGTCGAGCGAGAGCGCGTCGTCGCCCCACGGGACGAACGAGAGGAAGCCGACCGCGGCCCCGGACTCCTGGTCGCGCGCGATGACCACCATGCCGTCGTCGTCGCGCGCCTGGCCGAAGCGGCCCAGGGCCATCGCGAAGCCGCGCTCGATCGAGCCGTCGCGCCAGTCGATGGCCCGCGCCCGCAGCTCCTCCTTCTCGGCCTGCGTCAGGCTGGAGACGCGGTGCACCGAGGCCGTGAGACCGGCGCGGGTCGCCCGCGCGATCGCCTGGCGGACCATCCGCATCGGACGGCCCTCGAGGGTGAACTCCTCGACCCGGAGGATCGCCTCGTCGCCGACCTCGAGCACCTCGAGCCCGGCCTGGTGGTAGACGTGCGCACCGCGCTCGCTGCAGCCGAGGTTGGCCGGCGCCCAGCCGAAGTTCTGGGCCTCCTCCAGCCAGGCGGCAACGGCCTGCGGCCAGTCGTCGGGGTGGCCGAGCGGGTCACCGGCCGCGAACGAGACGCCGCCGATGACGCGGTACGACACCGCGGAGCGGCCGGTCGGGCTGAACACGACCGAACGGTCGTCGCGGGTGGCGAAGTAGCTGAGCGAGTCGACCCAGCCCCACTCGGTGAGCAGGTCGCGCAGCTGCTCGTCCTCCTCCGGCGTCAGCCGGTGCGGGCCTCCCGAGGGCACCATCGCGTTGACCAGCGCCAGTACCAGCACGGCCGCGCCGAGCACGGCCAGGCCCACGGTGACGACCGCCTGGGAGCGCGTGGAGGTGAAGTCGACCGGACCGGGGATGCCGAGCAGTCCCAGCGCTGCCTGGGCGAGCCGGTCGCCGCTGCTGGTGCCCGGGACCTGGCCGTCGCTGTCGACCGCGAGCCAGAGCC
Source organism: Nocardioides marmorisolisilvae (assembly GCF_003725775.1). GTDB lineage: Bacteria > Actinomycetota > Actinomycetes > Propionibacteriales > Nocardioidaceae > Marmoricola > Marmoricola marmorisolisilvae. Next base: position 20,118 of record NZ_RJSG01000002.1, read on the forward strand.
AGCCCAGCGCCGTACCGATGAGTGGGCCGGCGACGAGGATGGCCACCACCCGGCGCAGCGAGCGCGGGTCCGGGCGGGCGGTGAAGTTCTTGCGCGAGGCCACCAGCAGCACGATCAGCAGGATGCAGAGGAAGGCCTGCTCGGCCTGGAGGCCGCGAAGCAGGTGGATCGCCGCGGCGAGCGAGGTGAGCAGCAGCGCCACCGTCCACGCCCGCGCCTTGCCGCGACGCAGGCCGCGCGAGAGCACCAGCAGGACGACGCCGATGGCCGCGCCACCGGTGGTGGCCGCGGCCGGGAAGGCGTCGGGGACCATCGAGTCGATCAACCGCGTGCGGACGGCGATGCTCGGGAGGTAGGCGCTCAGGAGACTGACGAGGCCGACGACGAACACGATCCGGCTGACCCACAGCGGAGATCGCAGGGAGGAGAACCAGCTGCTCACTCACTTCACGTTACGCCTGTGCAGTGGCTGTTCGAACGCGGATCCCGCCGCAGGTGAGCGAGATCTCAGGAAGAAGCCACGGCGCGCAGCAGGGCGGCGACCGTCGCCTCCGCCTGGTTGAACAGTCCGGCGTGACCCGTGCCGGGCACGATCTGGACCTCGGCTCCGCCCAGGTGCGCAGCGACAGCCTCGGCTCCGGCGGGCGGGTAGAGGGGGTCGTGCTCGAAGTGGACGAGTGCCGCCGGTACGCCGGGCCAGGGGGCGCCGGTCGTGCCGCCGGCCTCGATCCAGCTCTTCGCGACCTGGGCCTGGCCGAGCTCCCCCTCGCCGGTCCACTGCTCCTGCTGGTCGCCCAGCAGCTCCCACCACTCGGCCACCAGGGCCGGGTCGCTCAGCTCGGGCCCGCCGAGGGAGGTCATCAGCGTCATCAGCCGGGTGAACTCCTCCGGGATCCGCCCACCCGCGTCCACGAACGCGTGGTCCGCAGCGGTCCAGGCGTCGCGGATCGTCGCGTCGGCGGGGCTGCCGGCGCTGGCCAGCAGGACGGCGCGGGTGATCCGCTGCGGCTCGCGACGGACGAGCTCCTCCAGCGTCCACCCACCGAGGGAGTAGCCGATGGCCGTGCAGGTCGTGATCCCCACGTGGTCGAGCAGCGCGCTGGCGTCCTCGGCCATCGAGGTCACCGACCAGGGGAGCGGCGGGCAGCCGGAGGGGGCGACGCCGCGGGCGGCGTACCAGATCACCTGGTGGCCCGCGGCGACGAGCGCGTCGACCAGGCCGCTGAACTCCCAGGCGATCATCGGTTCACCGGTCCCGCCGATGAGGAGCACCGGCGGGCCGTCGCCCCGGGTCTCGTAGGCGAGCTCGTGCGTGGGCAGCGCGACGGTCGGCATCAGGCCCGCTGGCGTTCCCGGGCCAGCCGGATCAGGTCGACCATGTCCGGCTCGTCGGTCGGCAGGTCGTCGGAGGAGAACCAGCGCACGTCGAGCGACTCGTCGCTGACGACCGGCTGGGAGTCACCGCCGAGCCGGGCCAGGAACCGTACGTCGAGGTGCCGCACCGGTCCGCGCGGATTGCAGAAGTCGACGGTGTGCAGCGAGAGGTGCACGGGCTCCGGGTCGATGACCAGGTCGGCGAGGCCGGACTCCTCGGTCGCCTCGCGCAGCGCCGCGCCGGCCAGCGTGGTGTCCTCGGGCTCCAGGTGGCCGCCGAAGGCGAACCAGCGCTGGGCCTTGCCGTGCAGGTTCAGCAGCACCTGGGAGCCGTCCGCGTTGAGCACGAGCGCTCCTGCGGTGAGGTGGTCGGGGAAGCAGGCCTTTTTCAAGCCGTCGGGCTGGGACTCCAGGTGCGCGACGTACTCGGATCGCCAGGCGTCCTGCTCGGCCGAGGGCGCGGTCCACCCGGACAGGACGCGCAGGGCGTCCGCGTGCAGGTCGTTCATGCCTCGCGGGGTCCCGGCTCTTCGGGAGCGTCCGGGTTCTCGTTCTCCAGCAGGTCCGCCAGCGCCTTGTCGAAGGCCTCGTCGTCGACGTCCGGCACGTCGCTGCCGAGGTCCTCGCGGAAGCCCAGCGGGTCGTCGAGGTCGGCGGCGCTCGGCAGCAGGTCCGGGTGGGCCCAGACCGAGTCGCGGGCGTCCTGGCCCTGGCGGGTGCGCAGCGAGCCCCACAGCGCGGAGGCGTCGCGCAGCCGGCGCGGCCGCAGCTCGAGGCCGACCAGCGCGGCGAACGTCTCTTCGGCCGGTCCACCGGCGGCACGGCGGCGCCGGATCGCCTCCTGGAGCTTGCCGGCGTTCGGCATCCGCTCGGCGGTGGCCTGGCCGACGACCTCGTCGACCCAGCCCTCGACCAGCGCGAGCGTGGTCTCCAGGCGCTGGAGGGCGGCGGTCTGGGACGGCTGCTGCTTCGGCTCGAAGAGCCCGCCGTTGATGGCCTCGCTGATCGCCTCGGGGTTGCTCGGGTCGAGCTGGCCGAGCGTCTCCTCGATGCCGCTGATGTCGATGGTGACGCCGCGACCGAAGTCCTCGACCGCCGCGATCAGGTGCTGGCGCAGCCACGGCACGTGCGCGAACAGCCGCTGGTGGGCCGCCTCGCGCAGGGCCAGGTAGAGGAGCACGTCGTCCTCGGGGACGTCGAGGCCCTTGGCGAACGCGGCCACGTTGTGCGGGACCAGGGCGGCCTTGCCCGCCGGTCCGAGGGGCAGTCCGATGTCGGAGGCGGTCAGCACGTCGCCGGAGAGCTCGCCCAGCGCCTGGCCGACCTGGGAGCCGAACATCGCGCCGCCGGCCTTCCCGATAATGCCGATCAGCGGACCGGCCATCGCACGGGCTTCCTCAGGCAGCGCGTTGCTCATCGCACCGACCACGTGCTCGGCGACCGGCTCGACCAGGACCCTCCAGACGCCGGTGGTCTCCTCGATCCAGTCGGCCCGGCTCCAGGCCGCGGTGGTGGTGATGCCCGAGGGCAGCGAGGTGGTCTCGTCGAGCCAGTGGTCCGCGAGCCGGAGCGCGTCGGCGACGCGGGTGTGCGCGCCGCGGTCCTGGCTGGGGTCGGGCTCGGCGGCTGCGGTACGGCGGGCGATGTCGGTGGCGAGCTGCCAGTTCACCGGCCCGTCGTACGGCTGCATCAGGGACTGCATCTGGCCCATCAGCGCGCTCAGGTCGAGGTTGCTGAGGTCGGGCATGCCGCCGCTCGCGCCGAAGGAGGCGAACACGGACTCGAAAGGCGTGCCCTTGAAGGGGTTCGGGGTGTTGTCCTCCGGCTCGTCAGGGGTGTGGCCGGCGTTGTCGCTCATACCTCCAAGTTACCGGGCACACCGCGACACCCCTAGAGTCAGTCGTGTGACCTCCGCATCCACCGGAACCGGGAACGTCGTGCGCCTGCTCGACGTTCGCGATGCGCCGTTGGACGTCGCCGAGGTGATCGCCGCGGTCTCCGACCCGGCCGCGGGTGGGCTCAACGTGTTCGTCGGCGCGGTCCGCGACCACGACCACGGTCAGGGCGTGGTCCGGCTGGAGTACTCAGCACACCCGACGGCGCTCGACCGGCTGGCCGAGGTGGCCGCTGAGGTAGCGGCCGAGTTCGACGCGATCGCCCTCGCGGCGGTGCATCGGGTCGGGGTCCTGGGGATCGGCGACCTGGCGGTCGTCTCGGCCGTATCGGCCGCGCACCGCGACCAGGCGTTCGCCGCTTCGCGGGCGCTGATCGACCGGCTCAAGGAGCGGGTGCCGATCTGGAAGCACCAGGTCTTCACCGACGGCACCGAGGAGTGGGTCGGGACTCCCGACTGATCGTCAGGCTTCGAGGTCGAAGTACACCGGCTCGACCGGGGAGCGGCCGGTGATGTCGATGACGCGGTCGGCGTACGCGACCTGCTTCTGGGCCTGGGCGAGCGCTGAGCTGAGCGCGGTCGTCGCGGCCAGCTGACGGGCGAGCAGCTCGCGCGCCTTGGCGGCCAGGTCGACCGGCATCGCGCCGAGCACCGCCGGCGGACGCCAGGGCTCGATCGGCGCGCTCTCCAGCCCGCGGAGCAGCCGCTCGATGGAGATCACGTCGAGCTCGAGTCGCTCGAGCTCTGCCTCCCAGACTGCGCGGGCCCGATCCCGGTCCATCTCACGCCGTCCTTGCCGGACCGGAGACCGACTCGAGCGCCGCCTGGCGCCAGGTCTCGCACAGGTCGGTGACCAGTGCCAGGCAGTCGTCGGTGATGGAGGCGTCCTTGTGGATGTTCGCCATCACCAGCTGGCGGTGCAGGAACCCGTACAGGGCCGAGAGGTCGTAGCCGCCGCGGAACTGGTCGGCCTTCAGGCTGGCCTGGAGCTCCATCACGATGTCCTGGGCGTGCGTCAGCTGCCGGTGGGTCTCCTGGAAGTCGCCGCGTTGCTGCGCCTCCAGCCCTCGTTGAACGTCGAGCACCAGCCGCTCGTAGAGCATCACCAGCAGTCTGGCGGGGCTGGCAGTTGCGACGGATGCCTCCGTGTACGCCGCGCGTGCGTTCGTCATCATGTGGGTGCCTTCCTTAGCTTCCCGATGAGTTGTTGGCAGAGAGTGACGAGAGCTGCGAAGTCAGCCAGTTCTGCTGGCTCTGCAGCTGTTGCAACGCCGTCTCCATGGCGGTGAACTGCTTCGTCAGGGTGTCCTGGCGAAGCGCGAGCCGGGTGTCCCAGTCCGTGATGCTGTCCTGCAGCTGCTTGATGGTGCTGTTGCGTCCGTTGATCGAGTTCGTGATGGTGCCGCTGATCGGGTCGCTGGCGGACTTCGCGACCTTTTGGACCCGGTCGGCGAACCCGCCGGCGGTGGTGGTGAACTTCGCCGCGGTGCCCGCCGGGTCCGCGTTGTACGCCGCGGTGAAGGCGTCCGGGTCGAAGGTGAGCTTCCCGTAGCGGTCGAGCTGGATGCCGACGCCGGCCAGGCTGGTGCCGTCGGTCGGGTAGACGGCGTCGAGCAGGCTGTTGGCGATCGAGCGGACGCTGCCGTCGGAGGCCAGCGGCCCGGAGGTCTTGGTGGTGGCGTCGTAGTCGGTGAGTCCGTCCATCTTGGTCAGCGCCGCGTTGATCGCGTCGACCAGGCTCTTGACCTGGCTGGTCATCGAGGTCGTGTCCTGGGCGACCTTCACGGTGACGGCGGTGCCCGCGGCGACCGACGGGTCCAGGGTGATCGAGAGACCGTTCGCGACACCGGTGAAGGTGTTCGAGGCCGAGTGCACGGTGTCGCCGTTGATCGTGAGGGCGGCGTCGACGCCGGCGGTGACACTCGCGCCGCCGAGCAGGTCGGAGCCGTCGGTGTTGGTCAGCGTGAAGTCCGAGGCTGCCCCGGTGGCCACCGAGGTGACCTGGAGCCGGTAGGTGCCGTCGTCGAGCTTGACCGTGCTCGCCTTGAGGCCGGTGCCGCCGGCGTTGATCGCGTTGATCAGGCCCTGCATCGTGCCGTCGCCGGTGTCGATGTCCTGGGTGGTGCCGTCGAGGTGGTCGATCGTCACCTGGGTGGATCCGGTGGTGACGGCCGAGCTGAGCGCGGCGGTACCGGTGAACCGCAGCTGGTGCGCGGTGGCGACGTTGCCCACGGTGAACGAGAGCTGGCCGGTGGTCGCGGCGGGGCCGGCGGTGACACCGACCAGGGTGCTCGAGCTGGTCGCCGAGACCGGGTTCCACGAGGTCGGCTTGGCGAGCGTGGCGGCCTGGGTGGCCAGCGCGGCGAAGGCACTGTTCAGGTCCTGGAGCGACTTGACGTTCGACTGCTCGGTGGTGACCTTCGACTTCAGGTTGGTCTGGGTCTGGGCCTCGACCTGCATCAGCTGGCTGATGATCGAGCTGGTGTCCAGGCCGCTGACCAGGCCGCTGACGCTCGTCGTGCCGGTGCTGGTGGAGATGCTGCTGGCCACTGCTCAGACCTCTTTCACGTTGGTGCCGGCGGTCCCGGGTGGGAGTGGGTCTCACCCCCACCCGGGGTTCACGCCTGGCTAGGACTCACTGCAGGAGCTTGAGAACGCTCTGCGGAGCCTGGTTCGCCTGGGCCAGCATCGCGGTGCCGGCCTGGGAGAGGATCTGCGCGCGGGTGAAGTTCACCATCTCCGACGCCATGTCGGTGTCGCGGATCCGGCTCTCCGACGCGGACAGGTTCTCGACCGCGACGTTGAGGTTGTTGATGGTGTGCTCGAACCGGTTCTGGACCGCACCGAGCGAGCCACGCAGGGTCGACGTCGCGGTGATCGCGTCGGTGACCGTGGTGTTGTCGGTGATGTCCAGCGCGGACGTGTCCACCTGGCCCGACAGGTCGACGTCGAGGACGTCGGTCGGGTCGGTGCCGACCTGGAAGCTCGTGTTGGCCGAACCGCCGAAGAGGGCGACGCCGTTGAACTTGGTCGAGGTCTGGATCCGGTCGATCTCGGCGCTCAGAGCGTCGAACTCGGACTGCAGGGCGGCCTGCGAGTCGGTGTTCTGGGTGCCGTTGTTGTACTGGACCGCGAGGTCGTTCATGCGCTGCAGCATGGAGTGGACCTCGGTGAGCGCACCTTCAGCGGTCTGCGCGACGCTGATGCCGTCCTGGGCGTTGCGGACGGCGACCTGCAGGCCACCGACCTGCGAGCGCAGGCCCTCGGAGATGGCGAGGCCGGCGGCGTCGTCGGCGGCCCGGTTGATCCGGAAGCCGCTCGACAGCTTCTCCAGCGAGCTGGACATCTGCCCCTGCGTGACGGACAGGTTGCGGTACGCGTTGAGAGCGTCGGTGTTCTGGTTGATGCGGAGACTCATGATGTTTCCCTCCTGGAATAGTGAGTCAGTTTTGTCGGGAGGCCGTCCTTGGCCATCCGGGTAGTCATTCGGCGTGCGCTGGGGCCGGTTGAGGAATTCGCTGGGAAGTTTTCAGCGGGGCCGCGGGCCGCTCCCGCTGGCCGGTGAGCCACCAGGTCCTCGGTACGCCGAGGAGGACCAGGCCGATTCCCCAGGCGGCGGCGAGCACGACGACCAGCTCGCCGACCGAACGGTGCGCCAGGGCGCCGACCTGGTCGATCACGGCCAGGTGCACCAGCATCACCACCAGCGCGGCCCGGGCCAGGTCGGTGGTGATCGCCGGCACCGAGCTCCCGGGCACGGCGCTGCCGAGCAGGACCAGGCCGGCGCAGATCACGAGTGACACCAGCACGCTGACCACCGGGGCGCCCAGGTCGAGCCGTCCCAGGTCGACGTCGAGCGCGGTCGGGGAGGCGGCGATGCCGAGCGCGGCACCCACGAGGAGGAGCGCGCCGAGGGCGGCGCGGTAGGAGCGCAGGTCGTGCCACTCGCCCCAGCGTCGCTGCGCCCGGCGGCTCGTCGCGCGCAGCGCGTGGCCGGCGAGGATCCAGCCGGTGCCGAGGACTCCCTGGCCCAGGTCGAGCGCGAGGTGGTGGCCGGTGGAGGCCGCGGTCGCGACGGCGACGGTCGCTGCGATGACCACGGCGACCCGTGCGGTCCACGGCAGCGGGGTGATCGCCCGGTAGAGCAGCGTGGAGAAGAACAGGGCGAGCGCGAACCAGAAGGCCCAGAACGGGCGGACGAAGCCGTCGGCGTGCCACGCCTCCAGCGCGACCTCGTGCAGGGCGGGCCAGAACCGGCCGTGGTTGACCACCAGGGTCAGCAGCACCACCCAGGCGGTGAACGGGAGCAGCACCGTCAGCGTGCGCTGGCGGACCTCGGCGAGCAGACCGCGGCGCTCGTTCCAGAGGAACCCGGTCAGGAAGAAGAAGACCGGCACGTGCCAGGTGTAGAGGACCGGGCGCACCCAGGCCGAGGTCGTCCAGAGGTGTCCGGCGACGATGGCGACCATCGCCAGGACGCGGACGGCGTCGAGGCCTCGCTCACGGGTGTTCGGCATCCCGGAGCCGTACCCGATCCGAGCAGCGTTACGCGGTCTCGTCGAGGGCGGTCACGCCGACCGGGCGCCGCACCGAGGCGGCGTGCCGGGTGGCGACGGCGGCGAAGTAGGCCTCGCGCCGACGGTTGGCCGAGCCCTGCGGCCGGGCGTGCGGCTTGAGCAGCGTCGGGTCGAGCTCGTGGTTGAGCGCGTCGCGCAGGAGCACCAGCGCCTCGGCCCGCATCTGCGAGACCCGGGACTCGGTGACGCCCAGCTCGGCGGCGATCTCCGCCATCGGGCGCTCCTCGAGGAAGTAGTCGGAGATGACGATCCGCAGCCGCTCGGGGAGCTCGGCGACGGCCTCGACCAGGTAGGCCAGGCGCTCGCGGTGCTCGAGGAGCTGCTCAGGCGTCGGGCCGGCGGAGGGGAGCAGGTCGTCCAGCGAGGCGTCCTGCGCACCCTGCAGGGAGAGCACCTGCGCCCGGGCGATGTCCTCGTCGTTGCGGGCGATCTCGTCCAGGGTCATGCCGACGGCCTGGGCGACCTCGGCCGTGCTGGGGGAGCGGCCGAGGATGCCGGCCAGCTGGGCGCGGGTGGCGTCCAGGTCACGGGCCCGGCGGCGGACCGAGCGGGAGGCCCAGTCGATGCCGCGCAGCTCGTCGAGGATCGCTCCTCGGACCCGCGTCGCGGCGTACCGGGCGAACGGCACTCCCCGCGAGGCGTCGAAGGACTTGCTGGCCTGCACCAGCGCCGCCAGACCGGCGGAAGTGAGATCGTCGCGGCTCACGTGGCTGGGAACCCGGCCCATGGTCTCGCGGACGATGTGGGTGACGACTGGGATGCTGCTGGTGATCAGCGCGTCCCGCTCTTCGGTGTCGGCGTTCTCCCTCATGCCGACAACGATTACGGAGAAATGTCCGTTTTGATAGGGGTATGTCCCGTTATTGACTGGTTAGTCCGGCATGTCGGGACCTTCGACCCGGCGCGGCGTGACCCGATGGGGTCAGGCACACCCCGATTATCCCTCCGAAACGCCTCAGGTCGCGCTTTCCCCGCCGATGGGAGAGCCAACGACTTCGGAGGCCCGGATGGAAAAGCTGTCACAGATCCTGTGGCGTGAGCGCGAGCTGCTCGACTCCTTGCTCTACAAGCTGGAGCAGGAGCAGATGGTGCTGGCCAGCGGCCGCACCCGTTGGCTGATGCGTTCCGCGCGCGAGGTCGAGAGCGTGCTGACCACGATCCGGGAGACCGAGATCCTCCGCTCCATCGCCGCCGACCAGGTCGCCGCCTCGATCGGACTCTCGGAGAACCCGAGCCTGCGGGCTCTCTCCGAGGCCTGCGACGAGCCGTGGCGCAGCATCCTGGCCGACCACCACGAGGCCTTCGTGACCATCACCGCCGAGATCAGTGCCCTGGCCGACGCCAACCGCGACCTGATCACCGCCGGCTACCGCTCGGCCCGGGAGACCCTGATGAGCCTGGACGGCGGGGCGGACGGCTACGGCTCCGACGGTGCCGCGGTGACCGTGAGCGACCAGCGTCGACGGCTGGTCGACTGGAGCCTGTGACATGTCGACCTTCTCCGGCCTCAACACGGCGCTGAGTGCGCTGCAGTACAACCGCGTCGCGATGGACGTGGCCAGCAGCAACATCGCCAACGTCGGCACGGACGGCTACACCCGGCGCACCATCCAGGGCGCGTCCGTCGGTACGCCGGACCAGCCGGCGATGTGGTCGCGCTACACGGGCGCCGGGGACGGGGTCCGGGTCTCCTCGATCGATCGGATGTCGGACGCGCTGCTCGACGTCCGCGCCCGCCGTGAGCACGGCAACCAGAGCTACCTCGACATCCGGCAGTCGGTGCTCGAGCGGGTCGAGTCCGGCATCGGCGAGCCCGGGGACACCGGCGTCGCCGCCGCGATCGCGGACTTCCGCTCGGCCTGGCACGACCTGGCCAACAACCCGGGCAGCGACGCGGCCCGCTCGGCGGTGCTCGGCAAGGCAGCCACCCTCGCCAACGCCATCCAGATCCAGGCGCGCAACATCGCGACCGAGGCGGGCGACCAGCGGGTCCGGATCAACGCCGACGTCGCCGAGGTGAACACGGTGGCCGGCGACCTGGCCGCGACGAACAAGAGCATCGCGGTCGCGAACCTCAACGGCACCGACGCCGGCACCCTGCTGGACAAGCGCGACCAGCTGGCGATGCGGCTCTCCGAGCTCACCGGCGGCACCGCGACCGGGCGTGCTGACGGCGGTTTCGACTTCGCGGTCAACGGCGTCCCGCTGGTCACCGGCAACACCGCCGGCACCCTGAACGTCGCCGCCGGCATCGACGGCTCCGGCAACTCCGACGGCAACCCGATCAGCTTCTCGATCACCGACTCCTCGGGGACCACGGCGGTCCCGGCGGGGATGCTCGGCGAGATCGGTGGCGTCACCGACCTGCTGAACACCACCCTGCCGGCGTACACGCAGGGCCTGGACGCGATCGCCCAGCAGCTCGCCGACGAGATCAACACCCAGCACCAGGCCGGCTTCGACAAGAACGGCAACCCCGGCCAGCCGCTGTTCAGCTACACCCCGGGCAGCGCCGCCTCGACGATCGCCGTCGCGTTGTCCTCGCCCGCCGACCTCGCCGCCTCGGGCATCCCCGGCGGCGGGCTGGATGCCTCCAACGCCACGGCCCTGGCCGGCGCCACCGGCGTCGAGGACTCCTACCAGCGGCTGATCAACGGCTTCGGCACCACCGTCGCCTCGGTGACCCGCCTGGCCGCGAACCAGCAGGTGCTCACCGACCAGGTCGACGGCTCGCGCGAGCAGCTGTCCGGGGTCAACCTCGACGAGGAGACGGTCTCGATGCTCGCCGCCCAGCACGCCTACGAGGCCGCGTCCCGGGTGATGACCACCCTGGACTCGGTGCTCGACACGTTGATCAACCGGACCGGGGTGACGCACTGATGGCAATCCAGAGGGTGACCCAGCACATGCTCAACCAGCGCTCAGTGGGTGCGCTGCAGTCCGGGCTGAGCCGGCTCTCGAAGCTCCAGGAGCAGCTCTCGACCGGCCGCGTGCTCAACCGGCCGTCGGACTCGCCGACCGACACCACCTCGGCGATGCGGATCCGCTCCTCGATCGCGGACGTGAAGCAGTACGGCCGCAACGCCAACGACGGCGACGGCTGGTTGAGCCAGATCGACTCCGCGCTGACCAGTGCCAACGACCAGGTGCTGCGCGCCCGCGACCTCGCGCTCCAGGGCGCGAACTCGGGCAGCTCGGGGCCGACGGCTCGCGAGGCGCTCGCCGCCGAGGTCGACCAGATCCGCTCCGGCCTGATCGACACCGCCAATTCCAGCTACCTGGGGCGTCCGGTCTTCGGCGGCGTCACCGCCGGACCGAAGGCCTACGACGCGACCGGCACCTACATCGGTACGGCGGGAGCGGTGAACCGGACCGTCTCGGCCGGCACCACGATCCGGGTCGATGTCGACGGCCAGCAGGCGTTCGGCGCGACCGGCAGCTCGGTCTTCGACCACCTCTCCGCGCTGTCCACCGCCCTTCGCGCCGGGGACCAGGCCGGGATCAGCGCGAGCATCAGCGCACTGGACGCCGACCGCAACCAGATCACCACGACGCAGACGGACGTCGGAGCCCGGCAGCTCCGGGTCGAGGCCGCCATCCAGGCATCCTCCGACGACGAGCTGAAGCTCAGCACCTCGCTGTCGAGCGTCGAGAACGCCGACCTCCCCAAGACCATCGTCGACCTGCAGATGCAGCAGACGGCGTACCAAGCCTCCCTTGCTGCCACCTCGAAGGTGATGCAGCCGAGCCTCCTGGACTTCTTGAGATGATCGCGACCATGCCCGTCCTCACGCCCGAGATCCCGGTCATCGACCTGGTGCACCCGCTCCCGGGCTTCCCCGACCACCGCCGGTTCGCGCTGGTGCAGCTCGACGACGACGGCATCCTGTGCCAGCTCCGCTCGCTCGACGACCCGTCGCTGCGGTTCCTGGTCGTGCCGCCGGTGGCGTTCTTCCCGGACTACGCGCCGGAGGTCGACGACGACGTGGTCGACGACCTCCAGATCACCGCGGGAGACGACGTGATCGTGCTGCTGGTGCTCAACGCGGGCGACTCGCTCGGCAGCACCACGGCCAACCTGCTGGCGCCGGTCGTGGTCAACACCGCGACCCGGCGGGCGAGCCAGGTCATCCTCGATGACCCGGACTTGCCCATCGCAGCACCACTCTTGGCGTGATCGTCGCTGCGCTCCTCAACGCTCCTCGCTACTCAAAGATACGAGCAAGCTCGCACTTTGCTCCGCTCGTTCGCGTAGCCTCTGCTCCATGCTGGTCCTGAGCCGCAAGGTCGGCGAGAGCGTCGTCATCGGCGACGACGTCACCGTCACCATCCTCGAGGTGCGGGGCGACATCGTCCGGGTCGGCATCGACGCGCCCCGGTCGGTGACCGTGCACCGGGCCGAGCTGCTCGAGCAGCTCGAGACCAGCAACCGCGAGGCGGCCTCGCCGAGCGAGGACGCGGTGGCGAACCTGTCGAAGGCGCTGCGCGGAGAAGCGGACTAGTCACCCGGCGTGACCTCACGGCCGCTCCCTAGTTGAGGGGACAGCCGCTCGAAACGAGGTCTCACCATGTCCCGTCTCCGCCTTGCCCTGGCAGGCTGCGCCGTCGCAGCCCTGGCCCTCCCGCTGGCGACGATCAGCCCTGCGGGCGCCGACGGCCCGCACTACAACGAGTACGTCGCCCTGGGGGACTCCTGGTCCGCCGACGTGGTGATCGCGAACCTCGAGGGCCTTCCCGACAAGACCTACGCGCCGATCGACTGCGCGCAGTCGAAGGTGAACTACCCGAAGCTGGTCGCCAAGGCCCTGGGCGTGGCGAAGTTCGCCGACGCGACCTGCGGCTCTGCGACCACCGACGACTTCTACGCCCCGCAGACCGGCCTCCCGCTCGGCGGCACCAACCCGGCCCAGTTCGACCGGCTCACCCCGACCACCGACCTGGTGACCGTGGGGATCGGTGGCAACGACGCCGGCTTCGCGGGCGCAGCGGTCAGCTGCATCAACCTGCTGCCCACCAACACCTCGGCGTTCAGCGGCCTCTCGCTGCCGTTCTCGATCCCGTTCCTCGGATCGGGCCTGCCGCTGGGCGGCTGCAAGCAGAACTTCGTCAAGGACGGGCACGACCTGCTGGCCGAGCGGATCGCCGCCTCCGAGCCGAAGCTGGTCGCCGCTCTCGCCGAGATCCACCGCCGGTCCCCGAACGCCCGGATCCTGATGCTCGACTACCTCGACGCGATCCCGGCCAAGGGCTGCTACCCGCTCGTCCCGATCACCAACTCCGACATGGCCTACCTGCACGACACGTTCCTGAAGCTGAACGCGATGGTGAAGCAGGCCGCTGCCGAGGGTGGTGCCGAGTTCGTGGACACCTACGCCGACTCCCACGGCCACGACGTCTGCCAGCTGCCGACCGTCCGGTACGTCGAGGGGCTCGGCGTGGTCTCGCTCAACGGGCCGGCGATCGCGATCCCGGCGCACCCGAACTCCGCAGGTGCGGCCAGCCAGTTCCGCTCGGTGATGAAGCAGCTGGGCTAGTCCGCCTCGGGACCACTGGTCCGGCCAGCGGCCGGTTTCCTCAGGTCCCTCTCACGGGTGCCGATCAGTGCCCCCGTCAGAGGGAGGGCCTGTGGACGACGATGCCGAGATCATCGCCGAGTTCCTCGTGGAGAGCCACGAGAACCTGGACCAGCTGGACCGTGACCTGGTCGAGCTCGAGCAGCAACCGGGGAGCCGGGAGCTGCTGTCGAGCATCTTCCGCACCATCCACACGATCAAGGGGACCAGCGGCTTCCTGGCGTTCAACCGCCTCGAGGAGCTGACCCACGTCGGCGAGAACCTGCTGTCCCGTCTGCGCGACGGGGAGCGGGTCATGGACGCCGGCACCACCGAGGTGCTGCTGCGCATGGTCGACACCGTGCGCGCGCTCCTCGACAGCGTCGAGAGCACCGGCACGGACGCGGCCGATGACGTCGACGTCGAGACAGTCGTGGCGGCGCTCCGGGCCGTCCTGGAAGGTTCGTCGGAGGCCGGGGAGGGGCCTTCGGCTGAGCCGGACGAACCCGGAGCAGCCGCCACGACCATCGACGACGCGCCTCCGGCCGCCCCACCGGCCGAGGTCGTCGCCGAGGTCGTGCCCGAGGTCGTGCCGATTGAGCCCGAGCCCGTGCTGGTTGAGCCCGAGCCCGTGCTGGTTGAGCCTGTCGAAACCCCTGCTGCCGACGTACCGGCTGAGGGCGACGCTCCCGAGCACCGCGGCGTCGTGGACTCCTCGGTCCGGGTCGACGTGGACCTGCTCGACAGCCTGGTCCAGCTCGTCGGCGAGCTGGTGCTGACCCGCAACCAGGTTCTCCAGCGCACCGAGAGCTCGGAGGACGTCGAGCTGGTCCGTGCTTCCCAGCGCCTCGACCTGGTTGCCAGCGAGCTGCAGGAGGGGATCATGAAGACCCGCATGCAGCCGATCGGCCAGGTCTGGTCGAAGATGCCGCGCATCGTCCGCGACCTCGCCCACCAGCTCGGTCGCGACGTCGACCTGCAGATGGAGGGTCACGAGACCGAGCTCGACCGCTCGTTGCTCGAGGCGCTCAAGGGCCCGCTGACCCACCTGGTCCGCAACGCCCTGGACCACGGCATCGAGACTCCCGCCGTCCGCACCGCCGCCGGCAAGGACCCGAAGGGCCGGCTGCTGCTGCGCTCCTTCCACGAGTCCGGCCAGGTGGTCGTGGAGATCAGCGACGACGGCAAGGGCATTGACCCCGACACCATCGCCCGGGTCGCGATCGAGCGCGGGGTCATCACCCGCGACCAGGCGGCCCGGATGGAGACCCGGGAGATCATCAACCTGATCTTCCGGCCCGGCTTCTCCACCGCAGCCGAGGTCACCAACGTCTCCGGCCGGGGCGTCGGCATGGACGTGGTGCGCACCAACATCGAGCGCATCGGCGGCACCGTCGACATGCAGAGCCAGGTCGGGCTCGGTACGACCTGCCGCGTGCGGATCCCGCTGACCCTCGCGATCATCCCGGCGCTGGTCGTCGGGGAGGGCGAGGAGCGCTACGCGATCCCGCAGGCCAACCTCGTCGAGCTGGTCCGTCTCGAGGGCGAGGACCTGGCCAACAACGTCGAGGAGCTCGCCGGTGCGCCGCTGCTGCGGTTGCGGGGTCACCTGCTGCCGCTGATCTCGATGGCCGAGGTGCTCGGTCGTCCGCGTCCGGACGCCTCCGCGCTGACCGTGGTCGTGGTCCAGGCCGACGACCTGCGCTTCGGCATCTGCGTCGACGAGGTGCACGACACCCAGGAGATCGTGGTCAAGCCGATCGGTCGCCAGCTCAAGGCGCTCCCGACGTACGCCGGGGCGACCATCATGGGCGACGGCCGGGTCGCGCTGATCCTGGACGTGCCGGGCATCGCTCACGCGCACGCCCTGGCCCAGAACGTCGCGCCGACGACGCGGGACAACCGCGCCGCGATCGACGAGGACAGCACCGCGCTGCTGGTGCTCGAGGTCGCGGGCGGGCGACGCGCCGCGCTGCCGCTGCGCGAGGTCTCCCGGCTCGAGGAGTTCCCGACCGACCGGATCGAGCGCTCGGGTCGTGCCGAGGCGGTCCAGTACCGCGACGGCATCCTGCCGCTGGTGCGGCTGGCCGGCGCGATCGGGCTGAGCGAGGGATCGAGCGAGGACGAGCAGGTCTCCGTGGTGGTGCACGAGTCCGGCGGCAGCCGGGTCGGCATCGTCATCGACCGGGTGCTCGACGTGGTCGAGACGACCGTCGTGTGCAGCGACGTCGGCCGCCGTGCCGGCGTCCTGGGCTCGGCCGTGATCCAGGACCGGGTGACCGACCTGGTCGACCTGGACGCCGTGGTGGCGCTGTCGGGAGTGGGTGCGTGATGGGCGAGCAGTCGCAGTACTGCACCTTCTGGGTGGACGGTCTCTTCTTCGGGGTGGGCGTCGAGTGCGTCCAGGAGGTCCTCCGCTACCAGCAGCTGACCGCGGTCCCGTCCGCTCCTGAGGCGATCCAGGGCCTGATCAACCTGCGCGGGCAGATCGTGACCGCGCTCGACCTGCGCTGCCGGCTGGGGCTCCCGCCCCGGGCCGACGACGCCCTTCCCATGAACGTGATCGTCCGCAGCCGCGGCGAGGTGGTCAGCCTCCTCGTCGACGACATCGGGGACGTGATCGACACCAGCGGGCTCGAGCTCGAGCCCGCTCCCGCCAACGTGCCGTCAGTCGTGCAGGACGTGGTCCACGGGGTGCTCGCGCTCCCGGACTCGATCCTGCTCGTCCTCGACGCCGATCGTGCAGCCGACGTCTCGGTTGTGCCCGAAACCACCGGAGGAACCCCATGACAGAGCTCGACACCGCCCCGGTCAACGGGTCGGCGGCAGGACGTTCGCGCAAAACCACGCGCAGCACCGAGGCGGCCACGTTCTCGCTGGCCGACGCTGCGCCGACCAACCTGATGGCGACCGATCTCGACTACGTGATCAGCTACCTCAACCCGGCCTCGCGCAACGCGCTGGTCGCCCTCGAGGCCCACCTGCCGGTCGCTGCTGCGGACGTGCTGCACTCCAGCCTGGAGGTCCTGGACCCGTCCTTCGACTTCGAGGCCGAGCTCCCGCACCGCTCCCGGCTGACCTTCGGCCCTGAGCTGGTCGACCTCCTCGTCACCGAGATGCACGACGCCGACGGCAACCGCACCGGCGCCATGGTCACCTGGGAGGTCGTCACCGAGCGGGTCCAGGCCGAGCGCGACTCGGTCGAGGCCGCTGCCGACTCCGCCGCGGTCAACAACGTGCTGACCCGCCTGACCGGCACCAGCACCGTCGACGAGGCCGTGCAGACCGCCCTGGACACCGTGCGCAACGACTTCGGCTGGGCCTACGGCTCGTTCTGGAAGGTCGACGAGTCCGACCGCGAGCTGAAGTTCGCCCTGGAGTCGGGCGACGCCGGCGAGGAGTTCCGCGCCGTCACGCTGGCCGCCTCGTTCGCCGAGGGCGTCGGCCTGTCCGGTCGTGCGTGGAAGACCCGGGACCTGTACTTCACCCAGGACATCGGCGAGATGACCGACTGCGTGCGTGCCCCTGTTGCGCAGAAGGTCGGCGTGAAGTCAGGCGTGTGCTTCCCGATCATCGTGGCCGGCGAGGTCGTCGGCACGATGGACTTCTTCGCCACCGAGACCCTGCACCCGAGCGAGCAGCGCCTCGACGCCCTGCGCAACGTCGGCCGCCTGGTCTCCCAGGCGATCGAGCGAGTGCAGAAGGAGGCGGCGAACCGCGAGTCCGCCGCCGACACCGCTGCGGTCAACAACGTGCTGGCCAGCCTGACCTCGGCCACCACCGTCGACGAGGCCGTGCGGACCGCGCTCGACACCGTCCGCAACGACTTCGCCTGGGCCTACGGCTCCTTCTGGAAGGTCGACGAGTCCGACCGGAAGCTGAAGTTCGTGCTCGAGTCGGGCGACGCGGGCGAGGAGTTCCGCAAGGTCACCCTGGCCGCCTCGTTCGCCGAGGGCGTCGGCCTCTCGGGCCGGGCCTGGAAGACCCGCGACCTGTACTTCACCCAGGACATCGGTGAGATGACCGACTGCGTGCGAGCTCCGGTCGCGCAGAAGGTCGGAGTGAAGTCCGGGGTCTGCTTCCCGATCATCGTGGCCGGCGAAGTCATCGGCACGATGGACTTCTTCGCCACCGAGACGCTGCACCCGAGCGAGCAGCGCCTCGACGCGCTGCGCAACGTCGGTCGTCTGGTGAGCCAGGCGATCACCCGGGTGCAGAAGGAGGCGGCAGACCGTGAGGCAGCCGCCGACACCTCGGCGGTCAACAACGTGCTGTCCTCGCTCAGCTCGGCGACCTCGGTCGACGAGGCCGTGCAGCTCGCGCTGGACACCGTGCGCAACGACTTCGGGTGGGCCTACGGCTCGTTCTGGAAGATCGACCCGGCCGACGAGAAGCTCAAGTTCGTCCAGGAGTCCGGCGACGCCGGTCCGGAGTTCCGCAAGGTGACCCTGGAGGCGTCCTTCGCCAAGGGTGTGGGCCTCTCCGGTCGCACCTGGGCCAGCGCCGACCTGTACTTCACCCAGGACATCGGCGAGATGACCGACTGCGTCCGGGCGCCCGTCGCCCAGGCCGTCGGCGTGAAGTCGGGCGTCTGCTTCCCGATCACGGTCGCGGGCGAGGTCGTCGGCACGATGGACTTCTTCGCCACCGAGACCCTGCACCCGAGCGAGCAGCGCCTCGACGCCCTGCGCAACGTGGGCCGGCTCGTCTCCCAGGCCGTGCAGCGCCTGGAGAAGGAGAACGCCGACCGCGAGGCCGCTGCCGACCTGGCCCGCAAGGTGGACCTGGTCCTCGGAGTGGTGCGCAGCGCCGCCGAGGGTGACCTGACCCGCGAGATCCCGGTCGCCGGTGACGACGCCATCGGCCAGCTCGCGGCCGGCCTCGGCTCGCTGCTGGAGACCCTGCGCGGGTCGATGACCAACATCGGGTCCACCGCGGACACGCTGGCGGTCGCCTCCGAGCAGCTGACGATCCTGGCCCAGGGCATGGGCGACGGTGCGACCGTCACCTCCGACCGGGCGGCCAGTGCCTCCGGTGCCTCGGTCCAGGTCTCGGCGAGCATCCAGACGGTCGCCACCGCGGCCGAGGAGATGACCGCGAGCATCCGCGAGATCGCCAAGAACGCCACCGAGGCGGCCACCGTGGCCACCGGCGCGGTCAGCGTGGCCAGCTCGGCCCAGGGCACCGTCGCCAGCCTCGGCGAGTCCTCGGCGGAGATCGGCCAGGTCATCAAGGTGATCACCTCGATCGCCCAGCAGACCAACCTGCTCGCGCTCAACGCCACCATCGAGGCGGCACGGGCCGGCGACGCCGGCAAGGGCTTCGCCGTGGTCGCGAACGAGGTCAAGGAGCTGGCCAAGGAGACCGCTCGGGCGACCGAGGACATCGGTCAGAAGATCGAGGCGATCCAGGCCGACACCCAGGGTGCGGTCTCGGCGATCGCGGAGATCTCCGAGGTCATCGGCCGGATCAACGACATCCAGACCACGATCGCCTCGGCGGTCGAGGAGCAGACGGCCACCACCAACGAGATCGCTCGCAGCGTGACCGAGGCGGCCGCCGGAGCCAACGGCATCGCCGAGGACGTCACCCAGGTGGCGAGCGCTGCCGAGGACACCCGCCAGGGCGCTCAGAACACCCTGCAGTCCGCGACCGACCTCTCCGGCATGGCCTCCGAGCTCAAGGGCCTGGTGGAGAAGTTCACCGTCTAGGGAACTCGGACGGACGAACGACGAAGCCCCGGAGCGGTCACCGAACGCTCCGGGGCTTTCGTCTGCCTCGGTGGTTGAGGCTCGCGCTAGAGCGCTCGCGCCTCAACCAGCGTTATCGCGGCAGCAGGCGGCTGGCCAGCAGAGCGGCCTGGGTACGACGCTGTACACCGAGCGTCGCGAGGATCCGGGTGACGTGGTTCTTCACGGTCTTCTCGGCCAGGTAGAGCTGGAGGCCGATCTCCCGGTTGGTCAGACCCTCGGCGAGAAGGCCGAGGATCCGCAGCTGCTGCTCGGTCAGGCCGGAGAGCTCCTCGGGCCCGGTGTTGGACTGCTCGATCCAGTGGATCACCCGGCGTGCCATCACCGGGTCGATCAGCGACTGGCCGGAGGCGACGGTGCGGACCGCACTGAGCAGCGAGTCGCCCTCGACCTCCTTGAGCACGTAGCCGGCGGCTCCGGCGCGGATGGCCGCGACGATGGCTTCCTCGTCGTCGTAGCTGGTCAGGATCAGGCTGCGCACGGTCGGCGCGAGCGACTTCAGCGTCGCGCACAGGTCGATGCCGGAGCCGTCGGGAAGGCGGGCGTCGAGGACCGCCACGTCCGGGCTCAGGTCCGGGATCATCCGGGTGGCCTCGGCGATGGTGCTGGCCTCGCCGACCACGGTGACGTCCCCGTCGGACTCCAGGAGCGCGCGTACGCCGCGACGCACGATGTCGTGGTCGTCGAGGAGGAAGACGCGCAGGGGGGTGGTCACGACACCATTTCTATCGCCCCGAATGCCCTCTTCGCAGCATATGTCTGGATAGAACCCCGAAAACGGGCAAACGGTATAGACCGGGATCGGGCAAAGATCCCCAAATAGGGCGTAACCAGACACAATCGGAGTCGTTGAACATCCTGAAGTCGCCAACCCGGGCGACACAGGGGAGGGCGATCATGGAACTCATCGAAACCGAGCTGTCGGACTTCACCCGACGGAGCCGGTCGCTGGTCGTGATGCACGACGAGACCGGCCTGGCCCGTGGCCTCGAGTACGGCGAGCGCGTCCTGGTCCTCTCCGGCGGGGAGTACCGCACCGCGGTCGTCGCCGACATCGACTTCGAGCTCTCCGACACCCGCTACCGGCTCATCCTCGGGGGTCGCGTCCCGGCCGACATGGCCGAGGCCCGCCTCATCGGCGAGATCGACGCCCGCCCGCGCGGCGGGGCCAACGGCCCGGTCTCGGTGCACGACATCGCGGACATGCTGGCCCGCTCCGGTGCCGCCCACCGGATCCCGGTGCAGCGACGGGTGGCGCAGCGACTTCTCGACCGGTGACACAATGATCAGGTGAGTGACCTGATCGACACCACCGAG
The DNA here is from genome assembly GCF_003725775.1 of Nocardioides marmorisolisilvae. GTDB lineage: Bacteria > Actinomycetota > Actinomycetes > Propionibacteriales > Nocardioidaceae > Marmoricola > Marmoricola marmorisolisilvae. The sequence goes on from NZ_RJSG01000002.1 coordinate 40,582, forward strand.
ATGTACCTCCGCACGATCTTCGAGCTCGTCGAGGAGGGCATCGTCCCGCTGCGTGCGCGCATCGCCGAGCGCCTGCACCAGAGCGGACCGACGGTGAGCCAGACCGTGGCGCGGATGGAGCGCGACGGCCTGCTGACCGTCGAGGGCGACCGGCACCTCGAGCTGACTCCGGCCGGCATGGAGGCCGCCACCCGGGTCATGCGCAAGCACCGGCTGGCCGAGCGGCTGCTGGTCGACGTGATCGGCCTGGACTGGGAGCTCGTCCACGAAGAGGCCTGCCGCTGGGAGCACGTGATGAGCGAGGACGTCGAGCGACGTCTGCTCGAGCTGCTCGACCACCCGACCGAGTCGCCGTACGGGAACCCGATCCCGGGTCTGGGTGAGCTCGGCGAGGACCACACCGGCGAGGAGTTCATGGACGGCGTCAGCCCGCTGGCCGACGTCGCCGGTGCCGAGACGGCCCGGGTCCAGGTGCGCCGGATCTCCGAGGAGATGCAGAAGGACGCCACCCTGATGTCGGTGCTGCGCCGCGTCGGCGCCCAGCCGGGTGAGTCGGTGGCCGCGGTCGCGACGGCCGAGGGCGTCATGCTCGGCAGCGGTGGCGAGCAGGCCGAGATCCTCGACGAGGCCGCTCAGCACATCTTCGTCACGCTTCAGCGCGCGTAGCGAATCTCCGCCCGGGCGCGAGCCTTGGCAGCCTCGACCTCGCGGTCCTTCGGGGGCGCGGTCGTGGTCAGGTGCTCGAGCAGGTGCCGGGTCACGTGCGCGATCTCGAGCACGGCCTCGTCGAACGCAGCCTGGTTGGCCTGCGACGGCTTCGTCGACCCGCTGATCTTGCGGACGTACTGGAGAGCGGCGGCGTGCACCTCGTCCTTGGTGGCCGGGGGCTCGAAGTTGTGGAGGGTACGGATGTTGCGGCACATGCCTTCACCGTACGTCGCAGCGGCGACGTGCCGCAGGTCAGTTGCGCGGAGCGCTCGCCGCGAACGCCCGGACGCTCTCGAGGTCGTAGTCGCCGTGGTCGGTGCCGACGCCCTGGGCCACCTGGGCCGCCGCGGCGCACCCGAGCTCGGCCGCACCGCGCAGGTCCAGGCCGAGGGAGATGCCGCGCAGGAAGCCCGCTGAGAACGCATCGCCGCAGCCGGTGGTGTCGACGGGCTCGATGGCGAACGCCGGCACCTCGATGACCTCGTCGGCCGTGACCACCAGCGCGCCCTTGGCGCCCTGGGTGACGGCGACGCAGCCGACGCCGAGGGCGACCAGCGCCTTGGCGCCGGCCTCCAGCGAGGTCTCGCCGGTGAAGCCGAGCACCTGCTCGTCGTTGGGCAGCAGGTAGTCGGTGTGGGCGAAGCAGTCGCTGATCCAGGCGAGCAGGTCCGGGTCGCCCGGAGCCAGTACGTCGACCGAGGTGCTGGCGCCGCGGGACTTCGCGTCGGCGAGCAGCTCGCCGGCCGCCGGGCCGCCGAGGAACTCAGGGCCGCCGAGGTGCACGTGGTCGAGGCCCTCGATGCTGCCGAGGTCGATGTGCTCGAGGGTGAGCGCGCCGTTCGCGCCGATGCAGTGCCAGGCGGGCCGGTCGCCGTTGGGCCGCACCGGGATCACGCTGGCCGAGGTCTGCACGTCGGGAAGCCGGACGATGCGCGTGGTGTCGATGCCCTCGCGGCCGAGCAGGGCGAGCAGGGTGTCGCCGATCGGGTCGTGACCCACCGCGCCGATGCTGTGCACCGCGGCGCCGAGGCGCTGGAGCACCAGGCCGGTGCCACCGGCGGTGCCCGCCGCTGACATCCGGATGGTGTCGACCAGTGCACCGTCCGAGGCCTCCGGGATCGACTCCACCCGAAGGGCGTGGGTGTCGAGGACGTGCACGCCGACGGCGGCGATCGTCTGCTGGGTCATCAGGATCCTTCCTCGGCCCGGGCCGGGCGCGGGGTTCCGTAGTCGCGGGCGATCGCGGCCTCGATGACCGCGAGCTGCTGCTGCTCGTCGAGCTCGCGCGGGGTGCCGAGGGCGGCGGCGTGCCGGAACAGGCGGCAGCACCACTCGAGCAGCAGCGCGTTCTCGACGGCCTTGGTCAGGGTGCTGCCGTGGGTGACGGCGCCGTGGTTGGCCATCAGTGCGCCGCTGCGGTCCTGCAGCGCCGCAACCACGTGGGCCGCGAGCTCGGCGGTACCGAACGTCGCGTAGGGAGCCACGCGGACCGTGCCGCCGAGCGCGAGCTGCTGGTAGTGCAGCACCGGCAGGTCCTCGCGCACGCAGGCGATGGCGGTGGCGTTGGGGGCGTGGGTGTGCACGACCGCGCCGGCGCCGTACGTCGTGATGACGGCCAGGTGCAGGTCGAGCTCGGAGGTCGGTTCGAGGTCCCCGGTGACGAGGGCTCCGCTCCGGTCCACCACGCTGACCTGGTCGGGGGTGCAGTCGCCGAGCACGACCCCGGTGGCGGTGATCGCGATCAGTCCGGTCTCCGGGTCGCGGGCGCTGACGTTGCCCGCCGTACCGATCAGCAGTCCTTCGGCGGCGAGCCGGCGAGCGGCCGCGGCGACCTCGGCGCGGAGGTCGGCCAGGTCGGCGCTCACGCGCTGACGCCCTCGATGCCGGCCGGGGTCGCGTAGTTCAGCAGGTAGGCCGTGACCATCGCGATGCCCTGATTGATCAGGAACTCATCGCCCTCGGAGTCGGTCTCGTAGGCGAGCTGGAAGACGCGGTCGCCGATCTCCACGGCAAGCTCGGTGGCGGCCAGCGGCGTCTCGGGCTTGGCGAGACCGGCGGCGATGGCGAACTCGCGCAGCTCGGCCGCCGTACGCCGGTTGTGCTGGCGTCCGAAGTCGTTGACCGCGCTGTTCGAGCGGCCGCGCACCCAGATCTCCAGGAAGTCGGGCCGGCGCGCGTAGACCGCGGTGTAGGCACGCATGGTCGTCTCGACCAGGCTCGCGATGGAGAGGGTGGTCAGGGCGCCGAGGTCGGTGCGGACCTGCTCGTCCATCTCCTCGGTGTCGCGCTCGACCAGGGCGAGCAGGATCGCGTCACGGTCGGCGAAGTACTGGTAGACCGACGCGACCGGGATCTCCGCGGCCTCGGCGATCGAGCGGGTGGTCAGTGCTTCCACGCCTCCGGAGACCACGATGTGGGAGGCCACGTCGAGGATCTTCTCGACCCGTTCGCGCGAGCGCATCTGGGTCGGCACCCGTCGACGTACCGAACCAGGGGTCGGTGTCGTTGAGGAGGGGGTGACAGGTGCCATGTCGGGACTGTAGCATTCAAACCCGAATCTGACACATGTTCACGTTAGGGGTGGCAATGACGTTCGAGCTCGATCGACGGACTCTCTTCCGGGGCGGCGCTGCCGCAGGTCTGGCCACCCTCGCGGTCGCCGGGTTCGAGGAGTCGGTCACCGCCGCCACCCTCCAGGGATCGCTGCCCAGCCACGTCGACGTGGTCGTCGTCGGCGGCGGTCTCTCCGGCCTGGTCGCGGCCCGCAAGGTCGCCGCCAAGGGCCGTTCGGTGCTGGTCGTCGAGGCCCGTGACCGCGTCGGCGGCCGGCTGCTGAACCACACGCTCAAGGGCGGGGCGGTGATCGAGGCCGGCGGCGCGTTCGTCGGCCCGACCCAGGACCACATCAAGGCGCTCGCCGCCGAGATGGGCGTGCACACCTTCAAGGAGTACGTGCAGGGCAAGAACGTCTACATCTCCGCGCAGGGCAAGAAGCAGCTCTACACCGGCACCGTGCCCCCGGACCCGCTGGTGCTGCTCGACGCCGCGCTGCTGCTCAAGCAGCTCGACAAGTTCGCCTCCGAGATCAACGTCGACGCCCCGTGGACGCACCCCAAGGCCGCCGAGTGGGACTCGATGACGCTGGGTGACTACATCCGCAAGAACGCCGTCAACAAGGCCGGCATCCTCAACCTGATCGCGGCGTGGACCCAGCCCGGCTTCGGCGCCGACCCCGACCAGCTCTCGCTGCTGTTCGTCATCCACTACATCGCGTGCTCGGGCAACGAGGCCACCAAGGGCACCTTCGAGCTCAACGCCAACACCACCGGCGGAGCGCAGGAGAGCCGGTTCATCGGCGGCTCGCAGCTGGTGCCGCTCAAGGTCGCCCAGCGGCTGGGCACCCGGGTCGCGCTGGACGCGGCGGTGCACCGGATCGACCAGGGCTCGACCAAGGCGATCGTGAAGACCTCGCGGGGCAACGTCACCTGCAAGCAGGTCATCGTGGCCTGCCCGCCGCCGCTGGTGCTCGACATCGACTGGTACCCGCAGCTCCCGGCGCAGCGGCACGCGCTGCTGACCCACATGAAGATGGGCCGGCTGATGAAGTGTGACGCCGTCTACTCGACGCCGTTCTGGCGCGCCGACGGGCTCTCCGGGTCCGGTGTCGCCGACAGCGGCGCGACCCGGACGGTCTTCGACAACTCCCCGAACGACGCCAGCGTCGGCGTGCTGCTCTCCTTCGTCGGCGGCGCGACCTGGCAGAAGTACGGCACCCTGCCGCAGGCCGAGCGCAAGAAGGCCGTGCTCGAGGGCTTCGCGCAGATGTTCGGCCCGAAGGCGCTCAAGCCGATCGAGTACACCGAGCACAACTGGCCGCACGAGACCTGGACCCGCGGCGCCCCGGTGGCCGTGATGGCGCCGGGCACGATGACCGCTTTCGGTCCGGCGATCCGCCGCCCGTTCGGCCGCGTGCACTGGGCCGGCACCGAGACCTCGACCTACTGGACCGGCTACATGGACGGCGCCTGCCGTGCCGGCGAGCGGGCCGCGGCCGAGGTCCTGGCCAAGCTGTGAGGCGCCTGCTCCTCGTCGTCCTGACCGCCCTCCTGGTGCTGACCGTCCCGGGGGTCGGTGGCGCGTCCAGCCGGCTGCGTGGCGACACCCGCGTCTTCGCGGCGATGCCGGCCGGCGCCAAGGCGGCGTACGTCTTCGTGCACCCCAACGGCCGCGTGTACGCCGCCAGCTACGACGACCCGGCCGGCGGTAGCCGCTCACGCGTCTACGAGTGGAGCGCCGCAGGGAAGCTCCTGCGTTCCTGGGCCGTGCCCGGCCAGGACCTCGCTGCCGAGCACGGCGTCCAGGTCGCCAACGCGGACGCCCGCGGACGCCTGGTGCTGCTGGAGACCTCGACTGCCTCCGTGCTGACGCTCGACCCGACCACGGGCCGCTTCACGAAGCAGGCGACCCTGGCCGACCTGGCGACGGTCAAGGGCAAGCCGGTGCCGAACTACGCCACCTGGGGTCCGGGCGGCGCGCTCTACGTGACCGACTACGGCCAGGCCGTGATCTGGCGGGTCCCCGCCGGCGGCGGTGCGGCCAAGGTCTGGTTCGCCTCGAAGGAGCTCGAGGGCGTCGGCTTCGGCACCACCGGCATCGTGTACCGGCCGGGCAGCCACGACTTCCTGATCGGTCAGCAGACCGGTGGCCCGGGCAATCCCGCAGCGGGCAAGCTCTACCGGATCCCGGTCGTCGCCGGGAAGCCGGGCACGCTCGGCGTCTTCTGGCGCTCGCGGACCGCGGACCTGCCGGACGGCTTCGGCACCGCCCGGTCCGGGCACGTGTACGTCGCCAACGTCGGCCTGAGCAACCAGCTCGTCGAGCTGTCGTCGACCGGCACGGAGATCCGTCGGTTCGGCGCCGCGCTGTCCGGGGCGAACGGGTCCCCGGTGCCGTTCGACGGCCCGTCCAACGCGACGTTCCTCGGCACCCGCGTCCTGGTCGCGAACCAGTCGCCGATCGCCGGCAACAAGGACCACCTGGCGATCCTGGACGTCGAGCTCGGCGAGCCCGGAGCGGCGATCTACCGGCCGAAGGCGTCCACGCTGTCCTGAGTAGGCTTCGATCGTGGCTGACACGCGTGATCTGGACATCGTCGTCTTCGGAGCGACCGGCTTCACCGGCGAGCTGACCGCCGCCTACCTGGCCGAGCACGCGCCGGCCGGGTGCCGTTGGGCGCTGGCCGGCCGCAACACCGCGAAGCTCGAGGCCGTGCGCAAGCGGCTGGCTGCGATCAACCCGGCCTGTGCCGACCTCGAGCTGCTGCACGCCGACTCCGGCGACCCCGCTTCGCTCGTCGCCGTCGCGGCGCGCACCAAGGTCGTCATCACCACCGTCGGTCCGTACCTCCAGCACGGAGACCCGCTGGTCGCCGCGTGCGCTGCCGCCGGCACCGACTACGTCGACCTGACCGGCGAGCCCGAGTTCGTCGACCTGGCCTACCTGGCCCACCACGAGACCGCCGTCGCCTCGGGGGCACGGATCGTGCACGCCTGCGGGTTCGACTCGATCCCGCACGACCTCGGTGCCTACTTCACGATGAAGCAGCTACCCGCCGGTGAGAAGGCCAGCATCCGCGGCGTGGTCCGCAGCGGTGCGCAGTTCTCCGGCGGAACCTTCCACTCCGCCCTCGGTGCCATGTCGCGCCAGGGTGCAGCCAAGAAGGCGCTGCGGGCGCGACGCAAGAAGGAGGGTCGCCCGGCGGACCGCAAGGTGCACTGGGAGCAGGGCATGCCCGGACGCGACAGCGACCTCGGCTACTACCTGCTGCCGATGCCGACCATCGACCCGCTGATCGTCACCCGGTCGGCCAACGTGCTCGACCTCTACGGCCCCGACTTCACCTACAGCCACTTCGCCGGGCTCAAGACGCTGCGCTACACCGTCGGGGCGGCGGTCGGCGTCGGGACGCTGGTGGCCGCCGCGAACGTCGGCCCGGTCCGCGAGGCGCTGAAGAAGCGCATCAAGCAGGGCGAAGGCCCCTCCGAGGCCAGGCGCGCGAAGTCGTGGTTCACCGTCGACTTCGTCGGCGAGGCCGGCGGGACCAAGGTGCACACCCGGGTCTCCGGCGGCGACCCCGGCTACACCGAGACCGCGAAGATGCTCGCCGAGTCCGCGCTGTGCCTGGCGTACGACGACAACCCGCCGACGGCCGGGCAGGTGACCACCGCCGCCGCGATGGGGGAGAACCTGCTCGCCCGCCTGCAGCTGGCCGGCATCACGTTCGAGGTCGTCTGAGCGGGTCGGTCGGTTTCACGTCCTGCCTAGGGAAACTTCGCGATCGACCCGAAACATCGGGTCGTTCTGCAAGTTTCACGTCTTGCCTAGGGATTCCGACCCCTAGCTGAACAGCGCCTGCCCGACGTACTCGCCCTTCTTCACCCCGGGCGGAACCGCCCACAGCCCGGACCCGGTGTGCTGGAGGTACTCCATCAACCCGTCCTTGCTGGAGAGCTGGTTCTGCATCGGGATGTAGTGCTTGTCGGGGTCGCGCACGTAGGCGATGAAGAACAGGCCCGCGTCGAGGCGGCCCAGCGCGTCGGTGCCGTCGGTGAAGTTGTAGCCGCGACGCAGCAGCCGGGTGCCGTTGTTCTGCGTCGGGTGCGCCAGCCGCACGTGCGCGTCCATCGGGATCAGCGGGCCGGTGGTGCCCTTGATCTTCAGGTCGAGCTCGGTGAACTCGGTGCCGCCGGACAGCGGTGCGCCGTGGGCGCGGTCGCGGCCGATCAGGTTCTCCTGCTCGTTCAGCGAGGTGCGGTCCCACGGCTCGATGTGGATCTTGATCCGCCGGGCGACCAGGTACGACCCGCCGGCGAGCCAGTCCGCGCCGGCGTCGTCGGCCGGGTCGACCCAGACGAACTTCTCGATCTCGGCGCTGTCCTCGGCCTTGAGGTTGGCGGTGCCGTCCTTGAAGCCCATCAGGTTGCGCGGGGTGGCCTGCGTCGTCGACGTCGAGGAGGTCCGCCCGAAGCCGAGCTGGTTCCAGCGCACCGCGACGGTGCCGAAGCCGATCCGGGCGAGGTTGCGGATGGCGTGCACGGCAACCTGCGGGTCGTTCGCGCAGGCCTGGACGCAGAGGTCGCCGTCGGTGCGGTTCGGGTCGAGGTTGTCGGCCGGGAAGTGCGGGAGGCGCTTGAGGGCCTTCGGGCGGCGCTTGTTGAGGCCGAAGCGGTCCTTGCCGTCCTTCTCGAACAGGGTCGGCCCGAACCCGAACGTCAGCGTCAGGCCGGACGCCGGCAGTCCGAGCGCCTCGCCGGTGTCCAAGGGCGGAGAGTCGTAGTTGGCGACCTGGCCGGCGCCGACGGTCTTGCCGGCGGTCATCGCCGCGGCGGCCTCGGTCCAGGCCTTCAGCAGCGCGATCAGGTCGTCGCTCGAGTCCGTGGTCACGTCGAAGGATGCGAAGTGCAGGCGGTCCTGGCTCGGCGTGACGATGCCGGCCTGGTGCTCGCCGTGGAAGTCGTAGGCGAGCGAGGTCGTCGGCTGCGGCTCCTCGTAGTCGCCGTGCCCGACCTGCCAACCGGCGATCGCGGCACCGCCTGCGAGCGCGCCTGCGCCGGCAACTCCGAGGAGTCGCCGGCGCGAGACGTTGCCCGTGGTGGGCTCGGTGGAGTCCTGCTCGGTCACAGGGTGAGCGCTCCTGCCATCTTCGAGAGCGGCTCGGACAGGGCGTTGACCGCGTCCGAGAGCTGCTTGCGCTGCTCCTCGTTCACCGTGTTGTAGAAGACGAAGCCGTCGCCCTTCCGGTACTGGTCGAGCAGCTTCTGCAGTGCGGCGAACCGGGTCGCGAGCGTCTCCGAGAGCGCCTTGTCCTTCACGTCCAGCAGCGGCTTGAGGGTCTCGTAGCCGACCTTGGCGCCGTCGACGTTGGCCTGGAAGTCCCACAGGTCGGTGTGCGACCAGATGTCCTCCTCGCCGGTGATCTTGCCGGTGGCAACCTCGTCGAGCAGGCCCTTGGCGCCGTTGGCGATCTGGTCGACCGTGTACTTCAGCGTCTGCACCCGGGTGTTGAGGGTGTTGACGTTCTTCATCAGGTCATCGGCGTACGTCGCGCGCTCGGCGGTCGTGAACGCGGTGTACCCGCTCGCCGGCGGCCACAGGTCCTTCTCGATGGCGTGCCAGCCGGTCCACTTCTGGCCGGGCTCGAGGTCGGCCTCGCGCAGGTCGGTCTTCGGGTCGAGGTCACCGAAGGACTCGGCCACGGTCTCGGTCCGCTCCCAGAACGTGCGCGCCTGCGGGAAGAGGGTCCGCGCCTTGGCGTCGTCGCCCGCCTTGTAGGCGTCGATGAACGCCTGGGTGGCGGTGACCAGCTGCCCGGTCTGGTCCTTGATGTAGCCGGCGTACTGGGTCAGTGCCTGGTCGATCGTCGCCTGGTCGACGCCCTTGATCGAGGTGTCCTTGCCGGAGTCGGTCACGGTGAACGCGGCGCGGAGGCCCTTGCCGACCATGCCCGGCTTGCAGGCGGTGAAGTACTTGCCCGGCTGCACGGTGAGCACCAGGTCGCGGGTCAGGCCGGGGCCGATGTTCTCGACCTCGCCGACGATCCGCAGGCCGTCCTCGCCCAGCAGGTAGAACTCGGTCACCTTGGAGCCGCTGTTCTTGACCTTGAACGAGACCGTGCCGGACGGAGCCTTGGCCGCGGAGACGTCGCACTTCGCGTCGGTCGACGTGACCGTGATGGTGCCGCCGGCCGTGTCGGACTTGTTGGACTCGAACAGGCCGCAGGAGGTCAGCGGCAGGACGAGGACCGCGCAGGCAGCAGTCAGGGGCAGGAGCTTCACAGGGGGTGCCTCTCGGAAGGGAAGGTTGATCAGTGCGCCACGGGGGTGGGCGTGGCGGCCGGCGACGCTGCCGGCGGGGTGGCCCTGGTGCGCGCACGCGCCAGGAAGATCGTCATGGTCGGGATCAGGTACACGAGCCACGCGCCGACCTGGAGCCAGGTCGGGTCGGGCTGGAAGTTGAAGGTGCCCTTGAGCAGGGTGCCGAACCACGAGTTCGGGTCGATCGTCGAGCTGATGTCGAAGGCCAGGTTGCTGATGCCCGGCAGGATGCTGGCCTCCTGCAGGTCGTGGAACCCGTAGGCGAGCACGCCGGCGGCGATCACGATGAGGATGGCTCCGGTCCAGGTGAAGAACTTGGACAGGTTGATCTTCAGGACGCCCTTGTAGAAGGCGTAGCCCATGACGACCGCGGTGATGATGCCGAGCAGTGCTCCGATGAGCGGGTCGGTGGTCGACCCGGTGCCGCTGGTGGCGTCCGTGGCGGCCCAGAGGAACAGGGCGGTCTCCAGGCCCTCGCGGCCGACGGCGAGCGCGGCCATCACGACCAGGCTGATCCAGCTCGCGTCGGCGGCGGCGTCGATCTTGCCGCGCAGCTCGCCGGAGAGACCGCGGGCGTGCGCAGCCATCCAGAAGACCATCCAGGTCACGAAGCCGACCGCGATGATCGACAGCGATCCGCCGAGAGCCTCCTGGGCCTTGAACGTGAGGCGGTTCGGGCCCCAGGTGAGCAGCGCGCCGAAGGCGAGCGAGACGCCGATCGCGACGCTGATGCCGGCCCAGATCCGGGGGAGCAGGTTCGTGCGGTCGCTCTTGACCAGGTAGGCGATCAGGATCACCACGACGAGGGACGCTTCGAGTCCCTCGCGGAGGCCGATCAGGTAGTTGGCGAGCACGGGTGAATCTCCGGATCTAAAGGTAAGCCTTGCCTAAGTAGTAAACACCTGGCGTCGGGCTGGTGCCAATCCGGTCGCGCCGTGGTCCGCGTCACAGGCGCTTGGGGTTGCGCTCCTGCTGACTCCTGTCGTAGTTTCAGAGCACTTGCTCTAAAACTTGCAACGACGCGATCTCGAAAAGGAACCCCCTCATGAACCGCATCTCGATCCGCATCCTGGGTGCGGCCGCGCTGGCCTCGGCGGCCGTGGCCTTCACCGTCCCGCAGGCCTCGGCCGCGGCGACCTGCCACGGAAAGGCGGTCACCGTCGACCTGAGTCTCGGCCAGGCCGCGACGGCGGGCAGCGACGTCGTGCTCGGTACGCCGGGCTCGGACTTCGTCGAGGCCGGCGCGGGCAACGACACGATCTGCGCCGGGGGCGGCAACGACGTCATCTACGGCGAGGGCGACGGTGACTGGATCGACGGGGGCAGCGGCAACGACAAGATCGTGGGCGGCCCCGGTGACGACACGTTGGCCGGCTCGTACGGCAGCGACACCCTGGGTTTCGAGGGCAGCACCACGTTCGTGAACGCGAACCTCTCCACGGGCAACGTGGTGGGTGAAGGAACCGACACCGTCGACGGTTTCGAGATCGTCGCGGGCACGACCGGCGGGGACATCCTCACCGGCAGCGCGCAGGCGGACGTCCTGATCGGCGGCGGCGGCTCGGACTCGTTGCACGGCCTCGGCGGGAACGACGTCCTCTACGCCATGACCCCGGACAGCTCGGGCGATGCCACGGACAACGCGCTCTTCGGCGAGGAGGGCGACGACACGCTCTATACCGCCGCGGGCCCGAACGTGTACGACGGGGGACCGGGCAGCGACACCATCAGCTTCGCGCACGCAACCGTTGCCATCGAGGTGCACCTCGACGTCACCACGAGCCAGGACACCCACGAGGCGATGGCAGGGCTGGCCGGGATCGAGAACGTGACCGGGTCCGAGTTCAGCGACGATCTCTGGGGGACCGTCGACGCGAACCGGATCCGGGGACTCGGAGGCCGCGACTTCGTGGTGGCCAACGCCGGCGCTGACACCGTCGATGGCGGAGAGGGTGACGACTACGTGCTCGGCGGTAGCGGAAACGATCACGTCGACGGCGGTGCTGGCAACGACCACGTCGAGGGCAACAGCGGCACGGACACGGTGATTGGTCAGGACGGTGACGACTCGCTCTTCGGGAACGAGGACAACGACACCGTCACCGGCGGAAACGGTGCAGACGGCGTGCAGGGCGGCACGGGGAACGACAAGCTCTCGGGCGGGGCGGGGAACGACCAGCTGAGCGGCGACGCGGGCAATGACAGCATCGACCCGGGTTCGGGTGACGACGACATCAACGGCGGCACCGGGTCCGACACGCTCTCCTTCGCGACCGCTAGCAAGGGCATCACGTTCTCGTTGGCTTCTGCCAGCGCGCAGAACACCGGGGGCAGCGGGCACGACGCGGCGTACGGGGTCGAGAACCTGACCGGCAGCAAGTACTCCGACGTCCTCAAGGGCACCACCGGAACGAACGTGATCCGCGGGGGCAGCGGGAACGACCGCCTCTACGGCTCCGGTGGCAACGACAAGCTGTACGGCGACAGCGGCGCCGACCGGCTGGACGGCGGCACCAACACCGACGTGTGCAGCGGCGGGACCGGCACCGACACCGGGATCAGCTGCGAGTCGAAGTCGTCGATCTGAGTTGCGGTACGAGGGAGTGGGTATGCGGGACCGTAGGGTTCGGTGTACCCGCTCCGCTCGCACCCGGACGAGGAAGTAGCCATCATGGCCAGACCGCAAGTCGTCGACATCGACGCGCTGCTCGACCATGCCCGCGGGATCTGGGTCGCCGAAGGACAGGCTGGCGTCACGATCCGGGCGCTGAGTGCGGCTTCGGGCGTCTCCAACGGAGCGATCTACCACCACTTCAGCTCCCGGACCCACCTGCTCGCCCAGATCTGGGCTCGCGAGGCTGCGTCGTTCCGGTTGTTCCAGCGCGAACGGATCCAGGAAGCCCGCGATGCCGGCACCGCCGAGGACGCGGTGGTGGCGGCGGCCCTGGCAACGGGCGCCTACGCCGAGGTGAAAGGAGCGGCTGTGCGGGTCCTGTTCGGAAGCCGACCCGACTCCCTGACGGCGGAGGGTGTGCCCGACGAGGTGATCAAGGAGCTGCGCCGGCACCGCGCCAGTGCTGCCACCCTGATCGCCGACCTGGCCGAGGAGGTCTGGGGGCGCAGCGACAAGGACGCCAAGCGGTTGATGCGCAACTGCGTCGTCGACATCCCGGCGCGGATCTTCATGGCGGCCGACAAGCCGAACGACAAGCTCGCGCGGTACGCGATCGAGCACGCAGTGCGCGGGTTGCTGGCGGCCGGACCGCCCGACTGACGGCCCCAGCCCGGAACGCGGTGGGTGCCCCAGGCAGGAGTCGAACCTGCGACCTTTCGCTTAGGAGGCGGCTGCTCTATCCACTGAGCTACTGGGGCGTGCGGTGCAGCAGTCTAGGGCGTCCCGGCCCGCGCGCCTCACAACACTGAGTTCGGCTCGAACCGCAGCTGCTTGTCGTGCGCGTCGGGCCGGACGACCTCGAACCCGGCCGTGGTGACCAGGTCCCAGTCTGGCTCGCCACGCGGCCCCGCGCGCAGCTGCTGCGCGCAGCTGACGTGCATCGGTGGCAGGTGGAACGCGTTGCGGGCCACCTCCTCCGGTGTGCCGAGGAAGGCGATCGGGCGACCCAGCGTCATCGCGCAGCAGCCGCAGATGCGGGACAGGGCGCACTGCACCGCCCACTTCTTGTCGCGGATCCGGAAGGCCTCGGTGAGCATCACGACGCTTGGTGCTCCTTCGAGGTGCGGCGCGACCAGACGCCGAGCTGCTGGATGCGCGCGGGGCGCTCCTCGTCCGAACGTCGCCGCCGGTCCCGGGTCGGGGTCGGAGGCTCCGGCTTGTCGCTGGAGGTCCACGAGTTCGGTACCGACAGCTTGATGATGGTGCGCAGCGCCTGGCCGTACTGCTGGTGCAGCGGGCCGGTCGTGTACGGGATGTCGTACTTCTCGCAGAGCTCCTGCACGCGCACCGAGATCTCGGCGTACCGGTTGCTGGGCAGGTCCGGGTACAGGTGGTGCTCGATCTGGAAGCCGAGGTTGCCGGACATGATGTGCAGCAGCGGGCCGCCCTTGAAGTTGGCTGCGCCGAGGATCTGGCGCAGGTACCACTCGGCCCGGGTCTCGTCCTCGATCTCCTCCTCGGTGAAGTGCATCGCTCCGTCGGGGAAGTGGCCACAGAAGATGATCACGTAGGACCACAGGTTGCGCATGATGTTCGAGGTGGCGTTCGCCTTCAGGACGGTCTTCCACTGCTTGCCGGCCAGCGCCGGGTAGACGACGTAGTCCTTGAGGATCTGGCGCCGCCCCTTGCGGAAGATCTGCTTCAGCTGCCGCTTCATCTCCTTCGGGTCCTTCTCGCCCTGGCGGATCCGTTCGATGTCCAGGTCGTGCAAAGCGACGCCCCACTCGAAGAAGGTGGACAGCAGCTGGTTGTAGACGGGCTGGCCGAGGTTGTACGGCGACCACGTCTGCTCCCGGGCCATCCGCAGGATCCCGTAGCCGATGTCGTTGTCGTAGCCGAGCACGTTCGTGAACTGGTGGTGCACGTAGTTGTGGCTGTGCTTCCACTGCTCGGCCGGCTGCGCGGTGTCCCACTCCCAGTTGGAGGAGTGGATCTCGGGGTCGTTCATCCAGTCCCACTGGCCGTGCATCACGTTGTGCCCGATCTCCATGTTCTCGAGGATCTTGTGCAGCCCGAGGAACGTGGTGCCGGCCAGGACGGCCGGGACCCGGGTCTTCCTCGACTGGGTGCCGAGCATCAGCGTGAGCCGCCCGGCCACGGCGAGTCCGCGCTGGATCCGGATCAGCCGGTTGATGTACGCCGCGTCGGCGGCACCGCGTGACTCCTCGACCTCCGCTCGGATCGCGTCCAGCTCGCGGCCGAGCTGCTCGATCTCGTCGTCGGTGAGGTGCATGTACTCCTGGACGTCGCTGATCGCCATCTTCAGTCTCCTTTTCGTCTCACCCGGTTTCGAGGCTCCTCCGCTCGTTCTCGCTCCGGAGCACCTCGACCAGCGCTAGATGTCGAGCGTGCAGTCGCCGACCGCGGTGGTGACGCAGGTCTGCACGGGCTCGTTGGGTTGGTTGAACTCCTCGCCGTTGCGCAGGTCGCGGACCGAGCCGCTGACCAGCGTCAGGGTGCAGGTGTGGCAGATGCCCATCCGGCAGCCGAACGGCATCCCGACGCCGGCCTGCTCGCCGGCCTCCAGGACGGTGGTGGCTCCGTCGGACTCGACCGTCTTCCCGGTGTTGCGGAAGGTGATCGAGCCGCCCTCGCCGCCGTCGCCGCCCAGCGCGATGCTGAACCGCTCCAGGTGCAGCCGGTCCTCGATGCCGGCTGCCTCGAAGTGCTCGGTGATCGCGTCCAGCATCGGCCCGGGACCGCAGGCGTAGGTCTCCCGCTCGCGCCAGTCGGGGCAGAGGTGGTCGAGGTCGGCGAGCTCGAGCATGCCCTCGGTGTCGGTGTAGAGCCGGTGCACGGTGAGGCGGTCGTGGCTCGCGGCGAGGCGCTCGATCTCCTCCTTGAAGATCATCCGCTCCTCGGTCGGGGAGGAGTAGTGCAGCACCGCGTCCGGCAGGGAGCCGCGACGGTCCAGGGTGCGCAGCATTGCCATCACCGGGGTGACCCCGCTGCCTCCGACCAGGAAGAGCAGCTTGGCGGGTGGCGGGTCGGGCAGCACGAAGTCGCCGTCAGGCAGGGCCAGCCGCACGATCGTCCCCGGGGTGAGACCGCCGACCAGGTGCGAGGAGATGAAGCCTTCGGGCATCGCGCGCACGGTGATCGCGATGGTCCGGCCGCGCTGCTGGGGGGCCGAGCTGATCGAGTACGAGCGCCACTGCCAGCGGCCCTCGACCTGGACCCCGATGCCGGCGTACTGGCCGGGGTGGTGGTCGAAGCGCCAGCCCCAGCCCGGGCGGATGATCAGCGTCGCTGCGTCCTCGGTCTCGGGAACCACCTCCTCGATCCGCCCGCGGAGCTCGCGGGTGGTCCACAAGGGGTTGACGAGATTCAGGTAGTCGTCCGGAAGCAGCGGGGTGGTGAGCGTGTCGACAGCGCGCCTGACCCGGTCCCAGGTCAGGCGGGGGCGCTCCGCAGGTGTCGTGGTGGAGGTGGCCGTCATGACCTGAGCGAGTACCCCTTCAGTGCACACCTATTCACTGGACGATTTGGGGTGTGCTTGGCGAACCGGCCAGAATGGAGGTTCTCGTACCAGGACGCGGGCCGGACCCGTGGAGTCAAGGGGTCTGAAACGTGTCGGAGGTTGAACCGCGCCATCGCGTACGCACTCCGACGTCCCGTCGGGTGTGGAAGCGGATCGGCATCGGTGTCGGCGTCTTCCTGATGCTGGTCTCCACCGTCGTCGTGGTCGCCTACAAGCACCTCGAGGGCAACATCAGCGTCATCACCGACCCGGGCAACCTGAACAAGGACCGGCCGGTCGAGGAGGTGCCCAAGGCCCTCAACGTGCTGGTCATGGGCTCGGACACCCGGCAGGGCGCGAACGGCGTCGGCATCGGCGGTCAGACGCCGGGCCTCTCGGACACCACGATCCTGCTGCACCTCTCGGCCAACCGGAAGTTCGCCTACGGCGTCAGCCTGCCGCGCGACGCGATGGTCGAGCGGCCGGCCTGCTACAAGAAGGGCGGCCACGGGATCGACCCGGGCGGCCTGACCCAGTTCAACGCGGCGTACGCCATCGGCGGGCCGACGTGCACGGTCAAGACGGTCGAGCAGCTGACCGGGGTCCGGATCGACCACTACGTCGTCGTCGACTTCGTCGGCTTCAAGAACATGGTCAACGCGATCGGCGGCGTGACCATCTGCGTGCCGAAGGCCGTCAACGACACGGTCGGCAACATCAACCTGCCGGCCGGCACCTACAAGGTCACCGGCCAGCAGGCGCTCGACTACGTCCGGGTGCGCCACGACATCGGTGCCCCGACCGGTGACATCGGCCGGATGAAGCGGCAGCAGTCGTTCATCTCCGCGATGATCAAGAAGGCCGTCTCGGCCGGCACCCTGACGAACCCGGTGCGGCTCTACAACTTCCTGAACGCCGCCACCAAGTCGCTCTCGACCGACCCCGGTTTCGCCAGCCTCAAGGCGCTGAGCTCGCTGGGCAAGTCGCTCAAGGGCATCGGACTGAACCACGTCCAGTTCGTCACCGTGCCGTGGGAGCCCTGGACGCAGGACCCGAACCGGGTCCAGTGGAAGCCGGAGGCGAAGAGCCTCTGGTACCTGATCAAGAAGGACCGCCCGCTCGGTTCGTTCGGCGATGACGCGATCTCGCCCGGCTCCGGGGAGTCGCCGAGCTCGACCCCCAGCGGTTCGCCGACCGGCACCCCGTCGGGCTCCAACAGCCCGAGCGGCACCGGCTCGCCGTCCTCGCACCCGACGAAGTCGCAGGCCGAGAGGGACGCGGAGGCCCAGGCCGCCGGCCTCTGCACCTGATCTGCCGAACGAGTTGTGCGTTACCGGTTCGTTATGCAAGATGGGCCGGGTGAAGGTAGTCGTGTCGGGAGGGACCGGCGTCCTTGGCCGATCGGCCGTGGGGGCGCTGCTCGACGCTGCCCACGACGTCGAGGTGATCGCCCGTTCCGAGGCGAACCTCGCGGCGATCGAGCGCCTGGGCGCGCGTCCTGTCCAGGCTGACCTCTTCGACACCGATGCGCTGGTGCGTGTCTACGAGGGCGCCGACGCCGTGGTGAACCTCGCGTCAGCGATCCCGGTCGGCTACGCCACGATCTGGCCGAACGCCTGGCGCCAGAACGACCAGCTGCGCACCAAGGCGGTGGCCAACGTCGCCACTGCTGCGCGGACCGCCGGGGTCCGGCGGGTGGTGCAGGAGAGCGCCAGCTTCGTGTACGCCGACGGCGGAGACCGCTGGATCACCGAGCGCGACCCGATCGACATCACCCCGGCCACCGAGCCGATCGCGGTCGGTGAGTCGCACGTGCAGGACTACGCAGGAGGGTTCCGGGCGGGCGTGCTGCTGCGCTTCGGCTCGGTCGTCGGCGACGACGCCCAGACCCGGTTCTGGTTGCGGGCGGCTGCCAACGGACGCCCGGTCGGGATCGGCCGGCCCGATCAGTGGTCGCACCTGATCCACACCGACGACGTCGGGTCCGCGGTCCTCGCCGCGCTGCACGCGCCGAGCGGTGTCTACAACGTGGGGGCGGCGCCGGTGCTGCGCTCGGACCTCGTCGAGGGATTCGCGAAGGCGGCCGGCGCGGACGAGGGTTCGTTCATGGGGCCAGTGCTGCGACGGCTGGCCGGTGCCCGGGTCGAGCCGATGACGCGGTCGCTGAGGATCTCCTCCGACCACTTCTCCGCCCAGACCGGGTGGCAGCCGAGCCGGCCGGCGTTCGACGCGTCCTGGCTCGACGTCGCACTCGGCGTCGAGCCGGTGCGGTGAGCCGGGCCGAGGAACCGGAGCTCTCGGCCGAGGAACGTGCTGCCCGCAAGCGCCGCCTCGCTGAGGTGTTCGGCGACGTGCTCCCCGAGCAGACGCGGGACGACCAGGACGCCCGGGGCGGCGACACCGAGTCGTCGAAGGACGACTGGCTGAAGCGGCAGGTGCCGCCGCACCACGGGCAGTCCGGTCAGGACTGACTCAGCTCGGGTTCAGGACTGGCGGGCCGCGAGCAGGTCGCGGATCTCCTCGAGCAGGGCCACGTCAGCCGGCTTGCCGGCGGCCTCCTGCGGGAAGAACTTCTCGCGCGCCTTGGTGTACGGCATGACCACCAGGAAGTAGACGACCGCCGCCAGGATCACGAACGCGATGATCGCGTTGAGGAAGGCGCCGAAGCTCTTCGGGTCGTTGCTGAAGTACTCCGAGGCGCTCTTGGGCATCTTGTTCGTCAGCCAGGCGACGAAGGACGAGACCACCGTGCCGAAGGCAGCGCCGATGATCACCGCCACGGCCAGGTCGACGAGATTGCCGCGCAGCACGAATGCCTTGAATCCGCTCATCAGGATGCTCCTTCTGCTGGATGCGTGGGAGGAACGGCCGGAACCGGCCTATTTCGGTACGTAGCGACGCTACCGGTTCCAGATCACCGTCAGGAAGTGCGAACTGCCCATCGCCGCGACGTGCTCGATGCCTACCTTCGGCACCGCGAACAGCACCAGGCGTCCGGCTCCCTCGCTGCCGAGCCTGACGGCGTCCGGATCGGGTTCGGGCAGGGCCAGGACGACGGCGTCGTGGACGAGCGTCTCGGTCGGGCGCTCGCCCTGCGGGTCGCTGGCGACCAGGTCCACGCGATCGCCCGGGTCCAGCAGTGCGGCTGCGTCCTCGTCGGGGATGCGCAGCCCGATCGCGACGTCGTCGGGGTAGCCGGCCAGGGCACTGCGCCCGAGCACCTGGCGCGCGGTGAGCGGACTGCCCCGGGTCAGCGGTGCCAGCAGGGTGCGCCCGACCAGGCGCTCAGGAGAGCCGAACGACCCGTCGGGCGTGCTGCCCGGTCGGAAACGGGTGCGGGTCAGGTCGTCCGCCCCCAAGGTGCTGCCGCTGGTGAGGTCGTGAGCCGCGGTCACCACGAGTTCTCCGGCCGGCGGTTCGGCGGTGAGCGTGTGCAGCGCGATCCAGACCGCCAGACCGGCACAGACGGCCGCGATCGCGCGCCGGTGGATCAGGACGCGACGACGCGCGTCGGAGAGGAGCTCGAGCAGTGGCCGCATCCGGTCACCGTAGGGAGGGGAGCCGACCGGGGTCGGCCCGATCCACAGGGGTCAGGCAGAAGCCGGGGACGCCGCGGCTGTGGACGCAGAACCGCCGCCCGTGGAGGACGAGCTCTCGGACTTCGACGAGCTGGTGCTGGAGGACTCGCTCGCCGCCGGGGAGCTCGAGCTGGTCGAGCCGCGGCTGTCGTTGCGGTAGAAGCCCGAGCCCTTGAACACGACGCCGACGGCGTTGAAGACCTTGCGCAGCTTGCCGTCGCACTCGGGGCAGACGGTCAGCGAGTCGTCGCTGAAGCTCTGGACTGCTTCGAAGAAGTGTCCGCAGTCGGTGCAGGAGTACTGGTAGGTCGGCACGGCGTGGTCCTCGGTGGTCTGGCACTCGGTGGTGTCGAGTGCCAATACTACAGGAACCTGACCAGCCGTTCCTCCGTGACGACCGCGGTCACCCGGCGGTCGTGCGGCGCTGCCGGGACCGACGCGAGCAGCTCGGCGTCGTTGAGCACCACGCAGGTGAACGTGCCGACCGGGACCCGTCCCAGCGCCCGGTCGTAGGAGCCGCCGCCGCGTCCGAGGCGCAGCCCGGTCGGGTCGACCGCCAGGCCGGGAACGATCACCACGTCCGCGGTGGCGACAGCCTCCAGGCCCAGGGGCTCGCCGACCGGCTCGAGCAGCCCGCGCCGCGCCGCCGCGAGCGACTCCGGCCCGGCGTACACGGCCCAGTCCAGGTCGTTGTCCGGGAGCAGCAACGGCAGGATCACCCGCTTGCCGGCGGCGACCAGGGCATCGAGCAGGACGCCGGTCCCCGGCTCCCGCCCGACCGACACGTACGCCGCAACGGTGGCGGCCCGGCGGACCTCGTCGCAGGCCATCAGCCGGTCGCTGACGGCGTGCGCCCGGTCGGCCAGAACGGCCAGCGGAAGGCGTCCGCGAGCGGTGACCAGCTGGTCCCGCAGTGCCAGCTTTCCGGCCTCGATGTGTTCCATGGCAGGAACAACCCTACGATCGTTCTCATGAAGGATTCAGGAAGCGGCCCAGGGCTCGCGCTTGCGCGCGAGAAGATGGCCGCCGCAGGCGTCGACCCGCTGGCGATCGACGTCTTCGCGCACTACTTCCGGCTGCTCGAGCTCGGCGAGACCGGGATGATCCCGGAGTCCTCCATCGACCCGCACGACATGCCGTCGCTCGACGACGTGGCCGTCGACCCGGCCGCCGGCGCCGAGGCGCTGCGCCGCACCGCGGTGATCAAGCTCAACGGCGGCCTGGGCACCTCCATGGGCATGGAGCGTGCGAAGTCGCTGCTCTGCGTGCGCCGGGGTCTGTCCTTCCTCGACATCATCGCCCGCCAGGTGCTGCACCTGCGCCAGGAGCACGACGCGACGCTGCCGCTGATCTTCATGAACAGCTTCCGCACCAGCGCGGACACCCGCGCGGCGCTGGCCCGCTACGAGGACCTCGCCGTCGAGGGCCTGCCGCTGGAGTTCCTGCAGAACAAGGAGCCGAAGCTGCTGGCCTCGGACCTGACCCCGGTCGAGTGGACCAAGGACCCCGAGCTGGAGTGGTGCCCGCCCGGGCACGGCGACATCTACACGGCGATGACCTCGACCGGTCTGATCGACGCCCTCATCGAGGCCGGCTACCAGCAGATCTTCGTCTCGAACGCCGACAATCTCGGCGCGACCCCGGACCCCAAAGTCGCCGGCTGGTTCGCGGGTTCCGGTTCCCCGTTCGCGATCGAGGCGGTTCGCCGTACGGCCTCGGACCGCAAGGGCGGCCACTTCGCCATCCGCAAGACCGACGGCCGGATCGTGCTGCGGGAGTCGGCGCAGACGTTGGAGGCCGACCGGGCCGCGCTCGGCGACCTCGACCGGCACAAGTACATGAGCACCAACAACATCTGGATCAACCTGGTCGCGCTGCGCGACGAGCTCGCCAGCCGCCACGGCATCATGGGCCTGCCGCTGATCCGGAACGTCAAGAACGTGGACCCGGGCGACCCGAAGAGCCCGTCGGTCATCCAGATCGAGGCCGCCCTCGGTGCTGCGATCGAGATCTTCGCCGGGGCGCAGACGATCGAGGTGCCGCGCGGGCGCTACGTGCCGGTGAAGACCACCAACGACCTGCTGGTGCTGCGCTCGGACGTCTACGACATCGGCACGGACTTCGTGCTCGACCAGGCCGCGGACGTGGTTCCGTTCATCGATCTCGACGGGGTCTACAAGCTCGTCGGCGACTTCGACAAGCGCTTCAAGTCCGGTGCGCCGTCGCTGCGCCAGGCCGAGTCGCTGATCGTCGACGGCGACTGGACCTTCGGCGAGAACGTCACCGTGATCGGCTCGGTGAAGCTCTCCGGCGAGCACGGGCGCGTCGAGTCGGGCACGGTACTGACCGACTAGGTTGGGGCCATGGCTTCCCCCGGACCCGAGCCCATCAGCGTCGACGCGCACCTGGAGCTGATCCTCGATCGGATCACCGAGCTCCCGGCCTACGACCAACCGCTGCTGGAGACGATGGGCTTGCCGGTCGTCGAGGACATCATCTCGCCGATCTCGCTGCCGGTCTTCGACAACTCCGCGATGGACGGGTACGCCGTCGTCTTCAAGGACGTCGCCGAGGCCAGCCCCGAGAAGCCGGTGCATCTGCCGGTCGTCGGCGAGATCGCCGCCGGGCAGACGACCATCTTCGCGATGTCCCCGGGCACGGCCGTCCGGATCATGACCGGTGCGCCGATCCCGACCGGCTGCACGGCCGTCGTGCCGGTCGAGCACACCGACGACGGCGTGGTGAAGGTGCTGATCAGCCAGGCGCCCGTCGAGGGCCAGCACATCCGCCGGGCCGGTGAGGACATCAAGGCGGGCGACGTGCTCCTCAAGGCCGGCGACCGCTTCGACGCCCGTCGCCTCGGGCTGCTCGCCAGCGTCGGCATCGGCCGGGTCTCCACCCGTCCGCGTCCGCGCGTGGTGATCATGTCGACCGGCTCGGAGCTCGTCGAGCCCGGCGAGGTGCTGGGCAAGGACCGGATCTACGACTCGAACTCCTACCTGCTCGCTGCCGCAGCCCGGCAGGCCGGCGCGATCGCCTACCGGGTGACCGCGACGCCGGACGACCCCGAGACCTTCGTCGAGGCGCTCTCGGACCAGCTGGTCCGCGCCGACCTGGTGGTCACCAGCGGCGGCGTCAGCAAGGGCACGCACGACGTGGTCAAGGAGGCACTGTCCCGGCTGGGCACCGTCTCCTTCCACGAGGTCGCCATGCAGCCCGGCAAGCCGCAGGGCTTCGGCGTGGTCGGGGAGGACTCGACGCCGATCTTCACGCTGCCCGGCAACCCGGTCTCGGCGTACGTGTCCTTCGAGATGTTCGTGGCCCCGGCGCTGCGCAAGATGATGGGCCGTACGCCGTACAGCCGGTCGCTCGTGCGGGCGCAGATCACCTCGACGGTGTCCTCGATGCCGGGTCGCCGCCAGTTCCTGCGCGGCTTCTTCGAGCCGAAGGTCGGTGGTTCGACGGTGACGCCGGTCGGCGGCGCGGGTTCGCACCTGATGGGCGGGCTGTCCCAGTCGAACGCGTTGATCGTGCTCGGCGAGGACCTGACGCTCGCCAAGGAGGGCTCCGACGTGCCGGTGATCCTGCTGGACCGGGACTACTGATGACCGAGAACTCCACCGGGTCCGACGGACCGCGCCTGACCCACGTGGACGAGTCCGGGGCAGCCCGGATGGTCGACGTCTCCGGCAAGGAGGTCGCCGCGCGCGTCGCCACCGCCTCGGGGCGGGTGCTGGTCTCGGACGAGGTCGTGGCGCTGCTGCGCGGCGAGGGCGTGCCCAAGGGTGACGCCCTCGGCGTGGCCCGTGTTGCCGGGATCATGGCGGCCAAGCGGACCCCGGACCTCGTCCCGCTCTGCCACCCGTTGGCGATCTCCGGGGTCGAGATCGACCTCGAGGTCCTCGACGACGCCGTGGCGATCACGGCCACCGTGCGCACCTCCGACCGGACCGGGGTGGAGATGGAAGCGCTGACCGCCGTCTCGGTCGCCGCCCTCACGGTGGTGGACATGGTGAAGGCCGTGGACAAGGCTGCGGTCATCACCGATGTCCGGGTGGAGTCGAAGACGGGCGGTAAGAGCGGACCATGGGAGCGCAGCTGAAGGCCGGAGTGGTCGTCGCGTCCAACCGCGCCGCCGCCGGCGTCTACGCCGACACCACCGGTCCGCTCATCGTCAAGGCGCTCCGCGCCGACGGCTGGGAGGTCGAGGAGGCCGCCGTCGTTCCGGACGGCGAACCGGTCGCCGAGGCGATCCGGGCTGCTATCGCGAGAGGTGCCCGTGCGGTGCTGACCACCGGCGGCACCGGACTCACGCCCACGGACCGCACGCCTGAGGTGACCCGTCCGCTGCTGGACCGCGAGGTCCCCGGTATCGCCGAGGCCATCCGGGCCTTCGGGGTCGCGAACGGAATCCCCACCGCGGCCCTCTCGCGCGGCCTGGCCGGGATCTCGGGCGAAGCCTTGGTCATCAACCTGCCGGGATCGACCGGGGGAGTGCGCGACGGTCTGGCCGTCGTCGTCCCGCTCCTGCGCCACGCGGTCGACCAGATCATCGGGAGCGACCACTGAGCCCGCGCGGCTGGCCGGCCGAGCTCGAGCACGGCTCGTTGCGGCTGCGCCCGCTGTCCGTCCGGGACAAGAAGGCGTGGCGCCTGGTCCGCGAGCGCAATCTGGTCTGGTTGAGCCGGTGGGACGCCACCACGCCCCCGGGTGCCGAGGCCCGGCCACGGACCTTCGGATCGATGGTGCGCACGATGCACGCCGAGGCCCGGGCCGGACGGCAGCTGCCGTTCGCCGTCGAGTACGAGGGCCGGTTCGTCGGTCAGCTGACGATCAACAACGTGACCCGTGGCTCCGCGCAGTTCGCCTCGATCGGTTACTGGATCGACGAGCGCTACGCCGGCCGCGGCCTGATCACCCGCGCGGTCGCGATGGCCGTCGACCACTGCTTCTTCGTCCTCAAGCTGCACCGCGTCGAGGTGGCCATCCGGCCCGAGAACGCGGCGTCGCTGCGGGTCGTCGAGAAGCTCGGCATCACCGAGATCGGGTTCGCGCCGCGCTTCCTGCACATCGACGGCGACTGGCGCGACCACCGGCTCTTCGCCATCTGCAAGGAGGACGCACCGAAGGGGCTGGTGGACCGGCTCGACCACTCCTGATTCTCAGGAGTCACAGGAGTGATCTCGCGACACACCGATGCGCCTGCGTCACGCGGAACCGTGGCGCTCCTACGCTCTGCCGTGTGGACCTGTCAGGAATGATCTTCGTGGCTCTCGCCATCGGATGGGCCGTCTACCTGCTGCCGAAGGCCCTTCGGCACCACGACGAGGAGGACCGGCGCCGCAGCGTCGAGGAGTTCTCCGACTCCGTCAGGGTCGTCGGCCGCGGCGTCGTCCAGACTGTCCGCGCCCACACCGCCCGCGTGGCCGAGCCCAGTGATTCGTTGGTTGAGCCTGTCGAAACCCGCCCCACCCTCACCCGCGAGGCAGCGCGCAACGCCGCCCGTCGTCGTCGCCGGGTCCTGGCCCTGCTGATCTCGACGCTGGCCGTGGTCTCGGTGACCAGCTTCCTCTCCTACACGCCGAGCTTCACGATCGCGATCCCGGTCATCCTGATCGCCGCGTTCCTCGTGACCGCCCGGCTCACAGTCCGGGCGCAGCAAGCGGTACGCCGTTCTGCGCCCGTCCAGCAGATCGAGGACGACGCCGAGGAGCCCGCCTCCGTGGTGGTTGAGCCTGTCGAAACCGTCGCCGACCTCGACGGCGAGGACACCCAGGGCCTGTCCCGCGACGAGCTCGCCGAGGTCGTCGGCGAGCCGGTCCTCGACGAGGGCGGCCTCTGGGACCCGCTGCCGGTCACGCTGCCGACGTACGTCAACAAGGCGCGCGCCCGCCGCACGGTGCGCACCATCGAGATCACTGCGGCGACCACCGGGATCACCTCGTCCGGCCACGACGCCGCCGACAGCGAGCTGGCCCGCGAGGCCGAGCTCCAGGCGGAGGTCGAGGCAGAGGTCGACGTCATCGACACGCCCAAGGCAGCCGGGGCCTAACCCGATTCGGACTAATCCGGAGCCGGTGGTAACTTTTCCTCTGCACTTGGGGCTGTGGCGCAGTTGGTAGCGCGTCTCGTTCGCAATGAGAAGGTCAGGGGTTCGAATCCCCTCAGCTCCACCAAGAAGGCCGCCTCCGGGCGGTCTTTTGGTTTCAGTACCTTGATGTTGAACCGACCGAGACGGCCATGGTCGGGGACAGCAGCCGGTTCGCACCTGGTCCATCGAAAAGTGTTTGCTCCGAGGCCCCTCGTGTTCACCTGATGGGGCAACCTGCTGGGACATACTCCGGGGACATCTCGGAAGGAGTCCCCATGTCCAATCCAACTCTCAGCCGCCGAACCGTTCTCGCAGGCGGCGCCGCCGTCGCTCTCGGCGCGACGCAGCTGTTCACCGCAGGAGCTGCCGAGGCCGTCAAGATCGGAATGCCTGGTCGGTGTGCTCTCGGTGCCTACGTCAAGGCAGATCTCGACGTCAACCCAGGCATCTCGGAGCCGTGGAGCCTGGAAGCGGTCATTGATCGCACGTTGCGGATCGGCCACAACTTTCAGCAGTGGGACACCCCGTACGACGGGAAGGTCAAGGACGCGCTTGCGCGGGACATTGCAGCTCAGCGAACTCCACTCCTCACCTGGGGGGCGGGTCCCATGAGCACCGTCGCAGCGACCAACGCCGGCGACAACGACCTCAAGATTCGAACGCAGGCTCAGAATCTGAAGGCTCTCGGCAAACTGACGTTCTTGCGCTTCACGTGGGAGATGGACCTCGACACTCGGGGGTACTACGTGGATAAGCCCACCTATCGCAGTGCGATGCGGCGCGTCTACGGCCTGTTCCAGGATGAGGGTGCCACCAACGTTCGCTTCGTCTTCTGTCCGACGTGGCAGGCGTACAAGGACGGCGCAGCTGACGCACTGTCGTACTACCCGGGCGATGACTACGTCGACTGGGTCGGCGCGGACGGGTACGCGCGTCCCTGGAACAGCTACGCGACGTTGCCCACCATGTTCGGAGCGTTCCACGACTTTGGCGAGCTGCACGGCAAGCCCATGATGATTGCGGAAACTGGCGTTCACCACGCTACTGGCGCAGTCGCGACACCCGCGGACTGGATCAACCGAATGGCGAGCGACCTGAAGAACTCGTTGCCCGGGATTCGGGCTTGCCTCTACTTCGACACGACCGGCACCGACGCGGACAAGAACAACTGGCGCATCGAGGGGCATGCCCAGTCGGGCGTCGCCTTCAAGTCTGTCGCTGCTGACCCGTACATGCAGGTCGAGTTCTGACCAACTGAGCTCGAAAACAACAGGAAGGCCGTCCCAAAGGGGCGGCCTTCCTGCTTTCACACACTCAGGCGCTGACGACCTCGACGATGTTGCCGGCGATCGCCTCGAGCATCTCCGGGCCGACCTCGGGGACGCCGTGGTCCTGCATGGCGTGCACGGTGACGAGCTCGAGGATCCGCTCCTTGCTGTCCTCCTCGAAACGGGCCGAGCAGCCCGGGACAGCGTCTCCGCAAGAAAGCGAGTACTTCATGATTTTCCTCCTAGGTCGCGCGGGATGCGCGTGTACAAAACTGTGATGTCGTCGTCGCCCTCGGCGCCGAGCACGCCGCCGTGAGCGACCGTGAGAGCGCGGGCCAGGTAGAGGCCGAGCGTCACGCCGGTGTTGTCGTCGTTCGAGCCGAACGGGTCGAAGAGCGCCTTGAGGACCAGCGGGCTGATCGGTTCGCCCCGGCGTACGACGCGGATCTCGGTCCAGGTGCCGACCTCGGCCACCTCGAGGGAGACCGACGCCGGGGCCGGGTCGCGGTGCGCGGTGGTCCACAGGTCGCGCAGGATCCGGGCCATCAGCATCGGGTCGGCGTACACGTCGAGGTCGGCACCCTCGGCGATCTCCGGCCGTCCCGGCAGGGTGCGGCAGATCGCCGGCAGGTTGACCTGCTCGATGCCGACCCGCACGCGGCCGAGCGAGACGCTCGCGGCCAGCTCGACGTCGTAGATGTTCTCCGAGAGGCGCCCGAGGGCGTCGTTGAGGTGCTCGACGGCGTCCGCGACCTCCTCCGGCGGCACTTCCTCCTCGGCCAGCTCCATCGCCCAGCCCTTGGCGACCGTCACCGGCGAGCGGAGCTCGTGGGCGAAGGCGGCCAGGAACCGGTCCCGCTGCCGAGCGTCCTCGGTGTCGGGACGGTTGGTCACCGCAGCGGCTCCGGCGACCAGGAAGTCGCGGACCCAGCGGTGCACGATCTGGGCCTCGATGTCCCACTCCTGGGCGACGCTCTCGGTGGTCCGACCGCCCAGCACCTCGAGCACCATCGCGACGCGCAGGTCCGAGCTGGAGGCAGCCGTCACCCGCGGTTCGACCTGGTCGACCGCCAGCGTCGGCCGCACCAGCAGCGGCCGGCGCAGGATCGGTGCCTCGGACATGGGTGTGGACTCCTCGTTGATCAGTACGCGTACCCCCAGGCCGTTGCGTTACCGAACGCGTAGGGCATGGGAGGAGCGTCTGACTTATGGACGGCGCAGTAGGCGTCTCGTGACGCGGAAGACTGCACCAGAGGCAGGTAGGACTGGCTGGTCAGGATTCCCTGGGCCGCGAGATTGGCCTCGTTCTCGATGTTCGCCGCGACCAGGGCCCGGGCTGCGGGCGTGGGTGCGTTGACCAGCGCCTCCGCGTTGCGCCAGGCGTTCTCGCGCCAGGCGGAGACCAGCTGGAACAGCGCCCAGTTGCCGATCCCGAACGGGTCCTGGGTGTCGTCCATCGCCGGGTCGAAGCGCTGCGCGAACTCCGCGATCAGCGGTGCGGTGGCGTCGTACAGCCAGGCCTCGACGGCGTCGTAGTCCGGCTTGCGGCTCGAACCGTCCGGCGCGACCAGTCCGACCGCTGCCATCACGTACGGCAGGTCGCGGTTGATGTGCGCGTTCATGCCGAGCAGCAGGTCACCGGTGCCGCTGACCTTCTTGTTCTTCGCGGCGTCGAACGCGGTCAGCCAGGCCTGCGGCACCGCCGTACGGTTCCCGCCCTGCCAGTTGTAGTACGCGTCGGTGTAGTACCGCGCGAAGACGGCGTCGACGTGGTTGAAGTACGGCACGTCCTGGTAGTAGCCGGGGATGTCGCGGGTGTAGCCGTAGAGCTGGGTCATGCGGACGTAGGCCCGCGCGAAGACCGCGTTGTGGCTGCAGCTGGCCGCGGTGTCGTCGGCGATCCGGCTCTGCTCCTTGAGCGTGCCCTTCAGGCAGCTCGGGCGGCCGGCGACGCAGTCGTTGTCACTGCTCGGCACGTACTGGTCGGTCCATCCCGGCAGGTACGACGACCACGGGACGTAGGGCAGCAGGTCGGCGTGGGCCGGAGCCGTGGTGCCCACGGTGACGAAAGAGCTGAGTACCGCGGCGGTCAGGACCCCCATCCAGATCCGCCCACGGCGTAGCAAGAACCTCGCGTACATCGCACCCCTCCCAAGAGCGTTGTTTGCGTAGAACAGGACTCTTGTCCTATTTAGGACGTTTGTCACTAGTCCTTATGGGTGGCTCGGGCCACGCCGAACGGTGGAGGGGTGGTCAGAAGAGATTGGTCAGCGGCTGCGCAGGTCGACGCCGGGTCCTGCGAACCGCTCCAGGTCGGCCCGGACCTCGTCGTTCATCGGCCAGGCAGCGCCGGTCGAGCGGTCCCAGAAGACGAACGTCGACTCGGCGACCAGAGCCGGCGGGTGGTCGGCCGCGGTGCGCATCTCGGTGGCGACCATGAAGGAGGTGCGACCGATGTGGCAGACCCAGATCCGGACCAGGAAGGGCGAGTACGGCACGAACCGCATCTCGGAGTGGTAGTCGACCCGCTGCGCGCCCATCAGGTCGGTGATGCCGGCGGGCTTGCGGCAGAGGAGGCCCTGCCCCTCGCCGAGGACGGGAGCGAACATGAAGAACTGGATGCGGGCCTCGTCGATGACCCGGACGGCCTCGACGTTGTCGACGTGGCCGCCGACGTTGATGTCGCGGAAGCGGGCCTGGATCTCGCACTCGAATCGTTCGCCGGTCACGGCGCCGATCCTGTCAGGCCCGCTCCGCGGACGTGGCACCGCCCGATCAGGGGAGCTTGGTGTTGAGCGACTCCGGGCCTTCCCAGTTCATGTTGCTGTCGCAGCCGTCGCCGCCGACCAGGTTGCCGTCGTCGCACTGCTCGGGGTCCTGGAGGATGCCGTCGGCCTTGACCGCGGGACCGGTGCCGTAGCAGCGACCGATCCGGAAGTGGTCGGCGCTGGTGAAGGTTCCGTTCGTCGCGTTCAGACTGGTCCAGCGCAGCACCTGGCCGGCGGGGCAGGCCGAGGTGGTGAGCGCGGCCTGCGTCCCGGGCGAGAGGTCGGCCATACCGATCGAGCCGTCGTGGACGTCCTTGCCGGTCAGTCCGCCGTCCTTGACCTGCGTCCCGGTCAGGGAGCTGGACTTCACGTCGGAACCGGTCAGCGAGCCGTTCTGGATGTCGGCGCCGGTCACCGAGCTGTCCTTGATGTTGGCTCCGGTGATGAGGGTGCTCGCGTACGCCGGACCTCCGACGGCGAAGAACAGGGCGGCGCCGGCCATCAGGTAGGCAGGCAGGACGGCACGGGTGGTTGGCTTCATGGTCGCTCCCCGGAAGTGGTTGGTGGCCGAAGTCTAGGAAGCGGGAGCGGGCGCAGATATAGGTCGAACGGGGTCGTGACGACGGCCGTTCGGCGTGCTCGGATCAGCCCTTCTCGAGCTTCTTCAAGCGCGCGTCCATGCTCACCAGGAGGTCGTAGATCTTGTTGATGCTGTCCTCGACCGTCCGGCCGTTCTTCGGCCCGTTCTTGGGGGCGAGGCGCTTCTTGACCAGGGCGTTCGAGATGGCGGCCTGGCCGTCCTTGCTGTTCAGGACCTCGAGCAGTTCCTTCTTGTCCATGTCGTCCTCCGGTTGGTAGATGGTCTTGGAGATGTCCTTCGGGTGCCACGACTTGTCGGTGTCCGGTGTGTGCGGGCCCGCCAGGCCGTCCGCGTGCGCGAAGTAATCCTTGATCTGGCTGCTGGTGTACGTCTTGCCCGTCGAGGTGAGACCGCCGTCGATGTAGTGACCAACCTTGAGACCGAGCTTCTTGTAGGCAGCACCGACCTGTGCCGCGCTCGGCCGTCCGGACAGTCCGGGCGGGATCGTGACCATGTGGATGTGTTCCTTGAACGCCGGCGGCGTGCGGTGCCACGCGGCCCATCCCTGACTTCGGAGGAACCGTTGAGCGCTCGACCAGGACATGTTCAGGATCTTGACGTCGAAGGCGCCGTCGAAGTCGTGCGTGCCCGCCGACTTCTTGAAACCCGGGCTGTAGCAGGTCTGTGAGATGACCAGCTGCGCGTCGGGTTGTTTCTCCTTGAGCGCCTCCAGGGTCTGCTGAAGGTGGCCGACCGTCCACGCGGACGCCTTGAACGTCCTGCCGGCGATCGTGTTGTTCTGAGATGTCTTGCCGAGTGCAGTAGCAACCATCGGTCGGTCCTCCGTGTACGGACGGAAATGCGGACTGGTGCGGTCGTGCGTCCCCGATCCGAGGTTAGGACCACCGAATCGGCCGTGTGGAGGGGTCGCGCCGGGGTTCTAGACCACCGGCGCCGGGGTGCAACACTCAGCCATGGCCACATCCGTGCGCACGAGCACCGAGGACGGCGTCGCGGTCCTCACCCTCGACGGGGGCGACGACCTCAACCTCTTCTCGGGCGCGACCGCGGTCGAGCTGGGGGATGCGCTGGCGGAGGTCGCCGCCGATGACGACGTACGGGTCGTGGTGCTCACCGGAGCGGGCCGGGCGTTCTGCGCGGGGGCCGACCTCGCGGCCGGCTCGGGCACGTTCGACGCGCATGACGCGTTCTCGGCCTCACCGGTGACGCCTGCGCCGATGGAGGTGCCGAAGCTCGTGGTCGCCGCGATCAACGGGCACGCGATCGGGATCGGCCTGACCCTCGCGCTCCAGTGCGACCTGCGGTTCGTCGCCGAGGGAGCCAAGCTCGCGGTCCCGCAGGTGCGGCGCGGGATGCTCGGCGACGCAGGCAGCCACTACACGCTGCGCCACCTCGCCGGTACGGCGGTCGCGGCCGAGGTGATGCTGACCGGACGGTCCTTCACCGCGACTGAAGCCGTCGGGTGGGGCATCGCCTCCCGGGCTCTGCCGGCCGAGGAGGTGCTGCCCGTCGCAATCGAGGTGGCGCGCGACGTCGCCCTCAACGTCAGCCCCGCATCGCTCGCGCTGAGCAAGCGCATCCTCTGGTCCGACCTTTCTCAGGCCGAAACCGAGGCGCGGGAGACCGCCGCCCACCGACTGCTGATGGCGCACCCGGACGCCGCCGAAGGACCGGCCGCGTGGCGTGAGCGGCGGGCGCCGCGCTGGACCTATCGGGTCTCAGACCTGCCGGACTGACCTCGGAGATGGGGAGAACGCCCCATGCTCCCGGAGGCGCGTCCGGGCTGTGATGGACCCATGAAGATCATCCTCCGCACCGCGACCACCGCACTCGGCTTCCTCTCCCTGGTGGGGGCCGGCCTCGTCGGTCAGGCCGCACCCGCCTCCGCGAGCACCACCACCTCGTTCCACGCCGTCTGGACCGGCGCCGTCAAGGTCGTGCTGCCGAACAAGTTCGTCTTCGACCTCGCCGGGCCCGCCGACCAGATGGGCGCGACGACCGTGCACGCGGTCGCGACGGTCAACGGGCTGGGCCTGACCTGCCTGGCCGGACTGGCCAACACCAACGTCGTGCAGATCAGCGGCCCCGACGGAACGCTGACGCTGACCAGCAAGGACGTGGGGTGCCCGAACGGGGTCGGCACCTTCCACGGCACCGGCGTCTACACGGTCACCGACGGCACCGGACGCTACGCCGGCGCGACCGGTCAGGGCACGCTCGTCGGAGGCGCCGACATCCTGACCAGCACCGCGCAGATCACGGCCGACGGGACGCTGACGCTGCCCTAGAGCCGGACGACGGTCCGCCCGACCGACCGCCGTTGCTGGTGGTCGGCCAGGGCGGCCGCGGCGTCCTCGATGCCGACGACCCGGCCGACGTGCGGGCGCACCGCGCCGGTGTCGACGAGCTCGACCAGCGCGGCGTGCACGCGGTCGCCCTCCTCGCGGGTGAACGGATTGAAGCCGAAGCGACGCATGCCGGGGTCGATCTGGTCGACCCAGGCACCGAGGATGCCGACGATCGAGAAGTTGCCGATGCTCGCCATCCGCAGCGGCCGTCCGGTCATCCCGTTCTGGTCGTCGTCGGTGAAGCCCACCGGCAGGTAGCGACCCTCGCGGGCCACGCAGGTCCAGGACTTCCCGACGAAGTCGCCGCCGGCCAGGTCGCACACGACGTCCGCACCCACGTCGTCGGTCGCCTGGAGCACGGCCTCGGCGAAGTCCTCGGTGGTGTGGTCGATGACCAGGTCAGCGCCGAGCTCGCGGCACAGCTCGGCCTTCTCCTCCGAGCTGACGGTCGCGATCACCCGCGAACCGGCGGCCACGCCGAGCTGGATCGCCGCGGTGCCGAGCCCGCTCGCGCCGGAGTGCACCAGCAGCGTCTCGCCGCTCTTCAGCTTCGCCCGCACGTGCAGCGCCAGGTAGGTGGTGTGGAACGGGAGCAGGAAGGCAGCCGCCGTCTCGTCGTCCAGCGAGGCCGGGGCAGTGAAGACGCCGGACGCCGGAGCGGTGGTGTACTCCGCGATCCCGCCGAAGGCGTCCTTGGAGACGCCGACCACGCGCTGACCGATCCACTGCTCGGCACCGTCGCCCGCCGCCTCGACGGTGCCGCAGACGTCCATGCCCAGGGTGAACGGCGGCTCCTTCGGTACCGAGACCAGGCCGCCCTGGCAGCGCAGGATGTCGTTGAAGTTCAGCGCCGCCGCGGCGACCTTGATCAGCACCTCGCCGGGTCCTGGCTCGGGAACCTCGACGTCGTTGACCGAGAGCACCTCGAGCGGTTCCCCGTGCCGGTTCACCTGCAGCGCGCGCATTCGTTCTCCCTGGTGGTTGCTGGTGCTGAGCCTGTCGAAACTGTAGACAGAAAAGTGATACTAAGTATCATCTTCGTCACCATGACTGTCCAGGGTGTGCGTGAACGGAAGAAGGGTGCGACCCGCGCCCGGATCGCCGACGTCGCCGCGCGCCTGGCCGTCGAGCACGGCATCGCCGCGACCACCGTGGACGAGATCGCCGCCGAGGCGGAGGTTGGTCGGGCCACGTTCTTCCGCTACTTCGACTCCAAGGAGCTCGCCGTCGCGCACGGGCTCTCCGGCGCGGGCGCGTACGTCCTCGCGGGAGTGCTGCGCGAGGTCGATCCACGGCTCGGGCCTGCGGACGCGGTCCGGGCGGCGTACGCCGAGCTCGGGCGCGACTTCGCCCGTCACCGCGCGATGTTCTACGAGCAGGCGATGCTCAGCCGCTCGTCGCCAGCGATGTTCGCCTGGACGCTGCACCTGTACGTCGACTGGGAGACCGCGATCGCCGACGCGGTCGCACCCCGCTTCGCGGACCTGCGCGACGGCGACCCGCGCCCGCGGATGCTCGGCGCGATGACGATGGCCGCCGCCCGTCTCGCGTGGGGGGAGTGGCTCGACGACGGCGGGACCGGCGACCTTCCCGCACTCACCCAGAAGTACCTCGCGACGCTCGACCTGCGTCTTCCCGACGACCGATGAAGGAGTCCTCATGACCGAGACCACCGCACAGCGACGCGACCGCCTCGTCGCGGCAGCCATCGAGGCTGCCGGCAGCGACGACTTCGCCTCGACGAGCTGGCAGGAGGGCCTCGACCTTTTCCTCGAGGACCTCGCCGGGCCGGCCGAGCTCAACGAGATCGGGGTCGGTGTCGCCGAGGACGGGGTGGTCGGCGACCTGGCCACCCGGCTGCGGATCGAGGCCTGGCGCAAGGAGCACCCGGCCGTCGCGGACCAGAAGGTGGAGCGACCGATCATCATCGTGGGTCAGCCGCGCACCGGCACCACGATCCTGCTCGACCTGATGGCCCAGGACCCGGCCAACCGCGCGCCGCTGAGCTGGGAGGTCGAACGACCGGTGCCGCCGCCGCAGTCCGCGACCTACGACACCGACCCGCGGATCGAGGAGGCGCAGGCGCAGTTCGACCTCGTCGACTCCTTCATCCCCGGCTTCGCCGCGTTCCACGAGCTCGGCGCGAAGCTGGCCCAGGAGGACGTGCGGATCTTCACCAGCGACTTCAAGTCCATGCAGCACTCGCTCCAGTTCGAGGTCCCGAACTACAACCGCTGGCTGTTGCACGAGGCGGACATGGCTCCGGCGTACGCGTGGCACCGGCGCTTCCTCCAGCACCTCCAGTCCGAGCACCACGGGGAGCGCTGGCTGCTGAAGTCCCCGGCGCACCTGTGGTCGCTGCCGGCGCTGCTCGCGGAGTACCCGGACGCGATCGTGATCCAGAACCACCGCGACCCGCTCAAGGTGATCGCCTCGATCAGCGCCCTCGGCGCGAGCCTGCGCGAGATGACCAGCGACTCCTTCGAGGTGACCCGGCTGGCGGCCCAGTACGGCGACGACATCATGGTCGGCCTCGACCGGGCGCTGCAGGCGCGCAAGGACGGGATCTTCAAGACCGGCCAGGTCGTCGACGTGCGCTACCAGGACATCCGGCACGACCTGGTCGGTGCGATCGCGCGCATCTACGACGAGATCGGCATCGAGCTGAGCGCCGAGGCCGA
Source organism: Nocardioides marmorisolisilvae (assembly GCF_003725775.1). Taxonomy (GTDB): domain Bacteria; phylum Actinomycetota; class Actinomycetes; order Propionibacteriales; family Nocardioidaceae; genus Marmoricola; species Marmoricola marmorisolisilvae. The sequence continues at coordinate 75,632 of NZ_RJSG01000002.1, forward strand.
GGGCCGGATGCGCGCCTTCCTCGCCGAGCACCCGGGTGACCAGGGCGGCAGCCTCAAGCGCTACTCGTTCGCCGAGACCGGGCTGGACGAGGGCGAGTTCCGCGAGCGCGCGCGGGAGTACCAGGAGTTCTTCGGGGTCGAGTCCGAACGTCTCGACTAGCGGGGGCTGCGACGAGCGGCGACCGCGGCTACGGTGAGGCCATGCGGAAGACCCTGGTCACCGTTCTCGCCGGCCTGACCGTCGCCGCCGTGCTCGTGCAGCCGGCGCCGGTCCTCGCCGCGACGGCGATCTCCGCACCGGGGGTCTGGGTCTCCGGGGCCGGGGCGAGCCAGGTCACCTGGGCCTGGAGCGCGGTCGGAGGTGCGACGTCGTACAAGGTGTCGTTCTCGCGCTACGCGAGCATGGCTCACGCGAGCTCCACCACCACGACGAGCCGCATCTTCAAGCACGCCGGGTTGACCTCGGGCCACACCTACTTCGTCGCGGTGCGCGCCGTCGTGGGCGGCGCCACGTCCAGCCGCTCGAAGATCGTCCCCGGGCTCGCCGGAGCGGTCCCGCAGCCGAAAGGCACGGCGGTTCCGGCCGGCGCTGCGGTCGACTGGCGCTGGAACCCGTACGCCGGGGCAGCGAAGTACCTCGTCCAGCAGGCGAGCAGCCCGACGTTCCAGGTCGGTCTGCAGACGCACGTCGTCTCCCGGCGGACGATCCGGCTCGCGGTGACCCGGGGCAACTACGGCTACCTGAGGGTCAAGCCGTTGAGCAGCTCGGGCAAGGCCATCAGCAGCACCTGGTCGCTGATCGGCTCCTGCTTCGTGCCGTCCACCGGGCCGCTGATCGGCCCGACCTAGGCCTCGGCGATCCGGAACGCACGCCCCGAGCGACGTCGGCGGCGCAGGGTGCGGGCCCGCTGGAGCCGTCGCACGAGCGTGGGGTCGTGCTCCATCGCGGCTGGCAGGTCGATGACGGCGTTGAGCGCCCGGTAGTAGGCGACGGGCGTCATCTCCAGCTGCCGCTCGATCTCGACGGCCTTCGCGCCGGCGTACCGCCACCACTGGCGTTCGAACTCGAGGATCTCCAGCTGGCGCTCCGTCAGGTCGTCCACGGGACGAGCCTGCCATGGCCCCGGTCGGCCTCGGGTTTCGGGTGGGTTAACTCTGCGATCAGGGAGCCGGGATCGTCGCGCAGGTGTTCTTCGGTGCCTGCCCGGCGAACCGCTGGGAGAAGAAGGTGAGCGCCCCGGGAGCGCCGGAGACCGTCTCGCTGATGTGCTCGGCGAGCAGGTGCTCGACGTGCTCGACGACCTGGCCGGAGTCGCAGTAGCGGTGCATCAGCTCGCGGTCCGGGCCGACGGGAGCCAGCTCGTCGAAGGTCGCGTGGTAGTCGTAGACAGGCGCGGTCGGCGTACCGGGGATGCCCAGCGGGCTGTTGGCGTGCAGCAGGTTCGCGACCACCGGCACGTCCAGTGCTCCGGGGAACGCCTCGATCTGCTTGATCGAGAGGAACGGGTAGCGCGCCACCGCGTCCGCGATGCAGTCGCCGGAGGCCGCCGCGACCTTGGCGCGTCCCGATGCGCTCAGGTACTGGCCGAGGTTGTACTCCGGGAAGGCCTTCATGGGGCCGTTGACGCCCATCGCGATGGCGCCGCCGACGGCCGAGCCGCTGAAGTCGTCGATGGTCTTGCGGATCTCCGCGACCACGCCGCCCAGCGCGACTCCGGAGACGTTCAGCTCTGGGGCGTAGCTCGCCTGGAGCTGGCTGGCGATGCTGGTGGCGAACGCGCCGCCGGAGTAGCCCCAGATCCCGAGCTTGGTGCTGGGCGAGAGGCCGGCGGGGGAGAAGGCGAGCGCGGCGCGCAGTCCGTCGAGGATCGCCTGGCCCTCCATCTTCCCGGCGAGGAACTGCGAGTCCGGGCCCTCGTAGTCGGGGGCCGCGACCGCCCAGCCGTTGCTCAGCGCCGAGAGCATCAGCCCGCTCTCGGCATCCGAGGCATTGCGGGTGCCGATCAGCCCGCCGCGCAAGCCGTAGGAGGGGGCGCACTTGCCGGCGACCCCGTCCTCGGCGGTCTGGTAGGAGACCAGCGGTCGGGTGCCCGCGCCCTTCCAGGCGGTGCGCGGCACCATCAGGGTGGTGACGGTCGCGGTCGGTACGCCGTGGGAGTCGTTGGTCTTGTAGAGGATCTGCCAGGCGTCGGCCGGGATCGGCAGCAGGTAGGCGATCGCGGTGATCCTCCGCGATGCGATCACCGCGCCGTCGGCGTACGAGGCGATGTTGGCGGGGACCGCGTAGAACGGGTCGTCCTCCGGCACCGGCAGGGCGGAGGCGCTCGCGGTCGAACCCGCGACCAGTGCGGTGGCGGCGAGCACGGAGGTGGCGAGGAGGGCCAGCAGTCGCTTCATCGGAGGTCCTGACGTCGGGTGGGTGGAACGAGGCTAACCCGGATTCACTAATATGAAAAGACTTCTTTTCATTTAATTCTCGGGCCCGGCAGCCCTACGATGTCGGCATCTCTGGGAGGGGAGAGTTCCGTGACCAGTCGTACCTACTCGGGCCTGTCAGCGTCCGAGCGGGACGCGGAACGCAGGTCGCGCCTGCTCGCAGCCGGGCGCGAGCTGATCGGCACCCAGGGCTACGCGGCCGTCTCGGTCGAGAAGCTCTGCGCCGCCTCCAAGGTCTCGAGCCGGCACTTCTACCAGCTCTACGAGAACAAGGAAGCCGCCTTCCTCGACGTCTACGACTCGATCACCAAGCAGTCGCTCGACTCCGCCGTCGCCTCCCTCGAGGCCACCGAGGGCGAGCCGATGATGCAGCGGATCCCGAAGGCGTTCCTGGCCTACGTCGGCCCGATGGTCGAGGACATCCGCGCCGCCCGGATCGCCTTCGTGGAGATCATGGGCGCCAGCCCGCTGATCGAGCAGCGTCGGCTCTCCTACCGCGAGCTGCTCGTCGACCTGGTGGTCAGCGAGGGTGCTGCCGCGGTCCAGCGCGGCGAGCTCGTCGACCGCGACTTCCGGTTCGCCACGCTGGCGCTGACCGGCGCGGCGAACGCGATCGTCTACGACTGGACGCTGCGCGAGGACCGCGAGGACAGCGCCGCCCTGGAGGCGCAGCTGACCGAGCTCGCGCTCGACCTGCTCGCTCGCTAGAGGTTGGCGAGCTCCCGCTTGAGGATCTTGCCCGTGGGGTTGCGCGGCAGCTCTTCGAGGAACAGCACGTCGCGCGGGACCTTGTAGCGGGCCAGGTTCTCCTTCACGAAGTCCTTGACCTGGTCCTCGGTCACCGTCGCTCCCGGATCGAGCACCAGGAACGCCCGCAGCCGCTGGCCGAAGTCGGCGTCCTCGGCCCCGAGCACCGCCACGTCGGCGACGCCGTCGAGGGTGATCAGCAGCTCCTCGACCTCGCGCGGGAAGACGTTCTCGCCGCCGGAGACGATCATCTCGTCGTCGCGGCCATCGATGTAGAGCAGCCCCTGCTCGTCGAAGTGGCCCACGTCGCCGGTGGCCATCAGGCCGTCGATGATCGCCTTGCCGCCGCCACCGGTGTAGCCCTCGAACGGCGCGGTGGTGCCGACGAAGATCCGGCCGGTCTCGCCCTGCGGCAGGATCTGGTCCTTGTCGCCGTAGATCCGGATCGTGACCCCGAGCGCCGGGCGGCCGACGGACTTCGGTGCGTGTCGGACGTCGTGCGGGGTGGCCAGGCTCGCGATGGAGACCTCCGTCGAGCCGTACAGGTTGTAGATGACGTCGCCGATCGTGTCCTGGAACGCCTCGGAGACCGCAGCGGGTAGCTGGGCGCCGGCGGTGAACGCGCACTTGAGTGAGCTGAGGTCGTAGGAGCCGACCTTCTCGTCCCCGAGCTCGAGCATCCGCTGCAGCATCACCGGCACCACGCAGATCGTGGAGGCCTTGGTGTCCTGGATGTCGGCGAGCATCTGCTCGGCGTCGAACTTCGGGCGCAGCACGAGCCGCGAGCCCAGCGAGATCGTGATCATCGCGATCAGCATCCCGGTGCCGTGGAAGATCGGCGGGCCCATCACCGTCGTCTCGCTGGCGCGCATCGGCATCCGCTCGAGCACCGCCGCCGGCAGCGCGAAGCCCTTCGGGTCCGGGCGCGGCGCGCCCTTCGGCGTACCGGTGGTGCCGCTGGTGAGCAGGACGATGCGGCCGGGCTTCTCCGGCGGCTTCGGCATCACCGGCGAACCCGAGGCGATCAGCTCGTCCAGCGCGTCCGGACCCGGGCCCGCGACGCTGACGGCGTACTTGCCCTGAGCCGGGTTCACCCCGGCCACGATCTCGGCGAAGTCCTCGTCGTAGATCAGGACGTCGACGCCCTCGCGCTCGCAGACCTCGGTCGCCTGGCGCGGAGCGAAGGAGGTGTTCAGCCACAGGCTGCGCAGGCCGGCCCGCGAGGCCGCGAAGCCGGCGATCAGCGGGGCGCGGTGGTTCTTGCACAGGATCGCGACGCCGTCGCCGGGCTTGAGGCCCTGGGCGAGGAACGCGTTGGCGAGCCGGTTGATCTGCTCGTCCATCTCCTGGTAGCTGATGGTTCCGCGCGGGTCGGTGACCGCGGGGTTGTCGGGGTGCCGGACCGCGGCCAGGTGGACGGCAGCTCCGTACGGCCCGAAACCGGTCAGCGTGCGCAGAATGTCCAGCGTCTTCGCGGGCGACGAGACGCCGACCGCGCCGGCGCGGGCGAGGACGGTGAGGGCGCGGGCCTCGAGACCGATACGGGAGATCGCGGAGGGGGGCATCTGCTTCCTTGCTGTCGCGGGGATTGAGCCTGCGGCAGTCTTCCACTTGACTGCCCCCATGGTCGAGATTCCTGACGAGATCTGGGGATCGCGGGACTCCGCGTTCTCGAAGGGGCTGCAGCGATTCGCCGCTACGCGGCTCGGATCCTGGTCGATCCGGACGATGATGCCCCTGGACCGGAAGCTGCTCATCCGGTCGAACGGACGGCACACTGCGCTCGGCCCGGTCGGGGCGCCGCTGTTGCTGCTGGAGACCGTGGGCAGGAAGAGCGGACAGGTCCGGGTCAGCCCGTTGCTCTTCGCCCGCGACGGCGGCGCAGCCATCGTGGTCGGCTCGAATTTCGGGCAGGCGCACCACCCTGCCTGGACCGGCAATCTGATGGCCAGCGCGGCCGGCACGATCGTCGTACGTGGGCAGCGGATCCCCGTCACCGCTGAGCTGTTGACCGGGGACGAGGCCGAGGCGGCGTACCAGTTGATGGTTGAGGTGACCGCCGCCTACGCCTCGTACCGCGGCCGCACCGACCGCCACATCCGGGTCTTCCGGCTGACCCCGTCGGAGTGAGTGCGCTCACCATGTGAGCCAGGGCACACCTTAGGTAAGGCATGCCTTGGTTGGTGTTACCGTCCTCGCATGGGCAAGGCCATCAAGCTTCCGAAGACGGAGTGCTGCGTGTCGAAGTCGCGTTGCGACCGTTGCCCCATCCGCATGCTCAAGGAGGGCACCCTCCCCACCGGATACGGTGTGCACAAGCGTGAGCTGGTCCGCGTCGACGCCTGCGGGAAGCCGCTGAGCAAGAAGGCGGCCAAGAAGTCGGGCGTGAAGTCCGGCAAGGTCAAGAAGGCCGAGCTCGTCGCCGTGATGCGCAAGCAGAAGAAGTCGGGCAAGAAGGCTGCCTGACCCGAACCGGGAGGACCCGACGTTGACCGCACCTCGCTTCGCAGCCCAGCTCAACGAGCAGATCGGCAACGAGTTCGCCGCCCACCAGCAGTACGTCGCGTGCGCCATCCACTACGACGCGCTGACGATGCCGCAGATGGCAGCCTTCTTCTACGGCCAGGCGCTCGAGGAGCGCGACCACGCCATGATGATGGTGCAGTTCCTGCTGGACACCGACTGCGAGGTCAAGATCCCCGGCGTCGAGGCGCCGACCACCGCCTTCGAGAACATCATCGCTCCGGTCGACCTGGCCCTGGCCCAGGAGAAGCGGGTCTCCGAGCAGATCTTCGCCCTGACCCGTACCGCGCGCGAGGAGAACGACTTCGCCGCCGAGCAGTTCATGCAGTGGTTCATCAAGGAGCAGGTCGAGGAGGTCGCGACCATGAACGACCTGCTCGCCGTGGTGACCCGCGCCAAGGACGACGTGAACGCGATCGAGGAGTACATGCGCCGCGAGCAGGGCGGCGAGGGCGCCGACCCGACCGCCCCGCCGGTCGCCGGCGTCTAGTGGTGGTGGCCGAAGACCTCGGTGTGCACGCGCGCTGAGGCTTCCTCGTCGAGCCAGCGGACGGTGAACCGGGTGCCGTGCTCGTCGAACCCGTCGGTCTCCCACTGGTCGAACACGTCGAAGTCCTCCGGCTGCACCCAGGCGCTGTGCGCGTGGTCGTTCCCGAAGTCGGTGAGCACGATGGCGAACTCGTGCGGGGTGGCCCAGCGCTGCCACCACAGCCGGCCGCCGATCCGGTTCGCGCCGTACTCGGTCTCCACCAGCAGGTGACCGGCCACCTCGCCGTCGGCGAGGAGCTCGGCCGCCCGACCGCGGACGTGGTCGAGCCGCGGGTCGGGTCGGGCGTCGTCGAACGTGGGCTTCGAGGGCACGGCTACCTCAGATCCACTTCTTGAACCAGATGCGCTGGACCCACTCGGCGTTGGTGAGCAGGCCGTCGGTGTAGACGGGGAAGAACCAGGCGAAGTTGGCGATCACCGCGACCACCACGGTGCCGCCGACGAAGGCACCGATCATCCGTCGTCGCTTGCTCGCATCCGCCCGGCCGAGGATCTCGCCGAGCAGCATCACCGCCCCGAGTATCAGGAAAGGCTCGAACACGATCGAGTAGTAGCTGAAGATCGGGCGCTGGTCGTACTTGAACCACGGCAGCCAGCTGGCGAGCACGCCGGCGACGACGATCCCGTACCTCCAGTCGCGCCGCCCGATCCAAACAACGATGGACCAGACCAACGCCGCTGCGCTGAACCACCACAGGACCGGCGTACCCAGCAGGATCACCTGACGCAGGCACGTGGCGCCGGGCGCAGCGTCGCAGCCTTGGTGCCCCGGCTGGATGTTGAGCTGGGCATCGACCCCGACCGGCTTGTTGATGACCGGCCAGCCCTCGGGGTTCGACTGGTACGGGTGCGTCGCGTCGTTGAGCCCGTGGGTGTGGAAGTTCCAGACGGCCTGGTGGTAGTGCCACAGGTCGCGCAGCGACCGGACGGCCTCAGAGAGGAAGCCCGGGGACTTCGTCTGGATGTAGGAGCCCCAGTACGGCGCGTACTGGGTGTTGGACAGGTGCTCCTCGTAGGTGCCGTGGTGGATGAGCCAGCCGGTCCACGTCGCCAGGTAGATCACGAACGGCAGCAGGACCAGGTAGGCGAGGCCGGGCATGGCGTCGGTGATCGCCGACTTGAGCACCGACCAGCGGATGCCGAAGGAGCGGCGACCTCCCGCGCTCCACAGCCAGTAGAGGATGCCGAACGCGGCCAGCGGGTAGATCGCGCCCCACTTGGTGCCACAGGCCAGGCCCCAGAAGATGCCCGCGGCGAGCAGCCATGGGCGCCAGAAGATCCGCGGCCCCCACGGCCCTTGGACGTCGTAGGCGTGGTGTGCGAGCGACCGCGGCAGGACCAGGTTCAGCAGCGCGAAGAGGGCGTGGTGGTTGCCGGTCGTCTTCTCCTCGACGGTCCCCGAGCGCCGTGCCTTCTCGTACTTGTCGACGGCCGCGACGTCGATCCGCTCGGCCAGCCGTTCTCGGAACCAGTCCCGGTCCGCGACCATGCAGCTGATCGCGCAGAGCACGAAGAAGGCCTCGAAGATGTCCAGCAGAGCCAGCCGGGACAGCACGAACTGCAGGCCGTCGAAGGTCATCAGGATGCCGGCGACCAGGCCGAGCATGGTGGAGCCGGTGACCCGCCGCGCCAACCGGATCATCACGAAGACCATCAGGCCGCCGACGATCGCCGAGGCCATCCGCCAGCCGTGCGGGGTCATCCCGAAGATCAGCTCGCTCAGGCCGATCAGGTACTTGCCGACCTCGGGGTGCACCACCATCGAGGGGTCGTTGGTGAAGATCCCGTGCATGTTGCCGTCGAGGATCTTCTGGTTGGCGTCGTCGACGTAGTTGGTGACGTAGCCGTGGTGCACCAGCGACCAGGCGTCCTTGGCGTAGTACGTCTCGTCGAAGAGGAACTTGCCGCTGCCGTGCTCGTCGTTCTTGTAGATCCGCATGAACGTCGCGATCAGCGCGACGAAGGTGGTCGCCGCCCAGCTGATGACCTTGTCCGGGTCCCACGCTCGCGGCTGCGCGCGCTCGGTCGCGGTCGGGACGGCCTCGCCGCGTGCGGTGCGGGACAGCGTCGCCACGTCGCGCCGGTCGGGGTGATCCACGGGGGCCAGACTACGAGGTGCGGTGGCACCGGCTGACATGATCGTCCCCATGAGTGCGTCGGCGTCTGCGGGGAGGGGCGTGCTGGTGCTGGCCGGGACCCCGATCGGGCGGGTCGAGGACGCACCCCCGCGACTGGCCACCGAGCTGGTCGGCGCCGACGTCATCGCCGCTGAGGACACCCGCCGCCTGCGCCGGCTGACCAGCGACCTGGGCATCGAGGTCGGGGCCCGGGTCATCTCGTACTTCGAGGGCAACGAGCAGGGCCGTACGCCGCAGCTGCTCGAGCTGCTCACCAGCGGCAGCCGGGTCGTCCTGGTCACCGACGCCGGGATGCCGAGCGTCTCGGACCCCGGCTACCGGCTGGTGGCCGCGGCGCTGGAGGCCGGGGTCGAGGTGACCTCGGTCCCCGGGCCGTCCGCCGTGCTGACCGCGCTCGCCGTCAGCGGCCTGCCGGTCGACCGGTTCTGCTTCGAGGGCTTCCTGCCGCGCAAGGCCGGTGAGCGGTCACGACGCCTGGCATCGCTGGCCGACGAGCAGCGCACGATGGTGTTCTTCGAGGCGCCGCACCGGACCGAGGCGACCCTGGAGGCGATGGCGACCGCGTTCGGTGCCGACCGGCCGGCCGCGGTCTGCCGCGAGCTGACCAAGACCCACGAGGAGGTCGTCCGCGACGGGCTCGGTGCGCTGGCCGCGTGGGCGAAGGACGGCGTCCGCGGCGAGGTCACCCTGGTCGTCCAGGGGGCACCCGAAGCCGGACCGGTCGACGACCCGGCGACGCTGGTCGCGCTGGTGGCCGCCGCCGAGGCCGGCGGAGCGACCCGCAAGGACGCCATCGCCGAGGTCGCCAAGCGGGCCGGCGTACCGAAGCGGGACGTGTACGACCTGGTGCACAAGTCATGAGCGCCACCCGAACTGGCGGGCGCAACGGCGAGCGGCCGGTCGACCCCGAGCCGCTGCCGCACCCGGTGGTCGACAACCACTGCCACCTCGACATCGCCCCGTACGCCGCACCCGACGAGCCGGTTCCGGTCGCCCAGGCGCTGGCCCGCTCGGCCGCGGTCGGCGTACCGCGGATCGTGCAGATCGGCTGTGACCTGCCGGGTGCCCGTTGGGCGCGGGAGACGGCGAACGAGTTCGACGCGATCGTGGCCGGGGTCGCGCTGCACCCGAACGAGGCGCCGCGCCTGGACGCCGCGGGCAGGCTCGACGAGGCACTCGCCGAGATCGCGGACCTGGCCACCGACCCGCGGGTGCGGGCCGTGGGGGAGACCGGTCTCGACACCTTCCGCACCGGGCCGGAGGGCCGCGAGGCCCAGGAGCGGTCCTTCCGTCGGCACATCGAGCTGGCCCAGGACCTCGACAAGACCCTGGTGATCCACGACCGCGACGCGCACGCCGACGTCCTCCGGCTGATCGACGAGACCGGCGCCCCGAACCGGTGGGTGATGCACTGCTTCTCCGGTGACGCGGAGTTCGCGGCGGCCTGCCTGGAGCGGGGGGCGTACCTCTCCTTCGCCGGGACCGTCACGTTCAAGAACGCCCAGCCGTTGCGCGACGCGCTGCTGGCGGCACCGGCGGACCGGATCCTGGTCGAGACCGATGCGCCGTACCTGACCCCCGAACCCCACCGCGGTCGCCCGAACGCCTCCTACCTGGTGCCGCTGACCGTCCGCGCGATGGCCGCGGTGCGCGGCGCCGACCTGGCCGAGCTCTGCCGGGCCATCGACGCCAACACCGAGACCGCGTTCGGCGGCACCTGGGGCGCCTGAGGTTAGTGAGGCGCTGAGCCGCTTGCTTGACGTCAAGATTCCGGAATGTGTGCGATGTCACAAAGCAACCTAAATCGGGCGCAAATACGTGACCTGACCCACCTGCTCCCGCGTAAACGGCTGCTTGCAGTTTGCTAACAGGCTGTTAGCAATGGCAGGGTTTTCCCTGTTGGCCGGGAGCGGAAAAGCAGTACAACCCGGACATCGCAGCAAACGGGGGCTCGAACTTCCCTTGCCCTTGAGCGATATCCGTCCGCGGCCCGGGAACTTCGAACATCGGAGCATCGTGCGCCCCCAGATCCTCAAGGACGCCCTTACTCGCATCACCAACAGCAGGAAGTGGCAGGCAGGCCTCGTTGCCACCGTTGCCGTCGCCGTGGTCGCCACCACCGCCGGCTACGCAGCCGCCACCACCGACGTGAAACTCATCGTCGACGGTCAGACCAAGACCGTCCACACGTTCGGCGACTCGGTCGCGGACGTGCTCGCAGGTCAGCACATCCACCTGCACAAGCGGGACGTCGTCGTCCCGTCCCTCGACTCGGCCGTCAGTGACGGCAGCCAGATCTCGGTCCGCTACAGCCGTCCGCTGACGGTCAACGTGGATGGGGTCAAGAAGACCTACTGGACCACGGCCACCCAGGTCAGCACCGCGCTCGACCAGCTCGGCCTGCGCTACGGCAACGCTGCGCTGTCGACGAGCCGTTCGGCGTCGATCGACCGCGAGGGCATGGCCCTGGTGATCAGCATGCCGAAGACCCTGAAGGTCAAGATCGGCACGACCCACACCAAGAAGCTCAAGGTGGCGGTCCCGAACGCGCGTGCGCTGTTCAAGAAGATGCACGTCAAGGTCGGCAAGAACGACATCGTGAAGCCGGGCCTGGACAGCACCCTCAAGGCCGGCAGCCGGGTCGTGCTGATCCGCGTGAAGAAGGTCCAGAAGCACGTCGCCCACGAGCGGATGGCGCCGCCGGTGACCGAGCAGCGCGACTCGACGATGTACGTCGGCGAGCGCAAGACCATCAAGCAGGGCACCGCCGGTGACCGGGACGTGACCTACCGGATCACGCTGCGCAACGGCAAGGTCTACAAGCGGACCGTGCTGAAGCAGACCGTGCTCAAGGCCCCGACCAACTCGGTGGTCAAGGTCGGCACCAAGGCCCGTCCGGTCGCCAAGAACTACGCCACCGGCGACACCGTGTTCGACAAGATCGCCCAGTGCGAGTCCGGTGGTAACTGGGCCGCGAACACCGGCAACGGCTACTACGGCGGTCTCCAGTTCAACCTGGGCACCTGGCGTGCGTACGGCGGCACCGGTCGACCGGACCAGCACAGCCGCGAGGAGCAGATCGCGGTCGCCAAGCGACTCGTTGCCGCCTCGGGTGGCTACGGAGCCTGGCCGCACTGCGGCGCCGGCTTCTGACCCACCAGCTGGACAGCGCAGCATCCAAGGTTTCGACAGGCTCAACCGGCACTGGCTGGTTGCGCCTGTCGAAACCCGTTTACGGCAGAAGTCGTCGTGCGCCGTACCCTTCTCGACGTGAGTGACCGCCCTGCTGTGCCGACGCTGCTGGGCGCGGCTGAGATCCGCACTCTCGCGGCGGGGCTGGACCTGCGACCCACCAAGCAGCGCGGCCAGAACTTCGTCATCGACGGCAACACCGTGCGGCGGATCGTCGCGGAGTCCCGGATCACCGCGGACGACGTCGTCCTCGAGGTCGGCCCCGGACTCGGGTCGCTGACCCTGGCGCTGCTCGCGGTGGCGCGCCGGGTCGTCGCGATCGAGGTCGACCCGTTGCTCGCCGGCGCCCTGCCCGCCACCATCGCGGCCCACGCGCCCGACCAGGTCGACGCCTTCGAGGTCGTGCTCGCCGACGCGCTCCGCGTCACCGAGATCCCCGGTCCATCGCCGACCGCGCTGGTCGCGAACCTGCCCTACAACGTCTCGGTCCCGGTGCTGCTGCACCTGCTCGGCCTGCTTCCCTCGCTCGAGCGCGGACTGGTGATGGTGCAGGCCGAGGTCGCCGACCGGCTGGCCGCCGGCCCGGGCTCGAAGGTCTACGGCGTCCCGTCGGTGAAAGCCGCCTGGTACGCCGACGTGCGCCGCGCCGGGGCGATCGGGCGCAACGTCTTCTGGCCGGCCCCGAACGTCGACTCCGGCCTCGTCGCCTGGACGCGCCGAGAGCCCCCGAGCACAACAGCCACCCGCGAGCAGGTCTTCGCCGTCATCGACGCCGCGTTCGCCCACCGCCGCAAGGCCCTGCGTCCGGCGCTGCGCGAGCTGGCCGGGTCCGCCGAGGCTGCCGAGGCCGCCCTTGCCGCCGCCGGCATCGACCCGATGACCCGTGGCGAGCAGCTCCTCATCGACGATTTCGTCCGGATCGCTGAGGCCCTCGCATGAGCGTCACCGTGCGGGCGCCCGCGAAGATCAACCTGCACCTCGGCGTCGGTGCCAAGCGCGAGGACGGCTACCACCCGCTGGACACCGTCTACCTGGCCGTGAGCCTGTACGACGACGTGACGGTCTCGACCTCGGCCGTCTGGTCCGTCGACGTCTCGCCGATCGGGGATGTCGACGTCTCCGGGGTACCGCTGGACGACAGCAACATCGTGGTGAAGGCCGGCCGCTTGCTCACTGCGCACCACGGGATCGAGCGGGCCGCGGCGATCGGCATCAGCAAGGGCATCCCGGTCGCGGGTGGCATGGCCGGCGGCAGCGCCGACGCTGCCGCGACGCTGGTCGCTCTCGACCGGCTCTGGGACCTGCAGACCTCCGACGACGACCTGCTCGCGATCGCTGCCCAGCTCGGCAGCGACGTGCCCTTCTCGCTGCTCGGCGGCACCGCGCACGGCACCGGTCGGGGCGAGCTCGTCGAGCAGGTGCCCGACGCCGGTACCTGGTGGTGGGTGGTCGTCCCGAACGACGAGGGACTCTCGACCTCTGCGGTCTACCGGGCGTTCGACGCGCTGCCGACGCCGGCCGCGGTCGGCTCCGGCGCGGTGCTCGCGGCGCTCGCCGGCGGTGACCTGGACGCGCTGGCCGACGCGCTGCACAACGACCTCGAGGCGCCGGCGCTCGAGCTGCGCCCCGCCCTGCGCGAGACGGCCGACGACCTGGTCGGCTCCGGGGTCAGGGCTCGGTTGCTCTCGGGTTCGGGTCCGACGTACCTGGGTCTGGTCGCGGACCAGGACTCCGCGCACCACATCCGCGAGGCCCTGCTCGACCAGGGCTACGAGCGCGTCGTCGTCGCGACCGGGCCGGTGGCCGGCGTGCACCTGGTGGACTACGCATGAGCACGGTGCTGGCGTGAGCAACCTCGTCAACCTCGAGAAGGTCACCAAGTCCTACGGCATCCGGATCCTCCTCGACGAGATCAGCCTGGGTGTCGGCGTCGGTGAGCGGATCGGCATCGTCGGGCGCAACGGCGACGGCAAGACGACGCTGCTCAACCTGATGGCCGGCAGCGAGGAGCCGGACTCGGGGCGGGTCTCACGGTCGCGCGGTCTCCACCTCGGCTACCTCGATCAGCGCGACCTGCTCGACGACAACCACTCGGTGCGCGAGGTCGTCCTCGCCGGCAAGGCAGACCACCAGTGGGCGGCCGAGGCGACCCCCCGCGAGGTCGTCGAGGTGCTGCTCGCCGGGATCGAGCTCGACCGGTCGGTGCACGGGCTCTCGGGTGGAGAGCGCCGGCGCTGCTCGCTCGCCCGGTTGCTGCTGGAGCCCGACGACCTGCTGATCCTCGACGAGCCCACCAACCACCTCGACGTCGAGGCGGTCGCCTGGCTGGCCGACCACCTGAAGCGCCGTTCGTCGGCGCTGGTGGTGGTCACCCACGACCGCTGGTTCCTCGACGAGGTCTGCGAGCAGACCTGGGAGGTCCACGACGGCGTCATCGACACCTACGAGGGCGGCTACGCGGCCTTCGTGCTCGCCAAGAACGAGCGGATGCGCCAAGCCGCGGCGAGGGAGCAGCGTCGCCAGAACCTGATGCGGAAGGAGTTGGCCTGGCTGCGTCGTGGCGCCCCGGCGCGGACCTCGAAGCCGAAGTTCCGCATCGACGCGGCGAACGCGCTGATCGAGGACGAGCCGCCGCCGCGCGACAGGCTGGCGCTGGAGCGGTTCGCCACCCAACGACTCGGCAAGGACGTCATCGACCTCGAGGACGTCGACCTGGTCCGCGGTGAGCGGACCCTGCTCAAGCACGCCACCTGGCGGTTGGGTCCGGGGGACCGGGTCGGCATCGTCGGCGTCAACGGCGCCGGCAAGACCTCGGTGCTCTCGCTGGTCTCCGGGCTGCTCAACCCGACCCACGGCAGGGTCAAGCACGGCCGCACCGTCGCGCTCGCGCACCTCACCCAGGACGTCACCGCGGAGGATCCCGAGCTGCGCGTGCTCGGCGCCATCGAGGACGTCCGCCGGGTGACCCGCAACGCCGGCGGTCAGGACATCTCGGCGACCTCGATGCTGGAGCGGTTCGGCTTCACCGGGGATCGGTTGACCGCCCGTCTCGGCGATCTCTCCGGTGGTGAGCGCCGTCGGTTCCAGCTCCTGAAGCTGCTGCTCTCCGAGCCGAACGTGCTGCTGCTCGACGAACCGACCAACGACCTCGACATCGAGACGCTGGCGGTCCTCGAGGACTTCCTCGACGGCTGGCCCGGCACGCTGATCGTGGTCTCGCACGACCGCTACTTCCTGGAGCGCGTGACCGACTCGGTCTGGGCGCTGATGGGAGACGGCGGCATCGGGATGCTGCCCGGCGGCGTCGACGAGTACCTGGAGCGGCGACGGGCGACCTTGCTGGTTGAGCCTGTCGAAACCGCGGTCACCTCTGCGCCTGCGGAGGCTTCGACAAGCTCACCCTCGACAGGCTCGGGGCCAGCAGCCGGCACGGTGTCGGCCCCCAAGGCCAAGCCCGGCTCGGCCGAGGAGCGTGCGGCCCGCAAGGTCGTCGCCCGGATCGACAAGCAGCTGGAGCGGATCGCCCAGCGTGAGGTCGAGCTGAACGAGCGGATGGCCGCCGCGGCGAGCGACTACGCGGAGCTCGGCAAGGTCTCGGCCGAGTTGTCCGAGCTCGCCGAGGAGAAGGACGTTCTTGAGCTGGAGTGGCTCGAGGCGGCCGCGGTCCTGGAGTAGTTCGTCAGAACCGCTGGGCCCAACGGCGGGCCCAGCTGTCGAGGGGCTGCAAGGACTTGTTCAGCCCGGCGCCGATCTCGGTGAGCCGGTACTCGCCGGAGTCGTCCTTCTCGACGAGCCGAGCATCGGTGAGCTCGTCCAGCCGGGTGTAGAGCACGCTGCTCGACATCCCGTCGCAGCGCTCCCGCAGGGCCCGGGCGCCGACCGGTCCGTCGCGCAGCTCCCACAGGATCCGCAGCGACCACCGGCGACCGAGCAGGTCCATCGCGGCGAGCAGCGGGCGGCCGGTGGACGATCCGCGGACGTCCTGACCGGGCCGGGGGCTGGGCCGGGGGGTGGGCCGGGGGGTGGGCATCGCATACCTCCTTGTGTTTCGACAATCGAAACACTACCGTCTCTCACATTGTTTCGAAAACAGAAACGGAGACGACCATGCCGCGGATCGAACCCCTGTCACCCCCGTACGACGCCGAGGTCGGTGCCCAGCTCGAGCGGATGATGCCGCCGGGCGTGCCGCCGATCGGGCTGTTCCGCACGTTCGTGCGCAACCTGCCGATGGCCCGGGCGATGTCGGAGTGGGGGACCTACGAGCTCAGCCGGGGTCTGAGCCTCTCGCTGCGCGACCGCGAGATCCTCATCGACAGGACCTGTGCCCGATGCGGGTGCGAGTACGAGCTCGGGGTGCACGTGGCCTTCTTCGCGGAGAAGGCCGGCATCACCGAGGAGCAGGCCGCGTCGCTCGCGCACGGCAGCGCGGCTGACCCGTGCTGGGACGAGTCGCGCGACCGGTTGCTGATCCTGCTGGCCGACCAGCTGCACCGCACGAGCACGTTCACCGACTCGCTCTGGACCCACCTGGCTGCTGAGTTCGACGAGGCCGAGATCCTCGACGCCCTGCTGCTCTGCGGCTGGTACCACGCGATCAGCTACGCGGCGAACGCCGCCGGGGTCGATCCGGAGGAGAAAGCGCCTCGCCTGCTCGGCGGTTCGCCACTACCGTGAGCGGGTGATCTCGCTCGACCAGCTGGTGACCTTCGGCCTCGCCGCGCTCGTCATCATCGTCATCCCCGGACCCAGCGTCGTGTTCGTCGTCGGACGCGCCCTGTCCTACGGGCGCCGGGTCGCGCTCGCCTCGGTGCTCGGCAACACCCTCGGCCTGATCACGATCGTGGTGCTGGTCGCGGCCGGCCTCGGCGTGATCGTCCAGGAGTCGATCGTCGTGTTCACGGTGCTCAAGCTCGCCGGTGCGGCGTACCTGGTCTGGCTGGGGATCGAGGCGGTACGCCGCCGCAAGGAGTTCCTCGCCGGTGACGGGGCCGAGGTGTCGGGTACGCCGATGACCTGGGCCAAGGCGATCCGCCAGGGCTACCTGGTCGGCGCCACGAACCCCAAGGGCTACCTGATGCTGGCCGCGGTGCTGCCGCAGTTCATCGATCGCGGCGAGGGCCACCTCCAGCTGCAGATGCTGCTGCTCGGCCTGCTCGCCACCACCATCGGCCTGCTCTCCGACAGCCTGTGGGCCGTCATCGCCTCCCAGCTGCGCAGCTGGTTCAACTCCTCGCCGAAGCGCGGCGAGCGGATGGGCGCGGTCGGCGGCTTCTCGATGATCGGCCTGGGCGTCGGACTGGCGCTGACCGGCGAGCGCTGAACGTCAGCGCAGCGGCTGCATCAACCTCTTGAGCAGGTCGGCGAGCTGTCGGCGCTCGGTCGTGGAGAGCTCGCCGAGCAGGTCGCGCTCGCTGGAGAGCAAGGTCTCGAAGGCGCCGTCGACGGCTTCCTTGCCGGCGGAGGTCAGGCCGACCAGGACGCCGCGGCGGTCGTTCGGGTCGGGGGAGCGCTCGACGAAGCCGCGCTCGGTCAACCGGTCGATGCGGTTGGTCATGGTCCCGCTGGTCACCATGGTCTCGCGCAGCAGCTGGCCGGGGCTGAGCTGATACGGCTGGCCAGCGCGACGCAGCGCCGCCAGCACGTCGAACTCGAACGTCTCGATCGAGTGCGCGGTGAAGGCGTCGCGCCTCGCCAGGTCGAGCAGGCGTGCCAGTCGGCTGATCCGGCTGAACACCTCGACCGGCGCGAGGTCCAGGTCGGCGCGCTCGCGTCGCCAGGCGAGGACGAGGTCGTCGACCTCGTCGCTGGAATCGGGTGCCATGGAGGCATCTTAG
Source organism: Nocardioides marmorisolisilvae (assembly GCF_003725775.1). Lineage (GTDB taxonomy): Bacteria > Actinomycetota > Actinomycetes > Propionibacteriales > Nocardioidaceae > Marmoricola > Marmoricola marmorisolisilvae. Next base: position 93,054 of record NZ_RJSG01000002.1, read on the forward strand.
TGAAAAAGATTCTTGACATCGAGAGAATGGGAGAGGAAAGTCTCTTGATGTCAAGATATCTGGAGGCGACATGAACAGCACCCACACCTGGGACCCCGACCGCTACCTCGTCTACGCCGACGAGCGGGGGCGCCCGTTCCTCGAGCTGATCGCCCGGATCGACGCCGCCGAACCGTCCGTCGTGGTCGACCTCGGCTGCGGGCCCGGCAACCTGACGGTGCTCCTGGCCGACCGCTGGAGCCGCGCCCGGGTCACCGGGATCGACACCAGCCCGGCCATGATCGAGCGTGCTCGTGACGACCACGGCGCCCGGATCGGGTTCGAGCTCGGCGACGTGCGGACCTGGGCACCGACCGAGCCGGTCGACGTGCTGGTCTCGAACGCGACCCTGCAGTGGGTGCCGGGCCACCTCGAGCTGCTGCCCTCGCTCGTGGCGAAGGTGCGCCACGGCGGGTGGTTCGCCTTCCAGGTGCCCGGGAACCTCTCCGAGCGGACCCACACGATCCGCGCGGAGCTCGCCGCGCAGGAGCCGTACGCCGCACTCACCGCCGGTGTCGATGCCCCCGCTGCCTTCGACTACGCGACGTACTGGCGTGCGCTGACCGACCTCGGCTGCGAGGTCGACGCCTGGTCGACGACCTACCTGCACGAGCTGCGCGGCGAGGACCCGGTCTTCGGCTGGATCAGCGGGACCGGTGCGCGTCCGGTGCTCGAGGCGCTCGATGCGGAGCCGGAGCTGCGGGCGTCGTACGAGGCCGAGCTCAAGCGCCGGCTGCGCGAGGCCTACCCGGAGGAGGACGGCCGCGTGCTGATGCCGTTCCGCGGGGAGTTCGTTGTGGCCCGCGTCGGTGAGGAGGAGAGTGGCCGGTGGCTGCACCGCTCCGGTGCTCGGGCGTGACCAGGAGGGCCGATGACCACGAAGCTGAAGATCAAGGACAAGGGCGGGCGGACCACGGCCACCGGGCCGGACGGAACGGTCCTCGCCGACATCACCGCCGTGTACCAGCAGCCGACCACGATCGACACCCCCGGCGGACGGTTCTCGCTGGCGCCCGGCGTGGTGACGGACGCAACTGGGGCGCAGGTGGCGACGGCGTCGACCACCAAGAGCATCATGTTCCCGAACGCCACCGAGCTCGTCCTGGCCAACGGCGAGACCTTCCTGTGCGGCGCGAAGAACAAGGTGCTCCGTGCCGGCACCTGGCAGGCCGTGCCCGCTGCGAGCCCGGACGAGGTGTGGGCATCGTCGCGGCACGGCGGGTTCGGGAAGATCCTGTTCACCGTCGAGGACGGCCTGCTGTCCCACCCGCAGCGTGACCTGCTGATCGGGCTCCTGGTCCAGAACGGAGTCAGCCACGTGGTCCGCGAGATCATGCGGCACCAGTAGGTTGTCGGAGACCCCGGGCAGGATGGACCCATGAGTCACGTCGTGCTGATCCCGGGAGCCGGTGGCGCCGGTTGGTACTGGAGCCGGGTGGTTCCGCTGCTCGAGGCCGCCGGCCACACCGCAGTCGCGCTCGACCTGCCGGCCGACGACGATGCGGCCGGGCTCCCCGAGTACGTCGAGCTCGCCCACGCCGCCTGCGCCTATGCCGAGGACGTCGTCCTGGTCGGCCAGTCGCTCGGCGGGTTCACCGCCGTGATGACGGCGGCACACCTGGTCCGATCTGGGCGCCCACCGCGGGCGCTGGTGCTCCTCAACGCGATGGTCCCGGCTCCGGGCGAGACGCCGGGCGCATGGTGGGGCAACGTCGACTCGGAGTCCGAGCGCAAGGCTGCCGCCGCGGCCGGGGGATGGCCGGACGACCCCTACGACCTGGACGCCTACTTCCTGCACGACGTCGACCCGGTGGTCGCCGCTGAGGGCGAGGAGTTCCAGCGCGAGGAGGTCGAGGCGGTGTTCGTCTCGCCGTGCGCGATCGATGCCTGGCCGGACGTGCCGACGCGGGTGCTCGCGGGAGCCGACGACCGGTTCTTTCCGCTGTCGCTGCAACGACGGGTCGCGCGCGACCGCCTCGGTATCGACGTCCAGGTCGTTCCCGGCGGTCACCTCGCCGCGCTCTCCCAGCCCGAAGCGGTGACGGCCGCGATCCTGGATTCCGCCTAGCATCGCTCCCATGGCTGAGATGCAGGGTCGCTGGTTGGCGTGGGGCGAGCGGACCAGGCTGCACCAGGCGGTGGCGGTCGCTGACGTCGTACTGATCCTCGGCTTCGCCGTACTGCTCGTCGCCTCCAGCTCGCAGCCGCTGACGTGGATCGGCTGCGTGGTGGTGTGCTCGGTGGTCCTCGTCGACTACTGGCTCACCTGGAAACGCCTGGGCGAGCTCGGTCGACGCTGACTCACTCCCAGCTGCGCAGCTCCGGCTTCGGTTCCAGGCCGGAGAGCCCGTTCCAAGCCAGGTTCACCAGATTGGCCGCGACGACCTCCTTGGCCGGCTTGCGGGTATCCAGCCACCACTGGCCGGTCAGCCCGACCATGCCGACGAGCATCTGCGCGTACATCGGGGCGGCCTTGGCGTCGTACCCGCGCTTCTTGAACTCGTCGATGAGGATGCCTTCGACGCGGCTCGCGATGTCGCTCATGATCGAGACGTAGGAACCGCTCGAGGACCCCAGCGGGCTGTCGCGCACCAGGATCCGGAAGCCCTCGGAGGACTGCTCGATGTAGTCGAGCAGCGCGACCGCGGCCTGCTCCAGCAGCAGTCGGGGCGACCCGTCACTCAGCGCCTCGCGCATCATGCCGAGCAGGTGGCGCACCTCCCGGTCGACCACGACGGCGTACACGCCTTCCTTGCCGCCGAAGTGCTCGTAGACGACCGGCTTCGAGACGCCGGCGTTCGCGGCGATCTCCTCGACCGAGGCGCCGTCGAAGCCCTTCTCGGAGAAGACGGTGCGGGCGATCTCGATCAGCTGCTCGCGCCGCTCGGCAGCCGTCATCCGGCTGCGCGCGGGCTTCTTCGATCGGTCGTCGCGGGTGGGCACCCGGTCATCCTGCCAGCGGAAGAGTGTCCGGGCATGGCCTTATCGTCGGCTCATGACCGATCTCAAGGCGGAGCTGCACGAGAAGCTGCAGGTGACCCGGGGCGTGATGGTGGCCAAGCTCGAGGGCTTGAGCGAGTACGACGCCCGCCGACCGATCACCGCCAGCGGCACCAACCTGCTGGGCCTGGTCAAGCACCTGGTCGGCTGCGAGGAGGTCTACCTCGGCACGTCGTTCGGACGTCCGCCGTCGTTCGCGCCGCTGCCGTGGGTGGCCGACAACTCGGTCTGGGAGAACGCGGACATGTGGGTGCGGCCGGAGGAGTCCCGCGCCTACATCCTCGACCTCTACGACCAGGCCTGCCGGCACGGCGACGCCACCATCGAGGCGCTCGACCTGGATGCTCCGGGGTCGGTGCCGCACTGGCCCGAGGAGCGTCGTGCGACCGACCTGGGCACGCTGCTGATCCGGATGGTCGACGAGACCGCGCACCACGCCGGGCACGCCGACATCCTGCGCGAGATCATCGACAACGCACCGGGGCAGGGCGACGCCGAGGAGATCGGCGATGCGACGTACTGGTCGGACTACGTCGCGACGATCCAGGCCGCCGCGGAGACGTTCCGCTAGGCCGCAGCGGGCGCCTGCGCGCTGACGAGCTTCGACTGGATCCGCTCGGCCACCGGCCAGCGGACCTCCTTGACCCAGCCGAGCTTCTCGAACACCCAGATCAGCCGGGCGGACATGTCGACCTGGCCACGGAGGACCCCGTGCCGCGCGCACGTCGGGTCCGCGTGGTGCAGGTTGTGCCAGGACTCGCCGCCGGACGGGATGGCCAGCCACCACACGTTGGCCGACTTGTCGCGCGAGACGAAGGGACGGTTGCCGATGGCGTGGCAGATCGAGTTGATCGACCAGGTGACGTGGTGCAGCAGGCCGACCCGGATCAACGAGCCCCAGAAGAACGCGGTCAGCGCTCCCTGCCAGGACCAGGTGATCAGGCCGCCGAGCACGGCCGGGAGCAGCATCGAGATCAGCACGAAGGCCCAGAAGTTCTTGGAGATCCTGACGAGGTCCCGGTCCTTGAGCAGGTCGGGCGCGTACTTGCGCTGGTTGGTCTGCTCCTCGTCGAAGAGCCAGCCCATGTGCGCGTGCCAGAGTCCCTTGATCAGCGCGCCGACCGACGTTCCGTACTTCCAGGGGCTGTGCGGGTCGCCGTCGCGGTCGGAGAACTTGTGGTGCTTGCGGTGGTCAGCCACCCAGCGCACCAGCGGGCCCTGGATCGCCATCGAGCCGGCCACCGCGATCCCGATCTTGACGGCCCGGTTGGGCCGGTAGGACTTGTGGGTGAAGAGCCGGTGGAAGCCGACCGTGATCCCGAGCAGGGTGAAGTAGTACATCCCGACGGCGATCGCCACGTCGGTCCAGCCGAGCCAGCCGCCCCAGGCCACCGGAACAGCGGCGAGCAGTGCCAGGAACGGGACCGCGATGAACAGTCCCAGCGCGACCTGCTCAGTCCGGGACTGGGTCTCACCGCCGAGGGTGGCGTGGTGGGTCACGTGCTCGTCCAGGACTGCGGTCATGCGGGTGTTTCCTCCGTGCAAGGGTCGACTTACCTACGCAACCGTAACCTACGGCTCGGCACGTCGAAAGGTGGTCCAGTCAGCGGTCCGGTGAACAGCGCCGGAAGAATGCCCGCATGACTGAGTTCGCACTGTTCCGCGCCGAGGGCGACCTGCTGGTTCCGCAGGACCTGGCGCGCAGCCTGTGGCGCGAGGACCAGATGCACGGGGTCGCCACGGCCGGTGCTCTCGGTCGCGAGGTCGAGACCGAGGTGGCCGCCGCCGGCCGCGACGACCTGCGCCCGGCCCGGTTCACCGTCGACCTGTTCAAGGCGCCGAGCATGGGACCGTGCCGGCTGTCCTCCCGGGTTGTCCGGGAGGGCGCTCGGCTGATGCTGCTCGATGCCGAGCTCGCCCAGGACGGTGTGGTCGTCGCCCGCGCGAGCGCGCTCTTCCTGAAGGCGACCGAGAACCCGGACGGCGAGGTCTGGACGCCCTCGGACCTGCCGCAGCCGCCGCCGCTGGAGATCGCCGCCGTCTCCGACGAGCCACGGGTCCCGATCTTCTACAGCGAGGGCGTCGGCTGGTCGCAGAACTTCGCCGAGCACCAGAACGGCGACCGCAAGGCGACCTGGCAGACCTCGCTGCCGATCGTCCTGGGGGAGACCCCGACGCCCTTCCAGGGCCTGGCCGGCGCTGCGGACTCCACCAGCATGATCACCAACTGGGGCACCGGCGGCGTGCAGTACATCAACACCGACATCACCCTCGCGATCTCGCGGGTGCCGGTCAGCCAGGAGATCGGGCTGACCACCGTGAGCCGCTACGCCCACGACGGCATCGCCACCGGATCGGCGGTGGTCTTCGACCGCGAGGGCCCGATCGGGACGACGACGGTCACCTCGATCTCCAACGCCCGGCGCGCGGTCGACTTCACCCAGCACGACTTCACCGGCGAGTCGATCCCCAGCGCCTGAGCGGCTTGCGCTGGTTGAGCCTGTCGAAACCTCCGAGCCGCTCGCTATCTTGACCCCGTGATCGCGATCGTCGGAGCCGGCAGCATCGGGTGCTACGTCGGCGGACGCCTGGCCGCGACCGGCGCGGACGTCGTCTTCGTCGGGCGCCAGCGCATCGCCGACGAGGTCGCTGAGCGCGGCTTGCGGCTGACCGACTACCGGGGCGCCGACCTGTCGGTGCCCTCGCCCGTTTTCAACACCGAGGTGTTGAAAGCTGCCGGGGCCGATCTGGTCCTGGTCACCGTGAAGTCAGCGGCGACCGAGGAGGTCGCGGCGCAGCTTGCCGAGGTCCTGCGTCCGGACGCGGTCGTCGTCAGCCTGCAGAACGGCGTGCACAACGCCGAGGTCCTCGATGCTGCTCTCGGCGGCGGCCGCACGATCGCCGGGATGGTGCCGTTCAACGTCGTCCAGCGGGGTGAGGGCGTCTTCCACCAGGGGTCCGAGGGGGAGCTCGAGGCCGCGCGCGACCCGCGACTGGCGGCGTACGAGCCGGTGTTCGCAGCGGCCGGCCTGCCGCTGACGCTGCACGACGACATGCCCGCGGTGCTCTGGGCGAAGCTGCTGCTCAACCTGAACAACGCCATCAACGCGCTCTCCGGCCTGCCGCTCAAGGAGGAGCTGAGCCAGCGCGACTACCGGGTGTGCCTGGCGGCGGCTCAGACCGAGACGCTCGGCATCCTCAAAGCGGCCGGCATCAAGCCCGCCAAGATCACGCCGTTGCCGCCGAACCTGCTGCCGATGCTGCTCAAGGTCCCGGACGCGGTGTTCACCCGGGTCGCCTCGACGATGCTGGAGATCGACCCGATCGCACGCTCGTCGATGGCCGACGACCTGGAGCTCGGCCGGACCACCGAGGTCGACTGGATCAACGGCGAGGTGCTGCGCCTGGCCGCGCAGGTCGGACGTGCGGCCCCGGTCAACGAGAAGGTCGTCGCGCTGGTGCGCCAGGCCGAGCAAGGTGGACGCCGGGACTGGAGCGGCGCCGAGCTCCGTTCCGCGCTGCACCGATAACCTGAGTCCTACATTCCCCGGTTGGTCTGCCGGCAGGGCCCGCCTGACTTTGAATCAGGACTAGCGACGTAGGTTCGACTCCTACCCGGGGAGCTTTCGGTTCGGGGCGTGCACGCCCCAGAGCGCGGCGACGTGACTGCTGTCGGTCCCGCAGCACCCGCCGATCACCGACAACAACGTCGCCTGGCCGCGGAGGTCGGCGGCCGAGGACACCAGCAGGTCGACGTCGCCGGGGTCCAGGACCTCCATCGCGTCGAGCTCCTCGTGGGACATCGTCGAGGCGTTGGGGCGGAAGAACCGCAGGCGATCGGTCCAGCTGCCGCCGTCGATCGCGGGGAGGACGTGTGTCGGGTGGGCGCAGTTGACGCCGTACCAGTCCGCGGGGGCCGAAGCCTCGAGCTCGTCGACCGCCCCGGCCAGCGTGCTGCCGTCCGGCAACCTGCCGTCGGTCTCGACCGTGAACGACACCGCGACCGGTACGCCGGCAGCCCGCGCCGCGCGGACCACGCCGATCGCCTCGGCGGACTCGGTCATCGTCATGGCGTGCACCAGGTCGACGCCGGCCTCGGCGAACGACCGGACCTGGGCGGAGTGGTACTCGGCGGCAGCATCGGCGTTGGCGCCGGCCGCGATGTAGCCGTCGCCGCGCGGGCCGACGACGCCACTGAGCCGCACGTGCTCGACCCCGGAGCGGTCCGCCGCGGAGCGGACCAGGCCGACCGCGTCCCGGTTGACCCGGTCGAGCGCCGTTGCGTCGTAGCCGAGCAGCGTCGCCCAGTCGGGATTCGCCCGCCAGGTCGGGGTCTCCAGGATCAGCCCGCTTCCGGCGGCCGCGGCGATCGCGGCGTACTCGGCGAAGTAACGCATCAGCGCGGCTCGGCCGTCGGTGTCGTCGAGCAGCGGGAACGAGGCGAACTCCGGGAGGTCGATGCCATGGTTGAAGAGCAGGTCGGTCTCCAGGCCTCCGTCGGTGACCCACTGCGTCCCGTCGAGGATGTCGGACTGGTCCATGGCGTTCATCCCAACAGACCGGGTGGGGCTGGTCCAGGGCGTTCGGCGAGCAATTGCTCTGAAACCCAGGTCGATGCACAACTTCAATAGCCCGATCGGGCCGGTGGGGGCTGGCCGCCCTGATCGCTAGCGTCGCAATCACCCTCTCCCAGGAGTTCTGCGATGAAGCGACGTACCTTCGTGAAGGGCTCGGCGATCACGGCCGGCCTGGTGGCGCTCGGCCCGAAGGCAAGTGCCGCGCCGGTCACCCGCATCAACCGCCGCGTGGTGATCATCGGGTCCGGTTTCGGCGGCGCCGTCTCGGCGCTGCGGCTGACCCGCGCCGGCGTACCGGTGACCCTGCTGGAGCAGGGCCGCGCCTGGCCGACCGGCCCGAACGCGAACACCTTCCCGACCCTGCGCACGCTCGACGAGCGGGTGCTGTTCTACGACTCGGCGCCGGTCCTCTTCAACCAGCCGTTCCTCGGCCCGCTGGCCTACGCAGGCCTGCTGCGTGCGGTGGTCGCACCGACCATGACCGTGGTCAGCGGCTGCGGGTACGGCGGCGGCTCGCTGACCTACCAGGGCATGACGCTGGAGCCGGCGCGCAACGTCTTCGAGGAGGAGTTCCCCGCTGCCCTCGACTACGACGAGATGCACACCGAGCACTACCCGGTGGTGCGGCAGATGCTCGGTGCCCAGGTCGCTCCCGACGCACTGGTGAACAGCCCGACGTACCTGACGCCGAGGATCTGGAAGAAGCGGGCCGAAGCGCTCGGCTTCCCGGTGAGCAAGATCCCGATGCCGATCGACTGGACCTGGGCGCTGCGCGAGCTGAACGGCGAGATGAAGCCGTCGTACACCAACGGCGACTGCGCGCTCGGCGTCAACAACGGCGGCAAGAACAGCCTCGACGTGACCTACCTGCGGCAGGCCGAGCAGACCGGCAACCTCGAGGTCCGGCTGCTACACCGGGTCACCGACATCTCGCGGACGGCGACCGGTCAGTGGCAGGTGGTGGTGTCGCGGACGGACGTGCACGCCCGGCTCCAGGAAACGGTCGTGATCACCACACCGACGCTCGTCATGGGCGCCGGGACGATGGGCACCTCCAACCTGCTCGTCCGGGCTGCTGCGACCGGTCAGATCACCGACCTGCCGGACGGCCTCGGCACCGGGTGGGGAAGTAACGCCGACCGGATCTACGCGTGGAGCCCGTTCACCGAGAAGCTCGCCTCGCCGCAGGGTGGTCCGGTCGTGTTCGGCAACCTCGACTGGGGCGACGCCGCGACCGCGAACACGGTCATCCAGGCGTCGATCCCGCCGGTCCTGCTCGGCGGTCCGGGCTTCCCGGTCAACGCCACGATCATGGTCGGCTACGGCGTCTCCAAGGCTCGCGGTCACTTCGTCTACAACCCGCTGCTCGACAAGGCCGTGCTGAAGTGGGAGCACGAGGCCGACCGCGCGATCCAGGCCAAGATCGGCCCGAAGGTCAAGGCGATCGCCGGGCCGTCGGTGCTGGTCGACACCAACCTCGCACTGCCGTGGACCTGGCACCCGATGGGCGGCGCCAGCATGGGCTCGGTCTGCGACTTCGAGGGCCGGGTGCAGGGGCAGCGCGGTCTCTACGTGATGGATGGGGCTCTCCTGCCCGGGACCGCCGCGGCCTGCAACCCGTCGATGACGATCGCTGCCGTCGCCGAGCGTGCGATGAAGCGGATCGTGGCCAGCGACGTCGGCACGATCATCTGACCGCGAAGATGGGGTCTTCGCCCCATGCCCGCACAGCACCCGATTCCTAGGTTGAGAAGCACCGCAGAAGCGGTACGTCGATCGAAGGGATCAGAACCATGCCGAAGGTTTCCCAGGCCACCGCGGCCAAGCAGCAAGACATCGGGATCGGGACGATCAGCTCGGAGGTCTCCGCCGGGTACGAGTTCGCGTTCCTCAGCTTCACCGAGCAGGGCGTGCTCGAGCCCCTCCTCAAGGGTCTGCCGAACGACCTGTGCAACTGCCCGCACTGGGGCTACGTCGTCGGCGGAACGGTCACGTTCCGTCACCTCGACGGCAGCACCGAGTCGTTCAGCACCGGGGACGCGTTCTACGTCGAGCCCGGGCACACGCCGGTCATCGAGCCGGGGACCGACCTGCTGTTCATCAGCCCCGAGCACCAGGCAGCCGCGGTCAACGCGGTCATCGAGGCCAACATGGCGGCGATGCAGGGTGCCTGAGGTCTCGGTTCGGGACTACGGTGCGGCCATGAGCTCGGAGGTGCCTTCGGGCGACGTCGGTTTCGTCGGGTCGATCCCCGACATCTACGAGCGGCTGCTGGTTCCGCTGATCTTCGCGGAGCCGGCAGCCCGGCTCGCCGACGCGGTCGCAGCGGGTGGCCCCGCCGACGTGCTGGAGACGGCCGCGGGCACCGGGGTGCTGACCCGGGCGCTGGCGAGCCGGCTGCCGCAGGCCGCGATCCTCGCCACCGACCTCAACCAGGACATGCTCGACCAGGCGCGGGAGCGCACCGACGCCCCCGGCGTCCGCTGGCAGCAGGCGGATGCCTTGGCGCTCGACGTCCCCGACGCGTCCGTCGACGCCGTCGCCTGCCAGTTCGGGGTGATGTTCTTCCCGGACAAGGTCGCTGGGTACTCCGAGGCGCGCCGGGTGCTGCGGCCGGACGGACTGTTCGCGTTCAACGTCTGGGACTCCCTGGAGCACAACGAGATCCCGCGGGTGATCCGGGACGCGTTCGCTGCGGCCGTGGCCGACCCGCCGGACTTCTTCGCCCGCACCCCGTACGGGCACTCCGACCAGGACCGGCTCCACGCAGATCTCCAGGACGCCGGCTTCACCGCGGAGATCGAGGTCATCGCCGGGGTCAACCGCGGCAACCCGGCCGACGTCGCCGTTGCGTTCTGCCAGGGCACTCCGATCAGCGCCGAGATCGCTCGGCACCCGGACCTCGACCTCGCCTCTGCGACGGGGATCGCCGCCGAAGCTCTGCAGCAGCACTTCGGGGCCTCGATCGAGGGCGAGGCGAGCTGGTTGCAGGTGCTCGCTCGTCCGGCGCTCTGACCGGTCAGACCGGCACGGTCTCCTCAGCGACGAGGAGGCCGTGCTGGGTCGCGAACAGCGCCGCCGTCGCCCGGTTCGAGGCGCCGATCTTGGTGTAGATGTGCTCGACGTGGTTGCTCACCGTCTTGCGGGAGATGACCAGTCGCTCGGCCACGTCCTTGGTCGACATCCCGCGGGCGATGAGCCGGAGCACGTCGATCTCCCGTGCGGTGAGTCCCGCCGGTCCGGCGGAACGCTTCGAGACGCGGTGGCCGGCGGCGGCCAGCACCGCTTCGACGCAGTCGGCGTCCAGGCGGCCGGCGCGCACCTCGGACCGCAACCGGGTCGCGGCCTCGTCCGGGCTCAGCGCCTCGCGGTAGGCCCGCGGTTCGCGCAGTGACTGGTACACGTCGGCTGCCCCGAGCAGCCGCGCCTCGCGGGAGATCATCGCGCCGGACAGGCCGTTCGGGTGCCCGGATCCGTCGAGCCGTTCGGCGTGCTGGAGGGCGATCGCGCCGAGCTGGGACAGCGCCGGCGACTGGCGCAGCATTCGGTGGGTGACGAACGGGATCATCCGCAGCCGCTCGCGCTCGCCGGCCCCCAGCGGCGTCGCCTTGTCGAGGATCGCGTTCGAAACGCCGAGCTTGCCGAACGCGTGCACCAGCGCGGAACGGCGGACCAGGTTGCGGTCGGGATCGCGCATGCCGAGCTGCACCGCCGCGGCGTCGACCAGCTCGGCGACCGCGCGCCCGTGGCCGAGGGTGTACGGCGACTTCAGGTCCACGAAGTCGGCGATCGCCGTGAGGGCGCTGTCGAAGCCGGCGTCATCGAGCCGGACGCCCAGGGCTGGTTCGGCCTCGATCACCGCCTCCCAGCTGTCCACGTCGTCGAGCCCGGCGAGCACGTCGTCGGCCTTTGCCAGGAACAGGTCCGCGATCGCCGGGTCGAACTGCTTGCCACGTTGCCGACGGGCCAGTTCGCGGGCCGCCTCGACGCCGTGGACCCGGTGGGCGACCTCGACGAACTCGGCCAGCGTGGCGATCCGGGACGCGACCGGGATCTCCTCGCCGCGCATCTCGCCGGGCCAGCCGTGCCCGTCCCACATCTCGTACGACGCCCCGAGGGCCTTCGGGGTCTCGCCCGGGAGCGCGAGCTCGTCGGCCAGCCGGCAGGCCAGGGTGGCGTGGTTGACGATCATGTCGTCGACGTCCTTGTAGCCCGACGTCGCGAACTCCAGGCCGACGCGCAAGCGACCGATCGTGGTGTCGCTGCCGGATCCGATCCGGCTGAGCATCGCCACAGCGCCGCGCAGGCCGCGCAGACCGTAGAGGTACTTGTCGCCCTTCATCTCCAGGTCGTCGCCGAACCACTTGGCCTGCTCGTGGGCGTCGGAGTGGCAGCCGACGTTGACCAGCATCGCCGAGTAGTAGACCGACGCCCGGGTGTCGTCGTCGAGGCCCACCAGCTCGGCGAGCCGCAGCGCGATCAGGCACTGCCGCAGCACGTGCTCCATCGGCTGGCTGAAACCCAGGTCGATGCCGAGCGACAGCGCGGCGACCAGCTCCGCCAGTCGCACGCCCCCGGGATCGCTGCCGCGTTCCATGAGGCCGATCGTACGGCTCAGGAGCCCGCAGCGATCCGTTCCAGGTTGGCCACCGCGTCGCCGACGTGCCCGACGTACCGGGCCAGCGCCTGCTGAGCACGCTCGGAGCCGAGGTGCTGCGGCAGCGACGCAAGCAGGTTGAGGCGGGTGCCGGCGACCCACGCCTGCAGGTCGGGCTCGGTCCGCCAGCTGCCCTCGGTGCGCCAGGTGCGCGCGACAGTGCGGGCCCACTCGTCGACGCCGACGGTGTAGTGGTTCGGCGGGCAGAGCCGGTTCTTGGTCTCGTCGTCGTCCCGCTTCGCCTCGACGAAGCCGAGCAGCGCCGCGTTGTACGGCGGCGTCTTGTGGCGCACCTGCTGAAGCACGATGCGCCCGTCGGCGAAGATCGGCGTCGGCGGGGCGTTGCGCAGGCCGTGGGCGGTGCAGTCGATGTGCAGCGCGCCGCCGGTCGGCACTTCGCCCTGGTCGAGCACGATGCGGTCGCGCTCGAGGCGACGCACGCGGCCGAGCCGGACGACGTCGGTGACGGTGCGGGCGCGCTGGAGCTCGTGGTCGTTCAGCATCGCGCCGCGCCACATGGTCGCCGGGATCGTCGGGTCGAGCCGGGTCAGCCGACCGGCGTCCTCCAGCAGGCCCAGCAGGTCGTCTTGGTCCTTCGCCGTCGCTCCGGCGTGCGCGTCGGCGGCGAAACCCTCGAGGCTGTCGACGGCCAGGTCGAGCGGCTGGAAGCGCGCCCGGTCCATGAACCAGGCCTCACGCGGCCTCACCCAGCGGATCCGCTCGGGGTCGACGTCGTGGTCGAGCAGCCACAGCACCGCATCGACCCCGGTCTTGCCTGCGCCGAGCACCGTGTAGCTCGATGACTCGACGTGGTCGCCGAGCAGGTGCACCGGGACGAAAGAGGCGTCGTCGGCGATGTCGAAGGACGGTGTGTGCGTCGCCGGGACCGAGACCTCGAGGTAGCCGGCGTCGACCACCCGGCGGCGTACCTCGAGCTCGTGCACCTCGCCGGTGGCCAGGTCGCGGAGGTGGCCGTCGTCGAGGTTCTCGTGGCCGAGCAGGACCCGGACCCGGCCGGTGGCGGCCAGCTTCTCGACCACGTCCGCGAAGTAGGTCTGCAGCTCGGTGGCGGTCGCGCGTTCGTAGAGGCCGGCGTTGGGCCCGTCGACGTCGATCCGGTTGCTGCCCAGCGGCATCGAGTCGACGCCGTAGTAGGCCGAGGGGGAGTGGAGCCGGACGAACGGGTAGACGTCGGCCCAGTGCCCACCGGGTTGCGTCCGCCGGTCGACGACGACCAGCTCGGCCTCGGGGTCGTGGGTGATCAGGGAGTCCGCGAAGGCGAGCCCGGACAAGCCCGCGCCGACGACCAGGTAGTCGGTGGACAGGTGCATCCGGACACGATCCTGGAAGGTGGCAGCGAGCGCCACCGCTTAACGGTGCCGGTTCAGTCCGCCAGGATCGCGGCAACCTCGGGGGAGGCGAAGAACGGCTCGAGGCGGGTGCGCACCAGCGGCTCGAGCTCACCCTTGGCGTGCGCGTTCGCGAGCAACCCCGGGACGATCGCCACCGCGTGCTCGACCAGGTCGTCGCGGGTCAGGCCGAGGTCGGTGACGAGCTCGGTCGCGGGCGTCTCGCCGTAGACGCGGAAGAAGCCGTCGATCAGCGCATCGAGCAGGGCGCTCACCGGCTCGGTCGGTGCTCCGGCGATGACGATGTCTTGGATAAGGCCGGCGACCCGCTGGGTGTCCGCGCGGGTGCCGATGTCCTTGAGGCGGGCGACCGGCTCGTCGGCGTACAGGTCGTAGACCTCGAGCACCGCGTCGCGGGTGGTCGGGTCCTTGAGCGTCTCGACGACGACCTTGTTCAGCCGGCGCATGGCGAAGCTGGCGCCCTTGCCGGCGGTGTCGCCGAGGACCTGCTGGAGCGACTTGTCGGCGGCACCGAGCATCTGGCCGGCGGCCTTCGTGCCGAAGGAGACCAGCGAGCCGACGCCCGGGATCTTGTCGGCGACCGCCTGGTTCATCTGCACCACGTCGTTGACGATCCGGCCCACGAACCGCGACGCCAGCGTGGCCACCAGCGGGCTCCGGGTCAGGTCGTCGAGCAGCTTCTCGACCAGCTCGACGTTGCCCAGGGCCTCGTCGGCCAGGCTCGCGACGTGGTCGCGATCGATCAGGTCGGACAGCGTGAAGGTCTCCGCCGGGCCGTCGTACAGGACGTCGGCCGCGGTCTCGACGAGCGTGCTCGCCGCGGTGCTGGCCGGCACCGTCGCGGCGATCAGTCGGGCGATCGGCTTGATCTCCTCGGCGCTGGTCAACTCGCCGACGGTGATCCGCGACCCGATGGCGAGCAGCGTGTCGACGTCCTGCGCCAGCACCTCGGGCAGCTCGGGCCCGGTCAATTGCCCCACCAGCCAGGCGATCTGGGCGTCGAGCAGGCGGTCGGCGACGGTCTGGGGCATGGCTCGACTCTAGAGAACTGGGAGGCGTCCGGCGCACGCGGGCTTCGGTAGGGTCGCAGGTGAGAAGAGGAGGCCTCGTGTCCACTGACCTGACGGTCATCGTCCTCGCCGCCGGCGGCGGTACCCGGATGAAGTCGAAGACCATGAAGGTGCTGCACCAGATCGCCGGGCGCAGCATGATCGGGCACGTCCTGCACGCTGCCTCGGCCCTGGAGCCGGCGCGCATCGTCGCCGTCGTCGGCAACCAGCGCGAGCAGGTCTCTGCGCACGTCGCCGAGCTCGTTCCGGGGATCGTGCTCGCGGTCCAGGAGACCCAGGACGGGACCGGCCACGCGGTCCGGATGGCCTGGGAGGCGCTGCCCGCCGACCAGCGCTCGGGCACCGTGCTCATCGCGTACGGCGACATGCCGATGCTCGAGGGTGAGAGCCTGCGAGCCTTCGTCGAGTTCCACCGCGCCGGCACCGACGCGATCAGCATCCTGACCGGGATCGTCGCTGACCCGCACGGCTACGGACGCATCGTCCGCGGCGACGACGGCGGGGTCGAGGCGATCGTCGAGCAGAAGGACGCCAGTGAGGAGCAGGCCGCGATCGCCGAGATCAACAGCGGCATCCTGGCCTTCGACGCGGACTTCCTCGACGGCGTGCTCCCGCGGCTGGGCAACCAGAACGCGGCCGGCGAGTACTACCTGACCGACACCGTCTCGCTGGCGCGCGGCGACGGCCGGACTGTCGGCGCCTTCGTCCTCGAGGACGTGATGCAGACCGAGGGCGTCAACGACCGCGCGCAGCTCGCCACCCTGGCCGCCGAGATGAACCGCCGGATCCTGGACCGCTGGATGCGTTCGGGCGTGACGATCATCGACCCGAGCAGCACCTGGATCGACGCGGACGTGAAGCTCGAGCCGGACGTCACCATCCTTCCCGGCGTGCAGCTGCTCGGCACGACCGTGGTCGCCGAGGACGCGGTCGTCGGCCCGGACTCGACCCTGCGCGACGTCGAGATCGGCGCCGGCGCCAAGGTGGTGCGCACCCACGGCGAGCTCGCGGTCATCGGCGCGGGCGCGAACGTCGGCCCGTTCTCCTACCTGCGACCCGGGACCGAGCTCGGTGCCGGCGGCAAGATCGGGGCGTTCGTCGAGACCAAGAACGCCCAGATCGGCGACGGCGCCAAGGTGCCGCACCTCTCCTACGTGGGCGACGCGACGATCGGGGAGGGCGCGAACATCGGCGCCGGCACGATCTTCGCCAACTACGACGGCGTCAAGAAGCACCGCACCACGATCGGCGCGCACGCCAAGACCGCCAGCAACAACACCTTCGTCGCGCCGGTGACGGTCGGCGACGGCGCGGCCACCGGGGCCGGTTCGGTCATCCGCCGCGACATCCCGCCGGGCACCCTGGCGGTGACCAGCGGGCCGCAGCGGCACTACGACGAGTGGGCCCAGGCCAAGCGCCCCGGTACAGACCAGGCGAAGGCGGCCGAGGCGGCGATGGGGGCCGAGGGCGCAGAAGTTCGTCCAGATGCTGGCACGCCGACGCCTGATGTTGGGGACGCGGCCACGAGTGAGTGAGAATCGGAGCGACCGGACCTGATCACCCGGACACCCCTGAGGAGCGGCGCAGCGTGAGCGGTATGAAGAAAGCCACCGAGAAGAACCTGATGGTCTTCAGCGGTCGGGCCCATCCCGAGCTGGCCGCCGAGGTGGCCGATGCACTCGGTACGCCGCTGGTGCCGACCTCGGCGTACGAGTTCGCCAACTCGGAGATCTACATCCGCTACGAGGAGTCCGTCCGCGGGTGCGACGCCTTCGTGCTCCAGAGCCACACCGCTCCGGTGAACGAGTGGATCATGGAGCACCTGATCATGGTCGACGCCCTCAAGCGCGCCTCGGCCAAGCGGATCACCGTGGTGATGCCGTTCTGGGGCTACAGCCGCCAGGACAAGAAGCACCGCGGCCGCGAGCCGATCTCGGCCCGGCTGATGGCCGACCTGTTCAAGACCGCGGGCGCCGACCGGATCATCACCGTCGACCTGCACGCCGACCAGCTCCAGGGCTTCTTCGACGGCCCGGTCGACCACCTGATGGCGCTGCCGATCCTCACCGACTACATCAAGGACAAGTACGGCGACCAGCCGCTGGCCGTGGTCTCGCCGGACGCCGGCCGGATCAAGGTCGCCGAGCGCTGGGCCGAGCGGCTCGGCGGCGTTCCGCTGGCGTTCATCCACAAGACCCGCAACATCGACCGCCCGAACGAGACGGTCGCCAACCGCGTCGTCGGTGACGTCACCGGCAAGATGTGCGTGCTGACCGACGACATCATCGACACCGGCGGCACCATCGTGAAGGCCGCCGAGGCCCTGATGAACGACGGCGCGGCCGGCGTGATCATCGCCGCCACCCACGCGATCCTCTCCGACCCGGCCGTCGACCGGCTGAAGAACTCCCCGGCCGTCGAGGTGGTCATCACCAACACGCTGCCGCTGGCTCCTGAGAAGGAGTTCGACAAGCTGACCTGCCTCTCGATCGCGCCGCTGCTCTCGCGCGCGATCAAGGAGGTCTTCGAGGACGGCTCGGTCACCAGCATGTTCGACGGCCACGCCTGATCGTTTGCTACGCCAGCGTCGTCTGGTGATCGGTTCGGCAGCCCTGCTGTAGCAAGCCGGGCTAGAGCGGGCCGGGATCTGCTTTCACGAGCCATGTCCGGGCGGTCGTGGACGCACGGGCGCGCTCGACAGCTGCCCGGATGCGGGCCACCACGAGCTGCTTGTCGTGGAGGTCGGCACCCACCACCCGGAACGGCTCGAGCCCGACCGCCCGGAACTGGTCGTCCCGACGGAGATCGTCGCGGTGTCTCGCTTGCGACCGGTGGTCCGCCCCGTCGTACTCTCCGATGACGCCCAACTCCTCGCACAGCAGGTCCGGCCTCCCGATGCGCCTGCCGCTCCCGTTCGCGATCGGCCAGTTGCACCTCGGCTCCGGGAGACCTGCATCCAACCGCCAGGTCAGGCGGAGCAGCGTCTCTCGGGGTGAGAGGCTCCGCGGGTCGGCCAGCTCGGCTGCCCGCCTGGCCTGAGGTAGCCCGGTCCAGCCCGACATCGTCGCTAGGTAGGCGCGCAACGTCGGCAGTGTCACGACGTTCGCAGCGACGGCCATGTCGATCGCAACCACGGCGTTCCGGAGGCCGGCTGCGCGACGGGCAGCATCGAACGTCGCGCGCACCCCGGTCGTGACCGGAACGCCGTACACCCTCGTCACGTCAGTGGGGTCCAGACGTTCCCGGTGCACCTCGATGCCAGGTGACGCTCGAAGGGCGGTCCCAGGCGGCACGACCACCGGAACAGGGAGCACGGTCCGGCCGTCGGTCGCCAGCCCGTCTGCGTAGCCGACCCCGAGCATTCGTTGCGCTGCCCACCCCGTGACCGCTCCGGCTGCAGGAAGCCGACCGGACGCCTCGAGGACACGCTGCTCGACGAGACCCGCGTCGGCATCGGACGGCACGTAGAGCCCGGGAGACGTCCGGCGCCAAAAGGGACCCCGCGCCTGTCCGGGGGTAGGCCCGGATCTCCCGTCAGGATCGATCGAAACGGGGTGGACCAAGACAGGTCGGGCGGCGCGAAGTTTCCATTCAGACATGGCCCGACGCTGGCCGATTTCCCAGCCCCACCTGCGTTGCTACGTGAGCGCTGTGGAAACACCCCGGCCACGACGCTCCTGTAGCAACCGACTGGATTTCCCTTGTCTGCAAGGGGCCGCTAAGATTTTCCGGTTGCCTCGGCGAGGGAGCGGTCCCGACAGGGATGTTCCGTGATCGACGCGGTCGGTTCGTGAATCCATGCACCGTGCCCCGTCGGCGCGCGGTGCATGTCTGTATCCGACACCGTGTGTCTCCGGACCGATCCACCCCGGGCAGCCACCCGACACAGAACTTCCTCTACTCCAGGAGCCCCACCATGTCCGAAGACCTCATCATCGCCGAGACCCGCAGCGAGTTCGGCAAGGGCGCTGCCCGCCGGATCCGTCGCGCGAACAAGGTGCCGGCCGTCATCTACGGTCACGGCAACGACCCGATCCACGTGACCCTGCCGGGCCACGACACCCTGATGGCGATCAAGCACGGTGGCGCGAACGCGGTGCTGAACATCGAGATCGACGGCAAGGTCCAGCTCGCGCTGACCAAGCAGGTCCAGGCCGACCCGATCAAGGGCTTCCTCGAGCACGTCGACTTCGTCGCCGTGAAGAAGGGCGAGAAGGTCACCGTCGAGGTCCCGGTCCACACCACCGGTGAGGCCGCCAAGGAGACCTTCGTCCAGATCGAGAACAACGTGGTCACCCTCGAGGCCGAGGCCACCCACATCCCCGAGGCCATCGAGGTCGACATCGAGGGCGCCGAGGTCGGCACCCAGATCCTCGCCGGCCAGCTGACGCTGCCGAAGGGCTCGGTCCTGGTGAGCGACTCCGAGCAGCTGATCGTCAACATCACCCAGGCCGTCTCGGCCGCCGAGGTGGAGGCCGAGCTCGCCGAGGCTGAGGCCGAGGCCGGCATCGAGCACGACGCTCCGGCTGACGAGGCCGCCGGCGACGAGGCTCCGGCCGAGGGCGACGCTCCGGCTGAGGGATCCGCCGACTCCGAGTGAGTCGGCCTCCCAGGGTCGTCGAGCCGGTCGAGACGCCGTGAGTGACTCTGACACCTGGCTGATCGTCGGGCTGGGCAACCCCGGCCCGACGTACGCCGGCACCCGGCACAACATCGGGTACCTCGTCGTCGACGAGCTGGCCCGCCGGATGGGCGGCAGCCTGAAGTCGCACAAGTCCGGGCGCGCCGAGGTCCTCGAGGGCCGGCTCGCGCCGCCCGGTGCTCCGGCGCCGAAGGTGGTGCTGGGTCGTGCCCGGGGCTACATGAACGAGTCCGGGGGACCGGTCTCGACACTGGCGAAGTTCTACAGCGTCGACGCCGCGCACATCATCGCGATCCACGACGAGCTGGACATCGACTTCGGCACGCTCCGGATCAAGCTCGGCGGCGGCGACAACGGCCACAACGGCCTGAAGTCCATGCGTGCCTCGCTCGGCACCGGCGACTTCTACCGGGTGCGTGCCGGTATCGGCCGCCCGCCCGGGCGCCAGGACCCGGCCGACTTCGTGCTCGGCAACTACTCGACGGTCGAGCGCAAGGAGCTGCCCTTCCAGATCGACTCGGCCGCGGACGCGGTGGAGTGCCTGATCGAGAAGGGTCTGGACGAGACGCAGCAACGCTTCAACCGCTGAGGCCCTAGGGTCGGCTGCGTGACTGACTTCGACCCCGGTACGCCGCCCGCGGAGGCGCTCGAGAACGACCACCTCTTCGCAGCCTGGGCCGCGACCGCCGCAGGCTCACTGCTGCTGGGTGTCCGCGAGAGCGGCCTGGAGGGCAAGGCGCTCAAGGACGCCGGCGACCTGGCCTCGCACGAGCTGCTCATGAAGCTGTTCGCCCAGTACATGCCCGACGACGCGGTCCTCTCCGAGGAGGAGCATCGCGGCACGAGCGGCCAGCACGACCGGCGGACGGCGAAGCGGGTCTGGATCATCGACCCGGTCGACGGCACCCGCGAGTACTCCGAGCCGCCGCGCGACGACTGGGCGGTCCACGTGGCGCTGTGGCAGGAAGGCGCTCTGGTCGCCGGCGCCGTCGCACAGCCCGCGATGGGGAAGACCTTCCACACCGGCCAGCCACCGCTGGTCCCGGCGCGCACCGCTCCCCGGCCGCGGATCGCCGTCTCCCGGACCCGCCCGCCGGCTTTCGTCCAGGAGCTCGCGCTCGAGATCGGCGCCGAGCTGGTGCCGATGGGCTCGGCCGGAGCGAAGGTCATCTCGGTGGCTCGCGACGTCACCGACGCCTACGTGCACGCCGGTGGTCAGTACGAGTGGGACTCGGCCGCGCCGGTCGCGGTCGCCCGTGCCGCCGGGCTGTTCACCAGCCGCATCGACGGGTCGGAGCTGCTCTACAACCAGGACGAGGTGCTGCTGCCCGACCTGATCGTGTGCCGGCCCGAGCTGGCCGAGCCGATCCTGGAGTTCATCGCCAAGCACGGGACCGACTAGCGCTGCAAGGCGGCTGCAACCGCCGGACGAGAACCTCGGGTGACACGATGACACCAACCCGAAGCGAGGCAGCGATGCTCCAGCCACTTCCCGCGGTCGACCGGTTCCTGGACGCGGTCCGCAACGCCACCATCGACGAGTGCGACGCCTGGGCGTCCGACGTCCTGCTGGACGCGACCGTCCCGAACTGGCGGATGCACCGTCGCGGCGTCGAGGACCTGCGGGCGACGTACCGGGGTTGGTTCGCCGATCCCGGGGAGTTCGAGACGCTGCGCCGGATCCCGATCCCGACGGGCGAGGTCGTCGACTACCTGCTGGCCTGGCAGGAGGACGGGGTTCCGCACACGGCGCACCACCTGCACGTCCTGGACGTCGTCGACGACCGGATCGTCGCGGACACCGTGCTCTGCGGGGGTCGGTGGCCGGCGGGTCTGATGGCCGAGATGGAGGCCGCGGATGCTTGAGCCCCGGACGGTGCTCGACTCGGTCGAGGAGCTGCTGGCCGGCGCCGACGGACTCACCGCGATCGACAGCGTCGGCAAGTCCGGCGCTGCTCTGGACCGGGTCACCATCGACGGTGCGCCTTACGTCGTGAAGTACCTCGACCCCGACGTCGACTGGACGATCCGCGTCGCGCAGGTCCCGGCGACGGCCCCGGTCGAGGTGTGGCGGCGCGGACTGCTGCACGCACTGCCGCCGGAGATCGACAGCCCGATCGTCGGGGTGGCCAGCCTGGGCGCCAAGGCCGTGCTGCTGATGCGGGACGTCTCGCCGTGGTTGGTGCCGGTCGGCGACGACCCGATCCCGGCGGCCCAGAACGAGGGCTTCCTGGACCACATGGCCGCCATGCACGTGCACTTCTGGGCGAGCGCCGAGGCGATTGATGTCGTCACGCCCGAGCGCCGCTACCTCGAGCTCTCCCCGCAGATGGCCGAAGCAGAGGCCGAGCTCGGCTCGGACCACCTGGTGCCGCAGCTGGTCGCCCGGGGGTGGCCGTTGTTCGGCGAGGTCGCCCCCCGGGCCGCCGCGGTCGTGCTGCCGCTGGCTCACGACCCGCGACCCCTGGTGGCGGCGATGGAGAACACACCGCAGACCTTCATCCACGGCAACTGGAAGCTCGACAACCTCGGCACCCACGACGACGGCCGGACGATCCTGTTCGACTGGGAGCTGCCGGGCCGGGGTGCCCCGCTCGCGGACGTCGCCTGGTACCTGGCGATCAACTGCCGCCGGCTGCCGGTCAGCAAGGAGCAGGCCCTCGAGATCTACCGCGACGCGCTGCACCGCCGCGGCGTCGACACGCGGCCCTGGTGGGACCGCCAGCTCGGCCTCGCGCTGATCGGTGCGCTGGTGCACTTCGGCTGGGAGAAAGCTCTCGGCGGGTACGACGAGGAGCTGGCCTGGTGGGAGGACCGCGTGCTCGAGAACGCGCACCTGCTGTGAGCGAGTTCGCGGCGTACGACGTAGCGGCGGCGTCCTGGGACCAGGGCCCCGGTCGCCTGTACGGCGCGACGGCGGACGCCCTGCTGGAGGTGGCGCCGGTCCCGGTGGCCGGAGCCCGGGTGCTCGACCTGGGAGCCGGGACCGGTATCGCCGGCCGCGCGGCGCTGGGGCGCGGAGCTGCCTCGGTCGTGGCCACGGACCGGGCCGCCGAGATGCTGCGCCAGGGTGTCGGCCGGATCGGGGTCCAAGCCGACGCCAACCGGCTGCCGTTCGCCGACGGATCGTTCGACCTGGTGGTCGCGGCCTTCGTGATCAACCACCTCGACGACCCGGTGCGCGGCCTCGGCGAGTGCCGCCGGGTGGCGACCGCGATCGTGGCCTCGAGCTTCGACCGGAGCTGGGACCACCCGGCGAAGACCGTCGTCGACGAGGTGATGGCGCAGGTCGGCTTCGTCGCGCCGGACTGGTACGCCGCGGTCCAGGTGACCAACGACCAGGTGAAGGACCCCGTCGAGCTGGGAAGGCTGGCCGAGGAGGCCGGGTACACCCAGGTGACCGTGAACCGGATCGAGGTCCCGACCGGGATCACCGACCCGGCGGCGATGGTGGAGTGGCGCTGGGGGATGGCGCACCTGGCGCCGTTCGTGGCCGGCCTCGACGCCGAGACCCGGGAGCGGATGCGGGTCCGATCCGAGGAGGCGGCGGTCGGCCTGCCACCGGTGGTCGTGCCGATGCTGGCGCTCAGCGCATCCTGAGCCGCCACGCCTGCAGACGGCGGTCGGCCTCGGCGCGCAGCACGTCCGGGTGGTCGCTCGTGGTGGCGAGACGATCGGCGAGAGCTTCGGCCCGGGTCAGCAGGGTCGCGTTCCCGAGCGCGGCCGCCGTGTCCCCGCCCCACCACCACGCCTCGACGCCGATGCTGTCCTGGGCCGCCTCGAGGTCGCGCGCGACGTCGTCGAGATCGATCGGTTCGCCGAGCCCGGCCCGCGCCTGGTGGGCGAGCAGGCGCGCGACCGAGGAGTACCGCGGAACGCCGATCGCGTCGGCCGAGGCGATCAACGCCGTCGCCTGCTCCACGGCCGCCTCGGCGTCTCCGGTCAGGAGCGACAGCCGTCCGCGGAGCAGGGCCAGCTTCAGCTCGAGCCTCCACCCGAAGACCAGGGTTCCGGTCATGGCCGCCTCGGCGTCCTGCAGGTAGCGGGCCGCAGCATCGGCGTCGCCGGCGAGCAGTCGGTCGTCGGCCAGGTCCTCGAGGGCTGCGACCCGGACCTCCGGCGTGCCCAGGCCGTCGGCGTACTCGAGCGCCTCGAGGTGGACGTCGCGGGCCTCGTCGACCGCCCCCACGTTGCGCAGCACCCAGCCCGCGCTGTTCGACCCCCGGCCGCCGAAACGTGGCACCTGCCGTCGCTCGACCTCCTCGGTGTATTGCCGGAACGCAGCCAGGGCGTCGTGCGCGCGACCGGCTGCGGCGTGGGCGTGCCCGGTGAACAGCCAGGCGTGCATCGTGGCGGAGGTGTGGTCGACGTGCACACCGGGCCGGGTCGCCGGTCGCATCAGCTCGATCGCGCCCGGCGCCTGGCTGCGGTGGGCCAGCAGCGCTCCCAGCCAGGCCGAGGACGTCAGCCGGTCCGTCCCTGAGGTCGCATCGACCGCCTTCCGGAGCAGGTCCTCGGCTGCGTCCAGCTGACCGCGGGCGTGCAGGGTGCGTCCGCCGATGACCTGGCACCGGGCGCGGACGGCCGGGTCCTCGGCGGTGACCTCACCGTCGTGGGCGAAGCGGACGGCGTCGTCGAGCCGCCGGTCGAAGTACGCCGCCCAGGCGCTCAGCTGGTGGCCCTCGGCTCCGCTGGACGCCGTGGCGGCGACGTCCGCCTCGGCGTCGGCGTAGTGCCCGCGACGGATCTTGATGCGAGCCCGGGCCAGCAGAGTCTGGTCGTCCGGGGCGAGGCGCTGCGACTGGTCGAGCAGGGTCTCGGCGGTGGAGTGGTCGAACCGGTCCGCCGCGCGGGCGGCCGCCTCCCGCAGGGACCGGGCGGCCAACGCGGTGTCGCCGCCGAGACGGGCGTGCTCGGCCACCACGACCGGGTCGGAGTCGGCCCGCTCGGCGAGCACCGTGCTCGCCCGGCGGTGCAGCAGCGCGGCCCGGCTGCCCCGCGCGCTGTCGGCCAGGGCCTGGCGGACCAGGGCGTGCCGGAAGCGGAAGCGGCCCGCGTCCTCGACCAGCAGGTTGCGGTCGGTCGCGGTCTCCAGGTCGACCAGCACCTCCAGCGGCTGGCGGCCCAGCACCGAGGCGAGCAGGTCCACGTCGAGCTCGTCGCCCAGGACCGCGGCGCTGCGGATCAGGTCGGCACCGCTGCCCAGGTCGTCGCAGCGCTTCTCGATCGCGGCGACCAGGGAGGGTGGCAGGTCACCCTCGCCTGCGGCGGCGAGCTCGCTGAGGAACAGCGGGTGCCCGCCCGAGCGCTCGTGCAGGTCCTCGGCGCGGTCGGCGCCGACCAGCTCGCCGACTGCGGCGCGGTCCAGCGGCCCGAGGTTGACCACCTCGTTGGCCGGGAACGGGGTGCCCTCGGCCGGGCGCACGGCGGCCACGATCAGCAGGCCGGCCCGGCGCCGCTCGACGAAGCGCGCCCAGTCCGCCAGGGTCGGCCCGGCGAGGTGTGCGTCGTCGAGCACCACGATCGCCCCGGTCTCGCCGGCGATCCGGGCGAGCACGCCGCTGGTGGCGGCGTACAGGGTCGCGAGGCCGAGCGCGCCGTCGGGGATCGAGCCCGCGCGCCCGTCCTCGCTGGTCTCCAGGCCGAGCAGCGGGCCGAGGACCGCGGCGTCCTCGGCGAGCAGCGCGCCGGGGTCGTCGCTGCGACGCAGGTGCTCGCCGATCGCGGCGAGCAGCACGTCCAGGGGAGTGGCGGCGTCCAGCGTCCCGCAGGTTCCGAACAGGACGGTGTCGCCGGCCTCCGCGCGGGCCTCGGACCAGGTCCGCAGCAGGGTGGTCTTGCCGATCCCGCCCTCGCCGACCACGACGGCGATGCGCACCCCCGCGGAGGTCCGGTTCGCCAGGGCGTCGAGGTGCGCGAGCTGGCTGGCGCGGCCGACCACCGTCGTCGGGGCAACAACCCTGGCGGTCGCTGCGAGCTCGCCGCGGAGGATCGCCTCGTGCAGGTCCTCCGTCTCGGGCGCGGGATCGGCACCGAGCTCCTCGGCGATGAGCTCGCGCAGCGACGCGAAGGTCGCCAGCGCCGCCGCCGGCCGTCCGCCGGCTGCGTGGGCACGCATCACCAGGCGCACTGCGTCCTCGTCGTACGGGTCCTCCTGGACGGCCGCCGATGCCAGGTCGAGGGCGTCGAGCCAGTCGCCGGAGGCGAGCAGCGCGCCGGCGGCGGCACGTCGGGCACGGTGGACGATCCGCTGGGCGGCGGCGTGGTCGGCCAGGACCCAGTCGGCCGTGGTCGCCGGGACCGGGAGCGGCCCGCGCAGCAGCGAGATCGCCACCCGGGCCGCTGCCGAGGCGGAGGCGGTGGTGCCGCTGGTGGTTCGATCCTCGATCGCCGCGACCAGGCGGGCCAGCTCGTCGAGGTCGAGCCAGTCGTAGCGGAGCCGGTAGCCGTGGTCCCCGTGCTCCACCGCGGTACTGCCCAGCGCCCGGCGCAGGCGGCTGGACAGGACGGCGACCTGGTCGGCGGGTTTCGCCGGTGGTTTCTCGTCCCACAGGGCGTCGACCAGCGCTTCGGTCTCGACGGCCCGCCCGCGCGCCATCGCGAGGAGCCGGAGCAGCAGCCTGGCCTTGCGATCGACCACGGCGCTCACGTCGAGGCCGTCGATCGACAGCTCACCGAGCACACGCACCGACAGCGCATCCACGTGCGGAGCCTATCGCCGCGACCCGGCTGCAACCGGGCTGCAAGGTCGCGGCGGCAGGGTCGTTCCAGAGCCGAGAGCGGCTCGAGGAGACCAAGGGAGAACACCATGAGCACGAGCACGAGCACGAAGGCGGATCAGAAGAACTTCGGGACCCCGGACGAGACCCGCTCGTTCGAGCGCGGCAAGGTCGACATCGTCTCGGTCGCCGGTTCCGACATCGGCCGGCTGACGCTGGAGCCCGGTTGGCGCTGGTCCGAGCACGTGAAGCCGATCGCCGGCACCGACCTGTGCGAGGCGCCGCACTTCCAGTTCCAGCTCTCCGGCCACCTGAAGATCCGGATGGAGGACGGCACCGAGTACGACGGTCGCCCGGGCGACGTCGTCTCGGTCCCGCACGGCCACGACGCCTGGGTGGTCGGGGACGAGACCGTGGTCCTCGTGGACTGGTGGGGCGCCAGCAACTACGCCAAGTGAGGCGGGAGCCCGGGTGCGTCCGCGCACCCGGGCTCACCACGTGAGCAGGACCACGTAGCCAACTAAGGTCACCCTTACTATGGTTAGGCATACCTAACTACGTAGAAGGATGACCCGATGCTTCCACGCTTCTCCCGCGCCGGTGCTGCCGCCGCGGTCCTCGCTGTCACCCTGGCCGGCGCCCTTGCCGCCTGCGGCTCGAGCAGCGACGACACCAAGGGCGCTGACGCCACCGGCGACACCAGCGCGTTCCCGGTGACCGTCAAGCACGCCTTCGGCGAGACCACGATCACCAAGAAGCCCACCCGGGTCGCGACGGTCGCCTGGGCCAACCACGAGGTGCCGCTCTCGCTCGGCATCGTCCCGGTCGGGATGAGCAAGGCCGCCTGGGGCGACGACGACGGCGACGGCGTGCTGCCGTGGGTCGAGGACAAGCTCAACGACCTGGGAGCGAAGGCGCCGGTGCTCTTCGACGAGTCGGACGGCATCGACTTCGAGGCCGTCGCCGACACCCGCCCGGACGTCATCCTCGCGGCGTACTCGGGGCTGACCAAGGAGGAGTACGAGAAGCTCTCCAAGATCGCCCCGACCATCGCCGAGCCCGGTCTGCCCTGGGCCACCACGATGAACCAGATGATCGAGATGGAGAGCGAAGCGCTCGGTCTCAAGGCCGAGGGTGACGCCCTGGTGAAGAAGCTCGACGGCGAGATCCAGACCTCGCTGGAGGCGCACCCCTCGATCGAGGGCAAGAAGTTCCTGTTCAGCTACGTCGACCCGAAGGACATGAGCCAGATCGGGTTCTACACCACGCACGACACCCGTCCGGGCTTCCTGCTCGATCTCGGTCTGCCGGCTCCCGAGCTGGTCGCCGCGCGCTCGGCGAAGTCGAAGACGTTCTACGAGACGGTCAGCTCCGAGAAGGCCTCCGAGCTCGACGACGTCGACGTGTTCGTCGGCTACGGCCAGGGTGACGGCTCGACGCTCGCGTCGCTCCAGAAGGATCCGCTGATCGGCAAGATCCCGGCGATCAAGAAGGGTGCCGTCGCGATCCTGCAGGACTCGACGCCGCTGGCCGCGTCGGCGAACCCGTCGCCGCTCTCCATCGGCTGGGGGATCGACCGCTACTTCGACCTCCTCGCCGCGGCGGCCGACAAGGCGTGAGCCTGACCCACGAGCTCGAGGTGCTGCCCGCTGCCGCCGCCACACGGCAGCGGGTGGCACCTCGGACCACGCTCCTCCTCGTCGCGATCGGCCTCGTCTGCCTGGCCGCCATCGCGTCGGTGGCCATCGGTGTCCGCACCACCGGATGGCACGACATCGTTCTCGGGCTCTCCGGCGACGACTCGACGATCGGCTCGGCCGCCGTCGTGAAACGGATCCCGCGAACGGTGCTCGCTCTCCTCGTCGGCGGGGCTCTCGGGCTCGCCGGCGCGGTGATGCAGGGCATCACCCGCAACCCGCTGGCGGATCCCGGCCTGCTCGGCATCACGATGGGCGCGGCGCTCGCGGTCGTCACCGGGATCGCCTTCCTCGGCCTGGCCGACCCGGCGTCGTACCTGTGGGTGGCGATCGGCGGCGCAGCGGTGACCGCGGTCCTGGTGTACCTGCTCGGCTCGATGGGCCGTGGAGGGCCGACGCCGCTCAAGCTCACCCTGGCCGGGGCCGCGACCTCGGCCGCCTGCTCGTCGCTGGTCAGCGCGATCCTGCTTCCCCGGATCGACGTGATGAACGAGTTCCGCTTCTGGGAGATCGGCGGCGTCGGCGGCGCGGACTGGCACCGGATCGGCCTGGCGCTGCCGTTCCTCGCTGTCGGCCTGGCGATCTGTCTGGTCTCCGCCCGCGGTCTCAACCTGCTGGCGCTCGGCGACGACGTCGCCGCGGGCCTCGGACAGGACGTCACCCGGACCCGACTCGTTGCCGGAGCCGGCTCGGTGATCCTGTGCGGTGCGGCGACCGCGATCGCCGGACCGATCGCCTTCGTCGGGCTGCTGGTGCCGCACCTGTGCCGCCAGCTCGTCGGCGTCGACCACCGCTGGCTGCTGCCGACCTCGGTGCTCCTCGGCGCCGGCTGGCTCACCGCCGCCGACGTGCTCGGTCGCCTGATCGCCCGGCCGGCCGAGGTCGACGTCGGCATCGTTGCGGCCCTGCTCGGCGCCCCCTTCTTCATCTGGCTGGTTCGTCGCACCAAGGTGCGTGCGCTGTGAGCGCCGTCCTCGCCGACCTGGTCGTCGGCCGACGACGCCGGGTCCGTCGCCGCGGCGCCGTGGTCGCCGTGCTCGCCGCCCTGGTGGTGACCATCTTCGCGGTCAGCCTGATGGTCGGGCACACCTACTACCCGCTGATCGACGTCTGGCACGTCATCGTCGGCGACGTCGTTCCGGGCGCTTCGTTCACGGTCGGTGAGCTGCGCCTGCCGCGCGCATCCCTGGCCGTGCTGGCGGGCTTCGCGTTCGGCATCGGCGGCGTCACGTTCCAGACGATGCTGCGCAACCCGCTCGCCTCGCCGGACATCATCGGCATCAGCCAGGGAGCCTCGGCGGCCGGCGTCTTCGCCATCGTCGTCCTCGGCTACTCCGGACCGACCGTCTCGGTGGTCGCGGTGGTCGCGGCTCTGGTCACCGCGCTGCTCATCTACCTGCTGGCCTGGAAGGACGGCGTGGTCGGCACCCGTCTGGTGCTGGTCGGCATCGGGATCGCGGCGATGCTGCACAGCGTCATCTCCTGGGTTCTCCTGCGCGCCTCGCAGTGGGACCTCCAGGTCGCCATGCGCTGGCTGACGGGCAGCCTCAACCACGCGTCCTGGGACGTCGTCATCCCGCTGCTGGTCGCGGTCCTGGCGGCAACCCCGGTGCTGCTGTCCCAGGGCCGACCGCTGGCGCTGCTGGAGCTCGGTGACGACACGGCTGCCGCCCTCGGCGTACCGGTCGAGCGGACGCGGCTGGTCTCGATCGTCGCTGCCGTGCTGCTGATCGCCTGTGCGACCGCAGCCGCCGGGCCGATCGCCTTCGTTGCGTTCCTCGCCGGGCCGATCGCGGCCCGGCTGGTCGGCCCCGGGGCTTCGTTGCTGGTGCCTGCCGGACTTGTCGGCGCGCTGATCGTGCTGCTCGCCGACCAGGTCGGCCAGTGGGCGCTCGGCACCCGTTACCCGGTCGGCGTCGTCACCGGGGCGCTCGGTGCGCCCTACCTCGTGTACCTGCTCGCCCGGACCAACAAGTCAGGAGGATCCCTGTGACCACCGAGCATCACCTCGCCATCGAACGGGTCTCGCTCTCGTACGGCGACCTGCCGGTCGTGACCGCGCTCGACGTGGCGCTGCCGCCCGGGAAGATCACTGTCGTCGTGGGTGCCAACGCCTGCGGCAAGTCCACGGTGCTGCGCGCGATGTCGCGGTTGCTGCGCCCCAGCGAGGGCCGGATCGTCCTCGACGGTCGTGACATCCACCGGCTGCCGACCCGCGAGGTCGCCCGGACGCTCGGGCTGCTGCCGCAGTCGCCGGTCGCGCCCGAGGGCATCGTCGTCGCGGACCTGGTCGCGCGCGGTCGGCACCCGCACCAGAAGATGCTGGCCCGCTGGTCGAACGCGGACGACCGCGCCGTTGCCGAGGCGCTGGCCGCGACCGGCGTCGAGGACCTGGCCGACCGGTCGGTCGATGAGCTGTCCGGCGGTCAGCGCCAGCGGGTCTGGATCGCGATGGCGCTGGCGCAGCAGACCGACATCCTGCTGCTCGACGAGCCCACCACGTTCCTCGACGTCACCCACCAGGTCGAGGTGCTCGACCTGCTCACCGACCTGAACAGGAAGAGAGGCACGACCATCGCCATGGTGCTGCACGACCTCAACCTCGCCGCCCGGTACGCCGACCACCTGATCGCCCTGCGCGGAGGTGCCGTGGTCGCGGCCGGTCCGCCGGCCGCCGTCGTCACCGAGCAGCTGGTGAGAGCAGTGTTCGCGCTTGAGTCGCTGGTGATCACCGACCCGGTCTCCGGGACGCCTCTCGTGGTGCCGCAAGGTCGCCACCACGCACTGACGGAGGTGATGGTCTGATGCTGCTCGCCCGTCTGCGCGTCGCGGCCGTCTCGCGCCCCTCGCCGTCCTATGCCCGGATCGAGCTGGCCGGGGGAGACCTGGCCGAGTTCGGGGTCGAAGGCCCGTTCTACGACCAGCGGATCAAGCTGCTCTTCCCCGGCTCGGACGGACTTCCCGAGCTCAGCCAGGACAGCTGGTGGTCCGACTTCGCCGCCCTTCCCGAGGAGACACGCGGCTCGGTGCGCACGTACACCGTCGCGGACACCTTCGGTGCCGGCCTCGACGCCCGGCTCCAGGTCGACTTCGTGATCCACCCCGGCGCGCACGGCCCCGGCTCCGACTGGGCGCTCGGCGCCAGCGAGGGCGACGAGCTGCTCGCGGTGCTGCCCCGCAAGGGTGCGGCGTACGGCGGCATCGAGTTCGCTCCGGGCGGGGCGAAGCGGGTGCTGCTGGTCGGCGACGAGACCGCACTGCCGGCGATCACCCAGATCCTGCGGGCCTTCCCCGACGGAACCGACGGCACGGTCTTCCTCGAGGTCCCGCTGGCCGGCGACATCGTTCCGCTGCCCGAGGTCGCGGGGGTAATGGTGCACTGGCTGCCCCGCGACGGTCGGCCGGTCGGTGACCTGGCGGTGGCCGCGGTCGGTGAGCACCTGGGCTTCGCAGCCGTCGAGGGTGAGGTCGAGATCGACCCGGACCTGTGGGAGACGCCGGTGCACTCGTCCTCGGGCGAACCGCTGGAGTCAGCCGCGGTCGACGACCGCTACGCCTGGATCGCGGGGGAGTCGAGCATGGTCACCAGGCTGCGCCGCCACCTGGTCGGGGAGCTCGGGATGCCGCGGGCGCAGGTCGCGTTCATGGGTTACTGGCGCGAAGGTGTCGCCATGCGCGGCTGATCGTCGCTTCGCTCCTCAACGCTTCTCGCTCCGCCGGCACACGAGCAAGCTCGGTGCGGCTCCGCTCGCGCGCGTAGCCTCACCTGCATGGGTGAGGCCATCGAGCTCGAGGTGGACGACAAGGTCGTGCGCATCTCCAACCCGGACCGGGTCTACTTCCCGGCGCGCGGTGAGACCAAGCTCGACCTCGTCGAGTACTACCTGTCCGTCGGCGACGGCATCGTCAACGCGCTGCGCGAGCGGCCCTGCATGCTGCACCGTTTCCCGACCGGCGTCACCGGCGAGAAGGTGCACCAGAAGCGGCTGCCCAAGGGTGCCCCGGACTGGATGGAGACGGTGCAGGTCTTCTTCCCGCGCTGGAAGCGCACCGCCGACGAGCTCTGCGTCACCGAGATCGCACAGGTCGTCTGGGCCGTGCAGATGAGCACGGTCGAGTTCCATCCCTGGAACAGCCGCAAGGCCGACGTCGAGATCCCCGACGAGTGGCGCATCGACCTCGACCCGGGCGACGACTGCGACTGGGCCACCGTGCAGCGCGTCGCGCACACCGCCCACGAGATCCTCGACGAGCTCGGCGCGGTCGGCTACCCGAAGACCAGCGGCGGCAAGGGCATGCACATCTACGTGCGGATCAAGCCGGACGGCGACCACAAGGTCGTACGCCGTGCCGCGCTCGCCTTCGCCCGCGAGGTCGAGCGGCGCAACGACCAGGTGACCACGACCTGGTGGCGCAAGGACCGCGACCCGACGGACCTCTTCGTCGACTACAACCAGAACGCCCGCGACCACACCATCGCGGCGGCGTACTCGGTCCGCGGCAACGAGCTCGCCACCGTCAGCGCGCCGATCCGCTGGGACGAGGTCGACGACTGCGAGCCCAACGACTTCACCATCGCCACCATGCCCGACCGGTACGCCGAGCTCGGCGACCTGCACCACGACATCGACGACCACGTCTTCGACATCGCGCCGCTGCTCGAGTGGGCCGACCGCGACGAGGCCGAGGGCAAGGAGACCCCGCCGGAACCCGACGACGCCGGGTGATCCGTCGGGCATGATCGGGGCATGGAACGGACCTGGCCGCTGCGCCAGCAATACGCGTGGCTGGTCGTCGGCGCGGTCGGGTCGACCGTCTCGAGCTTCTCCGGTCCTCTGGAGGACGCCGTCGGATCGCCTGCCGCAGTCTGCATCTACCTCGTCGGCGGGGTGCTGCTCGGCGGCCTTTGGTACGTCCTCAGTCCGCGCCCGCTGGGGGAGCGGGCCCGAGCGGTCGGGCGGATCGTGGCGATATATCTGACGTTCTGGCTGCTTCTCCTGCTCGTATCGCTGCTGTGGGGCAGTGGTGGCGACGACTCCTGGAGCGTCGCAGGACCGGCGATCGCGGTGCTCCCCGGTCTCCCGCTCGGCCTCTGGCTTGCCGAGCGCCGGGCGACCCGAGCCGTGACCCGAACGCCCGTTTTGCGTTGATCAGGTCATGAAGCTCTGGGGGCGCCTCCTGGTCGTGGCGCTGGTCTCGGTCCTGTCGACATCGGTGCTGCCCGCGTTCGCCGAGGACCCGCCGCCCAGCGTCGCGGCGCACACGAACAAGTCGATCTACGTCGCCGGTCAGACGGCGGACGTCTCGGTCACGGTCTCGAACGCCGGCGCGAGCACCCACCTGAAGGTGGTGGCCCGCTTCGCGAACCACACGAGCAAGGTGCTGGACGACACCAGCGTCTACTCGGGCACCAAGCACTACGCCGTGTACATGTACATCGACACCAAGATCGACGTGTACGTCGCCGACGCGACCTCGCCGAGCCAGACGCTCTCGCTCCCGGTCCGTGCCCAGCTCCAGAGCGCGATCGCCGGGTACTACCAGCAGTCCGGCTCGTACGCGGTGTTCGCCACGACCGCCCACCCGACGTTCCGCAGCGACACCACGCCGGCGCGCAAGTACCGGTGCATCAAGCACGAGGTCTGGCGCAAGGAATCGACCACCTGGAAGGTCGTCGGCCTGAGCGCCTGCAAGTACGAGAACTCCAACGGCGTGGTCACCTGGCAGTGGACCGGGAAGCACTCCTCCGGGGTGCACTACCGGGTGCGCGCGCGGTTCTTCGGCGACAGCCTGAACCACGCCAACTCGGGGAAGTTCATCTACTTCACGTTCAAGTGACAGGACCGGCTGTCCAGTTTACAGATCCGCCGTTGTGTAAAGTTACCCCTGGGTTTACGCTCCGTCCATGAGCGTGAACCCCTCCACCCAGCTTCCCGCTGACCCCGAGCACGACCCGCGGGCGTCGTACGCGTTCGAGCCGGAGTACGTGGCCGCACTGACCGGCCGCCTCATCGCCACCACCGGTACCGGGGTGACGGCGTACGCGCCGGCCACGGGCAAGCCGCTCGCGGTGATCCCGCAGTCCAACGAGGCTGACGTCAAGGAGGCGTTCGCCCGCGCGCGGCGTGCGCAGCAGAGCTGGCAACGGACGTCGCTGGACCACCGCGCCGAGATCCTGCTGCGGCTGCACGACCTCGTGCTGGACCGCCAGGACGAGATCATCGACCTCATCTGCTGGGAGTCCGGCAAGGCCCGCAAGCACGCCTTCGACGAGCCGCTGCACATCGCGCTCACCGCGCGCTACTACGCCCGCACCGCGCACCAGCACCTCGACACCGAGCGTCGCCTCGGTGTCATCCCGGGCCTGACCCGCGCGGAGGTCAACCGCGTCCCCAAGGGCGTCGTCGGCATCATCTCGCCGTGGAACTACCCGTTCACGATGGCGCTGTGCGACGGCATCCCGGCGCTGCTGGCCGGCAACGCCGTGGTCACCAAGCCGGACGCCCAGACCATGCTGTCCGCCCTGCTCGGGGCCCAGCTGCTCGAGGAGGCCGGCTTCCCCAAGGACCTCTGGAACGTCGTCGCCGGCCCGGGCCGCGAGCTCGGCACGCCGATCATCGAGCGCTCCGACTACATCTGCTTCACCGGCTCGACCGCGACCGGCAAGATCATCGCCAAGCAGGCCGCCGACCGCCTGATCGGCTGCTCTCTCGAGCTCGGTGGCAAGAACCCGATCCTGATCCTGCGCGACGCCGACCTGGACAAGGCCGCCGAGGGTGCGGTCCGGGCGTGCTTCTCCAACGCCGGTCAGCTCTGCGTCTCGACCGAGCGGATGTTCATCGCCGACCAGGTCTACGACAAGTTCAAGGAGAAGTTCGTCGCCGCGACCAAGGCGATGAACCTGTCCGCCGGCCTGGAGTGGGGCAGCGACATGGGCTCGCTGATCAGCCAGGACCAGCTCGACACCGTGACTGCGCACGTCGACGACGCCGTGGCCCAGGGCGCCACCGTGCTCGCCGGCGGCAAGGCCCGCCCGGACCTCGGCCCGTACTTCTACGAGCCGACCATCCTCGAGGGCGTCTCCCCGGAGATGACCTGCTTCGGCCACGAGACCTTCGGCCCGGTGATCAGCCTGTACCGCTTCTCCGACGAGGCGGACGCGATCAAGCGAGCCAACGACGGCGAGTACGGGCTGAACGCCTCGATCTACAGCCGTGACGTGAAGCGGGCCCGGATCATCGCCCGCCAGATCAAGTGCGGCACCGTGAACATCAACGAGGCCTTCGGGGCCACCTTCGCCAGCATCGACGCCCCGATGGGCGGCATGCGCGAGTCCGGCATGGGTCGCCGTCAGGGCAGCGAAGGCATCCACCGCTACACCGAGACCCAGGCGGTCGCCTCGCAGGCGCTGCTCCGGTTCAGCCCGCAGTTCGGCCTGGACGACGAGCAGTACGCCAAGACGATGACGCTGAGCCTGCGGCTGATGAAGAAGATGGGACGCGCATGAGCAAGGACTTCGACTTCGATGTGATCGTCATCGGCTCGGGCTTCGGTGGATCCGTCTCCGCGCTGCGGCTCTCCGAGAAGGGCTACAAGGTCGCGGTCATCGAGGCCGGTGCCCGCTTCGAGGACGCCGACTTCGCCGACACCTCCTGGGACGTGAAGCGCTACCTCTTCCGGCCCGAGGTCGGCTGCTACGGCATCCAGCGCATCGACGCCCTCAAGGACTGCATGATCGTCTCCGGCGCGGGCGTCGGAGGCGGCTCGCTGGTCTACGCGAACACGCTCTACGAACCGCTGGACGCCTTCTACCGCGACCCGTCGTGGGCGCACATCACCGACTGGAAGGCCGAGCTGGCGCCGTACTACGACCAGGCCAAGCGGATGCTCGGCGTGGTCGAGAACCCGCTCCGCACTGCGGCCGACGACGTCATGGAGCAGGTCGCCAAGGACATGGGCGTGGGGGAAACCTTCCACCCGACGCCGGTCGGCGTCTTCTTCGGCGGACCGGGCGAGACCCACCACGACACCGTCGCCGACCCGTTCTTCGGCGGCGCCGGCCCGGACCGGGTGCCCTGCCGTGCCTGCGGCGAGTGCATGACCGGTTGCCGGCACAACTCCAAGAACACCCTGGTCAAGAACTACCTGTACCTGGCCGAGAAGCTGGGCGCCCGGGTGATGCCGCTGAGCACCGTGACCCGTCTCAAGCCGCGCAGCGGCGGCGGGTACGACGTCACCATCAAGTTCACCAAGGCCCTGCGGGCGACGCCGCGCTCGACCCGGACGCTGACCGCCGAGCAGGTCGTGGTCGCGGCCGCGTCGCTGGGGACCCAGCGGCTGCTGCACAAGATGAAGGACGAGGGTCACCTGCCCGGTCTGTCCGACCGGCTCGGCTACCTGTCGCGGACGAACTCGGAGTCGATCCTCGGCGCGATCGCGCCCTCAGGCTCGACCGTCGACTACTCGCGCGGCGTGGCCATCACCTCGTCGTTCCACCCCGACGACCACACCCACATCGAGCCCGTCCGCTACGGCAAGGGCAGCAACTTCATGTCGATGATGCAGACCGTGCTCACCGACGGAGAGGGCCCGACGCCGCGTTGGCAGAAGTGGCTCAAGGAGATGTGGAACCAGAAGGCGAACATCCGCGAGCTCTACGACTTCAAGCACTGGTCGGAGCGCACCGTGATCGCCCTGGTGATGCAGACGGTCGACAACTCGATCACGACCTTCACCGAGAAGATCCCCGGCACGAACATCAGCTACATGACCTCCAAGCAGGGTCACGGCACCCCGAACCCGACCTGGATCCCGGTCGGCAACGAGGCCGTCGAGCGGATGGCCGAGATCGTCGACGGCACCGCCGGCGGCTCGATCGGCGAGCCGTTCAACCGCCCGCTGACCGCGCACTTCATCGGCGGCTGCACCATCGGCGACTCGGTCGAGTCCGGGGTGGTCGACCCGTACCAGCGCGTCTACGGCCACCCGGGCCTGCACATCGCCGATGGCTCGGCGATCTCGGCGAACCTGGGGGTGAACCCGTCGCTGACGATCACCGCCCAGGCGGAGCGGGCGATGTCGTTCTGGCCGAACAAGGGCGAGGAGGACCCGCGCCCGGCCCTCGGTACGGCGTACCAGCAGGTCGGCGCGGTCGAGCCGAACTCCCCGGCGGTCCCGAGCGGGGCCCCCGGCGCCCTGCACCTGCCGATCGTCGCGGTTTCCTGACCCCCGTGCTGGTTGAGCCTGTCGAAACCTCTCCCTGAGAACGGGACCGATTTGTCCCGAAAAAAACTTCAGGTAACGCATAACCCCGCCTGAACGGACTCGTTTACCAGTACAGATCGGGTGCATCGCTCCCTCCCAGGCCCGATCTCGACACGGTTCACACCACGTGGACAATCAGGGCCCAGCCTCCCTCCCTCCCCGGCTGGGCCCTGATTCGTGTCCGGGGAGCCTGGGCCCATGCCCAGCACTCTGCCGTCGCTCCCCGGCTGGGCCCTGATTCGTGTCCGGGGGTCTGCGCGAGACACCACGCCCGAGCCGCTACGGTCCAGCGCATGAAACTCTCTCGGGCCCTGCTGCTCCCTGTCCTCGTGCTCCCGCTGGCCGCCTGCGGCTCCAACGTTGTCCCCAGCTCTGGCGAGGCCCACACGATGGCCTGCCGCGGGTACGTGCTGTCGGTGGGGGACGCGGACACCCGGCACGCGAAGGAGCTCCTGGCGGAAGCGCCGACCGACGGTGATGGGATCGAGAGCGACACGGTCCTCGTCAAGGTCCGCGGCGCGGCGGTGACTGCCGGACAGACCCCCGGGCTCTCGGACGACGACTTCGCCCGGTTCCGCGCCCTCGTCGAGGTGGTCGCCGGACTGCCGGGGAAGATCAAGGACCTCGACGACGGCACCCGTGTGCTGGGATCCGCCGATCTCGTTGCGCTGACGAAGGCCGTCGCCGCGGTGCACAAGCTCTGCTACTGACCCGGCTGGGACGGCGTACGGGGTCCGGTCCTGCACGGATAGACTCAGCCCCTAACCTCCACTGGAAGGGCCGGGACTTGACCGACCACGACCTCGTTCTCGTCGTCGACTTCGGGGCGCAGTACGCCCAGCTCATCGCCCGCCGGGTGCGCGAGGCCAAGGTCTACTCGGAGATCGTGCCGCACACCATGTCCGCCGAGGACATGCTCGCCAAGAACCCGAAGGCGATCATCCTGTCCGGCGGACCGTCGTCGGTCTACGAGGACGGCGCACCTCAGCTCGACGGCAGCCTCGTCGATGGCCGGGTGCCGGTCTTCGGCATCTGCTACGGCTTCATGGCGATGGCCCAGGCGCTCGGCGGCAGCGTCGCGCACACCGGTCAGCGCGAGTACGGCCGCACGAACGTCGAGGTGCTCGAGCCCGGCACGCTGCTCAACGGCCTGCCCGAGACGCTGGTCTCCTGGATGTCCCACGGCGACGAGGTCACGGCCGCGCCGGAGGGTTTCACCGTCAACGCGCGCTCGCCGCGCGCGACCGTCGCCGCCTTTGAGCACGTCGAGCGCCAGCTGGCCGGCGTCCAGTGGCACCCCGAGGTGCTGCACTCCGAGCACGGCCAGGCGGTGCTCGAGCACTTCCTGCACACCATCGCCGGCTGCCGGCCGACCTGGACGAGCGTCAACATCGTCGAGGAGCAGGTCGAGCGCATCCGTGCAGAGGTCGGTGACGCGCGGGTCATCTCCGCGCTGTCCGGTGGCGTCGACTCCGCGGTCTCCACAGCGCTCGTGCAGCGCGCCGTCGGCGACCAGCTCACCGCGGTCTTCGTCGACCACGGCCTGCTCCGCCAGGGCGAGGCCGAGCAGGTCGAGAAGGACTACGTGCTGGCGACCGGTGTCGACCTCAAGGTCGTCGACGCCAAGGACCAGTTCCTCGGGTTCCTCGACGGGGTCACGGACCCGGAGGAGAAGCGCAAGATCATCGGGCGCGAGTTCATCCGCGTCTTCGAGGCCGCCGAGCGCGAGGTGCTCGCCACCCCGGGACCGCCGGTGAAGTACCTCGTCCAGGGCACCCTGTACCCCGACGTGGTGGAGTCCGGTGGCGGCGAGGGTGCTGCGAACATCAAGAGCCACCACAACGTCGGCGGACTTCCCGACGACCTCGAGTTCAGCTTGATCGAGCCGCTGCGCACCCTGTTCAAGGACGAGGTCCGCCAGGTCGGCCGTCAGCTCGGCATCCCCGAGGCCATCGTCGGACGGCACCCGTTCCCAGGCCCCGGCCTGGCGATCCGCATCGTCGGCGCGGTCTCGGCCGAGCGCCTCGAGATCCTGCGCGCAGCGGACGCGATCGTCCGCGAGGAGACCGCAGCCGCGGGCCTCGACCACGACATCTGGCAGTTCCCCGTCGTGCTGCTCGCCGACGTCCGCTCGGTGGGCGTCCAGGGTGACGGCCGGACCTACGGTCACCCGATCGTGCTGCGTCCGGTCTCCAGCGAGGACGCGATGACGGCGGACTGGAGCCGGCTCCCGTACGAGGTGCTCGAGCGGATCTCGACCCGGATCACCAACGAGGTGGACGAGGTCAACCGGGTGGTCCTGGACATCACGTCCAAGCCCCCGGGCACCATCGAGTGGGAGTGAGCCACCTCCACCGTTTCCTGTCAGGATCAATGGATGGCTGCTAGCTGGCAACGCGCGACGCTGACCGGTGCAGCGCTGATGCTCGCGGCCACGTTGGGGGCTTGCGGTGCTTCCGCCCACGAGACGAACACGACGTCCCGGGGGACCTATCCCGACTCTGCCGCCGCGGCGAAGTTCGCTGCTCGGGTGGCGAGGGCCTTCCAGACCGAGAGCGCGTCCACCAAGACGGCGTACCGGGATCTCGACTTCACCGACGTCATCCGAGCGCACTCAGGCGAGGTCGATGACGGCGATGGAACCTACGAGGACTACGCCCCTGGTCGTTCCTTGACGGTCGACGATCACGGGTGCACGGTGACGATCGAGTTCGAGCCGACCGGCGTCGGCACGGCTCCCCAGGTCGACGACCCCGTCTGCAACTAGTTCTCGCCAACAACAACGAGCGTTCGTCGTCGAATCGTTCGGGTGAGGTGAGCTCCGGCGGCCGGAGCCTCAGCCGGCGTAGGCCTCGAGAGCCTCACGCACGACGTCGCTCAGCCGCTTGCCCTCGGCGTCGGCCTGCGCCTGCAGCTTGCTGCGCACGTCGCCGGGCACGCGCGCCGAGACCTGGCAGGTCTGCACGCCCTCGCGCAGTGAAGGCCGTCCTCGGCCTCGCCGATCGTCGTGGTTCTGTTCCATCTGAGCACCCCCGTGCCGTTCATTTCCGAGAACGGCCATGGTGCCATTTCAGGGCGCGCCCGCGGTGGTCCGGTCTACACCGCTGCGCGCGGGTCGGGGCTGACTGCACCTTTGGCCCATCTCGTACCAACTGCGATCTTCCGCGCATTCTGGACTGCCCCGTTCGTGCCATGTCTGCCTGGCCGAACGGCTCGCTAACTTGCCAATCAGGCGAGTGCCCGCTCGGGGAGCTCTAGGCGTTTCCCGATGGTGCTCATGCACCCACCTCGGAGGCGCACCATGCGCAAGATCACCACACTCGTGGGCGCGTTCGCGCTCGCCGCAGCGATCGTCGCTTTGCCGGGCCGGTCCGCGTCCGCCGCTCCTCTTCCTGCCGCCGTGCCGGTCGCGGCGACCGCACCTGCGGTCGCTCCCATGCCGGTGGCCGCTGACCCGACGGGACCGCTCGCCACTGCCTTCGGCAACTCCCCGTTGAAGCTGCTGCAGTCGATCCTCTGCCCGGTGGTCCAGGGCGTCGCCGACGTGACGCACCCGGTTCCGGTCGTCGGCCCGATCGTCGACGCGCTGCCGGCCATCGTCTGCTCGATCAGCGTGCTCGGCTACGTCTACAAGACGACCTACTACCCGCCCTCCGGGCCGCCGATCGTCCGTTACACCAAGGCGCTCGCCACGGTGCCGACGCCGCTCGACGTCGACGGCGCCGGCCTGCTTCCCGACTTCTACGGCACCCTGACCGCGAACCTGCCGCCGAACGGACTCAACCTGCAGATCCAGCGCCAGCTGGGCTTCCCGGTCAACGCGCGCGTCTCGGTCGAGGCGATCGCACTGCTCCCGACCAGCGGGACGCCGACCTTCGTCGGCTTCGGTGAGGACGGCACCTCGGTGGGAACCGCGGGTCGCTGGGTCGCGAAGGCCAGCATCCTGGGCATCTCCGCCTCGACGCTGGACCTGGGTCTCGACCTCAACGTCACCAACCCGCCGTTCGCGCTGGCCACGATGGGGGAGATGTTCTCCGGCGACAACGCGGACGCTCCGACCACGACGTACCGCGGCAACGCGAAGTTCTCGCCGGTGCCCGCGTCGTTCAAGACCAGGCTCAAGCTGGCCGACGACCGACAGCAGATCTCGGTCAACACCACGCCGACGGCGCTCGACGCGAAGATGGACATCCTGACGCCGGGCAACCACGAGCAGAACATCACGGCCACCGTCGACGCGGTGCCCTCGACGATCGACGTGGTGCACACCTCCGGCCCGGCCGGCAGCAACTCCGTGACGTACGACGCCTCGGCGCCGATCGCCAAGGTGACCGGCACCTACCGCGACAAGCTCAACGGCAACATCAAGACCGCCGCGGCACTGGACGCCTGGGGCATCCCTGCCCACATCCGGTTCGACCAGGCCGACGAGAACACCTTCGTCGGCGCGACCCAGGGCGGGAAGTTCGACCGCATCCAGGCGCGCTTCGCCCAGGGCGGTGACGTCGGGGCGCTCGACCCGAGCACGTCGGCCTTCGCGAAGTTCCACCGGGTCAGCAACGCGGTCTTCGGCGGCAGTCTCCAGCTGAACGACCTGCAGTCGGTGCAGCTCGACCAGGCCGGGCCGATCACCGGTGAGGTCAAGTTCGCGACCGCTCCTGCGCTGATCCCGC
This sequence comes from Nocardioides marmorisolisilvae, assembly GCF_003725775.1. Lineage (GTDB taxonomy): Bacteria > Actinomycetota > Actinomycetes > Propionibacteriales > Nocardioidaceae > Marmoricola > Marmoricola marmorisolisilvae. The sequence goes on from NZ_RJSG01000002.1 coordinate 134,762, forward strand.
TGACGTTCGACGACGACGTCTCCACGGTCCACCTCGACGGGTACCTGAAGGGTCTCCCCGCGGACACGACGGTCTCCATCGACTCCGATGCCGGCGAGATCGGCTTCGACGGCCACGGCACCGGGATCGACGAGATCCACCTGCACGGCACGAAGAGCACGCCGTTCTTCGCCAAGGCCACGCGTGTCGACGTGACGGTCAAGGACCTGCCCGCGGTGATGAACGTCGACTACGCCCAGGCCGACGGGGGCGTGACGTTCAACGCCTCCGGCAACGGCATCGGCTCGGTCGAGCTCCTCGCCAGTGACGGAGCGGGCGTGCCGTCAACGCCGGCGGGCGACTACGCGTCGTACGAGGACACCGGGTCGCTGTACCGGGCGTACGCGCGCATCCTCGGCATCAAGTCGGTCTCCTTCAAGGCCGACCCGATGAGCGGCAACCTGCAGACCAACTCGCCGCAGGTGCTGAACCTGTACGCGAACCTGGCGGATGCCACGCACAACCTGAAGGTCAACGGGACGATCGACAAGGTCCCGTCGAACATCGACTTCAGCCTCGACCAGGTCTCGGACGACACGACCGTCCTGGACTACGACGCGCACGGCCAGCACATCGACCACATCACGGTCGACGCGAGCGGGCTGTACAACGTGGCTGACGGGACAGCGCTGCCGCTGGGCATCGACACCCTGCACGCCCAGGTCGACGACATCCCGAGCCACATGCGGGCGGTGTTCTCGAGCCACAACGGAACGACCTTCTCGTTCGCACCGCGCGGTCAGAACGATCCGCCGAACAACCAGAAGATCGGGCGGATCCTGTTGCAGCTCTACCCGTCAGCCAGCGGCCCGCACAACAGCATCGCCGGGCACCAGACGGCGTACGGGAACCTGAACACCGGGCAGTTCACCGCTGACATCCACAACATCGGAGACACGTTCGTCCAGATCACCGATGCCAACAAGATCATCTCCTACTCCATCGCACCGGATCCGTTCGACTACACGTTCATCCAGGACGACGGGAAGTTCCTCCAGGGGACGATCTCGAACCCGACCCCGGCGACGATCAACCTCGACATGTCGAACAAGGTCAGCGTGCACTACCGGGCGACGACCAACACGCAGATCAACTCGATCACGTTGCAGACCAACCTGGCCGGCGGTTACATCGACGCGAACCTGCAGAACATCGCTCCGGACGTGACCGTCTGCTTCTCGGGCGACAACAAGGCCTGCAAGGCGAGCTTCGTCCCGAACACCTACTTCGGATTCCTGATGCCACCGGCGCTGCTCGACTTCTCGCTGGTCCCGACGGATCTGTCGGGCAATGCCTGGCCGACCCGCTTCCGGGTCGACGGCACGTACTGCTTCGACGAGTCCGACCCGGGCACCTGCCTGGACAGCTCGGCCAAGAAGTCGCGTCTGGTGATCTCGAACCTGCGGTTCGGCAAGGTCCAGGTGGGTGCCGGGTTCCGGTCGTTCGACTGCACGGCCTGCACCGCGGGTCGGGCCTACGCCTACTTCGACACCGACAACACCCTGATCAGCGGCAACGTGAAGTACTACCAGGACGACGCGGACGACCCGTTGATCGAGTACCACACCGATTCGGACAGCTCCGGTATCGAGGCGCAGGACAAGATCCTGTTCGTCGACTACTGCCTGCCGACGTGCATCGACTACGACGACCTCACGACGCACAGCACCGGCACGTTCAGCTGCATCGACAGCCCGCACCTGGACGTGGACATCCCGGTCTTCGACGACATCGATCTCCTCAGCGGAAGCTTCATCCACTTCTGCTGACCGGCACGGGAAGGACCGGACGCCCGCCAGGTTCTGGCGGGCGTCCGGCCTGTCGTCCCGCGTGCGAATCCTGAGCGAGTTCTGAAAGTCGCGCGCGGTCGGGTCGGTCCGGTGTAGAACGCGGGGAGGAACGACGACTCAGGAGGTCCCCGTGGTCCGAGCGCGCAGACGCCTCGGTGTACTCACCGTGCTCGCTGCTCTGACGGCGACGTTCGCGGCCGTACCCACCAGCCCCTCGGCCGCGGCGGGGTCGTGCACCGGCTTCCAGAACCGCACCGGAGTCACGAGCACGACGATCACCATCGCGAACGTCGCCGACCTCTCCGGGCCGGTCCCGAACCTGGGGCGCCCGGCGCTCGACGGGGTCAAGGCATTCGTCTCCTACTTCAACGCCTCCCAGTCGATCTGCGGCCGCAAGCTCCGGATCTACACCCTCGACTCCCAGACGGACGCCAAGGGCAACGGCACCGCGTACGCCGCGGCGTGCAAGCACGCATTCGCGGCGGTGGGCTCGTGGTCGCTCTTCGACAACGGCGGGTCCTGGACGACCCAGAACTGCGGGCTCCCCGACATCCGTTCGACCTCGGCGTCCACGGACCGCAACGACTGCCCCACCTGTTTCGGCGTCCAGGCGACCCAGGACGACGCGTTCCCGAACGCGATCCCTGACTTCTTCCTGGGCCACCAGCACGCGGCCTCGCAGGCGGTCGGTCTGGTGTACCTGAACGCGCAGGCCTACGCCGCGAAGGCAGCCACCATGTTCTCCGCGGAGCAGAAGCGCGGGATGAACTTCGTCTACTCGACCGGCATCGACGTGGCCGCCTTCGACTACGGCCCGTACGTGACCCAGCTCAAGAGCCATGGCGTCCAGCTCGTCCAGTTCGTCGGCCCGTACCAGCAGGCCGTGCGTCTGGCGCAGGCGATGAAGGATGCGTCGTACGCGCCGCTGTTCCAGACCGACCCACGGACCTACGGCATCAAGCCGTACGTCACTGATGGAGGCGCGGCCGTCGACGGCACCTACGTCCCGATCGACATCACCCCGTTCTCCGAGGCGGCGAGCAACACGGAGCTTCGTCGTTACATCACCTACCTCCGCAAGGTGCATCCCGGGGCGTCGCCGAGCATCGACGGGCTTTTCGCCTGGTCCGCGGCTCGGCTGTTCGTCGACCGGGCCCGAGCGCTGGGCGGTCGCCTCAGCCGCGCGAACCTGGTGACCGCGGTGCGCGGTGTGCACGCGTGGACCGACTCCGGTGCTCACGCGAGCCAGAACGTCGGCTCGAAGGTCGTCACCCCGTGCTGGCGGATGCTCCGGCTCGACGCCGGTACGTGGGTCGCGGTCGGCGGCACGGCGTACGTGTGCAACGGCCGGACTGTGGTGCCGACGCCCTAGTAGCGGTCCGCTGTTGGCTGGCCTGTGAACCGCGGGCACAGGATTCGTCGGTTTCTGCCTAGGGTCACAGTTCGATGAAGTCATACCTAGGAGGTGGCGTGGCCGTTCGCAAGGTGGCGGTGACACTGCCAGAAGAGCCGTACGAGCTGGTCGAACGTGCCCAGGCCGTTGAGCATCGAACGAGGTCGGAGGTCACTGGGGCAGGGGCGCCCCGCTCGGCTTCGGTCCAGGCCGGTCTCGAGGACGGATACGCAGCGGCCTGGGCGGAGTGGGAATCCTCGGGTGGCCGGGAGGTCTGGGAGTCGACCGCGGCGACGGTCTGACCAGTCGCCTCGAACCGGCCCGCAACACGAGTGAGGGCGACTCTTGACACGTGTCAAAAACCCCCGTTCGATACGTGCATGACCTTTGACGTGATCGTCCGCGACGGCCTGTGGTTCGACGGGACCGGCGCCGAGCCACAGCAGCGCAACCTCGGCATCAAGGACGGACGGGTCGCCACCGTCTCGGCTGAGGCGCTCGACGAGACCGGCTGCACCGAGGTCATCAACGCCGGCGGCAAGTGGGTGCTGCCCGGCATGGTCGACATCCACACCCACTACGACATCGAGGTGCTCGGCGGACCGTCGCTGGTCGAGTCGCTGCGCCACGGCGTGACCACGATCTTCCTCGGCTCGTGCTCGCTGTCGACCGTGCACGTCGACCCGGTCGACGCCGGAGACCTGTTCGGTCGGGTCGAGGCGATCCCGCGCCGCCACGTCATCGACGGCGTCACCCGGCACAAGACCTGGACCAATGCGTCCGAGTACGTCGAGGCGCTGGAGTCCCTGCCGCTCGGGCCGAACCTCGCGGCGTTCGTCGGTCACTCCGACATGCGCACCGCGACGATGGGGCTGGACCGCGCCACCCGCAAGGGCGTCCGGCCCACGCGCGAGGAGCAGGCCCGGATGGAGGCCTGGCTCACCGAGGCGCTGGACGCCGGCTTCATCGGGATGAGCTCGCAGCAGCTGCTCTTCGACAAGCTCGACGGCGACACCTGCCGTTCCCGCACGCTGCCCTCGACCTTCGCCAAGGCCCGCGAGCTGCGCCGGCTCAACGCGATCCTGCGCAAGCGCGACCGTGTTCTCCAGTCCGGCCCGAACATCAAGAACCCGCTCAACATCCTGAGCCAGTCACTGTCCTCGCTCGGCATCGGACGCAAGAAGCTGAAGACCAGTCTGCTGTCGGCCGCGGACATCAAGGCGCTGCCGTTCGTCATCAAGATCATGGGTCCGATCGCGACCGTCGTGAACAAGCTCGGCGGCAACTTCCGCTGGCAGCACCTGCCGGTGCCGTTCGAGGTGTACGCCGACGGCATCGACCTGGTCATCTTCGAGGAGTTCGGCTCCGGCGCCGCGGCGCTGCACCTGTCCGAGGAGTTCGCCCGCAACGAGCTGCTGCGCGACGAGGAGTACCGCCGCACGTTCCGCAAGGACTACGACTCCAAGTACGGCCCGCGCGTGTGGCACCGCGACTTCTTCGATGCCGAGATCGTCGAGTGCCCGGACGCCTCGGTGGTCGGCAAGTCCTTCGGGCAGGTCGGTCTCGACCGCGGTGGCCTGCACCCGGTCGACGCGTTCCTCGACCTGGTCCTCGAGCACGGCACCGCGCTGCGCTGGCGGACCACGATCTCCAACCACCGTCCCGAGTTCCTCAAGAAGCTCGCGAAGGACCCGGGCGTGCAGATCGGCTTCTCCGACGCCGGCGCGCACCTGCGCAACATGGCGTTCTACAACTGCGGCCTGCGGCTGCTCAAGCACGTGGTCGAGGCCGAGAAGGCCGGCGCCCCGTTCATGAGCGTCGAGCACGCGGTGCACCGGCTGACCGGCGAGCTCGCCGACTGGTACGGCCTGGACGCCGGCCACCTGCGCGAGGGCGACCGGGCCGACCTGGTCGTCATCGACCCGACCAAGCTGGACGCCAGCCTCGAGGAGTACGCCGAGAGCCCGGTGGAGCAGTTCGGGAACCTGTCCCGGATGGTCAACCGCAACGACGCGACCGTGCCGGTGGTGATCGTCGCCGGTCGTCCGGTCATTCGTGAGGGTGTCCCGACCGAGGTGCTGGGCGCCGAGCGCACCGGCCAGTTCCTGCGCTGCGAGGAGCCGGGCGTGGTGCCCGCGCCGCAGCCGGGCGCCGGCGCACTCGCCTCCTGACCTGGGGAAACGCGGTCTAGACGCGGGGTCGTCGCGGCCCGGTTTGTCCGGTCGCCCCGGTCTTCGCACTTCTACTGTGTGCTGATGGACCACCAGGGTCGGCACCGTGACTGGGCTCTGCTCAAGCAGAACGTCGCGTCCTTCGTGGTCGGTGTCCTCGGGATCCTGGTGTTCATCGCCACGGGCAGCAAGGTGCTGCTGGTCATCACGATGGTGATCCTGTTCTTCCTGCCACCGGTGTCGCGGTTCCGTGCATGGCGGAGGAACAGGAAGTGATCGCGTCCTACGTCGACCAGGAAGGCGAGGAGCGCGCGTTCGACGTCGCGTGCCTCGGCGACTTCAACGCGCTGGTCGACGAGGCGCGCTGCTCGGTGCTGCTCGAGCACGAGAACGGATCGAGCGTCGCCTTCAGCGGTGGGGAGTCGGTCGCGTTCCTCGTCTGGACCGATCCGCTCGGCTACGTCTACTCGTGGCAGGGGGAGCGCGAGCATGCGCTGGCCTGTGTGCAGACCTACCTGGAGACGGGCTGGCCGACGTCGGAGGCCGTGCGCTTCACCCACGACGGGAGCTCGCCGGACTAGCCATCCGTTGACGCCCCCGGAGGCCGTCACTAGCCTCCGCGCATGCGACGGATGGCGGCGGTGGCGGCAGGGATCCTGGTGGCGTTGGCACTGGCGGTGCCGGCGCGCGCGGACGGTCCGACGGCCCAACCGGTGGAGACCGTGCCGGCGACCGGAGCCGTGTTCTACCCGAGCCTGCTCGGGCTGCTGCCGCTGCTCGGCGGTCCGCACTTCTGCTCGGCGAGCGTGCTGCACTCGCCGTCGAAGAACCTCGTCGCGACCGCCGCGCACTGCGTGTTCGGCACCGGCGTCGGGATCGAGTTCGCGCCACTGCTGCACGACAACGTGCTGCCCGCCGGCACCTGGACGGTGCAGCGCATCTACATCGACCCCGAGTGGACCAAGTCCTTCGACCCGCGCCACGACATCGCGATCCTGCGGGTGGCGCCGCGAGCGGGCAAGCAGCTCGAGGACGTCGTACCGGGTCAGCCGCTCGGGACGCCGATCGCCGGTGCCCCGGTGACGGTGAGCGGGTACCCAATGGGCAGCCGTGGCCGGCCGGTGACCTGCACCGCTCCGCTGGCCCTGGTCGACGGGTACTCGAGCATCGGCTGCGCCGGCTTCGGGGACGGCACCAGTGGCGGACCCTGGGCGCAGGACGGACACCTGGTCGGTGTCATCGGAGGGCTGGAGCAGGGCGGCTGCGCGCCGGACGTCGAGTACAGCACTCCGTTCGGGGCGAGCGTGCAGGCGTTGTTCGCGCGGGCTGTAGCCGGCGGCGCCGGCGACGTGGTGCCGATCGGGTTCACCGCGAACGCCTGCTGATCCGCCGTGTGACGACGGCGACAACAAAAGCGATTGCGTTTGAAAATGACCGGTCGTATTGTTTCGGCATGCCTCGACCTCGACTCAGTGACGGAACGCGCCGGCGCCTGCTGGACGCGAGCGTCACCAACTTCCTCGAGCGGGGTTTCCACGGCACCGGGATCCAGCAGGTGCTGGACGAGGTCGGCGTGCCGAAGGGGTCCTTCTACAACTACTTCGCGAGCAAGGAGGACTGGGGCGTCGCGGTGATCGGCCACTACGCGGACACCTGCTCGCGCCAGCTGGTCGAGGCGCAGGACGGTGCGAAGACGCCGGTCGAGTCGCTGCGCCGGTTCTTCGAGCTGCAGATGCGCGACTTCGAGCGGACCGATTTCGTCGGCGGCTGCCTGCTGGCGAACCTCGCCGGCGAGCTCGACGGGAGCGAAGCGACCCGGCGTGCCCTGCGGGACGCGTTCGACGGGTGGCGCGACGGCATCCGCGACCTGATCGCGGCCGGCCAGACGCAGGGCCTCGTCCGCGACGACATGACGGCCCTCGAGCTCGCCGAGATGCTGCTGGAGTCGTGGGAGGGCGCCGTGATCCGGATGAAGATCGACAAGAGCCTGGCTCCGGTACGCCGCACCCTCGACCGCCTGCTGGACGGCTACTTCCGGCCCTAATTTTTTTTGAGTTCATTAGAAGACGACTGGTCGTCTTGATTGAGAGGAGAAAAAAGATGGCACGAACTGTGATCGTCACGGGGTCCTCGAGCGGGATCGGTCTCGACCTCGCCCGGGCGCTCGTCGAGCGCGGGGACAACGTGGTTCTGCACGGTCGCGACGAGGAGAAGCTCGCCAAGGCCGTGGTCCAGGTAGGCGGCGACCGGCAGGTCGTGGCCGTGGCCGGCGACGTGCGGCAGGCCAAGGTCGGCGAGTCCCTCGTGCGGGCCGCGGTCGACGCCTTCGGGCGCGTCGACGCACTGGTCAACAGCGCCGGCAGCTTCGGCGCGAAGCCGTTCGTCGACGTCGAGGAGTCGGACCTCGACGAGTTCCTCGGTGGCAACCTGAAGGGCACCTTCTTCACCACCCAGGCGGCCGTGCGGCAGATGATCGCCCAGGGCGGTGGCGGCAGCGTGGTGAACATCGGCACGGTGTTCGTCGACCACGCGCTGACCGGCTTCCCGTCCTCGGCCCCGTTGGTCAGCAAGGGTGCCGTGCACACGCTGACGACGGCCCTGGCCGCGGAGCTCGCCCCGCACCAGATCCGGGTCAACCTGATCGCGCCCGGCATCATCCGGACGCCGATGCACGACCCGAGCGCCGGGGAGACGATGGGCGCACTCCACCTGCTGAACCGGATCGGCGAGGTCGACGAGACCACGGCAGGCATCCTGTTCCTGCTCGACTCCAGCTTCACCACCGGCCACGTGCTGCGCGTCGACGGCGGCTACGTCGCAGGACGGAGCTGACCATGCCGTACGTGAACATCCGGGTCACCGACGAGGGCGTCACGCCGGAGCAGAAGGCGGCCTTGATCCGCGGCGTGACCGACCTGCTGGTCGACGTGCTCGACAAGAACCCGGCGACGACGCACGTCGTCATCGACGAGGTCCCCGTGGACAACTGGGGGGTCGCGGGCCTGACGTTCGAGGAGTACCTCAAGGCTCACTAGGGGCTGGCGCCGGGACCTGATGGCGGTCCCGGCGCCGGTCCGACCGGTTTGAGGATTCGTCCCGCAAGCGCCGCCCGCGCCCGGTAGCGTCGCGCCCGCGGGGGCATTCTGAGGGAGACCATGATGTCGCTGCATGCTGCACCCAGGCCGCGAACCCGCACCGCGAAGAAGTGGATGGCCGCACTCGCCGTCGCCGCCATCGCGATGTTCGCCACCAGCTCGGCCCAGGCCGACGGCGGTCTGCCGGACGGCTTCGTGCCGCTGGCCACGCCGTTCAAGCTGGCCACCAACCAGACCATGGCCGCCCACGCGGTCCTCGACAAGGTCGCCACCGGCGGCACCACCACGGTGCCGACGTACGCGTCCTCGGTGTACCTGACCATCTCGGTCAAGAGCGGCAAGGCCGCCGGCAACCTGCTGGTCTACCCGACCGGCAACCCCGACGGCGTCGTCGACCTGAGCTGGACAGCCGGGCAGACCGTCTCGGCCACCACGGTCGCGCAGGTCGGGCTGAAGAACTCGGTGCGGTTCGAGAACCAGAGCACCGGGTCCGTCATCGTCACCACCACCATCGCCGGGTACGCCGGCGGCGGAGCCCAGGGCCCGAAGGGTGACACCGGGCCGAAGGGCGACACCGGTGCTCCGGGTACGCCGGGAGCTCCGGGTACGCCGGGAGCTCCGGGTGCCAAGGGCGACACCGGGCCCAAGGGTGACACCGGGCCCGCAGGTGGCAGCGGCTTGTCGATGCGGCTGATCACCGACACGGCCACCACCAAGACCGTGGCCACGTACAACGGCTGGACCTTTGCGGCGGTGTGCAACCCGACCAACGGGACGACCAACACCGCGCTCGGCATCTACGTCACCCCGCCGAGCGGCGTGCTGTTCAACACCCGTGGCACCAACCCGTGGCTGGAGGACAGCGCGGGCGCGACTGGCACCCAGGCCCTCGGCCTCAACAACGCCAGCGGTACGACCTTGATCGCGGGGAACACGGTTACCGCCGGCCACCTGCGCAACCAGTGGAGCAGTCCCGCGATCGTGAGTGGCTCTGATGGCCTGACCTTCGCGCTGACGTACAACTTCACCATCTCGGCTCAGGCAACCGTGCTCCCGCACGCCTGCGACCTGGAAGGTGTGATCATTCCGGCCCAGTAGGGGACAAATCGATCGGCGACGCCGCCCCCGAGACGTAAACCTGCCGCGATCGGCGGGACCTCAGGTGTAGAAACGAAGGGTGACTCCGTTTCACCGCCTGACCCTCGTCTCGGGGGCGGCGGTGCTCGCCCTGACGGCGGCGGGATGCGGGGGGTCGGCGCTCGATCCGAAGACTGCCGTACGGGCCAACGCGGCCCTGCACGGGAACGCCCAGGGCACCACGAGCACGGTCTCGGCACCCGGGCCGGTGGTCTCCGCGCCGACGTCGACGCAGGGTCCGAAGAGCACGGTGCCGGGCGGGCTGCTCCCGGTCGCGGAGCACCCCGGACAGACCAAGACGAACGACCAGGGCTCGGGGCTGAACCCGAGTGCCCCTGCGTGCACCGCACTGGCCAAGCAGACGGGGATCACGGACACCACCGTCACGATCGCCAACGCCTCGGACATCACCGGCCCGGTGCCGGGCATCTTCAACTCCGCGCAGCAGGCCACCCGTGCCTTCGCGGCCTACTTCAACGCGCACTCCAGCCTGTGCGGACGCAAGCTCCAGGTGCTCGACCTCGACACCCGGACCGACGCCGGCGGTGACCAGCGCGCCTACGTCACTGCCTGCGACAAGGCCTTCGCCGCGGTCGGCTCGATGTCGGCGTTCGACTCCGGTGGGGCCGCGACCGCTGACCAGTGCGGGCTGCCCGACATCCGGTCGCAGTCGGTCTCCGACACCCGAAACGACTGTCGTACCTGCTTCGGCGCGCAGGCCACCGAGCTGCACGCCTTCCAGAACGCGATCCCGGACTTCCTGGTCTCCCGGCACGGTGCCGCAGCGAAGAAGTCGGCGATCATCTACGTCCGCGAAGCCGCGGCCGTCGAGACGGCGAAGTACACCAAGCTCGCCGAGGAGAAGCGCGGCATGAAGTTCGTCTACGACACGACCTTCGACGTCGCCGAGTTCAACTACGCGCCGTACGTGCAGGCGATGAAGGACAAGGGCGTGCGCCTGGTCCAGTTCATCGGCTCCTCCGACCAGGCCGTGCGGATGGCCCAGGCGATGCAGACCTACCAGTTCAAGCCCGACGTCTTCGTCCAGGACGCCACGGCCTACAACCAGAGCTTCCTGAAGACCGGCGGTAGTGCTGTCGAGGGCGCGTACATCTACGTGAACTTCCTGCCGTTCGAGGCGGCCGGCGGGAACCAGGAGATGAAGCTGTACCGGGCCTGGCTGCAGCAGGTCGCGCCGGGTGCGGTGCCGTCGTACTTCGGCCTCTACGCCTGGTCAGCGGCGCGCTTGTTCACCGAGCAGGCCCAAGCGCTGGGCAGCAACCTCACCCGCGCGAACCTGGTACGCCGCATCCGCGCGGTCAGCCTGTGGACCGACCACGGCCTGCACGCACCGCAGCCGGTCGGGCCCAAGAAGAACTCGAGCTGCTGGCGGTTCCTGCGCGCGCACGACGGCCGCTGGGTGACGATCGGCAACGACTACATCTGCCACGGCTCGACGGTGATCCGGTAGCGGCATTCTCAGACCTGCGCGCCCCCGGGGTAGATCGTCGGTGGCTCCTCGGGAGGACGGGGACCGGATACGTACGCCTCGTACGCCGCGACGCCACACGTCAGCGCCAGCCCTACGAGAATGATCGTCGCGATCACCTGGCCGGTGGGGTGATGGTCGCACGAGGTCGCGCTGAACAGCGATCCGCAGCCTCCGTCGTAGCCAGCGACGACCAGCGCGATGAGAGCGAAACCGACGGCAAAAACGACCAGCACCCGAGCGATGATCCGTTCCATGCCGCGAGTGTGTCAGAGCGGGCGGCTCGGGGCGCGCGGTCAGCCGAGAACGTCGGCCTCGATCTTCATGCCCGCTGCGCGCAGCCGCTTCGCCAGCGCGTCGCCCATCGCGCTCGCCGGGGTCAGCACTCCGTAGCGCTCCGGCAGGTCCTCGCGGTCCAGCGCGAGCGCCAGCGCGGACTCGCCGAACATCATCGCGGTGGCCTTGTAGCCGGGGTCGCCGGAGGCCGCGGTGATCGAGCGGTAGCGCTTGCCGGTCGTGGTCCTCGTGAAGGCCTGCAGCTCGAAGAAGCCCTTGTTGCGCGACTCCTCGCTCGGGCCCTCGCCGGGCTTGGGCAGGATCCGGTCCAGGACCCGCCGCGTGGGCTTGAACGCCAGTCCGGTGAAGAGTGCGCCGACCGCTGCCGAGACACCAGCGGCCGCGACCCGACCGACCAGCTTGTTCTTGCCCAGCGCCATCGCCTCGCCGTACCGGAAGTCCTTGCCGTAGGCACCGTCGAGCAGGAAGTTCGAGCGCCGCACGATCCGGGTGTTGTAGCTGGCCATGAAGAACGGGCCGAGGGTTCCCTTCAGGGACGGGTCCACGGTCTCGGCGCTGATGATCGGCATGTCGCTGGGCTCCGAGCTCCGGTGCGCCTGCGGCATGTCGCCGGGACCGGAGGAGAGCGCTTGCGGGTTCATCAGCACCTTGCGGGCCTCGGGGTCGCGAGCGAGTCCGGTGATCACCCGCATCGAGTCGACGGTGCCGCCAGACGCGCCGCCCCGCATCTTGGTGACCACGTTGGTGGTCGCGGTGAGCTCGCCCGCGCCGTCGTCGGTGATCTTGCGGTACAGGGTCCAGACGCCGATGTCGGAGGGGATCGAGTCGAAGCCGCAGCTCGGAACGATCCGGGCGCCGGTGACGCGCGCGACCTCGTCGACCTTGTCGATCGCGTAGCGCACGAACGGGACCTCGCCGGTCAGGTCGATGTAGTCGGTGCCGGCCGAGGCAGCCGCGCCGACCAGGGCCTCGCCGTACTTCAGGTAGGGGCCGACCGTGGTCGCGATCACCCGAGTGCGGGCGACCATCGCGTCCAGGGAGCTGGGAGAGTCGGCGTCCGCGACGATCAGCGGCCAGCGCTCGGCCGCGGCGGGAAGACGCTTGCGGAGCTCGGAGAGCTTGGACTCGCTGCGGCCGGCGAGCGCGATCCGGGTCCCGAGCGGGGCGTTCTGGGCCAGGTACTCCGCGGTCAGCTCGCCGACGAAGCCGGTGGCTCCGAAGACGATGACGTCGAATTCACGGGACTGATCGGACATCTGCACTCCTGGGGTGGTGCTGAAGGATGTTCGATCCTGGCACAACGGCTCCGGCAGGGACATCCGCCAGTGGGACTACCCGGCGGCGGTGGTGTTCAGGGGAGGTTCAGGCGCTCGGTAGCATGCTGCAAGCAGATTCCTCCAGCAGCTGCCAGGCACCCGTCTTAGCAAAGGGCCCTCGACGACCCATGAGCCTCCTCTCCCAGGCGAAGTCCGCCGTGATGAAGCGCGTCATCGCGCGCACCGGCGGCCTCGACCTCACCAAGCTGGAAAAGATCCCGAACCGGCTCGCGTGGCCGCTGCTGCGCGACGGCGTGGACCCGAACCCGCGCGTGACCGCGGCCCGGGCCAAGGACCCGGTCACCCGGCTCACCTCGATCATGGGCCTCGAGGTCTGGATGATCACCGGGTACGACGAGGCCCGCGAGGTGCTCGGCAACGTCAACCACTCCACCGACATCCGCCCCTACATGGGCGCCAGCGGTGACGTGGAGAAGGGCGATATCGGCGGGCTCGGGTTCACCGACCCGCCCGAGCACACCCGGCAGCGCAAGCTCCTCCAGGGCGAGTTCACGATGCGCCGGCTGGCGCGGTTGAAGCCGAAGATCGAGGAGATCATCGAGGCCCAGCTCGACGAGACCGAGGCGGCGGCCGCGGCCAACGGCGGCGTCGTCGACCTGGCTCAGACCTTCGCATTCCCGGTGCCGTTCCAGGTGATCTGCGACCTGCTCGGCCTGCCCGCCGAGAAGCGGGAGACCTTCCGAACCCTGGCCAGCGCGCGCTTCGACATCACCGAGGGCGGTGCCGGCGCGGTCGGTGCCATCGGCGGATCACGCGAGTTCCTGCTTGCCGAGACCGCGCGCCAGCGCCACGACCCAGGCCCCGGCCTGATCGGCCAGATCGTCCGCGAGCACGGCGACGAGATCAACGACTTCGACCTCGGCGGCCTCGCCGACGGCGCGTTCACCGGCGGCCTGGAGACCAGCGCCTCGATGCTCGCGCTCGGCACCCTGGTGCTGCTCCAGCACCCGGGTCTGTGGAAGTCGCTGGCCGAGGACCCCGACAGCGTCGAGGACATCGTCGAGGAGCTGCTGCGCCACCTCTCGGTCGTGCAGATCGCCTTCCCGCGGTTCGTGAAGGAGGACGTCGTCGTCGGCGGCCACCGGATCAAGAAGGGCTCGGTCATGCTGACCCACCTGCCCGCCGCTAGCCGCGACCCGCGCTCGACGCCGGGTGAGGAGCTCTGCCCGATGAAGGAGTCCTCGAACCACGTCGCCTTCGGCCACGGTCTGCACCGCTGCGTCGGTGCCGAGCTCGCACGCATGGAGCTGCGGGCCGCCTACCCGGCTCTCGCCAAGCGCTTCCCGAACATGGCGCTGGCCGTCGACCCGAAGCAGCTGCAGTTCCACGCCAAGTCGATCGTCTACGGCATTGAGGCTTTGCCGGTCACGCTTGGGTGAGCGCGCAAGCTGAGTTTGCTGCGTTACTGCCGGTCTCCGTCGCGGCACTGCTGGGCAACTGGCTGTCGGTCTTTCAAACGACTGCGTTGGAAGTTCGCCGGTGTCAGATGGAGCAGGGCGCGGCGTAAGGACTCAGCCAGGTCTACGTCGTCAACGACAACAAGCCATCTTGGCGCACCGGGCGTCCAGGATCCGGCCGGTCGTTGAGGAGAATGTCATGGCGACGGATCTGAGGTCGACGGCTACCGTGCGAAGGCCGCCCGCTGGGTGGCGTGCGCGTTGGCACTAACTCGTACTGCGGGGGCATTCGCGATAGCCGCGGGTCCGGCGATCGGCGATAGCGAAGGCTGTGACCTGCCGAATTCCCATCTTGAGGTGTCGGACCTGCCACAAGGGGAGTCGGTCATCGAGTGTGATGCTGTAGGTCGCGTTCTGTACGACGAAAACGGGAACGGGCTAACCATTCCAGAGCCGGGCGTGACGGTCGGGATGGCTCGAACGACCGAGTATCCGACCGCCGACGACGACTTCCAGGTCAGCGTCCTGAGCGACGGAACGATCACCTATCCGGAAGCCATCGAGCCGAGGCCCACGGGCTCAGACTCCTCGAACATCCTCGCGGGCAGCGAAGGACCTACGGGCACCGATCGTGGTTGCTCCCAAAAGAGCGCTGCGTGGTACACATCCAAACAGGGTGACCCGTACGAGTGGTGGGTCGGGGACGGCGCTCAACCCGGCGCTCTGACCCAGGCTCAGGCACACTCCGCTTTTGCAGACATCATGGACAACATCACCGGCAGCACCAATAGCTGCGGACTCTCGGATCAGGTCAGCGCCGCGCAGACCTACATGGGATACACGACGACCGAAGCGGACATCAACAGTTCTGGGGAATGCACAGCTCGAGACGGCACGAGTACGTGGGACGCAGGAAATCTCGACTCTGGCACCGTTGCCGAGACCTGCTGGTGGGCGTCCGGTGGGGACATGAAGGAAGCGGACGTTCGCTTCAACACCACAGATTACGACTTCACGACGAGTCCCTCGAGTTCGACCAAGTGCGGAAAATATGACATCGAGTCCGTAGGTACCCACGAAGCCGGACACGCGTTCGGCCTGGCACACGCGACCGGACCCGATGCTTCGTACACCAACTGGCTCACCATGCACCCAGTCACCTATGAATGCCGGACCTTCGCTCGCAGCCTTGGCTACGGTGATGTCATGGGGCTGAGGGCTCTCTACTAGGAAACGACCGTGAGAACTCGATCAGGCATTTCACCTCTTGTCGCATTTGTCGTCGTCAGCACCTTCTGCCTTTCCGCTTGCGGCGAGACGAACTCCGGGAGCGACGGACATCGCGAGGCTTCCTGCGCCCAGCGGGTGAAGTTCGACAGCCAAGTATTCGTCGCGCAAGCGGCGGGTCTGGTGAAGAAGGGCCGGGCGATTGGGCGCGCAGTGTCCCTCGGTTGCAGTGATGGAGGACGGACTGCCGGACCGGTCATGGATGCATTTGTAGCGACTGGGCTGGATCCCAATCTGGGGCTGCTGGTCGATGACCCGAGCGCCGGGCTCACGTTGTACGTACGTGAAGAGTCATCCCCGGCTGACGCTCAGACAATCTCGGACTTCATTTCCAAGGTTTCAAATTAGGCGGGCACCTCGGGTGATCGTCCTCAGCGAGCGCCGTTTGCCACCTCACGGCTCCCGGAGAGCAAATCCCACGACGCTCGTGTAGCAAAGCGCCCGATCAGGCCGGGAGAAGGTCGGTCGCGTCGATCGCGAGGACCAGCGCCCCCACCATCGAGGCGCGGTCGCCGAGCTCGGCGACTAGCACCGGTGTCGTCGACGTACCGGCGAGCACGTGTCGGCGCAGCCCTAGGCGAGCGGACTCCAGAAGCAGTTCGCCGGCGTGCGACATGTCGCCACCGACGAGGATGACGCCCGGGTCGAGCAGGTTGGTGACGGTGGCCAGGCCCCAGCCCAGGTGCAGGCCGGCGTCCTCGAAGACGCGCAGCGCCGAGACGTTTCCCTGCTTGGCGGCCTCGATGATCTCGTCCACCCCGGCCTCGGGCATCTGGTCGTGCATCATCGTCAGGGCGGTGCCGCTGGCGGCGTACGCCTCGAGGCAGCCGCGGCTGCCGCACCGGCACAGCGGGCCCTGGTCGTTCAGGGTCAGGTGGCCGATCTCGCCGGAGGTTCCGGCGGTGCCACGGAAGAGCTGGTTGTCGAGGATCAGGCCGGCGCCGACACCGGAGGAGACCTTCACGAACACGACGTTGGCGTGGCCGCGTCCGTGGCCGTGGCGGTGCTCGGCGAGTGCACCGAGGTTGGCGTCGTTCTCGATGAGCACGTCGACGCCGAACACCCGGGAGGCCTCGTCCCGTGCGTTCACCCCGACCCAACCCGGCTCGATGGCCGAGCTCATCACGACGCCGTCGGAGAGCGGGGCGGGCAGGCCCATCCCGATGTTGCGGAGCTCGGAACGCTCGGCCCCGGCAGCGGCGAGCAACGTGTCGAGCATGTCGCTCGCGGCCTGCAGACCCTCGGCGTACGGGTGACCGGGCTCGAGGGTGCGTCGGTCCTCGCCGAGTACCTCGCCGGACATGTCGCCGAGTGCGACCGCGACGTGGTTGTGGCCGAAGTCGACGCCCGCGACCAGGCCTGCGCCCCGGGCCAGCCGGACCGTCGTACCGCGTCGCCCGGAGCCCGCGACGGTGCTCACCACGCCAGCGGCAGCGAGCTCGCGAACGATGGTCGACACGGTGCCGGCGGCCAGTCCGGTCTCCCGCGTGATGTCTGCCTGGGTCGCCGGTTGGGTACCCCTGTCGAGGAGTACCGCGAGGACCCGTCGCTGGTTCGCGATCCGCAGGGCTGCGGCTGAACCGGGGGCGGTTCGCGCGGCGTCGCCTGCGTCGGAAGACATGGATGAACTGTGCGACAAGGAATGCGTAATCGTCAAGAGATACGTGCTAGCAGCGTGTTTGCAGGAAATTTGGACAACTTGCGTTCAAGTCTTGACGACTACCCTGTGACGCAGCACACTCAGAGAAGCCGTACCGGGCTCCCGGCGCCTGCCAAGCCCCCACCCTCCAGGAGGAACCCCCGTGACACCACTCATCCGTCGCGTCGCCATCACCGGCGCCGCAGCCGTCATCGCGGTCAGCGCCCTTGCTGGGTGCGGCAGCAGCTCTGACGACAACAAGAAGGACAACGGTGGCAGCAGCTCCGGCGTCCAGGTCGGCGTGATCCTGCCGGACACGACCTCCTCGACCCGGTACGAGCTCTACGACAAGCCGCTGCTCCAGAAGGCATTCGACGACGCCGGCATCAAGGCCGACATCCAGAACGCCCAGGGCGACAAGAACAAGTTCGCCAGCCTCGCGCAGAGCATGATCGGTGAGGGCGTGAAGGTCCTGATCATCGACTCGATCGACGCCGCGTCCGGCGCCGGTGTCGAGAAGACTGCCAACGACGCAGGTGTGAAGGTCATCGACTACGACCGGGTGAACCTGGGCGGCACCGCGCCGTACTACGTCTCCTTCGACAACGAGAAGGTCGGCGAGCTGCAGGCGCAGACGATGGTCGACCAGCTCAACGCCGCGGGCGTCAAGAACCCGAACATCATCATGATGGACGGCGGCACCGACGTGGACAACAACGCGGTCCTGTTCAAGAAGGGCGCGCACACCGTGCTCGACCCGCTGCAGGCGGCCGGCAAGCTGAAGATCACCCAGGAGGCCGTGGTCAAGGGCTGGAAGGTCGAGAACGCGGCTCCTGCCTTCCAGCAGGCGCTCACCGCAGCCGGTGGCAAGGTCGACGGCGTCGTCGCCGCGAACGACGACATCGCCGGTGCTGTCGACGGCGTGCTGAAGGACAAGGGTCTGTCCGGCAAGGTCGTGATCACCGGTCAGGACGCCGGCATCGCGGGTCTGCAGCGGATCCTCCAGGGCACCCAGGGCATGACCGTCTTCAAGGACGTCAAGCAGGAGGCCGACGCGGCCGCCAAGCTGGCCATCGCGCTGATCAAGGGTGACGACCCGGCTTCCGCCGGCCTGACCCTGGTGAAGTTCGACGACCCGCAGTCGGCCTCGCACAACCTGCAGGCGCTGCTGCTGGCCCCGACGGTCATCACCAAGGACAACGTCCAGGACGTGATCGACGCCGGTGCGCTGAAGGCAGCGGACATCTGCAAGGGCATCGAGTCCGTCTGCACCAAGGCAGGGCTTTCCTGATCCCTGTCCCACGCGTGATCATGGCCGGGCAGCATGCTGCCCGGCCATGATCACGGACAGAGCCACTCACCAGCCCGTTCTCGGGCACGTCAGGAGCGCAGATGACCGACCCGATCCTCGAGGTCCGCAAGCTGAACAAGAGCTTCGGCCCCGTCCACGTCCTCCGCGACGTCGACTTCAACGTCTATCCGGGTCAGGTCACCGCACTGGTGGGGGACAACGGCGCCGGCAAGTCCACGCTGGTCAAGTGCATCGCCGGTATCAACGGGATCGACACCGGTGAGGTGCTCTTCGAGGGCAATCCGGTCCAGCTGACCGACCCGCGCATCGCCACCGGCCTCGGCATCGAGTTCGTCTACCAGGACCTCGCACTGGCCGACAACCTCGACATCACCCAGAACATGTTCCTCGGCCGGGAGATCCGCAGCTTCGGCTCGTTCCTCTCCGACGGCGAGATGGAGAAGCAGGCCCGGCAAACGCTGGAGAGCCTCTCGGTCAAGACGGTCTCCTCGGTACGCCAGTCGGTGGCCAACCTCTCCGGTGGCCAGCGCCAGACCGTCGCGATCGCCAAGGCCGTGCTGTGGAACTCCAAGGTGGTCTTCCTCGACGAGCCGACCGCCGCGCTCGGAGTGGCCCAGACGCGCCAGGTCCTCGACCTCGTACGCCGGCTGGCCGACCAGGGCCGCGGGGTCGTGCTCATCTCGCACAACATGAACGACGTCATGGAGGTCGCCGACCGCGTGGTCGCCCTCTACCTCGGCCGCGTCGCCGCCGAGGTCATGACCAAGGACTCCAGCACGACCCAGATCGTCGAGCTGATCACTGCCGGCCGCAGCGGGGACGTCGGGCTCGCCGCCGCCACCGCGAACGAGAGCATCTAGGGGGCCGTGATGAGCGATCAGATCGGAAGCACCAACGTCGACGCCGGCACGCTGCCCACCGCGAACCGTGCCAGTGACTTCTCCCTGGACGTCGAGGAGCGATCCATCAAGGACGCGTTCTCCGACTGGGTCGGCCGACTGCGCACCGGTGAGCCGGGGGCTCTGCCCTCGGTGCTCGGCCTGGTGCTGCTCGGCATCATCTTCATGCAGGTCAGCGACCGCTTCCTGTCCAAGAACAACCTCGGCAACCTGCCCGGCCAGGGTGCCTACATCGCGGTCATCGCGCTCGGCCTGGTGTTCGTGCTGCTGCTGGGTGAGATCGACCTCTCCGCCGGCACCGCGGGCGGCACCTGCGCGGCGATCGCGGCCGTGGGTGTCTTCGGGGGGAATCTGCACGACGACCTGCCCTCCGGCCTGTACTGGGGGCTGCTGATCGGCCTGCTCGGCGCGATCGGGCTCTCGATCTGGCTCAAGGCCTGGAGCGCGGGCGCGGTCATCCTGATCGGCTTCGTCATCATCGTGGCCGGCCTGACCGACAAGCTCGGCTTCGCCCTGGTCGCCGCGGTCTGCATCGGCACCGCGATCGGCGTCTTCAACGGCTACCTGGTCGCCAAGGTCGGCATCCCGAGCTTCGTGGCAACCCTGGCGCTGTTCCTCGCCTGGCAGGGCGTGCTGCAGTTCGCGCTGCAGGGCCAGCCGGTGAACACCTCGAACTACAACTTCTGGCACAACCTGACCTACGGCAACCTCTCGGTGACGTGGAGCTGGGTCTTCACCATCGTGGTGGTCGGGGGCTTCGTCGCCGTCACCGCGTTCGAGTCGCTGCGGGCCAGGAAGGCCGAGCTGGCACGCGACGGTCTGTCGCTGGTCCTGCTGCGCGGAAGCGTGATCGCGGTCGTGGCGATCCTCATCACCGCATGGCTGAGCACGAACCGGAACACGAACACGTTCAAGATCATCGAGGGCATCCCGGTGCCCGCGGCGATCGTGATCGTGCTGATGATCGCCTGCACGATCGCGCTGACGCGGACCACCTGGGGCCGGCACCTCTACGCCACCGGCGGCAACGCCGAGGCCGCTCGTCGCGCCGGTATCGACGTGGTGCACATGAAGGTGACGGCGTTCGCGATCTGCTCGGCGTTCGGCGCGCTCGGCGGCATCATGCTCGCCTCCTCGCAGTCCTCGGCGTCCCTGGACCTCGGCTCCGGCAACGTGCTGCTGTTCTCGGTCGCGGCCGCGGTCATCGGCGGTACGTCGTTGTTCGGTGGTCGCGGCAAGCCGCGCGATGCGGTGATCGGCGCGCTGGTGATCACGATCATCCCGAACGGACTCGGCCTCAAGCCCAGCCTGGGTGCGCAGTGGCAGCAGGTCATCACCGGTGCGGTGCTGCTGGCTGCCGCCGCGGTCGACGCGGTCTCGCGGAGGCGTGCTGCCCGCAGCTAGCGGGTCGGGGACCCGTACGTCGTGGTGCGCTCGACGACCGGTCGGTTGATGCCGGCGCCGATCTCGACCAGCTCCTCGACGGTCTTGGCGGAGCCGTGCTCCGAGCCGGCCATCCGGGAGATGGTCTCCTCCATCAGCGTCCCGCCGAGGTCGTTCGCGCCGGCGTTGAGCATCGCCCGGGTGCCGTCGGTGCCGAGCTTCACCCACGAGGTCTGGATGTTGTCGATCCGGCCGTGCAGCAGGATCCGGGCCATCGCGTGCACGGCGAGGTTGTCCCGCAGCGTCGGGCCGGGACGGGCCACGCCTGCCAGGTAGATCGGCGCCGAGTGGTGCACGAACGGCAGCGGCACGAACTCGGTGAAGCCACCCGTCTCATCCTGGATGCCCTTGAGCACGTTGAGGTGCCCGACCCAGTGCCTGGGGTTGTCGACGTGGCCGTACATCATCGTCGAGCTCGACCGGATGCCTACCTTGTGCGCGGTGGTGACGATCTCGACCCAGGTCTTGGTCGGCAGCTTGCCTTTGGTCAGCACCCAGCGGACCTCGTCGTCGAGGATCTCGGCCGCCGTACCGGGGATGGTGTCCAGGCCGGACTCGCGGGCCTTGATCAGGAAGTCCTCGAACGACAGCCCGGTGCGCGAGGAGCCGTTGACGATCTCCATCGGCGAGAACGCGTGCACGTGCATCCCGGGCACGCGCTTCTTCACCGCCGCGGCGATGTCGAAGTACGCCGTACCGGGGAGCTCGGGGTCGATGCCGCCCTGCATGCAGACCTCGGTGGCACCGAGGTTCCAGGCCTCCTCGGCCCGGTCGGCGACCTGGTCGAGGGAGAGCGAGTACGCGTCCTCGTCGGTACGCCGCTGCGCGAACGCGCAGAACCGGCAGCCGACGTAGCAGACGTTGGTGAAGTTGATGTTCCGGTTCACCACGTAGGTGACCTCGTCGCCCTTGACCTCCTTGCGCAGGTCGTCGGCCAGGCGGATCACCTGGGCCAGCAGGTCGCCCTCGGCGGTCATCAAGGTCAGCGCGTGCTCGTCGGAGAGGTTGCCCGGGTCCTTCTCGGCCGCCTTCAGTGCAGCCAACCCCTCGCTGGTTGAGCTTGTCGCCCTTCGAGACGGTTGCTTCGCAACCTCCTCAGGGACCGAGGTGGTGATCCCGGCCTTCAGCTCGTCCCAGTCGCCGTACACGTTCTCGAAGTCGCTGCGGCGGTCCTTGGCCCGACCGATGGTGTCGACGTCCAGGTGGAGGTCGACGTGGCCGACCGAGGCGAAGCCGCCGTCCGGCTCCTGCCACGGCAGACCGACCGGCCGGACGCCGCCCTTGACCAGGCCGTCGTCATCGGCGAGCGCGGCGACGTGGCCGGAGACCCGCGGGTCGATCCAGGGTTCGCCGGCCAGCACGTACTCGGGGTGCGCGGTCAGTCGGGCCTTCAGGGTGAAGCCGGCGCTGGCCGTGATGTCGCGCAGCCGGTCGAGCGAGGGCCAGGGCCGCTCGGGGTTCACGTGGTCCGGGGTCAGCGGCGAGACGCCGCCCCAGTCGTCCACGCCGGCGCCGAGGAGGGCCTGGCACTCCTCCAGGTCGACCAGGTTCGGCGGAGCCTGGACCCGGACCTTCGGCCCGAGCACGATCCGGGAGACCGCGATCGCCGCGACGTACTCGTCGAGGGCCAGGTCGTCGGTGTGCCGCATCGCGGTGTCCGGCTTGGCGCGGAAGTTCTGGATGATGACTTCCTGCACGTTGCCGTACTGCCGGGCGACCTTGCGCAGCGCGAAGATCGACTCGGCGCGCTCCTCGAGGTCCTCCCCGATCCCGATCAGCAGACCCGTGGTGAACGGGACGCCAAGCCGGCCGGCGTCCTCGAGCACGCGCAGCCGGACCTCGGGGTCCTTGTCCGGCGAGCCGTAGTGGGCCTCGCCCTTCGTCTCGAAGATCCGTCGGGAGGTGGTCTCGAGCATCATCCCCATGGAGGGGGAGACCGGCTTGAGCCGGTTCATCTCCTCCCACGACATCACCCCAGGGTTCAGGTGCGGGAGCAGCCCGGTCTCCTCGAGCACCCGGATCGCCATCGCCCGGACGTAGGCGAGCGTCGAGTCGTAGCCCTGCTCGTCCAGCCACTGCCGGGCCTCGGGCCAGCGGTCCTCGGGCCGATCACCCAGGGTGAACAGTGCCTCGGTGCAGCCGAGCTGGGCGCCCTCGGAGGCGATCGCGAGGATCTCGTCGGGGGAGAGGTACATCGACTCCCCGGACCGGGTCAGCTGGCCCGGGGTCGCGACGAAGGTGCAGTAGTGGCACTTGTCCCGGCACAGCCGGGTCACCGGGATGAAGACCTTGGGGGAGTAGGTGATGACGCCAGGGCGGCCGGCGTCCTCCAGGCCCTTGTCCCGGACCCGGGCGGCGACCGCGGTCAGCCGTTCGAGGTCCTCGCCGCGGGCGGTGAGCAGCGCGACGGCCTCGGCCTGGTCCAGGGCAGCACCACGCTCGGCGCGGGCGAGCGCGCGGCGGACTTGTTGGGGAGTGGCAGTCATCAGGAACAGGCTAACCAGCAGGGGGATCCTGCGCCGACCAAAGTCATAGAGTGGTCAACGAGAATCCCCCGACAGGTTATTCCGTGGGTCAGCCCACGATCTCCTTGAGCTGCGCGATCACGCCGGCGTTGTTGCCGTCCATCGCGACCGGGGTGACGTTCAGGCTGGTCACGCCGGTCTCCTCGAAGGCGGCCACACGCTCGGCGATGTAGGACTTCGGGCCGACGAAGTTGGCTGCCTCGAGCCACTCGAGCGGGACCAGGGCCTCGGCTTCCTTCTTCTTGCCGGAGAGGTAGAGCTCCTGGATCTCGGTGGCTTCCTTCTCGTACCCGTAGGCGCACGCGAGGTCGTTGTAGAAGTTCTTGCCCTTGGCGCCCATGCCGCCGATGTAGAGCGCGAAGATCGGGCGGGCGAAGTCGAGCAGCGCCTTGGTCTCCGGGCCCTCGCCGATCGCGAGCATGCCGCCGGCGACGATGTTCAGCCCGCCCAGGCTCGGGTCGCGCTTCTCGGTGCCGGCCTTGATCGGGGCGCCCATGACGTCGCCGATGCGCTCGGGGTAGTACAGGTGCGGCAGCAGGCCGTCGGCGATCTCCGCGGCCAGCTCGACGTTCTTCGGGCCGAGGGCGGCGACGTAGATCGGGACGGTGTCGCGCTCGGGCTTGGTGAGCAGCTTCAGCGGCTTGCCGAGGCCGGTGACGGCTCCGTGCTCCTTGTCCAGCGGAAGCTGGAACTCGCCGTCGGCGGTGAGCGGCTCGCGCTTCATGCCGGCGCGGATGATCTCGATGATCTCGCGGGTGCGGGCGATCGGCTTGGCGTACGGGACGCCGTGAAAGCCCTCGATGACCTGCGGGCCGGACGCGCCGAGACCGAGGATCGCCCGACCGCCGGAGACGTTGTCCAGGCCGGCCGCGGTCTGCAGCAGGGCGCCCGGGGTGCGCGAGTAGATGTTCATGATCGCGGAGCCGATCTCGACGGTCTCGGTCTTCGCCGCGAGGTAACCCATCAGGGTCGGGGAGTCGAACCCGTAGGCCTCGGCGACCCAGACGGTGTCGAGTCCGGCACGCTCGAGCTCGACGACCTGGTCGGCCGCGGTCCGCGGGTTGCCGTCGTACATCAGCATCGTGGAGATCTTCATGACGGTGACAGTATTACTGTCACGATCACCGCGCCAGAGCGGGTCCGTGTGACCTGGGTATCAGGAACAGGTTCTAGCCGGTGTGGCTGACGTCCTGCGGCAACGACAGCTTCGGTACGCCGCCCAGGCGCTTGGCGTAGCGGACCTGAGGGGCGTACTCGGCGAGCAGGTCCCACAGCGCCTGGTGGGCCGCCCAGGGGAGCGGGTCCTCTCCGCTCCGCCAGCTCTCGCCGAACGAGATCCAGATCGGCGTCCACGCCGCGGCGTCGTCCCAGGCGCCGCGACGGCTCTCCACGAGCCGGCGGCGCAGCTGGAACTCCTGTCGGGCGCCGTCGGAGCAGATCGGCGCCGTCCGGACCGGCCAGGCGCGCAGGTCCAGGCTCATCAGCGCGAGCTCGAGGTCGGGCAGGGCCGAGGGCGCGACCAGCACGGTCGCGACGTTCTCGTGGGGAGCCCGACGCACGTCGGCACGCTAACCCGGCCCACCGACAGCGTCCAGAGAACCCGCCTACTGGTGCCAGGAGCTCCACAGGTCGGCGTACGAGCCTCCGGCCTGGACCAGCTCGTGGTGCGACCCGAACTCGCTGATCCGGCCGTCCTCGACGACCGCCACCCGGTCGGCGTCGTGCGCCGAGAACAGCCGGTGGGCGATCGCGATCACGGTGCGACCCTCCAGGACCGCGGCCAGCGAACGCTCCAGGTGCCGTGCGGCCCGCGGGTCGATCAGCGAGGTTGCCTCGTCGAGGACCAGCGTGTGCGGGTCGGCCAGCACCAGCCGGGCCAGCGCGAGCTGCTGGGCCTGGGCCGGGGAGAGGTCGAGGCCGCCCGAGCCGACGACGGTGTTCAGGCCGTGTGGCAGGGCCCGGGTCCAGTCACCCGCGTCGACGGAGTCGAGCGCGGCCAGCAAACGGTCGT
The DNA here is from genome assembly GCF_003725775.1 of Nocardioides marmorisolisilvae. GTDB lineage: Bacteria > Actinomycetota > Actinomycetes > Propionibacteriales > Nocardioidaceae > Marmoricola > Marmoricola marmorisolisilvae. The sequence continues at coordinate 160,023 of NZ_RJSG01000002.1, forward strand.
CGCCGGCCTCCTCGTCGACAGCCAGCGCCAGGTTGTCGCGCAGCGTGCCGACGAAGACGTGGTGCTCCTGGGTGACCAGCGCGACGTGGCCGCGCAGCTCGGCCAGCGGCAGCTCGGTCAGCCCGACCTCGCCGACCGTGACACTGCCGGTCCGCGGCGGGTGGATGCCCGCGAGCAACCGACCCAGGGTGGACTTGCCGGCACCGGACGGGCCGACCATCGCGATCCGCTCGCCGATCCCGACCGACAGGTCGATGCCGTGCAGCACGTCGCGGCCCTCGGTGTAGCTGAACCGGACCTCGGCGGCATCGATCTTCTCGTCGATCGGCTGGCGGCCGGTGGCGACCCGATCCTCGGGCACCTTCGCGACGCCGAGCAGGCGGGCCAGCGAGGCGCTGCCGACCTGGAGCTCGTCCATGATCGAGATGACCCGGTCGACCGGGTCGATCAGCGCCTGCACGTAGAGCGTCGCGGCGGTGACGTCCGCGAGGCTGGCGTGCCCGTGCAGGTAGAGCCAGCCGCCGAACAGCAGCGTCGCCACCGTCGGGATCAGGTACGCCGTCTCCACGGTCGGGAAGAACACCGTGCGCAGGCCGAGGGTGTAGCGCTCGGCGCGGAAGGACTCGGCGATGTCGTCGTCGACCTGATCGATCCGGCTCTGCTGCAGACCGAGGGCCTCGACGGTGCGCGCGCCCTCGACCGTCTCGGTCAGGGAGGCGTTGATGACCGAGTAGGTCTCGCCCTCCCACAGGTAGCCGTCCTTGGCGCGGGCCAGGTACCAGCGCAGCGCGATCACCAGCGGCGGCACGCCCAGCAGGCAGGGGATCAGCACCCACCAGCCGACCAGCACCGCGCCGATGAGCGTGACGATCGCGGTGACCGTCGCGATCAGCCACTCAGGGATCGCCCAGCGCACCGACCAGCCCAGCTGGTCGACGTCGCGGGACGTGCGGGTCAGCAGGTCGCCGGACCCGGCGCTCTCGACCACTCCGATCGGCAGCGCCAGGGCGTTGCCGACGAAGTCCTCGCGCAGCTCGGCCAGGACCTGCTCGCCGAAGACCTGCGAGCGCAGCCGGGCGTAGCGGGTGAGGACCGTCTGGGCGAGCAGGAAGACGGCGAGCACCAGCGCGATCCGGTCCACGTGCCCGACCGTGGTGCCGTCGTGCACGTCCTGGACCAGGCCGCCGAGCAGGCGCGGCGCCGCCAGGCCGGCGACGGCGGCGAGCACGTGCAGGCCGAGCGCGATCCCGATCGCCCGCGGGTGCCGGCGCAGCAGGTGCTTGAGGTAGCGCTTCACCTCGGCCTGGTCGGCGACCGGCAGGCTCTCCCGGTCGCCGTTGATCCGAGCCTGCTTGCGGCGCTCGACCTCGGCGGCCAGCTCGCGCCGGTTGTAGGTCTGCTTGCTCATCGGGCCACCTCCTCGACGTCCTCGGCCTCTTCGCGGGTGACCACAGCCCGGTACGCCGGGGAGGACGTCAGCAGGTCGGCGTGGCGGCCCTCGGCGACGACCCGGCCCCCCTCGAGGAAGACGACGACGTCGGCGCGGCTCAGCATCAACGGGCTGGAGGTCGTCACGACCGTGGTGCGGCCCGCCCGGTTGCCCACGAGGCGCTCGGCGATCCGCGCTTCGGTGTGCGCGTCGACCGCCGAGGTCGACTCGACCAGGATCAGCACCTCCGGGTCGCGGGCCAGGGCCCGGGCCAGGATCAGGCGCTGGCGCTGGCCGCCGGAGAACGAGCGACCCTTCTCCGCGACCAGGGTGTCCAGACCCTCGGGCAGGGCCTCGAGCACGTCGGAGGTCGCGGCGGCGTGCAGTGCGCGGGCCAGCCGCTCGTCCCGGTCCGGGTCGGCGGCGCGGATGCCCGCGAGCTGGTCGGCCAGGCGACCTGCGAACAGGATCGCGCTGGTGTCCGAGACCACGATCCGCTCGCGGACCAGGGCGCGCGGCAGGGTGTCGAGGCGGACCCCGCCCCAGATCACGTCGCCCTCGGCGAAACGGCCCAGTCGGTCGACGACCTCGGCAGCGTCACCGGCAGGCTCGGAGACGACCGCGGTGAGCACGCCCGGGCGGATCCGCAGCCCGCTCCTCACGTCGACGAGCTCGCTGTCGGGGGCCGGTGCGTCGGCGGCCAGGCGCGGGTCCTCGATCTCCGGCTGGAGGGCGAGCACCTTCACGATCCGGCGGGCCGAGACGTGGGCGCGGATCCACTTGTTGGCAGCCTCGGTCGCGGTGCGCAGCGGCAGCACCAGGAAGGCGGCGTAACCGTAGAAGGCGACGAGCTCACCGGGGCTGATCTTGTCCTGGACGGCGAACCGGGCGCCCAGCCAGACGACCACCACGACGAAGACGCCGGGCAGGAAGACCTGGAGCGCGTCCAGGACCGACTGCAGCCGGGCCACGGCGTTGCCGGCCTGACGGACCTTCTGCGACTCGGTCCGGTAGCGGTCGTGGAAGATCCGTTCGCCGCCGATGCCGCGCAGCACCCGCAGGCCGCTGACGATGTCGGTGGCGATGTTGGAGAGGTGACCCATCATGTCGCGCTGCTCGAGGTTGCGCTGCTGCAGCGGTTTGAGCAGCGGGCCGAGCAGGAGCAGCAGCACCGGGACGCCGATCAGCACGACCAGGCCGAGGGTGACCGAGGTCTGCAGCAGGATCACCGCGACCACCACGAAGGACACCAAGGCACCCATCGCCCGGGCGAGCACGTCCATCGCGTTGCCGATGTGGGACAGGTCGTTGGTGCCGATCGCGACGACCTCGCCGGTGGCGACGCGCTTGGACAGCGTCGCGCCCAGGTGGGTGGCCTGCCGGGTGACCAGCTGCACCACCCGGTACGCCGAGGTCAGCCAGTTCAGCACCGCGTAGCGGTGGCGCATGATGCCGCTGGCCGACTGGATGACGCCGACGCCGAACAGGATCGCGGACCACTTCCACAGCTCGCCGGAGTCGCGTCCGGTGACCCCGGCGTCGATCGCCTTGCCGATCACGGCGGGCACGACTGCCGAGCAGGTCATCCAGATGACACCGAAGACCATGGCGACCGCGACGGAGTCCCACTGACCCTTCAGGACCCACCGGAGGAAGCTCCACGGGGTGCGCGAGTCCGCCGTGCCGGGATGATCGAGGGGTAGGTCGCGCACCCAGCAACGTTACGAAACCACCGAGGGCCGGTCGAATGGTTTTCCGGCCGGCCCTCGGTGGTTCAAAAGAATCTTCAGACCCCTGCTGTCTCCGGCTCCGGGACCTCGGCCGCAGCAGCCGCGGGCGTCGGGTTGATCGGCGGGTCACGGTCGAGCTTGCTCGGCCACCAGATGCCGCCTCCCAGGTCCAGGTTCAGCGCCGTCACCAGGACCGAGCGCACGATCAAGGTGTCGAGAAGGACGCCCAGCGCGACCGCCGTGCCGAGCTCGGCGAGGAAGACGAACGGCAGGGTGCCGAGCACCATGAACGTCGCCGCGAGCACCAGGCCGGCCGAGGTGATCACGCCACCCGTGGAGGACAGCGCGATCAGCGAGCCCTTGCGGGTGCCGTGGTCGGCCGTCTCCTCGCGGACCCGGGTCATCAGGAAGATGTTGTAGTCGATGCCCAGGGCGACGAGGAACACGAACGCGAACAACGGGAACGTCGGATCGGCTCCGGCGAAGTCGTAGACGTAGTGGAAGATCAGCGACGAGATGCCGAGCGCTGCGCCGAACGACAGGATCACCGTCGCCATCAGGATCAACGGGATCGCGACCGCCCGGAGCAGCAGCATCAGGATCAGGAACACCACCAGCAGCACCAGCGGGATGATCACCTTGTTGTCACGGTCCGAGGCGATCTTGGTGTCCAGGTAGAGCGCGGCTCCGCCGCCGACCAGAGCGTTCGAGCCGTCGATGCCGTGAGCGACCGACCGCGCCTTCTTCACCATGTCGAAGGCTGCCGGGGACGAGACGTCCTGGTTGATGCTCGCCTCGAACCAGGAACGACCGCCGCCGAGGGACTTGATGTCGGTCGGCTTGCCGACGCCCTTGACCGCGACGACCGCGCTCTCGACGTCCTTGATCTTGTCGTCGTTGGCGACGACCTGGAGCGTGTTGGAGTTGTCGGCCAGGTCGTGCGCGAACAACGCCTTCTGAGCCAGCACCGAGTCGAAGGTCTGGGTGAAGGACTGCTCGGTGGTCAGGCCTGTGGCGTCGAGCTTGAACAGGCCGAGGCAGGAGATCGCCAGCAGCGTCGCGGTGATCACCCAGACCCGGCGCGGCGCCTTCGAGATCCGCTGACCGGTCCGGGCCCAGAGGCCGTGCGAGGTCGGCTCGTCAGAACCGAAGCTCGGGCGCTTCGGCCAGAAGACCCAGCGCCCGAAGATCACCAGCAGAGCCGGCAGCAGGGTGATCATCACGAGCAGCGTCACCGCGACGCCGACCGCGAGCACCGGGCCCAGTCCGGCAGTGGAGTTGAGGTCGGCGAAGGAGAGGCACATCAGGCCGATGACCACGGTGGCCGCACTCGCGATGACGGCCGGCGCTGCTCGGTGCAGGGCGTAGCCCATCGCCTCGTGGCGGTTCTCATGGGTGCGCAGCTCTTCGCGATACCGCGCCACCAGGAGCAGCGCGTAGTCGGTGCCCGCGCCGATCACCAGGATGCCGAGGATGTACTGGCTCTGGTCGTTGACCGTGAGGTTCGCGTACTTGGCGAGCAGGTACACCACGCCACCGGCCATCTGGTACGAGACGGCCGCTCCGATGATCGGGAGCAACCACAGGATCGGGCTCCGGTAGGTCAGCAGCAGGATCAGGATGACCACACCGAAGGTGATCAGGATCAGCTGGGTGTGGGAGCCGTCGAAGGACGACGCGAAGTCGGAGGCCTGTCCTCCGTAACCGCCGAGGTAGACCTTGACCCCGTCGATCTTGGTGAAGTCACGGATCTTGTCGGCCGGCTTCGGGATCTTGTTCCAGCCGTCCTTGCCGAAGTTGAAGACGAAGTACGTGTAGGCCACCTGGCCGTCCGCCGAGGTCAGCTTCGGGACGTTCACTCCCTGGGCAGCCAGCGCCTTGGCCTTGTTCGGGGTCAGCACCCCCTGCTTGGTGACGCCCTTGATCGCGGCGATCTTCTCGCCCTGGGCGTCCATGGCAGCGAAGTCGCTCGGCCGCAGCCCGTCCTTGCGCTGGTAGACCACCAGCGTCGGGATGTCGTTGGGGTTGACGTCCTTGGACAGCTCGTTGGTCACCTTGGTGGCCTCGGCGGACCCCGGCAGCCACGAGGAGGCCTCGTTGTTCTTGACGTCGTTGAGCTTGGCGCCCAGCGACGACAGCCCGACGGTGGCGACGAGCACCCCCACGAGGACGAGCCACTTGGTCACGGGTCCGGTCAGCCTGCCGGCGATCTGTCGATGCATGTTCTTATCCAAACATCAGGTACGGACAGAACGCCTCCGGGTTTTCCCTGATCTTCGACGGACTTCGGTCCGCTTAGACAGCCAGGTCCTCGATCACCTCAGCACCCGGGAGCTCGGCCAGAAGGCGCCCCGGCAGGATGATCTTCGAGCCGCGGATCCCCGAGCCGATCAGCACCAGGTCGGTGGCCGGCACCCGGGCGTCCACCAACACCCGCCAGTCCGTGGGGACCCCGATCGGCGTGATCCCGCCGTACTCCATGCCGGTCTCGGTGACCGCGCGCTCGTGCGCCAGGAACGAGCACTTGCGCACGTCGAGCAGCCGCTTCACCCGGTTGTTCACGTCCGCCTTGGTGTCGCCACGGACGACGCACGCCGCGACCCGTTCCTCGCCCTCGCGCTTGCCCATGATCACCACGCAGTTGGCGCCGGCCTCCCACGGGACGCCGTACACGTCGACCGTGCCGGCGGTGTCCGCGTGCTCGGGGTCGATCTCCACGACGCCGACCTCGCCCGCGTGCTTCCAGGTGCGCAGCAGCGCCGCGACCGGCTCCGCGACGAGGTGCAGGTGCTCGAGGGCAGGGACCGTGGTGAGCTTGCCGAGGGTGTGAATTCCGGTCATGCCCCGAACGCTACGACCTAGGATGCCGCGCATGACGAGCGCGCCGCCAGGTTGGTACCCGGCCGAGGACGGGAACCTCCGCTACTGGGACGGCGCGGCCTGGACTGAGCACACCCAGGCGGTGCCGCCAGCGGCGGCCCCGGCGTTCGCGCCCCCGATGTACTCGCCGTACGCGCCGACCGGCGCGTACGGCCTGCCCCGGCCGGAGCGCGACGGCTTCGGCATCGCCTCCCTCGTGCTGTCGATCCCCGGTGTCCTGATCCTGTCGATCCCGTTCGGGATCATCGGACTGGTCCGGTTCAAGCAGCGAACCCGGCGCGGCCCGGTGCCGGCCATCCTCGGCCTGGCCTTCTCCGCGTTGTGGATCGGCGCCGTCGTGATTCTGATCGTGGTCGGAGTCGGTCACGACGTGACCCGCGATGCCACAGGGGCCGTGACGCAGTCCGGCAAGATCTCGCCCGCGGACCTCCATGAGGGGGACTGCGTGGTGCTCCCGCGAGTCGTCGACGGGACCTTCCAGAACGTTGAACTGGTGCCGTGCGACCAGCCGCACAACGGGCAGGTGTTCACGATCCTGAATGCGCCCGCGGGCCCCTACCCCGGCGGCACTGCTCTTCGAGAGTCCTCGTTGGATGCCTGCCGGACTGCCCTCCAGGAGTGGCTGGGCACTGACCAGACCCTGCTCCACGTGGTCTCGTTCTTCCCGACCGAGCTGCGCTGGCGCCTCGATGACCGCAGGGAGCGCTGCCTGGCGGTCGATCGGGACCGTGACGTCACCGGCGACATGCGGAAGTACAAGTAGAAGCCGCAACCTAGCCGCCAGCGAGGGTTGACCTTCCCGACACCGGGCGTCCACCCAGCCCGCCGATCGTTGCGGACATGGCAGCACGTCGGACGCCGCGGATCCCCGCGGTGATCGCGCACCGGGGCGCAAGTGCGCACCGGCCCGAGCACACCCTGGGCAGCTACGAGCTCGCCTTCGGTCTCGGCGCCGACTCGGTCGAGCTCGACGTGGTCGCCACCCGGGACGGGGTCCTGGTCTGCCTGCACGACGTCGAGCTGTCCACGACGACCGATGTCGCGGACCACAAGGCGTACGCCGACCGGAAGCGCACCCTCGAGGTCGAGGGCGAGACGCTCACCGGATGGTTCGTGCACGACTTTGACTTCTTCGAGCTGCGCGAGCTGCGCACCCGGGAGCGGTGGCCGCGCAAGCGCGCAACCAGTGCCGCGTTCGACGGTCGTTGGCCGGTGCCGACGGTCGCCGAGGTGATCGAGCTGCGAGACTTCGAGGCGGCGCGCTCGGGACGCCGCCTCGGGATGCACCTCGAGCTGAAGTCGCCCCAGCACCTGCGGGCGCACGGACTCTGGCTCCCCGAGCTGATCGCCGAGGCCGGGGTCGACGTGGCCACCGACCTGACGTTCATGAGCTTCGACGACGAGGCGATCCGTGGCGTGGACTCACCGCGGCGCTACCGGCTCTTCGAGAAGAGCCCGACGCCGCGCGAGCTCGGCCGGGTGGCCGAGTACGCCGACGGCATCGGCGTACGGCGCAAGGCGGTGCTGCCCAAGGACGTGGCGGGGCGGGTCGGAGATCCGTCCAAGCTCGTCGAGAAGGCCCACCGCCGCGGCCTCGAGGTGCTCGTCTGGACGCACCGTCCGGAGAACCAGCACCTGCCGTCGAACCTGCGGATCGGCTCCGCACCCCACGGCCACGGCGACGCGGCCGGAGAAGCGGCGATGCTGTTCGCCGCCGGTATCGACGGGCTGATCACCGATGTCCCCGAGGTCGCCATCGTCGGCCGCAACCGACTTCCGGGACTGCCGCTCGCGCACTGACCCGGTCGGTGTCTGAACTGAGGGGTGAACCTGTCGGCGCAGGTGAGGCGCCGGCAGGTTCACCTGTCAGGTCAGTCGGTGGGCTTGCTCCGGCCGGTCAGCGTGCCGACGACCCCGCCGGCCGCGCCCACGACCCCGCTGCTGACGCCCTTGGCCAGCTTCGCCCCCGGGATCGCATCGAGCTGACCGAGGGTGGCGTTCACCAGCGCCTCGACGTGCTGGACGGCCTCGCGGGCGACCCGGATGTCCTCCTGGGTCTGCGGCAGGCTCTCGATCGCGGGCAGCAGGCTCTTCATGCTGGTCGCGGTGCGGTCGACGGAGGGGACCAGCTTGGCGAGCTGGCTCGCGGCCTGGTCCAGGCGCTTGCTGACCAGGGCGACCTGGTTGATCGCGGTCTCGGTGATCCGCATGACCCGCCGCACGTCGTCGATCATCCCGGTGTCGACTGCCTCGGTCAGCGCGACCACCAGCGGACGGGCGTCCTGCATGAAGCCGATCGCCTCGTCCAGGAACGTCTCAGCCTTGCCGGTCATCCGGACCGTGTAGCTCAGCCCGTCGGTGCTCAGCGACACGAGTGCTCCGGCGAAGGTCACCACGGCGTTGGTCAGCGGCGGTTGATCACGCCAATCGTCAGTCCCCACAGGGGAAACGGTAGTGCCGGGACTAGACGAGACGCCAGCCGCGACGGATGCGGAAACGCACCTCGGCGAGCTGAAGCTTGATCGGCAAGTTGCGCGCCCACGTCGGGGTCAGGCGGCTGACGAACCGGAACAGCCCGATCCAGCGGTCGAACCGGCGCTGCTGCTTCGGGCTCCACTCCAGCCGCATCGCGGTGCGGAACTCCGGCGGCAGCATGCCGATCGTGAAGAACCGGTTCACCGACGCGTTGCCCCACTGCATCCACCGGGGGACCATCCGCAGGTTGACCACCTTCATCAGGTGGTCCCGCACGACGTCGTCGTAGTGGATCTTCGAGACCCCGTCCTGCCAGTACTTCTCGAACGCCTCGAGGTCGGTCGGCCAGGCCTCGATCGGCACCTGCAGCGAGGTGCCGAGGCGGTGGCAGTAGCGGTAGAGGTCCAGGTCGGTCTTGTAGTCCATCGGGCCGAGGAACAGCACCCGGGCGTCGCGGAACCCGACGTACAGGCAGGCGGCCACCCACAGCTGCAGGTCGACGTCGAAGGCGTTGTACTTCACCGGGCTGTCCGGGCCGGAACGCACCTGGGCGTGCTGCTTGTTGACCGCCTTCCGGTACGCCGCGACGGTGGCCTCGTCGCCGAAGAGGGCGACCACCAGGTAGCTCAGCGTCGTGCGCAGCCGCTTCCACGGGTGCAGCAGCACGTTGCCGTCGTCGACCTTGCTCTCGGCCACGCCGTGGCCGACGCCGGGGTTGCCGAGCTGCATGATCACGTTGGCCGCGGCCGCGAGCATGCCCGCGGCGCCGGCCATCTGGGCCTCGATGTCGAAGTCGGCGGACACGTCACTGGGTTTCGACGAGCTCAACCGACGCGGGTCGACGGGCTCGGCGGTCATCGGACGCGCAGCTTGCGCAGCATCTTCAGCTGCGCGTTGGTCATCGCGACGAACTTCTCCAGCGTCATCGACGGCGGCGGCCCGAGCGGCATCAGGCGCTGCTCGGCCACCGTCTGCGCCTCGGTGTAGCGGCGAATGCCCTCGGCGCCGTGACGACGTCCGAGACCGCTGTCGCCCATGCCGCCCATCGGGGCCTCGATCGAACCGGCAGCGGCCGCAGCGCCGTCGTTGATGTTCACCGAGCCGGAACGGATCTCGGCGGCCATCGCGCGCGCCTTCTTCACGTCGCCGGACCAGATGCTCGCGGACAGGCCGTAGCTGCCCTCGTTGGCCAGTGCGATCGCTTCGTCGTCGGTGTTGAACGGGTAGAGCGAGATCACCGGGCCGAAGGTCTCCTCGTGGCAGACCGCCATCTGCTCGGTGACGCCCTCGAGGATCGTCGGCTCGTACATCAGCGGGCCGAGGTCGGGCCGCGCGCGACCGCCGGTCAGGATCGTCGCGCCCGCCGCACGAGCGTCCTCGACGTGGTCGGCCACCGCGGCCAGCTGCGCCGGGGAGGCTAGCGAGCCGATGTCGACGGTGTAGTCGAAGTTCTGACCCAGCCGCAGGGCCCGGGTGGCGCGCACGATCTCGTCGCGGAACGTCTCGTAGACGTCGGCGTGCACCAGCACCCGCTCGGTGTGGATGCACATCTGGCCGGTGTTCGCGAAGGAGGAGACCACCGCGCCCTCGGCCGCCTTGGTGATGTCGGCGTCCTTGCGCACGATCAGCGGGTTCTTGCCGCCGAGCTCGAGCGACGCCCCGATTAGGCGCTTGCCGGCCTGCTCGGCGACGGTCCGACCGGTCGCGGTCGAGCCGGTGAAGCCGATGTAGTCGACCTGGTCGATCAGCGCGGTGCCGACCACGCTGCCCGGTCCGACCACGATCTGCCACAGGTCGGTCGGGAGTCCGGCGCGCGCCATCAGCTGGCGCGCGAGGAGCAGCGTGAGCGCGGTCTGCGAGTCGGCCTTGGAGACGACCGCGTTCCCGGCCAGCAGCGCCGGCACGGCGTCGCCGACGCCGAGGTAGAACGGGTAGTTCCACGGCGAGATGATCCCGACGACGCCCTTGGGCACCCGGGTCTCGGCCACCTTGGTCAGACCGGGGACCGCGCCGCGCACCGAGGTCGCGCCGAGGTACTTGTGACCCTTGCGGGCGTAGTGCCGGGTGATGTTGGCGACTTGGAGGATCTCCTGCCAGGCGGTGAACCGGGCCTTGCCCATCTCCCACTGGATCAGGTCGATCAGCTGGTCCTGCTCGGCGACGAACAGGTCGTGGAAGGCGAGCATCACCGCGGCGCGCTCGCGGATCGGCCGCTGCTTCCAGGACTGCTGGGCCACTCGGGCGGAGGCGACGGCGGCGGCCACGTCCTCGGCGCTGCTGGTGGGTAGCTCGGCGATCAGCATCGAGTCGTACGGCGCGTAGGCCTTCGTCGTGCCGGTGCCCGCAGGGTCGCGGGAGATCAGCGCGGCGAGGCCGGCGATGACCTCGTCGGTGACCCAGGCCGGTCGGGCGACCGGGATGTCGGAGTGGCGCAGGTGGTTCTCGACGATCGTGGTCATGTCAGTCCCCGCTGGTGTAGAGCGCGTCGATCTCGTCGGCGTAGTTGGTGTGCACGACCCGGCGCTTGAGCTTCAGGGTCGGGGTGAGCTCGGCGGACTCGGCGGTCCACTCGACCGGGAGCAGCGTCCACTTCTTGACCTGCTCGGGACGGGAGAGGCGCTCGTTGGCGGCCTCGACGGCCTGGCCGACGATGCCCAGGATCGCCGGGTTCTCGGACAGCTCGGCGAGGGTGCCTTCGAGCCCGAGCTTGCCTCCGATGATCGGTGCGACGTCCGGGTCCAGGGTCAGGATCGCCACGACGTACGGCTTGCCCTCGCCGTAGGCGAGCGCGTGCCCGACCAGCGGGCTCTCCTTGAGGTAGTTCTCGATGTTCGAGGGCGAGATGTTCTTGCCCTGCGAGGTGATGATCAGCTCCTTCTTGCGGTCCACGATCCGCAGGAATCCGTCCTCGTCGAGGGTGCCGATGTCGCCGGTGTGCACCCAGCCCTCGGCGTCGAGCAGCTCGGCGGTCGCCTCCGGGTTCTCGAAGTAGCTCTCGATCGCGACCGGTCCGCGGGCCAGCACCTCGCCGTCCTCGGCGAGCTTGACCTCGATGCCGGGCTGGGCGCGCCCGACGGTGCCGAGCCGGAACGCCTGCGGCCCGCAGGCGGTGACAGCCCCGCTGGTCTCGCTCATCCCGTAGATGTCGTAGATCGAGAAGCCCAGGCCAGCGAAGAACTTCGCGGTCTCCAGCGGCATCGGGGCCGACGCGCTGCCGGCCCACTCGACCCGGTCGAGGCCCAGCGCGGCCTTCATCGGGGTCAGTACGGCGGCGTTCACGGCGTCGAACTTCGCCTGCAGCTCGGGGCTGGTGGTGTTGCCGTACTGCAGCGATTCGACGTACTCCAGACCGATCGCCATCGAATCGGCGACGGCCTGCTTCTTGGCCTCGTCGGGCTCCATCGCCAGCAGGCCGTTGATCCCGGTCTGGATCTTCTCCCAGACCCGCGGGACGCCGAAGAACCGCGTCGGGCGGACCTGGCCGAGCGCACCGACGAGCAGCTTCGGGTCCGCGATGAGGTACAGGTGAGCGCCGTTGATCTGCGGCAGGTAGATGCCCAGAACCCGCTCCGCGACGTGCGCGTACGGCAGGTAGGACAGGGCGATGTGCTCGCCCTCGCTGTTCACCGTCTTGTCGGTGCTGGCGGCCTCGAACAGGATGTTCCGGTGGGTCAGCACCACGGCCTTCGGATTGCCGGTGGTGCCGGAGGTGTAGACGAACGTGACGGGGTCGCCGGCGTCGATCGCCTGCCAGCGACGGTCGACCTCGTCTGCGTGCGTGGACCGGACCGCCTCGCCGCGGGCGAGGAGCTCGGACCAGGTGAGGGCGTCGCCGAACTGCGCGTCGGGGTCCATGACGATGACCGCGAGCGGCTTGATCTCGTTCAGGGCCTGCTGCCAGCGCTCGACGTGGTCGGTGTTCTCCAGGAAGACCACGGTCGGCGCCGAGTGCCCGGCCACGTAGGCGACCTGGCTGGGGGAGAGGGTGTTGTAGATCGAGACCGCGACCGCTCCGGCGTGCTGGGCAGCGACATCGGCGAGCACGTGCTCGTTGCGGTTGGTCGCCATGATCGCGACCCGGTCGCCCGGTTGGACGCCGAGGTCGACGAGCGCCGCCGCGAGGGTCAGGCCGGTCTCGCGGAGCTCGTTCCAGCTCAAGGTGCGCCACTCGGTCGACCCCTCGGCGATCCCGATCTTGTCGGAGTACGCCGGGCTGTCACCCTGGACGGCCACCGTGTCGGCGAAGGCGCTGGCGATGGTCTTGCCGGCGATCTGGGCGTCGATCTCGGCGCGCTCGGCGAGGACGTCGGTCATGCAGGACTCCTTCAGTACGACTTCGGCAAGCCCAGCATCGAGGTACCGATGTGGGCAAGGACCAGCTGCTCCGAGACGGGGATGTTCTTGCCGATGCGGGCGTCGCGGAACATCCGCTCGATCGGGTACTCCTTGGAGTACGCCATCCCGCCGAGGGTCTGGAACGCCTGGTCGGCTGCCTCCCAGGCGACCTGGGCCCCGGTCAGCTTGGCGACGTTGGCCTCGTCGCCGCACATCTTGCCGTTGTCGAAGAGCCAGGCGGCCTTGTACGTCATCAGGCGCGCGAGCTCGGTCTTGGCCTTGATCTGCGCGAGCGGGAACTGGATCGCCTGGTTCGCGCCGATCGGGCGGCCGAAGACCTCCCGCTCGCGGGCGTACTGGGCGGCGACGTCCAGCGCGGCGTCGGCCGAGCCGACCCCGCCGGCCGCGGCCAGGATGCGCTCCGGGTTCAGCACGTCCCACAGCACGCCGAAGCCGTGGTCGACCTCGCCGAGGACGTTCTCGGCGGGCACGCGCACGTCGTCGAAGAAGACCTGCGACGAGTACAGGATGTTGCTGCCCATCTTCGGGATCGGCGTGTAGCTCAGGGTGCCGGCGGCCAGCGCCTCCTTGACGTCGATCAGGAACAGCGTGAAGCCGGCGGTGCGCGGGCTGGCCTCGGCGGCGGGGATCGTGCGGGTGACCGCGACCATCCAGTCGGCGCGCTCGACGTTGGAGATCCAGACCTTCTGGCCCTTGATCAGGAAGTCGTCCCCGTCGCGGCGGGCCGCGGTGGTGATCTCGATCGCGTTCGAGCCGGCGTCCGGCTCGGTCAGCGCGAAGCAGAACTGGATGCTGCCGTCGGCGATGCCGGGCAGGATCCGCTGCTTCTGCTCGTCGCTGCCGTGGCGTACCAGCGTCATCGCGCCGAAGCCGGGCGTGGTGACGTAGATGAACGTGCCCTGGGTGCCGCCCGAGGCGCAGAGCGTGTCGTTGGCGACCGCCAGCTCGAGCAGGCCCTGGCCGCCTCCGCCGTACTCCTCGGGGATGCAGAGGCCGAGCCAGCCACCGTCGCCGAGGTCCTTGAAGACCTCGTCGGGGAAGCGGTGCTCCTCCTCGCAGCGGGACCAGTAGGCGTTGTCGTACTTGGCGGCGACGGCCGCGACGCCGTCGCGGACGGCGAGGGCGGTCTCGGGAAGGTCGAAGTCCATGGGATGTAGTCCTCTCTCCGGCTCAGATGCCGAGCGAGCGGCCGATGATCTCCTTCTGGATCTCCGTGGTGCCGCCGTAGATCGTCGAGATCCGGCTGTCGAGGTAGGCCCGGGCGATCGGGTACTCCATCATGTAGCCGTATCCGCCGTGCAGCTGGACGCCCTGGTTGACGAGCTTGTTCTGCAGCTCGGTCGCGGAGTACTTGGCCATCGAGGCGTCGACCGAGTCGAGCTTGCCGTCCAGGTGCTTGCGCAGGCAGTCGTCGACGAAGACCTGCATGATCTTGGCCTCGGTCGCCATCTCCGCGATCAGGAACCGGTTGTGCTGGAACTTGCCGATCGGCTTGCCGAAGGCCTCACGGGTCTTCGCGTAGTCCAGGCAGAGGTCCACGATGTAGTTGCAGGCGGCCGCGGCCTGGGCGGCGATTATCAGCCGCTCCTGGGGCAGGTTCTGCATCAGGTAGATGAAGCCCTGGCCCTCCTCGCCGAGCAGGTTCTCCTTCGGCACGACGACATCGGTGAAAGAGAGTTCGGCGGTGTCCTGGGCGTGCAGGCCGATCTTCTCCAGGTTGCGGCCGCGCTCGAAGCCCTCCATGCCGCGCTCGACGACGAGCAGGCTGAAGCCGAGGTGGCCGGCGGCGGCATCGGTGCGGGCCACGACGATCACCAGGTCGGCGTTGATGCCGTTGGAGATGAACGTCTTGGAGCCGTTCAGCACGTAGTGGTCGCCCTTGTCGACCGCGGTCGTGCGGATGCCCTGCAGGTCGCTACCCGCGCCCGGCTCGGTCATCGCGATCGCGGTGATCGTCTCGCCGGTGACGCAGCCCGGCAGCCAGCGCGCCTTCTGCTCGTCGTTCGCGATGTGCGAGAGGTAGGGGACGATGATGTCGCTGTGCACCGAGAACCCGGGGCCGTTCGCGCCGCAGCGCGCCTGCTCCTCGGAGACGATGACGTTGAACCGGAAGTCGTCGATGCCGGCGCCGCCGAACTCCTCGGGGACGTCGAAGCACAGTAGTCCCAGCTCGCCGGCCTTGAGCCAGAGCTCGCGCGGAACGATCCCGTCCTTGTCCCACTGCTCGTTGTTCGGCGCGACCTCCTTCTCGAAGAAGGTGCGAACGGTGCTGCGGAAGTCCTCGTGCTCGGCGGTGAAGATGTCGCGCATGGCAGGCGGGCGCCTTTCGGGAAGTGAATGGTGACAAGCCAACTGTTACAGCAATACTGTCACGATACAAGGGCGCTGTGATTCAGACCACGAATCTGCCAGTTCTACTGTTACAGTCCGACCGTGCCAGTCGCCCGACGACCACGAGGAAGGGGACGGGAGTGAGCGCACAACCGGAGTCCGACCTGGTCGCCGAGGACGTCGAGTACACCGTCGACGAGCTCGCCTCGATCACCGGGATGACCGTGCGGACCACGCGTTACTACGCGGGTCTGGGTCTGCTGCCCCCACCGATCCGGCGCGGCCGGATGGCCTACTACTCCGCGCAGCACCGCGCCCGCCTCGAGCTGATCCGCGCGCTGCAGGACCACGGCTTCACGCTCGCGGCGATCGAGAAGTACCTGGCCAAGATCCCTGCTGACGCCTCGGTCGAGGACCTGGCGGTGCAGCGCGCGATGCTCACCAGCTGGAAGACCGGTGGCCACGAGGTCGTCACCAAACGCCAGCTCGAGGCCCGGGCCGGGCGGAAGCTCGACGCCGATGCCCTGCAGCGGCTGACCGCGATGATGTCGATCGAGGAGGTCGAGGACGGCCGCTTCGAGATCCTGCCCGCGTTCGGCGTCGGTCTGCAGGTGCTCGACCTGCCGATCCCGGTCGACTCGATGGTCGAGGCCGGCGAAGCGATCAACCGGCACATGGCCGAGCTCGCCGACGAGCTGACCGCCGTGCTCAAGGACCGGGTCCTCACGCCCTACCTGGAGAGCCCGAAGAGCGAGGCGGACAAGGCCGAGTTCGAGCACACGATGGCCCGCCTTCGCCAGCTGACGCTCGAAGCAGTCGTCAGCGGGTTCCAGCGGGCCGCCAACCAGGTGATCACCCGGTCGCTCAGCCGGTAAGGCAGACAGGCCCAACCAGGTGCTGGTTGAGCCTGTCGAAACCCGGTGACGCGGGTTGCGGTCGTTACGCGCGCGGCATGATCGCCCAGGCGACCAGGTAGCCGACGAACACGGCCGGGAAGCCGACGCACAGGGCGACGACGGCCAGGACGCGGACCAGGGTCGGGTCCACCCCGGCGTACCGGGCGAAGCCGGCGCAGACGCCGGCGATCATGCCCTCGCTCGGGATGCGGGTGAGCTGTCGGGTCGCGGGTGCCGGGTACGGCGCCTGGTACGGGCCGGCGTACGGGGCCTGCTGCTGCTCGCTCATCGGTTGTCCTCCTGGATGACGGTGGTTGCTTCGGTGTCGCCGCCGATGACGGCGGTGTCGTTGTTCTCGGTCTCGGTCCCGGTCTCGGTCTCGGTCGCCGTGTCGTCGACCTCGTCGACGCTGGCCTCCGCGGTCGCCGCGAGCGCCTGCTTGCGGGTGCGCGAGTTGGTGAGGCTGGCCACCAGGCCGATGACGCCGGCGCCGATCAGGACCAGGGGGAAGCCCGGCGCGGTGTCGTGGAACTTCGCGTCGGTCGCGGCTCCGACGAACCAGAGCGTGGCGATCCCGGCGAAGATGATCCCGAGGACCAGGTGCGGGGTGCTGACGGTGCGCTTCATCGGTTTTCCACCTCTACTTCGATGTGTCCCATCGTGGCGTGCAGGTCGAGCTTGATCGGCGCGGCCTTGCCGGCCTTCGCGCCGACGAGCTGACGCTCTGCGGAGTCCTGGATGCCGCCCCCGGAGTAGCCGGGGATGTCGATCCCGCCCGCGAAGCTGAAGTCGGCGTTCACGTCGGCGTTGACCGTGCGCGGCAGGAGCACGCGGATCTCGCCGGCCTTGATGGTGACCTTCAGCGTGCGTCCGGCCAGGTTCTGCGGGTCGGAGACCTCGGTCAGGTCCAGCGTGACCTGGCCGTTGGTGCCGTGGTAAGTCGGCTGCACGTCGGCGGCGGTCTTCGGGGTCACCTCGAGGTCCTGGCCGCTGAAGTCGAAGCCGCCTGTGGCTGCGGAGATCGCCAGAGCGGCGCTGGAGACCAGGCCGATCAGGAAGAGTCCACCCGGTCGCCCGACGAAGGACCCGACGAGCAGCATCACGCCGGTGATGGCCACCGCCACGGCCGGGTAGACCCCGCCGTCGACGTGGTGGCTCCCGTCGTAGACGCCGACCACACCGAGCGCGATCGCGATCATGGCCAGGGTCGGCCAGAACCAGAGGATTCCGGTGCGCTTGGGCCGCGGCGGGATGTACGCCGGCTGCGGCGGCTGCCAGGACGGCGGCGCCGGGGGAGCCGGCGGTGTCGGCGGGATCGTCGCGTAGTCGGGGAGCACCGTGGTGGCCTCGGTCGCGTACGCCTCGGCCGGGTTCGCAGTCGGCGGGGTGTACGGAGCGGTGGTCGGAGGGGTGGCGGGCGGTGTGAACGGCGCACCTTCGTACGCGGGCGCCAGGCCGGCGGCCACCCGGGCACGGTGCTCGGCCCACGCCTGCTTCTGCGCGATCCGGAAGGCCTTCCGCCCGTCGGTGCGGTCCCGGAAGATCAGCACGATCGCGATGATGACGATCAGGCTCGCCACCGACCAGCCGGTGTGGAACCCGCCGCTGAACGCGTCGCCCATCGCGAGCAGGAGACCGACCCCGACGGCCGCGAGGATCAACAGCTTCCGCGGCTCGTTGCTGACGTGGATCGGGGCGCGCTCGTTGCCCTCCTCGGGCACGAACATCCAGCAGGCGGCGTAGATCAGCACGCCGGCGCCGCCGAAGAAGGTGAGCACCGCGAGCAGGACGCGGATGACGGTCGGGTCGATGCCGAAGTGGCGCCCGAGCCCGCCGGCGACACCAGCGATGTAGCGGTCGTCGACGCTCCGACGCAGTCGGTCCAGGTCCTGGGTCGACGGTCGTGGCCGCGGGAAGCCCGAAGGCGCGGGGCCCGGAGGGGTGCCCGGGTCGGTGGTGGTCTCGTTCATGTCATCCATCGTGGTCTCCGCACGCCCCCGCCGGTATCGGGGACAGCCCTGATCCTGGCTGATGCCCGGTCAGGGGTCGCACCTGATGTCCCCTCAGGTGACCGGATGCCACGATGGTCTCCATGACCCACCCGTCGTACGGACCGATCGCGCAGCAGGGAGCGCCGCCCAAGGCGTACCGCAGTGCTGACGACGCGTTCATCGGCGGCGTGGCGGCCGGCCTGGCCGAGCACCTGCGGCTGCCGGTGCTCTGGGTCCGGGCCGCGTTCGTGCTGATGACCGTGATGGGCGGCTTCGGACTGCTCTTCTACGCGGGCCTGTGGATGTTCCTGCCGGTGCAGCGCCACTTCGACGACTCCGCGCCCGGTCTGGCCGCCGCCGGCCGGCAGGGCAAGCGTCCCGGTCGCAAGCTGCGCCTGGCCGACTACGGGCCGCTGATCGCACTGGGCGCCATCGGCCTCGGCCTGGCGGTGCTGTTCACGATGGCGACCGGCAAGGGCACGTTCCTGTGGCCGGTGCTCCTCGGCCTCGGTGGTGTCGCGGTGCTGTGGCGCCAGGCCGACGAGGCGCAGAAGGAACGGTGGGTCGACTCGACCGGCCGGATCAGCGTGCTCAAGGCGGTCGTCGGAACCGGCGGTGCGTCGGCCTACGTGCGCCTGATCGTCGGCATGGTGATGGTGATCGGCGCGATCACCCTGTTCTCCGTCGGCGGTGGCGGTTGGGGGGCTGCGCGTGACGTCGGCCTCGCCGCGACGCTGGGCATCCTCGGCGTCGGCTTCATCGTCGGACCGTGGCTCTTCCGGCTCTCCTCCGACCTCTCCGAGGAGCGCGCCGAGCGGGTGCGTTCCCAGGAGCGCGCCGACGTCGCGGCGCACCTGCACGACTCGGTCCTCCAGACCCTCGCGCTCATCCAGAAGTCGGCCAACGACCCGACGACCGTGGCCCGCCTGGCGCGCGCCCAGGAGCGTGACCTGCGCTCCTGGCTCTTCGACTCCTCCGGCGGTGACCCGACCACGCTCGAGGCAGCGCTGCGCACCCTGGCCGGCGAGGTCGACGAGGCGTACGGCGTCCCGGTCGAGGTCGTCTGCGTCGGCGACGTGACCGTCACCGAGGACCTGCGCGCACTCGTGCTCGCCACCCGCGAGGCCGTGGTGAACGCGGCCCGGCACTCCGGCGCCGACAAGGTCGACCTGTACGCCGAGGCACGGCCTGGCTCGGTCGAGGTGTTCGTGCGCGACCGCGGCGTCGGCTTCGACCCGGACGTGGTCGCCGCCGACCGGCACGGGCTGCGTGACAGCATCCTGGAGCGGATGCGTCGCCACGGCGGCACCGCCGCGGTGCGCAGCAACGTCGGATCCGGGACCGAGATCCGACTGACCCAACCGATCCGGGAGAGCTGATGGCCAAGCACAGCATCGTGATCGTCGACGACCACGCGATGTTCCGGGCCGGCGTCCGCGCCGAGCTCGGCGACGCCGTCGAGGTGCTCGCCGAGGCCGCCGATGTCGACCAGGCCGTGGCCGCGGTGATCGCCGGCCAGCCCGAGGTGGTGCTGCTCGACGTGCACCTGCCCGGAGGCGGTGGCGCCGAGGTGATCCGGCGTACGACGGGGAAGGCGGTCGACACCAAGTTCCTCGCGCTGTCGGTCTCCGATGCCGCCGAGGACGTGATCGGCACGATCCGCTCCGGCGCGCGCGGCTACGTCACCAAGACCATCACCGGCGCTGAGCTCATCGACGCGATCGACCGGGTCGCGGCCGGGGACGCGGTGTTCTCGCCGCGGCTGGCGGGCTTCGTGCTCGACGCCTTCGCCGGCACCATCGAGGTCGCCGCGGTCGACGAGGACCTCGACCGGCTCACCGAGCGGGAGCGCGAGGTGATGCGGCTGATCGCCCGCGGCTACTCGTACAAGGAGGTCGCCGGCGAGCTGTTCATCTCGATCAAGACCGTCGAGACGCACATGGGCTCGGTGCTGCGGAAGCTGCAGCTGTCCTCGCGCCATGAGCTGACGCGATGGGCCAGCGAGAGACGCCTGCTCTAGACCCTGCCGGGGGTGGGGCCAACGAGAGACGCCTGCTCTAGACCCTGCCGGGGGTGGGGCCAGCGAGCGCAGGCTGCTCTAGGCGCTCCTGCTAGTCGGGCGGGAGCAGCGTCGCCCACGCCGGGCGCCAGGCCGCGCTGCGCTGCTTCATCTCCCAGGTCAGGGCACGCAGCGTCGGGCCCTTCGCGTCGAACCACGACGGCAGGCTGTCGAACGCCCGGTCCAGGGTGATCCGGCCGGCGGCGACGCGGACCCGGGCGGCAAGCCAGGCGCCTGATTCCTCGCCGGCCTCGTCGCGGTGCAGCTCCTTGAGCACGTTGGTGAGGCTGACCAACAAGGTCTCGTTGAGGCGCGGGTCGATCGACGACGGGACCAGGTCGCCCTGGTCGACGAGCACCACGTGCTCGAAGTCGATGCCGGGTTCGCTGACCCGGTGCCAGCGGGCCAGCAGGGTCGGTCGGACCGGGAGGCCGCGGTCGGTCTCGTCGGTGTCGCGCATCTGCCGGTGGATCTGGGACTTCAGCCGGTTGCGGATCGCGCCTTGCGCGGCGACGTGGGCCACGCCCTGGGCTGCGAGCAGCAGCGGGTCGCCGAGCTCCCCGGACCGGGCGGCCGCGACGTCGTGCGGGTCCCCGCGCAGCAACGGGCTGAGCAGGTCGATGACGCCGTCGAACATGCCGGACGTGCTGGTGTCCCAGCCGTCGCGGGAGTACCAGGCCAGGAAGCCCGGCGTACTGGTGCGGATCGAGCGCCACACCGCGTTCGAGCTGGCCCAGTCCGGGGCGCCGCCGAGCGGGTCGAGGTGCTCCGAGATCGCGTCCTTGACCGAGCCGTCCGCGAGGCCCCACAGCACCGCCCGCCCGCCGCCGATGCGCTGCATCCGGGCCCAGGAGCCGCCGTAGTCGTAGGAGAGGACGTGCTCCTCGGGGTCGAGCGCGACCTCAGCGCCGGGCGGCAGGCGATCGCTGATCGCCAGGACCGCCCAGGACCACCACAGGTCGTCCGCAGACGCGAGGTCGTCCGCTTCCATTCCGTCATTGTGCCCGGTCGGAGCACGCCAGCGGGGGACGGTCTCAGCGCGCCGGTTGACAGGACGGGCACCACCAGACGGTGCGTTCCTGACCTTCCGGACCGAGCTCCCCGGTGCGGATCGGGGTACCGCAGCGCAGGCACGGGCCGCGCCGGCCGTAGACCCACATCCGACGTCCGGGCCGCTTGTCCCCGGTCGTGACGCGGCTGTGGCGGTCCTTGTGGATCTCCAGCATCCGCTGGGCGATCGCGACCAGGCGCGGCAGGTTGTCGACGTCGGCGACCGGGGTGTGCGGGTCGAACCCGGCGACGAAGCAGGCCTCGGCGCGGTAGATGTTGCCGATGCCGGCCAGGTTGCGCTGGTCGAGCAGTGCCTCGCCGACGGGGATGTGCGGCAGGCGCCGGAGCCGGCGGACTGCTTCCTCGGCGTCCCAGTCGGGTCCGAGCAGGTCCGGCCCCAGGTGCCCGACGACGCTGGACTCGCCGGGGGTCGGCACCAGGTCGAGCAGCACCGAGTAGCCGATCGCCTCGGTCTTCTCGGTGCGCAGGATCGCCCGGATCTCGTGCTCGGGTCGGCGCCGCTTGCCGCCGACGGCCTGCACGTCCCAGGCGCCCTCCATCTTCAGGTGCGAGTGCAGGGTCATCCCGTCCTCGAACCGGATCAGCAGGTGCTTGCCGCGGCTGATCGTCTCGAGCACGGTCCGTCCGGACAGGTCGCTGGTCGCCAGGCTCGGGATCCGGAAGTCGCTGGCCGTCAGCACCTGGCCGCTGAGTGCGTCGAGCCGTCGCGCCGTCTGGTAGACGGTGTCACCTTCAGGCACGCAGCCTCAGTCCTTTGCTGGTCGCGACGAACCCGGCAGCCTCCAGGGCGAGCCTGATCTCGGCGGAGTCCGGGCCGAGGATGCCGGCCCCGTCGGCCTTCTCGACGGTCAGCTTGCCCAACGCGCCGCGACGGACCGCGGTGCCGAGGCTGTTGATCGCTACTGCGGTGATCGCGTCCTCGTCCGAGAAGGTCAGCAAGGTGCGACCGCCGCGTTCGACGTACAGGGCGAGCTCGCCGTCGACGAGCACCACCAGGGCGCCGGCCTTGCGCCCGGGTCGGTGGCCCCGGGACTCGGTGGTGGAGCCTGTCGAAACCGGCCAGGGCAGGGCGGCGCCGTACGGGTTCGCCGGGTCCGTGGCGGCCAGGGTGACGCCGACAGGCTTCTCGTCGGAGTCGGTCGGTCCGTGGGTGCGAAGCCGGTCGATCGCGCCGGCGGTGCCGAATTGGGCGGCGCCGAGGCTCTCGACGAAGTAGCCGCGTCGGGCGCGGCCGGAGTCCTCGAACCCGGCCAGCACCCGGTACGCCGAGGCGAAACCGCCCGGCGTCCGTTCGCTCATCACTGCTCCGCGGGTCACGACACCGTGCCGTTCGAGCAGACCCTCGGCCGCGGCGAGCGCCCGCCGGGTCGGGTCGGTCTCGACGTCGGGCAGCAGGAACCAGCGCCCGGCCATGTCGGCGGGTCCGGTCCGCGACGGCATCCGCGCCCGGCCCCCGGGGCTCACCCGCGCCCGCGGTGCCGTACGCCGCACCCGGTGGCTGCCCCCGCCGGACCGGGTGAGTCCGCGCAGCGGAGCCAGGGTGTCGTTGCCGACCCGGCCGGACCAGACGAGCTCCCAGACCAGAGAGGCCAGCGCACCGTCGTCGGTGCTCGCCAGCTGCTGGGAGAGCTGGCGGAAGAAGAAGGCGCCGCCGCCGGCGAGCACGTCCAGCACGGCCTGGTGGTCCGGACCGACCTCGAGCTCGGACGGAGCAGGCAGGGTGAGCGGGGCGGTGTCGGCGGGGTGCAGGGAGACCCATCCGTCGGCTCCGGTGATCCCGCCGTGCCCGGCCCAGAGCAGCTCGCCCGCGGCGGTCAGCTCGTCGAGGAACGCGGGTTGGTAGTCCACGACCCGAGCCGGCAGCACCAGCGACTCGAGTGCGGAGGCCGGTACCGCGCAGCCAGCGAGCTGCTCGGCCACCGCGAGTACGCCGTCCGGGCCGCGCAGCCCGCGGGACCCGCTGGCCGCGACGTGCTGCCAGGCCGGGAGGAACCGTCCGAGGGTGCTGGGTTCGACCGGCTCCACCTCGTGGCGGAGTCGGGCCAGTGAGCGTCGTCGCAGCTTGCGCAGGACCTCCGCATCGCACCACTCGCTGCCGGCGCCGGTCGGACGGAACTCGCCCTCGAGCACCCGACCCTGGCTGGAGAGCCGGATCAGGGTCTGGCGGGCCACCGCGACCCCGAGGCCGAGCCGGTCGGCGACCTCGTTCGTGGTGAAGGGACCATGGGTGCGGGCGTAGCGGGCGATCAGGTCACCGAGCGGATCCTCGACCGGGTCGACGAACGCGTCCGGCGTACCGGGCGGCACCGGGACCCCGAGCCCGTCGCGGAGTCGGCCGACGTCCTCGACGACGGCCCAGCGAGCCTCTCCGGCAACGCGGACCTCGACGATCCGGCGGGCCTGGCTCAGCAGTGCGAGCGCGTCGGTGACCTCCACCTGCGAACGGGCGGCGAGCTCCTGGGTGGAGAGCGGCCCGACCAGCCGGATGACGTCGATGAGCCCCTCGGCGTCGCGGGCGCGCCGGTCCTCGGCGGTGCGTTGCAGCTCGGCCTCGACCTCGGCCAGCACCTCGGGGTCGAGCAGCTCGCGCAGCTCGGCGCGGCCCAGCAGCTCGGCGAGCAGGCCCTGGTCGAGGGTCAGTGCTGCGGCCCGGCGCTCGGCGATCGGGGAGTCGCCCTCGTACATGAACGCGGCGACGTAGCCGAAGAGCAGCGACTGGGCGAAGGGTGAGGCGCGGTGGGTGGCGACGTCGACCAGCTGGATCCGGCGTTCGGCGATCTGACGCTGCACGCCGACCAGGGCCGGGACGTCGTACACGTCCTGGAGCACCTCGCGCACGGTCTCCAGCACGATCGGGAACGACGGGTAGCGGGAGGCGACCTCGAGCAGCTGGGCCGAGCGCTGGCGCTGCTGCCACAGCGGAGAACGACGGCCGGGGTCGCGACGCGGCAGCAGCAGAGCCCGTGCGGCGCACTCGCGGAACCGGGCGGCGAACAGGGCGGACCCGCCGACCTCGGTGGTGACCAGCTGCTCGATCTCGTCGGGTTCGAAGGCGATCAGCTCCGCACCGGGCGGGTCCTGATCGGTCTCGGGGATGCGCAGCACGATGCCGTCGTCAGCGGCCATCGCCTGGGCGTCGACGCCGTAGCGCTCGCGCAACCGCGCGTTGATGGCCAAGGCCCAGGGCGCGTGCACGGGCGTGCCGAACGGGGAGTGCACGACCAGCCGCCAGTCGCCGAGCTCGTCGCGGAAGCGCTCGATCACCAGCTGGCGGTCGTGGGGCACCACGTTGGTGGCTTCGCGCTGCTCGGCGAGCAGGGCGATCAGGTTGTCGGCCGCCCACTCGTCGAGCCCGGCGTCGCGGGCACGCTTGACCGCGTCCTTGGGGCTGAGCGCCGAGACCTCGCGGGTGAAGGCGCCGATCGCCTCACCGAGCTCGGCCGGCCGACCCAGACCGTCGCCGGTCCAGAAGGGAAGGCGGCCTGGCTGCCCCGGGGCAGGGGAGACCAGCACCCGGTCGTGGGTGATGTCCTCGATCCGCCAGGTGCTGGTGCCGAGCGTGAACAGATCGCCGACCCGGGACTCGTAGACCATCTCCTCGTCGAGCTCACCGACCCGGCTGGCCCGTTCCCCGACGAGGAAGACGCCGAACATGCCGCGGTCCGGGATGGTGCCGCCGCTGGTCACCGCGAGCCGCTGCGCGCCCGGGCGGCTGGTCAGGGTGCCGGTGATCCGGTCCCAGACGATCCGCGGCCGCAGCTCGGCGAACTCGTCGCTCGGGTAGCGGCCGGAGAGCAGGTCGAGAGTGGCGTCGTAGGCGCTCCGGGGGAGACCCGCGAACGAGGCGGTGCGACGCACCAGGTCGAAGAGATCGTCGGCGTTCCACGGCTCGAGGGCCGTCGCGGCCACGACCTGCTGGGCAAGCACGTCCAGCGGGTTGGTCGGGATCCGCATCGCCTCGATGCCGCCCGACCGCATCCGTTCGACCGCGACCGCCGTCGGCACCAGGTCGCCGCGGTGCTTGGGGAACAGCACGCCGCGCGAGGTCTCACCGACCTGGTGGCCGGCACGACCGACGCGCTGCAACGCGCTGGCCACCGACGGCGGCGACTCGATCTGGATGACCAGGTCGACCGCGCCCATGTCGATGCCGAGCTCGAGGCTGGAGGTGGCGACGACGCAGGGGAGGCGGCCGCGCTTGAGGTCGTCCTCGATGACGGCGCGCTGCTCCTTGGACACCGACCCGTGGTGGGCGCGGGCGATGACGGCGGGGGCGCCGTTCGACTGGCCGGACTGGGCCATCATCTGTGCCGGCGTTCGTACCGGGGTTTCGACAGGCTCAACCACCCCGGAGCGGGCGTCGGCGATCTCGTTGAGACGCGCCGTCAGCCGCTCGGCCAGCCGCCGCGAGTTGGCGAACACGATCGTGGAGGTGTGCGCCTCGATCAGGTCGACGGCGCGTTCCTCGACGTGCGGCCAGATCGAGCCGGACCGCGGCGACTCGTCGTCAGTGTCGAGCGCCGTCATGTCCTCGATCGGGACGACGACCTTCAGGTCCCAGGTCTTCTCCGACGGCGGCGCGACCACCTCGACCGGAGCGGTGCCGCCGAGGAACCGGGCGACCTCCTCGATCGGGCGGACCGTCGCGGAGAGCCCGACCCGCTGGGCGGGCCGATCGAGCAGTGCGTCCAGCCGCTCGAGGGTCAGGGCCAGGTGCGCGCCGCGCTTGGTGCCGGCGACGGCGTGCACCTCGTCGACGATCACGGTCTCGATGCCGCGCAGCGACTCCCGCGCCTGCGAGGTCAGCATCAGGAAGAGCGACTCGGGCGTGGTGATCAGGATGTCCGGCGGAGTGGTCTGCAGCTTGCGGCGGTCTCCGGCGCTGGTGTCGCCGGAACGCACGCCGACGGTGATCTCCGGGACCTCGCTGCCGAGCCGCTCTGCGGTGTGCCGGATCCCGGCCATCGGTGCCCGCAGGTTCCGCTCGACGTCGACGGCCAGTGCCTTGAGCGGGGAGACGTAGAGAACGCGGCAGCGCTTCAGCTTCTCCGCCGGTCGGGGCTCGGTCGCGATCCGGTCGATCGACCACAGGAACGCGGCCAGGGTCTTGCCGGAGCCGGTCGGGGCGACGACCAGCGCGTGCCGCCCCGCGGAGATCGCGTCCCAGGCACCGGTCTGTGCGGGGGTGGGCGCGGCGAAGGCAGCCTCGAACCAGGTTCGGGTCGCCTCGCTGAACTGCTCCACCGAGTCATCATGTCGCAGCGTTCCGACAGTGCCGATCCGGCCGCTGGCTCGTTGATCTGAGTACTGGACAAAACCACCGTACCCAGGGGTATGGTACCCATCACGACCCCGGGCCCGAAGGAGCGATACGTGTCGGACACCGTCGCTCGCGTGCGCGGGCGCACGCTCACGATCCTCGACTCCCTGGGCCTCTTCTTCGGCTTCGTCGGCGAGGTCCTGCGCGGCTTCTTCCGCCCGCCGTTCCACTGGCGCGAGGCGATCGACCAGGGCTGGCAGCTGGCGCGCGTGGTGATCGTCCCGACCGCCCTGGTCTCGATCCCGCTCGGCGCGGTGGTGGCGCTCCAGGTCGGCAGCCTGACCCAGCAGCTCGGCGCGCAGAGCTTCGCCGGCGCCGCCTCGGTGGTCTCGATCCTGCGCGAGGGCGCTCCACTGGCGACGGCGCTGCTGCTGGCCGGTGCCGGCGGGTCGGCGATCTGCGCCGACTTCGGCAGCCGGATGATCCGCGAGGAGATCGACGCCCTGCGCACCCTGGGCGTCAACGTGATCACCCGCCTCGTGGTGCCGCGGGTCGCCGCGGCGATGGCGGTCGCCGTCCTCCTCACCGGTCTGGTGATGGGGGTCGGGATCGGCGGCGGCTACTTCTTCAACGTCGTCCTCCAGCACGGCACGTCCGGGGTCTACGTCGAGTCGTTCCGGGCACTGGCCACCCGGCCCGACCTCTACGCGAGCCTGCTCAAGGGCCTGGTCTTCGGCGCGATCGCCGCGGTGGTGGGCAGCTACAAGGGCCTGCACGTGAAGGGCGGGCCCAAGGGCGTCGGCCAGGCGGTCAACGAGTCGGTGGTCGTCACGTTCCTGCTGCTCTTCGGTGCCAACTACCTGATGAGCGTGGCCTACTTCCAGCTCTACCCGCAGGGCGGCTGACGCCGTGGCGATCCTCGACCCGATCGACAGCACCCGTGCGTCCCTGCGACGGCTGGGACACCAGCTGGAGTTCTACGGCCGCTCGGTCGCCCAGGCACCGCGGGCGTTCACCCGCTACCGCCGCGAGACGATGAAGGTGCTCGCCGACATCGCCCTCGGGAGTGGCGGCATGGCCGTCGTCGGCGGCACCGTGGGCGTGATGATCGCGCTGTCCTTCGCGATCGGCGCCGAGGTCGGGCTGCAGAGCCACTCGACGCTGGACCAGATCGGCGCGACCAACTTCTCCGCGTTCCTCTCGGCGTACTTCAACACCCGGGAGTCGGCACCGCTGATCGCCGGGGTGGCGATGGCCGCGACCATCGGCTGCGGCTTCACCGCGCAGCTCGGTGCGATGCGGATCGGGGAGGAGGTCGACGCCCTCGAGGTGATGGCGGTGCCCTCGATCCCGTTCCTGGTCACCACCCGGATGGTGGCCGCGGTCCTGGCCGTCACCCCGCTCTACGCGATCGGGCTGTTCGCCTCCTACCTGGCGACGCGGTTGGTGACCGTCAGCTACTTCGGGCAGTCGCACGGCACCTTCGACCACTACTTCAGCCAGTACCTCTCACCCGCGGACGTGGGCTGGTCGTTCCTCAAGGTCTTCGTCTTCGCGATCGTGATCATCCTGATCCACTGCTACTACGGCTTCTTCGCCGGTGGCGGTCCCGCCGGTGTCGGCATCGCCGTCGGGCAGGCGATCCGCACCTCGATCGTGGTGCTCACCGTCAGCGACTTCTTCATCTCGTTCGCCATCTGGGGTTCGAGCACCACCGTTCGGATCACCGGGTGAAGGCGCTCCAGGCCGGCGTACCGGCTCGTCGTCTCGAGGCCGTGGGTCTGCTCTACGTCCTCGTCATCGCGCTGCTGGTCTGGGTCTCGATCGCGTCGTACCAGCACGTGTTCACCGACCACGTCACCGTGGTCGTCAAGGCCCGCCAGGCCGGGCAGCAGCTCAACGTCGGCGGCGACGTCCGGATGAACGGCGCCATCGTCGGCCGGGTCTCCGCGGTCGACGGCGGCCCGAACGGGGTCCGGGTCAGCCTGCAGATCGACAGCGGCGATGCCCGCCGGATCCCGCGCGACGTGGTCGCCCGGATCCTGCCGACCACCTTGTTCGGGCAGAAGTTCGTCGAGCTGTCCTCGAGCTCGACGACCGCGGCAGGGCACCTGGTCAACGGCTCGGTGATCGCCGAGGACCGCAGTGCCGAGGCGGTCGAGCTGACCGACGTCCTCGACGACCTCGACCCGGTGCTGCGCGCCGTCCACCCCGAGCAGCTCTCGGCCGCCCTCGGCGGCCTGGCCGACGGCCTCTCCGGCCACGGTCAGGACCTCGCCGACCTGCTCAACGCCGGCGGTCGCTACCTCGGCGAGCTGAACGAGCAGACCCCGACCTTCGAGCGCGACCTGGCGCTGCTGCAGCGGGTCAGCGGCCAGTACGCCGTCGACGCGCCCGACTTCCTGGCGCTGCTGCGCAACGCGACCGTCACCTCGCGGTCGCTGACCGCGCGTCCCGACACGGTCTCCGCCTTCATCGCGGCGGTGACCGGAGCCGCCACCAGCGGGACCTCGTTGGTGAAGGCGAACGCCGACCGCCTCGCCGAGAGTGCGCAGCTGGCCAGGCCGATCTCCGAGCTCCTCGCCGAGTACTCGCCCGAGCTCGTCTGCACCATCGGCGGATTCCTCCAGGTCGAGGCGGAGTCGGCCAAGCAGATCCGCAACGGGTCCTTCCAGGGACACTTCACGATCGGGGCCCAGGCTCGCGGTTACACGCCGGCCGACGCGCTCGTGCTCGGCGACCTCGGCACCGGGCCCGCCTGTCGCGGCCTGCCGGTGGCGCCCATCCCGTACGGCGCGGTGAACCTGAACGACGGCGCCGGCGACACCAGCCTGGCCGGACTGCTGATGCCCGGCGGTGCGCGATGAGCACCGCCATGCCCAGCACCCGGGGCGCCGCGATCCGGCTCGGGATCTTCGCCGTCGTGGCGCTGGTGGTGACGGTCACGATCGCCGCCACCATCCGCCCGTTCGGCTCGCACACCGCCACCACCGGCTACCGGGCGGTTTTCACGTCGGCGAGCCGGCTCGTGCCGGGTGACGACGTCCGGGTCGCGGGTGTCGCGGTCGGCAAGGTCACCGGTGTCTCGGTGACGCCGGACGCGAAGGCGGAGGTCAGCTTCACCGTGGCGAAGGACCTGCCGCTGCTGACCACCTCGCGCGCCGAGATCCGCTACCTGGACCTGGCCGGCAACCGCTACCTCGCGGTGACCGAGGGGGACGGCGGCCCACAGCAGTCGCCGCGCCGCGTGATCGGCACCGACCGCACCCAGCCGGCTCTCGACCTCGACGACCTGCTCGACGGGTTCAAGCCGCTGCTGGTCGCGCTCTCGCCGAGCGACGTCAACAAGCTCACCCTCGACATCGTGCGCACCCTGCAGGGCGACGGCTCGACGGTGCAGCACCTGATCGCCAAGACCGCCTCGCTGACGACCGGCCTGGCCGAGCGCGACCAGCTGATCAACGACGTCGTGCAGAACCTCAACGGTGCCGTCGGGTCGATCGCCGACCACCACACCCAGCTCGAGGAGCTGATCGGCCAGCTGCGCCAGCTCGCCGGCGGGTTGGCGTCCCAGCGCACCGACGTCGGGGCGGCGATCGGCCACATCGACGAGCTCACCCGGCTCTCGACCACGCTGCTGGCGCGCGGTCGCCCGTCGATCAAGGCCGACATCGCAGCCCTCCAGGCCGTGATGGAGACGCTGTCCTCGCCGACCGGCCATGCCGAGATCGACCACGCGCTCAACCACCTGCCGGACAAGCTGCGCCGGCTGACCGCGACCGCGGCGTACGGGTCCTGGTTCAACTACTACGTCTGCGGCGTCCGGATCCACCTCGCCACCGGGGTCCCGGCCACCGACAACTGGCTGACCGCGGCGCTCGAGCAGGTGCACGTCGTCGACACCGCGAAGAGGTGCCAGTCGTGAGCGCCCGGACGACCCCGCGTCGCCCGGCGTACGCCGGAGCCATCGGGCTGGCGATCACCGCACTGCTGATCTTCGCGGCGATGAACGCCGGCCGGCTGCCGGTGATCGGGCACGGCGGTCGCGAGGTGCGGGCAGACTTCGTCGACGCCAGCGGGATCGAGAAGGGCGACCGGGTCGAGGTCGCCGGGGTCCGGGTCGGCGAGGTGCGCGGGCTCGCGATGGGTCGCGGCCACATCGAGGTGCGCTTCACCGTCGCCGACGGCATCAAGCTCGGGTCGCGGACCACTGCGCGGATCAAGGTCGGCAACCTGCTCGGCAGCAAGTACCTGCAGGTGATCCCGGCCGGCGGCGGCACCCTGACCGGCACCATCCCGGTCAGCCGGACCCGACCGGCGTACGACGTCACGGCAGCGCTCGGCGACTTCACCGAGACCACGGCGCCGATCGACACGAAGCAGCTCGAGACGGCGCTGTCCTCGATCACCACCACCTTCCGCGGCGCCGCGCCCGACGTGCGCGCGTCGGTCCGCGGGCTCTCGACGATCGCGCGCACGATCGCGGACCGCGACGCCGACGTCTCGGCGCTGCTGTCGCGTTCGGAGAAGCTGACCGCCTCGCTCGACTCCAGCCGGGGCGACATCGCGGGCCTCGTCCGGGACGCCGGCCTGCTGCTCGCCGAGCTCGACCGACGCCGGGAGGCGATCCACGGTCTGATCGTGCACACCGACGCGCTCGCCGTGCAGCTGCACGGCCTGGTGCGCGACAACCAGGCGACCCTGGCCCCTGCGCTCGCGGCGCTCGGTCAGGTCACCGCGCAGCTCGAGCGCCGTCAGCACGACGTCGAGGCGACGCTGCACGCCGTCGCCAAGTTCGCCCGGGTCTTCGTCGACACCATCGGCAGCGGCCCGTGGTTCGACTCCTACATCGCCAACCTGCCGGACTCGGTCACGAAGGACGCCCCGTGATGAGCCGGCGGGTGATCCCCGCGATGACGTTGCTGGTCCTGGTGCTGCTCGCCGGCGCGCTGATCATCCTCGGCGGGCACCAGACCCGGACCGTCTCGGCCGAGTTCGACCGCACCGTCGGCCTGTTCGAGGGCTCCGACGTCCGGGTGATGGGGATGCGGATCGGCGAGGTCACCCGGATCACCCCGCACGGCACCGCGGTCCGCGTCGACATGTCCTACGACGCCAAGTACCGGCTGCCCAAGGACGTGAAGGCCGTCGTGATCGCGCCGTCGGTGATCGCCGACCGGTTCGTCCAGCTCACTCCCGGCTACGTCGACGGTCCGGTGCTCGCCTCCGGTGCCGTGATCCCCGAGCAGCGCACGCGGGTACCGGTCGAGCTCGACCGCTCGCTCGAGGTCACCCAGGACCTGGTCACCGCCCTCGGGCCCGACGGGGCCAACAAGAACGGGGCACTGTCCGGAGCGCTCGGCACCGTCGCGCACCTGCTCGACGGCAACGGGGCCGCGACCCGGAACGCGCTCCAGGCACTCGCCGACGCCAGCGGCACCATCGCCCGCGGTTCGGGCAACCTGTCCGGCACGGTCACGCACCTGGCGTCGGTCAGCGGGACGCTCGCCACCTACGACGACGACGTACAACGCTTCAACACCGAGCTCAGCTCGGTCACCGGTTCGCTCGCCGCGGACTCCGACCAGCTCTCGGCCCTGCTGGCCAGCCTGGCCCGCTCGCTGGGCGAGGTTTCCACGTTCGTCGCTCAGAACCGCAGCGCGCTGGTCACCGACGTCGGCCGGCTCAGCTCGGTCACCCAGGCGCTGGTCAACGAGCGCCAGGCGCTGACCGAGATCCTCACCATCGCGCCGTTGGCGTTCACCGACCTGACCGAGACCTACGACCCGCAGGCCCAGGCGGTGCGCACCCGGGCGAACTTCAGCGAGATCGCCCGCATCCTCGACCAGGTGGTCTGCGACGCGCTGGTCAAGCAGGCTGGTTCGAAGGTCCAGCCGTTGTGCACCGCGCTGCACCAGTTCCTCGACACCACGCCGTTGCGCAGCGGGCTCGACTCCCTGCCGACGCCGCCGGCAGCACCGACCGCACCGGCGACCAGCGGCCGGACGAGTCTGTTCAGCGGGCCGCTGGCCAGCCTGACCTCGATGGGAGGCCTGCTGTGAAGCGCCTCCTGACCGGTGCGCTGATGAGTGCGCTGCTGCTGACCGGCGGCTGCGGGTTCGCCGGGATGTCCGACCTGCCGCTGCCCGGTGGCCCGGACGTGGGCTCGCACCCGATCACGGTCACGGCCGACTTCAGCGACGTGCTCAGCCTGGCCCGGGACGCGACGGTGAAGTACGACGGCGTCACCGTCGGGAAGGTCGCGAAGGTCGGCCGGCACGGGTGGCAGGCGCGGGTCACCCTGGAGCTGCGCGGCGACCTCGACCTGCCGGCGAACACCACCGCCCGGATCGCGCAGACCAGCCTGCTGGGGGAGAAGTACGTCGAGCTCGCCAAGCCTGCGCACGCCACCGGCCACCTCGGCAACGGTGACCGCATCGCGCTGGCGAGCACCAGCCGCGGGCGCGAGGTCGAGGAGGTGCTGGGCGCCCTGTCGCTGCTGCTCAACGGCGGTGGCGTCGCGCAGCTGCAGACCATCACCCACGAGCTCGGCACCGCGTTCGGCGACCAGGGCAGCACCAAGGCCTTCCTGCGCGAGCTCGACCAGTTCGTCACCACGCTGGACCGCAACCGTTCGACGATCATCGCCACGCTGGAGAACGTGAACCGGCTCTCGGGCCAGATCGCCCGCGACCGCACGACGATCGCTGCGGCGGTCGCGACGATCACGCCGGCGGTGCACAGCCTGGCCCAGCAGCGCACCCAGCTGGTGACCATGCTCAACCGGCTCTCCGAGTTCGGCACCGTGACCAGCTCGCTGCTGCGGCGTTCCACCGACGACCTGGTCGCTGACCTGAAGGCGCTCGAGCCGGTGCTCCAGCAGCTGCAGAAGGCCGGGGACGCGGTGCCGCGGGTGCTCGAGACGGTCCTCAGCTTCCCGTTCCCCGACGAGGTGCTGAAGGCGGTGAAGGGCGACTACGTGAATCTCGACGTGCTCGTCGACCTCTCGCCGCTGACCCTGCTCGGCAACGCGACCGGCGACGACGAGAAGCTGCAGAACCTGCCCGGCGCGCTCACCCCGCCCAGGTCCGGGACCACCACCACGACGTCGCCGGTCCAGGGCGCCGTCGGTGCGGTGCTCGACCTGATCGCCTCGCTCACCGGGACCGGACGATGAGCCGCGGCGCCCGGATCCGGCTCTGGGTCTTCCTGGTGATCGGCGGGCTCGCCGTCATCAACGCCGGAGCCCGGTACGCCGGCCTGACCGATGCCCTCCTGCCCACGACGTACTCGGTCTCGGTGCACCTCAAGGAGAGCGGCGGCCTGTTCCAGCGCGGTGAGGTGACCTACCGCGGCTTCACCGTCGGACGGGTCCAGCGGCTCGACTTCCGCACCGACGGCGTGATCGCGCGGATCCAGATCAAGGACCGCTGGAAGATCCCCGCGGACCTGACCGCGGAGGTGCACAACCGCTCGGCCGTCGGTGAGCAGTACCTCGACCTCGTCCCGCACACCGACCACGGCCCCTACCTCCACGACGGCTCGGTGATCCGGACCGCCCAGACCACGACACCGGTGCGCGACCAGGACCTGATCGTGGCGACCGACCGGCTGCTGAAGTCGATCGACGTCGACGACCTCGCCACCGTGGTCGACGAGTCGGCGACCGCCTTCGGGGGCGAGGGCAACGACCTGGCGGCGCTGCTGACCAACAGCCGCACGATCCTGAACGCCGCGCAGACCTCGCTCCCGGCGACGAAGGCGTTGCTGCGCTCGGGCGCGACCGTGCTCGGTACCCAGGACCTGCAGGCGCGCACGATCGCCGACTACCTCGACTCCCTGGCCCGCACCAGCGGTGTCCTCGCGAACCGCGACCGCGACGTCCGTCTGGTGCTCGCCGACGGCACCCGGGCGGCTCGCGAGCTGCAGCTGCTGGCCGACGGGCTCTCGCCCGAGCTGCCCGACCTGCTCGCGCACATCGTCGACATCTCCGGCCTCCTCGATGCGCACCGCGACGGCATCGAGGAGACCCTGGTCGCCATCCCGTGGGCACTGGCCAGCGCCCAGACCCCCGGTCGGGACGGGCGCGCGCACTTCACCTTCGTGGGCGGACTGACCCCGCAGCCGTGCCGGAC
Source organism: Nocardioides marmorisolisilvae (assembly GCF_003725775.1). Taxonomy (GTDB): domain Bacteria; phylum Actinomycetota; class Actinomycetes; order Propionibacteriales; family Nocardioidaceae; genus Marmoricola; species Marmoricola marmorisolisilvae. The sequence goes on from NZ_RJSG01000002.1 coordinate 194,636, forward strand.
CGGGTACATCCCGGCCGCGGACTGGCGCTCGCCGCTGGACCCGACCGTCTCGGACCTACCGGACGACATCGGTTGCCGGACGCCGTCCTCGGTGCCGCGCGGGGTCGCCGGTCACTAGCAGGACCCGTTGGTCGAACCTGTCGAAACCTGGTTGCCCGCACCGGATCAGCCCTGGAACGCTCGCGGCATGGCCGATGCCAATCCGTTGCTCGACCCCTTCCTCGCGGCTGCCGAGGACGTCACCGCCGTGCGCCCCGAGGTCGACCTCGACCTGGCCCGCGAGCTGATGGGCGAGGCCGCCGTGATGCTGCACAACGGTCTGGCACTCGAGGGTCTCGACGAGCACGACACCCGTGCTGCGGCGACGGTCCTGGCGCACGCCCTCGTCGACGTCGACCCGACGGCCGCCGTGCGCGCGGCCGCTCGGGACGTGCTCGGTGACGGGGAGCTGCACGAGCCCGAGGTCGTCTCCGGCGCGATCCTGGTCGCGGCCGCGATCCTTCAGCTCTAGAGGGTCAGCGCCACGGCGAGAGCGGCGGCGCCGAGCACGGCGGCCGGCGCGTAGGCGAGCACGGGTTCCCGGACCCGCAGGTGAGCGCCGCAGCCGAGCAGGGCTTGGAGCGCGAGGCCGCAGCCGGCGGCGATGCCGATCCAGGTCGCGACGAAGACCCCGGCGACGAGCCCGAGCGCTCCGAGGGTCTGGAAGAACCCGGCGACCCGGATGACGCCGTACTCCAGGTCGACCCGCTTGGCCAGGACCTGCATGGAGTCGACGCCGGCGAGCTGCTGCAGCCCGCCGGCGCCGAAGATCGCGGCCAGGGCGAGCGCGCCGACCTCGGGGACGGTCACGCCAGCGCGACCATCTCGTGCAGGGTGTTGCCGGTCCGGGTCACGGTGTTGCCGCCGTCCTCGTGCACGGTCAGCTCGAAGCGCGAGTCGAACCGGAAGTAGCCGGGGCGGCCGACGAGCTTGCGGATCAGCGGCTTGATCCGCCGGATCACCGGGACCTCGTCGAGGAGGTCCTGGGAGTCGATGATCCGCTCGACGTCCAGGCGCAGGTCGAACTGGCCCGGCGCGTTGATCCGCACCCACGTCGGGTACTCGCGGTTCGCGTTCTCGTGGAAGACCATCGGGCCCTCGGTCAGCTCGACCTCGCCGGTGCTCAGCAGGATCTCGCCGTTCTTGGCGAGCATCACCGGCTGCGAGCGGTGGTGGTCGAACCGCTTCTGCGTCATCACGTTGGCATAGATGAAGGAGTAGTCGTCGAGGTAGAGACGACCCCAGTGCCAGCGCTCGATGATCCGCTTCATGTCGCCTGCGCCCCAGTTGTGGTCGGCGTACCCGATGCCGGCGGCGTCCAGGGTCTGGTCGCCGATCCGCACGGTGCCGGTCACCCGGGCGCGCGGCGCGGCGACGACCCAGCCGAAGTGCTCCTTCGGGCTGTAGTGCGTCTCGCCCTTGCCCGGCATCCAGCTCGGCAGCTCGTTGTGGAACTGGAGGTCGAAGACCACGTCCTCCTCGGCGAGGTAGGCGTGCTGGACCGGCAGTGCACCGGAGCGGTCGACCCAGCACTTGTTCGGGCCGACCTGGGCGTCGACGTCATCGCTGGCGAAGCTCGACTCGGTCTTCGGGTAGTGCGCCCGGACCTGCCGCTTGGTGCCGTCGGGGGAGTAGATCAGCAGCTCGACCGAGGGCTTGGCCCACGGCGGCTCCTCGGGACGACGCTTGGTGATGAACGCGACCACGGTGTGGCCGGTGTCCAGGCGGGCGTCGAAGTACCAGTGCTCGAAGGCGAGCTTGCTGGTCGAGGCGTGCAGCCCGTGGTCGCTGGGCTGGACCTCGGTGAGCACCGCGTCCTTGGGTCCGGGGCCGTTCCAGGCCTCGACGATCGTCACAGTCATCTCCTCAGTGCCGAGCTGGCGTCGAACGCGGCCTCGCGGCCTTCCATCTGGGCCTCGTACCAACCGAGTCGGTGCTTGACCATCAGCTTGTTGTGCAGGCCGCGCAGGCCCGGGAGCCGGCGCAGCAGCTCGGTCACGGTGATCAGCGGCCAACGGGCGATCAGGATCAACGTCCACGGGAAGGCCCGGGGCAGGTCGTAGGGCTTGCGGGTGGCCGGGGCCATCCAGACGCCGCAGTACGCCGCGATGATCCGGAAGTTGTACGCCGACCGCAGCCGCTGGAGCCGGGACTGGCCGGGGCGCGGGGCGAACGCGGCCGGGAAGGACTCGATCAGCTCCTTGCCGTGCTCGCCGGAGTCGTAGGAGCGGGCCGCGGTCGACATCGCGAGGACCTGGAGGCAGTCGCGGACGGTCGTGGGGCGCCACTGCGGCTGCACGCCGAGCAGGTGGCCCTGGTACTGGTTGAAGTGCAGCAGCGCCCGCATCTCCTTGGGCGTGGTCTGGTAGCCGAGCACCCACAGCGCCATCGCGGGGGCGATGGAGCCGCCGATCTGGGTCAGCATCATGTAGGTCTGGCTGATCGGCAGGCCCCAGAGCTCGTCGTCCCACTCGGGGTGGTCGGCCACGCGCTTGCGGACCGCGACGTGCATCACCCGGACCAGCATCGCGGTGGTGCGGCCGGCGGAGCCCGGGGTGAAGAGCGCCTCGGCCTCGGAGGTGTCGATCCAGAACTTGCAGGACTCCAGGAAGCGGCGCAGCGCGTTGTCCCCGGCGTAGCCGCCGGCCAGCGACAGCGGAGTGGCGACGCCGGCCTCGGTGTAGATCTCCAGGGTGATCACGCCGGCGACGTTGAACAGCATCGTGCCCCAGCGGCGCCAGATCTCCGCGCCCAGCTCGACCTGCTCGCGGTCGACCCAGTCGGGGACGGTGTTGAAGTCGGCGAACAGGTCGATCATCGACTGCGGCGCGTCCGGGACCGACTCGATGCCCTCGGCCAGGGCCTGGGTCAGCATCTGGCGACCCTTCTGGTGGCCGGCTGGGCCGAAGAAGACCTCGGCGACGAAACGCTCAGCGACCGGGTCCCCGCCGTACAGGTCGTCGAGCAGGAACCGGGCGTGCTCGTCGGTGGGGAAGAGGTCGTGCTTGAACAGCTTCTTGACCAGCTTCTCGCGCTTGAGCCAGGCGGGTTCGTTGCGCGCCTCCCAGTAGCGGAAGTGCGTCGGGGCGCGCCACTCCCGGGAGCTGGAGACGTCGCTGATCTCGGCGGTCATAACTCCATACCTTAGGGTATGGTGACGGGGTCAGCAAGCGCTCCGCTCCTCGCTAAGGTTGTTCAATGACCGCCAGTGCCTCCTCCCGCCTGTCGATCGAGGACTGGACCGAGCGCGCCCTGGCGTTGGTGATGGACGAGGGCGTCGGCGCCATCAAGATCAACCGGCTCTGCAAGGAGCTCGGGGTCACCAAGGGCAGCTTCTACTGGCACTTCGCCGACCTCGACGCGCTGCTCGAGGCCATCGCCGAGCGCTGGTGCGCCGAGACCCGCACCCTGCTCGGCAGCCTGTCCGCGCTCGACGACCTGCCGCCGCTGGAGCGGATCCGGGCGATGGCCCTGCGGCTCATCGACGGCCCGTCGTTCAGCGTGGAGCGGGCCCTGCGCGAGTGGGCCCGCAGCGACGCGAAGGTCGCCGCGATGATCGTGGAGTCCGACCAGTTCGTCTTCGAGCTGGTCCAGGCGGCGCTGGTGGACCTCGGTCACACGCCCGAGGGAGCCCGGATGCGGGCCGGCTTGCTCGTGTACGCCGGCATCGGGTTCGCCCACGGCCAGAACTCGCTGCCGCAGCCGACGGCGGACGACATCGAGGACCTGGTCGCGTTCCTGGCGGGGGAGGCCGCCCGCTAGCCCATTCTGCGGGACGCGCGTCCCGAGATTCGAGACAACGCGTTGTGGCGATTTGCCACAACGCGTTCTCTTACCCACTATTGTCTACTAAATAACTTAAGAAACTCTCTCGGGCACACAATCACAACCTCATGATCACCTCCTCATGAAAGAGGCATCTTCGTGCGTAGATCGTTCAGGCTCGCGGGACTCACCGCAGCAGGTGCGTTGGCGGTCGCAGCCGTCCCGTTCCTGGCCACCAGCAGCGCCCACGCGGACACCTGGACCGGTGGCGACCTCGTCGTCTACCGCGTCGGCAACGGCTCGGCCGGGCTGACCAACGCCGCGGCTCCGGTCTTCCTGGACAGCTTCCACGCCGCGGGCGGCGCGCCCTTCGCCAGCCTCGCGCTCCCGACCACGACCGCGGACGGCAACAAGCCGCTGACGGCAGCCGGCCTGTCGCGCTCCGAGGGTCAGCTCACCCGCTCCGCGGATGGTCACTACCTGGCCGTCACCGGCTACGCCGCGACGCCCGGCACCACCGGCCCGTCCGGCACCAGCCTGACCGCGAGCGACAAGAACACCGTCGGTCGCGTCGTCGGCATCGTCGATGCCAACGGCGGGGTCGACACCAGCACGGTGCTCACCGGTTCCAAGGCGCCGACGATCATCCGGTCCGCGGTGACCGACGGCAGCCGCTACTGGGCGACCGGCGACAAGTCCGGCATCGTCGGCGCCGCGTTCGGTGGCACCCCCGCGGTGATCGCGGGCAGTGCCAGCGACAACCTCAACGGCCTGAGCGTGCAGTCCGGGCAGCTGTTCACCAGCGGCCTGCTCACTCACCGCCTCAGCATCGTCGGCTCCGGCGTACCGACGTCCTCGGCGTCGTTCGCCGACCTGCCGGCGGCACCGACCACCAACGAGGCGATCCCGGCGAACCTGCTGACCTACGGGTACGCGTTCGTGGATCGCATCGACGGCACGGGGTACGCCGGCACCACCCTGGACACCCTGTACGTCGCGAACGCGTCCAACCGCAACGGGACGCTCGACAAGTACTCCTTCAACGGCACCAACTGGGTCGCCAAGGGTTCGATCGACGTCCCCGGCATCCAGGGCCTGGTGGCGAACAAGACCGGCACCAACCCGAACGGCGCCGTCGAGCTGGCGATCACCACGCCGACCGCCCTGCTCGCGAAGACGGACTCCTCGGCGGCGACCGGCACCCTCACCGCCGGCGCCCCGACGACGCTGGCCACGGCCGGTGCGAACACCGAGTTCCGCGGCGTCGCGCTGGCCCCGACCGGCACCAACGGTCCGGTCGCGTTCTACCGGAGCCCGGCCGCCTCGGCCTCGGTGCCCGCCGGAACCGCGATCAGCGCCTCGGCCAACGTGCTCGGCGCCGTCACCGGCGTGACCTTCAAGCTCGGCACCGGTACGCCGGTCGCGGCGACCAAGGGCGCCGGCAACGTCTGGACCGCCTCGATCCCGACCACGGGCAAGCAGGTCGGCAGCTACGCCCTCGAGCTCAGTGCCACCGACGGCACCACGACGGTGACGCAGACCCGGACGGTCGCGATCACGGCGCCGACCGGTTCGGTGGGCTACGGGACCTACGCGATCCGCAACACGCTGTTCAAGCGGGCCGGCACCTGGGCGACGTTCTCGACGACGTACTCGCCGGACAAGAAGGGCCTGTACACCGCGACCGCCAAGCGCTCGATCACCGGTTACGTCTACGGCTCGAAGCTGGTGCTCACGTTCCAGAAGCGGACGACCGCCGGAAAGGTCTACCTGATCGTCGACGGCAAGAGCACGCTGATCGACCTCTACGGGACCAGCACCTCGAAGTACACGAAGACCTTCACCTTCACGGGAGCGCTGAAGAAGCACTCCTTCGTCATCAAGGTGGCCGGCACCAAGCGGTCCGCCTCGAAGGGCAAGTACGTGTACGCAGCCGCCGTGCAGGTCGTCAAGTGACCTCCGAGACCTCGAAGAGAGCAGGAACTTCCATGCGCAAGAACACCTCCGGCCTCGGGCGGATCGGGGTCGCCCTGGCGGCGGCCGCGATCCTCACGATCGGCGCCACCGGGATCGCCACCGCCGACCCGAACTACAACCCGGACACCGGTGCGGGCACCGTCGGTGACGCCCCGACCGGCAAGACGCAGACCCAGGTCTTCGCCGGCGTCGGAGCGGACGCCTTCGCGGAGCTGACGAACAACTTCGCGAACGCCTACAACAACCGGCCCAGCGCGACCGACCCGGTGATCGCCTCCTACGACGCGGTCAACCCGAAGACGAGCGCCGCCGGCGAGACGATCAACACGAAGCCGGGCTGCTCGCTGGTCCGCCCCAACGGCGCCAACGGCGGACTGACCGAGATCCTCAAGAACAACAAGTCCACCGTCGACGGCACCACCTACTGCGTCGACTTCGTGCGGGCCAGCCGGGCGAAGAAGACCGACGGCACCGAGGCGGCACTGACGTTCTTCGCGCAGAGCCAGGACGCGGTCGGCTACGCCACCATCGGCAACGCCTACGCCCCGACCGCCCCGCTGACGAAGGCGCAGCTGAAGGGGATCTACACCTGCCAGATCACCGACTGGAGCCAGGTCGGCGGCCAGGCGGGCGACATCCACCTGTACGTGCAGCCGGCCAGCGCGGCGACGTACACGTTCTAGCTGCAGGCGATCGGCGTAACCAACGGCGTCAACGACGTCGCCGCCGGGTGCGGTGCGGTCGGTGCGGCCGGCTCGCGGCAGATCATGTCGCAGCAGAACGACGGCCGGACGCTGCAGGGTGACCCGCAGGGCATCGCGCCGTACGCGATCACGAAGTGGGCCGCCCAGGAGAACGAGGTCCCCGGCATCCGCGACCTGCGCGGAGGCGCCGACCTCGGGCTGATCGTCACCAACGTGGCCGACACCGCCGTCGCGCCGACGGTGACCTCGGGCCAGTACCAGGTGCTGAACCCGGCCTTCACCGCCGCCAACCCGTCGTTCGCCCGGTTCTTTTTCAACGCCGTGCGCACCGCGGACCCGAACTTCGCCGCCCTCTCGGCGATCTTCGGCCCCGGCGGCTACCTGTGCACCAACCAGGACGCCCTGCTGGTGCCCTACGGCAACACGCCGCTGGGTGACCACTGCGGTTCCGAGAACCCGTAGTACGGGTCCGGGGCCGCCCGCCCTCCTGGGCGGCCCCGGGCCACTGCGATCGAACCTGACCACCTTGATCGAGCTGGAGCACCGACCATGACCACCCCGCTTCGCCGCACAAGCAGATCTCTGGGCGCCCTGCTGGGCGTCCTCGCGGTCCTCGTCCTCTCGCTGGTGCCGCCCGTGGCCGCCGGTGCGGCGGACGTCCCCGGCTCGGTGACCGTCGCGGCGCCGGGCGCGGGAGCGAGCGCGAAGGTGACGGTCAGCAAGGTCTCCAACCTGGTCAACCAGACCGTCGCGGTCAGCTGGACCGGCTTCCAGTCGAGCTCGGCCACGCGGTTGAGCAACTCCGGTGACTCCTACGACGTGAGCACCAAGCGGCCGGTGCGGGTCTACCAGTGCCGCGGCGCGAACCCGAGCTCCTCGAGCGACTGCTACGGCTCGCCCGGCTTCGGCGGGGTCGCGGCGACCGCGGATCACCCGGCCGTCCCGGCGGTGCCGGCGTTCACCTACCCCGGCCAGCAGAACGCGTACGACGCGAACCCGGACGGGCCCTCGAACTGGCAGGACACCGTGACCGCGCCCGACGGCAGTGGCGAGGTCGCCATCCAGCTCTTCACCCGACGCGAGTCCGCGGCCCTGGGCTGCGCCGACGACACCCCGTGCTCGATCGTGGTGGTGCCGAACTACGGCGATGCCGACGGCAACGGCGCCACCGAGCTCTCGCTGGACGCCCCGTGGGCCTGGGCGAACCGGACCGTGATCCCGCTGAGCTTCCTGCCCCTGGACGTCTCCTGCCCGTTGACCGGGAAGTCCGTCGACGTCGAGGGCAGCCCGGTCGCCGCCCGGCTGCTGGCCAGCTGGCGCGCCCGCACCTGCACGCTGAGCAGCGGCGCGGTCCGGATCGACTACACCGCGATCGGTGAGCCGCAGACCCGCACCGACGTGGCCGGCAGCTCGACCGACGTCGGCCTGGTCATCGACCCCCTGAACGCCGAGGCAGCCTCGGACCACGGCGTCGTCTACGCGCCGGTCGCCGCCTCGTCACTGGTGGTCGCCTACCAGATCGACGACGCCGAGGGCCGACCCGTGCGCGACCTCAAGCTCAACGCCCGACTGGTCGCGAAGCTGATCACGGCCTCCTACCGGACCGGCGGCAACGACGCGGTCACCGGCAACCCGTTCAACCTGTTCCACGACCCCGAGTTCCTCGCGCTCAACCCGGGCATCGACTGGCCGGACGGCTCCCCGGGCAACCACCCGCTGCTGCTCGCCGACATCTCCGACACCACCCAGGCGCTCACCCGGTGGATCGAGGCCGACCCGGCTGCGCGCGCCTTCATCAACGGCAAGCCGGACCCGTGGGGGATGCACGTCAACACCCACTACAAGAAGATCGCGCTGCCGTTCGACACCTTCCCGGTCCTCGACCAGGCCCAGTCCGACTTCTTCCAGCCGATCCAGGAGCTCGACGCGCTGGCCCGGCAGACCTCGATCGCGCAGTTCCCCGGCGCGATCACCAGCATCGAGAACGGCGTCTCGGTGATCAGCAAGCCGCCGCGGCAGAACCCGGGCAGCCGCGAGGTCATCGGGATCATCGACGCGGCCTCGGCTGCTGACTTCCGGCTCTCGACCGCACGGTTGCTGAACGCTGGCGGCGCGTACGTCGCGCCCACCAACGCCGGTGTGCTCGCGGCTCTCGCGCACTCGAAGCCGAATGCCGACCAGGTGACTCGCACCGTCGACCTGGCCAGCAAGGACAAGGCGATCTACCCGCTCAGCCTGCTGATCAGCGCCGCCGCGTCGACCAAGGCCACCACGAGCGTGCGCACCTCGGTGAGCACCTTCCTCGACTACGCCGCCGGTGCCGGTCAGGTCCCCGGCGACGAGATCGGCAGGCTGCCCGCCGGCTACGTCCCGCTGCCGTCCGCGCTGCGCACCAAGATCGAGGCCGCCCAGCACGCGTTGAAGGCCGGCTACCAGGCACCCGCTGCCGACCCGACCCCGACGACGACGCCCACCGGCACCGACACCCCGACCGAACCGGTCGCCGCGCCGCCGGTCGACGCCGCTCCGCCCGCCGCCGTCGCCGAGCCCGGCGTCGACGACGTGAAGCAGCTGGCGGCCAGCACCACGTCCCTGCCGCAACCGCTGGTCCGCCGGCTTCTCGCGTTGCCGGTGCTCGTCGGGATCGGGCTGCTCGCCAGCCTGGCCGGCCCGTCGGTCGCGCTGCTGCGGAAGGTCGGGAAGGGGCCGGCATGGTTGCGACACTGACCCCGCCGCCGGTCCGCCCTGCCGAGCGCGCGCAGCTAGCGCCGGCACGTCGGGCGCTGCCCGTGCCGCTGGGTTACGCGGCTCTGTCCGCGTGGATGCTCACGACCGTGGGCCTGGTGCTGCTCGCCTTCGTCGGTTTCCTGCTCCTCGGCAGCTCGGTGCAGGCCAACCGCGCCCAGGACGTCGCGTACTCGAAGATCCGTGAGCAGCTCGCCGACGGAATCGCGCCGGTCAGCGGCGTGGTCGCGGCCGGGACGCCGATCGGCGTCCTGGAGATCCCGGCGCTCGACCTGCACCAGGCGTTGCTCCAGGGCAGCACCAGCGAGCAGACCGTGGACGGGCCCGGGCTCAAGAGCGACACCGCGTTCCCCGGGGCGACCGGCAATTCGCTGATCGTCGGCCGCCGGGCGACCTTCGGGGCCCCGTTCCGCCACCTCGCGCGGCTGAAGGTGGGGGACGAGATCACGGTCGTCACCGGGCTCGGCAAGGCGGTCTTCACGGTGGACGTGGTCCGGCACTCCGACGACCCGACCAGCACCGTCCCGGCCGCGGCCTCGCGGATCACGCTGGTGACCTCGGACCCGGCGCTGACCCCGACGCGCCAGATCGTCGTCTCGGCAGCCCTGGTCGGTACGCCGTACCCGGCAGCCACCACGCCGGTCGCCCGCGACGGCGAGGCGCCCGGCCAGCGCACCTGGGACCGCGCGATCTTCGTCCTGCTCTGGACCCAGCTGCTGCTGGTCGTCGCGTGGGCGACCACCCGGCTGGCGCTCCGGTTCGGGCACCGGGCGGTGTGGATCGGCGCCGTGCCGGTCGTGCTCTTCGTCCTCTGGAACCTCTTCGAAGGAGTGGCCGTGCTGCTCCCCAACACCCTCTGACCCGCGACCGCACCCCTGACCGAAGGTGAGCACCATGACCGACACCCTGACCACTCCGCTCCCGCCGCTGCCGACGAGCGCCGGGACGCCGGCGACCCTGAGCGCGCGCAACGTGGGCGCCTGGTTCGGCGACCACCAGGTGCTCGAGGGTGTCGACCTGGAGATGAAGGCCGGGCAGGTGACCGCGCTGATCGGACCGTCCGGCTGCGGCAAGTCGACCTTCTTGCGGATCCTGAACCGGATGCACGAGCTCGTCCCCGGCGCCAGCCTCTCCGGCGAGGTGCTCATCGACGGCGACGACATCTACGCCCCGACGATGCCGCCGATCGAGAGCCGTCGTCGGATCGGGATGGTGTTCCAGAAGGCGAACCCGTTCCCGACGATGTCCATCCACGACAACGTGCTCTCCGGGCTCAAGCTCGCCGGCAAGGGGTTCGGCAAGGGCCGTGCGGCCGAGGCCGGTGACCTGGTCGAGCACAGCCTGCGCAGCGCCGGCCTGTGGGACGAGGTCCGCAACCGGCTTGGTGCCCCGGGTGGCTCGCTGTCCGGCGGTCAGCAGCAGCGCCTGTGCATCGCCCGCGCGCTCGCGGTCTCCCCGGACGTGCTGCTGATGGACGAGCCCTGCTCGGCCCTCGACCCGACCAGCACCCGCCGCGTCGAGGAGACCATCGCGGCGATCGCCCACGAGGTCACGGTCGTCATCGTCACCCACAACATGCAGCAGGCCCAACGGGTCTCCGACCGCTGCGCGTTCTTCCTGGCCGCCGAGAACCAGCCGGGCCACATCGTCGAGCAGGGCTCGACCGCGGACATCTTCGAGAACCCGCGCGACGAGCGCACCTCGGACTACGTGAACGGTCGGTTCGGATGAGCGCCCTCCTCGAGCACGCACCGCCACCACCCCCGCGCAGCGACGAGCGCCGCGAGATCCACCCGGTCCCGCCGCGCTCGGACCGGATCTTCGTCGGCGCGGTCCGCACCGCGTCGGTCTCCACCCTGGTGGTGATGGGCCTGATCGGTCTGTTCCTGCTGCTGCGGGCGATGCCGGCGCTGAAGGTCGCGAAGTGGCACTTCCTCACCGAGCACCAGTGGCTGCCGGAGGTGAACAAGTTCGGCGTCGCCTCCCTGCTCTGGGGCACGATCCTGATCGCGCTCATCGCCCTGGCCGTCGCGGTGCCGGTCGCGTTCGGGGCCGCGCTGTTCATCAGCGAGTACGCGCCGCGCAGCCTGAAGAAGCTGCTGATCACGCTGACCGACCTGATGGCCGCGGTCCCGGCGGTCGTCTACGCGATGTGGGGCTTCTTCTGGCTCCAGGGCCACCTGCTCGAAGTGTCCAAGTTCCTCTCCGACACGTTCGGCCCGGTACTGCCGTTCCTGCGCGTCGACAACCCCGACACGCTCTCGTCGTACTCGTCCTCGGCGTTCATCGCCGGGGTCGCCGTCAGCGCCGTGGTGCTGCCGACGATCACCTCGGTGATGCGCGAGGTGTTCTCCCAGGCGCCGGTCAGCGAGCGCGAGGGAGCGATCGCCCTCGGCGCCACCAAGTGGGGGATGATCCGCACCGTCGTGCTGCCGTTCGGCCGCGGCGGCATCATCGGCGGGATCATGCTCGGCCTGGGTCGCGCGCTCGGCGAGACCATCGTGGTGTTCCTGATCATCTCGCCGATGTTCGACTTCACCACGCATCCGCTGCAGAGCGGCACCAACTCGATCGCGCCGCACATCGCGCTGCGCTCGACCGAGTCCAGCGGCACCGCCCTCTCCGGCCTGCTCGCCTGCGGTCTGGTGCTGTTCCTGTTCACCCTGCTCATCAATACCGCGGCGGGGTTCGTCATCAGCCGTTCGCGGTCCGGCGCAGCGACGGAGATCTGATGAGCACGAACCTCCCCGCGCCCGGTCGGATCCGCACCGGCGGGCTCAACCCGGACCAGCTGTTCCACCTCGGCAGCGCGGTCGCCGGCTCGTTCGCGCTGACCTGGATGCTGTTCGAGCGGATCCTCCCGGTCACCAGCCCGCTCGGCTTCGCCGTCTCCTGGTACGCGCTCTTCCTGACCATGTACGCCGTCATCAGCGCGACCACGCTGGACCGGGTCGGCGTCGTCGACCGCGTCGTCGGAGCGCTGGTCGCCACCGCGGGAGCGGTCCTGGTCGCCGTGCTCGCCGGCATCGTCGTGTTCATCACGATCCGCGGCAAGGGCGCGCTGGCGCACACCAACTTCTACACCGACACCCTGGCTCTGGTGGGGCCCGATGACGGTCTCACCAAGGGCGGCATCTACTCGGCGATGATCGGCACCTTCGAGCAGGTCGCGCTGGCGATCCTGATCAGCGTGCCGGTCGGCATCGCGACCGCGGTCTACCTCAACGAGGTGGGCGGTCGGCTGGCCCGGACGGTGCGCACGGTGGTGCACGCGATGAGCGCGATCCCGACGATCGTGGCCGGCCTGTTCATCTACGCGATGTTCATCATCGGCTTCGACCTGCCGCACTGGCTGCCGCTGCTCGGCGACCGGGTGAGCCTGCCGCGCAGCGGGTTCGCGGCCTCGCTCGCGCTGTCGGTCAGCATGATCCCGGTCGTGATCACCACCGCCGAGGTCGTGCTCCGGCTGGTCCCGAACGGATTGCGCGAGGCATCCCTCGCACTCGGCACGAGCAGGTGGCAGACCGTGAAGGGCGTGGTGCTGCCGACCGCTCGCCCCGGCCTGATCACCGCGGTGCTGCTCGGCATCGCCCGGGTCATCGGCGAGACCTCGCCGGTGCTGCTCGTCGCGGGCTACACCAACGCGCTCAACTACGACCCGTTCCACGGGCCGCAGGTCTCGTTGCCGCTGTTCGTGTTCAACCTCGCCCGGCAGCCGTTCGACGTCGCGATCGCCCGCGCGTTCGGTGCTGCCGTGGTCCTGCTCGTCCTGGTCGTCATCTTCTTCGCGACGGCCCGCATCCTCGGCGGTCGCGCCCCGGGTCAGGTGAGCGCGCGCAAGCAGCGTCGCCTCTCGGCCCGGCTCGCACGCCGCCAGCTCGTCGAAGGGAACCTCCTGTGAAGAAGCCTCGTCCGGGCCGGCGTACTGCCGTGCTCCTCGCGCTGCTGGTGGTCAGCCTCGGGCTGGACCCGGCGCCCGCGCACGCCGACAGCTACGTGCCGATCTCCGGTGCCGGGTCGACCTGGTCGCAGGTGGCCGTGGACGCCTGGCGCGCGGACATCCGGGCCAGCGGCGTCGTCGTGAACTTCGCCGGCACCGGTTCGACCGACGGCCGCTCCCAGTTCATCCAGGCCACCGTCGACTTCGCCAACTCCGAGATCCCGTTCCAGAACCCGCCCGAGCCCGGTCAGCAGGCCGAGGTCCCGGAGCGCAAGTACGCCTACCTCCCGATCGTCGCCGGCGGTACCTCGTTCATGTACAACCTGACGGTCGGGGGCAAGCGGGTCCGCGACCTGCGGCTGTCGGGCCCGACGCTGGCCAAGATCTTCACCGGCAAGATCACCCGCTGGAACGACCCGGCGATCACGAAGGACTACGGACGGGCGCTGCCGAACATCCCGATCGTGCCGGTCGTCCGCTCCGACGGTGCGGGTGCCTCGGCCCAGTTCGCGCTCTACATGCGCAGCCAGGCGTCGTCGATCTACTGCCCGTTCATCCGCTCCAAGCTGCACCTGAGCGGCAGCGCCTGCCCGAGCGTGTCCTTCTACCCGCAGTTCGGCGCCTCCAAGGCTCAGGTCGGCTCCAACGGCGTGGCGAACTACGTCTCCGCCCAGTACGGCGCGGGCGCGATCGGCTACGTCGAGTACGCCTACGCCAAGCGGATCGACTTCCCGGTGGTCAGCCTGCTCAACAAGGCCGGCTACTTCGCCCAGCCGACTGCTGGCAACGTGGCCGTCGCGCTGACCAAGGCGAAGATCAACGCGAACCTGACCCAGAACCTGGAGAGCGTCTACACGAACCCGGACCCGCGCACCTACCCGATGTCGTCGTACTCGTACATGATCGTGCCGACCACGACGCAGGCCCCGTTCAACGTGAACAAGGGCAAGACGCTCTCGACGTTCATCAACTACTTCCTCTGCGCCGGGCAGCAGAAGGCCGACAAGCTCGGCTACTCGCCGCTGCCGAAGAACCTGGTCGAGGCCGGCTTCAAGCAGGTCAAGCGGATCCCGGGCTTCGTCGCCCCGCCGTCGATCAGCCAGTGCAACAACCCGGCGCTGCGGATCCTGACGACGGCTCCGATGCCGGACAAGTGCTCGAAGGTCGGAGCGACCTGCGCCTCGGCGCCGGGAGGCACCGGCGGCAACGGGACCGGCGGTACGTCCGGCACCGGTGGCACCGCGCAGCCCGGAACCGGTACGCCGACCCAGGCGGTCGCCCCCGACGCCCAGCCGACCGGTGACCCGTTGTCCGGGGGCCAACCGCAGGCAGGGGCCGGCGGACCCGCGGCCGCGACGGCGATCCCGGTCTCGCTCGCCGACGCCCGCGCCGAGCGCAACCGCAACCGGCTGCTCTACGGCATCTCAGCCGGGCTGCTGCTCCTGGTGGTGCTGGTGCCTCCGGTGCTGATCGGCCGCGCACGAGCGCGCTGATCCCTGAACTCCTCACGGCCGGCGCCCGTCCTGGTCAGACGCGGTGCCGGTCGTGAGGGCTGGCCGAACGGTCGCTCGCGTACGTCGAACGGTCGCTCGCGTACGTCGAACGGTCGCTCGGGTACGTCGAACTGTCCCGTCGGAACAACCCGCTGTCCCTTGTCGGCACCCGCGTCTAGGGTCGAGCAGGTGAGCGAACCAATGATTTACGCGTCCGGGTTGCGCAAATCCTTCGTCGCGGGTGGCAGCACTGTGGAGGCAGTGCGCGGCATCGACGTCGAGGTCCGCAAGGGGGAGTACTTCGGCTTCCTCGGGCCCAACGGCGCCGGGAAGTCCTCGACCATGCGGATGATCGCCGCCGTCTCGCCGGTCTCCGGCGGCAGCCTGAAGATCCTCGGGCTCGACCCCGCCAAGGACGGTCCCGAGATCCGCGCGCGCATCGGGGTCTGCCCGCAGGAGGACACCCTCGACACCGAGCTCAACGTCCGCGACAACCTGGTCATCTACGGCCGCTACTTCGGTCTGTCGCGAACCGAGGTGAAGCAACGCGCCGAGGAGCTGCTCGAGTTCGTCCAGCTCACCGAGAAGGCGACCGCCAAGGTCGACGACCTGTCCGGGGGCATGAAGCGTCGGCTGACGATCGCCCGCTCGCTGATCAACAAGCCCGAGGTGCTGCTGCTCGACGAGCCGACCACCGGCCTGGACCCGCAAGCCCGGCACGTCGTCTGGGACCGGCTGTTCCGGCTCAAGCAGCAGGGCGTCACGCTGGTGATGACCACCCACTACATGGACGAGGCCGAGCAGCTCTGCGACCGGCTCGTCGTGATGGACAAGGGCCTGATCGTCGCTGAGGGTTCCCCGACCGACCTGATCCGCGAGTACTCGACCCGCGAGGTCGCCGAGCTCCGCTTCGGCATCGGGGAGAACGAGCTGGTCGCCCCCAAGGTCGAGGACCTGGCCGAGCGGGTCGAGGTGCTCCCGGACCGGCTGCTGCTCTACAGCGCGGACGGGGAGGAGACGATCGCGAAGGTGCACGAGCGCGGTCTCGAGCCGGTGATGTCGCTGGTCCGCCGCTCCACCCTGGAGGACGTCTTCCTGCGGCTCACCGGCCGGACGCTGGTCGACTGATGGCGCTCGCGGATCGAACCGCCGGTCGGGAGTCCAGTTCGCTGGACGTGCGCCGCGCGTGGCGGCAGGCCGACTACTGGGCCACCCTCTACCTGCGCACCTGGAAGAGCTCGGTGGTCTCCTCGTTCATCACCCCGCTGCTCTACATCGTGGCCATGGGCGTGCTGCTCGGCGGCTTCATCAAGGGCGACCCGTCCAAGCTGGAAGGCGCGACCTCCTACCTCGCCTTCGTGACACCGGGCCTGCTCGCTGCCCAGGGCATGAACACCGTCGTCGGCGAGGTCACCTACCCGGTGATGGGCATGATCAAGTGGCAGCGGATCTACTTCGGGATGATCGCCACCCCGCTGACCGTCAGCGAGGTCGTGCTGGCCCACCTCGGCTTCGTGGTCTTCCGGGTCGCCACCGTCTCCGCGGTCTTCCTCGCGGTGATGGCGCCCTTCGGGGTCTTCGAGTCGTTCACCGGCGTGATCCTGGCGTTCCTCGTCCAGCTGCTCGCGGCGGTCGCGTTCGCTGCCCCGGTCTACGCGCTGACCACCCGCCTGAAGGACGAGAGCGGCTTCTCGTTGATCTTCCGGCTCGGCCTGATCCCGATGTTCCTGTTCTCCGGCGGCTTCTTCCCGGTCTCCAACCTGGACACCTGGATGGAGTGGCTCGCCAAGGCGACGCCGCTGTGGCACGTGGTCGACCTGACCCGGATGCTGGTGCTCGGCACCGTGGACGGCTCGACGGCACTGATCCACGTCGTCTACCTGGTGGCGCTGGCCGCGGTCGGCTGGGTGCTCGCGGTGCGCGGCCTGGAACGGCGGCTGATCTCGTGACGACCTCGCTCCTCGGCGCTCGGCAAGCCACCAACCTGCTGATCGAGCGCAACTACATCGCCTACCGGTCGGCCTGGTGGATCTTCGTGTCCGGCTTCCTCGAGCCGGTCTTCTACCTGTTCTCGATCGGCATCGGCGTCGGCCAGTTGGTCCACGGCTTCGAGTTCAACGGCGAGCACATCAAGTACGCCGAGTTCGTGGCCCCTGGCATGCTGGCGGCCTCGGCCATGAACGGCGCGCTGCTCGACTCGACGTACAACTTCTTCTTCAAGCTGAAGTACACGAAGCTCTTCGACCAGATGCTGGCCACCCCGCTGCGCACCAGCGACGTCGCCCGCGGCGAGCTGTCCTGGTCGCTGCTGCGCGGCGGTATCTACGCAGGCGTGTTCCTGCTGGTGATGGTCGCGATGGGGTTGGTGCACTCCTGGTGGGCCGTGCTCGCGCTGCCGGCGGCGCTGCTCATCGGGCTCGCCTTCGGCGGGATCTGCATGGCGCTGACCACCTACATGCGCTCCTGGCAGGACTTCGACTACGTGACGCTGGGCCAGCTGCCGCTGTTCCTGTTCTCGGCCACGTTCTTCCCGCTCAGCGCCTTCCCGGGCTGGATCGCCGCGATCGTCCAGTGCACCCCGCTGTACCGGTCGGTGGTGCTGATCCGCGAGCTGACCACCGGGTCGATCACCTCGGCCTCGCTGATCTCGGTCGTCTACCTGGTGGTCTTCGGCCTGGTCGGGCTGGTCATCGTGGGCCGCCGATTGGACAAGCTGCTCCTGTCCTAGGGCTGCGTTCCCTACGCTTCCCTCGTGGAGAAGTGGTGGCAGCTCGACGGCTGGCGACGCCAGGCTGCGCTGTACACCGCCGTGCTCGTCGGCACCGTCCTGCTGGGCGCGCTGATCGGCTCGCAGCTCGGCATCGACGGCGGCACCGGCTCGACGCCGTCGGCGAACTCCCGGCTCGAGCCGCTGGCACCCGGGACGCTCGAGGAGCTCCCGAAGGCGACGCCGTCCAAGCTCGAGGACCCGCTCGTGATCGGTTCGCAGAACGCCGGCGTCGCCGTGGTCGGCTCCTCCGAGCCCGACTCGATCGACACCAAGGACGGCGAGCGCCGTGCGCCGGACGGCGGCAGCCTGGTCGTGTTCACGCTCGCCGACTGGGGGTGCGAGAACCCGCCGTGCAAGCCGTGGACCACCCTGAAGCCGCAGATCCAGGCCGACGGGCTGGTGAAGGACGTGCCCACCGACGGCGACACCTTCGTGATCGCCGTCCCGGCGGGCACCAGCTCGCTGCGGCTGGTCGTCGAGGACTCCGGCTACAAGCAGACGATCTCGCTGCTCGACGACGACCCGGGCAGCAGGAACATCGCGCTGCTCGCGCAGAAGAACGGCACCAAGAAGCTCGACCTGAACAAGAGCGTCGCGCTGACCGAGAACACCGACATCGACTTCCGCGAGCCGAACGGCGCGCTGGTCAACCAGTTCACCCGCGACGCCACCGTGGTCTCGGCCCAGCGCCGGTTCTTCTACGGCGAGGAGCGCCCCAGCGCGCCGGGCAAGGCGTTTCTGCTCGTCACCGCCTCCTACGCCTACCCGGGCAAGACCCAGCGCTACGCGTTCGCCGCCCCCGAGGTCCACTTCGTCGACGACGAGGGGAACAGCTACGACGTGAGCAGTCCCGCGGCGGCCGGTTCGTCGGTGCTCACCTTCGAGATCCCCGGATCGGTCCGGTCGGGATCGCTGGTCTTCGGCGGCAGCACCGCCAAGACCGCGTCGAACGGGGTGCCGTACACCTCGACGCTCACCGAGGCGAGGGTGCCGATCAAGTTCGGCTAGGACTCGTCGTGGAGCATCAGCTGGAAGATGCCGACGTCGATCATCCGCTCCTGCTTGTCGCCGACCTCGCGCATCGTCCCGGCCAGCTCGAACCCGTGCTGCTCGTGCAGCCGGACGCTGCCCGGGTTCGGCAGGGCGATCAGCGCCAGCGCGGTGTGGAAGCCGGCCGCGCGCAGGCGGGTCAGCAGCTCGGCGTACAGGCGGGAGCCCAGACCCTCGCGCCGGGCAGCACGGTGCAGGTAGACCGAGGTCTCCCGGGTCAGGTGGTACGCCGGCCGCTCGCGGAACGGTGAGGCGTAGGCGAACCCGAGCACCACCCCGCCGTCGACGGCGACCACGAACGGGTCACCGGTCTCGAGCTTGTGCTCCCAGGTGGCGGCCGGCCGCTCCTCGGTCTCGAACGTGGAGTAGGCGTAGAGGGACTCGTGGCTGTAGATCTCGGCCACCATCTCCAGGTCCGCGACCACGGCGTCCCGGATCTCGACCACACGCACTCCCATGGACCGAATAATCCCATCGACCCGACCGCCGCGTGCGGCAGTATGGCGCCGTGGCCATCGAACCTGACACCAAGGACTGGACCTGGGTCCTCACCGACCCGTGCCCGGAGTGCGGGTTCGACCCGAAGGCCGTCGACGTCAGCAAGCTGCCCGAGCTGATCCACGAGAACACCCGCGGCTGGTACGGCGCCCTGGACGACGCCGACGCCGCCGTGCGGCCGTCGGCGAACATCTGGTCGCGGCTCGAGTACGCCTGCCACGTCCGCGACGTGCACGTCCTCTTCGCCGAGCGCGCCCGGCTGATGCTCGAGCAGGACGACCCGCAGTTCGCCAACTGGGACCAGGACGTCACCGCGATCGAGAGCCGGTACGACGAGCAGGACCCGGCCGAGGTCTCGGTCGCCCTCGTCGAAGCCGCCGCCGAGATGGCGGCCGTCTACGCCGGGGTCCGGGGCGACCAGTGGCAGCGCGTCGGCCGACGCAGCAACGGCTCGGTCTTCACCGTCGAGACGCTCGGCATCTACTACCTGCACGACGTGGTGCACCACCTCTACGACATCGGTGGCCCGGCCGCCGGTTCCCCGGCCGCCCCGTGAGGCACACCGAGTTCTGGGACCGGATGGACCAGGCGCTCGGCCCGGCGTACGCGAAGTCCTGGGCGTCGATGCACGTGATCGCCGAGCTCGGCGGCAAGACCGCGCAGGAGGCCCTCGACGCCGGCGTCTCGCCGAAGACCGTGTGGCGCGCGGTGTGGGCGGTGCTCGAGCTCCCGGCGCGGGAGCGCTGATGGTCACCACGGTCGACGTCCCGGCTGCGCAGCGGCGGACCGTCGCCACCCTCGTCGGCGCGCAGGCGTTCGGTGCTCTGGGCATCACCATCGGCATCGCGACGGCCTCGCTGCTGGCGCGCGACCTCTCCGGCTCCGACGAGCTGGCCGGTACCACCCAGACCGCCCAGGTCCTCGGCGCTGCCGGCGCCTCCTGGATGCTGGCGCGACTGATGGCCGTGCGCGGTCGTCGCGCGGGGCTGGTCACCGGCTACCTGCTCGGGGCGAGCGGGGCGACGCTGGCCGTGCTCGCCGGTGTCTGGCACTCGATGCCCGTGCTGCTCGTCGGTGCTGTGCTGCTCGGTTCGACCAGCTCGGCGAACTACGCCTCCCGCTACGCCGCCACCGACCTGGCACCACCTGATGGTCGCGGCCGCGCGCTCGCGGTCGTGGTCTGGGCGACCACGATCGGCGCGGTGCTCGGCCCGAACCTGACCGGACCGGCGGCCGATCTGGCCCGCCGGCTCGACATCCCCAAGACCGCGGGGCCGTTCGCCATCGGTGCCGTCGGCATGCTGATCGCCGCGCTGGTCATCTGGGTGCGGATGCGTCCGGACCCGCTCCTGCTCGCCCGCCGGGTGCACGCGGACGCCGTGAGCGCCGGTACGGCGGCCGCCGAGTCTCCCCGCCCGGTGCGGGAGGTGCTGCGCGAGCGCCCGGTGCTGGTCGCGGCGATGACCGGCCTGGCGGCGGCGCACGCGGTGATGATCTCGGTGATGGTGATGACCCCGCTGCACATGGAGCACGGCGGTTCCTCGCTGAAGATCATCGGGTTCGTGATCAGCCTGCACGTCCTCGGCATGTTCGCGTTCGCGCCGGTGATCGGCTTCGCCGTCGACCGGACCAGCGCCGCGACGGTGCTCGCCGCCGGGGGAGTGGTGCTGCTGCTCGCCCTGCTGTTCTCCGGGATGTCGCCCGAGGGCACCAGCCACTCGATCTTTGGCGGGCTCTTCCTGCTCGGGCTCGGCTGGTCGATGGCCACGGTCTCCGCGTCGACGCTGGTGGCCGAGCAGGCGCCGCTGGCCGCGCTCACCCAGGTCCAGGGCACCGCCGACCTGGTGATGAGCCTGGCCGCCGCGGTCGGCGGAGGCGCCTCCGGCGTCATCGTCGGGGAGTACGGCTTCTCGACGCTGGCCGGCTTCGCCTCGCTGTTCGCCCTGATGGGGCTGGCGGCTGCGGTGTACGCCGGCCGGCTGGTGCGGCGCGCGGCGCTGGCGAGCTGACCGTTTCGCCCCCGGGCGCCCTGGGTAGCGGTCCGGACGGGCGGGGCGTCCGCTAATTCCCTCCCCTTCAGGGACGCCCCGTCTCGTCATGCCCTCTCTGGAGGAGGGCACGACACGCCGGGCCTCAGTTCCTCCGATCGAACACCTGTTCGGCTAGTTTGTTGTCCACAGGCGGGAACGACCGGCCGCTTTCCACAGGCCCAGCACGGGTCGAGGTGAGTGTCGGTGGCCGTCTCTAGCGTCTGGCGGGACACGACCGCCGAAGACAGGCGCGCAGGACCTCGAGAGACAGGACAAGGAACATGGCGGCACCGAGCAAGGAGCGGGACGGCAACAAGGACAAGGCGCTCGACATGGCCCTGGCCACGATCGAGAAGAACTACGGCAAGGGCACGGTGATGCGCCTCGGTGACGAGGTCCGCGCCCCCCTCGAGGTCATTCCGACCGGATCCATCTCCCTCGACATCGCACTCGGCCTCGGCGGCCTCCCGCGCGGTCGCGTTGTGGAGATCTACGGTCCGGAGTCCTCCGGTAAGACGACGGTCGCGCTGCACGCGGTCGCGAACGCGCAGGCCGCCGGCGGCATCGTGGCCTTCATCGACGCCGAGCACGCGCTCGACCCGGAGTACGCCAAGGCCCTCGGCGTCGACACCGACGCGCTGCTGGTCTCCCAGCCCGACAGCGGTGAGCAGGCGCTCGAGATCGCCGACATGCTGATCCGCTCCGGCGCGCTGGACCTGATCGTCGTCGACTCGGTCGCTGCGCTCGTGCCCCGCGCCGAGATCGAGGGCGAGATGGGTGACAGCCACGTCGGCCTGCAGGCCCGCCTGATGAGCCAGGCGCTGCGCAAGATGACCGGTGCGCTGAACAACTCCAACACCACGATGATCTTCATCAACCAGCTGCGCGAGAAGATCGGCGTGATGTTCGGTTCGCCGGAGACCACCACCGGTGGCAAGGCGCTGAAGTTCTACTCCTCGGTGCGCCTGGACGTGCGCCGGATCGAGACCCTCAAGGACGGCACCGACATGGTCGGCAACCGGACCCGGGTCAAGGTCGTGAAGAACAAGGTCGCGCCGCCGTTCAAGCAGGCCGAGTTCGACATCATGTACGGCAAGGGGATCTCCCGCGAGGGTGGCCTGATCGACGTCGGTGTCGACCAGGGCATCGTCCGCAAGGCCGGCGCCTGGTACACCTACGAGGGCGACCAGCTCGGTCAGGGCAAGGAGAACTCGCGGCAGTTCCTCAAGGACAACCCGGACCTGGCCAACGAGATCGAGAAGCGGATCCTCGAGAAGCTCGGCATCGGCCCGACCGTGGACGCCCCGTCGGACCTCAACGAGAAGGTCATCGACCCGGATGGCATCGATTTCTGATCCCGTCGACGAGCAGGATCTTGGGCCGGAGGCCGACCCCGAGTCGGTCGGGCGCAAGATCCTGCTCGACCAGCTGACCGGTCGCGCTCGCAGCCGGTCGGACCTGGCCAAGAAGCTGGCGCAGAAGAACGTGCCGGACGACATCGCGACCCGCCTCCTCGACCGTTTCGAGGAGGTCGGGCTCGTCGATGACGCAGCCTTCGCCCACGAGTGGGTGGCCCAGCGCCAGGAGGGCCGCGGCCTGGCCAAGCGGGCCCTGGCCCAGGAGCTGCGCAAGAAGGGCATCGACGACGAGGTGGCCCGCGCCGCGCTCGACACCGTCGACGCCAAGGACGAGGTCGACGCCGCCCGGCTGCTGGTCCAGCGCAAGCTCCGCTCGATGCGCGGCCTCGACGAGCAGGTCGCCGTCCGGCGGCTGGTCGGCATGCTCGCCCGCAAGGGCTACTCCAGCGGAACGGCCTTCAAGGTTGTCCGCGAGGAGCTTGGTGCCGACCTCAACGACCCCGAGCACCAGGGTCTCTAGCCACCACCGGCGTAGTTCTTAGCGAAGTGGTCGGTTCTGTCCGCGAAACACAGCCATATCGCTCAGAACTGTGGGTCTTCAGCCGCCGAGAGCGGCGAACAGACGCTTGCCGGGCTCGCTGAGCTCACCGTGCGCGTCGGCAACCCGGCACCACTCGCGGGTCATGGTCGCGAACTTGGCCGGGTTGTAGATGTCCTCTTCGCGGATGAGGTTGCCCTCGTCGTCGAAAGTCAGGATCGTGATGTTCGATTCCTCGTGGACCGAGCCGTCGCCGGGGTCGCGCATGATGTTGCGGACGTCGAGGATGACCCGGTTGGTCGGCGGGTCGAAGACGTACCAGGACGGCGGGAAGCCGATCATCTCGTTGCCGGGGAACTCGTCGACCATCGTCTTCACGATCCAGGCCCGGATCTCCTCGCGGCCCTTGAAGTCGCCGTAGACGTGCTCGCAGTAGGTGGCGTCCTCGGAGAACATGTCGGCGAACGCCGACCAGTCCTTCGTCTGGCAGATCTCCTCGACCTTGTCGAGGTAGCGCTGGAAGGCAGACTGCAACACGTTCTCGTTTTCGCTCACGCCGTCATCAAACCACTCACGGCAGAATGTGGGAATGCACTTCGAGGTTCTCCGTGCCGATGCGCAGCCGGGAGAGCCCTGGGCGGCGCTCGCGGATCGGAGCTGCCCCGAGGTCGGGCCGGTACTCGCCGAGGACCTCTCCGCGGAGCCGATGAAGTTCCGCACCGACCCCCAGCATCGGATCTCGGTGCGCCCGATGACCGTCGGCGATCTCGCGGACGTCACCCGCTGGGTCAACGAGCCGCACGTCGCGAAGTGGTGGGACGAGCACCGCACGCCCGAGCAGGTCGCGGCCTACTACGGCCCGGCGCTCCGGGGCGAAGAGCCGACCCGGTTGTGGGTCTGGGAGGTCAACGGGCGCTCCATCGGGTTCGGCCAGGACTACCGGATCTCCGACTACCCGGAGTACGCGCTGGTGTGCTCGCGCCCGGACGCGATCGGCTTCGACTACGCGATCGGCGAGGCCGCGTTCGTCGGCAAGGGGATCGGGACGGCGATCCTCTGGGTCTACCTGCGCGACATCGTCTGGCCGGCGTACCCGGGTGCGTCGGAGTTCTTCGCGGCCCCCGACCATCGCAACAAGGCCTCGCTCCGGGTGCTGGTGAAGCTCGGGTTCACCCCGGGCGTCTGGTTCGACGAGCCGGCTGACGGGGGCCGGGTCGACACGGTGGTCGGCCACTCGCTCGATGTGGCGCAGGTCATGGGTCTCAATCCGGTTACCCGGTAGTAACATCGAGGTATGCCCAACGTCGCAGACCTCTACAAGACCACCACCACGCTGCCGATAGTCGGCCCGCTGGTCGGTGAGCGAGCGTTCTCGTTCCTGTTCGCCCAGAAGGCGCCGTACTTCGCGAGCATCCACCCGCGCTTCACCAAGGTCGAGCCGAACCACGCCGAGCTGGTGATCCCGAAGCGTCGTTCGGTGCAGAACCACATCGGCACCGTGCACGCGATCGCGCTGTGCAACGGCCTCGAGGCGGCGATGGGTGCCCTGGCCGAGTCGACGATCCCGAAGAACAAGCGCTGGATCCCCAAGGGGATGGACATCTCCTACACGGCGAAGGCCACCACCGACATCACCTGCATCGCCGAGACCGACCCGGAGCAGTGGACCAGCGACAACCCCGACCTGCACGTCCGGGTCAAGGGTGTGCGGACCGACGGGGTCGTCGTGATCGAGGGCGTCATCAAGCTCTGGGTCACCGAGAAGCCCAAGAAGGACTGACCTAGCCGTCGAAGTGCTGGGAGTCGGTCGTCGCATACGTCCACCGGAACCCGGCTGACGTCATCAGCTTCACCACCAGGCTGCTCCGGTACTTCCACGCGTACTTCCCGGCCTGCTTGTGCGCCCACCACTTCGTCGGCAACCAGCCGACGTGGGAGTGGAAGGGGTTCTCCCACGGGTTGATGTCGATCGACCGTCCGTAGGAGTGCGGCGACATCGTCCCAGGGTCGCCGGTCACGCCGCGGCAGTTGAAGGCCGAGGTGTTGTCGTGCTTCATCGACTGCAGGTCGTTGGCGCCCGGCGAGCTCGGGTTCCTGCCGAAGCGGTCGGGCAGGTACATCGAGCGGATGGGGACCTGAGCGTCGTACAGCTTGGTCAGGGCGACCTTGAACTTGCTGACCGCGGCGTCGCGGACCACCAGCTCGCCGCGGTGCCGGTACCCGTCGAACCCCCAGTAGTTGACGGTGACGTAGCGCAGGCTGCCGCGGCCGATCGGGCAGCCGGGGTGCCAGCTGCGCCCGAACATCCGCTTCCAGACGGTGTCGGAGATCAGGTGGACGGCGATGTTCGGGCCGTCCCCGGACGCCCGGTACTGCGCCAGCAGCGTGTGCGGTCGGGAGGCGCCGGACGGGAGCGTGACCGGCCGCAGCGGGGGACGGTTGTCGACCTTCCAGGTCGGCGACGTGTCGGATCTCCAGCCGGGACCGGATTCGGCGCGCAGCTGGTAGGAGGTGTCCCAGCGCGGCGAGATCGTCAGGTACGCCCGGCCTCCCGCGCTGGTGATGACCGACCCGAGCCGGGTCCACGGCTGGCCGCTCTTGTGGAAGTAGACGGCGACCCGGCCCTTCACGGCGTACCCGTCGGAGCCGAGCCAGAGCACCGAGAGGTGCCCGCTCTGCTCGTCGACCACGCTGTCCGACCCGTGCAGGTGCACGTCGCTGGAGACCATGATCCCCTCGAGACTGACCGGGACGCTGGTGACCTGAAGGTCGCCGACGGAGATCCGGGCGCGCAGCTGCTGCGGCCCGGCGACCGGTACGACGCTGAGGCCGGCGGTCCCGTCCGAGGCGGTGACGCCGTCCGCGATCGTCGTCCAGGCTCCGCCGTCGCCCTGGCGCTGCAGGCTCACGCCCAGGCCGGACGTCACGCGCTGGTCGTCGTCCTGGAACGCCGCCTGCACCGTCATGGTGCGTCCTATCCGGGCTGTGCCGGGCGCGGTGAGGACGAGCTGGGGATCGTCCGCCGAGGCGGCACCGGCCGGAGCGGCGGTCCCCAGGAGGCCCAGAGCGAGCAGGGTGACGACGAGGGGCGCGAGAACGCGCAGAGGATGCCCGAGCACGCCTTCTCCTACCCCGACGCGGCCCGCCTCAAGCGATCACGGCCACGTCGGAGGGTCAGCGAGCCGCGTCGAGGATCAGCCGGGCGTCCCGGTACCGGGCATCGCCGCTGGCCGAGTGGAGCACCACGCCGACCAGGGTGCGCCCGCCGCGGGTGATGGCGAAGACCAGGCACGCGCCCGCAGGTGTGGTGGTCCCGGTCTTGACGCCGATGACGCCCCAGTACCGGCCGAGCAGCTGGTTGGTGTTCTCCCAGGTGTAGATCCGCCGGCCACCCGACGCCGTCCAGCCGGGCACGCTCGTCGTCCGGGTGCGCACGATCGCGGCGAACTGCTCGTTGCCCAACGCGTACGACGCCAGCCGGGCCAGCGAGCGCGGCGTAATGTGGTTGGTGCTCGTCGGTGCCAGACCGTCGAACGACCCGAACTGCGTTCGGCTCAGTCCGAGCTCGGCCGCCTTGGCGTTCATGCGGCTGATGAACTCGGCCGTGCGGGCAGTCCGGGTGCTCCCGTGGCCGAACCTGTCGGCCAGGGCGTAGGCCGCGTCGCTCCCCGACGGCAGCAGCAGGCCGTAGAGCAGCTGGCGGACCGTGAGGCTGTCGCCGGTGTGCAGGTGAGCGGTGCTGGCGTCCTTCCACACGGCGTACCGGTGGTAGACCGACTTGACCGGGATCCGTGCGTCGAGGTCGAGTCCCGGCGTCTCGAGCACGACGACGGCGGTCATGATCTTGGTGGTGCTGGCCATCGGGCGCTCGGTGTAGATGGCGCGTCCCATCAGCACGGATCCGTCGGCCTGGTCGATGAGGATCGCGCCCGCTGCCGTCACTCCGGCAGGAACCCGAGGGATGGGCGCGGTCTCCGCGACTCCCGGTGCGGGCGCCAGGAACGCCGAGGTCGCGACCAGCCCGACGGCGAGGGTCCGCGCCCAACTGCTGAACGCGCCCGATCGCATCACCCTGCGTACTCTGCCACCGCATCGAGGAGTTCGCTGGCGTGTGACGCAGCCCATGCGTTCATTCGTTCTGCGGTAGGAGGCGGCTGCGCCGGATTCTCGGAACACTTCTCCCCATGAGCCCCGAGGGTCCCGAGTCGTCAACGCTGGCCAGGCTGGCGCGCTTCACCATCTCCCGGGCTCCCTGGATGATCGGTGGCTGGCTGCTGTTCGTGATCGCCGTCAACGTGCAGGTGCCGCAGATCGAGTCGGTCGTGGCGAAGGACAGCACGCCGTTCGTGCCCGAGTCCGCGCCGTCGCTGCGCGCGGTCAAGGCGATGGACACCACCTTCGGCAACGGCAAGAGCCGCAGCTTCATCGTGCTGGTCGCCGCACGCGACGGCGGCCTGACCGCCGCGGACCGTCAGTACGTCGTGAAGCTGGCCGACCGCCTGCGCGCCGACACCAAGCACGTCACCTACGTCCAGGACATCAGCTCGCCGACCCTGCGCAAGGCGCTGGAGAGCAAGGACGGTGAGGCGACGTACTTCCAGATCGGCCTCTCCGGCTACACCGGCGCTCCCACCTCGGTCGGTCAGGTCGAGGCGGTGCGCGACGACGCCGAGATCGGGAAGCCGGCCGGACTCGACGTGAAGGTCACCGGCGCCAGCGCGACCATCACCGACATGGTGGTCAACGTCGAGCACAGCATCGTCACGATCACCGCCGTGACGCTGGTGATGATCGCGATCATCCTGATGCTGATCTACCGCTCCGTCGTCGTCACCGGGTTCATCCTCGGCGCCATCGGCGTCGCCCTGGCCGCGGCCCGCGGCACGGTCGCGTTCCTCGGCGACCACCACGTCTTCCACGTCTCGACCTTCACCGGCTCGTTCCTCACCGCGATCGTGCTCGGGGCGACCACCGACTATGCGATCTTCCTGATTAGCCGCTTCCACGAGGAGCGCCGCAAGGGCGTCGAACCCCGCGAGGCAGCGCGGGTCGCGGCCAGCCGGGTCTCGGCGGTGATCATCGGCTCGGCGCTGACCGTGATCCTGGCCAACGCCTGCCTGGCGCTCGCGCACGTCGGTCTGTTCCGCACCACCGGCCCGGCGATCGCGGTCAGCATCGTGCTGGCGCTCGGGATCTCGCTGACCCTGATCCCGCCGCTCATCGCGATCATGGGCACCCGCGGCCTGCTCGAGCCGCGCGAGCGCAACAGCGCCGAGGGCGGCTGGGCGCGCTGGGGCGAGCGGGTCGTCTCCCGGCCCGGTCTGGCGCTGGCCGGCGGGCTGATCCCGCTGGTCCTGCTCGCCGCGTTCCTGCCCGCGTTCAAGCCGAGCTACGACGAGCGCTCCGTGCAGCCGAAGGACACCGACAGCAACGACGGCTACGCGCTGATGGACGCCCACTACCCGGTCAACGAGGCGCTCCCGGACTTCGTGCTGGTCACCGCGGACCACGACCTGCGCAACCCGAAGGACCTGGCCGCCCTCGAGCAGGCCTCGGCCAACGTCGCGCGGGTCACCGGTGTCGGTTCGGTGCGCGGCGTCACCCGCCCGACCGGTACGACGATCACCCAGGCCTCGGTCGGCTACCAGGCCGGCCTCATCGGCGACCGGCTCGCCGATGCGAAGGACCAGCTCGCCGGGGGAGCGAAGGACGCCACCAAGCTGAGCGACGGTGCGGCCCAGCTCGCCGACGGCGCCGACCAGCTGGCCAGCGGTGCGAGCTCGGCGGCTGACGGGGCCGACCGCGTGCTCGCCGGTGTCGAGTCCCTGCACGGTGGCCTGGAGAAGCTGGCCGCGGGCAGCGACGACGCCGTCGACGGCAGCACCCAGCTGCGCGCCGGGGCACAGGCGCTCGCCGACGGTCTCGCGACCGCGGTCGACCAGACCCAGCTCGCCGTCGACGGCCTCGGGCTGGCGTACCAGGCGCTGCGCAAGAGCTTGACCTGCGGGTTGGACCCGTACTGCAAGGGCGCCCGCGACGGTATCCAGCAGATCTACACCGGCGAGCGGGACCAGCTGATCCCCGGCCTGAAGAAGGCGGAGACCGGCGCCCGCAAGCTCGCCAACGGCACCGTCGACCTCCAGACCGGGCTGCGTCAGATCCGCAGCGGACTCGGTTCCGCACGCGACGGCGCCGCCAGCCTGAAGGCCGGCCAGCAGACACTGGCCGACGGCCTGGACGACCTCGCCTCCGGCACGGATCGCGTCGCCGGCGCGAGCGACCAGGTGGCCGGCGGCACCAAGCAGCTCACCGGCTCGGTCGCCCAGCTCCAGTCGGGTCTGGCGGCGGCCGCGGCGTACCTGAAGTCGACCGCGGCGGCGACCAGGTCAACGGGTGGTGGCGGCTTCTACCTCCCGCCGAGCGCGCTGAAGGACGATCGGTTCGCGCTGTCCAGCGGCGCCTACCTGTCTCCGGACGGCAAGGTCGCTCGGCTCATCGTGCTGGGGGACACCAACGCCTTCGGCCATGCCGCGGCCGACCGCAGCGCGAAGATCTCGGCAGCGGTGCGCAGCGGCCTGAAGGGCACCGAGCTGGCCGACGCGAACGTCGCGATCACCGGCATGTCGGCCACGAACGCCGACATCCAGAAGCTGTCGAGCTCGGACTTCCGGTTGGTGGCGATCGTCGCGATGATCGCGGTCTTCCTGATCCTGCTGCTGCTGATCCGCAGCCTCGTGGCATCGGTCTTCCTGCTGGCCTCGGTGCTGCTCTCCTACGCGGCGACGATGGGCCTGGCGGTCCTGGCCTGGCAGATCATCGGCGGTACGCCGCTGGAGTGGACGGTCGCCTGCATCGCGTTCGTGCTGCTGGTCGCGGTCGGGGCCGACTACAACCTGCTGCTGATCAAGCGGATGCACGAGGAGTCGCCGGACGGCTCCCGGGCCGGCATCGCCCGGGCGGTCGCGCTCACCGGCGGGGTCATCACTGCCGCCGGGGTCATCTTCGCCACCAGCCTGTTCGCGATGATGAGCGGCTCGGTGACGACGTTGGTCCAGCTCGGCTTCACCGTCGGCATCGGTCTGCTCATCGACACCTTCGTGGTGCGCACGATGGTGGTGCCGGCGTTCGCGGCACTGGTCGGTCCGCGGCTGTGGTGGCCGTCCAAGGCCGAGGCCTAGCTACTCCTCCGCGAGGAGCTCCATCACACCCTGGAGCACCCGGTAGGTGGCATCGACGTCCCGGTCGCCGAACTTCTCGCGGACCAGGGCGTCGATCTCGATGATGTGGCTGTAGCCGCTGGAGGCGACCTTCCGGCCGTACTCGGTGAACATCACGATCTTGGCGCGCCCGTCGGCGGGGTCGGGGACCATCTCGACGATCCCGTGCGCGGCGAGGTCGCGGATCGCCTCGCCCATCGACTGCCGGGTGATCCCGGCGCGGTGTGCCATGTCGACGGCGCGGGCGCCTTCCGGGGGGAGCGTGGCGAAGACCGGGTTGTGCAGAGGCTGCAGCTCGGTGAAGCCGCGGGAGTGCGCGGTCGTGACCATGTCGTCGCGCAGGGCGCGCGCGGACTTCTCGGCGAGTGCGATCAGCGGCAAGAAATTCGGCCGCTCGAGACCTCTTGACATTTGTAAGGCTGCCTTCCAATATTTGACAGGTAACCTTACTTTATCAGGAGCAGTCATGAACCGCACGCCGATTCTCGAAGCAGTCGCCCCGCTGTTCGCCCGGACCGGTCGCAGCACCCGCGTCGCGATCGAGCAGGAGCTCTTCGCGATGGACGTCTTCGGCGGCGCCAGCGTCGCCCCGAAGCGCGTGCTCGAGGCCGTCGCTGGTCGCGACTACGCGCGCTGGGTGACGTTCGAGCCGGGCGGCCAGGTCGAGCTGAGCCTGCCGCCGGCCGAGACCCCGGCGGCGGCAGCCGCCCAGCTGGCCCGGGTTACCGACGCCCTGGCGGACGACCTGATGGCTCACGGCATCGCGATCTGCGCGCGGCCGGTGCGGGGCCAGGACCCGAACACCCCGCGCCACCTGCTCTCGCCCCGGTACGACGCGATGGAGCGCCACCTCGACAGCATCGGCGCCGCCGGTCGCCGGATGATGCGCTCGACCGCCTCGACCCAGGTCTGCCTGGACTGGTGGGCCGGGCGCGAGGGCCTCGAGCAGTGGCGGGTGCTGAACCTGGCCGGCCCGTTCCTCGCCGCCGCCACCGCGAAGGCCACCGGACCGCAGAGCCGGCTGGCCACCTGGCTCGAGGTCGACCCGTCGCGGACTGCGTTCGACGACCGGCTGCTGCACGGCCGCGACCCGGTCGCGGCGTACGCGGACTTCGCCGCCGGCGCCCGCGTCTTCGTCGACGGGGGAGTCGCCGACCACCTGACCACCCTGTTCCCGCCGGTGCGCCCGCGCGGTTCGTACCTGGAGGTCCGCTTCCCCGACGCCCGCCCGGCCGCCCAGGTCGAGGCGCTGGTCGAAGGCTTCGCAGGGCTCCTGTACGACGACGAGCGCCGTCGCAGCGCCCTGGCCGTTCTCGCTGGCGAGCAGGATCGGCTCGCCGAGCACTGGGCGGCGGCCGCCGTCGGGACGCTCGACCTGGAGCTGGGGGCCTGGCTGCTCGGGGGCGACCGCCGGGCGGTGGCGGCATGAGCGTCCTCGTCGTGGCCGACCCGATGGCGAGCCTCGACCCGCAGATCGACGCCAGCGTCGGCCTGATGGACGCGGCTCAGCGCCTCGGCCACCAGGTCTGGATCTGCACTCCCGAAGACCTGTCCGCCCGTGACGGCAGGGTCCGCGCCCGGGCGCAGCGGATCACGTTGGCGCCCCGGGTCCGCGGCGGTGACCACCGCTGGCTCGTCGAGCCCACCTGGTACGCCGTCAACGCGAGCACCACCCTCGATGTCGTCGCCGAGGTCGAGCTGGTGCTGCTCCGGATCGACCCGCCGGTCGAGGGCCGCTACCTGCACACGACGTACTTGCTTGATCTGGTCGAGGCCGGCGGCGTCCGGGTCGTCAACCGCCCCGAGGGCATCCGCGCCTTCCACGAGAAGCTGGGGGCACTGCTCCTTCCCGATCTGTGCCCGCCGACGCTCGTGAGCACCGATGCCGCCGAGCTGCGCGCTTTCGTCGCCGAGCACGGTGCCTGCGTGGTCAAGCCGGTCGACGGCTTCGCCGGCCTGGACGTCTGGCTGGTCCGCGACGATCGGGGCGCCCGGGCCCTGCTCGAGTCCGCGACCCGCACCGGGACCCGCCAGGTCATCGCCCAGCGCTACCTCGAGCAGGTCGACGGCGGCAACAAGAGGCTGTTCCTGCTCGACGGCGAGATCGTCGGTGCGGTGCTGCGACGCCCGAGCGACGACGACTTCCGGATCGGCCCGCCGTGCGCGCCTGCCGACGTCGACGAGCAGGACCAGCGCATCGCCGCAGCGCTCGCGCCGCTTCTCGCCCGTCACGGCCTGGCCCTGGCCGGGCTCGACGTCATCGACGGCCGCCTGATCGAGGTCAACGTGACCTGTCCGGGCGGGATGCACAAGACGGATGCCCTGCTGGGCACCGACCTCTCCGGCGTGATCATGCGCCGGCTCACCCACCACCACGAAAACACCCTCCTGAAGGAGTTCCACCCATGTCTGACACCATGATCATCTGCATCGCCCTGATGGGCGCCCTGGTCTTCGTTCTCGGCGCCAACGTGACCCGGCACCGCGCGATGCGCGGCAAGTCCGGCGGCCCCCAGATGTCGACCGACCCGACCGACCGGCTGTTCATCGCCCAGCGCGCCCACGGCAACGCCACCGAGTACGTCCCCACCCTGATCGGCCTGCTGATCGTCTGCTCGACGCTGACCAGCGGCACCTGGTTGAACGTCGTCGCGATCGTGGCGACCGCTGCCCGCTACGTGCACGCCTTCGGGATGCTCAGCTCGAAGAGTCTCGCCGAGCACGGACCGGTCCGTGACTCGGGCGCGATGTTCACCTACCTCTCCGGCCTGGCGCTGGCCGTCACCGCGATCGCGTCGCTCTGACCATGACCAGGAAGCCCGTGGTGGGGGTGGTCGGTCACGGGTACCGGGTCCCGAAGCCCTTCGGCGACCTGCCCGTGACCGGCACCCCGCCCACCTATGTGGACGCGATCACCGCGGCCGGCGGGCGACCCCTGATCCTGCCGCCGCGCCACGCGCCGGAGCTGCTCGACCTCGTCGACGCCCTGGTGCTCACCGGAGGGGGAGACGTGGACCCCGCCCGGTACGGCGGCAGCGGCCCGGCCGAGGATGTCGACCCGCAACGCGACGAGGAGGAGATCGCCGTCGTGCACGCCGCAGCCGCGGACCGGGTGCCGCTGCTCGGGGTCTGCCGCGGGATGCAGATCCTCGCGGTCGCCTTCGGAGGCACCCTGCGGGGCGGGCTCGAGCACCGCCTGCCCGTCGACGGCCACGAGGTCCGCACAGCTCCGGGCTCGCTGATCGCCGACCTCCTCGGGCCGGTTGCGCAGACCTCGGCGTTGCACCGACAGGCGGTCCTCGACCCAGGACCGTCCTGGACGGCGACCGCCTGGTCGCACGACGGCACCACCGAGGCCCTCGAACCGACGACCACCGGCTGGTCCGTCCTGGGGGTCCAGTGGCATCCCGAGCTCCACGCCCACGAGCTCCTCACCGACCCGACCGGACCGGCGCTCTTCGGCTGGCTGGTCGGACAGGCCCGGGTCCTCACCGCGTGAGGACACCGTTTGTGGCGCCGACGTTCGGGCACATCTGAGGGGAGTGACCGAACGACGGAGGCGATGGATGAAGCCCGGAAACGTCGTCGACCCGGTGGTCGACGCTGCCAAGCACCCCCTCAAGACGACCGCGTGGGCCGTTGGCCTGATGCGTGGCATCGCAGCCTCGGTGATCCGGGTCGCCGCAGGGGAGAAGGGTCCGGTCATCCCCGGGTACCTCCCGGGTCCGCTGGCCGCGCCCGTCGAGGAGAACGTCGCCCACGAGGACGTCGTGCACTACGACCTGATCGACCCGCCCGAGCAGGCGACCGAGTTGGCGATCGACGTCGAGCCGGCGCCCGAGCGCGAACCGGAGCCGCTGCGGGAGTCGTTCGCCAACGAGCCGACCGCGGTCAGCCGTGACTCCGCCCACGGGGGTGGCGGGAACGACGAGCAGATCGACGACTGGTACGGCGAGACCGACGACGCAGACCTGCCGGAGACGGTCGTCGAGATGCTCGAGCTCGGCGACGAGAAGCCGCGCTAGCGGACCACGACCACCTTGGTGCCCGGGTCCGCGAAGTACCAGATGTGCTTCGCGGTCTCGTTGCTCACCCGGGTGCAGCCGTGGCTGGTCATCATGTTGGTGCCGAGCATCCAGTCCGGGTGGATCTGCTTGCCGGTGCCGACGTACGTGGGCACCCGGTGGATGCCGACGCCGCACGCGATGATCCGCGTGAAGTAGTCCAGCTGCAGCTTCAGGTCGTAGGACCGGTTGTGCAGGATCTTGGCTGGCCGGCCGCACTTGGACCCGCTGTGGTAGGTGCCGACGCTGACGATCTTCGGGTTGTCGATCATGCCGCCCTGGGCAGCGATGTCGCCACTCTCGCGGACCAGCCAGATCCAGTTCTGCTTCTGGCTGATCACGATCCGCCGGCCGGTGCCGGAGTTCGACGGGACCGGACGGTTGTCGCAGTGGACCGAGGTCGACGTGAGCAGCTTGGCCTTGGTCGCGTCGGTCAGCGTGCCGGTCTGGGAGAGCCAGTTCGCCGCCTGGAAGCGGATGATCCCGGCAGTGGTGTGGTCGTTCGGCGAACCGGTCGTCGGGCCGGCGTCGCAGCCGAAGTGGTTCAACCGCCACTGCGTGTGCCGGAACCAGTCCGAGGCGTTGGACGGTGCGACCGTCGAGGTGGCGAGAACGAACGCGCCGACAATGGCGAGACACCCGAGAACTGCGCGGCGCATGGACTTCCTCTGATCGTTGAGCGGGGGATCAGCGTACCTGGGAGACGGCCGAGCCCGCCGCGGACTTTCCACGGCGGGCTCGGCTGTTCGGTTGATCCCTAGTGACCCGCGAGGCCGTGGATGTACGCCGCAGCGTTCGGCGTACCCCAGCCCGTGGTCATGTCGTAACCGGAAAGGGTCGGCCACCCGGGGACGGCGTCCGGTGCCACCGAGCCGTCCGGGAGGTAGTCCCACATCCAGTTGCTGTCCAGGACGCCGCTGGCCGCGGTGCTCCGGTCAGGTTCTGGCGAGGCGCCTGGCGACGACGAGCCCGGCCACGGACGCTCCGAGCGTTCCCAGCGTCAGGTCACCGAGGGTGTCCTCGTACGCGGTGTCCAGCTCGGTCCCGTGTCGGATGAACGTGTACCACTCACCGAGCTCCCAGCCGATCGCGAGCACCGCGCCGAGTCCGGTGACCAGGAGTGCCAGCGCCCAGGTGGGGCGCACCGAGCGCCCGATGAGCAGCCCGATGCCGCTGAGCAGGAAGAACCAGTTCACCAAGTGGTTCAGGTCGTCCCACCAGCCGATGGCGTCGTACAGGTCGGCGGAGTTGCCGCTCACGTCGATGAGGAAGGGCAGCATGATCAGCGAGAACGCCCCGTACGGCGGCGCCTCGGACTGCCGCCGGCGCCTGGAAGCCACCCACCACAACGCGGGCGCGATCAGCATCAGCAGTGGATAGCTGATCAGGCGTGCTCCGAACGCTTTGTCGGCGAAGCGGTCGATGCCCGGCCACCACTCCGCGACCGCCAGCTGGACGACGGTCAGGACGAGGATCGTGATCGGGACCGCGAGCAGCACCGGGCGGCGGGTGGTCACCGGCCGATCATTCCGGTCGGCGGCACCTCTCACGACTTGGGTGAGTCGTCGACCTTGATGTCGAACTTGACCTTGCCGCCGTCGACGGAGGTCACCGTGACGGTCAGCCCGTAGGTCTTGCCCTCGGCCTTGAGGGTGCAGCGCGCGGTGGCGCCGACCTTGCCCTTCAGGTCCTTGGGGCAGTCGACGGAGTCGGGTGCCTGGCCGACCGACTTCGTCAGACCGGACTTCACCTGCTTCTCCAGGTCGTTGGCGGGGACCGACTTGGTGCAACCGGTGACGGCGACGGTGAGACCGGCAGCGAGGGCCACGGCGGTGAGGCGACGGGTCATGACGAGCTCCTGGGAGGGTAGGCGTCGCCCGGGCTGCCCGAGCGCACCCGGACAACGTGCCAGCCCCGGAGCCGGTTCGTCACGGCCATCGGGCAGAGATGCCGGAATGGACTAGCCCAAGCCGTACTCTTGTGCGGCTATGTCTGAGTCCCGCACGTATGAGGTCCGCACCTACGGGTGCCAGATGAACGTCCACGACTCCGAGCGCCTCTCCGGCCTGCTCGAGGGCGCGGGCTACCTGGCCGTCCCCGAGGGCGAGCAGGCCGACGTGGTCGTCTTCAACACCTGCGCGGTGCGCGAGAACGCGGACAACAAGCTCTACGGCAACCTCGGGCACCTCGCGCCGATCAAGGCGAAGACACCCGGCATGCAGATCGCGGTCGGCGGCTGCCTGGCGCAGAAGGACCGCAGCACGATCACCCAGAAGGCGCCCTGGGTCGACGTCGTCTTCGGCACCCACAACATCGGCTCGCTGCCGGTGCTGCTCGAGCGTGCCCGCGTCGCCGAGGAGGCCCAGGTCGAGATCCTCGAGTCCCTCGAGGTCTTCCCGTCGACCCTGCCGACCAAGCGCGAGTCGGCGTACGCCGCGTGGGTCTCGGTCAGCGTCGGCTGCAACAACACCTGCACGTTCTGCATCGTCCCGGCGCTGCGCGGCAAGGAGAAGGACCGCCGGCCTGGCGAGATCCTCGCCGAGATCGAGGCGCTGGTCGCCGAGGGCGTCACCGAGGTGACCCTGCTCGGCCAGAACGTGAACACCTACGGCGTCGAGTTCGGCGACAAGCTCGCGTTCGGCAAGCTGCTCCGGGCCTGCGGGCAGATCGAGGGCCTCGAGCGAGTCCGGTTCACCTCGCCGCACCCGTCCTCGTTCACCGACGACGTGATCGCCGCGATGGCCGAGACCCCGAACGTGATGCACCAGCTGCACATGCCGCTTCAGTCCGGCTCGGACAAGGTGCTCCGCGACATGCGGCGCTCCTACCGGGCCGAGCGCTTCCTCGGGATCATCGACCGGGTCCGCGCCGCGATGCCGGACGCGGCGATCAGCACCGACATCATCGTCGGCTTCCCGGGGGAGACCGAGGAGGACTTCCAGGGCACCCTGGACGTCGTCAGGGCCGCCCGTTTCGCGAACGCGTTCACCTTCCAGTACTCCAAGCGCCCCGGTACGCCGGCCGCGGACCTGCCCGACCAGATCGACCCGAAGGTCGTCAACGAGCGCTACCAGCGGCTGCAGGCCCTGGTGCAGGAGATCTCCTGGGAGGAGAACCGGAAGTTCGAGGGCCAGGTCGTCGAGCTGATGGTGGCCGAGGGCGAGGGCCGCAAGGACACCGAGACGCACCGGCTCTCCGGCCGTGCGCGCGACAACCGGTTGGTGCACTTCACGCCGATCGCCCCGGACGGTGGTGAGCTCGAGGTCCGCCCTGGCGACGTGGTCGAGGCCCGGGTCACCTACGGCTCGCCGACGTACTTGATCGCCGACGGCCCGGTGCTGTCGGTGCGGCGTACGCGGGCCGGTGACGCCTGGGAGGCCAGGGTTTCGACGGGCTCAACCAGCAAGGCTGGTGTCGGGCTCGGGATGCCAGGCGTCGGCGTACCGGCTCCGCTGCCGGACGCCCCGGTCTGCGGCTGACGTAATCCCAGGGCGCTTTGCGCGTCTGACCGGGGTACTGCCGACGCCCGAGAGGTGGCTCCCCGTGCCCGTTGTCGATCTCTACCTGCCTGACGACCTTCCGATCGCCGCCGACGCGGACCTGGGTCGCACCCTGGCTGCTGTCGTGGACGCGGCGACGGCCGATGCCGCGGCTCCCTGTGCGGTGTTCGTGCACCGGCTGCCGGTCTACGCGGTGGTGTCCGCCGACGCCGAGGGCGTTCGCACCGTGCGGGTCCAGGTCTCCTGCGACGCAGGCCCGTGGCTGGACCTCGCGCCCGGGCTCGACGACGTCGTCCGGACCTACCTGCGTTCCCTGAAGGCCGACGTGCCGACCCGGATCACGGTCTCGGTCCAGGCGGTCACCGAGACCAACGCGGTGACCTGGCCGCACCCGGTGCCGAGCCTCGCCGTCTGATGCTCAGGCCGAAGGTTCGGTGCTCGGGTTCTCGACATTCGCCTCGGAGTCCGGCTCCTCGGGCTCGGTGATCGCCGAGGGCATGTCCTCGTCATCGATCTGGGCCGACAACGGACTGTCCGGGGTGACCGGCGGGAACGGCACCGCTTCCTCGACCGCGTCGGTCCCACCGGCCTCGTTCCCGGGGTCCGGGTCCTCGTCGACCTGCGGTTCCGGGGCCGGGCCCGGGGTCGCTCGCTGCTTCGCTCATACGACGCGATTGCCCCGATCGGCCCGAGCGGAAACTCAGTCCTTGATGTCGTCGTTCTTGCCGTCGAGCCCGTCCAGCGCACCCTTGGCCTTGTCGACGCCCTTGGTGATCTTGTCGCTGTACTTGCCCTTGGTCTTCTTGTCGATCATGCCGCCGGTCTTCTCCAGGCCGTCGGCGATCTTGTCGCCGTGCTTGTCGACCGCGTCCTTCAGCTTCGACTTGGCGTCGTCCAGGAATCCCATGTCCGCTCCCTTCGAGAGGGTGCGGGTCCACCCCATGGGGACCCGCACCTAGGTGCCGTAATACTCCCGTCCGCTCTCCGTCCGCAAGCGAGCCGCGTCCTGCGGTGCCGTGAGCGGAGGTCGCAGTGGGTCGTCGGATCGTGTCGTGGCTGGCGTGCGCGCTGGCCGTCGGAGTGCTCGCCGGGTGCGGGCACGAGGCTCCCGAGCCACTCGCCGAACCCGTGAAGACCTACCCGACGAGCTTCTCGGTGCCCGACGCCGCCTTCGACGCCGAGAGCACCGCGGAGGAGCTCGAGGATCCGCCGAACGTGGATCTGACCAGCATCGCGGCCGAGGTCGGGTACGACGGCATCCGGGCGCACTTCACCTATGCGAAGGACTGGAACCCGGACAGCTCCTCGCGGTGGGGAATCCGGTTCGAGATCCGCGGCAGCGACGGCAGCCGGCTCTCCGGCGCGTGGACGCAGGACCCGACCTCGACCGCGCTCACCCGGCAGGTGCAGCTCGCGCCCAGGCCGGCGGGTTGCTCCGGCACGGTCAGCTTCGCGACGGCGGCCCGGGTGCTCACCCTGTCCCTCACCCCGGGCTGCCTGCCCGGCGCCAGCCCGACCGAATCGCGACGCTGGATCCGGTTCGACACGATCGAGTCGGTCTCCTCCTGGCACTCCGGACCGAAGATCCTCTACGCCTGGGACCAGCTCTACGCCCGCGTGGTCGCCCCCGAACCCGAGCGGCTCTACCTGCCAGACTGACCCCATGCCGAACCTCCCGATCGTGGCCGTCGTCGGCGCCACTGCATCGGGCAAGAGCGACCTGGCCCTGGACCTTGCCGAGCGGCTCGGCGGCGAGGTGGTCAACACCGATGCGATGCAGGTCTACCGCGGCATGGACATCGGGACGGCGAAGCTGCCGCCGGCCCAGCGCCGTGGCATCCGGCACCACCTGCTCGACCTGCTCGACGTCAGCGAACCGGCCGCGGTCGCCGAGTTCCAGGCCTGGGCGCACGCGGTGATCGACGACTGCCGCAGCAGAGGAGTCGTTCCGGTACTCGTCGGCGGCTCGGCCCTGTACACGCGAGCGATCCTCGATGTCTTCGAGTTCCCCGGCACCGACCCCGAGCTCCGCGCCCGGTACGCCGACCGCCTGGCCACCGAGGGACCGGAGGCGCTGCACGCCGAGCTCGCCAGGCTGGACCCGGAGGCGGCCGAGGGGATCATCGCGACCAACGGCCGGCGGATCGTCCGCGCGCTGGAGGTGATCGCGCTGACCGGCGAACCGTTCACCGCGACCCTGCCCGAGGCGACCTACCGCGACCCGGACACCGTGCAGATCGGCGTCGACATCGACCGCGAAGCCCTGGACGCACGTATCGCGCAGCGGGTCGAGGCGATGTGGACGGGCGGCCTGGTGGACGAGGTGCGGCGGCTGGAGGGTGCCGGGCTCAGGGACGGTCTGACCGCCTCCCGGGCGATCGGCTACCGCCAGGTGCTCGCGCTCCTCGACGGCGAGCTGACCGAGGAGGAGGCGCGGGAGCAGACGACCCGGGGCACCCGCCGGTTCGCCCGGCGCCAGGACAGCTGGTTCCGCAAGGACCCCCGGATCACCTGGGTCGCGTACGACGACCCGGAGCGCGTCGAGCGAGCGCTGGAGGCCGTCGGCCGCATCGGCTGAAAATCACGTCGATTGCGGCGTAATGAGGCGTCACTTCGTGCGTCTTTCGAGACATGCCTGCTCTGGAACCTGCACCGGACGCTGACCCGCGCAGCGACGCCGAGGTGATTGCGGCGATCCGCGAGGGGGACAACGTCGCGATCGACGAGCTCTACCGCCGTCACCACCGCGCCGCGATGTCCTTCGCGGAGTCGATCGCCGGTCGCACGCTTGCCCCCGACCTCGTCTCGGACGCGTTCCTGCGCATCATCGACCTGCTCCAGCGCGGCGGCGGACCGACGCTGGTCTTCCGCTCCTACCTCTACACGACGGTGCGGAACCTCTACATCGACCACATCCGCCACCACTCGCGACAGACGTCGCTGCCGGACTTCGGCCCGCTCGAGCAGGAGTTCGCGCTCGGTGACGGTCTCGACGACCACTTCGAGCACTCCCTGGTGAAGAAGGCGTTCGCCTCGCTCCCGGAGCGCTGGCAGGTCGCGCTCTGGTACACCACCGTCGAGGGCGTCTCGCTGGAGGACGCCGGGACCTACCTCGGCGTCGCTCCGAACGCGGTCGCCGCGCTGACCTTCCGCGCCCGCGAGGGCCTGCGCCAGGCCTACCTCGCCGAGCACCTGAAGCTGACGGCCGAGCAGCAGTGCGCCGAGGTGCGGGAGGCGTTGCCGAAGTACGTGCGCGGCGGGCTCCGAGGGCGCAAGCGCGAGGCCATCGAGGAGCACCTGGACGAGTGCCGGCAGTGCGCGACCGCGGCCCTCGAGCTCGACGAGGTCAACGCGAGCCTGCGCGGGATCCTGGTCGTCGCGCTGCTCGGTGCGACCACCGCCGGATACCTGGATCGAGCGCTCGGTGAGGTCACGCCGCCGGCAGTCCCGTCCGCCCCGTTCGGGATCCAGCACTTCGGCCGGATCGCGACCG
Source organism: Nocardioides marmorisolisilvae (assembly GCF_003725775.1). Classification (GTDB taxonomy): domain Bacteria; phylum Actinomycetota; class Actinomycetes; order Propionibacteriales; family Nocardioidaceae; genus Marmoricola; species Marmoricola marmorisolisilvae. The sequence goes on from NZ_RJSG01000002.1 coordinate 235,817, forward strand.
CCGTCGGGACCGCCGCCGCAGCGGCCGTACTCGTTCTCGCCTGGCCGCACCACGATGCGCCGGGGAGCGAAAGCGGTCGACGGCCGAGCGGTCCCGGGATCGTGGAGCCGAGTCACTCCGGTCCCTCGCGCCAGCCGACACCGGCGGTCGGTACGCCGACGCCGACGCCGAGCCCGGCCGCAGGCACGGTCGCTCACACCGCGGCGTACGAACAGGGCACGACCACGACGAGCGGGGCCGGTGTCGCGCTGGGTTCGCCGTCGTGGATGCAGCTGACCACCTCGACCCCATCCTGGTTCCACGTCGGCGTTCCGATCTCGGCGCCCGGCGCTCAGGCGAGCGACCTGACCCTGGTGGTCAGCGCTGCATCGTGGTCGGCCTTCCACGTGCACCGCGAAGCCGGGTACGGCGCGTGGTCGTGTGAGGGGTCCGGGTCGAGCCGACTGATCTGCCACCTTCCAGCCGGAGCCGCCGCCTTCGACCTCGGGTTCGACGTGCAATCCGCTGGTCCGGTGAGCTTGCGGGTCTCGATCGCGCGCGATGGCGGCGACCCCGCGATCGCCGACATCAGCGTCGGCTGAGCTCAGGCGTTCAGGTCGTCGAGCAGGGCCAGCGCCTGGTCCGCAGCGACAGGCATCGGCTCGACCAGGACGCGCGGCGCGCTGCTGACCGGCAGCCGGCGCCGGAGCAGCCAGGCCAGCTCGTCGGCGCGGTGGGCCAGGGAGTCGTCGCGGCTCACCACGGCGAGCACCCGCCCGTGGTCCAGGGCGGCGACCACGTCGCAACGGGCGAAGGTCGAGCGGAGGGTGTCGGAGATCGTGGCGAGCCGGAGCGACTGGTGGAAGGCGGCCTCGAGCACGTCGGCCTCGGGCGTGGGGCAGGCCTCGACGAGGCTGACGATCACCAGGGCGTGGGCGTCGTCGGGGTGCTCGCCTCGATCCGCGCAGGAGCGGTACAGCGACTGCAGGTGCACCCGCGCGTGCTGGGCGCTCGACATCCCGGTGAGCGGGTCCTCGCAGGCGAGGCCGTCCAGCTTCCCGAGGAACTCGTCGGCCCAGGCGATGCTTGCCTGCTTCACCAGGTCGAGGCTCGGCGGCGGGAGATTGAGGACCTGGTAGGCGACTTCGAGGTCGCCGAGGAACGTCGCCAGCGGTTCGCCGTCGCGGACGTACTGGCGGGCGGCTTCGCGGACCGCCGGGCCGGCCAGGCCGCTGGACGGCAGAGCCAGGGGAGTGTGCTGAGTTCGGTCGGTGGCGCGCATGCCCACCCGACGAGCCGCCGTTCGAACCATTACGCGCCGAGGTCGGTGCACACGTGTACCGAAAAAGTCCGGTTTCCCGCGTAATAACAGCGTGCGTGGGCCGTTTCTACCGGGTAGTCCTCACCAAGCCGGTCCCGGCCGGCCAGATCCCCGGAGCCTCCCCTTGCAGCTTCGCAGCCCAGTGGCCCTGATCGCCGGCATCGGCGTCGCGGTCGCGCTCGCACCTCTCGGTGTGCAGGCCGTCGTGCCCGCGCCGGGCGCCGACGAGGCTGTGATCACCGTCCGGGTCGGCGGCGACCGCCTCTCCGGCGCCATCACCGACACCGGACCCGCCGATGCGGCGATCAGCGGGCTCGCCGGCGCCCGCCTCGGCCTGTTCGCGGCGCCGACCGACGGCTCGCCGATCTCCGCGCCCTGGGCGAGCTGCATCTCGGACGCCGACGGCGATTGCTCGTTCGTGGTCCCCGACACCCAGGTGGGTGGCGCCCACCGCGACGCCCGGTTCACGGTGAAGCAGCTGAGCGCACCGGCCGGCTGGTCGACCGCCACGAGCCTGCGCACGCACACCGCGGCCGGCGGCACCCAGACGACGGCTTACCAGTTCCTCACGGGGCCCGAGCTGCGCGCCGGGTCGACCTACGTGTCGACGTCCGACTTCATGTACGCGCCCGCGACGACCGACAACCTCGACGTCGCCACCGCCTCCAGCGGCGTCTCCCTGCTCGAGCGCGACAACCCGGCGGTCGTGGACCGGTGCGGCCTCGACGTCGCGATCATCCTCGACACCTCGAGCTCGGTCGGATCGGCCATGCCACAGCTCGTCGACGCGGCCGACAGCCTCGTCGACGCGCTGACCGGTACCCGGAGCAGGGCTGCTGCCTTCTCATTCGCAGCCCTGTCTCCGGGTGCCAACGCCGGGCCCAACCATGCCGAGCTGACCTCGATCTCCACCGCGGACGGCGCGTCGGTGTTCAAGCAGCAGTACGCGGGTTGGGGCATCAGTACCGGCACCAGCTGGGACCGTGGCCTGTTCGCAGCGGCCAGCGCGCCCGAGCACTACGACGTCGCGGTGATCATCACCGACGGCAACCCCGACCTGTACGGCGACCCGCGCCCGGTGACCCGGTCGGTGAAGGCCACCCGGTTCAAGGAGCTCGAGTACGGCATCGCGTCCGCCAACGCGCTCAAGGCGAAGGGCACCCGCGTCATCGCCATCGGTGTCGGCTCCGGCATCGGCGTTGCTCCGATCTCCGGCCCGACCTTGTACGACGGCAGCAACCCACTTCAAGCGGACCGGTTCGCGCTGGCGGACTACGCGGCCGCCGGCGCCGCACTTCACGACCTGGCGACCAGCTTGTGCCAAGGCTCGCTGTCGGTCGTGACTGAGCTCGTCCCAGCCGGCAACTCGGGGGAGGACGTTTCCGGCGCGTCCCCCGTCGGTGCCGGCTGGGGCGTCACCACCTCGACCACGACAAGCGGCGTGAGCGGGCTGCCGAGCACCGTCACGACCACCGAGGACGGGACCGGTGCGGTGACCTTCCCGATCGGGTTCGGGTCCGGGGTCTCGTCAGCCGCCCTCGCGGTCTCGCCGTCCGTGGCCAGCGGGTACCACGTCGTGACCCAGGGCGGACAGAACGCCGCCTGCCACGACCTCGGCACCGGGGTGCCGATCGCCGTGACCAACGCAGCCGGCGGGTTCCAGGTCGAGGCCCGTCCGGAGACCGCGACGTCCTGCATCGTGTACATCGCCGCGAACCCGGTCACACCGCCCGGTCTGTTCACGCCCATCTCGGTCGACCCGATCGCGGTCGCCGGCCGGATCGAGGCGATCCAGGACGTCGACGGCGACGGCCGGCTCAGCGCGGGCGACACCGTGATCTACGCGTACGACGTCACCAACCTGTCGGGCTTCACCCTCCACAACGTGATGCTCGTCAGCGCGGTTCTCGGCGCGGTGGTGTGCCCTCAGACGCAGCTCGCCCAAGCGGTCAGCACGACCTGCGTCGCCCACGCCCCGTACGTCGTCTCGGACGCGGACGTGACTGCAGGCCAGCTCGAGCTCGGGGCGCACGCCGAGGGGCTGAACATCGTGGGGAGCACGCTCCAGTCGTCCACCAGCACCGTGACGACGATGATCGGCGACCGGATCCCGGTCGCACTGACGGCCAGGGGACGTCCTTGACGTGGCGTTCCCCGGACCGACGGGCCGAGGTGCTCAGGGGTCGAGCCTCGGAAGTGAGGATCTAGGGCTCCGCCTGATCGGCCCGATCACGTGGGGTGAGCCCGGTTGGGAGGAACCGAGCTCGCACCACCGGCCCAGGGCGCGCCACCCGAACCCCATACGGGTGGCGCGTCCTGTGGTCTTCTCGATGTCGGCGGTCGGTGACAGGCTCGCCGCATGCTCACCCAGTACTACACGGCCTCGAGCCTGGACGGATTCATCGCCGCTGAGCCGGAGGACGGGCTCGCCTGGCTGCTGACCCGCGACGTCGACGCGAAGGGGCCGCAGGGCTACGACGGGTTCATCGCGGAGATCGGCGCCCTGTGCATGGGCGCGACGACCTACCAGTGGCTGCTCGACCACGCGCCGGGCGAGTGGTACTACGACATGCCCTGCTGGGTCTTCACCCACCGGACGTTCCCGGCGACCGAGCACGACATCCGGTTCACGTCCGAGCCGGTTACCGCCATCCACGCGCAGATGGTCGAGGCGGCCGCGGGTAAGAACGTGTGGGTCGTCGGCGGGGGAGAGCTGGTCGGACAGTTCGCCGACCACGGCCTGCTGGACGAGATCTGGATCCAGTACGCGCCGCTCACCCTGGGAGCCGGGGCGCCGCTGCTGCCGCGGCGGATCGAGTTCGAGCAGATCGAGCACGACCAGAACGGCGAGTTCTCGTGCCGCAGGCTGCGCGTGAAACGTTGATGTCCTGCTGACCGCGGTCGTTGAGCTTGTCGAAACGCCGTGAACGACCCACTTAGACTTGACCCTGTGAACGACTACGCCTTCGTCAAGGGACACGGCACCGAGAACGACTTCGTGCTGATCCCCGACGCCAACGGCCGCCACGAGCTCACTGCAGAGCAGGTCGCGCGGATCTGCGACCGCCGCGCCGGCATCGGCGGCGACGGCGTGATCCGGGTCGTGCGCACCGACGCGACCGAGGACCCCGCGGCGGTGGCCGCTCGGGGCGAGGCGCGCTGGTTCATGGACTACCGCAACAGCGACGGTTCGCTGTCGGAGATGTGCGGCAACGGAATCCGCGTCCTCGGCCTCTACCTGGTCACCCACGCCGACGTCGACCCGCGCGAACCGCTGAAGATCGCGACCCGGGCCGGGATCAAGGTGCTGACCTTCGAGGGCGACAAGATCACCGTCGACATGGGCAAGCCCGAGGTCCTGGGCGACACCAAGGTGTCGATCGACGACCGCTCCTGGGCCGCCACCCGGATCAGCATGGGCAACCCGCACGCGGTCGCCTTCGTCGACTCCCTGGACGACGCCGGCTCGCTGCTGACCGAGCCCGACTACGACCACGGTCACTTCCCCGAGGGCGTGAACCTCGAGTTCGTCGTACGCCGCGGCGACCACCACGTGGCTCTCCGGGTGCACGAGCGCGGATCGGGCGAGACCCGGTCGTGCGGGACGGGAGCGTGTGCCGTGATGGTCGCCGCAGCGCTGTCCGACGGTGCCGAGCGGGGGACGTCGTACCAGGTCGACGTACCGGGTGGGAGTCTCGACATCGTCTGGACCGAGGACGACCGGATCCTGATGACCGGCCCGGCCGTCCTCGTGGCCGAAGGAATGACCGACCTCTGATGTTTCCCTCGGTCGCCGTGACGGAGGCCGAGCGCGCAGCACCGCGCCCTGGTGACGAGGTCGTCGTGCCTGCCGATGTGGTCATGGACCGCGGCGCTACGTTCGCGGCTCCTGCCGAGGTGCTCTGGCCGTGGCTGGTCCAGCTCGGGAAGCAGCGCTCCGGTTGGTACCTGCGGCGCCGTATCGAGAGGGTTCTGCCCCGGAAGCGCCGAGCGCTCCGTCACGTCGAGCCCCGCTGGCAAGGGCTCGCCGTCGGCGACGTCGTACCGGACTGGGGAGGTGCCCACGAGACGTTCGAGGTCCTGGCCCTGGACCCGGGACGCTCGATCGTCTACGGCTCGCAGCGCGGGCGCACCCGGCTGACCTGGTCGATCACCCTGACCGAGCAAGGCCCAGGGCTGACCCGGGTGTTCTTCCGGCTCCGGCTGGCGCCGATCAAGCGCCGGTGGCTGGCCGAGTCGGTCGGGGAGTTCTTCGACGCCCTGACGATCGCCGGGATGGCGGCCGGTCTTCGCGAGCGTCTGGCCCAGACCTAGAGGATCAGGCACGCGCTCGTCCCGTGCGCGATCAGCTTCCCGTCCGGTCCCACGAGCCGTGCTTCCGCCGTGCTCTGCTTGCGGCCGCGGTGAACCACGGTCCCCGTGACCCGCACCGGGCCGTAGCCCGGCGACATCGCGCGCAGGTAGTGCACGTTGAGCTGCGCGGTCGTGTAGCTCGACCCAGGCGCCAAGGTGCTGTGCACCGCGCACGCCATCGCCGAGTCCAGCAGCGTCGCGGTCACGCCGCCGTGGATCGTGCCGAGCGGGTTGAGCAGCCGGTCGTCCGGCGTCATCTCGAACGACACCTGCCCGTCGGTGAGCTCGGTCATCGCGAACCCGAACAGGTCGCCGATGGTGGGGACGGGGAACGCGCCGTCGCGCCACAGCTCGAGCTGCTCCAGCCCGGACATCCGGGCGATGTCCTCCAGGGTTACCGCGGTCATGCTGCTTCTCCGATCGGCTCGGTCGTGGGGGTCGGGTCGAGCGTCGCCGGGGCTGCTGCGCGGGCGACCTTGGGCAGCGCCAACGCTGCCGCCGAGGTGACCACGCCGGAGATCACGAGCATCCACCAGACGTCGTGGAACTTGTCGAGCACGGTCTCCGGGGTGAGGTTGCCGAGCAGCGCGACCGTCAGCGCCACTCCGAACGTCGCGCCGAGCTGACGGATCGCCTGGTTGACGGCCGAACCCGCTCCGAAGCGGTCCGCCGGCAGGCCCTGCACAGCTGCGCTGGTCAGGTGCGGGATCACCAGCGAGACGCCGAGACCGGCCAGCAGGGCACCGGGCAGCATCTCCCGGGTCCAGTGCGGCTCGACCGTGACGACGAGGATGAAGTAGATGCCGCTGGAGGCGTAGATCAGTCCTCCGGGCACGAGCAGGCTGCGCTGACCGATGCGGCCGGCGAGCTGGCCGAAGTACGGCGCCAGGATCATCACCACGGCCGGGCCGGGCATCATCGCGACGCCCGTCTTGACGATGCCGTAGCCCCAGACCTGGGTCAGGAACAGCACCTGGGCGAAGAACATCGCGGTGAAGCCGATGGTGAAGGCAGCGGTGGCGATGTTGGCCCAGCGGAACGACCGGGCGCCGAACAAGGTCAGGTCGAGCGCCGGGTGCGGGTGGTCGAGGGTCCGCACGACGAAGGCGCCGAGCACGATCACGCCGCTGGAGAGCGCGATGATCGTCCGCGTCGAACCCCAGTGCCACTGGTTGCTCTGGACGATGCCGAGCGCGAGCAGGCTGAGGGCACCGGCGAGGAGCAGGATGCCGACCGGGTCGGGGAAGCGGGCGCCGTGCTGGGACTCGCGCGACTCCGGCATCACGCGCCGGGCCAGCAGGAAGGCGACGATGCCGACCGGGACGTTCACCAGGAACACCGAGCGCCAACCCCACTGGTTGACCAGCAGACCGCCGATGGTCGGGCCGACGGCGGCGGCGAGGGCAGCGATCGCGCCCCAGATCGCCACGGCGGCCGGCACCTTCTCGGAGGGGAAGACCGAGAGCACGATGGCCAGCGAGGCAGGCACCAGCGCCGAGGCGCCGAGGGCCTGCACCACCCGGAAGATCACCAGCAGCGCGGGGGAGTTCGCCACCGCGCACAGCGCCGAGGCGAGGGTGAAGGCGACCAGGCCGATCGTGAAGACGCGCTTGCGCCCGTACCGGTCGGCCAGGCGGCCGGCGGGGACGAGGGCCGCGGCCAGCGCGATCGTGTACGCCGACAGGGTCCACGACATCGTCGCGAAGGACACCGTCGGGAACGAGCTGCGGATGTCGTCGAAGGCGACGAACAGCACCTGGGTGTCGAGGAAGACCATGAACGCGGCCAGGCTGGCCACGCCGAGCACGGCCCACGGGTTGACCGGCGTCTTTGCCGTCGGGGTGTCTGGAGTCATGGTCCGACGGTAGAAGGAGTTGCTTTAAAAAATCAACTAATTAGAATAAAGAAGCAACCAACGTAAGGTACGTCACGTGGCCAGCAAGACCTATGACCAGTACTGCACCATCGCCACCGCCCTGGACCGGGTGGGCGATCGGTGGACCCTGCTGATCCTGCGCGAGCTCTCCTTCGGCGAGCAGCGGTTCACCGACCTGCGCACGGCGCTGCCGGGCATCGCCTCCAACCTGCTGACCGACCGGCTGCGCGACCTCGAGGGCGTCGGCCTGGTCGAGCAGGTCGAGCTGCCCGCGCCAGCCGCCCGTTCCGTCTACCGGCTGACCAAGGACGGCGTCCGGATCCGCCCGGTGCTGCGGGCGTTGGCCAAGTTCGGGATGCCCTACCTGGACGCGCCGAGCGCGGCCGACGTCCGGCCCCGGGTCGCGGTCTTCGGCGGCAGCGGGGCGCTCTTCGACCCCGTCGGCGCGGTCGGCGCCAACCTGCGTGTCCGGTTCGTGCTGGACCGTGAGGAGCACTGGCTGGAGGTGCGCGACGGCAAGCTGGCCCGGGCCGACCAGACCCAGGAGCCCGACCTGACTTTCACCGGCACCGCCGCCGCCCTGTTCGAGATCAACCGAGGCGCCGATCTCGACGGTCTGTCCGCGATGATCGTCACGGGCAGCCCCGAGGCGAAGGCGTTGTTCCGGCGTTGCTTCCCGCCATCCGACCACCTGACCGGAGTCTGACGCGGAGCCCTAGTATCGCCCGCATGGACATCAACGGAGCCAGTGCAATCGTCACCGGCGGCGCTTCGGGCATCGGCGAGGCCGCTGCCCGCCAGCTCGCCGCCAAGGGTGCAGTCGTCGTCATCGCGGACCTGAACGCCGAGAAGGGCGAGGCCATCGCCAAGGAGATCGGCGGCGCGTTCGTCGCGGTCGACGTCACCAACACCGAGCAGATCCAGAACGCGGTCAACACCGCCGTCGAGCTCGCCCCGCTGCGGGCGCTGGTCAACTCGGCCGGCATCGGCTGGGCCCAGCGCACCATCGGTCGCGACGGCAACCCGGACTCGGCGCACAACCTGGACGCCTTCAAGAAGGTCATCGCGATCAACCTGATCGGCACCTTCGACGCGGTCCGCCTCGCGGCCACCGCGATGAGCCTGAACGAGCCGGACGCCGACGGCGGTCGCGGCGCGATCGTGAACATGGCCTCCGTGGCCGCGTTCGACGGTCAGATCGGCCAGGCGTCGTACTCGGCGTCCAAGGGCGGCGTGGTCGGCATGACCCTGCCGGTGGCGCGCGACCTGTCCTCCTCGGGCATCCGCCTGAACACCATCGCCCCCGGCCTGATCGACACCCCGATCTACGGCGAGGGCCCGGAGTCGGAGGCGTTCAAGGCCAACCTCGGTCAGAACGTGCTCTTCCCGAAGCGCCTCGGCATCGGTGACGAGCTGGCCAGCATGGTCGTCGAGCTGATCACCAACTCCTACATGAACGCTGAGGTCGTCCGCGTCGACGGCGGCATCCGGATGCCTCCGAAGTAGGCACTGAACTCATCCGAACGCCCGGCCGACCCTCTGCGTAAGGGGTCTGCCGGGCGTTCGTGCGCCCGCCTCCTAGCGGTTCACGACACGTCGTCCGAGGGTTGGTCGAGAGCGGACTCCGCGTTCTCCTCGGCGATCTCGTCCTCGGAGTGCGGCTCGACCGCCGGATCCTTGAGGTCCTGCGCCGAGAGGGGCTGGGTCTCCTCTGAGCTCGGCTGGGTCTGCGGGTCGTCGCGCGACTCCTCGGCGAGCTGCTCCTCGATCGTGCTGGTCAGGTCCTCGTCGTCGCCCATTCTGCTTACCTACCCGCCGTACGCGGACTTCATTCAAAACCTGTTGAGGTCCGGGCCTACCCTTGAACCTGTATGACGAACGCACCTGACGACTTCAATCTCGACGACGAGCTGGCGGACACCGACAGCTGGGACGACGAGACCCCGACCACCGACCCGTACGACGAGCCGGACCCCGAAGAGACCACCGGGTCCATGGACCTCGCCGAGCGGCACGCGCTGCGTCGGGTCGTCGGCCTGTCCACCGAGCTCGAGGACATCACCGAGGTCGAGTACCGCCAGCTCCGCCTGGAGCGCGTGGTGCTCGTCGGCGTATGGACCGAGGGCAGCGTCGAGGACGCCGAGAACTCGATGGCCGAGCTGGCCGCGCTCGCCGAGACCGCCGGCTCGCAGGTGCTCGAGAACGTCTACCAGCGCCGCGACAAGCCGGACCCGGCCACCTACATCGGCCGCGGCAAGGTCGAGGGCGTCCGCGAGATCGTCGAGGCCACCGGTGCCGACACCGTGATCATGGACGGCGAGCTCGCGCCCAGCCAGCTGAGGAACCTCGAGGACAAGATCAAGGTCAAGGTCGTCGACCGGACCGCGCTGATCCTCGACATCTTCGCCCAGCACGCGAAGTCCAAGGAGGGCCAGGCGCAGGTCGAGCTGGCCCAGCTGAACTACATGAAGCAGCGTCTGCGTGGTTGGGGTGGAAGCCTCTCCCGTCAGGCCGGTGGTCGGGTCGCCGGCGGTGCCGGCATCGGTAGCCGTGGTCCCGGTGAGACCAAGATCGAGAACGACCGCCGCCGGATCAACACCAAGATCGCCAAGCTGCGCCGCGACCTGGCCGGGATGAAGACGACCCGGACCACGATGCGCAGCGAGCGCCGTCGCAACGCGATCCCGAGCGTGGCCATCGCCGGCTACACCAACGCGGGCAAGTCCTCGATCCTCAATCGACTCACCGGCGCCGGCGTCCTCGTCGAGGACGCGCTGTTCGCGACCGTGGACCCGACGACGCGCCGCACGACGACCGCGGACGGCAGGATCTACACGCTGTCGGACACCGTCGGGTTCGTCCGGCACCTGCCGCACCAGCTGGTCGAGGCGTTCCGCAGCACGCTCGAGGAGGTCGCCGAGTCCGACCTGATCGTGCACGTGGTCGACGGCTCGCACCCCGATCCGGAGGGGCAGATCTCTGCGGTCCGCGAGGTGCTCGCCGAGATCGACGCGAAGAACATCCCCGAGCTGATCGTGATCAACAAGTCCGACGCGGCCGACCCGATGGTCATCGCGCGACTGCTGCAGCGCGAGCCGCACTCGGTGGTCTGCTCGGCGAAGACGGGCGAGGGCATCGCCGAGGCGCTCGCGGCGATCGAGGCAGACCTGCCCGTCGGCGCGGTCGAGCTGCGGGTGCTGCTTCCCTACAGCCGCGGTGACCTGGTCAGCCGGCTGCACGACAAGGCCGAGGTGCTGAGTGTCGAGCACACCGCTGACGGCACGCTCGTCCATGCCCGGGTCAGCGAGGCCATCGCTGGCGAGCTGGAGCTCTACACGCTCGCGGGTCTGACCGAGGGCGAGTAACCGGAGCGTTTGCTCTGGGCCCGTTGTGGCAACGGTGTGTACATGGCACGTGCGGAAGTTGCTACCCGGGACCAGCTCATCGAGGCCGCGGCCCGGATCCTCGCCGAGGAGGGCCTGGGCGGGCTGAGCACGCGCCGGTTGGCCAGCTCCCTGGGTGTCTCCACGATGGTCGTCTACACCCGGTTCGGGTCCATGCCCGAGCTGATGGAAGCCGTGGTCACCGAAGGGTTCGACCGGCAGGCGGCTCGTCTGGACGCGGTCGCCGCGAGCGCGGACCCGGCGGCTGACCTGATCGCGCTGGCCGTCGCCTACCGGGCGAACGCCGTCGACAACCCGCACCTGTACTCGATCATGTACGCCGCCAACGGCGAGAGCGCCCATCGTGCTGAGCAGGCCAAGGGGACCCTCGACCTGCTCACCGCGGCAGCGGCCAGGACGTTGGACAGCGGCGTCGGCGCGGAGACCCCAGGCGTCTTGGCGCGCCAGCTGTGGAGCACGGTCCACGGCCTGGTCAGCCTCGAGCTGTCGGGAGTCGCGGATGGAGAGGCCGGTGAGCACGCGCTGCGCGCGACCCTGAGGCGACTGATCTCCGGAAAGGGGTGAGCCCGCCGCCCCTGGTGCGGGGACGGCGGGCTCAGTCGTCGCCGCTAGCTCGGGTTGACGCGACGACGACGGCTGGCGCAGACGAGGACGACGCCTCCTGCGAGGAGGGCTGCTCCACCGGTGGCGAGAGCTGCGGTGTTGGAGCCGAGTCCGGTTGGCGGCAGGTTGCCGCCGCCGACGTTGATCTCCGGCTGGTTGGGGCTCTCCGAAGGCGGAGGCGGCGTGGAGCCTCCGGTGTTCGGGCTTTCAGTCGGGTCGGTGGGCTCGGTGGTCGGCGGTGTGGACTCGTTCCCTCCGGGCAACGAGGTGGGATCGGTCGCCGGCCCGTCCGTGGGCAGGTCGGTGCCCGGGCCGTCGGTCGGCAGCTCGGTCGTCGGCTCGCCTGTGGGCTCGCCGGTCGTCGGCGAGTCCGTCGGCGTCGGAGGTTCCGTGGTCGGAGTGTCGGTCGGCGTCGGGGTGTCGGTCGGGGTGGGGACGTCCGTGGTCGGAGTGTCGGTCGTCGGGGTGTCGGTCGGGGTGGGGACGTCCGTGGTCGGGGTGTCGGTCGGAGTCGGCGTCGGCTCCTCGCTCTCGTCGCCCGGCTTGACGTCGCCGGAGCCGTTGGCGCCGACGGTGTATTCACGCGCGACCGCACTGACCTGGTCGGTGTGTCCGTTCTGGGTCACCGTTCCGGAGTCCGGGTACGTCGCGCGGTCCTCCGTCGTGATCGCATACCCCTGCAGGTCGAGGTACTGACCAGCTGCGGTCGAGGTCATCGTGGCGGTGAAGCCGGCCTCGTCGCAGGAGACCAGGGTGAACGGAGCGCTCCCGGTGAGCACGAGGTTCCCCCAAGGAGCGATCGTCCCGACGGAGCCGCTGAACCGGGTGCAGTCCATCCGCTGGCCGGGGCCGACGACGTCGGTGAACGTGACGACCTGGTCGGCCGCGGTGGTGATCGGCGAGTCGAAGAAGATGTGGATCTCATGATCGGCCGTGAGGGCGACCGACTTCTGGCCCCTCGTCCGCGGATCCGTGCACCCGGTGCACGTGTTGGTGGTGACCGGGGTCGCGATCGACTGCCCGTCGCCGAGATCCCAGCGCAGGTCGTACCCCTGCTCGGGCTGCCCGCCGGTGAGCCTGCCGTAGAAGTGACCGCCGAAGGTGACGTTGTCGTGCGTCTCCACGTAGTCGTTGAAGACGATCGTGACGACGTTGTCGTCGGCCACCGTCATCGTGCCCAGCTGCACGCCGTCGGCATCGAGCAGGGGCGTCGTGCCGTTGCGCAACGGGAAGTTCGACGGGGCGGTGATGACCACCGTGTCACCGGCGCACGAACCGTCCGGGAGCGCGCCCGTGAAGTCGACGCGCACGGTCTGGCTGCCTTGGAGGGTGGTGTCGTCGAGGGTGAAGGTCTTGATCGCGTCGGAGTGCTGCGTCGGTGTGCACGGGTCGGCTGCGCCAGCGGGGCCGAGCGTGATGACCGTCGCGAGTGATCCCCAAGCGCCGACCAGCAGGGTGGCCATGGCCAACCGTGCCTTCCGGCTCCACAGGTCTCGGGTCATGGTGAGTTCTCCTTGTGAGGTAGTGGTGTTCGGTGTCTCACGGGCGAACTCCGGATGCATCACGCGAAACCGGACTGTGATCTAGACCATCTCGGCCCCCCGATCTCGTAGGGTCAGCGCCATGAAGCGTCTCGTGGCCACGATCTTCGGACTCCTGGTGCTCGCCGCGGTCGTGGCCTGCGGCGCGATCGACTTCAGCTCCGGCGGCGACTCCAACGAGACCGCGCGGATCGACAACTACCTCGCCGACTTCACGCTCAAGGCGGACGGCAGGCTCCAGGTCACCGAGGACCTGACGGTGACGTTCCCGGAGTACCGGCACGGCATCTTCCGGTTCTTCGACACCCGCGACCCGAACGTCACCAAGAACCGGCTCATCCCCACCGACATCCGCGTCACCCGCGACGGCAACCCTGAGCCCTTCCAGGTGCTCAAGGAGAGCCGCGGGCGGTACCGCAACATCAAGATCGGCAGCGCGGGCGTCACGTTCACCGGGACCCACGACTACCGGATCAGCTACGTCATCGAGGGCGCGATGACCCCGGGCTTCCACGGTGCCAAGTCGCAGTTCTACTGGCAGCTGATCCCGTCCGGCTGGCTGATGCCGATCGCGAAGTCCGACCTGGTGGTGACCCTGCCCGCCGACGGGGAGAACCTCAAGTGCGCGGTGGGTCTGGGCACGGGCACCCCGTGCTCGGCCGAGGGGAGCGGGACCAAGAAGCTCGAGGTGAAGACCGGCGAGCTGGCGCCGCACACCCCGGTCACCATCAAGGTCGACCAGGACGTTCCCACCCCGTCGACCGATTCGCTGCCGTGGGCGGACAAGTACGACCCGATCCTGGGCACCCACCCGGTGCTGCTCGGCATCGTCCTGGTCGCCTCGGTGCTGCTCGGCGGAGCCGGTACGGCGCTGAGCCAGTCCACGAAGGAGAAGGACCCGTCCTTCCCGCTGATGTACGCGCCGCCGGACGGTATCGGTCCGGCGCAGGCGGCGTACCTGCTGACCGAGAAGGTCGAGCGCAAGGCGTTCGTGGCGACGATGATGTACGCCGCCGAGAAGGGCGCGGTGAAGCTCGACCAGGCCGACAAGTCCTGGAGCCTGACCGGGACCGAGGACGCGGACGCCTGGAACAAGGTCGACGGCGTCACCCAGCTCGTCGGCTCGCAGCTCAACGTCGTCGGCGCGGGCCAGTCGTTCAGCGCCTCGTCGAAGTCGGTCTCGGCCGGCCTCAAGCTCAAGAACACGCTCGCCTCCTTCGATGCCAACACCAAGGCGTGGGCGAAGACCTCCGGGCTGATGATCACCAGCGGTCTCGGCGGAGCCGGGTGTTTCGTGCTGATCGTGCTCGGTGCGGCCACCATCGCGCTCGGCGCGTGGAATCCGTTCAACATGTCGATCCTGGCGCTGGTCCCGGGCCTGTTCGCCGTCGGCGCGGTCGCGGTCGGCTTCTCCGGCGCCGGCACGAAGCGCACCCCGGCGGGTCGCGACGTCTGGTCGCGGGTCGGCGGGTTCAAGCGCATCCTGTCGACACCGTCGGCGCAGGACCGCTTCGACTTCTCCGGCCGCAAGGACCTCTACACGGCGTACCTGCCGTGGGCGGTGGCCTTCGACTGCGCCGACGAGTGGGCCAAGAAGTACCGCGTGGAGACCGGTGAGGAGCCGCCCGCGCCGAGCTGGCTCCCGGTGTACTACGGCGCGCACACCGGCAACTACGTGAACCAGATGGTCGACAGCTTCGACTCGACCGTGAACTCCGCGATCTCCTCCTACGAGGCGACCCAGTCCTCGTCGTCCTCGGGCGGCGGCGGTGGTGGCTTCAGCGGTGGCGGCGGAGGCGGCGGGGGCGGCGGCGGGTCCTGGTAGAGCGGTTGCTGGGGAACCAAACCGATCCAAGTTCTAGTTAGATGGTGTGAACCCAAACAGAGGGAGTAAGCGATGCTGATCGCGATCATCGTGGTCGTCGTCCTGGTGCTGCTGGTCATCTTCGGCATCACGGGCTTCAACAAGCTGCGCAGCACGGACATCAGCGCCCAGGAAGCGCTCGGTGGCATCGACGTGCAGCTGACCCGTCGTGCCGACCTGATCCCGAACCTGGTGGAGACCGTGAAGGGGTACGCCGCTCACGAGCGTGCCGTCTTCGACGAGGTCACCGCCGCCCGGGCCGGTCTGGCCGCGGCCGCCAAGAGCGACGACGTGCCGGCCAAGGCCGCCGCCGACGCCGCGATGCAGCAGGCGCTGGTCAAGGTCAACGCCGTTGCCGAGGCGTACCCGGACCTCAAGGCGAACGTCCAGTTCCTCGACCTGCAGAAGCAGCTGACCGACACCGAGAACCAGATCTCGTTCGCGCGTCAGTACTACAACGACGCGGTCGCGACGCTGAACAAGCTGGTGCGCACGATCCCGTGGATGTTCTTCTCCGGAATGGCCGGCGTCGGCACCCGCCAGTTCTACGAAGCCCCGGCCGGCCAGAACGTTCCGCCGACCGTGGACTTCGGCACCAGTACGCCGCCCGCGGCGCCGCCGCCGCCGGCCGCACCCGCCGCTCCGGCTGCTCCGGCTGCTCCCGCGGCCCCGGCAGCTCCGGCTGCTCCCGCGGCGCCGCCCGTTGCCTCCGAGCCGCCGCCCGCTCCCGAGCCGCCGAGCGCACCGCCGGCCTGATCGATAAAGGCCGGCCCGATCCTCACGGATCGGGCCGGCCTTTCCCATGAACGGCCTTAGTCGTCGTGGTTGTAGACGGTTGCGATCGATTGGAAGTCATGCGCGCTAGGGAGTGTGTGCGGCGTGACGTACGGGTCCACCATGCAGCTGTCGTCAGCGGTCCTCTGTTCGTCCATGCCGATCGAGTGTCCGAGCTCGTGGCACGTGATGGTTCGCCGTTTGGACGCGCTTGACGTCGAGCAAGCGGAACTAAGGTCGACGCGAGTCGACGTTTCCAAATGGCCGGTCGCCGAGTAGTACGAAACGTTCGTTTGACCGAGCGTGCCGCTGCACGAAGTGCCGAGCGCGGTTTGCCTCACCGTGACGCAGTGCGGAGTACTCGGACACGACGAGCCCGCCCCAACGTAGACCGCGTCCAGCCTCGTGGAGCGGTCCCACTCGATGGCTGCCGAGTACACAGGCCACTCCGGGCCCGTGAGGTCCGCCCAGTAGACGTAGCCGCGAGGGAAGGAAGGACTGCTGTTGGTCCAGTGGACATTGTGGCCAGGGTCGTGGTTCCAGTGGTTAGCAGCGGCAGAGCTTGCCATCGACACTGCAAGCATCACGACGGTCGCGACGGAAATGAACGCCGGTCGCCGCATCATCGAACACCGACGCTGCTCGTCGGGGAATGAGCATCGGCAGCGGTGAGTGCCGCCCCGCTCGTGGCCTTCGGGCTGCTTGGGCAGAGGGTGTCGACGATGGGACTGGCGCCCGTCTGCGGAATCCAGGAGACGCGAGCGCACTTCTCGCCGGCAACCGTTGGGTAGGAGGTCTCGAGCACGCGGAGACCGGCACTGCAGGGCAAGGTGACGCTCAACGCCCCCGCCATGACGCGGCCGCAGAGAACAGCATTCGGTCCATCCTCAGACGGTGGTGTCGTGGAACCCTCTTTCGGGAGCACGACTGGTTGGCCTGGTTCCGGCAATGGGTCGCAGGGTCCGATGGGAAGGTTCCGGATCTTGAGCTCGTTCACCGTCTCTTCATCCGGACAGGGCGGAGCGACTTGTCCCGGCTTTCCTTGCGAGAGTTTGGAAATCGTTTCCAAAGACATGCTCTTGGAGTAGACCTGATCGGCGGTGCGCACCGGGTCCCGGTCAGCGCTGGACAATGCGAACGATGCTCCGACGGACCCCGCGACCGCGGCCAGCGCAATCACTGGAAGAAGCCATCGTCGATAACCTAGTCTCGGACCAAACATCCCCCGCGTCTCCTTTTCGTGGACGAACTCATTCAGTCGAACGACTGGATGAGATCCGGGAACGTAGCAAGAGTCGAGACGGCGGCGGGCAACGAGAAATCGCGCCTGTGGATAACCGCAGGTTCACACACGGCTGGACTGCGGGAACCCGAGCGGACGCGGCACTTGGTCAGCGGGCGCCGACCATCTCCTCGCCCTGGCTGAGCCGCTGCGCGAGCCAGATCGGCACGATCGACAGCACCAGCAGGGCGGCGGCGACGACGTTCACCACCGGGGCGTCGTTCGGTCGGAACATGTGGTCGTAGATCCACAGCGGCAGCGTGCGGGTGCCGCCGCCGGCGGTGAACGTGGTCACGATGATCTCGTCGAAGCTCAGCGCGAAGGCCAGCAGGCCGCCCGCCAGCAACGCGGAGCGCAGCGCTGGGAAGGTGACCAGCCGGAACGTGGTGAACGTGCCGGCGCCCAGGTCCATCGAGGCTTCCTCGAGGTTGCCGCCGACGCGTCGCAGCCGCGCGAGCACGTTGTTGAACACCGTGACGATGCAGAACGTCGCGTGCGCGACCACGATCGTCCAGTAGCCCAGGTCGATGTTCAGGATGCTGCGGAAGAGGTTCTGGAACGCCAGGCCGGTGACGATGCCGGGCAGCGCGATCGGCAGGATGATCAGCAAGGAGACTGCGTCCTGGCCGAAGAACCGGTAGCGGGCCAGCGCGAGGGCCGCCATCGTGCCGAGCACCAGCGCGATCACCGTCGACATCGCGGCGACCTCGAGGGAGAGCCGCAGCGAGTCGCGCACGTCCGGGTTGTGCCAGGCGGCGTGCCACCAGTTGGTCGTCAGACCGCTCGGCGGCCAGCTGAACGAGCTGGAGGTGTTGAACGAGTTGAGGATGACCATGCCGAGCGGCAGGTAGACGAGCGCCAGCACCAGCGCGGTCAGCACGCCGAGGACGATCTTGGTGGTCCGGGAGATGGTCATAGGTTGTCCAGGGCTCCGGTCCGCCGGACCGCGGCCAGGTAGACGAGCATGATGACGACCGGCACGCAGGCCAGCGCTGCGGCGAACGGCAGGTTGTTGCCGGTCAGGGCGCTGTCGTAGACCGCGTTGCCGATCATCTGGTTGGTGCCGCCGACGATCTTGACGGTGATGTAGTCACCGAGCGTCAGCGAGAAGGTGAAGATCGAGCCGGCGAAGAGGGCCGGCCACAGGATCGGCAGCACCACGCGGCGGATCGTCGTACCGCCCTTGGCTCCGAGGTCCGCCGAGGCTTCCAGGACCGAGTCGGGGACGCGCTCCAGCCCGGCGTACATCGGCAGGATCATGTAGGGGAGCCAGAGGTAAGCCAACGTGATGACCGTGGCGGTCAGGCCGTAGCCGAGGTGTAGCCCGATCGGGTCGAGCGCCCAGTTCAGCGGGCCGGTGCCGGAGAACATCGCGCGCCAGGCGTAAGCCTTGACCAGGTAGGAGGCCCACAGCGGCATCAGGACGGCGATCAGCAGTACCCGCTGCCAGCGGCGGGAGGCGACCTTGGCCATGAAGAACGCGATCGGGAACGCGATCAGTGCGTCGACCACGGTGACCAGCACCGCGATCCACAGCGTGCGGATCGTGATCGTCCGGTAGACGTCGATGTTCCAGAGCTGGCGGAAGTTGTCGAGGTTCCAGACGCGCTCGATCTCGGTGGTGAAGGTGTTCGTCGTCCAGAACGCGGTGATCAGCAGGACGGCGAGCGAGGTCAGGTAGGCGACCCCGAGCCAGAGCATCGGGGGAGAGAGCAGCAGTCCCAGCCGGAGCCGGGGATGGCGGTGCAGGACGCCCCGCTTGCGCGGGACGTCCTGCACCGGTGCTGGGGTCGCGGTCAGGTGGCTATCCCTTGACCTCGGTCCAGGCCTGCGTCCACTGCTGGTAGTCGGTGCACTTCACGTTCTTACGACCGTCCAGGCACGCCGCGGTCGGCGTGTTCCAGTAGTGGATCTTCGCCGCGTACGCCGCGTCACCTGCGTGGTAGGTGTCGCAGAAGCCCTTCGCAGCGAACTCGCACGCCTTCGGGTTGGACGGCGACTCACCGAAGTACTGCGCGACGGCAGCGTTCGCCTTCGGGCTGATGATGTCGTTCATCCACAGGTAGGCGCAGTTCTTGTGCTTCGACTTCGTCGCCACCATCCAGGTGTCCGACCAGCCGGTGGAACCGCTGTCCGGCAGGATCGCCTCGACGTCGGCCTTCTTCGGGTCGACGGCGCTGGCGATGACCTGCCAGGTGGTGCCGACCACGGTGTCGCCGGTCTCGAAGGCCGACTGCTCCTTGGCGTAGTCCGACCAGTACTCACCGACGTTCTTCTTCTGCTCCTTCAGCAGCGCGACTGCGGCGTCGAGCTGCTTCTGGTCCAGGGCGTACGGGTCCTTGATCTTGAGGTCGGGCTTGGTGTTCATCAGGTACAGCGCGGCGTCGGCGATGTAGATCGGCGAGTCGTACGCGGTGACCTTGCCCTTGTACTTGGCCGCGTCCGGGCCGAACACGACGCTCCAGTCGGTCGGGGCCGGGTTCACGTCCTTCTTGTTCCACATCAGGAGGTTGGCGCCGTAGCCGTGCGGGATGCCGTACATCTGGCCGTTGACCGAGTTCCACGGCCGGTCCTTGAGGAACGGGTAGACGTCCTTGTAGTTCGGCACCAGGTCGGTGTTGACCGGCTCGACCGAACCCGCGGCGATCATCCGGAGGCTCGCGTCACCGGAGGCCGAGACGACGTCGTAGTCGCCGCTCTTGATCAGGTTCACGGCGTCGTCGGAGGTGTTGAAGTACTTGACCGTGGCCTTGCAGCCGGTCGCCTTCTCGAAGGGAGTGACCCACTCCTTCTCGGCGTACCCGGCCCAGGCCAGGATGCTGACCGCACCCTCACCCTTGCCGAGCGACTTCTTCATCGGCAGGTCGGGCGGGGTGAACGTCGCGCCGCCGTTGCTCGACTTGTTGTCGTCTGACGAACCGCAACCCCCGAACGTCAGGATCATCGCCCCGACGGCGGCAGCGGTGGCCAGTGTGCGTACGGATCTCATGCGGTCTCCTCAATCGGTGTGGATTCACTGCTTCCCGGGAGCTCGATCACGTGCTCCGGCAACCAGGCCAGGCGGACCTTCTCGCCGCGCCTGCTCAGCTGGTCGTCGGAGTCGTGGAAGTTCTGGCGCATCACCACCAGCTGGGGGGCATCACCCGCCCAGGGCATGTCGACGTCGACCACGTAGTGGTTGGCCGAGCCGAGGTAGACGACCTCCCGCACGGTTCCGGTGACGGTGGACGCGCCCGGGTCCGGTACGTCGCCGAGGTGGATCTTCTCGGGCCGGATGCTGAGGGTGCCCTCGCGGCCGAACACCGCGCGGGCGGCCGGGCCGGTGAGCATGTTGGAGGTGCCGACGAAGGCGGCGACGAACGAGCTCTTCGGGTTCTGGTAGAGCTCGCGCGGAGTGGCGACCTGCTCGATCCGGCCGTCGTTGAAGACCGCGATCCGGTCGGAGAGCGTGAGTGCCTCCTCCTGGTCGTGGGTGACGAAGACGAAGGTGATGCCGACGTCGCGCTGGATCTGCTTGAGCTCGATCTGCATCTCGCGGCGCAGCTTGAGGTCCAGGGCGCCGAGCGGCTCGTCGAGCAGCAGCACCTTGGGTCGGTTCACCAGGGCGCGGGCCAGGGCGACGCGCTGGCGCTGGCCGCCGGAGAGCTGCGTGGGTCGACGGTCGGCGAGGTGGGAGAGGCGCACGGTCTCCAGGGCCTCGGCGGCCCGGGCACGGCGCTCGGCCTTCTTCACCTTCTTGACCCGCAGGCCGTACTCGACGTTCTGGGCCACGCTCATGTGCGGGAAGAGCGCGTAGTCCTGGAAGACGGTGTTCACGTCGCGGGCGAACGGCGGCAGGTCGGTGACGGACTGCCCTGCGAGCTCGATGGAGCCGGCCGTCGGCTGCTCGAACCCGGCGATCATCCGCAGCACGGTGGTCTTGCCGGAACCCGAAGGTCCGAGCATGGAGAAGAACTCACCGTCCGCGATCTCGAGGCTGACCCCGTCCACCGCGCGCACGGATCCGAAGGACTTGGCCAGATCCGTCAACCGGATCGATGGCGAAACCGCACCGTCTCGCATGAATCAGAAGGTATGGGGGCAGACCATTGAACGACAAGCATCCGCGCTAGACCGAGACGCAACGGTGACCCCGCGCCTTGTTGGTTGAGCCTGATGGGTTGTGTTGGTTGAGCCTGTCGAAACCACCCGCTGACCTGCGGACATCTCGACAGGCTCGATGAGGAAGGGACGTAAGGTTCCCCCGTGCCCGAAACCGATCGCCCGTCCGTCCGCGAGGTGCTCGCAGCGGCCGTCGAGGCGGTCAACGGGCAGGAACGACCCGGTCAGATCCAGATGGCCGAGGCGGTCGTCGACGCGATGGAGTCCGGCCGGCACCTGCTCGTCCAGGCGGGAACCGGCACCGGCAAGTCGCTCGGGTACCTGGTGCCCGCGCTCCTGCACAAGGACCGGGTGGTGGTTGCCACCGCGACGCTCGCGCTCCAGCACCAGCTGGTCGAGCGGGACATCCCGGCGCTGGTCGAGGCAGCCTCCGAGGTGCTGCACGAGGACGCGACGTACGCGGTGCTCAAGGGCCGTTCGAATTACGCCTGCTTGCACCGGGTCCGCGAGGGCGTCCCGGACGACCAGGGCACCCTCGTCGACCTGCCCGAGGGCTCCATCGGCGCCGAGGTCGTCGCGATGCGCGAGTGGATCGAGGACGAGGCCAAGGGCGGCGGCACCGGCGAGCGCGACCATGCCCCCCGGCACACCGACCGGGTCTGGCGCCAGGTCAGCGTCAGCCACCGCGAGTGCCTGGGGGCGGCCAAGTGCCCCTACGGCACCGAGTGCTTCGCCGAGCGCGCTCGCGACAAGGCGGCCCGCTCGCAGCTGATCGTCACCAACCACTCGCTGCTGGCCATCGACGCCATCGAGGGCGTGCCGATGATCCCGGACTACGACGTCGTGGTCATCGACGAGGCGCACGAGTTGACCGCCCGGGTCACCCAGGCCGCCACCGACGAGCTGTCCGCGAACGAGGTCGAGCGGACCGCCCGTCGCGCGGTGAAGCACACCGACGGCGAGGCGGACGACCTGGCCGACGCCGCCGATGCGCTGCGGCTCGCGGTCGACGCGGCTCCGTCGGGACGGCTGGACCCGATCCCGCAGGACCTGTCCGACGCGCTGATCCTGGTGCGCGACGCTGCTCGGGCGTGCGTCAGCGCGTTCCCGAAAGACACCGGCGACGACGCGGGCATCACCCAGGCCAAGGGCTGGACCCAGGAGCTGTTCAAGACCGCCGAGCGGATGGCCGCGGCCTCGGACCGCGACGTCCTCTGGGTCGCCCAGGCCGAGGCGAAGCGGGGCGGCAACCGGCTCTGCGTTGCGCCTCTCGAGGTCGCCGGCCCGATGCGCGACAAGCTGTTGGCCGACAAGACTGCGGTGTTCACCTCCGCCACCCTCAAGCTCGGCGGCGACTTCGGTGTCGTCGCGGGCTCGCTCGGGCTGAGCCCCAAGGCCGAGGGCGAGAGCTGGGAGGGCATCGACGTCGGCTCGCCGTTCGACTACGGCCAGCAGTCGATCCTGTACGTCGCCAAGCACCTGCCCCAACCGGGACGCGACGGCCTCCAGAAGGCGCAGCTCGACGAGATCGTCGACCTGGTCGACGCCGCCGACGGCCGCACGCTGGGGCTGTTCTCCAGTCGCCGCGCCGCCGAGGCGGCGGCCGAGGAGGTCCGCGAACGCCTGCCGCACCTGACCACGCTCTGCCAGGGCGACGCCCAGCTGCCCGAGCTCGCCCGCCAGTTCGTCGGGGACCCGCACACCTGCCTGTTCGGCACACTGTCGCTGTGGCAGGGACTGGACGTGCCGGGGGAGACCTGCCAGCTGGTGCTGATCGACCGGGTGCCGTTCCCGCGCCCCGACGACCCGCTGATGTCCGCACGGGCGCTGGCCGCGGACAAGGCCGGGGCCAACGGCTTCATGGCCGTCTCCGCGACGCATGCGGCGCTGCTCCTGGCCCAGGGCGCCGGCCGGCTGATCCGGACCACCACCGACCGCGGTGTCGTGGCGATCCTGGACCCGCGCCTGGTCACTGCCCGGTACGGCGGCTTCCTGCGGGCCAGCCTGCCGCCGATGTGGATGACCACCGACCCGGACGTCGTGAGCAAGGCGCTGACCCGGCTCAGCGGGCGTTAGAGCGGTTTCGACAAGCTCAACCAGCACGCGACAGGCCCAACCAGCGAGCTGGTTGAGCCTGTCGAAACCCCGTTCGGAGCTGCTAGCGCGCGGTCACGATGTTGGAGGCCGACGACACGTTCGTGAAGCCTCCACAGGCGGCCGCCTGCACCCGGAACCGGTACTTGCCCGCGAACAGCGGCGCCGTCAGCGAGCGGGTGCTCGACGACTTGTGCCCGGACACGTACGACGGGTTCGTGGCGGTGTGGCCGGTGCTGCTGACCTTGAACGCCGCGACCACCCAGTAGGTGATCTTGCAGCCGCGCAGCGCCGTGGGAGCTCCCCAACGGGCGACCGCGTTGATCGCCCCACCGCTGGCCCCGCTGGACGCGGTGCCGATGTGCGGCGTGGACGGGCCGACGTCCAAGGTCTTCTTCACGGTCGGGCTCCGGGTGCCGATGTCGGCGGTGTAGTACAGCTGCGCCGTCATCGTGAGGCGGGTCGGCGGGACGCCGGTGTACTTCACGCCTGGGCTCCCGTACTCCACCGGGAAGGAGTCGACCGCGTTCGATCCGACGAACACGTTGACCTGCCAGTGGTCACCGACGGCCCGGCCGGCGTTGGACGGCTCGGTCCATTTCAGCGTCACCGTGGTGCCGTAGGCCGTGGCCGTCATCTTCGGAGCCGTCGTCGGCACCCAGGTCTGCAGCTGGTACTCGAGCGTGTACGGCTGCCCGGGACCGAATGCGTTCACCGCGGCGACGCCGAACTCGTAGTTCACGCCCGGGTCGAGCCCGGTGAGCACGACGGAACGGTCGGTGGAGGCGACGTTGACCGGACCCGACGGGCCACCGGTGATCCGGTAGGACGTGACCGGGCCGTCACCCGGGGAGGGCGGCGCGTCCCAGTTCAGGGTCACGGTGCCGGTCTTCGGGGTCTGGGTCGCGGTCAGCGACGCCGGGACGTCCGGAGCCGCACCGGTCACGCCGGCGCAACCGCTGACCGTGAGCTCGTACTGGCCGACGCTGCCGTAGTCGGAGAAACCACCGTCAGCGAAGGTCCCCTGGTTGGTCCCCTCGACCTGCACCAGGTACGTGCCCGCGGCGAGCGCTGTCTGGAACTGGGCGACCTGGCCGCGCTGGCCGCGCGGGTAGCTGGTCGTGTCCGCGTAGATCCAGGCCGCGCTGTCGAAGAGCTGGCTGGTGCCGGTGCTGTTCCAGACGATCACGTGCGGGTCAAGCGTCTGGTCGCCGCCCTCACCGACCAGACGGAAGTGCGTGTTGGTCCCGCACGACCGGGTGATCTTGAAGACGTCGGTGTCCGCTGCGCTCTCGATCACGCCGTGCACGTCGTACGTCAGCTGGGACCCCAGGTCGGTCGGGGTGTCGAGGCCGCCGTGGTCGTCGGTCCGCAGCGAGACGCCGTGGGTCTGCATGACCGCGAAGTCGTCCTCGGTGTTCGAGGCGTTCGCGTACTCGCCCTTGCTGAACTGCTGCAGCGCGCCGACGCCGGCGCCCATGACCGGGGACCACAGGTCGCTGCCCTGGTAGTAGGCGTCGTTGCCCGAGCCGTAGTCGCCGTCGCCGGTCCCGAGGCCGTCGTGCTCGAGGCCGAGGGTGTGGCCGATCTCGTGCGAGGCGATCTCGCCGGCCATCCCGGAGTACCAGTCGTAGGAGTCGGTGTAGATCCAGGTCGGCTCGCCGGCGTTCGAGTTGTCGTTCACGTCGTCGAACGAGCCCGTGAAGGAGATGCCGTCGCAGCCGTCGGGGCAGACCGCCTTGGGCTTGGCGCCGCTACCGGTCTTCACGTCGGTGAAGACCACGTGGTCGCCGTACGTCGGGTCACCGGAGCCGGCGCGGTTGTACGCCGCGGTGCCCGGGTCCTGGGTGGTCACGTCGATGTCGAACGGCGAGTACTTCTCGGCGACGACGTCCCAGACGTGCTGGATGTAGGCCTTCTCGGCGTCGGAGAACGTGGAGTAGTCCGAGTCCAGGCTGAAGCCCTGGTAGGTGCCGGTCTTCCAGCCGACCTGGGTCCAGTCGCTGTTGCTGCTCAGGGAGACGCCGTTGAAGTCCAGGTAGATGGTGTGGTCGGCGCCGCCCGGGATGCTGTGCAGCAGGAACGTCTGGCTCAGCGGCTTCGGCGCCGGCGGGACGGACGCGGCCGCGCTACCGGTGGTGGTGCGCGCCGACAGCTTGGGGCGGTCGAACTTGTCGGCGTAGAACAGCCGGCCCTCCGGGTTGAGCCAGGCCGTCGGGTCGTGGCCGAGCACGCGCTGCAGGTTCGCGGTGCTCTTGCCGTTGATCTTCGCGGCCGTGGAGAGCTGGCTCCCGAGCGCCTTCAGTGCGGCCTTGCCGCGCTTGGGGCCGTCGAGCTTGACCGACGGCTTGGCGAGAGCGGTCGCCTTGCCGTGGACGGCCACCTTCGCGGGCGACGGGTTGGTCGGCGTCGAGCTCTGACCGACAGCCGGGTACGTGATGAGGGAGAGGGACAGGGCGAGTGCAGGCCCCAACGTCCACCGAGAGATGCGCATGCGGAGAATCCTGCAACATCCGGGTCGAGTTGGTGCCGGAACCCCGATGAATTTTGAGGAACACCGCGCTATCGCGCGGAAACCTTCGCTGAGTACGCCGAGTACGAGGACTTTCCAACGGCGTTATAGGCAGCGACCCGGAACCTGTACGTCCCGGCGGAGAGTGTGAAGCGGTAGCTGCGCGTGCTCGCCCCGAGCATCGCTGAGTACTTGGAACTGACCACGGTGCCCTTCGAGCTCAGCTTGTAGGCGTAGACCCGGTAACCGGTGATCGCCGACCCACCGGTGCTCGACGGCGCACCCCAGCGGGCCAGCGCGTTGACGGCCCCGCCGCTCGCGCCGGAGGCCGCCGTCCCGATCTTCGGGGCGCTCGGCGCCGTGAGGGTCTTGAACGACTTCGAGGCGGTCGCCGACTTGGTCCCGTCGTCGGAGGTGGCGTCCTGGTAGACCTCGACCGAGTAGCTGCCCGGCGAGAGTCCGGTGATCGTCGTACCGGTCGTGGCCAGAGTCTCCGGTGCGGTGAGCAGGGCGACGTGGCTGGCGCTGTAGAGGGTGACGTGCCATCCGGTCGGGATCGCGTTGCCCGGGTTCGACGGCGCGGTCCAGGCGACGTCGACGCTCGACTTGTGCGGCGTCAGCGTGAGACCGGGAGTCGCGGTCGGCGCCCAGGTCGCGACGCGCAGCGACTTGGTCGCCGCCGGCGAGGTGCCGTCGTTGCTCGAGGCGGTGACGCCGACCGTGTACGTCGTTCCCGGGTTGAGCCCGGTCAGCGACTTGCTGGTCGTCGGCGCGTTGACGACGTACGGGCCGCCGGGGACGCCGGAGACGGTGTAGCTGGTCACCGGCGAGGTGCCCGGGTCGTTCGGCGGGCTCCAGGAGACCGACCCGGTCGTGGTGTGCGCGTTCGGGGTGGTGGTCACCGACGTCGGCGCGGTGGGGGCGATCGCCCCGCTCGACTGACAACCCGTCACCGCGAGGTGGTACTGCCCGACGCTTCCGTACCCGGAGTAGCCGGAGGTCGCGTCGCCGACGCCCTCGACCTGGATCGACATCGTCCCGCTGGAGGCGCTCGGCACGTTGACCGAGGCGTCCATCCCGGTGGGCGTGTTCGGGAGGGTGGAGACCGACCCGGTGGTGGGGGAGTCGGTCAGGGTGCCGCTCGGTCCGCCGATGGTGAGCTTGAGGTCGAGCGTCTGACCCATCCCGATGCCGGTCGCGGCGACCGTGACCGCGCCTGTGCATGCGGAACGGTTGACCGTGTAGGTGTCGGTGTCCGCGTCGGTCGTGATCACCCCGTCCGCCGTGTACGGCGCACCGAGCGCTCCGCCTTCGGTGTCGGGGCGGTAGCTGATCCCGGACTTGGTCATCACGTCGAAGTCGTCCGGGTCCGCGGTGGTGCCGTCGGTCGGGTCAACCTGTCCGGGGGTGGCCGCGTCCGGGTAGCCGTTGTCGTCGAACTGCTGGACCGCGCGGCTGGAGGAACCCATGATCGGGCTCCAGATGTCGTGGCCGCCGTAGTAGCCGCTCGGCTGGGCGTTGGTGACGTCGTGGTGCAGGCCCAGGGTGTGACCGACCTCGTGGGCCGCAGAGTTCGCGGCCTGACCGGCGGTCTGCTGCACATCGCCGGAGCCGAAGTTCAGCGTCGTGTAGACCCAGGCGGGCTCGTACTTGTTCAGCGTCTCGACGTTGTCGAAGACCCCGACCCAGGCGATGCCCGCGCACCCGGCGACGCCGCAACCGGAGGGCCGGGCGGTCTGGTCGTCGGTGAACACGACGTGGGTGCCGTAGGCGGTGTCCCCGGCGCTGGTCCGGGTCAGCGCGTCGTCGCTCTGGTTCTCGGTGGTGACGTCGAGGTCGAACGGGGAGTACTTCTCCGCGACGATCGTCCAGACCTTGGTGATGTAGTCGAGCTCGGTCTGGGTGAAGCCCGGGTTCGCGGACCCGTCGAGGCTGAAGCCGCCCTTGTTGCCGGTGGAGATGGTGCTCGCCCAGGCGGTGCCGGCGGCGACGTTGAAGCCGTCGAAGTCGAGGTAGATCTTCTTGCTCGAGCTGGAGCGGCTGTGCAGGGAGAGCGCCGCGTCGACGGCGGCCTGGCTGGCGTCTGCCTGTTGGGCGAGGCGGGCGTGCGGCTTGGCCATCTCGTCGGCTGTCAGCCACGACTGTGCAGTGGGCACCGTTGGTTGAGGTGCGAGCGCGCCGGCTGCCTTCGTTGGTTGAGGTGCGAGCGCGCTAGCGCGAGCCTCGAAACCCGGTGACGCAACCGCCGTAGCCGCGCACACGGCAGCCACGAGAAACGCTCGCCCCAGAGTCATATGCC
The DNA here is from genome assembly GCF_003725775.1 of Nocardioides marmorisolisilvae. GTDB lineage: Bacteria > Actinomycetota > Actinomycetes > Propionibacteriales > Nocardioidaceae > Marmoricola > Marmoricola marmorisolisilvae. The sequence continues at coordinate 263,820 of NZ_RJSG01000002.1, forward strand.
CATGGTGCCCCGAAAAGTGCCGACAAATCCAATCTTCGCAATCAGGACATTTTCGAGAACGCAGCCGCGATCTCGGCCCCGAGGTGGGCGTTGTTCTTCACCAGCGCGATGTTCGCGGTGAGCGAGTCCCCGCCGGTGATCTCCACGATCCGGCCCAGCAGGTAGGGCGTGGTGTCCTTGCCGGTGATCCCGAGCCGGTCCAGGTCGCCGAGGGCCTGCTCGATGATCGCGTCGATCCGCTCGTGCGGGATCTCGTCCGCCTCGGGGATCGGGTTCGCGACGCTGATCCCGCCGGCGATGCCGAGCTCGTCCTTGGCCTTCATGAGGGCCGCGATCTCCTCGGCGGAGTCAACGCGCAGCGGGACGGCGTACCCGGAGGTGCGGGTATAGAAGGCGGGGAAGTCGTCGGTGCGGTACCCGAGCACCGGGACACCAAGGGTCTCCATCCGCTCCAGCGTCAGGCCGATGTCGAGGATCGACTTCACGCCTGCGGAGATCACGGTGACCGCCGTCAGCGCGAGCTCGGTGAGGTCGGCTGACTCGTCGAAGCTGCTCGCCGCCCCGCGGTGCACGCCACCGAGGCCGCCGGTGGTGAAGACTCGGATCCCGGCCAGGCTGGCCAGCCGCATGGTCGCTGCGACGGTGGTGGCGCCGTGCTCGCCGCGCGCGACGACGTACGGCAGGTCGCGGATGCTGACCTTGCGGATCGTGCCTTCTCCGGAGCCGAGCAGCTCGAGCCCGTCGTCGTCCAGGCCGATCCGAGGAACGCCGTCGAGGACCGCGATCGTCGCCGGAGTGACGCCGTGCTCGCGGATGATCTCCTCCACCTCGCGCGCCATCGCAACGTTGGCCGGGTAGGGCATCCCGTGGCTGATGATCGTCGACTCCAGCGCGACGACCGGCCGGTTCTCGGCCAGGGCGGTGCGCACCTCGTCGGTGATGGCCAGGTCGATCAACGCTGCTCCTCGAGGGTCTTCGTCACCAATGCTTCGGTCAGGTCATCGCGCACGGCGCTGGGGGACTGGACAGTCAGCCACGCGGCAGCGGTCGCGAACCAGGTCGCGGTCTCGACGTCGTCTCCCTGGCTCATCCGGTGCACGTACGCCGCCAGCATTGCGTCGCCGGCGCCGGTCACGTCGACCACCTCGGCCGGGTTCAGGGCGATGGTGACGGCGTCCTGGTCAGGACGGTGGATCGTGCTGCCCGCGGCGCCTGCCCGCAGCCAGAGGGCCTGGATGTCTTGGGCGAAGGCGGCGGCGATCGCCTCGTAGATGTCCTCGGTCCCGGCCCAGGCGGCAAGCTCGGCCGCGTTCGGAGTGAAGGTGTGGACACCCGGGATCGGCCCGAGCCGTGCGGCCTTGGCGACCCCGACCGGGTCCAGAGCCACCGGTACGCCGGCAGCGGCTGCGAGCCGGAGCCCGTGGGCGATCGTGTCGGTGCGCAGGTTGCCGTCGAGGACCAGCCAGCTCGCGTCGGCCAGCAGGCTGCCGCCGAGGTCGGCCGGGACGATGCTCTCGGTCGCGGCCATGTCCGCGACGCCGATGTCCAGGTCGCCGGTCGAGGTGAGGACGGCGGTGTAGGTGCCGGTCCGGATCGTGCGGTGACGCTGGACCCGGCTGGTGTCGATGTCGTGCCGGCCGAGCGCCTGAAGCAGCAGGTCGCCGGCGTGGTCACGTCCGACGGTCCCGACCAGCGTGACGGGGGATCCGAGCCGGGCCAGGTTCTCCGCGACGTTGCGCCCGACACCGCCGGGAGCGGTGACCGTGCGGCCCGGGTTGCTGCTCCCGCGAACGGTGTCAGCCTCGATGCGCGCGAGCGTGTCCAGGTTGATGCCGCCGACGACGACCACAGTTCCGCTCACGGGGAAACCCTACGGCTGCCCTGGGTCGGTTGAGGTGTGAGGAGCGCAGCGACGAGCCTCGAAACCCGCTGTCGCCGAATGTGTGGATGATTGGTCCGTGATCACCGAGTACTTCATGGCATCGGACGACGACGCGGCGGCCGAGACGATCGATCGCACGGGCGGGCCGAGCGCGCCCCCGGACGCGGCCGAGGAGTCGGCCGAGCTCTTCGGCCGGCGCGCACCCGACACCCGGTCGGCGATCTCCTACTCCGTCCTGGACGGCAACGGGATCGAGCCGACCGTCCAGCTGAGCAGCCTCGAGGCTCTGCTCACCGGGCGCGACATCGACGAGCTCTTCGACGAGCACGATGCGATCGACCTCGTCATCGCCAGCCGCGACGGAGGCGAGGGTCTCGTCGTCCGGCTCCCGGACGCGCTGACCCGGGCACTCGAACGAGCAACCGAGACCCGACTCCGCGAGGTCGCCGTGCCGTGGTCGCAGACCGAGGAGTTCTGGGGCGACGCGGATCCCTCCGACCTTGCCGAGTGGTTGATCGACCTGGCCGACTTCGTCCGCGAGGGCAGCGGAGAGACGCTCTACTGCTGGGTCTCGGTCTGATCAACCGGACGCGGTCGCGGCGCCGTACTTCTCGCGCGTCCGCAGCGCCCAGGCACACACCGGTTGGTTGAGCAGAGCCGCGCTGAGGATCAATCCGCCGAGGATGAACCACCCCGGCCGACCCCACTCGATGCAGAGCAACGTGGTCAGCGTCGGAGCGGCGACGTTTGCGATCGAGAAGCCGAGCCCGGCGAAGCCTTGGTACTGCCCCTGTCGCTCGACGGGTGCCAGGCCCATCGAGACGCCCCAGCTCGCACCGCTGGTGAGCATCTCGCCGACCACGTGCACGCCGGAACCGACGAGCAGGATCAGGATCGCCGCCGTACGGCCGACGCCGCTCGCGAAGGAGATGATCGCGAAGCCGCCGGCGATCATGGCTGCGCCGTAGATCGCGAGCTTCACCGACGACATCACCTTGTCGGAGCCGCGGGCCAGCCTGACCTGGAACAGCGCGACGGCTGCTGTGTTGAGCACCAGCAGCACCGCGACCATCGACTTGGGTGCTGCGGTGTGCTCGGCAACCCAGAGAGGGATGCCGACCTCGATGATCACGAAGTGCATCGCGATGATCCCCGCGAGGAGTGTCACCACGACGTACGGGAGGTCGCGCAGGACGCCGAGCCGAGGCTCGCCCTCGGCACGCTCCGGGGCCGGCGGGATGTGGGGGAGCGAGGCGTAGAGGAGTCCGGCGCCGATCGTGCCGATGCCGTCGAGGGCGATCACGGACAGGTAGGCCCAGGTCTCGTCGACGGCGAGAGCGAGGCCGCCGAGCAGTGCGCCGATGCCGATGGCGACGTTGGTGATCGCGCGCAGGTACGCCTTGAACCGGACGCCCTGCCCGCCGGTGGCGATCCGGGCGATGTAGCCGTTGCGGACTCCGTTCGCACCGGCCTCGACCCCGGTGAAGACGGCCATCAGCAAGATGAGCAACCAGAAGTCGCGGATGACCAGCAGGGTCAGGGACAGCAAGCCGGTGACGAACATCAGCCCGCGCATCACCTCGCGCGGACCGCGGATGTCGCCCAGGTGCCCGAACGGCACCTGGGTGAGCATCCCGACGAAAGCGCCGACGCTCAGCGCCACACCGATCTGCGACGGCTCGAGCCCGACCTTGCGGGTGAAGAACAGCGCGAAGACGGTGACCAGTGCGCCGCTGCCGGCGCGGTTCACGAAGGTGCCAGCGGCGAGTACTCGAAGCGTCGGATCGATAGGCACGCCTCGCTTGGTCAGCGGTGCGAGTACCTCCGAGGTCACGCTTCGAACCTAGTCAGCAGGTCTCCGACCTGCCACTGGTTAAACCTTGCGGAGGACCGCCGTGACGATGCCGAGGATCGTGGCGTTGTTGCCGTCGATCGGCTCGAACGCCTCGTTGTGCGGCATCAGCCACACGTTGCCGTCCTTGCGCTTGAAGGTCTTCACGGTCGCCTCGCCGTCGAGCAGCGCGGCGACGATGTCGCCGTTCTCGGCGGTCTGCGCCTGGCGAACGACGACGAAGTCACCGCTGCAGATGGCGGCGTCGATCATCGAGTCACCGACGACCTCGAGCATGAAGAGGGTGCCTTCGCCGACGAGGTCCTTGGGCAGCGGGTAGACGTCGGTCACCTGCTCCTCGGCCAGGATCGGCCCACCGGCGGCGATGCGACCGACGATCGGGACGTTGACCGCCGTCGGCATGAAGTCGCCGATGTCGGTGACGTCGACGTCGTCGGCGCCAGAGATCGAGCGGCGAGCGGCCATCAGCTCGGGCAGGAACACCTCGAGAGCGCGCGGTCGGTTCGGGTCGCGCTTGATGAAGCCTTTCTGCTCCAGCACGCGCAGCTGGTGGGCGACGCTGGAAGAGCTCGCGAGCCCGACCTCCTCGCCGATCTCGCGGATGCTCGGCGGGTAGCCGCGCAGCTCGATGGCGTCGCGCAGCGTCGTGAGGATCCGCTGCTGGCGCGGCGTCAGACCCGTCGCGTCCGGGGGAGCGTCGGGCAGTTCGGAGATGTTGTTGCCATCGGTCGCCATGGATCGACGGTAGACCTAAAAGGGCTCTGAGTTCAAACATGTGTTCGAACGGCGTGTCGGCGCCGCGCGGCGGCGATTTCCGCGCGGCGCCTCACGCCCCCGGTCAACGGTGGGATGCGAACCAGGGATTGCGCAGGTCGAGGTAGGCGACGTCGGCCACGGCGTCGTTCAGCGTCCGCTGCACCTGCTCGGGCATCCGGATCGTCTCGCCCTGGCGGGCCAGCGCCTCGTCGGTGAACGCGATCGTTTCGGTGAAGGTGCCGTCCTGGCTGATCGCCAGGGTCGCGCCGAGGATCTCCGGCCGGGACGCGGGCAGCATCGCGGTCATGTCCTGGTCGGCCATCAGGTAGCGCATCTGGGCGGCGTCCTTGAGCTGGCCGGTGAGGACCTGCACGAAGCCGGCGTCGTCGGCGCCGCCGTCGAACATCAGGGTGACGTCGTCGGACTGGTGGATGTCGACGGGGGAGTCGAGGAGCTCGAGCGCCTCCGCCCAGAACGCGGCTGCCCCAGGTCGTTGAGCCGCGGCAATGCAGGACCTGCTGTCGGTGAACCGGACGATGCCGACGAACCGGTTGTCGTCGGTGAACCCGTAGGTCCCGCCGAGCCAGCCTTCTTCGTCGGCGATGCCGGAGCACCAGCTCTCGACGAGCGTGCGCATCTCGGTACGCCGCGAGCACTCTCCCTGAACCATCTGAATGAACATCGGGCCTCCCCTCCCAACGGGCCGCCCGGGGTGGAACAGCCCGAGGCGTTCGACGCTAGACCCGGGTCAGGCAGCCCGAAAGGGCCCGAATCGGACAGGGACCTCAGTCGCGCTTGCCCTCGCGTGCCTTCCGGCGAGCCTTCTTCAGGTTCTCCTCGTCGATGGCGCGCTTGAGGTCCTCGGGGACCACCAGCCGTGGCGGCTCGGGGTAGGCGGCAGACCCCTCGAGGGGCCGCAGAGTGTCAGCCACATCGCCCAACGGCCGGAACGCCTCCGCCATCCGCCGGAACCAGCTCTTGCGCTCACTCACGCCCTGAACGGTACGCCGATCAGGAATGTCGGTGTTCGAACATATGTTCTTGACTTGTTCGAACACCTGCTCTAACTTCGTACATGTGTTCGATCGAACGTCTGATCGACCGGCCGCCGAGAAGTGTCGGTGGTCAGCCGTAGAACTAGATCAAACACAAACAGAGGGGTCGCGAGAACCGACCACCGGTCAACGGACCGGATCTTCCCCAGGAGGTAGTCCCCATGAGCACGCTGAGCATCTCTCCCGCATTCGTCTCGGCTCCGGTCGCACCGCGACTGGCCCGTCGTTCGACCGTCCGGCTGACCCGTCGTGGCCGTGTGGTCTTCCTGCTCGCCTTCCTCGCGATCGCCATGATCGTCTCCCTCAGCCTCAGCGGCTGGGCGACCGCCTCTCGTGAGGGTGGCGCGCCCCCGCAGGTCCGCATCGTCGAGGTCCAGCCGGGCGACACCCTGTACGGGATCGCCGGCGACCTGGCGAAGCCCGGCAAGATCCGCGAGATGGTCCACCAGATCCAGCAGCTCAACTCGCTCTCAGGCGGCGGCCTCCAGGTCGGCCAGAAGCTTGCGCTCCCCGTTCAGTAAGGAAGCGCCTTCGATAACTGAATACGTCCGATGGCTCCCTCGACCCGGGTCGTCGGCAGTGTGGGAAGCACAGAGGGTGGGCCAGCGCTGGCCCACCCTTTGTTGTTGTCCGCCCGGCGTTGAAGGCACTCGCTACCGGTGGTCTTGGACGCTCTGCTGTTTGCGCTGACGGAGGAAGAGCGCAAAGAAGATCCCCGCGGCCAGCCAGCATGCGGTCAGGATGCCGATGAACTTCAGAATGTTCTCCGCTGTGCTGCCGGTATAGGTCGTGTCGTCACCGATCGATCCGAGAGGTGCGATTGCGAATATCACCGCCCAGATGATGCGCCAATGCTTTCCGTGGAAGGCCGCCAATCGCTGCCACATGGTTGGACCAGAGTGAACAGGCGGCTCAGGGGTGGACTGTGCGGGGGTCGGGGTGCTCGCAGGTGGGACTGATCCGGGCATCGGCGCCGCAGGAGTGATCGAGCCAGTGGGGCGAAAATCGCGGCTGTTGTCGGTCTTGACCGTGCGCGACCCGCAGTTCGGGCAGCGGTCCCATTCGTCTTTCGCCTTCAGGTGCCGATCGAAGTTCGCAGTACGCCTAGCCATTCGTGCTTGTCCGTCTGTCCAGAACGAGCCCGTCTCGTCAAAGAATCGAGGCTTCCCCGGGTTTCGACCCGGGGGCATGGCGTACCAGGCGAAATCGCATCGTTGGCATCGCCGGCCCGCTTCCGTCGTCATGTCCGCTCCCTACGCCGGCGACCCGGCCCGCGCCGCGCCCTCGCTCAGCAGGAACTGGGCCGCCGTGTACGTCGCCATCACAGCCGACTCGAGCCGCGGCGGCGGGTTCTTCAGCAAGAACTTCCGGGTGCCGAGCAACGAGTCCGAGAGCATGAACAGCGCAGCCCCGGTGATGGTCGCGCGGCGCGCTGACTTCGGCAGGGCCGGGTCGAGCTGGGTTGCCGCGGCGACGGTGCCGGCGAGCATCCCGGAGTAGCCGGCGATCGCCGGTCCGAGCTTCCGGTCCAGCCGCGAAGCCCCGAAGACCATGCCCGGTGCGGTAGTCGCCCACAGTGCGGCCACGGCCTTGGGCCCGGGCCGTCGGGTCTTGCTGCGGTTGGCCAGGAAGCCGGAGATGTAGGCGGTGTGGCCTACCGCGAAGGACCCAGCACCCTTCACGAAGTTCGACGAGCCGTCGCCCATCAGGAACAGGTCCCCACCCCAACCACCGGCCTGGGCGATCAGGGTGCTGGTCCGCAGCGGCGAGTTCGCGGCGCGCTCGTCGGTGATCAGCGACGCCATCAGCGTCGGCATCAGCAGCGGCTTGGTCAGCACGCGTGCCTTGTGCAGGCGGTGGTCGGCCGAGCCGGAGAGCCAGGTGTCAGCAGCAGCCAGGCCGAGGAAGGCGAGCTTGAGCTTGCGAGAGGTGAGCACGGGCTGAATCTAGTCGCTCAGCCCGTGCTCCACGATCAGTCGAAGCTCAGCCGGATCCGGATGTGCTGCACGCCATCGCTCTTGGTCACCGACTGGCCGAACGCGCGCAGCGGCGCGACGTCAGCCTTGTCCCTTCCCGCCTCTTTGGCGAGCCAGTCGCCGGCGTTGAAGTTGATGAACAGAATGCTGGCCGCGTGGTCGGCGTCCGGAACAACCTTCTTGAACGTGTCGGTCCCGGCCAGGTCGCCGGACTTCTCCAGCTGCTTGAGGAAATCGGCACTTGCGCTGATGAAGACGTCGCTCCCGACGCGGTGGGAGAGGATCTTGTCCCCGCCGCTGCCCAGGTGCTTCCGCAGCTTGTCCAGGGCGGCCTCGACCTTGTCCGGGTTGCCGGTGACCCGGGCGGCGACTGGCTCGTCTTCGGGCTTCACGGCGATGTCGTCGAGGTTCACGCCCGACCCGGCGATGATGCTGACTCCGTCACCACCGAGCGCTTCGAGGTCGGTCGGCACGGTGAGCCCGGTGGCCTTCTCGAACGACTTCGCGGCCGTGCCCTGGCTGCTGCCGCCGAACATGAACTGGTTGTCGATCTGGTCGAACAGCAGGTCGACCCAACCCTGGGCGAGTCCGGCTCCGAAGACTGCCGCGACATCGCTCGGGAGGTCGGAGACCAGGCTGTCGGCCTTGTCCCCGTCATACATCGAGGCCGCGGTCCCCTTCAGCGGGTCGCCGACGATCTCGACCTCGACTGTTCCGTCAGTGATCCGGCCGACTCCGCCAAGCCCCTTGAAGTTCTTCAGGGCCTCGCGCAGTGCGGGGTTGATGGTCGGGGTCGGGAATTCGTCGTCGGAGCGGGCGCCGGTCCTGATCGGAGCCGAGTTGCCCGGTCCAACTTCGATCGGTCCGGAACCACTGAACCGAACGCCGCCCGAGCTCGAGCTGCTCGAGCTGTCGCCGTCGTTCATCCCGGGAATGTTCTCCCCGTTAGGACCGAAGAGCTCCTCGAAGAACTTCTGCTGCTCCTTGTCGAGCGCCTTCCGCTGCGCCGGTGTGAGCTCGTCGTAGTGAGCGAACTGCTCGTCGAGGCGAGCTTGCTCCTTCTTCTGCGCCGGGGTCATGTGCGGCGCGTAGTCGGAGCTTCCGTAGTCGTCCGACGAGGAGGAGAAAGGGCCCTCGGGCACGACGGCGTAAAGCAGGCCAAAGGTGGTGATGAACGAGGTGACCGGGTCCAGCCCGGCGTTCACCATCGCGATCACTCCGATCGCGGAGTAGGGGTCCTTGTCGACCGCGTCGAGCAGGGCCTGGCCGGCTTCGGGGGCCGCGTACAGAGTGACCAGGCCGGGGTCACCTGCCGCCTTGGTGAGGCGTTTGTAGTCGGCGTGGTCGCTCAACGTGCTCCCGGGGGAGGCCGCGCTCTTGACCTCCTCGGCGACGGTCGTGCTGCGGGCGAGGATTGCCCAGTCGCCGTTGATCGCGAAGCCGAAGTGGCAGGCATTGGTCTTGGCGGCGAGGCTCGCCTTCGCCTTGTCGGCGTCAGCCAGCTGCAGAACGACAACCCCCTCGGGGTTCTTCTCCTGCACGAGGGCAACAGCCATCCGGTCACCGAGCCAGGGCTTCATCGTGCTGTAGCTCATGCCGCAGTGACTGTCTGAGGTGATCTCGTCGACGACCGACTTCTGCACGTCGTCGACGCTGTCCAGGCCGAGCTCCTTCTTGATCGAAGGGAACTTCTGGAGCGTCTTGAACGCCTCGACCTTCTGGCCGCCCGGGGGATCGAGGTCCAGGGCGGCGTACGCCAGCGTGTTGGCCGGGAGCGCTTCGGCAGGCTGAGCGCCCTGGTCCATGAAGGACCGCCATGCCCAGACGCCGGCGCCAACAGCGCCGAGCGAGAGCGCGGCGGCGGCGAAGGACGCCACGTAGCGGCGGCCCTTCCCTGGAGCGCGGGGGACGGGGACGGCGAAGTCCTCGTCGGTTTGAGCGCTGGTTCCCGGATCCTGCATGCTCATGTCTTCCTCGTGTTGTGCGGCGGTAGGGCGGACGAATCAAAGCACGCCAGTTCCGTAACTCGTGGCGAAATGAGCAACCGGTCTAGCGGGCGCTCCCGGTCGCCTACCGTGTGGCCATGGCGGGGTACTCAGGCAATTCGCTCGAGAAGAAGTTGGGCGTCAAGGACGGACAACGCGTCTACCTCGACGGCGCCCCCAACGGGTTCTTCCTCTCCTGCCCGACCACTGCCCGCCTGCCGAAGTCGATGGAGATCTCCCTGACCTTCCACACCTCGCCCGAACGGCTGGCGGCGAGGCTGCCGGTGCTGATCGAACACACCACCCAGGCCGGGATGATCTGGGTCTGTTGGCCGAAGAAGGCGTCCGCCAAGCTCGGCTACACCTCGGACCTGGACGAGAACCTGGTGCGCCAGATCGGCCTCGATTCCGGGGTCGTCGACGTGAAGGTGTGCGCGGTGGACGAGATCTGGTCGGGGTTGAAGTTCGTACGGCGGTTGAGCGACCGCACCTGAGGCTGGTCTCCAGCACGACCCACGGAGTCAGGTTGTGGACGAGAGCCGTCTGGTCGGGGAGTCTCGTAGACATGAAGCGCCTGGTGGTCTGCTGCGACGGCACCTGGAACAAGCCGGACAGCGAAAACATCACGAACATCGAGAAGATCGCCCGCACGGTCCAGATCGACCCGGATGCTGCCGGCGAGCAGCAACTCGTCTACTACCTCGGCGGGGTTGGAACCGGGGACTACAAGGCGGACAAGTTCCTCGGGGGCGCGTTCGGATTCGGCCTGATGCGCAACGTCATCGCGTGCTACCGGTTCCTGGCGCTGAACTACGAGCCGGACGACGAGATCTACATCTTCGGGTTCAGCCGCGGCGCGTTCACTGCGCGCTCGCTCGCGGGGATGATCGGACGCGTCGGGCTGCTCACTCGCTTGGCGCTGGTCCAGAACCGACTGTCCGACGTAGTCAAGTTGTACGAACGCGCTGCGATTTCGGAAGGCGTTCTGGGCGAGAGCATCGATGAGTTCCGGCACGACCACTGCCATTCGGCCAAGGTGAACTTCCTCGGCGTCTTCGATACCGTCGGCGCTCTCGGCGTACCGGGGTTCCAGAAGTTCGCGCCTCACTTCCACGAGCTTCAGCTGAGCAATCAGGTCCTGCGGGCTCGACATGCCCTCGCGATCGATGAGACCAGGCTGAAGTTCGAGCCCACGCTCTGGGAGGCCCCGGTCATCAAGCCGGGAGCCCAGGTGCCACCGCCCCAGGACGTGAAGCAGGTCTGGTTCGAGGGCGTGCACTCCGACATCGGCGGGGGCTACCGCAGGACGGGCTTGTCCGACACGACCTTGTATTGGATGGTCAAGGAGGCGCACGCCACCGGCCTCGTCTTCGACGTCCCCTTGCTCAACCTCTACATCAACAGCGGCGAGGACCCCTTCCTGCACGACCCGTTGAAAGCGACGTACAAGATCGACAACGCGCTGCTCAAGGCGAAATGGAAGCTCGGGATCGGGAGGACGGACGCCTTCGACGGCGGCCGGCGCCGCCTGACCAACGAGCGGGCGTTAGGCGTTCGCGTCGCCAGCAGCGTCGTGAACCACTACCTGGAAGGACGCTACGTCCCGAAGAACCTCAAGGCCTTCGACGCAGCAACGAACGGTTTCGCCGGCGTCATCGAGTCGGTCGTAGCCCTTCCCGAGGCGGGGACCGATATCAGCGAACTCGGGAAACCGCTGCCCTGAGCGCGTCGGCCCGATCCGGGCGGCTCAGCCGAGCTGCTGGGCCAGCCCGACGATGTGCCCGAGCGGGTCGGCGATCAGCGCGAACGCGACACCCGGGACCTCGGTCGGCTCCTGAACGACCTTGCCGCCGAGAACAACAGCCTTCGCGACGGCTGCCTCCATGTCTTCGACGCCCACGAAGAACGTCACCAGGTCGCCGTCGTCCTGAAGCGGGCTGATCGCGGTGTAGAGCGCGTCCGGTACGCCGGTGTCGACGAACGTGTAGCCCGGGTAGGCGCCCTCGGTCGGGTAGGTCCACCCGAACAGGTCGCCGAAGAAGGCGCGGGTGGCGTCGGGGTCGGACGAGCGGATCTCGGCGTGAACGATGGGGTGCATGGCGTGACCTCCGGTCTCGGGTGAGCCGCCCGGGTGGGTGGCTTCACGTCGATGACGGACGACCTAGGGCTGAATCGACAGTTCGTCGAAGGCGAACTTAGGGCGGTTGATGTGAAGCTACTGTGGGATTGGTTGACCGGGGGGGCTCCGGCCGACAAAGGTCCGGCCCTCGCAGGCGCCGCTCGAGGGCCATCCAAGGCGCGCGAATCCCACCGGTTGAGGTAGACGTCGCGCGTGAGCGGCCCGCGCTCTGAGTCAGGTTCTTTGGAGCGGAAGAAAAGAGTGAGCCGGTGATTCGAAGCACCGATTCATTGGGCTCTTCGTGGTTAGTCTTGCGGCCGTGGCTTCCAAGTCTGACTTGCTCGCAGGGTTCGTGCGCCATTCGTCGGTGCACTTCAGTGCAAACGACCTGGTGGACGCTCGTGCGCTCCTATCGGCCGCACGAAAACACCCCGGATCGGTGGGGATGCTCTTGTCTAAGCGTGGGATTTCCTACACGGGGGCACGGTTTTGGAGCGCGATTTCCGGGGTGCTGAAGTCAGAAGTGCCCGACTTGGCGATCACAGTCGATCACGTCTCATCATCTGCCGATCTGGAAGACGTTTTGGGACACCGCGACTTCGTTGGAACTGTTGACATCGTCATGATCGACGGCAGTGAGCGCGGGGTAGAGGAGAACATTGATTGGATCCGTTCAGCCAAGCGTCTGCTTCCAGCTCATGTACTCGTGGAGGGGGCCATCGGGCTCGTCGGTGAGTCGCCGTTTACCTCATCACTCACCAGTGCCGACGAGGTCGAGATGTTCGTCGAGTTGAGTGGCTGCGATTTGCTCGGCGTATCTGTCAACAACTTCCATCTGCGTTCTGCTCCCGACACCGTTCTGCCCTCTCTTGATGTTGACCGCATCGCGTTGCTTCACGCTGTCAGTCCTGTGCCCCTCACCCTCCATGGCGCGGACTTTAGGACCGACCTGGAACTTCACGCAGCTGCTGCGGCAGGCGCAGCAAAGATCAACATCGGTCCGGAGTATCGGACGGCGTACTCGTCACTTCTTGCAAAGGCCGAGTTCGATGGGGACGACTTTCGCGACCCAATGGCATGGGTGTCCGGCAACCTGGGCGATTGGGTTGTTGAGCGGGTGGAAGCCATAACGGCCGGGCTCGATGGATCCGTACGCTGACGCTCTTCAAGCGGCTCTCTCGGCGCTTGGAGACCCACCCCTCTTCTCATCAAAGCTGCGAGTGAACAGCGGCACCATCAATGCCTGGGTTTCAGACGGAGATCGCCGCGGCTTCCTCAAAGTCGGATTCGGACAAGGCTTCCATACGGAGTCGTTGAGAGTGCGCGAACTGTACCTCCTTGGCCTAGGTCCCCCTGTTCTCGCCTCTGGCACGCTGACGGATTTCGATGCCCACTATTACTTGACCCTTGAGATTGTTGACCATGAGCCTCTCGATCAACTCTTGCTAGACGGCAGTCTGAGTACGGCTGATCTCGATGCTGCTATTTCTGGACTTTGCCGGGTGCCCCTTACGTATGACGGCTTCGTTGCTCATGAAATCGCGTATGTCGAGCGCTTGTCCCAACGTTGGGCCGAGCTGTTGACTGCGACGCGAGGCCAGGTATCGGACGTCACTTTTAGAACTGCGAACGAGGCATTCGAGAACGTGGCCGCCGCTCTGTCGGCCGTCAGCTGGGCTCACCTCGGGCGAGGGCCAGTTCCGGGCGATGCGCATTTCGGCAACATCTGGGTGAACCGCTCGACGCGTTCGGCGCTCTTCGTTGATCCGGCGAGCTTTGATGAACTGCCCATCTCATATGACCTGGGAAAGCTGCTTCAGAGTGTTCACCTAGGTTATGACCGCATCATGTCGGGCGGAGAACCCGTTGACTCAAGCGCAAACAGACATAGTTGGCAATATCGGTGGATCTGCTCCGAAATCGTCAATCGTTGGGGAGTCGGGGCGCTGTCGGATGCCCTCGTCGCCGAGAGTGTCCATGCGGTCTGTCTCCTGCCGCACCACTTGCACGAGCCTGAGAGATTTGCGCTGCTCGCGCAGGGTGCGTTAGATGTTGGCAAGCAACTGCTCGCGGATCGGAGCTAGATTTTCGGTCCGCTGGTCAAGTAGGTCTCACGGTGCTCGGGCGTCATGCTCCACGGCACTTTGGCCTTTGTGCCCGGTGCGTCTTGAGCGACCATGTTCGGCTCAATCGCTCGGTTCTGGACATCGTGTCTAAACAGAACAAGAGTCTTGATCTGGTCAGGCTGGCTAAGGCGCACAAGGTCGACGGCTGCCTTCAGATTGCTCCCTGTGTAGATGTGAAGGTCGACGATCAGGACCTTCCTGCCACTGAGATCCGGGAACGTTCTATAGAACTGAGTCTGTCGCATATCGCCCTGCGCTCGGACGGGGGCTTCGATAGCAAGTAGCTGATCGATCTTGAAGTTCAGTACCAAGATGGCTGCCACAACCAGTCCGTCAGCGAGCCCGACCACCACATCAGGGTTGTAAGCGCGAATCTCGGGTTCGAGTTTCTTGATCGCCTTTAGTACTCGCCGAAACGTTCGAGGCCGACTAATCCTTAGCCGCCAAGCGGTCAAACCCACCAGGCCGACGAGTAGGCCAGCCACGCTGAGTACGAAACCGGCAATCTCCAAAGTTTTCTCCGATCTCGCGATGGTCGGCATGGCTGCTAGCGCAGCTCCGGTGCCAAAAGAATAGAGAGTCCTGCGCCTACCAGAGATGCAACTTCCATGAGACGTGATGATTGCACCTTGTACGCGAACATCTGCTCCTTCTGCCGCGCCTGGTCCTGGGCAAGGACGTCGGTTAAGGGGTGGCCAAAACTTCCGGTAACCACGTGCTCTCGGATCCCGGTGCCCAGGGTGATTGTTTGGCACAGCCAGTCAAGCGCGCGGGCTGCTTCGTCAAGAGCGACGCCGGCGTGCGGGTTACCTGACGCTGCCAAACGAAAGACCGCTGACGGTTCGACCACAGTGCCGATCATGACGCCGAGCCGGCGGGCGATAATTGGTGCCGCTAGAGCATTATGGAGGCAATCAATCCGGCCGCATTGGCATCCGCTGACCTGAGGTAGTGCAGACGCGGCTGGGTAGCCCACATGTCCGAGTTCGCCCGCGGCATTGTCTTCTCCGCGAATGACGCGGCCGTCACAAATCATTCCAACGCCGACACCAGTGCCAATCACGATTGAGGACAAGTTGGGACTCGCCGGTTCGCGGGTGTGAAACTCCGCATAAACCGCGAGTTTTGCGTCGTGATCGACACGAACCGCGCGTTCCAGTGCCCCCGACAGAAGCGACCGGAGGTCGCAGTTGGATAGGAAAGGCAGCGTCGCGAGATCGCCGGTCTGGCCGCGTAGGTTGACGGGTCCTGGGCATGCAACACCGATGGTTTCCATTACGTACCCGGTGTCGCTTGGGAGGCCGGCTACGGCTTGGGTGAGTTCACGCAGGAAGAACTCGACCGATGCGAAACCGGCCATGGGCAGGTTGACCTGATTTTCGATGGCGCCATTCCGACGGATGAGTGCGATCTTTGTCGTGGTGCCGCCGATATCGATGGCGATGGCACATTCATCTGACACGCGGGGAGCATATTGGTCGAAGGCGCGGGCACCTTACGTTCCGCGCTACGGCTACGGACTCGTCGAAGGACTGCCGCCTCCAGCGCCGATCGCGTGAGGCTGTGTTGGAGGTTGGCACGAGTTAGCGCCTAGCGCGCTTCCCGCCGCCCGGAGCCGGGCGGATCGGCACCTCACCGCGCAGCGTTGAGAGCACCTTGCTGGCCAGGATCAGCATCACGAACATGCAGGCCGTCGCGCCGATCGTCGCGAACGCCATGAAGACCCAAGCACCGCTCTCACCGTCCCGGCCCTGGCCCCCGAAATGGATCGCCGCGGAGACCAGGTAGCCCCAGGCGACGACGGCCAGCGTGACCCCTAGGCCGAGCTTCAGCAGCCGGTTGCGATGCACTACGCGCGGGGGCTCCTCCACAGGGTCGCCGTAGTGCTTGCTCACGACGCGCATTCTGTCCGAACCGGGCAAAGAGAACTGTCGGTGGGGGCTGGGACTTTGGAATGACACGCCGGTGACTTGCCGCCTCAGGCCCGTTGACCTGCGCGTTTGCAGATAGTTGGGCAACTTCTGAAGATTTCTGATCGAAATGTTGCGTGGGTCACGGACCGAGGTCTAACGTACCCCTACATCTAGTGTTACAACGTTGTAGTTCTGTCCACATCTAGTTCCACAGGAACAGGTGGCTTGTCCACAGAATTCGGGGTTTTACCTCGGAATCCACAGCTACAGCGCCCGGTTTTACCTAAGTGGAGAGTCGTTTTCCACAGGGTCGGAAGGACGAGAGGAGAGGATCCAGATGCACTGCCCGTTCTGCCGCAGCACCGACACCCGGGTCCTCGACTCCCGGGTCGCCGAGGACGGTTCCGCGATCCGCCGCCGGCGTACCTGCCCGGCCTGCGAGAAGCGGTTCACGACGGTTGAGCAGATGCAGCTGACGGTGCTGAAGCGCAACGGCTGCAGCGAGCCGTTCAACCGTGACAAGGCGGTCTCCGGCGTCCGCAAGGCGCTCAAGGGCCGCCCGGTCTCCGAGGACGACCTGGCCCGCCTGGGCCAGACCGTCGAGGACACGCTGCGCGCCGGCGGGTGGGCCGAGGTGCCCGCCCACGAGGTCGGGCTGGCCATCCTCAGCCCGCTGCGCGAGCTGGACGAGGTGGCTTACCTCCGCTTCGCCAGCGTCTACCGCGGTTTCGAGTCGGCTGACGACTTCGAGACCGAGATCGCGATGCTCCGCGCCGAGCGGGTTTCGACGGAGCTCAACCACCCAGATGGTGAGCGATCACCTCAGCCCACGGGCTGACCACAGTCAGCCCCGGCGTGTTCGTGGGGAAGCGACCGCGCCGGGGCCACCAAGCAGAGAAACAACGCAGCACCAGCACCACCGCCGATGAAGACAACGAAGCCGAAGACAGGGGAACACCGCATGACCGAGACCGCCAACCCGAAGGCCGGGACCCGTCGTACCTCGAAGGGACTGAAGATCGAACGTGTCTTCAGCACCGAGGGCGTGCACCCCTACGACGAGCTCAACTGGGAGCGTCGCGACGTCGTCCAGACCAACTGGAAGACCGGCGAGACCGTCTTCGAGCAGCGCGGTGTCGAGTTCCCCGACACCTGGAGCGTGAACGCCTCCACGATCGTCACCACCAAGTACTTCCGCGGTGCGGTCGGCACCGACGCCCGTGAGTGGAGCCTGCGCCAGCTCATCGACCGCGTCGTGCTCACCTACCGCAAGGGCGGCGAGGACCACGGCTACTTCGCCACCGTCAAGGACGCCGAGCTCTTCGAGCACGAGCTCACCTGGCTGCTGGTCAACCAGTACTTCAGCTTCAACTCCCCGGTCTGGTTCAACGTCGGCACCGCCTCTCCCCAGCAGGTGTCCGCGTGCTTCATCCTGTCCGTCGACGACTCGATGGACTCGATCCTGAACTGGTACAAGGAAGAGGGCTTCATCTTCAAGGGCGGCTCGGGCGCCGGACTCAACCTGTCCCGGATCCGTTCCTCCAAGGAGCTCCTGTCGAGCGGAGGAACGGCTTCCGGGCCGGTCTCCTTCATGCGCGGTGCGGACGCGTCCGCCGGCACCATCAAGTCCGGTGGCGCCACCCGCCGGGCGGCCAAGATGGTCGTCCTGGACGTCGACCACCCGGACATCGAAGAGTTCGTGATGACCAAGGCGCGCGAGGAGGACAAGATCCGCGCCCTGCGTGACGCCGGCTTCGACATGGACCTCGGCGGCGCCGACATCACCAGCGTCCAGTACCAGAACGCCAACAACTCGGTCCGCGTCAGCGACGAGTTCATGCGCGCGGTCGAGGACGGCACCGAGTTCGGTCTGCGCTCGCGCAGCACCGGCGAGGTCATCGAGACCGTCGACGCCCGTGACCTGTGGCGCAAGATCGCCCAGGCCGCGTGGGAGTGCGCCGACCCGGGCATCCAGTACGACGGCACCATCAACGACTGGCACACCAACCCGGAGACCGGCCGGATCACGGCGTCCAACCCGTGCTCGGAGTACATGTCACTGGACAACTCCAGCTGCAACCTGGCGTCGCTGAACCTGCTGAAGTTCCTCAAGGACGACGACACCTTCGACGCCCCGCTGTTCGCCAAGGCCGTCGAGCTGATCATCACCGCGATGGATATCTCGATCTGCTTCGCGGACTTCCCGACCGAGTCGATCGGCAAGACCACGGTGGACTACCGCCAGCTCGGCATCGGCTACGCCAACCTCGGCGCGCTGCTGATGGCGATGGGTCTGGGCTACGACTCCGAGGGTGGCCGGGCGATGGCGGCGACCATCACCTCGCTGATGACCGGTACGTCGTACAAGCGGTCGGCCGAGCTGGCCGGCGTCGTGGGTGCCTACAACGGCTACGCCCGCAACGCGGAGGCCCACAAGCGGGTCATGCGCAAGCACCAGGCCGCGAACGACGTGGTCCGCACCCTCGGGGTTGCGGACTCGCAGGTCCACAAGCTGGCCACCAAGGCGTGGGCCGAGGTGCTGAAGACCGGTGAGAAGAACGGCTTCCGCAACGCGCAGGCGAGCGTGCTCGCGCCAACCGGCACCATCGGCTTCATGATGGACTGCGACACCACCGGCATCGAGCCGGACTTCTCGCTGGTCAAGTTCAAGAAGCTCGTCGGCGGCGGCTCGATGCAGATCGTCAACCAGACGATCCCGCGGGCGCTGCGCAAGCTGGGCTACCAGGAGGAGCAGGTCGAGGCGATCGTCGAGTACATCGCCGAGAACGGTCACGTCATCGACGCCCCGGGCCTGAAGACCGAGCACTACGAGGTCTTCGACACCGCCATGGGCGCGCGGGCGCTGGCCCCGATGGGCCACGTGCGGATGATGGCCGCGACCCAGCCGTTCCTGTCGGGCGCGATCAGCAAGACCGTGAACCTGCCGGAGACGGCCACGGTCGAGGAGATCGAGGACATCTACCTGCAGTCCTGGAAGCTCGGCCTGAAGGCCACGGCGGTCTACCGGGACAACTGCAAGGTCGGCCAGCCGCTGTCCGACGGCAAGTCGGACTCGGCCAAGAAGGACCAGGGCGAGGCTGTCGCGGAGACCATCAAGGTCGTCGAGGTCCCCAAGCCGTTCCGCAAGCGCCTGCCGAAGAGCCGGGTCTCGCGGACCACGTCCTTCACGGTCGGCGGCGCCGAGGGCTACATGACCTCCGGTGCGCACGACGACGGCGAGCTCGGCGAGGTCTTCCTCAAGCTCGGCAAGCAGGGCTCGACCCTGGCCGGCGTGATGGACGCCTTCTCGATCGCGGTCAGCATCGGCCTGCAGTACGGCGTGCCGCTGGAGACCTACGTCTCGAAGTTCACCAACCTGCGCTTCGAGCCGAGCGGCATGACCGACGACCCGGACGTCCGGATGTCGCAGTCCCTGATGGACTACGTCTTCCGCAGGCTGGCCCTGGACTACCTGTCCTTCGAGGAGCGCTCGATGCTCGGCATCTACTCCGCCGAGGAGCGCCAGCGTCACCTCGAGACCGGCTCCTACGAGCCGGTCGAGGAGACCGGTTCCGCCGAGGAGCTGATCGCGCACGTGATCGAGCAGTCCTCGGTGATTGAGCCTGTCGAAATCCAGGAGAACGAGGTGCCGACCCTGGCGCAGATCGTCAAGGCCAACCCGTACGTCCGCGAGGACGCTTCGGACTCGGCCGCCGATGCTTCGTCGGTTGAGCCCGCTTCCGCGCTGGTTGAGCCTGTCGAAACCCCCAAGGAAGCCCACACCTCCGCCGAGCTCCTCGAGAAGATCACCGGCACCGCCGTCGACAGCCCGCTCTGCATGACCTGCGGGACGAAGATGCGGCCGGCCGGGAGCTGCTACGTGTGCGAGGGCTGCGGGAGCACCAGCGGCTGCAGCTGATCGCGATGAAGCGGACGGGCCCGGCTCACTGAGCCGGGCCCGTCCCGCGTTTAGACGGGCCTAAACCGGCAGGAGGTTGTGCGGAGTCGTCGTACTGTGTACTGCACGAGGTCGGCTAGAGGTTGTGAATCCGATCCACGCTTGACAGATGGCCAATCCAGACATAGAGTTGATGACAACTTGATTCACAGATGCTTGGAGGGCAAAATGGTTTCACGAGAGGCGGTGGCGCTCCCGCTTAAGAAGCGCGTGTTGCGAGGTCGCCGCCTCATTGTTGTCGACATCGAAAACCTTGTCGGGGGAGCCGGTATCACGCAGGCTCAGGCGGCTGCCGCGCATCGATGTGTTACGTCCGCAGTGGCCATGCGTCCCGGCGAACAGGTAATCATCGGCACCAGCCATGTAGGTCTACTGTCGTCGGGCATCGGTTGGAGAGGGCCACGGATGGTCGTTCGCTCCGGGAAGGACGGGGCTGACCTGGCGCTGCTCGAAGTCCTGAAGGATGAGCACATCGAGGAGCGATTCGACGAGGTGGTCATCGTCAGTGGAGATGGCATTTTCACGGACGCGGTTCTGGTGCTCCGTGAAGCCGGGGTATTCGTCACTGTTGTGTCTCGAAACGATGCGTGCTCGAAGCGACTGCGGCTTGCGGCAGACCAGACCGTCCTTGTTGATATGAACGTTGGCGAGTTTGGGGGTGTCGCTTGAGCCTCGACAGCAGTCAGGGCCTCTTGTCTCCGAGTGACATAGCGGACATGGTCGGAGTCAGTCGTGGGGCCGTCTCGAACTGGCGAAAGCGTCACCAGGACTTCCCCGTGGCGGTATCTGGCAGCGAGAACAAGCCGCTCTTTGACCGAGCTGAGGTCGTTCTGTGGCTCCAGGAGCGCGGACATGCCATTGCGGAGGAATCCGGAGGCGAAAGAATCTGGTCAGTTCTGAACTCGATTCGCCACCTCGCCCCACCGTACGACCTCGGTGATCTCGTCTTGCTTTTGGCAACACTGAGGGCGGCGTATCCGGCTGGTTTCGAACAGGTCGCCACTGCTGGATTGGACAATCTTTCTGACCGGCTCGAGCGCGCGGTGGCCACGCTGCAGAACGTAGAGGGCCTGCGTGGCGTTGAAATTCCGCCCACTTCTGTGCCGATGAATGATCCGAACGTTGCACGTCTCGTCCGGGCGATCGCAGA
Source organism: Nocardioides marmorisolisilvae (assembly GCF_003725775.1). Classification (GTDB taxonomy): domain Bacteria; phylum Actinomycetota; class Actinomycetes; order Propionibacteriales; family Nocardioidaceae; genus Marmoricola; species Marmoricola marmorisolisilvae. The sequence continues at coordinate 284,592 of NZ_RJSG01000002.1, forward strand.
GCTCGAAGAGAGGAAACTCCCGGTTGCTGTCGACTTCGTTCTGGAGAGGCTTGCACGATGGCAAATCAAGGGAGGGGCGGACACAGGGTTTGTCGGATCTCGCACGTCGAAGTTGCTCTCGAGCCTGGGGCTGATGATTCCGGCCGGGACTGTTTACGATCCGGCCTGCGGAATCGCGAATGTGCTGACGAGCATCGGGACCATTAACGGTGGTCTGCGCCTCGTTGGTTCCGAGATCAACCGCGAGGCGCTTGGGGTTGCCTCGCAACGCGCGTACCTTCGGAATTTGAACATCGACCTGGTCCTTGGTGACGTGTTGGCGACCGACCCGACTCCTGGATTGCTTGCAGATATCGTGCTTGCCGAGCCTCCGTTCGGGATGTCTTGGGACCCAACCGCAAAGGTCGCAGATCCGCGCTTTGCGTTTGGCGTTCCCCCCAAGGTGGCGGCCGACCTCGCCTGGGTGCAACACGCAATCGCACACTTGACTCCGGAGGGCCGCGGATTCATTCTTACTGCCCCCGGGGCCCTATTTAGGTCAGGCGTCGAGCGCCACGTTCGCATGAACCTACTTTCCGCAGGCTGCATCGAGGCGGTCGTTGGCCTGCCTTCGAAAATGCTGCCGCATACGTCCGTTGGCCCGGCACTCTGGGTCGTTAGGCCCCCGAGGGCTGCAAGAGACGTGCTTCTAATCGACGCCAGCGAAGTGCGCGATGTAGAAGACGAGGTCGCTGGCTGGCTCAATAGTGAAGGCGCCGTCGCGATCGAGGTTCCGCATGCGGTTGTGCCAGTGAGGGAGTTGCTAGCGGCCGACGCTGTTCTGGCGCCAGTGAACTGGATCGCCGCTGCAGCGCCAGACTCTGCTGCCATCGCCGCATCCTTCACGGACGCTTCTGGGAAAATGGCTCAGGCCATCAACTGGATCAGCAACTCGTCACTGGCGTTTGAGCAACTCGCCAACCTACCGAAGCCGCGTATGGCTACAGTGCAAGAGCTCATCGGAAACGGCGTCGTCGAGTTGCGTCCCGGCCGCCCAGACAAGAGTCGTGAAGTGGGCGAACTTGCCGCCAAGAGGATCGCCAGAGCTTCTGACGTAAAGTCTCGCCGTCTGCCTTCTATCGACGACCTTCCGGCGTTTGATCACAGAGACCTCACTGAAGAGGGGGACGTGCTGGTCACGTCCATGAACGAGATACGTGCACTCGTGGATGAAACTGGCGGTCACCTTCCGTCGACCGGAGTTGACCGGCTGCGGATCCTGGATCGAGCGGTTCTCGGTCCTCACTATCTGGCTAGCGTCATCACCGGATCGTGGAATGCGCGGCTGCAGTCCGGTACGACCATTCAACGTGCAAAGGTTCGCGACCTTGAGATTCCTCTGATTCCAGTTGAGGACCAGGCGAAGGTAGCCCTGGCTCGGGTGGCCGTAGGTCTCATCCAGGAGCACGCCGCTGCGCTGAACGCACACGCGACGGAAGTAAATGACGCGATCCTCAACGCCCTCCGCTACAACGTTCCACTAGACACGTCCGACTTCGTCGGAGCGTTCAGTGTTCGATCTCGGCAATTGGAGGACAAGTGAGGGAAAGTCTAATCGACCTCGCTGAGCTCGAGGCATATCTCGCGCGTGCAGCAGACCTTCTGCGGGGCAGCATCGACCAGGCTGACTTCAAGGCATACATCTTCCCGCTGATGTTTTTTAAGCGGATCAGCGACGTGTACATCGAGGAGTTCGACCGCGCGATAGAGGAATCCGGCGGCGACCACGAATTCGCGGCGTTTGCCGAGAACCACCGATTCTCCATTCCCGAGGGCAACCATTGGTCGGACGTGCGGAACAAGACCGAGAACATCGGCACCGCCTTGCAGACCGCGTTCCGCGAGATCGAGAAGGCCAACCCGGAGACGTTGTACGGCATCTTTGGCAACGCCAACTGGACCAACAAGGACAAGCTGCCCGACCGCAAGCTGGCCGACCTGATCGAGCACTTCTCGACCAAGACCCTGAGCAACGCGAACGTAGCGCCGGACGTATTCGGCAACGCCTACGAGTACCTCATCAAGCGATTCGCCGACGCCTCGAACAAGAAAGCTGGCGAGTACTACACCCCGCGCTCGGTCGTCGGCCTGCTGATCAACATCCTCGACCCCCAAGAGGGCGAGTTCGTCTACGACCCGGCGTGCGGGACGGGCGGCATGCTGATCGAGGTGATCGAGCATGTGAAAGCTGCTGGCGGCAGCCCCAAGACCCTCTGGGGCAAGCTCTACGGCCAGGAGAAGGTGCTCGCGACTTCCGCGATCGCACGGATGAACCTGCTGCTCCACGGTGTCGAGGACTTCAAGATCATCCGCGAAGACACGCTGCGCAATCCAGCCTTCTACGCCGGCAACCACCTCGCCCAGTTCGACTGCGTTGTCGCCAACCCGCCGTTCTCGCTCAAGGCGTGGGGCGACGCCGAGTGGACGAGCGACAAGTGGGGCCGCAACCAGCTCGGCGGCGTCCCGCCGAAGGGGTACGCCGACTGGGCCTGGGTCCAGCACATGCTCACCTCTGCCAACCCTAAGAGCGGACGAGTTGCGGTCGTCCTCCCGCAGGGCGCTCTGTTTCGCCAGGGAGCCGAGGCGCGCATCCGCTCCCACGTCCTCAAAGCCGACAAGATCGAGGCCGTCATCGGACTCGCGCCGAACCTGTTCTATGGCACCAGCCTCGCCGCGTGTGTCCTGATCCTGCGCCACAACAAGCCCACCGCCCGCAGGGGCACGGTGCTCTTCATCAACGGCGAGAACTTGATGAAGAAGGGCCGCAACCAAAACACCCTGGAGCCTGAGCACGGGAGCGAGCTCTTCGAGGCGTACACCGGGTTCGCCGACCTCGACGGGCGCGCCCACGTCGCCACGCTGGAGGAGATCGAGGGCAACGACTTCAACCTCAACATCCCGCTCTATGTCGCACCGGCCGACGCCGGCGAGAAGCTCACCCTGGGCGACGCGCTTGCCAACCTCGAAGCGGCCCACGCCAATGCGCAGCAGACGCGCTCTGCTCTCGAAGCGCAGCTGGCGAAATGGGGGTTGAGCGCATGAGCAAGCAGATCACCCAGCGGGAGCTCGAGTCCTACCTGTGGGGCGCGGCGATCGTGCTGCGCGGCCTCATCGACGCCGGCGACTACAAGCAGTACATCTTCCCCCTGGTCTTCTTGAAGCGGATCTCCGACGTGTACGACGAAGAACACGCCGCTGCGATGGAAACGTACGGCGACGAAGACCTCGCCGACCTCCCGGAGAATCACCGCTTCGCCATCCCCGACGGCTGCCACTGGGACGACATCCGCTCCGTCGCCGAGAACATCGGCGCCACAATCCTCAAGGCGATGCGAGCGATCGAGTCCGCCAACCCCGACACCCTTCCTGGCGTCTTCGGCGACGGCGATTGGGGCAACAAGAACCTGCTGCCCGACTCCACGCTGGCGGACTTGATCGAGCACTTCTCCACTAAGACTCTGTCGATCACGAACCTGCCTGAGGACGAACTCGGTAACGGGTACGAGTATCTGATCAAGAAGTTCGCCGACGACTCTGGCCACACGGCTCAGGAGTTCTACACCAACCGCACGTTGGTGCATTTGATGACGTTGATGCTCAAGCCGCAGCCGGGCGAGTCGGTCTACGACCCGACCTGTGGGACCGGAGGCATGCTCATTTCCGCTGTCGCCGAGCTGAAGCGCCAGGGTAAGGAGTGGCGCAGCGTCCGGCTTTTCGGGCAGGAGCTCAACTACGGGACCTCTGCCATCGCGCGGATGAACCTGTTCCTGCACGGCATCACCGATGGACACGTCGCGCACGGCGACACCCTCGCGCGTCCGGCCTTTCTCAACAAGATGGGAGAGTTGGAGACGTTCGATGTCGTTCTCGCCAACCCGCCCTATTCCATCAAGGCCTGGAACCGCGAGGCCTTCGCCTCGGATGCCTACGGCCGCAACGTGTGGGGCGTTCCACCCCAGGGCCGCGCCGACTTTGCGTTTTTCCAGCACATCGCGAAGAGCCTCGAACCCAGGAATGGTCGCGCCGCGATCCTCTTCCCTCACGGCGTCCTTTTCCGACGTGAGGAAGCCGCACTGCGTAAAGAGCTGATCAAATCCGACCTGATCGAATGCGTCCTCGGCCTGGGTGCCGGTCTGTTCTACAACAGCCCGATGGAAGCTGTGGTCGTCACTCTCCGCGCCAGCAAGCCAGCTGAGCGCAAGGGTAAGGTCCTGTTCATCAACGCCATCAGCGAGGTCGCTCGCGAACAGGCGCAGTCTTTCCTGCGCGAGTCCCACCAGCAGAAGATCCTCGGCGCCTACCAGAGCTTCGCAGACACCGATCAGTTCGCAAAGCTCGCCACCCTCGACGAGATCGCAGACAAGCGCTTTAGCCTGGCTATCCCGCTGTACGTCGCGGGCGCGAAGGCAGCCGACGGTGGCGGGCAGATCGATGTCACCGACGCGCTCTCGGTGTGGCGGGCAGCTGCTGACGAGTGTGAGACTGCGATCACCGACGTTCTCGCCCTTCTGCGTCCGGAGGTGACCGCGTGAGCCTCAACCTCGACAAGTCCACTTGGGGGCGCGTCGCCTTCGGAGACGTCGTCAACAACGCCAACCAAACCGTGCGTGATCCGAGCGGATCAGGCATCGACCGCATTATCGCGATGGAACACATGGACCCTGGCGAGCTACGGATCAAGCGCTGGGGCGCCGTCGAGGACGGCACCACCTTCACTCGACGAGTCAAACCGGGCCAGACGCTTTTCGGAAAGCGTCGCGCCTACCAGCGCAAAGTGGCTTACGCCGAGTTCGACGCTATCTGCTCCGGTGACATCTACACCTTCGAAGCCGACGAGAGCCAGCTGCTCGGCGACTTCTTGCCATTCGTTGTTCAGTCCAACCAGTTTTTCGATCACGCCCTCGGCACCTCGGCGGGCTCGTTGTCGCCGCGCACCAACTGGCGTGACCTCGCCAACTTCGAGTTCCAAATACCGGCAATCGACGAGCAGAGGCGGATCGCCGACCTCTTGTGGGCCCTCGAGAACGCGCAACAGGCGGCCCGGGATTTGCGGAGTTGCCTTGGGGCTGCACACGTCGCACGGGCTGACGTGGTGTTGGCGGACGTGGAGTCACGCGACGGCCGAACTCCTCTGGTGGACCTCGTACGCGAGTCGATTACTGACGGCGTCCGCGAGAAGGGCGGGAACATCGAAGGTGGCGTGCCCTATGTTCGCGTAAGTGACATGACCCAACATGGCCTGACCAGTGAGGGCATGTTGCGGATGGGGACGGACCTTGCTGCGAGCAATCGTGCGTCTCTCATGCGGTCCGGAGACATCGTCATGGCCCTCCGAAGCAAGATTGGTCTCTGTCACATCGTCCCGACCGAGCTCGACGGCTGCAATATCGCTCAAGGCGTGGCCAAGATTGCGCCGGACTTCGAGAAGGTGAGCGCCGGCTACCTATTTGAGGTCCTGATGGCCCAACGGACGCAATCGGAGCTTGATCGTGTCGCAAAAGGCACAACCATTCGCGAAGTCGGACTGAAGGCGCTTCGCGAATTCACGCTGCCCCTTCCCAGCAGCGCGGCCGAGCGTACGGCCATCGTGGATGACTTTCGCTCGATGCGCCTTGCCGCAGAGCAGGTTGGTTCGGAGATCAGGTCCATTAAGCAGCTCCAATCGAGCTTTTCGGCCGACGTCTTCGGAGGCAACTGATGGCGCTGTTCAACGAGGGCAACACCGTGCGCGACTTCGTTCGCGATCTAGTGACATCTCCCGATGTTCAGTTCGTCGCGGGCAACGAGCTGCCTCGCCGGGCTGACGAAGTGCTTCTCGAGGGCGCCGTCAAGACGGCGCTGATCCGACTGAATCCCGAGATCGCCGCTGATCCGGCAAAGGCCGACGAAGTGATCTACAACCTCCGAGCGATCCTGATCTCGGCCCGCACCAGCCCGCACCCCGTTGTCGCGAACGAGGAGTTCGTGGCGTGGCTTACCGGCCAGAAGTCGATGCCGTTCGGGCCGACAGGTGAGCACATTACTGTGCGGCTTATTGATTTCGATCAGCTCTATGACGACTCGTCGAATCACTGGGTGGTTTCGACTGAGGTCCCGATGCAGCAAGGCCGGGTCGGGAAGCGCTTCGACTTTGTGCTGTGGTGCAATGGGTTCCCCCTTGTCGTGGGGGAGGCGAAGACGCCCATCCGGTCGGCGTACACGTGGATCGACGGTGCCGCGCAGGTTCACGACGATTACGAGCAGAGTGTGCCGCAGTTCTTCGTGCCTAACGTGTTCTCCTTCGCCACCGAGGGCAAGGACTTCCGCTACGGCACCGTTGGCATGCCGGTCGAGCTGTGGGGGCCGTGGCGTGATGATGAATCCGATCCGGACGCTCCCGCGAAGGTGGGGCTGGAGGTAGTCAAGGACGCGGTGAACGGCGTTCTTAAACCCGCCGCGGTGCTGGATTTCCTGCGGTACTTCACGATCTACGCGTCCGACAAGAAGCATCGCAAGATCAAGATCATTGCCCGGTTCCAGCAGTTCCAGGGCACGAATCTGATTGTTCAGCGCGTTCTTCACGGCAAGATCAAGCAGGGTCTGATCTGGCACTTCCAGGGATCCGGCAAGTCGTTGCTGATGGTGTTCAGCGCCCTGAAGCTCCGCGCGATGGCGGAGCTGACGAATCCGACGATCCTGATCGTGGTTGACAGGATCGACCTCGACACCCAGATCACTGGGACGTTCAACGCTTCCGATGTGCCCGGACTCGTGTCAACTGACTCTCGCAAGGAACTGCAGACGCTTCTGAGCCAGGGTGCGCGCAAGGTCATCATCACGACGATCCACAAGTTCGGGGAGGCAGACGGAGTCCTCGACGACCGCCAGAACATCATCGCGATGGTCGACGAAGCGCACCGCTCCCAGGAAGGCGACTACGGGCAGAAAATGCGCGAGGCACTGCCCAACGCGTTCCTTTTCGGACTGACCGGCACGCCGATCAACAAGCGGGACCGCAACACGTTCATGTGGTTCGGGTCAGCGGAGGACGAGGGAGGCTACCTGTCGCGCTACTCGTTCCAGGACTCGATCCGTGATGGTGCCACGCTGCCGCTGCACTTCGAGCCCCGCCTGTCCGAGATCCACCTCGACCAGGAGAAGATCGACGCCGCCTTCGAGGAGCTCGCGGCGGATCGCAACCTGACCGAGAGCGAGAAGATCACGCTGTCGAAGAAGGCGGCATCCATCGAGGTGCTTATCAAGGCACCGGACCGGATCCGCCAGGTTGCAGCTGACGTGGTCGAACACTTCAGCGCCAAGGTGGAGCCAGAGGGCTTCAAGGCGCAGCTCGTCGCTTACGACAAGGCGTCGTGCGTGGCATACAAGGAAGCACTGGACACGATGCTGCCGTTCGAGGCGTCGACAATCGTGATGTCCAAGTCGCGAACAGACCCACCCTCCTGGTCGGCATGGACTCCGGGCGCCGATGAGCTGGAGCAGGTAGTGGCCAGGTTCAACGACCCTGCTGACCCGCTGAAAATCATCATCGTCACCGCGAAACTGCTGACGGGCTTCGATGCGCCGATCCTCCAGACCCAGTACCTCGACAAGCCGCTCAAGGAGCACACGCTGCTTCAGGCCATCACTCGGACAAACCGGGTCTACCCCCCGAACAAGACCCACGGCCTGATCGTCGACTACCTCGGCATCTTCGACGACGTAGCCAAGTCGCTCGCCTTCGACGAAACCGCTGTGCAGCAGGTCATCTCCAACATCGCGGAGTTGAAGAACCAGCTTGCACCGGCGATGGCCACAGCGATCGCCTTCTTCCCGGGCGTCGACCGCTCGATCGGAGGTTACGAAGGGCTGATCCAGGCGCAGGCGGCGATCGCCGACGACGTCACCAAGGACGCGTTCGGCTCCGCATACAGCGTGGTGTCCCAGCTGTGGGAGGCATTGAGCCCCGACCCGATGCTGAAGTCCTTCCGTGACGACTACAAGTGGCTCACCGACGTCTATGAGTCCGTACGGCCGGCTGACATCACCGGACGCCTGGTCTGGCACGCTCTGGGCGCCAAGACGATCGAGCTGATCAACGAGAACATCCAGGTTGAGATCCCGCAGGGTGACGAGACAGTCGTTCTAGACGCGCAGACGATCGAAGACCTGATGGCAGGCGCCAGGAAGGACGTGCCTGTCGAGCAGATCGAGAAGCAGATCACGGCACGGATCGCTCGCCACTTGAACAACCCGGTCTTCATCGAACTCGGCCAGCGGCTCAACGCCCTGCGTGAGAAGTACGCCGACATCCAGCAGTCCAGCCTCGACTTCCTCCGCGAGCTTCTGGACCTGGCCAAGGACACCGTTGCGGCCGAAAAGGCCGAGGAAGAAGTTCCCCGCGAAGAGAGGGGCAAGGCGGCCCTCACGGAGCTATTTGACGCGTTAAAGGGCGACGAGACTCCGATCATCGTCTCCAACGTGGTGGACCGCATTGATGAGGTCGTCCGCGCTGTACGGTTCGTGGGCTGGCAGTCGACCATCGCAGGCGACCAAGAGGTTCGCAAGGCTCTTCGGCAAACGCTCTACGTGCAGTTCAAAATTCGTGACGGCGACGTGTACGAGAGAGCCTTGGGTTACGTGCGCGAGTACTACTGATCCAGTGGGCGAAAGCCCCGATCAAGGAGTATCTGCACTAGCGTTTGCGCGGCGCCTTTGGCTTCGGCCAAGCCTTGCAGACTTCAGATAGCAGTGCATCCGAACGCTGATCTATTTCGTTGCCTCGCCACTTCTGACGCTTCACGATGCTCAGGTTCTTGACGGAGCCACCGGAAGAGATTGTCAGGGACTCGTTTTGCAGAGTTGGTTTCTTGAGAGCGAAACTCTTCGTGCTCAGGGACTGATTCAAGCGATGCAGGGTGAGATTCCCTAAATGGTGCCGCGAGTCTATAAGGCGGCGCCGAGCTTCCAGGTCGAGCCCCCAAGCATCAACCTCGTTTGCCCAAGCCGACTTCTTCAATCGTTCCAGGCTCGAGATGCTCTGCGGAAAGACATGCTCCACTTGCCACTGGGCTCGTGTCATCTCTGTGGCATCAGAACCCACCAGGGCGTCATTGATCCCGCGCAGTAGCAGGAACGTCACATCGCTGCCCAGCCCATTGAACGCATCCGGGTCGTCTCGCATCGCGTCGATCACGGTGTCATCGTCCGGGCAGAAGTCCGGAGCATTGAGCCGCGTGCGAAGTTCTTGGTCGATGATGCTGTAGGTGTCGGCCGGCTTTGCTTTCCGGATGTCGATGGCCAGCTTGGCGGTTAGACCGGTGAACCATCCGCGAAGTGGACTCAAGTTGATCCCCGCGAGGGTCTGACGGACAAGGAGCGTCTCAACCAGTCGGAGAAGTCGAGCTGCCTGGAGTCCAGTCAGCTTCGGACCAGACGTGTTGGCGTAAAGACGCATGATGAGCATCACGAAGGGTGCTGGAGGCCCGGCGGACAGCACCTGAATGTTTTCAACTCGGCGCGCCATCTTGGGAGGCAACACAAACTGGTTCGATGCGATCGGCGTTGGCTGGGACGCCAACAAGTCTGGACTCGGGACCGCTACAGCAGCGTCGAAGAGGGGAAGCGCATCCAGGAGATCCGCGAGGAATCCCTTCGCCGCTGCAATCCCAGTTCGACCTTGCTCATCCCTCTGTAGTCGCGCTGTGACCGAGCCGAAGATGTCGTTCTGGGTCGCCCGAACACCTTCGGAGACGAGATAGGATTGAAGGAATAGGTCGCCAATCTTGGTTCGTCGTGCGCCAACGAAGCGCGATGCAACAGATTCAAGACGCTTCTCCATCGGTTCCCACTCAGAGAAAAAGAGCGGCTCCGCCTCCGTCCCAAGTCGAACGAATAGCGCGTTTCTGATGTGGTCAAACTGCGAAAGGTCGAGTCGTAGGCCATTTATGGATTCGAATACAGATGCGGGAGGCTCGTCTCCCTTTTGAATTGATATGCGCACAAAGTTCAGCTTCTTGAGCAAAGCGCGCTTCAACTTCGCGCCATCGATTCCCTTTCGCCGATGCCGTTCAAAGGTGACCGAAACATCGCTACCCGCTGCCCGACCTCGAGGCCTTCTTAGCCGAAGTGAAGCTGCTGGCGAGTCTGTGAGCGTCCGCTCGCCGTCCTGCAGCTGATAGCGGAAGTACCAGTACGCGTCAGATACGCGCGAAGCCAAGAATCGGCCCTTGATCGAGTCTTTCATTTCGCCGCGTATACACGCTTGAAGCGCTTCCCTGTCCGCTCGCTGAGCGACAAGCCGTTCCTGCAACACCGGTGACGTCTGAGCGAGCAGAAGGCTTGCATACGAATCCGCTCGACGCGGTGCGTCTCCAAAGTGGTCGCGCATCGCAGAGAAGAGGACGAAGAGAGTGATTAGTCGCTGCTGGCCGTCGATCAGGTCGTTCGAATCTAGTGTCGGATAGGAGCGGTGTTGGCGCGGGCCTTCGGTAAGGAGGATGCCCATGAAATGCTTTGCTGCCCGCGGCGAGCGGTAGAGCTCACCGATGTCCAGCCAAAGTTGTTCCAACAACTCGTCGTCCCACTGATACGAACGTTGAAAGACGGGTACTTCCCATGTACTGGAGGTCAAAAGTTTTTCGAGGTCGAGCTCAGCAACCTGCATCAAACATGCCTTTCTCTCCCGCGGCCCGTGCGTTGGAAAGCTGAGTCCAGGCTTGCAGAAGGCAGTTTGGCGCGTCTTGAAAACGTGAGAATCGCGAGTATCGGGCCGAGGGCGGGCCCGTACGCGTCCGTTACCCCGTCGTTCGAGCCTGGGTCAACGTGGCTCGGTGAGCCGATGAGCTCACGTCGGTCCGATGCTTAGATGAGGGGACGTGGGATCCTCCTCCTCATGAACTCCATCAGGATTCCGCGCGAACGCGACAACGACTACGGCCGGGCCGCGATCAAGGCGCGCCAGGAGTTCATTAGGGATCAGACGGATAGCCCGGCCGAGCATGTAACGCACTACTCGCTCGACCCGTGCACGCTGCCGGGCAACGTCGAGAACTTCTTCGGAGTCGCCCAGGTGCCGATCGGACTGGCCGGCCCTGTCCTGGTCAACGGCGAACACGCCCAGGGCGAGTTCTTCGTACCGCTGGCGACGACCGAAGGCACCCTGGTTGCCTCCTACAGCCGCGGGATGAAGCTGTGCCGCGAGGCCGGTGGGATCACTACCACCGTCCTGGACGACAAGATGCAGCGAGCGCCCGTCTTCAGTTTCAACAACGCGCGCGAGGCCAAGGCGTTCTCGGAGTGGCTCGATGCGAACTTCGAGCCGATCGCCGCGGCGGCGCAGACGACCACAAGCTCGGGCAAGCTGATCGGGATCCAGAAGTTCCCGGTCTCCAAGCTGCTCTACACCCGGTTCAACTACACCACCGGGGACGCGGCCGGGCAAAACATGACCGGCAAGGCCACCTTCGCGGCGTGCGCCTGGATCAAACAGAACTACCCGGGCGAGCTGCACTTCCTGCTCGAGGGCCAGTTCGCCACCGACAAGAAGACCTCGGTCGTCAACATGCTGCACACCCGCGGCAAGCGGGTCGTCGCCGAGATCACCCTGCCGGCCACGCTGGTCGAGGAGCAGATGCACGTCAGCACCGACAAGTTGTACGCCGCCCGCATGCGCGGCCAGCTCGGCTCGATCATGTCGGTGACGAACAACAACGGGAACCACAGCGCGAACGGGCTGACCGCGATGTTCATCGCGACCGGGCAGGACGTGGCCAACATCGCGGAGTCCTCGGCGCTCTACGGCTTCTCGGAGTTGCTGCCGAACGGCGACTTCTACGCCTCGATCACTATCCCGGCGCTGATTATCGCGACTTATGGCGGAGGGACAGGGCTGGCGACGCAGCGGGAGTGCCTCGACATCTTGGGGTGCTACGGCGCGGGCAAGGTCTACAAGTTGGCCGAGATCATGGCCGCGACGGTGCTCGCCGGCGAGCTGTCGTTGGGATCTGCCGTCGTGGCCGAGGAGTGGGTGCAGGCGCACGACGACCTGGGGCGCAATCGGCCGTAGACCAGCTCATTAGGAAGCAAGGCATGGCGACATCGAAAGTCGTACCGATTCGTCGACCAGATCGTCTCGCGCCTTCTACGCTCGTGACGTGACTTCGTTCATCCCTGGAGCAGCCGAGATCGATCGGTACCGTCTTTACGCTCTTATAGAGGCTCTTGAGACAGATCTCCGAAACCACATCCAGCACTATCTTGAAGCCGACGGAGTTGTCGATCTTGGTTCGTACTCGGATAAGGCAGTGACAAATCGGCTTAACGACCCCGACGCGGAGACTGCAGGTGCCGAGCTCGTTCACTACCTGGATCTCGGAGACGAGATCGATCTTCTGAACGAGAGACGAGAGTTGCTTCCTGTCGATCTGGGTGTCGCCCTGAAGCGGTCTACGGGCGCATTAAAGGGGGCTGTCCCAGCCCGGAATCGGGTGATGCATTTTAAACCGTTGCTACCTGACGACCTGGATCGCCTTCTTGCGGCGCTCGGTGAGGCAACGGCCCATGGCGTGCCTCTCCCCAACGTCGCACGCATTTCCAAGGCAATTCATCAGGATCCAGATTGGAGTCCTTCGATCCCGCAGCACCATCTCACGGATGTTGCTCGAACTCTTCACAACCTGCCCCTTCCGGAGTACGACGAAACGGGCCTACTAGGTCGCCGAGGAGACATTAATCGCCTTCGCAAACTACTCACGGATGCTCGCTATCCAGCGATCACGGTCCTGGGTCCCGGGGGAATCGGGAAAACGGCTCTGGCAGTTCAAACGCTCTACGACTTGGCCGACGATCCTGCATGTCCATTCGACGCCATACTGTGGACATCGCTCAAAACCGAGCGCCTGACAGCCTCAGGTATTGCTCAGTTGCGAGCCCCGCTTACAAGCTTCGCTGAGATCGTTCGAGAAATTGCCGAACCTCTGGAAGAGGATTTTGCCGGAACTATCGCAGATCTAGCGGACGTCTTGGAAGGTCTCACGGTCCTCCTGTGTGTGGACAATCTGGAGACGGCTAGTGGCGATGAAGCTATACAGCTCATTGAAGCGTTGCCTGCATCGACTCGATTCCTGTTCACCAGTCGGGTTGGTCTGGGACAGATCGAGCGGACGCTCCCGATAGGCCCGCTCGACGAGTCTTATGCTGTCGACCTTTTGCGGCGAACCGCTCGAGCACGGGACCTTGAAGCGCTCTACGCAATGCAGCCGGAGCAGGCGACAAAGGTAGTGCGACGCCTTGCGTGCAATCCATTGGCGATCCGGTGGTTCGTCCTTTCGGTTGAAGCAGGACAGCGACCGGAAGCGATCCTTGAGAATCAAGACGATCTATTGCGTTTCTGTGTTGCGAATGTCTGGGACGCACTTACGGATGAGGAACGCGAGGTCGCTCAGGCGATCTTCCAACTTGAACACCCTGTCACCGTCCAAGAGTTGTCCCTGTATCTAGACGCCGGTCCAGATGAACTGCGACGAGACGTGCATGGGCTGCAAAGGCGTGCACTGGTTCGTTCCGTTGCGTTGACCGCTGACATCGGCGAAGCATTTGTGGTGACCGATACTGCCGCTCGTTACATCGCTAGATTCGGACCGGCAGATACGTCTGGGGAGACTATCGAGCGTAAGCAGCGCCTCATCAACGCGTCAGAGGAGCGTCGTAGGTTGGATGAGGGCAGGGCCCCTCTTGCGCCGGCAACAGTCTTTGTGATCAACGAGGTCGACCAACCTGCAGCCCTCGTCCTTCGCGATGCCCTGCACGCTTTGCGCCGATTGAGGCGGGGACCTGAGGGCTTTGAGACCTGTCTCGGCATGGTTGATCAGGCGGCGGAACTCAGCCCCGGCTACTTTGAAGTCGAGCGCGTACGAGGCTTCATACTTGCAAACGCAGGACGGTCAGCGGCGGCAACAGTCGCCTACCGTCGCGCCCTCGAACAGGCGCCTGATGATCTACACCGAGCTCGGGTCGCACATATATTCGCGGGGCACCTCGCCCGGAACGAAGGAGAGAGTGCGGAAGCACTCACCCACGCGAGATTTGCTGACCAGATTCTCGACACTGTTGAGACAAGCGTTCAGGTGGCCGCTCTACACATGTTCCTGGGCGAGCTCGACACTGCAATCTCCATGCTCGAGCCGTTGGTCGCGACTGCAACGGGCAAGCCCCAGAGGATAGCAGCGACCCAGATGATGGAAGCGCGGAGGCGTAGAGCGGAGATTCTGGCGCGTGAGGCCGCCTCGCCGCGACAAGCTATCGAAGAGTGCTGCAACGCCGCCGATCTCGGCGCGTCATTTTTGCGAGTTGGCATCAGCGACACTCGCATGATTGAGACGACCGCCGAGTGCATTCAAGAGGGTCTGGCTATTGCCGTCAGGGCAACGTCGCGGACCAAGTTGCGACACGTGCTCGACAGGCTACTTGCGCTTGCAATCGAGCACCGCGAGGCCCTCCAGTACGCCAATTCCTATGCAGGGATCGTGCAGCGGGCCTCAGCCCTTCTCGAACTTGAAGGCGCTGACAGCCCACATCGAACAAGGCTCGTCGACCTGCTAGACGGGCAGATCGATGAGGGACCACAAGCGGCTGGGACAAGAAGTCTCGGTTCGATCAAGGACCTTACGAAGGGCAAGCCCTTTGGCTTCATTTCGAGTGCGCTGGGTGACGTCTTCTTTCATTTCACAGCCGTGAAACCGCGCAACAATCTGTTGTTCATGAAGCGGGGAGCTGCCGTTGCATTCAACGCCGAACCGGGTCCGCGGGGTATGAGGGCAACCTACGTTTCGCTCGCACCCGGCACCGAGGCGGACGCCGCCGCGCTTAAGGGTCGTCAAGTCGAAGTCGTGAAGCGCGAACCCGGGAGGAACTTCGGGTTCGCGGTGGATTCTTACACAGGGCTTGATGTGTATCTCTCGGCAAGGATCTTCGAAGACCGAAGGGACTGGAATAGTGTGAGCGTCGGAGCCCGGCTGGTAGTTGACCTGGAGTTGGACGGGACAGAAAAGGCCAGAGCGCTAGTGCGGAGCGCGACGTTTGACAAAAGAGACGCGTCGCAGAGGCGCCCCAGACGCGCGACGCGCCAGCGGGGAAATCCTAAGTGACGGCCACACCTCAATAGACGGGGTCGACACGTATCGGCGTGGACCGATGGACGGCCGCAACAATCAGAGCAGCAGTTTCGGAGGCGATGACCCAGTTTGGATATTCTGCCCGCGAGACAATGACGCGACTACGACGGGGAAGATTGTCCGACCGGAGCAGCTCAACTGAAAGCACGTCAAAGATCCAGTCTTCGGGATCGGCTTCCAAGCGGTCCGCGAACGGTTCCATTCGGCAATTGGACGCACCTCTAGTGATGATCCGCAACGACGTAGTGTTGCGGACAGTTCTTGGGTCGGCACCATTCAGGCCCTCAGGCCAGCCAAAATCAGGTCAAGGTGCCGCCGCCACTCGTGCGTCCCGCTCATGAAGTGCATGGTCGCCGTGATGCCGCACATCACCATCCCGTAGTCCTCGACCTTGAGGTCGTCACGGACCTCGCCGGCCGCCTGCGCCCGCTCGATGATCCGGGAGACGACGGCGTTCAGGGCGGCCTTGTCGTCCTCGATGCCCTGCCACTCAAACTCGTTGAGCTGCATCATCGCGAGCTGGAAGGCGATGTCGTGCTCGACGGCCTCGCCGTGCCGGCGCATCATCGTCGCCAGGGCGTCGTACGGGCCTTCGATGTCCTCGCACTCGGCGGCGATGCCCGCGAACTCCTGGAAGCGCTCTCGGACCAGCTCGGTGACCAGGGCTTCCTTGGTGGGGAAGCGGCGGTAGAGCGTGCCGATCCCGACGCCGGCGTGGGCCGCGATGTCCTCCATTTGCGCGCCCGGTCCGCGCTCGGCGAAAAGCGCGCGCGCGGAGGCGAGGATCCGCTCGAGATTGCGCCTGGCGTCGGCGCGCAGAGGGCGAATGTCGGTGGTCACTGATGTCCTTAGTGGTGAGCGTTCGCTGTCAGCGATATCCGGAATCCTACCTCCGTTAATCCGTTGACAAGCGGAATCCAGGTTCCGTAACGTCTCAATCGGAACCGGAACTACGGTTCCAGATAACCTCAGGAGACTTCAGAATGTTCCAGCCAGACCTTTCAACGCCGCGGGCGAGGAACCTTGCTCTCGCGCTGCTGGCGATGACCCAGTTCGTCGTCGTGATCGACGCCTCCATCGTCAACGTCGCCCTGCCGTCCATCGGCAAGGCGCTCGACTTCTCCCAGAACGACCTGTCCTGGGTCGTGAACTCCTACACGCTCACCTTCGGCGGCTTCCTGCTGCTCGGTGGGCGTCTGGCCGACTACCTCGGCCGCCGCCGCGTGTTCATGATCGGCATGACCCTGTTCGCGCTTGCCTCGCTGGCCGGCGGCTTCGCCCAGAACGAGACCTGGCTGATCGCCGCCCGTGCGGTCCAGGGCCTCGGTGCTGCGATCGCCTCGCCGGCAGCCCTCTCGATCATCACCACCACCTTCGAGGAGGGTCAGGAGCGCAACAACGCTCTCGGCATCTGGGGTGCGGTGGCCGGAGCTGGTGGCGCAGCAGGTGTGCTCCTCGGCGGCGTGCTCACCGAGTGGGCCGGCTGGGAGTGGGTTCTGTTCGTCAACGTCCCGATCGGCCTGTTCATCGTGTGGCAGGCGCCCAAGCGCCTGGTCGAGTCGACCTCGGAAGAGGAGAGCGACCGCACGCTCGATTTGCCTGGTGCGGTGACGGTCTCAGCCGGCTCGGCACTCCTCGTCTACGCCATGGTCGACGCGATCAAGGTCGGCTGGGGCTCGACGGACACGATCCTGCGCCTGATCGGTGCTGCGGTTCTGCTGGTCGCCTTCGTGGTCATCGAGCTGCGCACCCGCAAGCCGCTGATCCCGTTCTCGATCTTCCGCAAGCGCACGCTGCGCGGTGCGAACCTCGTCGGGATCCTGATCGGAATGTCGCTGTTCTCGATGTTCTTCCTGATCACGCTCTACCTGCAGCAGGTGCTGGGAGACTCCGCGCTCAAGGCCGGCCTGTCCTACCTGCCGCTGGCGATCGCGATCATCCTGGCTGCCGGTGCAGCCAGCGCCCTGGTGACCAAGGTCGGGTTCAAGAACATGCTGATCGTTGGCATGGTGTTCGTGGCCGTGGCGCTCGCCTGGTTCAGCCAGATCAGCCCGGACGGCTCGTATGCCGTCGACGTCCTCGGACCGTCGATCCTGGCCGGAATCGGCCTTGGGTTCTCGTTCGTGCCGGTCACGATCGCCGCTGTCAGCGGGACCGAGGCGCACGAAGCCGGCCTGGCTTCGGGTCTGATCAACACCGCCCAGCAGGTCGGTGGCGCGCTCGGCCTGGCGATCCTTGCCTCGATCGCGAACGCGTCGACCAACGACGCGTTCAAGACCGGTGCCGACAAGGCGACCGCACTGACCAACGGGTTCTCGGACGCGTTCACAGTCGGGGCTTGCTTCGCGGTGGCGGGTGCGATCCTCGCTGCTGTGCTGATCTCCAGCAAGGACAGTGCGGAGCACGCCGAGGCTGCGCGGAGCGGTGCGCTGGAGCCGGTCGCGGCGTAGCGATAGAGAGTGGAGGCGGTACCGAGAGAGTCTTCGGTATCGCCTCCACTTCACCCAGGACCGGCCCCTGCCCGCAGGCGGAGTACGGACCTATGCGAAGGACTCTTGAATCCTCTAACGCGCTGCCTTGCTGGCACTCACAGCTGCTGCCAGAGTTGGACTGACCAAAAGTTGGTCGAGCAACGACCAAACCCGACCTGTTGCAAAGGTGCCTTTGGTGCTGATTGATGGAATAGGAATGTCAGGGCCTAGCTCATAGACAATGTGCGCGCCATCGCCTTCCTCTCCCGCGACAGATGGCCAGCGCTCGGTCAGAGTCGGAACGACTTCGAAGCTTGCGACACGATTTACCTGCTGGACGACACCGTTCCACCGAAAGCACAGGAAGTTTGGCGCAATCTTCGGCCAGCCGTTCGTGCCGTACGGGTGGAAGTACACGCGTTCGTTGGTCACGTACTCGCGAAAGGTGCGGTGGCCGAACGGCGAGTTCGACACGACCACGCAGAACACCCACTGATCTTCAAATGGAACTGAAGACGTCGTCTTGCCCATGTACTCCTCCAATTCGTCAAGCCATAGCCGTTGCCTACCAGCAACAGAGCCCTGGCTGGTTTTGACCAGGCTTCGGACGGTGTCCCAGGAGAGATGGACGACTGGAGTTCCCTCGACCTGCTTTGGCAGTTCGGTCGTGGCCCATCGCTCCGATGCATCGGAAAGCGTGACGAAGATCTGCTGATCGAACCCGTGGAAGCGCGGGTGATATCGCCGCAGCTGGTCTTCGCTCGGCAGGAGCCAGCCCTGTTTGGCTTCGACGATGATCCGCGCCCCTGGGGCCGTCAACTCAATGTCGGTTCGCCCTCCAGAGACGACCTCTTCCAGAGTGACGGTCACGTCCTCGGCCTTGGCCTGGACGCCTACGTGCCTCAACAGCTCGTTTAGGAGCGCCGGTGAACGCGAAAGAGTCCACCCAAGCGACGCTGTCAGGTCGACCTCATCGCGTCCAAGGAGGTCGAATACGGAGGTCGCTTCGCGGCCATATTTGTGAACCATCTAGAACTCCCAGCTCGACTCAGGCTCAAGTTAATGTCGTCGGCTGACGATTGAGGACGAAACGCTGTGGATTCCGGGAGGCGCTCCCGATGAGAGCGATCTGGATGGAGAAAGTGCCGAAACGCCCGCAGGGCTAACCGTCGGGGCCTGCTTCGCCGTAGCCGGGGCGATTCTCGCCGCTTTGTTGATCTCCAGTAAGGACAGTGAAGAGCACGCTCATCCACGTTCACGACGGTGACGACGAAACCTCCGTCCGTCTCCGTATTTGTCCTGAGGGGACAACGGGAGGGACAAGGTTGCCGACGTTTGCGACGGCCACCTCTGGAGTTGTCCTAAAGTCCTCGCATGGCGCTATATCAGGAGCTGACGGGCCAGGGTCGTGTCGTTGGTGGACACCTTGCCGGCGGCACCGTGTTCTCCGGGAGGGGCGGGTTTTCCAAGAACGGGGACCTGTCGATTCAGCATTCGTCCAACCCATTCAAGCGGCACAAGATCAACGCCGAGACCATCACTGAGTGGGAAGAACTGGACCCCCGAAAGGGCCTCGCCGGCGCAATGGGCCAAGCAGCCGCACGAGCGGCACTCCCGGGAGCCGTCGGCAAGGCGGTCGGAGCCAGCCTGGGAGCGGCGTTCGACTCCGGACACACGCTTCGCGTCGTCTGGGCCGATGGAAAGCAGTCTGTCGTCGAGCTTCCCGAGAAGCAGTTCATGGTGCTCAGCATCTTGCTCAAGGACTGTCAGGTGATCCCGGAGACGCCCGCCGAATCGGAGGAAGCTCCTCCGGCAGCCGGCATGGCAGGGAAGATCGCCGACCTCGCGTCCACAGCTTTCGCGCGACGCAGGCAAGCCGCGGAGGCTGACAGCGGTGCGCCTGCCCCTGATCCGGCCGAGCAGATCGCCAAGCTTGCCTCGCTTCACGCCCAAGGCTTGATTACGGACACGGAGTTTTCGGACAAGAAGGCTGAACTTCTCAAGCGCTTCTGACTCAAGCGCAGGAAGCTCGTGCTCCGGACTACTTCCCATGGGAGTTGGCTCCGCGTTCCGCGCCTCGTCACCCGTCCGGCCTTCACATCACCGCCGATCCAAGGCAAGGTGTTGCCCGGCGGGGGTGGCTGACACGAGGGAGTGCGTCAATGCAGACCAACCGTCCACGCCTGCTCGCCGTCGCGGCAGCAGCCGCCCTGGCGATCACCGGAGCCAGCGCGCTGGCTGGCACGCCGACCGCGAGCGCGAAGGGTGCTCCAGCGAAGGACACCACCGTCCACCTGCTCGCCTTCAACGACTTCCACGGCAACATCGACCCGCCCTCCGGCAGCGGCGGCTTGGTCAACGGCGTACCGGCGGGCGGTGTCGAGTACCTCGCCCACGCCGTCAAGGCGCAGCGGGCCACCGACAAGACCAAGACGCCGTACGTCTACACGGTCGCTGCCGGTGACATCGTCGGCGGCAGCCCGCTGGTCAGCGCGGCGTTCCACGACGAGCCGGCGGTCGAGGAGATGAACTCGCTCGGCCTGGACGTCACCAGCGTCGGCAACCACGAGTTCGACGAGGGCGTCACCGAGCTGAAGCGGCTCCAGAACGGCGGCTGCCACCCGGTCGACGGCTGTCAGGACGGCGACGGGTTCGCCGGTGCCAACTACCCGATGCTGGCGGCGAACGTGGTCGACAAGGTCACCGGGCAGCCGATCCTGGCGCCGTACGTGATCAAGAAGGTCGGCAACGCCAAGATCGCGTTCATTGGCGAGACCCTCGAGGGCACCCCGTCGATCGTGAACCCGGCCGGCATCCAGACCGTCAACTTCCTCGACGAGGCGGACACGGCAAACAAGTACGCGAAGCTGCTGCGCAAGACCGAGGGCGTGAAGGCGTTCGTCCTGCTGCTGCACGAGGGTGGCCAGCAGAACCCGCCGCCTGCCGCGGCCGACCCGAACGGGTGCGCGAACTTCAGCGGCGCGGTGACCGACATCGTGAAGCGGCTCGACCCGGCGTTCGGCATCGTGATCAGCGGCCACACCCACCGTTCCTACGTGTGCAACCTGCCGAACTCCTCGGGCAAGAACTCGCTGGTCACCAGCGCGGGCTCGGCCGGCACCCTACTCACCGATGTCACGTTCACCCTGGGGCACACGAGCAAGCAGTTCGTGTCCGCCTCCGCGGTGAACTCGATCGTCGAGAACGGGATCAAGAACCCCGACGGCACCTACCAGAAGGACGCGTCCGGCGTCTTCGTGAAGAACCCGGCGCTCGTCGACGGTCCGGCGAAGGTGATCGCCGACAAGTACCGAACCGCAGTGGCACCGCTCGCGAACCAGGTGGTGGGCGGCATCACCGCCGACATCACGAACGCGTCGAACGCCGCCGGTGAGAGCGCGCTGGGTGACGTGATCGCCGACGGCATGCTCGCCCGGACGCAATCAGCCGGAGCCCAGATAGGTCTGATGAATCCCGGCGGCATCCGCGCCAGCCTCAGCTATGCGTTCTCGCCCGGAGGAGAGGCGCCAGGGCAGGTGACGTACGGGGAGGCCTTCAGCGTGCAGCCGTTCAACAACCTCGTGGTGACGGTGTCGATCACCGGAGCCCAGCTCAAGGAGGTTCTTGAGCAGCAGTTCACCGGGTACGCCGGCCAGGGCAGCACCAAGTTCCTGCAGGTCTCGGCCGGGTTCACGTACTCCTACGACACGACGCGGGCGCTCGGTGACCGGATCAGCAACATGCAGCTGAACGGGGTTCCGATGGATCCGGCGGCGACGTACCGGGTCTCGACGAACGACTTCGTGGCCAACGGCGGTGACGGATTCACGAACTTTGGTCCGTCGACGAACCGGGTCTACGCTCCCGGCTTCGACGTCGACGCACTGACGGCGTACCTGGCCACCGGGCCGATCGCGCCGGGGCCGATGAACCGGATCACCAAGATCGCGTAGGCGTCGGTCGCCACCGGGCCCTCGGGCCCGGTGGCACCGGTCCTAGACCAGGTCAGGCTCCGGGCTCGGGTCGTCTGAGGGGTCCTCGCCGGGCGGGATCGGGTCCTGGTCGGGCTCGACCAGCGGGCCCTCGTTGGGTTCGTCGGGGTGCAGGCTCATGGCGTGACGGCGTCCCATCTCTCGATCGCGAGGCAGGCTCGCGAAACCTGACCCTCCGGTGCCCGCGCCCGCGACCCTCAAACGCCTGCGCGGGCTCGCCGTGTGCTGACCGCGGTCCACGGCCAAACGCGCCAGGGTCAGGGTGGCTCGCGACACACGCTCAGGAGGGGTGAACCATGCCGCGGAGGGGTACGGGTGTTTCGGCACCCGGCCCTTGGGAAGAGGAACCCGCATGACGATCGATCAGTCCACCATGCTGGACGACCGGTACCGACTCGATGAACGCATCGGGACCGGCGGGATGGCCGACGTGTACCGCGCCACCGACGAGGTGCTGGGGCGGCAGGTCGCGGTGAAGGTGCTGCGCGAGGTCACCGACCCGCTCCAGCGGACCCGGTTCATCGACGAGGCCCGGACGTTGGCCGGCCTCGACCACCCTGGCCTGATCACGCTGCTTGACGCCGGTATCCGGGGAGAACGGCCGTACCTGGTGATGACGCTCGTGGAGGATGCGACGTTGTCCGCGCGGATCTCGGTCGGCCCGCTCGACTCCGACGAGGTGGCTGCTCTCGGGGCCCAGGTCGCCCGTGCCCTGGCGTACGCGCACGGCCAGGGCGTCGTGCACCGCGACGTGAAGCCGAGCAACGTGTTGCTCTGCGGCGACGGCCGAGCGCTGCTCGCCGACTTCGGTATCGCCCGGCTGGTGGGCGCGACCGAGCACCACACCCGCACCGGGGACGCGATCGGCTCCCCGGCGTACCTGTCACCGGAGCAGGTGACGGGGGAGGAGCTCACCCCGGCGCTGGACATCTACTCCTTGGGACTGGTGCTGCTCGAGTCGCTGACGGCGCAGCGCGCCTACCCCGGTACGCCGGTCGAGGCGGCGGTCGCGCGACTGAACGCGGCCCCGGCGATCCCGGACTCGCTCTCGCCGGAGTGGCGTGAACTGATCCAGCAGATGACGCACCGGGTCCCGGAGAACAGGCCGAATGCGGTGGAGGTGGCCGACCTGCTCTCGTCCACTCCCTTCGAGGGAACCGGAACCGCGTTTCGACAAGCTCAACGAACTCCAGACGAGTCCGAGGTCGAGCACACGGCGGTGCTGGAACTCGGCGCCCTCGACGCCGCGGCGACCACCGGTGCTGCGCCGTACGTCGACGGGCCCGTCGAGCGCGCCACGACCTACTTGGTGGACCCCGCGCACACCCGGAACTGGTTGTGGTGGCAGATCGGTGTGCTGGCGGTGATCAGCGTGGCGATCGTGATCGCGCTCGTCGTCCTGCTGAACGGCGGCAACGACACGAAGTCCGACAACGGCATTCCGGCGAACGTGCCGGCCCAGTACCAGGGTCCGCTGTCCGACCTGCACGACGCTCTGAACGGAGCGGCGCGATGAAGGCCCGCACGATCCTTCCCTCGATCATCCTCGGGAGCGCGCTGGTGCTCAGCGGCTGCGGAGCCCAGGCCGCGCTCACGGCGGCCGACGAGGTGCCGGCGTTGAACACGACCCTGGGCAAGGTCGACGGCTATCTGGCTCACCACCAGTACTCGGCCGCACGCCGGGCGCTGTACTCGATGATCACCGGTGCCGAGTCTGCGCAGCGCAACGGCACCCTCTCGGACGCCGCCGCGAACCGGATCATCTCCGCGGCCCGGGCGCTGCTGGCCGAGCTGCCCAAGCCGAAGCCGACGGTCACCCCGATTCCGACGCCGACTCCGCAGAAGCAGCCGGAGCGCAAGGGCCCGCCCAAGAAGCACGAGGACAAGCACAAGAAGTCCGACAACCAGGAGGGCGATCAACGACTGATCGCTCCCACGCCGACGGCGAGCTCCGCTTCGACCCCGACACCGACGCCCGACCCCTCGCCGACCCCGACGAGCACCGCGTCGCCGGCCGTCCTGACCCCGCCGACGCCGTGAAGCGTTTGGTCAGTCGAACGAAGCCGCCAGCGCTCCGAGCGTGACCGTCCGTTCCTTCTTCGCCATCACCCGGAACATCGGGACGGCCAGGTTGTAGATCCCGTAGGTCTGGATCCGGGCGTCGTGCCGGACCAAGGTGGTGCCGTCGGCCTGCTCCTCAAGGGTGTACGCCGGCCAGCCCTCGTACTTCAGCCGCCCGCCGCGACCCTGGTCCCACCAGTGGTAGACCAGCCGGCGCGACGGCTCGAAGACCTCGATCTCGCCGGGGGCCTCGCCCATTTTGGTCTGGTCGACGTACGTCGTCCCAGGACCCGGAGCCCCGGGTGAGGTCTGCTCGGAGTGCTTGCGGATGCTGCCCTTGGCGGGCATCCAGTCGTTGTGGCCGTTGATGTCGGCCAAGCGGGTGAAGACCTGGTCGGCCGGTGCGTTCACGACCTTCTGGAGCTCGAACTCGATGATTCCCATGGGTTCACCGTGCCGCCTGGGCACGGGTCCGGGCATGGGGTGAATTCCCCAACTTCGCGCGACGGGATCAGCAGCGGCACCCGACCAGCGGCTCGTCCTTGTCCAACAGGCTCCGGACGGTGTCCGCGAGCCTGCTCAGGCTGAACGGCTTGGGTAGGAGCGCGGTGCACCCGGCGGCCATGCTGACGCGCCGGTCCGCTGCCGTGGTGCGGGCGCTGACCATCAGCACCGGGATCTCGGCGAGCGCCGGGTCGTTGCGCATCTCCCGGCACATCGCGATGCCGTCCATCCGCGGCATGGTCCAGTCGACGACGACCAGGTCGGGTCGGCGCCAACGAATCAGCTCCAGTCCCATCAGCCCGTCACCCGCCGGGTGCACGTCGTAGCCGCTGGCCTTGAGCCGCAGCTCCATCAGGTCCCGCAGGTCCTCGTCGTCGTCGATCACCACGATGCTGACCATCTGCCCCACCTCGTCTCCCGGAGACGGTGCTTGGTCACCGTCCTCCCACTGGAACGACGGTAGGAGAGAACCCGACGTGGTCGCGCCGTACAGAGACGCAAGAGTTCCTCAAGAAATCGTCAAGGAGCCTCGTCAGGAGGCGGGTTCGTGGAGCCGGTAGCCCAGACCGCGCACGGTGAGGATCTGCACGCGGGACCCGGCGGGCCGCATCTTGCGGCGCAGGTTGGCGACGTGCACGTCGACCAGGTGTCGGTCGCGCCAGGATGCTCCCCAGAGCTCGATCATGAGCTCCTCGCGGGACACCAACTGTTCCGGACGGGCAGCCAGCGCTGCCAGCAGGTCGTACTCCAGCTTGGTCAGCCCGAGCTCGCTGCCGCCGACCTCGATGGTGCGCCTGTCGGTGTCCATGACCAGGTCTCCGTGCGCCAGAACACCGCCCGTGCTCGAGCGTCCAGCGGTTTCCAGCACTCGCGGTCGACGCAGCAGTGCGTTCACGCGCGCATTCAGCTCCAGGGTGGAGAACGGCTTGCGGAGGTAGTCGTCGGCCCCGCTCTCCAGACCGAGCAGCACCACGTTCGACTCACTGCGAGCCGTCAGGATGATGACGTAGGCATCGGTGACCTGGCGCAGCTCACGGCACAGGGTCAGGCCGTCCCCGTCGGGAAGGTTCAGGTCGAGGGTGATCAGTTCCGGTTCGCGGTCCTGGACGGCGGCCAGCGCCTCGGCCCGGGTCGAGCTGACGGCCACCTCGAAGCCCGCGTTGGTCATGACGCTGCGCAGCAGGTTCTGCAGGTCGGGATCGTCCTCGACGACCAGGGCGTGGGCCGTCATCGGGCATCCCCGGCGACCAGGGGGCTACGGGCGTTGGGCAGCGCTACCGAGAACACCAACCCGCTCGGGGAGTTCGGAACGACCGAGAGGGTGCCACCATGGCCCTCGACCAGTGCCTTCGCCACGGCTAGCCCGAGGCCGGTGCCTGGGATCCGCGACTCCCGTGCCCCGGCCGAGCGGAACAAGCGGTCGAAGAGGTGGGGTAGCTCGTCCGGCTCGACCCCGATGCCGTTGTCGGCGACGGTGATGACGACCTCGTCGGCCCTGCTCGTCGCCTCGATCCGCACCGCGCCGCCGCGCGGGGTGTACTTGAGTGCGTTCGAGACCAGATTGTCGAAGACCTGCTGGAGCCGCGCCGCGTCGCCGAGCATCACAGCAGTGGTGGGTTCGACGCTCAGCGCGATCCCGCTCGACTCGGCCGCCGCCTGGTGCTCGGCGATCAGGTTGGTCAGCAGGCCGTCGGCCGACACCGGCGCGATGACCAAATCCATCGCGCCGGCGTCGATCCGGGCCAGGTCGAAGACCCGCTCGACCAGTTCGCTCAGCTGGTGCGCGCGGCGGGTGATGACCTCGACGCCGTCTCGTCGTGTCTGCTCGTCCGTGCGTGGATCTGCCAGCATCTCCAGGTAGCCGAGGATGACCGCGACCGGCGTGCGGAGCTCGTGCCCGGCGATCGCGATGAACTCGTCCCGCACGCGGTTGAGCTCGGAGAGCTTCTCGACTTGCAGCTGCTCGTGAGCGAGCAGCATCTCCCGCTGCTCGGCAATGGTGTGCTGCTCGGTGGTGTCACTCAAGAAACCGTCGTAGAAGGTGAGCGATCCTTCGAACCGTGGGAGGCCGGAGACCCGGACCCACTTGGCGCGTCCGGCGACCGAGAGTCGCAGCTCGATCTCGGCGGCGTTGCCGAGCCGCACACTTTGCTCGAAACGCGTCGCGGCCTCGCGTTGGTCCTCGTCGACCAGCCGGCGCAGCGCCTCCGGCGCCGTCTCGCCCCTCAACAGGTGCGCACCCAAGACCCGCTCGATGTTGGGGCTGACGTAGGCCGGGTGCAGGTCCTGCGGTGTGACGATCTGGACGGTCCAGATGACCGCGTCGGTCGCGGAGATGGCCCGGTCGAATCGTCCTCGTTCGGCCGCGAGCTCGTCCCCCAACATTTCCGCGCGCGACCACGCCTCGTCCCGGCCCTCGCGCAGAGTCAGGTTGAGCTCGCGCAGCGACTGCTCCGCGGCACTTCGCTGCTCATCGGCGATCTCGAGGTGAAGAGCGGCCCGCACCGTGGCGCCGACGGCGATCACGATCCCGAGCATCACCATCAGGGCGATCCCGAAGTGCTCCCCGAAGGCTCCGGCGTCGCCGAGGTGCTTGCGCGCCAGCCCCAGGGCGATCAGACCCACGGTGATGACCGGTGCGGTCTGGCGAACCATCGCCGCACCGGGACCGCGCCCCCGGATCGCCCACGGCAGAGCTCCGCCAGGAACCCTGCTGGCGATCGTCAGGGACACCAACAAGATGCCTGCGGCGGTGTGCACCGCGATGCTCGACAGGCTGGCGACACGGTAGAGCTGCTCGACCCCGAACACGTAGCCCAGAAGAGCGGTGAGGCTGATCGCCAGTGGGACGACGAGGAGTACCTGTGCATCCCGGGTCCGCCGGATCAGCAGAAGGCCCAGAGCCAGCGCCAGGGCAAGCAGAGCGAGACCGGTCGCGGGCGCCATCCGGCCCGGTGCGGCCGTGGGGCTGCTGCTGTGGTCCGCGACCACGAGCTGGTCGACCCCCAAACTGGTGCTGGCGACGATCTCCACCAGGCTCAGGCCGGCGATCGTCACGACCAGGGCGACGCCGGCCCAAGCCAAGGCACGCCGTCGTACCAGCAGGGCGCACGCCAGGACCGCCAGGCACACGGCGGTGTTGAACTTCATCGTGTTGTAGTTCGGCACGACCGAGGTCAGGGTGCGGATTCCCAGGAACCAGCCGAGGATCACCCCGCACGCCAGCAGAAGGACCAGCCGGGCCACTGCGCGGCTGAATCCCTCCAACGGTTCGGCATTCCTCGCGATGCCGCCCTCCCCGGCGACCATGGAGCAACCGTAGGTCCGAAACCACCACGGCGTCCTCGATAGGCCCAAGACGGGCAAACCGGACTAGTCAAGCGCTGCCGGGGCGGAGCACGGAGGGTGTCCGGACGGGCTGAAGGTCGGTCGGCAGGGCCGACCGACCTTCAGACGTGAGGTCACCGGGGTTCGAGGCTCGCGCCAGGGCGCCAGCACTTCAACCGCCGATGGAGCGGTCACTCGCCCGAGCCGGGGTCGATCACGCTCGCGACGAGGCTGACCTTGTTGGCGGGGAAACCGCCGGCAGCAGCGTGCTCGAGTACGGCCTGGGGGTTGTCGGCGAAGTAGACGCAGTAGATCTTGTCGTCGGTGACGTAGCTCTGCTGCCACTTGGCCCGCCCGTCCATACCGGCCAGGACCTCGTTGGACTTCACCGAGATGGCGTGCAGCTCGTCGGCAGACAGCTGACCGGCACCCGGGAGTTCGCGCTCGATGACGTACTTCGGCATTGCATTCTCCTTGTTTCGTGACCGGCGTTCTCCGATCGACTGATCACGAAACTACGAACCCAGGCGGGTGCCGCTCATCGGGCGCACGACCCATTTCGGGGTGCGAAGTCACATGGGTCATTTGACCCACCGGGTTTCGAGGCTCGTCGCTGGCGCTCCTCGCACCTCAACCAGCGAGGTCAGCGAGCCATCAGGCCGCTGTCGTACGCGTACGCCGTGGCGGCGGCCCGCGAGGTGGCTCCGGTCTTGGCGAAGATGTTCGACAAGTGCCGCGCCACCGTCTTCGGCGAGAGGAACAGCTCCTCGGCGATCTCCTTGTTGCTCTTGCCGGTGGCCAGCACGCGGAGCACCTCGATCTCGCGCGCGGTCAGCCCGTCGGGGGAGTCGGACGTCTCGACGGTGAGTACGCCGAGCCGTTCGAAGCATGCCTGCGCGGCGGACTCCTCGCGCACCGCGGCATCGGTGTCACCGCAGGCCCGGTACGCCTGGGCGAGCAGCATCCGGGTGCGGGCCGCCTCGTAGGGGACGTCGAGCTGGTTCCAGGCGTTGAACGCGAGCCGCAGCTCGGCGAGCGCCTCCATCGTCCGGCCGCGGGCGAGCATCACCGAGCCGCACGAGCGGTGGGAGTCGGCGCGCAGGCCGGGGGAGTCGAAGTCGTGCGCGGTGGTGGCGAGCTCGCCGGACGCCTCCTCGGCCAGGTCGAGGTCACCGGAGGCCAGCGCGATCGTGGTCTGCGCTGCGAGCAGGGACGCCCGGTCGAGCCGACTGCGTCCGCCGGCGCACAGCACCGCCGAGATCGAGGCGGCCGCCTCGTCGGGTCGCCCCTGGGCGAGTCGGAGCAGCGCCATCCCGGGCTGCGGGTCACGACCGTGGTCGTGCGCCTGGTGGTAGGCCTGCTCGGCGCCGGCTAGGTCACCGCGCACCCGCCGTACCTCGCCAACCTCGTAGTAGGCATCGGCCACGGCGAAGACGTCGATGCCGGCCATGTCCTCGCACGCGCCGAGCGCCTCCTGCTCAGCCTCGGCCCACGACCCGCGGCTCTGGAGAACCTGGGCTCGGTGCACCCGGCAGATGCCCGGGTAGAGGGAGGCCAGCGGCAGCGGGTCGGACCAGCGACGCGTCGCCTCGGTCCACTCGCTCGCGCGGCGCAGGTCGCGCAGCTCGTTGCAGGCGTCCATCAGCCCGCAGTAGATGGCGCCGGTCCAGAAGGTGTCGAGGTCGTCGGACAGCGCGGCGACCATCGCCTCGTCGAGCAGTGCCAGGCCCTCGGCCACCCGGGCCTGCTTGATCCGGATCCGGCCCTCGAAGTAGACGCCGAGCGCGACCAGGTTCGGGTCGCCGTGGTTGCGGCCCAGGTCCTGCATCCGGCGCGCCGACGCATCCGCGGCGTCGAGGTCCGAGCCGGTCAGGCCGGCGGTGCCGAGGTAGAGGGGGTAGCCGTGGGCCGCGCACTCGGGCAGGTCCTCGAGCACCCGTTGTGCCCGGGAGTCCCAGCCGGCGCTCTGGGCCGACTCACCGACCAGCCGGCAGTGGATGGAGAGCAGCACCGCGGTGCGTGCGGCGGACTCGAGGTCACCGGCGTCGACGTGCAACCGGTAGGCGTCGGCGTAGAGGCGGATCGCCTCCTCCATGTTGCCCAGCCACCAGGTCGACTCGGCCAGGCCCTCGGTGACCGGCCCGTCCTGCGGCTGGATGCCGGCGTACGCCTCGTACGCCGCCGACCAGTCGCGTCGGCGGCGCAGCTCATCGGCCTCGGCCCGTGTCCCCACCTGGGGATTCTGACACTGCGGAGGGCGAGACGGCAGGCTCATGATCAGCGGAGGGCGGCCGGTGTCCAGATGGGCCAGGTCGACGTGCCGATCTCCTGGCCGTACTCGAAGGCGGCGACCCGCAGGAACGGCCGGTCGATGCTGGAGTTGTCGTAGAAGTCAGCCCGATCGACGAGGTCGCGCGCCTGGGCGACCAGCGCCCACAGGCGGTCGAAGCGGCCGCGGATCTTCGCCTCAGGCACGTGGTGGCCGCCGAACTCGACACGGTCGGCGACGCGCGCGACGGCGAGCTCGACAGGCACCAGCATCACGTGCAGATGGACCGTGTAACCGTGCGCGACGGCGCTCCTGACCAGATCGACCTTGCTCTCGTGGCTGAAGACCGTCTCGGTGACGAACGAGCGCCCGGCCTCCAGCAACCGCTCTCTCTCGCCTGCGGCCAGCGCCGAGACCGTCGTCGCCTCCCGGGCCTGTCGGTCGCGGTCGCCCGGCCACCGCTGCTCGGCGATCAGGTCCGCGTTGACGAACGGAAGATGCGTCCGGGCCACGAGCAGATCGGCGAAGGTGGACTTGCCGGATCCGTTCGACCCTGCGAGCAGGTGCAGGACCGGTGTGGTCACCGAGCTCGTTTCGGCGAGCGGGATGCCACCTTCTTCGCCGGCTTCTTCGGTGCCGGCATCTCGACGGTGACCTCACCTGTTGCATCCGCCTCGGACCAGCGGGTGCGGCCCTCAGCCTCGAAGCGTGCCCGCAGGTCGAGCGCGGCGAGGTCGTCCTCGAGCTGTTCACGCCACGCGGTGCGGACGGCGGCCTGGGTGTGCGTCCCGACCTCGTCGTACTGGATCTGGCCGGCGAGCACCCGGTCGATGTCGCGCTGCGAGACGCCCGCCGACGCCTCGAGCTCCTGGCCCAGGCGGGCCCAGTGCGCCAGCTGTTGGGCTGCGCTGCGATGCGCCCGCCCGCCGGCGGCCTTGGCCGCTGCGAAGAGGTCGGAGTCGAACCGGGTCGGAGTCGTGGCTGTCGTGGCCATCGTCATCACGTCCCTTCCGGAGATCTCAGGTACTTGAAGTGTAGCAGTCTGCTACACCGAGCAGGTCCTGTCTGCGTGCCCTATTTGTCTCATTTGGTGAGATAGTTGGGGTCCGTCCCTTGAGTGGGGATCGGTTCACCCGATGCAAGTTCGGAGCGAACCAAGGGGAGAACACATGAAGCTCAGCACGAGGAAGCGGATCGCCGTCGCAGCGGCGATCTCCAGCGCGGCCCTGGTCACCGGGGTGGCGGCGGCAACCGCGGCGCCGGCGCACCACGCGAACAAGGTCGTCCAGCACACCGACGCACCCGATGCGACCACACCGGACGCTCCGGCGACCGAGTCGCCCGAGGCGCCGGACACCGAGACCCCCGAGACCGAGGCCCCGGAGCCGACCGACACCCCGGACGCCACCGACACGCCGGATGGCTCGAGCGATCAGAGCGACCAGAACGACCAGGGCGACGACAACCAGGTCGACCAGCCGTCGAACCCGCCGACCCACGCCTCGCACGGCGATGACCACGGCGATGACCAGGGCGAGGACGCCGGCGACGACCAGGGTGACGACCAGGGCGACGACCAGGGCGAGGATGCCGGCGACAGCTCCGAGACGGACTCGCCCGGATCGGACGACTCCGGCGACCAGAGTGAGACCGACGGCCCTGACTCGGGTGACTCCTCGGGTTCGAGCGACGGCGGCGACCACTCCGGCGGCGGCGACGACTGAGAACCGGACCCAGCGACACGGGCTCCGGAGCACGCCGGAGCTCGATGACGACGTGCGCGACGCCGCCTCGGGCGACGGCGTCGCGTTGCGTCGGCTGTACGACGCCCTGGCGCCGAAGATCGTCGCCTACCTGCGGCTGCGGGGCGCCGAGGATCCGGAGGGTCTGACCAACGACGTGTTCCTGGCGGTGTTCACCCGGCTCGACCGGTTGACCGGCGGGTGGACCGGATTCCGGGCCCTGACGTTCACGATCGCCCACTCCCGGGCGGTCGACGACCTGCGGCGGCAGGCGCGGCAGCCGCGGCACTCCGAGTACGACGCGGAGCACGACGGACGCGCCGACTCGTCGGCCGAGCAGCAGGCCCTCGCGGGTATGGATGACGGGGAGGCCAGCCAACTGTTGGCCCTGCTACCCGACGAGCAGCGGACCGTCGTCATGCTCCGCGTCCTCGGCGACCTGTCGGTCGCGCAGACCGCACTCGCGCTTCGGACGACCGAGGCGCGGGTCAAGAAGCTTCAGCAGCGTGCGGTCCTCGCGCTGCGCGGACTCGTGAGCACCAGCGAGTCTGCACCCAAGGACCTGGATGAGGTGGGGCGATGACCGACATCGATCTTCTGGACGATCCGGCTCTGGCCGGGTTGTTCGACGAGCTGCGCTCCCTGGGCGACGGACCCCCGCCGCCCATCGGGGACGACCTCGCTGCGCTGTTCGCCGGGGCTGTGCCGATCACTCGGACCGGCCGCAAGGCTGCCGTCATCGCCCTGGTCAGCGCGGCCGTGCTCGGCGGCACCGTCGGGACCGCTGCCGCGAATTCGCTGCCGGGTCCGGCGCAACGCATTGTGGCGGGCGTGGTCCGCACGCTGACTCCGTTCGACCTGCCGACCCCGGCTGACGATGCCAAGGCGCCACGGCCGTTGCCGGTCGCCCCGACCCCGCCCGCCGAGCACTCCGGACCGGCTCAGGCGCCCCAGCCCTCCGGTGGCCCCGTCGTACGGCCGACCCCGTCGACCCGGTCCGACGACGGCTCGGGAACGAGCGGGGACCGCGGCGACGACACGACGTCGAGCGGGTCGGACGACGAGCACGAGTCGTCGGGAACGAGTACCTCCGGTTCCTCGACCAGCGACGACGGTTCCCGCGGATCAAACGGATCCGGCGGATCGAGCGGCCCGGGCAGCGACGACGGCGAGCGCGGCGGTGGATCCGGCAGCGGATCCGGCAGCGGGTCCGGCAGCGGGTCCGACTCCAGCAGCGGGACCTCCAGCGGTTCCGGCACTAGCTCCGGAGACGACGGCGGCGGGGATGGACTCGATGACTGAGCCGGCCCGGAACTGATCACTGAAAAGGCATTGACGAGAAAAGAACGATCGTTCTATTCTCGGGACATGAGCAAGGGCCAGGCGACGAAGCTCGCCATCCTCGACGAAGCCGTGGGCATCGCGTCCCGCATCGGCTTCAACGCGCTCACCATCGGGCAGCTGGCCGAGCAGACCGGGATGAGCAAGTCCGGCCTGTTCGCGCATTTCAAGTCCAAGGAAGCCCTCCAGCTCGAGACGCTGGAGCGCGGCCGGGAGAGGTTCACCGACATCGTGATCCGCCCGACCCTGGCCACTCCGCGGGGCGTCCAGCGGGTCCGCGCGATGCTCGACCACTGGCTGGTCTGGGAGACCCAGGCGCTCGAGGGCGGCTGCGTCTTTGTGACCGGATCCATCGAATTCGACGACCAGCCGGGCGCGCTGCACGACGCGCTCGTGCGCAACCAGTCGGACTGGGCCGAGACGATCCAGGTCGTCGTACGGACCGGGATCGCCGAGGGCGACTTCCGCGCCGATCTCGACGTCGAGCAGTTCGGCTTCTCGCTCCAGGGCCTGATCTACGCGTTCCACCACCTCTCGCGCCTGCTCCAGGACCCGAAGGCGGAGGAGAAGCTGCGGGCCGGCTTCGAGAACCTCCTGGCTGACGCAGCCGCTTAACCACCACCCAATTTTCGAGAGAGAAGGACAGGGCAATGACCGGACTACAGAAAAGCACGACCGTTCGTATCAGGAATCTAGCCATGCAGGCGTTCTTCAAGTACGCCGAGCACGTCGCACCCGGCTATGCGGGCCGGGTCGCCAACGACCTCTGGTTCACCGCGCCCCCGCGGATGGGTGACCTGCCGGTACCGGCCGGAGGCCGGTCCTTCTCGGTGCTGTCGCAGGGCGCGACGGTCGTCGGGCAGGTCTGGGGTGAGGGGTTTCGACAGGCTCAACCAGCACAAGCAGCTCAACCAACCACTGCGCGGGCTCCGAAGACCGTCTACCTGATGCACGGCTGGGGCGGACGCGGCGCACAGTTCGGTGCCCTGGTCGAGCCGCTGGTCGAGGCCGGGTACCAGGTCGTCATGTTCGACGCCCCCTCGCACGGCGACTCGGGCATCGTCGAGCGGACCGGCGAGCGCCGCACTCACGGCATCGAGTTCGCCCGTGCGCTGGACGCGGTCTTCGACGAGTTCGGTCCGGCCGAGGCCGTCATCGCGCACTCGCTGGGCACCATCTCGACGTACCTGGACCTGCGCTTCGGCTGGCTCGGCACGAACCGTCTGGTGTTCATCGCGCCGATGACCGACGCGATGTCGCTCTTCGACGGCTTCCAGGCCGCGCTCGGGTTCGGACCGCGGACCCGCGCCGCGATGGAGGCAGCGACGCGCGACTTCACCGGGCTGCCGGTCACCGAGTTCGACGCGACGCTGCAGTCGCGCTACCTGGACGAGCCGCTGCCGACGTTCGTGGTGCACGACCGCGACGACCGGCAGACCCCGTACGCCGACGCCAAGGCGTTCGCGAGCGCGGTCGGTGCGGAGTTCATGGGGACCGAGGGGCTGGGCCACCGCAAGGTGCTGCGCGACCCCGAGGTGATCAAGCGGGTCGTCGAGTTTGTTTCGACAAGCTCAACAACCGACGGCGGCGATGGCGACAAAACGTCCGGGCAGGACGACGACTGGATGGAGGTAGCGGGATGAACGGCAGCGAGGGCAGCTGGTTGGAAGCATGGGTCGACGAGTTCCTCGCGAGCACGCCGCCGGGATGGCCGTTCGAGAACGGTTTCGACCTGAAGGTCGATCCGGCGGCCTGACGGCTGCTGTGGACTCACGCGGCAAGGACCTGCGCAAAACGATCAGAATTCCGTCATGGTCGATTCTGACGATCCGGTAGCTGAACTGCGCTCACGGGCTGCCGCATTGGGGATGTCTGTGTCCGCGTACTTGCTCAGCGAGCAGGCTGATGGGGGACCTAAGCCGCCGATCGCGGAGACCCTGCGGAAGGCCGCCAAGGACGGCAGGCGCGAAGACGTCACGACCGACGAGATCGTCGACATCATTCGTCTTGGGCGCGAGAGTCGTTGAATCGTTGGCGTCCTGACCGCCAGTGGGTCCGGGTCGCCGGGTTTCGAGGCTCGTCGCTAGCGCTCCTCGCACCTCAACCACCGCGAGGGTCTGAGCGCTCCTCGCACCTAAACCACCGCTAGGCCGGGAGCGTGAACCAGACCGTCGTACCGCCGCCGTCGGCGTCGTCGATCCCGATCTCGCCGCCGTGCGCCTCGACAGCGCGGCGCGCGGTGGCAAGACCGATGCCGGTGCCGTCCACGGTGCTGTCGCCGCGGGCGTAGAGCTCGAACAGCCCGTCGCGTTGGTTGGCCGGGATGCCGCGGCCATTGTCGGTGACGGAGATCCGCCACGTCTGGCCCCCACGGGAGGCGGCCACGACGACGCGCGGCTTGGTGCCGGCCGGGGTGAACTTCACGGCGTTGGAGATCAGGTTGAGCAGGACGGCGTACAGCTGCTGCTCATCGGCGAGCACGGTTGGCAGATCCTCGAAGACCAGCTCGGCGCCGCGGTCGCGCAGCGCGGGCCCGAGGTCGCTGATGGCGTGCTCGACCAGGGCGGTCAGGGAGACGTCGGTCCGCTCGAGTGCCGCGCCGACGCGTGCGTAGCCGAGGATCGTCTCGATCAGGGTCGCCATCCGGTGGCCGGCGGCCACGGTGGCGGTGACCAGCTGCTCGATCTCGCGGTCCGCCTGCACGACGGGCTCGCCGGCGAGCAGCTCGGCGTTGGCGAGGACCGCGGTCAGGGGAGTGCGGAGGTCGTGGCTCACCTGGCTGGCGAACATGCTGAGCAGCTCGTTCGAGCGGTGCAGCTCGTCGCGGGCCTCCTCAAGCTGACGGCTGCGGAGCCGCAGCTCGAGCACGTCGACGACCCGCTCGGCGAGCACGTGCAGCACCTCGGCCTGGTCCTCGTCGAGCGGGCGCGGGACCTCGTCGAAGACGCAGAGCCGGCCGATGCGCACTCCGGACGGGGTGTCGAGCGGGGCAGAGGCGTAGAACCGGACGTCGCCGATCACTCCAGTGACGAACGGGTTGTCGGCGAAGCGCGGGTCCTTGCTGGCGTCCTCGGCGATCACCGTTCTCGAGTCGTCGAGCACCGCGGCGCACATCGAGTCGCTGCGCAGGCACACCGAGGGGTCGAAGCCCGAGGTCGCGACCTGGTGCTGGTGTCCGGTGCTGATCAGGTTGATCGCCGCGGTCGGCACGTTGCAGATCGTCGCCGCGATGTCGACCAGCGCCTGCAGGTCGCGACCGCCCGGCTCTTCCAGGACGCCGTACTCCTCGAGCTGCGCGTCAGCGATCGACATCGTCATCCTTCCGAGACGAGACCGCCCGCTTGGGCAGTCGCAGGGTGATGGCTTGTCCGTCGAGGGACAGGTTGCCGCCGATCGAGGCGGCGAGCTCGTTGGTGGCAGCAGATGCGCTCTTCGGCGGAGTGCCGGACCAGCCGACGCGCACCTCGAGGTGGGTGCTGCGGTCGGTCGCGGACACGAACGCGGCGCCCTGGCCCGAGGTGATCACCATCGCGAGCACCCGGATCAGCGGCTGCGGGTCGAGGCGGGTCGGCATCGGTCCGCTCGGGTCGTGGATCACGGCGATGCCGGCGTTGTTGAGCCGCTCGACCGTGTCGGCGAGCAGAGCGTCCAGGTCGAGGTCGATCTCCTCGGACGACAGCACCTCGCGCGAGGAGGCCAGCAGCTCGGCGATCGCCTCGGAGAGCCGGTCCAGCTCGGCCGTCGCCTTGCCCAGCTGGGCCGAGACCGTTTCCGGGGTCTCCGGCCACAGCGCGAGGTCCTCGAGCTCGAGCTTGAGCGCGGTCACCGGCGTGCGGAGCTCGTGCGAGGCGTGCACCGCGAGCTCGCGCTCGTGGGTCAGCAGTGCGTCCAGCTTCTCGCCGCTGGAGCGCAGGGCCTCGCCGATCGCTTGCGCCTCCGGCACCCGGTACGCCGGCAGGTTCGGGTGCAACCGTCCGGCGCCGAGTCCGCGCGCCGCTTCGGCGAGCTGCTGGAAGGGCCGCGACATCCGCCGGGCGATCACGAACCCGGCGGCTCCGGCCAGGACCGCGAGCACCAGGCCCAGGACCACCAGCGGCAGCAGCGCCCGGGCGATCTCGGCGTCGACAGCGTCAGCAGAACGCAGGACCCAGACGGTGTCGCCGTTCGCGAGCTTCGCCGAAGCGGTGACGTTGCCCTTCGCGGACCTCGGTCCGTCGGTGGAGTCGATCAGCGTGCCTCCGGTGTCGATCCGGATCCGTTCGTCCTCATCGGCGAGGCGGTCGAGGAACGCGGGGGTGACCTTCTGGTGCGCGGCAACCCGTTCGTCGATGGCGACCCGGGCCAGCTCGACGGTCCGGTCGACGCGGTGCTGCTCCTGGGTGCGGACCAGGTCGGCGAGGAAGTAAGCGCGGGGGATGCCGTAGAGGGCCACGACCAGGACGGTCAGGCCTACGAATGCGGCAACCAGGCGCTCACGCACGACTCAGCTCTCTTCGAGCCTGAAGCCGACGCCGCGCACCGTCACGATGGCGACCGGTGCCTTGCTCTCCTCGAGCTTCTGCCGCAGCCGACCGATGGTGACGTCGAGGGTCTTGGTGGAACCGAACCAGTTCTCGTCCCAGACCTCGTCCATCAGCCGCTCGCGGGTGAAGACGGTGCCGCGCTCGGAGTCGAGCAGCGCGAGCAGGTCGAACTCCTTGGAGGTCAGGGAGATCTCGGCGTCCTGGACCCAGACCCGGCGCGAGCCACGGTCGACCCGGATGCCGCTCTCGGTGGTTGCCTCAGCCGGTGCCGGAGTACCGGTGCCGCGACCGGCGCGACGCAGCAGTGCCCGGGTGCGTGCCAGCAGCTCGGCGAGCGCGAACGGCTTGCCGAGGTAGTCGTCCGCGCCGACGTCCAGGCCGACCACCCGGTCGAGCTCGCCGCCGCGCGCGGTCAGGATCATCACGCCACCCTCGTAGCCGTTGCTGCGCAGCTGGCGGCACACGTCCAGGCCGTCCAGGTCGGGCAGGCCGAGGTCGAGGAGCACCAGGTCGATGTCGCCGGCGGCGGCGCGCTCGAGACCGGCGGTGCCGGTGTCGACCCGTTCGACCTGGTAGTCCTCGCGCTCGAGGGTGCGGACCAGCGGGACGGCGATGCCGTCGTCGTCCTCGACGACGAGGATGAGGTGGGTCACCTCAGAGAGCATAGGGGTGCTCCGGCCGCACCGGACGCTCCCGCGCATCGGCCACGACGAGGGCGACGGCAAGGAACGCGAACACCACGACCATGGTGGCCGCCGGGGTCCAGGAGACGCTGCCGGTGCTCGGGCTGCCGATGAACGCGACCATCGCCTGGCCGGCCACGATGAGGCCGGAGAGGACGACGACGGCGAACCGGGACTCGAAGCAGTTGCGCTGCCACATCCGTCCGGCCGCGACCAGGGCGCCGAGGGCGAGTGCGCCGACCAGCAGCACGCTGTAACCGTGGGTGCTGCCACCCGCGAGCTCCCCGAGCGCCGAGCCGGCCATCGAGGCGGTGGCGATCGCGGCGAAGCGCGATGTACGGGTCAGGCGCACGGCGCGACGCTTCGCGGGCTGGCGGAGGGTGGTGCTCATCAGAAGTCCTTGTCGTTCGTGCCGAGCTCGGTGGCCGGAGCCGCGGAGCAGGGACGGCCGTTGGTGTCGAGTGCGGAGACCGACGGGGTCCAGATGGAGGCCTGGCTCGAGGTCGCGGTCCGCAGGCTGCCGCCGCTGGTCATCGCACCGACCGTGACGGTGACGACGGTCGCGCTGGTGCCGTTGACCGTGGCGGTGGAGGCCACCATGGTGGCGGCGAAGACAGCCGTCTTGTTGTTCTTGATGAAGTTGCCCTTGAGGTTCACCGAGCCGAGGTTCAGCACGGTGGAGCCGCTCAGGACGTCCACGGTGTCGTTGCTGCCGCCCAGGCCGGAGGTGACCGCGTTGCCGTCGCGCAGGCGCAGGCTGACCGCGGTCGACGTACCGGTCCAACCGGTCATGATCGAGGCGAGGTTGACCTGGTCGGTGAAGGTGAAGGTGAGCTTGTCGCCGGCATCCAGGCGGCCGACCTTCGCGCCACCGTTCGTCGCCTGGACGTCGTACGCCTTCAGCGGGGTGTTGTCGATGCGGCGGGCGGCCATCGTGGTCGAGACCGTGGTCTTGCCGGCGCCGTCGACCAGCGTGGCGCGGAAGTCGTAGAGACCGTCGGCCAGCGTGGTGGTGTTCAGGCTGCAGCTGTACGGCGAGGTGGTGTCGGTGCAGACGGTGGTCCAGGTGCTCGAACCGTTCGGGGCGCGGTCGATGCGGACCGAGGTGACGCCGGCGGTGGAGGCAGCGGTGGCGGTCAGGGTGACGGTGCCGGACAGGTAGGCGCCCGGGTCCTCCATGGAGACCGAGGAGACGGTGTTGTCGACCGTGCGGCTCGCGATCACCGTGGAGGCCGTGGTGTTGCCGGCCTGGTCGGTGGCGAACGAGCGGAACGAGTAGACGCCGTCGGAGAGCTTGGTGGTGTCGTAGCGGCAGGTGTACGGGTCGACCGAGAGCGTGCACATGGTCGTCCAGGTGCCGGTGCCGCTCTTCTGGTACTGGATCTGCACGCTGGTCACCGACGTGTCGGCGTCCGATGCGGTCGCGGTGAAGGTCGCGGTGCCGCGCAGCGGCGTACCGGGGTCGGTCATCGCGGTCACCGGGGCGACGTTGTCGATCAGCGCGTCGGTGACGGTGGCCGAGTAGACGGTGGTGGTGCCGCTGGTGGCGACGGCCCGCAGGTCGTAGGACTCGCCCTGGGTGTAGCCGGTGGCGGTGGCCCAGGTGCAGGTGTACGGCGCGGTGACGGTCATCGTGCAGAGCGTCTTCCAGCTGCCCGTGCTGCCGGTGACCAGGTACTGCACCGAGACCACGTAGACCAGCGAGCCGGGGTTGTAGATCGCGGCGTTGAGGGTCACGTTGCCCTTGACGACGTCGCCCGGGTCGTTGAGGACCAGCAGCAGGTTGTTCGCGACCTGCGTGGTGACGGTGTCCGAGGTGGTCTGGTAGCCGGCGTTGTCGGTGGCGATCGCGCGCAGGTCGTAGCTGCCGTCCGCGACGAGCTTGGTGTTCCAGCTGCACGAGTACGGCGAGCCGGACGCGGTGCACATCGTGGTCCAGGTCGAGGCGCCCGGGGCGAGGTACTGGATGACGACGCTCGCGATGCCCGAACCGGTGTCCGAGGCGTTCGCGGCGATGGTGGCGGCGGTGCCGCTGACCGTCGTGCCCGGGTTGATCATCGTCACCGTCGGCGGCACCCAGTCGGAGGCGGCGCTGATGCTGCTGGCGGTGTTGCGCGAGGTGGAGGTGAAGGTCGCGCCGGAGAGGCTCGGCATCCCGAAGACGGCCACGCCCAGGACGGCCATCAGGGCCATCAGGGTGAGCGGGCGGCGGGACATCGGTTCTCCTTCGGGAAGTCGTTGGTTCAACGCTAGAAAGTCGCGGTACACGGCCCGGCAACAAGCGGGCGCTGGAGTTCCACAACTCGGTAACAGCTGTCGCGGTGGCGTGAAAAGACCACCGTCCCGCGCGCGCCGGGTGCGCGCGGGACGGTGGAACCCTGTGCAGGTCGCGGCGACCGACCTGCAGCCCCCCAGGGGGTGACCGCGGGGGGTCAGACGAGCTCAGGGGCTTCCTGGAGCTCGTCGTGACCACCCGCGGCCGGCGCTGTGCGCTGCGGCGGGATGAGGACCCGTCGCCGCGTCTCGGGCGCCTTCGCGGCTGCCTTCTCCTCCCAGATCCGGGAGCCACGAAGTTCCTTGAGCAGCTGCCCGAGAGCAGCCAGTGCGATGAGTGCTGCGGGGCCGCCGATGAACAGCATCCGGGTGGTGCGGTCGGCCAGGGCGATGAACACCCAGCCGGCCTTCGGGACGCTGAACTGCACGACGGGCTGCTCCTGACCGAGGAGCTTGAAGTGCCACGGGTCGGGGTCCGGGTTGTTGTCACCCTTGGTGGTGAACAGCACTCCGCCACCCTCGGCCGGCTCCATCTTCATCACCCGGTGCGTGACCAGGTGGTTCACGCCGGAGTCGGCGGGCGGCATGTAGGTGATGACGTCCCCGACCTTCAGGTCCTCGACGGGGGTCTTCTTCTCGAAGACGACCGAGCCGATGTCGTAGGTGCCGGTCATCGAACCGCCGGTGATCACGTAGCGGCTGTAGCCGAAGAGGCTCGGCGCCACCCACGCGAGACCAGCCAGCATCACGAGCAGGACCGCAGTGTTGATCGCCCAGCCGCTGGCGCGGCGAACGGGGGTGATCTGGAGGTGATTGCTCATCGCGGGCTCCTACTCGTGATGCGGGTTCTGGATCAGGGGAGTGGTCGAAGTGGCCGGGCGCGTCCCCTGTGCGCGCCCGGCCTCTTCGATCAGAAGTCCTGGCCGTTGAGCTGGACCGAGTCCCAGCGGTAGACCGCGTTGGCGGTCTTGCCCTGGTCGCCGTTGCCGGCGTTCGTGTCGAGCTTCACGACGAACTTGAAGGAGTGCGCCGCGCCGGAGGCCCAGGTGCCCAGGTCCGTCTTCGCGCCGTCGACGAGACCGCCGAAGGTGCCGGAGTAGACCGAGGTGCCGGTGGTGGTGTCGGTGATGTCGAGGGTCAGGTCGCTGCCGGCGAAGGTGTTGGCCGAGGAGACCTCGACCAGCGAGAACGCGGCGGCCAGCGAGCCGGTGTTGGTCAGGGTCAGCGTGCCGGTGACCGTGTCGCCCGGCTTCATGTTCGACAGGTTGAAGATCGCCTGGTCGGCCTTGCTGTTCGACTGCGTCAGGGTGCCGGCGGTCACCGCGGAGATGGTGTTGCCGCTGGTGCTCGTGAAGGTGGCGCCCGAGCCGACGGCCACAGCGGCGGCGGCAGCGAGGGTGGCGAGCGGGACGAGCAGCTTGCGGGTGTTCTTCATGTCGATCTGGCTCCTTGTTGGTGGCAACCGGTCGGTTGCTGTTGTGAAGGTTCTTGGCGGGTTTTTCCCGATGACCAGAACGCTACGGAGGCCAGATCCACGGGTTGGTAACGCGAACTGCTCGCTATTTCCACACTCCGGTACCAGTCAGGAACGGTCCTGTTGCCCACGTGTGGACGAGCCGCTCGAGGCGCGCGCCGCACTACGCTCGGCGGGACAACGCTGGAGCGGAGGTGAGCGGATGGGTGTGGCCCTGGACTGGCCCGGCAAGGACGCCGCCGCCGCGCTCTCCACCGCCCCGCCCCAGGCGTCGGTCGAGATCCCCGAGGCGGATCACCTGCTGATCGCCGGGGACAACCTGGACGCGCTCAAGCTCCTCGCGCCGGCGCACGCGGGGGCGGTGAAGCTGATCTACATCGATCCGCCGTACAACACCCACCGCCGCTTCGTGTACGCCGACAGCTTCAGCACCGACGAGTGGCTCTCGATGATCTACCCGCGGTTGCTGCTCGCTCGCGACCTGCTCACCGAGGACGGCGCGATCGTCGTCTCGATCGGGGACGACCAGTCGCACACGCTACGGCTGCTGCTCGACGAGGTCTTCGGCGCGGAGAACCACGTGGCCGACGTGGTCTGGCAGAAGAAGTACACCCGCGCCAACGACGCCCGGTTCTTCTCCGACAACCACGAGTACCTCTTCGTCTACGCCCGCGACCTCGAGCAGCTCGCGATGCAGGGGGAGCCGCGCTCGGAGGCGCAGAACTCCGCCTACACGAACCCGGACGGCGACCCGCGCGGTCCGTGGAAGGCGACGCCGATCCACGCCAAGAGCGGCAACGACCCGGACTTCACCCACACCTTCAGCAACGGGGTGGTGTGGTCGCCGCTGCCGGGCACCTTCCCGCGGTTCAGTCACGAACGACTGGATCTGCTCGAAGCCGAGGGCGCGATCTGGTTCGGCCGGGACGGGCAGGCGCAGCCGAACCGGAAGACCTATCTGGCCGACCTCGCCGAACGGGTCACCCCGACCACGCTGTGGCTGCACACCGAGGTCGGCAACACCCACGAGGCGAACACCGAGCTCAAGGACCTCGGGCTGGGAGGCGTCTTCCAGAACCCGAAGCCGACCCGGCTGATCCGGCGTGTGCTGCAGCTGTTCACCGGACCGGACGACCTGGTCCTCGACTTCTTCGCCGGCTCCGGCTCGACCGCGCACGCCGTGCTGCTGGAGAACTGCGCCGACGGTGGCAAGCGCCGGTCGATCTCGGTGCAGTCGACTGACCCGGTGCCCGGCGACTCGGCCGCGGCCAAGGCCGGGTTCTCCACGCTGGACGAGATCACTGCCGCCCGCCTGCGCGCGGTCGCGGGCGCGGAGCCGACGGTGGTGCGCCTTGGCTGAGACCTACGGCCTGACCTGGCCGGGCAAGAAGGACGCCCTCGCCCTGGCCCACACCCCGCCGAAAGGTCACTTGAGTACGCCGAACGGTCGCTTGGACACCGTCGAACGGTCACTGGGTGACGTGTTCATCGAGGGCGAGAACCTCGAGGTCCTCAAGCTGCTCACCCCCGAGTACGCCGACGCGGTGAAGCTGATCTACGTCGACCCGCCGTACAACACCGGCAACGACCCGGTCTACGGCGACGACTACCGCGACTCCAGCTGGCTCTCGATGATCTACCCGCGGCTGGTGCGCGCCCGTGACCTGCTCACGCCCGACGGCCTGATCGCCGTCTCGATCGACGACCACGAGCTGCACCACCTGGTCACCGTGATGAACGAGGTCTTCGGGGAGAAGAACTTCATCACGATCCTCAACTGGCGCAAGCGCGGAACCGGGGGACAGGTCGCCAAGAACGCGATCATCAACCAGGTCGAGTACGTCGTCTGCTTCGCCCGCGACGCTGCCCAGCTTCGGCTGGTGGGGTTGCCGAACGAGAACCACGGCACCGCGCGCTGGCGTGACTTCCGCAAGGCGGGAGGCCAGTGGCAGCGGCGCTACCGGCCCAAGCAGTTCTTCCCGCTCTGGGTCTTACCCGACGGCTCGGTCTCGCTGACCGAGAGCCCAGGGGCGATCGCGGTGCACCCGACCGACGCGACGGGGGAGGAGGGCTTCTGGGAGAACGGCGTGCCGACGACCGCGGAACGGATCGATGCCGGCGAGCTGCGCGGCCGGATCATCCGAGGGCGCTGGAAGATCGAGCAGCTGGAGGTCGCCAAGCAGACCACCAACGCCGGCAACTACCTGGAGATCCCGTCGACGCGTGGCACTGAACGGCTCAAGGCACTGCTCGGCTCGGTGGTGCTGGAGAACCCGAAGCCGGTCGAGCTGATCCACTACCTGTTGCACATCTCCGACCTGCGCGACGGCGATGTCGTGCTCGACTTCTTCGCCGG
The DNA here is from genome assembly GCF_003725775.1 of Nocardioides marmorisolisilvae. Classification (GTDB taxonomy): domain Bacteria; phylum Actinomycetota; class Actinomycetes; order Propionibacteriales; family Nocardioidaceae; genus Marmoricola; species Marmoricola marmorisolisilvae. Next base: position 328,797 of record NZ_RJSG01000002.1, read on the forward strand.
CTCCGGTACGACGGGGGATGCCGTGCTGTCCTGGCGGGCCGAGACCGGTCGGGATGTCAGCTACGTGCTGGTCACCTCCGACCATCCGGTCGCGGCCGGCACCGGCGCCGCGCTGGCGGGTTTCAGCACCGTCGCCGAGATTGGCTTGGCGCGGGTGCGGGCCGCGGCAGATGACGTCGAGGCATTACCTCCAAGGACGCTGAAACTCGTAGCGGACTGAGCTACCGCTACCGCGTGGCTCAGAACCCGGAAGGAAGCTCTCGAACCTTCCTCGGCTTGGCCCAGCCCGGTTTCCAGACTCTGACCAACGCGGTCGCCGACCCGGACGGCCCGATCCCGGTCCAGCAGGCCGCGATGCGCTAGCTTCTCCGGGCAACGTCGACTAAGTCGACGACGGCGTGATCATCGGGCTTGTTCTCGTTTGGAAGTGCAAATCGCGATCGGTCTAGCGCCGCTCCGAGGTCCCAATAGTTGGTACGGGCGAGGAACAGGACCGATCGCGGGTCTCCCAGGTCTTGCACAACCCGTCTGCCGTCCTGCGTGCCCCAGATTGTGAAATGGCCAGCGACGATCGGCCAGTATCCAGCGCTGTAGCCGTGGTGCAAGAGCATCGGTTTTCCTCCGATCGGCTCAGACCAGATTTCATACGGATCGTCGAAGATGCCATCGGGCGGGGGTGACTTCGTTTCCGGGTCGATGTGTTGCGTCCAAACGAGCCAGGTGTCGTTGGCGGCGCATCCCATCGCGAGTCCGGTGTGAGTGAGCGGAGTCGGAGACCCTCCCGCGAGAGGAACTTGCCAACAGTCGCCACCCACCTCGGGCTGTCGGTGGGGCCCCGTACTTGGGCCGAGGTAGATCAACGAGTCGCCGCTCACCGATTCAGTGCCAGGGGTGAGAACTGCATGACGCATCACAGTTCTTGGCGAACTCCAATCATGACGCCACAGCCATTCGTGCGCCGTTCGTTTGCCGTCTCTTTCGGCCGACGACCAGGCGATGTAGTCGTCGCCGGCGCTCATCCACGGCACCCACGGGTCTGGTGTTTGCCCGTTGCTGAGCAGGGTCAACAGCTGGTGAGTCTCGGGATTGGCGGCTACGACTCGCCAAAGAACGTCCATGTCGCCGTCGCCTTGCGCCTTGGACTGATCCACGAAAACGGTCCAGGAGCCTGACACCCCGGCCCAGCCGACATAGCCGTGAGGAAACGCCGAATGTGCTACCCGCCTGCGTTTACCCGTCGTCAGATCGACAGACATGACCGATGCCCGGTCCAGGTCGCCCTCCTGTCGGGACGGATACACGAGCCGTTTCGAGTCTCCGCTGATCGCCCCCACGGAGCCCCCGAGGTCGATTTGTTTGACTGTCCGCGCAATCGGTGGGCGAACAACTCCACGATCGGTGGTTTCAGGGTTCTGTGACTGAAGCGCGTGCTTCGGCGGGCCGTGACCCCGGTCGCATCCGCTCAATCCCATCAGGATGAACGCGATCAACAGACAATGCGCGCTCTTGGCTCTCACGAAACGATTCCATGGATGGAGTCCGTCGTGATCGCGGTGAACGCGATTGGTCAGCAGTTCACGGTGCTTACCGTACGACTGGTAGTTCGACTGCCCGTAGATGTAAACCGGGTCCCACTCCTCGCCGATCCAGAGATAGTGGGTCGAGCCGACCATCTCGTAGCCGTAGACGAAGTCGAAGTGCTTCAAGTTGTGATTGGTCGGAAAGAACGACAGGTACATGGTGTCGATGTTTGCGATCACGGACTGGTGGAACGAATAGGTGTCCATCGTGACGGTGTTGAAGTAGGACGTCGCGCTGGTTGGCCGCGAGGTTGTCCAGTGGCCGAAGCTGCTGAAGTTAGCGTTGAGGGCACTAGCGACGTTTGCGCGGGATGTTCCGACGCCTTCTTTTGTGCCCTCCCAGCTTGCAAAGGCCTGCTCGGTGAAGTCTTTGTAGGCACCGGTCTTGTACCGGTACATCGCGGACACCATGTTGCGCGTCGCGCTCGGTCCACAGGTATACGCCTTCTTGCCGTTGCCCTGGCCCTCTCGATAGATGCTCATCATCTGCACCTCGGGAAGCTTGTACGACACCGGGGGGTCGCCACCTTCTCCCGGATTGGTCGAGTACGGCTGGACAGCACCGGAAGAACCGGACGTCGACCCGTTCATGGCTGCCAGCTGCGAATCCTTCGACTGCTGCTGGGAGCGCTGCGAGGCAGTCATCGGAGGATCGGCGACAACCGGAGCGCAGGTTCCTGCCTCGGTGTAGCCGCCGGGGCGGCAAGTGGCCGCTTGCGCCGACGTGAACGGGGCCAGGCTGAAGACAAGAACTGTGAGTCCGGCCAGCCGGACTGCGCGAGCGGGTGAGAGAAGCATCAGGACCTCCAGGGGAACAGGACGAGTGCCCTGATATTCCTTTAAGTTCCCACAATTGCGTAATAGGGATCCGAACATCTGTGGATAACAAGCCCTCGTGCGCGTGGGGTCGGCCCTGCCCGGGTAGTCCATGGGCATGCGACGTATTGGTAGTCACCGCTCGTCGAACGTTCCGTTCTGGTGCCAGATCAGCATCCAGGTCCTCGGGACGGTGCTCGTGGCCGCGGCGCTGCTCGCCAGCGCGGTGAGCGACCCGGACCGGCCGGTTCCGGTCCAGCAGGCGGAGCTGCGCTAGGCGCCGAGCCCGTCGAGGTGGGCTTCGACGCCTGGTGGGACTCGCAGGGGAGTCTCACCAGGTCTCCAAGCCCATATCGGCCCAGGGTCGGCTGAACGGCGTTATCGACACTTTCGGTTTCTCTATCCACAAGCGTCCCCAGGTCGTACCTTTCGTCCAGAACGCCCTCATGTTTCTGGGACCCGAAGGACGTAATCGCCATGACCTCTCGCCGTACCGTCGCGCTCGGAATCGCCGGCCTGCTGGCCGCCGTCGGCACCTTCACCGCCGTACCCGCCCAAGCCGCCTCGTCGGCACGGTGTACCCAGGAGCTCAGCAAGGCATCGCGTGCCGGCGACGTCGCCAAGAGCAACCCGGCCGCGTTCAAGAAGGCTGAGGCGCGCAACGCCGGCCGGATGAAGAACTTCGCCAAGACCGCGAAGTCCGACAAGACCCTGTGGCTCGACCAGTGCGCGACCGCGTACTACGTCGAGAACACCGCGAGCGCCGCGCAGCAGCAGGCCGGCGCTGCCGCGATGGCTGCGTCCGCGCCGCTGGCCGGCGTCCCGCTGGCGGACACGTTCACGCTGGAGTCGAAGCCCGGCTCGAACCGCACCATCTACCTGGACGTCAAGGGCGGCACCATCACCGGCACTGCCTGGAACCAGACCTACGGCAGCACGCTGACCTTCGAGCCGTACTCGATCGACAGCACCGTCGACACCAACTTCTCCGACGCCGAGCTCACCGAGATCCAGAAGATCTGGCAGTCGGTCGCCGAGGACTATGCAGCCTTCGACGTCAACGTCACCCTTAAGGATCCGGGCGCCGCGGCGATCGACCGCACCAGCTCGAGCGACACCGTCTACGGCACCCGTGCGCTGATCACCAACGGCGGCACCGTCTACACCCAGTGCGGCTGCGGCGGCATCGCCTACGTCGGTGTCTTCAACACCTCGGGCACGAACCACGGCTACTACCAGCCGGCGCTGATCTTCTCGAACGGCACCGGCAAGAACGGCAAGAACGTCGGTGAGGCCACGGCCCACGAGGTCGGCCACAACTTCGGCCTGAACCACGACGGCACCGCGAGCTCGGGCTACTACACCGGTTCCGCGCCGTGGGCTCCGATCATGGGCGCGAGCTACTACCAGCCGGTGACGCAGTGGTCGAAGGGCGAGTACCCGGGCGCCAACAACCAGCAGGACGACCTGGCGCAGATCGCGACCGGCGCGCCGGTGCGCACCGACGAGGACGCGTCCGGACCGCTGGCGCTGGCCAACGGCGCCTCGGCCAACGGCATCATCACGGGCGCCACGGACGTGGACCGCTACACCTTCACGGCGGCCGGTACGACGACCGTGAACGTGGCCGGGACGCTGTTCTCCGACCTCGACGTGCAGCTGAACATCCTCGACTCCAACGGCGTCGTGGTGGCTTCGTCCAACCCGACGACCACGGTGGCCAGTGGCAACCTGGCCAACGGCATGGGGGCGAGCGCGACGTTCGACGCCCCGGCGACGGGTGCGACGTACACGGCGACCATCCAGGGCTCCGGCCAGGGCGACCCGGCGGTGGCCGGCGGCTACTCGGCGTACGCGTCGATCGGCAACTACACGGTCGGCCTGGCGACCGGGCAGCCCACCACCGGGACGCCGCTGGGCATCGCCGTCGGCACGATGGCCAACGCGACTGTCGGCACCGGCTACGCCGCCAGCCCCGTCTCGGCTTCGGGCGGCACCGCGCCGTACACGTTCAGCGCCACCGGACTCCCGGCCGGCCTGAGCATCAACGCCTCGACGGGCGCCGTCACCGGTACGCCGACGACGGCGGGCAGCTACACGCCGACGTTCAAGGTCACCGACAACGTCGGCGGCACCGCGTCGCAGGCCGGGGCGATCACCGTCGACCCGGCACCGATCCCGCCGGTGGTGGTCCAGAACCAGTCCGCCTCGGGCACGGTCGGCACCGCGTTCTCCAAGCAGCTGGTCGCCAGCGGTGGCACGGGAAGCTTCACCTGGTCCTCGTCCGGCTCCCTGCCTCCGGGGCTGGGTCTGAGCGCGTCCGGCTTGCTGTCCGGTACGCCGACCGCGGCCGGAACCTTCACGTTCACGGCGATCGCGAGCAGTGGTGGCAACAACGGGTCGGCCACGGTGACCGTGACGATCGCCCCGGCGGCCACGCCGCTGGCCTGGGTGACCGGTCCGACGCTGCCGAGTGGCAAGGCTCGGACCGCCTACAGCACCCAGATCAAGATCACGGGCGGAACCGCGAACTACTCGTGGCTGCGCACCTCGGGCAGCCTGCCGGGTGGCACGTCGTTCGTCTTCAGCGGCACCACTGCAACCTTGTCCGGGAAGCCGAACAAGGCGGGGACCTTCAAGTTCACCCTCCGGGTCACCGACTCCAAGGGCGCGGTGATCACCCAGCAGTTCACCGTGGTGATCAGCAAGTAGTCACCAAAAAGAAGGGCCGGTCCGCGTAAGCGGGCCGGCCCTTCTGCGTCTGTACGCCAACGCGTTGGACAAAAGGGACATAAAGGATCGAGACCGTCCGGCGCGCTGAGGAATCAGCCGATATCACTCACACCAAGGGAGGGTGTTGTGAACACATCGAAGAAGGCTCTGCTGGCCTCGGCCCTGCTGACGGCGCTAGCGCCGTTGCCTCTGGGGCTCACCACTCAGGCCGTCGCGGACGCAACCGCGGCCCCGGCCCCGATCAAGGAGACTCTGTACCTGGTACGGGTCACCAACCTGGGCAGTTACACCAAGACGTTCGACGACGGGAAGACGAAAGTCTTCACCAAGGAGGCGATCGAGGCTCAGGTCGATCGTGGTCTGCGCTACTGGGAGACGGCGACCGACAACCGGATCGCCTTCACGCGCAAGCCGACCCTGGACTTCGCGACCAGCTACGACTGCGATCACGCGGGAGACATCCTGCACGACGCCGCCGCGAAGATCCCGGAGCTGCACGGGATCAACATCGACGGCGGGATGACGACTGCCGAACATGTGATGGTGATCGTTCCGCCTGGTTGCACCCACGACGGGTTCGGCCTGCTGGGAGGCGGGTTCAACACGACCGGCGGCGTCTTCCTCTCGCTCACCACCAACAACCTGTTCCAGGCGGTCGTGCACGAGCTGGGCCACAACTTCGGCCTCGACCACGCCAACGCGATCAAGTGCACCGATGTGGACGGGTGCGTCCGCAAGGGCTACGCGAACAACTACGCGCCGATGTCTGGTTCTTTCCCCGGCGGGTCCAGCTCCGAAGGTCCCGACGAGCCGGCGCTGAGCTCGTTCGAGCGCGACCGGCTGGGCGTCGCCGCGCCCGGGGAACTGCAGTCCTTCGCGCTCCCGGAGAACCAGCGCACCCGGACGCTGGTCTTCGACCTGCACCCTCGTAGCAGCCAGAACGGACTGCGGGGGGTCTCGGTCGTCGACCCGACCGACCCGTGGAAGAAGTACTGGATCGACTTCCGCAACGGGTTCGGCGCCGACGAGAAGTCCCAGTACATGACCTGGTTCACCTCGGGTGCCTTCGTCTGGAACCGCGGCGTGACGGTCGAGCAGGTCGACGTGAAGACGAACTCGAAGGGTGTCGACTACCTCTCCGGGGAGTCGACCCTGCAGACCTACCCGCAGCTCGACCACGCCGGTTACCGCTACGCACTGACGGCCGATCCGCGAGAGGTGCCGTTCGAGCAGGGCGGCGTGAAGCTGAGCGTCACCTCGATGCAGCTCAACGGTACGGCTGACGACGTCGCCCAGGTTCGGATCACGCTGACCAACCCGAACGTCCCGCTGTTCGTGCAGGACTCCGGCGCCGTCGCGATCAACAACAAGGGAGACGAGGGAAGCACGCTGACCGCCACCACCTCCGGCTGGGCCGATGACGCGACCCTGGGGCGGGTCCAGTGGCTCGACAACGGCACCGTGGTCGGTGCGGGGCCGACGTACCAGATCCCGGCCGGCAGCCACGGGCACCAGATCACGGCACAGGTGACGGGATCCCGGGAGAGCTACGAGGACCGCACCGCGACCTCGAACGCGGTGGTCGTCGGCCAGGGGTACACCGGGACGCTGGTCAAGGGGGCGACGTACGAGATCCGAAGCGTGAGCGGCGGGTTGCTGGTCTCCAACCAAGGCCCGACGACGGCGTCGTCCAACACCCAGGCCATCGCTGTCGCGGGCGATGCCACCACCAACACCCAGTGGCAGGTCATCGAGGTCTCACCAGGCGTCTACCAGCTCAGGAACGTGGCCTCGCAGAAGTGCCTGGACAACGAGGCGGTGCGGACCGTTGCCGACAAGCCGGTGATCCAGTGGGGTTGCACCAGCGGCATCAACCAGCGCTGGACGTTGGTCGGAAGCGGTACCGGCTATGCGCTGATCAACCAGACCAGCGGTTTCGCGTTGGCGCCCCAAGGCACTGACAACCGGTTGGTGCACACGGGCAATACCTTCGCCTGGACGTTCAAAAAGGTCTCCTGACGGCGGGAGGAGCCGGAGGTGCGGGCCGCGGGGGCGGCCCGCACCTTCGCGTGTCAGGAACCGAAGGCCGGGCGCTCCTTGGCCAGGAACGCGCGCACACCTTCGGCGAAGTCCGGTCCGCTGTAGACCTCGGTGAGCAGCTCGGCGTCGAAGTCGGGCTCGGCCTCGAGCAGCGCGGCCCTGGCGGCGAGCTGGCGCTTGGTCGCGCGCATCGTGACTCCGGACGCCGCCAGCAGGCCGTCGACCACGGCCGTCAGCTCGGCGTCGAGGTCCTCGACGACCGACATCACCGCGCCGACGGCGTGGGCGCGATCGGCGGTGGTCAACCGCGAGGTCAACAGCATCTCCCGGGTCAGGGACTCACCGAAGACGCTGGCGCAGCGGTAGACGATCGAGGCCGAGAGGGCGTTGCCCAGCGTGCGGGCGATCGGGTAGCCGAACTTGGCGTCGGGCGTGGCGATCCGCAGGTCGCAGTGCGTGGCGACCGCCAGGCCGCCGCCGACGCAGGCGCCCTCGACGGCAGCGATGGTGACCTGGGGGAGCTCGAAGAGGGCGACGAGCAGCTCGCGGATGCTCTCCTCGTAGGCGACCACCTCGCGGTCGAGGAAGTCGGAGATCTCGTTGCCGGCGGCGAACGCCTTGCCGCCCGAGCCGCGGAGCACCAGGACGCGGACCTCGGGGGTCTGCGCCAGCTCGTCGCACAGGGCGCGCATGTCGGCGTACATAGCGCTCGTGAACGCGTTGCGGCGCTCGGGACGGTTGAAGACGACCTCGACGACGCCCTCGCGTCGGGTCACCAGGAGCTCGTCGGTACTCACAAGGGACCAGGCTAGGGCTCCCGGCGTGGGGGACTAGTCCCGATGGATGGGGGCGAGATGACCCTCCAAGTCATCGACATTTGTCCGAAATATGCCTTAACCTACGAAAAGGGGATTTTACGGGGAGGGTTTGACGTGTCAGTTCACGCCGAATCGGCGGAGCGGACCGGGCGCTCGGGGGCGCGGAAAGCTGAACGAGGGGACGATCGAGCGGCGGCAATCGCCGGGCTCGACCTGCTCCGTGCGGTCGGCTGGCTCGTGCTCCACGACGTGGCGGTCCCGGGTGAGGTCGAGGTGCCGATCGACCACGTGCTGGCTGGACCGTCCGGGGTCTACGTGATCAACACGGTCGGTGGCTCGGGATCGATCCGGATGGGGGAGAACAGCCTGCTGGTCGCGGGCGTCTCCCAGTACGCGCACGTCGAGGACGTCGCCGCTGCCGCGCTCGCGCTGCGTGAGGCGATCGGCGGACGCCCGGTGGTGCCGATCCTGTGCTTCCAGCGGCCCGACGAGGTCGCCGGCGTGGTCACCAAGGTCGCGGTGTGCTCGACCGAGAACATCCTCGAGCTGCTCAACGGCCAGCCGAAGGTGCTCGACGCTGTCGCCGCCAACGAGGTGATGCGGACGCTGACCGGCACGCTAGGGCGGCAGACGGTCGCGCGTGCCGTGACGAGCGTCCCCGACGCGCCCCAGGTCGAGCCGAAGCACCGGGTCAAGGTGCGCAAGCGGCTGTTGAGCTTCGGACGGTCCGCCGCGGACGACGAAGGTCCGGTCGAGCTGAGTGTCGTGGCGCCGCTGGTCGAGCCGGTTATCGATGAGGCCGAGGTTGCTCGGGCGGAGGCGGAGCGCGCTGATGCTGAGCGCGTCGAGGCCGAGCGCGTCGAGGCCGAGCGTGTCGCCGCTGAACAGGCTGCGCGGCTTGAGGCTGAGCGTCTGGCCGTTGCGGAAGCTGCTCGTGTTGAGGCAGAGCGTGTTGCCGCGGAAGAGGCTGCGCGACTTGAGGCTGAGCGTCTGGCTGCCGAAGAGGCTGCTCGTGTTGAGGCCGAGCGTGTTGCCGCGGAAGAGGCTGCCCGGCTTGAGGCGGAGCGGCTCGCGGCCGAAGAGGCGGCTCGTATTGAGGCTGAGCGTCTGGCTGCCGAGGAAGCGGCTCGTGTTGAAGCCGAGCGGCTCGCTGCTGAGGAAGCGGCTCGTGTTGAGGCCGAGCGCCTCGCCGCTGAAGAAGCCGCACGACTCGCTGAGGAAGAGGCGGCTCGTATTGAGGCTGAGCGTCTGGCTGCCGAGGAGACTGCACGGCTTGAGGCTGAGCGTCTGGCTGCCGAGGAGGCTGCGCGGCTTGAGGCTGAGCGTCTGGCTGCCGAGGAGGCAGCGCGTCTGGAAGCCGAGCGTGTAGCGGCCGAGGAGGCCGCCCGCCTGGAGGCCGAGCGTCTGGCTGCAGCAGAGGCCGCACGGCTCGAGGCCGAGCGCGTCGAGGCGGAGCGCCTGGCCGCCGAGGAGGCAGCCCGGATCGAGGCCGCTGCGCTGGACGCAGCCCGGGCCGAGGCAGCGCGCATCCAGGCCGAGAAGGCGGAGCGAGTGCGCCCAACCCCGGCGCGGGTCAAGCGGACCGTCGAGCCGGTCGCCGTCGAGCCGGTCGCCGTCGAGACGTACGAGGACGAGGTCGTCGAGCCCGACCCCTACGTCGAGGAGCCGGTGGCCTTCGTCGAGGTCGAGGAAGAGCCCGTCGCGATCGAGCCCGAGGCTGCACCGGTTGCCCGGCAGACCCGCGGCCGCGACTCCAGCGACCCGATCTGGCGCCCGATCGGCCCCGCCGCGAAGCGGGTGGACATGAAGTCGGCGATCAAGATGGTCAGCGCCGCGTTCGCGCGCAAGGACGAGGAGCCGGAGTTCGACCTCGCCGAGATCGAGACCGCCCTCAAGGAGGACGAGCCCGTCCGCAGCTCGCTGCCGGCCTGGTTCGGTGCGCAGGCCCCAGTGCCGGCGGCCGCTCAGGCAGCCGAGGAGCCGGTCGAGGAGGAGCCGACCAAGAAGCGTCGGATCTCCTTGATGCCGGCCGTCGTCGCCGCCGCCGTGATCGCGGTGATCTTCGGCGTGGCGCCGCGGCTCCCGGACGCCTACGCCTGGGGCAAGTCCTTCTTCGTCACCCCGGCGCCGCCGAGCCTGGGTCAGACCACCATCGTCGCCCAGACCGGTTCGCACCCGGCGATCGAGATGATGGCCGGGATCCCGCTGGACGTGAAGTCGGCGAACGGGATCAGCGCCGGCAAGGGCCGCCACCTGGTCGGCGTACCGATCCGGGCGACGAGCCAGGGCAGCACCAACTGGTCGATGCCGGTGGCCACCGCCGTCCGGGTCGTTGACACCCTCGGCATCACACACGCTCCCGACGGCAAGGTCACCCGGGTGCGCTCCGGCAAGGTGCTGGGGTCGCGCGTGACCCTGGTGCCGGGCCGGCTGATCAACGGGATGGTCGTCTTCGCGATCCAGAACGGTCGCGAGATCAGCTCGGTCCAGGTGACGTTCGCGAAGTCCGAGCAGGCCCACCTCTGGAACGCGGTGACCGGCACCAAGTAGGCGTTGTGGATTCCGGCCGCGCCCTGGTGGCCGGAATCCGCACCATGTCCGCGTGAGTGTGCGCCGACCGCCCCAGGACCAGACCCCGCTCGCGTCGACGACGGCGCTGACCGCCCTGTGGCAGCGGACCGTGGCGTGGGAGCCGCTGCGGGTCCGCAGCATCTGGCTGCTGTTCATCGACGCCCGGGCGCGTCCGTCCGGTCCGCTGATCACCATCGATGACGTGGCCGACGGGCCGTACGCGGTCGGTCTCGACGAGCTCGTCGACCTGTGCCGCGGCATCCTCGACGGCCCCGGCGGCGGTGGCTCGGTCGCGATGCTGATGAGCCGCGCCGGTGGAGCGCCGTGGACGGTCAGCGACCGTGCCTGGGGTCGGTTCCTGACCCGGGGTGCCGAGGAGCTCGGACCGCCGGTCTGGCCGGTCCACCTCGCGCACAGCCAGGTGGTCGAACGCTTCCGCCTGCCAGCCCGGCGTCGTTAGCATCGCGCCATGGCGGAGAGCTGGCTGTCGTTCCGGTCCGAGGACTCGATCCTGTCCATCGGGTCGAAGGGGTCGATCCTCTCGATCGGCAGCGCCGGGTCGATCCTGTCGGTGGGGTCGATCGGTTCGATCGCGTCGGCCTTCTCGATCGGCTCCATCGCCAGCATCGGGTCGGCGTTGTCGGGACGCTCGCTGTTCTCCGCGTTGTCGTGGAGCAGTCGGGGTGGGGTCCTGGACAGCCCGGAGGTGGGCGACGTGATGATCGGGCCGCCCGAGTAGGTTTCGACAGGCTCAACCAGCGTGGCCGAAGAACTCCTGGAGCGCCGGGACGGTCGCCTTGGCCCGGATCATGTGCGTCTGACCAGGCAGCGTCTCCAGGCGCCCGCCGGGGACCTGCGCGGCGATCGCGGCTTGGGAGTTGCGCATGTACTCGGGGCTCTTCCCGCCGGCGATCACCATCGTCGGCACGGCCACGTCGGAGTAGTAGCCGTCCGGCAGCGGCTTCGACTGCTGGAAGCCGACCACCATCGTCAGGTCGTAGGGGAGCGTGTGGGCGACGGCCTTGAGGTTCTTCCAGACCGGGAGCAGTGACATGACCGCGACCATCGGAGCCGGGGCGCCGACCACCTTCATGAACTTCTTCACCGCGTCGCCGCGACGGTCCTGGGCGATGAGCGCCTCGAGCTGCTGCGGCAGGTCCGCGTCGTTGGGCGCGTGGGTGTCGTCGACGATGAAGGGCGCCTCGTACGCCGCGAGGGCGCGGATCTTCACTCCCTGGCGGGCCGCCTCGAGGGCGAGCGCCGCGCCGGAGGAGGCCGAGAAGACGAAAACGTCCGGTCCGATCGCCTCGAGAACAGCGATCAGGTCCTCGACCTCGCGCTGCGGCTCGTACGCGGACTCGCCGGCGCCGCTCTCGCCGCGTCCGCGCCGGTCGTACCCGGTGACGGTGAAGGTCTTCGCGAGCTGCGGGGCGAGCTCCTTGTAGCCGCCCATCGCGCGTGAGCAGAGCGCTCCTTCGACGATGAGGACAGCCGGGCCCTGCCCGACCGACTCGTAGGCGATCTGGGTGCCGTCGGCCGACGTGGCGAACTGGGTGGTGGTCATCGGTACTCCTGGGGGTAGCGGCGTCTCGACAAGCTCGACGACCGAGGCTGGTTCCTGCCCGTACGTCGAACGGCTCAGCCGGACTTCGACATGGCTCGGCGACTTTCTGCAGCGCGCTTCTCCAGCAAGGTGCGCTCGCCCTCGTTGCGGGTGCGCCGCGCGGCCTCGGTGAAGGCCTCGACCGCGTCCGCGTGCAGGCCGGCGCGGGAGAGCAGATCGCCGTGGACGCTCGGGATCAGGGGGGAGTCGCCCAGCGCGTCGGGGGCCAGGGCTTCCAGGACGGCGAGCCCGGCGCCGGCGTCGAACGCCCGTCCGTGCGCGACGGCTCGGTTCACCTCGACGACCGGTCCGGGCGCGGCCTGGGCGAGGACGTCGTACAGGATCGCGATCTGGCGCCAGTCGGTGTCCTCGGGACGGGCCGCCTTCGCGTGCTGGGAGGCGATCGCGGCCTGGAGGTAGTACCGACCGACGGGTTTGCCGCGGGCGGCGAGCAGCTCGGCCTGCTGGAGCGCGGTCAGCCCGCGCTTGATCAGCAGCTGGTCCCAGCGGGTCCGGTCCTGGTCCTCGAGCAGCACCGGCTGGCCCGCGTCGTCGGTGCGGGCCGGGATCCGCGAGCCCTGGATCTCCAGCAGTGCCTGCAGCCCGTGCGCCTCCGGCTCCTCCGGTGCGAGGTGGGCCAGCATCCGGGCCAGTCGCATCGCCTCGTTCGCGAGCTCGGGGCGCATCCAGTCGTCGCCGGCGGTGGCGCTGTAGCCCTCGTTGAAGATCAGGTAGATCACGGCCATCACGTCGTCGAGCCGCTTCTCGCGGTCAGCGCCGGTGGGCAGCTCGAACTCGGCCTGGACCTCGGTCAGGGTCTTCTTGGCGCGGGAGATGCGCTGGCTCATCGTGCTCTCGGCGGCGAGGAAACCGCGGGCGATCTCGGTCGTGGTCAGTCCGCCGACCATCCGCAGCGTCAACGCGGCGCGCGACTCCGGGGTCAGCGAGGGGTGGCAGCACAGGAAGATCAGCCGGAGGACGTCGTCCTCGATGTAGTCGACCTGGGCGTCGAGGTCCGGCATCGGATCCTCCTCTCCCAGGGCGTGACCGATCTCCTCGGTCTTGCGGCGCAGGGTGTCCGCACGACGGATGTGGTCGATGCCGCGGCGCTTGGCGGTGGTCATCAACCATGCGGCAGGGTTCGACGGGATGCCCTGGTCGGGCCACTGCTCGAGGGCAGCGACCAGCGCGTCCTGGGCGAGGTCCTCGGCCAGCTCCACGCTCCGGGTCATCCGGGTCAGGGCGCCGACCAGGCGTGCCGACTCCTCACGCCAGGTGGCGGTGATCGCGTCGGCAGTGGCATCGGCTGGCACGCGGCCAGCCTACGAGTCCGCTCGTCGAGCTTGTCGAGACGCTCACGGCATCTCGACAAGCTCGATGAACAAGACCCGTCTCGACGAACAAATCTGTCTCGACGAACGGACCTTCGTCAGGCGTCGGAGGCTTCGGGAGCCTCGTCCGAGATCTGGCGCAGGGTGGCGACCATCGAGCACTCGGGCCAGTGCTTGGCGTGCAGCTCGGCGAACTCCTCCTGGCCCTTGATGGCGTCCTCGAGGGTGTCGTACTGGAGCAGCGCCCAGCCTCCGACGACCTCCTTGGCCTCGGCGTACGGGCCGTCGACCCGGGTGTACTCACCCTTGCGGACCACGAAGTTCACGGCGTCCTCGAGGCCGAACAGCCCGCCACCGTCGAGGAAGTGGCCCTGCTGGGCCTGCTCGCCGATGTAGACGTCCATCGCGTCGAACAGCGCCTGCGGGGGCATGCCCTGGTCGCCGTCCATCCGTACCAATCCCATGAAACGCGGCATCTTGATCAGTCCTTCTGCTTGAGGGGGGTTGCTCTTGTGCACGTACGTCGGACGGGTCACGGCGCTTTCGACATCGACCCCGAGACTTTTTTCTGGAGTCTGTAGAGATACCTGTTCGCCGGCGCCAGGTCCAGACCCGGGCTCACCCCAGCGCGCTCGGATCGTCGGGGACGTCGACCGCGTGCTCGGCCAGGTGCTCGAACGGCACGACCTCGAGCACCTTCTCGGTGGTCGAGGCCAGCACGACCGGGGCCGCCATCCCGTCGGCGTACGCCTGCTCCCAGCGCGCGGCCACCACGCACCAGCGGTCGCCGGGCACCAGGCCGGGGAACTGCCACTCCGGGCGCGGGGTCACCAGGTCGTTGCCGACCTGCTGCTGGTGGGCCAGGAAGTCGGTGGTCATCACCGCGCAGACCCCGTGCACGCCGAAGTCCTCAGGCCCGACCGTGCAGGTGCCGTCGCGGTAGAAACCGGTGAGCGGATCGGTGCCGCACGGCTGGAGCTCGCCTCCGAGGACGTTCTTCTTGCTCATACACCGACCTTCTCAGACGGGACGGACGGTTCGGCAGTGTTCGTCCGTCGTTCGGATTCCGTTGGCGGCGCTTGCGGGGGAAAGCAACCGGTATGGGGACACAATGGAACCGTGAGTCGCTTCAAGGTCCCCTTCCTGGCCACCGCCGTCGGCATGTCCGCGGCCCTGGTCTCCCCGGTCACCAACGCCACCCGTGGTCTGCGCCGCGCGATGGGCGCGATGCCGGGTGCCATCACCGGGAAGTACGACGACTCGCCCCAGTACAAGGACGGCGCCTTCCAGAACCGGCTGCCGTCCTACGTCGTCGAGGTCGGCGGCCAGGGCTCGATGGCGATCGAGTTCGCGAAGAAGGGCGACGTCGGTCGCCCGGCCGCCCCGGTACCGCTGGTCACCCCCGAGCTGCCCGCCCAGGCCGCCGACCTGGCCGCGACCTGGCTCGGCCACGCCACCGTGCTGCTGGAGATCGCCGGCAACTGGGTGCTGCTCGACCCGGTCTGGAGCGACCGGGTCTCCCCGTCGGCGACCGTCGGCCCCAAGCGCAGCCACCCGGTGCCGATGGAGCTCGACGGGCTGCCGGAGCTCGCGGCCGTGCTGATCTCGCACGACCACTACGACCACCTCGACACCGCGACCATCGACTGGCTGACCGAGCACCAGTCGGTCCCGTTCGTGGTGCCGCTCGGCATCGGCCAGCACCTGCGTCGCTGGAACGTCCCGGACGACCGGATCATCGAGCTCGACTGGGAGCAGTCGCACGTGCTGCCCTCGGCCGACGGCACCGACCTGACGCTGACCTGCACCGAGGCGCGGCACTTCTCCGGACGCGGCCTGACGCGCAATCACACGCTGTGGTCCTCCTGGGTCGCGGCCGCCGGCCCGGCCGAGTCGCGCAGGCGGGTGTTCTTCGGCGGCGACACCGGTTACACCCCGGCGTTCAAGGACATCGGCGCCGACCACGGCCCGTTCGACCTGACCGTGCTGCCGATCGGCGCGTACGACGCCCGCTGGGCGGACATCCACATGAACCCGCCGGAGGCGGTGCAGACCCACCTCGACGTGCGCGGCGGGATCCTGCTGCCGATCCACTGGGCGACCTTCGACCTCGCCTTCCACAGCTGGGCGGCCCCGGTCGAGTGGCTCGTCGAGGAAGCCGCGGCCAAGGGCGTCACCGTCGCACTACCGCGCCCGGGCGAACGGTTCGAAACGGACAACATCCCCACCGCCGACTGGTGGCGCGCTTCCGCGAAGGCGATACGGGCCTCCTAGATCCCCACAACGGGGGTGGCCGCGGTCTACGGTGTCGGCATGACTGATCAGACACCGCCGCCTCCGCCGCCCCCGCCGCCGGCACCTCCGGCCCCGTCGGCGCCTGAAACGCAGTACGTTCCCGCGCCGCCGGCCCCGCCGGCGTACGGCGCCCCGGTCCCGATGGGTCCGGGCCCGATCGGCAAGGTCCGTGGCACGGGCCTGTCGATCCTCCTGTTCATCGTCACCTTCGGCATCTACGGATACGTCTGGTGGTGGAAGACCCACGACGAGATGAAGGCCCACACCGGCAACGGCCTGGGTGGCCCGCTGGCGTTCGTCATCGCGTTCATCATCGCGCCGGTGATGGCCTTCATTACCGCCGACGAGGTCGGCAAGATGTACGAGCTGCGCGGCCAGCAGAAGCCGGTCTCCGCCGTCACCGGGCTCTGGTACATCCCCGGTTGCTTCCTTCTCGGTATCGGCCTGATCGTCTGGTTCGTGAAGGTCAACGGCGCTCTGAACGAGTACTGGAAGTCGATGGGCGCTCCCGCCTGATCAACGCACGTGCACTGCGGCCCCGGACCGTCGGTCCGGGGCCGTAGTCTTGCCCGGACATGAGCATGCAGTTCCCGATTCCCGGCCTCCCGTCCGTCGAGGCCGAGGAGCCCTCGCAGAAGCGACGCCGGCCGAGCCGCGACGAACTGCTGGCCGGGCTGAACGAGCCGCAGCGCCAGGCCGTGGTGCACGAGGGCGCCCCCTTGCTCGTCGTCGCCGGTGCTGGCTCGGGCAAGACCCGGGTGCTGACCCGGCGGATCGCCTGGTTGATCTCCGAGCGCGGTGCGCACCCGGGTTCGATCCTGGCGATCACCTTCACCAACAAGGCCGCGGCCGAGATGCGTGAGCGGGTCGAGGAGCTGGTCGGTGGCCGTGCCCGGATCATGTGGGTCAGCACCTTCCACTCCGCCTGCGTCCGGATCCTGCGCAAGGAGTCGGCCAACCTCGGGTTCAAGTCGAACTTCACGATCTACGACGCGGCCGATTCCAAGCGGCTGATGACCCTGGTCTGCCGCGACCTCGACCTGGACGTGAAGCGCTTCCAGCCGCGGGCCATCCTGAACTGGGTCTCGAACGCGAAGAACGAGCTCCAGGACCACGAGGAAGCAGCGAAGGACGCCCGCAACACCCAGGAGGAGACGTACGCCGAGGCGTACCGGATCTACCAGGAGCGGCTGCGCCAGGCGAACGCGCTGGACTTCGACGACCTGCTGATGATGACCGTGCACCTGTTCCGGGCGTTCCCCGAGGTACGGGAGAACTGGCGGCGACGGTTCCGGCACGTGCTGGTCGACGAGTACCAGGACACCAACCACGCCCAGTACGCGCTGATCCACGAGCTCTGCGCCGACAGCATGGAAGAGCTCACCACCGCCGAGAGCGGCGCCGAGCGGGTGCCGCCGGCGGAGCTGATGGTGGTCGGTGACGCGGACCAGTCGATCTACGCGTTCCGCGGCGCGAACATCCGCAACATCATGGACTTCGAGCAGGACTTCCCGAACGCGGAGACCGTGCTGCTCGAGCAGAACTACCGCTCGACGCAGACGATCCTGACCGCGGCGAACTCGGTGATCGGGCACAACGAGGGCCGCAAGCCGAAGAAGCTGTGGAGCGACGCCGGCGACGGGGCCAAGATCACCGGGTACGTCGGGGATGACGAGCGCGACGAGGCGCGGTTCGTCGCCGAGGAGATCGACCGGCTCTCCGACGAGGGCAAGGCGCGTGCCAAGGACGTGGCGGTCTTCTACCGGACCAACGCGCAGTCCCGGGTGTTCGAGGAGGTGTTCATCCGGGTCGGGATGCCCTACAAGGTCGTCGGCGGTGTCCGCTTCTACGAGCGTCGTGAGGTCAAGGACGCGCTGGCTTACCTGCGCACCATCGCGAACCCGGCGGACCTGGTCTCGCTGCGCCGGATCCTGAACGTGCCCAAGCGCGGCATTGGCGAGCGGGCCGAGGCCTGCATCGACGCCTACGCCACCCGCGAGCGGATCACCTTCTGGGAGGGCCTGCAGCAGGCGGACCAGGCACCGGGCATCGCGACCCGGTCGCTGACGATGATCAGGTCGTTCGTCGAGCTGATCGAGCAGCTGCAGTCGATGGTGGTCGCGGGGGAGCGGGTCGACGTGATCCTCGAGCAGACCCTGACCCGCAGCGGCTATCTCAAGGAGCTCGAGGAGTCCGACGACCCGCAGGACGAGACCCGGGTGGAGAACCTCGCCGAGCTCGTCGCGGTGGCCCGCGAGTTCGCCGAGGACCCCCAGGTCGGGCCGAGCGCCGACCCGGCCGACGAGCCGGACCCGGACGCGCCGCCGCCGGGGCTGACCGACTTCCTGGAGCGGGTCGCGCTGGTCGCCGACTCCGACCAGATCCCCGACGTCCCCGAGGGCGAAGACGCCCCGGGCGTGGTCACGATGATGACCCTGCACACGGCCAAGGGTCTGGAGTTCCCGATCGTCTTCCTCACCGGTCTGGAGGACGGCGTCTTCCCGCACATGCGCTCGCTGGGGGACAAACCCGAGCTGGAGGAGGAGCGCCGGCTCGCGTACGTCGGCCTGACGCGGGCACGCGAGCGGCTCTACATCTCCCGGGCGATCGTCCGCTCGGCCTGGGGCGCCCCCGCGCACAACCCGGCGTCGCGCTTCATCGACGAGCTCCCGGTCGACCTGGTCGACTGGAAGCGCACGGCCGCCGAGCAGACCAGCTGGACCCGTCAGGACCTGGGCGGCTCCAGCTACGGCGGCGGCTCGCTGACCGGCCGCGGGCGCCAGCAGATGGCCTCGCGCTTCAGCTCGGCCTCCGCGAGCGCCGACGCGTCCAAGAAGGCGATGGCGGGGCGCGACGTCCCGTCGCTCGACCCGGGCGACCGGGTGCAGCACGACTCGTTCGGCCTCGGCACCGTGATCAGCGTCGAGGGTGCGGCCGAGAAGGCGGTGGCCTCGATCGACTTCGGGTCCGAGGGCGTGAAGCGGTTGCTGCTGCGGTACGCGCCGGTCGAGAAGCTCTAGCGTCTCTCAGCCGTTGAGGTAGACGAGGACCGCGAGCACCCGACGGTGACCGTCCTCGGCCTGCGGCAGGTCGAGCTTGCGGAAGATGGTCCGCACATGGCTCTCGATGGTGCGCGTGCTGAGGAACAGCCGGTCGCAGATCCCCTGGTTGGAGCGGCCCTCGGCCATCAGCGCCAGGATGTCCCGCTCGCGGTCGGAGAGCCGGTCGAGCAACGAGCCCTCGGCCGACCGCCCGACCAGGACGTTGACCACCTCGGGATCCACCACCGAGCCGCCCTCGGCCACCTGCCGGATCGAGGCGATGAAGGTGTCCAGGTCCGCGACCCGGTCCTTGAGCAGGTAGCCGCGGCCGGCGCCGCCGTCCTTGAGCAGCCGCACCGCGTACGCCGACTCGATGTACTGCGAGAGCACCACGACACCGATGCCGGGGTGGCGCTCGCCGATCTCCTGGGCGGCCAGGAGTCCCTCGTCGGTGTGGGTCGGAGGCATCCGGATGTCGACGACGGCGACGTCGGGCTCGTGCGCGGCGACCAGGGTCAGCAGGTCCTCGGCGTTGCTGGCCTGCCCGACGGTCTCGATGTCGTACTCGGTGAGGAGTCGGACCAGGCCCTCGCGGAACAGCACCGAGTCATCGGCCACGACCGCGCGCACTGCTCACCCGAGCTTCGCGGTCAGCGCGTCCAGAGCTTCTCCGGAAAGCTCGAACTTCGGCACGAACCCGAGGACGTGGGCGTCCTGGAGCCGCGACCCGTAGTCGGCGGCGTCCCGGCTGGAGGTGAGGATGACCGCGGGCGCGTCCGCGAGTGCGTGGAGTCGCTCGGCGACCTCGAACCCGTCGATCCCGGGAAGCTGCACGTCGAGCAGCACCAGGTCGGGGTGCAGGCGCTGGACGTCCTCGATGGCGGACTCGCCGTCCTCGCTCTCGCCCCGCACATCGAAGCCGTCGGCGCTCAGCACCGACCGGGCGAACCGGCGGAACTGGGCGTGATCGTCGACGATCAGCAGACTGCGCCCGGGATTTCCGTTCATGTCGCCATGATGGCCCGTCTAGGCCATTGAAGTAATCAGTGCTGGCACTTGATCTTTGAAGGTGTGGGGCTCCCGTGCACACCGGGGGCTCACGGGGCGACCGGATATCTCAGCGCCAGCACCGAGTGCGATTTCGGTGCCCGCACCGCTGCGTGACCGGCATCACGGATGGGATCGTCAGTACATGGTCAGCTCACGGACGGCCACGGTCCTCTTCACGGACCTGGTCGGCTCCACCGAGACGATCGCGCGGGTCTCCGCTGCGACCGCCGATGCGATCCGTGCGCGCCACTTCGCCAAGGTGCGCAACGTCCTGGCCGTCCACCACGGCCAGGAGGTGAAGACGCTCGGTGACGGTTTCATGGCCGTCTTCGAGAGCGCGGCCGACGGGATCGCGTGCGCCGTCACGCTCCAACGGACCATGTCCCGCGATCGGGAGCGCGAGGAACATGCACTGGTGATGCGGATCGGCCTCAGCGCAGGGGAGGTGACCGTCGAGGCGGGCGACTACTTCGGCATCCCGGTCATCGAGGCGAGCCGGCTGTGCGGGGCAGCCGGGGGCAGCCAGATCCTGTGCTCCGAGCTGCTGCGCCTGCTGGCCGGTGCGACCAGTGGCATCCACCAGTTCACGACGCTCGGGCACTTCGACCTGAAGGGCCTGCCGGCGCCACTTCAGGTCTGCGAGGTGGGCTGGGACAACGAGGGCGACAGCGCACTCCGGGTGGCGCTGGCCGACGACTCCGCGCTGCTCCGCCAGGGCATCGCGAGCGTCCTGGAGCACGAGGGCTTCGAGATCGTGCTGCAGGTCGGGGACGCCGAGAGCCTGCTCGACAGCCTGAGCGTGATCCGACCGCACGTGGTCATCGTCGACGTACGGATGCCTCCGACGAACACCACCGAAGGCCTGGACGCCGCCGCCAGGATCCGGGCCGAGCACCCCGGCACCGGCATCCTCGTGCTGTCCGCCCAGGTCGAGGCGAAGGCGGCCGCCCGGCTGCTGGCCGACGGCAGCGACGGCATCGGCTACCTGCTCAAGGACCGGGTGGGCGACGTCTCCGAGCTGGCTGAGGCGGTGCGGACGGTGGCCCAGGGCGGATCTGCGATCGATCCGGACGTTGTTGCGGAGCTGACGGGCTAGGCCTTGGAACGGGGGATCGAGGCCTGGCTCGTCGGCTTGTACGAGCGTCGCGGAGCGGTCGACGCGCTGTTCCGCCTGATGTGGATGATCGTGCCGATCGCCACCGCCGTCGGACTCAGCCTGCAGAGCCGCTACCTGGGCCTGAGCCTGGTCCGGTCGCTGGTGTGCGCCTCGATCATCTTCGCCGTGCTGATCGTCTCCACGATCTGGAGCATGGCGGCCTTCCGGCGGGACATCGGCGAGAACGTGTCGGGGGAGGGTGGCCTGCTCCTGGAGTTCCCGATCCGCCTGGTGCGCGCGGTCGCGCCGAGGCTGATCCCGCTGACGGTGCCGGCGCTGATGATCACCTACGCGGTCGCGGCCGACGACTGGACGCTGGTCACCCTGGCCGGGACCGCCGGAGGGGCACTGATCACGATCGCGACCGCTGCCGCCGGCATCTACGCCGCTGCGTCCACGATGACCGGGTTGATCGCGGCGAAGACGCTGAACCTCGACCGACCGGCGCACGCCGACCTCGGTCTGGCGCCGCGGCTCGCCCTGTACCTCGGGGTGCTCAGCACGACCTGCGGCTCGGTCGTGGGCGCCCTGACGATCACGCCCGGCGACCCCGGAGCCCTGCTGCGCACGTACGGCCTGTCGATCGCGGTCGCGATCGTGTTCCTGCTCACCGTGACGATCCCGGCCACGATGGCGGTGCGCAATCCGGTCCGGCAGCTGATCGCCGGGGCCCGGGCCGTGACCGCCGGTGACCACGAGTTCCGGGTGCCGGTGTCCAGCGCCGACGAGCTCGGCGAGCTGGCTGCCACGTTCAACTCGATGATCAGCGCCCTGCAGACGACCTCGGACGGGCTCCGCGCCTCGTTGACGCGGGTGCAGGTCGCCTCGGACCAGGCCCGCCGCAAGGTCGAGCGCGACCTGCACGACGGGGCCCAGCAGAGCCTGCTGCTCCTGAACCTCAAGCTCGGGATGATCGAGCGGATCTTCCACGACGATCCTCAGGCGGCCGCCGCGATGCTGGCCGAGGCGCGCGTGGACCTGAGCCAGGCGCTCAAGGAGCTGCGGGACCTCGCCCACGGCGTCTACCCGGAGATCCTGGTCTCCGATGGCGTTCCGGCGGCGCTCAAGAGCGTCGGTGGGGCGCAGATGTCGCGCCTGGAGTGCCGGGAGTTCGGCCGCTACGCCACCGAGGTCGAGGCAGCGATCTACTTCTGCTGCCTGGAGGCGATCCAGAACGCTGCCAAGCACGCCGGCGAGGGCGCCAAGATCTGGGTGCGGCTGGACGGACGCGGGAGCAGCCTGCAGTTCGAGGTGCGTGACAACGGCCGCGGGTTCGATCCCGAGACGGTGTCCCAGGACTCGTTCCAGAACATGAGCGACCGGATCGGTGCGCTGAACGGGTCGATGCTCGTCGACTCGGTCCCGGGACAGGGCACCAAGGTCAGCGGGTCGGTGCCGCGGGTCGAGCCGACCTGAGAGCTACGGCGTGACGCCGTGGTACACGAACGCCGGGTACGGGTCCACCGGGTCACCGCCGCCGGGGCGGACCTCGATGTGCACGTGCGGGCCGGTGACGTTGCCGGTGCTGCCGATCTTGCCGATCTCGGCGCTCTGGATGACCTTCTGGCCCACGCTGACCTCGATGGCCGACTGGTGGGCGTACCAGATCTCGGTGCCGTCGGGCAGGGTCTCGACGGTCTTGTAGCCGTAGGAGCCGTCCCAGCCGGTGAAGGTGATGACGCCGTTGGCGATGGCGAAGATCGGCGTACCGGTGGGGGCGGCGAAGTCCAGGCCGGTGTGGTTGTGCGACCACAGTCCGCTGGACTGACCGAAGCGGGCGGTCAGGTGGTAACCCACGGTCGGCAGCACCCAGAGGTTCTTGGCGATCTCGTCGGCCCGGTTCTGCGCCGACTTGGCGAGCGAGGCGAGCTCGGCGTTGCGCTGCTCGGACTGCTGGTTCACCGAGGCCTTCAGGTCCGCGGCGGCCTGCTGGGCCTGCTGGAGGCGGTCGGCGTCGCGGCTGATCGCCTGCGCGCGCGGGTCCTCGCCGGTGAAGTTGAAGGCGTCGGTGCCGTTGAAGGCGTCTGCTGCGCCGGCCGAGAGCTGCAGGCTCTGGCTGCCGTCGAGCTGGCCGCCACCCATGCCCACGGCACCGCCGGCGGCCGCAATGATGGCGACCGCGCCGACGATGGTCGGCACGGCCGGGATCTTGCGGAACGGGTTGGCCTGGCGGCGGGTCGCTTTGCGACGGCCTGCGGCGCGGGCACCCGCAACCGGGGTCGACTCGCTGGCGGTCCCTTCGGAGCCGCGGCGGTCTGCCCGGTGGTTGCCCATGGTGTCCTTACGTCGCTCGGAGTGCTTGTGGCCCAGAGAGTTCTGCAGATGACCGGTGAACTGTAACGGAACGATCACAAGGGGTGAAATCCGGACCAGCCCACCTCGGGGAGTTCAACGAGGGAACGTGCGACGAGTCACTCCTGTAACTAGTAGGACTTCCTACTAAATGACGGTCCCGGGGCGATAGCCTCTGCCCCATGTTGCGCATCGTTGTCGCCAAGCCGGGCCTGGACGGCCACGACCGTGGGGCGAAGGTCGTCGCCCGCGCGCTGCGGGATGCCGGACACGAGGTGATCTACACCGGTTTGCACCAGACGCCGGAGCAGATCGTCGAGACCGCGATCCAGGAGGACGCCGACCTGATCGGCCTCTCGGTCCTCTCCGGTGCCCACATGACGCTGTTCAAGCGGCTCATCGAGCTGCTCGACGAGCGCGACTCCCGCGACATCGTGGTCTTCGGCGGCGGCATCGTCCCCGACGAGGACCTGCCGGTGCTCGAGGAGCTGGGCGTGGCCAAGGTGTTCACCCCGGGAGCCACGACCACCGAGATCACCGACTGGGTCGCGGCCGAGTTCCCGGACGCCTGAGAAGGCTCCCGTCGGGGCTCTGCGCGTGTAGCGCATCCCACAGTCCATCTCCCGACCCTGGATCGCTGACCCGCCTCGGGCGGGTTTATGGTCAGCGGTGCGCCTGAACTCTCTTCGGCGCTCCCTAGACATCGATCAAGGATGGGTAAGACCGTGGATCTGATGGAGTACCAGGCAAAGGAGCTCTTTGCCAAGCACGGCGTAGCCACGACCCTCGGGGTCGTCGTCGAGACCGCCGAGGCCGCTCGCGCCGCCGCCGAGGAGATCGGTGGAGTCACCGTCATCAAGGCGCAGGTCAAGGCCGGAGGCCGCGGCAAGGCCGGCGGCGTCAAGCTCGCCAAGACCGCCGACGAGGCCTTCGAGCACGCCAGCAACATCCTCGGCATGGAGATCAAGGGCCTCACGGTCAACCGTGTCCTGGTCACCCCGGCCACCCCGCCGGAGGAGGAGTACTACTTCTCCTTCCTGCTGGACCGGTCGAACCGCTCCTACCTCTGCATCGCCAGCGTCGAGGGTGGTGTCGAGATCGAGGAGGTCGCGAAGACCAACCCGGACGCCGTGCGCCAGATCCCGATCAACGCGCTCGAGGGCGTGACCGCCGAGAAGGCCGCGTTCATCGTGGACGACGCCAAGTTCCCGGCCGAGCTGCGCGACCAGGCCATCGAGATGGTCCAGAAGCTGTGGGAGGTGTTCGTCGAGGAGGACGCCACCCTGGTCGAGGTGAACCCGCTGGCCCGCCTGGCCGGCGACAAGCTCGAGGCGCTGGACGGCAAGGTCTCCCTGGACGACAACGCCTCCGAGGTGCGTCACGAGGACCACGAGGCCTTCGAGATCCGCGAGGAGGCTGACCCGCTCGAGGCGAAGGCCAAGGACCTGGGTCTGAACTACGTGAAGCTCGACGGCGAGATCGGCATCATCGGTAACGGTGCCGGCCTGGTCATGTCGACGCTGGACGTCGTCGCGTACGCCGGTGAGAACCACGGTGGCGTGAAGCCGGCCAACTTCCTGGACATCGGCGGTGGCGCCAACGCCCAGGTGATGGCCAACGGCCTCGACGTCATCCTGAACGACCCGCAGGTCAAGTCGGTCTTCGTGAACGTCTTCGGTGGCATCACCGCGTGCGACGAGGTCGCCAACGGCATCAAGGGTGCCCTGGAGATCCTCGGTGACGCGGCGTCCAAGCCGCTGGTGGTCCGCCTCGACGGCAACAACGTCGACCTGGGCCGCGCGATCCTGAACGAGCTGAACCACCCGCTCGTCACCGTGGTCGCGACCATGGACGGTGCGGCCGACAAGGCCGCCGAGCTGGCGAACGCCTGAGGAGACTGAACGAACATGGCGATCTACCTGAACTCTGACAGCAAGATCATCGTCCAGGGCATGACCGGCGGGATGGGTGCCAAGCACACCACCCTGATGGTCGAGTCCGGCGCGAACATCGTCGGCGGTGTCAACGCTCGCAAGGCCGGTACGTCGGTCGAGCTCGGCGGCAAGGAGCTGCCGGTCTTCGGCAGCGTCGCCGAGGCGATGAAGGAGACCGGCGCGAACGTGTCCGTCGCCTTCGTGCCGCCGGCCTTCACCAAGGACGCCTGCATCGAGGCGATCGACGCCGAGATCCCGCTCCTGGTGGTCATCACCGAGGGTGTCCCGGTCCAGGACTCCGCCGAGGTCTTCGCATACCTCGAGGGCAAGTCCACCCGGATGATCGGCCCGAACTGTCCCGGCATCATCAGCCCGGAGCAGTCGCTGGCCGGCATCACCCCGCACACCATCGCGGGCCGCGGGCCGATCGGCCTGGTCTCGAAGTCGGGCACCCTGACCTACCAGATGATGCACGAGCTGCGGGACTTCGGTTTCACCACCGCGATCGGCATCGGCGGTGACCCGGTCATCGGTACGACGCACATCGACGCCCTCGAGGCCTTCGAGAACGACCCGGAGACCAAGGCGATCGTGATGATCGGCGAGATCGGCGGCGACGCCGAGGAGCGGGCCGCGGCCTACATCCAGGCCAACGTGACCAAGCCGGTCGTCGGCTACGTCGCGGGCTTCACCGCCCCGGAGGGCAAGACCATGGGCCACGCCGGCGCCATCGTCTCGGGCTCCTCGGGCACCGCGCAGGCGAAGAAGGAGGCCCTCGAGGCCGCCGGCGTGAAGGTCGGCAAGACGCCGTCCGAGACCGCCGAGCTGATGCGGGAGATCATGAAGAACCTCTGACCTCGCTCGCTGGTCGAGCAGAACGCTCGTCCGTCGAGCAGAGTCGAGACGAAGGCCCTCCGGGAAACCGGGGGGCCTTCGTCGTTCTGGGGCGTAAGTATTCGCCCGCTGGACCGTCGGCGTTTCAGGGCCCGAGCCAAGGGCCTGACCGAGGTCGTGCACCGTGGCGCACCAGGTCCGGAACGCAAGGGGTCACATGTCGAAACCGATCAGCATCACACTCCATCTCAGGAGAGCCGGGCGTGCCTTGGCGCTCGCGATCTTCATCTCCCTGGCGGTCGCTCCCGGCGCTTTTGCGGTTGGCTCGGGTACGGCCTGCACCCACGGCGGTAACTATGGGTCGGTCAAGTGCGTCAACGGCCAGAACAACGAGCGCTTCTACGGTGCGTTCGACGACTTCGTCGATGTTGCGCTCGAGGCCAGTGGTGCTAGCTCGTCTAATCCGGTGCATACCAATCAAGCAATGTGGCTGTACACCCACAGCGACGGCTCGCAGTGGGTCGAACTAGGGATCCGGCGCGGTTATTGGGTTCCTTGTAGTTGCGTCAAGTACACCCGCTACTGGGCAGAATTCACCTCGTCCGGCGCAGAGATGCGGCACACGCTGACCACGCCTGCAGCTCCCAACGGTGAGCACACCTACGAGATTCTGCGTTCAACGTCCGATCACACCAGATGGAACGTCTATGTCGACTACAACCTCAAGGGACAGGCCACGTACCAGAACAGCGCGACCGGCTACGAGATCGAGAACGGCCTGGAAACCACCGCGCTAAATACCACCACCTCCAGCGGGCTGGCCAATCACTCTCCGCTGGAGTACATGAACGCGGCGGGAGCGTTCGTTCACTACTCATACGAACGCCATTGGAGGGATCAGCCTTGCTCCGGAACCAGCACAGGTGCGACCTGCATGACCGGGTACGCCACAGGAGAGTACGACGTGTGGAAGGCGGCAAAGGGATGAAGGCTGGACGGTTCTCGACACGACGTGTTGCCTCGATCTGCGGGATCGTGCTTGCCGGCGTACTGATCCCGGTCGCTGCGAATTCGATGTCTGACCCAACGGTCGATGCGGGAGTACCCGTACACGGCAATGCCCCCGTGCCTCTCGGCTATGCGGGCATCAACGACCCCAAGCTGCTGACCTGCATGCAGCGCGAGGTCGTGTGCAACCCGGCTGCTGATTCGGGCGACCACGGGCCGTTGTCCGAGCCGGCTGACACTTCCAGATCGGTCGACCAGGCGGAAGCGTTGGCGATCGCTCGCAAGATGGCAGGCAGCTCTGCGGCACCCGGTGTTGCGGAGAAGATGAGCGGATCCGCTGCTGCTTCCCTGGCGGGTCAGTCTCGATCGCCAGAGATCGACGAGTCGCGTCCGGTCTGGGTCGTATCCCTGGACACGAATGTCCTTACCGACGGCAGCCCTGCGGCCGCGCCTCGGTCTGTGCCGGGCTACAGCGCGATCATTGATGCCGTCACCGGCGAAATCACCGATGAGTGCTTGGGTTGTCGCTGGATCAGGTGATCGATTTCAAACTGAGCCGAAGGCCCTCCGGGAAACCGGGGGGCCTGCGTCGTTCCTCAGCGCTTGGTCGGCCCCATCCCACCCATGACGCGGAAGTAGCGCATCGCCTTGGCGTCGCCGACCGCCGAGTCGTTGGTCGGCGGCGGGATGTACTTGTGACCGCTGCGGCGGTGGTCGTGCAGCCACGCGAGGGTGAGCACCACAGCGAAGGCGATCCCGACGATCAGCCAGAACATCACGGCCCCCGTCCTGGTCCCATGCCGCCGAGGCCGCGGTTCCACCGGGACGCCTTCGCCCGTCCGACTGCGGAGTCGTCGCCCGGAGGGCGGATGTGCTTGTCGCGTCCGGTGCCGCGCCGATCAGCGCGCCAGGCGAGGACGAGCGCAATCACGAGCAGGGCGCCCAGGAGCGCCACGACGGTGAGGAACATGCCGACCTACGGAACCGGGTTCGGGCCCTGGTGCGAGGCACGGTCGGTCGCGACCTCGCCCTGCGTGCGCCGGATCGCCTCCTGGGGATCCATCCGCAGGGTTCCCTTCGAGCGCCCGCTGGACCACCAGGCCAGCGCGAACCCGACAACGATGACTGCTCCGACGATGAGCCAGAACATGGGCCACCTCTTTCGTTAGGACTTCAGCGTGCGCTCAAGCCCCGACTTTCGCAACGGTTTCCGGAACCGTGTCGTCCTGGGCCAAGCGGCGCTGCCGTTCAAGCGTGGCGGCGAAGAAGGCCCAGCCGAAGGTGAAGCTGGCGAAGAGGGTGACCACGAAGTAGAGCACCGGCTTGTTGATGCCCTGACGTCGTCCCCACACCACGGCCACGATCGGGAGGATCAGCACGTTCGCGATCGAGAAGTCGATGCCCGCGGAACCGGCAGCCGGATTGTCGAACATCAGCTGCATGTACTGCGCCCAGCTGCCGTCGCCGACGAACGGGTTGTTGAACCAGCCGTCGGTGTTGTCGAGCACGAAAGTGACGTTGAACGACCAGCCGGCGATCACCGAGGCGATGCCGATCCCGTAGAGCGCGAGCTCCAGGTTCGAGAGCAGCGGCCCGGTCGCGGTGCGGCGGAAGATCGCCGGATTCGAACGGACGATGAGAACCACGGTGCCGATGCCGAGCAGGCCGTGGACGATGAGGGAGACCATGCGGACACCGTCGCTGTGGCTCCCAAGTTTTGTCAACAGTGACATAGCATGCGCAGGTGGCCCGGAACCCGCAGACCGTCCGCAGCGAGCGCACCCGCGTAGCGCTGCGACGTGCCGCCACCGAGCTGTTTGCGTCCCAGGGTGTCGAGGCCACCTCGGCCGAGCAGATCGCCGAGGCTGCCGGGGTCACCGTGCGGACCTTCTACCGGCACTTCCCGTCCAAGCACGACCTGCTGTTCGCCGACTACGACACCGGGCTGCAGTGGTTCCGCAAGGCCTTGGCCGGCCGCCCGGCCGGGGAGCCGGTGCTGGAGTCCGTGCGTGCGGCGATCTTCGCCTTCCCGTACGACGTTCAGGCGCTGACGCAGATGGCCGCGTTCCGGGCCGAGGAGCTCGACCCCGAGCGGATCGTGGGCCACCTGCACCAGGTCGAGGCCGACCTGGCCGACGCGGTGACCGAGCACCTGGAGCGGGGCGCCGATCCGGACCGCCGGCTCGACGTGCTTGTGACCTCACGCGTGATCGCCGCGGCAGTGTTCGGCGCGATGGAGGTCTGGATGCAGCGCGAGTCCCGGTCGATGGCCGATCTCGCCGATGTCACCCAGGCGACCCTGGCCGCGCTGGAGAGCGGGCTTGGTGCCGATGGAATGTTTCGTCACTATTGACGAAACTTGGGAGGCCATGTGAGTCTCCCGGCATGACCGACTTCGACGCGATCGTGATCGGCGCGGGCCACAACGGCCTGACCGCCGCAGTCCTGCTCCAGCGTGCCGGGCTGCGCACGCTCTGCCTCGAGTCCAAGCGCTACGCCGGGGGCATGGCCTCGACCGTGGAGCTCTTCGACGGCTACAAGTTCGAGATCGCCGGCTCGGTGCAGCTGCCGACCTCGGCCGTGGTCAGTAAGGAGCTCGGCCTCGACGAGCTGCCGCAGGTCGACCTCGAGGTCATGTCGGTCTCGCTGATCGACGAGGCGACCACCCCGCTCATCTACTACACCGACCTCGAGGCCGCGGCGAACCACATGATGGAGGTCCACGGCATGGAGGTCCTGCTCGGCATGGCCGAGATGACCGGGTGGAGCGCGGCACCGACCCGAGCGCTGGGCCGCTTTGAGGCCGGCACGCTGCCCAAGAGCATCGACGAGATGTACGCGTGCGCCACCACGGACGCCGAGCGCGCGAGCATCACCGAGATGCTGTTCGGCTCGTGCACCGACGTGCTCGACCGCTACCTGCCCGAGAAGGAGAAGCACGCGGCCCTGCGCGGCATGCTCGCCTTCCTGGCCGTGAACTCGACCTACCGCGGACCCTCCAGCCCGGGCAGCGCCGCCGGCCTGGCTTTCGGCATGGCCGTGCCGGACGAGAACACCGTGCTGACCAAGAAGCTCAAGGGCGGCATCGGCGTGCTCACCCAGCACCTCGAGAAGCAGTACGCCGACGCCGGCGGCGAGCTCCGCCTGGACGCTGCCGTTTCCGAGCTCGTCGTCGAGGACGGCCAGGTCGTCGGGGTCGTGCTGGCCGACGGTGAGCGGATCGCCACCAGCACGGTCGTCTCGGCTGTCGCCCCGGACCTGACCCTCAACACGCTCGCCACCGACGGGTCGGTGGAGGCAGGTCTGAGCGCCCGGCTGGCCAACATCGACCACCGCGGCTCGTACGTGCAGATGCACTTCGCCCTGGACGGGGTCCCGGAGTTCGTGGCGCCGTACGAGTTCCTCAACGACCCGAAGATGCAGAGCGCGATCGGGTTCTTCGCCACCCCCGAAGACCTCCAGCGCCAGTTCGAGGACAGCCGGCGCGGCATCGTCCCCGCCGACCCGGCGGTCGCCTTCCAGATCCCGTCGGCCTCCGACCCCGAGCTCTGCCCGCCCGGCAAGGCCGCGGCCTCAGCGTTCTCACTCTGGTTCCCGGTCGAGGAGGACCCGTCCGAGTACGCACGGCTCAAGGCCGAGATGGGACAGCGGGTGATCGAGAAGATCAGCCGGTTCGCGCCGAACTTCGAGAGCCTGATCCTCAAGCACACGACGTTCACGCCCAAGCACATGGGCACGATGTTCGGCGCCCCCGGCGGCGACTACTGCCACGGCCTGATCCACCCCGACCTGCTCGGCCCGTACCGGCCGGGCCCGAAGGGGTACGTCGACCAGCCGCACGGCATCGCCGGGCTCTACCTGGGCAGCGCCGGCTGCTACGGCGGCCCGGGCATCACGTTCATCCCGGGCTACAACGCGGCGCAGGCGGTGCTGACCGACCGGGGTTAGGTGACCGCGTTGCGCTCGGCGTACGCCGGGTCGAGGTGCTCCTCGTTCTCCAGCACCGCCACCAGGTGGTCGACCGCGGCGCGCACGTCGTCGGTGGTCAGGTAGAGCGGGGCGAACCCGAAGCGGGCGATGTCGGGGTCGCGGAAGTCGCCGATGACGCCACGCGCGATCAGCGCCTGCACGATGCCGTAGGCCTGCGGGTGGCGGAACGAGACCTGGCTGCCGCGGCGGGCGTGCTCGCGCGGGGTGACGATCTCGATCCCGGTGACGCGTTCGTCGAGCTGGGCGATGAAGAGGTCGGTCAGCTCGAGCGAGCGGGTGCGCAGGTCGGCGACCGAGACGCCGTCGAACGCCTCCAGCGCCGCCTCGAGGGCCGAGAGCGCGAGCACCGGCGGGGTGCCGGTCGCCCAGCCGCGCATGCCGGGCGCCGCGTCGAAGTCGCGCGCCATCGCGAACGGCGCGCTGTGGCCGATCCAGCCGGTGATCGGGTTGCGCACCTGGCCCTGGATGCGCGGGTTGATCCACGTGTACGCCGGGGAGCCCGGTCCGCCGTTGAGGTACTTGTAGGTGCACCCGACGGCGAAGTCCGCATCGGCGGCGGTCAGGTCGACCGGGACCGCGCCGGCCGAGTGGCACAGGTCCCACTGCATCAGGGCGCCCGCTGCGTGGGCTGCGGCGGTGATCGTCGGCAGGTCGAACATCGCGCCGGAGCGGAAGTCGACGTGGGTCAGCGAGAGCAGCGCGACGTCGTCGCCGAGCGCGGCGGTCGGGTCGGCCGGGTCGCACCAGCGCAGCTCCAGGCCGAGCAGGTCGGCGACGCCCGCCGCGATGTAGCCGTCGGTCGGGAACGTGCCGGGCTCGACCACCAGGACCGTGCGGTCCGGGCGCAGCCGAGCAGCGGCGACCATCGTCTTGAACAAGGAGACGCTGGTGGACTCACCGACGTGGACGTCCTCCCCACGAACACCCACCAGGGGCGCGATCCGGTCGGCGATCCGGGCCGGCAGCTCCATCCAACGCGCGTCGTTCCAGGAGCGGATCAGTCCCTCGCCCCACTCGCGCTCCACCACGTCCGCCAGGCGCCCCGGTACGCCGGCCGGCAGTGCGCCCAGCGAGTTGCCGTCGAGGTAGATCACGCCCTCGGGGAGGTGGAACCCGCTCATCAGCTGACCTCGTTGAGACGGTCCCGGGCCCGCTTCAGCAGCGCGGTGAATTGCGTCCCGGTGATGTCGTAGCTGCCGACCGGGGTCAGCGTCACCTGCGCGACCGCGTTGCCGACCCGGGCGACGCCCATCCAGTAGCTGATCCGGACGTTCTTCTTGTTGACCTGGCTCTGGAGCCGCCAGCGCGCGTACGCCGTCGAGCCGGGTCCGGCCTGGTGGATCACCGCCTTGGTCACGGTGCTGCTGAGCTCGTCGTGCGGGCAGGACTTCATCCGCTTGGCGATGGTGCTGACGAACTTCTCGGCCGCGGCGGGGGAGGAGAAGGTGGCGATGGTCTCGGTGAGGCCGAAGCGCTGCGGCAGGTTCGCCGCGGGGATCAGGTAGGTGCGGGTCTGCGCCTTGCTGCCCCCGCTCTTCACGAAGTTCGCCTTGTCGCACGGCGTCGCTGCCGGGTTCGTCGCTGCCGAGGAGGCGTCGGTGCCGGCCCAGGCGTCGTCGACCTTGGGGATCACCGGGAGGTCGGCGACGGCGAGCATGCCGGCCGTCTCGCCCGACGGCGGCGGGAGTGTCGCGCTGGTCCTGATCGTGCCCACGCAGGTGCCGGCCACCTTGGACTTGCACAGGTCGCGCACCGAGGCGGCCAGGGTCGCGGCGAGCCGGCTGGCCGCCAACGGCGTGCTGGCGCTGGAGTCGAGCACGGTGGAGGTGGTCAGCGCGCCGGTGCGGGCGATGCCGACCACGAAGACCTTGTCCCGCTTGGCGGGGATCCGCAGGCGCAGCACCTGGGCCTGGTCTCCGACGCCGGCGACCTTGTAGGCGTCGACGAGCTGGAGGCGGGCGACGGTGCACCCGGCGTACCAGCCGAGGGTGGTGTCGTAGGCCTGCCGGGCGGCTCCGGGCGAGTTGGAGATCTCGACGGTCTGCACGAGGTTCTGGGTCGGGCTGCCGGCCGCGGTGAACTTGCGGACCCAGGTGCCCAAGCCCTCGTCGTCGGCGAACCGGGAGGTCTGGCAGACGTTGTTCTTGCCGCTGCCCTTGGTGTTGTCACCCGTCGAGACCTCGGACCAGGCCTGCTTGGGTGTGAGCGGTGCGAGCTGCTCGGCGGTGAGCAGCATCTGCGTGTTGACCAGGGTGTCGGCCTTCGGTGCCGGTGCCGCCGGGGCGGTGACCAGGACGAAGCTGCCGGCCACGATGGTGGTCGCGGCGATCAGGACGGCGCCGATGGCAGCGAAGTTCCGGCGTCGCCGGACGCCGTTGCGGCGCACGATCGAGGCGCGCGGCAGCTTGACCGAGTCGGCGACCGAACCGAGGTCGTCGAGTCGCTGGGCGATCTCGGCCGGAGGGCAGTCGAGTCCGTCGGCGACGGTGTTGGTCGCCTCCTCCAGCAGGTCGGCGGTCCGGGCCAGCGGCAGTCCGACCTCGCGTGCGACGTCCTCGGCCCGCAGCGGGCTGAGGTGGGTCAGGACGAGTGTCCTGCGCTGGGAGTCGTTGAGCTCGTGCAGCGCCTCGAGGGTCCGGGCCTGCTCGGGGTCGAGGTGCCGCTCCTTGTGCCAGGGCCGGGCGGTGTGGCGGCGCACGGCGGCGGACATCGCGCGCGGGCGGACCCAGGCCTCGGGGTCCGCGTCCTTGCCGACCTTGTCCCAGTGGTGCCGGGCGGCGACGTACGCGTCCCGCACCGCACTGCGCGAGGCCGAGAGGTCCCCGGTCAGGGCGAACGTCTGCAGGACGAGCCCGCGACGGGTGCTGACGTAGAACTCGTCGAATTCCTCGGCTGTTGGCATGGCAGGTCGAGGTTATCCCGCGTGTGCGGCGGGGATGCCAATCCCCCATGGGTGAGGATGGGCGGGCGATGTCCGACGACGTAACCATCCGCCTGCGGCGGGAGCCCGCCCCGCGTACCCCCGAGCCGGGACGGCCGCTGAGCGCGACCGCGGCGATGGGCGGCGCGATGGCGGTCGGGATCACCCTGGTGCTCTGCATGTCGCTGGCGCTGACCGCCTGGTTCCTCGCCGACGGCGGCGCGCACGGCAACACCAAGGACGCGCTCCGGGTCGGCTCGGACGCCTGGCTGATGGGCCACGGCTCGCACCTGACCCTCACCGGCCTGCCGCTCGGGCTCACCCCGCTGGCGCTGACGATGATGCTGGTCCTGGTCGCGTTCCGGTGCGGTCGCTGGGCCGGTCGGAACGCGCACACCGTCACCGACGACCGGGTGCTCGTCGGGGGCGTGGCCACGTTCGCCGGCGCCTACGTCGTGATCGCGGTGATCGTCTGCACCCTGGCCACCACGACCGGGGCCACCCCGGGGATGTCGCGCACCGTTCTCGGGGCCCTGCTCATCTCCGCACTGGCAGGCGGGCTCGGTCAGGGCGTCGGCACCGGTCGGCTCGACTTCTGGCTCGACCAGGTGCCCGCCTGGATCCGCGAGGTCGCGCTCGGCGCGGTCTGCGGTGCCCTACTGCTGCTCGCCTCCGGCGCGGTGCTGGTCGCGGTCTCGTTGCTCTTCTCCTTCAACGAGGCCTCCGAGATCCTCTCCAAGCTCGACCTCTCCACCGGTGACGCGCTGACCTACACGCTGGTGATGGCGCTGGTCGCGCCGAACCTGGCGCTGCTCGGGAGCTCCTACCTGCTCGGGCCAGGCTTCGCGATCGGCACCGGCACCACGGTCTCGCCGACCGCAGTCTCGCTCGGGGCCGTTCCGGCGTTCCCGGTGCTGGCGGCACTTCCCGGCGATGGCCCGACTCCCGGGTGGCTGGTCGTGCTGATGGCGGTGCCGGCACTCGCCGCGGCGATCGGCGCAGGCATCGGCCGGCGCGACGGCGAGTCGCAGCCGCTCGACCTGGCCGCCCTGCGCGGTGCGGCGGCCGGCTTCTTCGCTGGCGTGCTGATCACCGTCGCGATCTCGTTCGCCGGCGGTCCGGCCGGGACCGGTCGGATGGCCGACATCGGCGCGCCGACGGCCCGCGTCCTGGTCTTCGCGACCGGCACGATGATGGTCGGCGGCCTGATCGGCGCCGTCGTCCACGAGTGGTGGTCACGCCGCAGACGGCCGGCCGAGGTGGGCGCAGGCCCCCGGTAGCCTGCTCCCGTGCCTGACAACGTCCCTGCCCGCCTGGTCGTCCTCGTCTCCGGCGCCGGCACGAACCTGCAGGCCCTGCTCGACGCCTGCGAGGACCCGGCGTACGGCGCGAAGGTGGTCGCCGTCGGTGCGGACCGCGAGGGCATCGAGGGTCTCGCCCGTGCCGAGCGGGCCGGAGTGCCGACGTTCGTGCGCAAGGTCGGCGACTTCACCTCCCGCGAGCACTGGGACCACACCCTGACCGACACCGTCGCGGCCTTCGAGCCGGACGTGGTCGTGCTGGCCGGCTTCATGAAGCTGGTGGGCGCGGACTTCCTGGGCCGGTTCGAGAACAAGGTGGTCAACACCCACCCGGCGCTGTGCCCCTCGTTCCCCGGCGTCAGCGGTCCGGCAGACGCCCTCGAGTACGGCGTGAAGGTGACCGGCGCGACCCTGTTCGTGGTCGACGCGGGCGTGGACACCGGCGTGATCATCGCCCAGGCGGTGGTCCCCGTGGAGGATGCCGACGACGTCGAGAGCCTGCACGAGCGGATCAAGGTCGCCGAACGGGAGATGCTCGTGGAGAACGTGGGACGGATGGCGCGCGAGGGGATCTCCGTGACCGGGCGCCGGGTTCGATTCGGCTCCTGAAAACACATAGGATCGCGGCACACGACTGGCGCAGGTGGGCAACCACCAGGGAGTGAGTCGAGGCCGCATCGAACGCCTGGGTGCCCTCAGCCCGACCGCCCCACCCCTGTCACAGCCCCAGGAGTCACGATGAACGACCAGATCCCGATCAAGCGCGCCTTGGTCTCCGTCTTCGACAAGACCGGCCTCGAGGACCTGGTCCGCGGCCTCGCCGAGGCCGGCGTCGAGCTGGTCTCCACCGGCGGCTCCGCGTCGCTGATCGAGGGCCTGGGCCTGCCGGTCACCAAGGTCGAGGACCTGACCGGCTTCCCGGAGTGCCTGGACGGCCGGGTCAAGACGCTGCACCCGCGGGTGCACGCCGGCATCCTGGCCGACCGCCGCCTGGACGACCACGTCGCGCAGCTGGCGGACCTCGGCGTCGAGCCCTTCGACCTGGTGGTCGTGAACCTGTACCCGTTCGCCGCGACGGTCGCCGCCGGCGGCACCGTCGAGGAGATCATCGAGAAGATCGACATCGGCGGTCCCTCCATGGTCCGCGCCGCTGCGAAGAACCACCCGAGCGTCGCGATCATCACCGACGGCGCCGACTACGGCCGCGCGCTCGAGGCCGCCAGGAACGGTGGCTTCACCTACGAGGAGCGCAAGGCGCTGGCCGCCAAGGCGTTCGTCCACACGGCGACGTACGACGTGGGCGTGGCGAGCTGGATGGGCAGCGTGCTGGTCGACTCCTCGGAGGGCACCGGCTTCCCGGCCTGGATCGGCGGCACCTACGACAAGGCCGCGGTGCTGCGCTACGGCGAGAACCCGCACCAGAATGCCGCGCTCTACCTGAACGGCTTCGGCCCGGCCGGGCTGGCCCAGGCCGAGCAGCTGCACGGCAAGGAGATGTCGTACAACAACTACGTCGACACCGACGCCGCCCGGCGCGCCGCGAACGACTTCGCCGAGCCGGCGGTCGCGATCATCAAGCACGCCAACCCGTGCGGCATCGCCGTCGGTGAGGACATCGCCGAGGCGCACCGCCGGGCGCACGAGTGCGACCCGGTCTCGGCGTTCGGCGGCGTGATCGCGGCCAACCGCCCGGTCACCGTCGAGATGGCCAAGCAGGTCGCGGACGTCTTCACCGAGGTGATCGTCGCCCCGGGCTACGAGGACGGCGCCGTCGAGATCCTCCAGGGCAAGAAGAACATCCGGATCCTGGTGGCGACCACCGTCGGCGGGTCCCCGGTCGAGACCCGGCCGATCTCCGGCGGCCTGCTGATGCAGACCGTCGACCACGTGGACGCCGAGGGCGACGACGTCGAGTCCTGGACGCTCGCGACCGGCGAGCCCGCCGACGCGGCGACCCTCGCCGACCTGGCCTTCGCCTGGAAGGCGTGCCGCTCGGCCAAGTCGAACGCGATCCTGCTCGCCAAGGACGGCGGCTCGGTCGGCATCGGCATGGGCCAGGTCAACCGGGTCGACTCCTGCAAGCTCGCCGTCGAGCGCGCGAACAGCCTGGTCGAGGGAGAGGAGCGGGCGCGTGGCTCGGTCGCCGCTTCCGACGCTTTCTTCCCGTTCGAGGACGGTCCGCAGATCCTCATCGAGGCCGGCGTGAAGGCGATCGTGCAGCCGGGCGGCTCGGTCCGCGACGAGCTGACCGTCGAGCTCTGCAAGCAGCATGGCGTGACGATGTACTTCACCGGCACGCGGCACTTCTTCCACTGATCTCTCACAGGAACGACAGGCAGGATGCGCTTGTGACCGCACAGACCCTCGACGGCTCGGCCACCGCCGCCGCGATCAAGGACGAGCTCAAGTCCCGGATCGCGGCGCTCCGCGAGAAGGGGATCGTGCCCGGCCTGGGCACCGTCCTGGTCGGTGACGACCCGGGCTCGCGCTGGTACGTCAACGGCAAGCACAAGGACTGCGCCGAGGTCGGCATCGAGTCGATCCGGGTGGACCTGCCCGAGACCGCCACGCAGGAGGAGATCGAGGAGGCCGTCGCCGGCCTCAACGCCAACCCGGCCTGCACCGGCTACATCGTCCAGCTGCCGCTGCCGAAGGGCCGCGACGAGAACCGGGTCCTCGGGCTGATCGACCCGGCCAAGGACGCCGACGGCCTGCACCCGACCAACCTCGGCTGGCTGGTGCTCGGCAAGGAGGCGCCGCTGCCCTGCACGCCGTACGGGATCGTCGAGCTGCTGCGTCGCCACGGCGTCGAGATCGCCGGTGCCGAGGTCTGCGTGGTCGGCCGTGGGGTCACCGTCGGCCGTCCGATGGGCCTGCTGCTCACCCGCCGCTCGGAGAACGCGACCGTCACCCTGTGCCACACCGGCACCCGGGACCTGGCCGCCCACACGCGCAACGCCGACATCGTCGTGGCTGCGGCGGGCGTGCCCGGCATCATCACCGGGGACATGGTCAAGCCGGGCGCCGCGCTGCTCGACGTGGGCGTCTCCCGCGTCGACGGCAAGATCGCCGGTGACCTGGCGGACGACGTCTGGGACGTCGCCGGCTGGGTCTCGCCGAACCCGGGCGGGGTCGGCCCGATGACGCGGGCGATGCTGCTGGCCAACGTGGTCTCGATCGCCGAGAAGAGCCTGTCGGCCTGATGACCCCGCCTGCGACCGAGACCGAGCGACGCCGTCGACCCTCGACGGTCGGCGGACTGATCTACCTGATCCTGGTCGGGCTCACCATCGCCGGCCTGTGCCTGGTCGCGTTCGGCCCCTGGCGCCGCGGGATCGCCCTGGTCGGGGCGGCCTTCGTGGTGGCCTCCGGGTCGCGGGTGCTGCTCGACGAGCGCGAGGCCGGGATGCTGCGGGTGCGGAGCAAGTGGTTCGACGTGACCGCCCTGGCCGGGGTCGGCATCGCACTGATCGTGCTCGCCGCGAACATCCCGGACCAGCCCGGGCTCTGACGTGGAACCGCTCCGCTTCGGACTGGTCGGCACCGGCTACTGGGCGCGCGAGGTGCATGCCGCGGGCCTGGCTGCGCACCCGGACGTCGAGTTCGTCGGGATGTGGGGCCGCGACTCCGACTACGAGGCCCGGTTCGCCGAGGTCGACGCGGTCGCGTTCGCGGTGCCGCCGTCCGTGCAGGCCGAGATCGCCCTGCGCGCCGCTCGGGCAGGCAAGCACCTGCTGCTGGAGAAGCCGATCGCCCTGGATCTGGCCGCCGCGGACGCACTGGTCGCCGAGGTGGATGCCCGGGACCTGTCCTCGGTGGTGTTCTTCACCCAGCGGTTCGTGCCGCCGTGGGAGGAATGGCTGAGCGAGGTCGCCGCCTCAGCTCCGCTCGGCGGTCGCGCCGACTGGCTCAGCGCCCAGGCCGGCAGCGACAGCCCGTACGCCGGATCCGTGTGGCGCCAGCAGCACGGCGCGCTCTGGGACGTCGGCCCGCACCAGCTGGCCCAGCTGATCACCGCGCTCGGCCCGGTCGCCGAGGTGACGGGAACGCGCGGTGCCGGAGATCTGGTGCACCTGGTGCTCACCCACGACAGCGGTGCCACCAGCCGGATGTCGCTGAGCCTGACGATGCCGCCGGGCACGACCCGGATCACCGTCGAGTTCTACGGCGCCGACGGGTGGCTCCAGCAGCCCGAGCACACCCGGGACGTGCATGACGCCTACTCCCGCGCGGTCAGCGAGCTGGTCGCGAACATCCGCTCGGGGGAGACCCGGCACCGGGTCGACGTGCGGTTCGGCCGCCAGGTCGTGGAAGTACTGACGCGGGCCCAGGTTGCCCTGGACCCGCGTCGGTAGCTGTTCGCGTCGAGCTGGTTCAGATCAGACCCAGCTCCGTCACCGCGTCGCGCTCCTCGGCGAGCTCGGCGGTCGAGGCGTCGATCCGGGCGCGGGAGAAGTCGTCGATCTCCAGGCCCTGGACGATCTCCCAGTTGCCACCCGAGGTGGTGACCGGGAAGGACGAGACCAGACCCTCCGGGACGCCGTAGGAGCCGTCGGAGACGACCGCCATCGAGACCCAGTCGCCGGCCGGGCTGCCGTTCAGCCAGTCGCGGGCGGCGTCGCAGGTCGCGGACGCGGCCGAGGCGGCCGAGGACGAACCCCGGGCGTCGATGATCGCGGCACCGCGCTTGGCGACGGTCGGGATGAAGTAGTCCTCCACCCAGGCCTGGTCGCCCACGACCTCGGCGGCGTTCTTGCCACCGATCTCGGCGTGGAACAGGTCCGGGTACTGGGTGGCCGAGTGGTTGCCCCAGATGGTGACCTTCTTGATGTCGGTCACGGCCGCGCCGGTCTTGGCGGCCAGCTGCGAGATCGCCCGGTTGTGGTCCAGGCGGGTCAGCGCGGAGAAGCGCTCCGACGGGATGTCCGGGGCGTTCTTCAGCGCGATCAGCGCGTTGGTGTTGGCCGGGTTGCCGGTGACGCCGATGCGCACGTCGTCGGCGGCGACCGCGTTCAGGGCCTTGCCCTGGGCGGTGAAGATCGCGCCGTTGGCCGAGAGCAGGTCGCCACGCTCCATGCCCGGGCCGCGCGGACGGGCGCCGACGAGCAGGGCGAGGTTCACGCCGTCGAAGATCTTCTCCGGCTCGTGGCCGATCTCGATGCCGGCGAGGTTCGGGAACGCGCAGTCGTCGAGCTCCATCACGACGCCCTCGAGCGCCTTGAGGGCCGGCTCGATCTCGAGCAGGCGGAGCTCGACGGGACGGTCACCGGCGATGGCACCGCTGGCGATGCGGAAGAGCAGGCTGTAGCCGATCTGGCCGGCAGCGCCGGTCACGGCCACCTTGAGAGGTGCGGTCACGTGAGACTCCATGGAAGAGGCGGATACGACGAACCGACGCTAGCGCAGGTGCGCCGGCGTCGGTTCGTGCGGGTACCGCTTGAGACGCGGTCAGGCCAGATCGAACCGGTCGGCCTCCATGACCGCGACCCAGGCGGCGGCGAAGTCGGACACGAACTTCTGCCCGCCGTCGTTCGAGGCGTAGACCTCAGCCAGCGCCCGGAGCACCGAGTTGGAGCCGAAGATCAGGTCGACGGCGGTGGCCGTGCGGCCGTCCTCGGCGGTGTAGACGTGCTCGTCCGACGCCTTCCAGGTGCTCACGGTGTCGAGCAGGCTGGTGAAGAAGTCGGTGGTGAGCTGCCCGGGCCGATCGGTGAAGACGCCGTGGCCACCCTCGCTGACGCCGAGGGCGCGCAGACCACCGACCAGCGCGGTCAGCTGCGGTGCGTTGAGGCCGAGCAGGTAGGCCCGCTCGACCAGCAGCTTCTCGGGCTGCACCTTCTCGCCCGCACGCAGGTAGTTGCGGAAGCCGTCGGCCCGCGGCTCGAGCACCGCGAAGGAGTCGACGTCGGTCTGCTCCTGGGTCGCGTCGGTCCGACCCGGGTGGAACGGCACCGTCACCGGAGTACCAGCGTCCGCGGCGGCCTTCTCGACCGCCGCCGAACCGGCCAGCACGATCAGGTCGGCCAGGGACACCTGGGCGCCGCCGCGGCCGTTGAAGTCGACCTGCACCTTCTCCAGGGCGTCGAGCACCTCGCCGGTGCCGGCGTTGACCGCCCAGTCCTTCTGCGGGGCCAGGCGCAGCCGCGCCCCGTTCGCACCACCGCGCTTGTCGGTGGAGCGGAAGGTCGCCGCCGAGGCCCACGCGGTGGAAACCAGCTGCTGGATGCTCAGGCCGGTGTCGAGCACGGCGGCCTTGAGGTCGGCGATCTCGGCGTCGCCGATCAGGGCGCCCTCGTGCGCGGGAACGGGGTCCTGCCACAGCTGCGGCTCGGCGACCCACGGGCCCAGGTAGCGGGTGACCGGCCCCAGGTCGCGGTGCAGCAGCTTGTACCAGGCCTTGGCGAAGGCCAGCGCGAACTCGTCGGGGTTGTCCAGGAAGCGCTTCGAGATCTCGCCGTACGCCGGGTCGAAGCGCAGCGCCAGGTCGCTGGTGAGCATCATCGGCTTCTTGCTCGCGCCGCCGTGGGCGTCGGGGATGATCGCCTCGGCGTCCTTGGCCACCCACTGCTTGGCGCCGGCCGGGCTCTCGGCCAGCTCCCACTCGTAGCCGTAGAGGATCTCCAGGAAGCGGTTGCTCCACTGCGTGGGCTTGTCGGTCCAGGTGACCTCCAGGCCGGAGGTGATCGCGTCGGCGCCCTTGCCGGAGCCGTGCGTGCTCTTCCAGCCGAAGCCCTGCTGCTCGATGGGCGCTCCCTCGGGCTCGGGGCCGACGAGGTCGGGGTTGCCGGCGCCGTGGGTCTTGCCGAAGGTGTGGCCGCCGGCGATCAGCGCGACGGTCTCCTCGTCGTTCATCGCCATCCGGGCGAACGTCTCGCGGATGTCGCGGGCCGAGGCCAGCGGGTCCGGGTTGCCGTTCGGGCCCTCGGGGTTGACGTAGATCAGGCCCATCTGGACCGCACCCAGCGGCTTGGCCAGCTGGCGGTCCCCGGAGTAGCGCTCGTCGCCGAGCCACTCGCCCTCGCCGCCGAAGTCGACCTCCTCCGGCTCCCAGACGTCCTCGCGCCCGAAGCCGAAGCCGAAGGTCGTGAAGCCCATCGACTCCAGCGCGACGTTGCCGGCGAGC
This sequence comes from Nocardioides marmorisolisilvae, assembly GCF_003725775.1. Lineage (GTDB taxonomy): Bacteria > Actinomycetota > Actinomycetes > Propionibacteriales > Nocardioidaceae > Marmoricola > Marmoricola marmorisolisilvae. Next base: position 371,233 of record NZ_RJSG01000002.1, read on the forward strand.
ACCAGCAGGTCGGCCCAGGACACGGACTGGCCGTACTTCTTCTTCACCGGCCACAGCAGCCGGCGGGCCTTGTCCAGGTTGCCGTTGTCGGGCCAGGAGTTCAGCGGGGCGAAACGCTGGTTGCCGTCGCCGGCACCGCCGCGGCCGTCCTCGATCCGGTAGGTGCCGGCCGCGTGCCAGGACAGCCGGATCATCAGGCCGCCGTAGTGGCCGAAGTCGGCCGGCCACCAGTCCTGGGAGGTGGTGAGCACCTCGGTGACGTCGGCCTTGAGCGCCTCGACGTCGACGCCGGCGAAGGCCGCGGCGTAGTCGAAGTCGGCGGGCAGCGGGTTGCCCTTCGGGTGGTTCGGGTGCAGCACGGTCAGGTCCAGGGCGTTGGGCCACCAGTCCTTGTTGGTGCGCGGGGCCGGCGACTCCGTGGTGGGAGCGTCGAGCACGGGGTTCTCGCTTTCAGACATGGTGCAACCTTCCGAGTGGGGTTGGGATCAAACAGCGGTCGAGCACTGGGGACAGAGTCCCCAGTAGATGACCTCGGCCTCGTCGATGACGAAGCCGTGGCTCTGCGATGCGGTGAGACAGGGGGCGTGGCCGGTCGAGCAGTCGACGTCGGCCACGGCGCCGCAGGAGCGGCAGACCACGTGGTGGTGGTTGTCCCCGATCCGGGACTCGTAGCGGGCCGTGGAGCCGGACGGCTGGATCTTGCGGACCAGCCCGGCCGCGGTCAGCGTGTGCAGCGAGTCGTAGACGGCCTGGTGGGACACGTCGGGCAGGGTTCCCCGAACGGCGTCGATCAGTGCATCGGTGCTCGCGTGCGGGTGCTCGTGCACCGCGGCCAGGACCGCGACCCGCGGCTGCGTCACGCGCAGTGCGGCGCTGCGCAGCTGTGCGGAGAAGTCCGGTGCGGCGGGGGAGTCGGGCACAGCAACACCCTCCCTCCTTTTCTTGAATGAGTCAAGAAAAGGAGGGAGGGTGTGCGAAGTGGATCAGGCGTCGCTCGGGTTGAGCGCCTTGAAGGTCACGCCGGCCAGGATGCCGCCGATCACCTGGGCGAGCCAGTAGACCCAGATGTTGGCCCACGGCGAGAGCTGGGTGAGCGAGACGCCGAAGGCGACGGCCGGGTTGAACGCGGCACCGCTGATGGCGCCGACGGCGACCGCACCGGCGGCGACGGTGAAACCGATCGCCAGCCCGTAGAAGGAGTTGTCCGGGTGGTCCTTGGAGGTGGCCACGTTCAGCACCACGTAGGCCAGGGCGAAGGTGAACAGGATCTCGACCACCAGGGCCATCCCGAGCGGCTTGCCCGTCCACTTGTCCGGAGCGGTGTTGTCGAACATCCAGAGCCCGAGCAGTGCGGCCAGCGTGCTGCCGATCAGCTGGGACACGATGTACGGCGCCAGGTCGGAAGAGTCCAGGCGACCGCGGACGAACGCGGCGATCGAGACGGCCGGGTTGTAGTGGGCACCGGAGATGTGGCCACCGGCGAAGATCATCACCATCAGGACGGCGCCGATGCCGAGCGGAGCGAGCTCGGCCTTGGTGCTCACCGCCGAGATCACGGTGAAGACGAGAAAGAAGGTGCCGATCAGCTCGGTCACGTACTTCCGTGCGGAATCAGACATGACATGTTCCTTTCAGCAGCGCGCTGCAGGGGAGTGCGTACGGCCACCGACAATCTTCTCGGTTCGGGCGCGTCCGACCCGACATTGAGCGCGGCGAGTCGGGCCGATAGCGTTCTGGGGTGACCGACGCGATCATCTACACGTACACCGACGAGGCTCCGCTCCTCGCGACCCACTCCTTCCTCCCGATCATCTCCGCGTACGCCGGCACCGCCGGTGTCGCCGTCGAGACCCGGGACATCTCCGTCGCGGCCCGCATCCTGGCCCAGTTCGGCCTGGCCGACGACGCTCTGGGCGAGCTCGGCGCGCTGGCCAAGACGCCGCAGGCGAACATCATCAAGCTGCCCAACATCTCCGCCTCGATCCCGCAGCTCAAGGCCGCGATCACCGAGCTGCAGAGCCAGGGCTTCGACATCCCGAACTACCCGGAGAACCCGCAGTCGGACGCCGAGAAGGACGCCCGCGCCAAGTACGACAAGGTCAAGGGCAGCGCCGTGAACCCGGTGCTGCGCGAGGGCAACTCCGACCGCCGCGCACCGGCCTCGGTGAAGAACTACGCGAAGACCCACCCGCACTCGATGGGCGCCTGGTCGGGTGACTCCAAGACGAACGTCGCCACCATGGGCGAGCACGACTTCAAGTCCAACGAGAAGTCCGTGGTCATCGCCGCCGACGACACCCTCTCGATCGTCCTCGAGGCCTCCGACGGCACCACCACGGTGCTCAAGGACGGACTGAAGGTGCTCGCCGGTGAGGTCGTCGACGCCACCGCGATGCAGGTCGCGCACCTGCGTGCGTTCCTGGTCAACGCGATCGCCAAGGCCAAGGCCGAGGACGTGCTGTTCTCCGCCCACCTGAAGGCTACGATGATGAAGGTCTCCGACCCGATCATCTTCGGCCACGTGGTGAAGGCCTTCTTCGCCGACGTGTTCGCCACCTACGGCGACGACCTGGCCGCGGCCGGCCTGTCCGCCAACGACGGCCTCGGCGCGATCTACGCCGGCCTGGACGCGCTGCCCAACGGCGCCGAGATCAAGGCCGCCTTCGAGGCCGGGATCGCGAACGGCCCGCGGCTGGCGATGGTCGACTCCGACAAGGGCATCACCAACCTGCACGTGCCCAGCGACGTGATCATCGACGCCTCGATGCCGGCGATGATCCGCACCTCGGGCCACATGTGGGGCCCGGACGGCAACGAGGACGACACCCTCGCGGTGATCCCGGACTCCAGCTACGCCGGGGTCTACCAGACCGTCATCGAGGACTGCCGCAAGCACGGCGCCTTCGACCCCGCGACGATGGGCTCGGTCCCGAACGTCGGCCTGATGGCGCAGGCGGCCGAGGAGTACGGCTCGCACGACAAGACCTTCGAGATCGCCGTCGACGGCACCGTCCGGGTGCTGGCCTCGGACGGCACCGTGCTGCTTTCGCACGACGTCGAGGCCGGCGACATCTGGCGCGCCTGCCAGACCAAGGACGCCCCGATCCGCGACTGGGTCAAGCTGGCCGTCAGCCGCGCCCGGGCCACCGGTTCGCCGGCGATCTTCTGGCTGGACGAGGCCCGTGCCCACGACGCCAACCTGATCGCCAAGGTCAACGAGTACCTGCCCGAGCACGACACCTCCGGCCTGGACATCAAGATCCTGTCCCCGGAGCTGGCCACGGCGTACTCGCTGGAGCGGATCCGCAAGGGAGAGGACACCATCTCGGTGACCGGCAACGTGCTTCGCGACTACAACACCGACCTGTTCCCGATCCTCGAGCTCGGCACCTCCGCGAAGATGCTCTCGATCGTCCCGCTGATGAACGGCGGTGGCCTGTTCGAGACCGGGGCCGGCGGTTCGGCGCCGAAGCACGTGCAGCAGCTGGTCAAGGAGAACTACCTGCGCTGGGACAGCCTGGGCGAGTTCTTCGCGCTGGCCGCGAGCTTCGAGCACCTCGCCGGCGTGACCGGCAACGCCCGGGCGCAGATCCTGGCCGACACCCTGGACCGGGCCACCGGCACCTTCCTCAACGAGGACCGGTCCCCGGGTCGCCGGCTGGGCACCATCGACAACCGCGGCAGCCACTTCTACCTGGCCCTGTACTGGGCCCAGGAGCTGGCCGGGCAGACCCAGGACGCCGAGCTGGCCGAGGCCTTCGCCGGTCTCGCGGCCGCGCTGGTGGGCAACGAGCAGAAGATCGTCGAGGAGCTGCTCGCGGTCCAGGGCTCGCCCGCCGACATCGGTGGCTACTTCCGCCCGGACGAGGACAAGGCGAACAACGTGATGCGTCCGTCCACGACACTCAACGAGGCGCTCGCCGCTCTCTGAGCGCGGATCAGCTGACGCGGAGGTCGGCCGGCACCAGGTCGTAGACCACGGTGTCGTGCCGGCCGTCGCGGCACACCGTGCCCAGCCGCTCGATGCCGCCCTCGCGGAAGCCGTTGGCCTCGGCCACCCGGCGAGACGCGGTGTTGTCGACCGCGGAGACCAGCCGGAGCTTGTCCAGGCCCAGGCCGCCGTCGACCTCGTCGATGAACGCGTGCCGGACGGCGAGGCGGACCGCGGCGGTCATCACGCCGCGACCGCGCGCGTCCGGGTGCGCCCAGTACCCGACCTCCGGCCCGGCCTGTCCGGTCAGGTCCATGATCGAGATGCTGCCGAGCAGGTCGTCGGTGGCCGGGTCGGCGATCGCCCAGTGCAGCGCCGTACCGGTTGCCATGCCTTCGGGGCGTGAGCGCACGTACGCCTCGGCGTCCTCGAGCGTGTACGGCGTCGGCAGGCTGCCGAGCCAGTACGCCGTCCGCTCGTCCGAGCAGGCCTGCTGGGCGCGCTCGGCGTCGTGCTCGGCGTGCGCCCGCAGCACCACGTCGGCACCCACGATGCGGGGCACGTCGAGCCAGGCGTTGCGGGGCGCGAGCTCGTCGGTGGCGAGCAACGTGCCGATCCAGCCGTCGACCAGGGTGTCGCGGTAGACCATCGCGTCGCGGACGGTGCCGTCGCAGCTGAAGCCGAGGCGCCAGGCGGTCTTGCGGGAGGCCCAGTTGCCGACGAAGGCCCGCCAGATCACCGTGCGCAGACCGCGGCCGCCCTCGCTCTCGGGGCTGAACCCCCAAGCGAGCAGCAACCGCAGCGCCCGATCGACGGACCCGGTGCCCCGGGAGCGCGGGTGGGCGGCGTACGCGATCTCGGCGCGGCCCTCGCCCTCGTCGCGCAGCAGCACCGTGGCGGCGTACGTGCCGGCGACCTCGACGGCGAAGGCCCACTCCCGGCCGGTCTCCCAGCCTCCGGGGAGCAGCTCGCGGACGTAGCGCTTCACGTCGTCGCGGGTGTAGCCGATCGGGATGTTGGTCCAGGTGAGGCTGGCCGGGTCCAGGGACTGCTCCAGGACGGACTCGACGTCGTCATCGGTGTGCGCGCGGAGCGTAACGACGCCGTCGGTGAGGGTCGGGACACGCGACCGGGGATCCACGCGGCGATCCTAGGCGGAGCACCCGGGCGAAAACCGCTACCCGGAACTGGAACAATGTCCCTCATGCCCGATCAGCCCCCTGCGACCAAGCCGCGCGTCCTCTCCGGCATCCAGCCGACGGCGGACTCGTTCCACTTCGGCAACTACCTGGGTGCGCTGCGGCAGTGGGTCGCGCTCCAGGACGACTTCGAGCCGTTCTTCTTCATCGCCGACCTGCACGCGCTGACGCTCGAGCACGACCCGAAGAAGCTGGCGACCCGGACCCGGGTGGCCGCCGCCCAGCTGATCGCGGCCGGGATCGACCCCGAGCGCTCGGCGATCTTCGTGCAGTCGCACCTGCCCGAGCACGCCGAGCTGGCCTGGGTGCTGAACTCGATGACCGGCTTCGGCGAGGCCCGCCGGATGACCCAGTTCAAGGACAAGTCGGCCAAGGGCGGCGAGGGTGCCGCCTCGGTCGCGCTGTTCGCCTACCCGATCCTGCAGGCCGCCGACATCCTGCTCTACCGGCCGCAGTACGTGCCGGTCGGGGAGGACCAGCGCCAGCACCTCGAGCTGACCCGCGACCTGGCCCAGCGGTTCAACCACCGCTACAAGAAGACCTTCCGGCTCCCCGAGGCCTACATCCTCAAGGAGACCGCGAAGATCACCGACCTCCAGGACCCGACCAAGAAGATGTCGAAGTCGGCGTCCTCGCCGACCGGGATCATCGACCTGCTCGACGACCCGAAGGTCTCGGCGAAGAAGATCCGCTCCGCGGTGACCGACTCCGAGACCGTCGTCCGCTTCGACGAGGAGAACAAGCCCGGCGTCTCCAACCTGCTGAACATCTACTCCGCGCTGACCGGGCGCAGCATCGACGACCTGGTCAAGGCCTACGAGGGCAAGGGGTACGGCGACTTCAAGGGCGACCTGGCCGAGGTCGTGGTCGACTTCGTGACGCCGTTCCGCGACCGGACCACCGAGCTGCTGGCGGACACCGCCGAGCTGGACGCGATCCTGCGTCGCGGCGCCGAGAAGGCCCGTGAGGTCGCCTCCCGGACGCTCGCGGATGTGTACGAGCACGTCGGATTCCTGCGAGGCTAGGCGCGTGCTGACCATCGGGGTCTCGGTAGCGGTCCCGGAGCCTGAAGGGCTGTCCCTCCAGGAGTACCGGGTGTCCCTGGGCGACGAGACCGCCCGGCACATCCCCACCCACATCACCCTGGTGCCGCCGACCGAGGTGGCCGAGGGCGACCTCGACGCGATCCGCGAGCACCTGGCCCGGGTTGCCGGGGAGCACCAGTCCTACCGGGTGAGCCTGCGCGGCACCGGGACGTTCCGGCCGGTCTCCCCGGTGGTGTTCATCGGCGTGGTCGAGGGCATCGCGGGGTGCGAGCTGCTGGCCGAGGCGATCCGCACCGGACCGCTGGCCGTGGAGGTGGCGTTCCCCTACCACCCGCACGTCACCGTCGCGCACGATCTCCCGGCCGAGCAGCTCGACCACGCCTTCGAGGACCTGTCGGGCTACCGCACCCACTTCGACGTCACCGAGTTCTGGCTCTACGTGCACGACGAGGTGGAGGGCTGGCAGCCGACCCAGGCCTTCGAGCTGGGGGGCAGGCACGAGGGAGGAGCCCACCCCCCAGCCGACTAGTGGCTGGGGGTGAACAGCCGAACCGTGTAGGACGTCGACGTCGTCCCCGAGTAACCGGACCGCTTGATGCCGGTGACGGTGATCTTGTAGGTGCCCGACTTGCCGATCCACGACGGCATCTGCCAGACGATCGTCGGCTGGGCGTAGCCGCTGTGCACCGAGTACTTGCGCACCGGGATCCGCACGCCGTCGTGGTTGTAGGCGTAGACCCGGGCGTACTGGAAGCTGGTGCCCTTCGAGCCGGACGAGAGCGACCAGCGGCCGCCGGGCTCGAGCGCGTTCGGGAAGTACCCGGCGGTCGGCCAGCCGACGTAGCGCGGGTTCGGCCGCGAGGAGCTGGTCGGCCCGATCACGGTGAGCGCGTTCGCGGTGTCGGTGGTGCCGCTGCCCATCACGGTCGAGAACGGGTTCAGGATCCAGCGGCGGTGGCCGACGGCGACGTTGCTGTCGCCCTTGTCGTCCATGTACAGGTCGATGATCTGGCCGGCCCGCAGGGACGGGTAGGCGAGCGCGAGGTTGGACCTGCCGGCCGCGGCCGCACCGCTGGAGCTCCAGCACTTCCAGCCGCTGCTCGGCGCGTGGCTGAGCGCGTTGTTGGCCGCCATGATCAGTGCCGCGCGCTGGGCGCTGGCGTTCAGGGTGGAGGAGAAGCTGACCGGGGCCAGGCCGGCCAGCGAGCGCACGTAGTTCAGCGCGCTCAGGGTGGCCGAGTTCGTCGTCGAGGACGTCAGGCCGGGCAGGCACCCCAGGATGCTGCCGCCGAGCCAGTCGACCAGCACGTTGTACTTGGGGGCGTACTGCGACCAGTACGCCGAGTTCACCGCGGTCTTGCTGCCGGTGTTGACCGCGCCGCTCCAGCGGTAGGTCGTCCGGTAGGCGGTGCTGCCCCCGTCGGAGGCGCCGGCGGGGGAGGAGGTCGTCATGACCAGCCCCGTCACCATCGATGCAATCACGGCCGTGGCACTCGCGATGGTGCCGGCGCGTCTGACGTTCCGTCGTCCAGTGTTCTCCCTCATGGAAGAACTATATGCCCTAAATGTCCGATTTGACCAGTTTGGTCCCGAATAATGGTACTTTAGTCCCTACTCGGGCTCGGTCCGGTCCTGGGGGTCCGGACCGAGTTCGGTATTCAGTGAGGTGCAGATCGGCCGTCAGTGACCGTGCTTGATGGCGGTCCGGAGGTCCTTGTTCAGCTGGCTGATCACGTCGAGCGGGATCTCCTTGGGGCACGCCGCGGCGCACTCGCCGATGTTGGTGCAGCCGCCGAAGCCCTCGTGGTCGTGCTGGGCGACCATGTTGGTCACCCGGCTGTCCCGCTCCGGCTGTCCCTGCGGGAGCTCGCCGAGGTGGGTGATCTTTGCGCCCATGAAGAGCGAGGCCGATCCGTTCGGGCACGCCGCCACGCAGGCGCCGCAGCCGATGCAGGTCGCCACGTTGAAGGCGCGCATGGCGTCGTCACGCGGCACCGGCACCGAGTGCGCCTCGGGAGCCGAACCGGTGTTGACCGAGATGTAGCCGCCGGCCTGGATGATCCGGTCGAAGGCGCTGCGGTCGACGCAGAGGTCCTTGAGCACCGGGAAGGCGCTCGCCCGCCACGGCTCGATGGTGATGGTGTCGCCGTCCTTGAACGAGCGCATGTGCAGCTGGCAGGTGGTGGTGACCTCGGGGCCGTGCGGCTCGCCGTTGATCATCAGGCTGCACATGCCGCAGATGCCCTCGCGACAGTCGGAGTCGAACGCGATCGGCTCCTCGTCCTTCGCGTTGAGGTCCTCGTTGAGGACGTCGAGCATCTCCAGGAACGACATGTCGGGGGAGACGTCGTCGACCTGGTAGGTGTGCATCGCACCCGCGTCGTTGGCGTCGGTCTGCCGCCAGATGTTGAGAGTCAGTTTCACAGAAGGCCTCGCTTCGCATCGGCTTCAGTGAAACCGGTTTCGCTGTGTTGGATGGTTCGCTCGCTGCGCTCGCTCACTTGTAGCTCCGCTGCTTCATCTCGATGGCGGTGTAGGTCAGCTCTTCCTTGTGGAGCACGGGCTTCTCGCCGGCGAACTCCCAGGCGGCGACGTACGCGAACTGGTCGTCGTGGCGCAGCGCCTCGCCGTCCTCGGTCTGCGACTCGGCCCGGAAGTGACCGCCGCAGGACTCGCGCCGGTTCAGCGCGTCGATGCACATCAGCTCGCCGAGCTCGAAGAAGTCGGCGACGCGGCCGGCCTTCTCCAGGCTCTGGTTGAGGCTGTCGGCCGTGCCGAGCACCTTCACGTTGCGGTAGAAGTCGTCCTTCAGCGAGCGGATCAGGTCGATGGCCTTCTTCAGCCCGTCCTCGGTCCGCTCCATGCCGCAGTACTCCCACATGATGTTGCCGAGCTCGCGGTGGTACGAGTCGACGCTGCGGGTGCCGTTGACGGTGAGGAAGTGCTCGATCCGCTCGGTGACGGCCTGCTTGGCCTCCACGACGGCCGGGTGGTCCTCGGGGATCTTCTCGAACGGCGCGTCCGCGAGGTAGTCGCGGATGGTGTGCGGCAGCACGAAGTAGCCGTCGGCCAGACCCTGCATCAGCGCCGAGGCGCCCAGGCGGTTGGCGCCGTGGTCGGAGAAGTTGGCCTCACCGGTCACGAACAGGCCAGGGATCGTGGACTGCAGGTCGTAGTCGACCCACAGGCCGCCCATCACGTAGTGCACGGCGGGGTAGATGCGCATCGGCACCTCGTACGGGTTCTCGCCCGTGATCCGCTCGTACATGTCGAGGAGGTTGTCGTACTTCTCCTCCACGCCCTCCTTGCCCAGGCGGGCGATGGCGTCCTGGAAGTCCAGGTAGACGCCGCGGCGGACGCCGTCGACCTCGGGACCGACACCGCGGCCCTCGTCGCACATGTACTTGGCGGCGCGCGAGGCGATGTCGCGGGGGACCAGGTTTCCGAAGCTCGGGTAGATCCGCTCCAGGAAGTAGTCGCGGTCCTCCTCGGCGATGGACCGCGGGTCCTTGTCGCAGTCCTCCTTCTTCTTCGGCACCCAGATGCGGCCGTCGTTGCGGAGGGACTCCGACATCAGCGTCAGCTTCGACTGGTGGGAGCCGGTGACCGGGATGCAGGTCGGGTGGATCTGCGTGTAGCAGGGGTTCGCCATGTAGGCGCCCTTGCGGTGCGCGCGCCAGGCCGCGGTGACGTTGCAGCCCATCGCGTTGGTGGAGAGGAAGAAGACGTTGCCGTAGCCCCCGCTGGCGAGCACCACCACGTCGGCCAGGTGGGTCTCGATCTCGCCGGTGACCATGTCGCGCACGATGATGCCGCGGGCCCGAGGACCGTCACCGTCGTCGACCACGATCAGCTCGAGCATCTCGTGGCGGGTGAAGGTCTCCACGGTGCCGGCCGCGACCTGGCGCTCGAGGGCCTGGTAGGCGCCGATGAGCAGCTGCTGTCCGGTCTGGCCGCGGGCGTAGAAGGTGCGGGAGACCTGCACGCCGCCGAAGGAGCGGTTGTCGAGCAGGCCGCCGTACTCGCGGGCGAACGGGACGCCCTGGGCGACGCACTGGTCGATGATGTTCACCGACACCTCGGCCAGCCGGTAGACGTTCGACTCGCGCGAGCGGTAGTCGCCGCCCTTGACGGTGTCGTAGAAGAGACGGTGCGCGGAGTCGCCGTCCTCCTTGTAGTTCTTGGCCGCGTTGATGCCGCCCTGGGCGGCGATCGAGTGCGCCCGGCGCGGGGAGTCCTGGTAGCAGAAGGACTTCACGTTGTAGCCGGCCTCGCCCATGGTCGCGGCCGCGGAGGCGCCGGCCAGACCGGTGCCGACGATGATCACGTCGAGCTTGCGGCGGTTGGCCGGGTTGACCAGGCGGGCCTCGAACTTGCGGGTCTGCCAGCGGTCGGCGATCGGGCCGCCCGGCGCCTTGGTGTCGGTCAGCGGCGTACCCGGGGTGTAGTAGCCCGCGGCGTCATCGCTGCTCGGGTGTCCCTCGGCGACGTGGGAGGGGTCCGGAGTCAGGGTGGTGTCCGGCATGTCGGTCATGGAGCTGCCTTACTTGTTGATGACGCCGGCGAGGACGAAGATCGGGACGAGCGAGAACCCGCCTGCGATGACGACGGCGAGCGTGAACGCCGAGTTCTTGGCCAGCTTGCGGGTGCGGTCGGAGTTGGTCAGACCCAGGGTCTGGGTGGCGCTCCAGATGCCGTGGTGCAGGTGCGCTCCGAGCATCGCCATCGCGACCAGGTAGATCACCGTCAGCCACCAGGTGCTGAACGAGTCGACGACCAGGTTGTACGGGTCGTTGGTGGCGCCGCCGGTGACGTTGACCTTGCCGATGGTGAAGTTCAGCAGGTGCCAGATGATGAAGAGCAGCAGCGTGACGCCGCCCCAGCGCATCATCCGGCTCGCGAAGATCGCGCCGGTGTGCTTCTTCACCTGGTACCGCACGGTGCGGGCCTTCTTGGCGCGCTTCCACAGGGTTGCCGCGCAGTAGACGTGCACGACCAGCGAGAGGATCAGCACCGCCCGGATGATCCACAGCGCACCGCTGTGGGGGAGCATCGGGGTGCCCAGCTCGCGCAGGTGCTCGGCGTACTCGTTGTAGGCGTCGTGGCCGTTGAAGGCCTTGAGGTTGCCGTACATGTGCAGGAGCACGAAGGCGATGAAGACGGCGCCGCTGGCAGCCATCAGGATCTTCAGGAAGATGGTGCTCTGCGTTGCTCGGGCACCCTGGACAAGGGTGGGCCCGGAATTCTGGATTGCCACGCTGGCACCGTATCGCTGGTCACCGGGCCCTACTGACCCGTAGGGAGTGATCTTTCTCCCACCAGTCCCACGGAAAACAATGAAACCTGTTCCACCAGGTCCGTCGTGCCCTCTTCCAACTCCGGCCCTTTGCATACATAGTCAACTCCGGACGTGAGCCGGAACACATGACGGAGGTAGGAATGGCGTCGACGAAGGCACCCGCTGGAGTCAACGGGCCCACCAGGGCTGCGATCGGTGTCAAGACGCTACGGACGGACCGTTGGTGGCTCGCGCCGCTCACGACCTTCGTGGTCTTCAGCTCCTTCGTCGTCTACGCGACGTGGCGCGCCTTCGCCGGCGGCAACCCGGAGCAGGGGCACTACATGGTCGGTGACTACCTGTCGCCGTTCTACTCGCCGTGCCTGACCGACAAGTGCGGTTCGGCGGCGGACTTCGGCACCCCGTTCAACGGCTTCCCGCTCTCGGCGGCGCTGATCATCCTGATCTTCCCGCTGGGATTCCGGATGAGCTGCTACTACTACCGGAAGTCCTACTACCGGGCGTTCTGGCTCTCCCCGCCGGCCTGCGCCGTCGCCGAGCCGCACACCAAGTACACCGGTGAGACCCGGCTGCCGCTGATCCTGAACAACATCCACCGCTACTTCTGGTACGCCGCGATCGTGGTCGGCGTGATCCTGACCTACGACGTCGTGCTGTCGTTCCAGAAGTTCGGCGTCGACGGCCACCGCAGCGGCCACGTCGGTCTGGGCACGCTGATCCTGCTGGTCAACGTCGTCTTCATCTGGCTCTACACGCTGTCGTGCCACTCCTGCCGGCACGCGGTCGGCGGCCGGCTGCGGCACTTCTCCAAGCACCCGGTCCGCTACAAGCTCTGGACCTGGGTCTCGAAGATCAACGTCCACCACGCCAAGTTCGCCTGGTACTCCCTGTTCTCGGTCGCGTTCGCCGACCTCTACATCTACCTGCTGTCCAACGGCACCATCTCCGAAGCGAGGTTCTTCTGATGACCGCGGCACCTGCTGAAGGCCGTCACCCGATGACCGGCAACGCCCTGGACGGGGATGCTGCCGGTGGCATGGAACGGCACACCTACGACGTGGTCGTGGTCGGCGCCGGAGGTGCGGGCCTGCGGGCTGCGATCGCCGCGCACGACGCGGGCGCGAAGGTCGCCGTGGTCTGCAAGTCGCTGCTCGGCAAGGCCCACACGGTGATGGCCGAGGGCGGCATCGCGGCCGCCATGGGCAACCGCTGGCCGGAGGACAACTGGGAGGTGCACTTCCGGGACACCATGCGCGGCGGCAAGATGCTCAACAACTGGCGGATGGCCCAGCTGCACGCCCAGGAGGCCCCCGAGCGGGTCATGGAGCTCGAGGACTGGGGCGCGCTGTTCGACCGCACCGACGACGGGCTGATCAGCCAGCGCGACTTCGGTGGTCACAAGTACGCCCGGCTCGCCCACGTCGGCGACCGCACCGGCCTGGAGATGATCCGCACCCTCCAGCAGCGCACCGTCGAGCTCGGCATCGACGTGTTCATGGAGTGCACCGTCACCGACCTCTTCAAGGACGGCGACGCGATCGCGGGCTGCTTCGCCTACTGGCGCGAGTCCGGCCGCTTCATCGTCTTCGACGCCCCGACGGTCATCCTGGCCACCGGCGGCATCGGCAAGTCGTTCAAGGTCACCTCGAACTCCTGGGAGTACACCGGCGACGGCCACGCGCTCGCGATGCGCGCCGGGGCCTCGCTGATCAACATGGAGTTCATCCAGTTCCACCCCACCGGCATGGTCTGGCCGCCCTCGGTCAAGGGCCTGCTGGTGACGGAGTCGGTGCGCGGTGACGGCGGCATCCTGAAGAACTCCGAGGGCAAGCGGTTCATGTTCGACTACATCCCGGACTTCTTCAAGGCGGAGACCGCGGACACCGTCGAGGAGGCCGACGCCTGGTACGAGGACAAGAAGAACAACCGGCGCCCACCCGAGCTGCTGCCCCGTGACGAGGTCGCCCGCGCGATCAACTCCGAGATCAAGGCCGGCCGCGGCACCCCGCACGGCGGCATCTACCTCGACATCGCCTCGCGGCGCACGCCGGAGTTCATCAAGAAGCGGCTGCCGTCGATGTACCACCAGTTCAAGGAGCTGGCGGACGTCGACATCACCTCCGAGCCGATGGAGATCGGCCCGACCTGCCACTACGTGATGGGTGGCGTCGAGGTGAACGCCGACACCCAGGAGTCCTCGGTGACCGGCCTGTACGCCGTCGGCGAGTGCTCCGGCGGCATGCACGGCTCGAACCGGCTCGGCGGCAACTCGCTCGGTGACCTGCTGGTCTTCGGCAAGCGCGCCGGCGACGCCGCGACCGCCTACGCGAACGGACTGGGAGCCAACCGGCCGAAGGTCAGCGACGCGGACGTCGCCGCCGCGCAGGCCAGCGCCCTGGCGCCGTTCGAGGTCGAGGGTGGCGAGAACCCGTACTCGATCCAGACCGACCTGCAGCAGTCCATGAACGACCTGGTCGGCATCATCCGCGACGGCTCCGAGCTGGAGCAGTCGCTGGTCGCGATCGAGGGCTTCAAGGAGCGCGCCAAGACGATGAAGGTCGAGGGCCACCGGCAGTACAACCCGGGCTGGCACCTGGCCATCGACCTGCGCAACATGCTGATCGTCAGCGAGTCGATCGCGAAGGCGGCGCTGGCCCGCCAGGAGTCGCGCGGCGGTCACACCCGCAACGACTACCCGAAGACCGACCCGGTCTGGGGCACCAAGAACCTGGTGGTCACCCTCAACGCCGCCGGCACCGGGGTCGACCTGGCCGAGAAGCCGCTCCCGGTGATGCCCGAGGAGCTGACGAAGTACTTCGACGCGGCAGCCAAGCCCGAGGAGGGGAAGAACTGATGGCCTACACCCTGAAGCTGCGGATCTGGCGCGGCGACAAGGACGGCGGCGAGATCAAGGACTATCCCGTCGAGGTGTCCGAGGGCGAGGTCGTGCTGGACGCGATCCACCGCGTCCAGGGCACTCAGGCAGGCGACCTCGCGGTCCGCTGGAACTGCAAGGCCGGCAAGTGCGGCTCGTGCAGCGCCGAGGTCAACGGCAAGCCGCGGCTGATGTGCATGTGCCGGCTCTCGGACTTCGAGGAGGACGAGACCATCACGGTCACGCCGATGCGGACCTTCCCGGTCATCCGCGACCTGGTCACCGACGTCTCGTTCAACTACGAGAAGGCCAAGGAGCTGCCGTACGCCAAGCTGCCGCCGCGCGACGCGGACGGCAAGCGCCGGATGGCCCAGGTCGACGTGGAGCGCGGCCAGGAGTTCCGCAAGTGCATCGAGTGCTTTCTGTGCCAGAACACCTGCCACGTCGTGCGTGACCACGAGGAGAACAAGCCCGCCTTCGCCGGCCCCCGCTTCTTCCTCCGGTACGCCGAGCTCGACATGCACCCGCTGGACACCCACGACCGGCGTGAGCTGGCCCAGGGTGCCGCCGGCCTCGGCATGTGCAACATCACCAAGTGCTGCACCGAGGTCTGCCCCGAGGGCATCAAGATCACCGACAACGCGATCATCCCGATGAAGGAGCGCGTGGCCGACAAGAAGTTCGACCCGCTGGTCTGGCTCGGCTCGAAGATCGGGATCCGGGACAAGGACCGCGAGGGGCGTACCGAGGTCTGAGGCGGCGGTGCTGGTTTCCCTAGGCAAGACGTGAAACCAGCACCCCCGACCGGTTGCATCGGGTCGTTCTGCAAGGAACGGGTCGGAAATGAGTACCTGCACTCATGCGACGGATGCGATCGCTGGGACAGGCTGGACCCATGATCGAGACCAGCACCTTCCGCCGTGTGGCGGCCACCTTGACCATCGGCTCCTTCTCCATCGCGGCCCTGATGGGCATCGCGGCGCTCCTCGGCGCGGGTGACTTCGGCGAGACCCAGGGCAAGATCCTGCTGACGACCCTGATCGTCGGCTGCGCCAGCATCTGCACGCTGTGCGACCTCGCCACCTCCGGCACGCGCTGGGGGCCCGTGGGCCTGATCGGCGCGATCGCCACCGCGGTGCCCACGGCGACGGCCCTGCACCTGGTCTGGCAGGACTGGAACCACGTCCCGGACCAGGAGCTCAAGGTCTTCGGGGTGGGCGTGGTCGCGGCGGTCACGCTCTCGCAGATCTGCCTGCTGCTGGCCCTGGCCGGTGCGCGGGAGTCGCTGCGCCTGGTCCTCTGGGGAACGGTCGTGCTCGCCGTGGTGGTCGCGGTGATCGTCAGCGGGATGATCACCGGCGCGATCGACGGCAACGACATCTGGCGCGAGTTCGGCGTGGCCGCGATCCTCGACGTGCTCGGCACGCTGGTCACCATCGCGCTGGCGAAGTTCGGTCATCACGCCGAGACGCCACGCCCCGGTCGTGTCCAGCTCACCCTCGGTGAGGACCAGGCGGCCAGGGTCTCTGAGCTCGCCCAGCGGACCGGACGGTCGGTCGACGCCGTCGTGGCCGAGGCGGTCGACCACTACCTGGGCTCCCAGGTGCGGTCGTGAGGGTCGGGGCGCTGGTCGCCGCCCTCGTCGTGCTCGCCGGATGTGGCACGTCGCCTGACCCGGCTGGATCCGCTCACACCCACGTGCGCGACTCCGGACCGTACGAGGTGGGCAAGGACATCGAACCGGGGGTCTGGATCACCTCCGACCCGGGCGAGTGCCTCGGCTACGTCGCGAGGACGCGGGACTTCGACATCGAGGGTTCGGGCGATCCCGACGACTACGTGGGCGGTGCCGTGTTGGTCGGGGACGTGCACCGGATCGTGCTGCACCGCGGCGAGTTCTTCTTCGCCGACCGGTGCTCGTGGTCGCGGGCCGAGGCGTCCGACCGGACCCCTGACCCGGCCACGACCGCCGGAGCCTGCGCGATCCTGGTCGGCAAGGGCGACCTGGTGCAGCGGACCCTCGACTTCGGGCACCGCGCCCAGGGTGATCGGGACGATCGGACGACGTGGGAGCTTCAGGAACGGCTGAGCGCCGTGGTGATGTCCCAGACCAAGAAGCTCTGGTCGCCGGCGGGCCAGCTCGTCGACTACCTCGACGACCCGGACGGTTACAACGACGGCGCCGGGACCATCCCGAAGGTCACCCGCGCGGTTGACCTCATCCGATCCGTCTGCGGGCGGAGCTGATCAGACCGCGGTGGCGTGACGCGGAGACGAGTGCGCCAGCAGCTCGGCCACCGCGTCGAACCAGGTCCGGTCGCTGACCGACTCGCGGGCGTTGGCCGCGAGCCGGGCCCGCAGCACCTCGTCTGAGGCGAGGCGCCCGACCGCGGTGACCAGGCCGCCGGTGCCGGAGCGAACCAGCAGGCCGGTCTCGCGGTCGCGGACCACGTCGGCGGTGGCGCCGCTGTCGAAGGCGACCACCGGGACGCCGCTGGCCAAGGCCTTGCGGACCGGGCCCAGGCTGCTGTCCTGCTTGCGCGGCTGGACCAGGACGTCGAGGGAGGCGATCGCGCGGGCCAGCTCGAGGCCGTTGCTGTCGCCGATGATCTTCGCGCCCGCGTCCTTCAAGGTCGCCGTACCGGCACCGCAGCCGAGGACGACGAGGCGGACGCCGTCCAGCGCAGCGATGCGGGAGAGGCGGCGGACGCGCTTGCTGGTCGGTAGGCCGACCGGGCCGACGTACCCGACGACCGTCAGCGGGCCCTCCGGCTTCCCGACCTTGGCCCACCGGTCGTGCAGCTCGGTCGAGCGCAGACCCGGGTGGTGCTCGTCGGTCCGCACCCCGGGGAGCCACACGCCGGCCTTGATGCCGGCCGCGGCGAGGACGCGGGCGGTCGAGCGGCTGGTGGCCAGCACGGTGCCGGCGCGCGGGTGCAGCGGCGTCGGGTCGACGACGATCATGGGGACGCAGCTCGGCTCGAGGGCCCGCATCGCGGCGGCGCCCATGGCGCGCGGGGCGAGGAACCAGGCGGCGTCGGGAGCGAACTGCTCCGTTGCGGCCCGGACCTCGGCCACCGGCAGCAGCGTCTTGGTCCGCAGCACCGTCGCGCCGCGGTAGGTGCCCTGTCCGGGCGTCGTGGTCACCACGAGGACCTCGTGCCCACCGCTGACCAGCGCGTCGGTGACGTGACGCGCAGCATCGGCGACCGGGTCGATCGCCGGGGCGAAGGTGTCGGCTACCAGCAGGATGCGCATGTCTCGAGCGTGACCGGGCCTGCTGGACCGATGTTGAACACCCGGTGAGTGTCACGTGAACGGGGGAGTGAACTACATCTCACGGACGACCATCGCGTAGAGGGTGACCGCGCGCGGCACTTATCCTGCGAACCATGACGCACACGCCTCAGGATGCGCCCCAGGACGCGCCGACGGTCGCGCTCGCGACCGGTCGTGAGCACACCCGCGAGGACTGGGAGAAGCTCGCCGCCGGCGTGCTGCGCAAGTCCGGCCGGATCGCCGAGGGCGACGCCGACGCGCTGGTCTGGGACAAGCTCACCCGCCGCACCCTCGACGGGATCGCGATCACCCCGCTCGGCACGCCCGCGCTGGTCGGCAACCTGACCACTGCCGGTCGCCCCGACCGGGCCGGCGAGTGGGACGTCCGCGGCTACTTCGCCGACCCGGACGCCACCCTGACCGCCAACGACGTGCAGACCGACCTCGACAACGGGGTCACCTCCGTCTGGCTGGAGGTCGGCGCCGGCGGTGTTGCCACCGACGACCTCGCCGCGGCCCTCAAGGGCGTGCTGCTCGACGTCGCGCCGGTCATCCTCGACTCCGACGATCCGGTCGCCGCTGCTTCCGCCTTCGCCGCCGTCGCGTCCGGTACGACGCTCGCCGACGGCACCAACCTCGGCGCGGACCCGCTCGGCGCGCGCCTGCGTGGAGCGGACGTCGACGTGGACTCCGTGGTCGCCCAGGTGGCCGCCACGGCCGGTGAGCTCGGCTGCCGCGCCCTCGTGGTCGACGGCACCGCCGTGCACGACCTCGGTGCCTCCGACGTCCAGGAGCTCGGCTGGTCGCTCGCGGTCGGCGCCGCCTACCTGCGGGCCCTGGTCGCAGCCGGCCACTCGGTCGAGGCCGCAGCCGCGCTGATCGAATTCCGCTACGCCGCCACCGACGAGCAGTTCCCGACGATCGCGAAGCTGCGTGCCGCGCGCCGCGGTTGGGACCGCGTGCTCGAGCTCAGCGGCGTCGAGGGCGACCGGCGTCAGCGCCAGCACGCCGTCACCTCGCGGCCGATGATGACCAAGTACGACCCGTGGGTGAACATGCTGCGCACCTGCGTCGCGGCCTTCTCCGCCGGTGTCGGTGGCGCGGACGCCCTCACGGTGCTGCCGTTCGACGCGCACCTCGGACTGCCCGACGCCTTCAGCCGCCGGATCGCCCGCAACACCTCGGCGCTGCTGATCCACGAGTCGCACCTGGCCAAGGTCTCCGACCCGGCCGGCGGTGCCTACGCGATCGAGAAGCTCACCGACGATCTGGCGGTCGCGGGCTGGGCCGAGCTCGGCACGCTCGAGGCAGCGGGCGGCGCCGCAGCCGCGATCGCCGATGGCTCGCTGCAGGCCCGGATCGACGAGGTCGTGACCGAGCGCGAGCTGCAGATCGCGCTGCGCAAGCGCCCGCTGACCGGGCTCTCCGAGTTCCCGAACCTGGACGAGACGCTGCCCGAGCGACGCCCGTACGCCGCGGGCGCCCGCGCGGTCCGCTCCTGGGGTCACGACTTCGAGGCCCTGCGCGACAACCCGGCCGGGACCGTCTTCCTGGCCACCATGGGCACCGTCGCTGCGCACACCGCCCGGGCGACGTTCGCGAGCAACCTGCTCGCCGCCGGTGGCATCGCCACCGTCAACCCGGGTCGCAACGACGACGTCGCCGCGGTCGTGGCGGCCTACCAGGGTCCGGACGGCCGCCAGCCGGTCGTCTGCCTGACCGGCGCCGACAAGGCGTACGCCGAGTGGGGTGCGGACCTGGTCGCAGCCCTGCGCGAGGCGGGCGCCCGCTGGATCATCCTGGCCGGCAAGCCGGTCGACGGCGTCGAGACCGACGACAGCTGCGCGATGGGCGTGAACACCCTGGACTTCCTCAACCGGACCCGGGAGAAGCTGGCATGAGCGTTCCTAGTTCCTTCGCCGGGCTCCCGCTCGGGGTTTCGACAGGCTCAACCAACACGGGGACGAGCTCGACCACCGAGAGCTGGGAGAGCCCCGAGGGCATCTCGGTCCTCCCCGTCTACGGCCCCGAGCACCTCGATGGCCTCGACGCCCTGGACACCTTCCCGGGCCTGAACCCGTTCCTGCGCGGGCCGTACCCGACGATGTACACGACCCAGCCCTGGACGGTGCGCCAGTACGCCGGCTTCTCGACCGCCGAGGAGTCCAACGCGTTCTACCGCCGCAACCTGGCCGCCGGTCAGAAGGGCCTCTCGGTCGCGTTCGACCTGGCGACCCACCGCGGCTACGACTCCGACCACCCGCGGGTCCGCGGTGACGTCGGCATGGCCGGCGTGGCGATCGACTCGATCTACGACACCCGCGTCCTGTTCGACGGCATCCCGCTGGACGAGATGTCGGTGTCGATGACGATGAACGGTGCGGTGCTCCCGGTGCTCGCCCTCTACATCGTCGCGGCCGAGGAGCAGGGGGTGAAGGCGGAGCAGCTCGCAGGGACCATCCAGAACGACATCCTCAAGGAGTTCATGGTCCGCAACACCTACATCTACCCGCCGGCCCCGAGCATGCGGATCATCTCCGACATCTTCGCCTACACCTCGCAGAAGATGCCGCGCTTCAACTCGATCTCGATCTCCGGCTACCACATGCAGGAGGCCGGGGCGACGAACGACCTCGAGCTCGCCTACACGCTGGCCGACGGCGTTGAGTACATCCGCGCGGGTCTCGACGCGGGCATCGACATCGACGCCTTCGCGCCGCGACTGAGCTTCTTCTGGGCCATCGGCATGAACTTCTACATGGAGATCGCCAAGATGCGTGCGGCCCGCGCGCTCTGGGCCCGCCTGGTCGCCCAGTTCGACCCGACGAACGAGAAGTCGCTGAGCCTGCGCACGCACAGCCAGACCAGCGGTTGGTCGCTGACCGCGCAGGACGTCTTCAACAACGTCCAGCGCACCTGCATCGAGGCGATGGCCGCGAGCCAGGGCCACACCCAGTCGTTGCACACCAACGCCCTGGACGAGGCGATCGCGCTGCCGACCGACTTCTCGGCCCGGATCGCGCGCAACACCCAGCTGCTGCTCCAGCAGGAGTCCGGCACCACCGGCACGATCGACCCGTGGGCCGGCTCGTACTACGTCGAGAAGCTCACCCACGACCTCGCGAACCGCGCCTGGGCGCACATCGTCGAGGCCGAGGCGGCCGGCGGCATGGCCAAGGCCATCGAGCAGGGCATCCCGAAGCTGCGCATCGAGGAGGCCGCCGCGCGCACCCAGGCGCGGATCGACTCCGGTGAGCAGAAGGTCATCGGCGTGAACACCTACCGGCTGGCCGACGAGGACCCGCTCGAGGTTCTCAAGGTCGACAACAACGAGGTCTACAAGCAGCAGATCGCCAAGCTGGAGCGGCTCCGCGCCGAGCGCAACGAGGACGACGTCCAGGCTGCCCTGCACGCGATCACCGAGTCCGCCGTCCGCGGCGCGAGCAAGGGATCGCTGGACGGCAACCTGCTCGCCCTGGCCGTCGACGCGGCCCGCGCCAAGGCGACCGTCGGCGAGATCTCCGAGGCGATGGAGAAGTCCTACGGCCGTCACCAGGCCGTGATCCGTACGATCTCCGGTGTGTACAAGCGCGAGTCCGGCTCGAACGAGGACGTGGAGAAGGTGCTCGCCGCCACCGACAAGTTCGCCGAGGACGAGGGCCGTCGCCCGCGCATCCTGGTCGCGAAGATGGGACAGGACGGCCACGACCGCGGTCAGAAGGTCATCGTCACCGCCTTCGCCGACCTCGGGTTCGACGTCGACGTGGGACCGCTGTTCTCCACGCCCGAGGAGGTCGCCCAGCAGGCGGTCGACGCGGACGTGCACATCGTCGGCGTGAACTCGCTGGCTGCCGGCCACCTCACCCTGGTCCCCGCGCTGAAGCAGGCGCTGGCCGACCTCGGGCGCGAGGACATCATGGTCGTGGTCGGTGGCGTGATCCCGCCGGACGACGTACCGACGCTGAAGGAGATGGGCGCCGCGGCGGTGTTCCCGCCAGGCACCGTCATCGCCCAGTCGGCGCTCGAGCTGCTGGACAAGCTCTCGAAGCAGCTTGGTCACTAGCACCGTGGACGTCCGGGCGCTGGCCGAGGGCATCCGCGCCGGCCGGCGCGGTGACGTCAGCCGCGCCATCACCCTCGTCGAAAGCTCGCGGGCCGACCACCGGGAGAAGGCGCGCGAGCTGCTGACGGCGCTCGCGCCGAGCTCGGACAGCCCGACGGTCCGCGTCGGCATCTCCGGCGTCCCGGGCGTGGGCAAGTCGACGTTCATCGAGGCGCTCGGCACCTACCTCACGGGCCAGGGCCTCAAGGTCGGCGTCCTCGCGGTCGACCCGTCCAGCGTGCGCACCGGCGGATCGGTTCTCGGCGACAAGACCCGGATGGCGCAGCTCTCGACCGACCCGAACGCCTACATCCGGCCCTCACCGAGCGCCGGCACCCTGGGCGGCGTCGCCCGGGCCACCACCCAGGCGATGCTGGTCCTCGAGGCCGCCGGCTTCGACGTGATCCTGGTCGAGACCGTCGGTGTCGGCCAGTCCGAGGTCACCGTCGCCGGCATGGTCGACACCTTCCTGTTCCTGACCCTGGCCCGCACCGGCGACCAGCTCCAGGGCATCAAGAAAGGCATCCTCGAGATCGCCGACGTGATCGCGGTGAACAAGGCCGACGGCGACCGGGAGATCGAGGCGAAGTCGGCGGCCAAGGAGCTCGCCGGCGCCTTGCGGCTCGTCTACGCCGGGGGAGAGAACTGGGTCCCGCCGGTGCTGACCTGCTCGGGCCTCGAGGGCCGCGACGTCGACCACGTCTGGACGCGGATCACCGACCACCGCGAACACCTCGGCGCTGCCGGTCTCGCCGCCAAGCGGGCCGAGCAGCAGCTCGAGTTCACCTGGGCGCTGGTCCGCGACGAGCTCGCCGAGCGGTTGCGACGCTCGCCCGGGGTCAAGGCGATCCGGGAGCAGATCCGCACCGAGGTCCTCAGCGGCGACCTGACCGCACCCGTCGCTGCGGACCGCCTGCTCGCGGCGTACGACGAGGACTGAGTAACCTCAGGCTCGTGGCCGACCTGACTCTCACCGAGCGCGTGCTGGCGCGCGCCGATGAGCTGTCCGGCGAGCTCGTCGAGATCCGGCGCGACCTGCACGCCAACCCCGAGCTCTCCTGGAACGAGCAGCGCACCTCGCGCCGCGTGCTCGACCGGCTCACCGCCGCCGGCCTGTCCCCGGTCCCGATCGGCGACACCGGGGTGCTCGTCGACATCGGGTCGAACGAGGGACCCGTCGTCGCGCTGCGGGCCGACCTGGACGCCCTGCCGGTACCGGACCTGACCGAGGACCCGTGGCGCAGCACCGTCGAGGGCGTCGCGCACGCCTGCGGCCACGACGTGCACACCACCGGCCTGCTCGGCGCGGGCATCGCGCTGGCCTCGGTCGCCGACGAGCTGCCCGGCCGGGTCCGCCTGGTCTTCCAGCCGGCCGAGGAGATCATGCCCGGCGGTGCGCTGGCCGCGATCCAGGCCGGCGCCCTGGACGGGGTCACCAGCATCTTCGGCCTGCACTGCGACCCCGGGGTCGACGTCGGCAGCCTCGGGCTGCGCGAGGGGCCGATCACCGGAGCCGCGGACTCCCTCGACGTGCGCCTGACCGGCAACGGCGGTCACACCTCGCGCCCGCACCTGACCGAGGACCTGACCTTCGCGCTCGGCAAGCTCATCACCGAGCTGCCCGCGGTGCTGTCCCGCCGCCTCGACCCGCGGGCCGGGGTCAGCGTGGTGTGGGGCCTGGTCCGCGCCGGGTCGGCGATGAACGTCATCCCGGCGATCGGCCGTGCCGCCGGCACCGTCCGGATGCTCGACGCGGTGGCCTGGGCGGACGCCGAGACGCTGGTCACCGAGATCATCCAGCAGCTGGTCGAGCCCTACGGGGTGAAGCCCGAGGTCATCTACGTGCGCGGCGTCCCTCCGGTGATCAACGAGCACGCCTCCACGGTGCTGCTCGGGCAGGCGATCGAGACCGTGGTGGGCGCCGACGGGCTGCTGCCGACGACGCAGAGCCTGGGCGGTGAGGACTTCGCCTGGTACCTCGAGCAGGTCCCCGGCGCGATGGCCCGGTTGGGCACCAGGACCCCCGGCGGTCCGACGTACGACCTGCACCAGGGGAACCTGCGCGTGGACGACCGTGCGGTCGCGATCGCGGCCAAGGTGCTCGCCGTGGCGGCCCTCGGAGCCCTCACCCGGGACCTTTGACCCGCAAGATTCGCGGTGAAAGACCCTATTTCTGCACGTGATGGTCACCGATAGATAACAAAGCAGGCAGACCTTCGAATCGTCCTATCGCCACCGCGTCCCCGCACATAGGGTGACGGCGAATCCGCGGCGTGCCGATGCGGTGCGCCCCAACACCCGAGGAGGGCATCTTGCGCCGCTTGAGCAAGATCGCTGTCGTCGCCGTCGTCGCGTCCCTGGCGCTGACCGGCTGTGGCAAGAACAACGACAAGACCGGCAACGACGGCAAGTCGAACGCCAACCAGGACGTCTGCAAGACCGCCAAGGGCGACGGACCGAAGGTGGGCCTCGCGTACGACGTGGGAGGCCGCGGTGACCAGTCCTTCAACGACTCCGCCTACGCCGGCCTGAAGAAGGCCGTCGAGGACCTCAAGGCCACGTGTGTCACCGGTGAAGCCGCTGACGGCGAGGCCGAGTCCGCTCGCGAGACCCGCCTCAAGGACATGGCTGACGCCGGCCTCAACCCGATCATCGGTGTCGGCTTCGCCTACAGCGACGCGGTGAACGCGGTCGCCCCGAACTACCCGAACATCAACTTCGGCGTGATCGACGGCTTCGACCCCGACACCAAGCCGAACGCCAACGTCGCCTACCTCGGCTTCGCCGAGAACGAGGGTTCCTACCTCGTGGGTGCCGCTGCGGCCCTGAAGTCCAAGACCGGCCAGATCGGCTTCGTCGGTGGCGTGCACAACGACCTCATCAAGAAGTTCGAGGCCGGCTACGTCGCGGGCGCCAAGTCCGTGAAGGCCGACATCAAGGTCGACGTGAAGTACATCGAGGAGACCGACCTGTCCGGCTTCGGTGACCCGGCGGGTGGCAAGGCTGCCGCTGCGGCCGAGTACCAGGCCGGTGCCGACGTGGTCTACCACGCCGCCGGTGCCTCGGGCTCGGGTGTCTTCGAGGCCGCCGCCGACGCCGGTGACGGCAAGTGGGCGATCGGTGTGGACAGCGACCAGTACCTCACCGCCCCGGCGAACGAGCAGCCGCACATCCTCACCTCGATGCTGAAGCGGGTCGACGTGGCCACCTTCAACATGATCAAGTCGGTCTCCGACGGTCAGCCGCTGACCAGCTACCAGACCTACGACCTGGCGCACGACGGCGTCGGCTACTCGACCTCGGGTGGTTTCGTCGACGACATCAAGTCGCAGCTGGACGACCTCGCCGCGAAGATCAAGTCGGGCGAGATCAAGGTTCCGGTCAAGCCGTAGTCCCGACCGGGAAGTTTCACCCGTGAGGTGACGCCGGGCCCGGATCCAGACGCTACGTTTGGATCCG
Organism: Nocardioides marmorisolisilvae; assembly: GCF_003725775.1. Taxonomy (GTDB): domain Bacteria; phylum Actinomycetota; class Actinomycetes; order Propionibacteriales; family Nocardioidaceae; genus Marmoricola; species Marmoricola marmorisolisilvae. The sequence continues at coordinate 396,423 of NZ_RJSG01000002.1, forward strand.
GGCTCGGATCATTTCTGGGCTCTTTCCGCGACCAGGAGGTTCTGTGAGCGCTGCTGCCACCGAGACGCCGACGGGCGGGATCGTCGTACGCGACATCCTCAAGCAGTTCCCCGGGGTGGTCGCCAACCACGACGTCAACCTGACCATCCGTCCGGCCACCGTGCACGCGCTGATCGGCGAGAACGGCGCCGGCAAGTCGACGCTGATGAAGATCCTGTACGGCGTCCAGAAGCCGGACGGCGGCACCATCGAGGTCGACGGCCGGCCGGTGCACTTCTCCTCGCCGACCGACGCGATCAAGGTCGGCATCGGGATGGTGTTCCAGCACTTCATGCTGGCCGACAACCTGACCGTGCTGGAGAACGTCGTGCTCGGCGCCGAGAAGCTGTTCGGCATCGGGGAGAAGGCGCGCGCGGAGATCCAGCGCATCTCCAACGCCTACGGGTTCGGCCTGGACCCCGACGTCCTGGTCGAGGGACTCGGTGTCGGCCAGCGCCAGCGCGTGGAGATCCTCAAGGTCCTCTACCGGGGCGCGAAGATCATCATCCTCGACGAGCCCACCGCTGTGCTGGTTCCCCAGGAGGTGGACGCGCTCTTCGTGAACCTGCGCGAGCTGCGCAACTCCGGGCACTCGGTGCTGTTCATCTCCCACAAGCTGGACGAGGTGTTGGCGATCGCCGACGACATCACCGTGATGCGCCGCGGCGAGACGGTGGGGGAGGCCGACCCGAAGACCGCCACCAAGAAGCAGCTCGCCGAGCTCATGGTCGGCTCCGAGCTGCCGTCGCCGGAGACCGAGGAGTCGACGGTCACCGACCACGTGCTGCTGGACCTGAACGACGTGGGCCTGGTCGACGAGAACGACCGCGCCCTGCTGTCGAAGATCTCCTTCCAGATCCACCGCGGCGAGGTCCTCGGCATCGCCGGCGTGGAGGGCAACGGCCAGGAGGAGCTGGTCGAGACGATCATGGGGATGCGCAAGGGCACCGGGACGATCCAGCTCGACGGCAAGGACATCGCCTCCTGGGACACCCGGGACCGGCGCGAGGCGGGCATCGGCTTCATCCCCGCGGACCGGCACCGCCACGGCCTGCTGCTCGATGCGCCGCTGTGGGAGAACCGGGTGCTCGGCCACCAGACCCGGAAGCCGTCGAGCAACGGCTTCCTGATCGCGGCCGGGGACGCGAAGTCGGACACCGAGCGGATCGTCTCCGAGTACGACGTCCGCACACCTTCGATCACCACCCACGCCCGGGCGCTGTCCGGCGGCAACCAGCAGAAGCTGATCGTCGGCCGCGAGATGAGCGGCGACCCGGTGCTGCTGATCGCCTCGCACCCGACCCGCGGCGTCGACGTCGGCGCCCAGGCGGCCATCTGGGACCACATCAAGCGCGCCCGCAGGGAGGGCCTGGCAGTGCTGCTGATCTCCGCCGACCTCGACGAGCTGATCGGCCTGTCCGACACCATCGAGGTGATCCTGCGCGGTGAGCTGGTGGGTCGGTTCGACCCGCGGACGGTCACGCCGCAGGATCTCGGCGAGGCGATGACGGGAGGCAAGTCGTGAACGGGCCGAGCGTGAACGGCACCAAGGTGCTGCGCACCCTCGCCCAGGCCCTGCTCGCGCCGCTGATCGCTGTGGTCGTCTCGGTGATCGTCACCAGCATCGTGGTGGTGATCGCGGGCGCGTCGGTGAGCGACTTCTGGAACGTCATCCTGACGGTGCCCAGCCACCGCAACCTGGTCAACATCACCAACCAGAGCTCGATGCTGTTCCTGGCGGCGCTGGCCGCGGCCATCGGGTTCCGGATGAACCTGTTCAACATCGGCGTCGAGGGCCAGTACGCCGTCGGCGCGTTCGTCGGCGCCGTGGTCGCCGGGACCGGCTTCTTCCCGGGCAAGCTCAACGTGGTCGCCGCGGTGCTGGCCGCGATGGTCGCCGGTGCGCTCTGGGCCGGGATCGCCGGTCTGCTCAAGGTGACGCGTGGCGTGAGTGAGGTCATCTCGACGATCATGCTCAACGCGATCGCGGGCACGCTGATCGGCTACCTGCTCAACAACCACGGCCAGCAGTACGGCCAGGGGCGGCGCACCACGCCGATCCCCGAGTCGAGCCAGCTCGCCGGCTGGACCCCGTGGGACGCGGTGGACGGCTCCATCTGGACGCTGACCATCCTCGCGGTTCTCGCCGGCCTGACGATGTCCTTCGTGATCAGCCGGACCCGGTTCGGCTTCGACCTGCGTGCCACCGGGCAGAACGAGAACGCCGCCATCGCCTCCGGCGTGAAGGTCAAGCGGATGGTGCTGATCTCGATGCTCATCTCCGGTGCGATCGCCGGACTGGTCTGGATGCCGGCGCTGTTCGGGCAGGCCGACTACTACGGCCCGCCGTTCCAGCACCAGCTCGGCTTCACCGGCATCGCGGTGGCGCTGCTGGGACGCAACCGGCCGCTCGGCATCGCCTTCGGCGCGGTGCTGTTCGCCTGGCTCTCCGAGCAGGCCAACCCCCTGGCCCTGGTCGCCGACATCTCGCCGTCGATCGTGCAGATCACCCAGGGTGTGGTGGTGCTCGCGGTCGTGGTCGCCTACGAGGTCGTGAGGAGATGGATGGCCGCCCACGAGCAACGTGAGCTCAAGGTCGCCCTCGGAGCGGAGGCCCGCGCATGAGCACGCCGACCGCAGTCAAGGCCGTGGGGAACGCCGTCCGCGCGGGTGCGGGGATCTCCCGCTGGAAGCTCTACCTGGTGATGGGCCTGTTCACCCTGGCGCTCGTCGCCGCGGTCCGGGTCACGACCGGTGCCAACGAGCTGGACTCGCCGGGCAGCCTGGCGGCCGCCATCACGGCGACCTGCCCGATCCTGCTCGCCGCGCTCGGCGGCCTGTGGAGCGAGCGCGCCGGTGTGGTCAACATCGGTCTCGAGGGTCAGATGCTGCTCGGCACCTGGGGTGGCGCGTACTGCACCTACTGGTACGGCCCGACGATCGGCCTGCTCGGCGCGATCGGCTTCGGTGTCCTCGGCGGCCTGATCCACGCCATCGCGACGGTCACGTTCGGGGTCGACCACATCGTCTCCGGCGTCGCCCTGAACACGATCGCGCTCGGCCTCACCACGTTCCTGGCCGAGGCGTTCTTCTCCGACCTGAACTCCGAGTACGGCCACGGCGGCGCCCAGCAGCTCACGGGCATCCAGAAACCACCGGTGCTCGACCACATCCCGTGGCTGTCCAACGCGGCCTCGGACCTGGCCGACAAGCACTGGTTCGTGGTCTCCGACGTGGCGGCGTTCGTGGCCGCGGCGACCACCCAGGTCTCGATCGTCACCTACCTGGCCTTCGCGCTGGTCGCGGTGACCGGCATCGTGCTGTGGCGCACCACCTTCGGCCTACGCCTGCGCTCCTGCGGTGAGAACCCGCAGGCGGCCGAGAGCCTCGGCGTGAACGTGATCCTGCACAAGTACGCCGCGGTGCTCGTCTCCGGAGGCCTGGCCGGTCTCGGCGGCGGCTACCTGGCCATGGTCTCCTCACCCGGTTTCCACACCAACCAGACCAACGGCCGCGGCTTCATCGGCCTGGCCGCGATGATCGTCGGCAACTGGCGTCCGGGCGGCGGCCTGATCGGGTCGTTGATGTTCGGCTACACCGACAGCCTCCGGCTCCGCGACCCGTCGACGATCCACGCGCTGCTGCTGCTGATCGGCATCGGGCTGCTGCTGTTCGCGCTCTGGCGGCTCTACCAGCGCAAGTACGTGGGCGCGGTGATGATCGCCGTCTTCGGGGCGCTGTTCCTGGTCTGGTACGCCGTCACCGACACGGTCCCGCGGGACTTCACCTCGATGACCCCGTACGTCGCGACCCTGCTCGCCGTGTCGCTGTTCGCCCAACGACTACGCATGCCCAAGGCGGACGGCCAGATCTACCGGAAGGGGTCGGCCGGGTGAACTTCGACTGGGACCAGCTCGTCGACGCTGCCACCAAGGCCATGCGCAACGCCTACGCGCCGTACTCGAAGTTCCCGGTGGGCGCTGCCGGTCGGACCACCGACGGCCGTTTCGTCACCGGCTGCAACGTCGAGAACGCGGCGTACGGGGTGGCCCTGTGCGCCGAGTGCGGCATGATCTCGCAGCTGGTGCTCTCCGGTGGCGGTCGGCTGACCCACTTCGTCGCGGTCAACGGCGAGGGCGAGGTGCTGATGCCCTGCGGTCGCTGCCGCCAGCTGCTGTGGGAGCACGGCGGGCCGGAGCTCGAGGTGCTGACCAAGGCGGGCGTGAAGCGGATGGATGAGGTGCTGCCCGATGCCTTCGGTGCCGACGACCTCGCTTGACCTGACCGCTGCCGAGGTCATCGCCGACCCGTACCCGTTCTTCGACGCCGAGCGTGCCGAGCACCCGGTGGCCTGGCACGAGGGACTGGGCATGTACCTGGCTTTCGACCACGCCAGCGTGAGCGCTGTCCAGCGCGACCGGCGGCTCGGGCGCCTGTGGGTCGACAAGCAGCCGGCCCCCGGAAAGCCAGCGCAGTATCTGGAGCCCTTCAACCTGCTGCACCGCAACCAGATGATGGAGAACGAGCCGCCGGAGCACACCCGCCTGCGGCGGCCCGTCGCGCAGGCGTTCGGACGCGGTCACATCGAACGGCTCCGGCCGCAGGTGCGCGAGCTCGCCGCGTCGTTGCTCACCGAGGTCGACCCGGCCGGGTTCGACGTGATCGGCGCCTTCGCCGAGCCGCTCCCGGTGCTCGTCATCGCCGAGCTGCTCGGCGTCCCGGCCTCACACGTGCAGGACCTGCGGGACTGGTCCCAGGCGATCGTGAAGATGTACGAGCCGTCGCCGTCCCAGGCCGTGGTCGACGCCGCCGTCGAGGCCGCGGGGGACTTCGCCGGGCTGGTCCGGGACCTCGCGACGGCACGCCGGGCGACCCCGGCCGACGACCTGATCACCGACCTGGTCGCGACCGAGCTGACCGACGACGAGGTTGTCGCAGCGGTGGTGCTGCTGCTGAACGCCGGGCACGAGGCGTCGGTGAACGTCTTCGGGAACGGGCTGGTGGCGATGCTGCGCCGCGGCCTGCGGCCGGGTGAGGACGTCGCGCTGACGGTCGAGGAGATGCTGCGCTTCGACTCGGCGCTGCAGCTCTTCGAGCGGACCGCGACCGAGGACGTGCAGGTCGCAGACCTCACTGTGGAGGCGGGACAGAAGATCGCCGTCCTGCTCGGTTCCGCGAACCGGGATCCGGAGGTCTTCGCGCAGCCGGGGGAGTTCCGGGTCGATCGCACCCCGAACAACCACGTCGCTTTCGGCGTCGGTGTGCACTTCTGCCTCGGAGCCCCGCTGGCCCGGATGGAGCTCTTCGAGTCCGTCACGCACCTGTTCGACACGTTCGCCTCGCTGACCCTGGTCGGCGAGCCCGAGTCCCGGGGCACCTTCGTGCTCCGCGGCTACCACTCAGTGGAGGTATCCGCCCGATGACCGAGCCGCACGACGCCGTCGAGGTGATCATCGCCAAGCGCGGCGGTGACCCGCTGACCGACTCCCAGATCGACTGGGTCGTCGACGCCTACACCCGCGGGGTGGTCCGCGACGAGCAGATGTCGGCGCTGGCGATGGCGATCCTGCTCAACGGGATGTCGCGCCACGAGATCTCCCGGTGGACCGACGCGATGATCAGCTCCGGCGAGCGGATGGACCTGTCGGCGATCAGCCGGCCGACCGCGGACAAGCACTCCACCGGCGGCGTGGGCGACAAGATCACCCTGCCGCTGGCGCCCCTGGTCGCGGCCTGCGGCGTGGCGGTCCCGCAGCTCTCCGGGCGCGGTCTCGGGCACACCGGCGGCACGCTGGACAAGCTCGAGGCGATCCCCGGGTGGCGCGCCGCGATCAGCAACGAGGAGTTCCACGCCCAGCTCGAGAGCGTCGGGGCGGTCATCTGCGCCGCGGGTGCCGGGCTCGCGCCGGCGGACAAGAAGCTCTACGCGCTGCGTGACGTCACCGGCACCGTCGAGGCGATCCCGCTGATCGCCAGCTCGATCATGAGCAAGAAGATCGCCGAGGGTTCCGGGGCGCTGGTGCTTGACGTGAAGGTCGGGACCGGAGCCTTCATGAAGGACCTGGCGAAGGCCCGTGAGCTGGCCGAGACGATGGTCGCCCTCGGCACCGACGCCGGCACGAACACCGTTGCGCTGCTCACCGACATGTCGACGCCGCTCGGACTCACCGCGGGCAATGCGCTCGAGGTCACCGAGTCCGTCGAGGTGCTGGCCGGCGGCGGACCGGCGGACGTGGTCGAGCTGACCCTGGCCCTGGCGCGGGAGATGCTCGCCGGCGCCGGGAAGAGCGATGTGGACCCGGCCGAGGTGCTGGCCTCCGGCGCGGCGATGGACGCCTGGAAGGCGATGATCGCGGCCCAGGGCGGCGACCCGGACGCGACCCTGCCGGTCGCCCGGGAGAACCACGTGGTGACCGCGCCCGCGGACGGCGTGCTGACCCGCCTGGACGCCATGGCCGTGGGACTCGCCGCCTGGCGCCTCGGTGCTGGTCGGGCGGCGCTCGGGGACCCGGTCCAGGCCGGCGCCGGCGTGGTCTGGCACGCCCGTCCGGGAGACACCGTCACCGCGGGCCAGCCGCTGATGACCCTGCACACCGACGAGCCGGAGCGCTTCGAGCGCGCCCTGGCGGCCCTGGACGGCGGCTACGACGTGTCGCCCGCCGGTACGCCGTACGAGGCGACGCCGTTGATCATCGACCGGATCTCCGCGGGCTGAAGGCTCCCCGCGTCGGAGGTCTCAGGGGAGCAGCAGGACGACCGTCTCGGCGACGCACGCCGGCTTGTCCTGCCCGTCGATCTCGACGACGTAGCCCAGGGTCAGCTGCTTGCCGGCCGGGATGTCGATGACCTCCTTGACCGAGACCTTGGCGCGGACGCTGGAGCCGACCAGCACCGGGTTCGGGAACCGGACCTTGTTCACGCCGTAGTTGAGCTTGGCGCCGGGAGTGGCGAGGTCGAAGACCTGGGAGCCGAGCCACGGCACCAGGGACAGCGTCAGGTAGCCGTGCGCGATGGTGCCGCCGAACGGACCCGCCTTCGCCGCCTCGACGTCGACGTGGATCCACTGGTGGTCGCCGGTGGCCTCCGCGAACTGGTTCACGCGCTCCTGGGTGATCTGGACCCAGTCGGTGGTGCCGATCTCCTCGCCGGCCGCGGCCTCGAGCTCTTCGAAGGTGGTGAAAGTTCGCATGATGTCCCAGGGCCTCTCGTGCTTGGATGACGGCATGGGAGAACTTACTAGGGAGGTCATCCGCTCGGCACCGAAGGTGCTGCTGCACGATCACCTGGACGGGGGACTGCGTCCGGCGACGATCGTCGAGCTCGCTGCCGAGGCCGGCCACGCGTTACCGGCCGGTGATGCCGAGGCGCTCGGCCAGTGGTTCACGGACGCGGCCGACTCCGGATCGCTCGAGCGCTACCTGGAGACCTTCCAGCACACGGTCGCGGTGATGCAGACGGCCGAGAACCTGCAGCGGGTGGCGCGCGAGGCGGTCGAGGACCTGGCGGCGGACGGCGTCGTCTACGCCGAGATCCGCTACGCCCCCGAGCAGCACCTGGAGGGCGGGCTGACCCTGGAGGAGGTCGTCAACGCGGTCCAGGCGGGCTTCGACGAGGGCGAGGCGCTGGTCGCCGACTCCGGCAGAACGATCGTCGTGCGACAGCTGCTCACGGCGATGCGGCACCAGGCCAACTCCCGCCAGATCGCCGAGCTCGCAGTCGCGCACCGGGACACCGGCGCCGTCGGGTTCGACATCGCCGGTGCCGAGGCCGGCTACCCGCCCACCCGGCACCTGGACGCGTTCGAGTACCTGCAGCGGGAGAACGCCCACTTCACGATCCACGCAGGCGAGGCCTTCGGGCTGCCCTCGATCTGGGAAGCGCTGCAGTGGTGCGGCGCGGACCGGCTCGGCCACGGCGTCCGGATCGTCGACGACATCACCATCGACCTCGACGGTTCGGCGCGGCTGGGTCGGCTGGCGGCGTATGTGCGGGACAAGCGGATCCCGCTTGAGCTCTGCCCGCACTCCAACATCCAGACGGGTGCCGCCGCCTCGATCGCGGAGCACCCGATCGGGCTGCTCACCAAGCTTCGCTTCCGCGTCACGGTGAACACCGACAACCGCCTGATGAGCGGTACGTCGATGACGCACGAGCTCGCCGCCCTGGTCGACGCCTTCGGCTGGGGGCTGGACGACCTGCAGTGGGTCACCGTCAACGCGATGAAGTCAGCGTTCCTCGGGTTCGAGCACCGGCTGCAGATCATCAACGAGGTCATCAAGCCCGGGTACGCCGCTCTACGCGGGTGAACGCGGCCAGGCCGCAGGCGAACGCGACGAAGGGGAGCAGGAAGCCCACGCCGTAGGGCAGCACCGGGATGAAGGCCCCGTCCGGCTCTCGGGCGACCTCATAGCCGAGCTCGATGATCGACGGCCCGAACACCAGGGCGCCGAGCGCGACCGGGAGGTAGGCGACGAGCTTCACCACGTCGCGCGTGAGCCACCGGTATCCGACGACGCACGCGAGGCCGGCCACCGGGCACAGCGCGGCGAGGATGGCCGACCCGATCGGGGCGTTGGAGGTCCCCAGGATCACCACCGCCCAGACGGCGAGGCAGGCCCCCGTGGGAACCACGACGAGCCACAGGAAGCGGTTGGCGAGCCGGGTGCCCGGAACGATCTCGTACTGGTTTCTGTCCATGCCTCGACGATCACGCACCGCCGGGGCGGTGCGCATGAGCGCAGGTACTCAGATCGGCCGGATGTCGATCACCTTGCGCAGCCGCTGCTTGTCGCGCTCCAGGCGTCGGGCTTCGTAGGCGATCGGGAAGTAGCGCAGCCGCTCGGGCAGCAGCGGCACGGTCAACGCCACCACTCGGCCGAAGATCCGCAGCTGGGCCTCCTGGCGGCGGGTCCAGGTGACGCCGAGCTTGCGACGGGCGGCCTCGGGGAGCGTGCCGACGACCGAGAGGTACTGCAGGTAGCCGATGGGGTTGATGAGCGCGTTCCAGACCGGGCGCAGGACCTTCGGCGTACCGAGCGGGGGAGCCGGGCGGCGGACACCGGTGAGGAAGTCGCGCGCCACGATGTTGGTGTCGAGCTGCTCCTCGATCTTGTTGGCGAAGAAGGTCTCGAACTCGGCGTACGTCGGCGGGATCTCCTTCTCGGCGACCTTGAAGCCGCGCATCAGCTGCTTCATCTCCTCGTACATGGCCTCGGCGTCCGGGGCGTCCTTGTGGGTGCCGAAGTACTTCTCGCCGACGGAGTAGGCGTAGACGCCGGTGAGCAGCACCCAGGCCCACGGGCCGGAGGAGAGAGCGGTGTGCCGGACACCGTTCTCGTCGACGGCGTCGAGCGTCGAGTGCAGCTCGCGCAGGCGCTCGACCTCGAGCAGCGACTCCTCGTCGGCGTAGACCCACATCATCACCGAGGCGAGGCTGCGCAGCCCGCGGCCGATCGGGTCGGTGCGGAAGGTCGAGTGCTTGTCGACCACCGCGGCGATCGACGGCTCCATCGTCTGGAGCAGGAACGCGCTCCCGGTGGTGAAGGAGAAGGTGACCATGCCGACGCTCTCCCAGAGGATCCCGCCGGGCTCGGCGCAGCGCCGCGGGCGCTCGGCCGGTTCGACGGCCTCGGTGTTGGAAGGCAGGGTGGCGGTCATCAGGCGGTTCCTTCTGTGAGGCGGATGAACGGGGCCAAGTGGTTCTGGACGAAGGCGCGGGTCTCGGCGTCGGTCAGCTGCGTGGTCGCCGGGGTGAGGATCTCGGACTGCGCTACCCGGGTCAGGAAGTCCGCGACCGGGTTCACGTCGTACGCCGGCAGGTGGCCGTCGGTCTGCAGCCGCGTGATGAACGCGGCGAGGTACCCGCGACCGATCTCCAGCAGCGGGGCGGCCTCGAGCGTTAGCCGGGGGAGGACGGACTCGGGTTCGGTGGCCAGGACGCGCTGCAGCAGCTGGTTGTCGCGCAGCCGGTGCGCGACGGCGCTGTAGAGCTGGACAAGCTGCTCAAGGGCGGGAGCGGTCGGGTCGACCTTGTGGTCGACGTAGGAGAGCTCGCGCTGGGCCTCGCGCAGCCCGACGGCCATCACGACGTCGGACTTCTGCGCGTAACGGCGGTAGAGGGTGGCGGGACTGATGCCGGCACGACGGGCGATCTCGCCCATGCTGGTGCGCCGGATCCCGAAGTCGAGGAAGGCTGCCAGGGCAGCATCCAGCACCGGATCGCGGTCGTCGACCGAGTCGGCCGCGGTGGTGAGGTCCGTGCTGGTGGTCATCCCTACCCCTGTGAGAGAAAGTACGAAAACTCTCTCACTCTGTCAGGGGTAGGTCAAGGACTTCGGCTGGATCCGGGCGGTTCGACGGGTCTCGGGGTGAGGTCGCGGGTCCCGGTCTTGTCCTTGAGAAACACGTAGCCGTGCGGACTTCGCCAGAGGTAGGCGTCGGGCCCTACGCGGGTGTAGGTCCAGGTGCTGAAGGTCTTGACGCGGTGGTGGGTGCGGCAGGGTGGGCCGAGGTTGCTGGAGGTCGTTTGGCCGGGTGGGCCGTTGGGGTCGTAGCGCTCGATGTGGTCCTTGTCGCAGTGCCGGGCGTTGCGCTCGCAGAACGGGAAGGGGCACCAGCGGTCGCGCAGGGTGACCTGTTCGTTGAGGCGCTCGGAGGGTCGGTAGCCGGGAGTGGTGATCTCCTGGGCGAGGTCGATGACCGGGCGGACGGTCACGTTGCCGGCGGTGCGGCACCACTCGCGGGCCTGGTCGACGGTGACGAGGTGGCGCCCGGCGTTCTCGACGACGGCGGTGTCGTCGGCGTTGAGGTGGACGTAGAGCATGACCTGCCGTGGGGCAACGGTGGGGGGCTTGATCGGTTCCGTTGAGCTCTTGTCCGGGTCGGGGAGTCCGGAGCTGTAGTCGAAGACGATCTCCCCACGGGCCAGGTTGCCCAGGGCTTTGGCGCGTCGGGCTCCGAGGGGCAGCTCGGAGCCGAGCTGCTTCTGCTGGTCGGCTCCGGCTTGGATGGCTTGTTCGAGGTCTTGGGCATCGGCGAGATCGAGCTCGCCAAGGATGCGGCAGGTGCCGGTGTACGAGGGCTGGTCGTAGAGGATTTCGACGTCTTGGGTCTCTTCGGCTGCGGCGGCAATCTGTTCGGCGTGGACGGGCATGAACTGGGCGATCGCGGCGTCGATGAGCCGCTGCAGCTCGGCGGGACCGATCCGGTCAGCGACCGGGGCGACCCGGGCGTCGACGAACGCGGCGGCCTCGGGGGACAGGGACTGGGTGGCGTGGGCGATCTGTCGGGCGCGCCAGGCTCGCAACGTTCCGGCGGTGACGTGCGACCAGGTCAGCGGGAGCCGGTGGCCCAGCTCGATGACCTCGGCAAAGAGGGTTTCGACCGAGCGGCGGCTCATCCTCAGGACTGCTCCGAACTCCAGGACAGCGAAGTGGGAGACGTGCGGGGCGCCCTGGCCAGCCAGGGAGACCGGGGAGTCGCCGTAGGTGGCGATCGTGGTGTTCTCGGGGTCGACCACCTGGTGCAGCTGCGACCAGGTGAGCGCCCGCTGCAGCAGCCGTGACTCGGCCGCATCGGCCTCGGCACGATCGGCCCGCGCAGCCGCGAGAACGGCTGCGGTGTCGAGGTCGATCGTCGAGGTCATGCAAGAATTCTATGAGCCCGAACCGACCGAAAACCCTTGTCCACAGGGGGAAAGTGCCTTCCTCAGGTCACGCTTCGGTCTCATTCGGCTTCGTCCGTCAGCACCATCCACTGCCGACCGTCGATGAGCTCGCGGACGATGTCGAGGTGACCGGCGTGGGCAGCGTTCTCGACGATCACGTGCAGGATGACCTCCTCGAGGCTGTGCATCCGGTAGTCGCCGAAGAAGTCCGGCCACCACCCGGGCGGCGCGTCGAGGGCGAGGTCGGCGATGGCGGCGTCCGCGAGCTCGATCTCGCGGCGGTAGCCGGCGATCACCTCGGCCGCAGAAGTCCCGGGAGCCAGCTTCCAGGCGTTCTCCAGGTCCTGCAGCGAGCCGGGCACGTGCTCAGCGGTCTCGGCTCCGGCCATCACCTGCCGGAACCAGAACCGCTCCACGTCGAGCGCGAGGTGCTGGACGAGCTCGGCACACGTCCAGCCGGACGGCAGCACGGAGCGGTTCAGGGAGTCCTCGTCGAGACCGTCCAGGATCCCGAGCACGTGCCTACGGGTGGAGTTCAGCTCGTCGATGAGGTTGGTGCGACCGAGAGTCATGCGCCGAACCTACGCCGGGCCTAGGACAGGCGCTGCTGCATTCCGCTCAGCTCGGCGTACGCCGTCTCCGGGCTGACCACCCGGCAGCCCAGCGAGACGGCCCGGGAGACCACCCGGCCCTGGAGCCGCGCGAGGTGCAGGCCGCGGCGGACGAGCACCAGCGGTGGCTTGCGGTGCTCGTTGAGGTCGCGGATCAGGCGACGGGTGAAGGTGACGAGCGGGTGCTGGGTGACGCAGATGGCGTCCGCCAGCAGGCCGCGGCTGCGGCACTCGGCAACGATCTCCTGGGCGAAGATGCCCTCGGCCAGGAAGAGGCCGGCGCCCTCCAGGTTCAGCACCTGGTGCCCGACACGGCGACTCTGGGAGATGTCGTAGACCGGCACGTCCGCGGTGCCCGTGGAGCACAGCGCGGCGATCGCCTCGACCGCGTCCTCGGCGTTCCAGGACCCGGCGTCGTCCCAGTCCACGATCGGTGCGCCACCGGCGAGCTCGAGGCAGGGGAGGGTCGGGTCGTCGCCGTCCTTGTAGAAGTCGTCGAGCATCAGGACGGGCAGGCCCAGCCGGCGTGCGAGCCGGGACTTGCCAGAGCCTGACGGACCAGCAACAACGATCACCTGAGCCAAGACTCAGATGCCCATCGGGTGCCAGACGGTCTTCGTCTCCAGGAACTTCGTCATCCGGTCCAGCGGCGGCGGGGCCACCAGATCCTCCAGCCCGGGCCGGCGGACGCGCTTGAGGTTCTCTGCCGCGGAGACCTCGAGGTCGGCCGCGAGCTCGGCGTCCTCGACGCCGGTCAGGTCGATGCCGTTGACGTCGAGGTGCGAGGCCAGCCACGGCGCGATCTCGGCGACCGACCCGGTGAGCACGTTGACCACACCGCCGGGCAGGTCGCTGGTGGCCATCACCTCGCCGAGGGTGATCGCGGGCAGCGGGTACTTCTCCGAGGCGATGACGACGCAGGTGTTGCCGGTGGTGATCACCGGCGCGACGACGCTGATCAGGCCCATCAGCGGTCGGTCGGGTGCCACGATCGCGACCACGCCGGACGGCTCCGGCGCGGAGTGGTTGAAGTACGGGCCGGCGACCGGGTTCGCACCCCCGACGACCTGGGCGACCTTGTCGGCCCAGCCGGCGTAGAAGACGAGGCGGTCGATCGAGGCGTCGACGAACTTGCGGGCCATCGCCGCGCTGATGCCCTCAGCGGCGCGCAGCTCGGCCTCGAACTGGTCGCGACGCCCCTCGAGGACCTCGGCGATCCGGTAGATCACCTGGCCGCGGTTGTAGGCGGTCCGCCCGGACCAGCCGCCGAAGGCAGCACGCGCGGCGCGCACGGCGTCGCGGGCGTCCTTGCGGGAGGCCTGCGAGGCGTTGGCCAGGAACTTGCCCTTGCTGTCGTTCACGACGTACGAGCGTCCGGACTCCGAGCGCGGGAACTGCCCGTCGATGTACAGCTTGTAGGTCTTCTTGACGTCCAGTCGCTGTGTCGTTGAAGAGGGGCTCATCGCAGGTACGCCTCCAGACCGTGGCGACCGCCCTCGCGGCCGTAGCCCGACTCCTTGTAGCCGCCGAACGGCGAGGCCGGGTCGAACTTGTTGAACGTGTTGGACCAGACGACGCCGGCGCGCAGCTGCGAGGCCATCCAGAGGATCCGGGAGCCCTTGTCGGTCCAGATGCCCGCGGAGAGGCCGAACGGGGTGTTGTTCGCCTTCTCGACCGCCTCCTTGGGCGTGCGGAAGGTCAGCACGGACAGGACCGGGCCGAAGATCTCCTCGCGCGCGATCCGGTGGGCCTGGCTGACGCCGGTGAAGATCGTCGGTGGGAACCAGAAGCCGTTCTGCGGCAGGTCGCACTTCGGCGACCAGCGCTCGGCGCCCTCGGCCTCCCCGATCTCGGAGAGCTCGCGGATCTTGGCCAGCTGCTCGGCGGAGTTGATCGCGCCGACGTCGGTGTTCTTGTCGAGCGGGTCTCCCACGCGCAGGGTCTTCATCCGACGCTTGAGCTTGGCGAGTACCTCCTCGGCCACCGACTCCTGGACCAGCAGCCGCGAACCCGCGCAGCAGACGTGGCCCTGGTTGAAGAAGATGCCGTTGACGATGCCCTCGACGGCCTGGTCGACCGGGGCGTCGTCGAAGACGATGTTCGCGGCCTTGCCGCCCAGCTCCAGGGTGACCCGCTTGTTGCTCCCTGCCACCGCCTTCGCGATCGCACGGCCGACGTCGGTCGAGCCGGTGAAGGCGACCTTGTCGACGCCCGGGTGCGAGACGATCGCCCGGCCGGTCTCGCCGGCACCGGTGACGATGTTGACGACACCCGGCGGCAGGTCGGCCTGCTGGCAGACCTCGGCGAACAGCAGCGCGGTCAGCGGAGTGGTCTCGGCCGGCTTCAGCACCACGGTGTTACCGCAGGCCAGCGCCGGGGCGATCTTCCAGGCCAGCATCAGCAGCGGGAAGTTCCACGGGATGACCTGACCCGCCACGCCCAGCGGCTGCGGGTCCGGGCCGTAGCCGGCGTAGGAGAGCTTGTCGGCCCATCCGGCGTAGTAGAAGAAGTGCGCCGCGACGATCGGGACGTCGACGTCGCGGGTTTCCTTGATCGGCTTGCCGTTGTCGATCGACTCCAGCACCGCGAACTCGCGCGCCCGCTCCTGGATGATCCGGGCGATCCGGAAGAGGTACTTGCCGCGCTCGGCGCCGGACATCTTCGACCAGACCCGGGTGTACGCGCGGCGGGCGGCCTTCACGGCGAGGTCGACGTCCGCGTCATCGGCCTCGGCGATCTCCGCCAGCACCTCCTCGGTGCTCGGGCTGATCGTCTTGAACGACTTGCCGTGCCCGTCGACGAAGTCGCCGTCGATGAACAGCCCGTACGACGGCTTGATGTCGACGATCGCGCGGGACTCGGGGGCGGGTGCGTACTCAAACTTGGTCATCGTCAGTCCAAGGTCACGTAGTCGGGACCGGAGTAGGCGCCGGTCTTGAGCTTGTTGCGCTGCATCAGCAGGTCGTTGAGCAGGGTGGAGGCGCCGAACCGGAACCAGTCCGGGTCCAGCCAGTCCTCGCCGGCGACCTCGTTGACCATCACCAGGTACTTGATGGCGTCCTTGGAGTGCCGGATGCCGCCGGCCGGCTTGTAACCGACCATCTGGCCGGTCGCCTCGCGGAAGTCGCGGACCGCCTCGAGCATCACCAGCGAGACCGGCAGGGTCGCGGCCGGCTGGATCTTGCCGGTGGAGGTCTTGATGAAGTGCCCGCCGGCCATCATCGCCAGCCAGCTGGCCCGGCGGACGCTGTCGAGGGTCTGCAGCTCGCCGGTCTCGAGGATCACCTTGAGGTGGGCGTCACCGCAGGCCTCCTTGACCGCGACGATCTCCTCGAAGACCTCCAGGTAGCGCCCGGAGAGAAACGCCCCGCGGTCGATCACCATGTCGATCTCGTCGGCCCCGGCGGCCACGGCGTCGCGGGTGTCGGCGAGCTTGACCGGCATCGCGGCCCGGCCGCTCGGGAAGGCGGTGGCCACCGCGGCGACCTTGACCCCGGAGCTGCCGAGGGTCTTCTTCGCGGTCGCCACCATGTCCGGGTAGACGCAGACGGCAGCGGTGCTCGGGCAGGTCGGGTCCAGCGGGTCGGGATGCATGGCCTTGTTGGCCAGCGCGCGGACCTTGCCGGGGGTGTCGTTGCCCTCGAGGGTGGTCAGGTCGACCATCCGGATGGCCAGGTCGATCGCCCAGGCCTTCGCGGTGGTCTTGATGGACCGGGTTCCGAGACCCGCAGCGCGCTGCTCGGCACCGACCTGGTCGACGCCGGGGAGCCCGTGCAGGAAGCGGCGGAGCGCAGCGTCGGAGGAGGTCGCCTCGGACACCGAACTCGCCATTGAGTTCAGGATCGTCACCCGGTCAGTCTAGGAGCCCGCCCGGAGGACGGCTAATCGCACGACTGCCTAGGCTGTGCCCGTGGCAGTCACGATCACCGAGCAGAAGTACGGGCCGACGACCGGTGCCTTCACCGGCTGGGTCGGCCTGGTGCTCTGCCTGGGCTCGATCGCCGCGCTGCTGACCGGTGGTCCCACGCACGCGACCCTCAGGTTCGCCCTGGTGCTGGGCGTGGTCGCGCTGCTGGTCTGGTGCTTCGTGCTGCGGCCGCGGGTGATCGTGCGCGAGCCGAACACCCTGCTGCTGCGCAACGCCGTCTCCACCTGGGAGCTGCCGCTGGCCGCGATCACCCGGGTCGGGGTCAAGGCGATCACCCGCGTGCACCTCGGTGACACCCCGTACGACGGGATCGGGGTCGGCCGCCGGGTCCGGAACATGGTGCGTGGTCAGGTGATCAAGCGAGGCGACGGGTTCGCGGACGCCGGACGGGCACTCGGTGACCCGCCGCGCCGCGAGCGCAAGCACCCCAGCGCGAACAGCCCCGAGGCGATCGCCGACCTCGTCACCGAGCAGGTCCTGGCTGCTGCCGAGCGCGCCCGGGATGCAGGTCAGCCGACGGACCCGGTACGCCGCAGCTGGGCCTGGCCCGAGCTGGTGCTGTTCGCGGCGGTCGCGATCGGGTTCGCCGTCACCTACGTCGTCTAGAGGCCGGCTGCCTGCTGGACCCCGGCCCTGATCGCGTCGAGGCGACCCACGGCGGCGATGCGGGCAGCGTCGACGCCGTCCTCGGTGTCGGCCTCGACCGGGATCACGACCTCCAGGTAGCACTTCACCTTCGGCTCGGTCCCGGACGGGCGCACGATCACCCGCGCCCGGTCGGCCAGCGTGAACCGCAGGCCGTCGGTCGGGGGCAGCTCGGCCGAGCCCTCGGCCAGGTCGTCGACCTTCAGGACGTCGAGCCCGCCGAGGCTGGTCGGCGGCTGTTCGCGCAGGCGCTGCATCGTCGCGGGGATCTGGGCGAGGTCGGAGAACCGGACGCTGAGCTGGTCGGTGGCGTGCAGGCCGTGCTGCCGGGCGATGTCGTCGAGCAGGTCCCGCACGCCTCGTCCAGCGGCCTTGGCCTCGGCGGCCAGCTCGCAGACCAGCAGCAGGGCCGAGACCCCGTCCTTGTCCTTCACGTGGTCGGGGTCGACGCAGTAGCCGAGCGCCTCCTCGTAGCCGAAGGCCAGGCCGGGGATCCGGCCGATCCACTTGAAGCCGGTCAGCGTCTCCTGATGAGGCTCGCCGGCCGCCGCGGCCATCGCGCCCAGCAGGCTGGAGGAGACGATCGACTGCGCGTAGACACCGTGCTTGCCCCGGTTGATCAGGTGCTGGGCGAGGAGCGCGCCGACCTCGTCGCCGCGCAGCATCTGCCACCCGTGCGGACCGGGGATCGCGACCGCGCACCGGTCTGCGTCCGGGTCGTTCGCCACCACGATGTCCGCGCCGACCTGCGCCGCGAGCTCCATCGCGAGGTCCATCGCGCCCGGCTCCTCGGGGTTCGGGAACGCCACCGTCGGGAACTCGGGGTCGGGCTGGGCCTGACGCGCGACCAGGTGCGGGTGCGCGAAGCCGGCCTCGCTCAGCACCTGGGCGACGGTGTGGCCGCCGACGCCGTGCAGCGGCGTGTAGACGATCTTCAGGTCCCGCGGGCCGGGACCGACCAGGCTCGCCACGGTGCTGCGGTAGCGGTCCAGCACGTCGTCGCCGAGCACCGTCCCGGACGTGCCGCGGGGAATGTCGGCGAGCGCGCCGACCGCGGCGATCTGAGCGGCGATCTGCTCGTCGGCCGGCGGGACGATCTGGCTCCCGTCGCCGAGGTAGACCTTGTAGCCGTTGTCCTGCGGAGGGTTGTGGCTGGCGGTCACCATCACGCCGGCCACGCAGCCCAGATCGCGGATCGCGAAGGCGAGCAGCGGAGTCGGCAGCGGCCGGGGGAGCACGTAGGCCGCGAACCCGGCCCCGGTCATCACCTCGGCGGTGTCGCGCGCGAACACGTCGGAGTTGTGGCGGGCGTCGTACCCGATGACGACGGAGGCGTCCGGGCCGGCGCCCTCGGCCCGCAGGTAGGCCGCCAAGCCGGCCGCGGCGCGGAGCACGACGACGCGGTTCATCCGGTTCGGGCCGGCGCCGAGCGCGCCGCGCAGACCCGCGGTGCCGAACTCGAGCGTCCCCCGGAACCGGTCGGCGAGCTCCTCGGTGTCGCCGGCCTCGATCAGGGCCTCGAGCTCGGACTTGGTGGCGGGATCGGGGTCCTCGGCCGCCCACGCCCGGGCTGCCTCGATCAGTGCATCCGTCATGCCCGCGACACTAGCCTCCTCGTGTGGGCGTCGCGGACTTCGACTTCGAGCACTCGATGGTGCTGGCTGCCCCACCCGAGGACGTGCACGCCGTGCTCGTCGACCTGGAGTACTTCGGGTCGTGGTGGCCCCAGGTCCGTGCTGTCGCCAGCCTCGGGCCGGACGACGCTCTGGTGGTGTGCCGCTCGGTGCTGCCCTACGACCTGGAGCTGCACCTGCACGCGGAGAGCCGCGAACCGTGGTTGCTGCGGGTCGCGATCGACGGACCGATCCGCGGCTACGCGCAGTGGACCTTGTCGCCGGTGGACGTGCGAACGGCCCCCGGCGGCACCCGGCTCGACTTCGAGCAGCGGGTGCGCGCCGAGGACCGTTCGTTCGTCCTGGCGTCCTACGTCCTCAAGCCCCTGCTCCGCTGGAACCACCACCGGATGATGGCCGGCGCGGAGGAAGGTCTGGCGAGGAAGTTCGGACGGGTCAGCTGAGCGACGCGATGGCCGCGTCGTAGTCCGGCTCCTGGCCGACGGCCGGGACCAGCTGGCTGTGGATCACGGTGCCGTCGGCATCGACGACGACGACCGCGCGGCCGTAGAGGCCCTGGAACTTGCTGTCGGTCAGGGTGATGCCGTAGTCCTGGCCGAACGTCGACCGGAAGCCCGAGGCCACGGTGACGTTCTCGATGCCCTCGGCGCCGCAGAAGCCGGCCAGCGCGAACGGGAGGTCCATCGAGACGTTGAGGACGGTGGTGCCCTCCAGGCCGGCGGCCAGCTCGTTGAACTTCCGGACGCTGGCCTGGCAGACGCCGGTGCCGATGCTCGGGAAGATGTTGAGGACCGTCTTGCCGGTCAGGTCGGCGGAGCTGAGCTCCGCGAGGTCGGCGCCGACCAGGGTGAAGGACGGAGCCTTCGAGCCCTCTGCGGGGAGGTCGCCGACAGTGTTAGCGGTGGAGTCACCGAACGCAATGGTTGCCATAGGGCTTTTCTACAGGACGTGCTTCAACGCCTCGCGCCGGGACAGCGGACTGAGATCGTGACCGTCGGCGTAGGCGAGGACCCAGTCCGGGTTCCAGCGGGCGACCTCGCGCAGCGCCCAGCCGATCGCCTTGCGGATGAAGAACTCCCGGTCGGCCAGGTTCGGCTCGATCAACGTGGCCAGCAGGTCGAGGTCGATCGCGTCCTTGCGGCCGAGCTGGCTGATGATCGCGGAGCGGCGCAGCCACCGGTCCTCGGCGGTGCTCCAGCGGACCAGGACCGGGGCGAGCTCGGCCGGGTGGGTGGTGACCAGATCGGAGATCCGGTGGGCGGTCTCGTCCACGTGGTCCCACCAGGCGCCGGTGACGATGTGGTGCTCGTGCAGCCCCAGCAGGTCCAGGCGGCCGCGGGTCCAGGCCAGGCCGAGCAGGTCCTGGGCCGCGTAGCGCTCCTCGCGGTGGTCGGCGCCGTCCCAGAGCGCTTCGACGGCGTCGAGCAGCTCGGCGGGCGAGGAGCCCCGGGCGAGGCCGCGGGTGGTGCGCCGTACGACCGGGCGGCGGATGCCCAGGAACGGCAGGCCGCCGTTCTCGGCCACCTTCATGTACGCCGCCATCGGCCCGGCGAGCTCCGGGTCCGCGAGGTCCCGGAGCGCTCCGACGATGGCGGCAGCCGGCATCAGCGCAGGAAGCGGCCGCCGAAGACCGGAGCGACCTTCTTGAAGGCGGCGTTGCGGGCGGCCGCGGTGTTCTTGAGCGAGAGCAGCAGGAGCTGCTCGGCCCGCTCGCGGGCGAAGGTCGCCCGCGGCGAGGACGTCCAGGTCTGGTTGAACAGTCGCTTGGTCGCTGCCACCGAGTCCGGCGAGCGCTTGCTGATCTCGGCGGCCAGGTCGAACGCAGCAGCGACCGGGTCGGCGGCGAGCTCGGTCACCAGGCCGAGGTCGGCGGCCTCCTTGCCGGACAGCATCTGCGCGGTCATGGTGAGCCGCTTCGCGGTGTCGATGCCGACCAGCTCGGCCAGCGACCGCACGCCGGTCATGTCCGGGATCAGACCCCAACGTGCTTCGAGGACGGACCACTCCGAGTCCGGGGTCGCGATCCGGAAGTCGGCGGCCAGCGCGAGCTGCACGCCACCGCCGTAGCAGTGGCCGTCGACGGCGGCGATCACCGGGACCGGCAGGCGACGCCAGGCCCAGCAGGCCTCCTGGAACGCGTTGGTGCCGCGCCAGGGGAGCGGGACGAAGGCCTTCACGATGCCGGCGGGCGACTTCAGCGCAGAGGCGAAGTCGAGGCCGGCGCAGAACGAGGAGCCCTCGCCGCTGATCACCACGGCGCGCAGGGTGCGGTCGCGGCGCAGCTCGTTCGCGGTCGCGATCAGCTCGTCCAGCGTCTGCAGGGTGAGCGCGTTGAGTTTGTCCGCACGGGTGAGGCGGACGTGCGCGATGCCGTCGGCGATCTCGTGGGCGACGTACTGGCGGGTCATGGCGACCATGTTACCCGCCAGTACGCCGGGAGCCGTCAGAGGCCGATCAGCGGTCGATCGAGCTCATGTCGCCGTACCGGTCGCCCTGGACGGCGTCGCGCGGCACGACCTCGGTGAGCCGGGTCAGGTCCGCCTCGGTCAGCTCGACGTCGGCTGCGGCGACGTTCTCCTCCAGGTACTTGACGCGCTTGGTGCCGGGGATCGGCGCCACGTCGTCACCCTGGGCGAGCACCCACGCCAGCGCCAGCTGGCCCGGCGTGCAGCCCTTGTCCGCGGCGACCTTGCCGATCTCGTCGACCAGGCGCAGGTTCGCCTCGAGGGCGTCGCCCTGGAAGCGCGGGAAGTACGCCGAGGCGCGGCCGTCGCCCTGCTCCAGGGTGGTCCACTCCTGCTTGCCGGTGAGCATCCCGCGACCGAGCGGGGAGTAGGGCACCAGGCCGATGCCGAGCTCGCGGATCACGCCGAGGATCTCGTCCTCGATGTCGCGTGTGAACAGCGAGTACTCGGTCTGCAGCGCCGTGATCGGGTGCACCGCGTGCGCCCGGCGGATCGTCTCGGCCGAGGCCTCGGAGAGTCCGAGGTGCTTCACCTTGCCCGCTTCGACCAGCTCGGCCATCGCACCGACGGTCTCCTCGATCGGCACGCTCTGGTCGACACGGTGCTGGTAGTAGAGGTCGATGTGGTCGACGCCGAGGCGCTGCAGCGATGCGTCGCACGCAGCCCGGACGTACTCCGGCTTGCCGTTGATGCCGACCCGGGTGCCGTCGGGCAGCCGCTCGTTGCCGAACTTGGTCGCCAGCTGGACCTCGTCGCGGCGGCCGGCGATGGCCTTGCCGACGAGCATCTCGTTGGTGAAGGGCCCGTACATGTCGGCGGTGTCGAGGAACGACACCCCGAGGTCGAGTGCCCGGTGGATGGTCTCGATGCCCGTCGCCTCGTCGGTGGCTCCGTAGAACTCCGACATGCCCATGCAGCCGAGGCCCAGGGTCGAGACGGTGAGGGGACTGGTGGTCCCGAGAGTGCGTGTGGAGAGAGTCATGCCTTCAGCCAACTCCTTAGAGCGCACTCCAAGTCAAGGCCGTTCAGCCGATGTTCTCCAGCTTGCCCTCGTAGATGCCGATCTTCACGTCGATGGCGCGCAGGTGTCCGGTCACCTCGGCGAGCTGGACCTCGACCCGCTCGCGGTGCGCCTTGAGCAGTGCGAGCCTCTCGGCCTCGTTGCCGTCGCCGGCCCGCACCAGCGCGGCGTACCGGCGGACGTCGCGGATCGGCATGCCGGTCGAGCGCAACCGGGTGATCAGCTGGATCCACGTGAGGTCGCGTTCGGTGTAGCGGCGGTGCCCGGAGGTCGAGCGTTCGACGGACTCCAGCAGCAGGCCGTCGCGCTCGTAGTAGCGCAGCGTGTGCGCGGTCAGCCCGGTGTGCTCGGCCGCCTCGGCGATGCTCAGGGACGTGGTCCCCGGGGTCTGCACAGTGGTCACCCGCCCAGTCTGATCCTTCGAGCCCACTCTAAGTCAAGGCGGCGATGTATCAGGGGCAGGGACGTGCGCTCTGGATGGGCGTCCCACGTTCCCCTCCCGACAGGACAGCCCCGATGAGCTACCGACACCGCTACATGACCAGCCACGGCCCCGCACCCCGCGGTGACGTTCGCGCCGAGATGAGGCTGCTGGCCTCGGTGCCTAGCCTCACCCAGGCTCCGGAGAGCCTCCTGGCCGCGATGGTCGACCTGGGACACGTCGTCCCGGTGCGCCCGCGCTGGGCGCTGCTGACCGAGAAGACCGCTCCGGAGAAGGCCTACGTGCTGCTGCACGGCGAGGTCGACGTCCGCCGTGACGGCGAGGACCTGGGTCGCTGTCGCAGCGGCGAGATCCTCGGCGAGCTGGGCATCGTCCGGAACCGGCTGCGCTCGGCGACCGTGGTCACCGCGACCGAGGCCACCGTGCTGCACCTGAGCGTCCCGGCCTTCGAGCAGCTGCGCGCCGAGCACCGGTACTTCCGCGACCTCGTGGGCGAGGCCGTCGACCGCAAGAGCGCTTAGCCCGCGCCCTGACCGATCCGGATCTCGGGCCGGAACGTCAGGTACAGCACGTTGCTCCACACCTGCAGCGGGAACCGTGCCGTCCACGTCGCATCGGTGTAGAAGTTCTGCGTCAGGCCGGTCGACTGGAAGCGGATCCCGCTGGACTCGACCCGATTGAAGTCCTCGTTCTCCTGGGAGCTGATGATCCACAGCACGCCGGGACGGTCGCCCTCGGCAAGCGTCCAGGTCACGTAGGTGTGCTCGTCCAGGCCGAAGCAGCCGTGGCGGGCCGTGGCCTGGCTCTGCACCGCGCACGGCGGCGGGTCGAGCTGAGGCACCGTGCCGACCGTCGTCAGGACATCCACGGTGAAGGGCTCGTAGGCATCGGTTCCCGGGTAGGACAGATGGGCACCCACGGCGTCCGGTCCGAACTCCGTCCGGGTGGACGGCTTCACCGAGGTTGCCTTGAGCTGGGCCAGGTCCTCGAACTGCTCGGCCAGCTCGGCCGGTGTGCTGGCTCTCACGACGGGCTTCGCCGGGGAATGCTCCGGCCCGGAGTAGTCCTTCAGGACAGCGCCGGCCGCGATCGCTCCGGTCGTCGTGCGCAGGCTCATCGCCGGGTCCAGCGCTGCGGCCCGCAGGTCGTCGGGGTCGATCGTCAGGTCCACGGTGCGCGGGTCGGCGGAGAACAGCCCGCTGCCCTCGTAGGCGACGCGCACGACCTCGTCCTCGCGGACCACGGTCCAGGAGTAGGTTCCGGGTTCTTCCTCCTCCGCGCCGCGATCCCACCGGAACACCAGCGGGACGCCGTCGACCTCGTGCTGCTCGCACCGTTCGTCGGTGTCACGGCAGGTCAGGAACGCGCGCTCGTCCTTCGCGTAGGACGCGATCTTGCCGACCTCGATCCGCACGGTCCTGGTCGGGCCCGACTCGCTGCCTTCGGGGTCGACGCCGTAGTCGACCTGGGCACCGATGCTCAGCGGGTCGTCGTAGTCAGACCAGGATCCGGTCTCGCGCCGGGGCTCCGAGCCGTGCACGTGGTCGATCAGCACCGCAGCGAGCGCGCGCGGGGTGGCGTCGACCGGGTCGCCCTGCGACACCGCAGGATCGGCTTTCGAACCGCAGGCGGTGAGAACCGGGATCGCGAGCAGCGCGACCAGCGTGAGCCTGCCCGAGAACACCACCACTAGATACGCGGCACGATCGCGGAGAGCAGCTCGCCCATCCGGGTGGCCGCTGCGTTTCCTGCCTCCAGCACCTCGGCGTGGTTCAGCGGCTCGCCGGTCATCCCGGCCGCGAGGTTGGTGACGAGCGAGATGCCGAGCACCTCCATGCCGGCCTCGCGGGCGGCGATCGCCTCTAACGTCGTGCTCATCCCGGCCAGCTCGCCGCCGATCGCACGGACCATGCCGATCTCGGCCGGGGTCTCGTAGTGCGGGCCGGGGAACTGGACGTAGACGCCTTCGTCGAGCCCCGGCTCGACCTCCTGGCACAGCGCCCGCAGCCGCGGGCTGTAGAGGTCGGTCAGGTCGACGAAGTTGGCACCCTCGATCGGTGAGGTCGCGGTCAGGTTGATGTGGTCGCGGATCAGCACCGGAGTGCCCGGCGTCCAGGTCGGCTTCAGGCCGCCGCAGCCGTTGGTCAGCACGACCACCCCGCACCCGGCGGCGGCAGCGGTGCGCACGCCGTGCACGACGGCTCGGACGCCGAGGCCCTCGTAGTAGTGGGTGCGGCCGAGGAACACGAGCAGGTTCTTCTCGCCGCTGCGCACCGAGCGGATCTTGCCGGCGTGACCGGCGACCGCGGGCGGGGCGAAGCCGGGCAGGTCGGTGGTGGAGATCTCGGCGACGGCCTCGCCCAGGGCGTCCACGGCCGGCAGCCAGCCGGAGCCCATGACCAGGGCGATGTCGTGGGAGGCCACGCCGGTCTTCTCGGCCAGGACGGCGGCGGCCTGGGCAGCCTGCTCGGTGTAGGAAGTCACCGCAGGACTCTAACCGCCGAAGGTGCTCCGGCACGGACGGCGTCGCAGCGCTGCGACGTAGTCGTCAGGGGCGTCCGCGGCCTCGGCCGAGTCGGCCAGCGTGCCCAGGTACGTCGCCGAGGGGAGCCCGCCTTCGAAGGCGTCCAGCACGTAGACCCAGGCCACGACCTCCTCGGTCAGGGTCGAGACCCGGACCTTGGTCTTGCGGTAGAGCCCGGTGTCCGCGGACTCCCAGCCGTCGAGGTTGGCCATGTCCTCGTCGGTGACGTCGTAGACCGCGACGAAGACCTGCTCGAAGGGGTCCTGCACGATCGTGCCCAGGGCGCCGTCCCAGCCGTGGTCCTCGCCGCCGAAGGTCAGCCGCCAGCCCTGGAGCCACCCGGTCCCGTGCAGCGGGGAGTGCGGGCACCGCTCGCTCATGCGCGCGGGATCCAGATTGGTCCCGTAGGCGGCGTACAGGGTCACGGGTCAAGGGTAGGGGAGTCGGCAGGTCCGCGGACGTGCGACACAATGGCGTCCGTGACGCGAGTGGTGATCATCGGAGGCGGTCCCGGCGGCTACGAGTCCGCCCTGGTGGCGGCCCAACTGGGTGCCGAGGTCGTGGTCGTCGACTCCGACGGACTCGGTGGCTCCGCCGTGCTGACCGACTGCGTGCCCAGCAAGACGCTGATCGCCACCGCCGAGCTGATGACCGACATGGCCACGGCTCCCGAGCTCGGCATCGGCCTCGCCGACCCGTCCTCGGCCGCAGCGCAGGTCGAGGTCGACCTCGCTCGCGTCAACGCCCGGGTTCTGGCCCTGGCCGCCGAGCAGTCCGAGGACATCGGGAACCGGCTGGAGCGCGAGGGCGTCCGCGTCGTCGTGGGTCGCGGCCGGCTCGACGGTCCCGAGCGCGTGGTCGTCACCGGCGAGGAGGGCGTGATCGAGGAGATCGACGCCGACGCCGTCCTGGTGGCCACCGGTGCGGCCCCGCGAACACTGCCGACCGCGGAGCCCGACGGCGAGCGGATCCTGACCTGGGAGCAGGTCTACAACCTCACCGAGATGCCCGAGAAGCTGATCGTGGTCGGCTCCGGTGTCACCGGCGCCGAGTTCGCCAGCGCCTACCTCGCGCTCGGCATCGAGGTCGTCCTGGTCTCCTCGCGGGACCGGGTGCTGCCCGGCGAGGACGCCGACGCCGCTGAGGTGCTCGAGCAGGTGCTCACCCGTCGCGGCATGAACGTGATGGGCAAGTCCCGGATGGAGTCGGTCACCCGCGACGGCGACACCGTCACGGTCGCGCTCACCGACGGCCGCTCGGTCACCGGGTCGCACTGCCTGCTCGCGCTCGGCTCGGTGCCGAACACTGCGGGCCTGGGCCTGGAGTCGGCCGGGGTCAAGACCGACGACGGCGGCTTCATCGTGGTCGACCGGGTCTCGCGCACCAGTGCCCGGGGTGTGTACGCCGCGGGCGACTGCACCGGCGTGCTGATGCTGGCCTCGGTCGCCGCCATGCAGGGCCGGATCGCGATGTGGCACTTCCTCGGCGACGCGGTCGCGCCGCTGGACCTGAAGAAGGTCTCCTCGAACGTCTTCACCGCGCCCGAGATCGCAACCGTCGGCTGGTCCCAGCAGGCCGTCGACGCCGGGGAGATCGTCGCGGAGTCGGTGACCCTGCAGCTCGCGGGCAACCCGCGGGCGAAGATGCAGGGCGTCCGCGACGGCTTCGTGAAGCTGTTCTGCCGCCCGGGCACCGGGATCGTCGTCGGCGGCGTGGTCGTGGGACCGCGGGCCAGCGAGCTGATCCACCCGGTCTCGCTCGCGGTGGCTGAGTCGCTGACCGCCGACCAGGTGGCCAACGCGTTCACCGTCTACCCGTCCAACAGCGGGTCGGTCGCGGAGGCGGCTCGGCGTTTGCACCACCCGCGTTGAGCGGTCGCCTACCCTGGCTGCATGCGTTCTCGGTTCACTCTGGTTCTCACCCTTCTCGTCAGCACCACGTTCCTCGGTGCGGCGCCCGCCCACGCGGACGAGCCCAAGGTCTCGGTCTACGGGACCACGACGTTCACGGGGCACGGGTTCGGCCACGGACGCGGCATGTCCCAGTACGGCGCACGCGGTCGGGCCATCAAGGCGTGGAAGGCCTCGTCGATCCTGAACTTCTACTACCCGGGGACCACGCTCTCGAACGCGAGCGGGGACATCCGGATCTGGCTGAAGGGTGACATCGACAGCGACACGATCGTGCTGCCCAAGGCCGGCCTCTCGATCACCGACTCCGCGACCGGCAAGACCTACAAGCTGCCGACCACGATCGGCGCGACCTCGTGGCGGTTGACCGGCAGCGGTGCGAGCTCGGGCTTCAAGCTGAGCTACTCGAAGAACGGCTGGCACAGCTACCTCCCTGGTGGCCACTCGCTCTCGGGCTACGGGGAGTTCCGGACGTCGGCGTACACGATCACGGTGAAGATGCCCGGGGGCAACAAGAGCTACCGGGGCGCGATCCAGCGCCGCAACGGCCACACCATCAACCGCACCAGCTTCGACAGCTACGTCAAGGGTGTCGTGGCCGCCGAGATGCCGCCGACCTGGCCGATGGAGGCGCTGAAGTCGCAGGCGATCGCCGCGCGGACGTTCGGTGCCTACTCGAAGGCGACGAGCTCGGGGCCGAGCGACACCTGGAACGTCGACGACACCACGAACTACCAGGTCTACGGCGGCCTCGCCGCGGAGACGAGCCGGACCAACCAGGCCGTCGTCGGAACCGCCGGCAAGATCCTGACCTACGCCGGAGCGCCGGACAACGGCGGCCCGGCGTACACGCAGTTCTCCTCCTCGAACGGCGGCTGGACCGTCGCCGGCGACACCAAGCCGTACCTGGTCGCTGCGCAGGACACCTACGAGCAGTACGGGAGCAACCCGTACGCGAACTGGACCTACGCGCCCTCGCAGTCGACCCTGCAGACCAAGCTCGAGGCCCTCGCCTCGGACAAGGGCACCGACATCGGGACCCTGAAGTACCTCCAGGTCGTCGATCGGGACGGGCACGGCGAGTGGGGCGGCCGCGTGCTGGACATCCGGCTGATCGGCACGAAGGCCAGCATCGTCGTCGGCGGCTCGGACCTGCGGTTCGCGATCGGGCTCCGCTCGACCTGGTTCCAACTAGCCCCCTGACCCCCGGGGCTCTACGGTTCGTCCATGGCCCTTCCCACCCCTGCACCTGACCGCACCGCCGTCGTCACCGGCGCCTCCTCGGGCATCGGCGCCGAGATCGCGCGCGACCTGGTCCGCCGTGGCCACCAGGTCGTCCTGGTCGCCCGCACCGAGTCGAAGCTGAAGGCGCTCGCCGACGAGCTCGGGGCCGGCGCGCACGTGCTCGCCGCGGACCTCTCCGACCGCGCCGCCCGCGCAGGTCTGCTCGACCGGATCACCGCGCTCGGCCTGACCCCGGACATCCTGGTCAACAACGCCGGTCTGTCGACGCTGGGCCCGGTGTCGAAGAGCGACCCCGAGGCCGAGATGAACATGGTCGAGGTCGACGTGGTCAGTGTCGTGGACCTGTGCAGCCGGTTCCTGCCGGGCATGGTCGAGCGCGGCACCGGCGCGGTGCTCAACGTCGCCTCCACCGCGGCGTTCCAGCCGCTGCCCGGTCAGGCCGGGTACGGCGCGGGCAAGGCGTTCGTGCTCTCCTACAGCCAGAGCCTGTCCGGCGAGCTCAAGGGCAGCGGTGTCGCCGTCACGGTGCTGTGCCCGGGGCCGGTCGACACCGGCTTCGGCGAGGCCGCCGGCTTCACCAAGGAGCAGGCCGACGACGCACTCCCGGCCTTCATGTGGATCTCGGCCGACCGGGTCGCCAAGGAGGCGGTCGACGGTCTGGCGAGCGGCAAGCTGGTCGTCATCCCCGGCGTCGGCAACAAGGCCGGCGCGGCCTTCGCCAAGATCACCCCGAAGCGTCTGCTGATCCCGATCCTCGCGAAGCAGCACCCGGGCCTGCAGTAGCGGCGTACGGGGCCGGCACGTCCGAGACCCCGGGCATGCTGACCCGTCCGTGCCGGAGGTGGTGCCGCTCGGTCGCCGCGACCGCGCGGTAGAAGTCCTTCGAAGGGCCGGACAGCAGGGCGGTCCGCGGCAGCCCCGGCGCAGCGTGGGCGATCCTGCTGCCGCGGGCGATCGTCCGGAACGCCAGCTCCTGGGCCGGGGTCCAACGGAGCCCGAACAGGTCGCGCACCGGTACCGGCAGGCTGCCGACGACCACGGTGGCCAGCGCCGGTGAGCCGATCATCGCCGGCCCGGGCAGCGGGTAGCCCGCGGTTCCGGCGAGGTAGGAGCCGACCAGCCGGGCCTCCTCGGTCAGGAACACCTCCCCGTTGACCAGGCGGGCGTCCATCCGGGCCCGGAACTCGGCGTACGTCGTCGGCGCGGCGTCGCGGGGCATCCCGAACAGGCACGCCCAGTCGACGAAGTCGGCCAGCAGCGCCTCGCGCTCGCCGGTGCTGAGACGTCGGACCAGCAGGTCGTGCATCACCTCGACGGAGTCGAGGGCGAACGCGGCCGTCATCCACATCAGGTCGCCCCGCCCGGCGTCGTACGGGGTGCCCAGCGGGGCGTGCACGCCGCCATCGACCTGGGTGGTCCCGACCACCGACGCGTGCTTACGTGCGGTGAACAGCAGCGCCTTGTCGGCCTCCTCCTTGCTGCCGAGGAACACCGCCTCGAACAACCGGGCCGTCAGCGCCAGCCGGGTCCACGGGGTCTCCCGGTGGGTGGTGTGCTGGGCCGTGCCGACGAAGAGCACCGGGTGGGTCGCGCCGACGACCAGGGCCCGCTGGCCCCAGGTGAGGCCGACCGCCCGTTGCCGGAGGGCCCGGACGGCGATCGAGGTCTCCGGGAAGTACCCGGTCACGCGGGGACCTCGGCGATCGGGGGTCGGCTCCCGGCGTACTGGAGTCGTTCCATCCGGACCAGGGCCCGCTCGGCGCGCCGGTCCAGGATCCGCTTCCCGCCGGGGAGGCGTCCGACCAGGTGCGACCAGAAGACGTTGGAGGCCACCCGGTACGCCGGGTACCAGGGCGGGCGTGCCGGCTGGCCGACGTCCTTCATCCCGATGCCGAGGTTGAGGTAGGTCGCCATGCTCAACGACCGCTCCCGCTCGTACCAGCGGCGCAGCGGGCTGATGCCAGGGGCGTTGTCGTGCATGGTGATCAGCCCGGACCCGAGCTGGACCGAGGCGGGCTCGGGGGCCGAGAAGCCGGCGATCACGTTGGCCAGCACCCGCCGGCCCTGGCGCTCGGTGTGGGGCAGCCACCGCTCCGGGACGCCCATCAGCCAGCCGACGTAGGACCAGAGGTGCATGATCGCCGCGGCGTCCTCGCGCGGGATCCGGATGCCGAGGGCACGGGCCTGGAGCAGGTAGCTGGTGCTGAAGGAGCCGATGGTGCCGGCGCGGTCGTGGTCGTTGATCGGGACGCCGCGGAACTCCCACTCCCAGGACGGGTCGCGCTCGAGCTGGTAGTTCACGAAGGCGTGCATCACCCGCACGTGCACCGAGAGGCGCCATCCCTCGCCGTCGCGCGCCATGCCTCCCGGGGCGGTGCAGGCCAGCCACCACTGGCCGGTCTCGCCGACCCGGTTCAGGGTGTCGTCGAAGCGGCCGGTGCGGACCAGCGGCTGGAGGGCACCGCCGGAGCGGTAGCCACCGAGCAGTGACCCGAAGGCGAGGATGTCGAAGCCGTCCTTCCCGATCCGACGGGCCGCCGCAGCTCCCTGCTCGAGGAGTGCGTCGTCGACCCAGTCCGGGCGGTGCTCGACGCGGTCGAAGAACGCGACCAGAGCAGGGTGGGGGTCGGGGACCGCGTCGAGGCCGCCGGCCATCGCCGCGCGGACCTGCGGCATCGTCAGCGCGTGCTCCTCGCGGACGGCCCGAACCAGGTCGTCGGCGAGCTGGTCGCGGCTCAGCAGCCCGCCGACCAGGTCCTCCAGCTCCTCGCCGCGCATCCGCGCGTGGGGACCCGCGAGCGCGAACATCGGCTTGGCGAAGCGCTCGGACCAGTCGCGGGCCGCGCCGTAGCGCGTGGGGACGGAGCGGACGTCGGTGGCCTCTGCGGTCATGCTCCTACGATAAGATGAGTAAATGCTCAGGTTCTACTCGCGTTTTCCCGGAGTGTCGTGATGGCGACCTCCCGCCGCAGAGCGCCCGTCCAGGAGCGGTCGCGGGCGATGGTCGAGCAGATCCTCGAGGCCGCGACTCGCGTTCTGAGCAGCTCCGGATACGCCCAGATGAGCACCAACCGGATCGCCGACGAGGCCGAGGTGAGCGTGGGGTCGCTCTACCGGTACTTCGGCGACAAGGAGGAGATCTTCGACGAGCTCCGGGCCCGGGCGACCGACGAGATCATGCGCGAGCTCACCGACGCGATCGTCCGCGCCTCCGGTCAGCCGCCGATGGTCGGCGTCCGCGGACTGGTGGCCGCCCTGGTCGGCTCGCTGCAGCGGCACGAGGCTGTGGCGCGGGCCCTGGTCAACGAGATGCCGATGGGCACCCAGGCCAACGTGCTGCCCGAGATCGAGCGGACGCTGGCGCAGTTCACCCGGATGTACGCCGCTCAGCAGGCGCCGCACCTGTCGGCCGCCGAGCTCGACGCCCGGATCTACCTGGCGATGGGCATC
Source organism: Nocardioides marmorisolisilvae (assembly GCF_003725775.1). Classification (GTDB taxonomy): domain Bacteria; phylum Actinomycetota; class Actinomycetes; order Propionibacteriales; family Nocardioidaceae; genus Marmoricola; species Marmoricola marmorisolisilvae. Next base: position 428,002 of record NZ_RJSG01000002.1, read on the forward strand.
ACGCTGAACAGCTGCCTGCGGATCGCGCTGGAGCGACCGCCGGAGCTGGACGAGGACCACCTGATCGACCTGGTGGCCGGGATGCTGGCGCTGGGACTCAGCGCGTAGGCGCTACTCGGCGGACTTGATCTCGCAGAGGACCTCGCCGTTGCCGACGGTGGCGCCGACCTCGGCGGTCAGGCCGGTGATGGTGCCGGCCTTGTGCGCCTTCAGCGGCTGCTCCATCTTCATCGCCTCCAGGACCACGACCACGTCGCCCTCGGCGACCTCAGCGCCCTCCTCGACGGCGACCTTGACGATGGTGCCCTGCATCGGGCTGGTCACCGAGTCGCCGGATGCCGCAGCGCCGGCCTTCTTGCCCGCCGCGCGCTTCGGCTTCTTGGCCGCCGCGGGAGCAGCCGAGCCGATGCCACCGAGACCAGCGGGCAGGACGACCTCGAGACGGCGACCGCCGACCTCGACGGTGACCTTCTGCCGCTCGCCGGCCTCTTCAGCCTCGCCGGCCGCGCCGCCGTACGGCGTGATGGTGTTGTTGAAGTCGGTCTCGATCCAGGTCGTGTAGACGTCGAACGAGCCCTCGCCGGAAGGGTTGGACGCACCGACCCAGGCGGGGTCGTTGACGATGACCTCATCGAAGGTCAGGGCGGTGGGCATGCCGTCGACCTCGAACTCGGAGATCGCGCGCCGGGAGCGCTCGATCGCCTGCGTGCGGTCGCGACCGGTGACGATGAGCTTCGCGATCAGGGAGTCGAAGGCGCCGGGGACGGTCTCGCCCACGGCGTAGCCACCGTCGACGCGGACGCCCGGGCCCTGCGGCGGGTTCCACTTGGTCAGCGTGCCGGGGGCGGGCATGAAGTTGTTGCCGCCGTCCTCGGCGTTGATCCGGTACTCGATCGAGTGGCCGCGGATCTCCGGGTCGCCGTACCCGAGCTCCTCGCCCGCGGCGATGCGGAACATCTCGCGGACCAGGTCGATCCCGGTGACCTCTTCCGAGACGCAGTGCTCGACCTGGAGGCGGGTGTTGACCTCGAGGAAGGAGATGGTGCCGTCAGCGGCGACCAGGAACTCGCAGGTGCCTGCGCCGACGTACTTGGCCTCGCGCAGGATCGCCTTCGAGGACTCGTAGAGGCGCTGGTTCTGCTCGTCGGTCAGGAACGGCGCCGGGGCCTCCTCGACGAGCTTCTGGTGGCGGCGCTGGAGCGAGCAGTCGCGGGTGGAGACCACCACGACGTTGCCGTGCGCGTCGGCCAGGCACTGGGTCTCGACGTGGCGCGGCTTGTCCAGGAACTTCTCGACCAGGCACTCACCGCGACCGAAGGCGCTGATCGCCTCACGGGTCGCCGATTCGTAGAGCTCGGGGATCTCCTCGAGCGTGCGGGCGACCTTGAGGCCGCGACCGCCGCCGCCGAAGACCGCCTTGATGGCGACCGGGAGGCCGTGCTCCTTCGCGAACGCGACGATCTCGTCGGCGTCCTTGACCGCGTCCTTCAGGCCCGGGGCCAGCGGCGCGCCGGCGGCCAGGGCGATCTGCTTGGCCTTGGCCTTGTCGCCGAGGCCCTCGATCGCGGCGGGGGAGGGGCCGATCCAGATCAGGCCGGCGTCGAGGACGGCCTGCGCGAAGTCGGCGTTCTCGGCGAGGAAGCCGTAGCCCGGGTGCACGGAGTCGGCGCCGGAGGTCTTCGCGACGTCGATGATCTTGGCGATGTCGAGGTAGGTCTCGGCCGGGGTGGCGCCGCCCAGCGAGTAGGCCTCGTCGGCCAGCCGGACGAACTGCGCGTCGCGATCGGGCTCGGCGTACACCGCCACGCTGCCGATGCCGGCGTCCTTGCAGGCGCGGATGACGCGCACTGCGATCTCACCACGGTTGGCGATCAGAACCTTCTGCAAACCGGTCACGGGCACGCTCACTCCTGGTGTCTTCTCGAATCCTCCGGGAGTCTATTGGTCGGCTCGGAGTGGTCGTGCCGGGGTCTCAGTTACCGGCTCATGCCGCCTGTCCGGGCGCAGCGTCCGGGTCCCAGCGTTCGAAGCCGAGACTGGTGCCGGGAACCGGCTTGCCGCCGACCACCGCCTTGAGGCGCTCGACCGCGGCCGTGCACACGGCTGCAGCCTTGTCGTCCACGGAGCGGTCGCCGGAGACGACGGTGGTCAGGGTGACGTTGTTGCCCACCCGGACCACGTTCGAGGTCATGCTGATCGTCAACCTCGCGGCGCGGGAGCGGAGGTAGCCGGTGGCCGAGACGTTGAGCTCGTCGTCCACCGCCCCGCCCAGGCGCTTGTCGTCCTGACGCACCTCGAGCACCCACCGGAGGGAGTCGACGTCCGCGTCGACCCGGGTGCAGCTCGCGAGCGCCTTCCGGAAGGCGGGGACGGCTACCGCTGCCTCGCGCTCGGTGCCGAAGGTCGCGACCGACGACCTGATGATCGGGTAGTCGTGGTTCGAGCCGGCGCTGATCACGACCTGCTGCTCGCGCACCGGAACCGACTCCCAGGTGATCGCGTCCAGGGGCTTGAGGCACCCGGGACCGCGGTCGTTCACGTTGAGCCCCGGGTTCGAGGGCGAGTACCGCGCCACGAAGTCGGTGCCGATGACCTCCGGGGTCAGCAGTGCCTCGCGCACCGCGTCCTCGCCGAGGCTTCGAGCTGCGGTCGTCGACGGCGCCGATCCGGGGGAGTGCGCCGGCGACCCGCCGCAGCCCGCGAGGACCAGCAGCCCGGCGGCCACCGCCGCGATCAGCCGCAAGCTCAGCTGCCCGGCTTGTAGACCATCAGGAAGATGATCGCGGCGAAGATCAGCCCGACGAGCCCGCCGCAGGAGGCGACCCGGGCGGTCAGCCCGTCGACGCCCACGCCGTTGGTGATGTTCACGGTCGCCTGCTGCAGGGTCGGCACGATCACGCCGAGGGTCAGACCGAGCGCGACCAGCCAGAGCACCAGCGAGCCCCAGATGAACGGGTCGCCCATGTCCGCGACCTTGCCCGGGCCGTACGGGTTGTCCATCGACATCAGCCCGAAGCCGAAGACGATCACTCCGACCGAGGCGTAGGAGTACAGCGTCGCGATCCGTGCGGAGGCAGCGGTGGCCGCTCCGTCCCCGGTGCGCAGGCCGCGCGAGGCGGTCGTGGTGGCGTGGACCAGCGGGCCGATCGCGAAGACGGCGGCGAGCAGGTGCAGGGCGAGGAAGATCTTGAACACGTGAGGAGGCTAACGCGGGACGTCGGGTTAACAAACGTTAACCTCCTGGCTTACGATGGGTCCATGAGCTTCCAGCTGTCCCCCGAACTCGAGCAGTTCCGCCGTACGGTCCGCGACTTCGCCGAGAAGGAGATCGCGCCGCACGCGGCCCAGTGGGACCGCGAGCACCACTTCCCGACCGACGTCGTGGCCAAGATGGGCGACCTCGGGCTGTTCGGCCTGATCGCGCCGGAGGAGTACGGCGGCGCGGGGCTGACGGGCGAGGACGGCGGCTTCACCAGCCTGTGCCTGGCGATCGAGGAGCTCGGCCGCGTGGACCAGTCGATGTCGGTGACGCTCGAGGCGGCCGTCGGACTCGGCATCACGCCGCTGCTGGCGTACGGCACCCCGGAGCAGAAGGAGAAGTGGCTGCCCGACCTCGTCGCGGGTCGCGCGCTGGCGGGCTTCGGGCTGACCGAGGCCGGTGCCGGTTCGGACGCCTCGGCGACCAGGACCAAGGCCGTTCTCGACAACGGTGAGTGGGTCGTCAACGGTTCCAAGCAGTTCATCACCAACTCGGGCTCGACGCTGACCTCGCTGGTCACGGTCACCGCCCGGACCGGTGAGGTCGACGGCAGGCCGGAGATCTCGGCGATCATCGTCCCGTCCGACACCCCGGGCTTCGTGGCCGAGAAGGCCTACGACAAGCTCGGCTGGCACGCCTCGGACACGCACCCGCTCTCCTTCGAGGACGCGCGCGTCCCGGAGGCCAACCTGCTCGGCAAGCGTGGTCGCGGCTACGCCCAGTTCCTGGCCACCCTCGACGACGGCCGCGTCGCCATCGCCGCCGTCGCCCTCGGCTGCATCCAGGCGTGCCTGGACATGGCGGTCGAGTACGCCGGTGAGCGGACCACCTTCGGCGTTCCGATCGGGCGCAAGCAGGGCGTCGCCTTCCAGCTCGCCGACCTCCAGGTGATGCTCGAGGCCAGCCGGATGCTGGTCTACAAGGCCGCCGCGATGAAGGACGCCGGTGCCCCGAAGGCCGAGTTCAAGCAGGCTGCCTCGATCGCCAAGCTCTACGCCACCGAGTCCGCGGTGACCGCGACCCGGATCGCCACCCAGGTCTTCGGCGGCTACGGCTTCATGGAGGAGTACCCGGTCACCCGGTTCTACCGCGACGCCAAGATCCTGGAGATCGGCGAGGGCACCTCCGAGGTGCAGCGGATGCTGATCGCCCGGGGCCTCGGCCTGCCCGTGGAATAACCGCAGGTCAAAGACGGGTTCTTGCAGCCAAGGGGCCCGAGTCGGCGGATAGAGTCGGTGCTCGTGAGTCGGGGGACGGCAAGCGAGAGGTAGAGCATGAGGCTCTTGGTCACCGGTGGCGCCGGTTTCATCGGCAGCCACTACGTCCGCACGGTGCTGTCCGGCGCCTGGGGCGAGACCGAACCCGAGCAGGTCCTGGTGCTCGACAAGCTCACCTACGCCGGCAACCGCGCGAACCTGGACCCGGTCGCCGGGGACCCGCGCCTCGAGGTCGTCGAGGGGGACATCGTCGACCGTGAGCTGGTCGACGACCTGGTCTCGCGCGTCGATGCCGTGGTGCACTTCGCGGCCGAGACCCACGTCGACCGCTCGATCCGCCGGGCCCACGAGTTCGTGACCACCAACGTGGTCGGCACCCAGACGCTGCTCGACTCCGCCCGGACCGTCGGCGTCGAGAAGTTCGTGCACGTCTCCACCGATGAGGTCTACGGCTCGATCGCCGTCGGCTCCTGGGACGAGGAGCAGCCGCTGCTGCCGAACTCGCCGTACTCCGCCTCGAAGGCCTCCAGCGACCTGATCGCGCGGGCGTACCACCAGACCTACGGGGTCCCGGTCTGCGTGACGCGCTGCTCCAACAACTACGGGCCGTACCAGTTTCCGGAGAAGGTCATCCCGCTGTTCGTGACCAACCTGATCGACGGCGAGGACGTCCCGCTGTACGGCGAGGGCGCGAACGTCCGCGACTGGCTGCACGTCGACGACCACTGCCGCGCCGTGCACCTGGTGCTCACCGGTGGGCGCGACGGCGAGATCTACAACATCGGCGGCGGCACCGAGCTGACCAACGCCGAGCTGACCGGGCTGCTGCTCGAGGCCACCGGCACGGACTGGGACCGGGTCGTGAACGTGGCGGACCGCCCCGGCCACGACCTGCGCTACTCGGTCGACATCTCGAAGATCAGCTCCGAGCTCGGTTACCGCCCCCAGGTCCAGTTCTCCGAGGGCCTGGCTGCGACGATCGAGTGGTACCGGGAGAACCGTGCCTGGTGGGAGCCGCTCAAGGAGTCAGCGCGTGGGTAACCGGCTGAAGAGGATCACCGGTGAGGTCGCCCGGTTCTCCGCGGTGAACACCGTGGCGACCCTGGTCGCCCTGTTCCTGTTCAACGCTCTCGTGCACGGCGTCCAGGGTTGGTTCGACGGCATCATGAACAGCCAGCCGATCCCGGCGTACCTGGTCGCGAACAGCGTGGGCATGTTCGTCAGCTACTACGGAGCGCGCTACTACGCCTTCCGGCACCGGCACGCGGCCGGTCCTGGCGGCGGGCTGGTGAACTACGTGGTCATCAACCTGCTGTCGTTCGTGATCCCGGTGACCTGCCTGTTCCTCAGCCGCAACGTGATCGGCTGGGACAGCATCTACGCCGACAACATGTCGGGCAACGTGATCGGGGCGCTGCTGGGCAACGCCTTCCGGTTCTGGGCGTTCCGGCGCTTCGTCTTCACCGGTCGCTCGCCGCTGGTGGTCGAGCACCTGGCCGAGCCGGTGCTGGACCCGGCGACCGGTGAGCTGCTGGACGTCGAGGTCGAGCCCGCTCGCACCAGCGAGTAGCCCGCCGGAGCGGCCTAGCTCCAGAACTCGTGCCAGACGAAGCCGAGCTCGTCGAACATCAGGCGCAGCAGCGGCACGCTGATCCCGACCACGTTGTGCGGGTCGCCGGTGATCCCCGAGACGTACGCCGACCCGCGGCCGTCCAGGGTGAACGCGCCGGCCACCTTGAGAGGCTCACCGGTCGCGACGTAGGCGGCGATCTCCTCGTCGTCGATCATCGCGAAGCGCACCTGGGTGGCCGCCGAGCGGCCGAGCCAGACCTCGCGGTGGGTGTCGATCACGCAGTGGCCGGTGTGCAGCACGCCGGTCCCGCCGCGCATCCGCTTCCAGCGCGCGGTCGCGTCGGCGGCGTCCTCGGGCTTGCCGAAGATCTCGCCCTCGAACTCCAGCACCGAGTCGCAGCCGATGACCAGCGCCCGCGGCTGGTCCGCAGCGACGGCGACCGCCTTGAGCTGGGCGAGCTTGAGGGCGTACTCGGCCGGGGTGTCCAGCTCGACCTCGTCCTCGTCGACCCCGCTGACGATGACCTCGGGGTCCAGACCGGCCGCCCGCAGCGTCGCCAGCCGGGCAGGAGAGGCCGAGGCCAGGATCAGTCGGATCGGAGCGGTCATGCCCGCGATTATGGCCGCGAACTAGCGCGGCAGGCCGCTGGCGCGCCAGCCGGAGCGCCCGTGCGGGTGTGAGGCGCGCATCTTGCGGGCGTTGGCCGCCCACGCCGGCACCGGCTTCTTCGCCGCCGGCGCGGCACCCCCGAGCGCGGAGAACACCGCGACGATCGCGGCGATCTCCTCCGGGGTGGCGTCGGCGTTGACGACCCGCAGGACCGGCGCGGAGCCGGACTCCTCGGTGCTCACAGCGGGATGTTCCCGTGCTTCTTCGGCGGCAGCGTCTCGCGCTTGGTGGCCAGCAACCGCAGCGCCTTCACGATCTCGGCGCGGGTCTCGTGCGGCGGGATGACCCCGTCGACGTAGCCGCGCTCGGCCGCGATGTAGGGGTTTGCGAGGGTGTCCTCGTACTCCTGGATCAGCTCGGCGCGCTTGCCCTCGACGTCGCCGCCGTCGGCCTCGACCGCGGCCAGGGTCTTGCGGTGCACGATGTTGGCCGCGCCCTGCGCACCCATCACCGCGATCTGGCCGGTCGGCCAGGACAGGTTGATGTCGGCGCCGAGGTGCTTGGACCCCATCACGTCGTACGCGCCGCCGTAGGCCTTGCGGGTGATGATCGTGACCAGCGGGACGGTCGCCTCGGCGTAGGCGTAGATCAGCTTCGCGCCGCGGCGGATGATGCCGTTCCACTCCTGGTCGGTGCCCGGCAGGAAGCCCGGCACGTCGACGAAGGTCACCACCGGGATGTTGAACGCGTCGCAGGTGCGCACGAACCGCGCGGCCTTCTCGGAGGCGTCGATGTCCAGGGTGCCGGCGAACTGCATCGGCTGGTTGGCGACGATGCCGACGGACTTGCCCTCGACCCGGCCGTAGCCGATCAGGATGTTCGGCGCGAACAGCGGCATGACCTCGAGGAACTCGCCGTCGTCGAGCACGGTGTTGATCACGTCGTGCATGTCGTAGGGCTGGTTCGGCGAGTCCGGGATGATCGTGTCGAGCGCCAGGTCCTCGTCGGTGACCGTCAGGTCGGCGACCTCGTCGAAGGACGGCACCTCGTCCATGTTGTTCTGCGGCAGGTAGGAGAGCAGCGCCTTGGTGTACTCCAGCGCGTCGTCCTCGTCGGCGCCCATGTAGTGCGCGTTGCCGGACTTGGTGTTGTGGGCCCGGGCGCCGCCCAGGTCCTCCATGGTGACGTCCTCACCGGTGACGGTCTTGATGACGTCCGGACCGGTGATGAACATCGCCGAGGTCTGGTCGACCATGATCGTGAAGTCGGTGACCGCGGGGGAGTACACGTGGCCGCCGGCGCAGTTGCCCATGATCAGGCTGATCTGCGGGATGACGCCCGAGGCGTGCACGTTGCGGCGGAAGATCTCGCCGTACAGGCCGAGGGAGACCACGCCCTCCTGGATGCGGGCGCCGGCACCCTCGTTGATGCCGATGATCGGGCACCCGGTCTTCATGGCCAGGTCCATCACCTTGGTGATCTTCTCGCCGTAGACCTCGCCGAGGGATCCGCCGAAGATGGTGAAGTCCTGGGAGAACACGCAGACCTGGCGGCCGTCGATGGTGCCGTACCCGGTGATCACGCCGTCGCCGTACGGGCGGTTCTTCTCCAGCCCGAAAGCGACCGAGCGGTGCCGGGCCAGCTCGTCGAGCTCGACGAAGCTGCCCTCGTCGAAGAGCGCCTCGATCCGCTCGCGGGCGGTCTTCTTACCCTTGGCGTGCTGCTTCTCGACCGCCTTCTCGCCGGCAGCGTGCACCGCCAGGTCGATGCGCCGGTCCAGGTCGGCCAGCTTGCCCGCCGTGGTGTGGATGTCGATGTCCGCCGGCACCTCGGTGCCCTGGCCGGGAACTGCACTCACGCGAAGACTCCTTCTCAAAGGGTGGATCCTGGGTCAGGGTAGTGCCTGTGCCGACACCTGATTCCTCCCGGTCACCCCTCGAACTCGACGCCCTGACGGGCGCGGCTGGCACCGGCTGGGCGGTGAGGCTGCTGCCGACCGCCGAGTCGACCAACGCGGTCGCCGCCGCGGACCCGCAGCCGGACACGCTGGTGGTCGCGGACCACCAGACCGCAGGCCGTGGCCGGCTCGACCGCACCTGGGACACGCCGCCGGGCTCCGCGCTGACCTTCACCGCGGTGGTCGACCCCGGGCTCGCGGACGCCGACTGGCCGCTGCTGCCGCTGGCCGTCGCGCTCGCCGCCGCGGACGGGGTCCGGTCGGCCAGCGGGCTGCCGGTCGCGGTGAAGTGGCCCAACGACCTGCTCGTGCCCACGCCCGACGGCGGGCAGGGCAAGATCGCCGGCATCCTGCTCGAGCGGGTCTCCGGACCCGGCGGCCGGGCCCTGGCGCTGATCGGCATCGGGATCAACGTCGCGCTCGGCCCGGACGAGCTGCCGGTGCCCACGGCGTCGTCGCTCTCGATCGCCGGTTCCCCGGTCGACCGGACCGCAGTCTTCGCCGAGGTGGTTCCGGCGCTGGCCACGATCCTGGACGCGCTGCGCGCCGAGCCGGGGGCCGTGCTGGAGCGCTACCGCTCGGAGTGCGACACCGTCGGGCGCCAGGTCACCGTGCAGCTGCCGGACGGTGAGACCTTCTCCGGGACGGCGAGCGGGCTGGACCGCGGCGGCCGCCTGGTCGTGGACGGCCCCGGAGGGAGCCGGACGATTGGTGCCGGAGACGTCGTGCACGTCCGTCCCGCGTGACATGATCGGCGCGTGGCGATCAACAAGAAGCTCCTGAACGAGGGCGAGAGCATCGTCTTCTCCACGCGCACGCACGTGAAGGCGCTCTTCGTGCCGGCGCTGGTCCTCATCGTGGTGGCCGGTGCGGCCGGCTACGGGATGGGCCAGATCGACAACAAGATCGTGCGCTACGTGATCGCGGCCGTCGCGCTCGTGGTCATCGTCGTCTACACGCTGTGGCCGTTCCTGAAGTGGATGACCGCCACCTACACCGTGACCAACCGCCGACTGACCACCCACCAGGGCGTGATCTCCCGGACCGGCCACGACATCCCGCTCAGCCGGATCAGCGACGTGTCCTACGAGAAGGGCCTGCTCGACCGACTCCTCGGCTGCGGAACGCTGGTCGTCTCCGACGCCAGCGAGCAGGGCCGCGTGCAGCTGACGGACGTGCCGCAGGTCGAGAAGCGCCAGCTGCAGCTCTCCGACCTGCTGTTCCACGGTGGCGCCCAGCAGGACCCCAAGCACGATGACGGGACCTGAGCTGCCTGAGTCGCCGGATCTCGGCCCGACCGTCTCCGACCTCGAGAACGCGATCCTCGGCGAGGCGCCGTCCATGCTCGGCAGCGAGATCGCCGCTGCCGCTGGGATCAGCACCGACGAGGCCAGGCGTCTGTGGCGCGCCCTCGGCTTCCCCGACGCCACCAACCAGGTGGCCTTCACCCTGGCTGACCAGCACGCGCTGGAGCTGGTGGCGCACACGGTCGCCGACTCCGGGATCGACTTCGAGACGATGCTCCGCCTGGTCCGCGCGATCGGCCACACCGTGGCCCGGCTCGCGGATTGGCAGACCGCGACCCTGGCGACCGCGCTGGAGGAGTTCACCCAGAAGGACCTGTCCTCGCCCGAGGCGATGAAGGCGGCGCTGGCCCTGGTCGAAGGTCAGGTGCCGAACTTCGACGCGCTGCTCGTCTACGCCTGGCGCAGGCACCTGGCCGCGGCCGTGGGCCGGATCGACCTGCTCGGTCAGGCTGACGAGGACCTGCACGTCCCGCAGGCGACCGTCGGGTTCGCCGACCTGGTCTCCTTCACCGCCCTGTCCAACGAGCTGGACGAGAACGAGATCGGCGAGCTGGTGGAGGTCTTCGAGACCCGCTGCTCCGACGTCATCGCCGACCACAACGGCCGGGTGATCAAGACGCTGGGTGACTCGGTGCTGTTCATCGAGTCCGACCCGGTCCAGGCCATCGACATCGCGCTGGACATCATCGCTGTGATCGGAGGGGACGAGCGGCTGCCCGACGTCCGGCTGGGGCTGGCGACGGGCCCGGTCGTGATGCGGATGGGCGACGTCTACGGCCCGCCGGTGAACCTGGCCGCTCGCTTCACGGCGGTGGCCCGGCGCAACCGGGTGATCATCGACTCCCGAACCGCCGAGCTGCTGCCGCCGACCGAGTTCGAGACGCGTCCGCTGCCGGCCCGCCCGATCCGCGGGTTCGGCGACATCGAGCCGGTGACGGTGCGTCGTACGAGGCCGCGACACTGACCGATAGGGTCACCCCTGTGCCTGAGGAGCTCGCGCCCAAGATCGCCGTGATCGGCGGTGGACAGCTGGCCCGGATGATGGCCGAGCCCGCCGCCGCGCTGGGGATCCCGCTGCGGCTGCTGGCCGAGGCGGACGGCGTCTCCGCGGCCCAGGTCATCGTCGACCACGAGGTCGGTGACTACCGCGACCTCGACGCGCTGCGCCGGATCACCCAGGGCTGTGCCGCGGTCACCTTCGACCACGAGCACGTCCCGACCGAGCACCTGCACGCGCTGGAGGAAGACGGGATCGCCGTCCGGCCCGGCCCCGAGGCGCTGGTGCACGCGCAGGACAAGGGCGTCATGCGGGCGGCGCTCGGTGCCCTCGACGTCCCGTGCCCGCGCAACGCGATCGTCGCGGACGTTGCCGAGGCCGAGGCGTTCGGCTTCCCCTGCGTGCTCAAGACGACCCGGGGCGGGTACGACGGCAAGGGCGTCTGGTTCGTCCGGTCGGCCGAGGACGCCGCCGAGCCGTTCGAGGCAGCAGCCGCGACCGGGGTGCAGATCCTGGCCGAGGAGCGGGTCGACTTCCGCCGCGAGCTTTCCGCCCTCGTGGCCCGCTCGCCCTCCGGTCAGGTCGCTGCCTGGCCGGTGGTCGCCTCGGAGCAGCGCGACGGCATCTGCCGCGAGGTGATCGCCCCGGCGCCTGACCTGGACCCGGACCTGGCCATCGAGGCCCAGCAGATCGCGATGCGGGTCGCCGGCGAGCTCGGCGTCACCGGCGTGCTGGCGGTCGAGCTCTTCGAGACCAACGACGGCCGGGTGCTGGTCAACGAGCTGGCGATGCGCCCGCACAACACCGGGCACTGGACCCAGGACGGCTCGGTGACCTCGCAGTTCGAGAACCACCTGCGCGCGGTGCTGGACCTGCCGCTCGGTGCGCCGGACGCCCGCGCGCCGTGGACGGTGATGGTCAACATCCTCGGAGGCGCCGGCCAGGACTCGGCGAGCACGGCCCGTCTCTACGACGGTTACCCGCACGCGCTGGCCCGCGATCCGCGGCTGCGCGTGCACCTGTACGGAAAAGGACTGCGACCGGGCCGCAAGGTCGGCCACGTGAATGCCTACGGCGAGGACCTCGAGGACTGCCTCGAACGGGCCCGTCATGCGGCAGCATGGTTCGCAGGAGAGCTGGGAGAGGAAAGCGAATGAGTGTGCGCGTCGGCATCGTGATGGGGTCGGACTCCGACTGGCCGGTGATGAAGGACGCCGCTGAGGCGCTCACCGAGTTCGGCATCGAGTTCGAGGCCGACGTCGTCTCCGCGCACCGGATGCCGGAGGAGATGCTCGCTTACGGCAAGGACGCCGCCGGTCGTGGGATCCAGGTGATCATCGCCGGCGCCGGGGGAGCGGCCCACCTGCCCGGGATGCTCGCCTCGGTGACCCCGCTGCCGGTGATCGGCGTACCGGTGCCGCTGAAGTACCTCGACGGCATGGACTCGCTGCTCTCCATCGTGCAGATGCCCGCCGGCGTCCCGGTGGCAGCCGTCGCTGTCGGCAACGCCCGCAACGCCGGCCTGCTGGCCGTCCGCATCCTGGCAGCTACCGACCCGGATCTCCAGCAGAAGATGACCGAGTTCCAGTCCACGCTACGCGACTCCGCCCACGAGAAGGGCAAGGTCGTCCGCGACCAGGCCGCCCCGCGGCGCGCCGGCTTCTGACCATGACTGACGCCGCGGCTCCGGCTGACGCGGCCCCGACGCGTCGCCGTCCGGTCCTGCGAGGTTTCGTCCTCGGCGTCGTCATAACGATGGTTGTCCTCGGCCTGACCTGGGCAGGAAAGCAACTGTTGGATCCCGGTGTCAGGTCGTTCGCCACGACGTGTTCCGGAGCCAAGGTCACCGGGACGATCTGGGTGGAGTCGTCGGGCGTGAACACCACGGTCGTCATCGACGACCCGAAGCAGCGAGGCTGGCGCGTTGTTTGGGGTCGGTACGGCGAGGCCGCGGACTCAAGCCTCAAGGCCCCGCCCGTTCCCGAACTCCTGGTCGCCGCGGCCACGTTGGGAGACACCGACGACGGCACTCATCGAACAGCGCGACTGCGCCCGGACGGAGCAGCGGGCTGGTGCGACCTCAAGATGCACGTGTACCGGTTCTGGTGATCTCCGAGGAGCTGATCAGCGGCGCCTGTCCCACTCGATGAGCGGGCAGGTGTCCATCACCATCGGCAGTCCCGCCTCGGCGGCACGCTCGAAGGCGTCCTCGTCGATGACTCCGAGCTGGAGCCACACCCCCTTCGCACCGACGGCGATGGCTTCGTCGACGAACTGACCGGCGGCCTCGGAGCGACGGAACACGTCGACCACGTCGACGGGGAAAGGCACGTCGGCGAGCGTGGCGTAGCCCTGTTCGCCGAGCACGACCGGGGTGTCCGGGTGGATCGGGACGATCCGCTTGCCGGCGTTCTGCAGAGCCAGCGCGATCCTGTACGCGGTCCGTGACGGATCTCCGGAGAGCCCGACGATCGCCCAGGTCTCGAGCTCGTCCAGCATCAGGTCGACGTACTTCTGCTCCTGCCAGTCGGTGCTCACTCTGATGACAACAACAGGTCGCGACGAAGGCTTCCCGGGAGACGGATATCACCCCGGAGCCGGTTAATGAGCGTTCACTGCGAACCTAGAATCGAACCCATGTCTGACTTCCCGATGTACGGCCTGTCCGAGGAGCACCGCGAGATCCGCAAGGCGGTCCGCGAGATCGCCGAGGCGAAGATCGCCCCGCACGCGGCGGCCGTCGACGAGGAGGCGCGCTACCCGGTCGAGGCCGCGCAGGCGCTCCTGGAGACCGACTTCCACGCCCCGCACGTGCCCGAGCAGTACGGCGGCGCCGGTGCGGACGCGCTGGCCACGGTGCTGGTCATCGAGGAGATCGCCCGCGTGTGCGTCTCCTCGAGCCTGATCCCCGCCGTGAACAAGCTCGGCTCGCTGCCGGTGCAGATCTCGGGTTCGGAAGAGCTCAAGGCCACGTACCTCTCGAAGCTGGCCAAGGGTGAGGGCGGGTTCTCCTACTGCCTCTCCGAGCCCGACGCCGGCTCGGACGCCGGTGGCATGACGACGCGCGCGGTCCGCGACGGCGAGCACTACGTGCTCAACGGTGTGAAGCGCTGGATCACCAACGCCGGCGAGTCCGAGTACTACACCGTCATGGCGGTGACGAACCCCGACTCCCGGACCCACGGCATCTCCGCGTTCGTGGTCGAGAAGACCGACGAGGGCGTCTCCTTCGGAGCCCCCGAGAAGAAGCTGGGCATCAAGGGATCTCCGACCAAGGAGGTCTACCTCGACAACGTCCGGATCCCCGCCGACCGCCTGATCGGTGCCGAGGGCACCGGCTTCGAGACCGCGATGCGCACCCTCGACCACACCCGCGTCACCATCGCGGCCCAGGCCGTCGGCGTCGCGCAGGGTGCCCTCGACTACGCCCTGGAGTACGCGATGGAGCGCCGCCAGTTCGGTAAGTCGATCTCGGAGTTCCAGGGCCTGCAGTTCCTGCTCGCCGACATGGGCATGAAGGTCGAGGCGGCTCGCCAGATGACCTACGCCGCCGCCGGTCGCTCCGAGCGCGGTGACTCCGACCTGACGTTCTTCGGTGCCGCGGCCAAGTGCTTCGCCTCGGACGTGGCGATGGAGGTCACCACCAACGCGGTCCAGGTGCTCGGTGGCTACGGCTACACCCGGGACTACCCGGTCGAGCGGATGATGCGCGACGCCAAGATCACCCAGATCTACGAGGGCACCAACCAGGTCCAGCGGATCGTGATGGCCCGCCAGCTGCTGGCCGGCGTGCAGGCCGAGATCTGAACCTGATCAGTCGTCGTCCGGCCACCTCCTGAGCAGGACGATGCCGTCGAAGACCTCGATCCGCTCGAGCAGGGGGCTCAGCTCGATGCTCGCGTAGCGGTCGGGCGAATCCTTCACGCCGGTGCGCTTCCCGAACAGGTCATCTGCTTCGTCGAACAGGAGGATGGCGCCGCCTTTCTCGGCAGCGTCAAAGAGCCTGCGGAGGTTCTTCTCGGTCTCACCGATGTACTTGCTCACCACGGCGCTCAGGTCGATTCGGTAGACATCCGCGTCGATGGTCAGCGCACCGTCGTCCAGAAGTCGGGCGATGACCGCTTCCCGGTCGTCCTCCTCGCTCACCAGCCCGCTCCGAAGCTGAGCAGCGGCACCACCTCGTCGGTCGACGCGCACACCTGAGCGAGCGCGTCGGCGGGCGCTGTTCCTGCGCCCACCAACCGGTGCCACGAGGCGAACACCTCGCAGGCCAGCTCGTCAGCGAGTAGGGCGGGGGACGAGATCACCGTCCGCGCTCCCGCGTGCAGCCAGGCGGCGGTCATGCCGACCGATTCCTCGCCGTGCAGGACCGTGACCCGGCCGAGGTCGCAGGCGGAGAGCACGACGAGCTCCGGCGTACGGGGGAGCAGGTCGACGTCGTGGCCGAACCAGGGTCCGTCGGCGAGCTCGATCGCGGAGAACAGCGGGTGGTCGCCCGGGTGCAGGCCGTGGCCGGCGACGTGGAAGAGGTCGACCTGGGAGGCGAGCCAGCCGACGCGGGCCGAGTCCGCGGTGTCCCCGGAGAGCACCTGGGCCGTGGGCCAGGTGCCGGCCGAGCGTTGGATCTCCTCCTCGGCGCGTTCGAGCCGGGGGCCGGCGACGAACCCGGCGATCCGGGGCGGGACCGCCTTCACCGCGGTCTGCTCGACCCAGCGCGTCGCCGAGGTCGGGATGGTGAGCGGGCGACCGATCAGCCCGGGCAGGCAGGTCCACGGAGTGCCGGCCAGCATGGCGGAGGGTGTCAGCACCAGGCGTCGGTAGCCGATCGTCGCGAGCAGCGGCCGGACCAGGACGTCGGCCAGCGCGGAGAGATCGGTGCGCAGCGACGCCCGCACCGGAGCGGCCAGCTCGTCGCTGCGGTGCTGCGCGGCGAAGTCGAGGTCGGCGGCCACGCGGTCGAGCAGCGTGCGGACCGGCTCTGCCTCGCCGAGCGGGATGATCGCCGCCGAGTCGGTCGTGACGGCGAGCGCGGTCAGCTGGCCGTCGAGGACGATGTGGGCCACCAGGGCTGCGTTGTCCTCGGCGAGGCGGGCGCGCAGGGCGTCGAGCTCGACGGGCTCGCCGATGGTGCCGGCCGCGGCGAACCACGAGTGCGACCGGATCCGGTCCTTCAGGGCGCGGACTGCGGCCGCATCCTTGGGATCGGTGACGCGCAGCGCAGTGAGGTCGGCGGCGAGCGCCGGGTCGGGTGGCGGACGCAGGGCGGTCACCCGCGAGGCCAGGGCGCGCGCCCGCTCCGACCACTCGAAGACGACCTCGGGGGAGCCGTCGTCCATCGCGGCCCGGAGTCCCAGGCGTGCCAGGTGCTGACCGTGGCCGACCGACGAGGACTGCAGGTCGAAGCTGCCGAAGGTGGCCTGCCACGTGTGCAGGGCGGAGAGGCCCTGCTGGGCATAGGTGCGGACCCTGGTGGGCTGGCCCTGCGCGGCTGCCAGCTCGGCCCGCACCTCGCGCGTGAGCAGCCGGGTGGTGACCGGGGAGTACTCGGTGGTCCGCACCTTCGCGATGCGCGTGGATGCGTCGGCCATGTCGCCGCGGCGGATCGAGAGGCGGGAGGCGTGCAGGGCGAGCCGGTCTGCCTCTTCCCGGTAGCCGGCCTTGCGCAGGACCTCGGCGAGCTCGTCGGCGTGACGCAACGTCGCGGGTGCCTTGCTGCCGGCCTCGATGTCAGCGACGGTGGCCATCGCCCGTGCGCGCGCAGCCCAGACCTCGCGCTTCTCGGCCTCGAACCGGCGTGCGGCCTGCAGCGCGATGGCTTTGGCGCGCTCCGGCTCGTCGGCGACCAGCGTCCGGGCGAGGATGAGCTCGCACTCGGCCTGGAGTCGGCGCAGCTTCTCGGCTCCGTACGCCTCGGCTGCAGCTTCGAGCGCCTCGGCGGCCTCCCGAGCCCGACCCGAGGCGAGCAGCACCTCGGCCCGGTCCTGCTGGCCGATCGCGCGGTTCACCGGCGAATCGGCGGCGAGGGTCTCGAAGGCCTCGTCCATGCCCCGCATCGCGGCAACCAGGTCGTTGCGCAGGAGCTCGGCGTAGCCGTTGTTGAAGAGGGCCTTCGCATGACCCATGACGTCGCCCTCGCGCAGCAGCAGCTCTGCGGCTTCTGCCAGGTCTGTCGCTGCTGCGTTCGGGTCGCGTCGGTCCAGGTGCACCGTCCCGCGGTTCAACAGGGCACGACCGCGGTAGAGCGTTTCACCCGCCAGCGCCTCCAGGGCCCGGTCCAACGCACCCAGGGCAGCGTTCGGCTCGGCGTTGCGCATGTAGAGCAGGCCGAGCTGCGACTCGGCGAGCCCGGCCGTGAGGGTCTCGATCCCGGTTCGGGTGAGCACGTCCCTGCACAGCGCGACGGCGCCGGCGTGGTCGCCGGTCTCGGCCATGCTGTACGTCGCGGTGATGTCGAGTCTGCTCAGCAGGTTCTCGTCGTCGGTCAGGTCCCGAGCCTGGGCGATGATCTCGAGCGCCAAACCCCACTTGCCGGCGTTGACGGCAACGACGGCGTCCTGGTGCAGGGACTCAGCGTCCACGGGTCCTCATGGCTTGATCTTCGCTCCCCGCGTCACCAGGGGCCAGATCCGCGCGATCGCGGCCTTGCGGTGGTCGCCGCGCAGACCGATCGAGTCGATCTCGGCGCTCATCCAGCCGGCGAAGAGCGGAGCGGCGAACGACGTTCCGCTCCAGAGAGCGAACCCGTTGCGGAAGTCGTCGACGTCCGGCGACTGCCGCACCCGCCCGTCCAGAGTGAGCTGGGACATCGGCTGGAAACCGCTGTTGAACGCAGGGACGGTGCTCATCACCGAGGCGCCGGGCGCGTGAGCGCGGACCCACGGTCCGGCGTTGCTGAACATCGCGTCCGACCCGTTGGGGTTCAGGGCGCCGACCGAGACGACCGGGATGACGTCCTTCTCCGGCTTGGTCATGCCCTTCCCGTTCGTCCACGGGGCCAGGGCGGCGGGGTACTCGGGACGCGTGGTCGAGTCGTTGCCGGCCGAGCAGACCACGGCGACGCCGCACTCGCCGAGCAGGCGCAGCGGTGCGTAGATGGTGCTGTCGAAATCCACGTCGTCGGCGGACTCGTGGTAGTACCCCAGCGACAGGCTGAGCACGTCGATCGGGTGACCGCCACGCTCGCCGTCGCGGTGTCGGCGCGCGAGCTCGGCGATGTCCGCGAGCGCGTCGATCAGGTCGCTCTCGACGATCGGACCCTCGGACGGGGTGATGCGCCAGGAGACGATGTCGGCGTCCGGGTTCGCTTGGCGGACCAGGCCGGCGATGAAGGTGCCGTGTCCGGCGTAGGTATCCATCACGCCGTCGGCCGGGCCGACCAGGTCGGCGTGCAGCTCGGGGTTGGTGCGCTTGTCGGTGTAGCCGATCGGCTTGCCGTCGAGCTTGACGTCGGTGTTGACGATGCCGTCCAGCCACGGGTGCTTGCCGCACCCGGAGTCCAGGATCGCCACCACGGGCCGACGTTGGTTCTTGTTCTTGTAGTCGGCGTTGGGCTTGCGGGCAGGCTTCGGGCCGACGTACGCCACGGGCTGCCGACCGCCCGTCCCCGGGTATCCGTACGCGGCCACGCCCGGGCTCGGGGGCGCCGGGTTCCCGACGTTGTACGGGTTCCCGACGTTGTAGGGGTTGCCCACGTTGTACGGGTTGCCCACGTTGTAGGGGTTCCCGACGTTGTACGGGTTCCCGACGTTGTACGGGTTGCCCACGTTGTAGGGGTTCCCGACGTTGTACGGGTTGCCGGCGACGTCGCCGATCGAGATGACGTGGTCCAGGCCGACGCTCGCGGCCTTGAGGACCTTCTTCCGGCTGGACTTCACGGCCTGCATGAAGGCCCAGGCGTCGGGCTTCTTCAGCACGCCGTCGTTCGGTACGCCGAGCTCGAGACGCGCGACCCCCAGAGCTGCGCGGTGCGCCTGCTTCGGCGGGTTCACCGCGTCCCGCGCGTCCAGCGTCCAGCCGAGGCCGGTCGCCACGTTGGTCAGCTCGGCGATCAGCTCCGGAGTGATCGCACTGCGGGACACCAGGACGCGCGTGCCGGCGTACGCGGTCGGCATCGGCGCCTTGCCGTTGGCCTGGAGCGCGGTGACCGTGTTCAGGATGCGCGGGGACAGCGCCTCGAACGCAGCGATCCGCGCCCTCTCCGCCCGCTCCCGGGCCGCGATGCGCCGGTTCAGCTCGCGGTCGATGTCAGCAGCGGTCGGCCGCTTGGATGCCGTCTTCTTCGACGCCCGCGCGGTGGTCTTCTTCGCGGTGGTCTTCTTGGCGACGGTCTTCTTGAAGGCAGTCTTCTTCGCAGCAGTCTTCTTGGCGGCCATGACGGAACCTCAGATCCAGAAGGGAGGGGTGACCAGCGGACGGCTGCCGCTGGGATCCGAGATGAAGGTGAGTCGACATGCACCGGTCGGCGTGACCGGGAACTCGAAGCGGCCCGAGTCGCTGACCCGGGTCTCGTCGCTGGTGCTGTTCTTGCCCATCGAGGTCAGGTGCACCGTCATCGGCTGGGCCGGGAGCACCCAGCCGTCGAGGCGGGCCTGACGGGCGCTGCGGGAGATCCGGACCTGGACCCGGAAGCCCGGCCCGAGGTACTCCAGCGACCAGGTGCCGACCTCGTCGGGGGCGCGCAGCATGGTCACCGAGCGGACGCCGGAGAGCTCCTTGTCCCACTCGACGAGGGTGAGCAGCTCGGCGTCGAGGTCGTTGGTCTCGATGCGGGCGAGCACGCCCTCGGAAAGGTCCTCGGGCGGCGGGTCGAGCACGTCCCAGAGATCGGAGATCGCGTCGAGGAGCTCGGCGTCCGCTGCGGACTCCTCCGGGGTGAGCGGTTCGTCAGCCATCACACCGCTCCTTCCGCGAGCAGCTCGACGCGCAGCTTGTCGAGGCAACGGGCCCGGGTCGGGCCGATGCTGCCGACCGGCATGTCGAGGGCGTCGGAGACCTCGGCGTAGTCCGGACGTGGGCCTGCGGCCAGCATCCGGAGCAAGGCCTGGCAGCGCTCGTTGAGCCGGGTCAGGCAGGTGCGGAGTCGGGCGTGGTCCTCACGGAGCACGACGCCGGCCTCGGGACCCTCCATGCTGGGCAGCGACCAGCCGAGCGAGTCGTCCTCGGTGGCGAGCTCGCGGCGCAAGTTCTTGCTGATCTTCCAGGCATCACGGCGGGCCGTGGTGCACAGCCAGCCGGCGACCGCCATCGGGTTCGCGATGGTGTCGGCCTTGTCGACGAGGGCGAGCCAGGTGCTCTGCACGACGTCCTCGGCGCTGGCGCGGTCGAGGCCGGTCGCACGCACGACGTGCCACAGCGTGGGGGAGAGCAGGCGCACCAGCTCGTCGAGAGCCTCGCGGTCGCCGTCCCGCCAGGCCGTGAAGGCGGCCGCGGACGCGCTCCAGCGCGCGCCCCCCTCGGCGCTCTTCTCGGTGCCGGAACCTTCGGAAATGGTGACCACGCCCCCAACGAGGCACCTGCGGTGCCGGTTGATACATCCAGCGCAAAATCTAGTGCGTGCTGAACGTGAGGGGCCACTGTTTCTGCGGTGGCTGGCGAGGTGGGCGACGACCGCCGTGGGTCCAAACCCGGGCATATCCCCGCAGGTGCCCGAAATCCTCCGCACGGCGGCCGTCAGATCCAGAAGGGCGGCGTGGCTGGGTGCCGCCCTGGTCCATCGGTGGCGAAGCTCATCCGGCAGGCGCCGGTCGGCGCGATCGGGAACTCGAAGCGGCCGCTCTCGCTGACCTCGGCCTCCAGGATCGTCGGCTTGTGCAGCAGGGTGCTCAGCAGGACCTTCACGGGTCGCGCCGGCGACATCCACCCGTCCAACCGGGCCTGCCGGTTGCGGCGCGCGATCCGCAGCTGCACGTGGAACCCGGGCCCGAGGTACTCCAGCGACCAGGTGCCGACCTCGTTCGGGGTCTGCAACATGGCGGTCCGCACGCTCTCGTGGTCGTGCATGACCAGGGTCAGGTCGACGACGTTGTCGTCGCTGACGTCAGCGGGGTGGGCGACGTCCAGGGCGTTGGCCCACTCGGTCGTCCTCTGGGTGGCGGGGTGCTGGCTCACACCGGTCAAGAGGCGGAGCCGAGGGGGTTGATACATCTCGGTTGAGACTCGGTGTCCCGGGTATTGCGCAGGCATGACGGAGGACCAGCTTCAACCCGAGGACACCCTGGAGGACCGGGGTGTCGAGGACGTGCTCGACGAGGGCTACTCGCCCCCGGACCGGGAGCCGGCGAACCTGCGCCGCGATCCCGGAGCGGAGCCGAGCCTGGACGACCGGCTGGCGGCGGAGGAACCCGAACCCGACCCGTACGCCGAGGCGGACCACGACCCGGGGCGGGCCGACCCGCGCGCCGGGCGGTTGGTGGCGCCCGATGAGGGCTTGGCCGCGGACACCGAGAAGGACTCCGTGGCCGAGGACGTCGGGATCGACGGAGCCGGCGCGAGCGCCGAGGAGGCCGCCGTGCACGTCGTCGAGGAGGACGAAGTCGGACCCGAGACAGAACCGGACCGTGGTCCTCTAACCTGACGAGCGTGACCACCTTCACCATCCCGGTCGGCACCGCCTCGGTCGAGGCGTTCTCGGGCCGACCTGACGACGATGCCGACCACCCGGGCGTCCTGTTCCTCGCCGACGCGATCGGACTCCGGCCGCAGATCCAGACGATGGTCGACCGGATCGCGTCCTGGGGCTACGTCGTGCTGGCTCCCCATCTCTTCTTCCGCACCGGCACCGTGGCCGAGCTGGCACCGAGCGGAGACCTGAGACAGCCCGGCGAGCGCGAGAGATTCTTCGCGACGGTCGGCCCCCGCATCGACGACCTGGCTCCCCGGGACGGAGTGGACGACGTGGCGGCGTACGTGGAGGCACTCCGGGGGATGCCCGGCGTTGCGCCGGGGCCGGTAGGGGTGACCGGCTACTGCCTCGGTGCCCGCATCGCGACCCGGGCCGCCGCACTGCACCCGGACGACATCGCCGCGGTCGGAGGCTTCCACGGCGGTCGCCTGGTCACCGACGCCGAGGACAGCCCGCACCTCGGACTACTGCAGGCGCGCGCCGAGTTCGTCTACGGGCACGCCGACAACGACGGGTCGATGCCGCCGGAGGCCGTCGAGGCGCTCGAGGCCGCGCTGACCGGCGCAGGCCTGGCGCACAGCAACGTCATCTACCCGGACGCCCCGCACGGCTACACGATGGCCGACACCTCGATGTACCAGGAGGCCGGTGCCGAGCGGCACTACGCCGAGCTGCGCGACCTGTTCGCCCGGACCCTCTAGACCCAGAACGGCGGCGTCAGGATCGGCCGGTCGCAGGTCTCGGTGACGAAGGCGAGTCGGTAGCCGCTGCCGGCCCGGACCCGGTCGAACTCGAAGTGGCCGTTGCTGCTGACCACCGCCTCCTCGTGCGCGTCGCCGTTGCCGACCGCGACGAGGAAGACCCGGGCCGCCGTCGGCGGCGAGATCCAGGCCGAGATGTGGCCGCGACCCCCGCGCGCGGTCACCCGAAGCTGGACGCGGAATCCCGGGCCGAGGTAGTCGAGCGTCCAGGCGCCGACCTCGACCGGGCGGACGTCGGCGCGGTTCGTACCCCGGTTCTCGACGAAAGCTGCTGCAGCCATCACGCGTCCTCCTGCTCGGTGTTTACACCGTCATCGTGGAACGACTCGCGTGAAAGCGCTGTCTCGCCGGTCACCCCCTGCACGTGACGCCGGACACGCCCCCGATCAGGGGTAGATCTCGGGGGTCTCGCTCGCCTTGCCGGTGAACACCGGGTCGCGCTTCTCCAGGAACGCGGCGACCCCCTCCTTGCCGTCGCCCGTCGAGGCGTGCCACATCGCGAGGCTGTCGGCGCGGTGGGCCTCGATCGGGTGGTCGGCGGCGGAGTTGCGGTAGACCATCTGCTTGGCCAGCGCCAGGGCGACCGGTGACCGCCCGACCACGAAGGTGCGGGCGAGCGCGTACGCCGCCTCGAGCAGCTCCTCGGGCTCGTGCACCGAGCGCACCAGGCGACCGGCGAGCGCCTGCTCGCCGGTCATGATCTCGGCGGAGTAGATCCACTCCAGCGCCTGGGCGGTGCCGACGATCCGGGGCAGGAACCAGGTGGAGGCCGCCTCGGGCACGATGCCGAGCTTGCCGAAGACGAAGCCGATCCGCGCCTTGGTGGAGGCCAGGCGCAGGTCCATCGCCAGAGTCATGGTCGCGCCGATGCCGACCGCCGGTCCGTTGATCGCGGCGATCACCGGCTTCGGGCAGGCGTGGATGGCCAGGGTGACCTTGCCGCCGGTGTCCCGGACGCCGGACTGGAACGGCTCCTCGGTCAGCCGGTCGCGCAGGTCGGCCGGCGTCGGGTTCGCGTCCTCGTCGAGCCCGAACACGTTGCCGACGGCCGAGAGGTCCATGCCGGCGCAGAAGGCGCGGCCGGCCCCGGTGACCACGATCGCGCGGATGTCGTCGTCGGCCGCGGCGTCGAGGAAGAACTGCTCCAGCTCGACCGCCATCGTCACCGTGAAGGAGTTGAGTGCGTCGGGACGGTTCAGCAGCAGCGTCGCGATGCCGTCGGCGTCGATGTCGACCGCGAGGGTCTCGAACTCGTAGGTCACTGGGTCGGTCACTGGGTCGGTCACTGGGGCAGTCCTGTCGGTGAGCAGAGGTTGCGGGGGATGTGGTCGGTCTTGTCGGTCTTGATGCGGCGCATCAGCGCCAGGGCCCGGTCGCGGTCCCAGTGCACCGCGAGGTCGCGGATGGGCATCGAGCAGGTCAGTCCGCTCTTGCCGTTGACCTGGGTCATCGCACGGGCGAACTTCGCCATGTCGATCACGCCGGTGCCGTCGCTCACCTTGAGCGAGTCGGTGGCGGCGTTGATCAGGTCGGAGTAGCGGAACGGGTTGAGCACGCTCCACGGCGACTTCACCTTGTCGCCGATCGCGCTGACGACCTCGCGCTGGTGCTTGGCCCGGCTGATGTCGCCGAGGGCCGGGTCGCTGTGCCGGGACCGCGCGTAGGCGAGCGCGGTGATCCCGTTCACGTGCTGGCAGCCGGCGTAGATGTGCAGCCCGGCCTTGCGGTCGAACATCCGCCGGGTCGGGCAGACGGTGATGCCGTTGACCGCGTCGACCGCGTTCACGAACCCGCCGAAGCCGATCTCGACGTAGTGGTCGATCTTCACCCCGGTGTCCTGCTCCAGGGTGCGGATCAGCAGCTTCGCGCCACCGTAGGCGAACGCCGCGTTGATCTTGGTGGTGCCGTGACCCGGGATCGGCACCAGGGAGTCGCGGGGGATCGAGAGCAGCAGCGGCTTCCCGGACCCGATGTGCAGCAGCATGATCGTGTCGGTGCGCTGGCCGACGTCGCCGCCGGTGGTCAGCTGCCGGCGCTGCTGGGCGGTCAGTCCCGCGCGGCTGTCCGAGCCGACCAGCAGGTACGTCGTACCGGGCTGGTCCGCGGGACGGGTCGAGGCCGCGGGGAACGCGTTGACCTTGTCGACCTTCTTCCACGCCAGCGTCGGGACGGCGACGAGGTAGGCGATCCAGGCCAGCACCAGCAGCAGCACGACCTTCCCGTACGGGAAGCGGCGGCGCTTGCGCGGAGCGGTTCCGGGCTCGGGCTGGATGCGCCGGGGGCCGCCCGGCGGGAGGTCCGGAGCGGCCGGGTGCGTGCGCGGGTCGGGCCGACCGGGGATCACCTGCGTTTCCTCGACCTCGTCCGCGGGCGGGGTCGAGCCGTGCTTGAGCCCGTAGAGCCAGTGGTACTCCGGCGAGTCTTCAGGGCGGTCCGGCATGCGCCCGAACCTACAGGGACCAACGGTGCGAGCCACGCGACGCCCGCGTGACTACGCTCACCCGCATGGAACCGCTCCCACCGTCCTACGGACGGGTGACGCTGACGCTGCTGGCCGGTCAGAACCACGTGAACCTGCTCGGCAACGTGCACGGCGGCGAGGTGATGCGCCTGGTCGACTCGACCGCCGGTGCGGCGGCGGGACGGCACTCCGGCGGGCCGGCGGTGACCGCCGCCATGGACGAGATGGCCTTCCTCGCCCCGGTCAAGGTCGGCGACATCCTGCGGGCCACCGCTCAGGTGAACTGGGCCGGGCGCACCTCGATGGAGGTCGGGGTCCGGGTGGAGACCGAGCCGTGGAACCAGGCCGGCACAGCACCGGTGCACGTGGCCTCGGCGTACCTGGTGTTCGTCGCCATCGACCCGGGTGGGGCGCCGCGGGCGGTGCCGCCGCTGGCACCGGAGACGCCGGACGAGATCCGGCGCCTGCGGGAGGCGGAGATCCGCCGTGCGCACCGGCTGGCGAGCAAGGCCGAGATCCTCGAGGGTCGGGCGCACTAGGGCACGAGAAACCGTTCGGCGCGCCTCACAGGAGTGACGCGTGTGACTGGTGATACTCGCTGTCATGCAGTCCGCCCTTCCCCCGGACCACCGCGCTGCCCTCGGTCGGATCCGCTTCCGTCGCGCCGTGGCGCTGATGCTGATGACGCTGGTCCTTCCCGGTTCGGCCCAGCTCGCCGCCGGACGCAAGGAGGTCGGGCGGATCGCGATGCGGATCTGGTTCTCCGTGCTGCTCATCGGTGGACTCGTGTTCGCGCTGGCGCTGGTCTCGCACAGCTTCGCCTTCTGGTTCTTCCTCAACCCGTTCTGGCTGGGCATGATCCGCTTCGTGCTGATGGGTCTGGCGATCGGCTGGGCCTTCCTGTTCGTCGATGCCTGGCGCATCGGTGAGCCGCTGGCCCTGGCGCAGAAGCAGCGGCTCGCGATGGTCGGCATCAACGGTTTCCTGTGCTTCTCGGTGGCCGGCTCACTGCTCTTCGCCTCGCACCTGGTCAACGTCAACAAGGACCTGATCACCAACGTCTTCAGCAGCGGCAAGGCGACCGACGCCACCGACGGGCGCTACAACGTGCTGCTGCTCGGCGGTGACTCGGGCAAGGGCCGCTGGGGCCTGCGCCCGGACAGCATCACCGTCGCCAGCATCGACGCGAAGACCGGGAAGACGATCCTGTTCGGTCTGCCGCGCAACATGCTGAACTTCCCGTTCGCCAAGGGCTCGATCATGGCCGAGCAGTACCCCGACGGCTACAACTGCGGGATCACCTGCGAGCTGAACTCGCTGGCGACCTGGGCTGCCGACCACAAGGCCTTGTTCAAGGGCATCAAGAACCCCGGCGTCGAGGCGACCACCGAAGCGGTCGAGGGCATCACCGGTCTGAAGATCAACTACTTCGCGATGGTGAACCTCAAGGGGTTCCAGCGGATGGTCGATGCCGTCGGCGGCGTCACGCTCAAGGTTCGTGACCGGATCCCGATCGGCGGTGTCGGAGGACCGGTCACCGGCTACATCGAGCCCGGCACCCGCAAGCTGAACGGGCACGACACGCTCTGGTTCGCCCGCTCGCGCGAGTCGGCCGACGACTACTCACGGATGGCGCGGCAGAAGTGCGTGATGAACGCGATGCTGCACCAGCTCTCGCCGGAGAAGGTCGTGCTCAACTTCGACAAGATCGCCTCCGCGAGCGCGGCCCTGATCACCACCGACATCCCGCGCAGCGAGGTCGACCACTTCATCTCGCTGGCGCTGAAGGCTCGCGGTCAGGCGGTCCGGACGATCTCGTTCGTCCCGCCGCAGATCGTCACCGGAAAGCCGGACATCGCCAAGATCCACCGGATGGTGAATGCCGCGATCCACCCGGCGAAGAAGTCGAGCGGGAAGTCGCACTCCGGCACCACCAAGAAGCCGACCACCAGCACCGACCAGGGCACCACCGGGGGAGCGATCGGCAGCATGCACGCCGGGTACGCGGCCAACCAGGCCAGCGACCTCGGCTCGGCCTGCTGACCTGCAAAACCTCAGCCAGGACCCGCTCCGCCCGATACGGGAAGGAGCGGGTTCTGCATTTCTGCGGGCTTTTCAAAATGTCGACAGGAAATGCATTTAATTACATCCATGTAATTCAGGAATTACAGGTTTGTAATTAGGAGGAATGTCTTGCGTAACGCATGTTACTGATGTGAATCTTGGGACTCGTGTGAATTACTTCCCCCTCACATGGAGTCTTTTCAATGCGTTTGACCCGAGCTCGCTACGTCACGATCTGCCAGCAGTTCCTGGTGACTGCTGCCGTCGTGGCCGTAGGGCTGTCCGCAGCCGGCGTGATGACCCTGCAGATCGTCGCGCCGGAGAAGCGCGCCCCGGAGGCGTCCTCGCTGACCCCGGCGGTGCAGGAGTCCGAGGCGTACGTCGCCACCCGGCCGGTCGCCCCCCAGGTGCGCGAGGTCAAGATCGCGACCCCGAGGACCCGGACCGCGGCGCGGGCGACCCTGTCCCAGACGATGCTGTCCAAGCCGACCGCCGTGCACGGCTACGCGACCGTCGGAGTGACCTGGAAGCCGGGCACCAAGCTCGGTGAGGACCAGATCAAGGTGCAGGTGCGCACGGCGCGCAACGGCACCTGGTCCGGCTGGCAGACCGCGGCGTACCACGACGACCACGGCCCGGACGCCGGCGAGGCCGAGGGCGACCGTCCCGAGCGGCCGGGCACCGACCCGATCGTGGTCGGCAACGTCGACCAGGTCCAGATGCGCGCGGTCACCCACGGTGCCCCGGCGCCGGCCGACCTCGAGCTGGCCGTGATCGACCCGGGCACCAGCAAGGTGGTCGAGCAGCCTGCGGCCATCGACACCTCGAAGCTTCCGGCCTCGGATGCCGGAGCCACCAGTGCGGCTCCGATCTCCTCGACGGCCCGGATGGGGGGAGGCGGATCGGCTGCGGCCCATGGGGATGGGGCCGCAGCCGATCTGAACCTCGCTGCGATGCGGACGGCGCCGAAGCCGTTCATCTTCTCCCGCGCCCAGTGGGGCGCCAACGAGAGCCTGCGCGACAAGAGCTCGCTGCACTACGGCACCATCAAGACCGGCTTCATCCACCACACGGTGAACGCGAACAACTACACGCCCGAGCAGGTGCCGGCGCTGATCCGCGGCATCTACGCGTACCACACGCAGTCCCGCGGCTGGTCCGACATCGGCTACAACTTCCTGGTCGACCGGTTCGGTCGGATCTGGGAGGGCCGCTACGGCGGCGTGGACCGTCCGGTGGTCGGCGCGCACACCCTGGGCTACAACGAGTACGCGTTCGCGATGTCGGCGATCGGCAACTACGACATCGCCGAGCCGCCGCAGGCCGTGCTCGTCGCCTACGCCAAGCTCTTCGCCTGGAAGCTGTCGCTGTACGGCATCAAGGCCGACGCGACCCACCTGTGGGTCAAGGACCGCTACCTCAACGCGATCAACGGGCACCGCGACGTCGGCCAGACCGCGTGCCCGGGGCGCTACCTGTACGCCAAGATCCCCGAGATCCGTGCGATGGCGGCGCAGATCCAGAACGACTCCCAGCTGACCGGTGACCCGGTGAACTGGCCGGTGCTCCCGGTCCCCGCCGGATCGGCGAGCCCGACCCAGGCGCCGGCGCCGGCGGTCGACCAGCCGACGATCTCGTTCCCGTCCCGGACCAGCCTGGCCGGCGAGCGCTGGCCGGACCTGATCATCAAGTCCCCGACCGACATGATCCGCGTCGTCCCGACCCACGGCATCCGCACCTACAAGAGCCGGGTGGTCAGCAAGGGCGTCTGGTTCAGCAAGGACGTGATCGTCGCGGTCGGTGACCTGACCGGCGACGGCAAGTCCGACGTGCTGGCTCGGGACGCGAAGACCCGCCAGACCGCGGTGTACCGCGGCGACGGGCAGGGGCACGTGTCCACCACGGGCATCGCCAGCACCGCGAAGTTCAAGGACCTCAGCACCCTGATCGCCGCGCGCGACTTCAACGGCGACGGCAAGCTCGACGTGCTCGGCAAGTCCCGGGTGACCGGCGGCCTGGTGCTGTTCCGCGGCACCGGCGGCGGCAAGTTCGCCCTGGGGAGGACGATCGCCAAGGACTGGACCTACAGCGGGACCACCGCGGTGGGCGACTTCAACGGCGACAAGTACCCCGACCTGATGGCGATCTCCGGGGGCAACACCGTCTACCTGTTCCCGGGTCGCAAGGGCGGGCTGTCGCTCGGCCCGAAGGTCCAGGTCAAGAAGTCGGTCACGCCGCTGATCGGCCTGCTCTCCTGGGGCGACCTCACCGGCGACGACCACACCGACGTGATGGCCCGCGCTGCCGGTACCGGCCTCGGCACCATCCTGTCCGGTGCGGGAAGCGGGAAGTTCGGACAGACCTGGGGCTCGTTCTCCGGCTTCAGCACGCTGAAGAAGACCTCGATGGCGCCGATGGTGGGCACCGCAGCGGCGGACGTCGTCGGTCGGGACTCCCAGGGACGCCTCGTCGTGGTCGCCAACAGCGGCAAGCGGAACATCACCAGCTCGCTCAAGGCCAACCTCCAGCTGCCGGCGGCCAGCCAGGTCATCAACGTCGGCGACTGGGACCGCAACGGTCGCAGCGACGTCATCATCCGCAGCTCCAGCAGCGACCTGCTGGTCTGGTACCCGGGTCACGCGGACGGCACCTTCGGCCGCGGTCACTCGCTGGGCAAGGGGTGGAGCGGCGTGCGCAACCTCTCCGCCGTCGGCGACGTGACCGGTGACGGGTACCCCGACCTCATCGGTCGGATCGGGACCGGGCCCTGGGAGATCTTCCCGGGCTACGGCACCAAGGGGTTCAAGGCCCCGCGCGTGGCTCCGGCCTCGCTGCGGACCTTCAACCAGATCGGGACGGGGGCGTGGAAGCCGCAAGGTGGCGCCGCGCTCCGCTCGACCAACAGCTCGATCGTGCCGATGGTGGGCAGCACGGTCGGAGACGCCCTGCGGGCGGCAAACGGCAGTGTGGACACTGCGTACGACTCGTACGTCGGCCTCGGTGATGTCGACGGTGACGGGATCGCAGATGTCCTGGCCAGGGAAAAGGGAACCGGCACGATCTGGTTGCTCCCGGGGAAGACGACCGGCGGGTTCGCCCCCCGGTTGTGGGTGGCAAACGGATTCGCTGGATATCAGCTGATCGGCTGATCCGTCCGCAGGACAGCAGTGGCCCGCTCGTTCTGGGAGCGAGCGGGCCACCCGCTGTCGTCCAGGTTCCGCACCAGCACCAGGGAACCGGTGCCGGCCAGCAGGCCGACCAGCAGCGCACGGCCCTCCTCGCCCAGCGGGTCGAGGTCGGTGAGCACCCGGCGGTCGTCGGGCACGACGTCGCCGAGCTCGGTCGGCTCGATCGGGGAGAACACGTCGCTCTGCCCGGCCCAGAGCACGCCGTGGTCGAGCACGCCCGGGGGCAACGGCTCGGTGAAACGGGTCGCGAACGGGTGCAGCGCGCAGGCCATCGTGGTCGAGGCGAGATTCCCGCCGAGTCCGTCGGGTCCGACGATCGCCACCGGTGCAGTGCCGTCCAGGGACAAGCCGCAGCTGAGCAGGCCACCGAGGAAGACCGTGCCGAGCCAGTGCGGCGGCAGGTCGATGCGCAGGTCGTCTCCGGGATCGAGCATTAGCTCGTCGGCGAACAGGTTGGCCGTCTTCGAGACCCAGTTGGCCCAGGTCTTCACCGACAGCTCGGTCCGCTCGCCGGTGCTGTCGTCGTAGTAGGTGACGAAGGGCTGCCCGGGGTCGGCCAGCAGCCGTCGCTGGAGCAGGGCGGGCAGCGTGGTCACCCGCACACGCTAGGTCACCCGCCGACGGTCAGCCGCCTTGGGGCATGATGCGCGGCATGGCTGATGAGAACCTGTGGGCCGTCGTCCCGGCGGGTGGAGCGGGGACCCGGCTCTGGCCGCTGTCGCGCGCCGCGGCCCCGAAGTTCCTGCACGACCTCGGTGGTACCGGCCGCAGCTTGCTGCAGGCCACCTACGACCGCCTGGTGCCGCTGGTCGGCGACCGGCTGCTGGTCGTCACGGGGGCGGCCCACGCCGAGGCCGTCTCCGGTCAGCTGGACGCGCTGCCGACCGCGAACGTGGTTGCCGAGCCGAGCCCGCGCGACTCGATGGCGGCGATCGGCCTGGCCGCCGCGATCATCGAGCGCCAGGACCCGGACGCCGTGATGGGCTCCTTCGCCGCCGACCACGTGATCGCCGACCCGGAAGCCTTCCGCGCCTGCGTCAGCGAGGCCGCAGCCGTCGCCCGGACCGGGGTCCTGGTGACCTTGGGCATCGAGCCCGACTTCCCGTCGACCGGCTTCGGTTACATCCGGCTCGCCGAGCGCCTCGAGGACTTCCCGACCGCGCACGCCGTCGCCGAGTTCGTCGAGAAGCCGGACGCCACCACCGCCGCCGGCTACGTGGCCAGCGGGGAGTACCGCTGGAACGCCGGCATGTTCGTCGCCCGGGCGAGCGTCGTGCTCGACCTGCTCGCCGAGAACCACCCGGACCTGGCCGCCGGCGTCCGCGCCATCGCCGCCGACCCGACCCGGATGGATGAGATCTGGCCCGGACTCACCAAGATCGCGATCGACCACGCCGTCGCGGAGCCGGCGGCTGCTGCCGGTCGGGTGGCGGTCGTTCCCGGTGCCTTCGGCTGGGAGGACATCGGCGACTTCGAGGCGCTCTCGGACCTGCTGCCGGCGGGTGCCGACGGGATGAAGGTGCTCGGCGACGCCGCTGCGGTTCTGGCGATCGACAGCACCGGCCTGGTGGTCGCCGGGACCGGGCGGACCGTGGCCGTTCTCGGCCTCACTGACGTCGTGGTGGTCGACACCGGCGATGCGCTGCTGGTCACCACGACCGAGCACGCCCAGGACGTGAAGGCGGTCGTGCAGGCGCTCAAGGACTCGGGACGCTCCGAGCTCACCTGAGCACGGCGACGAGCCTTACGGGGCCCCAGCCTCCGGGGAGTCGGTGTTCGGGTACTTCTTGACGAAGCTCTCGATCACCTGGCCGCTGGTCTTCCCGCAGTACTCCCAGATGCCCTGCTGGTGGTCGCCCGACCCGGCCCAGTGGGTGAGCACCACGTGCTTCCCGTCCGGGAACGCCGGCCCGTCGGTCGACAGCCACGGCACCACGTTGATGTAGGTCGTGGTGCCGTCGTACTTGTCGGCGACCTTCTGCAGCTGCTGGTACTCGGTGCTGCCGGGCGTGATGGTCCCGTCGTACCAGATCAGCGTGTGGCCGTGCTCGAGGCTGTGCACCATCCGCTCCAGCTGCGGCCGGTCCGAGGGGGAGTAGAAGTTGCGGTACTCCGAGGCCTGCAGGTAGTTCGGCCAGTGCTGGCCGAAGGCCGGCGGGCTGGTGGGGTAGGTGATCGTGGTGCCGATCTTGACGTGGTTGCCGTCCACGCCGGAGCGCTGCTTGCCGGTCGGCGCCTTGGTGGTGATCGGGTCGCACTGGGCCTGCGGGGCCGGGACGCCGATCTTGTCCAGGCTGATCTTGTCGCTGCCGTCGCCGCCGTCGCTGAGGTACTTCCCGACGGCCAGCCCGAGGATGCCGACCACGACCAGGAGACAGACTCCCAGGATCGCCAGGCTGCGCAGCCGTTCCTTGCGCGCCTGCTCGGCGCGCATCTTCTCGACCATCGCGCGCCGCTCGGCGTTCCCGGGCTTGTTCTTGGCCATGGGTCAGACCGTCACATGAGTCCCGGCTCGGGGGACTGCTCGTTCGGCCACTTCTTGAAGAAGTCGTCGATCACCGCGCCGCTGACCTGGCCGCAGTACTGCCAGTTGCCGCGCTGGTCTGCCTCGTTCGAGGGGTCGCCGGCCTTGGCGCTCCACCGGGTCAGGGCGATGTGCTTGCCCTCGGGGAACGCGGCGCCGTCGGAGCTGTGCCACGGCACGGCGATGAACCGCTCGTTGGCGGACTTGTACTTGTTCGCGATGGTCTCCAGCTGGGCCATCTCGGTCTTGTCCTTCGCCGCGGTGTCGTCGTACCAGGCGATCGTGTAGCCGTGCTCCTCGTTGTGCACCAGGACCGCCACGTCGGGCCGGTCGTCGGTGTAGAAGGCGCGACCGAACGGCTCCGGCTGCGGGCGGTGCGGGCCGAAGGCCGGCGGCGCGTCGTTGTAGGTGATCGGCGTCGGCGCCGGGATGTGCGTCTGGTTCTTGTCGGTCTTGGTGGTCTTGATCGGGTCGCAGCTCGCGGCCGACGCACTCACCCCGAGATCGCGCAGGGACTGGCTGTTGAGCTTGTCCTGCTTGTTGTTGTCCTGGATGACCTTGACCACCGCGACGCCCAGCAGGCCGACCACGATCACGACGCAGACGCCGAGGATGCCGAGGCTGCGCATCCGCTCCTTGCGGGCCTGCTCGGCGCGCATCTGCTCCACCATCGCGCGTCGTTCGGTGTTCTTCGCGTTCTTCTTGGCCACGGCTAGCTCTCTGTCGTCGGGCAGGTCAGGACTGGTGCGTGTCGGGAAACCTGGGGAAGTCTACGAAAGCGGTGCAACGCGTGTCGCCGTCTCGGCGGATCCGTTGCTGTGAATCCCGGCCGGAATCCGGGGCAGCGCCTGCCAGCCGTGCGCCAGCAGCAGCAGGCCGAGCCGTACGTCGTCCGCGGCCACGTCGACCAGGACGCCGTCGTCGTCAGCCCGTGCCGCGAACCCGCAGGAGGCGAGTGCGTCGAGCAGGTCCCCGGTGGCGGCCGGCGCGCCGAAGCCGCGCCGGTCCCCGGCCAGGGCGGCGACGACCGCCTCGCGGCTGCCGAGCCCGAACATGTCGGACTCCGCCTCGCGCACCAGCGAGCGCGCCCCCGGGCCGTGCTCGCCGGCTAGGAGCACCAGGTCGCCCAGGCCGCGCAGCACGCACAACGGGCGGCCGCCGAGCTTGCCCGTGACCACCTCCGCGATGCCGGTGATCTCGTCGGCGACGGCAGGAGCGGTGACGGCCAGCTCGTTGCCGTAGTCGTCGGTGCGGCCCTCGAAGGAGATCAGCGGCTCCAGGCCGGCGGCGCCGATCGCCAGGTCGGTCTGGCCGTGCCGCCAGGCCCGGCCCGCGGTGTCGCTGACCAGCACCGCGACGTTGGTGCCGGTGCGCGCCAGCAGGTCCTCGCGGATCCGACGTGCGGTCGCGTCCGGGTCCAGCGGTAGCAGCACCAGCAGACCGGGCTCGACGTTCGAGGCGTCGATCCCGGCAGCGGCCATCACCAGGCCGAGGTGGTTCTCCACGATGCTCGTCGGTCCGCGGCGCGCCACCAGCCGGACGGTCTCCTCGCGGATCGCCTCGTCGCGGTCCCCGGGTACCACCCGGCCCTCGGCCTTGCTCACCACCTTGCTGGTGAGCACGACGACGTCGCCGTCGTGCAGGTCAGCGTGCTCGGCGACCAGTGCCGCCAGGTCGGTCCCGGCGACGACCTCGCCGATGCCGTCGGGGGCGACGACCTCGAGGTGGGTCACGGCGCCCGCGACCCGGCGAGGTCGATCGCCTCGGCGACCATCGCGGCGGTGGCGTCGTGGTCGGTCATCATCAGCGGCACCGCGCGGGCGCGGATGCCCGCGGCCTCGATGCGCTCCACCGAACCGGCGTCGACGGTGTCCACCAGCCAGCCGTCGATGACACCTCCGGCCGAGCGCGCGCCGTAGTGCTCGGCGACGCCGGCCGCGGAGCACTCGACCCCGATGATGCCGAGCACCTGGCGGGCCATCCCGCGGACGTGGTCGTCACCGACGATGCCGGAGACGCCGACCACCGGCGCCTTCGTGGCGCGCAGCACCTCCCGGATGCCCGGCACGGCGAGGATGGTGCCGACCGAGACCACCGGGTTGGACGGCGGCAGGATCACCAGGTCGGCGTCGGTGATCGCCTCCAGGACGCCCGGCCCGGGCTTCGCCTCGGTCGCGCCGATCGGGACCACCGAGTAGGCCGGGACCGATGCCTGGTGGCGGATCCAGTACTCCTGGAAGTGCACCGCGCGGCGCTCGCCGGTGTCCGGGTCGTCGATGGCGACGTGGGTCTCGATGCGGTCGTCCGACATCGGCAGCAGCCGGACACCCGGCTTCCAGCGGTGGCAGAGCGCCTCGGTCACCGCGGAGAGCGGGTAGCCGGCGTCGAGCATCTGGGTGCGCACCAGGTGGGTGGCCAGGTCGCGGTCGCCCAGCCCGAACCAGGCCGGCTCCACGCCGTACGCCGCGAGCTCCTCCTTGGCGTGCCAGGTCTCCTCGACGCGGCCCCAGCCGCGCTCGGTGTCGATCCCGTTGCCGAGCGTGTACATCACGGTGTCCAGGTCGGGGCAGATCTTGAGCCCGTGCAGCCAGATGTCGTCGCCGGTGTTCGCGATGACGGTGACCTCGGCCGCGGCGCCACTGGTCTCGATCAGGCGCAGCACGCCCTGGATGAAACGGGCACCGCCGACGCCCCCGGAGAGGACCGTGATGGAGGCGGGAACCGTCACCGACCGAGCTGCCGTCATGGGGAGAAGTGTGCCGCGCGGCTCAGAACCCGCTCAGGGCACCCCTCTTCCGGGGGAGAGCAATATCAGAGTTGGGCTTGACTTACGCGTAGCGACAGGCATGTAATCACATCAGTGTGGTTTTCAACGCTGACTCGCGTCGGTGAGGAAGATCACCCTCACACAAATCGCGGCCCGTCAGGGTCGCAGGGTCGAAGGGGAACATCATGCGCGAGCTCTACCTGCTCGAGGGGGACGCTGACGAGAGTGGTTGGCAGGAGCGTGCCCTGTGCGCCCAGACCGACCCCGAGGCGTTCTTTCCGGAGAAGGGCGGTTCCACCCGCGAGGCCAAGCGTGTCTGCCTGACCTGCGACGTGCGTGGTGACTGCCTCGAGTACGCACTCGGCAACGACGAGCGCTTCGGCATCTGGGGCGGTCTGTCGGAGCGCGAGCGCCGGAAGCTGAAGAAGCGAGCCGTCTGAGTCACACCCGGTGAGGCGGCCGTTCGGGGGATGAACGGCCACCACCTAGGCTGACCCCTCGTGAAGGTCACGGCTCTCCTTGTCAGCCACAACGGCGCCCGCTGGTTACCAGCGGTGCTCGCCGGGCTGGCTGCCTCGACCCGGAAGATCGACGCGATCGCTGCTGTCGACACCGGATCGACCGACGAGTCCGTCGACCTGGTCACCGCTGCCACCGGCCGCCCGCCCCTGGTGCTCGATCCCCGCACCCCGTACGGCGAGTCCGTCCGCGTCGCGCTGGCCAGCCTGCCGCCAGCCGAAGCGGACGAGTGGGTCTGGCTGCTGCACGACGACTCGAACCCCGCGCCGACGTGTCTGGAGAAGCTGGTCGAGGCCAGCGAGGAGGCCGGCGACCTGGTCGCGGTGCTGGGCCCGAAGCACCGCGAGTGGCCCTCGCTCAAGCGGCTGCTCGAGGTCGGCGTCACCCTGACCGGGACCGGCCAGCGCGAGACCGGGCTGGAGCGCGGCGAGTACGACCAGGGGCAGCACGACGAACAGCACCGCGTGCTCGCGGTCAACACCGCCGGCATGCTGGTGCGGCGCGAGGTGCTCGAGTCCGTCGGTCTCGACCCGCTCCTGCCCGTCTTCGGGGCCGACCTCGACTTCGGCTGGCGGGTCGCCCGTGCCGGTTACGCGACCAAGGTGATCCCGGAGGCGGTCGTCTTCCACGTCGAGGCCTCCCGCCAGGGCCGCCGCGACTCCGAGCTGGTCGAGCACCCGCGGCGCCAGGAGCGCGAGGGCGCCCAGTACACGCTGCTGGTCAACAGCCCGGCCTGGACGATCCCGTTCCGGTCCGCCCGGATGATCCTCGGCAGCCTGTTGCGCGCCCTCGGCCTGCTGCTGGTGCGCGCGCCGGGGGAGGCGGCCGACGAGGTCGCGGCGCTGCTCAACATCTTCCTGCACCCCGGCCGGGCGATCCGCGCACGCCGGGCCCGGGCCGGCACCGCCCAGGTCCCGCACGCCGAGGTGCGCCCGCTGCTCGCCCCGTTCTGGCTGCCGTACCGCCACGGCCTGGACTACGTGACCGACATCGGGATAGCGGTCGGGCACGCGGTGCGCGACCAGGCCGAGCGCCGTCGACCGCCCGGGGTCACCGACACCACCCCGTGGTTCCAGCGGCTGCTGCTCTCCCCGACGTTGTGGGCCACCCTGCTCGCGCTGGTGGCTGGACACTCCTACCTCTTCGGTGGTCCGCTCCACGGCGGCGCGCTGCTCCCGGTGCCCGACGGCGTCGGCCACTGGTGGAAGACCTGGGGATCGTGGCGCACGGACCTCGGCACCGGCTCGGACGCTCCCGGCCCGGCGTACCTGCTGCCGCTCGCGGTGGTCGCAACGTTGACGTTCAATCATCCCGAGCTGGTCGTCGACCTGATCTTCCTGCTCGCGGTGCCGGCTGCCTTCGCCGGCGCGCTCGGCCTGCTGCGCCGGATCTCGGTCGGCAACGTGGCCCCGTTGTGGGGTGCGGCGACGTACGGGCTGCTCCCGGTGCTCTCCGGCGCCGTCGGCCAGGGTCGCATCGGGGCCGTGGTGGGCGCGGCGGTGCTGCCGTGGCTGGTGCGCGCCGCGCTCGATCTCGGGGCCGAGGAGCCGGTCCGCCGCTGGCGCTCGGCCTGGCGCGTCGCGCTGCTCGCCGGGTTGCTGATCTCGTTCGTCCCGCCGGCGTGGCTGGTGCTGGTGCTGCTCGCACTCTTCGCCGTCGTCGGTGGTTTCGCCGAGGGTCGCAAGCCCGAGCTGCTGATCATCACCCTGGTGCCGCTGGTGCTGGTGCTGCCCTGGGCGATCGGCACCCTGCGTGCCCCTGGCGCCTGGCTCGTCGAGGGTGGCCGGGCGGCCTCGCTGCCGGCCGACCCCGCGCTCTGGGACCTGGTGCTCGGCCGTACCGGCGGCGTGATCGAGGCGCCCGGCTGGTTGGCGATCGGTCTGCCGATCGCCGCCGTGGTGGCCTTCATCCGGCCCGACACCCGGGCCAAGGTGCTGCAGGTCTGGGTGGTCATCCTGGCCGCGGCCGCCGTGCTCGCCGCCACCTCGCGGGTGCCGGTCTCGCTGCCGGGCGTGCCGGTCGAATTCCGGCCCTGGCCCGGCTTCCTGCTGATCCTGATCCAGGCCGGCTTCATCGCCGCAGCCGCCATCGCCGCCGACGGTGCGGTGAAGCTGACCGCCGACGCCGACTTCACCTGGCGCCAGCCCGTCGC
The DNA here is from genome assembly GCF_003725775.1 of Nocardioides marmorisolisilvae. GTDB lineage: Bacteria > Actinomycetota > Actinomycetes > Propionibacteriales > Nocardioidaceae > Marmoricola > Marmoricola marmorisolisilvae. The sequence goes on from NZ_RJSG01000002.1 coordinate 465,978, forward strand.
CGCCGTCACCGTGGTGCTCGCGGTGCTCTCCCCGGTGCTGGGCGTGTTCTGGTGGCTGACCTACGGCGGTGACGGGCCGATGCACCGGTACGAGACGAACGCGTTGCCGACCTACATGCGCGAGCTGGCCGACGGCACCAGCAAGAGCGCGGTGCTGCGGATCACCGGCGGCCTCGAGCACGGGCTGGAGTACCAGGTGCTGCGCTCCGGCGTGCCCCGGCTCGGAGATGACGGCACGCTGTCCCTGACCGACCCCGATCCCAAGTTCCGGGCCCTCGTCGAGCGGTTGCTGTCGACCGCGGACGACGGCGACGCGGCGCTGCTGGCGTCGTACGGCGTGAAGTACGTGTACGCGCCCGCGCCGGTGGCCGACGTGGTCAGCGGCGGGTTCGACGCGGCGAACGACTTCGGCAGCGCGAGCGCGCCGCTGCACGCGCGCGCGTGGGTCGTCCAGGTCGACCCGAGCCTGACCTCCGTCGCCGACCAGCGCGCCTGGCTGCGTCCGGCGTGGGTCGCGACCTGCGTGATCGGCTGGTTGGCCTGCCTGGTGCTGGCCGCCCCGGAACGCCGGAGGCGACGCCGATGAGCACGCCCACGCCAACCCGGCGCGGCAACGCTGCGCGTCGCCCCGCGGCCATCGGCATCATGCTGGTCGGCCTGACCTTCGCCCTGCTCACCCTGGCCGGGACCACCCCGCTGGGCATCGGCCGGCCGGTGGACGATCCGCCGCGGGTCAAGCTCGACGAGCGGGTGTTCTCCTGCACCGGCGGGCTCGGCGCCGACCGCGTCCTGAGCGGCAACCTGGACACCGGCCTCGCCAAGAACCGCACCGTCCGGAGCAAGCCGTTGCGGATCGTCGCGGACCGCACGGTCGCCCGCGGTGCATTCGCGGGCCAGGAGTCGGTCGTGGGCAAGAAGCTGGCCTGGGTGCCGTGCCCGGAGCCGCACGCCGAGTGGTGGTTCGCCGGCGGCGGCAGCGCCGAGATCACCCACGACACCGTGCTGACCATCACCAATCCCCGTCCGGGTGCGGCGGTCATCGACGTGGACGTCTACGGGGACGACGGCGCCGTCACCGCCCCGGGCCTGCACGGCATCACCATCGGCGGGCGCTCGACCCGGGTGGTCGACCTGGGGCGATCCGCACCGACCTCGGGCAACGTCGCGGTCAGCGTGATCGCGAGCCGCGGCCTGGTGGCCGTGACGGCCGCGGACACCTTCGCCCCGGGCCTGATCGGGAAGAAGGTGCAGGAGTGGCTGCCGCCGCAGCCCGCTCCGTCCAAGACGCTCGTGCTCGCCGGTCTGCCCTCCAAGCCCGGCCTGGCGGCGCTCACGCTGGTCAACCCGGGCAGCACCGAGGCGATCGCGAAGCTCGAGGTGATCGGCAACCACGGAACGTTCAGCCCCGAGGGCCTCGCCCCCGTGACGGTGCCGCCGGAGTCGGTCACCACGCTGCAGATCGCCGACGTCATCGACGGCAGCCCGATGGCGATCCGGATCACCACCGACGGACGGGTCACCGGAACCATCCGGACGACCAAGGCCGGCGACACCTCGTTCGCCACCGGCGTCCAGGCGCTCCGGGACAGCACCTCCTTCGGCCTGCCGCAGGGCACCGGACGTCTGGTGCTCTCCTCGCTGGGCGAGGCGGGCTCGGTCAAGGTGACCGGGTACGACTCCCGTGGGCACGCGGTGCTCACCCGGACGGTCGCGGTGGAGGCGGGCACCAGCGCCGCGGTCAAGCTGACCTCGCAGGTCCGCTACGTGCAGCTGGTCGCCGACCGTGCGACGGTGGCCGGCGCGTTCTCGATGAGCCCCAAGAACGGCATCGCCGCAGCCGGCATCGCGCCCGCGATCCGGTCGACGCGGCTCCCGGCCGTCCGACCGGGCTGGTGAACCGGACGTCGGCTCAGTCTGCCTCGTAGCCCGGGTGGACGTCCTCGGGCGGGATGCCGAGCACCTCGGCGAGCTGCTCGACCACGACGGTGAGCAGCAGCGACTCGAGGTCGATCAACGTCTCGGCACGGTGCTCGAGCGGGCGGCGGAACAGGACCAACCGCGGCGGGCTGGTCGGGGTCCGGTCGACGTACGACGCCAGCGGCACGGTCCGCTCGGCCCAGCCGGCCGGGATCACCGGCACCTCCTCGACGGCCAGGTCGACGTCGCCGATCCGGTCCGGCCAGCGCGCCACCACGGCCCGCATCACCCGCAGTGCGACGTCGTCGAACCGCTCGGAGCGGGTCAGCCGGGCGGGCACGCCGTTCGGCACGAGGCCGCCGGTGCCGAACGCCGGGCCGCGCAGGCCGCGGTCGTGACGGTCACGGAGGGAGGGTTTGCGACGCACCCCGCGAGCCTAAGCGCCCACCGTGCGGCGCGGCGGTAGCCTCGGCCCGTGAGTTCGCCCGGGAGCCTGGTCCGCCGCTGTTCGCGCACCGCGTGCGGCCGCCCGGCTGCGACCACCCTCACCTACGTGTACGCCGACCAGACGGCCGTCCTCGGACCGCTGGCGACCTACGCGGAGCCGCACGCCTACGACCTGTGCGAGGTGCACAGCGAGCGACTCAGCGCACCCCGCGGGTGGGAGGTGCTCCGGCTCGTCCAGGACGACCCGCACGCGCACACCAGCGACGACCTGCTGGCCCTCGCCGACGCCGTCCGCGAGGCCGCGCAGCCGCGTCCGGTCGACGTCGCCCGGGAGCCGTTCGAGATGCGCGAGGTCGCCCGCAAGGGTCACCTGAGGGTCCTCAAGTCCGACGACTAGTCTTCGCGTCATGTCGACCGACCTGAACGCGTTCTTCAAGGCCTACGACGTCCGCGGCACCGTCCCGGACCAGATCAACGCCGAGCTGGTGCGCAAGGTCGGCAACGCGTTCGTCGCGGTGATCGGCGACGGGCCGATCGTGGTCGGCTACGACATGCGGCCCTCCTCGCCGGAGCTCGCGCGCGCCTTCGCGGACGGTGCGAGGGAGGCCGGGGCGGACGTCACCCTGATCGGCCTCTGCTCGACCGACGGCCTCTACTTCGCCTCCGGCCACCTCGGTCGGGCCGGCGCGATGTTCACCGCCAGCCACAACCCGGCCCAGTACAACGGCATCAAGATGTGCCGCACCCACGCGCAGCCGATCGGCATGGAGACCGGTCTCGCCGAGATCCGCGACCGGGTCGCGTCGGGGGAGACGCTGACCGCCGACACCCCGGGCAGCCTGGACGAGGTCGAGCTGCTCGAGGAGTACGCGGCGTACCTGCTGAAGCTGGCGCCGGTCTCCGGTCGTCGGCTGAAGATCGCGGTCGACGCCGGCAACGGGATGGGTGGCCTGACCACCCCGGCGGTGCTCAGCCGGATCGACGCCGAGGTCTTCCCGCTGTACTTCGAGCTCGACGGGACCTTCCCGAACCACGAGGCCAACCCGATCGAGCCGGAGAACCTGGTCGACCTGCAGGCAGCCGTCCTTGAGCACGGCGCCGACATCGGCCTGGCCTTCGACGGCGACGCCGACCGCTGCTTCCTGGTCGACGAGCGCGGCGAGCTGGTGAGCCCGAGCGTGCTGACCGCGCTGATCGCGGCGCGCGAGCTGGCCAAGGAGCCGGGCGCGCCGATCATCCACAACCTGATCACCTCCCGGGCCGTGCCGGAGATCGTCACCGAGCTCGGGGGCCGACCGGTGCGCACCCGCGTGGGGCACTCCTTCATCAAGGCGACGATGGCGACCGAGAACGCGATCTTCGGCGGCGAGCACTCCGGGCACTTCTACTTCCGCGACTTCTGGCGTGCGGATTCCGGGATGCTCGCGGCTTTGCACGCACTGGCCGCCCTCGCCGAGACCGACGCCCCGCTCTCCGCGGTGCTGGCGCCGTACACCCGGCACGTCGCCAGCGGGGAGATCAACACCTCGGTGGCCGACCAGCAGGCGATCCTCGACCAGCTCGAGGCCGACTGGGGGACCAGGCCCGGTGTTTCGGTGGACCACCTCGACGGGTTGTCGGTCGTCGCCGCAGACTGGTGGTTCAATGTGCGCGCCTCGAACACCGAGCCCCTGCTCCGGCTGAACGCCGAGGGCAAGGACGAAGCCACCATGCAGCAGATCCGCGACGAGGTCCTCGCCGCGATCCGGGCCTGAAGGAGTACTGATGAACCTCGACGCGAGGCTGCTCGACCTGATCGTGTGCCCGTCCTGCCACGCCGACCTGGCGGTGGACGAGGCGGCCGAGGAGCTGGTCTGCACGGGCTGCGGCCTGGCCTACCCGGTGCGCGACGACATCCCGGTGCTGCTCGTCGACGAGGCCCGCAAGCCAACCGAGGGCTGAGCCGTGGCCGCGGTCTTCGACGACGGCCTCCTCGACGACGAGGACGCGCTGCGCTCCGCCGAGCCGGTCCTGCGGAACCTGGCCGAGGGCGGTGCCCGGGTACGCCGCGAGGCGGTCTCGGCCGCCGACTCCGTGGCCGAGACGGTGGCCCGCCTCGGCGGGACCCAGCCGCGCGCGGTGCTCGCCGCCGGGCCCGACTCGCGCCTCCTGCGCGCCGTGCTCGAGCCGGTCTGCCCGGTGCCGTTCGTCGCCTGGCCGGGTGCCGGACTGCCGGGCTGGGCCGGAGCCCTGGACCTGGTGGTCGTGCTCGCGCCCGAGGGGTCGGACCCGGCCACCGCCGCCGGGGTGGCCGAGGCGAACCGCCGGGGTTGCCCCCTGGTCGTCGCCACTCCCGAGGACTCGCTGGTGGGCCGGCACGTCCCCGGTCGTGATGCGACGCTGCTGCCCACGGTCACCGGTGACCAGCTCGCCACCGCGACGGTGATGCTCGACCTGCTCGACCGGCTGGCGCTGGGCCCGGACACCGATCCCGAGGTCGTGGCCACCGCGCTCGACGACGTCGCCGTCAGCTGCGGTCCGTTCCGGGACCTGGCCGTGAACCCGGCCAAGCTGCTGGCCAGCGGGATCGCGGAGACCAGCCCGTTGCTGTGGGGCGGAACCGTGCTGGCCGCCCGGGCAGCGCGCCGGGTCGCCGAGTCGGTGCGCCGCTCCACGGGCCGGGCCGCGCTGGCCGCCGACGCCGAGCACCTGCTGCCGGTGATCGCCGCCGCCCCGCAGTCCGACGTGTTCGCCGACCCCTTCGCGGACGACGGTGCGGACCTCCGCCCGTCCCTGGTGATCCTCGACGACGGCTCGCCGGACCCGGTGGTGGCCGAGACCCGCGCCCGGCTCCAGGCCCAGGCCGACGCGACCGGCGTCCGGGTCGAGACGGTGACGACCGAGGCCGACGGCGACGTGGCCCGCTACGCCAGCCTGCTGGCGACGGGGAACTTCGCGGCCCGCTACCTGGAGATCGGGCTCTCCGGCTAGGACGCTCCGGTCAGTGCTCGGTGCCGCCGACCGGGAGCACGTGCATCACCGCGACGGCGGCCGCACCGACCAGCAGGCCGACGACGGCGGAGGCGAGGGTGTTCGTCAGCCAGCCCCACACCCCGGCCGCGAAGTGAAGCGCGTGCTCGACCTCGTGCTGCAGGTGGTGCACCAGGTCGTACGGGCCGTGCCAGCCGAGGTCGTCGAGACCCGCGACGATGATGTGCCCGCCGACCCAGAGCATCGCCGCCACGCCGACGGTGGCGATCACCGAGAGCAGCACCGGCATCGCGCGGACCAGGCCGCGTCCGACGGCCTGGCGGGCGGCCGAGCCGCGCTGGGCCAGGTGCAGGCCGAAGTCGTCCATCTTCACGATCAGCGCGACCACGCCGTAGACCAGGACGGTGATCGCGACCGCGACGACCACCAGGATCGCCGCGCGGGACAGGAACGGCTCGTCGGAGACCTCGTTGAGGGCGATCACCATGATCTCGGCGGAGAGGATGAAGTCGGTCCGTACCGCGCCGGTGATGACCTCCTCCTCGGCGTCGGCGTCGAGGTGCTCCTTGACCTCCTCGACGCTGTCGCCCGCGTGGTCGCCGTGGCCCGAGACGCGCTCCCAGATCTTCTCGGCGCCCTCGTAGCAGAGGTAGGTGCCGCCGACCATGAGCAGCGGGGTCAGCAGGAAGTCGGCGAACTGGCTCAGCAGCAGGGCCGCCGGGAGGATGAAGAGCAGCTTGTTGCGCAGCGAACCCGTCGCGATCCGCTTGATGATCGGGACCTCGCGGTGGGCGGCCACGCCCTGCACGTACTGGGGGGTCACGGCGGTGTCGTCGACGACCACGCCGGCCGCCTTCGCGCTCGCCCGCCCGGCCGCGGCGCCCACGTCGTCGACCGAGGCGGCGGCCAGCTTGGCCAGCGCGGCGACGTCGTCGAGGAGACCGAACAATCCTGCACTCACGCGCGCAGGCTACCGGGTACGATGAAGGCCGCGCCTCGCGCACGAGATCGTGGCCAGACGCCTTGCACAGGTTCCAACCTGTCTATCCAGTCTCGAACGAACCCTCTACAACCATGCAAGGAATCCACCATGGACTACAAGGTCGCTGACCTTTCCCTGGCCACGTTCGGCCGCAAGGAGCTCACCCTCGCCGAGCACGAGATGCCCGGCCTGATGGAGATGCGTCGTCGCTACGGCGCCTCGCAGCCGCTCAAGGGCGCCCGCATCGCCGGCTCGCTGCACATGACCATCCAGACCGGTGTCCTCATCGAGACGCTGACCGCGCTCGGTGCCGACGTCCGCTGGGCCACCTGCAACATCTTCTCGACCCAGGACCACGCGGCCGCCGCGGTCGTCGTCGGTAACGGCACGGTCGACGCACCGGCCGGTACGCCGGTCTTCGCCTGGAAGGGCGAGTCCCTGGCGGAGTACTGGGACGAGGCCGAGAAGGTCTTCCAGTTCAAGGACTCCGAGGGCAACCCGATCGGCCCGAACATGATCCTCGACGACGGTGGCGACATCACGCTGCTCGTCCACAAGGGCACCGAGTTCGAGAAGGCCGGTGCCGTCCCGGGCCAGGACTCGACCGACAACGAGGAGTACAAGGAGGTCCTCCGGGTCCTCGCCCGCTCGCTCGAGAACGACGCGACGTACTGGACCAACATCGGCGCCGGCATCAAGGGCGTCACCGAGGAGACCACCACCGGTGTCCTGCGCCTGTACGACCGCTTCAAGGACGGCTCGCTGCTGTTCCCGGCGATCAACGTCAACGACTCGGTGACCAAGTCGAAGTTCGACAACAAGTACGGCTGCCGCCACTCGCTGATCGACGGCATCAACCGCGGCACCGACGTGATGATCGCCGGCAAGACCGCCGTCATCTGCGGCTACGGCGACGTGGGCAAGGGCTCCGCGGAGTCGCTGCGCGGCCAGGGTGCGCGCGTCATCGTCACCGAGATCGACCCGATCTGCGCGCTGCAGGCGGCGATGGACGGCTACGAGGTCAAGCGCCTGGAGTCGGTCGTCGACTTCGCCGACATCTTCATCACCACGACGGGCAACTTCGACATCATCCGGGTCGAGCACTTCCAGCGGATGAAGAACCAGGCGATCGTCGGCAACATCGGTCACTTCGACAACGAGATCGACATGGCCGGCCTGGCGAAGATCGAGGGCATCGTCAAGGACGAGATCAAGCCCCAGGTCCACCAGTGGATCTTCCCCGACGGCAAGAAGATCATCGTGCTCTCCGAGGGTCGTCTGCTGAACCTCGGCAACGCGACCGGTCACCCGTCGTTCGTGATGTCGAACTCCTTCACCAACCAGGTGCTGGCGCAGATCGAGATCTTCACCAAGCTCGAGGAGTACCCGATCGGCGTCTACGTGCTGCCCAAGCACCTGGACGAGGAGGTCGCCCGGCTGCACCTCGACGCGATCGGCGTCGAGCTGACCGAGCTGACCCAGGCGCAGGCCGACTACCTGGGCGTTCCCGTCGAGGGACCGTTCAAGTCGGACCACTACCGCTACTGATCAGGCGAAGTAACCAGAAGTGACCCAGAAGTGACCCAGCAGGACCAGGTCGGTAAGGCGCGCATCCTCGTCGTCGACGACGATGCCGCGCTCGCCGAGATGCTGACGCTCGTACTGCACAACGAGGGTTTCCAGAGCCGCATCGTCGGCCGCGGGGACGAGGCCCACGGGGCGTTCCTCGAGTACAAGCCCGACCTGGTCCTGCTGGACCTCATGCTCCCCGGCACCGACGGGATCGAGGTGTGCCGGCAGATCCGGGCGACACCCGGTCCCAACTCCGGGGTGCCGATCGTGATGCTGACCGCCAAGTCCGACACCGTCGACGTGGTGGTGGGGCTGGAGTCCGGCGCGGACGACTACGTCGCCAAGCCGTTCAAGCCCAAGGAGCTGATCGCTCGCATCCGCGCCCGGATGCGGCACTTCGAGTCGCCGGCTCCGGAGCTCATCCGGGTCGGCGACCTCCAGGTCGACGTCGCCGGTCACAGCGTGACCCGCGGCCCCGGCGGGGAGGCCATCGCGCTCACCCCGCTGGAATTCGACCTGCTCGTCTGCCTGGCGCGCAAGCCGTGGCAGGTGTTCACTCGGGAGATGCTGCTCGAACAGGTCTGGGGCTACCGGCACGCCGCCGACACCCGGCTGGTGAACGTGCACGTCCAGCGCCTGCGGGCCAAGATCGAGCACGACCCCGAGAACCCCGCGATCGTGGTGACGGTCCGCGGCGTCGGCTACAAGGCGGGCAGCCCCGGGCACGACGGCGCGACCGGCGACGACCACGATGGCGACCTCGCCGGCTGACCTGCGCCGCGCTCTGGGTGGTGCCTTCACCTTCTGGCGGCGCTCGATCCGCACCCGCGTCGTGGTGGCGATCGTGCTGCTCGGCGCCCTGGTCGCGGGCTCGGTCGGCCTGCTGCTGATGCAGCAGATCACCGACGGCCTGGTCCGTTCCCGGGTCAGCGCCGCGGTCTCCGAGGCCGGCAGCGAGACCGCCACCGCACGGGACAAGCTCGGGCAGGCCGGCAGCAGCGACTTCGACCCCTCCACGCAGCTGCGCCAGCTGGTCGAGAGCCTGGTCGCCCGCGGTGACGAGCGCGGCTTCAAGGTCGTGGTCCTCGGCCCGATCGGGTCCTCCTCGGACCCGGACCCGGCCACCGGCATCCGGACCACCCCGGGCATCTCCGCGGACAGCGTGCCGACCAAGCTGCGCACGGTGGTCGAGCGATCCAGCCGGACCGCCTGGACGTACACCCGGGTGCGCACCCTGTCCCAGAACCCCGGCCAGGGCACGCCGGCCGTCGTCGTCGGCTCGCGCGTCGTGCTGCCCTCGGACGGGGGCACCTACACGCTCTACTACCTCTTCGAGATGCGCGAGGAGCAGCGCACGCTGAACCTGGTGCGCGGTTCGTTGCTGACCTCCGGGGTGCTCCTGCTGCTGCTCACCGCCGGCGTCGTGTTCCTGGTGACCCGGCAGGTGATCACCCCGGTGCGGCTCGCGCGCCGCGTCGCCGAGCGGATCGCCTCGGGCCGCCTGGAGGAACGCATGCACGTCCAGGGCGAGGACGACATCGCCCGCCTCGGCACGTCCTTCAACCAGATGGCCGACGCGCTGCAGCAGCAGATCCGCCAGCTCGTCGACCTCTCGCGCGTCCAGCGCCAGTTCGTCTCCGACGTCTCCCACGAGCTGCGGACCCCGCTGACCACGGTGCGGATGGCCGGCGACGTGCTGCACGACTCCCGGGCCGGGTTCGACCCGGTGACCGCGCGGGCGGCCGAGCTCCTCCAGAAGGAGCTGGACCGCTTCGAGAACCTGCTCGCCGACCTGCTCGAGATCAGCCGGTTCGACGCGGGCGCGGCGGGGCTCGAGCTGTCCGAGGTGAATCTGGTCGACCTGGCCCACCGGGTGGTGGAGGCCTCCGACCCGGTCGCCCGCGGCCGCGGCGTGGAGCTGCAGCTGGTCGCTCCCGACCCCTGCGTGGCCGAGATCGACGAGCGTCGCATCGAGCGGGTCCTGCGCAACCTGGTCGCGAACGCGATCGACCACGCCGACGTCCGGGGCGACGCGCGGGTCGTCGTCACGGTCAAGGGCGACGCCCACGCGGCTGCCATCACCGTGCGCGACTACGGCGTCGGCCTGGCGCCGAACCAGCTGCAGATGGTCTTCAACCGCTTCTGGCGGGCCGACCCCGCCCGGGCCCGGACGACCGGCGGCACCGGGCTCGGTCTGGCGATCTCGCTCGAGGACGCCCAGCTGCACGGTGGCTGGCTCCAGGTCTGGGGTGCTCCGGACGCGGGAGCCCAGTTCCGGGTCACCGTGCCCCGGCGCGCCGGCGACCCGCTCGGGCACAGCCCGCTGCCGCTGATCCCTGCCGACGCTGAGGTGACCTCGTGAGACGCCCTTCCGGACTCGTCGGCCTGCTGGCCGCGGTGCTGCTCGCGGCCGGGTGCAGCACGCTCCCGACGAGCGGCGAGGTGCACTCGCGTCCGGACGTGGACGCCGGTGGTCCGGGGCAGGCGCCGTACTTCGTGCCTCCGGGGCCGACGAAGGGCGACGACCGTGCGGGAGTGGTTCGCGGCTTCCTGCTCGCGATGCAGGCCAACCCGCCGAGCATCGTGGTGGCCCGGCAGTTCCTCTCCGAGCGGGCCCACTGGCAGCCGGACCAGGGGACCGTCATCTACAACACCTCCACGGTCGAGCCCACCGCTGACAGCGTGGTCGCCCGGTTGGGGGACGCGCACCGGCTCGGCCCGTCCGGTGTCTGGGAACCGGGCGACGGAGCGACCACCACCTCGGTGGAGTTCCGGCTGACCCAGGAGGACGGCGAGTGGCGGATCGACAACCCGCCCGACGAGCTGGCGGTGCCGGCGACGTACTTCCCGAGCCTGTTCGTGCCCTTCACGCTGTACTTCTTCGACCGCACCGGGACCGTGCTGGTGCCCCGTCGGGTCTACGTCCCGCGCGGGGAGCAGACCGCGACGAACCTGGTGCGCGGCTTGCTGGCAGGTCCCGGTTCGGCCCTGGACGACGTGGCGGTCAGCGCGTTCCCGCCCCGGACCACCCTCGACCTCGCGGTGACGGTCGACGACTCGGGTCTGGCCGAGGTGCCGCTGGGACCGCGCAGCCTGCGGATGACCCGGGTCGAGATGACCCGGGTCATCGCCGAGCTCTCCCGCACGCTGCGCCAGGTCCCGGGGATCAACCGGCTGCGGCTGACGGTCGACGGCTCACCGCTGACGCTGCCCGACGGCCAGACCGACACCAGCGTGAACTCCGGGTCGGAGCTCGATCCGGTGATCGCCAACTCGCACGACGTGGTCGGCATCGTCGGGCGCCGGGTGGTGCTCGACGACGACGGCACCATCGGTCCGATCGGCGGCCCGTTCGGCACGCAGGGCTTCTCGCTGCGCTCGGTGGCCCTCGACATCGAGCGGCACCGCGTGGCGGCGGTGGCCGGCAACGGCCGGCGGCTGTACCTGGCGGCCGACCAGGGTTCGACCTCGGCGACGAAGGTGCGCACCGCGGTCACCGGTACCAACCTGCTGCGACCGGTGTTCGACCGCTTCGGCCGGCTCTGGACGATCGACCGGACCCCGAGCGGCGCGGTGGTGCACGTGTACTCGGGCGGACGCGATCGGGTGCTGCCGGTGACCGGGGTCAGCGGCCGCGGCATCTCCGCCTTCACCGTCACCCGCGACGGCGCGCGCTTCGTGGCGACGCTCGCCGGCGGCACCGCGCCGACGGTGCTGGTCGGCAACGTCGTCCGGTCCGCCGGCGGCAGCGTGCAGCGTGTCAGCGGAATCAGCGCGGTGACCGTCCCCGGCGTCGACCTCGGGCCGGCCCTCGACGTGGCCCAGGACTCGGCGACCACGGTCGCGGTGCTCGTGCAGTCCGCGTCCCGCTCGGGCCGGGTGATCTCCGTGGAGCTGGACGGCTCACCCGGGGTGCCGGGCTCCGACCCGGACGTCGTCCCGGGGTTGATGGTCGGCCTGCTCGGCAGCCCGGACCCGAACGACCCGCTCCGGGTGGTCACCAAGGATCCCGGACAGCCTGATCGACCCGGCAAGCTGCTCGAGCTGACCGACGCCGGCCAGTGGGTCCCCTCGGCCTCCAACTTCCTCGCAGCGGCGTACCCGCAGTAGTTCTGCACAGGCTACGGGGGACCGCTGGCGCCGGGGAGGCCGTGCCGGCACCCTCCCGGGATGCGTGACGCGTTCGCCGACCTGCTGCTCGGTGGCTGCTGCGCGGGCTGCGGAGGGGCTGGGCGGGTGCTGTGCCGGGACTGCGCCGACAGGCTCCCGTACGGCGGGCACCTGACCCGTCCGGACCCGGCGCCGGCCGGACTTCCCGCGGTCCTGGCCGCGGGGGAGTACGCCGATCCGCTGCGCCGGCTCGTGCTGGCGCACAAGGAGCGGCAGGCGTTCGGGCTCACCGCTCCGCTCGGCTGTGTGCTCGCCTCGGTGCTGGTCGACGCGGCCGACCTCCTCGCCGCGCCGCGCGAGGCGTTGCTCGTCCTGGTGCCGGTGCCCTCCGCGCCCGCGGCGACCCGGAGGCGCGGGCACGACCCGGTGCTCCGGATGGTGCGGAGCGCTGCCGGCGCGCTGGCCGCCGCCGGGCGGCCGGTCACGGTGGCCCGGATGCTCCGGGTCGTCCAGCCGGTCGCCGACCAGGCCGGTCTGGACGCCGAGGCGCGTGCGGCCAACCTGGCCGGCCGCCTCGGCGTCGGTCCTCGGGCGCACCGAGCGCTCGCGGCACGTTCAGCCCACGCGGCGGCCGGCGTCCTGGTGGTGCTCTGCGACGACGTGCTCACCACCGGCGCGACCCTGTCCGAGGCGCATCGGGCGCTGCGCGCGGTCGGCGTACCGGCCGCCGTTGCGGTGACGCTGGCGGCGACGCGTCGCCGATCGGCACCGAAGGTCCTTTGATCGGCTGATCGCTACCGCTTTCTTTACCCTGCGGCTAACGTCTGTACATGGAGTCCGTCCGGGTCCGTGGTTGCGTCAGGCAGGTGCCGGTCCGGGGATGTCTCCGGCCAGAACCAGCCCGACAAGCCGATGCCAGTCGCAGGCGAAACGGCCCACGTAAGACCAGGCAGGGTTCGTCCCTGGAGCGTCGATCACGGTGCGGCTTAGTCGTAAGTCCTGCCTCTTGCCCCACGTCAGACACGTGGACGCGAGGGAGAAGGCCAGTAGTGGCAGAAGCTGCGACCGTCTCAGCAGGCGGGTGTGGGGTAGAAGACCAGGTCGGCCGGACGGGCTCCACCTGACGCTGCTCGAAGGTAGAACCAACGGGCGGGTTGAGCCGCCCCGACAACGGGAGGTCTGTATGGACGTTGTGGTCAGCAGTCGGCACTGCGAGGTCTCGGAGCGGTTCAGGGAGCACGTCGAGGACAAGCTCGGACGCCTGGAGAAGCACGATCACCGGATCATCCGCGTCGAGGTACTCCTGGAGCGCGAGCGCAACGCCCGCCAGCCCGAGCGCCAGGTACGCGTCGAGCTCACCGCGAAGTCGAAGGGCCCGATCCTGCGGGCCGAGGCCGCGGCCGAGGACAAGATGGCCGCGCTCGACCTCGCCCTGGACAAGATGTCGGCGCAGATGCGCCGCGCTGCCGACCGCCGCAAGGTCCACCGCGGGCAGCACGCCCCCGAGTCCGTCCACCAGGCGATGGCTCGTGCCGAGAACGGGGTGAACGGGTCCGCCCCCGCCGAGGACCAGGTCGACCACGAGGTCGGCCCGGTCAGCATGGACGGCGACGGCCCGCTGGTCGTGCGCGAGAAGACCCACGCCGCCTCGGCGATCACGCTGGAGCAGGCGCTCTACGAGATGGAGCTCGTCGGGCACGATTTCTACCTGTTTGTGGACAAGGAGAGCGAGCGTCCCTCGGTCGTCTACCGCCGCAGGGGCTACGACTACGGGGTCATCTCTCTAGACCTGTCGTAACCAGGCATAGCCCGTTCGGCTGATACCTGTGCACAAGTGGGTAGATCTGGGCATGATGCATCTGTGCCAGAACTGATGGGGGCCTCGGAACCGGTTCGGGTCGTCGTGGTCGACGACCAGGAGCTGTTCCGACGGGGACTGACGATGCTGCTCGGGGTCGAACCGGACATCGAGGTGGTCGGCGAGGCCGGCGACGGTGTCAGCGCGGTCGAGCTCGTCGCCGCGACGACGCCGGACATCGTGCTGCTCGACGTGCGGATGCCCAAGCGCAGCGGCCTGGAGGCTTGCATGCGCATCAAGGAGCAGGCGCCCTCGACGCGGATCATCATGCTCACCGTGAGCGACGAGGAGGGGGACCTCTACGAGGCCGTCAAGAACGGCGCCTCCGGCTACCTGCTCAAGGACTCCTCGATCGACGAGGTCGCCCAGGCGGTCCGGGTCGTCGCCGAGGGCCAGTCGCTGATCAGCCCGTCGATGGCCGCCAAGCTGATCGACGAGTTCAAGGAGATCTCGCGCGCGGACCGGGAGCCCGGCAACGCGCCGCGGTTGACCGACCGCGAGCTCGAGGTGCTCCGGCTGGTGGCCAAGGGGATGAACAACCGCGAGGTGGCCAAGCAGCTGTTCATCAGCGAGAACACGGTCAAGAACCACGTCCGCAACATCCTGGACAAGCTGCAGCTGCACTCCCGGATGGAGGCGGTCATGTACGCCGTCCGCGAGAAGCTGCTCGACATTCCGTAGGCCTGTCGGTCCCGCCCACTAGCCTCACGGCCATGCAGTCGCTGTCCAGCGCCCAGGCCCGGCGGATCACCCTGGCTGCCCAGGGGTTCCTGGACACGCCGCACTCCAGCCCGACGATGGGCACCCTGGCCCGGACGGTACGTCGCACCGGTGTGCTCCAGGTCGACTCGGTCAACGTGCTCCAGCGTGCCCACTTCATGCCGCTCTACAGCCGGATGGGCGCCTACGACACCGAGCTGCTCCGGCGCGCGTCCACGGGTCGCCAGCAGCGCCGCCTGGTCGAGTACTGGGCGCACGTGCAGGCCCTGATGCCGGTCGACCTGTGGCCGGAGATGCAGCACCGGATGGAGCAGTACCGTCCGCAGCGCGGCAAGTGGTGGACCGACGGGGTGACCGACGACCTGGTCGCCTCCCTGGTGGCCGAGATCGGGGAGCGCGGGGCCAGCACGGCCCGCGAGCTCGACGACGGCCTGCCCCGGGAGAAGAAGCACTGGGGCTGGAACTGGTCGGCCTCGCGCAAGGCGCTCGACTTCATGTTCGTGGTCGGTGACCTGGCCATCGCCGGGCGCAACAGCCAGTTCGAGGTGCTCTACGACCTGCCCGAGCGGGTGCTGCCCGACCGCGTGCTCGCCCGCCCGACCCCGACGCCGGAGGTGGCCCACCGCGAGCTCGTCCGACGCGCCGCGATCAGCCACGGGGTCGGCACCGAGCAGGACCTGCGCGACTACTACCGGATGAAGCCGGCCGAGTCGAAGCCGGCCGTCGCGGCGCTGGTCGAGGACGGCGAGCTGGTCCCGGTCGCGGTCGAGGGCTGGACCCGCCCCGGCTACCTGCACCGCGACGCCCGGCTGCCGCGCCGCGTGCACGCCCGAGCGCTGCTGAGCCCGTTCGACCCGCTGGTCTGGGAGCGCACCCGGGCCGAGCAGCTCTTCGGGTTCCGGTACCGCATCGAGATCTACGTCCCCGAGCACCTGCGCGAGTACGGCTACTACGTGCTGCCGTTTCTGCTCGGTGACCGGATCGTGGCCCGGGTCGACCTGAAGGCCGACCGCCGGGCCGGCGTGCTGGCGGTGAAGGCCGCCTACGCCGAGGAGCACGCCCCGGCCGAGACCGCGGACGAGCTCGCGCTGGAGCTGGCCGAGCTGGCCGGCTGGTTGGGGCTCGGCTCGATAACGGTGGCAGGCCGCGGAGATCTCAGCGCAGCGCTCCGATCCGCCGTACGATCCGCGGCATGATCCGTTTCGAAGGCGGCTTCTTCCTCCTGGTCCTCGCGCTCGACGTGTTCTGCGTGATCGACCTGATCCAGACGCGCGACGACGAGGTGCGCAACCTGCCGAAGATCGCCTGGCTGATCCTCATCCTGCTGTTCCCGCCGATCGGCTCGATCGCCTGGCTGGCCGCCGGCCGGCCGCAGCCGGGTGCGCGCCGCCCCTCGGCGTACGAGCGCTCGGCGACCTCCTTCCCGGAGTACGACCGTCCCGGCCGCGCCGCGGGGGTGACCCCGGAGTCCGACGAGGAGTTCCTCCGCAAGATCCGTGAGCGCGCCGACGAGCAGCGCCGCAAGGCGGCCGAGGACAAGAAGCGCCGCGAAGCCGAGGAGAACGGCGGAGCCTAGGGGCGCACGCCGTTCGGAACCAGGGCCTCGATCCGGTCGGCAGCGTTGGAGGCGCCGTTCAGCGCGCGTGCCTCCGCGCCCAGCCGGGCGGCCGCTGCCCGGTGCGGCCCCTCGCCCAGCAGCTCCGCGATCACCGGGCGCAGCCGCGCGGGGGAGGACTTCTTCGGCAGCCGACGTCCGGCCCCGGCCTGCTCCACGGCGGCACCGACCATCGGCTGGTCCACCATCGGGTGCATCGGGAGGACCAGGACCGGCAGGTCGTGGGCCAGCGCGAGCATCGTGGTCGAGTGACCGCCGTGCCCGATGACCAGGGACACCTGCGGCATCAGCTCGGCGTGCGGGACCCAGCGGTGGGCCTCGGCGTTCTCGGGAAGCCGCAGCTCGTCCGGGTCGACCACGGGACCGGTGGTGACCACCACGCGGGCCGGCAGGTCCGCGCACGCATCGAGCACCCGTTGCAGGGTGGCGCGGATCCCGGTGTAGGCGTACGTCGACAGGCTGACCAGGATCGTCGGCTGCTCCGGCTGTGCCGGAGCGGCGGTCAGCACCGGTCCGGTGTGCACGGCGTTGGGAGCGAGCGAGCCGGCGGCCGGGTCGAGGCTCGGCACCGAGGCGATCAGCCGCGCCTCGGCGTTGGCGAGCCCGTCGGCCCAACGGACCCCGCGTAGCCGCACCAGCCCGCCGATCGGCCCCTTGAGCAGCTTCGGCAGGAACCCGTCGAAGAGGTGCTCCACCACGACGTACCGGCGACCCGCCGCGTGCAGCGCTGCCATCGCTCCGGGCAGCAGGCAGTCGACGACGACCAGGTCGGCCCCGAACGAGTCAGCCTCGGCGACGACGTCCCGGCCCAGGTCCGCCCCGGCCCACGCGGCGGCCAGGGTCCACGGCGGGTTGTTGCGCTGGGAGGTGAACGGGCGGGCCGTCGGGTAGACGACGAAGTCCAGACCGGCCGCGGCGACGGTCGCGGCCTGCCCGGCGTGCCCGATCACGCGGACGGCGTGGCCGCGTCGCTCCAGCTCGGCGCCGATGCCGAGCAGCGGCGGGACGTTGCCTCCGCCGTCCCAGGTGGCGATCACGATGCGGGCCATCTCAGCCCTCCTTCTTCTCGGGGCGGGCCGCGAGGATCGCGGCCACCAGGGTGTTGATGCGTTGCTCGGTCCGGTCGCGGGAGAGCCCCCGGTCGCGGCGCAGCAGCTTCCAGGCGTAGACGTCGGTCGCGACGACGAGGAGGTCCAGCACCTCCTCGCGAGCCGCGGCGTCGGTGGGGAGGTACGGCTCGAAGATCTCGGCGACCCAGGTCCGGTGGGTGTCCTTGCCGGCGTCGCTCATCCGGCGCACGTGCTCGTAGGAGCTCTCCTGCGCCAGCATCAGCAGCGCGAAGTCGCCGCGCTTCTCGTAGTGGTCGACCAGCACGTGCAGCGCCACGGCTACCTCTCCGACCGGTGCCCGCCGTTCGTCGGAGATCTCGGCGTTGATCCAGCCGAGGCTCTCCTCGAACAGCCCGGCCTTGCTGCCGAACCGGCGCAGCACGGTCTGCACGCTGACCCCGGCCCGGGCGGCCACGTCCTCGAGCGAGATCTCGGTGGTCAGGCGCTCGGCCTGGAGCTCGAACGCGGCGCGGACGATGCGCAGCCGGGTCTCCTCGGCAGCAGTGGCGCGGGCGGTCTGGGTGTAGGTGCGAGTCGTTTTCATGTCAGTGATAGTTGACATGAAAAAGTATTTGATGTCAATCACGATTTACATCAAATTTGGGAGCACCTGTCGTCCTCCACGGTGTCGCTGTCCGTTCACGCCCGGCTCGGTACAGTGGGCAGTCGCAACTTCTGCGAAGAACCCACCCAACGGGAGCCAGACGAACGTGCCTGCCATCATCGACAAGATCCTCCGCATCGGCGAGGGGAAGATCCTCCGCCAGCTGGAGACCATCGCGAAGGCGATCAACGCGATCGAGGACGACTTCGTCGCCATGAGCGACGAGGAGCTGCGCGGCATGACCGACGAGTTCCGCAAGCGCCTCGAGGACGGGGAGACGCTCGACGAGCTGATGCCTGAGGCGTTCGCGACGGTGCGCGAGGCGGCCAAGCGGGTCCTGGGCCAGCGGCACTTCGACGTGCAGCTGATGGGTGGCGCGGCGCTGCACCTGGGCAACATCGCCGAGATGAAGACCGGTGAGGGCAAGACCCTGGTCTCCACGCTGCCGGCGTACCTGAACGCGCTGGAGGGCAAGGGCGCGCACGTCGTCACGGTCAACGACTACCTGGCCAAGTACCACGCGGAGTGGATGGGCCGGGTGCACCACTTCCTGGGCCTGACCGTCGGCGTGATCCTGCCGGAGATGACCCCGGCCGAGCGGCGTGTGGCGTACAACTGCGACATCACCTACGCCACCAACAACGAGCTCGGCTTCGACTACCTGCGCGACAACATGGCCAACGCCCTGGACGACTGCGTCCAGCGCGGCCACAACTTCGCCGTCGTGGACGAGGTCGACTCGATCCTCATCGACGAGGCCCGGACCCCGCTGATCATCTCCGGCCCCACCCAGGACGAGGTGCACTGGTACGGCGAGTTCGCCCAGCTCGTGCTCACCCTGGACAAGGACAGCGACTACGAGGTCGACGAGAAGAAGCGCACCGTCTCGATCCTCGAGGCCGGTATCACCAAGGTCGAGAAGCACCTGGGCATCGACAACCTCTACGAGTCGGCGAACACCCCGCTGATCTCGTTCCTGAACAACTCGATCAAGGCCAAGGAGCTGTTCCGCAAGGACAAGGAGTACGTCGTCCTCGACGGCGAGGTGCTCATCGTCGACGAGCACACCGGCCGCCTCCTGCAGGGCCGCCGCTACAACGACGGCCTGCACCAGGCGATCGAGGCCAAGGAGGGCGTGGAGGTCCAGGAGGAGTACCAGACCCTGGCCACGATCACCCTGCAGAACTACTTCCGCCTCTACACCAAGCTCTCCGGCATGACCGGTACGGCGATGACCGAGGCGTCCGAGTTCGACAAGATCTACAAGCTCGGCGTGGTCCCGATCCCGCCGAACCGCCCGCTCGCCCGGATCGACCAGCCGGACCTTGTCTACCGGACCGAGGAGGCCAAGTTCAACGCGGTGGCCGACGACCTCCAGGAACGTCACAAGGCCGGTCAGCCGGTGCTCGTGGGCACGACCTCGGTGGAGAAGTCCGAGCTGCTCTCCGGCCTGCTCAAGAAGCGCGGCGTCGCGCACACGGTGCTCAACGCCAAGCAGCACGCCAACGAGGCGAAGGTCGTCGCGGTCGCCGGTCACAAGGGCGCGGTCACCGTCGCGACCAACATGGCCGGTCGTGGCACCGACATCATGCTCGGCGGTTCCACCGAGTTCCTGGCCGACCAGGAGCTGCGCAGCCGCGGCCTGGACCCGTTCGAGAACGCCGAGGAGTACGAGGGCGCCTGGGCCGCGACCCTGGAGAAGGTCACCGCCCAGGTCAAGGCCGAGCACGACGAGGTCAAGGACCTCGGCGGCCTCTACGTGCTGGGCACCGAGCGGCACGAGTCCCGTCGCATCGACAACCAGCTGCGCGGTCGTTCCGGCCGTCAGGGCGACCCGGGCGAGTCCCGGTTCTACCTGTCCCTGGAGGACGACCTGCTCCGGCTGTTCAACGCCGCCTTCGTGGAGCGGGTGCTGATCGCGCTCCGCGTCCCGGACGACGTGCCGATCGAGAACAAGTCCGTGACCCGCTCGATCCAGTCCGCCCAGGCCCAGGTCGAGGCGCAGAACTTCGAGTCCCGCAAGAACGTCCTCAAGTACGACGACGTGATGAGCCGCCAGCGCGAGGTCATCTACGGCGAGCGCCGCGAGGTCCTCGAGGGCCGCGACCTGTCCGAGCAGATCCTGGTGATGATCGACGACGCGGTGGCCACCTACGTGGGTGCCGCGACCGAGGGCTTCCCGGAGGAGTGGGACCTGGAGGCGCTCTGGGTGGCGCTCGGGACCCTGTACCCGATCTCGCTGCGCCACGCCGACCTGGAGGAGCAGGCCGGCGGCCGCGACGGGATGGACCGTGCCGAGCTGCTCGAGGCCCTGCAGGCCGACGCGCAGGCCGCGTACGCCGCCCGCGAGGCCGAGATCGGCGAGGAGGTCATGCGCGAGCTCGAGCGCCGCGTGCTGCTCTCGGTCCTGGACCGCAAGTGGCGCGAGCACCTCTACGAGATGGACTACCTGCGCGAGGGCATCGGCCTGCGGGCCTACAGCCAGCGCGACCCGCTGGTCGAGTACCAGCGCGAGGGCTTCGACATGTTCGCGGCCATGAAGGAGGGCATCCGCGAGGAGACCGTCGGCTTCCTGTTCAACCTCGAGGTCGAGGTCGAGCCCGAGGTGGACTACTCCCAGGTCGAGGTCCCCGAGGGCATGGAGATCGAGCCCGGGCACGAGGGTCACTCGCACCCACCGATCTTCCGTCCGATCGGGACCGGGGCCGCGGAGGCCGCGATGGAGGCGGCGGCCGCGCAGAAGGCTCACCAGGAGGCCGAGACCGCGGCCGCGCACGCGCCTGTGATCCGGGCCAAGGGCCTGGAGGCCCCGCGCAAGCCGCAGAACCTGACCTACTCGGCCCCGAGCGAGGACGGCGAGGCGGAGCTCAAGGGCCAGACCGTGAGCAACGCCGGTGACCCGTTCGCCGGGGTCGGCCGCAACGAGCAGTGCCCGTGCGGCTCCGGGAAGAAGTACAAGCAGTGCCACGGTGCCCCGAATCCGGGCGCCTTCAACACCAGCTCGGGCGGCTAACCGAACTCGACGGCCGAGCACCGCCAGCGGTTCTCGATCCGTTCGATCCGTACGGCGATGGCGCGCGAGCGCTGGCCGTGCCGGACGTGGATGCTGACCTCGGCAGCGTCCGGCTGCGGGCGGGACAGGTGCACGCTGCGCACCTGCGCCCGCAGGCGGCGCCGCCGCTGATCGGCCGGGAGGGTGCGCTGCAGGGCGTTGCTGCGCCGCGCCAGGTCGTCGTAGACCTCGTGCGTGGTCCAGCGCATCAGCTGCTGGACGCTCCGGTCGCCGCCGATGACCTCGACGATCGCCTGGGCGAAGCGGGTCGCGAACGCGTCCAGCTCGGAGTCGTCACCGGTGACCAGCCGCAGGTTCGGCCGGAGCGGGAATCCTGCGGGCGGCCCGAAGTCCAGCCGCAGCCGGGACTGCGGCTGGGCGAGCTGGGTCGTGACCGAGCGCTGGGTCGGGACAACGCGTAGGGCGCTGCGCTGCATGGCACCTCCGGGTAGGCGGGGGAGTGCGGTGCAGAGCGGACGCAGGAACGGCCCGTCGATGACGGCGGCCCGGTGAGGAAAAACGCGGCAGGTCAGGCGCCGAAGAGCAGGTACAGCCCGGTGCCGGTGTAGGCGACCATGATCACCAGCAGGCCGAGCTGACCGGTGACCTGGTGCTTCTTCGGCAGCAGGGCCAGCGCCCGGTCGTGCGCGGCGATCACGCCGACGATGTGCCCGGCGACCACGGCGAGGACCTTGATGCAGGCCAGCGTCGTCGGGTGGAAGGACAGCCAGTAGTCCACCGACCAGTCCGCGGTGCCGAACAGGTTGCTGCCGTTGGCCATCGGGTCGGAGAGCTGGAGGACGGTGATCTGGCCCTGCTCGACGAAGTAGCTCAGGTAGTGCGCGGTCATGTAGCCGACGATGATCGGGACCACCGAGTGCGCGAAGAGCAGCGGCAGCGTCCGCCGGTGCGACCCGGCCTCGGAGCTCGGGTCCACGCCGGTGGACATCGTGGCCAGCGCGAAGGTGATGGCGATGATCGAGCAGGCGGCGAGGAGGGCCAGGGTGTTGACCACCTGGACGTCGACGTTCAGCTTGTCGACGAAGCGGACCCAGCGCACCGAGTCCTTGTAGGAGTCGAAGGCGGTCGATCCGAACAGGACCGCGACGGTGGCCACCAGGCCGGGACGCGGGGTCAGCGTGGCCAGGTTGGCCAGCGGGCTGCGCAGCACCAGGGCGCCGCGCTGGTCGCGGGCCCAGGGGGAGAGCTTGGCGAGCAGGTCGGAGTAGACCTCGAACGGGTCGGCGCGGGAGAGCCAGGCGTCCCCGAACAGCGCGGAGCCGATCAGCATGATCAGGAAGTAGCCGACCACCCAGGTCATCACGCCCGGGTGCAGGCCCGAGGCGCCCAGGTAGGCCGAGCGCGGGTTGACCAGCTCCTGCCAGACGAACGCGAAGAGCCCGGCGGCCGCGGGCCAGTAGCCGAGCCGCTCGGGGTAGGCGTACAGACCCTTGGCCGGATCCGAACCGGTCGCCTTCGCGAACAGCAGGTTCAGGGTGCGCACCGGGCTGACGGCGCGGAAGAACCGGCCGAACAGCACCGAGGACGGCACGATGCCGACCCAGAGGATGACGTAGAAGGTGCCGAAGACCGGGTTGGTGACCAGGTCGGGCCCGGCGACCATCGCCCAGACGATGTAGCCGCCGAAGATGAGGCCGAGCAGCCGCAGGCCGCCCTCGAACCACGGGCTGTCGATGGTCCGGGCCACCTCGCGCGGCAGCGGGCGGCCGAGCTCACCCTTGCCGTCGTACCGGGGGTTGCGCCAGGCCAGGATCAGCACGCAGAAGGAGACCACCAGCGCAGCGGTGCCGCCGGCGATCGCCAGCGGCGCCGGGATCGGCAGGTCCTTCGCCCCGCCGAGCCCGTGCAGCGGGACGACGGGACCGACCAGGTCGGCTACCACCTAGCGGACCTCGAGCTGGACGATCAGCTTGTCCAGCGCGTGGTCCTCGAGGTCGACGACGCCCGGCTGGGCCAGCTTCAGGGTGATCTCCGAACCGCCGGCGGGGAACTCGATGTGCTTCTCGGGAGAGCTGTGCAGGTGCAGCTCGCCGGCCTTGTCGGCGTTGATCTGGAGCACGATCGGCTGGTTCGCCTTGACCTCGACCTTGTCGCCGCTGGGCGTCACGGTGTCGCCGGAGAGCTTGATCGCGATCACCTTGGCGTCGGAGGAGGGCGCGGTGGTCACCTGGGACGACGGGGTCGCGGAGAGCTCGGCCTCGGGCTCGGAGCCGGGCTTCTTGCCGTCCGAGCCGCAGGCGGTCAATGACAGCGCCAGGACCAGTGCGGTGGCGGCGCCGGCGGCGAGGGCGGGGCGTGCGGGCATCAGAACTCCAGGTGGGACGGGTGGGGGAGCGCGGGTGCGCTCTGTCAGAATCCCATGACGAGGAGT
Organism: Nocardioides marmorisolisilvae; assembly: GCF_003725775.1. Lineage (GTDB taxonomy): Bacteria > Actinomycetota > Actinomycetes > Propionibacteriales > Nocardioidaceae > Marmoricola > Marmoricola marmorisolisilvae. The sequence continues at coordinate 489,326 of NZ_RJSG01000002.1, forward strand.
GGTGCAACCACCCAGGTTGGGAACTCTGCAGGAGTTCTCAGGGAACCCTTAGTGCGAAAGGCGGACGTGTGAGCGAGCGACTGCGAGGCGCCGACCTTGCCCTGCTCTCCGCCGAGACCGGGCGCACCCCGATGCACAACGCGACCCTGGAGATCTTCGAACCGGGCGAGTCCGGGTTCGACTACGAAGCCCTGATCGCGCACATCGAGGACCGGATCACCTTCGTGCCGCGCTACCGCCAGGCCGTCCGCCAGGTGCCGGGCCGGCTGGCCAACCCGGTCTGGGTCGACGACCCGGACTTCGACCTCGCCTACCACGTGCGGCGCTCCGCGCTGCCGCGTCCGGGCACCCTGGACCAGCTCCGCGAGCTCACCGCCCGGATCATGTCGCGCCGCCTCGACCCGTCCCGCCCGCTGTGGGAGGTCTACTTCGTCGAGGGACTCGAGGGCGGTCGGGTCGCGGTGCTCTCGAAGTCCCACCAGGTCCTGGTCGACGGCATCGCGACGGTCGACCTCGGTCAGGTCCTGCTCGACGTCGACCCCGGCCCGCGGCACCTCGTGCCCGACGACTGGATGCCGGCCGAGGAACCGTCCGGGACCAGCCTGGTGCTGGACGCGCTGGCTGACACCGCGCGCGACCCGCTCAGCGCGGTGACCTCGGTCCAGGGCGCTGCGGGAGCCGTCGGCAAGGCCGCCGGCGCGGTGCTGAACCGCTTCGGGGCGATCGCGGGCGCACTCTCCAACCGCCGTCCGGCCCCGGACAGCCCGTTCAACGTCGACCCCTCCGAGCAGCGCCGGGTCGTGCTGGTCCGCACTGCGCTCAAGGACTACCGACGGGTGCGCCGGGTGCACGGCGGCACCGTGAACGACGTCATCCTGGCCACCCTGACCGGCGCCGTCCGGGCCTGGCTGATGACCCGCGCCGAGTCGGTGGGCAGCGGTCGCCGGATCAAGGCTCTGGTCCCGATGAGCGTGATCGACGAGGAGCTCGAGCCGACCTCGCTCGGCTCGCAGGTGATCGGCCACAAGGTCGACCTGCCGATCGGCGAGGCCTCGCCGGTGATCCGGCTGCACCAGGTCTCCTACGCGCTCAAGGCGCACAGCGAGACCGGCAACGCGGTCGCAGCCGACCGGATCGCCGGGGTCGCCGGCTTCGCCCCCACCACGTTCCACGCGCTCGGCTCCCGGGTCGCGGTGGAGGAGTCCCAGGGCGTGAACCTGGTGATCACCAACGTGCCCGGTCCGCAGTTCCCGATGTTCATGGCCGGCGCGGAGATGGTCGAGACCTACCCGGTGCCGCCGCTGCAGCCCGGGTTCGCGCTGGCGATCGGAGTGACCTCCTACGACGGCGGGGTCTACTACGGCATCACCGCCGACCGCGACATCCTGCCGGACGTCGACGTGCTCGGGCAGTGCGTCCGGGAGGCGCTCGACGAGCTGGTCGACAGTGCCAGCGACTCCCGGCCGCGGGCCCCCCGGGGACGGAAACGGGCTGATCGCGACGGGGCCGACAAGTGACCCGCGTCTACCTGCCCACCACCCTGGAGGAGCTGGCCGTCTTCGTGGCCGCGGGCGAGGTGCCCGCGAGCGTCGACCGGTACGTCGCCCAGGACGAGTCCGAGGACTCCGAGTACGACGCCCTGGCGGCAGCCGCCGAGGACTCGGCCGAGATGCTGGCCGGCCCTGGTCGTCGGGTGGTCGTCGTCGCCGAGGTCGCCGACCCGGACGCGGCGTTCGCCCTGGACCGGGTGGTGGCCGTGCACGCCGACGACGAGGTCGTCGCACCGGACGCCCGCGACCTCCCGGACCTGGGCTGGTACGCCACCCAGGAGATCGGGGCGCTGCTGGCTTCGCGCTAGCCCGTGATTACATCGGGTCATGGACGCCATCACCCACCCCCCGGCTCCCACCAACGAGCCGAACCTGGACTACGCGCCGGGCAGCCCCGAACGGGCCGCCCTGGAAGCGGAGCTCACCCGACAGTCCGCCCGCACCGTCTCGCTCCCGGCCACGATCGGTGGCCGCCGCCGGACGCCCGGCGGAGCAGAGTTCACGGTCGTGCAGCCGCACGCGCACGCGGAGGTGCTCGGGGTCTCCCGGCACAGCACCACCGCGGACGCGGAGGCGGCCGTCCGTGCGGCCGCGAAGGCCGCGCCCGGCTGGCGGGCGCTGCCCTTCGACGAGCGGGCCGCGGTGCTGCTCAAGGCAGCCGACCTGCTCGCCGGCCCGTGGCGTGCGCGGCTGAACGCGGCCACCATGCTCGGCCAGTCCAAGACCGCCTGGCAGGCCGAGATCGACAGCGCCTGCGAGCTGATCGACTTCTGGCGCTTCAACGTGCACTACGCGCGGCAGATCCTCGAGGAGCAGCCGATCGCGAACGCGCCCGGAGTCTGGAACCGGACCGACCACCGCCCGCTGGAGGGTTTCGTCTACGCGATCACCCCGTTCAACTTCACCGCGATCGCCGGCAACCTGCCGACCGCGCCCGCGCTGATGGGCAACGTGGTCATCTGGAAGCCGTCGCCGACCCAGCAGTACGCCGCGCAGCTGATCCTCCAGATCCTCGAGGAGGCCGGCCTGCCGCCGGGCGTGATCAACCTGCTGCCCGGGGACGGCATCGACGTCAGCAAGGTGCTGCTGAACCACCCGGACCTGGCCGGCATCCACTTCACCGGCTCCACGCCGACGTTCCAGCACCTGTGGCGCAGCGTCGGGGAGAACCTCACCTCCTACCGCTCCTACCCGCGGATCGTCGGGGAGACCGGCGGCAAGGACTTCGTGCTGGCGCACCCGAGCGCTGACCCGGAGGTGGTGCGCGTCGCGCTGATCCGCGGAGCCTTCGAGTACCAGGGCCAGAAGTGCTCCGCCGCCTCGCGGGCCTACGTCCCGAAGTCGCTGTGGGCTAAGCTGCGCGACCCGCTGATCGCCGAGACCGAGTCGCTCAGCATGGGCGACGTACGGGACCTGTCGAACTTCATGGGCGCGGTCATCGACGACCGCGCGTTCGCCAAGCACAAGGCGGCGATCACCCGGGCCAAGCGGGCAGACAAGCTCAAGGTCGTCGCCGGTGGTCAGGTCGACGACCGGATCGGCTACTTCGTCCGCCCGACGATCGTCACCTCGACCGACCCGACCGACCGGATGTTCTCCGAGGAGTACTTCGGCCCGATCCTGGCCGTGCACGTCTACGACGACGCCCGGTTCGAGAAGGTCGCCGACCAGCTGGAGTCGTTCGCGCCGTACGCGCTGACCGGCGCGGTGATCTCGCGGGACCGCTACGCGATCGACTGGGCCACCGAGCGGCTGCGCTTCGCCGCGGGCAACTTCTACGTCAACGACAAGCCGACCGGGGCTGTCGTCGGCCAGCAGCCGTTCGGCGGTGCACGGGCCTCGGGGACGAACGACAAGGCCGGTGCGGCCGACAACCTGCGCCGGTGGACTTCGCCGCGGTCGATCAAGGAGACCTTCGTGCCGCCCACCCGGGTGGGCTACCCGCACATGGGCTAGGGGAGACTGAGGGGGTGATCGCCGCGCTGATTCCGGAGCACCTGGGCAAGCTGCACCCCTACGAGCACGTCCTGGTGTTCGTGCTCGCCTTCGGGCCGATCCTGCTGCTCGCGGTCACCATCTACATCGCCCGCAAGCGCATCGACGACGAGGACGAGGTCAGCTAGCGAGCCAGTCGCGGCCGACCTTGTTCTCGGCCCGCAGCGCCTTGCCCAGCATGTCGCCGATCAAGCCCTCGATCTTCCCGCCGATCAGCGGGATGGAGGCCTTCACGTCGACCGCGACGACCTCGGTGACGCCGCCGTCGACCTCGGTCAGCGTGACCGTTCCGAGCATGTCACCGGGCTTGCCGGGGATCGTCACGTGCAGCTCGGCCTGGGAGTTCGAGGACCAGGCCTCCTCCTGGACGATGTTGATCTCGTCGCCGACCAGCTTGCGGGCGAAGGACGGCACCTCGTGGGCGGGCCGGTACTGGTCGACCTTGACCGTCATACCGGCTCCGGCGGGATTGATCGTCACCGTCCGCCGCGGGAAGCGCTGGAACTCGCAGACCGCGTCGCGGAAGTCCGGGTTCGAGAGCATCGTGTAGACCTGCTCGATCGTCGCGCCGTCGTACCGGAGCTCGTAACGGACCTTCTTCGCCATCAGGCACCCGCCAGCCACGCAGCGCCGACGGCCTGCTCCTTGACGAAGCCCTCGGTGGTGAGGTCGACGACGAGCTTCTCCAGCTTGCCGCCGATCAGGGGCACGCTGGCCTTGACGTCCAGGTCGTAGGTCAGCACGCTGCCGGCACCCTGCGCGGACACGGTCGCGGTGCCGGACATCGAGGTCGGCTTGCCCGGGGTCTCCACGACGAACGCCGCCGCCAGACCGTCCCAGGTGTAGGTGTTGATCGCCCGGGTGGACTCGCCCACGAACTTCTTCGCGAACGACGGCACTCCCTGGACGGCCTGCTCCTGGTCGACGACCACCTTGTTGCCGGTCACCGTCGCCCGGGAGGTCAGGGCGCCCGTCGCCTCGGCGACCTTGTCCCAGTACGCGGGGTCGGTCAGCATCGCGAGCACGGCCTCGGGGGCGGCGTCGTAGGTCAGCTCATGGCGCAGTTTCATGCGCACATCATGTCCTAAGCCCGATGGCCTACGTTGGTCCCTGTGGACGGAACTGAGAACTTCGTCAGCTTCGGCGAAGAGGGCGCGCTGCTGACCTACGGCAGCTACCTGCGCCTGCCCGACCTGCTCGACGCCCAGCACCTGGAGTCCGACCCGCCGGCGCACGACGAGCTGCTGTTCATCACCATCCACCAGGTCTACGAGCTCTGGTTCAAGCAGCTGCTGCACGAGGCGGGCACGGTCCGGGACGCCCTAGTGGCCACCGAGGCGGCCAGCGGCGGGCGCGACCTGTGGTTCTGCCGGCACCTGCTCACCCGGATGCACGTCATCGAGCGGGTGCTGGTCCAGCAGGTCGACGTGCTGGAGACGATGACCCCGCAGGACTTCCTGGAGTTCCGCCAGCGGCTGGCGCCGGCCAGCGGCTTCCAGTCGGTGCAGTTCCGCGAGCTGGAGTTCCTCTCCGGTGCCAAGGACCCCGGCTACCTGAAGCGGTTCAAGGGACTCACCCCGGTGGAGGAGGAGCGGCTCGCCCGGCGGCTGGAGGAGCCGAGCCTGTGGGACGGGTTCGTGCACGTCGTCGGCGAGGCCGGCCTGGACACCTCCTCAGACGAGGCGATCACCGCCTCGCTGCGCCACGTCGCGCACCACCGGTCGGACTACGCCGACCTCTGGGGGCTGGCCGAGGCGCTGCTCCAGCACGACGAGCTGGCGGCCGCCTGGCGCGCCCGGCACGTGGTGATGGTCGAGCGGATGATCGGTGACAAGGGCGGCACCGGTGGGTCGAGCGGGGCCGGCTACCTGCGCAGCCGGCTGGCGATGAAGTTCTACCCGCTGCTCTGGGAGCTCCGCTCGGCCCTCTGACCGGACGAGTTCTTCCTGACTTTCCTCGGCCCACCGAAGGACTTTCATTTCGGACGGTTTCTGTCGGTCGCGACTCATAACGTCGTGACATGAGCATCCAGCACCTTCCTGATCGACGGCACCCCGTGCTGTCGATGCTCGATGAGCTGGAGGCAGTGCGAGCCAAGTACGCCGGTGCGCCGGTCTGGACGATGTCGGTGACCGAGCTGAGCGAGGCGGTGCCGCGACTGGCGACGCACAACACCGCGATGAGGGCCCTTGGGCTCACGGTCCTACGGGAGGCGGATCGGCAGCAGGTCGGCGATCCGAACGGGTACGCCAACACGCTCGGCTGGTACGCCGCCGCCACCCACCTCGCGAAGCCCGAGGCGAAGCGGGACCTGCGGCTCGCCGAGTACCTGGATGACGACGGACACCAGGCTGTGCGCGCTGCGGCGTTGGACGGCGCGGTGACGGTGGACCAGGCGGGGGCGATCATCGCCGCGGTCGAGGACCTGCCCACCGACCTGGTCGACCCGGGCCTGCGGACCAAGGCCGAGAACCACCTGATCGAGTTCGCCGCCGATCTCGACCCGAAGCAGCTGCGCATCATCGGCCGTCGGATCCTCGAGGTCGAAGCCCCCGAGATCGCGGATGCGGCGCTGGCCCGGGTGCTGGAGGCGGAGGAGGCCCACGCCGAGGCCACCAGCTCGTTCTCGATGCGTCCTGATGGCCACGGCTCCATGGTCGGCCGGTTCAAGATCCCACTCCTGGCCGGACGGATGCTGGAAAGACACCTCGCCGCGATCGCGGCACCACGGCACCAGAACGCGATGGCCGCCCTCGACCCCACCGGCACCACGGTTACGAAGCCGTGGCGCTGGGGCGCAGCGTTCACCGAGTACATCGAGACCCGCCCCGCGAGCTCGGTGCCCCGAGTCGGTGGGATCGCGGCCACCGTCGTGGTCACCATGCCCCTCGAAACCCTGCTCGGCGACCTCAAGGCCGCCGGCCAGCTCGATACGGGCGAGACCATCTCCGCAGCAGCCGCCCGCCGCCTGGCCTGCGAGGCGGGGATCATTCCCGCCGTCCTCGGCACCCGATCCCAGGTCCTCGACCTGGGCCGCAAGACCCGCTTCCACACCGAACCCCAACGCATCGCCATCGCCCTGCGCGACAAGACCTGCATCATCGAAGGCTGCGACCGCGGACCCCAGGACGCCCACGTCCACCACCTCGACCAGTGGGCCCACGGCGGCGGCACCAGCGTCGAACGCGGCGTCATGATCTGCGCACCCCACCACACCCAGATCCACGACCCCCGCTACACCACCGAGCCCCGACCCGGCGGCAAGCTCAGGTTCCACAGGCGGACGTGAGGAATGGGCGTCTCGGAAACGAGAATCGGACATCAGGGTTGTTGTCCGCGATCGGTCCGGGTCCTAGCCTCGGAAGTGTGCCGATGACGACCGACGACGGTAGGGCCGAGCTTCTCCGACGGTTGTGCGACTACGCAGCCAAGCACCCACCGGCCGGTCCCGAGGGTCTCTCGCTCAGCACCCTGCTGCAGGCCTACTACCTGCACGCGGCCTACGAGGACCTCACCGAGCGCTCCGAGATCGACCTGTACGGCGGGGCCGCGCACCACCTGCGCACCGGCACCGAGCGGCCCCAGGGCACCGCGACGGTGCGGATCTTCACCCCGACCGTCCCCGACGACGGCTGGTCGGCCGCCGGGCACACCGTCGTCGAGGTCGTCACCGACGACATGCCGTTCCTGGTCGACTCGGTGACGATGGCCCTCGACGAGGCCGGCCACGCGGTCCACGTCGTCCTGCACCCGCAGCTGGTCGTCCGCCGCGACGTGGCCGGCCATCTCGAGGACGTGCTCGGCAGCGACGCGAGCGCGAGCGACCTCGAGGCCCACGACGTGCAGCGCGAGTCCTGGATGCACCTGGAGATCGACCGGATCTCGGCTGACGAGGCGACCGAGGTGGCCGCGCGCCTGGAGAAGGTGCTCACCGACGTCCGCGAAGCGGTCGAGGACTGGCGCCGGATGCACGAGCGGCTCGACGCGCTGGTCACCGAGCTCGAGACCACCCCGCCGCCGCTCCCGGCCCAGGAGCTGGAGCAGGGCACCGCCTTCCTGCGCTGGCTGGGGGAGAACCACTTCACGTTCCTCGGCTACCGCGAGTACGAGCTGCGGAGTCATGGCGACCTCGAGGAGCTGGTCGCCGTCCCGGGCACCGGGTACGGCATCCTGCGTTCGGACCCGACCGCCGCCGGGGTGCTGCCGCCGCTGGTCGCTGCCCGGGCACGTGAGCAGGTGCTGCTGGTGCTCGCCAAGGCGAACTCGCGGGCGACCGTGCACCGCTCGGTGCACCTGGACTACGTCGGCGTGAAGAAGTTCGACGCCGACGGCCAGGTGATCGGCGAGCGCCGCTTCCTCGGGCTGTTCTCCTCCGCGGCGTACACCGAGTCCGTCACCCGGATCCCGCTGGCCCGCGAGAAGGCCCGTGCGGTGATCGCCGAGGCCGGCTTCGAGCCGATGAGCCACGCCGGCAAGGCGATGCTCGACGTGCTGGAGACCTATCCGCGCGACGAGCTGTTCCAGACCAGCGTCGAGGAGTTGGTGCCGATCGCGACCGCGGTGATGCACACCCGCGAGCGCCGCCAGCTGCGGTTGTTCGTGCGCCGCGACGTCTACCACCGCTACTGGTCGGTGCTCGTCTACCTGCCGCGGGACCGCTACAACACCGCGGTGCGCGAACGGATCGCGGCGATCCTCTCCGAGCAGCTGCACGGGGACTCGCTGGAGTACACCGCCAACGTCGGCGACTCCTTCGCGGCCCGCCTGCACTTCGTGATCCGACCGCCGGCCGGCGAGCTGGTCGGCGACGTGGACGTGGCCGACCTCGAGCGTCGCTGCGCCGAGACCGCGCGCTCGTGGAGCGACGACTTCAGCGCCGCCGTCATCGCCGAGTACGGCGAGGAGGCCGGGAGCCGGCTCGCCCGCCGGTACGCCGGGTCGTTCCCGGAGGCGTACAAGGAGGACTACCCCTCACGCACCGGGGCCGTCGACATCGGTCGCCTGGAGGCGCTGGCCGACTCGCCCGAGGGCATCGGACTCTCGCTCTACGAGGAGGTCGGGGCCGCGGTCGGCGAGGCCCGGCTGAAGATCTACCGGGTCGGCGGACGGCTCTCGCTCTCCGAGGTGCTGCCGGTGCTGGCCGCGATGGGCGTCGAGGTGGTCGACGAGCGGCCCTACGAGCTCGAGGGCCTGGACACCCCGTCCTACGTCTACGACTTCGGCCTGCGCCACCGCGGCGGCCTGCCGGACAACGCCCGGGAGAAGTTCCAGGACACCGTGCTGGCGGTCTGGAACGGCCAGAACGAGGTCGACGGCTTCAACGCACTGGTGCTCTCCACCGGGATCACCTGGCGCCAGGCGGTGGTGCTGCGTGCGTACTGCCGGCACATGCTCCAGGGCGGTACGCCGTTCGCGCAGGCCACCATCGAGGACGCGCTGCGCATCAACGTCGACATCACCCGGTTGCTGGTCCAGCTCTTCGAGGCACGCTTCGACCCGGGCCAGCGCGACCTGGCGGCCGACGACGAGTCCCGGACGGCACTGTGCGAGGTGCTCGCCGAGAGGATCGTCGGGGCACTGGACGAGGTGACGAGCCTCGACCACGACCGCATCCTGCGCAGCTACCTGACCTGGATCACCGCGACGCTGCGGACCAACTTCTTCCAGAGCGCCGAGGGCGGCGGGCCGCACTCCTACCTGTCCCTGAAGCTGGACCCGTCCGCCATCGCGGACCTGCCCGAGCCCCGGCCGAAGTTCGAGATCTTCGTCTACTCGCCCCGGGTCGAGGGCGTGCACCTGCGGTTCGGCACCGTGGCCCGCGGCGGTCTGCGCTGGTCCGACCGCCGCGACGACTTCCGCTCCGAGGTGCTGGGCCTGGTCAAGGCGCAGATGGTCAAGAACACCGTGATCGTGCCGGTGGGCGCCAAGGGCGGCTTCTACGCCAAGCAGCTGCCCGACCCGGCCGACCGCGACGCCTGGATGGCCGAGGGCATCGCCTGCTACAAGACCTTCATCGCCGGCCTGCTCGACGTGACCGACAACCTCGTCGAGGGGGAGGTCGTCCCTCCGGCCGAGGTCGTCCGCCACGACGCGGACGACACCTACCTGGTGGTGGCGGCCGACAAGGGCACCGCGACCTTCAGCGACATCGCCAACGAGGTCGCGATCTCCTACGGCTTCTGGCTCGGCGACGCGTTCGCCTCGGGCGGCTCGGCCGGCTACGACCACAAGGCCATGGGCATCACCGCCCGCGGTGCCTGGGTCTCGGTCCGCCGGCACTTCCGGGAGATGGGCGTCGACTGCCAGAACGAGGACTTCACCTGCGTCGGCGTCGGGGACATGTCCGGCGACGTCTTCGGCAACGGGATGCTCTGCTCCGAGCACACGTTGCTGCTGGCCGCGTTCGACCACCGCGACATCTTCCTGGACCCGAACCCCGACCCGGCGGTCTCGTTCGCGGAGCGGCAACGGATGTTCGCCCTGCCGCGCTCGTCGTGGAAGGACTACGACTCGACCCTGATCTCCGAGGGCGGAGGCGTCTTCCCGCGCTCCGCCAAGTCGATCCCGCTGACCGCACAGGTCCGCGAGGCGCTCGGCGTCGAGGACGCTTCGATGACGCCGGCCGCGCTCATGAACGCGATCCTCAAGGCACCGGTCGACCTGCTCTGGAACGGTGGCATCGGCACCTACGTGAAGGCCGCGAGCGAGTCCGACGCGGACGCCGCGGACAAGGCCAACGACGCGATCCGGGTCGACGGCGGCGAGCTGCGGGCACGCTGCGTCGGCGAGGGCGGCAACCTCGGCTTCACCCAGCGCGGACGCATCGAGTACGCGACCCAGGGCTGCGGGGGCTCCGGTGGCCGGATCAACACCGACTTCATCGACAACTCCGCCGGCGTGGACACCTCCGACCACGAGGTGAACATCAAGATCCTGCTCGACAAGGTGGTCACCGCCGGCGACCTGACCGGCAAGCAGCGCAACGAGCTGCTCGCCTCGATGACCGACGAGGTCGGCGACCTGGTGCTCGCGGACAACTACGAGCAGAACCTGGCGCTGGCCAACGCGGTCGCCCAGGCACCGGCCCTGCTGCACGTGCACGAGGACTGGATGCGCTCGCTGGAGTCCCAAGGCCTGCTCAACCGCGAGCTCGAGGCGCTGCCCAGCCGCCGTGAGGTGGCAGGCCGGATCGAGCGCGGCGAGGGGCTCTCCGGCCCGGAGCTCGCCGTGCTGCTCTCCTACACCAAGATCGTGCTGGCCGACGAGCTGCTGGAGTCCTCGATCGCCGACGACCCGTTCCTGCGCGGGGACCTCTACCGCTACTTCCCGACGACGATGCGCCAGGACTACCGCTCCGCGATGGAGGCCCACCCGCTGCGCCGGGAGATCGTGGTCACCCAGCTGGTCAACCAGCTGGTCAACGGTGCCGGGATGACCTACTACCACCGGCTCGCGGGGGAGTCCGCCGCCGGCGCCGACCAGCTCGCCCTGGCCAACTTCCTGTCCCGGGAGATCTTCGGGTCGCCCAGCCTGAACCGGCAGATCAACGCGCTCGACAACGTCCTGGACGCCGAGGTGCAGACCCGCCTGCGCATCGAGGTGCGCACCCTGGTCGAGCGGGCCAGCCGCTGGCTGGTGAACAACCGCCGGCTCCCGCTGGACAGCGAGGCGGTGGTCGAGGAGTTCGAGGTCACCGTCGAGAAGGTGACCACCGCGCTGCCCGAGCTGATGACCGGCGCCGAGCTGGCGGCGTTCGAGGCCCGCTGCGAGGCGCTCTCCGCACTCGGCGTGCCGGAGGAGCTCGCGGCGCGGGTGGCGGCCTGCCCGCCGGCGTACATGGTGCTGGGCATCGTCCAGACCGCCGCGCGCACCGACGTCGACCCGCTCGAGGTCGCCCGGCTGCACTTCGCCGTCGGCGAGCTGCTCGGGCTGCCGGGCCTGATCACCCGGATCCTGGCGCTGCCGCGGCGCGACCGCTGGCAGACGATGGCGCGGGCCGCGCTGCGCGACGACCTGCACAGCGTGCACGCCCGGCTGACCGGCGAGGTGCTCGACGTCAGCAGCCTGGAGGCCTGGCAGCAGGCCAAGGGCGCGGCGCTGACGCGGGCCGCCGACACCATCGCGACGATCTGCGCCGACGACGACGCGGACCTGGCCCGGATGTCGGTCGCGCTGCGGGTGGTCCGCTCTCTCCTGGAGACCCCCTGAACGGATAGGTTCTGCGTCACCACCCCCGGCAGACAGGTAAGACGATCGCGATGTCCTCACGAGTCACGGCAGACCTCCCGGCGAGCGACCTGGTCCGGCTGACCACCTCCGGTGGCGCCAGCGCGAAGGAGGTCGTCGAGGCTTCCCTGGACCGGATCTCCAAGCGCGACCCCGGCCTGAACGCGTTCTCGGTGGTGCTGGCCGACGAGGCCCGCGCGGACGCTGCCCGCCTCGACGCGCTGATCGCCGAGGGCGGCCAGCCAGGCCCGTTGCACGGCGTACCGGTGGCCATCAAGGAGGAGCTCGACGTCGCCGGCTGCGTGACCACCTTCGGCGGGGTCGCGAACAGCACGCCGGTGAGCGTCGACGGCGAGGTCGTCCGGCGGCTGCGCCAGGCCGGTGCGGTCATCGTGGGCAAGACCCGGATGCCGGAGTTCGGCCAGTGGCCGTTCACCGAGTCGGTCGCCGGCGGCGTCACCCGCAACCCCTGGGACCGCAGCCACACCCCGGGCGGCTCCAGCGGCGGTACGGCGGCCGCAGTGGCCTCCGGGATGGTGCCGGTCGGTCTCGGCGGTGACGGGGGCGGCTCGATCCGGATCCCGTCCGCCTGCTGCGGCCTCTTCGGCCTCAAGCCGACCCGCGGCCGGGTGACCAGCGACCCGATGCCGCACCTGTGGTGGGCCCTGGGCACCACCGGCCCGCTGACCCGGACCGTGCTGGACTCGGCGCTGGTCTACGACGTGATCCGCGGCAACCTGGCCGGAGACCGGTTCCGCGCCCCGGAGCCGGAGACGTCCTTCATCGCGGCGGCCGGGGCCGACCCGGGGAAGCTCCGCATCGGCTGGTCCACCGTTCCGGTGACCAAGGGCGTCAAGCCCGCGGCCGAGCACGTCGCGGCGGTGCACGAGACCGCGGCGCTGCTGGCCGACCTCGGGCACGACGTCCGTGAGGTCGACCCGCGCTACCCCGACCCGACAGCGGCGTTCATCCCGCAGTTCTTCGGCGGCGTCCGCGCCGAGGCCGACGCGATGGAGCACTTCGGCCGGCTCGAGAAGCGCACCCGGGAGACGTACCGCCTCGGCTCCTGGGTCAGCGAGGCGATCGTGGAGAAGGCGATGGCCGCCGGCGACAAGGTCGCCGAGCGCGCCAACCGCGTCTTCGACGAGGTCGACGTGCTGCTGTCCCCGGTGATCGGTCCCCGACCGCGGCGGGTCGGGGCACTGAACAAGGGCGGAACCATCGCGATGTCGCTGAAGTCGCGGCCGATGGTCGCCTGGACCGCGCTGTGGAACGTGACCGGCAACCCGGCGGCCTCGGTGCCCACCGGCATCGCGGCCGACGGCCTTCCCGTCGCGGTGCAGCTCGTCGGCAGGATCGCGGACGAGACCACGCTGCTCTCGCTCTCGGCGCAGATCGAGCGTGCCCGGGCGTGGCCGCTGCTGACGGACTCCTCGGCCCGATGACCGACCTCCTGCTGACGCCGAAGGCGTTCTGGCGACGCCGCGTCCTGGGGCCGTTCACCGACCTGCCCAGCCCGCTCGCCGGTCGCACCGTGCTGATCACCGGCGCCTCCTCGGGGATCGGGGAGGCCACGGCCCGTGCCGTCGCTGCACGCGGCGCCCACGCCCTGCTGGTGGCCCGGCGGGCCGAGGAGCTGGACCGGGTGCGAGCCGAGATCGAGGCGGACGGGGGAGTCGCTACCGCCTACACCTGCGACCTGACCGACACCGCCTCGGTGGACGCACTGATCGCCACGCTCCTGGCAGAGCACGGCGTCGTCGACATGCTGGTCAACAACGCCGGTCGCTCGATCCGCCGCTCGCTGGAGTACTCCTACGACCGGATCCACGACTTCGAGCGCACCATGGCGATCAACTACTTCGGCCCGGTCCGGCTGATCCTCGGCCTGATGCCGGCGATGCGCGAGCAGCGGTTCGGGCACGTGGTCAACATCGTCACCTGGGGCGTGCAGATCAAGGCGCCGCGGTTCGCGGCGTACATCGCCTCGAAGACGGCGCTGGACACCTTCAGCCGGATCGCCGGCCGCGAGGCGTACGCCGACAACGTCACCTTCACCAACCTGCGGCTCTCGCTGGTGCGCACCGACATGATCACCACGGTCGAGGCCTACGAGAAGGCGCCGGCGAAGTCTCCGCAGCAGGCCGCGGCCCTGGTCGTGCGGGCGCTGGAGGACCGGCCGCTGACCATCTCGACGACCGTCGGCAACGTCAGCGAGGTGCTGAACCTGGTCGCTCCACGCCTGATGGACTGGGTGGCCGCGACGGCGTCACGACGCTTCCCGGACTCCGCCGCCGCGCGGGGAGAGGGCCGCTAGGCCGCAGGCTCGACCTGGACGGGCTGGTGGCCCGGCTTCTCGTCGTCCGTGCCGCGTGACGGGGACTTGGACGGGGTCTTGGCAGGCGTCTTGCCGGGCGTTGTGCCGGGCGTCCTGCTCGTCCTGAGCACGCCCAGCGGCTCGGCGAAGACGATGATGTTCGAGGTGTACTCCGAGCCGGTCCAGCCGGTGCAGGTGACCAGCACCAGGCGGTTGTGCTCACGCTTCTGGCCGAACAGCTCGTTGGCGTGCTTGGCCAGCTCGGGCTTGGTGTAGACGAACACCTTGGTGGCCTTGTACTCGAGCACCCCGAGCGCGGTCTTGACCTCGATCATCGCTCCGGGGTGCAGGTCGCCGAGCTGGTTCATGACCCCGCCGCCGGTGTGCACGGTGTGCCCGGTGATCAGGGTCTGGCCGTGCAGCGATCCGGGCTTGGCGCTGCCGCGCCACCAGCCGACCTCGTGCACGTCGGCCGGCGGGTGCAGCACGTGGTTCGCGTCGGCGTCGATCGGGATGACCGGGGCCTTGAGGCCGATCGACGGGACGATGAGGAGCGTCGGTGCCGCCGGGTGGGCCAGGAGCCGGTAGCGCCCCTGCCCGTACGAGGCGTCCGGCCCGGCGATGCTCAGACCGGGGGAGGGAATGGCAAAGCCGGCGACCACCATCGCGAGGAGCAGGACCAGAAGTCTCTTGCTTGCTCCTCCGACGTGATCGCCGGCTCTGCCTTGCTTCACTACTTAGTGGTGCTGGATCACTTGGTCAGCATGCGGCGGTAGCCGATGAGACCAGCGGTGCCGGCCAGCAGCATCAGGGCTGCGGTGGCGGTCAGCACGTCCCGAGCGGTGTGGTTCGCCTGGCCGGCGACACCGGAGTCAACCACCGTCGGCGGCTTCTCGTTGTCGGTCGGGGTCGGCGTCACGGTCGGCGGGGTCACGATGCGGGTGTTCGGTCCGCAGGAGACCTTGCCGATCTCACCGCTGATGAGCGACGAGCCGGTGAACTGAGCGGCGGCCGGCAGCACGTCGAGGGTCAGCGCGGTGACCTCGATCTTCTTGCCGCCGTCGCTGACGACCTGCTTGTTGAGAACGATGTTCAGCAGGTTGTCGTTGATGGCGGTCAGGAGCGGCTGCAGGTTGTCGATCAGCTGGTTGACGACCGCGGTCCGGATCTGGGTCAGAACGCCACCGAGGTTGAGCGGCTGCAGAGCACCGCCGACGGCGGTGTTCAGCTCCGTGGTCAGGGCGTCGGTCAGAGTCGCCACGACGTCCTTGGTGTTCAGGAACAGCGACGTGTTCGGACCCGGGTTGGCCGGCAGGTTCAGCAGGATGATCGGGTCGGCAACGCCCGGAAGGGTGATGCTGATCGCGGTCGAGTCCGAACCGCCCTGGGTGTCGACCAGGTGGGCAGCGCCGGTGGCGTGGTCCGGGTCGGCCTGGCAGGAGGCGTAGATCGCGGACAGCGAGCCGCCGATCTTGATCTCGCCCAGCGGGGTGCCGGCAAGACCGGACGACAGCGCGTTGACCAGGTCGGTCACGCCCTTGCCGAGCGGGGTGAGCAGCACGTCGAGCGGAGCCAGGGCCGAACCCAGCGCGCTGTTGGTGCCGAGGATCACGTTGCCGAGGTCCAGGTGCGCCAGGTCGATGGTCAGCGGCTCACCGTTGAGGTTGCAGTCGCTGTCGCCCACGGTGACGATGCCGCCACCGGTGCCGGCGATACCCGAGCAGGCGTAGGAGGTGCCGTCAGGCTTGGCGACCGCAGCCTGCGGTGCAACGCCAGCGCCGAGGAGCACGTTGTTCGGCAGCAGGTCGGCCAGGGTCGGCACGGTGCTGTTGTCGGTGACGGTCTCGCTGGAGCCGTCGTTGGCAGCCGTCGTCTGCTGCGCGATGACGCTGTTGCCAGCGATCGACAGCTTCAGGCTCTGAGCACTCGACTGCGACGTACCCGAAGCAGCGGCGAATGCGGGCGCGATGGCGAGCGTCGAGAGCGCAGCGGCCCCCACGATCGCTCCGAATCGCAACACACGTCGGTTCAAGATGGTTCCTCCCGGCAGGGCACCGCATTCCCGCGACACCGTGAAAATGAAACACGTTGATACTCGATGGAACTACTGGTGCTGCTGTTGCCAACACCTTGGAACGAGCCACATCTTATGAGTTCTGCGCTCGCTGTGGCAAAACATGACGAAGATAACAACAGCCAAATCCGTCATTTGGTTACGGGTCATGAAAATAGTGCTGATTCGGTCAGCTCGCCTTCTTGGCGGTTTTCTTGGCTGTTTTCGCCGGGGCCTTCTTCACGCTCGCCTTCTTCGTGGCGCGTGGGGCTGCTGAGGCTCCTGTTGCGGTCTTCTTGGCGGTCTTCCTCGGTGTCCCCTTCGAGGGGGAACTGGTCTGGACCGGTTCTTCGGCGGAAGACTCGCCGCGAGCCGTCTTGGCGGCGTCCACGGAGCGCTGGAGGGCGGCCAGCAGGTCGACCACCTCGCCCCCGGTCTTGGCGGGTGTCGGGGCGGCCTTGATCTCCCCGCCCTCGATCTTGGCCTTGACCAGCGCCTCGACCGCCTCGCGGTAGTCGTCCTCGAACTCGTCGGGGTCGAAGTCGCCGGCGAGGGTCTCGACGAGCATGTTGGCCATCTTGACCTCGGCGGGCTTGGCGTCCTCGACGTCGACGGCCCCGAAGTCGGGGTTCCGGATCTCGTCGGGCCACATCATCGTCTGCATCACGATGACGTCCTCGCGGACCCGGAGCACCGCCAGCGACATCCGGTTGCGCAGGCTCACCGTCACCAGTGCCATCCGGTCGGACTCCTCCAGCGCCTTGCGCAGCAGCGCGTAGGGCTTGGCCCCGACCTTCTCCGGCTCCAGGTAGTAGCTCTTCTCGAAGAGCATGGGGTCGATCTGCTCGCTCGGCACGAACTTCTCGACGCTGATCTCGCGGCTGCTCGTCGCGGGCAGGTCGGCCATGTCGGAGTCGTCGAGGATGACCATCTCGCCGTCCTCGGTCTCGTAGCCCTTGGCGATGTCGGCGTACGCGACCTCCTCGCCGTCCAGGCTGCAGACGCGCTGGTACTTGATCCGGCCGCCGTCCTTCGCGTGCACCTGGCGGAAGGAGATGTCCTTGTTCTCGGTCGCGGAGTACAGCTTCACCGGGACGCTGACCAGCCCGAAGGAGACCGCGCCCTTCCAGATCGCTCGCATGGGACCAGCATTACCCCTGATCCGCGTCTCTGCCACCCAGATCCGGCCTCACAGGGTCCTCACAAGGTCTCGGGAGCGGCCGCACAGACGGCGCCGACACGCTCCACGCATGCCTTCACTCCCCCCTCTCTCCCGGCTGCGGTCGATCCGCCGCCGCTGGCAGGCCGCCGGGCTGGTCGTCGTGGTCGGCCTCGGCGTCGGCGGCTGGTTCCTGCTCAAGCCGGACTCGACCAACACGCCCACCTCGATCACCGAGACCGTCGCCCGCGGCACCTACAAGACGACCGTGTCGGCCACCGGGACGATCACGCCGAAGAAGTCCTCGGACCTGGCGTTCACCTCCTCGGGGACCGTGACCGAGGTGCTGGTCGCCGCCGGTGACACCGTGGAGAAGGGCGATGTGCTCGCCAAGATCGACGACACCGCGCTGATCGCCCAACGCGACGCCGCCTCGGCCCAGCTCTCGGCCGCGCGCACCCAGCTCTCCGAGGACTCCGGGTCGTCCTCGAGCCAGATCTCGGCGGACGAGGCCTCGGTCGCCGCGGCCGAGTCCTCGCTGACCCAGGCCCAGGACGCGGTCGACAACGCGACCCTGCGGGCACCGTTCACCGGCACCGTCAGCGCGGTCGGCTACTCGGTCGGGGACGTGGCGGGCTCCGGCGGCAATCAGCCGGCGGCGGACAGCTCCTCGTCCTCCTCCTCGGGCATCACGGTGATCACCCCGCGCAAGCTCCTGGTCGAGGCGAACGTGTCGTCCAGCGACGTCAGCCAGCTGAAGACCGGCATGCAGGCCGAGATCACCCCGACCGGCGGTGGCGACGCGGTCTACGGGACCGTCACCGAGATCGGCAAGATCGCCAGCGCCTCGAACAGCGGTGCGGCCCAGTTCCCGGTCACGATCACGGTCACCGGGACGCCGAGCGGGCTCTACCCGGGATCGAGCGCGACGGTCGCGATCACGGTCAAGCAGGCCACGAACGTGCTGGCGGTGCCGACCCAGGCGCTGCACACCGACAACGGCAGCACCTACGTGTACGTCGTGAAGAACGGCAAGCGCACCAAGACCACCGTCACCGTCGGGACGGCGTACGGCGCCCAGACCGAGGTCAAGAGCGGGCTGAAGGAGGGCGACACCGTCGAGGTGATCAACTTCCGCGCCGGCGGCGGCGGCAACGCGCCCGGCGGCGGCCTGTTCCAGCGCAACGGCAACAACGGGAGCAACGGCAACGGGCCGACCTTCAGCGGCACCTTCCCGGGTGGGCAGGCGCCGCAGTTCGTGGGTGGCCAGTGAGCGCGGACGTGGTGAGCCGGACCGTGGGCACCCGCACGATCATCGAGCTCGACGGCGTCCGCAAGACCTACGCCACCGGCACGATCGCGGTCGAGGCCCTGCGCGGGATCGACGCGACGATCACCGAGGGCGAGTACGTCGCCATCATCGGTCCGTCCGGCTCGGGCAAGTCCACGCTGATGCACATCCTCGGTTGCCTGGACGTGCCGACCGAAGGGCGGTACGAGCTGGCCGGGCGCGACGTCAGCGACCTGGAGGAGACCGAGCTCGCGCACATCCGCAATGCAGAGATCGGCTTCGTCTTCCAGCAGTTCAACCTGCTGCCGGACCTGACTGCGCTGCGCAACGTCGCCTTGCCGCTCGTCTACGCCGGCGTCGGTCCGCACGAGCGCGAGCAGCGGGCCCGCCGGGCGCTGGAGCGGGTCGGTCTGGCCGACCGCGCCGACCACCGGCCCGGTGAGCTCTCCGGCGGTCAGCAGCAGCGGGTCGCGGTGGCGCGGGCGCTGGTCACCGAGCCGGCGATGATCCTGGCCGACGAGCCGACCGGAAACCTGGACTCGGTCTCGTCCGCCGACGTGCTCGCACTGTTCCGCGAGCTGCACGACTCCGGTCGCACCATCGTGCTGATCACCCACGAGAACGACGTCGCCGCGCAGGCCGACCGGGTGCTCCGGATCCACGACGGCGAGCTCGCCTCATGAGCTGGCTGGAGACCCTCCGCACCGCCGGCGCGGCGATCCGCGCCCACCGGCTGCGCTCGCTGCTGACCATGCTCGGCATCGTCATCGGCATCTCCTCGGTCGTGCTGACCGTCGGCCTCGGCCTCGGCGCCCAGGACCAGGTGCGCAGCCAGATCAACGCGCTCGGCTCGAACCTGCTCATCGTCTCCCCGGGCAGCAGCACCGGTTCGACCGGCGTCCGCGGCGGCTTCGGGTCGGCGGCGTCGCTGACGCAGGCCGACGCCGACGCCATCGCCGACAAGTCAGTGGCCCCCGACGTCGCCCGGGTCGCGCCGGCGACCTCGACCTCGACGTCGCTGACCAACGGCACCACCAACTGGACGACCAAGATCGTCGGCACCACGACCACCTGGGAGAAGGTCCGCAAGCGGACGCTGTCCTCGGGCCGGTTCTTCACCGCCGACGAGCTCTCGACCGGCGCCAACGTGGTCGTGCTCGGCTCCGACACCGCCAGCGAGCTCTTCTCCCGGGGCAACCCGGTCGGCCAGACCGTGACCGCCGACGGGACCGCGCTGACGGTGATCGGCGTGCTGGCCGAGTCCGGAGCGAGCTCGGACGACAGCAACGAGGACGACGTCGCAGTCGTGCCGATCACCACTGCCCAGCGACTGAGCGGCTCCACCAGCAACGCGCTGGCGAGCGTCTACGTCGAGGCGACGTCCTCCGACACCCTCAGCGCTGCCTACCAGGAGGTCAACGCGGCGCTGCTGACCGCGCACGACGTGACGAGCAGCAGCGCCGACTTCAGCATCGCCACCCAGGACGCCCTGCTCTCCACGGCCAACTCGACGAACAAGACCATGACGATCCTGCTGGCCGGCATCGCGGCGATCTCGCTGCTCGTCGGCGGCATCGGGGTCATGAACATCATGCTCGTCTCGGTCACCGAGCGGATCCGGGAGATCGGCCTGCGCAAGGCGCTCGGCGCGACCCCCGGAGCGATCCGGCGCCAGTTCCTGCTGGAGGCCTCGCTGCTCGGTGTGGCCGGCGGAGCGATCGGTGCGGCCATCGGCGTCGTCGGCGCGATGGTGCTGCCGTCCTTCATCAACCAGCCGGTGAGCGTGTCCGCGCCGGCGATCGCGGCCGCCCTCGGCGTCGCTCTCGGCCTCGGTGTCGGGTTCGGCGTCTACCCGGCCAGCCGTGCAGCCCGACTCACCCCCATCGATGCCCTGCGCAACGAGTGACCCAGTGAAACGAACGAGGAGAACCATGAACAGCACCCTGTACTCGCGGATGACCACCGGGCGTCGCATCGCGGCCGCCTGCGGGGTCGGAGTACTGCTGGTCGGGGCGAGCGCCTGCGGCAGCAAGAGCAACGACAACGGCACGACCAACACCTCGAACGCCGGACCGCAGACCACCCAGAACAACGGCAACGGCGGCCAGTTCCCCGGAGCCAGCGGCAAGATCGCTGAGGTCGACGGGTCGACCGCCCAGGTGCAGAGCCAGCAGAACGGCCAGGTCGCCGTCACCTGGAACTCCCACACCACCTTCACCCAGCAGGTGGCGGCGAAGCAGTCCGACGTCAAGGTCGGCGACTGCGTCGTGGCGATGCCCAGCCAGAGCGACACCAGCTCGTCGGACAGCACCTCGACCGACGACACCAAGGTGACTGCCGCGACCGTCCGGATCACCTCCACCAGCGGCGACTGCACCACCGGGTTCGGTGGTCCGGGCGGCGGGCAGCGTCCGAACTTCAACGGCACCCCGCCGAGCGGCGCGCCGAGCAACCTGCCGAGCGGTGCCCCGACCAACGGCACCGGTCGTGGCCAGTTCCGCGGGAGCTTCGGCGCCGTCGGCAAGGTCACCGCGGTGTCCGGATCGGGCTTCAAGGTCGAGGCCACCCGGCCCGGCGGAACGGGCTCCTCGGACACCACCACGACCTCGGTCGCAGTGACCACGACCAGCAGCACGACCTTCACGACGAATGCCAAGGCAAGCGCCTCCGACGTCAAGACCGGCGGCTGCATGACGGCCCAGGGCACGACCGACTCCACGGGTGCGGTCACGGCCAAGACGGTCGCGCTCTCCGCAGCGGTCGACGGTGAGTGCGGTGGCGGGTTCTTCCGCTCGCGCAACGGCGGCCCGGGCGGCGCCTCGGGCGACGGGTCGAGCACGACCGGTCAGGCGTCGTGATGCGGTTCGACCGACGACGACTGCGGTGGCCCGTGATCGGGCTGGCCACCCTGGCGGTGCTCGGCACCGGCACGGCGTACGCCGTCACCGGCAATGACGCGACCGCCAGCTACCGCACGGTCGCGGCGACGATCTCCGATGTCGAGGAGACACTCGCGACGACCGGCTCGGTCGACTCAGCCAATCGCGCCGACCTCGGCTTCGGCACCGACGGCACGGTGGCGAAGCTGTTCGTCGCCGAGGGTGACTCGGTGAAGGCGGGGCAGGCGATCGGGAAGCTCGACACCACCGACCTCGACGCGGCGCTGACCCAGGCCAAGGCCGAGTACGCCCGCGCGGTCGCCCAGCTGGCGTCCGACGAAGACGCCCAGGCGAGCGCCGTGAGCGACCAGTCCAGCACCCCGTCGGACACGGGGAGCACGCCGTCGGGCTCCTCGACGCCGACGGGGAACGACCAGAGCTCTGCTGCGACCGCGAGGCTGCTCAAGGCGCTGCGGAAGGCACAGGGCCAGGTGATCGTGGCGCAGAGCCACGCCTCGCAGGCGATCGCCGCGGCCAAGCAGGCCCTGGCCGCCCAGCAGGCGGCCTGCGCCCCCTCGCCCACCGCGACGGCCACGGCCACCGCAACGCCGACGGACTCACCCACAGACGACGGCAGCGGTGACGACTGCGACGCCGCGCTGGCCGCGGTCCAGCAGGCCCAGGACGTCGTCAGCCAGGCCCAGGACGACCTGGCGAAGGCGCTGGACGCCCTGGGCAAGGTCCTCAGTCAGGCGCTCGGCACGGTGCAGGGAAGCCAGACCCCGGCGCACGCGAAGGCCGCGGTGTCGGACGCCAGCACGCCGAGCTCGGACGGTTCCGACCAGCAGTCGAGCAGCCCGAGCAGCAACGGCGCCACCGGCCAGACGGTCACCGCGGCGCAGCTGGCGTCGGACCAGGCCAAGATCGAGGAGGCGCAGGCCTCGGTGATCGCCGCCCAGCAGAACCTGGCGCAAGCCACCTTGCGCTCGACCCGGTCCGGCACGGTCGTCGCGCTGGACACGGCCGTGGGTGACCAGGTCACCGCGGGCAGCACGGTGGCCACCGTGGTCGGTGGCAACGCCGTCACCATCACCGCCACCGTCAGCGAGTCCCAGGTCGACAGCGTGAAGGTGGGCCAGACGGTCCGGGTGAGCGTGCCGGGGATCTCGAAGAAGACCACCGGCAAGGTCACCGCGATCGGACTGGTCGCGGACTCCTCGACGGGCACCACCTCCTACCCGGTGACGGTGACCGTCGAGGACCCGACGATCTCGCTGCCGGCCGGATCGCGCGCCAGCATCCAGATCGTGCTGGAGACAGCGAAGGACGTCGTCACGGTGCCGACGTCGGCGGTCACCCGCAGCGGCTCGGGCACCACGGCCACGGTGAGCACGTGGAACGGCAGCACGCTGACCCGCAAGACGGTGCAGCTGGGCGCAGTCGGGTCCCGGACCGTCGCGATCAGCAGTGGTCTGAGCGCGGGCACGCGGGTCGTCCTGGCCAACGTCGACCAGGCGATCAAGGGAGCGGCCACCTCGGTCAACAACCGGGGCAACTTCCAGTTCCCGGCCGGCGGCACCTTCCGGGCGCCCGCCGGCGGCAACGGGGGACCGGTCACCTTCAGCCGCGGAGGCTGATGACCACCTGAACGCGCCCCGGGCGCTGAGCGGCAGGGGAGGCACAGCGCGCCCGGCGCCAGTCGGGCAGAGAGCGCTGTGCCTGCCAAGATGGCGCCATGAAGCCGATGCTCGCGACCCGGGGCGACCAGGTGCCCTCAGGGACCGGGTGGGCCCACGAGGTGAAGTGGGACGGCATCCGGGCGCTCGTCGAGGTCGCCGGGGGTCGGGTGCGGATCACCTCGCGCAACGAGAACGACGTGACGCCGGCGTACCCGGAGCTGCTCGGTCTGGCCGACCTCGGCCACGACCTGCTGCTCGACGGCGAGATCGTCGCGCTCGGTTCCGGTGTCCCGAGCTTCAGCGCGCTGGCCGACCGGATGCACGTCCGCGACGCCCGCAAGGCCGCACAGCTGGCGCAGACCAATCCGGTCACCCTCCTGGTCTTCGACCTGCTCGCGCTCGACGGTGAGGACCTGACCCGGCAGCCGTTCGAGAGCCGTCGGCAGGCGCTGGAGAACCTCGGACTGAACGACGTCGCCTGGCAGGTGCCCCCGACGTACGAGAACGGTGCGGTGCTGCTCGAGGCGGCGGAAGCCCAGGGCCTGGAAGGCATCGTCAGCAAGAAGCTGACCTCGCTGTACTTCCCGGACCGGCGCAGCAAGGACTGGTTGAAGTTCCCGATCCGACCGACCGGGTCGTACCTGGTCGGTGGCTACCGGCACGAGACCGGCAGCGACCAGCGCCTGGGTGCCGTCCTGGTCGGGGAGCCCACGGAGGACGGTCTGGTCTTCCGCGGCCGGGTCGGCTCCGGCATCGCAGGCAAGGCCGGGCAGAAGCTCGGCGAGCTGCTGCGGCCTCTGGCCGTCACGACCTCGCCCTTCGCCGAGGCGCTCCCGAGGCTCGACACCGTGGGCACCGTCTGGGTCGAGCCGAGCATCATCGTGGACGTGCAGTACCTGACCCTGACCCCGGACGGCCGGCTTCGCCAGCCGGCCTACCGCGGGATCCGCACCGACCTGACCCCGGAGGACCTCGGCTGATGGTGGAGCGCACGGAGGTCCAGGTCGACGTCGAGGGCCGGACGCTGACCCTGGTGAACCTGAGCAAGGTGATGTACCCGCGCACCGGGACCACCAAGGCCGAGGTGCTCCAGTACTACGCACAGATCGCCCCGAAGCTGCTGCCCGTCCTGGCCGACCGCGCGGTCACCCGGATCCGCTGGCCGCACGGCACCGGCGACAAGAGCTTCTTCGAGAAGAACGTCCCCGGCGGCACGCCGAGCTGGGTACGGGTCGTGACGGTGCCGACGAGCGGGTCGCGGACGAAGTCGAAGGAGGACGGGGAGCTGCGCTTCCCGGTCGTGGACTCGCTGGCGACGCTGACCTGGATGGTGAACCTGGCTGCGCTCGAGCTGCACGTGCACCAGTGGACCGTGGACGCCGACGGCCGGCCCGAGAACCCGAACCGGATGGTCATCGACCTCGACCCGGGCGAGCCCGCCGGGCTGATGGAGTGCTCGCAGGTCGCGCTGATGGTCCGCGAGCGGCTGGCCGCGGACGGGCTGGAGACCTGGGCGGTCACCAGCGGGTCCAAGGGCATCCACCTGTACGCCGACCTGGACCGCTCGCGCACCTCGGACGAGGTCCGGGACTACGCCAAGGACGTGGCCGAGGAGCTCGAGGCTGCGCACCCCAAGCTCGTCGTCTCGCAGATGGCCAAGGCGCGGCGCGGCGGCAAGGTGTTCTTCGACTGGTCGCAGAACGTCGGGGCCAAGACCACCATCGCGCCGTACTCGTTGCGGGGACGGGAGTTCCCCACGGTCGCCGCTCCGCGCACCTGGGACGAGATCGAGGCCGGGGCCGAGGACCCGCTCGGACTGGAGCAGCTGCGGTTCACCGAGGTGCTCGAGCGCGAGGCCTGAGCCGTTCAACACCGGGATGTCGAACCCTCCCGCTGCCGGTGCGCCGGTGGTAACTTCCGCAGCAGGGAGCCGGACTAGGGGGTCTTGAAGTGCCATCGATCCGCGGAATCATCACCGGGACCAACGCCGCTGTGTGGCGCACGGTCAACAAGGCAGGGGTGCCCTGGCACAAGCTGCCCGGGCCGGCCGGCGCGCTGAACCTGGCGGCGCTGCGCGAGGACCTGCGGCACGACAACCTGCACGACACCCGGGACGACGCGGAGGAGAAGGAGCTCGACAACCTCCCGCCGTACCGGACCTACGACGGCACCATGCAGGACCCGTACGACGCGAAGATGGGCTCGGCCGGCACCCGGTTCGGCCGCAACTTCCCGCTCGACCAGACGGCGGCCGAGGAGCCCCCGCGGCTGCTCAACCCGTCGCCGCGCGAGGTCAGCCGCAAGCTCTTCTGGCGCGACGAGTTCGCCCCGGCGACCGGCCTGAACGTGCTGGCCGCCGCCTGGATCCAGTTCCAGAACCACGGCTGGTTCGGGCACGGCACCAACGACCCCGACCGGCTGCTCGAGATCGAGCTGGCCGAGGACGACGACTGGTCCGAGGACTCGATGGTCGTCGAGCGGACCATCGGCGACCGGACCCGCGACCCCGAGGACGGCCGCCCGGCGACCTACCTCAACAAGGTCACGCACTGGTGGGACGGCTCGGCCATCTACGGTTCGAGCGAGGACCAGAACCGGGTGATGCGCTCCGGCGAGGACGGCAAGATGACCCTCATCGACGGCAAGCTGCCGCTCGAGGAGGACCCGGTCCTGCGCGGCATCGACCGCACCGGCTTCAACGACAACTACTGGGTCGGCCTCGCGCTGCTGCACACCTTGTTCGTCAAGGAGCACAACGCGATCTGCGACATGCTCAAGAAGTCCTACCCGTCCTGGGACGACGAGAAGCTGTTCCTCACCGCCCGCCTGATCAACGCGGCGCTGATGGCGAAGATCCACACCGTCGAGTGGACCCCGGGCATCCTGAACACCCCGGTGCTGCAGACCGGCATGCACGCCAACTGGTACGGCGCCCTGCCGGCCTGGATGAAGGCGACCCGCGGCCTGACCAAGCTGCTCGACCTCGAGGCCGGCGCCGGCATCATCGGCTCCGAGCTCAAGCACCACGGCGCCTCGTTCGCGATCACCGAGGAGTTCATCTCCGTCTACCGGCTGCACCCGCTGATCCCGGACGACTACCCGATCCACGACCACAGGACCGGGAAGCTGATCGAGAACGTCGAGTTCAACGACCTGATGGGCAACGACACCCGGGCCGCGGTCGACAAGTTCGGCTGGTCCGACCTGATGTACCACTTCGGCACCGAGAACCCCGGCGCCATCACGCTGCACAACCACCCGCGGGCGCTGATGGACCACACCCGGGTCACCGGCCAGCACCTGGACCTCGGAGCCGTCGACGTGCTCCGCGACCGGGAACGTGGCGTGCGTCGCTACAACGACTTCCGCGAGCAGCTGCGGATGCCGCGGATCAAGTCCTTCGACAAGCTGACCGACAACCCGCAGTGGAACGCCGAGATCGAGGCGCTCTACGACTCCGTCGACGACGTCGACCTGCAGGTGGGCCTGCTCGGCGAGAAGCCGCCGGAGGGCTTCGGGTTCAGCGACACCGCGTTCCGGATCTTCATCCTGATGGCGTCGCGCCGGCTGAAGAGCGACCGGTTCTTCACCCGCGACTACACCCCGGAGATCTACACCGCGCAGGGGATCGAGTGGATCGACCGGAACAACATGGGCGACGTGATCGTCCGGCACTTCCCGGAGCTGGCCGGCGCGCTCGAGGGCAGCCAGAACGCGTTCGCCCCGTGGCGGAAGGCCGGCGCTTGAGCCTCGACTTCAAGCACGCCTCGCTCGCGGACGGGGTGCTGTTCTCGACCCAGGTCGCGGTCCCGAACGTGGTGCAGGGCTTGTTCCGCAAGCGCCAGCCGGTCGTCTCGGCCGCCAGCCTCGTGCAGGCGGACCTGCTCGCGTACCGCTGCACCGCGGGCCTGGTGAAGCGCTACGGCGTCGACCCGTTCTACGTGCGCGTCGTCGCCGAGGAGGCGCTCCTCGTGCACCACCCCGACGACATCAGGATCGTGCTCGGCGGGTCGCCCTCGCCGTTCGCCTCGGACCCGGACGCCAAGAAGAAGGGCATGACCGCGTTCCAGCCGAACGCCCTCACGCTCTCCCGCGGTGACCTGTGGTCGAGCCGGAGGGCGTTCGCCGAGTCCGTGCTGAACACCAGCAAGCCCACGCACAAGCTCGCCAAGGGCTTCATCGCGAAGGCGGCCGAGGAGGCCGACGCCCTGCTGGAGCTCGATCGACCGCTGGCGTGGGAGGACGTGAACACGGCGTTCCAGAGGCTCACCCGGCGGGTGGTGCTGGGTGAGGCGGCGGCCGAGGACAGCAAGATCACCACCCAGCTCGCGAAGCTGATGGACGCCGGCAACAAGATGCCCGGCAAGCCCGCGAAGGGCTACGACCAGTTCCACGCGCTGCTCGCCGAGTACGTCGATGCGCCCGACCCGGCGGCGCTCACCGGGATGGTCGGCGCGGTCGCGGTCAAGAACCGCGGGGCGGACGTCGACCCGGCAGGACAGCTCGTGCACTGGCTGTTCGCGATGGGCGACACCCTGCCGGCGAACCTCTTCCGGACGATCGCCGTGCTCGCGGACCACCCGCTGGCCCTGGCCGAGGTGCGCGCCGAGCTGGCGGGCAAGCGGCTGGACACCAGCAAGACGATCGCCGGCGCCGAGTACCTGGCCGGCTGCATCCAGGACACCATGCGGCTCTGGCCGACGACCGGGTTGTTCGGTCGGGTGACCACCGAGGACGTCCGGTTCTCCAACGGCGAGCTGGTGCCGGCGGGGACGCAGGTGCTGATCCACAACCTGTTCAACCACCGCAACCGCGCCCGCGTCCCGTACGCCGACCGGTTCGCGCCCGAGGAGTGGGTCAGCGGCGACGCCGCGAGCGACTGGTCGTTCAACTTCTTCAGCCACGGCCCGCAGGGATGCCCGGGCGCCGGTCTGAGCATCTTCCTGGGTCAGGCGTTCCTGGCGACGCTCCTGACGAAGGCGGACCCGGTGGTCGAGTCCGGGCCGCGGCTCAAGCCGGGCAAGCCGCTGCCCTACGGCGTGGACCTGGGCTCGCTCAAGATCCGGCTGCGCGCGGCGTAGGACCAGCCGGCGGCCATGAGTGCGTCGGCAGCGGTGTGCACCACCCGGGCCACCAGGGCCAGCGCGGTGGCGTCGGCGACGCTGAGCATCGGGGTGAGCAGCAGCACGAACACGGTCTCCCGCGCGCCGACCCCGGCCGGGGCGAAGACGATGACGACGCCGACGGCGTAGCCGATCGTGAACGCGCCACCGAGCGCCACCAGGTCGTGCCAGGGGGTGCCGGGGGCGAGCAGCACCAGGGCCACCGAGTAGCAGGCCCAGGCGAGGGCGAGCAGCACCACGACCGCACCGGTGCCGGCGAGGTCCAGGGAGGGCTCGCGGCCCCCGATCTTGCGGGCGAGCAGCCGGACCAGGGGCGGCGCCAGGCCGACCAGGCTCACCACCAGGCCGACCCACGGGACCCAGGTCGGCCAGTCCGGGTCGAGCCTGCCGCTGATCAGCGCGAGCGACCCGACCAGGGCCGCGGTGTCGACGTTGTAGCCGAGGAAGAGCAGCCCCGCAGCGACCGTGACCCGTGGCGGCACGTCGTGGCGCCGGGCCCGGTCGGCCTGCGCACCGATCGACCACACCGACCCGGGGATGTACTTGCCGAGCTGGCCGACGAAGAACATCGCCGAGCCGTCGGTGAACGGCAGCTCGGCACCGAGGGCTGCCATCAGGCGGAGCCACAGGACGCCGGTCGCCGTCAGTCCGAGGAGCACGAGCACCAGCGCGCCGGCGGCACCCGCAGGGGAGGTGTCGGCCAGGGCGTGGCCGACCTCGTCGAAGCGTCCGCGCAGGCTGAGCCAGGCGAAGACGACGACCGCGAGGAGGAAGGCGGCCCGGAGAACCTGCGTGGCGCGGGAGCTCAGCGCAGCCTCACCAACGCGGTCCGGGTCGGGTACGGCAGCGCCGGGGTCAGGCCCCGGGTCCACTCGACGTCGACCGGAACCGGGGAGTCGGCGATGGCGTCGCGGTAGCGCTCGCGGTCCACGTTGTCGAAGACCAGGACGCCGTCCGGTGCCAGCCGGCTGACCGCGTGCCGGAAGCAGGCGTTGCGGGCGCGTCCGTCGACCACGATCAGGTCGAAGGTGCCCTGGGTCGAGTCCACGGCCGCAACATACTCGGCGAAGTCGAGGCCGGCGAAGCCGTCCTTCTCGCTCAGCTCCTCGCCGGCGGCACCGGTCGCCCGGGCCGGCGCGACGACGGTGACGGCGGCGTTCGCCGGCAGCACCGGTCGGACGATCTCGGCCCAGGCGGCGTCGTGCTCGATCGAGGTCACCGACCCGGCACGGCGCGAGAGCCAGGCCGTCGAGGCTCCCGAGCCCCACTCGAAGACCCGCGCGTCGGGCTTCTTCTCCAGCACCGCCGCGACCTCGTCGGAGGCCTTGAAGGTCCACCACGGGACGTCGTACGGGAGCAGGTCCTCGAGGTCGTAGATCGACAGCAGGGAGCGCACCCACAGCCCCGTCCGGGACCGGGCCGCCCAGCGGTCGAGGAGACCGAGCACCCCGATGGCGGCGAGCACCCGGCGCAGGGCCCGGATCCC
The DNA here is from genome assembly GCF_003725775.1 of Nocardioides marmorisolisilvae. Classification (GTDB taxonomy): domain Bacteria; phylum Actinomycetota; class Actinomycetes; order Propionibacteriales; family Nocardioidaceae; genus Marmoricola; species Marmoricola marmorisolisilvae. The sequence continues at coordinate 519,084 of NZ_RJSG01000002.1, forward strand.
GGAGACGTATGCGTTCTTCATCGTTGGCCTTCCGTTGGTTTCAAGTGGTCCTGGTCGAGCTCGCGCTCGGAGAGCCCGGTCATGGTGACGCCGAGCGTTCCTCCGGAGGCACGCCGCAGCGAGACCCAGATGCCGTGCGGGTTGCCGGCCTCCTCGACGCTGATGGGAACGCCGATCGCCTGGGGGGTGCGCTGGACCCGCACCAGGTCGCCGTTGACCCGTGCGGTCAGGTCGGAGGGTCCGTAGCCGCTGATCTGCAGGGTGCAGCCGTAGACCCGGCACTGGCCGCCGGGCCGGAACGAGATCCAGGCCTGCGGGGCGCGGGCCTGGAGCGAGAAGCGGGTCGGCCAGCGCTCCCAGCCGTCGACGGCGAACCGCCACAGGTCGCGCAGCTGCGCGGTGGCGAGCGCGGTGCTGTCGGCGTAGACGCCCTCGGGCGGCATGATCGGCGGGTCGTTGCTGCACCGCGCCAGCACGGTCAGCGTGACGTCGAAGCCGTGCCGCCACCGGGTGACCTTGTTCAGCGGCGTGCAGTTCGGCGGGGCCTCCTTGAGGAACACCGCGTCGTAGACCCGGTCGCCGGGGGCGCGGTTGACCGTCAGCCCTTCCGGTGCCAACGGCCCGTTGGCCTCCTCGCGGCAGTCCAGGCTCCGGCTCGTCGAGTACTGCCCGCCGTTGATGAAGCGGAAGGCGCGGTCGGTCTCCTTCGACACCGTCGCCTTGCACAGCAGCTGGTGGTTCAGCGGCTGGGCCTCGATCAGCTCGGGGATGCTCACCCGCCAGAAGTCGCTGCCCGGGTGCGCATCGTCCGCGTGCGTGAGGCCGGCGGCGACGTCGCTGGCCAAGTTGGCGTAGGTGACCTGGTAGGGCTGCAGCGTGATCTGGTCGACCAGCGGGAGCAGCAGACCGGCGACAGCCGCGACCGCGACCAGGCGTCGGGTCCGCAGTCGCGGGCGCTGCAGCCACCAGGCGATGCCGTAGGCACCGAGGACGGCCGACGCGGGTCCGGAGAACAGCAGCTGGCGCAGGTCGTTGTAGAGGTCCGAGCCGACCAGCATGGCGACCACGGGCATCGCGGCCGCCTGGAATCCGACCAGACCGACGCGGGCGGCGATCACGGGGTCGGTGCGCCACCGCTGGGCAACCAGGAGCCCGCCGAGGACGAGGCCGGTGAGGATGAAGAACAGCAGCAGCGTCGGGATCTCCGAGGCCAGGTGGGCCGGCACGTAGAGACGGTCTGGCGGGACGCCGTCCCGGAACTTCGAGGAGCCCTCGGTGGTGCGCGGCAGCGCGCGGAACGGGTCGCCGAACAGCTTGGGGTAGATGGCCACCAGCGCGGCTCCGGCGGCGACGCAGACCGCCCCGAGCTCGACGGTGGTGAGCACCGCGGGCCGACGCGGACCAGCCGCGAGCCAGATGCCGGCGATCGCGACGGCCACGACCCCGACCAGTCCCGGCCACATCCCGGGGCGCGTCCCCATCGCGAGCACGAGACCGGCGAAGAGGCAGAACGCCCGGGCAGCGGCGAGTCGTCGTCCGGGGCGCTCCGCACGGACGAACAGCATCAGGCCGAGGGTGGCCAGCGTGTAGCCGGTCGCCACCGGGATGTCCTTGACGTTGAACATCTCGTGGCCGGTCCACATCGGGATCGCGGCCAGGATCGAGGCGGAGACGACGCCCCAGCCCCAGTGCCGCAGCAGCACCCGGCCGATCGCGGCGACGGCGGCGAGCCCGACCAGCCCCATCACGACGACGCCGAGGTGGCGGACGTCGTAGGCGTGCGCGCTGCCCGAGACGTGGTTCCAGCCCTCGACCCCGAAGAGCACCGACCAGGCGTGCAGCAGCAACATCGCCACCGGTGCGTAGACGAAGGTGTTGGTGCCGTCGCTGCCGGGACCCTTGCCGTCGTAGTCCCAGTCGAGCGCGTACCAGCCGTTGTCGAAGTAGTTCCGCAACCGCATCACGTGGATCGGCTCGTCGGTGCTGATCCCGGCGCGGAACGCACCGAGGACCGCGAGCACCGTGCAGACCACGAGCACGACGGCACTGGCCGCGACCAGCGCGCGCGGTGGGGCGGGGAACCGGGGGAGCGCAGGTCTCACGCGCGCTCGCGATTGCGGGAGTAGACGACCAGCTCGGCGAGCAGGCCGAAGAGCACGAACTGGAGTCCGGCGAGCACCGCGGTGACCGAGGCGATCAGCAACGGGCGTCCGCCGATCGCCTGGCCGGCGACCTTCTCAGCGGCGAGGTAGGTCAGGCCGAGACCGCCGACGACGAAGCTGCTCAGGCCGACGCCGCTGAACAGGTGCGAGGGCCGGCTCTCGTAGGACATCAGGAAGCGGACCGTGAGCAGGTCGACGAAACCGCGCCAGAACCGGGCCAGCCCGTACTTGCTCTTGCCGTGCAGGCGCTGGTGGTGCTGGACGGTGACCTCGGCGGTGCGGAACCCGAACCAGTGCGCGATCACCGTCAGGTAGCGGTGCAGCTCGCCGTACATCATCGGCGCCGCCTGGCGGGCCACGTCGGCGCGCATCACCTTGAAGCCGGAGTTGAAGTCCTTGCCCGGTACGCCGGAGAGGCGGGCGGTCGCGCCGTTGTAGATCTTCGAGGTGTTGCGCTTGATGAACCGGTCGTTGCGGCCCTCGTTGCGGGCGCCGGTGACCAGGTCGGCGCCGTCGGCCATCCGGGCCAGCAGCACGCCGAGCTCGGCGGGGTCGTCCTGGCCGTCGGCGTCCATCATCGCGATGACCTCGGCGCCCTCACCGAGCGCACGCTCGAAGCCGTGCCGCAGCGCGGTGGCCTTGCCCTGGTTGCGGCCCATCGAGAGCAGCGAGACCCGGGGCAGCCGGTCCGCGAGGTCGATCGAGACCTCGCGGGTCTTGTCGGTGGAACCGTCGTCGACGACGAGGACGTGACCCTCGACGTCGAGCAGAGCCATCTCGTTGACGATCGCCGGGATCACGATCGGCAGGTTCTCGGCCTCGTTGAGGGCGGGTACGACGACCCAGAGGTTGGTGGTCATGGCCTTCACTCCTTGTTGGTGGGTGCCAGGTGAAGCTCGTGGACCCGGAGGCCGAGCGGCGCTCCGGACGTGCGGTGGAGGGTGATCCAGGCGGTGCCGGTACCGGCGGGGAGCGCGACCGTGAAGCCGGCGTCAGTGCGGGTCAGGGCGACGGACGTCCCGTCGAGGTCGGCGACGAGGTCGAGCGGAGCGTCCGCGTGGGCGGTGAGGGTGCAGCCGTCGGCGGTGCAGTCGGCCGGGACCCGGAAGGCCAGGGCGGCGGAGGCTCCGGGCGCGGTGATGGCGCTGGTCGTGCCGCGGCTGACCCAGCCCTCGGGTGCGTAGCCCCAGAGGTCGGGCGCCATGTCGGAGTCGGCGGCGCGGGTGAACACGACCGGCGCGGAGCCGAGCGTCGGTGCGGGCAGCGTGCAGCGGGCGGCGTACGTCATCGACAGGGTGCGCAGGTGCCGGGTCCGGTCGACCGAGGCCAGCCGGGTGCAGTTGCCCGGGGTCGGGTGCCCCCGGTCGACGATGACGTAGAACGCGTCGTGCGGCAGGAGCTCGTTCGTCGACAGGCCCTCGGCGGACCAGCGCGAGGCCAGCGGACCGAGCTCGTCGGTGCGGCAGTCGACGCTGGTGTCCTGGGCGAACCGGTACGCCGTGTCGCCCACCCGCGTGGGCGAGCAGACGATCTGGCCGTTCCTCGGCAGCGACCCGATGAGCTCGCGCGTGCTCACCCGCCAGTAGTCCGAGGGCACGTGCACGTTCGTCGCGTCGAGCGCGGCGTTGTAGTACGTGTACTGGTACGGGAAGAGGCTGACCTGGTCGAGCACCGGGAGGACCAGTGCCGCGGCGGCGATACCGCCGAGGATCCGGGTCCGGCCGCGCTCGCGGGCCCAGCGGACCGCCCGGGCCAGGCCGAGCGTGGCGATGATCGCCCAGGCCGGCGAGGCGAAGAGCAGCTGGCGCAGCCCGTTGTAGAGGTCGGACTGCTTGAGCACAGCCACCAGCGGCAGCGCGAGGAGCTGGGCGAGGACCAGCGTGTACCGGGTGGTCTGCTCGGGGTCGGTGCGCCACGACGACCGGGCGAACCCGATGACCGCGACCAGCCCGACGACGAAGAACCCCTGCAGCAGGAGCGGGACCTGGGCGGCGACGAAGAACGGCACGTAGGCAACCGCGGCTTCCGAGCCACCGCGGAAGTGTGCCGACTGCTCGGCGGACTGCAGCAGGTTGAAGGGGTCCGAGAAGACCTTCGGGTAGATCGCGAGCAGTGCCAGGGCAGCGACGACGACGCCCGACGCGGCCTCGGCCAGGGCCGTCCTGCCGTTGCCGAACCGGCCGGTGGCGAGCACGCCGACCGCGAGGATCGCGACGCCGGCCAGCACTGCTGAGAACATCGCTGGCCGGGTGCCGACCATCAGCACGACTCCGGCGGCGAGCCCGGTGACGCGGAGCAGCCGGTTGCCGTGCACCGGCGCGACCATCGCGATCAGAGCGAGGGTGGTCACCGTGTAGCCGGTGGCGACCGGGACGTCCTTGATGTTGAACATCAGGTGCCCGGTCCACATCGGCAGCGCCAGCAGCGTGGCCGCGGTGACCAGTCCCCAGCGCCACGAGCCGAGCAGGATCCGGGTGATCGCCGCAGCTGCCGCCGTTCCGGCCATCCCGATCAGGAAGACGCCGACGTGGCGGACCTCGTACGCCGCGGGCGAGGTCGACACGGTGTTCGCGTGCTCGACGCCGGACAGCACGCCCAGTCCGTGCAGCAGCAGCATCGCCACCGGGCCGTAGACGACGGTGTTGGACTCGGGGTCGCTCGGGCTCGAGGACCAGTCCAGGCTGAACAGCCCGTGGTCGAGGTAGTTGCGCAGCCGCATCACGTGGAAGGGCTCGTCCCAGGAGGTCCCGGTGCGCAGAGCCCCGAGGAAACCCATCACCACGCCGGCGACGACCACGCCCAGGCTCACCCACCGGAGCACCCGCGGGACGTCGGTCACGGGCCGGGGAGGGGCAACACGGGTCCCGGCGTCCGGTGGCGCCAGGACGGTGGTCACAACGTCAGGGTCACGACGCTTTCCGAACCGGTGTTGGCGCTGGTTTGAACGCCAAGTGTCCGGGTGCGGTCAGTTCAGATTTTTCGGACGGACCTGTACGAGTGAGCACCAGTGAGGTTACTGAGACAAATCGGGCTGTCTAGCGGGTTATATACGGACCTGTCCAGGTCCCATGAATCGCTCGTTGAGCCGTTCGATTCTTGGCACCAACGCACCCTTGAGCCCTCCTCGGGGACGGCTTTCCCCCTCCCAAGGAGTAAGCATGCCCAAGCACGCCTCCCGGCCGCAGCGCGGCCGATTCGGGCGCACGAGGTCGGTCGTCATCGCCGGAGCGCTGGTCGCGTCCGTCGTGGCGATCCTCGGCCCGGCGACCGCGACCACCACCGTCACGGGCGGTGACGCGGGGACGAACCCGCCGGTCGTCCGCAACGACTCGGCGACCGTCAACGTCGACGTCAGCGCGCTCACCTACTTCAAGACCGCCACGGTCGCGAACATCGCGAACACCGCGTACACGGCGTCCTCGCTGAACACGCTCAAGGCGCTGAACCTGAGCAACCTGCTGTGCAAGGGCAACCTGCCCGGCACCGGAACCGACAACTCCGCGCGGACCGTCGTCTCCGTGACCGACCCGAACAACACGGTCGTCGCCACGGCGACCAGCCCGGCCCGGGACGTCAGCATTCTCGGCAACGGCAACCCGATCGCCACCCAGCCCGCGCCGAGCGCCGCCAACTACATCGGCGACTACACCGGTACCGGCACCCACGGCCTCTCGCTCAACGTGAGCCTGGCCGGGAAGCCGTCCGGTACGTACACGGTCACGACGACCAACTACAACACCATCCGCTACCGCTCGACCGGTACCGGTGGCCAGACCACCCCGTGCGTGATCGGTGTCCCGGACCCGGCCAACGGCAACAAGTCCGTGATCCCCGGCCCGGTCACCACCACCACCACGTTCATCTACCGGCCGTGGCAGGAGCAGTTCACCGACGTCTTCGGCAACGGCAAGGTCCAGGCGAACGTGATCCCGCGGGAGAACAAGTTCACCGTCGGCACCCAGGTCACGCCGATCTACGCCGGCACCCCGGAGAACACCACGTTCTACGCGCTGCCGAACGCGGCGAGCTTCTCGCTCCCGAGCGACCCGGCCGCGTGTGCCGCCAACCCGGCCTCCTGCCTGCCGTCCACGGCGGTCAAGGTCGAGCCCGGTCCCGGCGTCACGCCGCGGATCATGATCATCAACGAGCCGCAGGGCAAGGCGCCGACCGCGCCCAACGGTCTCGTCGGTGTGTTCGACCTCGACAGCCAGGCGTTCATCGCCGTGGCCAAGGTCAACGGCTCGCAGCGGACCCTGACGTCGCTCGGTACTGATCTCGATGCGCAGTACAAGGCGGCGCTGACCAAGCTGGCCACGCAGGCCGCGGCCAAGGGCATCGACATCAACACGCTGCTCGCGACCAAGGTCAAGGTCAACAACGGCCAGTACGAGACCTCGTTGAGCCTGCTCGACGCGCTGCAGATCGACCCGTCGACGACGCAGCACGGGGTCCAGATCGTCTCCGACGCCACGGCGCAGGCCGGTCTGATCCTGGGCATCTACATCGACTCGGTCCCGAACGGCTGCCTCGCGGCGAAGTCGGCGACGAACACCTCGGCCACGCCGCGGTTCGCCCCGACTGCTCCGTACGGCTGGACGGTCGAGCGGTCCGACCTGATCCCGGACGTGCCGGCTGCCGGCCCGCTCGGAACCATCGCCGGTGGCCCGGTCTTCCACATCTTCGGCAAGATGCGGACGCCGGCCCAGGGTGCTCTGACGGACACGTTCAGCGCCGTTCTCGGTGCTGACACGGCGGCCAACGAGCCGAACGGGTACCCGGTCTGGTTGGAGCCGTTCGTGGCCGCTGGTGCGGTCAGCGCTCCGCGCAGCTTCGAGTTCCTCGGCACGGCCACCTGGTCGGCGTCGGAGACCCCGCTGCTGGGCAGCTGCCTGGTGGTCGACTTCATGCTCGGCACCGGTGTGGCGGTCTACAACAACCCGCTCGGGGTGACGGTCGCGCAGCTGCTCTCGCCGCTGTACAAGCCGTCGGCCCAGGGTGCCCAGCTGAACGCAGCGCTGAAGTCGGCGCTGCAGCAGGCGACGGACCCGGTCACCACCAACCCGCAGGTGTCGGCTCTGCTGACGCAGATCCTCGGGACCCTGCCGATCTGATCGGCACGTAGCAAGGGCCGCGGGCCGGGTGGGAATGATCCCACCCGGCCCGCGGTGCGTTCCGGTGCGGTCCTGACCGGTAACCTTGCTCCTCGTGGCACAACGCGACTACGACTCCGAGATCAAGCAGCTCCAGGCGACCATGAGCACCATCGAGAAGGTCCTGGACCTGGACTCGATGCGCGCCGAGATCGCCGACCTCGGCGTGCAGGTCGCTGCCCCCGACCTCTGGGACGACCAGGCCAACGCGCAGAAGGTCACGGGCCGCCTCTCGGCCCTGCAGGGCGAGGTCGAGCGGTTCACTTCCCTGTCCGACCGCATCGAGGACGTCGAGACGCTGGTGGAGCTCGGGAACGAGGAGGGTGACGCCGACTCGCTCGCCGAGGCGGAGGCTGAGCTCGACCGGATCGCGAAGTCCGTCGAGGCGCTCGAGGTGCGCACCCTGCTGAACGGTGAGTACGACGCCCGCGAGGCGATCGTGACGATCCGCTCCGGCGCCGGTGGCGTCGACGCCGCGGACTTCGCCGAGATGCTGATGCGGATGTACACCCGCTGGGCCGAGCGCAACAAGTACGGCGTCGAGGTCTTCGACGTCTCCTACGCCGAGGAGGCCGGCATCAAGTCGGCCGAGTTCGCGGTGCACGCGCCGTACGCCTACGGCACGCTCTCGGTCGAGGCCGGCACCCACCGGCTGGTGCGGATCAGCCCGTTCGACAACCAGGGCCGCCGCCAGACCAGCTTCGCCGCCGTCGAGGTGGTGCCGCAGCTCGAGCAGACCGACGAGATCGAGATCGACGAGAACGACATCCGCACCGACGTCTTCCGCTCCGGCGGCCCCGGCGGCCAGTCGGTCAACACCACCGACTCCGCGGTCCGGCTCACGCACATCCCGACCGGCATCGTGGTCTCCTGCCAGAACGAGAAGTCGCAGCTGCAGAACAAGGCCTCGGCGATGGTGGTCCTCAAGGCCAAGCTGCTCGCCAAGAAGAAGGCCGAGGAGGCGGCGCTCAAGAAGGACCTGAAGGGCGACGTCGCCGCGTCCTGGGGCGACCAGATGCGCAGCTACGTTCTCAACCCGTACCAGATGGTCAAGGACCTGCGCACCGAGTTCGAGTCGGGCAACCCGCAGTCGGTGCTCGACGGCGAGATCGACGGCTTCCTCGAGGCCGGGATCCGCTGGCGCCGCGGCGCCGAGGCCAGCTAGTCGCTCGTCCGCCCGGCGTTCAGCGCGCTCGCGACGCTGACACACCACCGGTCGGTCCGCGCCCGCAGGGAGGTCGAGACGGGTCCGGTGACCTCGCAGGTCAGCCAGGTGTCCCCGAACAGTCCGGCCCGCCGGATCCGCTGCACCCCGGGGGCGACGCGGCAGGTCTGCACGACCGACGGCGTGCCGAAGAGCCTGCTCGCCGTACCGCGGCACCCGTGCTCCTGGCCGGCGCGGCGCACCAGCCCGGTGGCGAACGTCGGCCGCACCGGTTGCGCGAACACCCACGCCCGGGCCGCGCGCCGGTGCGGTCCGAACCACGCGCAGCCGAACTCGTGGCCGATCTGGCGCCCGGCCTCGCGGAGCCGGTCGCCGTTGCGCCAGGAGCGGGACAGCGTCGGCCCGGCGCCCAGCGCGGAGCGCACCGCGGTCCGCGGGACCAGGTCGCAGAAGGCCACCCGGACGACCCGCATCGAGCCCGCGTCCAGACGGGCGATCGACGTCGGAGTCGTGGTCGGCTTCGCGGCGGGGGTCTGGTCGCCGCCGCACCCGGTCAGCACCAGAGCCAGGATCAGCCCCAGGAGGGCGGTCGGGCGGAGCAGGCGCATGCGCGAAGGCTAGACGAGAGCGGTGCTTCCGCGAGAAATGGGCCACACACCGCGCCCGTGCCTGCTCCGATCCTCTTGGCGGACGACCTAGACTCGCCAGCACTGTGATCCGTTTCGAGAATGTCTCCACGACCTACCCGGGCCAGAACCGGGCCGCTCTGGGCAACGTGAACGTCGACATCGAGAAGGGGGAGTTCGTCTTCCTCGTCGGTGCCTCCGGCTCGGGCAAGTCCACCTTCCTCCGGCTGGTGCTGCGCGAGGCGCGCCCCAACCACGGCCGCGTCTACGTGGCCGGCAAGGAGATCAACCGGATGGCGAGCTGGAAGGTCCCGGCGCTGCGTCGCAAGATCGGCACCGTCTTCCAGGACTTCCGGCTGCTGCCGAACAAGACCGTTGCCGAGAACGTCGCGTTCGCGCTCCAGGTGATCGGCAAGCCGAAGAGCCACATCAACCTCGTCGTCCCGGAGACGCTCGAGCTGGTCGGCCTCGAGGGCAAGGGCGACCGCATGCCCGACGAGATCTCCGGCGGCGAGCAGCAGCGCGTCGCGATCGCGCGCGCGTTCGTGAACCGGCCGCAGATCCTGATCGCCGACGAGCCCACCGGAAACCTCGACCCGGAGACCAGCGTCGGCATCATGAAGCTGCTCGACCGGATCAACCGCACCGGCACGACCGTGCTGATGGCGACCCACGACGCCGGCATCGTCGACCAGATGCGCAAGCGCGTGATCGAACTTTCCGACGGAACCGTGGTCCGGGACCAGTCCCGCGGCGTCTACGGCTTCCAGCACTGAGGGGCCTGGCTCGATGCAACTGAAGTACGTCTTCTCGGAAACCGGCAACGGCCTGAAGCGCAACGTCTCCATGACGATCGCGCTCGTCGTCACCATCTTCATCTCCCTGACCCTGGTCGGGCTGGGTCTGCTCCTGAACGCCCAGGCGAACAAGGCGGAGGACTACTGGGGCAGCAAGCTCCAGATCAGTGTCGTCCTCTGCAACCAGAACTCGCGCAGCCCGCACTGCACCTCGGGAGAGACGAACCCGGCCCAGCAGGCTGCGATCGTCGACATCCTCAACACCCACCCCGAGGTCGCGTCCTACTCGTACGAGACCAAGGCGCAGGCGTTCAAGACCTGGAAGAAGATCTACGTCTCCAAGGACGCCGAGGAGCGGCAGATCTACGCCGCGGTCACCGAGAACGACATGCAGAACAGCTACCGCGTCACGCTGAAGGACCCGCAGCAGTACCGCGGTGTGGAGTCCGCGCTGTCCGGGATGGACGGGGTCGACAAGGTCAACGACCTGCGTGACGTGCTGCAGCCGATCCTGACCACCTTCAACAAGATGAAGTGGGGCGCCCTGGTCGTCGCGGCCTTCCTGCTGCTGGCAGCCGTGCTCCAGGTGTCGAACGCGATCCGCCTGGCCGCGTTCGCACGACGCAAGGAGATCGGCATCATGCGCCTGGTCGGCGCGTCGAACCTCTACATCTCCTTGCCGTTCCTGATGGAGACGTTGGTGGCCGCCGTCATCGGCGTTGCCGGTGCCGCCCTCGCCGTCGGCGGGGTCATGTACTTCTTCGTGTACGGCAATCTGAGGCCAGATCTGCACGTCGTGGAGTGGGTCAGCTGGCGCGATGCCGGGACGGCCCTCGCCGAGGTCGCCGCGCTCGGGATCCTCGCGACCCTGATTCCGACACTCGTGACGACACGCAAATACCTCAAAGTCTGACTCCGGTCCGCTACGGTCACACAAGTTCACTTCTTCCCCAGTAATGAACAGGTCGGCCCGTGGCGCGAAACCTTCCCCGAACGCACCGCACCCGCCGCTTGGTCCGCAGGACCGCGGCTGTGCTGGCGACCGCTGCACTCCTCGGCGCCCCGGTCCTCTCCGGTGCGCAGGCTGACGACCTGCACGACAAGAACAAGCGGCAGCACAACCACGTCAGGTCGCTCGAGGCGGACCTGGACGACTCCAGCCGGGCGCTGGCCACGGCGTACAAGAACTTGAAGACGGCCCAGACCAAGCTCGCCTCGGCCCAGCAGACGCTGGCCCAGACCCAGGGCCAGCTCACCGCGGCGCGCGTCCTCGACGCCCAGATGCAGGCGAAGCTGATCAAGGCACAGGCGGCGCTGACCAAGGCCCAGAGCGACCTGAAGACCGGGATCGCGAACGTGAAGCGGCAGCGCGCGGACATCGGTCGGCTCGCCGCTGAGAACTACCAGATCGGTGACCCGCGCCTGCTCCGCTTCACCGCGATCGTCGACGCCCAGAGCCCGGACGAGCTGGCCACGCAGTTCAACACCATCGACAACCTGATGGACAAGCAGACCTCGATGTTCGACCACCTCAAGGCGGCGGAGGCGCTGCTGCGGGTGCAGAAGGACAAGGTCGCGGCGTACCAGGGGGTCGTCGCGGACCAGCGCCAGGCCGCAGCGGTGAACCTCGCGCGCAAGAACGCGCTGGAGAAGAAGGCCGCTGCCTACTCGGCCCAGGTCGCCTCGCTGGTCTTCCAGCGGCAGAAGTCGGCGGCGTGGGCGGCGAAGGTGAAGAAGTCCGACGCCCGCAAGCTGGCCCGCTCCAAGAAGGAGGAGGAGCGGATCAAGCAGATCATCCTCGCCCGGGCGCGCCACCAGCACGGCGGCTACAGCGGCGGCCACAAGGGCTTCCTGATCATGCCGGTGCGCAACACCTACGTGACCTCGCCGTACGGCTGGCGCAAGCACCCGATCTACGGCTACTGGGGCCTGCACGACGGGGACGACTTCCACGCTCCGTGCGGTGTCCCGCTGCTGGCCGGCCGGAGCGGCACGGTCATCCAGGAGTACTACTCCGACGTGTGGGGCAACCGCCTCTACCTCGACGTCGGCAAGTTCAACGGCAAGCCGGTGACGCTGATCTACAACCACATCAGCTCCTACAAGGCGCGCACCGGCCAACAGGTCCGGACCGGTCAGATCGTCGCCTACGCCGGCACCACCGGGTGGTCCACCGCCTGCCACCTGCACTTCACCGTGCTGGTGAACGGCACCGCCGTGGACCCCATGCAGTTTTTCTAGTTGCCAGGGCTGAGAGACTTCTCGCTATGCCCAAGGAGCAGGGGCGCAAGCTGATTGCGCAGAACCGCAAGGCGCGGCACGACTTCCACGTCGACGACACCTACGAGGCCGGGCTGGTCCTCGTCGGTACCGAGGTGAAGTCGTTGCGCGCCGGTCGGGCGACCCTCGGCGACGGCTTCGCGGAGATCCACGACGGTGAGGCCTTCCTGCACGGTGTGCACATCCCCGAGTACACCCAGGGGACCTGGACCAACCACGAGCCCCGCCGCGTCCGCAAGCTGCTGCTGAACCGGCACGAGATCGACAAGATCGAGAGCAAGATCAAGGAGCGCGGCTTCACGCTGGTCCCGCTGTCGATGTACTTCAAGGACGGCCGCGCCAAGGTCGAGCTCGGTCTCGCACGCGGCAAGAAGACGTACGACAAGCGCCACGCGCTGGCCGAGCGTCAGGCCAATCGCGAGAAGCAGCAGGCCGTCGGGCGCCGGCTCAAGGGCATGGATTGAGCGACGTCCTCGACCGGCTGGGCATCCCGGGCCTCTTCGACGTCCACGTCCACTTCCTGCCCGCGAACATCCAGGCCGCCGTCTGGCGCGAGTTCGACCAGGCCGGTCCGAAGATCGGACGGCCGTGGCCGATCCTGTACCGCGGCAGCGTCACCGAGCGCGTCGAGCAGCTGCGCTCCTTCGGGGTGCGTCGGTTCACCGCGCTCCCGTACGCGCACAAGCCCGGGGTCGCCGGGTACCTGAACGACTGGGCGGCCGGGCTCGCGGCCGAGGTGCCGGAGTGCTTGGCATCGGCCACCTTCTACCCCGAGCCGGGCGTCGGCGAGTACGTCGCGGACCTGGTCGCCGGGGGAGTCGAGGTCTTCAAGCTGCACACCCAGGTCGGGGAGTTCCTCCTCGACGACCCGCTGCTGGACCCGGCCTGGGAGCAGATCGCCGCGGCGCGGATCCCGGTCGTCACCCACGTCGGGTCGGGTCCGGTGGGCAACGCCTTCACCGGGCCGCAGCACCTCGAGCGCCTGCTCGCGAAGCATCCCGACGTACGGATCGTGGTGGCGCACCTGGGCGCCCCCGAGTTCGCCGAGTTCCTCGACCTCGCCGAGCGCAACGAGCACACCTACCTGGACACCACGATGGTGTTCACCGAGTTCTTCGTCCCGTTCCCGCCGGCCCTGGTGCCCCGGCTGACCGGGCTCGGCGACAAGATCCTCTACGGCAGCGACTTCCCGAACCTGCCGTACGAGTACGCCCACCAGCTCGAGGGCTTGGAGCGCTTGCTGGGCTCGGCGCCCGGCCTCGACGACGACTGGCTGGCACGCGTCTGCTGGCACAATGCGGACACACTTTTCGGGGCGACGGAAATCTGATCTGATCCCTGTGTGGCCCCTCCTCCCGGGATTCGAGGCCGCCGCGCGTGCCTGGTGCTGCTGCTGGCGGTGAGCACGCTGCTGGCGTGCCCGCAGGCCGAGAGCGCGACCCGTTCCTACGTCTTCCACGCGATCCAGGGCAGCCCGTCAGAGCCGGTCCGCTGGAACCCGTGCACGGCCATCACCTACCGGATCAATCCGAACGGCGTCGCCGGGACCGCGGCGATAAACCGGGTGTGGAGCGCGGTCGCCGAGGCGTCCCGCGCGACCGGGATCCCGTTCAAGTACCTGGGCCGCACCGCGGTGGTGCCCGACGACACGTACAACCCGACCAAGGGCACCACCGCCGACCTGGTCATCACCTGGGCGCGGTCCGGTTACGGGTCGACGCGCTCGGCGATGCTGCCGAGCGACAACCGGGTCGCCGGCATCGGCGGCTACTCCACGATGCACACCAACAAGGGCTTCGAGCTGGCCCACACCGGCTACGTGGTCTTCAACTCCGGGCACGTCTTCACGATGTCGGCACGGCGGCAGTACGTGGTGGCGCTGCACGAGCTCGGCCACGTGCTCGGGCTCGGCGACGTGAGCGACGGTCGGCAGATCATGAACGGCTCGGTGCTCGCGAACGGTCCCTCGCACTACGCGACCGGTGACCTCTCCGGGCTGCACCGGCTGGGACGCAGCGCCGGCTGCCTGGTCCCGGCGCCGACGCCGAAGCCGCCGGCGGTGGTGCGCTCCGGGAACAAGGTCAGCGTGGCGACCGCGCCGGTGGTCTCGGTCTCCGGGCCGGTCACCTACGCGCTCTCCTCGCCCGAGCTCGGCACGATCGCCTCGAGCACGACACCGGACTTCACGGTCCCGCTGGACACCATCGCCGACCGCGGGTACGCCGGTCGGGCGGTCCGCTTCCAGGTGCGCGCCTCCAACCGGGTCGGCGCGACCACCAGCACGTCCTCGGACTACCGGGTCCCGGCCGCGGTGCTCACCCAGGTGCCGAAGCTGGTCGCCTCGCCCTCCAGCCTCGACCTGGTCGACCCGAAGGCCGTGCTGTCGGGGACCAGCGTCGACGTCAGCGACCGGCTCGTGGTGACCACGACGGGAACCGTGTCGATGTACAAGGAGAGTGGGCTCATCTACACCGGCGAGCTGTTCTGGCACATGCTGAACTTCGGCCTGCCCGTCTGGCAGTACGACGTCAGCGGGTTCGCGGTGGTGACCGGCGCTGGTCTGAACCGGACCGTCGACCTCTCCGGCAGCTACCGGACCTCGGCCTGGCAGCCGCCCCCGCCACCCGAGCCGACGCCGACCCCGACGCCTGATCCGACGCCTGATCCGACCGGTGATCCGACCCCGTCTCCGACGGCGGACACCACGCCCACGCCTTAACGGTTCGAACCCGTCGTCGCTCCCCGGTAGACTGGGCCCACAACTCAAGAGGGGCTGATTGGTTTCGACTAGGGATGTTAGTTCCAGGAGAAGCGGGTCGAGAAGCCAGCGTCATCTCGTAAACGTTCGCTGGAAACCAATAACTGCCAACGCTAAGCGCAGTTCCTTCGCTCTCGCCGCCTGAGCGGTGATCGAAGCGCACACCCGGGTATCCGTCTCCGGCCCGGACGTGTGCGTCATCTAGGAGACTTGCTGATCGACCTCCGTCGGGAGGGTTGATCGGGACTTAATCCCGGCTGAGCCTGTCGACGTACGTGTCCGTGCAAGCGTCGGGGCCGAGAAACGCGAACACTGCGGACTGCACCCGGAGAAGACCTGGTTCGGCGCTCAAGGACGCGGGTTCGATTCCCGCCAGCTCCACCAGCCCTCTGACGCGAAGGCCGCCCCACGGGGCGGCCTTTTCGTCGCTAGTCTCCGACCATGACTCTCACCCCGGTGCTGCGGCCGGACGTGTTCGCCGGCCGCTCGATCCTGGTCACGGGCGCGTCCTCGGGCCTCGGGGCCGCATCCGTGCGCCGCTTCGCTGCCGCCGGAGGTCGCGTCTACGCGGCGGCGCGCAACACCGAGCTGCTCGCCGAGGTTGCCGCCTCGTGCGCCGACCTGCCGGGGGAGGTCGCCTTCGGGTCGCACGACGTGACCTCGGCCGACGACTGCCGCGCCGCGGTGGCGGGCGCCGTCGCGGCGTTCGGGCGCCTGGACGTCGTGGTCAACAACGCCGGCCGGCACGACTTCCGGATCACCACCGAGGTCACCGACGAGCAGTGGGCGCACGACGTCGCGCTCAACCTGTCGGGTGCGTTCTTCGTCGCCCAAGCGGCGCTGCCACACCTGCTGGAGACCGGCGGCAACATCGTCAACGTCGCCTCGGTCGCCGCGATCATGGGGGAGGCCTACTCGGCGGCGTACACGGCCTCCAAGCACGGCATCGTCGGGCTCACCAAGGCGCTCGCCATCGAGTACCTGAACACGCCGGTCCGGGTGAACTGCGTGTGCCCCGGCGGGATGAACACCCCGCAGGTGACCACCATCGACGTGCCCGAGGGTGCCGACTGGGACCTGATCATGCGGGTCTCGGCCAAGCGCGGGCTGATGGAGGCCGATCACGTCGCGGCCGTCATCGCGTTCCTCGCCTCCGACGACGCGGCCGCCGTGCACGGCAGCATCCTGCCGGTCGACCAGGGCCACCTGGCGGGCTGATGCGCGTCCTGGTCCCGCTCCCGGACACCGACTTCGACACCACCGAGGTCGCGGTCCCCTGGAAGCTGCTCACCGAGGCCGGTCACGAGGTCGTCTTCACGACCGAGGACGGTGGGGTCGCCCCACGCTGCGACCAGCGGCTGCTCGACGGGGTGCTGTTCGGGAAGCTGGGCGCGGAGCCCGAACCGATCGCCTTCTACGAGGAGATGACCCGCTCGGCCGCCTTCGGCGCGCCGCTGTCGTGGCGCGGTCTCGACGTGACCACCTACGACGGGTTGCTGCTGCCGGGCGGTCACGCGCCGGGGATGCGGCAGTACCTCGGATCGGCCGAGCTCCAGGCGTCGATCGCACGGTTCTGGGCCACCGGCAAGCCCGTGGCGGCGATCTGCCACGGCGTGCTCGTGCTCGCCCGGAGCAAGGACGCCGATGGCCGGAGCGTGCTGGCGGAACGGCGTACGACGTGCCTGCCGAAGTACCTGGAGCGCAGCGGCTACCTGCTCACCGCCTGGAAGCTCGGCAAGTACTACCGGACCTATCCGGAGTACGTCGAGGACGAGGTCGTGGCCAACCTGGCGAACCCGGCGCAGTTCGAGCGCGGCCCGCGGGAGACCACGCGGGGCACCCGGACCGATCACACGCACGCGTTCGTGGTCGAGGACGGCAACTACGTCTCGGCACGCTGGCCGGGCGACGCCTACCTGTTCGCCGAGAAGTTCATCGCGCTGCTCGGCTAGACGTCCAGCTCGACGCTCTGGCCCGGGTCGACCCAGCTGATCCGGTCGGCGTACGTCGAGGTGGCGAGCACCGGTTCGGCCGCGGGCCGGTCCTGCTGGAAGTGCGACCAGCCCTCGTAGTGCACCGGGACGACGTGGGTCGGAGCGACCAGGTCGATCAGCGCGGCACCCTCCCGGGCGTCCATCGTGTAGCGCAGCCAGCCGGAGAGGTACCGGAAACGTACCGAGCCGAGGTGGATGAGCAGGGTGCCGATGTCGAGACGTTGCGGCACCTCGCGGAGCGCCGGGTAGAGGACGGTGTCGCCGGTGACCCAGAGCTGCCCGTGCTGCTGGCCCTCCCAGGCCAGGGCGAACCCGACGACCGGGCCGGTGATCGGGTCGCTGCCGACCACGCCGTGGCGGCAGGGGGTGGCGGTGATCGTGATCGTCGGCTTCCCCGGCGCTTCCAGGGTGGTGGTCTCCCAGGCATCCAGGCCGACGCACGCGCCGCCCAGCTTGGCGGCCGCCTTCTTGGTGGTGAAGGTCGTGCCCCACCGGGGGAGCAGCGCCTGGGCCGACGGGTCGAGGTTGTCGCCGTGGTGGTGGTGGCTGACCAGGACGGCATCGATCGGCCCGAGCTCCTCGGGCGTCACGGACGGGCCGGTGAGCTTGCGCGAGGTCGTGCCCCAGCCGAAGAAGTAACGCTTCCCGGGCGGGTCGAAGGTGGGGTCGGTGAGGATGCGCCACCCGGCGACCTCGATCAGGGCGGTGGGGCCGCCGATGTGCGTGATCCGGGCCTGGGTCATGCGCCCAGTCTGGCCGTCAGACGGCTGCGGCGTACAGCGCGAGCAGCGATCCCCAGCCGCCCTCGCCGTCGATGCTGGTGCGCAGCTCGTCGGCTGCGGTCCGGTGCCGCTCCAGTCCGCGGTGCTCCAGCTCGACCCGGGTGGCGTCGCCGTCGGCGATGAACCGGATCTCGATCTCGCTGGAGGCCTCCGGGTCGGGGTCGTAGGACCAGTGCCCGTCGAGGTGCCAGGCGAGCAGCAGGCGGTTCGGCGGGTCCCACGCGAGCACCCGGCCGGTCTCGCACTCGCTGCCGTCCTCGCCGACCTCGTACCAGCGGCCCCCGGCCACCGGCTCCATCACGAAGTCGACCGCCGGTGAGTCGCCGATCGAGTACGACGCCGGCCACCAGGTGCCGAGCTTCGCGGTGAACACCTCGAACGCGCGCTGCGGGTCGGTCGGGACGGTGATGGTCTTCTGCACCGGTGCGGTCATGTCGTCCTCTTCCTCGGGTTCTTCTCGTTGTCCGTCTCGACCGCCCGGGCGAAGGCCCGCAGCGCCGAGTCCCACATCTGGTCCAGGTAGGCACGCATCGCCTCGACCCCGTGCGGGTCGACCAGGTAGAGCCGACGGGTGCCCTGCGGCCGAACGTCGACCAGTCCCCGCTGGTGCAGCACCTTGAGGTGCTGGGAGACCGCGGGGCGGCTGATCGGGACCACGTCGGCGAGATCGCCGACCGACCGGGGCCCGTCGACGAGCAGCTCGAAGATCGCCCGACGGGTCGGATCTCCCAGCGCCTCGACGGCCAGGGCGCCGTCGGTTCGGTAAGTCGTCACGAACGGTAAGTTACAACTTACCAATGAGCAGCGCAAGAGACCGCTAGCCTCCCGCCATGGACGAGCCCGTCGAGACGCACCGCTGGCAGCCGGTCGGCGCCGGAGTCGTGGCCGCGCTGGTCGGCTTCGCGAGCTCGTTCGCCGTCGTCCTGGCCGGCCTCGAGGCCGTCGGCGCCACCCAGTCCCAGGCGGCCTCGGGACTGCTCGCGGTGTGCGTGACCCAGGCGATCGGGATCCTCTGGCTCACCTGGCGCCACCGGATCCCGCTGATGCTCGCCTGGTCCACGCCGGGCGCCGCGCTCCTCGTCAGCTCGGGTGCCAGCGAAGGCGGATGGCCCGCCGCGGTGGGCGCATTCCTGGTGGTCGGCGGCCTGATCCTGCTCACGGCGCTGTGGCCGGTGCTCGGCGACCTGATCGCCGCGATCCCGGCCCCGATCGCCCAGGCCATGCTCGCCGGGGTGCTGCTGTCGATCTGCCTGGAGCCGGTGAAGGTCTTCGCCGACCGACCCGGGCTGGTAGCGCCGATCCTCGTGGTGTGGGTGCTGCTCCTGCGCTTCGCGCGACGTCTCGCCGTCCCCGGGGCGTTCCTGGCGACGATGGTCGTGATCGCGGTGTACCTGATCCACCACGGCTCGCCGCACCTCGACCTCGCCCCGCACGTCGCGTGGACCGAGCCGACCTGGAACTGGCAGGCCGTCGTCGGCCTCGCGATCCCGCTGTACGTCGTCACGATGGCCTCGCAGAACGTGCCCGGCGTCGCGGTGCTGGCGACGTTCGGGTTCAAGGTGCCCTGGCGCGAGTCGATGACCGTCACCGGGCTCGGCACGCTGGCCGGCGCCACGGCAGGCGGGCACGCGATCAACCTGGCCGCGATCACCGCGGCGATGGTGGCCTCACCGGAGGCGGACCCGAAGCCGGAGCGGCGCTGGATCGCCGCGCACACAGGAGGCTGGACCTACCTCGTGCTCGCTGCCGTCTCGACGGCGCTGGTCGCGGTGGTCGGGGCTGCCCCGGACGGACTGATCGAGGTGGTGGCCGGGCTGGCGCTGCTCGGCACTCTGGGATCGGCGCTCAAGGGCGCGACCGAGGCGGAGGAGGGGCGCGAGGCCGCGGTCGTCACCTTCGTGGTGGCTGCCAGCACCGTCTCGTTCGGCGGGGTCGGCTCGGCGTTCTGGGCGCTCGTCGCCGGCCTGGTGGTGCACGGCCTGCTGCACGGGCCGTACTCCCTGCGCGTCCGGGTGTAGTCGGAGCCGGACGCTAGCCTCGGGCCATGTCCTGCCTGTTCTGCGACATCGCCGCGGGTGCGGTACCGGCCGACATCGTCCTGGCCGACGACGACTTCGTCGCGTTCCTCGACATCCGCCCGGTGTTCAAGGGCGACACCCTGTTGGTGCCGCGCGAGCACGTGGTCACCCTGCCCGAGCTGCCGGCCGGGCTGCGCGACGGCTTTCTCGAGCGGGCGCAGCGGCTGGCCACGGCGATGGTCGAGGGGCTGGGGGCGCAGGGCTCGTTCGTGGCGATGAACAACACCGTGTCCCAGTCGGTCCCGCACCTGCACTGCCACGTGGTGCCGCGGACCAAGGGCGACGGGTTGAAGGGCTTCTTCTGGCCGCGGACGAAGTACGCCGACGCGGCCGAGTCGGCCGACTACGCCAGCCGGGTGGCGGGCTCGCTGGGCTGAGCCTCGTCCTCGACCGGGTCCTCGTGGGTGCCGCGCTCGACGAGCCTCGGTCTCCACCCGTCCCGGTTGCCGGTGCCGAGCGCGGCGACGTACACGGCCGAGGCGCCGAGGATCGCGCCGCCGAGGGTGTCGATCGAGAAGTGCCAGCCGAAGTAGATGGTCGCCAGGACCGTCAGCGCCAGGAAGACCCACGACGTCACCCGCAGCCACTTCGCGGCGCCGATGAGGGTGAAGAACAGGCAGATCGTGACCATGATGCCGACGTGCAGCGAGGGGAACGCCGCGATCGTCTGCACGATGTGGGTGCTGTGCGGGTCGCCGCCGAGGTTCACCCCGTCAGCACCGGGGGTCGGCACCACCTTCACCCGGTCGTCCCACAGCTGCTGGATCAGCGTGGTCGTGTAGGTGTGCTTGAGGTGGGCGAAGTTCTGCGGCTGCGTGTACGCCGGCCCCAGCGTCGGCAGCGCGAAGTAGCCGATCGCCCCGAACGCCCAGCACAGCGAGACCGCGGTGACGTACCAGGACCCGGCCGCCGGGTGCCGAGTGAAGATCAGTGCGATCGCGATCGAGGCCGGGACGAGCACGATCCAGGCGACGTACACGAGCGAGAAGATCTCGGCGGCCACGGTCTGGCCGAACAACGAGTGCAGCACGTTGGCCGGGTCGTGGCCGAACCACAGCGTGTGGTCCAGGTGGCGCAGCTTGGCGTCCCAGATCGTGCCGTTGACGAACGGGACGTCGCTCTTCAGGTTGCGGAACGCCGCGTAGGAGACGTACCAGGTCGCCAGGCCGGACAGCGCGAAGACGGTGTGGCGCCGGTTCCAGCGCTCGTGCACGACCTCGCGGAACCGGGTGCGCAGGTGCTGCCAGTCCCCACGGCTGCGGCCCAGGGTGCGGGGCACGACGTCGAGCAGCCAGGCGAAGCCGAGGATCGCGGGGATCTGCAGGTACGCCGGGACGACGACGCCGTCGGGGTCGCGGATCGGCAGGTCCTCGACGGCGGAGACGATCAATGTCGCGAGGGCGAGCGCCACCGCGCAGGCCCCTCCAAACATGAAATTGGCTCGACGCACGGGGTGCAGCCTATGGCAACGCCGTCGGGTCCTAGAGTGACCCTGCTTCCCCACACCCGACTTTGAACAAGGAGCAGTCATGGGTCGTTACGACGGTCGCGTCGCGATCATCACCGGTGCCGCCCGCGGCATCGGCGCCGGCACCGCGAAGCGGTTCATCGAGGAGGGCGCCTCCGTCGCGATCTTCGACATCAACGAGGAGCAGGCGGCCGAGACCGCTGCCGGCCTGGGCGGCACCGCGATCGGCGTCGGGGTCAACGTCACCGACTCCGCCTCGGTCGAGGCAGGCGTCGCGCGCGTGCTCGCCGAGCTCGGCGGCCTGCACGTGCTGATCAACAACGCCGGCATCACCCGCGACAACCTGCTCTTCAAGCTCACCGAGGACGACTGGGACGCCGTCATGGGCGTGCACCTCAAGGGTGCCTTCCTGATGAGCAAGGCCGCGCAGAAGACGTTCGTGGACCAGAAGTACGGCAAGATCCTCAACCTCTCGAGCATCTCGGCCAACGGCAACCGCGGTCAGGCCAACTACTCGGCTGCCAAGGCCGGCGTCCAGGGCTTCACCCGGACCCTCGCGCTCGAGCTCGGCCCGTTCGGGGTGAACGTCAACGCGATCGCCCCCGGGTTCATCGCCACCGAGATGACCGACGACACCGCGCGCCGGCTGAAGATGGACGTCGACGAGTTCCGGAAGCTGAACGCCGAGGCCAACCCGGTCAAGCGGGTCGGCTTCCCCGAGGACATCGCCGCCGCGGCTGCGTTCCTGTGCAGCGACGAGGCGTCCTACATCACCGGCCAGACCCTGTACGTCGACGGCGGCGCCAAGATCTGACGGTCCCCTTATCAGGGAAAATTTGGTCCAACACGGAGGGGTCCTGGCTTGAACGCCAGGACCCCTCCGTCATGCTGGTCCGCATGATTCGTCGCTTCGGAATTCCGCTCACCACCGCTCTGATCGCCTCCCTGGCCCTCGCCGGGTGCGGAGGCGGTGGCAAGCAGGACACCGACGGCACCAAGGTCCCGGACGCGCAGAAGACCGCCGACGGCACCAAGCTCACCCAGATCTCCCCGATGACGGGTCTGAAGGTCCAGGGCGGGCTCCCGAACCACCCGGTGATGGTGGTCAAGATCGACAACACCTTCAACAGCGAGCCGCAGGTCGGGCTGAAGAGCGCCGACATGGTGGTCGAGGAGCTCGTCGAGGGCGGCATCACCCGCCTGGCGACGATGTTCTACTCCCAGCTCCCGTCGGTGGTGGGTCCGGTCCGCTCGGCGCGCGCCTCGGACATCGGCGTGATCAAGCCGGCCAACGCGGTGCTGGTCGCCAGCGGCGCTGCGACCCGGACCCAGAACCGGCTTCGTGAGGCCGGGATCGCGATGCACTTCGAGGGCTCGGTCGGGATGTACCGCGACGGCTCACGGCACGCGCCGTACAACCTCTTCATGCGGCTGCCGCGGTTCGTGACCGCCCTGCACGACAGCGCCCGTCCGACGCAGAACTACTTGCCGTGGGGGAGCGAGTCCGACTTCACCGGCGTCAGCCCCGCGACGAACATCGCGGTCAAGTTCAGCACCACCAGCACGACCCGCTTCCGCTACAGCCCGGGTGCGCACAAGTACGTGAACACCAACAGCCACGCCAGCTCCTCGGACCACTTCCTGGCCGACTCGGTGCTGGTGCTGCGGGTGCGCGAGGGCAATGCCGGCTACCACGACCCGGCCGGCAACCCGGTCCCGGAGGCGAAGTTCTTCGGCAGCGGCTCGGCCCTGCTGTTCCACAACGGCCAGGTCGTGCGCGGCTCGTGGAGCAAGCCGAAGCCGACTTCGGCGCTGACCCTGCGCACCACGGCGGGGACGTTGAAGGTTCCGGCCGGGCACGTCTGGATCGAGCTGATGCCGGCCGCCGGCCCGCTGAACGGCGCCGGGTCGGTCACCTACAACTGACCGGGCGTCCGCCCTACTCGGACCCGCCCGCGAGCAGGTCCTCGGGGTCGGGCAGCGAGACACCGCTCTCGGCGAGGGAGCGGATGCCGGCCAGGATGAACCCGATCGCGGTCTCCACCTGGGCGACCGCGACCTTCGGGTTGGCCGCCGTGCTGACGCTCTCGCCGGCGGCGGACATCGCGCCGAAGAAGATCCGGCTGAACGTCTCGAGCATCTCGCTGGACAGGTCGTAGGTGGAGGCCTCGAGGACCGCGCGCACCATCTCCTGGACCAGGCCGAAGCTGGAGCGCTCCTCCTGCTCGCGGAAGCGCTCGTAGCCGAGCACGGCCGGGCCCTCCTGGATCACCACCCGCTGGTAGCCGGGATCCTGGACGATCTCGAGGAACGCGCGCAGGCCGATCAGGGCCTTCTCCCACGGGTCCTTGGAGCCCTTCAGCGCCTTCCGGATGTGGGTGGAGGCGTCGGTCTCGATCTTCTCGAAGACCGCCTCGAAGACGGCCTGCTTGCCGCTGAAGTGGTGGTACAGCGCGCCCTTGGTGACCCGGGCGCTGCCGACGATCGCGTCCAGGCTGGTTGCTGCGTAGCCCTGCTTGGTGAACAGCTTGCTGGCCTCGTCGACCAGGGCGCGCTTGGTGGAGGCGGAGTACTGCTGCCGCCGCGAGACACCGGGAACTTTGGGCAGGTTTGAGCGGATCTTCTCCGCGGGTGAGCGCGCGGCCATACCGGGAGTCTATGACCGACTAACGGTAGGTGTGCGCAGCGTCACGGTGGTTGAACGCTGTTTTAAATTGCCTACCCATGGTCCGCTGCATACTCTGAGTACGTACCAACGGTATGTGAAAGAAAGGATGTGGACCATGACCTGGAACGCCTTCCATCACCGTGGAGAGATCCTCCAGACCGTTATCGATGCAGCGGACGCCCGTCTCGACGGCGAGCTGCCCATGAACCTGCCTGGCGTCTCGGAGACCTTCCACAGCGAGCTCGACCTGATCGGTGCCCTGTCGATCAAGTGGCACGCGCGGCTCTCCGGAAACATCGAGCGCGAGCTGATGCACCAGCCCCTGGACATCGAGGCTGCGATCATCACCGCCTGGCGCAAGACCAGTGCCGAGGCCCCGGGCATCCGGATGATCATCGACCGTTACACCGAGTCCCCGAGTGACCCGGAGATGGCCGCTGCTCTCACCCGCGCCCAGGAGAAGGAGTGGCTCAAGCTCGCTTCCGCCTCCGGCCTGTCCAACGACGAGAGCGTCGCAGCGGCCCGTGCCGGTGAGCGCGTCTCGAACAAGGCCCGGGCCGGTGCGCCGGTCGCGGCCGTCCAGACTGTCGACACCGTGGGCTCTCCCTCCCTGGTCGACCGGATCCGCGCGGTTCTCGCCGCCTGATCCAAACTCCCACGCAGATCCCCGGGCCGCCTCCCTCCCATCGGCGGTTCCGGGGATCTGTCTTTGGTTTCGACAAGCTCAACCAGCGCGGGGGGTGCGTGGTGCACCATGAAGGAATGGAGCCGGTCGCGGGGAGTCTGCTGGTCGCAGCGCCGACCCTGGCCGACCCGAACTTCGCCCGGACGATCGTGCTGCTGCTCGACGCCGGCAACGACGGTGCCCTCGGCGTCGTCCTGAACCGGCCGACCGAGCTCGCCGTCTCCTCGGTGCTGGAGCCGTGGGCCGAGGTCGTCTCCGGCCCGGACGTGCTGTTCCAGGGCGGACCGGTCGAGACCGACAGCGCGCTCGCCGTCGCTGACGTCGCCGAGTCCTGGGCCGAGGGGGAGGAGCCGGTCGGGTGGCGCCGCGTGTTCGCGAGCACCGGACTGGTCGACCTCGACGCCCCGGTCGAGCTGCTGGCCCCGGCGTTCTCGTCGTTGCGGATCTTCGCCGGGTACGCCGGCTGGTCGGCCGGACAGCTGGAGGACGAGATCGCCGAAGGCGCCTGGTACGTCGTGCCGGCCGAGGCAGGGGACCCGTTCCTGGACGACCCGTCGGGCCTGTGGTCCACCGTGCTGCGGCGCCAGGGCGGCCAGCTGGCGATGCTCGCGACGATGCCCGCCGAGCCGGGGCTGAACTGACGATCCGGCCCTCCGGCATTGCTAAGATCCCCCGGATGAGCGAGCAGTCCGAGCCCCGAGTCGGCTTCAGCACCGACGTCCTGGAGGACACCCGGGTCGTCGAAGAGCTGCAGCACCTCGAGGACGGCGACCACGAGCGCTTCTCGCACTACGTCCCCAAGGACAAGCTCATGGAGGCCATGGTCAACGGCACTCCGGTGGTCGCGCTCTGCGGCAAGGTGTGGGTACCCAGCCGGGACCCCCAGAAGTTCCCGGTGTGCCCGGACTGCAAGGAGATCTGGGAGAGCATGCAGGACGGCGATGGCCCGGACGCCTGACGACGCCCCCAAGACCACCGAACCCGACCTCTTCGACACCGCACCGGCTCCGCTCGACAAGCTCTCCCCGGCCTACCCGGCCCGGGCGGCCTGGGGCACCGTCTCCAGCCTGCGCGCCTGGCAGAGCGAGGCCATCGGCAACTACTTCGCGACCGACCCGCAGGACTTCCTCGCGGTCGCGACTCCCGGCGCGGGCAAGACGACCTTCGCGCTGACGATCGCCGCCGAGCTGCTCTCGCGGCGGATCATCGACCGGATCACCGTGGTCGCGCCCACCGAGCACCTCAAGACGCAGTGGGCGCAGGCCGCGGCGAAGGTCGGCATCCCGATCGACCCGGCGTACTCGGGCGGCAAGGGACGCACCAGCGGCGACTTCGTCGGCATCGCGGTCACCTACGCGGGTGTCGCCACGAACCCGTTGGCAATGCGGATCCGCACCGAGCGCTTCAAGACGCTGGTCATCCTCGACGAGATCCACCACGCCGGCGACGCCCTGTCCTGGGGAGAGGCGGTCCGTGAGGCGTTCGAGCCGGCCAAGCGTCGGCTCGCGCTGACCGGTACGCCGTTCCGCTCCGACGTGAACCCGATCCCGTTCGTCAGCTACGCGCCCGGACCGGACGGGATCCCGCGCTCGGCCGCCGACTTCACCTACGGCTACGGGCACGCGCTGCGCGACCACGTCGTGCGCCCGGTGCTGTTCTGGGCCTACGGCGGCGACCTGCAGTGGCGCACCCGGGCCGGCGACGAGGTCTCGGCCCGTCTCGGCGAACCGCTCACCAAGGACATGGCCGCGCACGCCCTGCGCACCGCACTCGACCCGGCCGGCTCGTGGATCGGCTCGGTGCTGGCGGCCGCTGACCAGCGCCTGACGGAGGTTCGCAGGGGAGTTCCGGACGCCGGTGGTCTGGTGATCGCCAGCGATCAGGACTCGGCTCGCGCCTACGCCGCGGTGCTGGCCAAGATCGCCGGCGAGAAGCCCGTCATCGTGCTCTCCGACGAGAAGACCTCCTCGAAGCGGATCGAGAAGTTCGCTGCCGGGGACGCGCGCTGGATGGTCGCGGTCCGGATGGTCTCCGAGGGTGTCGACGTGCCCCGGCTGGCGGTCGGTGTCTACGCGACCACGATCTCGACCCCGCTGTTCTTCGCCCAGGCCGTCGGCCGCTTCGTCCGGGCCCGCGCCCGCGGGGAGACGGCGTCGGTCTTCCTGCCCTCGAGCATGGCGCTGCTGGGCTTCGCCTCGGAGATGGAGGTCGAGCGCGACCACGTGCTCGGCCGGACCATCAACGACGAGGGCGACATCTTCGCCGCCGAGAACGCCCTGCTCGCCCAGGCCCAGGCCGGCGAGGCCGCCTCGTCCGAGGAGCTCGGTCGGTTCGAGGCGCTCGGCTCGCAGGCCACCTTCGCCCACGTCCTCTACGACGGTGCCGAGTTCGGCCACGCCGGCGAGGTGCACGTCGGCTCCGAGGAGGAGATGGACTTCCTCGGCATCCCCGGCCTGCTCGAGCCGGACCAGGTCCGCAGCCTGCTCCAGCACCGCCAGAAGCAGCGTCGCGAGAAGCAGGCCGCTGCGCCCGAGCCGGTCGAGCCCGACGAGCCGGACGTGGTCGCGCACGAACGGCTGGCGATCCTGCGACGCGAGCTCAACGGCCTGGTCGCGGCGTGGAACCACCGCACCGGCACCCCGCACGGTGTCACCCACGCGGCGCTGCGCAAGGAGTGCGGCGGGCCTGCAGCTGCGGTCGCGACGGCCGGTCAGCTCCAGGAGCGGATCGACAAGCTGCGCGAGATGGCTACGAAGAAGAGCTCCTGACCAGCAGCGGCAGGACCCGGTAGGGGACCTGGGTCGCCAGCGCGATCACCGTCGAGGAACGCACGATCCCGGGGTGCGCCAGAGCCCGGTCGATGACGGCCTGCAGGTCGGCGTTGGAGCGCGCCACCACCCGGCACCACAGGTCGCCTGCGCCGGTGATGGTGCACACCTCCAGCACCTCGGGGATGCCGGCCAGGTGGTCGCCGATCGTGTCGTGGCCGACCCCCTGGCTGATCTCCAGGGTCAGGAAGGCGGTCACCGGGTGCCCGATCGCGGCCGGATCGAGCTGCGGTGCCCAGCCGGTGATCACGCCGGTCGCCTCCAGACGCTCGAGCCGAGCCGTCACGGTGCCGCGCGCGACCTTGAGCCGGCGGGACGCCTCCAGTGCACCGATGCGCGGCTCGTCCGTGAACAATTCGAGCAGTTTGACGTCGAGATCGTCCACGGTCGCCTCCCAGATTGTGCAATGTGTTCAGCCAACACGCCGAGTGTTGCACAGAATGTCGAATTCTCGCAGGCTTGGCCCATGGTTTCGACAAGCTCAACCACCGCGATGACGTTGACCGCTGATGAGCTGAAGGCCGATCTGACCCTCGAGCAGCTGCAACAGCTGGTCGGGCTGGTCGAGTACGACGAGGACGGCGACGTCTTCCCGGTGACCGGGTGGGACGCGATCGTCTTCGTGGTCGGTAACGCCACCCAGACCGCGCACTACTACCAGTCCGCCTGGGGCATGGAGCTCGTCGCCTACTCCGGCCCCGAGAACGGCAACCGCGACCACAAGGCGTTCGTGCTGCGCTCGGGCTCGATCCGCTTCGTCGTCCAGGGCGCCGTCGACCCGGACAGCACGCTCGCCGACCACCACCGCCGGCACGGCGACGGTGTCGTCGACATCGCTCTGGAGGTCCCGGACGTCGACCGCTGCGTCGAGCAGGCCCGCAAGGTCGGCGCGACCGTCCTGGTCGAGCCGGAGATCCACACCGACGAGTTCGGCTCGGTCCGGATCGCTGCCATCGCGACGTACGGGGAGACCCGGCACACGTTGGTGCAGCGCGTCGTCGACGGCGTCCCGTACGCCGGCCCCTACCTGCCCGGCTACGTCGCGAAGTCCTCGACGCGGGTTCGCCCGGTCAACCAGCCGAAGCGGATCTTCCAGGCTCTGGACCACATCGTCGGCAACGTCGAGCTCGGCCACATGGACGAGTGGGTCGACTTCTACAACCGGGTGATGGGCTTCGTGAACATGGCCGAGTTCATCGGCGACGACATCGCCACCGACTACTCGGCGCTGATGAGCAAGGTCGTGGCCAACGGCAACCACCGCGTGAAGTTCCCGCTCAACGAGCCCGCGATCGCGAAGAAGAAGAGCCAGATCGACGAGTACCTGGAGTTCTACCGCGGCGCCGGGGCCCAGCACCTGGCGGTCGCCACGAACGACATCCTGGCCAGCGTCGACGCGCTGCGCGACAACGGCGTGGAGTTCCTCGACACCCCGGACTCCTACTACGAGGACCCGGAGCTGCGGGCCCGGATCGGCAACGTCCGGGTTCCCATCGAGGAGCTGCAGAAGCGCGGGATCCTGGTCGACCGCGACGAGGACGGCTACCTGCTGCAGATCTTCACCAAGCCGCTGGGCGACCGGCCGACGGTGTTCTTCGAGCTCATCGAGCGGCACGGCTCGCTCGGCTTCGGCAAGGGCAACTTCAAGGCGCTCTTCGAGGCGATCGAGCGGGAGCAGGACAAGCGCGGCAACCTGTAGGCAGAATGCTCCCGTGACCGATCGGGCGGAGAGCTTCGAGGAGTGGCGGGATCGCACCGCCGAACCGCGGCGCGCTCCTGTCCGGAGCTGGACCGTCCGAGAGGCGCTCGCACTCGGTGTGGGCGTGGGTCTCGGGAGCCTCGTGCTGCTGGGGCTCGGCATGACCTATCTCGGCGAGCTCACCGGTCTGGTCGCGGTCTCCGCACTGATGATGGCGGCCGTGCTCGCCTGGGTGCCTGAGAAGCACCAGCCGCTGGCCGACGTACTGTCGGTGGTCGCGCTGGTCGCCCTCGCCGGACTGTTCCGGATGCTCGCGGACGGATCGTTCGACGACGCCGTTGCCCTCGCGATCGGTGTGGCGATCGTGGCGGCGCTCAGGCTGCGCGGCTGGTACGCCCTGCGCTGAGTCAGCCTGCCTGGGCCGGGAGCTCGCAGACCCGCTCCGCGAGCGGGGCCCCGTCGCAGCAGTTCGCCTTCATGTGGCAGTGCGGGCACAGCCAGCGCGTGGAGATCGGGTCGAACGGCTGTCCGCAGTAGTCGCAAGGCACGTCTCCGACCGTACGACGGCTGGGTCCGCGTGCCCGGGTGACGCGCCGTGGAGCGCTCAGAACGGGGGAGCGCCGAGGCCGGTGACCCGGAAGCGGCCCCACGGGTCGACGTCGGACAGCCGTCCCTCGGCGGACCCGTGCGGGGTCGTGAGGGTGACGGTCGCCCCGGAGCGGTGGCGCTCGTTGAGGGCCTCGTCCGCCGCGATACGCCCGAACCAGTGGAACCGGCCGTCGATCGGCTCGAAGTGGCCGCGCAGATCGACCCGGACGGCGAGGTCCTCGATGGACGCGGGGCCGGCGTATTCCTCACCCGGCTCGTGGACCTCGGTCATCGGGCTTCCTTCTTCTTCAGCAGCGTGAGCTCGCCGCTGCCCTCGCTGGCGACGCCGTTCTCGGCTGCGAAGCCCGCGAATGCGTGCCAGATGAACGCGGCCAGGTACTCAGCCGTGGACTCCCGGCTCATGATGTCGCGGCGCAGGTACCACTCGCCGACCGAGAGCCCCATCCCGATCAGGCCGTGCGCCCACGGCTCCGCGGCGGCCGCGTCGACGTTGAGGCGGCGCAGGGTGTCGCCCATCATCTTGGCCATCGTCGCGGCGATGAGCTCCTTGCCATCGGCCAGCGGGTCATCGGCGCTGCGGTGCTCGACCAGGAGCAGGAAGACCTGCGGGTGCTCCTCGAGGACCTCCAGGTAGGCGTCGCAGCCTGCGTAGATCCGCTCGCGCATCGACCCGGTCGAGGTCAGGGCCGGGAGCAGCTGCTCGACGACCATCTCCGCGCCCCACTGGCCGACCGCGCGGTAGAGGTCGTCCTTGTCGGAGAAGTAGCGGTAGAGGACCGGCTTGCTGACCCCGGCCGACTGGGCGATCTCCGCGATCGAGGCGCCCGAGCCGTGGGTGTCGATGGCGTCGACCGCGGCCGCCACCAGCTCGGCCCGCCGGGACTCGCGATGGTCGTCCCAGCGGGTGCTGCGACCGTCGCCGTCCCTGGGGGAGGGGTCCTTGACTCGGCTTGCCATGTGGGTCACAGTACAGGAGTAGGCGTTACTTGAAGTAACAGACACTTCACGAGGAGCTCGGATGACCGCCACCCTGCCGGACCGCGACGACGCTCAGTCGTCCCCAGGCGTCGCCCTGGTCGAGCGTCTGCTCAAGGGTTCGGCGCGCCAGTCGTACGACCCCGAGGTCGACCTGGACTGGGACGCGCCCGAGGTCCCCGGACTGTGGTGGATGCAGCCCGAACGGATGTCGCTGTACGGCACCCCGCTCTGGGACCGGATGACTGACGAGCAGCGTCTCGAGCTGTCCAAGCACGAGGTCGCCTCGATCGCGAGCGTCGGCCTCTGGTTCGAGATCGTGCTGATGCAGCTGCTGCTCAAGGACGTCTACCGCAGCGACGCGACTGCGCCGCGCACCCACTACCTGCTCACCGAGATCGCCGACGAGTGCCGGCACTCGACCATGTTCGGCAAGGCGATCGGTCGCTTCGGCGTACCGGCGTACGGGCCGCGCAAGGACGCCGTGCAGCTCGGGCGCCTGGTTCCGGCGGTACTGCGCGGACCGGGTGCCTATGCCGCCACCCTGCTCGGTGAGGAGCCGGTCGACCGCTGGCAGCGCGACGCCATGAACGACGAGCGCCTGCAGCCGCTGTTCCGGATGGTGGCGCGGATCCACGTCCTCGAGGAGGCGCGGCACGTCTCGTTCGCACGCGACGAGCTCGAGAAGGGTCTCGTGGGCATCAGCAAGCGCGAGCTGAAGTGGCACCAGTTCGTGGCCGCGCAGGCGGCGTACGTGACGATGCGGTCGCTGGTGAACCCGAAGGTCTACGCCGCGGTCGGGATCGACCCGCGCGAGGGGCGGCACGCCGCGCTGTCGAACCCGAACTACCGCGAGTCGATCGCCTGGATGGGGGAGAAGGTCGTGCCCTACCTCGACGAGGTCGGGATGATCCCGAAGTCGGGGCGCATCCGGAAGACCTGGCAGGCGTCGTTCCTGCTGCGCCGGGACTAGAGCACCTTCGAGAGGAACTGCTGCGTCCGCTCGTGCTGGGGGTTGCTCAGCACCTCGCGCGGGTCGCCCTCCTCGACGATCACGCCGCCGTCCATGAAGACGAGCTTGTCGCCGACCTCGCGCGCGAAGCCCATCTCGTGCGTGACGACCATCATCGTCATGCCCTCGTCGGCCAGACGGCGCATCACGTCGAGCACGTCGCCGACGAGCTCGGGGTCCAGCGCACTCGTCGGCTCGTCGAACAGCATCATGTCCGGGTCCATCGAGAGCGCCCGCGCGATCGCGACGCGTTGCTGCTGACCTCCGGACAGGTGGGCCGGGTAGGCGTCGGCCTTTTCGGCGAGGCCGACCTTCTCGAGGTTGGCACGGGCGATCTTCTCGGCCTCAGCCTTGTCGCGCTTGAGCACCCGGCGCTGCGCCAGGGTCAGGTTGTCGAGCACGCACAGGTGCGGGAACAGGTTGAACTGCTGGAAGACCATGCCGATCCGGGAGCGGACCTTGTTCAGGTCGACCTCGGGGTCGGTGATGTCCTCGCCCTCGACCACGATCTGCCCGGAGGTGGGCTCCTCGAGCCGGTTCACGCAGCGCAGCAGCGTGGACTTGCCCGAGCCGGACGGCCCGATGACACAGACGACCTGACCCTGGTCGACGGTGAAGTCGATGCCCTTGAGCACCTCGTTCTCGCCGAAGTACTTGTGCAGGTTGCGGACCTCGATTGCGGTGGGCATCAGATCACCGGGCCTTCTGGGAACGTCGTTCAAGGTAGGCGACCAGCTGGGTCAGCGGCAGCGTGATGATGAGGTAGCAGACCGCGGCGGCGATCAGCGGCGTCGGACTGCTGTTGATGACGACGTTGTCCGAGGCGAAGTTCGTCAGCTCGGCCTGCCCGATCCCGACTCCGGCGACCGAGATCAGCGAGGTGTCCTTGAGCAGCAGCACGATCTCGTTGGTCAGTGGCGGGATGACGATCCGCACCGCTTGGGGGAGCACGACGCTGAGCATCGTCCAGGTTCCGCTCATGCCCAGTGAGTGCGCGGCCTCGGTCTGACCTCGGGGAACCGCCTGGATCCCCGCACGCAGGGTCTCGGCCATGTAAGCACCGGAGACCGCGATCAGGGCGATGACGGCGGCGCCGATGGCGCCGCCCGGGAGCGCCTTGCCGTTGAAGGCCAGCGGAATCCCGAGCGCGAACAGGATGATCACGATCAGAGCCGGCAGCCCGCGGAAGAACTCGATGTAGGCCGTTGCCGCCCAGCGGTAGGGCTTCAGCGGCGACAGCTTCATCAGCGCGAGGACGAACGCCAGCGCGAGTCCGCCGATGAACGCCTCGGCTGTGTAGACGACGGTGTTCTTCGCGGCTTCGGTGACCAGCTCCGGCCAGATGGCCTTCAGGACTCCGCCGTCGAAGAAGTTGTGCCGGATCTTGGACCAGTCGGCAACCAGGATCAAAGTGGCGACGGCCCCGAGAAAGAGCGCGTAGAGCGCTCCGTCCCGGAGCCGCCGCTTGGTGCTTCGCTTCAACGGGTCACTTGACCGCGAAGTAGGTGTCGTAGATCGACTGGTAGGTGCCGTCGGCCTTCATGTCCGCCAGCGCCTTGTTCACTGCATCGATCAGCGCGGTGTTGTCCTTCGCCGCGGCGAACCCGTACTCCTCGTCGGTGTTGTAGGTCTCGACGACCTTGAACTTGCCCGGCTCCTTCGGGTCGTTCTGGTGGTCCAGGTTGACCGGCAGGTCCTGGAGGATGGCGTCGATGGTGCCGGCCTTGAGGGCCAGGTACATCGTGCCGTCGTCCTTGAACTGGATCCGCTTCGCGTCCGGTGCGTGCTCGGTGGTGTAGGTCTCGCCGGTGGTGCCCTTCTGGACACCGACCTTCTTGCCGGCCAGGTCCGCGATCGACTTGATGCTCGAGTCGGCCGGGACCAGCAGCGACTGCTTGGAGTCGTAGTAGCCGTCGCTGAACAGCAGGTGCTTCTTGCGCTCGTCGGTGATGGTCATGGCCGACGCGCCGAGGTCGCACTTCTTCGTGGTCAGCAGCAGGCCGCTCTGCAGCGGGTCGAAGTCGGAGTCCTTGATGACCAGCTTGACCTTGAGCGCGTCGGCGATCTTCGAGACCACGTCGACGTCGAAGCCCTTGAAGCCGGACGGCGCGGACTTGTCGAAGTCCTCGAACGGCGGGTACGGAACGTCGGAGCACACCGTGAGGGTGCCGGAGCTGATCAGGTTCAGGTCGCTGCTGGATCCGCTCTTGTTGTCGTCCTTGCTGGAACCGCACGCCGCGAGCGCCAGACCCAGGACCGAGGTCAGCGCTACCGCCTTGAGGGCGTTCTTCATCGTCATGCGGAGCACCCTAGACCCGGATTGTTTCGCTTCGTCAGCGTTGCGAACCGAGATTCGATCCCGTATCCGAGACGTTATAGAGCAGGCGTTACCCGTCCGCTGACCTCGCCGAGCCCGATTCGGCCGCCGAGCGCGCCGAGGGCGGTCGCACGCAGGACGACCTCGTCCCCGTCCTCGAGGAACGTCCGCTCCCGGCCGCCGGCGGTGAACGGCTCGGCGCCGCCCCAGCTCAGCTCCAGGAAGGACCCGCGCTGCTCGCGCTCGTCGCCGCTGATCGTGCCGGACGCGAACACGTCACCGGTGCGCAGAGAAGCACCGTTGACGGTGAGGTGGGCGAGCATCTGGGCCGGGGACCAGTACATCGATGCGTACGGCGGGCGGCTGACGACCTCGCCGTTGAGGAGCACCTCGAAGTCGATGTCGTACCCGCCGCGCTCGTCGACCTCGAGGTAGGGGAGCGGCGGCGGGTCCTGCGGGGGCAGCAGCGTCTTGGCCGCCTCGAGCGCGGCCAGCGGGGTGATCCAGGGCGAGATCGAGGTGGCGAAGGACTTGCCCAGGAACGGACCGAGCGGGACGTACTCCCAGGCCTGGATGTCGCGCGCGGACCAGTCGTTGAGCGGGGTCACGCCGAAGACGTGGTCGGCGAAGCCGCTGGTGTGCACCGAGGTGCCGAGATCGGTCGGGGTGCCGACGACGAAGGCGAGCTCGGCCTCGATGTCGAGTCGGCGGCTCGGTCCGAACGGGGGCGGACCCCCGTCGGCGCTGGGCCGGCCCTGTCCACTGGGCCGCTGCACCGGCGTACCGGAGACGACGATCGTGCCCGCGCGGCCGTGGTAGCCGATCGGCAGGTGCTTCCAGTTCGGCGTCAGGGCGTCGCCGTCCGGGCGGAACATCCGGCCGACGTTGGTGGCGTGCTGCTCGGAGCAGTAGAAGTCGACGTAGTCGGCCACCTCGACCGGCAGGTGCAGGTCGACCTCGCCCACCGGGTACAGGTGCGGGCGGGTCCGTTCGGCGTGGACCTCGTTGCCGAGCACCTCGACCAGCCAGTCGCGGGCGACGTCCCAGGTCTCACGGCCGGCCGCCAGGAAGGCGTTCAGGCTCGGCTGCTGCCACAGCGGCATCAGGTCCGGGCCGTCGCCGGGCTGCAGGGATTCCCGGCCGTAGGAGGCGACCGCGCCGGCGTCCATGACCTGGTCGCCGATCCGTACGCCGACCCGAGCGGCCTGCCCGCGGGGCGAGAACACCCCGAACGGCAGGTTGTCGAGATCGAAGAGCGACCCGGCCGCTCCCGGCACCCACGTACTCACAGCAACCCCAGGTCGACGAGGTCCTCGTGCGGATCCAGCACGCTGCAGCTGCCGAACCCGGTGAACCACCGCCGGGTGCGCAGCGCCTCGTCGGGGTCGAAGTCCTCGAGCAGGACCGCGGCCGACTCCTCGGCGAGAACCTCGGACGGGTCGTCCCCGTCGAGGGCCGCCCGCGTCGCGCGCAGCACGTTGAGGAACCCGTGGTGGGTCAGGTCCGTCGCGGAGTCGTGGTGCCGCAGCGCGTGGTGCAGGCCGGCGGTGCACTTGAACTCGAGCTCGCGGTCCAGGGCCGCGCTGATGGCGTCGCCGAGCTCGCCGCAGGTGGGGAACATCTGCTGCTCGACGCCGCCGGTGCGGAACTTCACGCGCAGTCCGCGAGCAGCGACCTCGTCCATGGCCGCGAGCCAGCCGTGGGTCGGGGCGCCGTTGAGCCTCGGCATCTCGATGTAGACCTGGGCGTCGGGGTTGTCGTCCTCGAGCAGGTCCCACGCGGTGATCGCGCGCTGCGCGTTGTGGGCCAGGTCCTCCTCGTCGCGCAGCGCGAACTCGACGGCGCGCAGGCTGACGGTGGGAGCCCGGTTGAGCCAGCGCGCCGCGGGCTCGATGGCACCGGCACCGCCGGTGACCACGAGGTTCACCCCCAGGGGCGTCTCGACAGGCTCGACGAGCTCAGGAGCGTCGTCGAGGACGTCGATCAGGTCCGCGACTTTCACGTCCGAGATCACGAACCCGCCGACCAGGTCGGCGTACTCGCTGGCCCGGTGCTCCCGGTGCTCGGCCACGGCCCGGTCGAGCGGGAGGTTCCCCGGCGGGAAGATCGCTGCGTCGTCGACGAGACCCTGCCACCAAGCGCTACTCACGGCTCACACGTTAGTGGCAGGCTGGCTGCATGGCGTATTACAGATCCGTCGGCGAGGTGCCGAAGACGCGTCACACCGCCTTCCGTGACGACCACGGCAATCTTCGTTACGAGGAGCTGATGGGAGAAGAGGGGTTCTCCTCGGACTCCTCGCTGCTCTACCACTCGGGAGTGCCGTCGGCGATCACCGGCAGCGAGGTGTGGGAGCTGGGCGACCTCGGCACCACGCCCAACCATCCGCTCAAGCCGCGACACCTCCGGCTGCACGAGCTGCTCGACAACGCGCCGGCCGACAGCAACGCCGTGGAGCACCGGCGGCTGATCCTCGGCAACGGCGACGTCCGGATCTCCTACGGCCTGGCGCTGGTCGACTCGCCGCTGTACCGCAACGCCGTCGGCGACGAGTGCGTGTACGTCGAGAGCGGGTCCGGCACGGTCGAGACGGTCTTCGGCGCGCTGACCTACCGGACCGGGGACTACGTGATCCTGCCGCGGGCCACCACCCACCGCTGGCTGCCGGCCGAACCGAGCCGGCTGTATGCGATCGAGGGCAACAGCCACATCGGGCCTCCGAAGCGCTACCTGTCCCGCTACGGCCAGCTGCTCGAGCACGCGCCGTACTGCGAGCGCGACCTGCACGGCCCCCACTCGCTGGTTGAGCTTGTCGAAACCCACGCCGAGGGCGAGGACGTCCCGGTCCTGGTCAAGCACCGCGGCAACGGGCCGAGCGGCCTGGTCGGCACCCGCCTCACCTACGCGACGCACCCGTTCGACGTGGTCGGCTGGGACGGCTGCCTCTACCCGTACACGTTCAACGTCGAGGACTACATGCCGATCACCGGCAAGGTGCACCAGCCGCCGCCGGTGCACCAGGTCTTCGAGGGCTGGAACTTCGTGGTCTGCAACTTCCTACCGCGCAAGGTCGACTACCACCCGCAGTCGATCCCGGTGCCGTACTACCACTCCAACGTCGACTCCGACGAGGTGATGTTCTACGTCGCCGGCGACTACGAGGCCCGCAAGGGCAGCGGCATCGGCCTCGGCTCGATCTCGCTGCACCCCGGTGGCTACGCCCACGGACCGCAGCCGTCGGCCATCGAGGCGTCCATCGGCGTGGAGTACTTCGACGAGTCCG
Source organism: Nocardioides marmorisolisilvae (assembly GCF_003725775.1). GTDB lineage: Bacteria > Actinomycetota > Actinomycetes > Propionibacteriales > Nocardioidaceae > Marmoricola > Marmoricola marmorisolisilvae. The sequence goes on from NZ_RJSG01000002.1 coordinate 556,420, forward strand.
CGGTGATGGTGGACACCTTCCGCCCGCTCGAGCTCGGTGAGGGCGGCCTGGCGGTCGAGGATCCCGCCTACGCGTGGACGTGGGCGGGTCGTTCCCTCGGGTAGATTGAACCGCTAGGGCCTTCAGGGGAAGCCGGTGCGAATCCGGCGCTGACCCGCAACCGTAGGTCGTCCGTCCCGGGACTGACGACGAGCCGGAACACCTGATGCGCCGGTTCCATCCGTCGAGGTCTGCGGAGACTTTCATGCTGCACCGCTCGTTCGCTGTTCTGCTGCTGGCCGCAGCCGCTCTGGTGCTCCCTGCGCCGGCGCAGGCCGCCGCCTGCTCAGGGTCGTCCGGCGTGACGGTGCTGGTGCAGTTCCCCGACCACACCGAGGTCGGGTGCGCCGCGGGAGATCCGGTGTCCGGCTACCAGGCACTGAGCAAGGCCGGCTTCAGCCTGACCTTCGCCACCGGCAACGGCACCGGAGCCATCTGCTCGATCAACAGCTACCCCGACCACGCTTGCCCGTCGATGCCGCCGCAGAGCGCGTACTGGGCGTACTTCCACGCCAAGCCCGGTGGCTCCTGGTCCTACAGCAGTACCGGCGGTGGCAGCTACAACCCGAAGCCCGGCACCGTCGAAGGCTGGCGGTTCGGCGGTGGGTCCGCTCCGACGTCCGCGCCGCCGGGAACCGCGAGCACGCCGACCCCCAAGCCGACCTCGACGCCCAGCCGTCCGGTCAGCCACCCGACGTCCGGGGCCTCGAACCCGGTGGTCAAGCCGGACTCCACCGGCCACGCCAGCAGCGGCAGCACGCCGACCGCACCGGATGCCACCGCGTCGACCTCGGGCAGGCCGACGGACCCGGAGGCGACCGCCACGGGCGGGCCGACGGCTCAGGCGACCGACGACGTGGCAGCCCCGGACCAGGCGACGGACGCTGCGGACTCGGTGGAGAACAAGGCCGTGCGCGACGGCGGTTCGGGGGGCAACCGCTCCTGGGTCTGGGGCGTCGTCCTCGTCGTGCTGCTCGGAGGAGCGGCAGCCGCCAAGTCCGTCAGCAGGCGCAAGGCCTGATGAACGCCCAGCTGCCGCGCGCGCTGCACCCGCTCGCCTGGTGGGGCTGGGCGATCGGGCTCGCCGTGGCGGCAAGCATGACCACGAATCCGCTGCTCCTGGCGCTGATCCTCGGTGTCGTCACCCTGGTCGTGGCGGCCCGACGGTCCGACTCGCCCTGGGCCCGCGCGTTCCGGATCTACGTCGGGCTCGGCATCGTGATCGTGCTCTTCCGGGTGGTGCTGCACGTGCTGGTCGGGTTCAAGTGGGGCGACCACAAGCTCTTCGACCTGCCGACCGTGGGACTGCCGGACTGGGCCGCCGGCATCAACGTGCTCGGTCCGGTCTACCTCGAGGGCTGGCTCGCCGCCGTCCTCGAGGGCGTCAAGCTCGCGACCCTGGTGATCGCGATCGGTGGCGCGAACGCCCTGGCCAACCCGAAGCGGTTGCTGCGGTCGATGCCGAACGCGCTGCACGAGGTCGGCACGGCCGTGGTCGTCTCCGTCAGCGTCGCGCCCCAGCTCGCCGAGAGCGTGCAGCGGGTCTACCGGGCGCGGTTGCTGCGCGGCGAGTCCGGCCTCGGTCTGCGCGCGCTGTCGCAGGTCGCGCTGCCGGTGCTCCAGGACACCTTGGACCGCTCGCTGATGCTGGCCGCCGCGATGGAGTCCCGCGGGTACGGCAGCAGGCGCGAGGCCGACGGAACCCGTCGGTTGCTCACCGGGACGCTGACGCTCGGGGGGCTGCTCGCGCTGGCGTTCGGGATGTACGGCGTCCTCGACTCCGAGCACACCACCGGCCACTGGGGCGTTCCGCTGCTGGTGCTCGGCTTGTTGTCCTCAGCCGGGGGACTGGCCCTGGGCGGCCGCGAGGTCCGGGTGACCAGCTACCGGTCCGACCCGTGGCGGCTGCCGGAGACCCTCACCGTGCTGTCCGGAGTGGTGACGGCTACGGCGATGGGGATCAGCCGCAACGTCGACAGCCACCAGCTGGTGATGCCGTTGCAGCCGATCGCGGCGCCGACGCTTCCGTTGCTCGCGACCGTGGGGATCCTGATCGCGGCTCTGCCCGCCTTCGTCACCCCGCCGACGCCGAGCAGCCACCGAGCCGCCGCCCCGGTACGCCGCGAGCTCGAGGAGGTGGCCGGATGACCGCGATCGAGCTGCGCGACGTCTCGGTGACCTACGCCGACGCTGTCGAGCCGGTGCTGCGCGAGGTGGACCTGTCGATCTCCGAGGGAGAGCTCGTGCTGGTCGTGGGCCGCACCGGCTCGGGCAAGAGCACCCTGCTCGGCCTGCTCAACGGACTGGTCCCGTACTCGACCGGCGGAACCGTCACCGGCACCGTCACCGTCCACGGTCGCGAGACCAGCGCGCACCGGCCGCGCGACCTGGCCGACCTCGTCGGGGTCGTCGGCCAGGACCCGCTGGCCGGGTTCGTCACCGACACGGTCGAGGAGGAGCTCGCCTACGGGATGGAGCAGCTCGGCCTGCCGCCCGAGGTGATGCGCAAGCGGGTCGAGGAGACGCTCGACCTTCTCGGCATCGCCGAGCTCCGCGACGCCCCGCTGGCCGACCTGTCCGGCGGCCAGCAGCAGCGGGTCGCGATCGGCGCCGTGCTGACCGCGCACCCGAAGGTGCTGGTGCTCGACGAGCCGACCTCGGCCCTGGACCCGACCGGCGCCGAGGAGGTGCTGGCCGCGATCACCCGCCTGGTTCACGACCTCGGCATCACCGTGGTGGTCGCCGAGCACCGCGTCGAGCGGGTCCTCGCCTACGCCGACCGCGTCGTGCACGTCGTCGACGGAGCCGTCGAGTCGGGAGAGCCCGCTGCGGTGATGCGCACCGCGACGGTGGCGCCACCGGTCGTCGAGCTCGGCCGCTGGGCCGACTGGTCGCCGCTGCCGTTGTCGGTGCGGGACGCCCGGCGGTTGGCGGGGGACCTCCAGTCCTCGGTGGTTGAGGTGCAGGCGCCCCAGCGCCTGCCTCGAAACCCGATCGTTCTGTCCGCTCGCTCCGTCTCGGTCCGGCACGGTGACCTGGTCGCCGTGCGAGAGGTCGACCTGGACCTGTACGCCGGCGAGGTGGTGGCGCTGATGGGCCGCAACGGTGCCGGCAAGTCCAGCCTGCTCTGGGCGCTGCAGGGCTCGGGCCGACGCTCGGGCGGCTCGGTGACCCTCGGTGGTGGCGACGACGCTGTGGACCCTGGCGACCTCGCGCCGGCGGTGCGCCGTACCCGGGTCGGGCTGGTGCCTCAGACCCCGACCGACCTGCTCTACCTGTCGACCGTGGGGGCCGAGTGCGCCCAGGCCGACACGGAGACCCGGTCCGCTCCCGGAACCTGCCGCGAGCTGCTGGACCGGATCCTGCCCGACATCGATCCGGCCACCCATCCGCGCGACCTGTCCGAGGGACAGCGCCTCGGACTGGTGCTCGCGGTGCAGCTCACCGCGCGCCCGGACGTGCTGATGCTCGACGAGCCGACCCGCGGTCTGGACTACCAGGGCAAGGCAGCGCTCGCCGAGGTGCTCCGCGGGCTCGCGGACGACGGCCACGCGGTGCTGCTGTCGACCCACGACGTCGAGTTCACCGCGATCGTCGCCGACCGGGTGGTCGTGATGGCGGGCGGCGAGATCGTCGCCGACGGTCCGACCCGTGACGTCGTGACGTCGAGCCCCGCGTTCGCGCCGCAGATCAGCAAGGTGCTCGGCGGCGGTCTGCTCGCGATGGACGACGTGGTTCGCGCCTTCGGAGAACGCCGATGAGCACCGTCGTCCCTGCGATCGCCCTCCGCCCGCGCTCCACGATCGCCATCGCCCTGGCCGTGGTCGCCGGCCTGATCGCCTTCGCCTGGCCGCTGCTGGTCACCCCGGGGTCCTCACTGTCGGGCAACGAGGCCGCGCCACTGATCCTCGGCTCGCTGCTGCCGGTCGTGCTGGCCGTGGTGCTCTTCGAGATCAGCGAGGGCGGCCTGGACCCGAAGGCGGTCGCGATGCTCGGGGTGCTCTCGGCGATCGGCGCGGCGATCCGCCCGCTGGGCGCCGGGACTGCCGGCATCGAGACCGTGTTCTTCCTGCTGATCCTGGGAGGGCGTGTCTTCGGGGCCGGCTTCGGGTTCGTGCTCGGCGCGACCACGCTGTTCGGCTCGGCGCTCTTCACCGGCGGCGTCGGGCCCTGGTTGCCGTACCAGATGCTCGGCGCCGCGATCGTCGGGCTGTTCGCCGGGCTGCTGCCGCCGCTCACCGGTCGGTGGGAGCTGGCGATGCTGACCGTCTACGGAGCGATCTCGGGAGTCGCCTACGGCGTGCTGCAGAACCTGTCGTTCTGGCCGTTCGGCCTGGGGGAACGGACCTCGCTCAGCTTCATCGCCGGTGCCCCGATCACCGAGAACCTGCACCGGTTCTTCGTGTTCTCGTTCTCGACCTCGCTCGGCTGGGACCTGGTCCGCGGGCTGACCAACGTGGTGCTGATCCTGGTCACCGGGCCGGCGATCCTGGCCACCCTGCGGCGCGCGGCCCGCAAGGCGCACTTCACCCGTGCTGGTTGAGCCTGTCGAAACCTCCTTGCCCGTGCTGGTTGAGCCTGTCGAAACCTCCTTACCCGTGCTGGTTGAGCCTGTCGAAACCCCTCAGCACCAGCGATCCACGATCTCCGTCAGCACCTTGAGGCTGCGGTTCGTGGCGGGTCCGACTGCCTTCTCCAGCTTGGGGTTCGAGAGCTTGGCCTGCCCGTAGGGGATGTCGTAGAGCAGGTGCACCGCCCTGCCGTGGACCACCACGGTCTCGCCCGGAAGGCTCAGCGCGGCACCTGCCGCCGCCTGCGCCGCGGTGGCCGGCTGCTGGAGCAGGCTCACGTAGTGCGCGTACTCCGGCTTCTTCTCCGGGACCTCGGATGCCTCCTCGACCAGGGTGCGCAGCTCGGCCGGGGTGAACACCATGGTGGGCACCTCGAATCCGCGGTCGGCGAGGAACAGCGCCTCGAGCTCGTCCTGGACCTTGGCCCGCGAGCGCAGCGGCGTCGTGATCCGGACGTTGCCGGTCTGGATGTAGGTGTCCACGTCGTCGTACCCGGCGCCGGTCAGTGCGGCGCGGAGGTCGGCGGTCTTGTACTGCCGTTTCCCGATGTTCACCGCGCGCAGGAAACCGATGTGGGTGGGCATGTGCTGAGGCTAGCCGCGCCATCTGACAAGGTGGCGCCATGGCGACCAAGGAAGAGATCCACGCGCTGATCGAGAGCTACGTCGCGGCCGTGGGCCGTCAGGACCTGGAGGGGACGCTGGCGGTGTTCGCCGACGACGCCTACCAGGAGGACCCGATCGGCACCCCGCCGAACGTCGGAATCGACGCCGTGCGCGGGTTCTTCGAGAAGTCCTTCGGGATGCCGTTCAGCACCGAGCTGACCGGTCCGGTCCTGGTCGCCGGCGACTTCGCGTCGTTCCACTTCACCATCACCGTCCCGCTGGGCGAGGAGAACATGGTGGTGCGGGTGATCGACACGATCCGGGTCGACGGCGAGGGACGCATCGCCGAGCTCCGCGCCGTCGTCGACTGACTACGCTGGTCCCATGTCAGCTCCCAGCCCGATCGAGCTCGACGAACCGGTCACCGACGACCTCACCCTGCTGGCGACTCCCTGGGTCACCATCGTGTGGAACGACCCGGTGAACCTGATGTCGTACGTGACCTTCGTCTTCACGACGTACTTCAAGTACTCGAAGAAGAAGGCCGAGAAGCTGATGCTCGAGGTGCACCACGACGGCCGCTCGGTGGTCTCCACCGGCAGCCGCGAGGAGATGGAGCGCGACGTGCAGGCGATGCACGAGTACGGGCTGTGGGCGACGATGCAGAAGGCTGACACCCCGTGAGCGGCTTCACGCGCGTCAAGAAGACCGGTGTCTGCGCGGCGACCTTCAGCGCGTTCGAGGCGGACCTGCTGCGCTCGCTGGCCGGCCAGCTGATCGAGCTGCTGCGCAACGAGGTCGCCGCCCCGGAGACCCTCGACCCGCTGGAGCAGCTGCTGGACTTCTCCGGGCCGACGTTGGTGCCCGAGGACCCGGTGCTGGCACGGCTCTTCCCGACGGCCTACCCCGAGGACGCCGAGGCCGCCGCCGAGTTCCGCCGCTACACCGAGTCGGACCTGCGCAACGGCAAGGCCGCCGGCGCCGCCACCATCATCGACACCCTCGAGGAGGCGGGCCTCGACGAGCAGCCCGAGGACGGCGTCTTCATCGACGTCGAGCTCGGGCCGCAGGCCGCCGTCACCTGGATGCGCTCGTTCACCGACATGCGGCTGGCGATCGCGACCCGGCTCGGCATCGAGGAGGGGGACGAGGAGCGCTGGTACGCGCTGCCGGATGACGACCCCGAGGGACAGGTGCACGACATCTACGAGTGGGTCGGCTACCTCCAGGAGACGCTCGTCCACGCTGCCTCCTGAAGCGTTCACCGCAGGTTTCCCCGGCCACCGGTTATCCGGGACGCCGGCTGGGTATGAGAGCCACGGCTGATCGGAGCCGTTCCCCACTCTCTCGGAGGTCTCGTTGTTCGCTCGAGTCCGGATCGCCCAGGCGATCACACGCAATTCCCGACGTACGCTCACCGTGCTGGCGCTCGCCGGCGCCGCCCTCGGGCTGACCCTGACCGGGTCCGCCGTCGCGGGAGGCCACGTCGCGGTGCCCGCCCCGCCGGCCAGTCCCACCAGCGCGTCGCAGATCCAGAACATCGACCAGGTGAAGACCGCCATCAAGGGCTACTACGGCGACACCACCACCGCCCAGGTCGACCCGGTCGACAACAGCATCGACGGCGGCGACAAGGCGCTGCACACCTTCTCCTCGACCAGTGCGTACGTGAAGGAGATGGCGGGCATCGAGGCGCACGCCCAGGCCTACCTCGAGGACCCGTACCGCGGTCACCACCACCATCACCACGCGCACGGCCAGAAGGCGGTGCTGTTCGACGTCGACGACACCACGCTGAACACCTACAGCTACGAGATCTACAGCAACTTCGTCTACAACCCCACGACGAACGCTGCCTTCGTCAACGCGGGTGTGTTCCCAGCGGTGCCGGGGATGCCGGCGCTGGTCAGCTGGGCCCAGGACCACGGCTACACCGTGTTCTTCCTGACCGGTCGCCCCGAGTCCCAGCGCGCCGGGACCCAGGCCAACCTGCAGAGCGTCGGGTACCCGGCCGTCCCGAACGCGCAGCTGTACCTGAAGGACCTCAGTGCGCCCTGGCTCTCCAGCTGTGCGACCTCGACGCCGGTGTGCACCACGGTCCAGTACAAGTCGCTGACCCGGCAGCACATCGAGTCGATGGGCTACGACATCGTCGCCAACTTCGGTGACCAGTACAGCGACCTGACCGGCGGATTCGCCGACAAGACGTTCAAGGTCCCGAACCCGATGTACTTCCTGCCCTGACACCCCCACGGCAGCGCCGTCCGGAGCGTGGGCCTCGTGCCTCCCGGACGGCGCTGTCGCCTACGCTTGTCCACGTGTTGAGACTCGACCAGGCGACGTACGACGCCATCGTGGCGCACGCCAAGCGGGACCACCCGGACGAGGCGTGCGGCATCGTCGCCGGCCCCGAGGGGTCGGACGCGGCGACGCGGCACGTGCCGATGATCAACGCCGCCGGATCGCCGACCTTCTACGAGTTCGACTCCTCAGAGCTGCTCGCGCTCTACAAGGAGATGTGGGCCAAGGACGAGGAGCCGGTGGTGATCTACCACTCGCACACTGCGACCGAGGCCTACCCGAGCCGCACCGACATCGGGCTGGCCAACGAGCCAGGAGCGCACTATGTGCTCGTTTCCACACGGGAACATGGGAATAGTGACGGCCCGGTGGAGTTCAGGTCGTACAGAATCATCGACGGCGACGTGACCGAGGAACCGGTCGAGGTCGTTGAACAGCTGACGGAAAGCGCCTAGAGGAGCGACATGGCCATCGAGGTCCGGATCCCCACGATCCTGCGTACGTACACGAACGGCGAGAAGGCCGTCGACGCCGACGGCGCAACCCTGGCCGACCTGATCGCGAACCTGGACGGCAGCCACCCGGGCCTGGGCGACCGGCTGCTGGAGAACGGTGAGCTGCGCCGGTTCATCAACGTCTACGTCAACGACGAGGACGTGCGCTTCGAGGGCGGGCTCGCCAAGGAGCTCGCCGACGGCGACGTCGTCGTCATCCTTCCCGCGGTCGCCGGCGGCTGACGTGCGCTTCGACAGCCTGCTCGAGTCCGTCGGCGGTACGCCGCTGGTCGGGCTGCCCACGCTGTCGCCGAGCCCGGACGTGCGGATCTGGGCGAAGCTCGAGGACCGCAACCCGACCGGCTCGATCAAGGACCGTCCGGCCCTGAAGATGATCGAGCAGGGCGAGAAGGACGGACTGCTCCGTCCCGGCTGCACGATCCTGGAGCCGACCTCGGGCAACACCGGCATCTCGCTGGCGATGGCCGCGAAGATGAAGGGCTACCGCGCCGTCTTCGTGATGCCGGAGAACACCTCCGAGGAGCGCCGCCAGCTGCTGCGGATGTGGGGCGCCGAGATCTACTCCTCGCCCGCCGCCGGTGGCTCCAACGAGGCCGTCCGGGTCGCCAAGCAGATGGCGGCCGAGCACCCCGACTGGGTGATGCTCTACCAGTACGGCAACGCGGCGAACGCGCTCGCGCACGAGGAGGGCACCGGCCCGGAGATCCTCGCCGACCTCCCGGAGATCACCCACTTCGTGGCCGGTCTCGGGACCACCGGGACGCTGATGGGCGTCTCCCGCTACTTCCGCCAGGCCAAGCCGGACGTGAAGATCGTGGCGGCGGAGCCGCGCTACGGCGAGCTCGTCTACGGCCTGCGCAACCTCGACGAGGGCTTCGTCCCCGAGCTGTACGACGCCTCGCTGATCGACTCGCGCTTCTCGGTCGGCCCGCGTGACGCCGTACGCCGGGTGCGCGAGCTGCTCGAGTCCGAGGGCATCTTCGCCGGCATCTCGACCGGCGCGATCCTGCACGCCGCGCTGGGTCAGGCCGCCAAGGCGGTCAAGGCGGGGGAGCGCGCCGACATCGCGTTCGTGGTCGCCGACGGTGGCTGGAAGTACCTCTCGACCGGTGCCTACGAGGGCACCATCGACGAGGCGGAGGAGAAGCTCGAAGGCCAGCTCTGGGCATGAACGAGCTTCAGGTCGTCCTCTCGGTCCTGGCTGCCCTGGTGGCGCTGGTCCTGGTCTGGCACATCGTCCGTGACGAGCAGGTCACCAACGTCGGGTTCTTCGGCCTCGTCGCGCTCCAGGTGGGCCTGGTGGTCCAGCTGGTGTGGGGCGTGGTCCGGGTGGCCGACAACCACGACGGCGTCTCGGTGGCCGCCTACCTGGCCTACCTGATCGGCGCGCTGCTGATCCTGCCGGTGGCGTTCCTGTGGTCGGCCTCGGAGAAGAGCCGCAGCGGCACCGCGGTGCTGCTCGTCGGCGTGCTGGTGCTGCCGGTGCTGTTCCTGCGGCTGCACGACCTCTGGTCGGCCCATGTCTGAGAAGGCGGGCCGGGCGGCGACCAGCCGCGGTTTCGGCCGCGTCATCGTCTTCGTCTACGGCATCCTGGCGTTCGCCGCGAGCGGCCGGGCGACCTTCGAGCTGACCACCAAGTTCAGCGACGCGCCGTTCCCGTACTCGCTCTCGATCCTGGCCGCCGTGATCTACGTCGTCGCCACCTGGGCGCTGGCCACCGGGCGGCGCCGGATCGCGCTGGCGACCGTCTCCTTCGAGCTGCTCGGGGTGCTGGCGGTGGGCCTGAGCAGCCTGCTCGCCACCGACAAGTTCCCCGAGGCCAGCGTCTGGTCGGACTTCGGAGCCGGCTACGGCTGGGTGCCGCTGGTGCTGCCGATGGTCGGCCTGTGGTGGCTCTACCGGACCCGCCGCGTCGGTTGAGGAGGTTGCGCTGCAACCGTCCCGAAACCCGGTCGCCGGAATGAACCCGGGTCGCCGAGACTTGTCCTGTGGTGAGCAGTGACGTGACGGCCCAGCCGACCGATTCGACCGTGACGGTTGAGCCTGTCGAAACCCGTGCCGAAACCCGGGCGACCCACGTCGGCCTCGCCATCACCGCCCTCGCGCTCGGCGGATTCGCGATCGGCACCACGGAGTTCGTGACCATGGGTCTGCTCCCGGAGATCGCGGACGGCATCCACCGCTCGATCCCGACGACCGGCCACATCATCTCGGCCTACGCGCTCGGGGTCGTGGTGGGCGCACCGGTGATCGTCTCGCTCGGCGCCCGCCTTCCGCGCCGCGGTCTGGCTGTCGCCCTGGTGCTGGCGCTCGGGATCGGCAACGCGGTCACCGCGGTGGCGCACGGGTACAGCCAGGTGATGGTCGCCCGGTTCCTCGCCGGTCTCCCGCACGGCGCCTACTTCGGGGTCGCCTCGCTGATCGCGGCGTCGCTCGTTCCCGAGGACCGGCGCGGACGGGCCGTGAGCGGCGTGATGCTCGGCCTCTCGGTCGCGACGGTGGCCGGTGTCCCGGCGAGCACCTGGCTCGGCCAGGGTCTCGGCTGGCGCAGCGCCTACTGGGCCGTGCTCGGGATCACCGTGGTGACGATGGTCGGCATCCTGGCCTTCGTCCCGTCCTCGCCCGGCAACCGCAGCGCCACGATCCGCGGCGAGCTGACCGCGCTGACCAAGCCCCAGGTGCTGTTCGCCCTGGGCGCGGGGATGATCGGGTTCGGCGGCATCTTCGCGATGTACTCCTACGTCGCTCCGCTGGTCACCGATGTCGCGGACCTGTCGCGCTCGGCGATCCCGTGGTTCCTGCTCGCCTTCGGCATCGGCTCGGTCTTCGGGTCCTGGCTCGCCGGTCGACTGGCGGACTGGGACAACGTCCGTGCGATCGTGGTCGGCTTCCTCGCCATCGTCGGGGTACTGCTCGCCGTCGTCGCGGTGGCGGGCTTCCCCCTCGCGCTGTGGCTGATGGTCCTCGGAGTCGGTGTGCTCGGCTCGGTGCTGGCGATCAACCTGCAGATCCGGCTGATGCACTCGGCGGGGGACGCCGAGATGCTCGGGGCGGCCCTGAACCACTCCGCGCTCAACATCGCGAACGGCCTGGGCGCCTGGCTCGGGGCCGTGGTGATCGCGGACGGCCACGGCTACCGCGCGCCGAGCCTGGTCGGGGCCGGGCTCGCAGGTCTGGGCCTGCTGGTGTTCCTGCTCGGCCTGACGCGGACCGCGAAAAGTGTGCCCCAGGGAACAAGCGGGACGTGATGTGGGTCGCGGTCGTCCCCAAAACGGACGATCACCACTAGCCTGTTCGCGTGGCGGACTCACCCATCGGCATCTTCGACTCGGGGTTTGGTGGTCTCACCGTGGCCCGGGCGGTGATCGACCAGCTTCCGGACGAGTCCGTCCTCTACCTGGGTGACACCGCGCGCCAGCCGTACGGGCCCAAGCCGATCGGCGAGGTCCGCGAGTACGCCCTGGAATGTCTTGACCACCTGGTCGACGTCGGCGTGAAGATGCTGGTCATCGCGTGCAACTCCGCCAGCGCGGCCATGCTCCGCGACGCCCGCGAGCGGTACGACGTACCGGTCGTCGAGGTGATCCTGCCCGCCACCCGGCGCGCGGTCGCGGCCACGCACAGCGGTCGGATCGGCGTGATCTGCACCCGCGCCACCGCCGAGTCGCAGGCCTACGACGACGCGTTCGCCGCCGCCCCGCACGTCACCCTGACCACCCAGGCCTGCCCGCGGTTCGTCGAGTTCGTCGAGAACGGCGTGACCGGCGGTTCTGAGCTCATCGAGGTCGCCCACGAGTACCTCGACCCGCTCGTCGAGGCCGGTGTCGACACCCTGGTCCTGGGCTGCACCCACTACCCGTTGCTGACCGGTGTCATCTCCTACGTCATGGGCGAGGACGTCACCTTGGTGAGCAGTGCGGAGGAGTGCGCGAAGGACGTCTACCGCACGCTGACCTCGCGCGGCCTTGAGCGCGCTGCCGGCGGAACGCCTCCGGCGCACCAGTTCCTGACCACCGGGCAGCCTGGTGAGTTCGCCACCATCGGTCGCCGGTTCCTCGGTCCCGAGCTTCAGAGCGTCTCCCAGTACGCCGGGGGCTCGCCGAGCGCCTGGACCGCTGCCCAGGTGGTGAACCTGTGAGGCTGACCGTGATCGGGGCCTCCGGGTCCTACCCGGGCCCGGACTCGCCCGCGAGCTGCTACCTGCTGGAGTCCGACTTCGAGGGTCGCAACTACCGGATGCTCATCGACATGGGCAGCGGCGCGCTCGGCGTGCTGCACCAGTACATCGACCCGACCACGGTCGAGGCGGTGGTGCTCTCGCACCTGCACGCCGACCACTGCCTGGACCTGACCGGCTTCTACGTGCTGCGTCGCTACCACCCGAACGGGCACTGCCCGAAGATCCCGGTCTGGGGTCCGGAGGACACCGACCGGCGGATGGCCAAGGCCTACGACCTCGACGAGGACCCGGGGATGAACGAGGAGTTCGACTTCATCGTCTACCCCGATGCCCCGTTCACGGTGGGCCCGTTCACGATCACCGCCCGCCGCGTGGCGCACCCGGTGACGGCGTACGGGCTGCGGATCGAGGCGGACGGCAAGGTGCTGGCCTACTCGGGCGACACCGGGACCTGCGACGCCCTGGTCGAGACTGCGCGCGACGCCGACTTCTTCCTCTGCGAGGCCTCGTTCCTCGAGGGCGCGGACAACCCGCCGGACCTGCACCTGACCGGCGCCGAAGCCGGCACGATGGCCAGCCAGGCGGGTGCCAAGCGCCTCGTGATCACGCACGTGCCGCCGTGGCACGACTGCGCGGTGATGCTCGAGGAGTCGCACCTAACCTGGGACGGCCCGGTCGAGCTCGCGGTCCCGGGCAAGACCTACGACATCTGATGCTCGCTGGTTGAGCCAGTCGAAACCTGGTGCCGGACGCGCGCAGACTAGGCCAGCCCGGCGTCGTGCACGCACAACGCGATCTGCACCCGGTTCTCGACCTCGAGCTTGGTGAACAGCCGGCCGATGTGCGCCTTCACGGTCGGCACGCTCAGGTAGAGCTCGGCGGCGATCTCGGCGTTGCTCAGACCGCGACCGACCGCGAGGGCGACCTCGTGCTCGCGCTCGGTGAGGCGCCCCATCCGGGCGAGGGCGTCGCTGCGGTCCGGTGACTGGTGGGTCGTGACCTGCTGGATGAGTGTCGAGGTGACGCTGGGGGAGAGCATCGGCTCGCCGTCGGCGACCTTGTGGATCGCCTCGACGATCTGCTCGGGCGGGGTGTCCTTGAGCAGGAACCCGCTCGCGCCCGCGGCCAGCGCGCGGAGCACGTAGTCGTCGGCGTCGAAGGTGGTCAGCACGATCACCGCGGGCGGCGCCTCCCGGGCCACGAGCGCGGTGGTGGCCTCGATCCCGTCCATCAGCGGCATCCGGATGTCCATCAGCACCACGTCCGGTCGGTGGTGCTCGACCACCTCGAGCCCGGCGAGCCCGTCGCCGGCCTGGCCGACCACCTCGATCTCGCGGCTGCCGCCGAGGATCATCGCCAGCCCGCTACGGACCAGCGGGTCGTCATCGACGATGACGACCTTGATCGGGCTCTCGCTCACCCTGCACTCATCCTTGGCTCCCCGGGCTCCACGGGAGCCAGCCTCGCAGGGTGAAGGTCGCGCTGTCCTGCACCACCGCCAGCGAGCCGCCGGCGAGCTCGGCGCGCTCGCGCAGGCCGACCAGGCCGAGGCCGGCACCGGGAGTGGTCGGCATGCCCTGGACGCCGACGCGGCGGGCGTTGCTGACGCTGACCGTGACGCCGTCGTCCGGGCTCCCGGTCACGCGGACCGCGACGTGGGCGCCGATCGCGTGCTTGCGGGCGTTGGTCAGCGCCTCCTGGACGATCCGGTAGACGGTGCGGCCGGTCTGCTCGGCCGGCGCCTCCGGGCCGGTCTCGTCGGCGAAGTCGACGGTCATCCCGCTCGTGGTCGCTTCCTCGACCAGCTCGCCGAGGTCGGAGAGCGTCGGTTGCGGTCGGTCGCCGTGCTCGGTGCCGCGCAGCACGCCCAGCACCTGGCGCAGGTCGGCCAGCGCTTCGTGCGCCTTGGTCTGGATCAGCTCGGCGGTCTCGCGCACCTGCTCGGGCGGGAGGTCGGTGCGGTAGGCGAGGGCGCCGGCGTGCATCGTGACGAGCGAGATCCGGTGGGCGAGGACGTCGTGCATCTCCCGGGCGATCCGTTCGCGCTCCGCGGACCGCGCCTGCTCCACGCGCAGGCCCTGCTCGGCCTCGGCGTCGATCGCGCGTTGCTTCAGCGTCCAGACCAGCTCGAGGCGGGATCCGATGTACATGCCGAAGGCGACCACCGCGACGGTGACCACCAGCGTGAACGCGAAGTTCACCCACGCCGGGCTGGAGTCCTTCGAAGGGTCGTAGAGCGCATAGACCTGGGTGGCCAGCACGTTGGTCAGGGCGATCGGAACGATCTGTCGCAGGTTGCGGCGACGGCAGAGGGACACCACGGCCCAGACGCCGGGGCCCGCCGAGGACATCGAGAAGAACCCGAAGGCGGTGAGGATGAGTGCCACCGGGTAGGGCCAACGACGCCGGTAGCGCACGAGGACGAACGAGACGATCCCGCCCGCCAGGTCGACCCAGAACCAGACCTGGTTGCCGTTCCACTGGTGGTACGCGATGTTTCCCCAGGCTAGGCCCGAGATGACCAGCGCGAGCAGGACGCGCCAGACCCGACTCCACCGCGACAGCGGCTGGTCGTAGATCTCCGGCGTTGCTTCCTGCACCACCCCAGGCTAGGGATCCTGTACGGTCCGCGACCAGCGACCGGGGTTCCGAGCACCCCCTACTTTCGTCTACCCCAGATCGAGCCCGCGGTCCGATGTATTCGGTTGCGCTGATCGGCGAGGCTGGACCCATGATCAAACTCGAAGGTGTGACCAAGAGGTACGGCGACTACACCGCCGTCGACGACGTGTCCTTCGTGGCTCAGCCCGGTCGGGTGACCGGTTTTCTCGGGCCCAACGGCGCCGGCAAGTCGACCAGCATGCGGATCATGGTCGGGCTCACGCCCCCGGACCGCGGCACGGCGACCATCGGCGGCTTGAAGTACCACGACATCCCCAACCCCGGCCTGCACGTCGGTGTCCTCTTGGACGCCTCGGCCCAGCACGCGGGCCGGACCGGCCGAGAGGTGCTGGCGCTCTCCGCCCTGACCATGGGCCTGAAGGAGAAGCGCGTCGACGAGATGCTCGAGCTCGTGGGCCTCACCGAGAGCGAGTCCAAGCGCCGGGTGCGCAACTACTCGCTCGGCATGCGCCAGCGCCTCGGTATCGCGAACGCGCTGATCGGCGACCCGTCGGTGCTGATCCTCGACGAGCCTGCCAACGGTCTCGACCCGGCCGGCATCCACTGGATGCGGACCCTGCTGCGCGGCTACGCCGAGCGCGGCGGCACGGTGCTGCTGTCCTCGCACCTGCTGCACGAGGTCGAGATGATCGCCGACGACATGGTGCTCATCGGTCGCGGCAAGATCGTCAAGCAGGGCACCAAGGCCGAGCTGCTGCAGACCGCGGGCACCTTCGTGAAGCCGGAGTCGCCGGAGAAGCTCACCGCCGCCCTCGCCGAGGCCGGCATCAAGGCGCTGCCGTCCGGTGACGGCGGCTTCCGTGCCGAGTGCGACCCGATCGTCGTCGGCCGTGCGGCTGCGGCCGCCGGAGTCGTGCTGGCCGAGCTGCGGCCCGCCGAGGGTGCCGGCCTGGAGGAGATGTTCCTCGAGCTCACCGCCGACGACGCGCGCGAGTCCATCAACACCCAAGGAGTTTCCGCATGAGCACCGCAACCGCCCCGTACGGCGCGAAGCTAGACGTCTCGCGCACGCCGCGCGTGCCGATGAGCCGGCTGATCAAGGTCGAGCTGCGCAAGATGACCGACACCCGGTCGGGATTCTGGCTGATGGTCACGATGGGTGGTGTCGCGGTCATCGCGAGCACGATCTTCGGGATCTTCGGCCACGACCAGGACCGGACCTTCTACAACTTCATGCAGTTCTCCGGAGCCCCGCAGGGCTTCCTGCTGCCGGTGCTCGGCATCCTGCTGGTCACCCAGGAGTGGAGCCAGCGCACCGGGATGGTGACGTTCGCCCTCGAGCCGCACCGCGGTCGAGTCCTCTGGGCGAAGGTTCTCGGCGCCCTGCTGGTCGGTGTCGCTGCGTTCGCGATCGCCGTCGCGGTCGCGTTCCTCGCGACCACGGTCTTCGGCGGGCACGACCCGTACCGCGACTTCGGCGGGATCGACATCGTGAAGTTCGGGATCCTCCAGGTCACCGGGATCCTCCAGGGTCTGGCCTTCGGTCTGCTGCTGCTGAACTCGGCGGCCGCGATCGTGCTGTACTTCGTGGTCCCGACGGTGTTCTCGATCCTGTTCAACGTGATCCCGGCCCTCCAGGACTCGGCTCCGTGGATCGACTTCGGCACCGCGCAGGGTCCGCTGGGCGACACCGGCAACCTGACCGGGACCGAGTGGACCCAGCTGGCAGTCACGGCGACGATCTGGGTGATCCTGCCGTTCCTCGCCGGCCTGTGGCGGGTGCTGCGAGCCGAGGTCAAGTAGCTCCTCGCCCTGAGCGTTCCCGGACGCCTTCTCAGCCGACGCCGGTGTCCTCCCTCCCGAGGACGCCGGCGTCGGTGCGTCTGCGTAGGGTTCTGCCCATGACCCGAGCAGACGGCCGTGCCGACGACGAACTCCGCCCGATCACGTTCACCCGGAACTGGCAGGACCACCCCGCCGGCTCGGTGCTGGTCGAGTTCGGCCGGACCAAGGTGCTCTGCGCCGCGTCCGCCTCGGTCGGCGTCCCGCGCTGGCGCAAGGGCTCGGGCCTGGGCTGGGTCACCGCCGAGTACGCGATGCTCCCGTCGGCCACGAACACCCGGTCGGACCGCGAGTCGGTCAAGGGCCGCATCGGTGGTCGCACCCACGAGATCTCGCGCCTGATCGGCCGCTCGCTGCGCGCTGCGATCGACTACAAGGCGCTGGGGGAGAACACCATCGTCCTCGACTGCGACGTGCTCCAGGCCGACGGCGGTACCCGCACCGCGGCGATCACCGGCGCCTACGTCGCGCTTGCGGATGCCGTCGCCCACCTCAAGGCCGAGGGCGCGTTGGCCGGCGAGCCGCTGGTCTCTTCCGTCGCCGCCGTCTCGGTCGGGATCATCGACGGCGTTCCACGCCTCGACCTCCCCTACGAGGAGGACGTCCGCGCCGAGACCGACATGAACGTGGTGATGAACGGCGCGGGCGCCTTCATCGAGGTCCAGGGCACCGCCGAGGGCGCTCCGTTCTCGCGCACCGAGCTGGACGCTCTGCTCGCGCTGGCCGAGAAGGGCTGCGCGGACCTCACCCGGCTCCAGCACGAAGCGTTGGCGACCCCCGTTGGTTGAGCCTGTCGAAACCCAGGTCTTCCTGGCGTCGCGCAACGCCAAGAAGCTCATCGAGATGGAGCGCATCCTCGGTGAGGCGCTGCCGGGCGTGAAGGTGCTCGGGCTCGACGACGTGACCCCGTACGACGAGCCGGTCGAGGACCAGCCCGACTTCACCGGCAACGCGCTGCTCAAGGCACGGGTCGGCTTCGAGAAGACCGGCCTGCCGACGGTTGCCGACGACAGCGGGCTCTGCGTCGATGCGCTCAACGGGATGCCCGGCGTGCTCTCGGCTCGCTGGTCCGGTCTGCCCAAGAGCGACGACCGCAACAACCAGCTGCTGCTCGACCAGCTGCACGACGTCCCCGACGAGCGGCGCACGGCGTACTTCGTCAGCGTCGTCGCCTTCGTGCACGACGGCGGAGAGCTGGTCGTCGAGGGCCGGATGGACGGAAGCGTGATCCGCGAGGTCCGCGGCGCCGGCGGCTTCGGCTACGACGTGGTGTTCGTCGCGGACGACATGCCGGGCGTCACGACCGCCGAGCTGTCGAAGGACGACAAGGACGCCATCTCGCACCGCGGCAAGGCGCTGCGTGAACTGGCGCCCCAGGTCGCCGCAATCCTGGGCTGAGTGCCGAAGAGGGGAGTCGAACCCCTATACCCGAAGGCACAACGTCCTAAGCGTTGCGTGTATACCGTTCCACCACTTCGGCTCGGGCTCGAGTCTATGCGGCGCTGCCGTCTGGCGGCTTGAGGGTGTTGAACAGGGCGAGCTGGCCCGTCTGGTTCACGTACTTGCCGCGGGTCCGACCTGAAAAGTTGTCTGTCTGTGTGTGGCAGTTCGGACAGAGGAAACGCAGATTCCATTCCTCGTTGTTGTGGTAATCGCCGTCGATGTGGTCGACCTCTAGGCGGAGCGGGGCGCCCTGCCAGGTCCCGTCAATGCCGCAGAGAGCGCATCGGTAGGGGCGGCCAGACTCTCTGAGAGCTCGGTGCAGCAGGTGCGGCTTCTGGCGGTTTGAACCTGGTGTCAGCCGGACGAGGATCTGCTCGGGCTTCAGCCGACGCTTGTGGCTGTCGTTGGTGCGCTTCCAAGCGCCGAAATGAGATGTGTCTATCTCGAATGCCTTGATAGTTCGACTGATGTGCGCGTGCGTTCCGCCGGCTTGGTTGAGCCCGAGTCGGCGCAAGACGTCTGCTACCGACGATGACCGAGCGACGACGTCCTCAAGCAGTTCTCGCGTGTACTTTCTACGACTCCCCGTCATGTAACGACGTTATAGGCGAGCGTCGACATTCCGACTCGAGACCTCGGTCCCGCCCGTGCGCTGGCTATCGTTGCGGAGTGGGCCGCGGCAGGAACATCCTCGGAGACTTCGCTGTCGGAGGGGTGTTTGTCGGCGTGGTCTTCATGTGCGTGACGATCTTCGGCGTCATCGCACTCTTCTTCGGAGTCCTGACGGGCATCCTGGATTTCCCGATGCCCATCCCCGGCAGGTAGGTCAGGCGTCGAGCCCGAGGTCCCGGCGCAGCTTGGCGACGTGACCGGTTGCCTTGACGTTGTACTGGGCGACCTCGACCTTGCCCTTCTCGTCGACCACGAACGTCGAGCGGATGACGCCCTCGACGACCTTGCCGTAGAGCTTCTTCTCACCGAAGGCGCCGTAGGACTGCATGACCTTCTTGTCGGCGTCCGAGGCCAGCGCGATGGTCAGGTGGTCGCGCTCCCGGAACTTCGCGAGCCTCGTAGGCGTGTCAGGTGAGATGCCGACGACCGTGTAGCCGGCGGACGTGAGCGAGGCGATGTTGTCGGTGAAGTCGCAGGCCTGCTTGGTGCAGCCGGGGGTCATCGCGGCCGGGTAGAAGTACACGATGACCTTGCCGCCACGGAGGTCCTTGAGGCGGATCTTCCCGCCGTCGTCGGTGGGGAGCTCGAAGTCGGGAGCGGCATCGCCGGGCGCAAGACGGGTAGTCATGACCACACGGTAACGTTCCCCTCGCAGGCACCGAGACGAGGAGTGGTCGTGGCAGACAGGAACCTGAGCTCGATCGAGAGCGACATCGAGCAGACGCGTGCGCGGCTGGCCTCGACGATCGACCAGCTCGCCTACCGGACCAGCCCGAAGACCATCGCCAAGCGCGAGGTGAACTCGATCAAGGGCTTCTTCGTCGACGCCAACGGCCCGCGCACCGACAACATCATCAAGGTCGCCGGCGGCGTGGTCGGGTTCGTCGTCGTCTTCTCGCTGATCCGCAAGATCGCCAAGTAACACCCTCGTGAGCAAGCGCACCACCAAGCAGGCGGAGGGGGAGAAGCTCCCGATCCGGATGCTGCACGACCGGGTCCTGGTCGTGCTCGACCGGGAGGCCGGTGAGCGGAAGTCCAGCGGCGGCATCCTCATCCCCGCCACCGCGGCCATGGGCGGCAAGCGCCTGAGCTGGTGCCGCGTCGTCGGTATCGGGTCGCTGGTCCGCTCGGTCCAGGTCGACGACCGGGTGCTGTTCGACCCCGAGGACAAGGCCGAGGTCGAGGTGCACGGCGAGATCTACGTGGTGCTGCGTGAACGCGACCTGCACGCGGTCGCCGCAGACCGTTTGGGCGACAGCCCGACCGGCCTCTACCTCTGAGCCAGCGCTGACGGTGCCGCCGTCGCGGCGGCGACCTTCTCCTTCGGTCCGGCCACGAACACCAGCTCGGTGTTGCGCAGCTTCTTGACCTCGCCGACCTTCTCCCCAGCACCGTTGAAGATGCCGATCTGCGCGCCGACGTACCGCTTGGCGTCGAAGGCCAGCACGCCGACCTCCTCGTGCCCGGCGTCGAGCAGCCAGGAGGTCATCTCCTCCGGGGTCACCCAGGACTCGTCGTTGTAGGAGACGACCACAGTCTCGGCGTTCACCGACGCGATCAGCTCGGCGAGCGCCTGCGGCATCTCGCGCTTGCGGTTGAACCGGCTCTTGGTGACGTCATCCCGGGCGTCGATGCGCTTGCACGCGATGCCGTAGTGCTCGGGGGCGTCCCATCGGACCAGGGTCTCCCAGACGTGGTAGTTCGTGAAGTACCGGTGCTGGTTGTACGGCGGGTCCAGGTAGGCCAGGTCGACCCTCGGAGTGCTGCGGGCTGTTTCGGCCGCATCGCCGACCACGGTGCGTCCCGGGCCGGCGATCAGCTGCGGCTCGCGCAGCGTCAGGTCCTCGTACGAGCGCGGCGCCCACGCCTTCAGATAGGCCATCTGCAGACCGGTCGTGGAGTCCACCCGGTCGGCGGCATCGAGGAGCGAGGTCAGCAGGATCGGGCGCAGCGGGCTGGCGGCGTACCGGGCCTCGATGTGGTCGCGGATCGCGTCGATCCGCATGCCGTTGTGCGGCTGGAAGTAGCGCGAGGCCTCGCAGAAGGTCTCGGTGACGTACCCGCGCACGCCAGGCAGAGCCGCCAGCTCGTCCAGCGCGGCTCGTACCTCGGTGGGGTCGACGCAGTCGGCGTCGGTGGCGATGTAGCAGTCGGAGAACACCCCCGAGTACGACGCGACGTCGGCCGCCGTGACGAACAGGCCGCGGCTCTTCAGCTCCTGGGCGACCCGGGTCGTGCCGGTGAACAGGTCGAGCGCGGTACTCGCCCCGACGGCCTGGGCGATGTCGCCCAGCACGCCGACCAGCAGCCGCTTGGAGCCGAGGTACTTGATCACGCCGGCCTCATCGAGCAGCCGCTGCTTCCTGGCGCGGGAACTCGACCCGGAACGTCGAGCCCTGGCCGTGCACCGAGCTGGCGCTGATCTTGCCGCCGTGCACCTCGGTGATCGCCTTGGCGATCGAGAGGCCGAGGCCTGACCCGGGGACATTGAGCTCATGGGCGTGCGAGGTTCGGAAGAAGCGGGTGAACAGCATCGAGCGGTCCTCCTCGCGGATGCCGATGCCGGTGTCCTGGACCTCGAGAACCGGCCCGCAGCCGTCGCGGGGACCGGCCAAGCGCACCGTGATCGTGCCGCCGTCCGGGGTGAACTTCACCGCGTTGGTGGCGAGGTTGATGACCAGTCGCTCGAGCTCGCCGTTGTCCCCGGTGATCGAGACCGGGTTCGCGGGCGCGTCCACCGCGAACGTCAGCTCGCGGTTCTCCAGGCCGGGTCTCACGATCTCGACGGCGCGCTGCACCACGCCAACCAGGTCGACCTGCCCGCGGCGCCGCCGCTGGTCGATGCTCTCCATGCTGGAGAGCGTCAGCAGGTCGTCGATCAGGGTGAGCAGGCGCCGAGCGTTCAGGTCGATACGGCTCATCGCGTCGGTCTGACCTGGCGTCGGCACTCCGTAGACGCCGTCCTGCATCAGCTCGAGGTAGCCGACGATGTTGGTCATCGGCGTGCGCAGCTCGTGGCTGACCGAGGACACGAACGCGTCCTTGACCTGGTCGACCTCGGTGAGCCGCTTCACCGCCCGGCGCTCGGTGTCCAGGGCCTTCTGGAGCGCGTTCTGGGCGTCGATGCGGTCGGTGATGTCGTCGGCGGTCGCGACGTACCCGACGAAGGCGCCGTGGTCGTCGGTGATCGGCGACAGGATCAAGGACAGCGTCCGCGGGATGCCGTCCTTGCGCACGAACTGCCACGTCCGCGCGGTACCCGGCGGCAGCTGGCCGGTCGCCCGCACGACCGAGACGTACGTCGGGTCGGTGCCGAGCTCACGGGCGTGGCGGGCGAGCTCGGCCTCGGTGTGGAACATCCGCGTCGACTGCCCGAAGACCTCCTCCGGGGCGTAGCCGAGGATCGCCTCCGCGCCGGGGCTGAACAGATTGATCCGGCCGAGCTCGTCGGTGCCGATGATCGCGATGCCGCGGGCGCTCTGCACCAGCCGCTCGCTGCGGGCGCGCTCGCGCAGCGCCTGGCTCGCACTCGCGCGCTGCATGGAGACCGCCATCGCGAACGGGATCGTGACCATCGCGCACGCGATCAGGAACGCCTGCTGGGGGAGGTGGTGCGCCTCGGGGTTGAGCCGGTCCATCAGGGCCGGGTCGGAGAACGGTCCGTAGCCGCTGTTGCTCAGCGTGCTGGAGATGATCCCGACGGTCAGCAGCTGGAGCAGCCCCTCGCGCATCGGCGCGCGGAAGGCGACCCAGCCCAGCAGCGGGATCACCAGGAACGCCAGGCTCGGCATCTCCCGCGGGATGAACGCCGCCGTGGTGACGCCGATGGTGAGGACCCACGCGGCGATCCGCTCCAGGTTGCCGTAGTAGACGGCGTTGGCGCCGCTGTAGGTCTTGAACAGACCGAGAAGGAGCGCCTCGCTCGCCAGGTGGGTGACGAACACGGCGATCGCGACGCGCCACGGCACCCCGAAGCTGTTGGCCGCCGACACGGCAGCGAAACCGCCGGCGCCGGTCAGCGCGCTGAGGGCGCAGGCGAAGAAGAAGCGGCCCAGGTCGTTCGGCTCGAGCAGCGACCAGCGTCGGGTCCACCCGAGGGTCAGCACCCGCTGGGCGACGATCGCCTCGATCGTGACCGCGACCGAGTACCCGAGGGAGACCCCGACCGGGTAGCCGCCGATGAGGAAGGTGATCGAGGTGAGCGTGGTGATGCCGGCGACGACGTACGGGGTGGCCCGGCGCGGGCTGATCACCAGGGCGCCCGAGGCCAGGCCGACCGGCCACATGAAGCCGGCGTGCCCACCGTCGGGCTGGGTGGCGACCGCGCTCAGGCCGAAGCCGAACATCAGAGTCAGGACTCCGGCCAGACGCAGGCCCAGAGTGCGGTTCAACAGGCCTCCTCGTCTCGACCTCAGGGCGCCACCCTATGCGGGTGGAGGCCTGCGAGTGGGCAGGTCCGGCTAACTGCCGTCGGCGATCCTGACCAGCCCGCCGAGGGTTCCCACGTACGCCGCGCCGTCCGGCCCGATGCTCACCGGGGCGTAGTTGTTGTTGAAGCCGAGGTTGCTGCCCACCAGCTTGGAGAACACCTGCTTTCCGGTGCGCAGGTCGAGTGCGGTGAAGAACCACGTCTCGGGCGCCAGCGCGTTCGGCAGCGGCAGAGCCTTCCAGGGCAGCTCGGCCGCGCTCGGGTGGGTGTAGGTGTAGAGCAGGCCGGTTGCGAGGTCGGCCTTGCTGACCACCGTCGGAACCCGCACCTGGTCGTTCTCCCAGGCGATGTGGCACCCGCCGTTGGCGTAGTCGACCGCGACCTTGACGACGCCGGGCTCGGTGTCGGGGGAGCGCAGGGTTACGTCCTTGGGGATCGGGCCCTCGTAGCCGTAGTTGTTCTCCGCGATCAGGCCGCCGGGCACCGAGACCAGGCTGTTCTCGTCGGAGCCGAGGTCGTCGGCGAAGATCGGCTGCTTGCACAGCACCGGACCCGGTCCGGCCTTGCCGCGACGGAAGACCAGGACGTTCATCTTCGGGTCGGCGTTGTCGGTGATCGCGATCGAGCCGCCGCCGGCGGCGGAGGCCGAGCCGATCAGTGTCGGTGTGGTGCCGCTGCCCTGGCTGACCTGGCCGGGCTTGACCCGTGAACCGTTGTCGTAGGGCTGGCGCCACGTCACGCTCGGCTGCCCGTTCTTCACGTCGAACCGGTACAGCGCCGCGGTCGAGACGATGAAGACGCCGCCAGACTCGTCCATGGCGAAGCTGTTCGCGATCGTCTCGCCGGTCGGCAGCGACATCGAGCGGACGACACCACCCGGGGTCACGAAGCCGACCTTGCCGGAGACGGTCACGAACCAGAGGTTGTTGTGCCAGTCCGGCAGCGCGGACTGGATGCCCGAGCCTTGGGCCACTGCGCTGACGTCGACGTCGCGGACCTTGGTCAGCGTGTTGCCGGAGACCTTGATAGTGAAGATGTGGCCGGTGAAGGTCGAGACCACCGCGCGATCGAGGTTGTCGAGGTAGAAGTACCCGCCGCCGGAGAAGTTCTGGAACGAGAACGATCCGACGTTCTTGCGCGCCGGCAGGTTGTACGACGCGATGGTGGCCAGCGTCGTCGGGTTCATCAGCCGCAGCGTCGCGCCGGTCGGGGAGACGCAGACCGTCACGATCCGGCCGAGCTTGTCGAAGGTGACCGAGCCGCAGTCGGCGACGAAGAGCGTGCTCTTGACCTTGAGGTTCTTGCCGATCGGCCCCGGCCGGTTGTAGGCGTCGGTCTGGTAGGCGTCGTTGTGCAGGTTGCTGCTGTCGTTGGCTGCCATGAACGGGTGCTGCGGCACGTGCTGGAGCGGCAGCGGCTGTGCCGTCGACGGCGCTCCGACGAACGGCTGGAGCAGCGCATCGCGCGGGTCCGACGGGATCGGGATCGCCGCGACGCCGAACGCCGAGGGGAGGGCCGTGGCGAGGCTGGCGGCGAGGAGCAGGGACAGCACGGTGAGGAGGCGGCGCATCAGGATCCTTCGGGAGGGAGTCTCGGGATATTAACGACTCACGTTGCTTCCCGGGTACGACGTCACCTTCGCGAGCTCGTGGCACAACCCTTGAACTGTGTCGGGGTCCCGTGCAGCTTCGAGCAATCGAGCGGTCTGGGTGGTGACGGCCACGGGGGGAGGCCTCCTCGAGGTGCCCCGTGAGGAGGAGGGCGATGGAGCGTGGGCCCCGACTCTGCGTGGATGACGAGGATGACTGCAGTTACCGCCACCGCGGTGGTCAGCAGGGCGATCGCAACCAGCTGGAGGATCGCGGTCCGGATCTGGTTCGAGTTCATACAGGCGGACGGGCGTGGCCGCACATGATGACGCCGAATTGGTCGGAGGGCCCTCCCCACCCAGAAACAGGGAAGGCCCTCCGGTCTGTGAGGGGTCAGCGGACCCCGTGCCGGCGGCTGAAGCGGATCAGCGCGGCACCGGCGAGCATCGCCAGCAGGCCGGTCGGCGCCATCCACGGCGGGACGCCGTTGCCGGTCTCGGGCAGAACGGTCGCCGAGGAGGAGGTCTCGGCGGCCGGGGCGGCCTGCGGCCCGGCGGTGTCGCCGGTCGGCACGTCGGTGGTCGGGGTGCCCGGGTCGGTGGTCGGGTCGTCGCTCGGCGGGTCGACGCACGGCGCCGTGGCCGGCAGGGCCGGGCTGAGCAGGACCTGCTCGGTCCACCCGTCGCTGACGAGCTCCTTCGACTCGGGAACGTCGACGATCGTGGTCTCGGAGTCCGCGACCTCGCTCCAGCCGTCACCGGCGGGCGCGGCGGCCGAGGTCGCGTCGGTCTGCTCGTGGTGGGAGCCGCTGACCTTGGAGTTGCCGGTCGGGTCGTAGCCCGCCGGCGCGGAGGTTGTCCAGACGGTGTCGTAGACCGCGTCGAAGCTCCGGGTTGCGACCAGGCTCCACCCGTCGCCGGCCGGGGCGTCGCCGTCGGTCGTCTCGTTCTCGGTGGTGCTGGTGCCCGGCCGGCTGTCGGCCGGGCCGGTCCAGTCGCCGCCAGGGGAGGACAGCGACCAGACCGACTCGTCGTGGGTGATGGCCGGGACGGCCGGCGTACCGGGGGTGGCGGGGGAGTCGACGACCCAGACCTGGGTGGTGACGGCCGGCGTCACGACGGTCTCGCGGGTGTTGCCGGTCTTGACCCAGCCGTTGCCCTGGCCGTTCTGGGCGCCCCAGTCCTCGGACTCCCAGCGCAGCTTGTGGGTGACCTGGTGCTCGTACTCCCACTCGGTGATGACGACGGCGGGCGTGGTGACCACGGTGTCGTAGTGACCGGTCGCCGGGGTGCCGGGAACAGCGGGAACGGCGGGGACGTCGGTCACGGTCCGGGTCCACAGGTACTCGGTCGGGCCGGCGACCTGCCGGGTCCAGTTCGTCTCGACGCTCGCGGGGGAGACCAGCTTGGTGTACTCGTAGGAGTAGTCGTCGACGTCGCGCTGCCAGAGCCACTCGTTGTGGCTCTGCGCCGGGACGGTGCGGAAGACGGCGTCGTGCACGACCGTGCTGTAGACGGCGTCCACGGCCGGCTGGCCGCAGCCGCGCTCATCGGCCGCGTTGGCCGCCGGGGCGGCGAGGGTGAACGCCGAGGCGACGGCGATGCTGGCGAGGGAACCGGTGAGGAAGCGGCTGCGGGTCATGGTGATCATCTCTCTGGTAGGGCCCCATTCCGTTGGGGCGATATCAGGAGGTCCCGCAGTGGGTGCGAATCCGTTGGTGACTCCCGTGACCAGATCAACGCGAGCAAGAAAGGGAAGTTACGGGCGAAACGGACATAAAGGTAAGTCGGGACCTTGGTCCCGGAGTCGGCCGCGCCGCCGTGGGTAGGGGCTCCTCATGGGAGCAGCTCTGATCGGTTTCGGCGCCGCCATGCTCTGGGGCGCTATCGCCTTCGCCGTCGGCGTACGGGTCGGCTACATCCGCGCCTCACGGCGGGTCCTGGTCCTCCCGCCGCCCCGGATGCCGCTCGGCAACACGGTGCAGCGGATGCCCGAGGAACGGGCCGGCTCCTGGGAGGAGCCCGACTGGTCGAGGTCGACCCGGACCGAAGATCCGGGGACCGACACGTAGTGGTGGTGCGCCATCAGGGACTCGAACCCCGAACCCGCTGATTAAGAGTCAGCTGCTCTGCCAATTGAGCTAATGGCGCGTGAAGCGTTGGGAACCTTAGCAGCCGCAGAGCCGCTCGACGAAATCGGATACGCCCGATGTGCCCGGGCTCACGGACCGGTCGCCGACCGACCCGTTCCCGGCGCTTCCGACCCGATGCATCGGGTCGCTCTGCCGGTTTCACGTCCTGCCTAGGGAAACCGTCAGCGCGACGCGAGCACCGCCTGGGCGGCGTTGTGCCCGCCGAGCCCCGAGACCGCTCCGCCACGCCGTGCACCGGAGCCGCAGAGCAGCACGGAGTCGAGGTCCGTGGCCACGCCCCACTGCTGGGCTGGGGTGGCCAGCGACTCCCGGTTCGAGGCCCAGGGCCAGGCCAGGTCGCCGTGGAAGATGTGCCCTCCCGGCATCGCCAGGTCGGCCTCGATGTCCTGGGGGAACTTGGCTTCGACGCAGAGCTCGCCGTTCGGTCCGGTCATCACGCAGCCGAGCAGCGGCTCCATCAGGTGCTCGTCGATGCCGGCGATCGCGCGGCGTACCGCCTCGAGCCGGCGCTCCTCGCTGTCGACGGCGAACAGCGGCTCGGGCAGGTGCAGTCCGAAGTAGGTCAGCGTGTGGGCACCGAACGAGGCCAGCTCGCCGAGGATCGAGGGGTCGGTCAGCGAGTGGCAGTAGAGCTCGCCAGGCGGGCTCGCCGGCAGGTCGCCCGCGGCCGCGCTCCGGTACGCCGCCCCCAGCGCGTCGTACTCCTCGCCCACGTGGAAGGTGCCGGCGAAGGCCGTGCGCGGGTCGACGCCGCTCTTGAGCCGGGGGAGCCGGGAGAGCAGGAAGTTGATCTTGAGCTGGGAGCCGACCGGCTTGGAGGCGGCGTCGGGCTCCTCGCCGAGCAGGATCCGCAGCACCCACGGGGCGACGTTCGAGAGCACCGTCCGGGCGCGCACGCTGTGCTCGCGGTCGCCGTCGTGCCAGGTGACCTCCGCGCCGTCGCCGTCGGCGCGGATCGCGCTGACCCCGGCGTTGGTGAGCACCTCGGCCCCGGCCTTGGCCGCGGCACGGGCGAGCGCGTCGGTGACCGAGCCCATGCCGCGGACCGGCACCCGCCACTCACCGGTGCCGTTGCCGATCAGGTGGTAGAGGAAGCAGCGGTTCTGGATCAGCGAGGTGTCGTGGACGTCGGCGAAGGTGCCGATCAGGGCGTCGGTCGCGACGACGCCGCGGACCAGGTCGTCGGCGAAGCGCTTCTCGATCACCTCGCCGATCGGTCGCTCCACCAGGGCGGACCAGATCTCGGGGTCGACGCCCTCGGCCATCGCGCGCGCGGTGACGAGCGGTTGGGTCAGGGTCGGCGCCACCCGCTCGGCGAGCCCGCGGACGTCGCCGTAGAACTGCTGCCAGGCGGCGTACTCGTCGTCGCTGCCGGTCAGGGCGCGGAACGACTCCTGGGTCGCCCGCCCCTCCTCGTGCTCGACCAGCAGGCCGAGGCTGCGGCCGTCGCGGATCGTGGGGGAGTAGGACGCGACCGACCGCGAGCGCAGCTCGACGTCGAGCTCGAGGTCCGCGGCGATCGACTCGGGGAGCAGCGAGACCAGGTAGGAGTAGCGCGAGAGCCGGGCGGGCAGGCCGGGGAACGCCTCGGTGCTGATCGCGGCGCCGCCGGTGTGGTCGAGGCGCTCCAGCACGAGCACCGACATGCCCGCACGAGCCAGGTACGCAGCGGCCGTGAGTCCGTTGTGCCCGCCGCCCACCACCACGACGTCGTAGCTCCCCCGCGCGCTCATGGAAGCACCGTAGTGGACAAATCGCTCAGGGTCTGGAATAAAGTTGAATATCAAACTATTGTGCTGGACATGCCAGCAATCACCGTTGACGACCTGACCGTCCTGGACCGCCTGCCCGTTCCCGGGCTCGGCGACACGGTGCGCCCGATCAAGCAGATCATCGACGCGCCTTCGGGGTACGAGGGCGAGGGCTTCCCGGTGCGCCGGGCCTTCGCCGGAGTCGACCTGCGTGACCTCGACCCGTTCATCCACATGGACCAGATGGGCGAGGTCGAGTACGCGCCCGGCGAGCCGAAGGGCACGCCCTGGCACCCGCACCGCGGCTTCGAGACCGTCACGTACATCATCGACGGCGTCTTCGACCACCACGACAGCCACGGCGGTGGCGGCACGATCACCAACGGCGACACCCAGTGGATGACCGCTGGTTCCGGGCTGCTGCACATCGAGGCTCCGCCGGAGTGGCTGGTGCAGGCCGGCGGCCTGTTCCACGGCATCCAGCTCTGGGTGAACCTGCCCAAGGACGCCAAGATGAACGCCCCGCACTACCAGGACATCCGCTCGGGGCAGGTCGGCCTGGCCACCTCCGCCGACGCCGGTGCGCTGGTCCGGGTCATCGCCGGCAAGGTCGGCACCACCGAAGGCCCCGGCTCGACGTACACGCCGATGACGATGGTGCACGCCACCATCGAACCGGGCGCCCGGCTCGAGCTGCCCTGGGACGCCTCCTACAACGCGCTGGTCTACGTGCTCTCCGGGCACGGTTCGGTGGGCATCGAGGCCAAGCCGCTGCGGATGGGCAACCTGGCCGTCCTCGGTGCCGGTGACTTCGTCACCCTCCAGGGCGCGACCACCCAGGACAGCCGGACGCCGGCCTTCGACGTCCTGGTCATCGGCGGTCAGCCGATCCGTGAGCCGGTCGCCTGGGCCGGGCCGTTCGTGATGAACACCAAGGCCGAGGTGATGCAGGCCTACGAGGACTTCCAGAAGGGCAGGCTCGGCACCATCCCGAGCGTCCACGGCGCGCCGACCACCCTCCAGGAGGGGTGACCCAGCAGGCGGAGCTAGCCGGGAACCGGCGCCACCGTCAGCGTGAAGTCCCAGCGCGGCTGGAGGTCGCGGTACTTCTCGACGAACTCACGGGCCGTGACGAGCGCGTGCAACCCGTCGGCGAACGGCTCCGACGTCGTGGCGGCGCCGGTCTCGGTGTCACGGGTGATCAGCACGTGCGGGATCGATGCGGCCATCGACTCCGCCTCCAGGCGCGCGCGGTGCACCAGCATCTCGACGGCGCTGGGCGACATGGCGGCGAGGTCGTCGACGGGGTAGTGCCCCAGCGGAGCTGCGTCCTGCTCGGCGGGATCCGGTACGACGCGCAGGTTGCGTCCCGGCGTTTCGGTGCCGCGCTTGCTGGCGCGACCCTTCTTGCGGTGGCGCGGCCGGATGAGGCCGTCGTCGTTGTCAGGCACGGTGCTCCTGGGAGGGAAGGAGTTGTCGTGAACCGAGACCCGCGAATTCGGGCCTCGTGACGCAGACGTCGACGTGACCTGGTTCACATGGGGCTGGATGCGATCATTCGTGCGTGCCCCGCTCCCGACTCCTCGCGCTCTCCCTCGTCGCTGCCCTGGCCGTGACGGTCTCGGCCTGCGGGAAGAAGGAGCAGCCCCCGCCGCCCGAGCAGGGCAACGAGTACGTCGGCCTGGGTGACTCGTTCACCGCCGTCGCGGGCTACGGCCCGTTCGACAATCCGTGCCAGCGCAGCGCGGAGGACTATCCCGCGCTGGTGGCCAAGAAGATGAAGTACGACTCCTTCGCCGACGCCTCCTGCGGGGGCGCGCAGACCGTGAACCTGACCCAGAGCCAGGTCATCACCGGCAAGGGCGTCAACCAGGCGCAGCTGGACGCGGTCTCCGCCGACACGAAGCTGGTCACCGTCGGGATGGGCCTCAACGACGCCCCGACGACCACCAACGGGACCCGGATCTCCTACCTCCTGCTGTTCACCTGCCTGCCCGAGAAGAACGGCAAGGCTCCGAAGACCTGCTCGGACTACCTGGCCCAGCCCGACTCCGGGTTCGACTCGGTCATCCAGTCGCTCTCCGACGACGTCGAGAACGGGCTGGAGCAGATCCGCCAGCAGGCGCCGAACGCCCGCATCGTGCTGGTCGGCTACCCCCGTGTCGCCCCCGACAAGGGCACCTGCAAGCAGCTCCCGTTCCCACCGGTCGCCCTGAACCGGATCCGCACCGTGGTGCAGGCGGCAGACGAGGCCCTGGCCAAGGTCGCGAAGAAGGAGGGCGCCGACTACATCGACATGTGGGCGGCCTCCCGCGGCCACGACGCGTGCTCGGACGACCCCTGGGTCAACGGGTCGAAGGCGGTCAAGGGCAAGGCCCTCCAGTTCCACCCGTACAAGGCCTACCACCAGGCCGTCGCCGAGAAGATCGTGGCGCTGCTGACGAAGAAACCCCAGGCCTGAGGCACTGCCTCGGACCTGGGGTCTCATCAGGGTGAGTAACGGGACTCGAACCCGCGACATCCGCCACCACAAGGCGGCGCTCTACCAGCTGAGCTATACCCACCATCGCCCCCGCATCAGCGTGAGCAGGCAGAAGTGTACCGAAGACTCAGGGGTGCTCCGAACCACGGTCGGCGACCGTGGCTCCGGTGAGCGCACCCTGGTGCAGGGCCGCGATCCGCTTGGCCTCGTCGGAGTCCGGACCGGGCTCGGCGACGAACACGGCCTGCCGGTAGTAGCGGAGCTCCTCGATGCTCTCCTGGATGTCCGCCAGCGCGCGGTGGCCGCCGGACTTCGCCGGGGCGTTGAAGTACGCCTTCGGATACCAGCGCCGGGAGAGCTCCTTGATCGAGGAGACGTCGACGATCCGGTAGTGCAGGAACGCCTCGAGCTCGGGCATGTCGCGCGCGAGGAACGAGCGGTCGGTGGCGACGGTGTTGCCCGCCAGCGGCGGGCGGCTGCCGTCCGGGCAATGCTCGCGGATGTAGGCCAGCACCTGCGCCTGGGCGTCCTCGAGCGTCGTACCGGCGCCGAGCTCGGCGAGCAGGCCCGACTTGGTGTGCATCTCGGTGACGAACGGCACCATCTGCTCGAGGGACTTGCGTGGTGGCGCGATGACCACGTCCACCCCGTCGCCGAGGACGTTCAGGTCGAAGTCGGTGACCAGAGCCGCCACCTCGATCAGCGCGTCGGCGCCCAGGTCCAGGCCGGTCATCTCGCAGTCGATCCACACAAGTCGGTCGTTCACAACGCGTGAGCCTACTCATGCTCCGTACGGCGATCCCTCAGTAACGATTCAGGACGCGCCCCTACGGTGATCCCATGCGACGCTGGATCGGCCTGCTCCTGCGCCTGGTCGTGGGCGGCATCTGGATCTGGGCAGGTCTGCTCAAGATCGGCGATCCGGCCTCCAGCGTCACCGCCGTCCGGGCCTACCAGCTGCTGCCCTACGACCTGGCCGAAACAGTCGGCCACCTGCTGCCGGTGCTCGAGCTGACCGTCGGGATCGTGCTCGTCCTGGGTCTGATCACCCGGGTCTCGGGCGGCGTCTCGGCCCTGCTGCAGATCGCCTTCATCATCGGGATCTCCTCGGTGTGGGCGCGCGGCATCTCGATCAACTGCGGCTGCTTCGGCGACGGCGGCGCGGACCCGAACGCGATCTCGCACTACCCGTGGGAGATCGCCCGGGACGTCGCGCTGCTGCTCGCCTCGGCGTACCTGGCCTGGCGACCCCGTACGGCGCTGTCGGTCGACGGCGTCCTGTTCCCCGAGCGGCCGGTGGCCGTTGACGATCTGGAGAGAGTCTGATGTCCAAGCAGAACCGTGAGGTCGGCCGCACCGAGCGTGCGGCGGCCATCCGCGCCGACCAGGCCCGCCAGGAACGCAACCGCCGCATCGGGCTGGTGGCGCTGATCGTGGTCATCCTCGGCGCGGTCGTCGCCGCCGGCACCTGGTACAGCGGCGGGGGTCCGTCCGACAAGCCGGCCGCAGCGGTGACCGCGACCGCCGGGGAGGGATCAGTGCTGGCCGGCAAGGCCGACGCACCGGTCAAGGTCGTGGTCTACGAGGACTTCCAGTGCCCGTACTGCCGCCAGCTCGAGGACTCGACGCGCGACTTCCTCCGGGAGAACGCCGCGGCCGGCAAGGTGCAGGTCGAGTACCGCCCGATCGACCTGCTCCAGTCCGTCTACGGCGAGCGCGGGATGAACGCCTTCGCCGCCGTGCTCGCGCACTCCACGCCGCAAGCGGCGCTGAAGCTGCACGACCTCCTCTACGAGAACCAGCCCTACGAGTCGGACTCCGGGAGCGTCTCGCAGAGCCAGATCCTGGGCTTCGTGAAGAAGGCCGGCGGCGACAACGCGGCTGTCGAGGCCGCGCTGAAGACCCAGGACAACGCCTTCTTCCAGGCGGCCAGCGCAGTGATGGCGCAGAAGAAGATCACCAGCACCCCGACCGTCTTCATCAACGGCAAGCCGGTCTCCGGCGGGGTGCCGCAGATCGTCGATGCGATCGAGAAGGCGGTCGGCTAGGTTCGCCGATGTGAGCCTCACCGATTTCATCGCCGGACTGCCCAAGGCCGAGCTGCACGTCCACCACGTCGGATCGGCGTCCCCGCGGATCGTCTCCGAGCTCGCGGAGCGACACCCAGGCGTGGTGCCGAGCGACCCGGACGCGCTGGCCGACTTCTTCGCCTTCCGCGACTTCGGGCACTTCATCGAGGTCTACCTCGCCGTCGTCGACCTGATCCGTACGCCGGAGGACATCCGCCTGCTCACCTACGAGGTCGCACGCGAGATGGCGCAGACCCAGTCGCTGCGTTATGCCGAGCTGACCTGCACGCCGTACACCTCGGTGGTGCGCGGCATTCCGATCGAGGCCTACGGCGAGGCGATCGAGGACGCACGCGCCGCGGCCCTGCGCGATTTCGGGCTGCGGCTCCAGTGGATCTACGACATCCCGGGGGAGAGCGGTCTGCCGGCGGCCGACGCCACCCTCGAGTTCGTGCTCAAGAACCCGACCGACGGGCTCATCGGATTCGGTCTCGGCGGCCCGGAGGTCGGCGTACCGAGGCCGCAGTTCCAGCCGCACTTCGACGCCGCCCGGGCAGCCGGGCTGCACAGCGTCCCGCACGCCGGCGAGACCACCGGTCCGCAGACGATCTGGGACGCGATCAACGTCCTCGGAGCTGAGCGGATCGGCCACGGCACCTCGGCCGCGCAGGACCCCGAGCTGCTCGCGCACCTGGCCGAGACCGGGATCCCGCTGGAGGTCTGCCCGTCCTCGAACATCGCCACGCGCGCGGTCGAGCGGCTCGAGGACCACCCGATCCGGGCGTTCCGCGACGCCGGGGTGCAGGTCACCGTGAACAGCGACGACCCGCCGATGTTCTCCACGACGCTGAACCACGAGTACGCCATCGCCGCGGACCTGCTCGGCCTGGACGAGGCCGGCCTCGGCGACCTGGCCAAGGCGGCGGTCGACGCGTCGTTCGCCGACGACGCCTTCAAGGCCCAGCTGCGCGGGGAGATCGACTCCTACGTGGCGGAGCGCTAGGTCCGGGAACGTTTAAGGGCCAGCGGTCTCATACTCCGCTGGCCCAGTCACATTTGTATGTCAATGCGACCCTTCACCCTGGCCGCGACACGCGTACGCAGTGGTACGGATCACCGTGCAACAGGCGAATTCGCAGGAAATTGCGAGGAAGTCCGCCCGGACGTGGAGGCAGCGCCGTCTCGGCTCTTGGGGGCAGGAGGCGAGACGGCGCGCCAGGATCGATCCTGAAGATCCAAGCGGTCGGCTGTCTGTAGCCAGTTCCGCCTAGGGCCCACTGGCTGAACGGACAATGCCGAAGCCCACCCGGCCGCGTGCGGTACGGCGGGTGGGCTTCGTGGGCGACGGGGAACCGGGCGCCCGTTTCTGGGTGAGCGATTACTACCCCCGCCAGTACCGCTCAAACACGCTGCGGGTCTTCCCGGCTACTTAGAACACGTTCTACTATTCGTCGCGGCGACGAACACGGAGGTGTGCCGGTGGAGAAGATCGATCTGTTGATCTGGGAGAGGGACCAGGTGGACGGCGCTGCGAGCC
This sequence comes from Nocardioides marmorisolisilvae, assembly GCF_003725775.1. Lineage (GTDB taxonomy): Bacteria > Actinomycetota > Actinomycetes > Propionibacteriales > Nocardioidaceae > Marmoricola > Marmoricola marmorisolisilvae. Next base: position 591,220 of record NZ_RJSG01000002.1, read on the forward strand.
TGTCCGTGCCCGGCCTTCGGTCCGTCCGGGTCTCCGAAGCCGCGGACCTCCCCGGAGCCACGCTGTTGATGGGGCGTGGTTCCGAACTGCGGGGTCTGGCCGAGATCTGGGTCGACAATGTCGACGTGTGGCCCCAAGTCGTCGAGCAGGCCGCAGGCGATGCCTACCTCGTGACCGAGTCGGTGCCACAGCCGATCGCGCCCGGGACGCTGCTCACTCACTTCACCTGGTTCCCGAAGCCTGACCGGCTGTCGGAGGAGGAGTTCTTCCACGGGTGGCACATGATCCACACGCCCTCCTCGGCACGGTTGCACCCGCTGCGTCAGGGCTACGTGCGCGACGCCGTCGCGCGGACGCTCACCCCGGGCTCTCCGCCGGTGCGGGCGATCGTCAGCGAGTTCTTCGACGAGGACGTCTACCTGGACCCGGCGCGCCTGTTCGGTTCGTCCGAGGAGCTCACCTACACGATGGAAGAGCTGCCCCTGTACGCCGACCAGCCGGACATCTCCAGCTGCCCGCTACGGCAGCGGACAGTGTGAGGATCCAGGAAGAGCGCCCCCGGCACGATTCGAACGTGCGACCTAGAGATTAGAAGGCTCTTGCTCTATCCAGCTGAGCTACGGGGGCTTGGTGCTCCGTCGATTATGCCGGTCCGCCCGCCCCAGACCTCGGCGATATCGCGCCGATACCCCAGGAGGAACCCATGACCGAGACCCGAGCCCAGGATCGGGCCCAGCGCTTCACCGACCGCCGCGTGGTGGTGACCGGCGCGTCCGGCGGCGTCGGCCGCCAGCTGTGCGAGCTGTTCCGCGCCGAGGGCGCCCGGGTGGTCGGCGTCGACGTCGTCCCGAGCGAGGGCGTGCTCGAGGGCAACCTCGCCGATGACGCCTCAATCACCGCGGTGGTCGAGCAGTCGCTCGCGGAGCTCGGCGGTCTCGACGTGCTCTGCAACGTGGCTGGCGTCCAGGCGCACGCCCGGCTCGAGACGCTCAGCCCGGCCATGCTGCGCAAGCACCTCGACGTCAACGTCGTCGGACCGGTTCTGCTGACCCAGGGATTCCTGCCGGCGCTCACCGAGTCACGCGGCAACGTGGTCACGGTCGCGTCGATCTCGGCGATGATGGGCCAGCCGTACAACACCGCCTACTGCGCCAGCAAGGGCGGCGTCCTGCTGGCGATGCGGGCCCTGGCGATCGAGCTCGCCGACCGGGGGATCAGGGTCAACTGCGTCTCTCCGGGTGGCATCGACACCCCGATGATCAACGATGCGGCGCACAGCCTCCCCGAGGACGCGAACTGGGACCTCGTCGCGAAGAGCCAGAGCGTGATCCCGGGCTTCATGCCGCCGGCCGACATCGCCGAGGCGATCATGTTCCTGGCCTCGGACGCGGCCTCCTCGATCACCGGCTCGAACCTCAAGGTGGACCGCGGCGTCGTGTGGTGACCCACCCGGGTGGTCCGAATTGTCCGAACGGCTGATCTGTGGGCGAGCGCTGCCACAGGAAAGACAAATAGGGCATAGTCGTGCCGTGCGAGACGCCACCGGTTTTGGAGGGACCGGGCGGACGTCGACGACGGCAGTCGCGGAGTGGGCCGCGTTCACCGGGACACCCTTGGTCGTCCGGGGGTACCTGCTGGTCGCCGGCGCCGCCGCGGTCACGCTGCCGCTCGTCCTCGACCTGCCGGTCGACGCCTCGATCCCGGTCTGGGTCACCGCGGCCGCGTTGACGCTGGTCTCGGTGCTCAACGTCGAGATCAGCCGGATGATCACCGGTGGTCTCGCGCGCACCCAGCAACCGCACAAGGCGCTGTCCGCGTGGGCGTTCGCCTGCGCACTGCTGCTGCCCCCGGTCTGGTTGCTGCTGATCGTCCCGACCACCTACGCGCACGCACGCTGGCGCAGCATCCGGGTCCCGTTGTGGAAGTGGGTCGGCTCGGCCGCCTTCCTGGTGCTGGCCGCGATCGCCGCAGCGCTGGTCCGGTACGCGATGGTCGACACCCAGGCGAACTGGATGCACGGGGACGGCGGGCGCGGGCTGGCGACGGTCGTGGTCGCTGCCGTCGCGTTCCTCGCGGTCGAGACGCTGCTGTTCAGTGGCTCGGCGCTGTTGAACGACGCCGCGGACGAGGTCTGGTTGCGGCAGACCCTGACGAGCTGGTCGTTCTACGCCACCGAGTCCGGCGTCCTGGTCATCGGCGGTCTGCTCTCCGCGGTGTGGACCGGTGGCGCCTGGTTCACGCTGCTGTTCATCCCGGTCTACGTGCTCGCCCAGAGGGCCTCGCTGCACGAGCCCCTGCGGGAACGCGCCGCGACCGCGGCACAGCTGGCGCGGAAGAACGAAGAGCTCGAGCTGGCCAACCGGTTCAAGATCGACCTGATGTCGATGCTGAGCCACGAGATCGGCAACCCGCTCACCGCCGTCCAGGGCTGGGCACAGCTGGCCGAGGAGGCGATCGCGGACGAGGAGCCGCAGACCGCCCGCAAGGCGCTGGCGGTCATCGAGCGCAACGCCGTGCAGATCCGAGCGGTCCTCTACGACATCTTCACCATGGTCAGCAGCGACCGAGGAGCGCTCGCGGCGGCGCCCGAGCCCTGCCTGGTGCACCACCACCTCAGCGCCGCAGCCTCGGGACGCCCGCCCGGGATGCAGCCCGAGGTCGAATGTCCCGAGGGGCTGCTCGCCTCGGTGCAGCCCGGCCACTTCGACCAGATCCTGGTGAACCTGCTCAGCAACGCGGACAAGTACGCCGGCGGCGCGACCCGGGTCTCTGCGGTCGCGCGTCCTGACGGCCAGGTGGAGGTCCGGGTCGAGGACTGCGGGCCTGGCGTGCCCACGGAGTTCCGCGACCACCTCTTCCAGCGCTTCTCGCGCGGCGCCGAGACCGCGCCCGACGTGCTCGGCAGCGGTCTCGGCCTGTTCATCACCCGCGAGCTCGCCCGTGCCAACGGCGGCGAGGTCCGGCACAGCGACCGGACGCCGGCCGGCTCGGTCTTCGTGGTGACGCTGCCGCAGTCCGCCTGATCCGTTCAGGGTGCTGTCAGCCCCACCGGCGCACCCTCGTGGTGACGTCGAGGGTGGCGCGCTTGCACAGGAGCCACACAGGTCGAGCACACGGCCCGCCCATCCGTGGTTCACAGACTGGCGCTCACCAACCAAGACCTGGGGGAGGACCCGTGAGCGAGACCAACAACAGCGGCAACCGGTGGGAGAAGGACAAGCCCACCGAAGCGGACGAGAACGGCGTCGAGCCACCGGCGGCTTCCGCTGACCCGATCGAGGCGCCGGCAACCGCAGCCCCGATCGACGTTCCGGAAGCGACGGAGGCTTCGGAGCCGACAGCACCGCGTGGCTCGCGCCTGCCGAGCTGGGTGACGGCCCGCGGCCTGGCGACGACCGGCGCTGCTGCAGCGATCTTCATCGGCGGCGGGGGCATCGGCTACGCCGTCGGCGTCGGCCACGACGACGGCAACCGGCAGTTCCCGGCCCGGTTCGACCGCGCCGGCTTCAACGGCCCCGGCGGCCAGGTGCCCGGCAACGGGCAGATGCCCGGAGGCCAGAACTTCCAGGGCCCGAACCTGCAGCAGGGCCAGGGCCAGTCCCAGGGCCAGTCCCAGGGCCAGTCCCAGAACCAGAGCAACGACTCCGGCACCAACTCGTGACCATGACCGTCCTCGACCGCACTCCGCAGGCCGGCGCCGACAGCGCGCCGGTCTACGGGCGACGCGCCCGCTTCGACGCCTTCGTGCGCCGCGCTGCCGGGTGGACCCTGTGGCTCAGCCTGCTGCTGGTCACCTCGTGGTGGATCTCCGACCGCGGTGTGCAGGACTTGTTCGGCTGGGCGAGCGGACTGACCTCGGTCGGCCGGATCACCGGCCTGGTCGCGTCGGTGCTGCTGCTCGCCCAGGTCGTGCTGATGGCGCGTGTTCCGGTGCTCGAACGAGCCTTCGGGCAGGACCGGCTCGCGCACCTGCACCGCCTGGTCGGCTTCACCTCGTTCAACCTGATGGTCCTGCACGTCCTCACCATCACCTGGGGGTACGCCGGCGGCGGCATCCCCGCGATCCCCTCGACGTTCTGGGACCTGACCACCAACTACGCGGGCATGCTGCTCGCGCTGGCCGGCACCGCGTGCCTGGTGATGGTCGTGGTGACCAGCGTGAAGGCGGCCCGGCGACGGCTGCGCTACGAGTCCTGGCACCTGATGCACCTCTACGCCTACCTCGGTGTCGGCCTCGCACTGCCGCACCAGCTCTGGACGGGCCAGCAGTTCACCGACTCGCCGACCAAGACGGTGTTCTGGTGGACGGCCTGGGCCGCATCGGCGGCCGCGGTCCTCTGCTGGCGGCTCGCGGTGCCGGCGTACCGGAACCTGCGGCACCGGCTGCGGGTCACCTCGGTGGTCGACGAGGGTGAGGGCACTTGGTCGGTCTACGTGACCGGCGAGAAGCTCGACCGGCTCAAGGTCGAGCCGGGGCAGTTCTTCGGCTGGCGGTTCCTGAACGGCCCGGGTTGGTCGCGGGCCAACCCGTACTCGCTCTCGGCAGCGCCGGACGGACGCAGCCTGCGGATCACCGTGCAGGGAGTCGGCGACGGCAGCGACGCCACCCGTGCTCTCAAGCCCGGCACCCGGGTGCTCGTCGAGGGCCCCTACGGCCGGCTCAGTGAAAGGGCCCGGACGCGGCACAAGGTCGCCTTCATCGGGGCCGGGGTCGGAAGCACGCCGCTGCGCGCACTGGCCGAGGGGCTGGAGTACCGCGCAGGGGACGCCGTCTACCTGGAGCGCTTCACCGACCGGCCGTTGTTCGCCGGCGAGCTGGACCAGCTCGCCGCCGAGCGCGGTCTGCGAGTGCTGCGGCTCCCGGGCCGCCGGCGGACGCCGGACTCCTGGCTCGGAGCCGGGATCGGCAGCGCCGACGACCTGACCGCGCTGCGCTACTGGGTGCCCGACATCGCCGATCGCGACGTCTACGTCTGCGGTCCGACCGCGTGGGCCTACCTGGTGCTGCGCACCCTCGACGCCGCCGGCGTGCCCGAGGAGAACATCCATCTCGAGACCTTTGCGTGGTGACACTGCGATGAGAAAGATCAGCTACTGGGTGCTGAGCACCATCTCGACGGTGGTGCTGCTGTTCAGCTACCACACCTCCACCTCCGGCCCGCTCGCCACGAGCTCGACCACCTCGCAGCAACCGGTGGTCAGCAGTGCGACCTCGACGTCCGGCTCGAGCACCTCGGGCACGGTCGACGAGTCCGGCGGATCGAGCTCCTCGAGCTCGGGGTCCAGCAGCTCCGGCAGCTCGTCGAGCAAGGCGAGCGCCTCGAGCACCGTGACCGGCTCGGTCGCCCAGACCCGGTGGGGTCCGGTCCAGGTCGAGCTGACGGTGGCGAACGGCAAGATCACCAAGGTCAGCGTCGTGCAGTACCCGAACGGCAACGGCAAGGACGCCGAGATCAACAGCTACGCGCTGCCGATCCTGGTGCAGGAGACCGTGGACGCCCAGAGCGCGAACATCGACATGGTCAGCGGCGCGACGGTGACCAGCGACGGCTACGTGCAGTCCCTGCAGAGCGCGCTCGACCAGGCCAACCTGTGAACCCCGGAGGGACGACCTACCGCCGGGTCGAACAGGTGATGGGCATGCCGATCAGCCTGGCCCTGCGCGGCCAGCACGCCGACGACGTCCGCGCCGACGCGGCCTGGGCAGCGGCGCTGGCGAGCCTGCGCGAGGCCGACCGCGTGTTCAGCACCTACCGGACCGGCTCGGTGATCTCCCGGCTCGATCGTGGCGATCTCGCCCTGGCCGACTGCCCTGCCGAGGTCGCTGAGGTGCTGGCGATCGCCGAGCAGGCGCGGGTCGAGTCCGACGGCGCCTTCGACGTCCGCCGACCGGGGGAGGACGGCACCGTTCGGCTCGACCCCAGCGGCGTGGTCAAGGGCTGGGCGGTGCAACGAGCCGCCGCGGCACTCGCGGTGCTCGAGGACACCGACTTCTGCCTGTCCGCCGGCGGCGACATGGTCTGCCGGTCGCAGTCCCCGACATCGCCGGGCTGGCGGATCGGCATCGAGGACCCGCACGAACCGGGCCGGATCGTGGCCGTCGTACCGGTCCGCAACGGCGCGGTGGCGACCTCGGGAACCGCGCACCGCGGCGACCACATCGAGGACCCGCGCACCGGGAAGGCACCGGCCGCGCTGGCCTCGGTGACCGTGATCGGTGACGACCTGACGTGGGTCGACATCGAGGCGACGGCCGCGTTCGTGCTCGGCGACGGCGCCGCGACCTGGTTGGCCGGGCGCGCGGGACGTACCGGACTGATCGTGTACGCCGACGGCAGGACCGAGCTCGTCGGGAGTGCTGAGGACGTCTGCTGAGCGGGCGTCACGGGCGTCGTCACGTGCGCCGTCACGGGCGCGTCACGATGTTCCATCGTTCGTCACGCCTCCTGGGTGTCAGCACCACACAACCCCAGGAGGACATCATGCCCAGCGCCAACAAGCTCAGCACTCCCGTCGCCGTCGACGAGGAGCTCATCGAGGGTCGCTACGCGGAGCTCGACGGGTACACCGTCGGTTTCGAGAGCTTCCCGCAGGACGTCGACCCCGGTCCGTTCTTCGCCGGTCTGCCCGACGACCGCTGCCAGTGCCCGCACTGGGGAGTCGTCACCAGCGGCCAGATCACCTTCCGGTACGCCGACCACGAGGAGACCTACGTCGCCGGTGACGCCTACTACGCCCCGCCCGGTCACCTGCCGCTGATCGCCGGGGGCACCTCGGTGACCGAGTTCAGCCCGACCGCGGAGCTGAACGCCACCATGGAGGTCGTCGGCGCGAACATGGCCGCAGCCGCCGGGGCGCCGGCATGAGCGCGGCGACCGAGACCCGTCCCGACGCCACCACTGCGGTGGCCGGCCTGATCCGGTTCCTGGAGACCGGCGAGGTGGCCGAGGGGCTGTTCGCGCCGGACATGTTCTCCGACGTCAGCCTGCCGACCTGGTGGCTCCAGGCCGAGACCGCCGACCGGCTGGTCGCGATCCGCGAGCACGCACACCCGTTCCGGGGCACGGTGCAGGTCCAGCGGGTCGACCCGACCGACCGCGGATTCGTCATCGAGTTCGAGGAGCGCTGGGAGGACAAGGGTGAGCGCTGGTACGCGCGCGAGATCATCCGCGCCGACGTCGAGGGCGCCACGATCACCGAGATGGCGATCTACTGCACCGGCGACTGGGACGACCAGCGCCAGCGCGAGCACGCGGAGCAGGTCGCTCTGGTCAGGCCCTGACCGCAGCCGGTCTCGGTCCCTACGATGAGGTCGTGGGGACCGAGACCTCAGAGCAGGCCGAGCTCCTCGCCCGGGCGATGTCGGAAAAGGTCGCCGGGCGAGGTTCCGAGGCGAACCGCCTGTACGGCGAGGCCGCCGAGGCCGCGCGCAGCGCCGACGACCTGGAGGCCTGGACAGAGGCGGCCCTCGGCCTGGCCGCCGTGCAGGTCTTCGGCGCCGAGCCGGGCCGGTTGCCCGCGCTGCTCTACGACGTCCTGGTCCGCACCACCGATGACCTGCAGCGCTCCCGGGTGGCGGCGGCACTGGCGCGTTGCTGGGCCTACGCCGGCCAGGCCGAGCGCGGGCAGCCGTTCGCCGACGAGGCACTGACCCTGGCTCGGCAGGCGGGGGAACCGGTGCAGGTCGCGGATGCGCTCGACGCGGCGCTGGCCGTGCGCTGGGGACCGGACGACCTGGAGGACCGACGCGCGCTGGCGGGCGAGCTCGACGAGGTCGCCGCGCACGTCACCGACCCGGACAAGCGCCTCCAGGCCCACCTGTGGCAGCTGCACGTCGCCTGCGAGACGCTCGACCTGCACGCCATGAACCGCCAGATCCGGGCGATCGAGCTGCTCGGTGACCAGTCACCGCGCGCACTTTTCTTCGCGGCCACCCGCCGCGCGATGCTCGACATGCTGCGCGGGCGCCCCGACACCGTGGCGCAGCTGATCACGGTCGCACAGCAGGCCGCCAGCGAGGTGGTCATCCCGGACGACTGGGCGCTCGTCGCGGTGAACACCGGGTACGCGGCGATGATGTCCGGCGACGCCGACACCCTGGCGGCGATGGCCGCCGGCGCCGAGGAGTTCGCGGTCAGCGAGGGCGTGATCGTGGTCTGCGGCGAGGCCGCGTTCATGTGGATGATGGCCGGTCGGCTCGACCGTGCCGAGGCCTTGCTGCGCACCTTCCACGGTGGGGTGCTGTCGCAGCTGCCGCGCGATGTCGACTGGATGCTCACCCTGCAGACCGTGCTCGAGACGGCGCTGGCGCTGGAGGACCGGGAGCTGATCACCGAGGCCGCCGAGCTGCTGCACCCGTACGCCGGCCGCGCGGTCGTGAACGCCGGCGCCGTGATGTTCCACGGCACGACGGACGACACCTTGAGCCGAGCCCTGCTGGTGCTCGGGCGTGACGAGGAAGCCGCGGTGCACCGCGAGCACGCGTTGGCGACGTACGAGCGGATCGGTGCTTCCTGGTGGCGCGACCGGCTGGCCGGCTCGACGGCTGCGGCCGTCGCACCGGGACGATCGCAGGTCCACCTGCACCCGTCGTCCGGCGGACTCTGGCTGGTCGGGCGCGACGCGACGCCGGTCGCCGGGCTGCGTGGTCTCGGCTACCTGCGCGAGCTGGTCGCGCGGCCGGGCCAGCAGATCGCCGCCCTCGACCTGGTCGGCGCCGGTGGTGGCACGGTCGAGGAGAGCGGGCTGGGCGAGCTGGCCGATCCGCAGGCGCTGGCGGCGTACCGCAAGCGGCTGGCGGACCTGGACGCCGAGCTGGCCGAGGCCGAGGACTGGGCCGACAGCGGGCGCTTGGACGCGGCACGTGCCGAGAAGGAGGCATTGCTCGACGAGCTCGGCCGGGTAGCCGGTCTCGGTGGTCGCGCCCGCACCACCGGCTCCAGCGCCGAGCGCGCCCGGGTCGCGGTGAAGAAAGCGATCACCACCGCGATCGCCCGCGTCGAGACCGTCGACGAGGCGCTGGCCCGGCACCTCAAGCGCAGCGTGCAGACCGGCCTGACCTGTAGCTACGAGCCGGATCCGGACGACGAGCAGGACTGGGTGCTCACCCCCCGCTGACGGCTCGCCGTCGTCGGAGGACCTCCCACCAGACCAGGCACACCACGCCGCCGATCGAGAACAGGATGCTCTCGAGCAGAGCATCGCTGTGGCGGCCGTAGGCGTCGGAGGAACCCTTCACGACCTCGGCACGAACCCGGTCTCCCACGTGATCGATGCCGTGTCCGTCGTAGGTCACCTCATCCTGAACGATCGCCCCGTTGTCGCTCCGGAATGTCCCGTCCCACAGGCAGCCGCCACGCGAGCAGTGACGATCAGTCGCGGTGAACACGCCCCAGGTCCCGTCATGCCGTGCTGCGTGAATGGCAGACGGAAGGGATCCGAGCCCCACGAACACGAAGAGAAGTCCGAGAACGAGCAGCAGCCACCTCGAGTAGAAGCGGTCCATGCGCGCGTCGTAGCACTCGTTCCACCCGCGGTAACGATCCCGCGCGCGGCGGATGCCTGAGCTCAACCGCGGAGCCGGCCCATCCACTCCTCGATCGCGTCGGGGTCGCGGGGGAGTGCCTCGGAGAGGTTGCGGCAGCCGTTCGCGGTGACGACGACGTCGTCCTCGATCCGGATGCCGATGCCGCGCAGCTCCTCGGGCACGAGCAGGTCGTCGGGCTGGAAGTAGAGCCCGGGCTCGACGGTCAGCACCATGCCCTCGGCCAGCGGACCGTCGACCGAGGACTCCGGGGACGCCGCACCGCAGTCGTGGACGTCGAGGCCGAGCATGTGGCTGGTGCTGTGCAGGGTCCAGCGGGTGTAGACCTTGTTGTCCTCGTCGAGAGCCTCCTCGACCGAGCACGGCAGCAGGCCCAGGTCGCCGAGTGCGTGCGCGAGCACGTTCATGGCTGCGTGGTGCGGAGCCCGGAAGTGCACGCCGGGCTTCACCGCGTCGATGCCGGCCTGCTGGGCCTCGAGCACGACCGAGTACAGCTCGCGCTGGAGGCCGCTGAAGCTGCCGTTGATCGGCAACGTCCGGGTCACGTCGGCGGTGTAGAGGGACGACGCCTCGGCGCCCATGTCGAGCAGCATCAGCTCGCCGGGCACGATCGGGCCGGAGTTGTCGATCCAGTGCAGGGTGGTCGCGTGCCGTCCGCCGCCGACGATCGAGTCGTAGCCGATGTCGTTGCCCAGAGCGCGGGCGCGGCGGAAGAACGTGCCCTCGATCCAGCGCTCGCCGAACTCGAGGACGCGGTCCCACTCGGCGATCGAGTCCTCGAAGCCGAGGGTGGTGATGTCGCAGGCGTTCTGGAGCTCGGCGAGCTCCCACTCGTCCTTGACCAGCCGGAGCTCGGAAAGGACGCGGGCGAAGTCGGTGTCGCGGGCCTCGTCGCGGGCGACCTCGCGGTCGACCCGCGCATCGACGCCGCGCAGCACCCGGGTCTTCGCGTTGTCGCCGAGAACGGCGGGAAGCTCGTCGATGTGCCGGGTGGTGATGCCCAGCGATGCCGAGATCTCGCCCAACGAGGGGCGGCGGCCGACCCACAGCTCGCCGTACTGGCGGTCCCGGAAGAACTCGTCGGTCTCGCGCGAGCTTCGCGGTCGCGCGTACAGCGTCGACTCGCCACCCTCGATGACCAGGACCGCGTCGCTGGTCTGGTTGCCGGTCAGGTGCGTGTGTGCCGAGTCGGAGCGGAACCGGTAGTCGGTGTCGTTCGCCCGGACCTTGAAACCGCCCGAGGGAACGACCAGACGTTCACCGGGGAACAGCTCGGCCAGGCGGGCGCGCCGCGCGGCGGCGTACGGGACCACCGGGTGCGGTGGCAGGTCGAGGTCGCGGTCGCCCCAGCCGGTGCGCATGAACGCGGCGTACTTCTCCGGCACGGGTTGGTCGTGGCTCTCGACCTTGGGTCCGTGGGCTGCCTCTGGCGTGTTGGTGTCCTGGTCGCTCACCCCGCCACTGTACGTCGGAGGGCACCGCTCGCTCGCTAGAGTTTCGGGCATGCGCAAGCCTGCGAACAGCGTCGCCTTCACCGTGCTCCTCGGTGCGACGCTGCTCCTCGGGGCGGGCGTGATGGCCCTGGTGCTGCTCGCCTCGGGAGCGCCCGAAGCGCTGGCGGTCGGCGTGGTCCTGGCCGCGATCCCGGTGGGTCCGGTGATCGGCTGCTACCTGTGGCTGGACCGCTACGAACCGGAACCGCGCTCGCTGCTGCTGCTCGGCCTGGGCTGGGGCGCGTTCGTGGCCACCAGCGGCGCGATCTTCCTGCAGGCCTTCGACTCCTTCGCCTTCGGCCCGAGTGAGGCGACCCAGTCGGTGCTGGTCGCGCCGGTGACCGAGGAGGCCGCCAAGGGCCTGTTCATCCTGCTGCTGCTCCTGTACCGCCGCGCCGAGCTCGACGGCATCCTGGACGGGATCGTCTACGCCGGGATGGTCGGCATCGGCTTCGCCTTCATGGAGAACATCCTGTACCTGACCCAGGCCTACGTCGGCGAGGACGGACGCACCGGCGGCATCGAGGACGCGGTCGGCCTGTTCGTGCTGCGCGGCATCGGTGCACCGTTCGCGCACCCGTTCTTCACCGCATTCACCGGGATCGGGATCGGGATCGCGGTCGGCAGCCGGTCACGCCTGACCCGCACGGTCCTCCCCGTGATCGGGCTGGTGTTCGCCATCGGCGCGCACGCCGCCTGGAACGCGGCGCTGCTGATCAACGGCGGCAGCGGTGCGATGTCGGCGTACCTGCTGCTGATGGTGCCCGCGTTCGTGGTGATGGTCGCGTTCGCCGTCTGGGCGCGGCGCCGCGAGGGCGTGCTGCTCGCCCGGGCGCTGACCGACTGCGCCGGCCGTGGCCTCCTCGACGCGAGCGAGGTGCCCTGGCTGACCCGCATCCCCGCGCGGAAGGCAGCACGCTTGTACGCTGCTCGGACCGGCGGGGAGGGAGCCCTCGACGCGATGAAGAGCTATCAGTCGGAGGCAATCGAGTTGGGATTCCTGCACCACCGCTTCCTGCGGGGCACCGCGCCCGCGCACTACGAGGAGCTCGGGCAGGCCCACGTGCAGCGGATGTTCGAGCTGCGCCCGCGGCTGGTATGGCCACAGAACCTGGTCGGGGCGGGCCGATGACGTCGGGAGGGCTCACCGGTCAGGCCGCTGCCCAGATGGTCACCACGCTGGTCAAGCTGCGCGAGGCGCTCGAGACTGCGCACCTGCCGCTGCAGATCCCGGACGTCGAGAGCGCGCGGCACTCGCGGCAGGAGATGGTCGACCAGCTCGAGGACTACGTGCTGCCGCGGCTGATCCAGATCGAGGCACCGCTGCTGACCGTCGTGGGTGGCTCGACCGGCGCCGGCAAGTCGACGCTGGTCAACTCGCTGATCGGCGAGCGGGTCACCGAGCCCGGCGTGCTGCGCCCGACCACCCGGTCGCCGGTGCTGGTGTACAACCCCGCGGACGCCGAGTGGTTCGCCGGGCAGCGGATCCTGCCGGACCTGAACCGCACCGACGACGCCGGCGCCAACCCGGGCAGCCTGCAGCTGGTGGCCTCGGACGCCATCCCGTCCGGGCTCGCCGTGCTGGACGCTCCGGACATCGACTCGGTCGAGGAGCAGAACCGGACCCTGGCCGCACAGCTGCTCGGCGCCGCGGACCTGTGGTTGTTCGTCACCTCGGCAGCCCGGTACGCCGACCAGGTGCCGTGGGAGTTCCTGCAGTCCGCCGCCGACCGGAGCGCCGCGGTCGCGATCGTGCTCGACCGCACCCAGCCCGAGGCGATCGAGGAGGTGAGCACCCACCTGGCCCGGATGATGTCCGCGCGCGGCCTGCGGGACTCGCCGCTGTTCATCGTCCCCGAGGGTGAGGTCGACGCTGCCGGGCTGCTGCCGTCGTCCTCGGTGCGCGAGATCCGGGGCTGGCTGAGCTCCCTGGCCGGCGACGCAGCCGCCCGGCAGAGCATCGTCCGTCAGACCCTGGACGGCGTGATCCGGACGCTGTCGACGCGGACCTTCGCGGTGGCCGATGCCTGCCACGACCAGGTGGAGATCTCCGGACGGCTGCGGCGGGACGCCGAGGGCTCCTACGAGCAGGCGCTGAACGCCATCGACCACGCCTGCGCCGACGGGACGCTGATGCGCGGCGAGGTGCTGGCCCGCTGGCAGGAGTTCGTCGGCACCGGTGAGCTGATCAGCTCGCTGGAGTCGAAGGTGAGCTGGATCCGCGACCGGGTCAGCAACGCCGTCAAGGGGCAGCCGCAGCAGGCCACCCGGCTGACGGTCGCCGTCGAGTCGGGGCTGCAGACCCTGGTGATGGAGCACGCCGAGGCCGCCGCCGAGCGGGCCGACGCCGCCTGGCGCTCGATCGCCGCCGGCCGCGACCTCCTGGCCACCACTGACGAGGACCTGTCCCGGGCCTCCCGCGACCTGCGGGTGCGTGCCGAGCGTTCGGTCCGCGAGTGGCAGGAGGCCGTGCTGGACATGGTCCGGGACGAGGGTGCCGACAAGCGCGGCTCGGCCCGGTTCCTGGCGCTCGGGGTCAACGGGCTCGCGGTCGCGCTGATGGTCACCGTGTTCGCCTCCACCGGTGGGGTCACCGGCGCCGAGGTCGGGATCGCCGGCGGCTCGGCCGTGATCGGCCAGAAGCTGCTCGAGGCCGTCTTCGGAGACCAGGCGGTACGCCGGCTCGCCGAGCGGGCGCGTGCCGACCTGAACCACCGGATGATGCTGCTGCTCGACGACGAGCAGCGCCGTTACGGCGCCCTGCTCGACGCCCTGGGCATCTCGACCGAGGTCGAGGAGGAGCTGCGCTCGGGCGCGCGCACCATCGACGACATCCGGTTCTCCGCTCCCGCGTGACCCGGCTTCCCCGTCGAGGCACGGGGGAGGACTCCTACTCGGTAGGCTGATGGTTCCATTCGTCAGCCGTGCAGAGGGAGCAGATGTCGTCCTTGTTGGAGGGTGCCAAGCGACTGGTCACCCGGGGAACCGACATCGGGGTCCGCGTGAACGGTCTCGAGTCGGCGGTCCAGGCTGCCCGCGGCCGGCTCGACGACGCGCTGCTCGATCCCGCTGACGAGATCGTCTCCAAGGCCGCCGAACGGCTGCGCCTCTCGGCCGACCACACGGTCGTCGCTCTGGGCGGTGCCACCGGCTCCGGCAAGTCCTCGACGTTCAACGCCCTCGTCGGCCTCGAGCTGGCCTCGGTCAGCGTGCGCCGGCCGACCACCTCCTGGGCCACCGCCTGCACCTGGGGCGTCCAGGGTGCCAACGAGCTGCTGGAGTGGCTGGGCATCCCGCCGCGCCACCAGATCGTGCGGGACTCGATGCTCGACACCGGTCGTGAGCCCAAGGACCTCGACGGTCTGGTGCTGCTCGACATGCCCGACCACGACTCCACCGAGGTCGCCCATCACCTCGAGGTCGACCGGCTGGTGAAGCTCGCCGACCTGCTGGTCTGGGTGCTGGACCCGCAGAAGTACGCCGACGCGGCGCTGCACGACCGTTTCCTCAAGCCGCTGGCGGCTCACAAGGACGTGATGCTGATCGTCCTGAACCACATCGACGAGGTCGCCCCGGAACGACGTCCGGGCATGCTGGCCGACCTGCGTCGGCTGCTGGATGACGACGGCCTCGAGGGGATCACCCTGCTGGCGACCTCGGCGCGCGAGGGCATCGGCATCGACGAGCTGCGCCACGCGATCACCAGCCGGGTGGCCGACAAGGCTGCGACCCGGCACCGGCTGTCGACGAACCTGTCCGAGCTGGCCGCCTCGATCACCGCGGTCAGCGGCGATGCGCAGCCGCCGGCGTTCTCGGTGCGCGACCACGCGGAGATCCGGGCGGCCGTCGCCGACGCCGCGGGGGTGCCGGTGGTCGTCGAGGCCGTGGAGAAGGCGACCCTGATCCGCTCCCGTCGTGCCACCGGGTGGCCGCTGACCTCCTGGATGTGGCGGTTCCGGCCGGACCCGCTGAAGAAGCTCCAGCTCGAGGTGCCGGGCGGGACCCGCGACCTGATCACCGCCGCGCGCTCCTCGATCCCGGACGCGAACGAGGTCCAGAACGCACGGGTCGACACCGCCGTGCGCGACTTCTCCGACCGGCTCTCGGCCACGCTCACCCGACCCTGGGCGACCGCAGTCCGCAAGGCGTCGGTCTCCCGGCTTCCCGAGCTCGAGGCCCGTCTGGACCGCGCGGTGGCCGCGACCGACCTCGGCGTCGCCAAGGTCCCGTTCTGGACCCGGGCCGTGCGGGCGCTCCAGTGGCTGCTGCTCCTCTCGGCTCTCGCCGGGGGAGCCTGGCTGGTGGCGCTGGCGGGCATCAGCTTCCTGAAGCTCCCCGACCTGCCCGACACCAAGGTCGGCTCCGTTCCGGTGCCGACGCTGCTGCTGCTCGGCGGGGTGGGGTTGGGCATCGTGCTCGCGGTGCTCTGCCGGGTGCTGGTGCAGCGCAGCGCGCGCCGCCGTGCCCAGCAGGCCGATGCCCGGCTTCGCAAGGCGGTCGACGAGGTCACCGAGGAGCTGGTGATCGAGCCGGTCGAGGCCGAGCTGCTGGCCTACCGGCTGACCACAGAAGGCTTGCGCGCCGCTCGCGGCTGACCGTTCTGCACCCACAGGCCGTTTCGCCGGTCCGGTCCTGCACAGGCCTCTCGACGGTCCTCGCGACCGGCCCGTCCCCGCCGGGACGCTGCTCCCTCCACGACAAAGGAGGGAACAGATGAACGAGTCCTACGTGACGCTGCAGGGCTGGGTGGGTAACGACGTCGACCAGCGGGAGGTCGGGGACACCGTGTGCAGCTCGTTCCGGCTGGGCTGCACGCCGCGCTACCTCAAGGGCGGGGAGTGGACCAACGGCGAGACGTCCTGGTTCACCGTGAACTGCTGGCGGGCGCTGGGTCGCAACGTCGCCGACTCGGTGGCCAAGGGCGACCCGGTGGTCGTGCACGGCCGGGTCCGGGTCGACGTGTGGGAGCGCGAGGGTCAGCCGCCGTCGGTGTCCTGGATCGTCGATGCCATCTTCGTCGGCCACGACCTGAACCGCGGGACGGCCGCGTTCCTCAAGTCGGCGCGGTCCGGCGGCCCCGACCCGCTGGACGAGGCGGTCCGCGAGATGGTGCACGCGGTCGAGCCCGGCGGTCCGCGCCTGGACGCCGACGGCAACGAGATCCTCGAGCGGGGTGAACCCGCTGCCTGACCACGGCCGGAGTGACCGTAGGGTTGGGGGCTATGGGTGAGTACGTCTACACGCTGCGCAACGTCCGCAAGGCCCACGGCGACAAGGTGGTCCTCGACAACGTGACCTTGTCGTTCCTGCACGGCGCCAAGATCGGTGTCGTCGGCCCGAACGGGACCGGCAAGTCGACGCTGCTGAAGATCATGGCCGGGCTGGAGAAGGCCAACAACGGCGAGGCGCTGCTCGACCCGGGTGCCACGGTCGGGATGCTGCAGCAGGAGCCGCCGCTGACCGAGGGCCGGACGGTGCTGGAGAACGTCGAGGAGGCGGTCGCCGACACCAAGGCGAAGATGAAGCGCCTCGACGACCTGTACATGGCCATGGGCGACCCGGACGCCGACCTCGACAAGCTCAACGAGGAGGCCGGCAACCTGCAGAGCGAGCTGGACGCCGCCAACGTGTGGGACCTCGACAGCCGTCTGGACCAGGCGATGGACGCGCTGCGCTGCCCGCCGCCGGACGCGCTCGTGGACCACCTCTCCGGTGGTGAGCGTCGCCGGGTCGCGCTGTGCAAGCTGCTGCTCCAGCAGCCCAGCCTGCTGTTGCTCGACGAGCCGACCAACCACCTCGACGCCGAGTCGGTGCAGTGGCTCGAGGGCCACCTCGCCAGCTACCCCGGCGCCGTCCTGGCCGTCACCCACGACCGGTACTTCCTCGACAACGTCGCGCAGTGGATCCTCGAGCTCGACCGCGGCAAGACGCACCCCTACGAGGGCAACTACTCCACCTACTTGGAGACCAAGAAGGAGCGTCTGGTCATCGAGGGCCAGAAGGACGCCAAGCGGGCGAAGATGCTGGAGAAGGAGCTGGAGTGGGTCCGCTCCAACCCGAAGGCCCGCCAGACCAAGAGCAAGTCGCGTCTGGCCCGGTACGAGGAGCTCGCGGCCGAGGCGGAGCGCGCCCGGAAGATCGACACCTCCGAGATCAACATCCCGGCCGGCCCGCGCCTCGGTGACGTCGTGCTGGAGGCCAAGGGCCTGACCAAGGGTTTCGAGGGCCGCAACCTGTGGGAGGACATCAGCTTCTCCCTGCCGCGCGCGGGCATCGTCGGCGTGATCGGCCCGAACGGCGTCGGCAAGACCACGCTGTTCCGGATGATCGTCGGCCAGGAGCAGCCGGACTCGGGCGCGCTCGACGTCGGCCAGACCGTGAAGATCTCCTACGTCGACCAGAGCCGCGGCGGCATCGACCCGAACAAGAACGTCTGGGAGGTCGTCTCCGACGGCCTGGACTTCATCAAGGTCGCCAACTTCGAGATGAACTCCCGCGCCTACGTCGCCTCCTTCGGCTTCAAGGGCCCGGACCAGCAGAAGAAGGCCGGCGTGCTCTCCGGTGGTGAGCGGAACCGGCTGAACCTCGCGCTGACCCTGAAGATGGGCGGCAACATGCTGCTCCTCGACGAGCCGACCAACGACCTGGACGTCGAGACGCTGTCCTCCCTCGAGGACGCGCTGCTCGACTTCCCGGGGTGCGCGGTGATCACCTCGCACGACCGGTGGTTCCTGGACCGCACCGCGACCCACATCCTGGCGTGGGAGGGGACCGAGGACGAGCCGGGCAGCTGGTTCTGGTTCGAGGGCAACTTCGCCTCGTACGAGGAGAACAAGATCGAGCGCCTCGGCGTCGAGGCAGCCCGGCCGCACCGGGTCACGCACCGCCGCCTGACGCGCGACTGAGCACCCGGAGGACGGCAACGCCCGCGGCAGCCGTCACCATCCAGGTCAGGGCGTCGAGCCAGAACTGACGGGCCAGGTTCGAGGTCAGGTGCACCACCGGCGCGGCCGTCATCGCGATCGCGAGACCGCGGTGGATGGTCCGGGTCCGGATCAGCGCGACCCCGATCAGCACGGCGCCGATGAGGTGCAGCGAGGCGGTGACGTTCACCGCGAGCACCACCGGGTTGGTGTACACGGCGTGGAAGGCCTTCTCGTCGCCCAGCTCGACCGCGACCGGATCGGTCATCATCGAGGTGGCCACGGCGATCCAGCCGACGATCGTGCAGCAGGCCGCTGCTGCGGCCACCCGAGGGCTGCCCGGGCGGAGTACCCGCAGGAACGCCAGTGCTGCCGGAACCGCGAGGACGCAGCCGAGGAGTCCGAAGACGTCCGCGAGCTGTGTGCGTCCGGTGTCAGCCGAGATCGAGCTGAAGACCGCGGCGGCCTTGGTCTCGCCGTACGCGGGGTAGAGGGCGAAGTAGGTCAGGATCAGCAGCGGGAAACCGACCAGCCCGAGGGCGCTCATGGTCAGGTTCGCGGACGCGTCGGTCCGGGTCGGTCGAGTCAGGGTCTGGGTAGTCACGGGAGCCTCCTCGTCGCAGGGTGCTCCCACGCTAGGAATCCCGGGCCCGCAGACGCATGGGGAGAACGCCTCATCATCGCCCGCAGGCGGGAGGCTGCCGGGGAGAGCTAGCGGATGTCCTCGAAGGTCGGGTTCTCGGCCACCAGCTGGTCGGAGACCGAGTTCATCACGCGTCCCAGCGCGGCGTAATCGGCCCGGTCCGCCAGGTCGACGAAGTGTGCCCGGACCCCGGAGACGTGGGTGTGGGCGGCTGCCTGGAGCAGCTCCCAGCCCTTGTCGGTCATGATCGCATCGACGCCGCGCTTGTCGTCGGTGGCGGCGATGCGGCGGATCAGGCCGTCCTTCTCCATCCGGCTCACGGTGTGGGTCACCCGGCTGCGCGAGTGCCGCATCGACTCCGCGATCTTCGCCATCCGCAGGGTCCGGTCGGGGGACTCCGAGAGCCGGACCAGGATCTCGTACTCGCCCAGGGAGATGTCGTGCTCCTGGCGCAGCTCGCGGTCGAGAGTGTCCATCAGCAGCGTGCTGCCCACGATGAACGCGCGCCAGGTCGCCTGCTGATCGGCGTCCAGCCAGCGGGTCTCGGTTGGGCTCATGGGAGGGGAGTCTAGGGAATAGGGGCCGCCCAGAGATAGTTGACACTTCAACAAAGCGTGCTACGCTTGGAACAGATTTAGAATTCAACTATCAATCAGGAAGAGGCATCCGCCATGACCAGCACCACGCAGACCCCCACCGAGCTTGTCGCCGGCACCTGGAGCATCGACCCCAGCCACTCCGAGGTCGGCTTCACCGTCCGCCACCTGATGACCAAGGTCCGCGGCCAGTTCGAGGCCTTCACCGGCACCGTCACCACCGGCGCGACCCTGGCCGAGACCAAGGCCGAGGCCACCATCGACCTCAACTCGGTCAACACCCGCGACGCCCAGCGCGACGGCCACCTGCGCAGCGGCGACTTCTTCGACGTCGAGAACCACGGCCCGATGACCTTCACCTCGACCTCGTTCGACGGCTCCAAGGCGGTCGGCGTGCTGACCATCAAGGGCATCGCGAAGGACGTCGAGCTGGAGGTCGAGTTCCTCGGCATCGAGAAGGACGCCTACGGCAACACCCGGATCGGCTTCGAGGCCACCACCGAGATCAACCGCAAGGACTTCGGTGTCGACTTCGACATCCCGCTGGACGGCGGCAAGCTGCTCGTCGGCCACACCGTGAACATCACGCTGAGCATCCAGGCGGTGCTCGCCCAGGCGTGACCTGTGGGAACGCGAAGGCCCCGGACCGAACGGTCCGGGGCCTTCGTCTTGTGCTGGAGAGCCGGTCGAAACCTCAGACGCGCTCGAGGATCATCGCCATGCCCTGGCCGCCACCGACGCACATGGTGATCAGACCGGTGGACTTGTCGTGCCAGTCCAGGCTGTTCAGCATCGTGTTCTGCAGGCGGGCGCCGGTCATGCCGAACGGGTGGCCGACCGCGATCGCGCCGCCGTTGATGTTGACCTTGTCCAGGTCCAGGCCGAGGTCCTGGTACGACGGGACGACCTGAGCAGCGAACGCCTCGTTGATCTCCGCGAGGTCGATGTCGCCGATCGACATGTTCGCGTGCTTCAGCGCCTGCTTGGTCGCCTCGACCGGGCCCAGGCCCATGATCTCGGGGGAGAGGCCGGAGACGCCGGTGGAGACGATCCGGGCCAGCGGCGTGATGCCGAGGTCCTTGGCCTTGGTGTCGGACATGATCACGACCGCGGCGGCGCCGTCGTTGAGCGGGCAGCAGTTGCCCGCGGTGACCACGCCGTCGGGGCGGAAGACCGGCTGCAGCTGGGAGATCGCGTCGTAGGTGACGCCGGCGCGCGGGCCGTCGTCCGCTGAGACCACGGTGCCGTCGGCCAGGGTGACCGGGGTGATCTCGCGGGCCCAGAAGCCGTCGTTGATCGCCTTCTCGGCCAGGTTCTGGCTGCGCACGCCGAACTCGTCGAGCTCCTTGCGGTCCAGGCCGCGGAGGCGCGCCACGTTCTCGGCGGTCTGGCCCATGGCGATGTAGATGTCGGGCAGCAGGCCGTCCTCGCGCGGGTCGTGCCAGTCCTGGCCGCCCTCGGCGTACTTCTCGGTGCGCTTCTGCGCGTCCTCGAACTTCGGGTTCTTGGTGTTCGGGATGTGGTCGGAGGTGCCGAACTGGTACCGCGAGACCATCTCGACGCCGGCGGAGATGTAGACGTCGCCCTCACCGGCCTTGATCGCGTGGAACGCCGAGCGCGAGGTCTGCACCGACGAGGCGCAGTAACGGGTCAGCGTGGTGCCGGGGATCTCGTAGCCCATCAGCGTGGTGACGATCCGGGCCATGTTGTTGCCGGCCTCGCCGCCGGGGAGACCGCAGCCGAGGATCAGGTCGTTGACCTCGTTCGGGTCCAGCCCGGGGATCTTGTCGAGCGCAGCCTGGGTGATGAAGGCGGTGAGGTCGTCGGCCCGGAAGTCCTTGAGGGACCCCTTGTTCGCGCGGCCGATGGGGGTGCGGGCGGCCGAAACGATCACTGCCTCAGGCATGTGGTTCTCCGATCAAAGGTGAAGTGTGAGTTGGGCAACGCCTGCGCTGCCCCGGTCATCCTAGAACGCGTTCTGGTGGTTGGATCAGCGGTGTGCGTCACACCTACACAGGTCAGCTCCGCTGGGCCGACATGGACCTGCTCGGCCACGTCAACAACGTGACCTACGTGGACCTGCTCCAGGAGGCGCGGATCGCGTTCTTCGGCCAGCACCGCTCCATCGCCGCCGGCCAGGAGACTCCCGAGGGGATCCTGGTGGTCAAGCACCAGGTGGACTTCCTGATCCCGCTGAACCTGCGCAGCACGGTGATCCTGGTCGACACCTGGGTCGAGCGGATCCGCGCCGGTGCCTTCACCCTCGCCCACGAGATCTACCGAGAGGACGACTCCGGTCGCACGGTGTTCGCGCGCGCCTCGACCGAGCTGGCCCCGTTCGTCTTCGCCACCGCCTCGCCCCGCCGGCTGTCGCCCGAGGAGAAGGAGTTCCTCGGCCCGTACCTGGTCGAGACGCCGGCACGCTCGCCGATCAGCGTCGAGGGCTCGACGCGGCACGTCTACCCGCTGCACGTGCGGTGGTCCGAGCTGGACCCGTACCGGCACGCGAACAACGTGCACTACTACGAGTACTTCCAAGAGGCGCGGGTCTCCTACATCCGGCACCTGCACACCCGGGGCGAGGTCTGGAGCCAGAACGTCATCGCCCGGATGGACGTGGAGTACCTGCGGCCGCTGCACTACCGCGGTGCGCCGTACGAGGTGCACTCCTGGGTCAGCGGGATGGGCTCCAAGTCGTACACGGTCGTCCACGAGATCCGCGACCCCGGCGACGGCACCGGTACGCCGGAGGTGCTGGCGCGCAGCCGGGTCGTGATGGTCACCTTCGACGTGGAGACCCAGAAGGCCGCGCCGATGACCGAGCAGCAGCGGGCGGCCTTCGCCGCCGAGCTGGACCTCGGTTCCTGAGGTCGAGCAGCGACCGTTCGAAGGGTCAGGCCTCGGGGGTGTTCACCATGAACTGCGCCGCGTGGGTGACGTAGTCCCAGAACTGGGCGTCCTGCTCGGGCGTCAGCCCGACCTTGTCGAGCGCCGCGCGGAAGTGGGTCAGCCAGTGCTGCGCCGCGGTCGGCGTGACCGGGAACGGCGCGTGCCGCATCCGGAGCCGCGGGTGACCCCGGTTCTCGGAGTAGGTCGTCGGCCCGCCCCAGTACTGGGCCAGGAACAGCGCGAACCGCTCGGCCGCCGGACCCAGGTCGTCCTCGGGGTACATCGGACGCAGGAAGGTGTCGGCGGCGACGCCCGCGTAGAAGCGGTCGACGATCGCGGTGATGGTGGCCATCCCGCCGATCTCGTCGTAGAACGTCTCGCTGCTCACGTGCCCATTCTGCCGACCGGCCACCAGCGCGCGGCGACCGGTCCCTCCCGAAGGGCGAGGCGCTACTCGGGCTGGTCGGTCTCCGGCGGCGGTCCGGCCGGCTTGCCCGGGTCGCCGTACAGGATCCGCTGGGGGAGCGGCGTGATCACGCCCTCCTCGTCGAACCGCGCCTTGACCCGCTCGCGCATCTCGCGGGCGACCACCCACTGCTGCTGCGGCATCGTCTTCAGCGTCACCCGGACGACCACCGAGTCCGGGCCGAGTGACTGCACGCCCCAGACCTCGGGCTCCTCGATGATCTTCTCGCGGTAGCGCTCGTCCTCCCACAGCTGGTGCGCGACGTCCTTGAGGATCCGGCGCACCCGGGTGACGTCCTCCTTGTAGGAGACCGCGATGTCGAGCACCGTGCGCGACCAGTTCTGGCTCTGGTTGCCGACCTTGAGGATCTCGCCGTTGCGGACGTACCAGACGGTTCCGTCGACGTCGCGGACGCGGGTGACCCGCAGGCTGACGGCCTCGATGGTGCCGGAGACGTCGCCGAAGGTGACCGAGTCGCCGACGCCGTACTGGTCCTCGAAGATCATGAAGATGCCGGAGAGGAAGTCCTTCACCAGGCTCTGGGCACCGAAGCCGAGCGCGACGCCGACGATCCCGGCACCGGCGATCAGTGGCGCGATGTTCACCCCGACCTCGGCGAGCGCCATCATGAAGACGACCACGAAGATCACGCCGCCGGTGACGCTCTTGAGCAGGCTGCCCATCGTAACGGCGCGCTGCACGCGGCGGTGCGCGGAGGTCTCTCCACCCGGGTCGGCGAACGGCCCGCGGGCCAGCTTCGAGGGCAGGATCCCGTCGCTGGCCCGGGCGACCAGCCGGTCGATCACCCGGTTCAGCACCCAGCGGACCACCAGCGCCCCGACGATCAGGCACAGGATCGAGAAGGGCTTCCCGATCGCCCAGTCCGCCGCGTGCGCGAGCCAGTCGTTGTGGGTCCAGTTGTAGACCGCCGCGCAGGTCCAGCTGCCGTCGCCGTTGTTGATGTCCTTGCAGGTCTTGGGCATCTCCAGCAGGGCCATCGGAACGGTCGTGGCGAAGGGCATCTGTCGAGCGTAGCGAGGATCACGGCGGCTGGTGTGCTCGACCGCGCTCGCACTGAGTATTCTTCAGGTGTGATCGATCACCGTCCCCAGAAGTCCCGCAGCGTTGCCCGCCGGGCTGTGCTGGCCGTCTCCGTGGCCCTCTTCGGGCTCCTGCTCGCCCCGGTCGCCGCGTTCGCGGACACCCCGGCCGCCTGGGAGAACGAGAAGCACGTCTCCGGACTCCAGTTCCTCGTGGTGCTGGTGCTGATCCCCGCGGGCCTGTTCCTGGTGATCTCGCTGCTCGCGGCGCTGCCGTCGATGATCAGCGACAAGGGCTACGAGCCGGGCCAGGCCTGGCGCTCGGAGCCGGAGTGGTTCGGCGGCCCGCGCAAGGGTCTCGAAGCCACCGACGAGGTCAAGCCTGAGCAGATCGAGGCCGCCGAGGCCGACCGAGGTGGCACCAGTGGCAAGTGGTGACGGTTTCTCCTCCGACCAGCGTTACGAGATCGACCGGGCCATCCGCGCCGCGGAGATGGTCTGCCGCTACGAGTTCTCCGTCTTCGTCGGTGCGTCCGAGGGAGAGTCGGGGCCGTTCGCGGAGAAGCTGCACGCCTCGCTGATCGCCCCGGGGCGCAGCGTCCTGATCATGGTCGACCCGGCAGCCCGGCTGCTCGAGATCGTCACCGGCTCGGTCGTGCGCCGGGTGCTCCCCGACGACGCCGTCCGGCTCGCCGCGGTGGCGATGGAGTCCGCCTTCGCCGAGGGTGACCTCGTCGGCGGTCTCAAGCGGGGTGTGGCGCAGCTGGCAGAAGCAGCACGGGTTCCGCAGACCCTGCACGCCTAAGCAACAAGCAGTCGACCCGGCAGAAACTCCCACTTTCAAAGCGCCGACGGCGCTTTGAAAGTGAGTTTCTGCCGGGTCGACTGGTGTTACTGGAGACTGTCCTTCTGCTGACCCTTCAGGTAGCGCGCCACGTCGGCACGACCCTCGCGCACCAGGCGCTGGGCGCCCGGGTTGGCGGTGGTCGTCTCCAACCAGGCGTCGATCTGGTCGAGCAGCTCCGGGGACGCGAGCGAGCGGGGGAACAGGCCCGCCAGGGCGACCGCGGCCTTGTGCGTGCCGAGGTGCTCCCAGGTGGTGTCCGCTGCCTCGAGGTACTTGGCGACGTACGGCGTCAGCACCTCGTCCTGACCGGTGGCGTGGAAGGCCATGGCGATCGAGCGGTGGGTCTCGTTCGGGGTGTCCGCCTGGACCATCGTCGCCTCCCAGGCCTCGGCCTTGGCCTCGGGCGTCGGCTGCGAGGCCCGCGCGGCAGCGGCGTTCTCCTTGCCGGAGATCGTGTTGTCGGCGGCGAGCTCGTCGCTGATCCGGTTGCCGGCGCGACCGCGACGGGCCAGGCCGGTGATCAGCACCCAGCGCAGGTCCTGATCCATCGCCAGACCGTCGAAGGTCAGGGTGCCGTCCAGCATCGCCTCCAGGTCGGCCAGCGCGGCGTCGCTGCGGGCGGCGCCGGCGAAGGACCGGGCGAACGTCAGCTGCTGGTCGGTGCCCGGCTCGGCCTCGGCGAGCAGCGTGCGCAGGCCCTGCTCCCACTTCGCCTGCAGCGCCGGACGGTTCGCGGGGGCCGAGAAGGAGTTCACCGACTGGGCCGCGTAGTCCGGGATCCGGCTGATGCCCCAGGCGTCCGTCTCCTGGCCGATGTTGGCCAGCACCAGGTCGACGAAGTCGGTGGCACTCATCTCGGCGTCCCGGGTCATGTCCCAGGCCGAGCCCCAGCACAGCGCACGGGGGAGCGAGTCGCCCAGCTTGCCGAGTCCGGTGATGACGGTGGCCAGCGAGCGCTCGTCGAGCCGGATCTTGGCGTAGGTCAGGTCGTCGTCGTTGAGCAGCAGCAGGTCGGGCTGCTGCTTGCCGACCAGCGCCGCGAGCTCGGTCTCGGCGCCCTCGACGTCGACCTCGAGGTACTCGCGCCGGACCAGAGCGCCGTCGACCTCGTCGTACAGGCCCACGCCGATGCGGTGCCGGCGCAGGGTCGGCCAGTCCGGGTCGGCGGTCTGCAGGACCGAGAAGGAGGAGTAGCTCCCGTCGCCGTCCAGCTCGAACCTCGGGGACAAGGTGTTCACCCCCGCGGTCTGGAGCCACTCGGTGGCCCAGGAGTCGAGCTCGCGGCCGGAGGCCTTCTCGAGCGCGTGCAGCAGGTCGGTGAACTCGGAGTTCCCGTACTCGTGGTCCTTGAAGTACTGCCGCAGGCCGCCGAGGAACGGCTCCAGGCCGACCCAGGCGACCAGCTGCTTGAGCACCGAGGCGCCCTTGGCGTAGGTGATCATGTCGAAGTTGACCTCGACCGCGTGCAGGTCGTAGTTGTCGGCCGCGATCGGGTGCGTGCTCGGCATCTGGTCCTGGCGGTAACCCGTCTGCTTGCGGGCGTTCGTGAAGCCGGTCCACGCCTCGGTGAACTCGGTCGCCTCAGCCTCGCACCAGTAGCAGGCCCACTCGGCGAACGACTCGTTGAGCCAGAGGTCGTCCCACCACTTCATGGTCACGAGGTTGCCGAACCACATGTGCGCCATCTCGTGGGTGATCACCGAGGCGCGGAACTCGTAGAACGAGCGCGGCTGGCGGGAGCGGGGGAGGTACTCGTCGCGCAGCGTCACGCAGCCGGCGTTCTCCATCGCGCCCATGTTGTACTCCGGCACGTAGAGCTGGTCGTACTTCTCGAACGGGTAGGGGTACTCGAACTGCTCCTCGAAGAACGCGAAGCTCTGCTTGGTCAGCTTCACCAGCTCGTCGCGGTCGAGGAACTCCACCAGCGACTGCCGGCAGTAGTGGCCCAGCGGGATGGTGCCGTGCTTGCCCTCGTAGACGTCCTGGACCTCGTGGTACTCGCCGGCAACGACGGCGGTGATGTAGGTCGACATCTTCCTGGTGGTCGGGAAGTGCCAGGTGGCCTTCCCGTCGCCGATCGGCGTGGGCTCCGGGGTCGGGGCGTTCGAGACGACCTTCCAGTGCTCCGGGGCGGTGACGACGAACGTGAAGACGCTCTTGAGGTCGGGCTGCTCGAACGTGGTGAAGACGCGACGTGCGTCCGGCACCTCGAACTGGCTGTAGAGGTACACGCGGTCGTCAGCCGGGTCGACGAACCGGTGCAGGCCCTCTCCGCTGTGGCTGTAGGTGCAGTCGGCGCGGACGACGAGCACGTTCTCCACGTGCAGGTTGTCGAGCCGGATGCGGCTGTCGGCGTACACCTCGGCCGGGTCCAGGGACTCCCCGTTCAGGGTGATCTCGTGGATCTCGGCGTCCACGAGGTCGGCGAACGCGCTGCCGCCGGGCTCTCGTGAGGTGAAGGCGATGGTCGTGGTCGAGGCGAAGGTCTTCTCGCTGGTGGTGAGGTCGAGCTCGATGGTGTACGAGCCGACCTCGAGGATCCGGGCGCGGGTCTGCGCCTCATCGCGAGTCAGGTTGGTTCCAGGCATGCAGGGATCATGCCACCACGCGTGAAGCCGCCGAAAACGGGCAGAAGAACGACCAAAATTACATGCTTGTAACGGCGTGTCGCACCGTTGTAGTTTGTGACAGGTGGTAGTCAAAGTGACGAAAGTTGTTCTAGCGTTCGGGTGTGTCTTCCCGCCGCTTGCCCTTTGCTGCCCTCGTTCTGACCGTCTTCGGACTGGTCGCCGGGGTGATCGTCGCGCCTCCCGCGGGCGCTTCCTCGACCCTGGTCTGCAAGGGATTCACCCAGTGCGAGGCCAACGGCTACAGCAGCTTCGGGTACGGCCCCGACAACTACCGCAAGATGTGGTGGCGGATGTACTCCGGCCACAACTGCACGAACTACGTCTCGTACCGGATGATCCAGCGCGGCATGTCCGCCACCCGGCCCTGGAGCGGCAGCGGCGACGCCCGCAACTGGGGCGTCGTGTTCTCCGACAAGGTCGACCAGACGCCGAACATCGGCTCGATCGCTTGGTGGAGCAGCAACCACGTCGCCATCGTCCAGAAGATCATCGACAAGGACACCATCGTCATCTCCGAGGACCACTACGGCGGTGACTTCGACTGGCGCAAGATCGTGCGCACCGGTGGCGGCTGGCCAACCGGCTTCATCCACCTCATGGACGAGCAGCTCGTCACCACGGTCGCCCCGCGGGTGAAGGCGGACCCGAAGGTCGGGGTCGAGGTCGTCGGCAGCCACGGCACCTGGAACCACCTGCCCTCGGGCTACACCTACCGCTGGTACGCCGACGGCGTCGCCATCCCCAACGCGACCGGCGTCCGGTTCACCCCGACCACCAAGCAGTTCGGCAAGAGGCTCACCCTGAAGGTGACGGCGGCGAAGACGAACTTCATGACCGGCACCTCGAAGAGCCTGGTCTCGGTCGCGACGGCGCCGGGTGACTTCGTCACGAACACCGCGCCGACCGTCAGCGGCACCCCCCGCGTCGACGGGCTGCTGCGCGCGAACGCCGGCACCTGGACCCCGCAGGCGGAGTCCACCCGCTACACCTGGTTCGCCGACGGTGTCGAGGTCCCTGGGGCGACCTCGCGCCTGTTCCACGTCCGGGCGGCGCAGCTCGGCAAGAAGATCACCGTGGTCAGCACCGCGTCGGCGTACGGGTACACCGACTCGCCGCAGACCAGCGCGGCGACCGCGGCCGTCGCCCCGGCGAAGTTCGTCGTCGCGCGGGACCCGAAGATCTCCGGATCGGCGCACCCGGGCAAGACGCTGACCGTCGACGTCGGTGCGATGACCCCGAGCTCGACCCGGACCCGGGTGACCTGGTTGCGCGACGGCGAGCCGATCGACGGTGCCACCGCGACCACCTACGTCCCGACCGCGGGCGACGCCGGCCACACCATCGGCGTGAAGGTCAGCTACGCCCGCGACGGCTACACCTCGGTCTCCAAGACCGTCACCATGCGGGCGCCGATCAAGGTCGTCCCGCAGTTCAAGGTTCGCTCGATGAGCGCGGGCCACGTGACCATCTGGGTCACCGCACCCGGCCTGTCGACCGTCTACGGCACCGTGACCCTGTCGCACGCGAAGACCGACCCGATCGAGCACAAGCTCACCGCGGGCCACACCACCTTCGCGCCGAGCTGGCTGCCGACGCACGGGGAGCGGACCCTCACGTTCTCGATCCCGGCGACGCGCACCACGAACGCCCGCAAGATCACGATGGTGGTCCACTTCGGCTAGATCCCGCGGGGGGACGCGGCCGGGAATACCGACCGCACGCAGTGGTTGAAATTGATATGACCACTTCAGATGCTGCTGCTCGGGACACCGCTGACTTCTGGTTCGACCCGCTCTGCCCGTTCGCCTGGATCACCTCGCGGTGGATCCTCGAGGTGGAGAAGGTGCGCTCGGTCGACGTGCACTGGCACGTGATGAGCCTGGCGTACCTGAACAAGGACAAGGACATCTCCGAGGAGTACCGCGAGCTGCTGCGGCCCGCGTGGGGCCCGGTCCGGGTGCTCATCGCCGCGGCCCAGCGCCACGGTGACGGGGTGCTGTTCCCGCTCTACAACGCGTTCGGCGAGCGGATCCACCACGGCAAGCAGAAGATCGACCGCGCCCTCATCGAGGCCGTCGTGGCCGAGGTCGGGCTGGAGCCGGACCTGGTCGACGCGATGGACGACTCCTCCTACGACGAGGACGTCGCCAAGTCGCACCACCTCGGCATGGACCAGGTCGGCACCGAGGTCGGTACGCCGACGATCTCGATCAACGACGTCGCCTTCTTCGGCCCGGTGCTCACCAAGATCCCGCGCGGCGAGGAGGCCGGACGGCTCTGGGACGCCTCGGTGACGCTGGCGGGCTACCCGGACTTCTTCGAGCTCAAGCGCACCCGCAACCGGGACCTCGACTTCAGCTGAGCTGGTTCGCGGCGAGCTCGTAGTAGATCCCGCGGCGCTCCAGCAGGTCGTGGTGCGTGCCGCGCTCAACCACGCGGCCGGCCTCGAGCACGAGGATCTCGTCGGCGTCGCGGACGGTGGAGAGCCGGTGCGCGACGACGAACACGGTGCGGTCGGCGAGTGCCGTGCGCAGGCTGGTCTGCAGCGCGAACTCGGACTCCGCGTCGAGGGCGCTGGTGGCCTCGTCGAGGAGCAGCAGCACCGGGTCACGGTAGAGCGCACGGGCGACGCAGATGCGTTGCCGCTCGCCCCCGGAGAGCCGGATGCCGCGTTCGCCGACGCGGGTGTCGTAGCCGAGCGGCAGACGGCGCACGAAGTCGTCGGCGGTGGCCACCTGGGCGGCGCGGACGATCCGCTCGAGGTCGATGCGGTCCTCGCCCAGCGCGATGTTCTCCGCGATGGTCCCGTCGAACAGGTGGCTGTCCTGGAGCACCACGCCGAGCTGGCGCCGGTAGGCCCGCCGGTCGATCTCGGCCAGGTCGATGCCGTCGCAGGTGATCGTGCCGGACTCCGGCTGGATCATCGAGGTGAGCAGGTTCAGCAGCGTGCTCTTGCCGGCGCCCGAGCGACCGACGATGGCGATCGTCTGGCCGGGCGTCGCCTGGACCGAGACGTCGGTGAGCACCGGCTGGTCGCCGGAGCCCGGGTGCCGGAACGTGACCTGGTCCAGGCGCACGTGCCCGGTGATCCGACCCGGGGGGATCCCGTCGCCCTCGAGCTGCTCCGGCGGCTGGTCGACGAACTCGGTCAGCCGGTCCAGCAGCACCCGGGCCTGCTGGACGACGTCCCAGAGCGCGAAGAGCTGCGTCAGCTGCGGTGAGGTCAGCATGACCAGGCTGAGGAACGAGACGTACTGCGGGAAACCGAGGTCGCCGTGCACGACCTCGTACGAGCCGAAGGTGATGCCGAGCGCGAGCGGGAGCAGCGAGACGACCGAGAGCGCGCCCTCGTAGAGCATGATCGTGAGGTCCGCGCTGAACAGCCGGTCGGCCAGGTCGCCGAACTGACGGTCGAGCCCGGAGCGCACCTGCTGCTCGGCTCCGGCGGCCTTGACGGTGTCGATCCCGCGGATGGTGTCGATCTGGCGCGACTTGTAACGGCCCCACGACTCCTCGAGGCTCTGGAAGGCAGGTCGCAGCTTGCTGCGCGAGACCACCATCAGCACCAGGTAGAGCGGAAGCACCGCGGCGTACAGCAGAGTGAGCTGCAGGTCCCAGCGGCCGATGATGATCAGCGCGCCGACCACCTGGAAGATCGAGACGAACGCGCCGACTCCGCGGGTCAGGAAGAAGCTGCGCACCTCGCGCAGGCCGTTGAGCCGTCGCTCGATGTCGCCGGTACGGCGG
This sequence comes from Nocardioides marmorisolisilvae, assembly GCF_003725775.1. GTDB lineage: Bacteria > Actinomycetota > Actinomycetes > Propionibacteriales > Nocardioidaceae > Marmoricola > Marmoricola marmorisolisilvae. The sequence goes on from NZ_RJSG01000002.1 coordinate 622,038, forward strand.
GTGTGGAAGTAGTGCGCCGGAAGCCCGAGCAAGGTCCCGGCCACGTGGTCGAGACTGGCACGGTCGATCCGCAACGCGGCGCGCGTGATCACGTAGCGCTGGGTGACGGTGAGGACCATGGCGAGCGCCAGGACGCCGAGCACGAGCAGCACCACCGGGAGCAGGGACCCGGTGTCGTTCTTGGTGATGACCTCCTTGATCACCCACTCGCTGGACAACGGCACGGCCAGGTTCGCGGCCGCGATCGCGATGCCGAACACGAACGCCAGCACGATGGCCGGGATCTCGGCGCGCAGGAAGGGCCGGAAGAACCCGGACCCCGAGGCCGTGGTCGGTGCCTGCTTGAGCTTCTCCGTGGGGGCGACCAGCAGTGCGAAGCCGCTGAACGTCTCCTCGAACCCTGCCCGCGGCCAGGCGCCGCTGGCCCCGAGGGGATCCATCACCCGCACCTCGCGACGACCGACCTTCTCGAGCACCACCCAGTGGTTGCCGTGCACGTGGCAGATCGCCGGCAGCGGCAGCTCGTCGAGCCGGGACGCCGAGACGGTCGTCATCTGCGCGTCCAGCCCGAGCTCCGTCGCGCCCTGGTAGAGGCCGAGCAGGCTCGTGCCGTCCGAGGCGGTCGAGACCGCCTCGCGCACCGCCGCGAAGCTGATCGGGTGTCCGAAGGCTCGGCTGACACCGGTCAGGGCGGCCGGTCCGCAGTCCATCTCGTCGACACCGAAGACCACCGGCACCTTCGGGCGACGGCGACGGGTGCGGAAGCGCTCCCAGTCCGCGCTGGCCCCCGCCGGTGGTTCGGGGCTCCGCTCGTCCGCCTCGATGAGGTCGCGCGCGTGCTGGGCGTCCGCGGCCCGGGTCGAGCGCCGCCCGATCGGCTCGCTGATCCCGGAGGCCACGTCGCGGGCCCGGTCGACGACGACCTGCTGCAGCGCAGCGGCCGCAGGCTCCCAGAGCTCGGCCGCGGCGCGCGCCACCGTGCCGTGCAGCCGGACGGTGCTCAGCGGCCCGGAGGCGCGCACGGTGACCGGCGACGCGGTGTCGAACGCGGCCTCGGCGGCGACGACCTCCCCGGGGCCGAGCACCCCGACCTGGACCTCGACGCCGTCGGTGCCGCGCACCGTGCAGCGGGCCCGGCCCTGAGCGATGACGTGGACCTCGGTCGGCTGCTCGCCCTGGGTGGCGAGCTCGGCGCCGAAGTCGTGGACGGTCTCCTCCAGGCACGCCTGGACCATCAGGCGCAGCTGCAGCGGCGCATCGGCGAGCGCCAGGGCATCGCCGGGGAGGTCGTCCTTCACGTGCCGTTCCTACCGCAGTCAGGCGCTCACGTGGCGCAGAACCGCGCGCTCGACCACCTCGGTGGCCACGCTCCTCTGCGCTCGTGCGCGGATCGTCGCGTCCTGCGGGTCCGGTTCGGCGCGCTCGTCGAGGCGCAGCAGGGTCCAGCCCGGTCCGGCCTCGACCGGCCCCAGCAGCTCACCGGCACGGGCACCGGCGACCCTGGCGCGCAACGTCGTCGGGCTCAGGTCGGCGAGCACGCCGTCGACGACGTACGTCGGGCAGCCGGCCTGGGTCGCGGCGATGGCGAGGTCGAGCCCGTCGACGAGGACCCAGTGCCGCAGCTCCTCGGCCACCGCCCGGGAGCGCGCGAAAACGCCGGCGCCGCGGACGCAGGTCCACTCGAGCCGGTGCCGCGCGAGCGCCGCATCGACCGCCTCGGGGGTGACGTCGCGGGCCATCAGGCGGGCGACCCAGCCGGACGGGTCGAACGACGTTGCATCGGTGGGCGCCGAGCCGAGCGCGCAGGCTGCGGCGGCTGCCGAGGCGAGCTCCGCGGTGTCACGGTCGAGCCCTCCCGAGCAGACGTAGCCGGTCCAGCTCGTCGTGGTCGGGGCCTCCGTCCAGGCGACGAACTCGTCGGCGGTGATCGCCCAGCCGGTCAGCCAGGACTCCAGCTGGTCGGCGGTGAGCAGGCCGCGGGTGCGTCGGAAGGCCTCCTGCACGGCGGCCGCGTCCCCCGGGAACACAGCGAGTTCACGGCCGCCGGGCCGCGCGTGGGGCGCGACCTCGGCAACCGTGAACTCGATGTCGTTGATGGCGAAGAGTCGCCGACCGGCGACGGTCTCCGGAGCGTCGGGAAGGACGCCCGTCGTCATCGCCGGTTACCGCGGTGGATCAGTCGATGTGCAGGAAGGCGGTGATGGTGGTGCCGAGCACGCAGAGCGGGAAGTCCGCCCAGGCACACGGACCGCCGACGACGCCGGCTGCCTCGGACTCGGTCGGAACCAGGTCGGTGAAAGTAGCCATTGGTGTAACCCCCGTTGTGTGTGTGATGTTGTTGCGGACAGTCCGAGACCGAGAAAATCAGTCGATGTGGACGATCGCAGCGACGATCACACCAGCCAGGTTCAGCACCGGCGTGAGGTCGAGGAACGCCGCGCCGCCAACAACAGCAGCTGCGTCGGCCTCGGTGGGAGCAAGGTCGGTGAAAGTAGCCATCTGGTGTACCCCATCCAGTAGGTTGCCCGGAGTCTCCGGGTCAGGTGCTCTTCCTTTGTAGGACTCCGAACCGGCATTTACAACGGTTCCCCGCCGTGGTGCCCGTTACGTTTTCGTGAACCGGTGACGATCTGCGCGGCTACGGGGCTTTTGTCCGTCGGGTCCCGCGCGTAAACCGCTGGCACGCGCTCACTAGGATCCACGCATGACTCGAGTCCTCTCCGCAGTCGCCTGGCCGTACGCCAACGGTCCGCGCCACATCGGCCACGTGGCCGGTTTCGGCGTGCCCTCCGACGTGTTCAGCAGGTACATGCGGATGGCCGGGCACGACGTGCTGATGGTCTCGGGCACCGACGAGCACGGCACCCCGATCCTGATCGCGGCCGACGAGGCCGGGATGACTCCGCAGGAGCTGGCGGACCAGAACCACCGGGTCATCGCCGAGGACCTGCGCGACCTCGGCATCGCCTACGACCTCTACACCCGCACGACCACCCGCAATCACACGGCGGTGGTGCAGGAGCTCTTCACCGGGTGCTTCGAGAACGGTTACTTCCTCGAGCAGACCACCAAGGGCGCGATCTCGCCGTCGACCGGGCGCACCTTGCCCGACCGCTACATCGAGGGCACCTGCCCGCACTGCGGGTACGACGGCGCCCGCGGCGACCAGTGCGACAACTGCGGCAACCAGCTCGACCCCGACGAGCTGATCAACCCGCGCTCGAAGATCAACGGCGAGACCCCCGAGTTCATCGAGACCCAGCACTTCTTCCTCGACCTGCCGGCCCTGGCCGAGGCGCTCAAGGTCTGGCTCGACGAGCGTGAGGCCAGCGGCACCTGGCGGCCGAACGTCATCAAGTTCAGCCAGAACATCCTCGAGGACATCCGGCCGCGCGCGATGACCCGCGACATCGACTGGGGGATCCCGATCCCGCTCGACGGCTGGCGCGACAACCCGACCAAGCGGCTCTACGTCTGGTTCGACGCCGTCATCGGCTACCTCTCGGCGAGCATCGAGTGGGCCCGGCGCACCGACGACCCCGAGGCCTGGCGGCAGTGGTGGAACCCTTCGACAGGCTCAGGGGACGAGCAAGCGCTGTCCTACTACTTCATGGGCAAGGACAACATCACCTTCCACAGCCAGATCTGGCCGGCCGAGCTGCTGGCCTACGCAGGCAAGGGCGACAAGGGCGGCACGCTGCACTCCTACGGCGAGCTGAACCTGCCGACCGAGGTGGTCAGCAGCGAGTTCCTCACCATGGAGGGCAAGAAGTTCTCCTCCTCCAAGCGCGTGGTCATCTACGTGCGCGACCTGCTCTCGCGCTACCAGGCCGACGCCTTCCGCTACTTCGTCGCCGCGGCCGGCCCGGAGAACCAGGACTCGGACTTCACCTGGGCCGAGTTCGTGCGGCGCACCAACGACGAGCTGGTCGCCGGCTGGGGCAACCTGGTCAACCGGGTCGCCACCCTGATCAACAAGAACTTCGGCGAGATCCCGCCGGCAGGGCCGCTGACCGCTGAGGACCTGGCACTGCTCGACTCCGTCGCTGCCGCGTTCGGCACCGTCGGGGACCTGATCGGTCGGCACCGGCAGAAGGCCGCGATCGGCGAGGCCATGCGTGCGGTCTCCGAGGTGAACAAGTACCTCGCCGACCACGAGCCCTGGAAGCTCAAGGGCGAGGACGAGCGCGAGCGCCTCGGCACGATCCTGCACGTCGCCGCGCAGTGCGTGGTCGACCTGAACCTGGTGCTCTCGCCCTTCCTCCCGTTCTCCGCGAACGCGATCGATGCGGCGTACGGCGGGAGGGGCGACATCGCTCCGATGCCCGAGCTGCGCGAGGCCGAGGACCTCGACGGGGGAGCGGGTTACCCGATCCTGACCGGCGACTACGCCGGCGTCCCGGCCTGGGAGCGCCGGCCCGTGGTCGTCGGTACGCCGATCGAGAAGCCGACGCCGGTGTTCACCAAGCTCGACCCGTCGGTGGTCGACGAGGAACTCGCCCGGCTGGGCTGATCCGGGTGCGCGACGGGGAGCCGAGCCGCACCGCGTTCGGTGCCGCCGTGCACCGCGCCGTGCACCAGGACCTCGACGACGGTCGGATCTTCACCGATCCGCTCGCCTGGACGATCCTCGGGGCGGACCGGGAGAAGCTCGTTGCTGACGCCCAGGAGGCAGACCGCTTCGTGCTGCGCACGTTCATCGCGGTGCGGCACCGCTTCGCCGAGGACGGGCTTGCTGCCGCGGTCGCCCGCGGGGTCGACCAGGCGGTCGTGCTCGGCGCCGGTCTCGACACCTTCGCCTACCGCAACCCGCACCAGGCTCTGCGCGTCTTCGAGGTCGACTTCCCCGCGACCGGGGACTGGAAGGCCGAGCGCCTGGCGGCTGCCGGCATCGCGGTGCCCGACGACGTGGTGTTCGTCGGTTGCGACTTCGAGCACGAGGACTTCCTCGAGCGACTGGTCGCGGCCGGCCTCGACGCCACGCGGCCGACGTACGTGCTGTGGCTGGGGGTCGTGCCCTACCTGACCCGCGAAGCGGTGCTGGCGACGCTGGGCCGGATCGCGAGCATCCCGGGCGGCGAGGTGGTGCTCGACTACCCGACCCGGCTGCGGGGGCTCTCCCGGAAGGCCCGGTCGATGCGTCGCGAGCTCTCGCGCCGGGTGGCCGCGGCGGGCGAGCCGTTCACGGGCGACTTCACGACCGAGGAGATGGCCGGTCTGCTCCGCGACGCCGGCTTCGACGAGGTCGAGGACATCGGCGCGCCGGAGATCATGTCCCGCTACCTCGGGCTGCCGGCGACCGGGAGGACCGGCGGCGGGCACGTGGTCCGCGCCCGCGTCACCCGCTAGTCGCGCACCAGCACCTTGATCGAAGGCAGCTGGGCGAGCGCGTTGATCAGGACCGAGAACACCGCGAACGCGATCGCCTGCGGGTGGTGGTCGCTGACCCAGAGCCCGATCGTGGCCAGGGTGAACACGATCGCCTTGCCCAGCGGTCGCGTGATCCGGCCACCGAACCGTGCCTTGGGCGACGCGAACAGGGCCCAGCCGACGACGGTCACGACACCGGCGGCGACCGCCAGCAACGCTCCGCCCTGGTAGTCACCCCAGGTGACCGCAGCCGCGATCGCGAGCAGCTCGTCGACGAAGACGAAGAACAGCACCGACCATCCGAAGAACGCCATGCGGGCACCCTAGGAGAGTCTCCTAGGCTGGGCCAGTGACCGAGCCGAAGCACGACCCGCCGATGCATCTGCCCGCATTCTTCGTGAAGCAGAAGCTGACCCTGATGGTGAACCGCTACGAGGTCCGCGCGGCCGGCCCGGACGGCCAGCCCGGCGAGCTGATCGCGGTGGCCCAGCAGAAGCGGATGGCGTTCCGCGAGCAGGTCACCTTCTACGCCGACGAGGAGCGCACCCGACCGGTGTTCTCGTTCAAGGCGCGCCAGGTCATCGACCTCAACGCGGGCTACGACGTGTTCGACGAGCGTGGCGAGGCGATCGGCTTCTTCCGCAAGGACTTCGGCAAGAGCCTGCTGCGCTCAACCTTCCACCTCAACGGTCCGCACGGGCTGAACGCGATCGGCCAGGAGCGCAACCAGGCGGTCGCCATCCTGCGGCGGTTCGTGGACTTCCCGTTCACCTTCCACTTCGACTTCGTGCAGGAGGGTCAGCCGGTCCTGCACGTCGACCGCCAGTTCAGCCTGCGCGACCGGTACGCCGTCAACGTTCCCGACCGGCGCCTGGACTTCCGCCTCGCAGCCGCGATGACCGTCGCCCTCGACGCCCTGATGTCGCGCTGATGGCCGCCGAAGAACCCGCCGCCCGCTCGACGCTGTACCCGCAGGCGCAGCGCGAGGCAGCGGCGTACGTGCTGGACCTGCCGCCGGACGACGACCCGATGGCGATGATCCGCAAGCTCCGGGCCGACGCCCAGGAGCTCGCCGCCCAGCAGCCGCGCGAGCACGTGGACTCGGTCATCGACGTCGACGCCGACGGCGTGCTCTGCCGGCTCTACCGGCCGGCGGGTGCCACCTCGACGATCATCCACCTGCACGGCGGCGGCTTCGTCTTCCACGACATCGCGGTGCACGACGCCGCGGCCCGACGACTGGCGAACAGGGCGGGGATGGCGGTGCTCAGCGTCGACTACCGACGTCCGCCGCAGTACCGCTTCCCCGCGGCGCCCGACGACGCCAGCACCGCGGTGCGCTGGCTGCAGCGAGCGGCGACCGGACTCGGCCTCACCGGCTCGCTGCTGCTGCACGGCGACAGCGCCGGCGGGAACCTCGCCCTGGTCACGGCGCTGCGCAATCCCGGGGTCTTCTCCGCGGTGGCTCTGATCTACCCGTTCCTGGACCCGACCGCGTCGTTCGACTCCTACTCCTCGACGGACGTCGCCTTCGACCGGGCCGAGGCTGCTTGGTACTGGCGCCAGTACGCCGCGAAGCCCGAGGACCTGACCGACCCGGACCTCGCGCCGCTGCTGTCGGACCAGCTGGGCACGCTGCCGCCGACGCTCGTGGTGACCTCCGAGCACGACCCGCTCCGCGACGAGGGCGAGGAGCTCGCACTCCGGCTCGCCGAGGCAGGCGTCTCAGTGGTCGCGACCCGCTACCTCGGGCAGCTGCACGGCTTCTGGCGTCACGTCGACCTCTTCGACGCCGCCGAACCGCTGACCCGTCAGGTGGCCGGGTTCTTCAACCAGCACGCCGGTCGATAACCTTCGCTCCATGCGCGTGCACCTGGGTTCCGACCACGCCGGCCTCGAGCTGAAGGAGCACCTGCTCGGCTGGCTCCGCGACAACGGCCACGAGCCGGTCGACCACGGCCCCTTCGTCTACGACGCGCTCGACGACTACCCGGTGTTCTGCATCCGAGCCGCCGCTGGCGTGGTGGCGGACCCGGGCAGCCTCGGCGTGGTGATCGGCGGGTCCGGCAACGGCGAGCAGATGGCCGCCAACAAGGTCGACGGAGTCCGGGCTGCGCTGGTCTGGAGCGAGGAGACCGCGGTGCTGGCGCGCGAGCACAACGACGCCAACGTGATCTCGGTCGGCGGCCGGATGCACAGCGTCGACGACATGACCCGGTTCATCGAGGTCTTCCTGGCCACGCCGTTCACGCACGACGAGCGGCACGTCCGCCGGATCGGGATGATGGCGGCGTACGAGACCACCGGTGACCTGCCGCCGCTGCCGGAGTCGGCCCAAGGATTTGCAGAGGGTCTCGGCCCGGATGCCTGAGGGCCACACCCTCCTCCGGCTCGCCCACGAGCTCGACGCCGCCTTCGCCGGCCGCCCGGTCCGTGTCTCCAGCCCGCAGGGTCGGTTCGCCGCTGACGCCGCGCTGCTCGACGGTGCCGACCTGGTGGCCGCGACATCGGCGGGCAAGCACCTGTTCGTCGAGCTCGCGGGGGAGCGGTTCATCCACGTGCACCTCGGGCTGATCGGCAAGTTCGACCTGTACCCGGCACCGCCGCCGGCCGTCGCCATCGGCCAGGTGCGGCTCCGTCTCGCCAACGACACCTCGTACGCCGACCTGCGCGGCGCCACCCAGTGCGACCTGATCGGGCCGGAGAAGCGGCAGCAGATCCTCGACCAGCTCGGCCCCGACCCCCTCAAGGGCGACGACCCGGAACCGGCGTGGGCCCGGATCTCGCGCAGCCACCGTCCGATCGGCGACCTGCTGATGGACCAGGCGGTCGTCGCCGGTGTCGGCAACGTCTACCGGGCCGAGGTGCTCTTCCGGCACAAGGTCCACCCGCTGCGGCCCGGCAAGACCCTGCGGCGCAACCAGTTCCTCGCGATGTGGGCCGACCTGGTCGAGCTCATGCAGTACGGCGTGGAGACCGGGCGCATCGACACGGTCCGTCCCGAGCACACGCCGGAGGCCATGGGGCGCGAGCCGCGCAAGGACGACCACGGTGGCGAGGTCTACGTGTACCGCCGCCACGGGCAGGAGTGCCTGGTCTGCGGCGCGAAGATCCGCACCGACGTCCTGGTGGGCCGCAACCTGTTCTGGTGTCCGCGGTGCCAGCCCGTATTCCGCTCGCGGGCCGTAGGCTGACCAGGACTGATCCGAGACATGACCCCCGGAAGCAAGGACGCGCCATGCCGCCAGTGAGCGACCTCGCCGCGGGGTCCTCGCGACGGATCAGGTCGCGCTGGTTCCGGCTCCAACGCCAGATGATGGAGTCCGACCGGATCCCGCTGGTGCTGCTGGTGCTGCTGACGATCGCGCTCACCATCGGCGGCATCACCGCTCAGACCGTCATCCCGCAGGTCTCGATCCTGCTGCCGATCGTGCTCGCCAGCCTCTGGCTCAGTCCGCGCACGCTGCCGTGGTTCGTCATCTTCTGCCTGGGCGCGGTCATCGTGCTGGCGATCAACATGGACGACATCACCACGGTGACCTTCGTCCGGATCGGCATCACCTTCGCCATCGCGATCCTGCTGATCGTCACCTCCTACCGGCGCAAGCGCCTGGGGGTCACCGGCCCGCGCGGCGAGTCGATGTTCGTCGACCTGCGCGACCGGATCATGAAGCAGGGCGCGATCCCGGCGCTGCCCGAGGAGTGGCACGTCGAGTCGGCCTTCCGCTCCGCCGGCGGCACCTCGTTCGGCGGCGACTTCATCGTGGCCAGCAAGGCGACCGACGGCTCGACGCTCGACCTGATCGTCGTCGACGTCTCGGGCAAGGGCGTCGAGGCCGGCAGCCGTTCGCTGCTGCTCTCGGGCGCGTTCGGCGGTCTCGCCTCGGCGGTCGGACCGGAGCGGTTCCTTCCCGACGCCAACGGCTACCTGCTGCGCCAGGGCTGGCTGGAAGGCTTCGCCACCGCGATCCACCTGCACCTGGACCTGCGCACCGGCGACTTCGAGCTGCGCAAGGCCGGGCACCCGCCCTCGATCTGGCTGCACGCCGGATCCGGCCGCTGGTCGGTGCTGAACTCCGAGGGCCCGATCCTCGGCCTGATCCCGGACACGACCTTCGAGGTCGTCCGCGGTCGGCTGCTGACCGACGACGCGCTGGTGATGTTCACCGACGGGTTGGTCGAGACCGTGAACCGGGACATCGGCAGCGGCATCGACAAGCTGGCCGGTCGCGCCCAGCTGCTCTTCCCGAACGGCTTCAAGCGCGCCGCCCGGATCCTGATCGACCAGCTGTCCTCGAGCAACGACGACGGCGCCCTGGTGCTCGTGCACCGGCGCTCGCCCGTCTGATCGGGGAGTCCCTGGACCCGGAGGCCCTCCGGCCGCCAGAATGAGAACACGTTCTCGTTTTGAGCCGTCCGTCCCGGAGAGGCAAGCATGACCGCGTTCATCGCCCGTTACGACTTCCGCGCACCGGGGGAGGCCCTGGCTCGTCAGAACGAGATGTTCGCCCGCTGCCTCGAGCAGGTCGGCTACGTCGAGCAGCACGGCATGAACGCGATCGTGCTCTCCGAGCACCACGCCACCCAGGACGGCTACCTGCCGAGTCCGGTGGTCGTGGCCGCAGCAGTCGCCGCCCGGACCAGCACCATCTCGATCTCGGTGGCCGCGCTGCTGGCGAACCTGTACGACCCGCTGCGGCTGGCCGAGGACATCGCGGTGCTCGACCACCTCTCCGGTGGTCGGGTCACCTACACGATCGGCCTCGGGTACCGTCCCGAGGAGTACGCGATGTTCGACGCGACCTGGGACGGTCGCGGCACGGCGCTCGAGGACGTCATCGCGGTGCTGCAGCAGGCCTGGACGGGCGAAGAGTTCGAGTACGCCGGCCGCACGGTGCGAGTGCTCCCCACGCCGAACCGCGACCCGGTCCTCTTCTACGGAGGCGGCTCGCCCGCGGCCGCGAGGCGCGCTGCTCGGCTCGGTCTGCACTTCCAGCCCCAGGTCGCCGACCCGGCGCTCAAGGAGCTGTACCAGGCCGAGTGCCGCGAGCACGGTCGCGAGCCGGGCTTCGTGCTGCTGCCCACGCCCGGTCCGGCGACGATCTTCTGCTCCGAGGACCCGGACAAGTTCTGGGCCGAGCACGGCCGGTACCTGCTGGCCGAGGCGCGCGGCTACAACGCCTGGCACAACGACTTCAACTCACTCGTGCGCGACGCCTCGGAGTCGGTCGAGGAGATGCGGACGGCGGGCATCTACGCGGTGCTGACCCCGGACGAGCTGATCGAGAAGTGCCGCAGCAAGGAGATCCGGGTCATCAGCAACCACCCGCTCTGCGGAGGTCTGCCGGCCGAGCCGTCGTGGGAGAGCCTGCGGCTCGTCTGCGAGACCGTGATCCCAGCCCTCGCTGGTTGAGCCTGTCGAAACCCAGGGGACTCAGCCGATCCGGCTGGACCGCCGCTCGTGGCGCCGCAGCGTCCGCTGCCGGTGCAGCCGTTTGACCACCATCGGCGCGTGGTCGAGCGCCTCGGGCATCTCGATGACCGCGTTCAGCTCCAGGTGGTACTTCGTCGAGCTCATCGAGAACCGGTCGCGGATCCCCGCGGCCTTCGACCCGGGGTAGGACCACCAGGTCGACTCGAAGTCGAGCATCGCGCGGTGCTCGTCGGTGAAGTCGGACATGCCGAAAAGGGTGCCACGGGGTTGGCGTGATCCGGGCATCGGCGAGGTGAACATCCGCGGAGATCGTGACGAGGACCACGCTGCTGCTGCACGATGAGGGTGATGACCGAGCTGATGCCACCCGCGAACTGGTACGCCGACCCGGAGGGATCCGGACGCTGGCGCTACTGGGACGGTGCGGCGTGGACGGGCGTGTACCTGAACCAGGACGAGCCCGGGCCGAGCGTCTGGAAGCAGTACTGGGACCGCGCAAAGCCTGTCCTCTTTGCCGGCGGGGTGATCGGCATGGCGGTGTGCCTCGCCCTGGGCAGCGGCGCCTTCATCTTCTTCCTGGTGCTCGCGTGGTGGGGCTTTCCCGAGGAAGACAGCCCGCACAAGCTCCGCTACGCGGTTCCCTACTTCGGAGCGATCGTGGTCGGGGTGGGGATCCATGCCGGCATCGGATACGGCCTCGGGATTGCTGCTTGCGGCACGGTTGCCTATCTCGCCGGAGCCTGGCGCGACCGGCTCCCGCAGCAGCTGATCTGGACTTTGATGGCGTTCTCCCTGGCCGGAGCCGGCGTCCTCTTCTTTGCCTCCAGCGACCTGTGGCGGTGATGACGGGCGGCCGGGGTCACTTGTCAGCCCAGGCGTACCGGTGGATCCGGTAACCCAGGTAACCGCCGACCATGCCGGCCAGGAGAGCGACGACCTTCCCGTAGAGCACGCCGGCCACCACGACCGGGACGGCTGCGCCGGCGCACACGACCCAGACCAGGGTCGCGACGAAGGCGACCCGATCGAGCGCGGTCATCTGGGGCTCAGCCATGCAGCGAATCTAGCCAGTGGACCTGTCGCGGGGCTGACAGAGGTAGGTCGTAGGCCGTGGTGGAGGGGATGACGGGAATCGAACCCGCGTAATCAGTTTGGAAGACTGGAGCTCTACCATTGAGCTACATCCCCGAAGCCGGGGAGCACGTCCCGGGCTGCGAGGAAATGGTGCCACAGCAGCCCCACGCGCCGCATATCGGGAGTCCTCTAGACTGCGATCTCGGCCTTCTCGCGAGGGTCGAAACGGGGCGTAGCGTAGTGGCTAGCGCGCCTGCTTTGGGAGCAGGAGACCGCAGGTTCGAGTCCTGTCGCCCCGACGTGGCCCTGGAGATCGAGCACTGGACCCTCGACGACGCCGATCCGCGGCCGCCGTACGAGCAGATCCGCGCTCGGATCGCCGCCGGCGTAGCGGCCGACGAGCTCGAGCCGGGCCTCCGGCTCCCGACCGTCCGTGCACTCGCCGAGGACCTCGGCGTCGCCACGAACACGGTGGCGCGTGCCTACCGAGAGCTCGAGGCGTCCGGGGTCATCGAGACCCGGGGGAGGGGCGGCAGCTTCGTGACCGGCGACCAGGTCGAACGCAGGGCGAGGGAAGCAGCAGCCGCCTACCTGGCCCAGGCGAAGGCCCTCGGACTGACCGCGGCGGAGGCGGTGGCCCTGGTGCGCCACCTCGAGGAGCATCCCATCCGCTCGTCCTGATTTCGGCGGGCTGCACAGGCTGAAGTAGTCTTGCCTGTCGGTGCAGCGCGCCCTGATTCCGCAGGTGAGCGCCGGAAATGAGCACCGGAAACCCGCAACAAGGAGAACACCTGTGAAGAGCGCCGTCGAGACGCTGAACCCGACCCGGGCGAAGCTCACCATCGAGGTCGAATTCGAGGAGCTCAAGCCGAGCCTCGACGCGGCCTACCAGCGGATCGCCAAGCAGGTGAACGTCCCCGGTTTCCGCAAGGGCAAGGTCCCGCCGGCCGTCATCGACCGCCAGGTCGGCCGCGGCGCGGTGCTGGACGAGGCCATCAACGACGCCCTCCCGAAGCTGTACGTGCAGGCGCTCCAGGAGAACGACCTGCAGCCGCTGGCCCAGCCGGAGATCGACATCACCAAGTTCGCCGACAACGAGGCGCTGGAGTTCACCGCCGAGGTCGACGTCCGTCCGTCGATCGACCTGCCGAAGTACGACGACCTGGCCGTCGAGGTCGACGCCATCGCGATCGCCGACGAGGACGTCAACGAGCAGGTCGAGCACCTGCGCGAGCGGTTCGCGACCCTCAACGAGGTCGAGCGGGCTGCGCAGGACGGCGACGTCGTCACCATCGACCTGATCGCCACCAAGGACGGCGAGACCGTCGAGGGCGGCGAGGTCACCGGCTACTCCTACAAGGTCGGATCCGGCGACATGCTCGACGGCGTGGACGAGGCCCTGACCGGTCTCTCCGCCGGCGAGGAGAAGTCGTTCGTCAGCCAGCTGCTCGGCGGTGACCTGGCCGGCCAGGACGTCGACGTGCTGGTCAAGCTCTCCGCCGTGCGCGAGCAGGAGCTGCCGGCCTTCGACGACGAGTTCGCCCAGACCGCCTCGGAGTTCGACACCGCCGAGGAGCTGCGCGAGGACGTCAAGACCCGCCTGGAGCGCGGCAAGCGGCTCGAGCAGGCCGCTGCCGCCCGCGACGCCGTGCTGGAGAAGCTGCTGGACTCCGCCGAGATCCCGCTGCCCGAAGCCACCGTCGAGGCGGAGCTGGCCGGTCGCCGCGAGGAGGTCGAGCAGCAGCTCGGCTTCGCCGGCATGACCATGGAGCAGTACCTCGACAACGAGAAGCAGACCATCGACGAGTTCGAGGGTGAGCTGGAGAAGCGGGTTCGCGACGCGATGGCGGCGCAGTTCCTGCTGGACGAGGTCGCCAAGACCGAGGAGCTCGGGGTCGAGCAGGCCGAGCTCTCCGAGCACCTGTTCCGTCGTGCGCAGCAGTCGGGCCAGAACCCGGACGACTTCATCAAGCACATGGTCGAGCACAACCACATCCCGGAGATGGTGGCCGAGGTCGTGCGCGGCAAGGCGCTGGCGCTGATCGTCGAGGGTGCGAAGGTGACCGACACCAACGGCGCGCACGTCGAGCTGAAGAACCTGCGCCCGGACGGCACCATCGGTGAGCCCGCGGCCGAGGCCGCCGAGGCTGCCGAGGCCGAGGAGCCGACCGACGGTTCCTGAGGAGGTTGCGCAGCAACCGTCTCGAAGGGGGCCTGAGCAACGTCACACACGGGTCAGTGGACAACTGTTCACTGACCCGTGTTTGATTGTGGGCATGGCCCTGACCTCGCGGCGACCGGACGAACCCGGCCTGCTCGAAGCCACTGCGCTGGCAGCCGAGCACCTCGACCTGTTGATCGTCGGCGCCGTCCGCGACGTGCACGACAGCGTCTCGGACCGGGTCCACGGAGCCATCGACCTCGTGGCGGGGCACGACACGATGCCGCACCGGATCCACCGCGGCGTGGCCACCGGGGTCTTCGCCGGGATCGGGCTCGGCCTGCGCGGCGCTGCCAAAGCCCTGCGCACGGCGAACGCGCACGGACTCGGCCCGCGGGTCGACGAGTCGGCACAGGGGCGCTTCGTCGTCTCCGCGGTCAACGGGCTGATCGGCGACAAGCTGCTCGCCGACGGCTCTGCGCTGGCCATCGAGATCGGCGTACGGAAGCACGGTCGCGACGTGCCGCTCACCCCCGAAGGGCTCGCCGGCGCCTTCCCGGACGCCTCCGACCACCTGGTCGTCTTCCTGCACGGCCTGTGCGAGACCGAGCACTACTGGGACCGGCGCAGCCGGCCGAAGCGCGAGGACGGCAGCTCGACCGACCCGTACGGCGCCCGCCTGGCCGCGGACGCGGGCTGGACCCCGGTCTACATCCGCAACAACACCGGCGTCCCGGTCGCCGAGGCCGGCGTCGCGCTCAGTGCGCTGCTGACCCGGCTCATCGAGTCCTGGCCGACCGACGTGCGCCGGATCGCGTTCGTCGGGCACTCCATGGGCGGGCTGATCGCGCGGGCCGCCTGCGGGGTCGCGACCACGGCTGACCGGGAGTGGACCGAGAAGGTCACCGACATCGTCACCCTCGGGACGCCGCACACCGGCTCGCCGGTCGAGCGCACCATCGCCCGCGGCATGCGGCTGGCCACCGGCCGCCGTGACCTGCTGCCGCTGACCCGGATCTTCGAGCAGCGCTCGGTCGGCGTGCTCGACCTGCACGACGGCATGCCGGACGACACCGCGAACGTGCCGAACGCCCGCTACCACCTGGTCGCGGCCACGCTCAGCCGGTCACCGAAGCACCCGGTCGCCTCGACGATCGGCGACTACCTGGTGCAGTACCGTTCGGCTGTGGGGATCCTCCCTGACGGCCAGGAGCTGTTCCCGGGCGCCGATGTCCTGCACGTCCAGGGTGATCACTTCGACCTGCTCAACCACGACGAGGTCTACGCGGCGCTCCGAGGATGGCTCGCCGACTGACCATCGCTGACCCGGAAGGCCCTGCCATGAGTGACGCCGCCGCCCGCGAGCTCCGCGCCGAGACCACCATCGCCGCACCGCCGGCCCAGGTCTGGGCCGCGCTGACCGACCTCCGCAACATGCGCGCCTGGAGCGAGGAACTGGTCACGATGATCCCGCTCACGCCCGGCGGGCTGAAGCTCGGTCAGCAGTACCTCGGGCTGAACCGACGCAAGGCGATGATCTGGCCCTCGCGCAGCGTGGTCGCCCAGCTCGACGCCGAGAAGGCGCTGGCCTGGGACACCAAGACCAGCGGAGCCCGCTGGATCTACGAGCTCAGCCCGGAGGGCACCGGGACCAAGGTCGTGCACCGTCGTCCGGTGCCGAAGAAGATGACGGTGCTGAGCAAGCTGTTCGCCCCGGTGGCGCTCGGCGGCAGCGATGGACACGCCGACGAGCTCGAGGGCCACATGGCCACCACGCTCCAGCGGATGAAGGCGACCGTCGAGGGCTGACGCCCGGCTCGTCGTCCGCGGGCTCCGTCTGCTGTGGGCGAACAAGGACCAATTGCCCGTGGAATTGGCCGTGGGTCCGTCTAGGGTCGTGGACGTGAACGAGATCTCCAGCCCTCAGATGAACGGCGGCGCCCCGTCGTACGGCCTCGACGACCACATCTACCAGCGCCTCCTGAAGGAGCGCACGGTCTTCCTCGGTTCCGAGGTCCGTGACGCCAACGCCAACGCGATCTGCGCGCAGCTGCTGCTGCTCTCCGCTGAGGACCCCGAGGCGGACATCTTCCTGTACATCAACAGCCCGGGTGGCTCGGTCGACTCGGGCATGGCGATCTACGACACCATGAACTACATCCCGAACGACGTCGCCACCGTCGGCATGGGCCTGGCCGCCTCGATGGGCCAGTTCCTGCTGTGCGCCGGCGCGAAGGGCAAGCGCTACGCGCTGCCGCACTCGCGGATCATGATGCACCAGCCGTCGGGCGGCATGGGCGGCTCGGCCTCGGACATCAAGATCCAGGCCCAGCAGTCGCTGCACATCAAGAAGGTGCTGCTCGACCTGATCGCCCAGCACACCGGCCAGACGGTCGAGCAGATCGAGGCCGACGCCGACCGCGACCGCTGGTTCACCGCACCCGAGGCCCTGGAGTACGGGTTCATCGACAAGGTGATCACCAGTGCCCGCGAAGCCGCCGACCAGGGCCGTCCGGCCCGGAACAAGGACTGACCATGAACTACTACATCCCGCAGTGGGAAGAGCGCACCTCCTACGGCTTCCGGCGAATCGACCCGTACGGGAAGCTCTTCGAGGACCGGATCATCTTCCTCGGCACCCCGATCAGCGACGACATCGCCAACGCGGTGATGGCCCAGCTGCTGTGCCTGGAGTCGATGGACCCGACCCGCGACATCCAGATCTACATCAACTCGCCCGGTGGCTCGTTCACCGCGATGACCGCGATCTACGACACCATGAAGTTCATCCAGCCGGACGTGCAGACGGTGTGCCTGGGCCAGGCGGCCTCGGCGGCGGCGATCCTGCTGGCGGCCGGTACGCCGGGCAAGCGGCTGGCGCTGCCGAACAGCCGGATCCTGATCCACCAGCCGTACACCGAGGGCACCTACGGGCAGTCCTCGGACATCGAGATCCAGGCCAACGAGATCCTGCGGATGCGCGAGCTGCTCGAGGAGCTCATCGCCGAGCACACCGGCAAGAGCCAGGAGGAGGTCAGTCGCGACATCGAGCGCGACAAGATCCTGACCGCCTCCGGCGCGGTGGAGTACGGCCTGATCGACTCGATCCTGGAGTCCCGCAAGGCTGCTGCGCTCGTCTGAGCGCGGCAGGGATCTCCAGGGAGAAATGACCGTGTCCGCCCCGCTTTCTGGCCCCGTACGTCGGTTCGACGGAGTACCGTCGACTCAGCGTTCGGTGCCAGGTGCGGTGGCGGGCGCGCTGGACGAGGTCGGCCTAGTGCCGGCAAGAACGAGGGGAGAGGTCGCCCGTGGCACGCATCGGTGACGGTGGAGACCTGCTGAAATGCTCTTTCTGCGGGAAGAGCCAGAAGCAGGTCAAGAAGCTGATCGCCGGCCCCGGCGTCTACATCTGCGACGAGTGCATCGACCTCTGCAACGAGATCATCGAGGAAGAGCTCAACGAGACCAGCGAGGTCGGCCTCGAGGAGCTGCCCAAGCCGCGGGAGATCTTCGAGTTCCTCAACTCCTACGTGATCGGCCAGGAGCAGGCGAAGAAGTCGCTCGCCGTGGCCGTCTACAACCACTACAAGCGCGTCCAGGCCGGCGTCACCAACGGCTCGGCCAAGAAGGGCGACGACGCGGTCGAGGTCGCCAAGTCGAACATCCTGGTGATGGGTCCGACCGGCTGCGGCAAGACCTACCTGGCGCAGACGCTCGCGCGGATGCTCAACGTCCCGTTCGCGATCGCGGACGCCACGGCACTGACCGAAGCCGGCTACGTCGGTGAGGACGTCGAGAACATCCTCCTCAAGCTGATCCAGGCCGCTGACTACGACGTCAAGAAGGCCGAGACCGGCATCATCTACATCGACGAGATCGACAAGGTGGCCCGCAAGGCGGAGAACCCCTCGATCACCCGCGACGTCTCCGGCGAGGGCGTCCAGCAGGCGCTGCTGAAGATCCTCGAGGGCACCACCGCCTCGGTCCCGCCGCAGGGCGGCCGCAAGCACCCGCACCAGGAGTTCATCCAGATCGACACCACGAACATCCTGTTCGTCGTCGGCGGCGCCTTCGCCGGCCTGGAGCACATCGTGGAGCAGCGGGTCGGCAAGAAGACCCTGGGCTTCACCGCCGAGATGCGTGCCTCCAAGGAGGCCGAGGCCGACGAGATGTTCGCCCAGGTGCGGCCCGAGGACCTCGTGAAGTTCGGTCTGATCCCCGAGTTCATCGGTCGTCTGCCGCTGATCGCGAGCGTCAACAAGCTCGACAACGCGGCGCTGGTGCAGATCCTGACCGAGCCGAAGAACGCGCTCATCAAGCAGTACCAGAAGCTCTTCGAGCTCGACGGCGTCGAGCTGGAGTTCACCCCGGACGCCATCACCGCGATCGCCGACAAGGCGATGGAGCGCGGCACCGGCGCCCGTGGCCTGCGCGCGATCATCGAAGAGGTCCTGCTCAACGTGATGTACGAGGTGCCGTCCCGCGAGGACATCGCCAAGGTCGTCGTCACCGGTGAGGTCGTCGCGGACAACGTGAACCCCACCCTGATTCCGCGCGAGGACAAGCCGAAGAAGAAGTCGGCCTGATCGTTCAGTTGCCACACCAGCGTCGGCAGCGACGCGCGTCGGCAACCCTCACGTAGCAAACGAGCGCGTGGGCGAGTCCTGACCCAGCGGGGTGCTGCTGCCCTAGCCTGTGCTGGTGAGCGAGACGCACGCCGCTGAGCCGGGACCCGCACGTCGGGCGTTCTGGCTCCTGCTGGTCCCGATGGCCTCGGCGCTGGTCCCGTGGTTGGTGCTCGGGGCCGCTGATGCCCGGCCGGGAGGCCTCGCGATCCTGCTGGTCGCCGCGGCTCCTCTCATCGGAGCGCTCCTCGCGATTCGCTACGCGTTCGGCGCCCTGGTGCATTCGTGGCTGCTCGCCCCGTACGTCGCCGCGGCAGCCGTTTTCATGTTCGTCATCCTCGCGGCGGGCGACATCACCAGCGGCAGCCGGCTCGACTTCGGGCCGGCCACGGTCACCGGCGTGATCATGGTCGTCCTCGCCGGTGTCGGAGGAGTCGTCAGCTACGTCTGGGCGCCCGAGCCGGAGGAGGAGTCCGACTGGGAGGCCGAGCGCGACGCCCGGCGTGCCGCCGAGCGGAACGCCGAGACCGAGGCGTAGGTCAGGAGTCCTCGGCGACCGGGGCCAGCTCGGCCTCGACGCTGAGCTCGTTCGCGTCGGTCGTCGTGAAGACCAGGTCCCCGACGATCTTGCCGACGTTGCGCAGGTCCTGGCTCGCGCTGCTGGCCGCCTCGACCAGCGCCGCCGGGCCGGAGATCTCGACGCGGGACAGCTCGGCCCGCATCGACACCTTGGCGTTCGACTTGGCGCCGCGGATGCCGGCGAGCGCTGCCGCGACCGCACCGAGGATCGCGGAGTCTCCGGTCGGCTTCTCGCCGAAC
Organism: Nocardioides marmorisolisilvae; assembly: GCF_003725775.1. Lineage (GTDB taxonomy): Bacteria > Actinomycetota > Actinomycetes > Propionibacteriales > Nocardioidaceae > Marmoricola > Marmoricola marmorisolisilvae. The sequence continues at coordinate 641,521 of NZ_RJSG01000002.1, forward strand.
GACGGCCACGCGGCGTGGTGGACCGATCCTCCCCCGGAGTTTGCAGAGTGCCACCACGACCAGACCTCTTCGGTCACGTACGGCAGGAACGGAGCGAGCAAGCGCAGCTGAACGTGAAGTGCAGTCGCGAGCGCCGCTTTCGCGGACCTCGTCGCCGCATCGCCGTCCTCGGCGTACGCGCGCTCCTTGACCAGCTCGAGGTAGTCGTCGCAGAACTCCCAGAAGAACTTCTCGATGACCTCGAGAGCGGTCGTGTAGTCGTAGGCGTCGAACGCGGCGGTGGCACGCTCGGTGACCTCGGCAAGGCCGGCGAGCAGTGCCTGGTCGACCGGCTCGGTGATCTGCGCCGGGTCCGGGTCGGTGGCCCCGACGCCGCCGAGCACGAACTTCGAGGCGTTGAGGACCTTCATCGCCAGTCGGCGGCCGACCTTCATCTGCGACTCGTCGAAGGGGGAGTCCAGACCGGGGCGCGCCATGGCCGCGCGCCAGCGGACCGCGTCGGCGCCGAACTTGTCGAGGATCTCGGTCGGGACGACGACGTTGCCCTTCGACTTCGACATCTTCTTGCGGTCCGGGTCCACCACGAAGCCGGACATCATCGCGTGCGTCCACGGAACCACGTGGTTCTCGTGGTGCGCGCGGACGACCCGGCTGAAGAGCCAGGTGCGGATGATGTCGTGCGCCTGGGTGCACAGGTCCATCGGGAAGGTGCGCTCGAACAGGTCCGGGTCGGACTCCCAGCCGCACGCGAGCTGCGGGGTCAGCGACGAGGTCGCCCAGGTGTCCATCACGTCCGGGTCGCCGATGAAACCGTTGGCCTGGCCGCGCTGCTCGGCGGTGTAGCCGACGGGGGCGTCGGTGGAGGGGTCGACCGGAAGGGCGTCCTCCGACGGCAGCAGCGGGTGCTCGTAGTCGGGCTCACCGTCGGCGTCCAGCGGGTACCAGACCGGGAACGGGATGCCGAAGAACCGCTGGCGCGAGACCAACCAGTCGCCGTTCAGGCCGCCGACCCAGTTGTCGTACCGGTGCTTCATGTGCGGCGGCACCCAGGTGATCTCGGCGCCGTCCTCGATGAGCTCGGTGCGCAGGTCGACGTCACGTCCGCCGTTGCGGATGTACCACTGGCGGGTCGCGACGATCTCGAGCGGCTTGTCGCCCTTCTCGTAGAAGTTCGTCATGCGCTGGGTCGGCTTCGGCTCGCCGTCGAGGTCGCCGGTCTCGCGCAGCTTGGCGACCATCTCCTCGCGCGCCGAGAAGGTCGTCTTGCCGGCCAGGTCGGCGTACGCGGCGCTCGCGGCGGGGGAGGACAGCCACTCCGGGGTCTCGCGCAGCAGGCGGCCGTCGCGCCCGATGACGGTGCGAACGGGCAGCTGCAGCTCACGCCACCACTGCACGTCGGTGAGGTCACCGAAGGTGCAGCACATCGCGATGCCCGCCCCCTTGTCCGGCTCGGCGGCCTCGTGCGCGACGACGGGGATCTCCACGCCGAAGACGGGCGAGCTGACGGTCGTGCCGAACAGCGGCTGGTAGCGCTCGTCGTCGGGGTGGGCGATCAGGGCGACCACGGCCGGGATCAGCTCGGGGCGGGTGGTCTCGATGTGGATCGGCGTTCCGTCAGGACGGTGGAAAGCCACGCGGTGGTAGGCGCCCGGGTACTCGCGTGCCTCGAGCTCAGCCTGGGCGACCGCGGTCTGGAAGGTGACGTCCCAGAGCGTGGGAGCCTCCTGCAGGTAGGCCTCGCCGCGGGCGAAGTTGCGCAGGAAGGCACGCTGGCTGACGGTCTGCGCGTCCTTGCCGATGGTCGTGTACGTCGTGGACCAGTCGACCGAGAGGCCGAGCGTGCGCCACAGCGACTCGAAGACCTGCTCGTCCTCCTCGACCAGCTGCTCGCAGAGCGCGATGAAGTTCGGTCGGGAGATGGCGATCTGCTTCTTCGGGTCCGGCTTCTCCGGTGGGGTGAAGTCCGGGTCGTAGGGCAGCGACGGGTCGCAGCGGACACCGAAGTAGTTCTGCACCCGGCGCTCGGTGGGCAGGCCGTTGTCGTCCCACCCCATCGGGTAGAACACCGCCTTGCCGGTCATCCGCTGGTAGCGGGCGATCAGGTCGGTGTGCGTGTAGGAGAAGACGTGCCCGACGTGCAGGCTGCCGCTCACGGTCGGCGGCGGCGTGTCGATCGAGTAGACGTTGCTGCGGGGCTGGGTGCGGTCGAACTTGTAGGTCTCGGCCGCCTTCCAGCGCTCCGCCCAGGTGGCCTCCAGGCCCTCCAGAGCAGGCTTGTCCGGTACTACGACGCCGCTGGTGGCAGCGGTCGTCGTGGTCTCCGGCGTGCTCTGGGTGTCAGTCATGGGCAGAACTCTACGGACGCACACGGTTGCGGTGAAAACCGGTTCTGGCCTGCGGATACCCCCGGCTAGTCTCGCGGCCATGGGCTACGCGCTGGAGTTCTTCGACGACCCGCACGCCTTCCTCGCAGCGGCCGAGCCGTTGCTGTCCGCCGAGCCGGTCCGCTGCACGGTCGTCGCGTCGGTCACGGCCCGGCACGCCCGCAGCGGGGACAGCGCGCGACCCGTGGACGCCCCGGCTCCGTGGTGGGTCGTGGTCCGCGACGAGGCCGGGGTCCCGGTGTCGGCCGGGATGCGCACCGCGCCGATGGTTCCGTACCCGCCGTACCTGCTGGCGATGCCCGAGGAGGCCGCCGTCCTGCTGGCCCGCACGCTGCACGAGCGCGGCGAGAGCGTGGAGGTCGTGAACGGCTACGTCCCGACGATCGATGTCTTCGGCGCCGCGACGATCGCGCTGTCCGGCGGTTCGCCGAGCGAGACCGAGCGGACCAGTCTGTACGAGGTCACCGAGCTGGTCGAGCCGCCGGCCGTCGAGGGCCGGTTCCGGATCGCCCGCGAGGACGAGGTCGACCTGGTCCAGGGGTGGTTCGACCTGTTCGGCCCCGATGCCTCCGAGCAGGCCGGCCGCGTCGATCCGCACCCGGCCATCGAGACCCGGGAGAGCACCCGAGGCCGGATCGTGGCCGGCGACGTCTGGCTCTGGGAGGCACCGGACGGCACGCCGGTCTCGGTGACGGCGTTCAACCCGCCGAGCTTCGGGGTGGCCCGGGTCGGTCCGGTCTACACGCCGAAGGAGCACCGCGGCCACGGGTACGCCGCCGCGGGGGTCGCTGCGATCTCGCGTCGGCTGCTCGACGAGGGTGCACGGGTGTGCCTGTTCGCGGACGGGCAGAACAAGACCTCGACGGGCGTGTACCTGCGGCTCGGTTACCGGCCGATCGCGGTGACGGGTGGTCTGCGGATCCTCGCTGGTTGAGCCCGTCGAAACCTAGTCCAGCGGGTCCAGGACGCCGTACCGGGTCAGGCCCGCCGACAGGGTCGAGAGCTGCTCGCGGGCATCGCCGAGCCAGTGGCTGAGCGCGGTGAGCCGCGAGGTGAAGTGACCGACGGAGTACTCGTCGGTGACGCCGATGCCGCCGTGCAGCTGGATCGCCTCCTGCCCGATCCTGCGCGCGGCCCGGATCGTCTGCAGCTTGGCCCGCGCCGCTGCGTCGCCGAGGGCGTCCTCGTCGCCGTCGGCGGCGACCAGCGTCGCCCAGGTGACGATCGACCGGGTCAGCTCGAGGTCGGTGTACATGTCCGCGGCCCGGAACGTCAGCGCCTGGAACCGGTTCAGCGTGACTCCGAACTGCTGCCGGGTGGTCAGGTAGGACGTCGTCAGGGCCAGCGCGGCCTCCATCGCGCCGACCGCCTCGTGGCAGGCAGCGATCTGGGCCCGGGCGCGCACCTTGCGCAGTACCGGGTCGACGAAGCCGCCGGCGCCGAGCGCGATCGCCCGGGAGCGGTCGAACTCCAGCAGCGCAGCCCGGCCGCCGTCGTGGGTCCGGTACCCGGTGACGCCCTCGGGGCGGTCGACCAGGAAGACCTGCCCACCGACCTCCCACACGATGGTGTCGGCCCGGGCACCCTGGATCACCGGTTCGGCGACCTCGCCCGAGGCGAAGGTCAGCAGCCGCTCGCCCGAGGCGACGCCCCCGAGGACCTCGGCCCGCTGCTCGTCGCTGCCGAGCTCGGCGACCAGGCCGCTGGCCAGGACCACCGCGGCGACGTACGGCTCGGGCGCGAGCACCCGGCCGATCTCCTCCGCGACGAGGGCGACCTCGACCGGTCCTGCTCCCATGCCGCCGTCGTCCTCGGCGAACGGCAGGCCGAGCAGGCCCATCTCGGCCATCCGGCCCCACAGGTCCTCGTCGTACCCGGGGTCGGTCGCGGTGACCTCCCGCCGGCGCTCGGAGTTCGTGGCCGGGTCGTACACCTTCAGCAGACCGCGGACCGCGTCGCGGAGGGCCTGCTGCTCGTCGTCGAGCTCGAAGTCCATGTCAGCCCCTCACAGTCCCAGGATCGTTCCGGCGATGATCGTGCGCTGGACCTCGTTGGATCCGCCGTAGATCGACGCCTTGCGGAAGTTCAGGTACGTCGGCACCGCGTGCGCTGCCCACTCGGGAACGGTCTGCGATCCCGAGGAGAGCGAGAACGGGCCGGCCAGGTCGACCAGCAGCTCGGTGACGGCCTGCTGGAGCTCGGTGCCGCGCAGCTTGAGGACCGAGGAGGCCGGGTGCGGCTTGCCGTCCGTGGAGTTGGCGACGACCCGGAGCGCGGTGAGCTCGAGGGCGAGCAGCTCGTTCTCCAGCTCGACGAAGCGCGCGGCGAGCAGCGGGTCGCCGAGAGCGCCGAGCTGGACGGCGTGCTCCTTGGCCGTGGCCAGCGCCCGCTTGGTCGCCCCGACCGGGGCGACCCCGACGCGCTCGTTGCCCAGCAGGAACTTGGCCTGGGTCCAGCCCTGGTCGACCTCGCCGACCAGGTTCTCGCCGGGCACCCGGACGTTGTCGAAGAACACCTCGTTGACCTCGTAGCCGCCGTCGATCATCTTGATCGGCCGCAGGGTCACGCCGGGGGTGTCCATCGGGAACAGCAGCATCGAGATGCCGGCCTGCTTCTTGACCTCGGGGTTGGTCCGGCACAGGCAGAAGATCCAGTCCGCGTGCTGACCCAGCGTCGTCCAGGTCTTCTGGCCGTTGACGACCCAGTCGTCCCCGTCGCGCTCGGCGCGGGTGGTGAGCGATGCCAGGTCGGAGCCGGCGTTCGGCTCGGAGAAGCCCTGGCACCACCAGATGTCGAGGTTGCGGGTGGCGGGCAGGAACCGCTCCTTCATCTCCTGCGAGCCGAAGTGCGCGATCACCGGGCCGATCATCCCGGCGTTGAACGCCAGCGGCGGCGGGACGCAGGCCAGCTGCAGCTCCTCGTGCCACAGGTGCTTCTGCAGCGGCGTCCAGTCCTGGCCGCCCCACTCGACCGGCCAGTTCGGCACCGCGATGCCGGCCTGGTTCATCACCTGCATCGAGCGGACGAAGTCGTCCTTCTCCAGGTGCCGACCGGTGCGGACCTTCTCGCGGATGTCCTCGGGGATCTCGGTGGTGAAGAAGACGCGCATCTCCTCGCGGAACGCGGCCTCCTCCTCGGTGAGTCGCAGCCTCATGCAGGCGACCCTAGCGAGCAGCCGCGACCCGGAACAGGTTCCAGCTGCCGGGCAGCCCCTTGAGGTCGTGCTCGCCGGCGTCCTCGGCCCGGTAGGGCGAACCCGCGATCAGGTCGGCCACGGTCCGGGTGACCAGCACCTCGCCGGCCGCAGCCAGGGCCGAGACCCGGGCGCCCACGTGCACCGCGATCCCGGCAACGTCGTCCCCGCGCAGCTCGACCTCCCCGATGTGCACGCCGGCACGGATCGGCGTCCCGAGCGTGTTCATCGCGCGGGACAGGTCCAGGGCTGCGCCCACCGCGTCGCTCGGTCGCTCGAAGAGGGCGAGGTGACCGTCGCCGAGGTTCTTGCAGACCCGGCCGTCGTGACGCCGCACGTGCCGGTTCACGGTGCTGTCGACCTCGTCGAGCAGTGCCGACCAACGGTGGTCGGCGGTGGCGCTGAGCTGCTCGGTCGAGCCGACGAGGTCGGTGAAGAGCACCGTCATCAACCGGCGCTTGGCGTGCGCAGGTGCAGCGCTGTCGAGGCCGCTCTCGACGAAGGCCTCGATCGCCGACATCCGCTCTTCGAGCAGGTCGGTGAAGAACAGGTGGTCGGGACTGTCGAACTCGACGAGCTGCGCGCCGGGGACCTGCTCGGCGCAGAAGCGGGCACCTTCGACGGGCACCCAGCGGTCCCCGGTCGAGTGCAGCACGATCGTCGGCACCGTGATCCGGGGGAGCAGCGGCCGCACGTCCATCTGCAGGGTCGCCAGGATGTGTGCCTCGGCGGTTCTGGGGCCGACCCGCCCGCCCTCCTCGAACCAGTGCTGGAGGTCTCGGTCTCCGGCCTGGGTCGGCGCCATCAGGCTGGTGATGTCCTGCGGGGTGCGGCCCTCTCCCGGGGCGGCCACCTCCTCCTGGATCGCACCGATGATCTCCAGTGGAACCCCGTGTGGCCAGTCCGGGCCGGTCAGCGGGCAGGGGCTGAACGCGAGCAGGATCAGCTTCTCGACGCGCTCGGGGTGCTCGACCGCGAGGTGGACCATGGCCTGGCTGTCCCAGCCGTTCGCCGACAGCACCGCCTTCTCCACGCCGAGGTGGTCGAGCACCGCGAGCACGTCGCCGGCCATCTGCTCGATCGTCGGCGCGACCCCGGGCCCGAGCGAGTCGGAGTACCCGACGCCGGGTCGGTCGACGGCGACCGTGGTGGCGAAGGTCGCCAGCCGGCGTTGGGCGCGGGCGCACCGCGGCTCCTCGAACAGGGCGGCGGCGGAGATCGTGCCGCCCGGCCAGAACACCATCACCGGGCCGTCGCCCAGCACGGAGTAGCCGATGTGCGCGCCGTCCCCGCGCGGGGCGTAGCCGATCCGTGGTGTCGCGGACACGCTCACCCCCTGACTCGGCCTCCCGCGGTCAGGCTAGCGGCGGATCACCACACCAGGACAGGCTTGACGATCTTGCCGGCGAGGACGTCGGCGACAGCGGTGTTGATCTCGGAGAACGGGTACGTCGCGATCAGGTCGTCGACGGCGAACTCGCCGGCGGCGTTCAGGGCGATCAGCCGCGGGATCATCTCCTGCGGGTCGGAGTCGCCCTCGATCGAGGACCGGATGATCTTCCCGGTCTGGAGCAGGTCGATCGCGTCGATCGCGTACTCCTCGGGTCCGAGGCCGAGGGCCACCAGCGTGCCGCGCGGCTTCAGCGCCTGCTGGGCCTGCTTGACCACGGCCGAGATCGCGGTGGTGTCGATGCTGTACGACGCACCGCCGCCGGTGAGCTCCTTGACCTTCTCGACGACGTTGAAGTCAGGGTCGCCGGCCGGCAGCGGATCGATGCCGGTCGCGCCGAACTTCGCGGCTGCGTCGCGCCGGCTCTCCAGCGGGTCGACGGCGATGATCGTGCCCACGCCCGCATGCCGGGCTGCGGCTATCGCGGCGAGGCCGACCGCGCCGCAGCCGAACACGACCAGGCTGTCCGCGGCCGTCGGCTTGATGACGTTGAGCACGGTGCCGGCGCCGGTCTGGAACCCGCACCCGTACGGCGCGACCTTGGTGAGGTCGACGGACTTGTCGACGACCACGACGTTGTCGGCGTAGGCGATCGCGTGCTGGGAGAGCGAGGACTGGCCGAAGAAGTTGCCGAAGACGGGCGACCCGTCCTTCGAGTACGGCTGGCTCCCGTCCATCCGCATGCCCATGTAGTTGAGCAGCAGCGAGTTGTCGCAGTAACCGACGGCGCCTTCGGTGCACGGACCGCACGCGCGGCAGGAGCGGAAGCTGATGACGACGTGGTCACCGACCTCGATACCGGTGACATCGGCACCGACCGCCTCGACCACGCCCGAGCCCTCGTGCCCGAACACGTTGGGGAACATCTCCTCGGGCAGGAAGCCCTTGAGGTGGATGTCGGTGTGGCACAGGCCGGTGGCGACGATCTTCACCAGCACCTCGTCCGCACGCGGCCCTTCGAGCTCGACCTCCTCGAGGGAGAAGTCGGCTCCCTGCGAGTTCACCAGGGCGACGGTGGTCTTCATGCGTGCTCACGCTCCAGCCAGAAGTAGTAGGGGTCGGCGGTGCCGAAGGCCGCCTCGAGCTTGCCGTTCATGATGCCCATCACGGTCCGGTCGTCGACGCGCTTGAAGTGGTCGAAGACCGCCATCGCGTCGTAGACCATCGTCGCGGTGGTCTCGCCGCGGAAGCCCACGTTCCACAGCGAGGAGTGGCCGCCGCCGGCGTACTTCGTGTTCGAGTACAGCTCGCCGTCCTCGCCGCGGCAGATCAGCGGGTGCCCGTCGAGGAGCGAGTCGAAGCGCTTGCCGTGCCAGCCGATCGTGGTCAGCAGGGCGCTGGCCGGGTGGCCGGTCGCGAAGTCACCTCCGCGCCAGGCGCCGAGCATCGCGGAGGCGTCCAGGACCTCGAGGTCGGACCACAGCGCGTCCAGGTCGGCCGTCGACGGGGAGGGGGCGTCGCGGAGGGACTCGAAGCGTTCGCGGACCGTCACCCGACCGACGATAGTGGAACACGTTCTATGTTTCGACACGGTTGCTGCGCAACCTGCTCAACAACCAGCGCGGACGGCACCAACCCAGACCCGAACGGCATCGGTCGGCTCACTACGATGGGCGGGCGATGACCGACTTCGACGACGATGCTTTCCCGGCGGACGCCCGCCCGGCCCAGACCTATGCCGAGGTGGAGGACGCGCTGCTCTCGCGGTGGCCCGAGTCCCGCCTCGAGCCGAGCCTGGACCGCATCCGCCTGTTCACCGAGCTGCTCGGCGAGCCGCAGCGGGCCTACCCGGCGGTGCACCTGACCGGGACCAACGGCAAGACCTCGACGGCGCGGATGGTCGAGACCCTGATCCGCGGCCTCGGCCTGCGCACCGGCCGGTTCACCAGCCCGCACCTGGAGAAGATGAACGAGCGCATCGTCATCGACGGTGAGCCGCTGACCGACGAGGCGTTCATCGACGTGTTCAACGAGGTCGCGCCGTACACGCACCTCGTCGACCAGGAGTCAGCCCACCCGCTGTCGTTCTTCGAGGCCGTCGTCGGGATGGCGTACGCAGCGTTCGCCGACGCACCCGTTGACGCGGCGGTGGTCGAGGTCGGCATGGGCGGCGCCTGGGACGCGACCAACGTGATCGACGCCCAGGTCGCCGTGCTGACGCCGGTCGCGCTGGACCATGCGGCCTACCTCGGCAGCACCGTGGGCGAGATCGCCCGCGAGAAGGTCGGCATCATCAAGCCCGGCGCGACGGTGATCAGCGCCGTCCAGGAGCCGGACGTCGCGGCCCAGATCGTGGAGCGCGCGACCGAGGTCGGGGCGACGGTAGCCCGCGAGGGTCTGGAGTTCGGTGTGCGCAGCCGGGTGCCCGCGGTCGGCGGACAGCTGGTCTCGCTGCAAGGGCTGCGCGGTGTGTACGAGGAGATCTTCCTGCCGCTGTACGGCGCCCACCAGGCGCAGAACGCCGCGCTCGCGCTGGCCGCGGTCGAGGCGTTCGTCGGGGGAGACGAGCCGCTCGGCGAGGAGGTCGTCCGCGACGCCTTCGCCGAGGTGACCTCGCCCGGCCGGCTGGAGATCGTGCGGCGCTCGCCGACGATCGTGCTCGACGCGGCGCACAACCCGCACGGCGCGGCTGCGCTGGTCGAGGCGCTGGAGGACTCCTTCACGTTCAGCCCGCTCATCGGCGTCATCGGCGTGATGAGGGACAAGGACTACGAAGGGCTGCTCGCCGCTCTCGAGCCGGTGCTCGCGCACGTGGTCTGCACCCAGAACTCCACCGAGCGCGCGTTGCCGGCTCACGAGCTGGCCGAGACCGCGCGGGGGATCTTCGGCCAGGACCGCGTCAGCGTCGCTCCGTCCTTGGTCTCCGCGATCGACGAGGCCGCAGCGCTCGCCGAGGTCGGAGGGGTCTTCGGCGAGGGACTCGGGTCGGGTGGCGTGCTGGTCACTGGTTCGGTGATCACCGTCGGCGAGGCTCGCGCGCTGATCGTGCACCCCGGCCGGGCAGGAGCCGAGTGATGCAACGTCGGCTCTGCTCGGCGATCCTCTTCCTCGAGGCCGTCGTCCTCGGGCTCTCGACGCCGGTGATGATCTCGGTCGAGTCCGTCGACAAGTCCCAGGCCCTGTGGATCGGGCTCGGCCTGACCGTGGCGTGCCTGCTGGTCGCCGGCATGCTCCGCAAGCCCTGGGCGTACGGCGTCGGCTGGGCCATCCAGATCGCCGCGGTCGCACTCGGCGTCCTGGTCACCGCGATGTACGTGCTCGGCGCGATCTTCCTGCTGCTCTGGCTGGCCGCGGTGCGCATCGGACGGCTGATCGACACCGACCGCGCCGCCGCCGAAGCCGCGGCCACCGAGGCCCACTAGGGTTCGTGCCATGACTCAGCGAACCCTGGTCCTGCTCAAGCCGGACACCGTCCGTCGTGGTCTCGTCGGCGAGGTGCTCTCGCGCTTCGAGGCGAAGGGCCTGACGGTCGTGGCGATGGAGCTGCGGCAGATCACCGGCGAGCTCGCCGACCAGCACTACGCCGAGCACGTCGAGCGCGACTTCTACCCGCCGCTGCGGGCGTTCGTGACCAGCGGTCCGCTGGTGTCGCTGGTGCTCGAGGGCGACGAGGCGATCGAGGTCGTCCGCGCGATCAACGGCGCCACCGACGGGCGCAAGGCCGCGCCGGGCACCATCCGCGGTGACCTGTCGCTGTCGAACCGGGAGAACCTGGTGCACGGGTCCGACTCGCCGGAGTCCGCGGAGCGCGAGATCGCGATCTGGTTCCCCGGCCTCACCTGAGCCAGGGCAGAAGAAAAGCCTCGGTCGACAGGCAAACTCTGGGGCGGTCCACCTGCCGACCTCGGCGATCTGGGGTTTCAGCCGATCCGTCAGGACCGGCTGTCAGATGATCGTTTCTCATCCGAACGTCGCGCATCTATAGCCCGATCGGGCTACTGGCCGGTTTGGGCCGTTTCCGCGGCGCGCCCACCTGCTCGCGGCCCGCACCGCGTGTCGCGCCCTGATCGGGAGCGCGCGAACCTAGTCTCGTTACTGGTGAGGCGTGTGGTTTCCGTGTGACGTACGGGAAACATGCGTCGCGCTCACTTCCCCACGAAACGCCCTGCGAGGAACGATGGCGAACAGTTTGATCGGCCGTGACATGGCTGTGGACCTCGGCACCGCCAACACGCTGGTCTACGTCCGCGGCAGGGGCGTCATGCTCGACGAACCCTCCGTGGTCGCGATGCACTCGCACTCCCGCGAGCTGCTGGCCGTGGGCACCGACGCCAAGCGGATGATCGGCCGCACCCCGGACGGCATCACCGCGATCCGCCCGCTGCGCGACGGCGTCATCGCCGACTTCGACGCGACCGAGCAGATGCTGCGCCACTTCATCGCCCGCGTGCACAAGCGCCGCTACTTCGCCAAGCCGCGGATGGTGATCTGCGTGCCGAGCGGAGTCACGCCGGTGGAGCAGCGCGCGGTCAAGGAGGCCGGGTACCAGGCCGGCGCCCGCACCGTCTACATCATCGAGGAGCCGATGGCCGCCGCGATCGGCGCCGGGCTCCCGGTCCACGAGGCCACCGGAAACATGGTCGTCGACATCGGCGGCGGCACCACCGAGGTCGCGGTGATCTCGCTCGGCGGGCTGGTGACCACGCTGTCGGTCCGCACCGCTGGTGACGAGCTCGACCAGGCGATCATCGCCTTCCTGAAGAAGGAACACTCGCTCCTGCTCGGCGAGGGCACCGCTGAGGAGATCAAGATGACCCTCGGCTCCGCGTTCCCGATGGCGCAGGAGCTCTCGGCCGAGATCCGCGGGCGCGACATGATCACCGGGCTGCCCCGCACGGTCCCGGTTTCCAGCGTGGAGATCCGCCGGGCGATCGAGGAGCAGCTGCACACGATCGTCGACGCGGTCCGCACCACCCTGGACCAGACGCCGCCCGAGCTGGCCGGCGACATCATGGACCGCGGCATCGTGCTCACCGGCGGCGGTGCCCTGCTGCGCGGACTCGACGAGCGGCTGCGGCACGAGACCGGGATGCCGGTGCACGTGGCCAAGGACCCGCTCAGCTCGGTCGTCCTCGGCTCCGGCAAGTGCGTGGAGGAGTTCGAGGCCCTCCAGCAGGTCCTGGTCGCCGAGAACGGACGTCGGAGCGCCTGATGCAGCGGAGGTTCGGACGCAGGATCTCGGGGCAGCGGCCGGCCGACCCGTCCCGCCGCGTGCTGGGCCTGCTCGTGCTCGCCGCGCTCACCGTGATCACCCTGGACGCCCGCACCGGCGCGGACTCGCCGCTGAACCCGGTCCGCTCGGCGGTCGGCTCGGTGGTCGGTCCGCTCGAGGACGTCACCAACGAGGTCACCCAGCCCTTCGCCGACGCAACCGGCTTCCTGCGCACCAACAAGTCCCTGCGCGGCGACATCGCCACGCTCTCGGCCGAGAACTCGCGCCTGCGTGGAGAGATGGCCACCGAGCCGCTCGACCGGCAGCGCCTCGCGGAGCTCGACGGACTCACCCGGACCGCGAACGAGACCGGCTACTCGCTCGTCGCCGCCCGGGTGATCGCGATGGGGCCGGTGCAGTCGTTCTCCCGCACGGTCACCATCGACGCCGGCACGTCCTCGGGCATCAAGGCCGACATGACGGTGCTCAACAACGACGGCCTGGTCGGCCGGGTCGTGCGCACGACGCGTTCGACCGCGACCGTGCTGCTGATCATCGACCGGTCCTCGGTCGTGGGTGGCCGGTTGAGCACCAACATGGAGATCGGCTTCCTCCGCGGACGCGGCACCCTCGGTGATCGCGGCCGCCTCGACCTCGACCTGGTCGACAACGCGGTCGAGCCTTCGCGCGACGACTCGGTCGTCACCTGGGGCTCGAAGAACGGTGTCCCGTACGTCGCCGGCATCCCGATCGGCCGGGTCGAGTCGGTGGTCTCCACGCCGCGGCAGAGCTCGCGGGTCGCGGTCATCAAGCCGTTCGTCGACTTCACCGCGCTCGACGTCGTCGGGGTCGTCGTACCGAAGGGGACCCACGGCAACCGGGCCGTGATCAGTCAAGGAGCCGTCCGATGACCGCGATGCGCAGTGCCGCCCTGACCGTGCTGGTCTGCTTCGCGATCGTCGCGCAGACGGTGATCTTCCGCTTCATCAGCGTTGACGGCGTGGTGCCGAACCTGGCGCTGATCCTGGTCGTGGTCGCAGCGATCGCGCGCGGCTCGCAGTTCGCCGCCGTCCTCGGCTTCGGGGCCGGACTGCTCCTCGACCTCGCCCCGCCCGCCGACCACATCGCCGGCCGTTGGGCGCTGGCGCTGGTGATCGTCGGCTACCTCGCCGGTCGCGTCCGCCAGGACGCCCGCACCTCGCCGATGATGGCCGTGGTCCTCGTCGGGGCCGCCTCCTTCATCGGCACGTCGCTGTTCGCCCTGTCCGGAGCCGTGCTCGGCGACGGCACGTGGGCGATCGACGAGACCATCCGGGTGATCGTGATCAGCGTGCTGTGGGACCTGATGCTCGCGCCGTTCCTGGTGCCGCTGCTGCTCTGGCTCCTCGACCGGGTGCGACCGGCCCGCCTGGCCCTGGGATGAGTGTCGCTGCGTGAACGCGATCCTGATCCGGCCGGACCGACGCAGGAGCAGGCTGCGGCTGTTCGTGATGCAGGTGCTGATGCTCTCGTTGTTCGTCACGCTGTTCGCCCGGCTCTGGTACCTCCAGGTCTTCACCGGTGAGGAGTACCAGGCGAAGGCCACCGAGCAGTCGGTGCGCGAGGTCGTGGTGCAGCCGTCGCGCGGCCTGATCGTGGACGCCGAGGGCCGGCCGCTCGCGACCAACCGCACCAGCTGGGTGGTCAGCGTCGACCGGACCGTGCTCGGCAAGCAGTCGGAGGCCGACCGCACCGCGCTGCTCAAGCGGGTCGCGCACACCGTCGGCGTGAAGTACTCCGAGGTGCTGGCCCGGACCCGGCTCTGCGGCGCCCCGAAGGCCAAGAAGGGGACCTGCTGGAACGGGTCGCCCTTCCAGCCGATCCCGGTCGCCGAGGACATCCCGCAGACCACTGCGGTGCAGATCTCCGAGCAGACCGAGGACTTCCCGGGCGTGCTGGCCCAGGCCGAGACAGTGCGGTCCTACCCGGCGCCGTACGGGATCAACGCCGCCGACGTGCTCGGCTACCTGAGCCCGATCACCGGCCAGGAGCTCGACGACGCCAAGAAGTCCGACGACCAGACGGTCAACGGCGCCTCAGTGGTCGGTCGCGCCGGGCTGGAGAAGACCTACGACCAGTGGTTGCGCGGGGTGCCCGGCGTCACCCGGGTGACCGTCGACAGCATGGGCCGGACCCTCGGCGACTCCGGCCAGGTCGCGGCGCAGCCGGGGGACACCCTGGTCACCTCGATCGATGCGAAGGTGCAGTCCGTCGCCGAGCACGAGCTGCACAAGGCGATGATGACCGCGCGTGCGACCTACGACCCGGTGACGCACAAGAACTACGTGGCCGACAGCGGTGCGGTCGTCGTGCTCAACGCGCACAACGGCAACGTGGTCGCGATGGCCAGCCAGCCGACGTACGACCCGAGCGTGTGGGTCGGGGGCATCTCCAGCAAGGAGCTCAAGGAGCTGTACTCCAAGAAGGCAGGAGAGCCGCTGCTGTCCCGCGCCACCCAGGGACAGTTCGCGCCCGGCTCGACCTGGAAGCCGATCATGACGGTCGCGGCCTTCAACAACGGCTACAACGCCGGTAGCCGGCTCGACTGCAGCAGCGGCCTGCAGGTCGGTGGTCGCTGGTTCAAGAACTACGAGTCCGCCAACTACGGCGTCATCGACTTCGCCAAGGCCCTGCAGATCTCCTGCGACAGCTTCTTCTACCGGGTCGGCCTCGGCTTCTGGACGCAGTTCGGCTCGAACCCGAAGAACGTCAACGCCAAGGATCCGCTGGTCGCGATGGCCAAGCAGTTCGGGTTCGGTGCCAAGACCGGCCTGGACATCCCCGGTGAGGCCAGCGGCCGGATCGCGGACCGCAAGTGGAAGCTCGCCTACTGGAACTCGATGAAGGGCTTCTACTGCAAGGTCGACAAGCAGAACAAGACCGGTAAGCGCGACTTCCTGCACATCTACGCGCACGAGTTCTGCCTCGAGGGCAACCAGTACAAGGCCACCGACGCTGTGAACTTCGCGATCGGGCAGGGCGACACGATCGTCACCCCGATCCAGCTGGCGCGTGCCTACGCCGCGCTCTCCAACGGCGGCACCCTGTACGCCCCGCGGATCGCCAAGGCCGTCGTCGGTCCGGACGGCAAGGTGATCAAGCGGATCAAGCCGCTGGTCCAGGGCCACGTGAAGTCGAAGAAGTCGGCCCTGAAGTACGTCGACGCCGCGCTGCTCGGGACCCCGAAGGTCGGCACCCTGGCCTGGAAGTTCGGCGGCTTCCCGCTGGACAAGGTCCAGCTCCGCGGCAAGACCGGATCGGCCGAGGTCTACGGCAAGCAGAGCACCTCGTGGGTGGCGACCTACACCAAGGACTACGTCGTGGTGATGATGGTGACCCAGGCCGGTACCGGCTCCGGTACCTCAGGCCCGGCGGTGCGCGCGATCTACGAGGCGCTCTACGGCATCAGGGGCGAGGACGTGAACGCGGCCCGCGCCGCGATCGCCGGCGTCGTCCCGCCGAAGGGCCTGCCGGTCTTCGCGCCCGACGGCTCGATCCTGCCGCCGTTGAGGAGGAAGCAGTGACCGCTCTCGCTCCCGCAGCCCGGGTCGCCCAGCCGTTGCTCGGCCGGCGGCGTGGCGTCGACTGGGTCCTCATCGGGGTGACGCTCTCGATCCTGGTGATCGGCACCCTGCTGGTGTGGTCCTCGACCTCGACCAACGACCAGCTCACCGGCGGTGACTCGACGGCCTACCTGAAGAAGCAGCTCGTCAACGTCGCGATCGGACTCGTCCTCGGGGCGATGGTCTTCTTCACCGACCGGCGCTGGGTGCGGATCCTCGCGCCGCTGGTCTACCTGGGTTCGATCGCCGGACTGTTCCTGGTGCTGGCGATGGGCACGACGATCAACGGGTCCCGCTCCTGGCTGATGCTGGGGGGCCTGTCGATCCAGCCTGCCGAGTTCGCGAAGCTCGCCGTCGTCGTCGGGATGGCGCTGGCCGTCGCCGAGCGGACCGAGAGCTCGCGTCGTCGTCGCGTCGGCAACGTCGAGGTCGTGCTGATGCTGCTCATCGCCGGCTTCCCGGCGCTGCTCATCCTGATGCAGCCCGACCTGGGCACCATGCTCGTGCTCACCGCGACCGTCTTCGGCGTGCTGGCCGTCTCCGGGGCTCCGCGTCGCTGGCTCGCCGGTCTCGCCGCCGGTGGGGTCTTCGGTGCGGTGCTGATGGTGACCGCCGGATTCCTCAAGGCCTACCAGGTCGACCGGTTCATGGCGTTCACGAACCCCGACCTCGACCCGCGCGGCGCCGGCTACAACACCGAGCAGGCCCGCATCGCGATCGGCAACGGCGGGCTCTTCGGTCAGGGCCTCTTCCACGGCTCGCAGACGCGGTCCGGCTTCGTGCCCGAGCAGCACACCGACTTCGTCTTCACCGTCGCCGGTGAGGAGCTCGGCCTGATCGGCGCCGGCGTCCTGATCCTGCTCTTCGCCGTGCTGCTGTTCCGGGCGCTGGCGATCGCGCTCGCCGCCGAGGACATGTTCGGCCGGGTCGCTGCCGCGGGCATCGCGTGCTGGTTCGGCTTCCAGACCTTCCAGAACGTCGGGATGTGCCTGGGGATCATGCCGGTGACCGGTGTCCCGTTGCCACTGGTGTCGTACGGCGGCTCCTCGATGTTCGCCTCGCTGGCGGCGATCGGGCTGCTGCTGAACATCGGCATGCGCACGAACGATCGCAACCGCCGCGCAGCGGACGCGCTCGCCCGCATCTGATACACCGGAACGGTGGACCTCCTCGCCGAGCTGGGCGCTGACCTGCCGGTCCTGGCCGCGCCGATGGCGGGCGGGCCGACGACCGTGGCGCTCGTGGACGCCGCCGCGACGGCGCGCTCGTTCGGCTTCCTGGCCGCGGGGTACAAGTCGCCGGAGACACTCGCCGGCGAGCTCGAGGCGGTCGGTTCTGAACGCTTCGGCGTGAACCTGTTCGCACCGGCACCGGTGCCCGTCGACCTCGCCGCCTACCGGGCCTACCGCGAGCGCCTGCTCCCGCTCGCCGCGCGTTTCGAGGTCGAGCTGCCCGAGGTGCCCGTCGAGGACGACGACGCCTGGGGCGCCAAGGTCGACCTCCTGGTCGCGGCCGCGCCGCGGGTGGTCTCGTTCACCTTCGGGCTGCCGGACGCGGAGTCCGCAGCGCGCCTGCGGGCTGCAGGCTGCCTGCTCGCGCAGACGGTGACCGATCCCCACGAGGCGCGGCTGGCTGCCGACGCCGGCCTGGACGTGCTCGTCGTCCAGGCTCCCGCGGCCGGCGGCCACTCCGGCACGTTCACGCCCGAGCGACCGATCGGCTCGAGCCCGCTGCCGGACCTGGTGCGCGCCGTTCTCGCGGTCGCCGACCTCCCGGTCATCGCCGGAGGTGGCGTCGGCGGATCGGCCGACGTCCGGGTGGCCATGGCTGCTGGTGCCTCGGCCGTCGCCGTCGGAACCCTGCTCCTGCTCGCCGACGAGGCCGGCACCTCCGCGACGTACCGGGGTGCCCTGACCGGGGCCGGTCGCGGCGACCCTGTCCTGACCCGTGCTTACAGCGGTCGGCCGGCCCGCGGGCTACCGACGGCGTTCATGGCCGCGCACGACGCGGCCGCACCGCTCGGCTACCCGGCGCTGCACCACCTGACCACGCCGATCCGGCGTGCCGCCGCCGCGGCCGGCGATGCGGAGAACATCAACCTCTGGGCGGGCACCGGTTACCGCGCCGCGACCGCTGCTCCGGCCGCGCAGATTCTGTCGGCCCTCGCTCGCTGACGTACCCTGGTACGTCGTTCCAGCCCGTTTCCCCGAGAGGTCAGTCGTGCCCGTCAGCACCGCCCCCGAGTCCGTGTTCGCCCGGCTCGAGCCGCACCTGCCGAGCGTGCAGAAGCCGATCCAGTACGTCGGCGGCGAGCTGAACTCGGTCACCAAGGAGTGGGGCGACGACCGGACCACCGTGCGCTGGGCGCTGATGTACCCGGACGCCTACGAGGTCGGCCTGCCCAACCAGGGCGTGCAGATCCTCTACGAGGTGCTGAACGAGGCCGAGGACACCCTGGCCGAGCGGACCTACGCGGTGTGGCCGGACCTCGAGGCCGTCCTGCGCCGCGAGGACATCCCGCAGTTCACCGTCGACAGCCACCGCCCGGTCGGTGCCTTCGACCTGCTCGGGCTGTCCTTCTCGACCGAGCTCGGCTACACCAACATGCTGACCGCGCTCGACCTCGCCGGCATCCCGCTGCACGCGGTGGACCGCACCGACGGCCACCCGATCGTGCTGGCCGGCGGACACTCGGCGTTCAACCCCGAGCCGATCGCCGACTTCATCGACGCCGCGGTGCTGGGGGACGGCGAGGAGGTCGTCCTCAAGATCTCCGAGGTCGTGCGCGAGTGGAAGGGTGAGGGCGAGACCGGAGGTCGCGACGAGCTGCTGCGCCGGCTCGCGGTCAGCGGCAACGTGTACGTGCCGAAGTTCTACGACGTCTCCTACGGCCCGGACGGCTCGCTCGGCCCGGCCGTCCCGAACCTGGCCGGCGTGCCGGCACGGGTCGCGAAGCACACCTTGATGGACCTGGACTCCTGGCCCTACCCGGCCAACCCGCTGGTGCCGCTCGCCGAGACGGTGCACGAGCGGTTCAGCGTCGAGATCTTCCGCGGCTGCACCCGCGGCTGCCGCTTCTGCCAGGCCGGGATGATCACCCGCCCGGTGCGCGAGCGCTCGATCACCACGATCGGTGCCATGGTGCAGAACGGCATCGAGAAGTCCGGCTTCGACGAGGTCGGCCTGCTCTCGCTCTCCAGTGCCGACCACACCGAGATCGGCGAGGTCGCCAAGGACCTCGCCGACCGCTACGAGGGCAGCAACGTCTCGCTGAGCCTGCCGAGCACCCGGGTCGACGCCTTCAACATCACGCTCGCCAACGAGTTCTCCCGCAACGGCCGGCGCTCGGGTCTGACGTTCGCGCCGGAGGGTGGCTCGGAGCGGATGCGCAAGGTGATCAACAAGATGGTCACCGAGGAGGACCTGATCAACACGGTCGCCGCGGCGTACAGCCACGGCTGGCGGCAGGTGAAGCTCTACTTCATGGTCGGCCTCCCGACCGAGACCGACGAGGACGTCCTCCAGGTCGCCGATCTCGCCCGCAAGGTGATCCAGAAGGGCCGCGAGGTCTCCGGCCACAACGACATCCGCTGCACCGTCTCGATCGGCGGCTTCGTGCCCAAGCCGCACACCCCGTTCCAGTGGGCCGCACAGCTGGACCACGTGACCACCGACGACCGGCTCTACAAGCTGCGCGAGGTCGTCCGCAACGACAAGAAGTACGGCCGCGCGATCGGCTTCCGCTACCACGACGGCAAGCCCGGCATCGTCGAGGGACTGCTCTCCCGGGGTGACCGCCGCATCGGCAAGGTGATCGAGGCGGCCTGGCGTGACGGCGGGCGTTTCGACGGCTGGAGCGAGCACTTCTCCTACGACCGCTGGATGGCCGCGGCCGAGACCGGCCTGGCCGGCACCGGTGTGGACGTCGACTGGTTCACCACCCGGGAGCGCGGCTACGACGAGGTGCTGCCCTGGGACCACCTGGACTCCGGTCTCGACAAGGACTGGCTCTGGGAGGACTGGGAGGACGCGCTGGACCCCGACTCGATCGACGTCGAGGACTGCCGCTGGACGCCCTGCTACGACTGCGGTGTCTGCCCGGAGATGGGCACCGACATCCAGATCGGCCCGACCGGTCAGCGGCTGCTGCCGCTCTCCGTCGTCTGACCGTGGCCGAAGCCCGCTAGCCTCGCGCCGTGGACATCACCACGAGCATCCGGTCGGGGCAGGGCGACTTCGTCCTGTTCGCGATCACGCCGCCCCGGCAGTCGACGCCGCCCGAGCGGTTGCCGGAGATCGCCCGGGCGACCATCGAGCGGCTCGAGCACCTCGACCTCGACGGCCTGGTCCTCTACGACATCGACGACGAGAGCTCGCGCAACCCGGCCGAGCGCCCGTTCCCGTTCAGCCCGACCGTCGACCCGGCGGAGTACCTGTCGGCGCACCTCGCCGCGTGGCCGACCCCGGTGGTCGTCTACCGCGCCGTCAGCAAGTACCCGCACGACGGGCTCGACGCCTGGCTCCGCGAGCAGGATCCGAGCCGCACGCTGACGGTCATGGTCGGCGCCGCCTCGAGCGGCACGTCCGCGCCGGTCACGCTCTCCGAGGCGCAGGCGATGCGCGCGGAGGCGAACCCCGACCTGCTGCTCGGCGGAGTGGCGATCCCGGAGCGCCACAGCCGTCGCGAGAACGAGCACCTGCGGCTGATCGCGAAGCAGGAAGCAGGCTGCCGGTTCTTCGTCACCCAGGTCGTCTACGACCTCAACGCCGCCAAGAACCTGGTCTCCGACTACCGCTACGAGTGCGAGGCGCGCGGACTGACGCCGGTGCCGATCGTGTTCACGTTCTCGGTCTGCGGGTCGATGAAGACGCTGGAGTTCCTGCGCTGGCTCGGTGTCGACGTCCCGCGGTGGATCGAGAACGACCTGCGGCACGCGAAGAACCCGCTGGCCGCCTCGCTGGACCAGGCCCTGGCGACCGCCGTCGAGCTCGTCGACTACTGCCGGCGCCTCGGCGTCCCGTTCGGACTCAACGTGGAGAGCGTCTCGATCAGGCGCGAGGAGATCGAGGCCTCGGTCGATCTCGCCGAACAGCTGATCGCCCACCTCCGCTAGGCGTTCAGGCCAGCTCGTCCTCGACGTACGCCGGTCGGGCGATGAGCAGGCCGACGAGGTACTGCGGGACGGCCAGCCCGAGCAGCACCAGCAGCGGAACGGTCCAGCCGTTCGTCGCGTCGTGCAGGGCGCCGACGCCGAACGGACCGGCGACCGCGATCAGGTAGCCGACGGACTGGGTGAAGCCCGAGAGCGCGGCCGTGCCGGCAGGCGTGCGGGCCCGCAGACCGATGAGGGTGAGGATGAACGGGAAGGTGCAGGTCCCGATACCCAGCGTCGCGGCCCACAGCCACGGGACGTGGTCGTCCGCGGTGATCAGCCCGAGGTAGCCGATCGGGTAGAAGACCATGATCGCGGTGAGCAGCACCCGCTGGTCCTTGACCCGGGCAGTCTGAGCCGGGATGACGAACGACAGTGGGATGCTGATCGCGGTGGTCACCCCGAGCAGCAGCCCGGCGTCGTGGGCGCTGTACCCGGCGTCGCGGAACACCTGAGCCAGCCAGCCGAAGATCGAGTACGCCTGGAGCGACTGCAGTCCGAAGGCCAGCGCCATGAGCAGGCCGATCCGGGTCCGGCCGACCGCGCTGGTGGTGATCGGTGACGTGGTCCTCTCAGCCTTGCGGTCGTGCCGCACCAGCGCGATCCACGGGACGGCGGCGACCGCGGCCGTGAACGCCCACACGACCAGTCCGTGGCGCCAGTCGAGCGGCCCGCTGCCGCGGTCGGAGAACGGCACGGTGAGCACCGAGGCGCTGGTCAGACCGATCGCCAGGCCGGTCGAGTACACGGCGGTGAGCAGACCGACCTGGTCGGGGAAGTGCAGCTTGACCAGGCTGGGGAGCAGGACGTTCGCGACCGCCATGCCGGCCAGGGCGAGGAACGAGAGCACCAGGAACGCTGCCGGGGAGCCGACGTGGGCGCGTGCCAGCAGGCCGCCGGTCACCAGCAGGAGGGCGAGCAGGGTGGCCCGGTGGACGCCAGCGAGTCGGGCGATCCGCGGAGCCAGTGCGCCGACCGTGGCGAAGCTCAGCACCGGAAGGCTGGTCAGCAGCGAGGTCTCCCAACCGCGCATCCCGAGACCGGCGGAGAGCTCGTCGAGGATCGGGCCGACGCTCACCGCGGCCGGGCGCAGGTTGAACGCGAGGACGACGATCCCCACCAGGACCAGGGCACGCTCGAACCGGCGGTCCTGGGATGGGGGAGTCACATCTCTCGACAACCCCGATCGTGCGCTGGCTGTTCCCTCAGGGCCGCAGGTCGGACCAGCCCGGGTAGCCCCCGGGCGGCTCGGAACGGTCGTCGCCGGCGCGCCGCAGATCGTCCGAGGGGATGCTCGTCTGGTTACCGCGCCTCCAGGCGCGGATCTGGCGACGGAGCTGGAGCTGGGTGCGGAATCGCAGCGCGGTCATCACGAGCACGAAGAGGATCCAGAGGCCAACCTTCACGAAGGCGTGCACCGGTCAGACCCACCCGGCGGAACCGTCGAAGGGTGGCGGCTGGTTGGCGTCCGCACGCTTCAGGTCGTCGGGCTGGGCGTAGAGGCACTCGATCGACCGGCGCGAGCGGGCGATGCGGCGTACGTAGAGGAAGCACAGGCCGAGCACGACCACTGCTGAGACCAGGAACGCGACCACGCGTCCACGCTACGTGCTCAGCGGTTGTCGGCGGCGTCCGGTTTGATGAACACCGTGCGAGCAATCAGTGACGAGCAGCGGCGGGCGCGCCTCGCGCGCCGGCACGGGCTGGCCACGGGGTTCGCGTCGGTCGAGGCGGCGACCGACGCGATGACCTGCTGGCACGCGACCGAGCCGGCCTCGGTCTACCTGTCCGCGTGGGCCCGGACCGGCTGCACGCGCGACGACCTGCACCGCGCCCTGTACGTCGACCGCACGGTGGTGCGACAGCTGGCGATGCGGCGTACGGCGTTCGCCTTTCCGCGCGACCTGCTGCCCGCGGTGTGGGGCAGTGCGTCGGCGCGGGTGGCGGTCCAGCAGGAGGGCCAGCTCGCCCGGGACGTGGTCAAGCACGGCGTCACCGCGAACGGCGAGGAGTGGGTCGAGCAGGCATGCGCCGCCGTGCTGCACCACCTGCGGACCGCCGGTCCGACGACGACCGCCCAGCTTCGCGAGGCGCTGCCGATGCTCGAGGCGCGGATGAGCCTGTCACCGGACAAGAAGTGGGGCGCGGAGGTGTCGGTCGCGCCACGGGTGCTCACCACGCTGGCGGCCTCGGGCGTCGTCGTCCGCGGCGAGAACGACGGCGGCTGGAAGACCTCGCGTCCGCGGTGGACGGCGACCGAGGACTGGCTGCCGGGGATCGGACCGGCCTGGGACGAGGCGGACGGATACGCGGCACTGGTGCGCTCCTGGTTGCACACCTTCGGCCCGGGCACCGAGGCCGACATCGTCTGGTGGCTCGGCGCGACCAAGGCTGCGGTGCGTCGCGCGCTCGTTGACGTGGACGCCGTCGAGGTCGGTCTGGACTCGGGGGAGTCCGGCTACCTGCTTCCCGACGACCTGGACGACGAGCCTGCTCCCGGCGACTGGGGATCCCTGTTGCCCGCGCTCGACCCGACGACGATGGGCTGGAAGCAGCGCGACTGGTACCTCGGTCCGCACGCCGAGGCGATCTTCGACCGCAACGGCAACGGCGGCCCGACGGCGTGGTGGAACGGACGGATCGTCGGAGGCTGGCGCCAGGAGTCGGACGGCACGGTCGTCGTCGTGCCGGCCGAGGAGCTGACCGCGAAGGCTGCGAAGGCGTTGGGGGCCCAGGCAGAGGAGCTGACGGCCTGGCTCGACGGGGACGTCGTGAACTCGATCTACCAGTCGCCGCTGGTGCGCCGCGGCATCTGAAATAGGGTTCGACCCGTGCTCCTCGCTGGCGCTCGTCGACGGGATCTCGGCCACTCGGCAACGAGCAAGCTCGAGCACTCGATAACCTCGACCCGTGCGTGAACAGCCCGAGCAGCAAGCCCCGCCGGTCCAGCGACTGCGGATCCGGTACGCCAAGCGCGGGCGGCTGCGGTTCACCAGCCACCGCGACTTCAGCCGGGCCTTCGAGCGCGCGATCGCCCGAGCCCGGGTGCCGATGGCGTACTCGTCGGGCTTCAACCCGCACCCGCGGATCTCCTACGCCGGCGCGAGCCCGACCGGGGCGGCCAGCGAGGCCGAGTACGTCGAGATCGGCCTGGCCGAGGTGCTCGACCCCGCATCGGTCGCGCGCGCCCTGGACGACTCGCTCCCGGACGGCCTCGACATCCTCGACGTGGTGGTCTCCAGCGGCGGATCTCTCAGCGAACGGCTCGAGGGGTCCCACTGGGAGATCACGCTGAACGGAGTCTCGGCCGAGGAGCTGGAGCCGGCGGTCGCCCAGCTGCTGGCCGCCCCTGAGGTGATGGTCGAGCGGATGACCAAGAAGGGCCTGCGCACCTTCGACGCCCGGGCCGCGATCGTCAGTCTCGAGGTGCGGGCAGACGGCGAGTCGCAGGCGGGTGCCCAAACGTGTGCGATACTGCAAGTGGTTTTACGGCACGGAACCCCGTCCGTGAGACCCGACGACGTTCTCGCCGCGCTCCGTGAGATCTCGGAAACCGGTGTTCAGCCCGCAGCGCTTGCGCAGCGACTGGCACAAGGTCCACTTGATCCGCAGACCGGCACGGTGGGGGACCCGTTGGCACCGGACCGCGACGCGGCCGGCTGAGGTTGGTGACAGCTCCCTCGGCCAGACGGCTTAGCGACCGCGGTCGGTGATGACGAGTCCTTGATCCGACCTACACGGAGGATGTCGCCGCCGACCGAAGGCTTTTGCCACGGTGCGCGCAGCGCGACGTGGCGTGACCCGCACGACCACACCGGCACTGAGCCGGGGGCGTGCTAGAGGAGAGCAACTCATGCTCGACGCTGACAACCCCAGCAACGACAACACCAGCACCACCATTCCCGCTGAGCCCACGAGCACCACCCTGGACGCCCCGGTGGACGGTGCCCCCGCGGCCAAGAAGACCGCGAAGAAGGCCGCCAAGAAGGCGCCGGCGAAGAAGGCGGCCAAGAAGGTCGCCGAGGGCGCTGACGCGGCGGAGGCTCCCGAGGGCGGTGAGGCCCCGAAGAAGAAGGCCGCCAAGAAGACCCCGGCCAAGAAGACGGCCAAGAAGGCGACCGACGCCGCCCCCGAGGCGCCCGCGGGCGAGTCCGGCGCGGCGACCGGGGCGCCGATGGTGCTGTTCCAGGCGCCTGAGAAAACCGCAGCTCCGGCCCGCAAGCGGGCCGCGAAGCAGACCGCCGAGTCCGCTGACGCCGGCGCCGAGGGCGCGGAGGCCGCGACCGAGGGCGATGGCGCTCCGGCCAAGAAGGCCGCCGCGAAGAAGACCGCGGCCAAGAAGACCGCGGCCAAGAAGACTGCCAAGAAGACCGCTGCCGCCGACGAGCCGGCCGAGGCCGACGCCGCTGGGCCCGAGGGCGCCGAGGACGACGCCGAGGGTGGCGAGGGTGGTGCCCGTCGCCGTCGTCGCCGGGGCGGTCGTCGCCGTCGTCGCGGAGCCGGGGGCGAGGACGGAGCCGACAGCTCCGAGGCAGCAGAGGGCGCCGAGGGCGATGACGACTCCGAGGAGGGCGAGGCCGGTTCCCGTCGTCGCCGTACCCGGGTCCGCCAGCCGCGCAACCTCGAGGACGAGATCACCAGCATCGGTGGTTCGACCCGCCTGGAGGCCAAGAAGCAGCGCCGCCGCGAGGGCCGCGAGGCCGGGCGACGCCGCGCTCCGATCGTCAGCGAGGCCGAGTTCCTGGCCCGCCGCGAGGCCGTCGACCGCAAGATGGTCATCCGGCAGAAGGCCGACCTCACCCAGATCGCCGTGCTCGAGGACAAGGTCCTCGTCGAGCACTACGTGGCGCGGGAGTCGCAGACCTCGCTGATCGGCAACATCTACCTCGGTCGGGTGCAGAACGTGCTCCCGTCGATGGAGGCCGCGTTCATCGACATCGGCAAGGGCCGCAACGCCGTCCTGTACGCCGGCGAGGTGAACTGGTCCGCGCTCGGCCACGTCGAGGGCCAGCCGCGCAAGGTCGAGTCGGTGCTCAAGTCCGGCCAGACGATCCTGGTGCAGGTCACCAAGGACCCGGTCGGGCACAAGGGCGCCCGCCTCACCGGCCAGATCAGCCTGCCGGGTCGGTTCCTGGTCTACGTCCCGGACGGCAACACCTCCGGCATCTCGCGCAAGCTCCCGGACACCGAGCGCAACCGCCTCAAGACCCTGCTCAAGGAGATCGTCCCCGACACCGCCGGCGTCATCGTGCGCACTGCGGCCGAGGGCGCCAGCGAGGAGGAGCTGACCCAGGACGTCGAGCGGCTGACCGCTCGCTGGGCCGAGATCGAGAAGAAGGTCGCCGCGGGCAAGTCCCCGGAGCTCCTGTACGGCGAGCCGGACCTGACCCTCAAGGTGGTCCGCGACCTGTTCACCGAGGACTTCGGCAAGCTCGTCGTCCAGGGTGACGACGCCTGGAAGCTGGTCGATGGCTACGTCAAGGACGTGGCGCCGGACCTGGCCGAGCGGCTCGAGCACCACCCTTCGACAAGCTCAGGGCAAGCGACTGAAGAGGCGAAGGACGTCTTCGCGTCGTTCCGGATCGACGAGCAGATCTCCAAGGGCCTGGACCGCAAGGTCTGGCTGCCCTCCGGCGGCTCGCTGGTCATCGACCGCACCGAGGCGATGACCGTGGTCGACGTCAACACCGGCAAGTTCACCGGCTCCGGCGGCAACCTCGAGGAGACGGTCACCAAGAACAACCTGGAGGCGGCCGAGGAGGTCGTCCGCCAGCTGCGGCTGCGCGACATCGGCGGCATCATCGTCATCGACTTCATCGACATGGTGCTCGAGTCCAACCGCGACCTGGTGCTGCGTCGCCTGGTCGAGTGCCTGGGCCGTGACCGCACCCGCCACCAGGTCGCCGAGGTCACCTCGCTCGGCCTGGTGCAGATGACCCGCAAGCGGATCGGCTCGGGGCTGCTCGAGGCGTTCAGCGAGGACTGCGAGCACTGCAAGGGTCGCGGCGTGATCGTGCACGACCACCCGATCGAGCCGAGCAACCGCAGCGTCGGCCAGGGCGGCGGCATGGGCGGCAGCGACGAGCCCCGCAGCCGGCGCAGCCGTGGCGGCCGTGGCCGCAGCCGCGGTGCCGCCGAGGGCGAGACCGCCGTGGTCGAGACGCCGAAGCCGTCGCCGATGGCGCTGGCCGGCACCAAGCCGCACCCGGAGAGCGAGCTGATCGTCGACGTCGAGCCGACCCCGGAGCTCGAGCTGGCCGGGCACGGTGAGCCGAGCGAGGCTCCTGCCGAGCAGAACGCCGACGTCGCCGCAACCGAGACCGAGCCGAAAGGCGACCAGGCTTCAGCGGATCAGGAAGCTGCTGCCGAGGCGCCGGCCGAGCCCGCCGCCCCGGTCGTGGTGACCACCACCCGTCGCCGTCGCGCCGCCGGTCGGCCTGCAGGTCCGGCCGTGACGCCCACCGCTGAGCAGGCCCCGGAGTCGGACGTCGCCGAGCCTGTAGAGGCGCCGACGGAGGAGCCGGCTGCCGAGACCGTTGCTGAGGAGCCCGAGATCGGAGCCGTGGACGGACCCGAGGCCGCCGAGGCCGTCGAGGTCGCGGAGGACGAGGTCGAGGCCGCCGAGACCGACGAGGAGACGGCGGCTCCGATGTTCCACGTCCCGGTCAAGAAGCGCGGCGCCCGCAAGCGCTGAGCGTCACGATTTTGAGCGATATGGCCGTCGGACAAGCGTCCTGACGACCATCGTGATCAGAATCAGCTCATCTCGCTGGTCAGGTTCTCGAGGGCTGCCAGCGCGGTCGTGACGGCCGCGCGCTCGTCCTCGCTGAGCCGGTCGAGGCGTTCCTGGAGCGCCCGCAGCCGGACGGCGCGCTTGTCCAGCACCAGCGCGGTGCCGCTGGTCGTCGGCGCGACCAGCTGGGCGCGGCCGTCCGCCGGGTCCGGGGTGCGCTCCACGTAGCCGAGCTCGACGAGGGAGTTCACGATCCGCGTCATCGCCGGCGCGGTGATGCCCTCGGTCTCGGCCAGGGTGCCGGCCCGCTGCGGACCCTGCTCGATCAAGGTGGCCAGCGCACTCAGGCCCCCGTGGCCGATGGTGGCGTCCTTGGCGTCGCGCCGCAGCGCCCGGTTCAGCCGGCCCAGAGCCAGGTACAGGCGGGTGGTCGTGGAGTCCTGCGGGGACTCGGGCTGGGCGCTCACTCGCGGCCCAGTGCCTCTCCGGCCCCGGCCTCGGACAGCTCGGGCTCCGGCTCGTCATGGACGTACTTGCCGCCGGCCCACCAGGAGGCGGCTGCGGCGACGACCATCATCAGCGCGGCCGCGCCGAAGACGATGACCAGGCCGTGGTGGAACGGGCCGGACATCAGGTGCGGGAAGAACTCCTTGCCGGTCAGCTTGTCGGCGTTGGACTGTGGTAGCCGGTCGAGCTCACCGGTCGGCCCGACCAGCGACTCGATCGGGTTGTAGCCGAGGAACGACGCGAACAGCGAACCGACGGGCGGCAGGTTGCCGATCTCGGCGGCGACCTTGTGGCTGACACCCTGGCCGGTCAGGCCGTCGGTCAGCGTGCGGGGGAGGACGTTGGCGAGCCCGACGATCATCAACGAGAAGAACACCCCGATCGACAGCGACGAGCCGGAGTTGAAAACGGTGCCCCGGATTCCGGACGCCGCGCCGCGCTCGTGGGCGGGGACCGAGTTCATCACCGCGGTGGTGTTCGGGGCGCTGAACAGTCCGGACCCGACGCCGCTGAGCAGCAGGATCGCGGCGAAGGCCCAGTACGCGAAGTTCACCGGGATCACCAGCAGCAGCACGAACGAGAGCGCGACCAGCAGCGAGCCGCCGGTCGAGAACCAGCGGGCGCCGTACCGGTCCGAGAGCCAGCCGGAGACCGGTCCGGCCACCAGGAACCCGATGGTCAGCGGCAGCAGGTAGATGCCGGCCCACAGCGGAGTGGACTCGTAGCTGTACCCGTGCAGCGGCAACCAGATGCCCTGGAGCCAGATGATCAGCATGAACTGGAGGCCACCTCGGCCGATGGCGGCCATCAGCCCGGCGATGTTCGCCAGGGCGAAGGCGCGGATCTTGAACAGGCCGATCGAGACCATCGGGTGCTCGACCCGCTGCTCGATCACGACGAACGCGGACAGCAGCACGACGCCGAGGATGATCCCACCGAGGACCCACGGGTTGGTCCAGCCGGTGGCGTGGTCGCGGTACGGCTGGATGCCGTAGGTGATGGCGACCAGCAGCGAGGTGAGGCCGAGGCCGAAGGTCACGTTGCCGGGGATGTCGAGCTTGGCCGGGCGGCGTTCCCCGAGCTCGACCAGCGAGCGATAGCCCCAGACCGTGCCGAGGATGCCGATCGGCACGCTCACCCAGAACACCGCGCGCCAGTGCCACTCGGACAGGAGCCCGCCGATGACCAGTCCGAGGAACGAGCCGGCGATGGCCGAGACCTGGTTGATGCCGAGCGCCATTCCGCGCTGGTGGCTGGGGAAGGCGTCGGTGAGGATCGCGGTCGAGTTGGCGAAGAGCATCGCGCCCCCGACGCCCTGGCCGACCCGCATCAGGATCAGCCACCAGGCTCCGGCGCCCCCGTGGAACGGGTCGACCGAGAGCAGCACCGAGAAGGCCGTGAACACCGCGAAGCCGAGGTTGTACATCTTGACCCGGCCGTAGATGTCACCGAGGCGGCCCAGCGTGACTACGAGCACCGCGGACACGACCAGGAAGCCCATGATGATCCACAGCAGGTAGCTGACGTTGCCCGCCTCGAGCGGGTTCAGGTGGATCCCGCGGAAGATCGCCGGCAGCGAGATGATCACGATCGAGGAGTTGATCGTGGCCATCAGCATGCCGATGGTGGTGTTCGACAGCGCCACCCAGCGGTAGTGCGGGTGCGAGGCGTCGAAGCGGGACGGGCGGGGCGCGGAATTGGCCGGGGCGGTGCTCACCGCGCCAGATTACTTGACTTTGGTTAACTAAATCCAACCAGGGTCAGCGGAACCAGCCCAGCCGGGTGACGGTGACGTCGACGGTGCCGCCCGCGGGCAGCTGGGCGAAGAGGTCGACCCGGTCCGCGGTGCGCAGGTCCTGGGCCGACTGCCGCTTGAAGAACGTCCCGCGCAGCTGTGGCTGGAGCATGAAGGTCGGCTTGGCCTGCTTGGGACGCCCGTCCGCGGGCACCCACTTCCAGCGGCCGAGCCGCTCGGAGCCGGCGTAGGCGTCGACGTAGAACGCCTCGACCAGGTCGATGTCGCCCAGGGCGAGCTCGAGCCGGATGCCGCGGATGTCCTGGCACGCGAAGGTGATGCCGGCGTAGGCGGTCTCACCCTTCTTCCGCTTCTTCTGTGCCTCGGCAGTCAGGCGAACGCCCTTCTCCGTCGCCTGGACCGCGTACGAGGCCAGGTTCTTGTTCCAGGTCGACTCGCTCGCCTCGGGCTTCACGTTGTCCACCCGCAGCGACCAGTCCTCCGGGGTCGTCAGGTCCGCGGTGACGTCCGGCTCCGCGGCGGCGGCGAGGGCAGCCCGCTCGCTGCTCGGGGCGCGCGACGCCAGCATGAAGACCCAGGTGTTCGCGAGCGGCTCGACGTGGTGGACGGTGAGCCCGGCAGCGCGGGCCATCGCCCGGACCCGGGCGACGCCGAACTGGGCGACGTGGCCCCAGATGCCTTCGAGGCGTCCGCGCAGCGGGACCGAGACCAGCAGGTCGGTGCCCTCGGGCAGGGAGTCGGCCAGGACCTTGAGCGCGGCCTCGGGGTCGGGGACGTGCTCGAGCACCTCGCAGCAGATCAGCAGATCCGTGTCGTGCTCGGCGACCGTGTCCCGGGTCAGGTCGTAGAGGTCGCCGACCTCGGCCGTCGCCCGGTCGGCGTAGCCGTTGGCCTTCAGGGCCGCGTTGGTGGCGGTGACGTTGGTCGGCACCAGCTCGATGCCCCGGTACGCCGCGGCCTGGCCGGCCTTGAGGGCCATCAGCGCCAGGAAGCCCTTGCCGGTCCCGATCTCCATGATCCGCTCGCCGGGGCGGATGAAGTCGACCGTGCGGGCGAACCGGGTCCGGTTCGTGGGTGACTCGTACAGGTCCCGGCTCTCGGTGACGAACCACTCGCCGGAGGCGACCGGGGCGTAGAAGTCCTCGCCCTTGCGGCGGGCCGCCTCCCAGCGCGGCGCGAAGGCCGAAGCCGTCTGCGTCGGGCCGATCCGCTCCATCAGCTCGATGAGCTCCCACGCCTCGCGCACGTAGGCCTGCTGGTGAACGTTCGTCGCCTCGGTCATTCAGGACCCTCCCGGTCTCGTCGGGCAGCAACCTAACCCAGGAGGGGCGGCCGTGGTCGCGACTCCTCACCGTTTTGCCCTCGTCGGCGCTTTCGCGTAGAGTTTTCCCTCGGTGTGCGCTCGCGTACGCCGCTCCGGACGGCACCTCCAGCCCCTCCCCCCGAGGGGCTTCCGTGTGCCGACGGACTACAGATGTGAACCTACGAGGAGAGTGAGTCCGCCGTGTACGCGATCGTGCGCAGTGGCAGCAAGCAGCAGAAGGTTGCTGTTGGCGATGTCATCGAGATCGACAAGACCGACGAGGCCGTCGGCGCTTCCCTGAAGCTGCCGGTGGTCATGGTCGTCGACGGCGAGAAGGTCACCTCCGCCGGCCTGGACAAGGCCGCCGTGACGGTCGAGGTCCTCGGCGCGACCAAGGGCCCGAAGATCGTCATCCAGAAGTACAAGAACAAGACCGGCTACAAGAAGCGCCAGGGTCACCGCCAGAAGTACACCCAGGTCAAGGTCACCGACATCAAGCTCTGACGGTCTCGTCAGCACTGGATCTCCAACAAACTTCCAAGGACACGAAATGGCACACAAGAAGGGCGCGGCGTCCACCAAGAACGGCCGCGACTCCAACGCCCAGCGTCTCGGCGTGAAGCGCTTCGGCGGTCAGCTGGTCAACGCCGGCGAGATCATCGTGCGCCAGCGCGGCACCCACTTCCACCCCGGCGCCAACGTGGGCCGTGGCGGTGACGACACGCTGTTCGCGCTGGCCGCGGGCAACGTCGAGTTCGGCACCCGTCGTGGTCGCCGCGTCGTCAACATCGTCCCGTCGGAGTGACCGGACGACTTCAGTAGGCTTTCCGAAGGGCGTCCCTGAACAGGGGCGCCCTTCGTGGTTTCGCAGGCTCGCAGGCTCAACCACCGTTCTCAGAAAGGAGTACCGATGGCAGTCCCCACCTTCGTCGACCGCGTCACGCTGCTCGTCAGCGCCGGCCGCGGCGGTAACGGCGTCGCCTCGGTGCACCGCGAGAAGTTCAAGCCGCTCGGCGGCCCGGACGGCGGTAACGGCGGTCCCGGCGGCTCGGTGATCCTGCGGGTCGACCCGGATGTCACCACGCTGATCGACTACCACCACAACGCCAAGCGCAAGGCCACCCACGGTGGCCACGGCGCGGGTGCTCACCGCAACGGCGCCCACGGCGAGGACCTGGTCCTGCCCGTTCCCGACGGGACCGTCGTCACCGAGGACGGAGCGGTGCTGGCCGACCTGGTCGGCGCCGGCACCGAGATGGTGATCGCCGAGGGTGGGCGGGGCGGTCTCGGCAACGCCGCACTCGCCTCCGCGAAGCGCAAGGCGCCCGGCTTCGCGCTCCTCGGTGAGCCCGGCGAGGAACGCACGATCGGCCTGGAGCTCAAGGTCGTCGCCGACATCGGGCTCGTCGGTTTCCCGAGTGCGGGCAAGTCCAGCCTGATCGCCGCGATCAGCCGGGCCCGGCCGAAGATCGCTGACTACCCGTTCACCACCCTGGTCCCGAACCTGGGCGTGGTGAAGGCCGGTGACACCACGTTCACCGTGGCCGACGTACCGGGTCTGATCGAGGGCGCCAGCGAGGGCCGCGGTCTGGGCCACGACTTCCTGCGCCACATCGAGCGCTGCGCCGCGCTGCTGCACGTGATCGACCTGGCCACCCTGGAGCCCGGCCGCAACCCGGTCGAGGACCTCGAGGTGATGGAGAACGAGCTCGCCAAGTACGGCGGCCTGGAGGACCGGCCGCGCCTGGTCGCGCTGAACAAGGCCGACCTGCCTGACGGTGCGGACATGGCCGAGATCGTGCGCGCCGACGTCGCCGAGCGCGGATGGCCGGTGTTCACCATCAGTGCGCTCTCGCACGCGGGGCTCAAGGAGCTCACCTTCGCGATGGCGGAGATCGTCACCGACGCGCGCCGCGAGCGGGTCGTCGAGGTGACCGAGCGGATCGTCCTGCGGCCGCGCTCGACCGGCGGCGACGACGAGTTCACGATCACCGAGACCGGCGAGGGTTGGCGGGTGCGCGGCACCAAGCCCGAGCGCTGGATCCGGCAGACCGACTTCAGCAACGAGGAGGCCGTCGGCTTCCTGGCTGACCGCCTCAACCGGCTCGGCGTGGAGACCCGCCTGCTCCAGCTGGGGGCGAAGGAGGGCGACCCCGTCCTCATCGGCCACCCGGACAACGCCGTCGTGTTCGACTTCAAACCGGGCCTGGATGCCGGCGCCTCGGAGATGCTCGGCCGACGCGGCGAGGACCAGCGCCTGCGTGAGGACCGTCCTGCCGCGGAGCGTCGTCGCGCCATCGACGCGCTCATGCCCTACCGCGAGGAGTCCGAGACCCGCGCCGACGTGGCGCGCCGCTACGACGCCGGAGACTTCGACCCCGCCCTGCTCGAGGACGACGAATGACCCGCCGCGAGGTCGCCGACGCCCGCCGCGTCGTGGTGAAGGTCGGGTCGTCCTCGCTGACCACCGCAGCCGGCGGGATCGACCCCGAACGGGTCCGCACCCTGGTCGACACCCTCGCGCAGGCGCACGGTCGTGGCGCCGAGATCGTGCTGGTCTCCTCGGGTGCGATCGCCGCCGGGCTGGCGCCGTTGGCGCTGAAGAAGCGTCCGCGCGACCTCGCCAAGCAGCAGGCGGCCGCGTCGGTCGGCCAGGGGATCCTGGTGCACCGCTACACCGACGAGTTCGCCCGGCACGGCCTGGTCACCGGACAGGTGCTGCTCACCCTCGACGACGTCACCCGGCGCGGGCACTACCGCAACGCCCAGCGCACCTTCGTCACGCTCCTGGAGCTCGGGGTGGTGCCGATCGTCAACGAGAACGACACCGTCGCCACCAGCGAGATCCGGTTCGGCGACAACGACCGCCTGGCCGCGCTCGTCGCCCACCTCGTGCACGCCGACCTGCTGGTGCTGCTCTCCGACGTCGACGGCCTGTACGACGGACCGCCGAGCGAGGGCGCCACCCTGATCGAGGAGGTCCGCAGCGATGCCGACCTGCTCGAGGTGACGGTCGGCAAGGCCGGCACCGCCGGCGTCGGGACCGGCGGGATGCAGACCAAGCTCGAGGCCGCCAGGATCGCGACCGCGGCCGGCGTCACCGTCGTGCTCACCGACGCCGCACACGCTGCCGCCGCGCTGGCCGGCGATCAGGTGGGGACGCTGTTCCACGCCACCGGGCGACGCAAGCCCACCCGGCTGCTCTGGCTGGAGCACGCCACCGCGGGCAAGGGCACCATCGTGCTGGACGCCGGGGCCGTTCGCGCGCTCGTCGAGCGCCGCGCGTCGCTGCTGCCGGCGGGCATCACCGGGGTCACCGGAACCTTCGTCGACGGGGACCCCGTGGACCTGGTCGCACCCGACGGGACCGTCATCGCCCGCGGCCTGGTCAACTACGACGCGACCGAGCTCCCGGCCCTGATGGGGCGCTCCACCCGGGAGCTGGCGGCGGAACTGGGCTCCTCCTACGAGCGCGAGGTCGTGCACCGCGACGACCTGACCCTCCTCGCGGCCCGTTAGTCACTGGTCCAGTTCCCGGGCAGATGTTCGGGAATTCCGCCTCGCGGCGCGCTTCCGGTCCTCCACACTGTGTCCAACTTCGGATACAGGTGAGGAGCGTGTGGTGTCGACGGAACCGAACGGACGGCTGTGGCACGTGACGCTCACGGTGGCAGGAGAGCCGGTCGAGCCGATGCTGCTGCGCGCCGCCCTGTCCCGGCTCCGTGATGAGCGGCCGTTCATCGACTCCGTCGAGTACACCGGCGGCAGCGCCTGCCTGGACTACTGGGACGAGGGCCCGGCGATGCTGGACGTCGCCTCGCTGGCCCTGCGGCTGTGGCCCGAGCACCGCGAGTCCGCGGGCCTGCCCAGCTGGGAGATCGTCGGCCTCGAGGTCGTCGAGAAGAGCGTCCGCGAGGCCCGAAGTGGTGTGCGCGCCGCCGCGACCTCGCTCACCTTCCAGCTCTGACCAGCCGATACTGTTGGGGTCATGTCCGACCTGATCACCGCCGTGGCGACCCGCGCCCGGGCTGCCGCGAACGTGCTCGCGCTCGCCACCCGGACGAGCAAGGACGCCGCCCTGGAGGCGATGGCCGTCGCGCTCGTCGAGCACCGGGCCGCGATCCTGGCCGCGAACGCCGAGGACGTGACCGCTGCAGAGGCCGGCGGCACCCCGGCCCACATGATCGACCGGCTGCGCCTCGACGAGTCCCGGATCGAGGGCATGGCCCAGGGGCTGCGTGAGGTCGCCGGCCTTCCCGACCCGGTCGGCACCGTCGTGCGCGGCTCGACCCTCGCGAACGGGCTGGAGCTGCGCCAGGTGAGCGTCCCCTTCGGGGTCGTCGGCGTGGTCTACGAGGCCCGGCCGAACGTGACCGCGGACGCGGCCGGTATCTGCCTGAAGAGCGGTAACGCCGTGCTGCTGCGCGGCTCCTCCAGCGCGCTGCGCTCGAACACCGCGATCGTCGAGGTCCTGCGCGGCGCCGTCGAGGCGAGCGGCCTGCCCGCCGACGTCATCCAGCTCGCCCCGGGCGAGGGCCACGACGCCGTCAAGCAGCTGCTCCGCGCCCGTGGCCTGGTCGACCTGCTGATCCCGCGCGGGGGAGCAGGGCTGATCCGCACCGTGGTCGAGGAGTCCACGGTCCCCGTGATCGAGACCGGTGTCGGCAACTGCCACGTGTACGTCGACGCGGCGGCCGACCTGGAGATGGCCCTCGAGATCGTCCTGAACTCCAAGACCCACCGCACCTCGGTCTGCAACTCCGCCGAGTCGCTGCTGGTCCACGCGGACGTCGCCGAGGTGTTCGTGCCGAAGGTCGTCGCAGCGCTCCAGGAGGCCGGGGTCACGATCCACGGCGACGCCGTCTTCGCCGGGCACCAGGGTGTGCTCCCGGCGACCGAGGACGACTGGGACACCGAGTACCTGTCCCTGGATATCTCCGCGGCCGTCGTCCCGGACATCGGTGCTGCGATCGAGCACATCCGGGCGCACTCCTCGGGGCACACCGAGGCGATCGTCACCGGCTCGGTGGCCGCGGCCCGCCGGTTTACCGCCGAGGTCGACTCAGCAGCGGTCATGGTGAACGCCTCCACCCGGTTCACCGACGGGGGCGAGTTCGGGTTCGGGGCGGAGATCGGCATCTCGACGCAGAAGCTGCACGCCCGCGGTCCGCTCGGACTGCCGGAGATGACGTCGACGAAGTACGTCGTCACCGGCGATGGCCACGTGCGTCGATGACCAAGCTCGAAGCGGGAGTCGACCCGTTGACGCTCGACGTCTGGGCGACCCCTGAGTCCGAGCGTTTCCTGACGCCGGCCACCATCATCACGTTCGTGCGCACCATCGCCACGGTGGTGATCATCGGCTTCGCGCTGCACAAGGGCCTACCGGACAACAACGAGTTCTGGAGCCCGGCGCTCAAGCTGATGACCGTCGCGCTCGGCGTCTACTGGGTCGGCGACATGCTCGACGGCCAGGTCGCCCGGCGGATGCACCACGAGACCCGCATCGGCGCGGTGCTCGACATCATGAGCGACCGGATGTGTGCCGCGGCCTTCTACTTCGGCCTGGCCTGGCTGCATCCCGAGTTCACCGTCCCGGTGCTGCTCTACCTCGCCGAGTTCATGGTGATCGACTGCTTCCTCTCGATCGCCTTCCTGGCCTGGAAGGTGCGCAGCCCCAACTACTTCTACGTGATCGACCCGACGATCTACCGGTTGAACTGGTCGCACCCGGCGAAGGCGGTGAACTCGGCGCTGTTCGCGGTGCTGATGCTGGTGACCCAGACGGCGTGGATCGCCGGGGTCATCGCCGGGGGTCTGCTGGTGTTCAAGATCGTGATGCTGGTCCGGCTGGCCAGGATCGGCCTCCCCATCCCCGAGGGGACCGGGCCGGGGGCGACCACCGCGTGAGCCTGATCCTCGGGACCTTCTTCTTCGCGATCGGTTCGGCGCTGCTGCCGCTGCTCAACCTGGAGATCTACCTCGGGGCGCTGCCGAGCGCCCACAGCCAGGCCTTCGCGCTCGCGGTCGCTGCTGGCTCGGGCCAGACGCTCGGCAAGGTGGTCTGGTACTACGCCGGCGTCCACTCGATGAAGATCCCGTGGCTGGCCCGCAAGATGGAGGCCGAGAAGTGGCGGGAGTCCTACCAGCGCTGGCACGACCGGATCGTCGGGCGCCCGTTCCTGGCCGGGACGATCGTGTTCGCCTCCGCGATCTCCGGGTTCCCGCCTCTGGCGGTCGTCGCGGTCCTCGCCGGGTCGTTGGAGATGCCGTTCGTGCTGTTCCTGACGACCTGCCTCGTGGGCCGGATCGCCCGCTTCTGGCTGGTGCTGGAGGGCGCGGAATGGGTGCGCCAGCTGGCTCCGCACCTGTTCGGCACGCACTGATCCGCCCGGGATTTGTACGGCGATGTACCGAAGTTCCGGACTCGTCGGTAGTGCGGCTCGGCGGCGGGTAGGGTACGCCGCGTGATCGTCGAATCGGACAACTCCCGCTCGTGGGTGCTGAAGTACAACCTGGCGCGCCTGGTCCAGACGCCGAGCGCCTTCACCAACTGGCCGGGACTGCTGGCCGGGATGGCTCGCGAGAAGGTCGCCGAGGGTCCGGAGGTGCTCACCTTCCACACCCGTAGCGGTCAGACGATCTCGATCCCGAACGCGCCCGGCGCGCGGGTCCCGGTCTACGAGGTCTTCGCCGAGGACTGCTACGACCTGCGCTGGTTCCTGGGCGACCTGATCGACCGCCCGATCCACGTTCTGGACATCGGCGCCCACGTCGGCACGTTCTCCACGCACCTGGCGAGCATCCACCCCGGTGCGACCGTCGACTGCTTCGAGCCGTCGCCGGACACCTACCAGTTCCTGCGCAGCAACGTCGAGGTCAACGGCAACACCGAGCGCATCCACACCCACCAGAAGGCGCTGGCCGGCGAGACCGGGTTCGCGATCTTCGACCTGCAGGGTGCGGGCTCGGGCCACAACCACATGGCGTTCGACGGCGAGGCCACCGGCACCGGCGTACGCGTCGAGACGATGGCCTTCGACGAGGTCGTCGCCGGAGCGCGCGGTCCGGTCGAGTTCATCAAGATGGACTGCGAGGGCGGCGAGTACGACCTGGTCTACAAGTCCTCGCCCGAGAGCTGGGCCAACGTCCAGCGCCTCGTCCTCGAGTACCACACCATGCCCGACGAGTCGTGGGAGGAGCTGCGCGCCTGGTTCGCCTCGGTCGGACTGCACGTCCTGCGCGACCTGCGCGCGCCGATCGCCGGCACCGCCTGGCTCTCCCGGACGCCGCTGCGCGACCACGAGGGCCGCGGACCGCGCAGCCGGGCCAGCAAGCTGGCCTACGAGGTCAAGCGCGTCAGCCAGACCCCGAAGGCCTTCACCAACTGGCCGACCCTGCTCTCCGGGCTGGTCCGCGAGAAGGCCGGCCGTGGCCCGCGCGAGCTCACCTTCGAGACCCGTAGCGGTCAGAAGATCACCTCGCCGAACGTCCCGGGCGCCCGGCTGCCTGCGTACGAGCAGTACGCCGAGCACGGCTACGAGCTCGACTGGTTCCTGGAGGCCTACCAGGGCAAGCAGGTCAACGCCTTCGATGTCGGCGCCCACGTCGGCACCTTCGCCTGCCACCTGGCCGAGGTGCTCCCGACCGTGGACATCACCTGCTTCGAGCCGTCGGCCGACACGGTGACCTACCTCAAGCGCAACATCGAGCAGAACGGCCTCGGCCAGCGGATCAACGTCGTCGAGGCGGCGCTGTCGGGCGAGACCGGGTTCGCGATGTTCTCCGACCACGGCGGCGCGAGCGTGCACAACGGCCTGGTCGACGCCCACCCGGTCGACGACCCGCACGCCGCGGGCTCGAGCGTGAAGGTCCCGACGCTCAGCTTCGACGACGCGATCGCCCAGGCTCCTGGTCCGGTCACCATCGTCAAGCTCGACTGCGAGGGCGGCGAGTACCAGCTCGCCTACCAGTCCGCGCCCGAGAGCTGGGCGAACGTCGAGCGGGTCGTGCTCGAGTACCACGACATCCCCGGTGAGTCCTGGTCGGAGCTGCGCGCCTGGTTCGCGGGCGTCGGCCTGCACCTGGTCGGGCACCGCCCGGAGCGCGCCGACCTGGGCCTGGCCTGGCTCGCCCGCGGTCCCGTGGGCTTCAAGAGCTGACCCGACCTCCACGACCGTGGTCCGGCTGTCGGAGAACCTCCGCCCCTACTTCGGCCCGCTGAAGCGCGCCTACACCGTCGGCACCCGTGCCGTCTCGCCCGCCACCGTGCGGATGAGCAGGATGCGTGGCGGCTGGCTGCCCGACGGCGTCGCCGAGACGATGGAGGACGCAGCCAAGGACGGGGGCAGCTTCACGCTCGCCCGTCCGGAGGAGACGCTGCACCGGGTCCGACCCGTCGGCGTCCCGGAGCGGTACTGGTGCTTCGAGGA
Organism: Nocardioides marmorisolisilvae; assembly: GCF_003725775.1. Taxonomy (GTDB): domain Bacteria; phylum Actinomycetota; class Actinomycetes; order Propionibacteriales; family Nocardioidaceae; genus Marmoricola; species Marmoricola marmorisolisilvae. The sequence goes on from NZ_RJSG01000002.1 coordinate 681,186, forward strand.
GGCGCTGACCGAGACGGTCCCGCGGGTCGGGGTCCTCGAGCTCGCCGGCGGCCGGGTGCTGCAGCCGCACTCCGTGGTGATCACGGCCAAGAACCGCTGGCTGTGGGAGCAGTGCTGGTACTTCGGCACCACCAAGCCGCGCCAGCACCCGATGTTCCTGCACCCGTTCCCGCCGCCCCCGGTCGACGTCGCCGGGCGCCTCGGCGTGCTGGCCAGCCGCGGTGACGCGAACTACTACCACTTCCTGCACGACGTGCTCCCGCGGATCGCGGTGCTCGAGCAGTCCGGCGTACCGGCTCCCGACCGCTGGTACGTGCCGCAGACGACCCGGTTCCAGCGCGAGCTGCTCGAGCTGGGGGGGATCGGCGCGGACCAGATCATCAACAGCGACGAGGTCCGCCACGTGCGGGCGCAGACGCTGGTAGTCCCGGGCGTGCCCTCGATGATCGAGCGGAACCCACCGTGGGTCTCCCAGCTGCTGCGCCAGCGCCTGGTGCCGGCGGGGACCGAGCGGGTTCCGGGCCGCAACCTGTACCTGGCCCGCCGGGCCGGCCTGCACAACCGCGCGGTGCTCAACGAGACCGAGGTCCTCGCCCTGCTCGAGCCGCTCGGTTTCGAGGTCGTGGACCCGGGCGCGCTCTCGGTCGCCGAGCAGGTGCGCACCTTCGCCGAGGCCGACGTGATCGTGGCCCCGCACGGCGCATCCCTGGCCAACCTGTCGTTCTGCAGCCCCGGTTCCGCGCTGCTCGAGCTGTTCCCGAGCCAGTCGATGGTGGCCGACTACTGGAAGATGACCTGCGGCGTGGAGGGGCTGGAGTACCAGTACCTCTCCGGCACCGGACCGGCCGCCGGGATCACCCGCGGGGAGTTCGTCGTGGCCGACATCACCGTGGACCTCAAGCAGCTCGAGACAATGGTGTCCGCACTGCTGGCCGCTCGCGGTCAGTGAGCCCGGTCCCGGTAAGGTACGGCCCATGACTTTCCTGCTCGCGCACCTCCACGGCGGCGGTTCCGTCGGCGAAGACTCCGGCACGTTCCTGGCGCCGTACTACATCGGCGGCGGCATCCTCCTGCTCCTGATCGTGCTGATCATGGCGCTGCTGTCCTTCGGCCGGGGACGCGAGCACTCCTGAGCACTCCCGCCGCACCGTCCGCCGGGACCCCACGCCGGGTCGGCGTGATGGGCGGCACCTTCGACCCCGTGCACCACGGTCACCTGGTCGCGGCCAGCGAGGCCCAGGCGCACTTCGGGCTCGACGAGGTGGTCTTCGTGCCCACCGGTCAGCCCTGGCAGAAGGCCGAGCGCGAGGTCACGTCCGCCGAGCACCGCTACCTGATGACGGTGATCGCGACCGCGTCCAACCCGCTCTTCTCGGTGTCCCGGGTCGACATCGACCGGTCCGGTCCGACGTACACGATCGACACGCTGCGCGACCTGTCCGCCGCCTACCCGGGCGCGGAGCTCTACTTCATCACCGGCGCCGACGCGCTGACCGAGATCTTCACCTGGCGCGACGCCGGGGACCTGTTCTCGCTGGCGCACTTCGTCGGCTGCACCCGACCGGGCTACGAGATGGACGCCTCCTCGCTCGAGGGCATCCCGGCCGACCGGGTCACCATCCTGGAGATCCCGGCACTCGCCATCTCCTCCACCGACTGCCGCGAGCGCACTGCCGCCGGTCGCCCCGTCTGGTACCTGGTGCCGGACGGGGTCGTGCAGTACATCGCCAAGCACCATCTCTACGGAAGTGACACATGAGCGCCACACCCCGAGCCATCGAGCTGATCCAGGCCGCCGCGGCCGCGGCCGCTGACAAGCTCGCCACCGACATCGTCGCCTTCGACGTCTCCGAGCAGCTGGTCATCACCGACGCGTTCCTGGTCGCCTCCGGCTCCAACGACCGCCAGGTCAAGGCGATCGTCGACGAGATCGAGGACAAGCTCCGCGAGCTCGACGCCAAGCCGGTACGCCGCGAGGGTGTCCGGGACGGGCGTTGGGCCCTGCTGGACTACGCCGACATCGTGGTGCACGTCCAGCACTCCGAGGAGCGTGCCTTCTACGCCCTCGAGCGACTCTGGCGCGACTGCCCCTCGATCGACGTGCGGGACGCGGTGGGCCCGCAGAACCCGCAGTGACCCGTCGCCTGGTCCTGGTCCGGCACGGTCGGACTGCCTGGAACCTCGAGGGCCGTGCCCAGGGGCACACCGACGTCGGTCTCGACGAGACCGGGGTCGCGCAGGCTCGGGCGATGGCTCCGGTGATCGGCGCGATGGCCCCGGACGCGCTGTGGAGCAGCGACCTGGCCCGGGCCCGGCAGACCGCCGAGCACGTGGCGACCGCCACCGGCCTCGAGGCCCGCTACGACGCCCGCCTGCGCGAGTTCGACGTGGGGGAGCGCGCCGGCCTGACGATCCCTGAGTTCGCCGAGCGCTACCCGGAGGCCTACGAGTCCTGGCGGGCCGGCCACATCACCGGCGGGGTGCCGGGGGCCGAGACGCCGGAGATGGTCATCGACCGGATGGTGCCGGCGCTGCACGAGATCTGGGACGCGACCGGGCCGGACCAGACGACCGTGGTCATCTCGCACGGGGCCTGCCTGAAGATCTGCCTGGTGGCCTTCCTGGGCTGGCCCGAGGAGGTCGGCAACAGCCTGCGCGGCCTGGACAACTGCGGCTGGGTGGTCCTGGAGGACGAGGGCGACGGGCGGGGCATCCGGCTGGCCTCCTACAACGAGACCGCGCACCCCGCGGTGCACGGACCCGATTTCGCATCCGAGGCCCCGGTTGGCTAACATTCTCCGAGTTGCCTGAACCTGGGCGATGGGGCTGTGGCGCAGCTGGTAGCGCATCTGCATGGCATGCAGAGGGTCAGGGGTTCGAGTCCCCTCAGCTCCACAAGATGAGCCGCCTTCGGGCGGCTTTCTTGTTTTCGTGGCCTAGCCTGCCTTGCGTGGAGGTTGAGATCGGGCCTTCGGTCGCGGGGCGGTGGTTCTCGATTCGCGCCGAGTACCAGCATTTCGGCCCCTTGCGGACCCTGGTGGGCGTCGTTCGGGAAATGCTGTTCACCTTCGCGACGATCGCGCTGTTCTTCGACGACTGGGATCCCAAGCGATTCTGCGACGTCAAGGTCGTTCGTCGCGACAGCGGCGTGGTCGTGAGCGTGTTCTCCTACGATCATCTCTGGGATGCCGACATCCACGTTCGGGATCTTCGGCAGCGTTTGCTGGATGAGCCGGTCTTCGACTTCTGCCGCGACATCGGCCTGGACATCGCGCACGTTGCGGGAGCAGGGCAGGACCCAGATCCCGCCTTGGCTGTGCGCTGGGTACGGATCTCCCGGCGTCAGCGCCAGCGCTTGGCGCGGGAGTGACAGGCAGCCACCAGCCGCTGGTGTGTTCCAGCTCCGCGGCGCATACTCGAGAGATGGCTGACATCCACGCGCTCCCTGCTCACGGGGACGTGTTCCTGGACGCCCGGGACGACGGGCGGGCGATGCGGCTGTCGTGGCACACCGAGGCCGGCGGCATGGCCGTCCTGTCGATCTGGCGGGCGGGAACCTGCGTCTCCACGTTCCAGCTCGGTCGCGAGGACATCCCCGACCTCATCGACACCCTCGTCCGCGGGCTCGCCGAGGACCAGGCGCAGCACCGGACCGGCCAGGCCTCCTAGCCCGCCAGGTCGACCTGTTCGTCCTCCTGGTGCTGCCTGCGGTACGCCGCCGGCGAGATGCCGACCTCGGCCTTGAAGTTCGCCCGGAATCCAGCGGGTGACATGCCGACGCGTTCGGCGATCAGCTCGACCGGGACGTCCGAGCCTGCGAGAAGCTCGCGACTGGCGCGGATGCGTTCACGGACCACCCACCGGCCCGGGCTGATCTCCATCGCCTCGTTGAAGCGACGCTCGAACTGCCGGGTGGAGAGCAGCGCAACCCGGGCCAGCGACTCGACGCTCAGGTCTCCCGCGAGGTTGTCCCGGGCGTGGTTGACCGAGGTGGCGATCGGGTCGTCCAGCGGTGCCGAGGAGACCGGCTGCTCGAAGAACTGCGACTGACCGCCCTCACGGTGCGCGGCGACGACCATCCAGTTGGCCAGCCGGCTGGCGATCTCCGGGCCGTGGTCGCGCCGGACCAGGTGCAGGCACAGATCGACCCCTGCGGCGACCCCGGCCGAGGTCAGGATCCGGCCGTGGTCGACGTACAGGACCCGGGGACGGACGGTCACGGCCGGGTAGCGCTCGGCGAGGTCGTCGGCGAACCGCCAGTGCGTGGTCGCCTCCAGGCCGTCCAGCAGTCCGGCGGCAGCGAGGATGAAGGCCCCCGCGCAGATCGAGGCGATCCGGGCGCCTCGGTCCCGGGCGCGCTGGAGCTCCGCGACGACGGCCGGCCGGGCCGCACGCTCGATCTCGTAGACGCTGGAGGGCACGATCACCGTGTCGGCCGTCCGGATCGCCTCCAGGCCGGCCGGTACGTCGATGTCGAAGCCGGCCGCGGTGCGGACCGGGCCCGGGTCCTCGGTGCAGATCGTGAGGTCATACCACCACGGGACGACGAGGTCGGGGTGCAGTGTGGCGAACACCTCGCCGACGGTGCCGAGCTCGAAGGTGTTGACGCCGTCGAAGACGAGGCAGGCCACGCGGTGGGGGCGTTTGCGGGTGCTGATCTCCATGACGTGATTCTGGCGGAAGATGACGAATCCGTCGCTGGGATTTCGCGCCGCCGCACGCGACGGTGGTACCTCCCACCAACACAAGGAGAAAAACGATGCCTACCTTCATCGACGTCCACGAGGGCTTCGTCGGAGTCACCCAGGAGCAGTTCGAGGCGGCCCACCAGGCCGACCTGGACATCGAGGCCAGCGAGGGCGTGCACTTCGAGCGCGCCTGGCTGGACCCGGTCAGCGGCAAGGCGTTCTGCATGGCCACCGGCCCGTCCCTCGAGGCGGTCCAGCGGGTGCACGAGCGCGCCGGCCACCCGGCCAAGGAGACCTACGAGGTCCCGGTCGAAGTGGCCTGACATGGCTCTCGACCTGCGGCCCCACCCTTGGCGGGGAGGTGACCATGGCACTCGAACTGCGCCCGAACTGTGAGGGCTGCGACACCGACCTCCCGCCGGAATCACTCGAGGCGATGATCTGCAGCTACGAGTGCACCTGGTGCGTGGACTGCGTCTCGCGCCTGCACAACGTGTGCCCGAACTGCGGTGGCGGCTTCGTGCCCCGTCCGATCCGGCCGGTGAACGAGTGGCGTCCGGGGTTGTCGGTGGCCAAGCGGCCGCCGTCCACCACCCGGGTGCACCTGGCCTACACCTGGGCCGAGGTCGAGGAGTTCGCGGTGCCGATCGCCTCGATCGCACCGCACCGGCGCTGACGCCCGTTCAGCGCACGCGGCCGGGCCGACCCACGCGGCCCGGCCGCTTTCCCTTCCCCGAGGAGTTCCCGATGTCCCTGCGTCTCGCCGAACCCGGCGTCACGACCCTGCTCGACGGTCCACCGCTCGAGCGCCTCGGAGCGTGCGCGCACCTGCGCGGCTTCGACGGCGTGCACGGTGGGCTGACCCTGGCTCTGCTGGCCCGCCGCATGCTCGCCGACTCTCCCGGCCACGAGCTGGTCAGCCTGGAGGGTCGCTTCGTGCGGACGATGCTCCGGGGAGCCCGCCTGGACTCGGCCGTGGTCAAGCGCGGTCGGACCGCGGTGTGGAGCACCGCGGTCGCGCAGGACGCCGACGGACCGGTGGTCACCGCCGCCGGGTTGCTCCGGCCCCGGGGAAGCGACCTGGGAGACCTGCGGGCCCCGGCCGTGCCGTGCGCGAGCCATCCGGAGGGACTCCCGGAGCTGCGGCTCCCACCCGCCTTCGCCGCCGTGCTCGACCAGGTCGAGATCCGCAACGCCGGCAGCACCCGGCCCTTCGGCGGCCACGAGACGGCCGAGCTGCTCGCCTGGGTGCGCATCATCGGCGACGACCAGCCGCTCGACGCGCTCCGGACCGTGTTCATGGTCGACGTGCTGGTGCCGTCGCTCACCGCCACCCTGACCGAGCGCGCCGCCGTCCCGTCGCTCGAGCTGTCGGTGCACCTCGGACGGATCCCGCCGGTCGCATCGTCCTGGCTGCTGCTGCACGCCCGGACGACCCGCATCGCCGGGGACGCCTGGGTCACCGAGGACGTCGACGCCTGGACCCGCGAGGGAGTGCACGTGGCTACGGCGCGCCAGCTGCGGCTCGTGCTCGAGGTGTGAGCCACGAGACGAAAAAAGATCGCGAAAAGTTGTCCGAAAACGCTGCCCTGGTTCGTCGTACCAGTGAGACCACGAATCGACGTCAGGAGGCAGTCATGTGGGACACCGTGCAGACCAACGAGGTGCACCTCTCGCACGACCTTCCCTGCGGTCGGTGCGGGCACGCGATGCACACCTTCCTCGCGTGCAGCGACACCTGCGACTGCGTCCCGGCCGCGATGCCCGGCGGGGTCCTGGTTCCCGCCTGAGCTAGGCGGCGACCGGTCGGGCCGACGCGGGGCGCGGCCAGCAGCGCCAGATCAGCAGCATCGGGATCACCAACCACGGCAGGTTCATCGGCAGGTAGGTGCCCAGGTGCGGCGGGACGTCCGGCCCGAGGAACGTCTGCATGAAGTAGAAGTACATGTTGACCACCGCGCTGACGGCGTAGACGAGCCCCAGCGTCATCAGCCACGGCCACGACTTGAGCTTCCAGAACCCGATCGTGAGGACGATCAGCAGCACCGACTGGACGAAGCCGTCGTACAGGATCGAGGCCTGCAGCGTCGGCGGGATGTGCAGGTGCTGCGGCTCCTGCTCGACGGCCCAGGAGTGCAGCGATCGCAGGGGCGGCCACGGGCTGTCCGCGGTGACCGGGACGCCGAGCGACTCGGGAAGGCTGAGGATCAGGCTGTTCAGGATGCCGATGACGAAGAACGGCAGGAACAGGTAGTCCAGGCGGTGCCGGGTGAGGGTCATGGGCAGTAGCGTGCCGCACATGTTCTTCATCGTGGTCAAGTTCCAGACCAAGCCGGAGTGGACCGAGAAGTGGGTGGACCTGATCACCCCGTTCACCGAGGCCACCCGGGCGGAGCCCGGAAACCTGTTCTTCGACTGGTCGCGCAGCGTGGACGACGAGAACGAGTGGGTGCTGGTCGAGGGGTTCACCGACGAGGGTGCCGGCCCGCACGTGAACAGCGAGCACTTCCAGAAGGCGATCGCGACCATGCCGCAGGCGCTGGTCCGGACACCACAGATCATCAGCCGGCAGATCGACGGCAACGGGTTCGAGCCGATGGGGGAGATGTCCGTCACCGAGTGACCGGGAAGCATCCCGGTGCACGCGCTGTTGGACCACGACGTGACCTCACTCTTCGAGCCGCTGACCCTCGGCGACCTGACCCTGCCCAACCGCGTCGTGATGGCGCCGCTGACCCGGATGCGGGCGACGCCGCCGAACGACGTCCCCAACGACCTGATGCTGGAGTACTACCGCCAGCGCGCGGGTGCGGGGCTGATCGTCTCTGAGGGCACCCAGATCTCGCCGATCGGCAAGGGGTACATGGACACCCCGGGCATCTACAGCGACGAGCAGGTCGCCGGCTGGCGTCGGATCACCGACGCCGTGCACGCCGAGGGCGGTCTGATGGCAGCGCAGCTCTGGCACGTCGGCCGGGTCTCCCACGAGTCCTTCCACGACGGCGAGCTGCCGGTCTCGGCCTCGGCGCTGGAGTACCGCAACCGCGCCACCATCAAGGGTGAGGACGGCAAGCCTCTGCGCGCGAACTGCCCGACACCGCGCGCGCTCAGCGTCGAGGAGATCGCTGAGACGGTCGAGGACTTCCGGCGGGCGAGCGCGAACGCCCGCGAAGCCGGCTTCGACCTGGCCGAGATCCACGGCGCGCACGGCTACCTGGTGCACCAGTTCCTCAGCGCGGAGAGCAACCACCGCACCGACCAGTACGGCGGGTCTCTGGAGAACAGGCTGCGCTTCGCCGTCGAGGTGATCGACGCGGTGATCGAGGGCTGGGAGCCGTCCCGGGTCGGGATCCGGCTCTCGCCGCTCGGCTCCTTCAACGGCCTGGAGGCGAACGAGATCGAGGAGATCCTCGCGCTCGCTGCCGTGCTGGAGGAGCGCGGCGTGGGCTTCCTGCACCTCTCCGAGCCCGACTGGGCCGGGGGACCGGTGCTGGACGACGACTTCCGCCGCCAGCTCCGGGCCGCGTTCTCCGGCGTGATCATCGGCGCCGGCAACTACACGCCCGAGAAGGCCGAGCGACTCCTCGAGGCGGGTCTGATCGACGCCGCCGCCTTCGGCCGCGCCTTCCTCGCGAACCCGGACCTGCCCGAGCGCCTGCGCACCGGTGCCGAGCTCAACGAGCCGGACCTGAGCACGTTCTACGGTGGTGGCGCGACCGGTTACACGGACTACCCGGCGCTCGAGCCTGCCTGAGCGCCGTACGACGGCAGAAACTGTCGGTGGGCGGCCCTAGGTTCGGGGTATGGCACTTCCGGAACCCCACCCCGACCGGCGCCCGGGCAACGACGGATCGGGCCGTCGTTCAGTCTGACTCCGACGCGAGGCCGGTCAACGCTCGAGGATGGCCTTGAGACGAGCCAGGTCCTTCGAGGTTGCCCGCCGCATGGCGACCTCCATCATCGGTGCGGTGATCCGCGCGAAACCTGAGGGTTCGCCGCGGTTGGTGAGCGTCATGCGTGTTCCGGAGCCCTCGTCGCTCCAGGCGTACGTGGTCTCCATCGGGAACGGGCCGTCCGCGGTCCTCATGACCAGGCGCTCGTCGGCCACCAGTTCGGCCACCTCGTAGGTGTAGGCGATCCGTCGTCCGAGGAAGTGCGCCACGAAGTCCATCCGGGAGCCCACGCGTACTGGCGGCTCGGTCAGCATCGCGACTGACCGGATGTTCACGTACCACTCGGGGGCATTGGACGGGTCGCCGGCGTACGCCGCCACGTCGTGACGCGGTCGTTCGATCACGGTCTCGACCTGTACCTCGACGCCCATCCGCCCAGTGTGCCGCGCGCCCCACGCTGGGGGCGACCTACAGACAGCGTCCTAGAACGTGTTCTAGTCTCGTGCCATGCGGTTCTCGATCAGCGTCGCCTTCCAACCCGTAGACCACCTCGTGGCCATCGCCAAGGCGGCCGACGAGTGCGGGTACGACGCCCTCTCCATCCCGGACCACGTGGTCGACCTGGAGAGCCTCGAGACGCCGTACCCCTACACGCCCGATGGGGCGCGTCGCTGGGAGCACGACGCGCCGTGGCCGGACCCGTGGGTCCTGGTTGGCGCGCTGTCCGCGGTCACGACGAACCTGAACTTCTACACCTCTGTCTACGTCGCCGCCCTGCGCAGCCCGTACCAGGTCGCCAAGTCGGTCGGCACCGCAGCGGTGCTCTCCGGCAACCGGGTCGCCCTCGGTGTCGGGGTCGGCTGGTGCCGCGAGGAGTTCGAGCTGATGGGCGAGGACTTCGGCACCCGCGGCAAGCGAACCGACGAGGCGCTCGACCTGCTGGCCGAGCTGTGGAGCCCTGGTTGGAACTCCCACGACGGCGAGTTCTACCCGACGCCGCGGCTGGTCATGGAGCCGACGCCCACCGTCCGGATCCCGATCTACGTCGGCGGACTCTCCGAGATCGGGATGCGCCGTGCCGCGCGCCACGACGGCTGGATCGGTGATCTGTACTCGATCGAGGAGGCCGGCGGGCACGCCAAGCGGCTGGCCGAGATCCGCAAGGAGCTGGGGCGCGAGGACCAGGACTTCCGGTTCATCACCGCGCTGAACGACGCGTTCCTGCCTGAGCACTTCGCCGCGGCCGAGGCGGCCGGGGTCACCGACACCTGGACGATGCCGTGGGCCTACTACCACGGCCTGGACTGCACGGTGGAGCAGAAGGTCGACGGCATCCGGCGCTTCGCCGAGGACATCATCAAGCCTCTGGGCTGACCGGAACCTGCTCGACGGGTGTGGAGGTCGCCCGTGCCGCGGGTCCGGGCAGAGCGAGGGCGCAGGCGAGGCCGACGACGAGCACGCCGGTGAACACCGCGACGACGGTGTGGTGCTCGTGCAGGACCTCGGCCCGGCTGCCGTGGAGGTCGACGAGCCGTCCGAGAAGGGCGATGCCGGCCACGCCGCCGAGGTAGCGCATCGTCGAGGAGACGCCCGCCGCCATGCCGCTGCGGGCCGCGTCTATCGCCGACAGGGAAGCCGTCTGGGCCGCCGGACCGGAGAGACCGAGCCCGACGCCGAGGAGCGCCAGCGGCAGCCGCACGTCCCCGGAGTGGTGGAGGTCGGAGCGCAGCATCACGAGGATCCCGGCCAGGCAGACCGCGGACCCGGTGACCGCGAGCGGCCGCGGTCCGAGGCGGTCGGTCAGCCGCCCGGCGACCAGCGAGAGCAGCACCATCGCGACCATCAGGAAGATGAGCAGCTGCCCGGTCTCGCGCGCCTTCAGGTCGAAGCGGTTCTCCAGCACGAGCGGGAGCTCGAACAGCAGCGCGTACATCACCAGGTTCTGCAGCCCGATCAGCAGCGTTCCCGCGGTGAACGGCAGCGAGCGGAACAGGTCGAACGCGACGACCGGGTCGCCGGCCCGCCCCTCCCACCAGCCGAACCCGCACAGCAGCACGGCTCCGACGGCGAGCAACGGCCAGGCGTCTGCGTTCTTCTGCTGGGCGCCCAGGACCACCAGCACCAGCCCGGCGGTGAGCAGCGCCGACCCGGGCCAGTCGAAGGCCGCCGTCCCGCTCGGGGTGCGGACGTGCTGGACGCTGGCGGCCAAGATCGCGGAGACGGCCAGCACCGGGACGTTGGCCAGGAAGACCGCCTCCCACCCGAACGCGTCGACCAGGACGCCTCCGAGGATCGGGCCCAGGGCGGCGGCGAAAGCCATGGTCGCGCCGAACGAGCCGAAGGCACGTCCGCGCTGCTCTGGCGGGAGCTCGACCCGCAGTAGAGCCACGGTCGCAGGAACGACCAGCGCGCCACCGGTGGCCATCAGGATCCGCGACGTCGCGAGGACGGCGAGGCTGGGCGCCAGGAACCCGAGGACCGCGCCGAGGCCGATCGCGCCCTGGCCGAGGGCGAAGACCCGCCAGTGACCGATCCGGTCGCCGAGCTTGCCGCCCGGGCTCTGCAGCGCGATCGCGGCGATCAGGTACGTCGCGACCAGAGCCTGGGTGACGGTGGCTGACGAGTGGTGGAACTGGTGCGCGATCGAGGGCACGGCGACCGCGATCATCGTGGAGTTCAGCGGCATCAGGCTCGCGGTGAGGCGTGCCGCGAACAGGCCGCGGCCGACGCCGGGATCAGCCATGCGTGATCGGCCGACGTTGCAGCAGGTGCAGCCGGTCGGCGGCGAAGGCGAACTCGATGTCGTGCGCGGTGCTACCGAACACCTCGTCGCAGTGCGTGGCCAGATCGTGCAGCTCTTCGAGCTGGGAGCCGTCCAGGCAGCACCGCTCGACGAGCTCTCCGGTGATCTCGCTCTCCGCCACCGTGCCGTCGGCCTGCAGGTGCAGGGCGAGGTCCTTCTCGCCGGGCCAGCGTTCGATGAGGTGCCCGTCGTCGGGGGCCAGCCGGTACTGGTCCGGGGTGACGCGTCCGCTGACGACCATCTCGCCCAGACCCCAGCTGGCCTCGATCACCCGCTCGTCCGCTCCGCTGACCGGGTTGCGGGTGAACATGACGCCGGCGACGTCGGCCGCGACCATCTTCTGCAGCACCACCGCCATCCGTGGGGCCGGGTCGAGGCCGCGCTGCCGCCGGTACTCCGCGGCGTTCTCGTCCAGGGCCGAGTCGAAGACCTGGTGGACCGCATTCCGCAGGGCCTCGGGGCCGACCACCCCCAGCACGCTGACGTGGGTGCCGGCGAACGAGGCGTCCTCGGAGTCCTCACCGATCGCGCTCGACCGCACCGCCCACGGGCAGGCGTCCGCGACCGCGAGCACGTCGGTCAACGCACTGCTGTCGCCGGAGACGAACGCGTTGACCGAGGTCCAGTCGAGCGCGTATCCCGACGGCACCGGCAGGCCGGCCCGGAGCGCCTCGGAGAGCTGGGCGGACTTGCCGCCGAAGGCCTCCGGATCGGCGGCGTCCTCAAGTGGCCGCAGTGCGCCGGCGCTCACCCGAGGATGGTCACTTCACCGGTAGCACCGTCGACACGCACCCGCGTGCCGTCGGTGATCTTGGCCGTGGCCTCGCGCGTCCCGACGATCCCGGGGATGCCGTACTCGCGCGCCACGATCGCGGCGTGGCACAGCTGGCCGCCGCGGTCGGTGACGAGCGCGCCGAGCATCGGCAGGACCACGTTGAAGTACGGCGAGGTCATCCGGGTCACCAGGACGTCACCCTGCTTGATCTTGTCGAAGTCCTCCGAGCCGTCGACCAGGCGGGCCGGTCCCTCGTACACGCCGGTGTTGACCGAGAGACCCCGCAAGACGGTCTCAGAGTTCGGTGCGTCCGAGACCCCGAAGAGCGAGCCGAGGAAGGTGTTGATCGCCAGTGCTGCACGGCGTGCCCGCTCGGGGAGCCACTCCGCGGGCGGCGGCTCGGGAGGCATCGCCCGCAGGAACGGCGGGGCGTCGTTGATCGTCATCGAGGTCCGCCAGGTGAAGCGGCCGGCTACCTCGGACGCGGACGGTCCGCTGCCGCCGAGCAGGAGAGAGCGTGCCTCGGCGGCGCTGAGCTCGACGGCGTGCTCGGCGAGCTGGAGCTGCCCCGACTGCTCCAGGCGCCGACCGACCTCGAGCATCGTCCTGCGGACGATCCCGGCTGCCCAACCGTCGGAGAACACGCCGCGCTCGTCGCGCAGCCGGTACATCAGCCGGACCTCGGCCAGGCGGTCGTCGAAGTCGTCGCGGTGCTCGGCCGGAACCCGGGAGCGGATCCCGTCCAGGCCGAGGTCGTCGTCCGGTCGTGCACCCGCGCCGGCGAGCGTCACCCGCAACGCCTCCAGCAGGGCCTCGGGCAGCTCGCCGGCAGCTTTCTCGCCCGGGTCGTACCCGACGCAGCGCCAGCGGACGGCGTCCAGGTAGGCGGTCACCTCGCGCCCGACCTCGGCGTGCGCGGCGAGCTCGTCGAGGATGTCCTGGGCCGCGCCGGACCTGGTGAGCACTGCCTGGCCGCTGTCGGAGACGGCCAGCGCCTTGGCGGCGAGGTCGAGCTCCTCGGCCGCAAAGCCTCGGGAGATCGCCGAACGTCCTCGCATCAGGCCGAGAAGCTCGCCGCTCGAGGCACCGGTCCAGGCCGACGCGCCGGCCAAGAAGTCACCCGCGGTGATGCAGGCGGGGATCGTGTACTTGTGGTGCAGCTGGACGCTGTCGACCAGGTGCCGGGCGCACACGTCGACGTTGTCGGCCAGAGCGGTCGCATCCAGGGAGCCGACGTCGATCGCCTGGAGCTCGCGGTGGCGGGCGATCGCGGCGGGCTTGTCGACCTCGTCCCAGCGGACCAGGTCCTCGCGCCAGATCTTGCCCGCAAAAGCGGCCTCGGCGACCCGGTGACGGCGACGCATCTCGGGGTGGATCCGGCTGACCAGCTGCAGGACCGGCTTGGGCGGTGTCCCCATGGCGCCTTCCGGCGCACCGATCGGCACGGGTTGGGCGTAGATGAACGATTGCGAGAACCCCGGCTCGAGGTGGGAGAGCAGCAACCCGAAGCGGGAGGTGCCCTCCCGGAAGCCGGCCGGGAACCCGTCCCGGAACGCCTGCTGGAGGAGCAGCGTGGCCGGGCGGCTCATGTGGGTGGCCTCGAGCTCCCACGGCCCCTTGCCCGGAGGCTCGAAGACACGGCCGTTGACGGTGATCGACTCTTCTGTGCTCATGACGCCCCCCGGCGATTCGATGACTGCCCCGAGTGTTCACCTCTCGTTCACCCTGCGGCAAGACCTCGCCTTACCGGTTCCTTACGGCACTAGGGTGCGGCCATGACACGTGCAGAGGTGGCTCGCTGCTGGATCTACGCCCTGATCGCCCTGGTCGCGTTGGTGGGGACCCAGTGGGCCCTCGTCGACTTCCTGTCCAGCTCCGGGAGCCTGGGTGACCTCACCAAGGGCCCCGGACCGACCTTCACCCTGATCGACCTGCTGGCAGTGGCGGTCGCGGCGACGATCTTCATGGTGGTCGAGGGCCGTCGGATCCAGATGCGCTGGCTGTGGGTCTACGTCGTGCTGGTGTTCACCGTCGCGGTCAGCGTGGCCTTCCCGCTGTTCCTGATCGGTCGGACCCGCACCCTGGCCGCGGCGCGCGACCTGTAGTCTCCGAGCCACCATGGCCGACCCCACGAGCAGCCCCCCGGTCTCGGTGTTCATGACCGTGCTGAACGAGGAGGCCGCGCTCGAGACCTGCGTCGCGCGGATCTTCGAGCAGGACTACGCCGGCGACTTCGAGCTGGTGGTCGCGGTCGGCCCGTCGAAGGATGACACCTGGGGCGTGGCGAGCAGGCTGGCCGAGAAAGAGCCGCGACTGACGGTCGTCCGGAACCCGACCGGGTACACCCCGCACGGCCTCAACGCAGCGATCGCGGCGGCCCGGCACGACATCCTGGTCCGCGCCGACGGGCACGCGTTCCTGCCCGACGACTACCTCACCGCGGTCGTGGCCCTGCTGGAGAGCAGCGGCGCGGCCAACGTCGGCGGCCGGATGGTCCCGGAGGGCGACGGTACGGTCTCGGGCGCGGTCGCGGTCGCGATGAGCTCGCCGTACGGGATCGGCGGAGCCGCCTTCCACGTCGGCGGCGAGGCCGGACCCCAGCCGACCGTCTACCTCGGGGCGTTCCGCCGGGCCGCGCTGGAGGAGATCGGCGGGTACGACGAGCACTTCATCCGGGCCCAGGACTGGGAGCTGAACCACCGGCTGCGCGAGGCCGGGCACCTCGTCTGGTTCGACCCTGCCCTCGGGGTCAGCTACCACCCGCGCTCCTCGTGGAAGGCGTTCGCCCAGCAGCAGTTCCGCACCGGCGGGTGGCGCCGTCGCGTGATCGAGGAGCACCGCAACACCGCCAGCGTGCGCTACCTCGCCCCTCCGCTCACCGTGCTCGCGATCCTGGTCGGCCTGCTGGCCGCCGCGCTGTCACCGCTGCTGGGCGGCTGGTTGCTGCTCGGTCTGGCCGCGCCGGTCGGCTACCTCGCGATGGTGATCGTGCTCGGGCTTCTCGAGGGCCGTGGGCAGCCGTGGCCGGTCCGGCTACGCGTGCCGGTGGCGTTCGCGGTGCTGCACCTGTCCTGGGGCACCGGGTTCCTGCTCCGCGCCCGCTGACCCCTCAGAGCTCACGGATCACGCGGGCCGGGTTCCCCACGGCGACCGCGTTCGCGGGGACGTCCTTGGTGACCACCGACCCGGCGCCGATCACGGCGTTGTCGCCGATCGTGACGCCGGCCAGCACGATCGCGCCGCCGCCGATCCAGACGTTGGCGCCGATCGTGATCGGACCGGCCGCCTCGACCTTGCTGCGGCGCTCGTCCGCGTCCAGCGGGTGCGTCGGGGTGAGCAGCTGGACGTGCGGGCCGATCTGGGTGTCGTCACCGATCGTGATCGGGGCGCAGTCCAGCGCGGTCAGACCGAAGTTCGCGAAGACCCGGTCGCCCACGGTGAGCTGGGTGCCGTAGTCGACGTACAGGGGTGGGCGGATGGCGACGTCCTCGCCGACCGAGCCGAGGAGCTCCTTGAGGATGCCGGGACGGACGAGCTCGCGGGCGGAGTTGTACTCGGTCATCAGCTCGCGCGCCCGGCGGGCCGCGGCGACCAGCTCTGGGTCGTCGGCGAAGTAGGGCTCGCCGGCCAGCATCTTCTCCCGTGCGGTGCGTTCGCTCATGCTCCCGAGACTAGGCCGGGGCGGCGACCTCGAAGTCGGCGAGGTCCAGGGTCTCGGTGCGCGCCTTGTACTCCACGACCGTCCCGGGCCAGTTGGTCGTCACCCGACCACCCTCGTCGCGGTACCAGCTGCTGCACCCGCCCCAGACGCTGGCGGCCAGACGCTGCTGGACCTCGGTGTCGAACGTGGAGGCGGCGTCCTCGCGGACCGCGACGCTCCCGGTCGCAGCCGCCACCTCGACCAGCTGGCGGATGAATGCCGACTGCGACTCCATCATGTTGATGATCGAGCTGCCGCCCAGGTTGGTGTTCGGGCCGTAGACGATGCCGAAGTTCGGGAAGCCGGGCAGGCAGATGCCCAGGTAGGCGCGGGCGCCCTCGGCCCAGACCTCGTTGAGGTCGGCGCCGTGGCTGCCGGTGATCTTCATCGGCGCGAGGAACTCGGTCGCGGCGAAGCCGGTGCCGTAGATGATCACGTCGCACGGGTGCACGACGCCGTCCGCGGTGCGTACCGCGTCGGGCAGCACCTCGACGACGTGCTCGGTCACGACGTCGACGTTCTCGGCCGCGAGCGCCGGGTACCAGTCGTTGGAGAACAGCAGCCGCTTGCACCCGATGGGGTAGTCCGGACGCAGCTTGGCCCGCAGCTCGGGGTCGGGGATCTGGCGGCGCAGGTGCACCTTCCAGGCGGCCTCGAGCACCTTCTTCATCGGGTTCGTGCCGACCAGCGACTTGTTGAGCTGCTCGGACATCACCCAGGTGAGCTTGCGGCCGAACGCCTGGCTGCGCGGGTACCGGGCGAAGGTGCGCTGGTGGGTGCGGGTGTAGGCGCGGTCAGCCTTGGGGACGACGTACGGCGCCGACCGCTGAAAGACGGTGACCGCGCCGGCGACGGGCTGGATCCCGGGCACGAACTGGATCGCGCTCGCGCCGGTGCCGAGCACGGCGACCCGCTTGCCGCGCAGGTCGACGTCGTGGTCCCACTGCGCGGAGTGGAACGCGGGGCCGGCGAACGAGTCCGCCCCGGGGATCTCGGGGATCACCGGGCGCGAGAGCTGGCCGACCGCGGAGACCAGGAACTCGGCGTCGTAGGTGTCGCCGTCCGCGGTCTCGACCCTCCAGGTCGCCGTCGCGTCGTCGTAGGAGGCAGCCGTGACCTCGACCCCGGTGCGGATCCGCTCGGTCAGGCCGCGCTCGTCGGCGACGGCCCGGATGTAGCCGAGGATGTCGGCCTGGCCGGAGTAGCGCCGCGGCCAGTCGGGCTTGGGCGCGAACGACCACGAGTACAGCGAGGACGGCACGTCGCAGGCGGCGTTCGGGTAGGTGTTGTCGCGCCACACCCCGCCGAGGTCCTCGGCCTTCTCCAGGATCGTGACGTCGGTGAAGCCGTGGTCGAGCAGCTCGATGGCCGTGCCGAGGCCACCGAAGCCGGCGCCGATGATGAGGATCCGCGGTGAGGTCATGGGACGACGGTAGGGAACACCCGCCGCGTACGCCGAGTGCAGAGCGGCCACCGAATTGAGAATTCAGGCCATACTTGGCGGGTGACGCCGACGCTGCCCGAACCGGTCACCCGGGACTGGGACTTCGCGCGCGGTGTCGGCGGCATCGCGGTGCTGGTGGAGTACGCCGGCGAGCGGGGACTGGCGGCGACGGCCGTCCTCGCCGGGACCGGCCTGAGCGTTGCCGACCTGCGCGACCTCGATCGCGAGGTGACCGCCGCCCAGGAGCTGCGGGTGGTGCGGAACCTGATCGGCGCCGGGCACGCGGACGGGATCGCGGTCGGCCGCCGGTACCACCTCTCGGCGTTCGGCATCTTCGGCTACGCGCTGCTCTCCAGTCGGACCGTGCTGGACGCGATCACCGTCGCGCTGCGCTTCCTCGACCTCACCTACATCTTCGTGATCCCGCAGGTCCGGCTCGAGGGGGACCAGGTGCTCGTCGAGCTCGACGCCGAGACCTTGCCGGCCGATGTCCGCGAGTTCCTCGTGGAGCGTGACCTGGCGGCGATCGAGACGATGATGGCCGAGACCGTCGCCGGCCCGTTGCCGACGGTTCTCTCGGTGCAGCGCCGGACCCTCGCGTTCCCCGCCGAGCTCCTCGAGCGGCCGCTGCCGCAGGCGAATCCGACCACCCAGGCCCTGTGCGAGCAGTTGTGCGCCGACCTGGCCTCGCGCCGGCGCGACGGCAGCGGGCTGGCGCAGCAGGTCCGGGTGCTGATCGCCCAGCGGCTGGCCTTCGACCCGTCGCTGGGTGGGGTGGCCGCAGGTCTGGGGCTCAGCGACCGGACGCTTCGTCGTCGGCTCGCGGCCGACGGCACCTCGTTCCAGGTACTCCTGGACCAGGTGCGGTCAGCTCTGGCCGGGCAGCTGCTCGGCTCGGGGGCGCTGAGCGTCGAGGAGGTCGCCCACCGGCTGGGGTACGCCGAGGCGTCGAGCTTCATCGCTGCCCACCGACGTTGGCACGGGAGCACGCCGACGGGCCGCGTGCGCGCGTAGGGAAGGTGCATACTCAGGGCCATGTTGACCGTCGCCTGCGTCTTCGCCGGGCTCGCCGCCCTGACCCACGTCTACATCTTCTGGATCGAGGCGATCGTCTTCGAGACCACCGGCCGCAAGGCGTTCGGGATCGGGGCCGAGGACGCCGCGCTGATGAAGTCCCTGTTCTACAACCAGGGTTGGTACAACCTCTTCCTGGCCATCGGCACCGGCGTCGGGATCGCGCTGATGGACTCGAACCGGGACGCGGGGGTCGCGCTGGTGACGCTCGCGACGGGTTCCATGGTGGCCGCCGCACTGGTACTCATCACCTCGGACAGCAGCAAGGCTCGCGGCGCCGTCGTCCAGGGGACGTTCCCGGCTCTGGGTCTGATCGCGCTGGCGATCTGGGCGCTTCGCTGATTGAGGTGCGAGCGCCAGCGAGCCTCGAAATCTAGGGCACCAGGAACGTCCGCGGCAGGCGGGCGATCCGCCACGGCCGCCGACCGCCGACGACCGTGATCCCGTGCAGCGTGGCGCGGCCGAGACCGAACCGGCCGTACAGGTTCAGCAGCAACGCCTCGGTCCGCCCGTAGACGATCACGTCGGCCCCCTCGCGTCGACCGGCCTTGCGGCTGGTCAGCTCGCCGTCGACCAGATCGAGCACCCACGCGTTCGTCTCCGGGGTCCGGATCTCGAGCTTGAGGTCGCCAGGCGCGTCCGCGCGCACGTAGCCCGGAGCGACCTGGAACCCGGTGGCCAGCACCATCGCCGCGTTCCGGCTGCCGATCTTCCACTGCTTGCCGCGCGCCAGTGCGACGTCCCGCCCGTGGATCAGGAACTCGCCCACGAGGTTGGACAAGGCGGCTGCTCCGTCGAACTCCTGGCCGCCGTGGAAGGGGAACCGCTGGTGCAGATCCATGTCCCGCGGCAGCTTCTTCTCGATGTCGGCCAGCGCCTGCCAGGTGCGGTCGAGGACTTCCGCGACGCTGTACTGGCCCAGGGCCTCGAGCTCGGCGTCGTTCTGCTGGGTGACGCCGGAGCCCTCCGCGCTCAACCCCTCGCGGCTGGTGATGTCGCGATCGGTGTACCGGTTCAGCACGTTGAGCACGTGGCCGGCGACCTGGGCGGCGTTCCAGTAGGAGCCCTTGAGCTCGGTCTTGCCCGGTGTCACCGAGAGAAGTGCGGCGAAGCGCCGGTGTGCCTGGTGCACCCGGTCCCAGAGCTCGTCCCCGGTCGTGAAGACGAGCTCGTCGTAAACCCCCGTGGTCGACGCCATCAGGTGATCGTCATCCCACCGTCTACGGGCAGCGTCTGGCCGGTGACGTACCCGGCGGCGTCCGATGCCAGGTAGACGACGGTCGCGGCGAGCTCACGCGGGTCGCCCTTGCGGGCCATCGGGATCCGCTCCTGCTGCTTCTCCAGGTAGCCGGGCGGGTACTGCTCGGTCATCTCGGAGGCGAAGAAGCCGGGTGCGATCGCGTTGACCCGGATGCCCTTGCGCCCGGTCCACTGCTGGGCCAGGTCGCGGGTCAGACCGATCAGGCCGGCCTTGCTCGCGGCGTACGCGGCCTGGGGGAGACCGGCGGTGGTGATGCCGAGGACCGAGGAGATGTTGATGATCGAGGAACCCTTGCCCATCACGCGGCCGCACGCCTGCGCCATCCAGTAGCAACCGTTGAGGTTGATGTCGATGACCTCGCGGAACTGCTCCGGCTTCTCGGCGGTCGCGGGGACGGCGGTCCCGACGCCGGCGTTGTTGACCAGGATGTCGACCCGTCCGAACTCGTCCATCGCGGCCTTCACCAGGGCCCTGCAGGACTCGGGGTCCGCGACGTCGGTGGCGACCGAGAGTGCTCTGCGTCCTGCGCCCTCGACCAGGGCGGCGGTCTCGGCGAGCCGCTCGACCCGACGGGCGCCGAGGGCGACGTCGGCCCCGGCCTCCGCCAGCGCCTGGGCGAAGGCGACGCCCAGTCCCGAGGACGCGCCGGTGACGATCGCAACCTTGCCGTCCAGACGGAACAGGTCGTTGATTCCTTCAGTCATGGGCGCATCATGCCGGATCGGGGATCGGGGGTCACACACCATCGCCGTGGGTCGGAACCGGGCGTAGCATCGAACGCGGGCCGCCCGCAGCGGATGCGGAACCGGTCCGCTGGAGGTCAGGATGTGCAACTTCGAGCTCGACCCGCAGGCGTTCGCCCAGCGTCGCGTCGAGATGATCGCCCTGGCGGATGAGCGCCGGCTCGCGCTGGTGCTGAAACCGGCCCGCGAACGGCGCGAACGAGCCCGCCGCAAGGCTCGGGTCCCGCTGGTCGGCCCGGTGCGGTTGAACCCCTCGCCCGTTCCTCGCTAGTCGCGGTGCAGGCCCGCCTGGAAGACGCGCTCGATGCTCGGTGGGTCCTTCTCGAGCAGACCGGCGGGCCGGATCGGGCGGGAGGAGAAATTGCCGCCGCAGTTCGGGCAGACCTCGCCGAGGCAGTGCTCGACGCAGTGCGCGCAGAAGGTGCACTCGTAGGTGCAGATCATGGCGTCGGCGGCATCGGCACCGAGGTCGACGTCGCAGCACTCGCAGTTGGGTCTCAGGTCGAGCACTTCGGCTCCGCTCTGTGCCGGGGGTGGGGTCTTAGCTCCAGCATCAGATCCCCGCTCGGAAGGTGAAGAAGTCCGACCCGCGCCGGACCTCGATATCGGTGAACCCAGCCGCCGCCAGCCGCTCGGGCAAGGCCTCGGGGTCGACCACGTTCATCACGTCCCCATGATGGGCGAGCCGGAAGACCGGGGTCGAGAGGCTGTCCGAGCCCGCGAACACACCACCCGGCGTGAGTACCCGCCGCGCTTCGGCGAACAGTCGGTCCTGGAGGTCGGCCGTCGGCACGTGGTGCAGCATCGTGGTGCAGACGACCGCGGAGAATGCGGCCGGCTCGAACGGGATCGAGGTCGCACTGCCGTGGATCACCGCGACGTCGTCGAACCGCTCGGCCAGGTCGGCCGCCAGGTCCGGGTCGAGCTCGAGGCTGGTCAGGGTCGGGAAGCGGTCCTTCAACCAGGCGGTGCTGGCGCCGCGCCCGGGACCGAGCTCCAGGACGTGGTCACCGAGGTCCTGGTCGGCCACGACCTGCGGCAGGATCCCGCCGGTCAGGTGCCGTCGCCAGTGGCCGGTCCCGCAGTACCAGCGGTGGAACCGGTTCATGTTCTTCGACGGCACCCGCTGATGGTGCCATGGCCTGGAGGCGTTGGTGCTCGATGTGGGTCACGAACGGGGAAGTCATCGCGCGCACCAGGGCGCCGTACCCGAGCGCAAGCTCGACCTCGTCGCCGACCGCGATCGGGTGATCTCCCACGTCGAGGACCAGGTGGTCGCTGCTGGCCCCGAGCATCGTGATCCCCGCCGGCGGGATCAAGCCCTCGGGGTCGACATCGTGTCGACCGACGGCGAGGATCGCTTGTCGCACGGTTCCGGTCCCGGTGCGTTCGGGGAACTCGCCGAAGGCGGTCTGCGCCCGGTCGCCCCAGGGTTGGGCGGGCTTCTCCCGCACCTCGATCACCTCGGCGTAGAGCCGGAAAGCGTCGGTGTGCAGTCCGTCGATCGGCGTACGGTGCAGCGGCTCGGTCCCGAGCAGGATCGCCTCACCCAGTCGCAGCTCGTCGATCCTGCCGACATCCGCTGTCGTCATCGCCCAGCCCAGGTTGGCGGAGTTGCCGCCCGAGACGATCTCCAGGCAAACACCGTGGGCGTGCTCGACCTGCAGCGCCAGCCGGGTGAGCTCGCCCATGTTCGCGTCGTCGGGCACGACGCCGTTCTGGCAGGCGAGGTTGGTGCCGATCCCGACGAGTCGCAGCGCCGGTCGATCCAGGACGGAGCCGGCGGCAGCCAGGAGCTCGTCAGCCGGGATGCCCTCGCGCAGATCTCCGAGCTCGACCATCAGGACCACGTCATGGGTACGCCGGTACCGGACCGCTGCGGCCCCCAAGGCGTCCAGGACCGCGCGCTCGGTGTTCAGGCTGGCGTTCGCGACACGGACGACCTGGCCCGCCTGGCTGAGCATCGGTGAGCGGATCAACGTGCGTGACGTCGACCCGCCCAGCCCGGCCAGACGGGACAGGTTCTGGAGACGGGAGTCGCCCAGGCCGACAGCCCCGCCGCTGACCATCGCTGCGCCGATGCCCGGAGAGCCGAGGGTCGCCTTGGTGATCCCGGTGACCCGGATACCGCGCGGGGTGAGCCGGTCGACCAGCGTCCGGGTGTTCTGCTCGATCTTGTCCAGGTCGATCTCGACCCGGGGCGCGCTCATGAGCGGACCGTGGTGAGTTCCGGTGCCAGCTCGGGGAACGCGGCCAGCACCATCTCCACGAGGTCAGCGGCCGGCCGGGTCAGCGGGTCGGTGACCGGGAGGCCGAGCTCGAGTCTGTGGACGGCGATCGCGTCGTCGATCTCGTCCGGGCTCATCTCCTCGTGGTTGATCGTGACGCCGATGACCCGGGTATCGGCGAACGCCTCGATCAGCTTGATCTCGCTGGCCGCGGTGGGCATCGGCATCATCGGGAAGTCGCCGAGCACCCGGCGCTTCGGAGCGTGCTGCACGATCACCCCGTCGGGGCGGCTGCCACGCAGGATGTGGCCGGAGGAGAGGTACGCCGGGTGGCTGAGTGCACCCTGGCCCTCCACGACGATGACGTCCGGACTCTCGTTCTCGAAGGCGAGGACCATCTGGTGCTCGACCTCGCCGGAGATGAACTGGGGGACCAGGGCGTCCAGCGCGGCGCCGTACTTGCCGCCCTGGATCAGGGTGGTCTGGCCGGTGCCGACCATCACGGCCCTGATCCCGTGCGCGTTCATCGCCTGGACGAGCAACGTGGCCGTGGTGCGTTTGCCGATCGCGCCGTCGGTGCCGAGGACGGCGATCTTCGGGCAGGTGACGTCGAAGATCCGGCCGGAGAACAGGTGCAGGTCACGGGTATCCTTGGGGCGGCGTACATCGGTGATGGTGACCTGGGCGAGCAGGGCCGCCGCGACGAACTCGGCGTCGTCGTTGAGGAACTCGTGCAGGCCGTTGATGATGTGCATACCGCGGGCGATACCGTCGAGCAGCACGACGCGCTGGGCATCTGACAGCAGGCCGTCGGCAGGTGCGACGCCGCAGATCAGGTAGTCGGGGACGTGGCCGGCATGGGCGATCGCCTGGTGCAGGTCGGCCAGCACCGGGATCCCGTTGGCGACACCGTCGAGGAACGCACCGGAGTCGAGACCGGCGTGCCGGCTGTCCAGGACGCTGAGGATCTCGTACTTCTGCGAGTGCCGGACCAGCCCGTTGGCGGTCTTGCCGTCCTGCTCGCCGAACTGGTCCTCGCAGTACACGATCGCGGTGGAGCCGGCAGGCAGGGCAGGGTCGAACACGGACGAACCGCTGGTGAGCGTCATGACGTTCCTCTGAAGAAGTCTCAGAGGAGGCGACGATCGAGAAGACGTCTGCCCTGAGGGGCGGCAAGAGTGCCGACTTGATCAGGGTAACTGCTGCCGGGTCATTCCCTTGCATCCGCCGGGACCGTCCGGCGGTAGCATGGGTGCATGAGGTTCCTGCTCCTTACCTAGCCGCAGCGCGTGAACGCGTTGCGGCTGCCCCTCTGCGCGAGGGGCTTTTTCATGCCAGGACACCTCCCACAGACTTCGGAGAAGGACAGATGAGCGAGCGAGACGAGCAGGTCGGGTACGACGTCCACGCCACCGAGGCCAAGTGGCTGCCGGTGTGGGACGAGCTCGACCCGTTCCGGGCGGACGACGCCTCCCCGAAGGAGAAGCGCTACCCGCTGACGATGTTCCCCTACCCCAGCGGCGACCTGCACATGGGTCACGCCGAGGTGATGGCCCTGCACGACGTCATCGCGCGCTACTGGTGGCTGCGTGGCTACGAGGTCATGAACCCGATGGGCTGGGACTCGTTCGGCCTGCCTGCGGAGAACGCCGCGATCCGCAACGACGCCCACCCTGCGGAGTACACCTACGCGAACATCGAGACCCAGTACCACTCGTTCAAGAAGTACGGCATCGCCTTCGACTGGTCGCGCCGGCTGCACACCTCCGACCCCGAGTACTACCGCTGGACCCAGTGGCTGTTCCTGAAGTTCCGTGAGCGCGGACTGGCCTACCGCAAGAACTCGCCGGTCAACTGGTGCCCGAACGACCAGACCGTTCTGGCCAACGAGCAGGTCGTCGACGGCAAGTGCGAGCGCTGCGGCGCGGAGGTCACCAAGCGCGAGCTGACCCAGTGGTACTTCAAGATCACCGAGTACGCCCAGGAGCTGCTGGACGACCTGGACGTGCTGGCGCCGACCTGGCCCGACCGGGTCGTCACTGCGCAGCGCAACTGGATCGGCCGGTCCGAGGGTGCGCACTTGGACTTCAGGATCGCCGGTCGTGACGAGCCGCTGACGGTGTTCACCACGCGCCCGGACACCATCTTCGGAACGACCTTCATGGTGGTTGCCGTCGACTCGGCGGCGGCCGAGGAGCTGGTCACCGACGGGCAGCGGGCGGCCTTCGAGGCCTACCGCGAGGAGATCCGCGCGGCCTCCGACATCGAGCGTCTGGCGACCGACCGTCCCAAGACCGGCGTCGACCTGGGCATCACCGCGACCAATCCTGTCACCGGCGACGAGATCCCGGTTTGGGCGACGGACTACGTGCTGGCCGACTACGGCACCGGCATCGTGATGGGCGTGCCCGGCGGCGACCAGCGTGACTGGGAGTTCGCCACCAAGTTCGAGCTGCCGATCATCCGGACCACCGAGCCGCCGGCGGACTGGGACGGTGAGGCCTACAACGGGGAGGGTGCGGCGATCAACTCGCCGGCCACCGGAACGGCGAGCGGCCTGGACATCAACGGAATGCCTGTCGCTGAGGCCAAGAGCGCGACGATCGCATTCCTGGAGCAGTCGGGTACCGGTCGCGGGACGGTCAACTTCCGGCTGCGCGACTGGCTGCTGAGCCGCCAGCGCTACTGGGGCGTGCCGATCCCGATCATCCACTGCGACACGTGCGGCGAGGTCCCGGTTCCTTACGACCAGCTGCCGCTGGAGCTGCCCGAGCTGAAGGGCGCCGACCTGAAGCCGAAGGGCGTCTCGCCGCTGGCCGCGGCGACCGACTGGGTCAACGTCGACTGCCCGAGCTGTGGCGGCCCGGCGACCCGGGACTCCGACACCATGGACACCTTCGTGGACTCGTCCTGGTACTTCCTGCGCTACTGCTCGCCGAACGACGACACCCAGGCCTTCGACTCGGCGCTGGTCAACGCCTGGATGCCCTGCGACATCTATGTCGGTGGCGTCGAGCACGCGGTGCTGCACCTGCTGTACGCCCGGTTCTTCACCAAGGTGCTGGCCGACATGGGGCTGCTGGACTTCCGCGAGCCGTTCGCCGCTCAGCTGAACCAGGGCTTCGTCATCAACCGTGGCAAGAAGATGAGCAAGTCGCTGGGCAACGGCGTCAGTCTGGGGGACCAACTTGCGGAGTTCGGGGTGGACGCGGTTCGGCTGACCCTGGTCTTCGCGGGGCCGCCGGAGGACGACATCGACTGGGCGGAGATGTCGCCCGGCGGTTCGCTGCGCTTCCTGCAGCGCGCCTGGCGGCTGAGCGGTGACGTCACGTCGACGGCCGGTACGCCGTTCGTCGCTGAGGGCGGCGACGTCGCGCTGCGCAAGCAGACCGCCCGCACGCTGACCGACGCCGCCGAGCTGGTCGAGTCCTACCGGTTCAACGTGATGATCGCCCGGGTGATGGAGCTGGTGAACGCCACCCGCAAGACCATCGACTCGGGCGCGGGCCCGACCGACCCGGCTGTCCGGGAGGCTGCCGAGGTCGTCGCGATGCTGCTGTCCCTGGTCGCGCCGTACACGGCCGAGGAGATGTGGGAGCGGCTGGGGCACCAGCCCGGTGTCGCGCGCTCCTCGTGGCCCGAGGTCGACCCGGCGCTGCTGGTCGAGGACACCGTCACCGCGGTGGTCCAGGTACAGGGCAAGGTCCGCGGCCGCCTGGAGGTGTCCCCGGACATCTCCGAGGCCGACCTGGAGGCCGCCGCGCTGGCGGACGAGGCCGTGCAGCGGGCGATCGACGGGGCCGAGGTGCGCAAGGTGATCGTGCGCGCGCCCAAGCTGGTCAACATCGTCCTGTGACGCGGCTTGTTGGTTGAGCCTGTTCCTTCGTTGGTTGAGCCTGTCGAAACCTCTAGGCTCCACCCATGTCCCTCGCTCTCGTCACCGACTCGACGGCGTCGCTGACGCCCGAGGTCGCGTCGAAGTGCTGCGTGACGGTGGTGCCGCTCCAGGTCGTGATCGGCGCGGAGTCCTTCGACGAGGGCGTCGAGGGCGGTGCGACCCCGGCGATGCTGGCCGAGGCGCTGCGCTCGTTCCGGCCGGTGAGCACCTCCCGGCCAAACCCGGACGAGATGCTCGAGGTCTACGAGCGGCTGGCGTCCGAGGGTGCGACCGGCATCGTCTCGATCCACCTCTCGGCCGATCTGTCCGGGACGTTCGAGTCGGCCCAGCTCGCCGCGAAGCGTTCACCGATCCCGGTCGTCCCGGTGGACTCGCGCCAGGTCGGCATGGGTACCGGCTTCGCCGTGCTCGCCGCGGTCGAGGCGCGTGACGCCGGCGCGGATGCCTCTGCTGTCGCGGAGGCTGCGAAGCAGCGCGCCTCTGCGACGACCTCGCTCTTCTACGTCGACACCCTGGAGTACCTGCGTCGCGGCGGCCGGGTCGGTGCGGTCGGCGCGCTGCTCGGCTCGGCGCTGGCGGTGAAGCCGATCCTGAAGGTCGAGGACGGTCGGATCGGGCCGTTCGAACGCGTCCGAACGGCGGGCAAGGCGTTGAGCCGTCTCGAGGAGCTCGCTGTCGCCGCGGCCGGTGAGGCCGAGGTCGACGTCGCAGTCGCGCACCTGGCGAGCCCGGAGCGGGCCGAGACCCTCGCCGAGAAGCTGACGACGCGTCTTGCCGAGGGACTCGACGGACGCGAGGTCGCGGTTGGCGAGATCGGCGCCGTGCTCGGCGCGCACGTCGGGCCGGGCATGGTGGCGGTCAGCGTCGCTCGGCGAACCGTCCACAAGGACTCTGACGAGGCCTGATCTCCACAGGCGAGGCGACCGGAGTCGTCACTCCCGTGCACGCTCCCTAGCGTCGCGGGCATGCGCAGGGAGCTCACCGACCAAGCCGAGGCGATGGCTCGGGTTCGGGTGCAAGAGCTGGGGGAGGAGCTGCGCAGCGCCGGTCTGCTGCCACCGGAGAGCGAGGACGACCTCGCACCGATCACCGTGGTGCGCCGACCCGGCCGGCACGCGCGATCACAGGATGCGGGGCCGTTCGTCGGGCGGGTCTCGGAGGGTCTCCGCGAGCGGTTGGCTGATCGGCTGCCGTTCGCAGCGCAGCACCTGACGGTCCTGGTGGCCGTCACAGCGGCGGTACTCGTGGTCGTGGCGTGGATCCGGATCAGCGCGTCCTCGGAGGCGGTCCCGGTGCCGCGTGCGAAGACATCGGCGCCAGCCACGCCTCTGGCGGATTCACCGTCGGCTGCCTCGTCGGGCGCAGGTCCGGTCGTCGTCGACGTGGCCGGGAAGGTCGCACATCCGGGAGTGCTGACCCTGCCCGCAGGATCACGGGTCGTCGATGCGATCCGCAAAGCCGGGGGTGCTCGCGCCGGCGCCGATCTGACGAGCCTCAACCTGGCGCGGGTCTTGGTCGACGGTGAGCAGATCCTCGTGGGCGTCGCCGCGCCGTCGGCGGCATCGTCGCCGGCCGGTACGGCGGGAGGTGGGTCGGCCGGCGCACCGGTCAGCCTGAACCAGGCGACGCTCGAGCAGCTCGAGTCCCTGCCCGGGGTCGGACCGGTGACCGCGCAGAAGATCCTCGACTACCGCAACGCACACGGAGCCTTCGGCTCGATCGACGAGCTGCTCGACGTCGACGGGATCGGCGACAAGACCCTGGCCCAGCTCGCCCCGCACCTGACGCTGTGACCCGTCTGGATCTGCGCGCCCCGCTGCTCGCAGCTGTCGCCTGGGCAGCCGCCGTCTGCGGGCTGGCGTCCACTCCGGGCCTCGGGCTGCTGGCCTTCCCGGTGGGCTTCTGGGTGTGGCGGCGTCGCGCCCTCGGACGGACCTGGGTCACGCCGGCGTGCTGGCTGGTCTGCGCGTGCGCGGTGTTCACCTCGGCGGCGGTCCAACGGGCCGGAGTCGAGGAGAGCGCGATCGGACGGCTGGCCGCTCTGAACGCCTCGGTCCGGGTGGTGGCGGTGCTCGACACCGCCCCGCAGCGGGTCAAGAGCCGGTTCGGTGGCCGGGTGTTCTTCAACGCGACGGTGGTCGAGGTCACCGCGCACGACCACCGCCTCCGGCTCCGCGCTCCGATCCAGGTGTTCGCTCCCGCGGCGTCCGTCCCGCGCGGGGCGAAAGTGCGGCTGTCCGGACCGTTGCGCCCATCGTTCGACCCGGAGCGTGCAGCCGTGCTGACCGCTCGGGGCCCGCCGGAGGTGGTCGCGGGACCAGGTCTCGTCACTCGGGCGTCGAACCGCCTGCGCTCCTCGATTCGCCAGGCCGTCTCTCGGGCCGGTCCCGAACCGTCAGCTCTGGTCCCGGCGCTCGTCGATGGCGACGACACTGCGATGCCGGCGCGCACGGTCGCCGACTTCCAAACCGCCGGTCTGACCCACCTGCTCGCGGTCAGCGGCACCAACCTCACCCTCATGGTCGGTGGCCTGCTGAGCCTGGCGCGGCTGGCCGGGGTCCGAGCACGCGGGCTCGTCGCGGTCGGAGCAGTCGGGGTGATCGGATTCGTGCTGCTCTCCGGTCCGGAGCCGAGCGTCCTGCGAGCCGCAGCCATGGGGACGATCGCCCTGGTCGGACTCGGGACCGTCGGCGAGCGCCGAGGCCTCACCTGGCTGTCGGTGGGGGCGTTCCTGCTTCTGCTGATCGACCCGTGGCTGGCCCGGTCGGTCGGCTTCGCGCTCTCGGTCCTGGCGACCGCCGGGATCCTGCTGCTCGCACCCGGATGGCGGCGACGGCTGAGCACCTGGCTGCCCGGCTGGGCGGCCGAGGCGATCGCCGTTCCCCTCGCCGCACAGCTGGCTTGCACGCCGCTGGTCGCGGCGATCTCCGGACAGGTCAGCCTGGTCGCCGTGGCGGCGAATCTCGCCGCGGGGCCGTTCGTCGGCCCGACGACGGTCCTCGGTCTCGCCGGAGGACTCGTCGGCCTGCTGTCCGGGTCACTCGGTCGCCTCGTCGCAACCCCGGCGACCTGGGGTGCCTCGGCGATCATCGCGGTCGCTCATCGCTCGGCAGACCTTCCGGTCCCTGCCGTGGAGTGGGGAGCCGGACCGTTCGCGCTCCTCGTGCTGACCGGGTTCTGCCTGGGGATCGCGACAGGACTCGGACGCCTGCTCGCCCGCCCGACGACCGCCGGGGTGCTCGCCGGGTTGATGACGGTCGCGGTCCTGGTGGGGCTGCCGACGCCGGGCTGGCCGCCGCGTGACTGGGTGCTGGTGGCCTGCTCGGTCGGCCAGGGCGACGGGTTGGTGCTGGCCACCGGTCCGCACGCGGCCGTGGTGGTCGACACCGGACCTGATCCCCGTCTGATGGACCGCTGCCTGCGACGGCTCGGGGTGCGGAACGTCCCGGTCATCGTGCTCACCCACTTCCACGCCGACCACGTCGACGGACTGAGTGGTGTTCTCCGCAAGCGGTCCGTCGGCGAGATCGTGACCACGTCGCTCGCAGACCCGCCCGGCGGGAGTCGGCTGGTGCACGAGCTCGCCGACGGTGCCGGCGTACCGGTTCGGGTGGCGGTGGCGGGGGAGCAGACCGAGGTTGGTGCGGTCCGTTGGCAGGTGCTCGCGCCGACGCGGACCGACTACCCGGACTCCGAGTCGCCCCCGAACGACGCCAGCGTCGTGCTCCTCGTCGAGACCAGGGGGATCCGGATCCTGATGACGGGCGACCAGGAACGACCGTCGCAGACCGAGCTGCGCCGGCTGTACCCCGACCTGCAGGCCGACGTCCTGAAGGTTGCGCATCACGGATCGAGCAAGCAGGACGAGGACCTGGTCACCAGTCTCGGGGCTCGGCTCGCGGTGATCTCAGTTGGTCTGAACAACGACTACGGGCACCCGGCTCCAGTGACGTTGCGCCTGCTGCGTCAGGCGGGGATGCAGGTGCGACGTACGGACCTGGACGGTGACGTCGCGGTCGTCGTCGACGGCAACGGCGCCCTGTCCACCGTGGTCCGGGGCGTCCGGGAGTGACCCCGTGCACACTCCGGCAGTGGCGGACATCGCATCGGCGGGAGGTGGCGCTCGTCACGAAACGAGGCCACCGGAGCTTTCCGGAGTTCCGGGCACAGCGGACCGCTCCGGTACCGCTAGTCGCCGTTCACACGTGGACCGGCGGCGACTTGGGTGTTTCGCTGGTTTCGTACCCGGCTTCTAGACCTGAGTTCGCTGCGGTTCCAGCAGCGGTGCCGGAGGTATAGACCCGCCACCCGGGAGTCTGTTCCCGGGCGGCGATCGGGGTGCAGGTTGGACCCCGAGTAGAACGCGATCTCTCGGGGAAGCGACGGGGGATACGCCCGAAGCCCGCGAGCCGCATCTGCGGCCCCGGACCGGGCGTACGTCGAGGCCGCGGCGGTCAGCCGTTGGCGAGATGGCGTTCCTCGCGGGACGTCCCAGTTGCGACGGCGGTCGCCAGACCGCCGGCTCTAGGAATCTCTCGGGACCCTTCTGAAAGTTCCTCTTCAGAGAAGGACAGTCCTATGTTCAAGTCCCTTTCCAGGCGGCTCGCCCTGATCCTCGGCGCGCTGTCCCTCATGGTGCCGGTCGCGATCGCCACCAGCCCGTCGGCGTCGGCGTTCCAGCCGTTCTCGGACACTGCCGCAACCTCGAACGCGCTCTCCGTCGCGAGCTGCACGTTCAAGGTCAGCTCGTACAGCACGCTCACGCACAACTTCACGGGCAGGCTCGTCGGCACCATCGCACCGAAGTCGTTCGCGACCGGCCTGGCCTCTGCAACGGTCTACATCGGGTGCGTGGCCTACGGGAACACCAACCCCGAGGCCTACGTGAACGGCTCCCGGCTGCAGAACGGGAGCTCGACGTCGTTCAACAAGGCGGTCACCATGCCGTACGACAGCAGCTTCACGGTCTGTGTCTATGCGCAGACGGTCAGCAGGGGCGGAGTCACCTACACGGCGCCCTTCAACTGCCACTGACGTCGCGGGGCCTCTCGACAGGTAAGGGCTGAGGCCCTCGCACCGATCTGGTGCGGGGGCTTCGGCTCGTGTCGGTCGTCCGTGAGAGGCTGCCGCCATGGCGACGCCCGATCCCTCCCAGGTCCTCGGCCGGGTCACCCTGGTCACCGGTCCGGAGGAGTTCCTCGCCGAGCGCACGGTCCAGGCCGTTCGTGCCGCGGTTCGCAAGGCCGACCCTGAGGCGGAGTTCAGCGAGACCTCCGCCGACCTGCTGACGATGGCCACCTTGGGCGAGCTCGCGGCGCCGTCGTTGTTCTCCTCCACCCGCTGCGTGGTGGTCCGCTCGTTCGAGGACCTGCCCGAGGAGTCCGTCGCCGGACTGCTCGACTACGTCGGCTCACCTGCCGAGGACGTCGCGCTGGTGCTGGTGCACGGTGGCGGTCAGAAGGGCAGCGGTGTTCTCACCAAGCTCCGCAAGGAGGGAGCCGTCACCGAGGTGAAATCGGTGCCGCTGAAGCCCAGCGAGTTCACGGGCTTCGTGGTCAACGAGCTGCGCCAGCTCAAGGTCAAGATCGACGGCGAGGCGGCCGCGTTCCTGGTCCAGGCTGTCGGGCAGGACCTGCGCTCTCTTGCCGCCGCTGCCAGCCAGCTCGCCGGGGACTTCGCCGGCCAGCCGATCACGACCGCGATGGTGAAGACCTACTTCGGTGGGCGTGCGGAGGCCAAGTCCTTCGCCGTTGCCGACCACGCGATCGCCGGCCAAGCCGCCAAGGCGCTCGAGGAGCTCCGGTGGGCGCTCGACCGGGGCACGGCGCCGGTGCTGATCACCAGCGCCGTCGCGGGTGGCCTGCGTAGCCTGGCGCGGTTCAAGTCGGCTCCCCGCGGCATGCGCGACAACGACCTCATGCGCGAGGTCGGGGTCCCCGCCTGGAAGCTGCGAACCCTGCGCGACCAGTCCCGCGGCTGGGACGATTCCGGACTGGCGCGGGCGATCAGGCTCGTCGCCACGGCGGATGCCGAGATCAAGGGCCAGGCCCACGACGCGGCGTACTCGCTGGAGAAGATGGTGCTGGAGATCGTCCGAGCCCGCCCCGCCCGGACGAATTGAGAAAGGCGCCCTTCCGCGAGCGGAGGGCGCCTTCTCGGCAGTCAGGGGTTCGTCAGAGCGACGAGGCCTGCTTCGCGATGGCCGACTTGCGGTTCGCGGCCTGGTTCTTGTGGATGACGCCCTTCGAGGCGGCCTTGTCCAGCTTCTTGCCGGCGTCGGCAGCCAGAGCCTTGGCCTCGTCGGCGTTGCCCGCGGCAGCAGCCTCGCGGAACTTGCGGACAGCGGTCTTCAGCGCCGAGCGGACAGCCTTGTTCCGCTCGTGTGCCGCCTCGTTCTGGCGGTTGCGCTTGATCTGGGACTTGATGTTGGCCACGGAGGCTCACCTGTCTGTTGCTGGTACGGGTTTGAAGAATGTGGGCGTCCGGACGTGCCAGACACGAGGGGAAACGATACCAGCGGGGCGCCGCAGCGCCCAAATCGAGAAGAGCGCCTCAGGAGCGCCCGAATTGCCCCGCTTCGATGACGCGGTTCCCGCTCGAACCGGCCTTGGCCTCCCTGATCATCGCCGCAGCGATGTCGGACGCCTTGTTCGGTCGGTACTTGCCGAGCAGCGGCCCGACCGCGCGCATCGCCACCAGCCCGAGGCTCTCGCCCGGTCGGCTCTGGTCGTCGCGGGCGCCGTCGATCATCGAGGGACGGAAGGCGATCGTGGTCGGCAGCCCGACGGCGGCCACGTCCCGCTCGGTCTCGCCCTTGACCCGGTTGTAGAAGATCCGCGAGCCGGCCGAGGCGCCGAGTGCGGTCACGTGCAGGAACTGCTGCGCCCCGCTCCGCTGCGCCTGGGCGGCCAGTGCGACCACGGCGTCGTGGTCGACGGAGCTGAACGCCTCCTGGCTGCCGGCGACCTTGATGGTGGTGCCCAGGCAGCTGAACACGTCGTCGACGGCCGGCAGCGCGCCGATCTCGGGGAACGGCACCACGAGCTGCTCGAGCTTCGGGTCCGCCTTGTCGGTCGGTCGTCGACCGACCGTGACCACGTGGTCCCAGTGGTCGTCGCGGAGCAGCTGGTCGAGCAGGTGGGAGCCGACCAGTCCGGTGGCTCCGGCAAGCAGGGCGGTGCGGGGCATCAGGACCATCCTCGGCGCCGGGACAACCAGGACCAGGCGACTTCTGCGTACCAGTCGGTGTGGGTGCGCAGGTGCGGGGAGGCGGACGGGCCGGGGCGGTTGCGGGCGAAGAGCATGAACCCGCAGATCGCGGCCAGCCAGGCGTCGATGTGGTCCGGGTCGACGTCCCGGGTCAGGGAGCGCTCGGCCAGGAAGGCGTCGGCGTCCAGGCCGTCGCCGTGCGCGGACAGCAGCAGGTCGACGGTGTCCTCCCAGGCCGGTCCGAGCGCGGGCCAGTTCCAGTCGCAGGCCATCGTGCGGCCGTCGGTGGCCAGCAGGATGTTGTCGTCGCGGAGGTCCGCGTGCACGAAGTGCCGGTTGTCCGGGACCTGGGCCAGGCTGAGTGCCAGCGAGGCGGCCTCGTCGTGGTGCGGCCAGTCCTCCGGTACGCCGGACCAGCCGGTCAGCAGCGGGGGCAGGTCGACGTACAGGGGTTGCAGCGCGAGCTCGGCCGGCACGCTGCTGGTCGAGGCGACGATGGCCTCGGCCAGGTCGAGCGCCCGGTTCAGCTCGGCCGGTCGCCAGGGTCGACGCGGTTGCTTGGACGGCACGTTCTCGAACCCGAGGACCACCCAGCCGTCCTCGTCGCTGATCCAGTCGAGCCGGGGCGCCGGGACCTGGTCGCCGAGGAGCAGCCGCTTGCGGGCTTCCTCGGCGTAGGAGGAGGCGATCTCGGACTGGGCCGCGCGGCTGGCCGCTTTCACGAAGAGGCTGTTGCCGTTCTCGCCGGTGACGATCGAGGCGAAGCCGGGGGTGAATCCGGCGGTCTGGGAGACCGAACCGGCGACGGGCGAGCCAAGGTGCTGCTCGATGAGGCCGCGGACCTCGGGCGGCAGGAACTTCCACTCCAGGCGCAGGGCAGTCCTGCCGTGCGGAACCGTCGGGACGCCGTCGATGCCGACGGGCGCGGAAATCGGTTCCATGTCCGGGATTCAAGCAGACAGACTTGGCGCCATGGGTGAGCTGATCCGTCTCGACACCGCGTACCACGACACGTTCCTGGCGGCGATGGCCGAGTTCGCGGCCGAGGGTCGTACCGGGGAGCCGACGATGGTGGGGGACGACCTCGCCACCTGGACCGGTCGCTGGGAGACGCCCGCGGGTTTCGCCGAATACGTCGGGACGCTCAACGACGACGCGCTCCGGGTCCGCAAGGAAGGCTGGGTGCTCTGCACCAACCTGTGGTGGGTCGAGGACGGCGAGTACGTCGGTCGCCTCGCCATCCGGCACGAGCTGAACGACTGGCTGCTCGAGGTCGGCGGGCACATCGGCTACGACGTCCGCCGCTCGCGCCGCCGCGAAGGCCACGCCACGGCGCTGCTGGCTGCGGCGCTGCCGATCGCGGTCGACCTCGGCATCGAGCGGGCGTTGATCACCTGCGACACCGACAACGTCGGCTCGCGGCGGGTCATCGAGAAGAACGGCGGCGTGCTCGAGGACGAGCGCCAGGGCAAGCTGCGCTACTGGGTCGATCTCACGGAGCGGTGATCCCGGCCGCTTCCTCGAGCTCGACCAGGGCGCCGCGGACCGCATCGGCGAGCTGGTCCAGGTCCGGTGCGACCTCGGGCGTGCTGACGAAGCCGAAGTCGATCGAGTCCAGGTAGCTGAACACGGTGACGTTGAGCGCGACATCGAGGACCAGCGGGCCGATCGGGAGCAGCGACATCAGCGGCGCCGTCGCCATGTAGAGCGGGAACGGCGGCCCCGGCACGTTGGAGACGACCAGGTTGATCGGCGCGAGGTTGTTGGCCAGCCCGCTGGCCGTGTAGGCGCGCGAGGCGATGCTCAGCAGACCCGGCGGGGTGATGTCGGGCAGCTGCATGATCTGGTGCGCGCTGAGGGCCTTCGCCATCTCCTTGGCGCCCTGGGTGCTCTCGAAGATCGCCTTGATCCGCTCCCCGGCGTCCTCGACGTCGGTGGCCATGTTGACCGTCATCGAGCTGACCTGGTTGCCGACGTGGCCGGCCGACTCCTCGGTGCGCGTCGACACCGGGATCTGCGCGACCAGGGGCTTGGTCGGGATGCCCTCGCGGTCGGCGAAGTAGATCCGCAGGGCACCGGAGACGAGCGCGAGCACGACGTCGTTGAGCTTCACGTCGTACGCCGTCTTCAGAGCCTTGACCCGCTCCAGCTCGATCTTCACGCCGGTGATCCGGCGGTGCGGACTGAGGGTGGCGTTGAACCGGGTCGTCGGCGCGGTGAAGAAGGCCGGCGGCTTGTTCTGCTGGTTGCGCACGGCGAGCTGCTGGCGCACGGTCTGGTTCAGGATGCCGACCACCCGGGCCGGGGTCCGGAAGGCGAGGTTCACCCAGCCCTCGGCGAGCCCCTTGATCGGGTTCTGGGTCTTGGAGCCGATCCCGTGCACGACCTCGGTCGAGGCCTCGCGCGGCTCGGGAGTGACGTCGAGCAGGATCTCGCCCAGGCCGGCTCCGGAGACGCCGTCGACGATCGAGTGGTGCATCTTGGTGAGGGTGGCCACGCGCCCCTTCTGGAGACCCTCGATCACCCACAGCTCCCACAGCGGCCGGTTCCGGTCGAGCTTGTAGGACATCAGCCGGCTGATCAGCTCGTCGAGCTCCTTGCGGGTGCCCGGCTGGGGGACACCGATGCGGCGGATGTGGAAGTCGGGGTCGAGGTTCGGGTCCTCGACGAAGTGCGGGCGTTCGAGGCCGAAGGGGGCCTCGACGACCTTCCACCGCAGCTGCGGCATCTGGGGGAGCCGCTCGATGACGATCCGGCGGACCTCCGCGAAGCTGAAGTTCGTGGCGTCGGCGGTCTCGTGGATCGCGACCGCGCCGATGTGCATGTGCCAGGCCGGCGTCTCGCCGTACCAGAACGCCGCGTCCACCCCGCTCATCCGCTTCATGGCCGAAGCGTAGGGGAGCGCGGTTGTTACCCGCGAGAAGTGACGGGAGTCGTTACTCGCCCGATGGTCAATCGACCGGTTCTGCCGTGGAAGAATGGGGGGTCCCTCCGTTCGACCCGAGAGTGTTCCTTGTCCAGCAACGCAGCCGCGCCCCAGCCGGGCAGGACCGACCCCGCGATCATCCGGAACTTCTGCATCATCGCGCACATCGACCACGGCAAGTCGACGCTGGCGGACCGGATGCTCCAGATCACCGGCGTCGTCGACGAGCGGGCTGCGCGGGCGCAGTACCTGGACCGGATGGACATCGAGCGCGAGCGCGGCATCACCATCAAGAGCCAGGCCGTGCGGATGCCCTGGACCGTCGCCGCCGACAACGAGCAGGGCGCCGAGCCCGGCACCTACGTGCTCAACATGATCGACACCCCGGGTCACGTCGACTTCACCTACGAGGTGTCGCGGTCGTTGCAGGCGTGCGAGGCAGCGGTGCTGCTCGTCGACGCCGCCCAGGGCATCGAGGCGCAGACGCTCGCGAACCTCTACCTGGCGATGGGTGCGGACCTGCACATCATCCCGGTGCTCAACAAGATCGACCTGCCGTCGGCGAACGTCGAGAAGTACGCGCTGGAGCTCGCCAACCTGGTCGGGTGCGAGGTCGAGGACGTCCTGCTGACCTCGGCCAAGACCGGGCTGGGAGTCGAGGCGCTGCTCAACGAGATCGTCCGGACGACACCGGCGCCGGTCGGGGACCCGGATGCCCCGCCGCGCGCGCTGATCTTCGACTCCGTCTACGACACCTACCGCGGCGTGGTCACCTACGTGCGCGTGGTCGACGGAAAGCTCTCGCACCGCGACCGGATCAAGATGATGTCGACCGGCGCCGTGCACGAGATGCTCGAGGTCGGGGTGATCAGCCCCGAACCGGTGAAGGCCGGCGACCTGGGGGTCGGCGAGGTCGGCTACCTGATCACCGGGGTGAAGGACGTCCGCCAGTCCCGGGTCGGTGACACCGTCACCAGCCAGCACAACGGGGCCGACGAGCCGCTGGGTGGCTACGAGCACCCGAACCCGATGGTCTACGCAGGCCTGTACCCGATCGACGGCGACGACTACCCGACGCTGCGCGACGCCCTCGAGAAGCTCCAGCTCAACGACGCGGCCCTGGCCTACGAGCCCGAGACCTCCGGCGCGCTCGGATTCGGGTTCCGCTGCGGGTTCCTCGGACTGCTGCACATGGAGATCACCCGGGAGCGGCTCGAGCGCGAGTTCAACCTCGAGCTCATCTCCACCGCGCCGAACGTGGTCTACCACGTCACCCTGGACGACGGATCCCGGATCGAGGTGACCAACCCGAGCGAGTACCCGGACTCCAAGATCCGCGAGGTCCTCGAGCCGGTGGTGACCGCCACGATCCTCTCGCCGGCCGACTACATCGGCACGATCATGGAGCTGTGCCAGACCAAGCGCGGCACGCTGCTCGGGATGGACTACCTCTCCGAGGACCGCGTCGAGATGCGCTACACCCTGCCGATGGGCGAGATCGCCTTCGACTTCTTCGACAACCTGAAGTCCAAGACGAAGGGCTATGCCTCGCTCAACTACGAGTTCGCCGGCGAGCAGGCGGGTGACCTGGTCAAGGTCGACATCCTGCTGCAGGGCGAGCCCGTCGACGCGTTCAGCGCGATCGTGCACAAGGACGCTGCGTACTCCTACGGCGTGATGCTCGCCGGCAAGCTGCGCGAGCTGATCCCCAGGCAGCAGTTCGAGGTGCCGATCCAGGCGGCGATCGGCTCCCGGGTGATCGCCCGCGAGACCATCCGCGCGATCCGCAAGGACGTGCTCGCCAAGTGTTACGGCGGTGACATCACCCGCAAGCGCAAGCTGCTGGAGAAGCAGAAGGAGGGCAAGAAGCGGATGAAGATGGTCGGCCGCGTCGAGGTCCCCCAGGAGGCCTTCATCGCCGCGCTGTCCACCACCGGCGGCGGCGAGAAGAAGAAGTAGTCGTGCTGGTCCGGCAGGTCGCCGAGGACGAGTGGCCGGTCGTCGCCTGGCTCTACCAGGCGTTCCGGCACGACCTCTCGCCGGTCGTGCTCGGGTTCCCGTACGCCGACGGCCGCTACCGGCACAGTCAGCTCGACGACTACCCGGGACCGGGCAAGGTCGGCTACGTCGCGTGGGAGCCGCACCCGAACACCGGTGAGCAGTCCCCGGTCGCGTTCGCGCTGGTGGACGGTCTGGACGAGGAGGAGCGCGAGCTCGCGGCCTTCTTCGTCGTACCGGCCACACGGCGCTTCGGCACCGGCAGCGAGCTCGCGGCCGACGTGATCGCTCGGCATCCGGGTCGTTGGCGGGTCGCCTTCCAGCACGAGAACGTCGCGGCCGGGAAGTTCTGGCGCTCCGTCGCGGAGGCCTGCTTCGGGACCTGGACCGAGGAGCGGGTCAGGGTGCCCGGCAGGGCGGACGCTCCCGACGACCACGTGATCCGGTCGTCCCCGGGTCCGTCGTGACCGAAACCGGGCACGTGCTCGAGGAGTGGGAGCTGACCCCGGACGGCGCGTCGTACGCAGGTCACGCGCAGCCGGTCCGCACCCGCGAAGGTCGTCCGGCCGTGCTCAAGGTGGGCGAGCCGGACACCATCGAGCACCTGGCACTGACCCGCTGGGACGGGGACGGCGCCGTGCGGCTGCTCCGCGCCGACCCCCACCGCGGAGCGCTGCTGCTGGAGCGCGCGACCGGCCCGGACCTGTCGGAGGCGTGGGACATCGAGGCCTGCGAGCGCATCGGGGAGCTGTACGCCCGGCTGCACCGCCCGATCGGTGCACCGTTCCCGCGTCTCTCGACCTGGGCTTCGGCTCTCGTGGAGACGCTGGCGACGGTGCCGCGGGGCGGACCGGTGCCGCACCGTCTCGTCGAGCAGGCGGTCTCCGTGGCTCGGACCTTCGCGACCGACGAAGCGACCGACGGTGTGCTCGTGCACGGCGACCTGCACTACGGGCACGTGGTGGAGAGCGAGCGCGGTCTTCTTGCGATCGCGCCCGTGCCGTTCTCCGGCACACCGCTGTTCGAGGTGGCCCCGCTGCTGTGGACACGGTTCGACGAGCTGGCCGGGGACGTGCGCAACGGACTGAGACGCCGGTTCCACGCTGCGATCGACGCCGCCGGGTTCGACGAGGAGCAGGCCCGCGACTGGGTGGTCGTGCGAGCCGTCGAGCGTGCGTCTCGCGCCGTCGACCCCGAGGACCTGACCCGGTGCATCGCCGTGGTCAAGGCTGTTCAGGACTGACCCGGGGGTCGCGTTGCGCGCGGAACCGGGGCTCGGAGATCATCGCGCATGACCACCACACCTGACTCGCCGCAGCCGGGCTGGTACCCGGACCCGCAGGTGCCTGGCCGGATCCGCTTCTGGAACGGGGCCGCGTGGACCGAGGAGCACGCTCCGGTTCCGGGGCCTGACCAGCCGGTCGGCTACCGGTTCGCGCTGCTCGGGCAGGGGGTCCGCGCCGGGCTCCTGCTCTCGGTGCTGATCGCGATCGGCGAGGTCGGCCTGTACGCCTGGGGCCTCTCGATGTTCGACGAGGCCGTCGCGACCGGTGACATCGACCGCCTGTCCCGGTTCGACGACCTGCACTCGGTACTGCGGGTCAGCGGGAGCATCGTGTTCGTCGTCACCGGCATCCTCTGGGTGATCTGGCAGTACCAGCTGGCGCGGTCCGCGGCGCCCGGCGAGCTCGACCGCACTGCTGGCTGGCACCTGGGCTCCTGGTTCATCCCGTTCGCGAACCTGGTGATGCCCTTCCAGAACCTGCGCGACCTGTGGCGCAAGTTCGTGACTCCCGCCTCGACCGCGATCATCGGCTGGTGGTGGGCCGCGACGCTGGCGACGAACGTGTTCCTGCGCGTCGCCAGCTCGGGTGACGACCCCGGCCTGGATGCGCTGAAGGCCGAGGTCAGCTGGTGGCTGGCCAGCTCGGTGATCGGGATCGCGGCCGCGGTCCTGGCTCTGGTGATCATCAACCGGCTCACCGTCGCCGGACTCGCCAAGTCGGCAGCGGGTGGTCGTCCGGGTCCGTCGTGAGGACCGCGCTCGCCGCGGTCGCCCTCGTGTTGGTCGCGGGCTGCTCGACCGGAGAGGACGCCGCCGCGAAGAACACTCCGAACGGCGGGCGGCCCCCGACACCCACGGCCACGCAGACCGCGGAACCGTCCCCGACTGTCTCTGCCGCATCAGCTCGCCGCCTCGGGCTGCGGGCGGTCGCCGCGCTCAAGAGGGACCAGCCGCGCGTCGCGCTCCGACTGATCGCCGCCGGTGCCGACGTGAACGTCCAGGACGGGATCAAGGACTCCGTGTTCCTGTACGCCGGAGCCGAGGGCTACGCCGCGGTCGTCGAGGCCGCGTTGGCGCACGGGGCCGACGTCCGCTCCACCAACCGGTACGGCGGCACCGCGCTGATCCCTGCCTCCGAGCACGCCCACGTCGAGGTCATCCGGATCCTGATCCGGGCCGGCGTCCCGATCGACCACGTCAACGACCTCGGATGGACTGCGCTGGGCGAGGCCGTCGGGCTCGGCAATGGCGACGCCCGGCACCAGGAGGCGGTCCGGCTGCTGCTCGCCGCCGGCGCCGACCCGAGCGTGCGGGACCGCTTCGGCCGCAGTGTGCTCGAGAACGCCGAGCGGCTGGGCCAGACCGCGGTCGCCCGGCTGGTGCGGGCGGCGCTAGCGCGTCAGTGAGTCGCGCCGGCCGGTCAGGTGCGCCTGCTCGGCCTCGTTCTCGGCCAGGCCCAGTGCCGCGTCGTACGCCGCCCGGGCCTCGTCCGTGCGATCCAGCCGGCGCAGCAGTTCGGCGCGGGTGACGTGGAACGGGTGGTACCCGGTCAGCTCGAGCCGGTCCACGATCGCGAGGGCGACCTCCGGTCCGTCCAGCTCGGCGACCGCCACGGCGCGGTTGAGCTCGACGATCGGGGAGGGCGTCAGGATCACCAGCTGGTCGTAGAGCTTCACGATCTGCGACCAGTCGGTCATCGAGGCGTCGAGCGCATCGGTGTGCACGGCGTTGATCGCGGCCTGGATCTGGAACGGCCCGGGACGGTTCGCCGTCAGGCAGCGACGTACCAGCGTGTGGCCCTCGTCGATCAGGGCGGAGTCCCACTGCGCCCGGTCCTGCTTCTCCAGGGTGACCAGCACGCCGTCGGACACCCGCGCCGGGCGCCGTGCCTCGGTGAGCAGCATCAGCGCGAGCAGGCCGTCGACCTCGGGGTTCTCGATCAGCGTGGTCAGCTGCCGGGTCAGCCGGATGGCCTCCTCGGCCAGGTCCACCCGCATCGCCGGACCCGAGGACAGGTAGCCCTCGTTGAAGATCAGGTAGAGGACCGAGAGCACGCCGCCGAGGCGTTCGACCAGGTCCTCCTCGGCCGGGACCCGGTAGGGGATGTTCGCCGCTTTGATCTTCTGCTTCGAGCGGGTGATCCGCTGACCCATGGTGGTCTCGGGGACCAGGAAGGCCGCGGCGATCTCGCCGACCGTCAGGCCTCCGAGCAGCCGCAGCGTCAGCGCGATCCGGTTCTCCGGTGCCAGGGCCGGGTGGCAGCAGGTGAAGATCAGCCGCAGCCGGTCGTCCTCGACCGGTCCGGTCGGCTCGTGAGGGGTGTCGTCCTCGATCATCAACGCCTCCTGGTGCTTGGCGTCGCGCTTGCCCTCGCGGCGGATCCGGTCGATCGCCTTGTTCCCGGCGGTGGTGGTGAGCCACGCGCCCGGGTTCGGCGGGATGCCGTCGACCGGCCACTTCTCCAGCGCGGTGATCAGCGCCTCGGCGACGGCGTCCTCAGCGAGGTCGATGTCTCCGAGGCGCCGGATCAGCTGCGCCACGACCCGGCCGTGCTCGGCACGGACGATCTGGGTGATCTCGTCGTCGAAGGTCACGCGAACGCTCAGGCGAGGCCCTGGAACGGACGGACCTCGACGGAGCCCTTGCAGGCGAAGGAACCGCGTGCCGCGATCGCGAGCGCTTCGTCCAGGTCGGCCGCCTCGATCACCCAGAAGCCACCGAGCTGCTCCTTGGTCTCGGCGTACGGGCCGTCGGTGATGACATTCGCGCCCTGGCGGTTGTCGACGACCGTCGCGCTGGCCGGCGGCTCCAGGCCCCCTGCGAAGACCCAGTGCCCGGAGGCCTTGAGCTCCTCGTTGAACTTCCCGGTGTCCTCGTAGGACTGCTGGACCTCGGCCTCGGTCATGCCCTCGGGGACCCACTCGTCGGTGACGCCCAGGTCGTGGTGGACGGAAAGCAGGTAGGTGGTCA
This sequence comes from Nocardioides marmorisolisilvae, assembly GCF_003725775.1. Classification (GTDB taxonomy): domain Bacteria; phylum Actinomycetota; class Actinomycetes; order Propionibacteriales; family Nocardioidaceae; genus Marmoricola; species Marmoricola marmorisolisilvae. The sequence continues at coordinate 724,081 of NZ_RJSG01000002.1, forward strand.
TGGGGTTCTCCTCGGTTCCGCGGCCCAGAGTTGTTCTGGGCCCCATCTTGTCGTGTCACCCCATCCACGAACACGGCTCGGGCGATACGACAGCGCCCGGGAAACAAATTTCGGGGGATTCCGGTTGCTCCAGCGTGCAGGATCAGGGCATGGCGTCGGTGGTGTCGGTCAACGTGGGGCTGCCCAAGGCCGTGCCGTACGAAACCACCTCGCTGCCGACCACCGGGATCGAGAAGCGTCCGGTGGCGGGACCGGTGCGGATCACCTTCACCGGTGTCGAGGGCAACGCGGTCGCCGACACCGTGAACCACGGCGACGAGTACATGCGCGTCTACGCCTACTCGGTCGAGGACTACGCCTGGTGGCAGGCACAGCTCGGTCGCGCGCTCGAGCCGGGACACTTCGCCGAGCAGCTGACCACGTCCGGGATCGACCTCAACAACGCACTGGTGGGGGAGACCTGGCGGGTCGGCACGGCCCTGTTGCAGATCGCCCACGTGCGGATCCCGTGCCTGACCTTCAAGGGCTGGATGGGGCACTCCGGGTACGACGCGCAGGCCTGGGTCAAGCGGTTCGTGCTGGCAGGTCGACCGGGTCCCTACTTCCGCGTGCTCGAGGAGGGCGTCGTCGAGGCCGGGGACGCGATCGAGGTGGTCGAGCGGCCCGCGCACGACGTGACGGTGGCCGAGCTCTTCGCCGCGGTGACGATCCGTCCGGACCTGCTGCCGCGGACCCTCGCCGTACCGGACCTGAAGCCGTGGGTCCACGAGCGCGCCCGCAGCGTGGGATGGTCCTGAATCCGGGGTGAATGGCGGTTAACTAGTCGCGCTCACCGGGCGTGATCTAGGTTACCTACATCCGTCGAGGACCCCCGACAGAGAAGCGAGAAGTCCCATGTCACCCGTCTCCCGCGACACCTCCTTCATCGAGAAGCGCTCGCCGAATCTCGCGGTACAGTTCCGGGACCGGGTCGCGAAGAGCCCGAACGCCGAGGCCTTCCGGGTTCCGGCTGCCGATGGCCAGCCGTGGACCTCCATCAGCTGGAAGCAGGCCGGGGAGCGCGTCGAGAAGCTCGCGGCCGGGTTGCTGTCGCTGGGCATCGAGTCCGAGCAGCGCGTCGGCATCGCAGCCGGCACGCGCCTGGAGTGGATCGAGGCCGACCTCGCGGTGCTCGCGGCCGGCGCTGCCACCACCACGGTCTACCCGTCGACGATGGCGGTCGACGTGGCCTACATCCTGGCCGACTCCGGCTCGCGGGTGGTGTTCGCCGAGAACGACGAGCAGGTCCAGAAGCTGCGTGACCACAAGGCCGACCTGCCGGACCTCTTCAAGGTCGTCCTCTTCGACCCTTCGACAAGCTCAGGACAAGCGGCGGATCAAGGTGACTGGGTGATCACCCTCGACGAGCTGGCCGCACTCGGGGAGAAGTTCCTCGCCGACAACCCGGACGCTGTCGACAAGGCCGTCTCGGGCATCAAGCCCGAGCAGCTGGCCACCCTCATCTACACCTCGGGAACCACCGGCAAGCCCAAGGGCGTGCGGCTGACCCACTCCTCGTGGACCTACGAGGGCGCGGTCGTGCAGAGCCAGGGCATCCTCGACGAGACCGACCTGCAGTTCCTCTGGCTGCCGATGGCGCACTCGTTCGGCAAGGTGCTGCTCTCCGCCCAGCTGGCCTGTGGCTTCGCCACCGCGATCGACGGCCGGGTCGACCGGATCATCGACAACGTCGGCATCGTGAAGCCGACCTTCATGGGCGCTGCGCCGCGCATCTTCGAGAAGGCCTACGCGCGGATCATCACCATGCAGGAGGCCGAGGGTGGCCTGAAGGAGAAGATCTTCAACCAGGCGTTCAAGGTCGGCCGACAGGTCGACGCGCTGAAGTTCGCCGGCAAGTCGGTGCCGCTGCCGTTGCAGCTCCAGCACGCGCTGTTCGACAAGCTCGTCTTCGCCAAGATCCGCGACCGCTTCGGTGGCCGGGTGCGCTTCTTCCTCTCCGGCTCGGCTGCGCTCAACCGCGACATCGCCGAGTGGTTCCACGCTGCCGGCCTGCTGATCCTCGAGGGCTACGGCCTGACCGAGACCTCCGCGGGCGCGTTCGTGAACCACCCCGACGACTACAAGATCGGCACCGTCGGCCAGGTCTTCCCGGGCGGCGAGGTCCGCCTGGGTGAGGGCGACGAGATCCAGATCAAGGGCCCGAACATCATGGACGGGTACCACAACCTGCCCGACGAGACCGCGAGCACGCTGACCGAGGACGGCTGGCTGCGCACGGGAGACAAGGGTTCGCTGGACGCCGAGGGCTTCCTCACGATCACCGGCCGCATCAAGGAGCTGTTCAAGACCTCCGGCGGCAAGTACGTCGCGCCGCCGGCCATCGAGGCCAAGATGAAGGCGCTCTGCCCCTACGTCAGCCAGTTCATGGTCTTCGGCAACGAGCGGAACTACTGCATCGCGCTGGTCACCCTCGACCCCGACAGCATGGCCGGGTGGGCGAAGGAGAACGGCAAGGGCGGTCAGGACTACGCCACGCTCGTCGGTTCGCCCGAGATCAAGGCGATGATGGAGGGCTACGTCGAGCAGCTCAACGGTCAGCTGAACCGGTGGGAGACCGTCAAGAAGTTCGAGATCCTCGACCACGACCTGACGATCGAGTCCGGTGAGCTGACGCCGTCGCTGAAGGTGAAGCGCAACGTCGTCGAGGAGAACAACAAGGCGCTCATCGACGGGCTCTACTCCTAGGCACAACCGACGCACAGGAACCGCACAGCGGTCCTGCTCATGCTGAATCCATGAGCATCGAGGAGATCGAGGACCACGACCGCGGCTTGTCGCACGACCTGCCGAAGATCATCGAGCAGGGAGTGGCGAGGCGCCGGATGTTCGGCATCCTCGGCGGCCTGGCGGCTGCCGGGACGCTGGCCGCCTGCGGCAGCAGCGACGACGGCTCGTCCGCGAGCACGTCGACGAACAGCGGCAGCGCTCCGGGCGGAGGTGCGCCCGGCGCCGACAGCAACGTGACCGTGGCCGACGGTGAGATCCCCGAGGAGACCGCCGGCCCCTACCCGGGGGACGGATCGAACGGCAAGAACGTGCTCACCCAGTCCGGGGTGGTTCGCTCCGACATCCGTTCGAGCTTCGCCGGTGCCACCGGGGTCGCCGCCGGGGTCCCGCTGACGCTGCGGTTCAAGGTCTACGACCTGAGCGGCTCGACGAAGAAGTCGATGTCGGGTGCCGCTGTCTACGCCTGGCACTGCGACCGCGACGGCAACTACTCGATGTACTCCGACGCGGTCGCCGACCAGAACTACCTGCGCGGCGTCCAGGTCGTCGACGACGACGGCTGGGTGGAGTTCACCTCGATCTTCCCGGCCTGCTACTCCGGTCGCTGGCCGCACGTGCACTTCGAGGTCTACCCGAGTGTCGACGACGCGACCAGCGCCTCGAACAAGCTGCGGACCTCCCAGCTGGCCTTCCCGAAGGACACCTGCGAGACCGTCTACGCCGAGGACGGCTACGAGCAGAGCGTCAGCAACCTGTCCCAGGTCAGCCTGGACACCGACGGCATCTTCTCCGACGGCTACTCGCTCCAGCTGGCCACGATGACCGGCTCGGTGGCGAAGGGCTACGTCGCGACCCTGAACGTCCCCGTCTAGTCTCGGTCGGTGCCCTCGACCCTTCCGGACGGAGAACCAGCGCCGCGTGACGGCTCGCTGCCGGCCACCGCGCTGGCCGAGCTCGCCTCGCGCCGCTTGGGCGTCTACCTGCACGTGCCGTTCTGCTCGGTGAGATGTGGGTACTGCGACTTCAACACCTACACCGCGACCGAGCTCGGTGGCGGCGCCTCGCAGGCCTCGTACGCCACGACCGCGGTGCAGGAGATCGATCTCCTCGCGGGCGTGCTGCCGGGTGCGCCCGCGGTGGAGACGGTCTTCTTCGGCGGCGGCACCCCGACCTTGCTGCCCAGTGCTGACCTGGTGCGGATGCTCGGCGCGGTTCAGGATCGGTTCGGGCTGACGGATGGCGCCGAGGTCACCACCGAGGCCAACCCGGACAGCGTCACTCCGGAGTCCCTGGCCGAGCTGCGGGAAGGCGGCTTCACCCGGATCTCGTTCGGGATGCAGTCCGCGGTGCCCTCGGTGCTCGCCGTGCTCGACCGCACCCACGACCCGGAACGGGTGCCGCAAGCCGTCGCCTGGGCGCGCGAGGCCGGTTTCGAGCAGGTCAGCCTCGACCTGATCTACGGGACGCCGGGGGAGTCGCTGGCCGACTGGGAGACCTCGGTGAACGCGGCCCTGGCCTGCGCGCCGGACCACGTCTCGGCGTACTCGTTGATCGTCGAGGACGGCACCGCGCTCGCCCGCCAGGTGCGCTCAGGTGTACTCCCGATGCCCGACGAGGACGACCTCGCCGATAAGTACGCCCTGGTCGACGACCTGCTGGAGGCTGCGGGCCTGGGTTGGTACGAGGTGTCGAACTGGTCGCGCGACGTCGACTCGCGCTGCCGCCACAACGAGCTCTACTGGCTCTCGCAGAACTGGCTCGGGATCGGTCCCGGGGCGCACGCGCACGTCGGCGGGGTGCGGTGGTGGAACGCGAAGCACCCGACCGCGTACGCCGACCGCCTCGCCGCGGGGGAGTCGCCGGCACTGGCCCGGGAGCTGCTCGACGAGGAGACCCGACGGGTCGAGCGGGTGCTGCTCGAGGTGCGGCTACGTGACGGGCTGCCGGTGGAGCTTGTCGAGCCGGCCGGTGTCGACAAGGTCGTGTCCGACGGGCTGGGCGGGCTCGAGGGGGATCGGCTGGTGCTGACGCGCCGTGGCCGGCTACTCGCCGACGCGGTGGTGCGCGACCTGCTCGACTGAGCCTCGTGCTGGTTGAGCCTGTCGAAACCCGGCGGGAGCCGAGTCAGACCGTCACGAAGTCGATGAGCTCCTCGACCCGGCCGAGCAGCGCCGGCTCGAGGTCGGCGTACGAGGTCACCTTGGACAAGATGTGCTGCCAGGCCCGGGCGATGTCCGCCTGGTCGCGGTGCGGCCAACCGAAGCTCTGGCAGACGCCCTTCTTCCACTCGATGGTGCGCGGGATCGAGGGCCACTTCTCCACCCCGAGGCGCTCGGGCTTCACCGCCTGCCAGATGTCGATGTAGGGGTGGCCGACGATCAGCACGTGCTGGCCGATCGGTGACTTCCGTACCGACTCCGCGATCCGGCTCTCCTTGGACCCGGCGACCAGGTGGTCGACCAGCACCCCGACCTTGCGTTCCGGTCCCGGGCCGAAGTCGCGCAGGTGCGCGGACAGGTCGTCGATGCCCTCGAGGTACTCCACGACCACGCCCTCGATGCGCAGGTCGGCGCCCCACACCTTCTCGACCAGCTCGGCGTCGTGGCGGCCCTCGACGAAGATCCGGCTGGCGCGGGCGACGCGGGCCTTGACGTTCGCGACGGCCACCGAGCCGGAGGCCGTCCGCGTCGGCTGGGCCGGTCCCTTGCGGGTCGGGGCGACGAGAATGACCGGGACGCCGTCCAGGAGGAAGCCGGGACCGAGCGGGAACGTGCGGCGCTTCTGCCGGCGGTCCTCCAGGATCACCGTCCCGAGGTCGCGCTCGACCTTGACGATCTCGCCGCAGAAGTCGGTCTGCACCTCCTCGACGACCAGGCCGGTGTCGGCGCTCACCTCGACCGAGCGGCCGTTCTTCGGCTTGCGCCAGTCGCTGTTGAGGACGTCGCTGCCGTATCGGTCGAAACTCACCCGGCAACGCTACGGAAGCCCGGGGCCGGGGGACTGCAGGCGCGCTGACCGTGAGGTCGCTGCGTCCGCCGGGAAATAGAACTTGCATCGGTACTGTTCACGATATATCGTTAACACATCGAGAAGTTCGGCGCAGTTCAGAAGCGCCGCCTCGATCACCGACAAAGGAGCACGACATGAAGCACAACCACACCGAATTCGAACCCGTTCGACGCCAGCGCGGTCACGGCCGCGGACGTGGCCGCACCGAGTACTGGGGCGGCCCGATGGGCGGCCCGCCGCCGTGGGTCGGCCAGATGTTCGGCCCGCAGTGGGGCGGACCCGGCGGAGGCCGTGGACGCGGCCGGGCGCGGGTGCGCCGTGGCGACGTCCGCTCGGCGATCCTGAGCGTCCTCGCCGACGCGACCGAGCCGATCAACGGCTACCAGGTGATCCAGCAGATCGCCGAGCGCACCAACGACGCCTGGAAGCCGAGCCCCGGCTCGGTCTACCCGACGATGGCGGTTCTGGCCGACGAGGGTCTCATCGAGGACGCCGCGACCGGACGCAAGACGGTGCAGCTGACCGAGGCCGGTCACGCGCACGTCGCCGAGAACGTCGAGGAGATCACCGCCGTCTGGCGGGCCTTCGACGAGGACAGCACCGAGGACGACGGTCACCAGGACCTGCGTCAGGTGATCAAGCAGACCGTCGGCGCGATCGTCCAGGTCGCCTCGACCGGCACCCCTGCCCAGCAGGATCGTGCCGTCGAGATCCTGGCCGACACCCGACGCAAGCTCTACGGGCTCCTCGCCGAGGGGCCTGAGGCCGCTGAGGAGGAGTGAGGCAATGAACGAGAACTACTCGCGCAACGACCAGGTCCGTCTCTCCGACGGTGACCGCAAGGCGGCACTGCGTCGCCTGCGTCGTCACCACCGGAGCGGCCGGATCGACGCGGTCGAGCTGGAGGAGCGCACCGACGCGGTCGGGTTCGCCCGCAACCGCGGCGACCTGCGCACCGTGTTCGCCGACCTGGAGCCCTACGGCTCCCGGTTCCGCGGACCCGCGCTGCGGCGTGGGTGGTTCCCGCTCTTCCCGTTCTTCCCGATCGTGCCGCTGCTGATCGTCGTGGCGATCGTCGCCACGGCGACCAGCCACGTGCCGTGGGTCGCGCTGGGGATCCTGGCGTTCCTGCTGTTCGTGGTGGCGCCGCTGCGCATCAGCGTGCGGCGACGTCGCTGGGGCGGTCGGGCCGGCTGGGCCTGCTGACGTCCTAAATCAGAGGCAACTGGCGCCGTACGCCGGGGAGCTGTTCGTAGCCCCGGCGTACGGCGTTCTCCAATTCCTCGCGCGGGTAGGGCCAATCGGCCGCCTCCAGCGCCTGCACCTCCGGAACGCCACGCGTGACCAGGTCGCGAATCGTCTCGGCTACCACGCCCAGGGCTGCTCGCTGCTCGTGCACGAAGTCCTGGTCGACCGGCGCCCCGTGCCCCGGGACGATCCGGGTGCCGGTGCCGGTCAGCTGGAGCACCAGGTCGAGGGTGGCCGGCCACTCCATCGGGTAGCAGTCGCTGCCGAAGCCGGGAACTGCGTTCCGCTTCGCCGACTCCTCGACGAGGTCGCCCGCGAACAGCACGTCGGCGTCGGGCACGCGCGCCACGACGTCGCCGCTGGTGTGGCCGCGACCCGGGTGCACGAGCTCGACGACGCGATCGCCCAGGTCCAACGTCAGGGCGGAGGAGAACGTGCGTCCGGGTACGACCACCTCGACGTCGGCCAGGTCGTCCGTGCGCGGGTCCGGGTCCTCGGCGGCTGCCTCGCGGACCTCGGCCGCGTGCTCGGGAAGAGCCGCAGCCGCGTCCTCGTGGGCGATCAGCTCGACGCCCTCCGCCGCGAACACGGCGTTCCCGAAGGAGTGGTCGAAGTGCAGGTGGGTGTTCAGCGCAGCCACGATCGGAGCCGGGGAGACCCGTCGCACTGCCTCGAGCACGTCGCGTCCGAGGGCGGTCGTCGCGTTCGTGTCGATGACCAGGAAGCCCTCAGAGCCGGCGACCAGGCCCACGTTGACGTCGAACCAGTCGTAGCGGGCGACCCAGACACGGTCGCCGACCTCGGTGAAGTCAGCCATGGCAGCGAGCCTAGTAGACTTGGCACTCCGGAGACCCGAGTGCCAGCCGAGCCGCGAGAGGAGGTGCCATGGTCGAGGAGCGCAAGCTCGCCGTGCTGCGCGCCATCGTGGAGGACTACGTCGCCACCCAGGAGCCGGTCGGCAGCAAGACCCTGGTCGAGCGGCACAAGCTCGGCGTCTCGCCGGCCACCGTCCGCAACGACATGGCCGCGCTCGAGGACGAGGGTCTGATCGCCCAGCCGCACACCAGCGCCGGGCGGATCCCGACCGACAAGGGCTACCGGTTCTTCGTCGACCGGCTGACCACGCTCAAGGCGATGTCGGCCGCCGAGAAGCGCGCCATCTCCAGCTTCCTCGAGGACGCCCACGACCTCGACGACGTGGTCCAGCGCAGCGTGCGGCTGCTCGCCCAGCTGACCCAGCAGGTCGCGATCGTGCAGTACCCGTCGCTGGCGAAGTCGACCATCCGGCACATCGAGCTGGTCGCGCTGAGCACCAACCGGCTCCTGGCGGTGCTGATCATGTCGACCGGCCGGGTCGAGCAGCGCGTCGTCGAGCTGCCGGTCGAGCTGACCGACGAGCTGATCGGCGAGCTGCGTCTGCGGCTGAACAGCGCTGCGGCCGGCGAGCGGATCGCCACGGCTGCCACGGCCCTCGGAGCGCTTCCCGAACAGGCCGACGGCGCCAAGTCCAGCGCCTACACGGTCATCGTCGCGTCCCTCGTCGAGGCGATGTCGAACCACAGCACCGACGACCGGGTCGTGGTGGGTGGCACCGCCAACCTGGCTCGCTTCGGCGACAACTTCGAGCACTCCATCCGCCCGATGCTGGAAGCGCTCGAGGAGCACGTCGTGCTGCTCAAGCTCCTCGGCGAGGCCACCACGTCCGAGACCGTCACCGTGCGGATCGGCACCGAGGGCCCGATCGACGAGCTCTCCTCGACCTCGGTGGTCGCCACCGGGTACGGCGCCTCGGACGAGGCGCTGGCCGCGCTCGGCGTGGTCGGCCCGACCCGGATGGACTACCCGGGCTCGATGGCCGCGGTCCGCGCGGTCGCCCGTTACCTCTCCACGATCCTCGACGAAGCCTGACAAGGACCCGGACCTCACGCATGCCCACTGATCCCTACGCAACGCTCGGTGTCGACCGGGACGCCGATGCCGACACCCTGAAGAAGGCCTACCGTCGGCTCGCGCGCCAGTACCACCCGGACGTGAACTCCGACCCCGGGGCTCAGGAGAAGTTCAAGGAGGTCTCCGCGGCCTACGAGATCCTCTCCGACCCGGAGAAGCGCCGCGTCTACGACCTCGGCGGCGACCCGTTCGGTGGCCAGGGCGGATTCGGCCAGGGCGCCGGGTTCTCCTTCACCGACATCATGGACGCCTTCTTCGGCGGCCAGCCCCAGGGCGGTCGCGGCCCGCGCTCGCGCCAGCGCCGCGGTCAGGACGCGCTGGTCCGGCTCGACCTCGAGCTGGCGGAGGCCGCGTTCGGCACCACCCGCGAGCTGAAGGTCGACACCGCCGTCGTCTGCAGCACCTGCCACGGATCGGGTGCTGCCGAGGGGTCGCACCCGGTCACCTGCGAGACCTGCCACGGTCGCGGCGAGGTCCAGCACGTCCAGCGCTCGTTCCTCGGCGAGATCCGCACGCTGCGCCCGTGCGCCGCCTGCCGCGGCTACGGCGAGATCATCCCGGACCCGTGCCGCGACTGCGCCGGTGACGGCCGGCTGCGCTCGCGACGCGCCATCACCGTGAAGATCCCGGCCGGCGTCGACACCGGCACCCGCGTCCAGCTCTCCGGCGAGGGCGAGGTCGGCCCGGGCGGTGGCCCGGCCGGCGACCTGTACGTCGAGGTGCACGTCGCCCCGCACAGGACCTACACCCGTGAGGGCCTGAACCTGCACTGCACGGTCAGCCTGCCGATGACGGCAGCAGCGCTGGGCACCTCCATCGAGCTGCCGCTGCTGGAGAGCGACCTGGACACCGAGGAGATCGACGTCGAGCGTTCCGTCACCGTCGACGTCCGCCCGGGCACCCAGTCCGGCACCGACCACGTGCTCCGTGGTCGCGGCGTGCCGAGCCTGCGCGGCCAGTCGCGCGGGGACGTCGTGGTGACCATCGAGGTGGAGACGCCGAACAAGCTCGACGAGCGCCAGGAGGCGCTGCTCCGCGAGCTGGCCGCGCTGCGCCACGAGGAGTCGCCGGACGGCCGGATCCAACCGGCCCACAAGGGCCTCTTCGGGCGGATGCGGGACGCGTTCAAGCAATGACCCTCCCCGCCTTCCTCTCCGATGCCGTGGGCGGAGCTGCGGTCGGCGCGAGCGTGCTGCTCGACGGGGACGAGGGTCGGCACGCGGCGACGGTCAAGCGCATCCGCGTCGGTGAGCAGGTCGTGCTCACCGACGGTTCCGGCACGTCGGCAGTGTGCTCGGTGACTGGCACAGCGAAGTCCTCGCTGACGCTCTCGGTCGTCTCGACCTCGTTCGCCGAGCGCGCAACCCCGACCATCACCGTGGTCCAGGCACTGCCCAAGGGCGATCGGGGCGAGCTCGCTGTCGAGGTCCTTACCGAGATCGACGTCGACCGGATCGTGCCCTGGGCCGCCTCGCGGTCGGTCGCCGTCTGGAAGGGCGAGCGTGCGGCCAAGGGGTTGGCGAAGTGGCGCGCGACTGCCCGCGAGGCGACCAAGCAGGCGCGGCGTTCCTGGCTGCCGGAGGTCGCCGAGCTGACGTCCACGGCGGAGGTCGCTGCGCTCATCGGCGAGGTCGACGTGGCGCTGGTGCTGCACGAGGACGCCGAGCAGGCGCTGGCCGAGGTCTCGTTCGACGGGGCTTCGTCCGTGCTGGTCGTGGTCGGGCCCGAGGGCGGGATCAGCGACGAAGAGCTGGCGGCCTTCGAAGGGGCCCGGGCCGTCCGGCTCGGTTCTTCGGTACTCCGGACCTCGACGGCCGGGGTTGCTGCCGTGGCGGCGATCCTGTCGCGCACGGACCGCTGGCGCTAGGACGCAAGCAGGGCCTCGACCCGCGCGATCTCGGCCTCGATGCCTGCCTGCTGCGCCCTGGTCGGCTTGGTGAACGGCTCCACGACGACGCGGCCGTCGTCGACCTTCCACAACCCGGCCAGGATCCCGTCGAGGAACAGCACCGAGCCGACGCCGCCGTTGACGCCCATCCACGCCTTCCGCGCGTCATCGGGTGCGATCCGGTCGCGGTCGGCGTGGGAGAGGAAGATGTTGTCGTACATACCGAGCAGCAGCGCCGGGAGCTCGAGGGCTTCGTCAGCGACCGGCGCGTCCTGGACGTCGTACAGGGTGCGACCCTTGTCGTCCTGCACCGTGACCAAGCGCCCGTCCTTGGCCATCGCGGTGAAGACCGGACCGAGACGGGTCACCAGCGACCACTTGGTCATGTCGGCCGCGGTCGCCGGCCCGTACGCGGACAGGTAGCGGACCACCAGGTCCTGCACGTCCGCCTCGACGAACGGCTGGCCGAGGTAGCGGTCGACGTACTGGTAGACCACTCCGCCGCTTCGCTTCCACAGGCCGCGCGGAGGCACCTGGAGCAGCGGCAGACGCTCCCGGCTGACGTGTCGCAGCGCCTCCTCCGCCACATCGGGATAGGCCGCGGCCAGCGCCTTGCCGATCTCCGGGTGGGGCTGCGGGCCGTCCGCGAGGAACGGCCCGACCACGGCGTCGAGCTGTTCGGTGGTCAGGTGGTTGGCCGGTCGTGAGGTCTGGTTGGTACCGCTCACCCGGTCCAGCGCCGGCTGCACCCAGCCGCGGAGTGTGAGCGCGTCGGCGGCGGTGAGCACGTGCACGGTCCCGCGCATCGAGAACAACCGGACCAGGGTGCGGTCCTCGATCAGGTCCGAGAGGTCGGCAGGGGAGAAGCCGTCGACCCGGGCTGCGAGCGACAGGTACGGCGGCAGATTGTCCTGCGCCTGGAGCCCCATCACGTGCTCGACCACGGCGGGAACGCCCTGAACAGCACGTTGACCCGGCACCAGCTGCTGGCGAAGCCAGAGGGTCCGGGTCAGCGTGCGGAGGGAGAGCGTTGTCACCCCCTGATCATGGCGTCACTCGACGACAATTTCCTTGGTGTCCTGGTTGACCGCCCGCCCGTCGCCGGACATGTCCTCGTCGTGGACCACCAGCGTGTAGGTGCCCGGCTCCAGGTTCTTGATCGTGAACTCGAACGGCGAGAGCGTGCAGCACTCGGTGGCGGTCGTGTGGCCCTGCTGGACCACGGCGTCGCCGCCGACCAGGAGCTCCCACTGGACGTTCGCCTCGAACGTCGAGGCGACTCCGGTGACCTTGAGGTCGCCGGCGGGCACGGTGTCGCGTTGGGCCGGGCTCTCGATCTGGACCGGCGCCAGGATCGTGTCCGGGTCCTCGGGCTGGAGGGGTGCCTCGGTCGAAACGCCCAGGATCATCGGCACCTTGTGGTCGTCGATGATGAGCTGCACCGGCGGCCGTCCTCGGCCGAGCGCGTCCTGGGCGGTGTAGATCAGCTGCTGGACGGCCAGCTTCTCGTCGGCGGTCGGGCGGGGACCGTTCCCGGTCGCCTCGGGCCACGGTGTGTGCAGGTTCAGCGTCAGCACGTTTCCGTCGTAGGTCGCGCTCATCACCGTGGTGTCGGCGGGCCAGGGGTTCCGGTAGTCCGGATCCTGCGGCGTACCGGCGACCGCCTCGCGGGCGGCGGCTTCGACCCCGCACTCAGGCAGCTTGTCGCACACCTGGATCCTCTGGACCTCCCGGAAGAGCTTCGTCCCGTGCGCGGTGTCGCCGAGGTAGTAGATCGGCAGGTGCGCGTAGACGGTGCCGGCGTCGGTGCCCGACGTCGGCGGGCCGGATGGGCCCTGCCCGTTCTTGGGGGTGTTCGAGTCGTGGGCGATCCACACCGCCCCGCCGATCACGAAGCCGATCACGGCTGCTGCGGCGACCACGGGAAGGAACCAGCGTCGCGTCATCGGGTCCACCTTCTTCGAGCGGTCGAGGATGTCGTCCAGGGAGCCCTGGGGTCGGACGTCCGACGTGGCGTCCTGGAACAGCTGACGCAGGTCGTCGTGCTGGTCTCGCTCGGTCATGGCTTCTCCAGACTGGTGCGCAGGGCAGCGGCGCCCCGGGATGCGTGGGCCTTCACGGCCCCTTGGCTGATGCCGAGCGCGTTGGCGATCTCGCGCTCGGAGTAGTCGAGGTAGTAGCGCAGCGCCAGCACCTCGCGCTGCCGCGTCGGCAGGTCGGCGAGCGCGTCGATCACCGCCGAGCGGCGCTCGGAGGCCAGGACCGTGACGTCGGCTCCCGCCACGTCGGGCAGGGGCTCAGGGCGGTGCCGGGCGACCACGGTGCGGTGCCGCAGAGCGCTGCGCGAACGGTTCACCACGGTCCGGGCCAGGTAGGCGGGCGCGGAGCCCTGGTCGATGCGTCGCCACTTCTGGTGCACGGCGACGAACGAGTCCTGGACGACGTCCTCGGCCAGGCCCTGGTCGCGCAGCAGGAGCACGGCCAGCCGCACCAGGCGCGCGTAGTGGCCGGCGTACAGCTCTGCCAGCGCGGTGTCAGCGTCGATGACCGACTCCTGTTCGCCGATGACTGCTGCGATCGAGTTCACGCTACTTGTACGCGCGGACGGCGCGGTTGGTTTACACGCCGGCGGCGGTGGTTGAGGTCCGAGCCTGCGAGCCTCGAAACCCGCCACCTATGCTCGATCCCATGACCGCCGATCCGGACTGCATCTTCTGCAAGATCGTCGCCCGCCAGATCCCGGCGGACATCGTCCTCGAGAGCGACACCGTGATCGGCTTCCGCGACCTGACCCCGCAAGCGCCGACGCACGTGCTCGTCATCCCGCGCAGCCACTACCCGAACGCCGCCGCGCTGGCCGAGGGCGAGCCCGCCACGGCCGCCCACCTGTTCGACGCTGCCCGGGAGATCGCGGCCTCCGAAGGGCTCGAGAACGGCTACCGGCTGGTCTTCAACACCGGTGCCGATGCGCACCAGACGGTCTTCCACGTGCACATGCACCTGCTCGGGGGGCGCGCGATGGGGTGGCCTCCCGGATGAGGGTCCTCGCTGCCGCGACCGCGCTGCTGACCGCCACGGCGCTGGCCGCCTGCGGCTCGACGGCGCACGACCACCCGAGCGCCCACACCACGACGACGCCCACCCACGCGCCCACCCACGCGGCGTCGCACTCCGCGGCACCGGTGGTCAACAAGGCGCTGCGGCCCGGCGAGCGCCGCGTCGAGGTGAAGGTCCCGAAGACCTACACGCCCTCGCCCCCGACCGGCGTGGGCACCGACGACTACCACTGCTTCCTGCTGGACCCGAAGGTCACGAAAGACTCGTTCGTCACCGGGTTCAACATCAGGCCCGGCAACCCCGACGTCGTGCACCACGTGATCCTGTTCCGGGTGCCACCGGACCGCGTGGCCGAGGCGAAGAGGAAGGACGCCGAGACGCCCGGCCAGGGTTGGACCTGCTTCGGGACCTCCGGTCTCGGCAACGACCGCACCATCGACGACGCGCCCTGGCTCGGGGCCTGGGCACCGGGCGGGTCCGAGCAGGTCTACGGCAAGGGGCTGGGCGAGGAGTTCAAGGCCGGCTCGATGATCGTGATGCAGGTCCACTACAACCTGCTCAACGGCGCCGAGCCCGACCGGAGCGCGGCCGAGCTGCGGCTGACCTCGGACCCGTCGACGAAGGCGCTGGAGACGGTGCTGCTCCCGGCGCCTGTCGAGCTGCCCTGCCGTCCGGGCCACACCAGCAACAAGCTGTGCGACCGTGCTGCGGCGGTGGCGGACGTGAAGAAGCGGTTCGGGGACGGACCCGGCTCGCTCGCCGACCTGCTGCACCTGCTCTGCGGCGGCGCCCCGGCAGGCCCGACCCAGTCCTGCACCCGCACCATTCAGTCGCCCGAGACGATCCGCGGCGTCGCCGGGCACATGCACCTGCTCGGGCGCTCGATCAAGATCGAGGTGAACCCGGGGACACCGCGCGCCCGCACGGTGCTCAACATCAAGGTCTGGGACTTCGACAACCAGGGCAGCGTGCCGACCCCGCCGATCCACCTCAAGAACGGCGACACCGTCAAGGTCACCTGCACCCACACCCAGGCGCTGCGCGACCGCCTGCCCGCCCTCCAGGGCATCCCGGACAAGTACGTCGTCTGGGGAGACGGCACCACCGACGAGATGTGCCTGGGGATCCTGCTGGTCACGCGGCCCTGAGCGCTAACCAGGTGCCCGGAATCGGGTACTCCCGTAGCATTGACGGCGTCAGTTTTCCCCGACCGAAGGGTCGCCCACCCGGGCACGCATGAGTGAGACGAAGAAGCCGCGCGGCAACGAAGCAGACCGTCCCCAGACGGTTCACACCGTGGTCGTGCCGAACAGCATCAACATGGTCTCCCTGCTCGGACCCGGTGACGAGTACCTCGGCCTGATCGAGAACGCGCTCGAGGCGGACGTCCACGTCCGCGGCAACCAGATCACGTTGAAGGGCGAGCCCAGCGAGATCGCGCTCGCCGAGCGGATGCTGGACGAGCTGGTCACGATCATCCGCACCGGCCAGGGTCTGGCCGCCGAGACCGTCGAACGCGTCATCGGCATGCTCCGTGCCGAGACCAGCGAGCGCCCGGCCGACGTGCTGAGCCTCAACATCCTCTCGAACCGCGGGCGCACCATCCGACCCAAGACGCTGAACCAGAAGCGCTACGTCGACGCGATCGACAAGCACACGATCGTCTTCGGCATCGGCCCGGCTGGAACCGGCAAGACCTACCTCGCGGTGGCCAAGGCCGTGCAGGCGCTCCAGGCCAAGAAGGTCAACCGCATCATCCTGACCCGCCCTGCGGTGGAGTCCGGCGAGCGCCTCGGCTTTCTGCCCGGCACGCTGGGGGAGAAGATCGACCCCTACATGCGGCCGCTGTACGACGCCCTGCACGACATGATCGACCCGGAGACGATCCCGAAGCTGCTGGCCTCGGGAACCATCGAGGTCGCGCCGCTGGCTTACATGCGGGGTCGGTCCTTGAACGACGCGTTCATCATCCTCGACGAGGCGCAGAACACGACGCCCGAGCAGATGAAGATGTTCCTGACCCGCCTCGGCTTCGGCTCGAAGATCGTGGTCACCGGTGACGTCACCCAGGTCGACCTGCCCGGTGGCACCAAGTCCGGTCTCCGCGTCGTCGAGGGGATCCTGGACGACATCGAGGACATCTCGTTCAACCGGCTGACCGCCCACGACGTGGTCCGGCACCGCCTGGTCGGCAAGATCGTCGCCGCGTACGACGAGTTCGACCAGCTTGCGGAGTCCCGGCGCCAGAACCTGCGAGGATCCTCAGAGTGACCATCGAGGTGCTCAACGAGTCCGGGCTGGACTTCCCGGACGTCCGGCGTACCCAGTCCCTGGCCGCCTTCGTTCTCGAGCAGATGCGGGTCCACCCGCAGGCCGAGCTGTGCATCACCGCGGTCGACGAGGACACCATCGCCGAGCTCAACGGCAAGTGGATGGACAAGGACGGTCCGACGGACGTGCTGGCCTTCCCGATGGACGAGCTGCGGCCCGGCAAGGTCAACGAGGAGCCGGAGGAGGGTGTGCTCGGCGACCTGGTGCTCTGCCCCTCGGTCGCCGTCCGCCAGGCCGAGGAGGCCGTCGAGAAGGGCCAGGCCGGCTACACCGTGACCGATGAGCTGGACCTGCTCACCGTCCACGGCATCCTGCATCTGCTCGGCTACGACCACGCCGAGCCCGAGGAGCACGCCGAGATGTTCGGCCTGCAAGCGCGGCTGCTGGCCGCCTGGGCCGGCGAGGCCGCCTCGAAATGAGGGCCGACAGTCCGGGCCTGCTGCTGACCGTCATCGGTCTGGTGCTGGCCGCGGGCCTGCTCACCGCGGTGGAGGCTGCGCTCGCCGGATTCTCCCGTGCCCGCGCCGAGGGACTGGCGGCCGAGTCGAAGCCAGGTGCCAAGCGACTGCTGGCGATCCTGGACGACCCGCAGCGCTTCCTGAACACCGTCCTGTTCCTGCGCCTGCTCGCCGAGCTGATGGCGGTGGTGCTGGTGACGTTGATGGTCTCCGGATCGGTCGGGAGCCACGGCTGGAAGACCGTGTTCATCACCCTCGGGATCATGCTCGTCGTCTCGTTCGTGGTGATCGGGGTCGGCCCGCGCACCCTCGGCCGCCAGCACGCCGAGCCGATCGCCCTGGGGTCGGCGGCGCTGATCATCGGCCTGACCCGGGTGCTCGGACCCGTCCCGCACCTGCTGATCCTGGTCGGCAACGCGCTCACCCCCGGCAAGGGTTTCTCCGAGGGCCCGTTCGGATCCGAGGCCGAGCTGCGTGAGCTGGTCGACCTCGCCGAGGCCAGCAGCGTGATCGAGTCCGACGAGCGGGCGATGATCCACTCGGTCTTCGAGCTCGGCGACACCATCGTCCGCGAGGTGATGGTGCCGCGCACCGACGTGGTCTTCATCGAGCGGCACAAGACGCTGCGTCAGGCGATGTCGCTGTTCCTGCGCAGCGGGTTCTCCCGCGTGCCCGTGGTGGGCGAGGACCTCGACGACATCGTCGGGTTCCTCTACCTCAAGGACGTCAGCCGTCGGGTCTTCGACCGCAAGGACGCCGAGTCCACCGAGCACGTCGACTCGCTGATGCGCCCGGTCCTGCACGTCCCTGACTCCAAGCCGGCCGACGACCTGCTCCGCGAGATGCAGGCTTCGCGCAAGCACGTCGCGGTGGTGGTCGACGAGTACGGCGGCACCGCGGGCCTGGTGACGATCGAGGACATCCTCGAGGAGATCGTCGGCGAGATCACCGACGAGTTCGACCAGAACGAGGTCCCGGTCGAGACCCTCGAGGATGGCTCGGTCCGGGTGCCGGCGCGCTTCCCGGTCGACGACCTGGACGAGCTGCTCGAGGCCGTCGAGATCGCCGAGGACGAGGACTACGACTCGGTGGGCGGTCTGCTCGCCAAGCACCTGGGCAAGGTGCCGATCCCGGGCTCCAGCGTCGAGGTGGCCGGACTTCGGTTCACCGCGGAGGAGGCCAAGGGTCGGCGCAACAAGATCGGCACCGTGCTGATCACCCCGATCGTGGTGGAGCCGGAGCCCGAGCCCGCGCCCGCCGGAGCATCCGCTCGCAAGGACTGACGCTCGTCGCCATTTGCTACACCTGCGCTGTCAGATGACCCTCGCAGGAGCATTTCTGTAGCAAGCGGTCGACCCTGCGATCATGAGCGCGTGGACCTCGGCGCGTTCCTGGTCGTCGCCGTCGGCCTGTTGTGGATGTTCCTCGGCAGTATCTAGAGCAGCGCGTTCTCGGTGCCGTGGGCCGGCGGGAGTCCGCCGGTGAACGAGGCGAGCGCCTGCTTGGCCTTCTCCATGAAGGCCTCCTCGCCGAAGGTGTTCAGCTTCCAGAACACCGCCTGACTGCCGCCCGAGGTGATCGCGCTGACCGCGAGCTGCTGCCCGACCGCGAGCACCGCGATGCTCAGGCTGACCCGGTTGCCACCCATCGCGCTGTAGCGCTCGTAGACGCGCACGACCATGCGCGCGTCACCGATCCGCCGGTCGGCGCCGTCCTCGATGTTCGCGCTCACGCTGCCCGCGATGATCGCCGCGTCGAGGTGCGCGATCAGCGCCTCGGCGTCCCCGGACAGCTCGCACTCGTAGTGGCTCATGTCCGCAGGGTAGGACTGCCTAGACTCCTCCGCGTGACGATTGAGCTCAGCAATCCCGAGGACTCCAAGCTGGTGGTGCTCGCCAAGGCGACCCGCGCCCGCACCGGTGCGGCTCAGGGCGCGGCACTGCGGGACCTCGACGGCCGCACCTACGCCGGTGCGACCGTGGACCTGCCCTCCCTGCAGGTCTCGGCGCTCGACGTCTGCATCGCGATGGCGGTGGCCAGCGGGGCCAAGGGCGCGGAGGCGGCGGTTGTCCTGGGCGCGGGAGACGGCGCGCTGGACGCGCTGCGCGAGTTCGCCGGCGAGGGAGTGCCGGTGCACCTCGGTGCCCCTAACGGATCGATTACGGAGTCCGTCGCGACCTGAATCGGCTTGCGGAGGCACCCTCCGTTAGGCATAGGCTCGGGGCGTGGGCTTGATCGGGACCTCACGTCATCAAGCGGCCGTGGACCGGCTGCGCGCGTCGTATGCCGCCATTCCGCCGGGTTCGCCGGTGCGCCTGGCCAAGAAGACGACCAACCTGTTCCGGCAGCGTGCGGCCACGACCGCGCCCGGGCTCGACGTCGACGGCCTCGGTGGCGTGATCTCCATCGACGCGCACGCGCTGACCGCGGACGTCCAGGGCATGTGCACCTATGAGGACCTGGTCGCGCAGACCCTCCGTTTCGGGCTGATCCCGCTGGTCGTGCCGCAGCTGCGCACGATCACCCTCGGCGGTGCGGTGACCGGCCTCGGCATCGAGTCGACGTCCTTCCGCAGTGGTCTTCCGCACGAGTCGGTGCTCGAGATGGACGTCTTCACCGGCGCCGGCGAAGTCATCACCGCCTCACCCGACAACGAGCACGCCGACCTCTACTCGACGTTCCCGAACTCCTACGGCTCACTCGGCTACGCGACCCGGCTGCGGATCAAGCTGGAGAAGGTGCCGCCGTACGTCGCGCTGCGACATGTCCGCTTCCACGAGACCGACAAGCTCGCGGCGGCGATCGCGGAGATCTCCGAGTCCGGAGAGTGGCAGGGCGAGCGCGTCGACGGCATGGACGGCGTCGCGTTCGAGCCGGGGGAGTACTACCTGACCTTGGCGCGCTGGACCGAGGGGGTTTCGACAGGCTCACCCAACCAGGGGCCGTCGGACTACACCCGGGACCAGATCTACTTCCGCTCGATCCAGGAGCGCGAGACCGACCTGCTGACCATCCACGACTACCTGTGGCGCTGGGACACCGACTGGTTCTGGTGCTCGGGTGCCTTCGGGGCGCAGGACCCGCGGATCCGCCGGTTCTGGCCGCGGAAGTGGAAGCGCTCGGACGCGTACATGAAGCTGCTCAAGCTCGATCTGCGGTTCGGGATCGCCGACCGCCTGGACCGCCGCGCCGGTCGCCCCGAGCGTGAGCGCGTGGTCCAGGACGTGGAGGTCCCGGTCGAGAGGATCGGTGAGTTCCTCGACTGGTTCGACGCCGAGATCGGGATGCGCCCGGTGTGGCTCTGCCCGCTTCGCGCGAGCCGTCCCTGGTCCACCTACCCGCTCGAGCCCGGGCGCACCTACGTCAACGCCGGCTTCTGGGGCACCGTGCACGTCGGTCCCGACCGGGTGAACGCCCCGAAGAACCGGGCGATCGAGACCAAGGTGCACGAGCTCGACGGGCACAAGTCCTTGTACTCCGACTCCTTCTACGACCGGGAGACCTTCGACCGCCTCTACGACGGCCGGAATCTCGAGGCGGTGAAGAAGCGTTACGACCCTGATGGCCGGTTCATCAGCCTGTACGAGAAAGCGGTGGCACGACGATGAGCATCCTCACGCCCACGACCACGATCGCGGATGCGTTCACCTCCCTCCTGATCGGCGACCTGCCGTTCCGGTTCACGGCGTACGACGGCAGCAGCGCGGGCCCTGAGGACTCGCCGTACGGGTTGCACCTGCGCAACGAGCGCGGGCTGGCCTACCTGGTGACCGCTCCTGGCGACCTCGGCCTGGCCCGCGCCTACACGACCGGGGACCTCGAGCTGGTCGGCGCGCACCCCGGCGACCCCTACTCGGCCCTGATGCAGGTCAAGGGCAGCAAGACCGGTCTGAAGTTCCGCACCCCCAACCCGATCGAGGCGCTGAACATCATGCGCACGGTCGGCATCACCAACCTCAAGCCGCCGCCGATCCCGCCGCAGGAGCACGCGCCGCGCTGGCGCCGGATGATGGAAGGCTTCCTGCACTCCCCGGAGCGCGACGCCGAGGTGATCCACCACCACTACGACGTCTCCAACCGCTTCTACGAGCTGGTCCTCGGGCCGTCGATGACCTACACCTGCGCCTGCTTCCCGAGCGAGGACGCGACGCTGGAAGAAGCGCAGTTCCACAAGTACGACCTGGTCGCGAACAAGCTCCAGCTGCAGCCCGGTCAGCGGTTGCTGGACGTCGGCTGCGGCTGGGGCGGCATGGTCCGCCACGCCGCGCGTGAGTACGGCGTGAAGGCTCTCGGCGTGACGCTGTCGGCCGAGCAGGCCTACTGGGCCCAGCAGAAGATCAAGGAGCAGGGCCTCGAGGACCTGGCGGAGGTGCGGCACCTGGACTACCGCGACGTGCCCGAGGGCGACTTCGACGCGGTCAGCTCGATCGGACTGACCGAGCACATCGGCGTGGCCAACTACCCGGCGTACTTCGGGTTCCTGCGCGACAAGCTCAAGCCGCAGGGCCGGCTGCTGAACCACTGCATCACCCGCGCGGACAACAAGCGGACCAGCACCGGTGCGTTCATCGACCGCTACGTGTTCCCGGACGGCGAGCTGACCGGCTCCGGGAAGATCATCACGGAGATCCAGGACGCCGGGCTGGAGGTGCACCACGAGGAGAACCTGCGGATGCACTACGCCATGACGCTCGCGGGCTGGAACAAGAACCTGGTCGAGAACTGGGACGAGTGCGTCGCCGAGGTCGGAGAGGCCACGGCGCGCGTCTGGGGTCTCTACATCGCCGGCTCGCGGATGGGTTTCGTGACCAACGAGATCCAGCTCCACCAGGTGCTGGCGACGAAGACCGTGGACGGGCAGAGCGGCTTCCCGCTTCGCCCGGAGTGGACCCCCTGAACTAACCTTCCTGGGTGAACGCCCGCCCCGACGCTCGTGCCCTCTCGGGCACCGTCACCGGTCGCGAGGTCCTCGGGGACCATCTCGTCCGGGTGACGATCGACGTCCCGGGGTTCCGCAGCACCGGTGTCCCGGACGAGTGGGTGGCGCTCACCGTCCCGGGACAGTTCCAGACCCGCTACTACACGGTGCGCGCTCACGAGGGTGAGCGGATCGTGCTCGACGTGGTGATCCACGACGAGGGTCTGGTGACGCAGTGGGCGCAGACCGAGTGCGTCGGAGACGTCGTCGGCATCTCGGAGCCGAAGGGCTCCTTCGACCTTCCCGACGACGCCTCCTGGGTGGTGCTCGTCGGGGATCTCACCGGGCTGCCCGCGATCGCACGCATCGGCGAGACGGTCGGGCTCCCGGTGACCGCCTACGTCGAGACGCCGGACGAGCCGCTCGACGACTACACCGACCTGCCGATCTCCTGGGTCGACGCCCCGGGGGCTGAGCAGAGCGGCCTGGCGACGCTGGTCCAGCGGCTCGACTGGCCGGAGGGACCGGGCTACTTCTGGATGGCCGGGGAGTCGGCGCAGATGCGCGAGATCCGGCGCCACGTCCGGCACGACCTCGGCAGGGCATCGACGGCGTACGACGTGATGGGCTACTGGAGCGGGAGCCGCGGCCGGCAGCGCCGGGCCGTCGACCCCGGCCCGATCTACGCCGCCGGCAAGGCGGCCGGGAAGAGTGACGAGCAGATCTGGGACGACTACGACCAGGCAAGGGGAAACAGTGGCTGAGCAGGACGAGACCTTCCGGAGCGGGTTCGCCTGCTTCGTGGGCCGCCCGAACGCCGGCAAGTCGACGCTGACCAACGCCCTGGTCGGCTCGAAGGTCGTGATCACCTCCTCCAAGCCGCAGACCACGCGCACGGTCGTGCGCGGGATCGTGCACCGCCCGGACGCCCAGCTCGTGCTGGTCGACACCCCGGGCCTGCACAAGCCGCGCACCCTGTTGGGGGAGCGTCTCAACGACCTGGTCAAGACCACCTGGGCCGAGGTCGACGTCGTCGCGGTGTGCTTCCCCGCCGACGAGAAGCCGGGCCCGGGCGACCGGTTCATCGTCAACGAGCTCGGCAAGGTGCGCCGCACGGTGAAGATCGCGGTCGCCACCAAGACCGACAAGGTCAGCCCGGACCAGCTCGCCGAGCACCTGCTGGCCATCGCCGAGCTCGGTCGCGAGACCGGGACCGACTGGGCCGAGATCGTGCCCGTCTCTGCGCAGTCCGGGGACCAGGTCGACCTGTTGGCAGACCTGCTGGTCGCCCGCCTGCCCGAGGGGCCTGCGCTCTACCCGGACGGCGAGCTCAGCGACGCGCCCGAGGAGGCGATCGTCGCCGAGCTGATCCGCGAGGCCGCACTGGAGGGTGTGCGCGACGAGCTGCCGCACTCGATCGCCGTCGTGGTGGAAGAGATGGGGCTCAAGGAGGACCGGCCGGCCGACAAGCCGCTGCTGTACATCCACGCGAACCTGTACGTCGAGCGCGACTCCCAGAAGGGCATCATCATCGGCCACAAGGGTTCCCGCCTGAAGGAGGTCGGGATGGCTGCGCGCAAGCAGATCGAGGCCATCCTCGGCACTCCGGCGTACCTGGACCTGCGGGTGAAGATCGCCAAGGACTGGCAGCGCGACCCCCGCCAGCTGCGAAAGCTCGGCTTCTAGGCACTGACAAATGTCATGGCCGGATCGTGACGGTCGGGCGAGGCGTTCGGCCGCTGGTCAGGGCAGGCTGGAGCCATGAGTTCATCCATCCCTGCAGTCAGCCTCTCGGGCGTGACGAAGCACTTCGGTGCCGTCCAAGCCGTACGGGGGATCGACCTGACCATCGAGCCCGGCGAGGTGGTGGCCTTCCTCGGCCCCAACGGTGCCGGCAAGACGTCCACCATCGACATGATGCTCGGCCTCTCCGAGCCGACCAGCGGTAGTGCGCAGATCCTCGGGCTCGAGCCGCGGGACGCGATCGCGCGCGGCCTGGTGTCCGCGGTGATGCAGACCGGTGGCCTGCTGAAGGACATCACGGTCCGCGAGACGGTCGCCTACACCGCGAGCCTCTTCGTGCACACCCGCGACATCGACGACGTGCTCGCCGAGGCCGGCATCACCGGGATCGCCGACCGCAAGGTCGAGAAGTGCTCGGGCGGTGAGCAGCAGCGGCTGCGCTTTGCGATGGCACTGCTCTCCGACCCCGCGCTCCTGCTGCTCGACGAGCCGACCACCGGCATGGACGTCGAGGGTCGGCGCACGTTCTGGTCGGCGATCCGCTCGGACGCCCAGAAGGGCCGCACCGTGCTGTTCGCGACGCACTACCTGGAGGAGGCCGACCAGTACGCCGACCGGATCGTGCTGATCAGCCACGGCAAGGTCGTCGCCGACGGCTCGGGCAGCGAGATCAAGTCGCTGGCGTCCGGTCGCACGGTGCGCGCGACTCTGAACCAGCCCGACACCGCCGCGCTCGCGAGCCTGCCGGGCGTCGACAACGTCGAGGTGCGGGGCGAGTCGGTCTACGTGCACGCCAAGGACAGCGACGTGGTCGCCCGGTACCTGCTGAACGAGACCAGTGCCCGTGACCTCGAGATCACTGCCCAGGGCCTCGAGGAGGCCTTCCTCAACCTGACGGGAGACGCCACGTGAGCGCCACCACCATCGACCCGACCCAGCGCCGGGTGCCGCCCCTGGGCGGGTTCAACCTGACCATGCTCGGCATCGAGATGCGCCGGATCCTGCGCAACCGTCGCGCGGTGATCTTCACGCTGATCATGCCGGTGATCCTCTACCTGATCATCGGGACGAACTCCCAGTACACCGGCGACAAGGCCGGCTCCGGCAACGTGTCGGCGTACATCCTCATCAGCATGGCGGCGTACGGCGCGGTCCTGGCGACCACCAGCGGTGGCGCGATGGTCGCCACCGAACGGGCCCTCGGCTGGTCCCGCCAGCTGCGACTCACGCCGCTCTCGCCGATCGCCTACGTGATGGTCAAGGCCATCGTCGCGCTGTTCCTCGGGCTGAGCTCGGTGCTCGCGGTGAACATCGTCGGCCTTCTCAACGGCAAGGCCGAGATGCCCACCCACGTGTGGATCGCGGCGGGGGTGATCGCCTGGCTCGGCTCGATCGTGTTCGGTGCCTTCGGTCTGTTCGTCGGCTACCTGCTCCCGAGCGAGAACGTCATGCAGGTCCTCGGCCCGGCTCTCGCCGGACTCGCTGCGCTCGGTGGACTCTGGTTCCCGATCAAGTCGGACTCGGTGCTCGGTCACATCTCCGCCTGCACCCCGATCTACGGTCTGGCGAACCTGGCCCGGTGGCCGCTCTACGGGGGCGCGCCCCACCTCGTGTGGATCCTGAACCTGCTCGGCTGGCTCATCGTCTTCGTGGCCGGCGCCGCGTGGCGGATGAGCAAGGACACGGCCCGGGTCTGATCGCTACCGTGACTGCGATGACGACCAGCCCGATCGACCTGGACCCACCGCCGGCCGCCCCTCTGTGGGGTCCGGTCTTCGCGCTGGTCTGGCTCTTCTACCTGCTGAACCCGCTCGAGGACGCCTGGAAGCAGCGCGACACCGTCTCGGGCTGGGTCGGCATCGTCGCGACCCTGGCGTTCGCGGTCGTCTACGCGGCCATGTTCCTCATGCTGCGTTGGAAGCGGGTCCCGGGATCACCGTTCACCGCCACCGCCAGCCCGCTCGTCGGGCTCGGAGCCGTCGTCACCGAGGTCACTCTGGGCGTCGTCATCTGCGTCGCGGTCGGACAGAGCGGAACGGCGACCGCGGTCTACATCGCCGTGACCTGCATGATCTGCCTGGAGACCCGCCTGGCCTGGGCGCTGACCGCGTTGGTGGCCGGAGCGACGTACGGGGCCACGCTGGTGGTCGACGGCTGGAGCGAGGACCGCGGCATCCTGTTCGGGATCCTGGTCGCCGGACTGGCGATCTGGGGGATCGGCCAGGCGATCAACCGCAACATCGAGGTGCTCGCCGTCCGTGAGGAGAACGCCCGCCTCGCCCTGGACGACCAGCGCAACCGCTTTGCCCGCGACCTGCACGACATCCTCGGGCACTCGTTGACGGTGATCACCGTCAAGGCCGAGCTCGCCCAGAAGCTGCTCGACGTCGACCCGGAACGGGCCAAGGCCGAGGTCGCCGATCTCGAGCGGCTCTCGCGTGATGCCCTGGCCGACGTCCGCCGCGCGGTCGAGGGCTACCGCGAGATGACGCTGCCCGGTGAGCTCGCCCGTGCCCGGATGGCTCTTCAGGCGGCCGAGATCGAGGCCGACCTGCCGAACTCCACCGACGACGTGCCGAGCGAGGTCCGCGAGCTGTTCGCCTGGACCGTCCGTGAGGGCATCACCAACGTCATCCGGCACAGCGGCGCCCGGAGCTGCGCGGTGCGGCTGACCGCGACCAGCGCGGAGGTCGCCGACGACGGCGCCGGTCCGGGCTCCTCGGTGCCTGGCAACGGCCTGGTCGGTCTGCGCGAGCGCGCCAACGCCCTGGGCGGGGCCGTGGTCACCACCGCGCTGGAGCCCGGGTTCTCGCTGAAGGTGGTCGTCGGGTGATCAAGATCCTGCTGGCCGACGACCAGGCGCTCGTCCGCGGCGCACTCTCCGCGCTGCTCGCGATGGAGCCTGACCTGGAGGTCGTCGCCGAGGTCGGGTCCGGTGACCTGGTGGTCGACGCCGCTCTCGAGCACCGACCGGACGTCGCCCTGCTCGACGTGGAGATGCCCGGGATGGACGGCATCGCGGCGGCCGCCGCCCTGCGGGGCGTGCTGCCCGAGGTGAAGGTGCTGATCGTGACCACCTTCGGCCGGCCCGGCTTCCTGCGCCGGGCGCTCCAGGCCGGCGCCTCCGGGTTCGTCGTCAAGGACACCCCGGCGGCCGAGCTCGCCGACGCCGTACGCCGCGTGCACGCCGGCCTGCGGGTCGTCGACCCGGCCCTGGCCGCGGACAGCCTGGTCGCGGGGGAGTCTCCGCTCAGCCCGCGCGAGACCGAGGTCCTCCGGGCCGCCAGCGACGGGTCCACGGCAGCGGCGATCGCGGCGAAGCTGTTCCTCTCCGAGGGGACCGTGCGCAACCACCTCTCCAGCGCGATCGGCAAGACCGGGGCGGCGACCCGGGCCGAGGCCGTCCTCATCGCCACGGAGAACGGCTGGCTCTAGTGCCGGACGTCCTCGGTAGTCTCGACCGGTGACCTGGGACGAGCTCTACGACGACGCCGCGCGCGAGCGACTCGTCGAGGAGCCGGCCAAGCGCGTCCCGGCGCCGGTCCGCACCCCGTTCGAGCGCGACCGCGCCCGGGTGGTGCACTCGGCCTCGCTGCGCCGACTTGCCGCCAAGACCCAGGTGCTCGGGCCGCAGGCCGACGACTTCGTCCGCAATCGGCTCACCCACAGCCTCGAGGTCGCCCAGGTCGCCCGCGACCTCGCGCACCCGCTCGGCTGTCACCCGGACCTCGCCGAGACTGCTGCGCTCGCGCACGACCTCGGCCACCCGCCGTTCGGCCACAACGGCGAGGAGGCGCTCGACCGGCTGGCCGCTGACTGCGGTGGGTTCGAGGGCAATGCCCAGACCCTGCGGATCCTGACCCGCCTGGAGGCGAAGTCGGTCGACGAGGACGGGCGCTCGATCGGTCTGAACCTGACCCGGGCGACCCTGGACGCCTGCACCAAGTACCCGTGGGGACGCCCCGACGCTGGCGGCAAGTTCGGGGTCTACGACGACGACCTGCCCGTCTTCGAGTGGCTGCGCAAGGGCGTGGACGGCCCGCGTCGCTGCATCGAGGCACAGGTCATGGACTTCGCCGACGACGTGGCCTACTCGGTGCACGACCTCGAGGACGGCATCGTCGGTGGGCACATCGACCTCGCCCGGCTGGACTCGACCACCGAGCTCACCGGCGTCTGGGAGACCGTGCGCGACTGGTACCTGCCGGGTGCGACGGATGAGGAGCTCGCCGAGGCGTTCGGACGGGTGCGCTCGGTCGGGGCGTGGCTGCACCAGGAGTACGACGGCAGCCGGTCGGCCCTCGCGGTACTGAAGAACCTGACCAGCGACCTGATCGGCGTCTTCTGCGGCAGCGTGCACTCGGCCACGCGGGCGGCGTACGGGGACGGGACGCTGGTCCGGCACGAGGCCGACCTGATCGTGCCGAGCGAGACCGCCGAGGAGATCGCGGTCCTCAAGGGGATCGCCGCGCACTACGTCATGCGCACCGACGTCCGGGTCGCCGCGATGCAGCAGCAGCGCGAACTCATCGACGAGCTGTTCGCCGTGCTGGTGGACTCCGACGGAGCGCTTCTCGACCCGAGCCTGCGCGCCGACTACCGCGAGGCGGTCGACGACCAGGCCCGTCTCCGGGTGGTCGTCGACCAGATCGCATCACTCACCGATGCCAGCGCCGTGGCGTGGCACCAGCGCCTCTGCCGCTGAGCTACCGCCGCGAGCTCGCCTGGAGCGGATCGCCACCGACCTGGAAGCCGGAGGCACCGTCGTCCACCGCCGGCCCGGCGCTCGAGCCGTGGTCCAGGTCCTCGCCGTGCAGCTTGTCGGAGACGCGGTCCTTCAGCGTCGCGGTCTCCGCCTTGACCGCGTCGGCGGCCTCGTGGGCCTTCTCCTGCACGCGCGGGTCGTCCTTGACCCGCAGCGCCAGCGCGCGGATCTGCTCGTAGCGTTCCCGGCCGGCGCGCGCGCCGAGCACGTAGCCGGCTCCGAACGCGGTCAGGTGCGTCAGTCGCTTGATCATCTCGGTTCCTCTCCTCGGGTGCTTCAGTGCTTGCGGCGCCACACGACGAGGCCGACCACGGCCACGGCGAGGACGACGGGGGCGAGCAGGACCGGCTTCGGCGTGCGGGCGACCCGGTCCGCCGCCCGGTGCTTCACGTCGAGCTTGGCGCTGAGCTGGTCCACGGTCTGGGCGAGCTGGTCGCGCTGGAGGGCGACCTTCTGCTCGAGGTGCTCGGGGCTGGTCGTGGTCACGGCTTGATCTCCTTCAGGGTGGCGAGGTCCTCCTTGGTGCCGGCGATCGCCTTCTCGGGGATCGGCGGCGTGGCCTGCTCGACCTTCGACTTGCCCAGGACGGCGGCGCCGGCCGCGACGGCGAACAGCGCAATGGTCACGATCAGCGCTGCCGCCCACGCCGGCAGCGCGAGGTCGAGCAGCAGGACCACGGTGGTGATCGCGCTGGCCAGGCCGAAGAATGCCAGCAGGCCGCTGGCGCTGAACATGCCGAGCCCGACGCCGAGGCGCTTGCCCTTCTGGGCGACCTCGGCCTGGGCGAGCCTGATCTCGGAGCGGACGAGCGCGGGCACCTGCTCGGTCAGGTCGTGCACGAGCGCGCCGATCGTCGGATCGGGTGGGTTCTCACGTCCGGGTGCTGGGTGTTGGGCAGCCATGTCTGACCCCTACCCGCTGCCGTGGAAATGAACCCGCTGCCCGGCGTCGGTGCGGGGACATAGGATCGGCGCGTGGCGGGCCGGATCAGGGACGAGGACATCGCGAAGGTGCGCGAGACCGCGCGCATCGACGACGTCATCGGGTCCTACGTCACGCTGCGCAGCGCTGGCGGCGGGAACATGAAGGGCCTGTGCCCGTTCCACGACGAGAAGTCGCCGAGTTTCAACGTGACGCCCAGCCGGGGCATGTATCACTGTCTCGCCGGCGAAACAGAAGTCCTGACGTTCGACGGAGTCCGTCCGATCCGCGAACTGGCCGGAGGCACGCACAAGATTCTGGGAGCGCGGGCGAACTGGATCGAAGCGCCGTTCAAGTCCTACGGCGTCCAGCCGCTGATGAAGATCACGCTGACGAGAAACCGCCAGGTCAAGGAGATCTTTGCGACAGACGAGCATCGGTGGTTCGTTCGAGTTGGCAACGGTGACGATCGGACCAGGCGACGCGAGGCGCTGACCAAGGAGCTAAAGCGAGGTGACAGGCTTGCCTACACCTACCCGAGGAACGGGATCCGGCGGACGACGCCTTCGCCGTTCGGAATAGCTCACGGCTTCACTTGCGGCGACGGAACCCTGAACGGGACCGGCGCCATGGCATTGCTGTGTCCCCCGAAGGACCTGGCAATGCTGAAGTGGTTCCCGAACAGCGTCACCTCTGCGTCCGGCGAGAACCTGCTCGTCCACCACCTTCCGAGGTTCTTCAAGGCATGGCCTGATCTGAACGAGTCACGGCCCTACCTTTACGGCTGGCTCGCTGGCTATTTCGCGGCAGACGGGTGCGTCGCTGCCGACGGAACAGTGATCCTCAATTCCGCTAAGCGCGAGAATCTGGAGTTCGTGCGGGCGGTCTGCACTCGCCTCGGGATCGGTACCTACGGGATCACCTCGCAGAACCGTCGTGGCATCGACGGCAGGATGTCCGACATCTTCCGCGTGCATCTCGTGAACGAGGACCTGACCAGCGAGTTCTTCCTGATCCCCACTCATCAGGAGCGGTTCGACGCGGCGAACAAGCAATTCGCTCGTCGCGGCTGGGTCGTCCAGTCAGTCGAACGTACCGACCGTATCGAGGAAGTTTTCTGCGCCGAGGTGGACGACGGGCACGCATTCACGCTGGCCGACAACATTCTCACCGGGAATTGCTTCGGGTGCGGGGTTGGTGGCGACGTCATCAAGTTCGTCCAGGAGATCGACGGCACCAGCTTCACCGAGACCGTCGAACGGCTCGCGGAGAAATTCGGCGTCGAGCTCCACTACGAGGAGGGCGGGCCGGCTCGACCCAGCGGGGGACCGCAGCGGCCGCGGCTGGTCGAGGCGCACAAGCTGACCGCCGCCTGGTACGCCGAGCAGCTGGCCACCCCCGACGCGATGACCGCGCGGCAATTCCTCGACCAGCGCGGCTTCGACAAGGACGCAGCCGAGCACTTCGGCGTCGGCTTCTCCCCACGCGGCGGCGAGGAACTGGTCAAGTACCTGAAGCAGAAGGGCTTCACCGACGCCGAGCTGGTCAGTGCCGGCCTCGCGGGCGACAACAACCGCGGCCTCTACGACAAGTTCCGCGGCCGGCTGATGTGGCCGATCCGCGACAGCAGCGCGGACGTGATCGGCTTCGGCGCCCGCCGGATCTTCGAGGACGACCGGATCGAGGCCAAGTACCTCAACACCGCCGAGACCCCGATCTACAAGAAGAGCCAGGTCCTCTACGGGATCGACCTGGCCCGTCGGGAGATCGCCCGGGGGAGCCAGGCGGTGATCGTCGAGGGCTACACCGACGTGATGGCCTGCCACCTGTCCGGCGTGAAGACCGCAGTTGCCACCTGCGGCACCGCGTTCGGTGACGACCACGCCCGGGTGATCCGCCGGCTGCTTCAGGACCACGACGAGTTCCGCGGCGAGGTGATCTTCACCTTCGACGGCGACGCTGCTGGGCAGAAGGCAGCGCTGCGGGCGTTCGAGGGTGACCAGAACTTCGCCGGCCAGACCTATGTCGCCGTCGAGCCGTCCGGGCTGGATCCGTGCGACCTGCGCCTGCAACAGGGCGACGCTGCGGTCCGCGAGCTGGTCGCGCGGCGGGTGCCGCTGTACCGGTTCGTGCTGGCCAACGTGGTCGAGCGATACGACCTCGACCGGGCCGATGGTCGCGTGGACGCGCTGCGCGAGGCGGCCAAGCTCGTCCGGGCCATCCGGGACCGTTCCAAGGTCGACGCCTTCGCCCGCGAGCTCGCCGGGATGATCGGCATCGACCCGGTCGACGTGCAGCGGGAGGTCCGGCGAGCCGCTAATCGCGAGCAGGCGGCCGCCGCTGCGGCTCCGGGCGCGCCGGTGGCCCCGTCCGGACCGCAAGGACTGCCGGACCCGCGTGACCCGAGGTTCCTCCTCGAGCGTGAGGCGCTCAAGCTGGTCGTGCAGCACCCCGCGATCGTCGGCCCGACGCTGGGCGAGGTCAGCGACGAGGACTTCACCCACCCCGCCTACAAGGCGGTATGGGCGGTCGTGACCCTCGCCGGCGGCGTGGCAGCCGCCGACGCGATGTGGGCATCCCGCCTCCAGGCGAACACCGCCGACGAGCGGGTGCAGTCGCTGCTGAGCGCGCTGAGCGTCGAGCCCCTGCCGACCAAGCAGGAGCCGACGGCCGAGTACGCCGCGGTCTACGTGCACCGGCTTCGTGAGCTGACCGCACTGCGCCGGATCGCCGACCTGAAGTCCAAGCTCCAGCGGACCAACCCGGTGGAGGAGGCAACCGAGTACAACCGGATGTTCGGCGAGCTGGTCGCTCTCGAGCAGCACCGGCGGACTCTGCGCGAGCTCGCCATGGATCCCTCGTGACGTTGTTCCATCGGGCCGACCGCGCTCCCGCGCTGGTCGTGGACCGAGCCGGGCTCGGGCGCCGCGAGAAGGTCCTGGCCTTCGTCAACGACGGCGATCGTTGGCTGCTCGGCACCCGGCTGGCGCTGGTGCTGGTCGGCGAGGACACCGTCCGGCTGCCCTGGGAGACCGTGCAGGCGGCCGACTGGGACCAGGACGAGTCGAGACTGAAGGTCAGCGAGGTCGGGGAGTACGGCCGGCCGCGGGCGTCGTACGAGTTCACGCTGGAGAACCCGGCGCTGCTGCTCCAGCTGATCCGCGAGCGGGTGACCGCCAGCGTGGTCGTGCAGCGTGGGTTCCTGGTCTCGGGCAAGCGCGGCTTCAAGGTGATCGGCAGGCGGTCCCCGGACGGCGGACCGATCACCTGGATGCACGAGTACGACGCGGGGATCGACCCGGACGAACCGGACGTCGTCCGCGCTGCCGCAGAGGCGCTGGCCCAGGCCCGCGCGGACGTCGGAGACGTGTCGGGTACCGATTAGTCCCAACCCGGGAGGGCTTGCTAACCTTTGCGGGCGCGATCCCCTGTAGCTCAATTGGCAGAGCATTCGACTGTTAATCGGAGGGTTGTTGGTTCGAGTCCAACCGGGGGAGCTCGAGAGGGCCTGACTGCGGTGAAAACCGCTGGTCAGGCCCTCATTCATTCCTGGCATCATCAGCGCCATGGTGGCGCGTCGAGCATCGGTGAGGCTCCGCGCCCTGATGCCGGTCCTGCTGATCGCCCTCGGCTCGGGTTGTTCGCTCGGCGGCGTCTCGCAGGCCTCTGATGACCATGTCCTGCGCACAGGGTGGAGTGCGACGGACGTGGCTGTGCCGAAAGCCGCTGCTCGCATGAAGCGAATCGGCAGCGCTGGTCCCTTACAGATCCGGACCGACCGACCGATTGTCATCAACTTCTGGTCGAGCACCTGCGGCCCGTGCAGGAAGGAGATGCCGATGCTCGAACGCTTGAGTCACGACGGCGTCCAGGTCGTGGGTGTCAGCCGGGACAACCTGCTGAAGTACGCCCGCAAGGAGATCCGGGACAGGAAGGTCACGTTCCCGAACTACTCGGACGCCTCGGGGGACGTCATGTTCGGGCTCAGCAAGGTTCTCTACCCGAACGGGATCCCGACGACGATCGTCGTCAGCGGCGGCCGCGTCCGATGGGTGCACATCGGCGCGTTCGCGTCGTACTCGGAGCTTCACCGCTCTGTGCTCAACCGTTTGACACCATGAACCCGTGATCACCCGCGCTGACGTCGACGAGGCCCGCGCCCGGATCGAGGGCCGCGTGCGCCGTACGCCGCTGATCGCGGTCGACCCGGGGGCGTTCGGTGGCCAGACCTGGATGAAGCTGGAGTTCCTCCAGCACACCGGCAGCTTCAAGGCCCGCGGCGCGTTCAACCGGATCCTCGAGGCGCAGGCCAACGGCGACCTCGACCCGGCCGTCGGCACGGTGGCGGCCTCAGGTGGGAACGCCGGGCTTGCGCACGCCTACGCGGGTGCTCAGCTGGGTGTGCCGGTGACGGTCTTCGTGCCGACGATCACCTCGCCGGTGAAGCTGGCCAAGCTGCAGGCCCTGGGTGCGAACGTCATCCAGGCCGGTCACGAGTACGCCGGAGCCTACGAAGCTGCGCGGATCCACGCCGAGGGGACCGGGGCGCTGTTCTGCCACGCCTACGACCAGGCTCCGATCGCGGCGGGCGCCGGGACGCTGGGTCTGGAGATCCTCGAGGACCTCGACGGGCAGGTCGACACCGTGGTGATCGCCGTCGGCGGGGGCGGGCTGCTGGCCGGGGTCGCCGCCGCAGTCGAAGGGACGGCCCGGGTGGTCGGGGTCGAGCCGACCGGAGCACCCACGCTCGCCGAGGCGCTGCGAGTCGGATCCCCGGTCGACGTACCGGTCTCCGGGGTCGCCGCGGACTCGCTCGGCGCACGTCGGATCGGTGACATCGCTCTCGACGTCGCCCTGCGTACCGGCGCACGCTCGTTGCTGGTGAGCGACGACGACCTCATCCACGCCCGGCGGCTGCTCTGGGACCACCGCCGGATCGCTGTCGAGCACGGGGCCGCTGCGGCGCTGGCGGCACTGACCAGCGGCGGCTACGTCCCAGAACCGGGGGAGCGGGTGGTCGTCGTACTTTGTGGGGCGAACACCGATCCTTCCGACCTCGTCGGGTAGACAATCGGGTTGTGCGACGTCCCCTTGCAGCCATCCTCGTGACCCTTGCCGCCATCACGGTCCTCGCCGGGTGCGGCGACTCCGGGAAGTCGGACGCCCACCAGCAGGGCCCCGGCATGGACCCGACGAAGAACGCCGCGGTCGGCACCCAGTTCTTCACCGCGGTCGCGAGCAACGACCCGGCCACGGTGGAAGCCGCCTACGACCTGGCCGCGCCGGCGTCGCGAGCGTTGAGCTACCTGAAGCTTGTCCACGACGGCCTGACCGCTGCCGGCACGGCCGACACCATGACCGAGGACCAGGGCACCTACAAGCTCTGCCAGGCCGACAAGCCGACGGTCTGCCACACGTTCGCCGCCGTCACGCTCTCCGACGGCAAGGTCAACGACTTCACCGTGGACGGCAAGCGGATCGCGATCCGCTGAGCCGGATCTCGGGCTAGTCGCCCCAGCCCATCGGGAAGACCTCGAACGGCGCCGCGAACGCGACGCCCAGACGCTGACCGGCAGCCCGCGCCCCGCCCTCGAGGAACTCGCGCGGATCCCAGTTCTCCCAGCCGAGTCCGTCGATGTAGGCGGCGTGGGCCTTCAGCGACTCCACGCCCGTGTCGAAGGTGTCGGTGGTGTCCACGCCGTGGGTCGACTGGGGGGACCCGAACGCCCAGACCGCCCGGACCCCGCCCCACGGCTCGACACTGTCGGTGAGCTGCTCGGGGAAGATCCAGCGGTTGCCCGCGTCGCGCACGGCATCGAGCACCGCCTTGCCGACCGCGATGTGGTCGGCCTGGTTCAGGTTCGCCCCGCCCCAGGTGTCGCGGAAGTTGCCGGTGATCACGATGTCGGGTCGGTGCCGTCGTACCTCGGCCGCCAGCACCCGGCGCAGAGCGACGTTGTACTCCAGGATCCCGTCGGGCTGCTCGAGGAAGTCGACCGTGTCGACGCCGACGATGCGGGCGGAGTCGATCTCCTCCTGCTCACGGACGCGGCGGCACTCGTCCGGGTGCATCCCGTCGATCCCGGCCTCGCCGCTGGTCACCATCGTGTAGCCGACCCACTTGCCCTGGCCGGTCCAGCGGGCCACGGCGGCGGCCGCGCCGTACTCGATGTCGTCGGGGTGGGCGACGATGCAGAGGGCGCGCTCCCAGCTCTCGTCGACGGGCTGCAGCGGCTCAGGCTTGTCCATGTGACCGAACGTACCCTCACGGAATAGGTCGCAGGGCCCAGCGCCACTACCCTTGATCGGTGAGCGAGACCGAAGACATCAGATTCGACGACCTCGGCCTCGACCCCAAAGTCCTGAAGGCCATCAAGGACGTCGGCTACGAGAGCCCGTCACCGATCCAGGCCGAGGCCATCCCCGCACTGCTGACCGGACGCCACGTCGTCGGTCTGGCGCAGACCGGAACGGGCAAGACCGCGGCGTTCGCGCTGCCGATCCTGTCGCGCATCGATCTGTCCCAGAAGACCCCGCAGGTGCTGGTGCTGGCGCCGACCCGCGAGCTCGCGCTCCAGGTCTCCGAGGCCTTCGAGAAGTACGCCGCCCAGATCAAGGGCCTGCACGTGCTGCCGGTCTACGGCGGCCAGGGCTACGGCGTCCAGCTCTCCGCGCTGCGCCGCGGCGTCCACGTCATCGTCGGTACGCCGGGCCGCGTGATGGACCACTTGGAGAAGGGCACCCTCGACCTGAGCGAGCTGCGCTTCGTGGTCCTCGACGAGGCCGACGAGATGCTGAACATGGGCTTCGCCGAGGACGTCGAGCAGATCCTGGCAGGCACCCCGGACGACAAGCAGGTCGCGCTGTTCTCCGCGACCATGCCGGCGCAGATCAAGCGGATCGTGAAGCGGCACGCGCCGGACGCCACCGAGATCCAGGTCAAGTCGACCTCGACCACGGCGGCCAACGTCGAGCAGCGCTTCCTCAAGGTCGGCCACCCGCAGAAGCTGGACGCGCTCACGCGGATCCTCGAGGTCGAGAACTTCGACGGGATGATCATCTTCGTCCGCACCAAGCACGCCACCGAGGAGCTGGCCGAGCGCCTGCGCGCCCGCGGGTTCTCCGCTGCGGCGATCAACGGCGACGTGGCCCAGGTGCAGCGCGAGCGCACCGTCGAGCAGCTGCGCAAGAGCAAGCTCGACATCCTGGTCGCCACCGACGTCGCCGCCCGCGGTCTGGACGTGCCGCGGATCAGCCACGTGATCAACCACGACATCCCGACCGACACCGAGTCCTACGTGCACCGGATCGGTCGCACCGGTCGCGCTGGCCGTTCGGGCGTGGCGATCTCGTTCGTGACGCCGCGGGAGAACCACCTGCTGCGGGCGATCGAGAAGACCAACCGGACCACCCTGGTCGAGATGCGGCTGCCGACGGTCTCCGACGTCAACGCGTTCCGGGTCCAGAAGTTCACCGAGGCCATCGGCCAGGCCATGGACGACTCCCAGCACGCGCTGTTCCGCGACCTCATCGAGGACTACGAGCGCAACAACGACGTTCCCGCTCTGGACATCGCTGCAGCGATCGCTGTGCTCGCCCAGGACGGTCAGCCGCTGCTGCTCGAGGAGATGCCGGAGCCGCTGCGCACCGCGCCCAAGGAGCGCTCGAACGACCGCGGCCCGCGCTCGCGCGACCGGGGCGGTTTCGCCAGCTACCGGATCGAGGTCGGCAAGCGCCACCACGTCGAGCCGCGCCAGATCGTCGGCGCGCTGGCGAACGAGGGCGGCCTGTCGCGCGAGGACTTCGGCAAGATCGACATCAAGCCGGCGTTCTCGATCGTGGAGCTCCCGGTCGACCTGGACCCGGCCGTCCTCGACAAGCTGTCGGGCACCCGGATCTCGGGCGTGCTGATCAACATCAAGCCGGACAAGTTCGACCGCGGTCACAAGCGCGGTCATTCCGGTCCTGCGCAGAGTCCGAACAAGTCGTTCAGCTCGGCGGGTGGAAAGAAGCCGAGACACAAGAAGCACCCGTAGCTCCCGGGCTTATGCTCCGGTCATGCGCCGTCTAACTGCTGCCGTTATCTGTCTCGTCTCCGGCCTCGTGCTGGCGGCATCCCCGGCGCAGGCCAAGGCCCTGCCGGTCCCGTACAACTTCCTGCCGGCGGCGATCTTCGGTGGCACCCCGAACGCGGACGCGCCGGGCACCAACGACTGGACCTGCAAGCCGACCGCGGCGCACCCGCGACCGGTCGTCCTGGTGCACGGCACCCTGGGCAACCGGTCGACGAACTGGCAGACCTACGGTCCGCTGCTGAAGAACAACGGCTACTGCGTCTTCTCGCTGACCTACGGCTCGACCCTGCCGATCCCGTTCCCGGGCGCCTTCGGCGGCCTGGGCGACATCCGGGCAAGCGCGCAGCAGCTCAAGGACTTCGTGGCACAGGTGCTGACGGCGACCGGTGCCAGCAAGGTCGACATCATCGGCCACTCGCAGGGCACGCTCATGCCCGACTACTGGATCAAGTACCTCGGGGGAGCGGGCCAGGTCGGCAGCTACATCTCGCTGGCCCCGCTGTGGCACGGCACCTCGATCACCGGACCGCCGGCGCAGATGGGCTTCGCGTTCCCGAACCCGCTGGACTCGATCGGACCGGCCTTCAGCCAGATGAGCGCCGGCTCGGAGTTCATCACCCAGATGCGCAGCGGTGCCGGGGTGAAGGTCCCCGGGGTCACCTACGTGAACATCATGACCAAGTACGACGAGCTGGTGAAGCCGTACACCTCGGGCAGCGAGCCCGGAATGACGAACATCGTGATCCAGGACCACTGCAAGCAGGACTACACCGAGCACTTCGAGATCGCGGCCGACAAGAACGCCAGCATCTTCGTGCTCAACGCGCTCGACCCGGCCCACCCGCGGCCGCTCGTGTGCTCGCTGGTGCTGCCGTTCGTCGGGGGCCTCTGACCGGCTGCCGGCCCGGGTCTGACTGGACCAGCTGGGCACTTCTGGGCGCCCGGACAGGGGTAGAACACGTTTCGAGACGCGCCAAGCCTCAGATGTTTGACAGAGGCCGTTAGCCCGCTTACGTTGCGGGTGGGCTGAGGGGCTTGGCGCACTACGGTGCTTGTAGAAATGGAAACAGCGTGCGGCGTTTCTTCCTTGCTCTGATCGTTGCCCTCACCGCGGTCCTGGCTGTTCCCCAGCTGGCCTCCGCGCACGTCGAGCGGCCGTCGTACTGGCCCGACCCGAAGCCGGACTGCACGATCAGCCCGTGCGCGGGCGGAAAGATCCCGGCGATCCGCAGTCTGGCCAGCGCGCTCACCGCCTCAGCACCGGGCACCACCCGGGTCGTCTGCAAGCCGGACTCGCTGACGCGGCTCAAGGCGTCCATCGCCAACGCGCGCCAGTGGGGCTACCGCAACCGCGCGACGGTGCTCTCCACGCTGACCGCTGCGCAGGCGACCCAGCTGCTCCAGGTCAACACCGCGCTGTTCGCGATGTGCTCCTACAGCGACATCCAGCCGGCCGTGACGGCCTCGGGCAACAACGACCGCGTCGTGGTGATGCCCGGCCTGTACACCGAGCCGGCCTCGCGCGCGGCGCCGACGTTCGACCCGGCGTGCGACAAGTACGAGACCAAGTCCGACGGCGGTGACCCGGGCGCGCTCAGCCACGAGTACCAGATCCACTGCCCGAACGACGCCAACCTGATCTCGGTCGTCGGTCGTGACGGAGGCGCCGGCCAGGCCGCCGACCCGTCGCCGCCGCTGGTCGACCGGCACGGCATCCCGAACCCGGGCAAGTGCATCCGCTGCAACCTCCAGCTCGAGGGCTCGGGCGTCAGCGACAACGACGTGGTCGTCGAGGCCGGCGACGCTGCTGCCGGCAACGGCGGCCCGTCCGCGGTCGGCCACGCCAAGGACGTCGGCATCTTCGTCGACCGCGCGGACGGCTTCGTGCTGCGCAACCTGACCGTGCGCCACGCCCGCGAGCACGACATCTACATCCTCGAGACCGACGGCTACGTCTTCGACAAGTTCAAGACCTTCTACGCCGGTTCCTACGGCGTGCTGACCTTCGTCGAGGACCACGGTCTGATCCAGAACTGCGAGGCCGCCGGCAACGGCGACTCCGGCATCTACCCCGGTGCCGGCGCGCCGACGCTGACCCACCGCGACGTCTCGTTCTACCCGACAGCGCGCTACAGCCAGACGGTGCAGTACTGCGACAGCCACCACAACACCGGCGGCTTCTCCGGCACCGACAGCCACGGGACGTTGATCCAGTACAACAACTTCTTCGACAACTCCCTGGGCTTCACCACCGACGTGTTCACCGCGGCAGGCCACCCCGGCTTCCCGCAGGAGGGCAACGTCATCCGGAACAACAACTTCTACTCCAACAACTTCAACGCCTTCGCCCCCGGTTCGGACGTGGCCCCGTTCATCGGCGCCCCGGTCGGCACCGGCCTGTGGCTGGCCGGCGGCAACGACAACGTCGTCCAGGGCAACCACTTCTACGACAACTGGCGTCGCGGCCTGATGCTGTTCGCGGTTCCGGACGCCACCGTCTGCGGCCCGGTCCTCGGCGACACCAAGACGCCGATCCCCGGCTGCTCGGTGCTGGGCATCTCCACCTCGTTCCGCAACAAGTTCAGCGGCAACGTGATGGGTGTCGCGCCGGGCGGCGTGGCCAAGCCCAACGGCACCGACTTCTGGTGGGACTCCTTCCCGACCAACACCGGCAACTGCTGGTGGGGCAACACCGCGGCTGCGGGCAAGAAGGTGACCACGAACGGTCTGCTGCCGAACTGCGCCAACGGCACGCTGCCGGCGACGAGCATCGGTCTGGGCAACGTCCTGGCCGAGGCCGAGCTGGTCGCCTGTCTGGCCGGGTACCAGGTCTCCGGCTACCCGAACGGCAACGGAACCATCTGCTCCTGGTCCAAGACGCCGGCCAAACCCGGTTCGGCCAGCGCGGCCAGGATGGCGACGTCGGGTGAGTTCGTCGCCTCGGACGGCACCTCACAGACCTCGACGTACGCCCAGAAACAGGCCTTCGCCGAGCTCTGTGCGTCCGCGGAGACGCTCTCGAGGACCTGTGCGCCGTTCGCCACGATCCTGAACAACCTGGGATGGGTCGCCGCGACGCTGCAGCCGCAGCCGGCCGACACCACCACCGCAGCCGTGACCACGCGCAAGCCGCTGGGTCTCTACACCTGCGAGTGGTGGCGCAAGGCCGACGACTCGGCGAAGGCCGGCATGGTCCAGCGCATCCGCAACTTCGCGGGTGGCTCGGTCACCGGGTCCGGCAGCAACGGCGTGGACAAGATCATCGGCTACGGCAACGTGCTGACGAACGCGAACGCGACCAAGCTCTTCAACGAGCGCTGCTCGACCAGCTACGCCGGTCCGTTCGCGCTCTACAAGCTGTACGGCGCCGCGGCGGCGTACAGCGTGGCCCAGCGCTGAGTTGGTTGAGCCTGTCGAAACCCGGTAACCGCTAGCTGTTCGCGAGCAGCTCGGCGAACTTCTCCCGAGCACGTGCCTGCCGTGTGGGCACGTGCTCGGTGGGCACGCCGTCGGCCGGTGCCGTGTAGTCCTTGAGGACCGCTCGGGCCACCGACTGGCGGTGCACCTCGTCCGGGCCGTCGTAGATCCGGGCTGCGCGCGCCCACCGGTACATCTGCTCCAGCGGCAGGTCGGAGGAGTAGCCCAGGGAACCGTGCGCCTGCAGCGAGCGGTCGATCACGTCGTGCAGCACCTTCGCGCCGTAGTACTTGATCATCGCGATGTCCTGGCGAGCGGCCGAGGTGCCCTGGGTGTCGATCACCCAGGCCGCGTGCAGCGTCATCAGGCGGGCCGCCTGGATCTCCGCGGCGGAGTCCGCGATCCAGTTCTGGATCGTCTGCTTCTCGCCGAGCAGGCTGCCGTGGGCGAACCGGTACGTCGATCGCTCGCAGAGCATGTCCAGGGCCCGCTTGGCCTGGCCGAGCCAGCGCATCGCGTGGTGGATCCGGCCGGGGCCCAGCCGCATCTGCGCGATCAGGAACCCGGCGCCGACACCCCCGAGGATGGCCTCCGGTCCGACCCGGACGCCGTTGTACTCGATCTCCGCGTGGTTGCCGTAGCGGCCGAACCGGTGGTTGGTGGCCTCCATGCTGCCGACGTCGCGGACGATGTCGAGGCCGGGCGTCCCCGCCGGCACGATGAACATGGTGGCCCGCTTGTGCGGCGCGGCTTCGGGATCCGTGACCGCGACGACGATCAGGAAGTCCGCGACCGAGGCGTTCGAGGAGTACCACTTGCGGCCGGTGATCACCCACTCGTCCCCGTCCTGGACGGCCCGGGTCGCCAGCTGCGTCGGGTCCGACCCGGGGGTGTCCCGCTCGGTCATCGAGAAGCACGACTTCAGCTCACCGGCCAGCAGGGGAGTGAGCCACCTGTCCTTCTGCTCCGGCGTCCCGGCGAGCGCGAGGATCTCGCTGTTGCCGCTGTCCGGGGCCTGGCAGCCGAACGCGGCCGGCGCGAGCATCGAGGTGCCGAGGATCTCGTGCATCAGCCCGAGCTTGACCTGGCCGAAGCCCTGGCCGCCGAGCTCGGGGTCCAGGTGCGCGGCCCAGAGCCCCCGGGCCTTGACCTGGTCCTGCAGGGGCTTGAGCGCCCGGTCGATCTGGTCCATCTCCAGCTCGTCGAAGATCGAGTCCAGTGGCCAGAGCTCCTCGCGGACGAACGTGTTCATCCAGTCGAGCTCGGCCTGGAACTCGGGGTCGGTGCTGAAGTCCCAGCTCATCGGGTGCCTCCGTCCACGCGCAGCAGCGCGCCGGTTGTGTAGGTGGATGCGTCGGTGGTGAGGTGCAGCGCAGCGCCGACGACCTCGTCGGGTCGGCCGACGCGGCGCTGGGCGATCTGGCCCTCGACCATGCTGCGGATCTCGTCGGGCCAGGCGAGCGAGATGTCAGAGTCGAACGGGCCGCAGATGATGCCGTTGACCCGCACGTTCGGCCCGAAGGCCTGGGCGAAGCCCTCGGTCAGCGCATTCAGGCCGGCCTTGGCGGCGGCGTAGGGGAGTGAGATCGCGTCCGGGCGGATCGAGGCGATCGAGGAGATGTTCAGGATGCAGCCGCCACCCGCCGCCGCCATCCGGGTGCCGATGGCGGCCGAGAGCCGGAACGGGCCTTTCAGGTTCACCCCGATGACCTTGTCCCACAACGCCTCGGAGACCTCCTCCAGGCTCGGGTAGAGCGGCGACAGTCCGGCGTTGTTCACGAGGATGTCGACCCGGTCGAACGTGGCATGGACCTGCTCGACCAGCGCGTCGCACTGGCCCCAGTCGCTGACGTTGCAAGCCAGGGGCAGAGCCCGTACGCCGAACCGCTCGGTGACCTCAGCGGCGAGCCCCTCGCACGACTCGACCTTGCGGCTCGCGATCACCACATCGGCTCCGCGTTCGGCGTAGGCGAGGACCATCTCGCGTCCCAGGCCGCGGCTGCCTCCGGTGACGACGGCGACCTTCCCGGTGAGCTCCGCCATCAGACGACTCCCTCGTCCATGAACAGGTGGGCCTGCTCGACCAGGGCCAGGGCCATCGTGCGCAGGAACTCGCCGACGCCGCGGTCCATCTTCCCCGCGCACGCCCGGGCGTAGCTGCCCTCCAGCACGATCCCGAGCTTGAAGCAGGCCAGGACGCCGTACCAGTCGATGTTGCTCACGTCCCGGTCGGAGCGCGCCGCGTAGTGCTCGATCAGCTCGGCGCGGGTCGCCAGCCCTCCCGCGGTGGCGAGCTGCCCGACGGCGGCGCTGACGGCGGGTGCGCGGTCCGAGGGCCAGGTGCAGACGAACCAGCCGAGGTCGAGGAGCGGGTCGCCGATCGTGGCCATCTCCCAGTCGAGGATCGCCGCCACATCGCCGCTGGTGTGCGAGAAGAGCAGGTTCGCTGCGTGGAAGTCGCCGTGCACGATGCCGGGACGGAAGCTCGCCGGGATACCCGCCTCGAGCCACGCCGAGATCGGGGAGACGTCGGGGAACGAAGCCGGGTCGTAGCCGTCCTGGTCGGCGTAGGACTCCAGCTCGCGGGTCCAGCGGCCGACCTGGCGCTCCGGGAACCCGTCCGGCTTGCCGAAGTCGGCCAGGCCGAGGTCCTCGTAGTCCAGGGCTGCGAGCGCCGCGATGCCCTCGACGGCGCTGAGCCCCATCCGGTGCCGCAGGTCCGCGCGCTCCAGGTAGAGCTCGGGAACGCCGGAGGCGGCGTGGAAGCCGTCGATGGCCTCCATCAGGAAGAACGGCGCGCCGAGCACCGACTCGTCCTCGCAGGTCGCGTGCCAGGCAGGGGACGGAACTGGCTGGTCGGTCAGGACCCCCAGGACCCGCGCCTCGCGCAGCAGCGTCGGCCAGCTCGCCGGCCGCGGGTTCCGCGGTGGGCGACGCAGCACGTGCACCTGGTCGTCGATGCTGAACCGCACCAGGATGTTCTGGGTGCCCCCGGTCAGCAGGGTCGCGTCGAGGACCGGTCCGCTCCCGAGGCCCTCGGTGTGCAGCCAGCCGGTCAGGGCATCGAGGTCGACGAGTCCGTCGAGTCCGGTCATGTCCGGAAACCTAGGGTGGCGCGGGCCTCGACGCCAGGGTTCGTCTCACGGGCAGGCCGGGAGCCGGTCGACCCTCGTGGGTCGACCGGCTGTCCAGCCGTCAGGGAGCGTTGAACCAGGTGATGGCCCGGTTCATCAGGTCCGCCCGGTCCGCCGCGTTCCCGTAGGCCTCGTACGGGAACGCCAGGAACATCACCTTGTAGCCGTCGGTCGACACCGTCAGCGCATCCGCGTCGGCGGCATCGTCGGTGAAGGCCGCGGTGGCCGGACCGACCGGGGTGATCTGGTCCTCGAAGTTCGCGCCCAGGACCGAGTGGTCGAGCGGCACGTCTCCGATCCCGTCCGTCACCGCGTTTCCGCTGACGCCGTGGACCGCATCAGTCGCCTTGT
This sequence comes from Nocardioides marmorisolisilvae, assembly GCF_003725775.1. Taxonomy (GTDB): domain Bacteria; phylum Actinomycetota; class Actinomycetes; order Propionibacteriales; family Nocardioidaceae; genus Marmoricola; species Marmoricola marmorisolisilvae. The sequence goes on from NZ_RJSG01000002.1 coordinate 768,133, forward strand.
CGTTCTGCACCTCGCTGCCGTCCCAGTCGATGTGCAGGTAGTCGAAGACGAAGTCGGTCGTGCCCGCCGCCTGGTCGAGGATGTCCTGGCCCGACATGAACAGCCGGCCGCCACCGTCGAGGAACGCCTTGAGCGCGGCCTCGTACGGCGTGATCGGTGCCGGGTAGCTGTTGCCGGTGAACCACACGACGTTCTTGTGCGCCGCCAGGTAGGACGCGGGCAGCTCCGGGTCCTCGCCGAGGTCCCAGTACCCGTACGCGGTGCTGTTCGCCGACAGCGCGTCCTCGTAGTACGGCGCCGAATCGATCGGATCGTTGGTGTCTTGGTCCACCACAAGCGTGTCGTACTTGGCTGCGAGCGAGGTCAGGGTGGCCGCTCCTGTGACGCTGGAGTCGGCACTCGAGGTGACCGTGAGCGTGGTGTCGTTCGACGCCGCCTCGTCCGCATCCGCAGGCACCGCGACCTTGACGCAGACGTCGACCGTGTCGCCCGCGGCAACGCTTGCCGTGGTCGTGATCGGAGTCGTGCAGGACGCGTCGTAAACCGTCGACGCCCAGCTGCCGCCCGAGGTGCTCACCGTGTAGGTGTCGGACTGGTAGCCGTCGTTGGTGATGTGCTCGGTGAACGTCGCGAAGTCGCCGTCCTTACCGCCCTCGGTGTCCGCGGCCGGGTCGACCGTGGCGGCGTGGGCCGGTGCGATCCGCGTGGTGTGTGGGCTTCCGTTCGCCACCGGGACGCTTCCGATCTTGACGCCGACGCCGTCGTTGACGATCGCGGAGACCGAGCTCGACAGGTTCGTGGCGATCTTCGCCTTGAACGTCAGCGTGATGCTGCCGCCCGCAGGCACCGTCTTCCCGTCCCAGTGGATGGTCTTGCCACCCAGGGTGCCGCCATTGCCCGCGGACACGAAGGACGTGTGCGCCGGCACCGGGTCGGTCACCGAGACCGCATTGGCAGCGGCGTTGCCGATGTTGCGCACCGTGATCGTGTAGTCGATGGTGCTGCCCGGTCCGACCGGTCGGCCGGAGTCAGCGGTGGAGACGACCAGGGCGGGCCGGGCCGTGCTGTTGGTCATCGTGTACGCGCCGCGACCGTGGGTGCCCGCCACCAGAACACCGTTGGTGGCGTCAAAGTCCATCTGCCACACCGACACCTTCGGCATCCCGCTGCCGAGGGCGAACCACTTGTTCCCGCCGTTGGTGGTGAAGAACGCACCGACGTCGGTTCCGACGTACAGGGTCTTGGCGTTGGCCGGGTCGATGACGACCGTGTTGATCGGCACGTCGGGCAGACCGGTGCCGATGTCGGTCCAGCTGCCGCCTCCGTTGCTCGTCGCGAACAGGTGGCCGCTGTTGCCCGGCGTCGCCGCACCGAAGCCGCCGTACGCCGCGTACGCGACTCGCCAGTTCGAGTGGTCGACGGCGATCTGGTCGACCGGCCGGTTCGGCAGGGTGCCGACGCCGGTGCGGTGCCAGGTCGGGGTGTCGGAGACCACGGCGTCCGGGCTGACCTGGATCCAGCCCTCGTCGGTGCCGGCGTACACGCCCTCGCCGCCGTCAGCCACGCCGAGGGCGGAGATCAGGCAGCCGCGCGCACCGTTCGGAGCGCTGCCCGTGCAGCCGCTGGTCAGGTCGGGGCTGATCGGGTCCCACGTGACGTCCCCGGCGCTCGCGGCTTCCGCGTTGTTCGTGCGGTAGACCCGGTAGGTACCGAGGAACAGCTGGTTCACGTTGCCGCGGTTCTGCACCCACGGGAGGTAGAACTCCGCGCGGTCGGTCGTGTCGATGCCGCCGTCGATCGGTTCGTTGCCGAAGAACGTGTTGGTCTCCGACGGGTCATACCGGTAGATGGAGGTTCCGGTGTAGGTGCCGAAGACGTACGCCGGGACGTTCGGGTTCAACGTGTTGGGTGTCGTCTGGTCGACGATCACCTGGCCGCCGTCGCCGCTGGCCTGGTCGAACCACCGCGAGTTCGCCGTCGACTTGCGCAGCGTGCCGTTGTCCTGGGTGCCGCCCCAGAACTGACCGGGCACGTTCGGCACGGTCGCGATCGAGGAGAACTGGGTGATCGCCAAGCCGGTCGAGTGGATCAGCGCCGCCGTGGTCGGGTTGACCTGGCCGTTGAGGTCCTGCCAGTCCGCTGCCGACAGCGGGTCACCGGGGTTGTTGCGCCCGCCGCCGGTCTGCGACTCCCAGATGCCGCCGTCGTTGCCGATCGCGATGTGCTGGGTGTTGGTCGGCTGGAAGGCGAACGCGTGGAAGTCAGGGTGCAGGTCGTACCCGAGGTTCTTCCACGTGGCACCTCCGTCGGTCGAGCGGTAGACGCCACCGGACTGCGGGCTGTTGTTGTACCCGTAGGACCCGAGCGCGTAGACCACGTTCGGGTTCGTCGGATCGGGCTTGACCACGTTGTCGTAGAAGCACTGGGTGCCGCAGTACCCGAGGATCGAGTTGGTGCCGGTGCCGGTCGCGGTCGCCGCCCAGGTCGATCCGCCGTCGGTCGACTTGTAGACGCGTCCGTTGTGGTAGACGTCGGAGCTGTCGAAGTAGTCGAAGCCGGTGTACAGCGTGGCCGCAGCCGTCGCGGACGGGTGCGAGATGCCGAGCGCGAAGCGGGTGCCGCCCTCGAGGAAGTTGCCGGCCGGAAGTCCGGTCATCGCGGTCGCCCAGGTCTGGCCGCCGTTGGTGGACTTGTAGATCGCGTCACCCCAGAACGAGGCGTACAGCACGCTCGGGTTCTGCGGGTCGATCACCAGGTCGGTGGCACCGTGCAGCTCGTCGTGCGTGCCCTTGCGCAGGGTCCACGTCGTGCCACCGTTCGTCGACTCGTACACACCGTAGGCAGCTGCGGTCGGGCTGCTGGTGCGGTGGTTGCCGCCGCGGCCGCGAACCGTCGCCGCGTAGACGTGCTGGTAGTTGGTCGGGTCGACGGCGATCGCGGAGACCGCCTGACCGGTGAAGAGCGTGGACACGTGGCTCCAGGTGAGGCCACCGTCGGTCGAGCGGTAGAACCCGTCGCCGTAGTAGCTGTCGCCGGACAGCGCTCCCTCCCCGGAACCCATGTAGACGACGTTGTCGTTGCTCGGGGCGATCGCGAGCGCACCCACGGACTGGGTGTCCGAGGCGTTGGTACGGGGGGTCCAGGTTCCGGAGCCTGCGTCGTAGGTCCACACCCCGCCCTGGGCGGCGCCGAGGATGATCGAGCCGTTGTTGCGGATCGCCAGTGCGCTGATCCGACCGGACACGGCCTGGAACGCGTTCGAGGTGCGACCGTTCTGCACGATCGGGTTCGGGCCCTGGCCGGTCCACGCGCCACCCTTGGCCGCGCCGACCGGGGCACCCTTGTCCGCCTTGCCAGCGGCCTTGGCGGCCTTGGTGCGCAAGGACGCCGCCTCCTGGACGGTGATCGGGTCGTCACCCGCCAGGAGCCGGCTCCAGTAGTACGCATCCCGCAGCTTGTCGAAGCTTCCCTGCTCGTCCTTCTCCGCGACCTCGTCCGCGATCTCACCCTTCGGGGTCAGCAGGACGGGGGTGTCGTCGCCGTGCGGCGCACCAAGAGCCGGAGCGGTGACGGCTGCGAGGAAGCCGACGGTCATCGCGACGATCGTCGCGGGGACCACGAAGCGCAGACGGGAGGATACGTGCATGCTTGCCCCCAAGCATCGAGGTCTGGCCCGAGTGACCAAACAAGACGCACTCTCGTCCCGGAATTGATCTTTTGGCAAGCCCCCCATCCGGGTCATATTTCTGCAAACGGGGGAACACTGCGGATCGCTTCCGGTGTGGCTTCCGGCGTGCGTTGCCCGACGCCGAGGTGGGGACGACCCGGCTAGGCTCTCGCCCCTGAAGGGCGGTAGCTCAGTCGGTTAGAGCAGAGGACTCATAATCCTTGGGTCGTGGGTTCGAGCCCCACCCGCCCTACTGCGGTGAAATGGCAGGTCAGAGCGCTTCGGCGCTCTGATCGCCTGCCGGTCGGAGAGACTGAACCTGGTCGCCAGTCCGCAAAATCCGCATGCGCCGCAGAAATGCCCTGATCGAGCTCCTCGGTGACGGCTTCAAGATCGCTGTCGAACAGGCCCGAATAGATGTCGAGAGTCATTGCTGCGGACTGGTGTCCGAGCATCCTCCGAACAGCCTTCACGTGCGAATGAGCCTTCAACGACAGAAATCTGACCGTTGAGGTGGTGGGCGTCCGCCCCTAAAGGCCGCCATGCGAATCTTCTTTGGTGTTGGAATCTTCCTCGTTTTCCTGGCCTACGGCGTGCACAACCTCCCGGACGCGCTCGACTCGAAGGATCACGAGGTAAACAAGGCTGCGTACTGGTTCATCGGCTCGGTCATTGCAATGGTCTTGGTGGCGGCTCTCTCGCGAGTCCCAGGGGCGCACTTCGGAGACGGGATCGGGGCCGTGCTGATCGCGCCAGTGGTGATCGTCGCGGGAGGCGCCTTCATCGTGACCACGATGTTCCTGGGCTTCGGCAACTGGAAGGACTGCTCGTCCCCGGACGTGAAGGTCGACTGCCCAAGTCAGGTGCGATAGGGCCTGGTCTAGATGTCGGTCGATGAGCAGCAAGTACTCCTGCCAGTCCCGCTCCCTGACCGAAGAGGGGCTGCTAGTTTCCGCACATGCGTCTGACCCCCTCCCACGTCAAGCGTCTCGGGATCGTCCTCAGCTCGATCGCGCTGGTGTTTGCTACGACGGCTCCGGCTTTCGCCTGGGGATCCACCACGACGATCTCTTCGACGATCACCCAGCCGCTATTGCCCAGGCTCGCGGTCAACTCGAAGGGTGCTACAGCGGTTCTGTGGGGCCAGACATACAACCACCACTTCAACCTGAAGCTTCGAGTTATGTCCGCGGGAGGCACCTGGTCGGCGATCAAAAACGTCGCCTCGAACGTCATCAACTACCAAGTGGCAATAGATGCGGCGGGCAACACCTACATGACGTGGTTCGGTTTCCAAAACAATCAACTGAGTGGATTCGCCCGCGTCTTGAGCGCCGCTGGATCCCTGAGTCCTACAACTGCGCTTGTAGGAAAGCATTTCTCCCCTGAGGGCGTGGTCGCGGGGCCGTCAGGCGTTGCTTACCTTTTTGGCGAAGGTTCCCTACAAGCTGAGGTTCGCAGCCTTAGCGCATCCGGGGTGGTCGGACCAGCGCAGACCTTGAGCGATCTTGACGTATCGCAAGCCTCTGCTTCCGCGGCCGCGGGTGGTATCGACTCGGCTGGGATGCTTACTGTCGCGTGGGTCGAGGTCGACGACAGCCGGGTGGACGGCCAGGGCGTTGTTAAGGCGCGCCAAGTTGCCCCAGGCGGCTCGCTCGGACCGATCCAGCAGGTCTCAAGCTCCGGAGTGCTGGCGTTTAACCCTCAAGTTGCGATTATGCGCAGCGGCGGTGGGATCGTTGGTTGGCACGACACGAAACAGCGATTCCGTCGGGTTTCCGCAGGAGGCACGTTCGCCGCGGCGACGGCAGTGCAGGCCGCCGATGCGAACCTTGCAATCAGCCCCAAGGGCATCATCGCAGCGACCTGGATCAGCGGGTATGGAACCAGCAAGAACTCGGTGTACGTCCGAACCGTCTCGACCAGTAACGCCGTTGGCGCACCTCACCTCTTGGCCTCCGCTCCGTACATCGTCCAGGCCGACACTGCACTCGACGCAACTGGCCGGACGTTCACCATCATGTGCATCGGTTCTTGCGACGACTTCGCCAGCTCATTCCGGGTACGCGCGATCCCATACGGTGGCTCGCCGGGTGCCACCACGACTGTGACCAACTCCAGTCACTCGGGAGGCGCAGTGGCGTTGGTCCCATCGTTGGGCAAGTTCCGAATCGTCTGGAACAGCGGCGCGAAGGACCTGACGAAGATCGGTCCGTAACCAGTGCCCTTGGCGACACCTCCGGGCCGGGGCTTTGACGCACTGCTGATCGCTTACCTGAACCGCCGGACACTGTCTTAGGACGAACGATGGCGCTGCGTATTGCGCGGCGCGCCATTCAAGAGTCGAACGCCGTGTGCCTAGGGCGCGAGCAGGAGCAACAGGTTTTCCTGCTCGCGTTCCTCCGCAGCAGCAGCCTCCTGCTCGCGCTTGAGGCGAGCGTTCTCGAGATCCGCGAGCTGCTGCCGGTATTGGCGATCGTGTTCCTTCTGGATGAGCTCATGGGGCATCCCGCCCGGGCCGAAAGTCACGAGACCTCTTCCTCTTCCTCACGCTTCATCAGGTAGGACCTCTCAACCCAGCCGGCCGCGGTGTTCTTGTACTCCGACTTGGTGCCACTGGACATCTTGTAGACGTACCTTTGCACTTCAGGTGGCCCGACTAGTTCCCAGCCCTTCTCGCCAAGCCGGTTGAGGGTTTCCACGATCTCTTGCCCTGTTCCATATCGCTCAAGATCGAACTCGACCCCCTCTGTTCCAGAGGTTAGGAACTTTGCCGTGACGCGCCACTGGCCCGTCGCGTTGGGCTCCTTCGGGAGCCTCGTAACCCTGAGTTCTCCATAACTGAAGCGGCGCTTCCCCATGCGGAAACTATGGCACCTCATCGCCCGCACAGTTCACGCTAAAACCCTTTGGTCCCTTCCTGTCGTCCCGCTAGCCTTTTTCTCACTTCAACCAGGACTCGCTCGGGCGAATCAGACGTCAAGGGGTATGACGTGAAAAACCGAGCTGCTGTCCTGATTTCCGTTGCCGTCGTAGCACTAACAACTCTTCTTGTGCCTGCGACCCGAGCCGATGCCGCGTCTTTCCCGTCGAAAGTGAATCGAACCTCGACGCTTTACCAGTGCACCTCCACTTGGTATGTCTGCACCGCCACCGGATCCAAGGGCGCGACGACCGCTGCGTCGAGCAACTACGCCGATGTCATCTGTTGGGAACAGGGGCGTACTGCCTACTCGCAGCAGAAGTGGTTTTATGTCGAGTTGGATTTCGGCGGCTCGGGTTTCATCCCAGCTCCTGCCGTCGCCACTGCGGGCGCCGACAGGAGCGCGCCGGCCTGCTCCAGCGTTTATCGGATCAACGCAGCTCAGATGGCGCTCAACCGAACCGACCAGACGTTCATCGGCGCCTCTGATGCGAAGTTGCTAGCAAGCCTCGGGCACCCGAACGACAGCAGCTCGGCTGGAACACACGGCGATTGGCCGGGCGACTGCATCGGCTTTGCTCAACTGGCCTGGTACCTGGGCGGCTACGGAGGCGTTCCCGGAGGGGACGCGATCGGCTCCTACAACGTCTACAAGTCCCGCGGGTGGGTGAACAAGACGGGCATTCCCCCGAGGGGCGCACTCATCTACTGGGCAGCCACCTCCTCGAACGCCTACCACGGCCACGTTGCCGTGAGCCTCGGCAACAACATGGAGGTCACCACGCAAGGCCTGGATGGTCAGGACAACAACAACCCCATTGTCATCAAGGCGATCCCTTCAGGCTCCCTAGGCTGGGTAATGCCTTTGTGGAACTAAGCAACGAATGCTCAGGCGCCCCTGCCCGGGAATCTGCCGGACCGCCGACGCTCGCTGAAGAACCGAGATGTATCGGACGGTTGCTGCGAGGATCAGCTCATGCTGATGTTCGTCTTCGGGGCCGGCGCGTCGTATGACAGTGACCCCGAACGAACGCCGCTGATGCACCCCTCCGAAGATCATCGGCCCCCACTCGCGACGGATCTATTTGCCCCAGCCAGCGCCGTTGGACAGGAAATCGTCAAACGCTATCCGCAGGCGGGCGCCCTGATAATGCGGCTACGAGAAGCGACGCGCCAGAAGCAGGATGTCGAGGAGGTTCTCCAAACGATCGCGGGCGGCGAGGAGAGTTACCCGCGCACAAAGCAGCAACTTGTGGCGCTGAGCGCATACCTAGCTGACCTGATAACGGATGTCCCTGCGCGATGGGCGGATGAGTGCCAAGGGCTGACCAACTACGTTCGCGCTCTCGAAGAGGCGGACAGATGGAATCAAGCAGTTCATAGTGACGAGCCGATTGTCTGCATCACGTTCAACTACGACTCCTTGCTTGAGGCAGCTGCTGAGAGCGTGTTTGGTGTTCGACTGAACTCCCTGGACAGTTATGTGTCCAATGCGGATTTTCGCATCTACAAGCCCCATGGATCTGTCACCTGGCAGCAAGCTGCTGTGTGGGACGACTCGAACGTGTATCGCCGTCCGGACGGAACGCAACGGGCGATCCAGCTAGCCACTTCGCTCCAGTGGGAGGAAGACCGGTTCCGTTATCGGCAACCGGACTTCCACGACAAGGGGTCGTCGCGACGAATCTGGATGCCAGCGCTGTCGATTCCCATGCGGCGAAAAGCAAATTTCACGATGCCTTCGTCCCATCTCGCTCGCATGAAGGAGGATCTCCGCCAGGTGACGACGGTGATTTCCGTCGGCTGGCGTGCCCGGGAGCGACACTTTCTCGATCTACTCCAAGACCATTTGGGATCATCCCCGGCGCAGTTGATAGCGGTTGCCGAGAGCGTCGAAAGCGCAACCGAAACTGTCGAAGAACTCTGGAAGACGGGTCGGTTCAACCGCTATGCGATCGGCGCCTACGGGTTCACGGGCTTTACCGGAACTGGAGGCGAGACCCTTGGATCTCGCATAGGTGCACGGCGGGATCCCCTCACGCTTCACGAGATTCTGACGAACACTCAAGGATTCGCGCAGTGGTCGGGTCGCGATCCCGGAAACGGGCTGCCGCCAGACAACTCGGAGATCGGTGACATCAACTCCGGCTATCTAGATTTCTAACCCGGCCCGATAGGCGCCACTGCCTTTTGACCGGCTGGGGCTCAGGCCTTCAACCGCAGCCGGACCGAATCATGCGTCGGCGCGCGACACTGGACGACAATCATTCTCCCTCGCTCTAGGCGCAAATCGCCTCTGACCTGGAGCGATCGTGTCGGGCAGGCAGACCTCATAATCCTTGGGTCGTGGGTTCGAGCCCCACCCGCCCTACGAACGATGCGTCAGTGCGGCTCGGTCAGCGGCTCGGTCGCCGGGACCGGCTGCGGGTCGGGCTCCTGCTGGTCGGGGTCGTCCGGGGTCTCGGGAACCTCGGGCGTGATCTCCGGGTCGACTGACATCTGAATCCTCCTCTGACCGAAGACCGCCCACCCCGACGCGCGTGGGGGCGAGACCGGGGTGGACGGACTCTTCAGCGCGGAACCTCGTTGCACCCTCGGTCGGTCGCGCTGGGTCCCGCCGGCTCGTGGACCAGCGGGAGTCCGATGCACCCGCCGTACCCGGCGCGGAGGGATGCAAACGGGCCGGGTAGCCCTCGAAGAAGACCGTTTTCTTCCGGGCGACGTCGGGTACCGCCGGAAGAGTGACCGCACCAGCGGTCCGGAGTGAGGAGATTTCGATGGGCACGTTGTTGTGGTTGGCCTCTGTGATCCTGGTGATCGTCGGCATCGTCGAGCTGATCTCGGGCGCGATCCTGTTCGGGATCGTCCTGATCGTCCTCGGACTGCTCGTCGGTCCGGGTGGGGTGTCGATCTTCAACGGACGTCGCACGGTCTAGCGGCACGTCCGAACGACGCGGCCCGCACCTGGGGAACCGGGTGCGGGCCGCGTCGTCGTCTGGATCGACCAGCTCGGCCGAGCGCAAGGATCCGGTCGTTCTGACTAGTCCGGGCAGCCAGGACCGGTCACGTTTCGGAAAATAGTCTGTCCGAATTGCGCGTTTCGCTGTATCGGTGGCCGATCAGGGTGTTCTATAGGGAGAGCACCTAGATCGTTCCAAAAGGGGGGACCACAATGACGTGCACCCATTCCCCGGCTTGTCCGGAGGCGACGGCTGCCAACTGCTGCAGCGCTCACACCGTGTCGGACCACTCCGAGCAGGGCTGGTGCCAGCTCTGCAACGGCGTGATCCTCTTCGACGACGGCAGCTACCTCGCGCCGGACGGACACGTCGAGCCCGTCCCGTTGCTCTCCGCCTGACGATCAGTGGTGAGCCGCGTCGCGGATCTCACCCACCAGCTCCTCGATCACGTCCTCGAGCGTGGCCACGCCGATGACGGTGCCGTTCGCGTCGACGACCCGCGCCATGTGCGCGCCCTTGGACTGCAGCGTCTGCAGCGCGTCGACCAGGCTGTCGTCGCTCTGCACGTTCGCGAACGACCGGATCCACCGGTCCTCGACGACCTGAGCCCGACCGTGGCCGTCGTCGGCCAGCACGTCCTTGATGTGCAGGTACCCGATCAGCGCCCCGGTGTCCCCGACGACGGGGAAGCGGGAGAAGCCGGTCTCCGCGCAGATCGCCTCGACCTCCATCGCCCGCGCCCCTCGGCTGACGGTCTGGAGGCCGTCCATCGGTAGGTAGACGTCGGCCACCGTCCGGGCGGTGAACCCGAGGGCGCCGGAGAGCCGCTCGTACTCGCCCTCGCCGAGCAGGCCCTCCGCCCGCGACTCGTCGACCAGCGCCTCGACCTGCTCGCGGGTGAACACCGAGGAGATCTCCGCACGGGGTTCGATGCCGACCAGGCGCAGGGCTGCGTTCGCCGTCGCGTTGAGCACGAACACGATCGGCTTGAGGATCGTGACGATCATGATCATCGGCGCGCCGAAGACCAGGGCGGCTCGTTCCGGACCGGCCAGCGCGAGGTTCTTCGGCACCATCTCGCCGAGCACGACGTGCAGGTAGACGACCAGCGCCAGCGCGATGCTGAACGCGACCGGGTGCACCGCGCCGTGGGGGAGCCCGACCGCCTTGGCGACCGGTTCCAGGAGGTGGGCGAGCGCCGGCTCGGCGACGGCACCGAGGCCGAGGGAGCAGGCGGTGATGCCGAACTGCGCGCCGGCCATCACCAACGAGACCTGCTCCATCGCCATGATCGCCGAGCGCGCCAGGCGCGAGCCCTGCTCGGCCGCCGGCTCGATCTGCGTACGCCGGGCCGAGACGAGCGCGAACTCGGCGCCCACGAAGAAGGCGTTTCCGAGCAGCAGGACGACGCCGAGCAGGATCGCGGTCTGGGTGCTCATGCCTGCACCTCGCTCGGCTGCTGCTCGACGCGCCGGATCGAGATCCGGTCCACCCGCAGGTTGTCCATCAGCTCGACCCGGAGCTCGGCGTACTCCTGGACCGGCTCCTCGTCGTCGTCCTCGGGGACCGGCGTCGGCAGCGGCACCAGCACCGAGTCGCCGCGGGCCGGGATCCGGCCGAGCGCCTGGACCAGCAGGCCGGCGACGGTGTCGTAGTCCTCGTGCTCGGGCAGTGCCAGCCCGGTCGCGTCCTTGACCTCGTCGGGACGCAGCAGGCCGGAGACGATCCAGGATCCGTCCGGTCGCTGTCGCAGGCGCGCGGCGCTGCGGTCGTGCTCGTCGGCGATGTCGCCGACGATCTCCTCGACCACGTCCTCCAGCGTCACCACGCCGGCGGTGCCGCCGTACTCGTCGGAGACGATCGCCATCTGGAAGCCCTCACCGCGCAGCAGCGAGAGCAGCGGGTCCAGCTTCAGGGACTCCGGGACGACGGTCGCGGGCACCATCACCTCGCGCACCAGCGTCGAGCCGCGATCGCCCCGGGGGACGGTGACGGCCTGCTTGATGTGCACCGAGCCGACGATGTTGTCGCTGCTGCCCTTGGTCACCGGGAACTTGGAGAACCCGGTGGCTGCGGACAGCTCGATGATCGCGCTGACCGGGTCGGTGGCGTCCACGGTGGCCATCCGGATCCGCGGGGTCATGATCTCGCCGGCGGTGCGCGGCCCGAAGGCGATCGAGCGCTGCACCAGGGCGGCGGTCTCGGTGTCCAGCGTTCCCTCCGAGGCCGAGCGGCGGGCGAGCGAGGACAGCTCTTCCGATGACCGGGCCGAGCGCAGCTCCTCCTGCGGCTCGACCCCGAACGAGCGCACCAGGGCGTTCGCGGACCCGTTGAGCAGCCTGATCGGGAGCGACATCACCGAGGTGAAGCCGCGTTGGCTGGCCTGGGTGAACTTGGCGGTGGCCAGCGGCAGCGAGATGGCGACGTTCTTGGGGATCAGCTCGCCGAGGATCATCGTCGCGAAGGTGGCGAGCACCAGGCCCAGCGCCGCGGCGACGGCGGTGACCGCCCCGTCCGAGAGCCCGAGCGCGCCCAAGGGCGTCTCGAGCAGGCTGGAGACCGACGGCTCGGCCAGAAAACCGATGGCCAGGTTCGTCAGCGTGATCCCGACCTGGGCACCGGAGAGCTGGGTGGAGAGCGTGCGCAGCGCGACCAAGACGCCGGCGGCGCCGTGGTCGCCCTCACTGGCGGCCCGCTCGACGTCGGTCCGGTCGACGGTTACCAGGGCGAACTCGGCCGCGACGAAGAGCCCGCAGATCACCACGAGGATCAGCGAGACGCCGAGCAGCACCCACTCCATGGCGCCCATTCTTGCGGGTCGGGCCCACATGCGCCGCACAGGGAACCGTGGCAGGCTGTCCGAGCCGCCACCCCCGAGTCCTGCGAGGAGGCACCGTGCTCCGCATCTCCGGCACCGGCGAGACCCACGTGGGCCTCGTGCGGGGCAACAACGAGGACTCGGCGTTCGTCGGCCCGTACTGCACGCTGGTGGCCGACGGTGTCGGCGGGGGAGCAGCCGGTGAGGTCGCCTCGGCGACAGCCGCGTACGCCGTGGCGGCGACCGCGAACATGATGTTCGGGCAGGACCCGGCGACGGTCCTGGCTGCCGGGGTCAGGCTCGCCCAGGCCCAGGTGCACGCCGGGGTCGAGGTGGACCCGACCCGCGAGGGCATGGCGACCACGCTCACGGCCCTGGTCACCGACGGCAAGCGGTTCACGCTCGCCCACCTCGGCGACTCCCGTGGCTACGTGTTCCGCGACGGGGAGCTGGCCCGCGTCACCCGCGACCACACCTACGTCCAGGACCTCCTCGACGAGGGGCGGCTCGGCCCCGAGGAGGTCGCCGAGCACCCGTGGCGCAACGTGGTGATGCGCACGGTCAGCTCGACCCGCGACTCCGAGCCGGACCTGCTCGACCTCGACCTGGTGCCCGGGGACCGGATCCTGCTGGCCAGCGACGGCCTGACCGACCTGATCGGGGAGCCCGAGCTCACCCGCACCCTGGCGACCCGCTCGGACGACGAGGCGGTGGCGACGCTGATCGCCGGCGCTCTCTCCCGCGGCGGGCGCGACAACGTCACCTGCGTGGTGGCCACGATCGTCGACGGGCCGCAGATCAACGCCGACGGGCTGCTGCTGGGCGCCGTACGGTCCTTCGAGAACGTGGTCGACCTGGCCGCGGTCCGCGCCGAGTCCGCCTAGCCCGCCCGGGGCGTGCTGCGTCCCACACTGGAACGTGTTCCAGATCCGGCGCGCGCAGGGGAGAATGGTCCGCATGTTCGAACTGGCCCGCCCCCGCCTCGAAGGCACCGTCGCCGTGCGCGACGACCGACGGCTGTCCTTCGCCGAGTTCGGCACCCCGCGCGGTGCCGCGGTGTTCTGGCTGCACGGCACCCCGGGCGGTCGCCGGCAGGTCCCGGTCGAGGCCCGGATGTTCGCGGAGCAGCACGACGTCCGCATCATTGGCGTCGACCGTCCCGGCATCGGCACCTCGACCCCGCACCTGTACGACAACATCCTCGACTGGACCGGTGACCTCGAGGTCCTCGCCGACAACCTCGGCGTCGACACCTTCCGGGTGATCGGCCTCTCCGGTGGTGGCCCGTACGCGCTGGCCGCCGGTGCGGCGCTGCCCGAGCGCGTGCACGGCATCGGCGTCCTCGGCGGCGTCGCCCCGACCAAGGGCCCGGACGCGATCCGCGGGGGACTGGTCGAGGTGGCCCCGTACGCCGCCCCGATCGTCGCCGCGACCCGGATCCCGCTCTCCTACGCGCTCGCCCTCGGCATCCGCCTGGTGAAGCCGCTCGCCAGTGTCGCCATCGACGGCTACGCAGCGGTCCAGCCGCGCGGCGACAAGGAGCTGCTCGGCCGGCCCGAGTTCAAGGCGATGTTCCTCGACGACCTGATCAACGGCGCCCGGTTCCAGGTGGGCGCCCCGCTCGCCGACATCATCCTGTTCACCCGCCCCTGGGGCTTCGAGGCTGCCGACGTCTCGGTCCCGGTGCGCTGGTGGCACGGCGACGCGGACCACATCATCCCGCACGCCCACGGCGTGCACATGGTCGAGCGGCTGCCGGACGCGCAGTTCGCGACCATCGACGGGGAGTCCCACCTGGGCGGCATGGGCGTGGCGACCGAGGTGCTCCAGACACTGATGGAGCTCGGCCCCCGCAAGGCCGTCAAGAAGGCCGCCGGCGCTCGCAAGGGCTGAATCCTGCCCCGTTTTGTCCTGAAATCCGGCACGGAAATCTGACCGTGTTATCTGGCGTTCACGCCTGGATTCAGTCACAATGAGAACACAAGTGCACAATCGTCACAGGACCTCTTTCGTCCGATGAGCCCGCTGGGGAAGGCGTAGCTCAACGCCGGTTTTGAAGGAGGTCTGTCGTGACACGCACTGCGACCCGTGGAGTCCTGTACATCCACTCGGCGCCGTCTGCGCTGTGCCCGCACGTCGAGTGGGCCGTGGGCGGTGTGCTCGGCAACGCCGTGAACCTGGCGTGGACCCAGCAGGGTGCCCAGGCCGGTACCTACCGTGCCGAGTACTCCTGGAGCGGCGACGCCGGCACGGCTGCGGCCGTGGCCTCGGCCCTGCGCGGCTGGAACCAGCTCCGCTTCGAGGTCACCGAGGACCCGACCTCGGCGACCGAGGGCGCCCGTTTCTCCTACACGCCCGACCTCGGCGTCTTCCACGGCGTCAGCGGGCTGCACGGCGACCTGATGATCCCCGAGGACCGGCTGAAGGCCGCGGTGATCAAGGCCGCGCTCGGCGAGACCACCCTCGAGCTCGAGATCGACAAGCTGCTCGGCAAGCCGTGGGACGACGAGCTGGAGACGTTCCGGTACGCCGGCGACGGCGTGCCCGTCCGCTGGCTGCACCAGGTCGTGTGAACAAGAACTTTCTTCTCAGGGAGTAGAGAGCGTTGGGTCCGGCCTGGTGGCCGGGCCCAACGTGCTTCTGTGATCAGCGACCGTTCGACGGTGAGGGAGCGACCGTTCGGCTCAGAGCGGGATGTTGGTGTGCGCCCCGCGCTGGACCAGCCCGGCCGCCGCGATCGCCTGGGCGATGGCCGACCGGGTGGCATTCGGCTCGACGATCTCGTCGATGACACCGATCTCGACAGCCTTCTCGACGCCGCCGGCGATCCGGGCGTGCTCCTCGGCCAGCTCGGCCTCGACCTGCGGGCGGATCTCCGGGGAGACGTCGGCCAGCTTGCGGCGGTGCAGGATCCGGACGGCGGCCACGGCGCCCATCACGGCGACCTCGGCATCCGGCCAGGCGAACACCTTGGTGGCGCCGAGCGAGCGCGAGTTCATCGCGATGTAGGCGCCGCCGTACGTCTTGCGGGTGACCACGGTGACCCGAGGGACCACGCACTCGCCGAAGGCGTGCAGCAGCTTCGCGCCCCGGCGTACGACGCCGTCCCACTCCTGGCCGACGCCGGGCAGGTAGCCGGGCACGTCGACGAGCACGATCAGCGGGATGCCGAACGCGTCGCACATCCGGACGAACCGCGAGGCCTTCTCGGCCGAGGCGGAGTCCAGGCAGCCGCCGAGCCGCAGCGGGTTGTTGGCGATCACGCCGGTGGTGCGGCCGCCGAAGCGTCCGAGGGCGGTGACGATGTTCGGCGCCCACTTCGCGTGCAGCTCGATCGCGGTGCCGGCGTCCAGGACGTTCTCCACCAGCGGGTGCACGTCGTAGGCGCGCTTGTTCGACTCGGGCAGGAGCGCGCCGAGATCGATGTCCTCGACCGCCTTCACGTCCAGGGTGCCCTGGGCGCCGAGCAGGAAGGCGAGGTCACGGGCCTTGTCCAGGGCCTCGCGCTCGGAGTCGGTGAGCACGTGCACGACGCCGGAGCGACGGCCGTGCGGCTCGGGGCCGCCGAGCCGGAGCATGTCGACGTCCTCGCCGGTGACCGAGCGGACCACGTCCGGGCCGGTCACGAAGATTCGACCCTCGGGACCGAGGATGACGACGTCGGTCAGCGCCGGCCCGTACGCCGCACCGCCGGCAGCCGGGCCGAGGACGACGGAGATCTGCGGGATCGTGCCCGAGGCCTTGGTCATCGCGTGGAAGATCTCGCCGACCGCGTGCAGCGAGAGCACACCCTCGGCCAGCCGCGCGCCGCCGGAGTGCCACAGACCGACGATCGGGATCCGGTCGGTCAGCGCGCGCTGGTAGGCGGCCACGACGACCTTGCAGCCCTCGGCGCCCATCGCCCCGCCCATCACGGTCGGGTCGGAGCAGAACGCGGCGACGGTCTTGCCGTTGACCCGGCCGACCGCGGCGAGCATGCCGGAGTCGTCGACCGCGGAGATCGGCGAGAACATCCCGTCGTCGAAGAACGCGGCCAGGCGCTGGAGCGGGTGCCGCGGGTCCTCCTCGCGGGCCGGCTTCTCGACCGGAGGGGGTGCGATCGTGGTCATCACAGGCTCCCGAAGGCGACGGCGACGTTGGCCCCGCCGAAGCCGAACGAGTTGTTCAGAGCGGCGATGTCGCCACCGCGCAGCTCGCGGGCCGTGGTCGGGATGTCCAGCTCGACGGCCGCATCGAGGTTGTCGAGGTTGATCGTCGGTGGCGCCAGCCGGTGGTGGATCGCCAGGATCGTGGCGATCGACTCCAGGGCGCCGGCTCCGCCGAGCAGGTGGCCGGTCATCGACTTGGTGCTGGTCACCACCACCTCGTCGGCGTACTTGCCGAGCGTCGCGTGGATCATCAGGCCCTCGGCCACGTCGCCCTGCGGGGTCGAGGTGGCGTGGGCATTGACGTGCGCGATGTCGCCCGGCGAGATCCCGGCGTCGTCGAGTGCCCGCTGGATCGCCCGGGTGCCACCGCGGCCCTCGGGGTCCGGCTGGGCGATGTCGTGGGCGTCGTTGGTGATCCCGGCGCCGAGCACCTCGGCGTAGATCCGGGCGCCGCGGGCCTGAGCGTGCTCGAGCTCCTCGAGCACCAGGATCCCGGCACCCTCGCCGAGGACGAACCCGTCGCGGGCGGTGTCCCACGGACGCGAGACCGTGGTCGGGTCGCCGCCCGGCTCGCTGCCGGTCTTCGACAGCGCCATCATCTGGGCGAACGCCGCCATCGGGAGGGCGTGGATCGCGGCCTCGGTACCGCCGGCGACCATGACATCGGCCCGGCCGAGCCGGATCTGGTCGACGGCCAGGGCGACACCCTCGTTGCCCGACGCGCAGGCCGAGACCGGAGTGTGCACCCCGGCCCGCGCGCCGATGTGCAGGCCGATGTTGGCGGCCGGCGCGTTCGGCATCAGCATCGGGACCGCGATCGGGGAGACCCGGCGCGGACCCTTCTCGAGCAGGGTGTCGTAGTTCGCCAGCAGCGTGGTGACGCCACCGATCCCGGAGGCCACGGCGACACCGAGACGCTCCTGGTCGACGACGCCCTCGGTCTCAGCCAGACCGGCGTCGGCCCAGGCCTCGAGCGCGGCCACCATCGCGAGCTGGGCCGACCGGTCGAGCCGGCGCGCCTTGACCCGGTCCAGCACGTCGGCCGGGTCCACGGCCGCGGTGCCGGCGATCTGCACCGGCAGGTCGGGGAAGAAGTCCTCGGGCAGCCGGCGGATGCCGGAGCGCCCGGCGACCAACGCCTCCCAGGTGCTCTGCACATCTCCGCCGACCGGGTTGGTGGTACCCATCCCGGTGACGACGACTCGTCTTCGGCTCATGCCGACCCTTCCTTACTCCTGCTCGGTGCTGACGGGTGTTGCTCGGTTCAGGCCGCCTGGGCCTTCTCGATGTAGCTGACGGCGTCGCCGACGGTCTTCAGGTTCTTGACCTGGTCGTCGGGGATGCGCACGGAGAACTTCTCCTCGGCCGCGACGACGACCTCGACCATCGAGAGCGAGTCGACGTCGAGGTCGTCGGTGAACGACTTCTCGAGCTGGACGTCGCCCGCGGGGATGCCGGTGACCTCGTTGACGATGTCGGCGAGCTCGGTGCGGATCTCTTCGGTGGTAGCCATTGCTGGTTCCTCTTCTGTGTTGGGTGGAGCGATTTCTGATAGGGAAATTCAGGGGATGCGGACGACCTGGGCGGCGTACGAGAGCCCGGCGCCGAAGGCGATCAGCAGGGCGATGTCCCCGCTCTTCGCGGTGCCGTCCTCGTACATCCGGCCGAGTGCGAGCGGGACGGACGCTGCCGAGGTGTTGCCCTGCTCGGCGATGTCCCGCGCGATCCGGACGTGCTCGGGAAGCTTCATCGCCCGCGCCATCGCGTCGATGATGCGCATGTTGGCCTGGTGCGGGATGAACAGGTCGATGTCCTCGACCGAGATCCCGGTGCGGTCCAGCGTGGCGGCGGCGACCTTGGCCATCTCGAAGGAGGCCCAGCGGAAGACCGTCGCGCCGTCCATCGCGATGTGCGGCATCACGGGGTGCTCGTCGGCGAGGACCTCGCGCCAGTCGGTGCTCTGCCGGATGGCGTCGTACTGCTCGCCGTCGGAGCCCCAGACGACCGGACCGATGCCGGGCGTCTCGGACGGACCGACCACGACCGCGCCCGCGCCGTCACCGAAGATGAAGGCGGTGCTGCGGTCGGTCTTGCTGGTCATCTCCGAGAGCAGCTCGGCGCCGACCACCAGCACGTGGCGGGCGGTGCCGGCGCGGACCATGTCCGAGCCGAGGCTGAGCGCGTGGCAGAAGCCGGCGCAGGCGGCCGAGATGTCGAAGGCGGCCGGGGCCTGGGTGCCGAGTAGGTGCGCGAGCTTGGCGGCCAGGGCCGGGGTCTGCATCGTGTGCGTGCAGGTCGCGACCACGATCGCGTCGATCTGAGCCGGGTCGATGTCGGCGTGGGCGAGCGCCTGCTCGCAGGCGGCGAGCGCCATCGACTCCAGGGTCTCCTCGGGGCCGACCCAGCGCCGCTCCTTGATGCCCGAGCGCTGCTGGATCCACTCGTCACTGGAGTCGATCGCCGCGATCACGTCGGCGTTCGGCACGACCCGCTTGGCCCGGTGCACGCCGAGTCCCAGGATCGCCGCGTGCGGCGCCCCGGTCGGCATCTCCCAGGCGACGGTGCCTGCCTGCGGGCTCATACCGCGACACCCTCCGGGTGCAGCCGCACCAGCGGCTGGCCGGGGGAGACGAGGTCGCCGTCCTCGACGAGCCACTCCACGATGGTGCCTCCGTACGGCGCCAGCACGGCGGTCTCGTCGCGCGTGGAGCGCACCGAACCGATCGAGCTGGCGGCCAGGAGCGAGTCGCCCTCGTCACCGGCGGTCTTCACGAAGGTGCCCTTCGACGGCGAGACCAGCATCCGCCAGGTCGGGTGGATGTCCATCGGGGACGGGTCGCCGTGCTTGTTCACGAAGGCGCGGGCGTCGTCGAGCTGGTCGGGGGTCTTCAGTGCGAAGGTCTCCACGCCCGGGAGCGCGCGCTTGGCGATGTTCGTCAGGGTCCCGGCCGGCGGCATCTCCAGGATGCCGGTGACGCCGAGGTCGCGCATGGTGGCCAGGCACAGGTCCCAGCGCACCGGCCGGGCGACCTGCTTGACGATCCGCCGGACCACGTCGCGGCCGTCGTGGACGACCTGGCCGTCGTAGTTGGAGATCACTGCGGTCCGCGGGTCGTGCGTCGAGACCGCAAGGGCGAGTTTGCCCATCACCCCGACCGCCGGCGCCATGTGCTCGGTGTGGAACGCCCCGGCGACCGACAGCGGCATCAGTCGGGCCTTCGCCGGGGGAGCGGCGGCGAACGCGGCCAGCTGCTCCATCGTCCCCGCCGCCACGATCTGGCCCTCGGCGTTGACGTTGGCGGCGGTGAGACCGTGCTGCGTAAGTGCGGCCATCACCTCCGCCTCGTCGCCGCCGAGGACGGCGGTCATCCCGGTCGGGGTGACCGCGGCCGCGCGAGCCATGGCGTTGCCACGCTCGCGGACCAGAACCATGGCCTGCTCGGCGCTGATCGCCCGAGCACCCGCTGCGGCCGTCAGCTCGCCGACGCTGTGACCGGCGACCGCGCCGATCCGGCCGAAGGCGTCGGAGGGGTGCGGGAACAGTGAGAGCGCTGCGACCAGGCCGGAGCCGACGATCAGCGGCTGCGCGATCGCGGTGTCCCGGATGGTGTCGGCGTCGGCCTCGGTGCCGTAGTGGCCGAGGTCCAGGCCCGCCACCGCGCTGAGCCAGTGCAGACGCTCGGCGAACTGCGGGTCCTCCATCCAGGGCAGCAAGAAGCCTGGAGTCTGGGAACCCTGTCCGGGAGCAACGATGATCAGCACCCCACTACTGTCGCCGACCTCGTGGTGCCGCCACGGGTGCGCAGCGCACGAAATCCGAGACCGAAACTTTGGAGGTTTCCTACAACTCCGGGGTTTCCAGGCGGCCCAACGTCACGGCGAGCCTGAGCGTGTAGGAGTCCCGTGGATGCGAGGGGGTGAGCCCGGTGACCTCCGCGGCCCGCTTGAGGCGGTACCGGACCGTGTTGGCGTGCACGAACAACGTGCGGCTGGTCGTCTCGATCGAGGATCCGCAGGACAGGTAGCACTCCACGGTCTCCAGGACCGAGCCACCGGCCGCCGCCAGGGGTGCGAAGACGGCCTCGATCAACGCCCGTCGCGCGTCCTCGTCGCCGGCCAGAGCCCGCTCGGGGAGCAGGTCCTCGGCGTGCACCGGGCGCGGGGCGTCGGGCCAGCCGTGGGCCACCCGGAGCCCCGAGTGCGCCGCGTCGGCGGAGATCTTGGCGTCGGTCAACGTGGCCACCACCGGTCCGAGCACCACCGGACCCGGGTCGAACGCCTCCGCGACGGTGTTGGCCGGTCGGCCGGTCTTGTCGACCCCGCCCAGCACAACGACGAGCCGGTCTCCCTGGACCGCGCACAGGCAGCCGAGGTTCTTGTCGCGGGCGACCCGGCGTACGTGGTCCATCGCGCTGCGGCTGGTCAGGTTGCCGATCATCACCAGCACGTTGCCGGACACGTCCCAGCTGAGCGCGCTGGCGCGGCTGGAGATGGTTTCCGGGTCCTCGCCGCGCAAGAGGGCGTCGACGACGAGGGCCTCGAGCCGGGCGTCCCAGGCGCCGCGCTGCTCGGCTGCCCGGGCGTAGACCTCGGCGGTGGCGAAGGCGATCTCGCGGGCATAGCGGTTCAGCGCGCTGCGGGCGTGCTCCGCGTCCTCGCCGAGCAGCTCGTCCAGGTTCTCGTCGACCACGATCACCGAGAGCCGGACCATGGCGACGGTCTGCTCCAGGGTGATCTCGCTGGCCATCTCGCGCGGAGCGACACCGAAGACCTCGGCGATCAGCGGCGAGGACTCCTTCTCGTTGCGGTAGGAGTCGATGAAGGACTTGATGCCCGCCTGGACGATGAGCCCGATGAAGGACCGGTCCTCGGCCGGGAGCTCGGTCACCCACGGCATGTCCACTTCCATGCGCGACAGCGCCGCGGTCGACAGCGCCCCGCTGGAGCGGGTCAGGCGCTGGGCGATCTGGGCGCGGGTCCGGGTCACGGGGCCATCCTGCCGCCTGGCGACGGTTACCCGCAGGTTCTAGACCAGTGGTTCCCGTCCGCCACAGGCGTCACAGCAGTCACAACTTCGGGCGAGTCGACGAACCTCGCAACAAAGGCGTCATCTTCCTCTGGTTGACTCGTCATCCAGTTGGCGCCAGAACGGGGCTGCACAACCGAGGTTCAGAGAGGGTTCGCGTGGCCGAGTCGCTCGAGGTCCAGCACGTCACGATCCACGGACACCAACGCGCCTACGTGATGGCCGGCCAGGGCCCCGCCCTCCTGCTGCTGCACGGACTCGGCTGCGACCACACGACGTGGAACCCGGTGATCCGCTCGCTGGCCAAGAAGTACACCGTGATCGCCCCGGACCTCCTCGGCCACGGCCGCAGCGCCAAGCCGCGCGCGGACTACTCGGTCGGTGGCTACGCGAACGGGATGCGCGACCTGCTGACCGTGCTGAACATCGACAAGGTCACCGTGGTCGGGCACAGCCTCGGCGGCGGTGTGGCGATGCAGTTCGCCTACCAGTTCCCCGAGCGCACCGAGCGGATGATCCTGGTCGCGCCCGGCGGGCTCGGCCCCGAGGTCACCCCGATGATCCGCGCGGTGTCGCTGCCCGGCTTCAAGATGGCGATGGCGGCTCTGACCGTTCCCGGCGTGCGGCACGTCGGCATGGCCGGCATGCGAGCCCTGTCGCGGACCGGGATGTCGCTGACCCACGACCTCGACGAGGTCGCCGAGATCTACGACTCCTTCAAGGACCCGGGCGCCCGCGCCGCCATCTCGCACGTCGTGCGGGCGGTGGTCGACGTCCGGGGTCAGATCGTGACCATGGTCGACCGGGCCTACCTGACCCGCGAGATGCCGATGCTGGTCGTCTGGGGCACCGAGGACAAGGTCATCCCCGTCGAGCACGCAGACCGCGCCGCAGTGATCGCGCCCGGAGCCCAGGTCGAGGTGCTCGGCAACGCCGGCCACTTCCCGCACAAGGACCACCCCGAGCGGTTCGTGAAGATCGTCAACGACTTCATCCGCTCGACCCGGCCCGCCACCTACCACCGGGGACGCTGGCGCACGCTGCTGCGCAACGGGCCGAGCACGCCGGTCAGCGAGCAGCTCCAGCTCGTCCCGGCTGCGTCCGGCCCGATTGCGTAGCTGCGTACGTCACCGGGTTTCGACAGGCTCAACCGACACGTGCTGGTTGAGCCTGTCGAAACCCGGTGAGAAGCGCGCATAGGTGAGCGCTAGGCGTCGCCGCCCTCCTGCATCACGCCGCGCACAGCCGTCGGGTCGTTGATCCGGTAGCGGTTGAACGCCTCGGTCACCGTCTCCGGCTTCACCTGTCCCCGAGCGGCGAGCGCCTGGAGCGCCTGCACGACCACGGACGGGGCGTCGACGTTGAAGAAGCGACGCGCGGCCGGACGGGTATCGGCGAAACCGAAGCCGTCGGTGCCGAGCACGTGGAAGTCGCCAGGCACCCAGCGCGCGATCTGCAGCGGCACGGCACGCATGTAGTCCGAGACCGCGACGAACGGGCCGGGGGCGCCGTCGAGGCGACCGGTCACGAACGGCAGCCGCGGGCTGGCCTCCGGGTTCAGCAGCGCGTCGTGCTCGGTCGCGATCGCGTCACGGGCCAGCTCGTTCCACGAGGTCACCGACCACAGGTCCGCGCTGACGCCCCACTCCTCGGCGAGCATCTTCTGCGCCTCGAGGATCCACGGGAAGCCGACGCCCGAGGCGAGCAGCTGCACCTTCGGCGCACCGCCCAGGTCCGGACCGCTGCCGAACTTGTAGATGCCCTTGAGTAGGCCCTCGAGGTCGAGGTTCTCCGGCTCGGCCGGCTGGCTGACCGGCTCGTTGTAGACGGTCACGTAGTAGATGACGTCCTCGCCGAGCGGGTGCTCGTCGCTGACGGTGTACATCCGACGCAGGCCGTCCTGCATGATGTGCGCGATCTCGTGGGCGTGCGCCGGGTCGTAGTGCACGACGGCCGGGTTGGTCGCCGCCAGCAGCGGGGAGTGACCGTCCGCGTGCTGGAGACCCTCACCGGTGAGCGTCGTGCGGCCGGCGGTGGCGCCGATCAGGAAACCGCGCGAGAGCTGGTCGGCCATCGCCCAGATCGAGTCGGCGGTCCGCTGGAACCCGAACATCGAGTAGAAGATGTAAAAGGGGATCATCGCCTCGCCGTGCGTCGAGTACGACGAGCCGGCAGCCGTGGCCGAAGCCATCGCGCCCGCCTCGGAGATGCCCTCGTGCAGCATCTGGCCGTCGGTCGACTCGCGCCACTTCAGCAGCTGGGCACGGTCGACGGCCTCGTACTGCTGGCCGCCCGGGTTGTAGATCTTGGCGGTCGGGAACATCGAGTCCATGCCGAAGGTGCGGTACTCGTCCGGCGCGATCGGGACGATGCGCTTGCCGATCTCCGGATCCTTCATCCAGTCGCGGAGCAACCGGACGACGGCCATCGTGGTGGCGATCTTGTTGTTGCCCGAGCCCTGCTTGAGCTCGGCGTACATCTCGTCGCCGGGGACCTTGAGCGGCTTGGCGCGGATGACGCGCTTGGGCAGCGAACCCCCGAGCGAACGGCGACGCTCCAGCATGTACTCGATCTCGGGCGACTTCTCGCCCGGGTGGAAGAACGGAGCCGTGCCCGAGGTCTCGTACGCCTCGGTGATCTCCTTGTCGCTCATCGGCAGGTAGAGCCGGTCACGGAACTTCAGCAGGTCCGGGAGCTTGAGCTTCTTCATCTGGTGGGTGGCGTTCTTGCCCTCCAGTGCGTCGATCGTCCACCCCTTGATGGTGTGCGCCAGGATCACGGTCGGCTGGCCGACGTGCTTGGTGGCAGCGTCGAACGCGGCGTAGACCTTGCGGTAGTCGTGACCGCCGCGCGGCAGCTTCTCGATCTGCCGGTCGGACATGTGCTCGACCATCTTGCGCAGCCGCGGGTCCGGCCCGAAGAAGTACTCGCGGTTGTAGGCGCCGTCCTCGACCGAGAAGGTCTGGAACTGGCCGTCGGGCGTGGTGTTCATCTTGTTGACCAGCACACCGTCGACGTCGCGGGCCAGCAGCTCGTCCCAGTCGCGACCCCAGATCACCTTGATCACGTTCCAGCCGGCGCCACGGAAGTTGGCCTCCAGCTCCTGGATGATCTTGCCGTTGCCCGTCACCGGTCCGTCGAGCTGCTGCAGGTTGCAGTTGATCACCCAGGTGAGGTTGTCGAGCTCCTCGCGGGCCGCGATCCGGATCGCGCCGAGGGACTCGGGCTCGGCCATCTCGCCGTCACCGAGGAACGCCCACACGTGCTGGTCGGCGGTGTCCTTGATGCCGCGGTTGGCCAGGTAGCGGTTGAACCGCGCCTGGTAGATCGAGTTGATGCCGGTCAGGCCCATCGAGACCGTCGGGAACTCCCAGAACTCCGGCATCAGCCGCGGGTGCGGGTAGGACGAGAGGCCCTTGCCGATGCCGTGCTGGACCTCCTGGCGGAAGTTCAGCAGCTGCTGCTCGTCGAGTCGACCCTCGAGGAAGGCACGGGCGTAGATGCCGGGGGAGCCGTGACCCTGGATGTAGATCTGGTCGCCGCCTCCCGGGTGGTCCTTGCCGCGGAAGAAGTGGTTGAAGCCGACCTCGTAGAGCGAGGCGGAGGACTGGTACGTCGCGATGTGGCCGCCGACCTCCAGGCCCGGCCGGTTCGCGTCGGAGACCATCACCGCCGCGTTCCAGCGGATGAAGGCGCGGATACGGCGCTCGACGTCCTCGTCACCGGGGAACCACGGCTCGCGCTCGGGCGGGATGGTGTTGATGTAGTCGGTGCTGCGCAGGGCCGGCACGCCGACGGCCTTCTCGCGCGCTCGCTCGAGCAGGCGCAGCATCACGTACCGGGCGCGTTCGCGTCCGCGGTCGTCGATCAGCGCGTCGAAGGAGTCGATCCAGTCGGTGGTCTCGTCAGGATCGATGTCGGGCAGCTGGGTCGGCAGTCCCTCGTGGATGACGGGGGGTGCTGCCGGAGCCGGGCGGGCTTCAGAGTCTGTGTTCTCATCGGGCACCCTTGCATCTTGGCACGATCAAACGAGCGACGAAATCTACCGATCAGTACGTCCACCGCCCCGCAAGCGGCCACGATGAGCGGGTGTCCGATCCGCAGCCAGCCAGCCACCGCGCTGACCAACCGGCCGAGGAGCCCGAGGTCGTCGCGCCCTGGGGCGACGGATTCGGAGACTTCATGCGCTGGCGCTCGCGTGCGCTGCTGACGTGGAGCGCCTGGCGGATCTGGTTGTTCGCCGGGATCGGGCTCGTCGGCCTCGTCACCGGGGTGCTCGACCACGACAACGAGGGCCTCGCGACGGGTGCCGAGGTGACCGGAGTTGTGCTCGGTCTGTTCTTCGTCCCGCCCCTCGTCGCGGACGCGCTCAAGCGGTTCAAGGGCCGGATCGAGCCGTGACACACGGTCGCGGGCTTGCGTTCGGACACGTGAGTCCGCTGAACTTGGGCATCCGCATCCAACCAAGGGCGCGGAACGAGCGAAGAAACGAGGCATCG
This sequence comes from Nocardioides marmorisolisilvae, assembly GCF_003725775.1. Taxonomy (GTDB): domain Bacteria; phylum Actinomycetota; class Actinomycetes; order Propionibacteriales; family Nocardioidaceae; genus Marmoricola; species Marmoricola marmorisolisilvae. The sequence goes on from NZ_RJSG01000002.1 coordinate 794,174, forward strand.
ACGTGAACCCGCCCGCAGGGGACGCCGGCCAGTTGGCGGCCGACCGACTGGGACTGAAGTCCGGCATGGTGGTCCAGGAGCTGGGCTGGGACGAAGACGTCGATGACTCCGTACGCGTCTCGATCGAGGACGCGGTCGACGCCGATCTCGTGGACGGCGATTACGGCGACGTGGTCGACGCGGTCGTGCTCTGGTGGCGCGACGGCGACGGCGACCTGGTCGACGCGCTCGTCGACTCGCTGACCGACCTCGTCGGTGGCGGTTCGGTCTGGCTGCTGTGCCCGAAGGTGGGCCGCCCCAACGCCGTGGAGCCCTCGGAGATCACCGAGGCGGCCCCGATCGCGGGTCTCTCGACGACCACCACGGTCTCGGTCAGCGCTGACTGGTCGGCGACCAAGCTGGTCGCCCCGAAGTCCCGCTGACCGGGCGACCTCGCCCGCAGTGCACACTGAGACCATGCCGCTCCAGGTGGGGGACCACGCACCCGACTTCGCCCTGCGCGACCAGCACGGGGCCGAGTTCAAGCTCTCCTCGGTGCTCGGCGAGAAGGCCGTGCTGCTGGTGTTCTTCCCCTTCGCCTTCAGCGGCGTGTGCACCGGGGAGCTGACCGGCTTCCGTGACCGGCTCGGCGAGTTCGAGACCGATGACACCACGCTGGTCGCGATCTCCTGCGACTCCGTCTACACCCAGCGTGCCGTAGCCGACCGCGACGGACTGTTCTTCCCGTTGCTCGCCGACTACTGGCCGCACGGCGAGGTGGCCTCGGCGTACGGGGTCTTCGATGCCGAGCAGGGTTGCCCGACGCGCTCCTCGTTCGTCGTCGACAAGGCCGGTCGGATCGCCTGGTCGGTGCACAACCAAATGGGCGAAGCGCGCGATCTGGACACCCAAGCCACCCACCTGCGGCAGGCCGTCTAGTCCTTTCGGGCCATTTGATCACCCGATTGGCGTCGGAGGCTTGAATCTGACAGCAGGTCTGACAAGATTGCCGTGTTGCGACCGCTGATGACCCGAGACGTCAGCGGTCGCAGCTTTTTTGTCTCCAGGATTTCTTCTGCCCGCGCCCCGGCCTCTAGTCTGTGCCGGTTCCAGTACCGATTTCATCGGGGCGTGTAGCTCAGCGGTAGAGCGCCTCCCTTACAAGGAGGATGTCGGGGGTTCGATCCCCTCCGCGCCCACCACCAGCTGCACGACGGCGCTGAGGCATCGCGACCCGCGCCGTCGGAACTCGCTGCGGTCTGTCACGTAACCGCCACCTTCCTGGGACGTCACTGCGACATCAGGTTCCTAACGTCTGGGCACTCGCTCCCGACCGGGAGCCCACGTGAGGAGCAGTCATGTCATCCATCTCCATCAATCGCACCCGGACCCTGGCCCTGGTGGCGGCAGCCCTGATCGCCCTGATCGCCGTCGTCTCGAGGCAGTGGTCCTCGACCGGCGTCGACGGAACTCCGGTGAACGCCAAGCTCGACGCGGCGTCCTCCGCCAACACCTATCTGCTCACCTGCCTCGGTCAGCCGATCGCTCGCCCGAGCGAGGTCGCCCTCGCCTGTGCCGACGCGAATGCCGACCTGAAGGCGGTCGACTGGAAGAACTGGGGCGGGGACCGCGCGCAGGGCACCGCGACCTTCGAGGAGAACGACTGCACCCCCACGTGCGCGGACGGCAGCTTCCACTCCTACCCGGTCACCGTGGTCGCCACCAACCGGGCGGTCAAGGGCGGAACGGCGCAGTACCGATCGATCGAGCTCCACTTCACCGGTACGGCGCCAGCGTCGGCCCCGGGCGGGAGCGCGACCTTCGACCTGGACAACCGTGACGGGAACCCCGAGACCCCGTGACGTCCTCGTCCGCGTCCGGGCTTCGGGTCCTCCTCGTCGAGGACGACCCCGACGTCCGCGAGACCACCGCCCTAGTTCTGGGGCGGCACGGATTCGACGTCCGGACGGCGGCGGACGGGTTCCGCGGCGAAGAGATCTTCGCCGCGGAACCCTTCGACGTCCTGGTGGTGGACATCGCCATGCCGGGGCTGGACGGGCTGAGCCTCACCAAGCGCCTGCGTGCCGAGTCCTCGATCCCGATCCTGCTGCTGACCGCGCGCGACCTCCCCGGCGACGTCGTCACCGGGCTCGAGTCAGGAGCGGACGACTACGTCACCAAGCCGTTCGACGGAGACGTGCTCGCGGCTCGTCTGCGGGCACTGGTACGGCGCGGAGGAAGCGGATCCGTGGAGCTGGTCGGCGATGTCGAGATCGACCGCCGTTCCCGCTCGATCACCCGGAAGGGTGAGCCGGTGCTCCTGAGCTCGACCGAATTCCGGTTGTTCGAGCTGCTTCTCGATCACGCCGGAATCGTCGTCAGTCGACCGCAAGCGCTGCGGCGGGTGTGGGGTGACGAGGACTGGATCGACGAGCGGGTCGTCGACACCAACGTCCTCCGGCTGCGGTCGAAGCTCGGCGACGGGCTGATCGTCACGGTGCGCGGCTTCGGTTACAAGCTGGTCGCCCGGTGACTCCGTGGCACCGGTCGATCCGACTGCGGGTCGCCGCGACGATGTTGCTCCTGGCGTGCCTGTCTTCCGCGGTCAACGGGTTCGTGGTCGACGCCCAGGTGGCTCCCGCGGCCCGGTCCCAGCTCCGCGTCCAGGCCCTCGACGAGCTCAGGGTCGCGACCGCGACGTACGACCTCACCGGACGCGCGCCTCTCGGCTCGTCGGTGAGCCCCGGAGCCGTCCCGGCAGACCTGGTCGCAGCGATCCGGCCCGGTCAGGCGAGCACCGAGTACGACGGCCAGGTGATGTGGGCCGCGCTGCGCCGGCCGGATGGTGTCGTGCTCAGCGTGCAGGTTCCTGACGCGGGCATCCGTGCGCAACGCAAGGGCCTGCACGCGGCGCTGATCGCCTCCGCGGCACTGGTCGCGCTGATCGGTGCCGTCCTGGGGTGGCAGGTCGCCGGTTCGCTCACTCTCAGACTGCGTCAGGCAGCGCAACGGTTCGGGTCGAGCGGTCCCGAGGACGGCTCCGACGGGGACGAGGTCTCGGCTCTCGTCAACCGGGTGGAGGGCCTGACCGCCGCGCTGCGAACACGCCTGGACCGCGAGCGGGAGTTCTCCGCCGACGTCGCGCACGAGCTGCGCACCCCGATGACGGCCCTGGTCTCCGCCGCAGAGCTGCTCCCCGAGGGCGATGCCAACGACCTGGTCCGCCGCCAGATCGCTCGTCTGCGCCGGCTGGTCGAGGACCTGCTCGAGCTGGCGCGCGCCGAACGCGACGTGCATGGAGAGCTGGAGCACGCAGACCTGGCCGTGATCGCCGCCCAGGTGACGTCGGAGTTCCGGGGCGTCGACCTGGTCGTCCGCGGCTCGGTTGCGGTGCACCTGGACCCGATCGCCGTCGACCGCATCGTGGCGAACCTCGTCGGCAATGCGCTGCGGCACGGACGGTCTCCGGTGACGGTCGAGGTCGAGCACAAGACGATCCGGGTCAGCGACCACGGCAACGGGTTTCCGGAGGCACTGATCGCGTCAGGCCCGCAGAGGTTCGCCGCCCACGGGCCTACCGCAGGTTCGGGGCTGGGACTGAGCATCTGCGCTGCTCTCGCCGAGCGTTCGGGTGCTCATCTGGTCCTGGTCAACGGCACCCACGGTGCCGTCGCGTCGGTGGTCTGGGACTAGGCCGTCCACCCACCTGAAACGGCTACCCGGTGCCTGGCACGAGACCGAGGGCAGTGATGCGCAGCTTGGCGTCCTAGGACCGGCCAGCCCCATGGATCGGTTCCCGATCCCGCACTAGGTTGGCCGCATGATCGTTCCGTTCAGCGCCGCTGACTTCCTCGACCGCGCACTGGCCGTCTACAAGGACCGGATCGGGGTGCACGACGAGCCGGACCAGCCGGCGACCTCGCTGGGGGAGCTGACCTACGCCCAGCTCGGGGAACGCGCGAAGGCGATGGCCGCGAAGCACGACGCGCTCGGGATCGGTGTCGGCGACCGGGTCGCGTTCGTCTCGCACAACTCCGCGCGCCTGCTGAGCGCGTTCTTCGGCGTCTGCGGCTACGGCCGGGTGCTGGTGCCGGTGAACTTCCGGCTCTCCGTCGAGGAGGTCGCCTACATCGTGGAGCACTCGGGTGCGCGCGTGTTGTACGTCGACCCGGAGCTGGCCGACTCCCTGGCGGAGGTGAAGTGCGAGTTCACGTTCGTGCTCGGCGAGGACGCTGACCTCTACCTGGACGGCGTCGAGCCGCAGCCGTGGGAGCACGAGGAGAACGCGACCGCGACGATCAACTACACCTCGGGCACGACCGCGCGGCCCAAGGGCGTGCAGATCACCCACCGCAACATCTGGACCAACGCGCTGACCTTCGCGCTGCACGCCGGGGTCACGGACCGCGACGTCTACCTGCACACGCTGCCGCAGTTCCACGCCAACGGCTGGGGAATGCCGTTCGCGATGACCGGTCTCGGCGTCCCGCACGTGATCCTTCGGAAGGTCGACGGTGCCGAGATCCTGCGCCGGGTCGAGAAGTACGGCGTCACCGTGATGTGCGCGGCGCCCGCGGTGGTCAACGCGGTGCTCGAGGCCGCCCAGGACTGGGACGGTCCGATCCCGGGTCGCGACAAGACCCGGATCATCGTCGCCGGCGCCCCGCCGCCGACCAAGACGATCGTGCGGGTGCAGGAGGAGCTCGGCTGGGAGTTCCTGCAGATCTACGGCCTGACCGAGACCTCGCCGGTGCTGACCGTGAACCGGATGCGTGCCGAGTGGGACGACCTGCCGCCCCTGGAGCAGGCCGCCAAGCTGGTGCGTGCCGGCAACCCGGCTCTCGGCGTGACGCTGAAGATCGACGCCGAGGGTGAAGTGCTGGCCCGCTCGAACGTCGTGCTCGAGGGCTACTGGGAGCAGCCGGAGGAGTCCGCGAAGGCGCTCGAGGGCGGCTGGTTCCACACCGGCGACGGGGGCGTGATCGACGACGAGGGCTACCTGACGATCAGCGACCGCAAGAAGGACGTGATCATCACCGGTGGCGAGAACGTCTCCTCGATCGAGGTCGAGGACGTCATCTTCAGCCACCCCGACGTCGCCGAGGTCGCCGTCATCGGCGTCCCGGACGAGAAGTGGGGCGAGACCATCAAGGCGCTCGTGGTGAAGGCCGAGGGGTCGGCGCTCACCGAGGCCGAGCTGATCGCCTACTGCAAGACCAAGGTCGCCGGTTACAAGGCGCCGACGACGGTCGAGTTCCGCGACGTGCTGGCCCGTACCGCGACCGGCAAGCTCCAGAAGTTCAAGCTGCGGGCGCCGTACTGGGAAGGACGCGACCGCCAGGTCAATTGATCGTGGTCACCTACCTGCTGGTGCCCAGCCCCCTTCTCGGACCAGCCACCTGGGCACCGGTCGCCACCCGCCTGCACGCGGGTGGGCACGGCGTGGTGATCGCATCGGTCGACGACGTCGTACCGGTCGCGGCCAACCTGGGCACCGTGGTGCTGGTGCCGCACAGCAATGCGGGCTACCGCGCGTCGTACCTGGCTGAGCAGCTCGGCACCGTGCCGACCGTGTACGTCGACGCGGCTCTGCCGCCGGCCGACGCCAGCGAGACGACACTGGCGCCAGCGGCGTTCCTGGAGTTCCTCGCAGGGCTCGCCGACGCCGACGGGATCCTGCCGCCGTGGACGCAGTGGTGGGACGACCTCGGCGAGGTGTTCCCCGACGAGGAGACTCGACGCGCGGTGGAGGCGGAGGAGCCGCGCCTGCCGCTCGACTACTTCCGGCAGCGGGTGCCGGTCGCGGTCGGCTGGGCGAGGAAGCCGTGCGCGTACGTCGCTTTCGGTCAGACGTACGCCGAGGAGATCGCGTTCGCTCAGGAACAGGACTGGCCGGTGCACATCCTCGACGGCGAGCACCTGCACCAGCTGCACGACCCGGACGCGGTCGCTTCCGCGATCCTCGAAGCGGCGTCCCTCCTGGGCGTGTGAGCCCGATAGCCTTCGGCACATGCGAGTCGCCGACGTCATCGACCTGATCGAGGGCTGGTACCCGCCGCACCGGGCCGAGGACTGGGACGCGGTCGGGCTCGTCTGCGGCGACCCGGATGCCGAGGTCCGCACGGTGCTGCTCGCGGTCGACCCGGTGCTCGCCGTGGCCGACGAGGCGGTCGCTCTCGATGCCGACCTGCTCGTCGTGCACCACCCCCTGTACCTGAAGGGCACCACCACGGTGGCCGCCAGCACGCCGAAGGGCCGCGTCGTGCACCGGCTGCTCGGCGCCGGCTGCGGACTGCTGACCGCTCACACGAACGCGGACTCGCCGACCGGGGGAGTGAGTGCTGCGATCGCCTCGGCCCTGGGCCTGCTCGACGTGGTGCCGCTCGAGCCGGACCCGCTCAGCCCGCGGGACAAGCTCGTCGTCTTCGTGCCGATCACCCACGCCGACGCGGTGCGCTCGGCGCTGACCGAGGCCGGGGCCGGGCGCATCGGCGACTACGACTCCGCCAGCTTCACCTCGCCGGGCGAGGGGCGCTTCCGGCCGCTGCCGGGCTCGAACCCGACCATCGGCTCGATCGGCGACCTCGAGGTGGTCGAGGAGGTCCGCATCGAGGTGATCGCCGACCGCCACCTGCGCGGCGACCTGGTCTCGGCGATGATCGCGGCCCACCCGTACGAGCAGCCGGCGTACGACGTCTTCGAGCTGGTCGACCTCCCGGACGCGGACTGCGGCTCGGGACGCATCGGCCGGCTGCCGGAGCCGATCACCCTGCGGGCGTTCGCCGAAGCAGCGGCTGCGGTGTTCCCGACGACCGCGATCGGACTACGCGTCGCCGGCGACCCGGACCGGCTCGTCGAGACGGTGGCGCTCTGCGGTGGCTCGGGCGACTTCCTGCTCGATCGGGCTCGAGCGGCGGGTGCCGACGTCTACGTGACCTCCGACCTCCGGCACCACCCGGCCTCGGAGTCGATGGAAGCGGCCCAGGTCTACGGCGGCCCCGCACTGGTCGACGTCGCGCACTCGGCGGCCGAGTCGCTGTGGCTCCCGGTACTCCGGGATCGGCTGGTCGACAGCCTGGGCGATACGGTGGCCGTGCACATCAGCACCGCCACCACAGACCCCTGGACCTTCCGGGTCTGAAAGCCTGAGGAGACACGTCCTGAAAGCCGACCCCCACGTCCAGCTGCGACTGCTCGACGTCCAGGACCTCGACTCCAAGCTCGATTCCGTCCGCCACCAGCTCTCCTCGATCCCTGAGGCGACCGCGCTGGCCGAGCTGATGCGGGGTCGGTCCGACGTCGACGACGCCGCCCGTGACGCCCGGATCCTGGTCACCGACCTGACCGAGGAGCAGGCGCGCGCCGACGCTGACGTGGAGCAGGTCAAGGCCCGTCGCGAGCGCGACCAGGGCATGATCGACGCCGGCTCGATCTCGGACCCCAAGGCCCTGGAGCGGATGCTGGGCGAGCTGGAGTCGCTGGCCCGGCGGATCAGCGACCTCGAGGATGTCGAGATCGACGTGATGGAGCGGCTCGAGAACGCCCAGGCCGAGCTGGAGCACCGCAGCGCGGCGCTGGAGAAGATCGACACCGAGGCCGCCCAGCTCGAGGAGACCCGAGCCCACAAGGCGACCGACCTCCAGGCCGAGCTCGCCCAGGTCGCGGCCGAGCGTCAGGAGTCGGTCCAGGGCATGCCCGAGGACCTGATGACGCTCTACGAGAAGCTGCGCACCTCCAAGGGCGGTGTCGGCGCCGCGGCACTGCACCGCAAGGAGTGCCAGGGCTGCCGGCTGACGCTGAACGCCGCTGACCTGGCCGTGATCGCCGCCAAGCCCGCGGACGACGTCGTTCGCTGCGAGGAGTGCGACCGGATCCTGGTCCGCACGCCCGAATCCGGGCTGTGACCTGGTCCAGCGTCGTCGTCGAGGCTGACGGCGGTTCGCGCGGAAACCCGGGACCGGCCGCCTTCGGTGCGGTCCTCAAGGACGCCGAGTCCGGGGAGACCATCGCCGAGGTCGGCGAGACGATCGGGACCGCGACCAACAACGTCGCCGAGTACCGCGGGCTGATCGCCGGGCTCGAGCTGGCGGCCGAGCACGCGCCGGGAGCCGCGCTCGAGGTGCGGATGGATTCCCAGCTGGTCATCGAGCAGATGGCCGGCAATTGGAAGGTCAAGCACCCCTCGATGAAGCCGCTGCAGGCCCAGGCAGCCACCCTCGCGCCGGCCGGTACGACGTACACCTGGGTGCCGCGGGCCGAGAACAGCCACGCGGACCGGCTGGTCAACGACGCGCTGGACGGCTCACCGACGTACTTCGCGAGCTCGCCCGCCGACGGTGGGACCGCGAAGATCGCCGAGCCGGATCCCAGCCAGGCGCCACCGTCCCGTGGCTGGATGCCCCCGGGGGATCCTCCGACCACCCTGGTCCTGGTCCGCCACGGCGTGACCGACCACACCGCGAACCGGCTGTTCTCCGGTGGACTCGGCGGGTCCAACCCGCCGCTGAACGACGAGGGTCGTGAGCAGGTGCGCGCGACCGGGGAGTGGCTGGCCCCGCTCGCGGGCGCGGTGGACGCTCTGGTCACGAGCCCGGTACGCCGTACGGCGGAGTCGGCGGAGATCCTCGGCTCGCGACTGGGCCTGACCGCGAAGGTCGAGGACGGGATCGCCGAGATGGAGTTCGGTGCCTGGGACGGCATGACGTTCGTGCAGATCCAGGAGACCTATCCCGACGACCTCTCCTCGTGGCTGGGCAGCCTGGAGTTCGCGCCCACCGGGGGAGAGTCGTTCCGCGTGGTGCAGGAGCGTGTGCTGGCCGGACGCGACCGGATCCTCGCCGACCACACCGGCCAGACCGTGCTGGTGGTCAGCCACGTGACGCCGATCAAGACCCTCGTCGCGGACGCTCTGGGCGCGCCGCTGGAGGCCATCTACAAGATGGAGCTCTCGCCCGCCTCGGTCACCGTGATCTCGTACTTCCGGGGCAACCCGCCGAACTCCGGACGCGAGGACGACCACCTCCTGGCGAGCCTCCGGCTGTACAACGGGCGTCCGACCGACGCGCCGTTCGCAGTGTGAGCCCTCGGAACGGCCGCGATCTGTCTAGTCCGGTTTGTCCGTTTCTCTACGCGTGAGTCGAGAAACTCTCGACCGATATCTCATGCTTGAATCTGGTATGGACTAGACCGTCCCTTTTGGATGTTTGATCCGCATGTGGTTGAGCCGTCACGCTTCTCCCATGACCCGCACTCGCATCGCCACCGCCGTGGCCGCCCTCGCTGTCGCCGGAGCCTCGATCACCGTCATCGTCCCGGCCACGTTCGCCAACGGCAACGCCCACGGCAACGGCGGTGCCGACAAGCCGGCGCAGTGCGTGCCTGGTACCTGCCCCGGTGACCCGCTGCCGGGCACCCAGGACCCGGAGAGCTACGACATCGGCACCCCGCCGACCGTGGACGGCGACGTCGACCTGGGTGGCGGCGACGCGCCTGTTGCTCAGTAACGCACGTTCGCAGGCTTGACCGCGATCGACGTAATACCGCTGCCGGGCCATCGTCGTCTGAGCATGGTGACAGCCACGATGACAACCAAGGGGCGCGTTACGGTGCCGAAGTTCCTGCGCGACGAGTTGAAGCTATCGCCGGGCGCGAAGATCGAGTTTGTGCGAGTCGGCCCGGGCGAGTACAGCTTGAGCCTCACGGCACCGGAAGGCCTGGCCGAGGAGACGCTCGGCGCCAAGGCTCGCGCTGGTTCTGCTACAGCTCGCTGACCACGACGTCGAGCTGCTGACCGGTTTTCGTGACCGGGTGCAGCTCGACGTTCCAGCCCAGATCCGTCAGGTGCTTGGCGAGGGCGGTCGGCGTTTCCGGCTTGCGGCCGTCGAGCAGCAGGTCGCGCACGATCCGGCCCTTGGTCGCCTTGTTGAAGTGGCTGACCACCTTGCGCTGTCCGTTGTGCTCGTGCAGCACCCGGACGGTCGCGACCTTCTTCGCGATCTCCGGGGAGGGCCGCCAGAAGCCGGCGTACATCGAGGAGCGCAGGTCGATCACCAGGCCGTTGCCAGCGGCCGGCGCGAGGACCGTGTCGAGGTGGTCGCGCCAGTAGCTGCTGACGATGCCGATGCCCGGCAGGTTGGTGTCGCCCGAGAGCCGGTACGACGGGATCGCATCGCTCGGGCGCACCACCCCGAACAGCGAGGACATGATCGCCAGCCACCGCGTCGCGCGCCCGCGGGCGGCTCCGGTGAGCGTTGCCAGGTCGAGGGCGTCGTACAGGACCCCGGTGTAGATCTTGTCCGCCCGGGCGGTGGGCGCCTCGTGCAGCAGCGTGTTCCCGTCGAGATGGTGGGCCTGGGTCGGCCCGAGCCCGAGGGCTGCCGCAGCCTTGTCCGGGTCGTTCGCGCACAGGTCGACGAGTGCGGCGAGCAGTGTCGCGCGAGCACCGGTGAGCTCGGGGCTCTCGAGGGCGTCGAGGCTGAGCGGCTTGCCGCGTCGCGGAGAGAACTTGCCCTCGGACGGCGGCAGCAGGATCAGCACGGCTGAAGTCTCCTGCATAGGGTGGACGCGTGAGCAATCGGGTACTACGCGTCGCCAACTCCACCGCACTGCTGGAGGAGGGCATCAAGGCCATTCAGGCCGAGCAGAAGCTCGAGCCGGCGTTCCCGGCCGACGTGGTCGCCGCGGCGGTCGAGGCAGCGAAGAACCCACGCCTGCCCGACCTCGACCGCACCGACCTGCCGTTCGTCACCATCGACCCGGTCGGATCGATGGACCTGGACCAGGCGATGCACCTCGAGCGCGACGGAGACGGCTACGTCGTGCACTACGCGATCGCCGACGTGGCGGCCTTCGTCGACCCCGGTGGTCCGATCGACCTCGAGGCGCGGCGGCGCGGGGAGTCGATGTACGGGGCCGACGACAAGATCCCGCTGCACCCCACGGAGCTCTCCGAGGGCGCGGCCTCGCTGCTGCCCGACCAGGTGCGCCCCGCGTTCCTGTGGACCATCAAGCTCAATGCGGAGGGTGCCCAGGTCGACGCCAAGGTCGAGCGTGCCCGGGTGAGGTCGGTGGCCCGCCTCGACTACGCGGGCGTGCAGAAGTCGATCGACGACGGTTCCGCGGACCCGATGATGCTGCTGCTGAAGGAGGTCGGCGAGCTCCGGCTGCACCAGGAGGCCGAACGCGGCGGGGTGAACCTGCCGATGCCGGAGCAGGAGATCGACTGCTCGACCGATCCGTGGACCTTGGAGTTCCGTGCCGTCCTGCCGGTGGAGAACTGGAACGCCCAGATCTCGCTGCTGACCGGCTTCGCTGCGGCCTCGATGATGGTCTACGGCAAGGTCGGCGTGCTGCGGACGTTGCCGCCGGCGCAACCCGACGCGGTGAAGCGCCTGCACCGCACCGCCCGTGCGCTCGGCATCGACTGGCCGGCCGAGCAGCACTACCCGGACTTCATCCGCTCCCTCGACCCGACGAAGCCGAACCACCTGGCGATGGTCACCGCCTGCACGATGCTGCTGCGGGGCGCCGGCTACGTGAACTTCGACGGTGCGATCCCGGAGCAGCCCGAGCACGCCGCGCTGGCCTCGGAGTACGCCCACGTCACCGCACCGCTGCGACGTCTCGTCGACCGCTTCGGGCTCGAGGTCTGCGCCGCCTTGTGCGCCGGTACGCCGGTCCCGGACTGGGCCCGCGAGGGTCTCGCCGAGCTGCCCGAGATCATGCGCGAATCGGGTCACAAGGCGAACGCGTACGAGAACGCGGTGCTCAACCTGGTCGAGGCCGCGTCCCTCGCTGGCAGGATCGGGGAGTCGTTCACCGGAGTGGTGGTCGAGGCCGACCACGAGGACCCGCGCAAGGGGGACGTCGTCGTCCGTGACGTCGCGGTGACTGCTCCGATCAGCGGGGGAGCGGCGCTGCCGGTCGGCGAGGACCTGACGGCCGTCCTGGCCGAAGCCGACCCTGCAACGCGGAAGGTCCGCTTCACCCACGCGGGCTGAGGCCGCGCACCGCTATCCTGATCGCTGCGGATGGGCTGGCCGGGCGACCGCGTTGGGGAAACCCACCGAGGAAGGTCCGGGCTCCACAGGGCAGGGTGGTGGCTAACGGCCACCCGAGGTGACTCGCGGGAAAGTGCCACAGAAAACAGACCGCCTCTTCGGAGGTAAGGGTGAAACGGTGGTGCAAGAGACCACCAGCGCGGCGGGCGACCGTCGCGGCTCGGCAAACCCCACCTGGAGCAAGATCAGACAGTGAGCGTTCGAGGGCGGCCCGCCCGAGCTCACGGGTAGATCGCAGGACGGTGTCGGCAACGGCACCGCTAGATGGATGGTCGCCAGCCGGGTCGTCGTGAGGCGGCCCGGGGAACAGAACCCGGCCTACGAGCCAGCCCATCCGCATCCCGCCGGTCTAGCCCCTTCGGATCGGAGGCTGGCGCCGGTGGGCACCCGGTGGGACCGTCGGAGGGACGGGGGCGCTCACCTTTCCGACCTTGGGAGTCGTGATGGCCCGACGTCCGTTCATCCTGTTCGTGCTCGCCGTGCTGGCGTTGGTCGGCTTTTCGGCCTGGGATGTCTCCGCGTCGGCGGATCCTCCGCCGACGGTGATCACCCTGACCATGAACGGCTCCCAGACCTACGGGGTCACCAGCATCCCGGCGTTCTTCGACGCCCATCCCCAGGGCGGATTCCCCGCCGGGATCTCCATCGACCAGTGGCCCAGCTGTACGCGGCTCACCACCGGTCAGACGATTCCGGCGGATCTGACCCTGCAGACCGGGACGTACACGATCGACCCCGCGAGCTGCTCCGGAGCGACGTTCAAGGGCCCTGGCGCAGCGGGCTACACGGCCGCTTACGCCGCCGGTCCGTTCGTGGTGGTCCGTCGTTTCCCGCCGAACCCGGTGGCGAGCGTGACCGGCATGCTGACCTCGGTGAGAACCGGGAAGGTCACCTACACCGCTCGTTTCACCCTGGCCGGGGCTGTTCCTGCCGCGGGGATCGCGACCGTGTTCGGACTCGGGCCCCGCACCCGCACGCAGTGCAGCGCGGTGACCGACGCGCAGGGCGTCGCGACGTGCACGTTGCCCCGCCGCGCAGTGACCGTCGCCGGGACACCGTTCTACGTGTGGACGAACGACTCGACGAACTACCTCGCCTCGTTCCAGGCGTACCAGTTCAAGGTGCCCTTCTCCTGAGCCGCTCGCGTTTCGGCTCCGAGGCTCGCGGGCCCTCAACCTGAACGCTCTGTCAGGTCGGGTCAGGCTGGTGTCAGGTTCGCCTCCCCAAACTCGGGCCCATGAGTGCATCGACGACAACGCCGCGCCACGCGCCCGACGCCCGCCAGCTCCTCAACAAGGTTCCCGAGGTCACCGTCTGGTTCTGGGTGATCAAGATCCTCTGCACGACCGTGGGCGAGAGCTTCGCCGACTGGATCAACATGCAGCTCGGGGTCGGCCTGGTGAACACGGCCTGGATCTTCACCGCGGTCTTCGCGGCCACCCTGACCTGGCAGCTGCGGACCAAGCGCTACGTGCCGTTCGTGTACTGGCTCAACGTCGTGGTCGTCAGCGTCACGGGCACGCTCTACACCGACATCCTGACCGACCAGAAGGGCGTTCCCCTCTGGATCAGCTCGACGATCTTCTCCGCCGTGCTCGCCGTGGTCTTCGGCATCTGGTACTCCCGTGAGCGCACGCTGTCGATCCACAGCATCGTCACCTTCCCGCGGGAGGCCTTCTACTGGCTCGCGGTCCTGGTCACTTTCGCCCTGGGCACCGCGACCGGCGACTGGACCCTGGAGCTGACCGGCTGGGGTCCCGGCAAGGCGGTGCTCCTCCCGCTGGCCCTGATCGCCATCGTGAGCGTGCTGTGGAGGTTCGGCATGAACGCCGTCCTCTCCTTCTGGGTCGCCTACATCCTGACCCGTCCGCTGGGCGCGAACATCGGCGACTTCCTCGGCTCCCCGCACAAGGACCACGGACTCGGCCTGGGCACCTTCGTGACCAGCATCCTGTTCCTCGGCGCGATCCTCGCCACCGTCATCTTCCTGACCGTGACGAAGTCGGACGTGATCGAGACCTACGACGCGACGCACACCCCGGTCGTCACGACCAACCTGCGCCGCGAGCGCCTCGCCGGCGCGGTGCTCGCCCTCGTCGCGATGGGCACCGGCGGTCTGCTCACCTGGGCGAATAACCAGCCGCACGTGAGCGCCCTGGACGATGCTCCGGCGCCTACCTGCAAGACCGGCAAGCCGCTGAACGCGACGCAGGCCAAGACGCAGGTCGCACAGTTCCCGTCCGCGAAGGTGGCTGGCTACCGCAAGATCGCGACGGACTCGCTGGCCCTGGTCAAGAGCGGCGACCAGTCCGGCGCCAAGACCCGGATCAAGGACCTCGAGACAGCCTGGGACGCCGACCAGGCCGCCCTGCAGCCGAAGAACTGCCAGGCCTGGACGTACGTCGACCAGCAGATCGACCCGGTCCTGAGCTCCATCCGCGCCTCGAAGCCCAACCAGGTGACCGAGGAGCACGCGCTGAACAGCCTGCTCACGACGCTGGGCTGACCGCGCACGGCAGGGCGCCCCAGCCCCACGCGGGGCGTCCTGCCGTCCTGCTGATCCTCGAGAAGGGGGACTGATGAGCCTGGACCACTCCGTGGCGACATACATCGACCACCACCGATCCGCGGCGCTGACGCACGTGGCCTGGTTCGTGACCGGCTTCGGCAACGAGGTGACGATCGCGCTGGTGACCGTCGCCCTGATCGCCGTGACGTACTGGCGCGGGTGGCACCGCGACGCGCTGATGGTGTTCGTCGGCATGGGTGGTTCGGTCAGCCTCATCTTCGGCCTCAAGCACCTCGTGCAGCGCTCCCGCCCGGGGGCGCAGTTCCGTCTACCGACCGCGGCTGCCGACCACTCGTACTCGTTCCCGTCCGGTCACACCCTGGATGCGACGGTGTTCGTGATCCTGCTGGTCGCCGTGCTGCTGCCCCGGGTGAGCCGGCCGGGTGCGCAGATCGCTGCGGTCCTGGGCGCGGCGCTGGTTGCGCTGGGCGTCGGCGCCTCGCGGCTCTACCTCGGCTACCACTGGGCGACCGACGTCATCGGCGCACTCGTCATCGGTTCCGCCTGGGGTCTGTCGGTGATCTGGTGGTCGCGCACCTGGACCGTGAGCAACGAGGCTGCCGCGGAGCCGGTGCCGGCACGGAGATAGGCTCGAGCACGTGCCTTCCCTCGGACGCGTGACCCGCATCAACGTGCTGACAGCCATCCGGGACCACGACCTCCAGGGCGCAGTGGAGTTCCGCGAGGCCCTCGGGTTCGCCGAGCCGAGCGACGAGCTCCTCGTCGAGCGCGGCAAGCGGTACGACGCCCGCGCCCTGCTTGCCTACGCCTACGGCAAGGCCACCGGCACCCCGTTGGACCCGGAGGAGATCTCGTACGAGTCGCTCGGCGTGCTGCGCGACCTCGAGTTCAAGGTCGCCTCCCGCGACGAGCTCGACCGGCCCAAGGCGGCAGCCACCCGGACCCGTACGTCGACCCCGCGGACTCCGCGCGCAGCAGCACCGTCCCGCTCGAAGCCCGAGCCCGAGGTCAGGCTCTGCCCGACCTGCTTCATGCAGCTCTCGGTCGTCGGCACCTGCGACAACTGCGACTAGTCACCGGATGGGGTGCGCCCCCAGCGACATCAGCGCCGCGATGCCACCGCCGGCGAGCAGGAAGCTCACGGTCAGCAGCAGGAGCATCCGGGCGACGAGAGCGCGTCCGGGGCTGGCGTGGGAAGGTCCGGGTCGGTGGTTGCTGCTCATGACCCCTCCGAGAGGATCGTGCGCGAGCGTGCCCGCGCAGACGTTCTCCCTCGTCAACTGCCCGATCGACCCGTGGCGTGGGTTTCTGAGGGAGATTTCGGGCGGAGTTCCCGCGGTGGCCTAGTGAGCCCTACCAGTCACGACACGCTGACTAGACCGACGCGTGTGCAGACGCCAAAGGTTCACTACCGTTTGCTGCATGGAGGAGCGGGAGGAGTTCGAGGACGACGACCTCGGTGCCACGTGGCACGGTCGTCACCTGGTCTCTGCCAGCAAGGCGCAGCGTCAGGCGGACGCCACCATGGCCCGCCTGCGCGGTGAGCGCGCTGCCCGCCGCCGTGACCGCCTGCGCGAGTCCCGGATCAGCGGCCGCCGCACGTGGACCGGTCCGGCCGAGCAGCAGTAGCCAACTGGAACCTGTTCTAATTTCGCGCTCGTTGTGAGATTCTGACGCTCATGACCGAGCAGACCACCATCAGCCCCGCCCTCGCTGCCTCGCAGGCCTCCTGGCGCTGCGTCCAGGCGCGCGACAAGGAGGGCTGGCTCTCGCTGATGGCCGACAACATCGTCATCGAGGACCCGATCGGCAAGGCCATCACCAACCCCGAGGGCACCGGTGTTCGTGGCAAGGCCGCCGTCGAGGAGTTCTTCGACAAGAACATCGCGACGAATAACCTCCGGGTCGAGTGCGAGGAAACGTTCCCGTCGAGCTCCGAGCTGGAGATCGCGCACATCCTCACCCTGCACAGCGCCTTCGAGGGCGGGCTCAAGAGTCACGTCCGCGGTGTGTTCACCTACACGCTGAACGAGGACCACCTGATCACCAACCTGCGTGGCTGGTGGAACATGGAAGCCATGGTCTTCGAGCAGGACTGATCTGCCTCGGAAGTTCACCGTCCCGGCGTACGTTGGGTGCGTCATGGAGGACTTCACGCTCCCGGCTCCGCCGGTCATCTTCCCGGGTCAGAACGACCCAGCCTCGGCGTACCGCGTCGCCTTCGACCTGCTCGCCCGGCGGGCGCCTGAGGAGGCCCTCCAGATCCTGGAGCCGGCGCTGGACCAGGACCCGGGTAACACGGGGCTCCGCACCCTGCGCGCCTGGGCCTACCTGATCCGCGTCCAGCTCGGCCCGGCTGAGTCCGAGCTCCGGTCGCTGGTCGACGAGCACCCGGACGACGACTGGCTGCGGTTCGCGCTCGGCCGCGCGTTGGAGCGCCAGTCCAAGTACGCCGAGGCGCTGCCGCACCTGCGTCTGGCTGCCGCCATGTCCGCCGACCCCGAGCACGAGCTCGCGGTGCTGCGGGTGGAAAGGCTGTCCGGGGCGATCTGAGCCCTGCGTCCGCCCGCTTGCTACAGGAACGTCGTCAGGCGGATGGTTCGACGACGCTTGCGTAGCAAATCGGGGTGGTCACGGCAGCGTCAGGATCTCCGCGCCCGTGTCCGTCACGAGCAGGGTGTGCTCGAACTGCGCCGAGATGCGACGGTCCTTGGTGACCACGGTCCAGTCGTCGTCCCACATCTCCCACTCGTGGGTGCCGAGGTTGAGCATCGGCTCGATGGTGAAGGTCATGCCCTTCTCGATCACGGTGTCGTACGACGGGTCGTCGAAGTGCGCCACGATCAGGCCGGAGTGGAAGGCGGTGCCGATGCCGTGCCCGGTGAACTCCCGGACCACGCCGTAGTCGAACCGTTTGGCGTAGGACTCGATCACGCGGCCGATCACGTTGAGCTGCCGGCCGGGGCGGACCGCCTGGATCGCGCGGCGAAGCGCTTCCTCGGTGCGCTCGACCAAGTCGCGCACCTCCTGGCTGACGCCCGGCGTCATGAAGGTCGCGTTGGTGTCGCCGTGCACGCCGCCGATGAACGCGGTGATGTCGATGTTGACGATGTCGCCGTCCTCGACCACCCGGCTGTCCGGGATGCCGTGGCAGACGACCTCGTTCGCGCTGGTGCACAGCGACTTCGGGAAGCCGCGGTAGCCGAGGGTGGAGGGGTAGGCGTCGTGGTCGAGCACGAACTCGTGGCCGATCCGGTCCAGCTCGTCGTGGGTGACGCCCGGCTCGACGTGCTTGCCGACCTCCTGGAGTGCCTGGGCGGCGATGCGCCCGGCGATCCGCATCTTCTCGATGGTCTCCTCGTCCTTCACCTCCGAGCCGGTGAAGCGCGCAGGCGCCGGCTTGTCGACGTACTCGGGGCGCGGGATGTGCGCGGGTACGGGTCGACGCGGCGAGATGGTGCCGGGAACCACAGGAGTCACGTCGGCGAGTGTAGTTTCGCCCCAAGAGCGCGACGAAAAGGGTTCCGGTGGACGAGTTCTGGTACTGCCTCAAGCACAAGCAGGTCGAGCCGAAGGAAGGCTGCGCCTGGGCCGACCGGCTCGGCCCGTACCCGACCGAGGCGGAGGCCTGGCGGGCGCTGGAGAAGGTCGCCGAGCGCAACGCCAAGTGGGACGCGGAGGACTGGGACTGATGCCCAACCCTGTCGACCCGCTCGAGCCGGGCGGGCGGATCAAGGACATCCGCGTCTACCGCGACTCCTTCATCGGGATGTCGATGCTGGCGTGCGTGCCCTTCCTGATCTTCGGCGCGCTCAAGGTCTACGGGTGGCTGGCCGCCATCGGGCTGTTCGTGTTCTGGACGCTCCTGCTGGCCCAGAGCACGCGCTGGTTCCTGCCGTACCCGCGGAGGGTGATCTACCTGGCGCTGGTCGGGTTCGCCAGCTGGCTCGGTGTGGTGCTGCTGACCCGCTAGTTCTGCGGGTGCACTCGGAGGACGTAGTCGCCACCCGACCCGTTCGAGGTGGTGATCAGCAGGTCGTAGTTCGAGGCCACGGTGATCGAGCGCAGCCGGCCGAAGCTCTCGAGCTCCGACGGCGTTCGGGTCGAGACCAGCGCCCCGCTCCCGTCAAACTTCAGGAACACGACCCGGCTCGCCTTGAGGGCCGCGACGGCGAGCATGCCGCGGTAGTCACCCCACGGCGCACCGCTGACGAAGGTGCCGCCGGACGTGGCGAGCGTCGGGTCGCCTGAGGACCACTTGGCGCCGATCTGCGCACCAGGAAGCTTGAAGTCGGTCATCGGCACGCTCTCGTTGTAGCCGGGGACCGGGTTGTAGCCGTAGTTGCCGCCCCGCTTGAGCAGGTTCACCTCGTCGTCGCGGTCGGTGCCCTGCTCGACCGACCAGATGGTGCCGTCGTATCGGCGCGCAAGGCCCTGCACGTTGCGGTGACCGTAGGTGTAGACGTACCGGGCGTTGTGGTTGCTGGAACTGATGAACGGGTTCCCCGGGTACGGCGCGCCGGTCGTCCGGCTCATCCGCAGCGTCTTGCCGCCGAGGGAGTACTTGTTCTGCGGATTGGTGCCGATCGCCGCATCGCCGGTGCCGACGTAGATGGCGTTGCCGTCGACCAGCAGCCGGCAGCCGCCGTGCCGGCCCGACGAGGTCGGGAAGCCGGAGACCATCGTGCGGACCTTCTCGACCGAGGTGTAGGCCGCACTCATCCGCCACGCGACCACGCGGACGTCGTGGCCGCCGTTGGAGGTGTACCCGCCCTGGCAGGTGTAGATCCGACGGTTGGCGCTGAAGTTCGGGTCGACCGCGAGACCCATCAGACCGGTCTCTCCCGAGGCCCAGATGTTCGCCGGGAAGTTCAGCACGTGCTTGGCGCTGTTGTGCCACACGATGAGCCGCTTCTTGGTGCGTTCACCGATGAGCAGACGCCCGCCGGGGAGCTCCTTGACGTCCCAGGGGATGTCCAGGCCGCCGACCAGCTTGGTGACGGTCAGCGACGGGAACGCGGTGGTCGCCTGGTCGGCGGCCTCCACCTTCGGCGTCGAGGCGAGCGGGACGACGGCAACGAGTGCCGAGACGAGGACAACGGTTCCGAGGCGGCGCATGTCCTCGACGGTACCCGCGAGGGATCCGTTTAGAACGTGTGCTCGGGTCCCGGAAAAGTCCCGGCCTTCACGTCGGCGGAGTACGCCTCGGCAGCCTGGGTGAGGACCGCGTGCACGTCGGCGTACTGCTTGACGAAGCGTGCCATCTTGCCGGTGCGCAATCCGAAAGCGTCCTGCCAGACCAGCACCTGTCCGTCGCAGCCGTTGCCGGCACCGATGCCGATCGTCGGGATCGTCAGCTCGGCGGTCACCTGGGCAGCGACGTCACCCGGCACCATCTCCATCACGACGGCGAACGCGCCTGCGGCCTCGATCGCCTTGGCGTCGGCCAGGATCCGCTGCGCAGTCTCGCCGCGCCCCTGGACCCGGTAGCCACCCAGAGCGTGCTCGCTCTGCGGGGTGAAGCCGATGTGGGCCATCACCGGGATGCCGCCACGGGTGAGCAGCTCGATCTGGCCGGTCATCTCGCGACCGCCCTCGAGCTTCACGCAGTGGGCGCCGCCCTCCTTCATGAACCGGACGGCAGTGTTGTAGGCCTGCTCGGGGGAGCCCTGGTAGGACCCGAAGGGCAGGTCGCCGACGACCAGCGCGTGCTGGGCGGAGCGTGCGACGGCGCGGGTCAGCGGCAGCAGCTCGTCGACCGTGATCGGGATCGACGTCTCGTTGCCCAGGACGTTGTTAGAGGCGCTGTCCCCGACGAGGAGCACCTCGATGCCGGCCTCGTCAAACGCCGCAGCGGTGTACATGTCGTACGCGGTGAGCATGGCGAACTTCTCGCCGCGCTCCTTCATCTCGCGCAGATGGTGCGTACGCACCCGCTTGCGGGGACCGGCCTCCGCAGGCCTCGCCGCGCCAGAACCGTACGGCGCAGTCTCTTCGCTCATCATCGAGCTCCTTCTTGTGCTCGCCTCGCAGCTCCCTGACGGAGTCCACGGACCTCTGCACGAATTGGTACCGACAACGCTAGCCCCGGATGGGCGGTTTTGTACCTGTGTCCTGCCTCACGACCGGCTGACCCGGTAGAGCACATGCGGCCGTAGTCGGTGTCCGGGCTCAAGATTCGGGTGTTCGAAGTCGTCGGCCGGGTCGCGGGTCATCCCGATCCGCTCCATCACCGCGCGGGAGCGCAGGTTGCCCTCCCAGGTGAAGGAGACGATCTCGTTCAACATCAAGGTGTTGAAACCGTGCTCCAGCGCTGCGCGGCCGCCCTCGCTGGCGTAGCCGTGGCCCCACGCGCTGCGGGCCAGACGCCAGCCGACCTCGACGCACGGGGTGAACGCGGCCTCGAAAGCCGGCACCGAGAGGCCGACGAACCCGATGAACTCGCCGCTGTCGCGGACCTCCACCGCGAACAGGCCGGGCTCGCCGGCAGCCAGCCGCACCTGGTGCCGGTCGATGAGGGCGTCGGCCTCCTCGCGGGTCACGGTGCGGGGAAAGTCCGCCATCACCTCCGGGTCGGCGTTCAGGGCGGCGAACGGCTCGCGGTCGTCGTCGCGCCACTGCCGCAGCAGCAGCCGCTCGGTGGTCAGTGCCCTCACGAGCCGGACGAGCCCGGACCGTAGCTGCGCTGCACGGTGGCGACGCGGACCTGGTAGTCGGCGTACCAGACCTCCTTGCCGCGCTGCTGGGCCACGGAGTGCTCGTGCACCTTCTTCCAGGCGCGGGCGGCGTCGTCGTCGACCCAGTAGGAGACGGTGATGCCGAAGCCGTTCGCGTCGCGGGCCGACTCGTAGCCGAGGTAGCCGGGCTGGGACTTGGCGAGTTCCTGCATCCGGGCGCCCATCACGCCGTAGCCCTGGTCGCCCTCGGTGCGCAGGCTGCTGAAGATCACCGCCGTGTACGGCGGCTCGGGGAGCTCCGCGATGCCAGTCATGCTCAGGCGCCGGGGACGATCCGGATGTCGCGCACGGCTCCGCCGTCCAGGGCGGCCAGCGCCTCGGCGTAGGCCGGGCTGTCGTGGGCGGCGACGGCCTGCTCGACGGAGTCGAACTCGATCAGGACCACCCGCCCGGCGTCACCGTCCTCGTAGTACGCCTCGGGCAGTCCGCGGGCGATGAAACGGCCGCCTGCCTCGGTCAGCGCCGGGAACGCGAGGGCCGCGTACGCCGCCATCTTGTCCGCGTCGGAGATCTCCTTGTACACGCTCACCCAGTAGGCAGTCATGGGCAGAGGGTAGAGGCGACCTCCGGATTCGTTCGACACCTTTCCTGTGATCCGGGAGACTGGTGGGGTGGACTTTGACTCCTGTTACGCCCACGGGTTCGCGCGGGTTGCCGCCTGCACGATCCCCGTGGCGATCGCGGACCCCGCGACCAACGCCGCGAGCGTGCTCGCGGAGGTCCGGGCGTGCCACGACGAGGGCGTCGCGGTCGCGGTCTTCCCCGAGCTGTGCCTGACCGGGTACGCGATCGACGACCTGTTCCTCCAGGACGTCGTGCTCGAAGCTGCCGAGAAGGCGATGTTCGACCTCGTCGAGGCGAGCAGCGGCCTCCGGCCGATCATCGTGGTCGGCCTCCCGCTGCGGAGCATGAACCGGATCTACAACTGTGCCGCCGTGATCCACGACGGTGAGCTCCTCGGTGTGGTCCCGAAGGCCTTCCTGCCGAACTACCGTGAGTTCTACGAGCAGCGCTGGTTCGCCGAGGGTCGGGCGCTGCCGGACGACACGATCATCTTGCGCGGGGAACACATCCCGTTCGGTATCGACCTGATCTTCGTCGCGGACGACGTGCCGGGACTCGAGCTCCACGTCGAGATCTGCGAGGACATGTGGGTCCCGGTTCCGCCCAGTGCGCGAGCAGCTGTGGCAGGTGCGACCGTCTTCGCCAACCTCTCGGGTTCGCCCATCACTGTTGCGCGGGCCGAGGACCGGCGCCTCCTGGTGCGATCGGCCAGCGCGCGATACCTGGGCGCCTACCTGTATGCAGCGGCTGGTGAAGGAGAGTCCAGCACCGACCTGTCGTGGGACGGCCAGACGATGGTCTACGAGTGCGGTGACCTGCTGGGGGAGTCCGAGCGCTTCCCTGACGGACCTCGCCGGACTGTGGTCGACGTCGACCTGGACCGGATCCGGCAGGACCGGATGCGCCAGGGCACCTTCGACGACAATCGTCGGGCGACCGGGATGGACTACGAGGCCTTCAACCACATCAACGTCGAGCTCAACCCGCCCGCTGGCGACATCGGGCTCCGGCGCACCGTCGACCGGTTCCCGTTCGTGCCCGACGACCCCGAGCGGCTCGCCCAGGACTGCTACGAGGCCTACAACATCCAGGTCTCCGGGCTCGAGCAGCGTCTGCGCGCGATCGGGCAGCCCAAGGTCGTCATCGGCGTCTCGGGCGGCCTGGACTCGACGCACGCGCTGATCGTCGCGGCCAAGGCGATGGACCGGCTCGACCGGCCGCGCAGCGACATCCTGGCGTTCACGATGCCCGGGTTCGCGACGACCGAGACCACCAAGAACAACGCCACCCGGCTCGCGAAGGCGCTCGGCGTCAGCTTCGAGGAGCTGGACATCAGGCCGGCGGCGAAGCAGATGCTCGAGGATCTGGGCCACCCGTTCGCGGACGGTCAGGACGTCTACGACGTGACGTTCGAGAACGTCCAGGCGGGGCTGCGCACCGACTACCTGTTCCGGTTGGCCAACCACCGTGGCGGCATCGTGCTCGGCACCGGGGACCTTTCCGAGCTGGCGCTCGGCTGGTGCACCTACGGCGTCGGCGACCAGATGTCGCACTACGCGGTGAACACCGGAGTGCCGAAGACGCTGATCCAGCACCTGATCCGCTGGGCGATCTCCACCGACCAGTTCGATGCCGAGGTCGACGCGGTGCTGGCCGAGATCGTCGAGCAGGAGATCACGCCCGAGCTCATCCCTACGAAGGAGGGCGAGGTCGCGCAGAGCACCGAGGGCACCATCGGGCCCTACAACCTGCACGACTTCGCGCTGTACTACGTGCTGCGCTACGGCTTCCGGCCGAGCAAGATCGCGTTCCTGGCCCGGTCGGCCTGGTCGGATGCCGGAACCGGCCTGTGGCCCTCGGGCTACCCCGAGGAACGGCGGGTCGCCTACGACCTGCCCGAGATCAAGAAGTGGCTCGGCGTCTTCGTGAACCGCTTCTTCGGCTTCAGCCAGTTCAAGCGCTCGGCGCTGCCGAACGGCCCGAAGGTCTCCGCCGGCGGGTCGCTCTCGCCCCGCGGTGACTGGCGGATGCCCTCGGACGCCAACGCGAAGGTGTGGCTGGCCGACCTGGACCGCGTGCCGGGTACGTGACCGCGCCCGTCCTGGTCGTCCAGCACGAGGACGGCTGCCCGCCGGCCTGGTTCGGCACCTGGATGACCGCCTCCGGCGCGGCCCTTGACGTCCGTCGCCCGTACGTCGGCGAGGTGCTGCCGGTCGACCTATCCGAGCACTCCGGGCTGCTGGTCCTCGGTGGCGCGATGAACGCGACCGACGAGGTGGCGACGCCGTGGCTGGTGCCGACCAAGGCTCTGGTCCGCGAGGCCGTCGCGCACGAGACGCCGGTGCTCGGGATCTGCCTCGGCCACCAGATCGTGTCCGACGCGCTCGGGGGTACCGTCGAGCCCAACCCGAACGGCACCCAGCGCGACCTGCTTGAGCACGGCTGGACCGAGTCGGCTGCCGACGACCCGCTGTTCGGCTCGCGGCCCGCTCGTGCGGCGCACTGGAACAACGACGTGGTGACCGAGCCGCCGCCCGGCGCCACTGTTCTGGCCCGCGCGTCCGGAGGCGAGGTGCAGGCGTTGCGGTTCGGCGTACGGGCGTGGGGCATCCAGTCGCACCCCGAGGTCGACGAGCAGGTCCTGGCCCTCTGGGCCGAGGAGGACGGAGTCGACGTCGCCGGCTTCCTGGCCGCGGTCGCCGCAGCTCGCGCCGACCTGGACGCCTCCTGGCAGCCGGTGGCGGTGGCCTTCGCGACGCTCTGCTCCGAGAACCCCTATCGTTTGCGTCATGGGTAAGCAGGAAGACTTCGTTCTCCGCGCTCTCGAGGAGCGCGACGTGCGGTTCGTGCGGCTGTGGTTCACCGACGTGCTCGGGTACCTCAAGTCCGTCGCGATCGCGCCGGCCGAGCTCGAAGGTGCCTTCACCGAGGGGATCGGCTTCGACGGGTCCGCGATCGAGGGCTTCGCCCGCGTCACCGAGGCCGACATGCTGGCCCGCCCTGATCCTTCGACATTCCAGATCCTGCCGTGGCGCGGCGACGGCCCGGCCACTGCCCGGATGTTCTGCGACATCACCATGCCCGACGGCTCGGCGTCGTACGCCGACCCGCGCTACGTGCTCAAGCGCACCCTGCAGTCGGCCGCCGAGCAGGGCTTCACCTTCTACACCCACCCCGAGATCGAGTTCTACCTGTTCAAGGGCCAGCCGGAGGCCGGCACGGTCCCGGTGCCGGTGGACCGCAGCGGGTACTTCGACCACACCTCGACGAGCGCCGGCTCGGACTTCCGCCGCGAGGCCATCACCATGCTCGAGGCGATGGGCATCTCGGTGGAGTTCAGCCACCACGAGGGTGGCCCGGGCCAGCAGGAGATCGACCTGCGCTACGCGGACGCGCTCTCCACGGCCGACAACATCATGACCTTCCGCACGGTGGTCCGTGAGGTGGCGCTCGGCCAGGGCGTCTGGGCGAGCTTCATGCCCAAGCCGTTCACCGAGCACCCGGGTTCCGGCATGCACACCCACGTCTCGCTCTTCGAGGGCGACCGCAACGCCTTCTTCGAGGCGGGGGCGGAGTACCAGCTGTCCGCGACCGGACGTCACTTCATCGCCGGCATCCTGCACCACGCCGCAGAGATCACCTGCGTGACCAACCAGTGGGTCAACTCCTACAAGCGCCTCATCGGCGGCGGCGAGGCCCCCTCCTACATCTCGTGGGGCCACAACAACCGCTCGGCGATGGTCCGGGTCCCGATGTACAAGCCGAACAAGGGTCAGTCGACCCGGATCGAGCTGCGCACCATCGACTCGGCCTGCAACCCCTACCTCGCGTTCGCCGTCGTGCTGGCCGCGGGCATGAAGGGCCTGGAGAACAAGTACGAGCTGCCGCGCGAGGCCGAGGACGACGTCTGGTCGTTGACCGACCGCGAGCGGCAGGCGCTCGGGCTGCAGCAGCTGCCGAAGACGCTCTGGGAGGCCATCGGCGTGGCCGAGCGCTCCGAGCTGCTGGCCGAGACCCTGGGCGAGCACGTCTACGACTTCTTCCTGCGCAACAAGCGCGCGGAGTGGGAGGAGTACCGCGGCCAGGTTTCCGCGTTCGAGCGCGACCGGATGCTCCCGGTGATCTAGCCGCTGATGGCGCGTGGACCAGGCGGCATCGTCTCGGCGGGGAACCTCGCCCGGGTCGGCTTCGAGAACAGTGAGCTCGCTGCCGAGCGGCTGACCGCGCTCGGACCGCCGGCCTGGCCGGTCGTGTCCATCCTCGGGCAGACCGCGGACCCGGACCTGGCGCTCGACGTGCTGACCCGGCTGCACGAGGCGGCTCCGGATGCGGGGACCCTGCTGGAGGTCCTCGAGGAGGACGAGGGCACCGCGATGCGGTTGCTCTCGGTCATCGGGATGAGCCAGGCGCTCGGGGACCACCTCGTCCGCCACCCGGAGCACTGGCACGAGCTGCGCGACCCGACGCTGGGCTCCACCCGGCCGGCGGCGTACGCGGTCCGGGCCGACCTGATCGCCGCCGTCGACGGACTGCCGTACGCCGAGGCGCTGAACGCCCTCCGCGTGGAGTACCGCCGGGTGCTGCTCCGGCTGTCCAGCCGCGACCTGGCCCACCACGTCGGGGTCGACGACATCGCCGCTGAG
Organism: Nocardioides marmorisolisilvae; assembly: GCF_003725775.1. Classification (GTDB taxonomy): domain Bacteria; phylum Actinomycetota; class Actinomycetes; order Propionibacteriales; family Nocardioidaceae; genus Marmoricola; species Marmoricola marmorisolisilvae. The sequence goes on from NZ_RJSG01000002.1 coordinate 820,686, forward strand.
CTCTCCGACCTGGCCGCCGGCACCCTGGACGCGGCGCTGGCGATCGCCTGCGCCAAGGTCGGACCGGAGGCCGGCCAGTGCCGGCTGGCGGTGATCGCGATGGGCAAGTGCGGCGGGCACGAGCTGAACTACGTCAGCGACGTCGACGTGATCTTCGTGGCCGAGCCTGCCGAGGGCGTCGAGGAGGCTGCCGCGCTGCGCGTGGCGACCCAGCTGGCCTCGATGCTGATCCAGGTCTGCGGCGACCAGACCGCCGAGGGGACCATCTGGCCGGTCGACGCGAACCTGCGGCCCGAGGGCAAGAACGGTCCGCTGGTGCGCACGCTGGCCAGCCACCGCGGCTACTACGAGCGCTGGGCGAAGACCTGGGAGTTCCAGGCGCTGCTCAAGGCCCGCCCGGTCGCCGGCGACCTCGAGCTCGGGCGCGCCTACGTCGAGACGATCGCTCCGATGGTCTGGCAGGCCTCCGAGCGGGACGGCTTCGTCGAGGACGTGCAGGCGATGCGCCGCCGCGTTCTCGACCACATCCCGGCGAACGAGGCCGGGCGCCAGCTCAAGCTCGGGTCCGGTGGGCTTCGCGACGTCGAGTTCGCGGTCCAGCTGATGCAGCTCGTGCACGGCCGCACCGACTCCTCGGTCCGCTCGCCGACGACGCTGAGCGCGCTCTCGGAGCTCAAGAACGGCGGGTACGTCGGACGCGAGGACGGCCAGTCCCTGCACGATGCCTACGCCTTCCTGCGCACCTTCGAGCACCGGATCCAGCTCTACCAGCTGCGGCGTACGCACGTGGTGCCGGAGGACGAGACGTCCTTGCGTCGGCTCGGCCGTTCACTCGGGCACCTGAAGAACCCGGTCAGCGAGCTGGAGAAGGACTGGCGCCACCACCGGCGCGAGGCGCGGCGACTGCACGAGAAACTCTTCTACCGTCCGCTGCTGGCTGCGGTGGCCCGGATCCCCGGTGACGAGGCCCGCCTGACGACCGACGCCGCGATCGAGCGGATGGCAGCGCTCGGCTACCTCGACCCCGAGGCGGCGATCCGGCACCTGGAGGCGTTGACCAGCGGCGTGACCCGGACCGCCGCGATCCAGCGCACGCTGCTCCCGGTCCTGCTCGAGTGGTTCGCCGATGCCCCCGACCCGGACGCCGGGCTGTTCGGGTTCCGCCGCATCTCCGACGCGCTGGGATCGACCCCCTGGTATCTGACGCTGCTGCGTGACGAGGGCGAGACGGCCCAGCGTCTGGCGCAGGTGCTGGCCACCAGCCGGTACGCCACCGATCTGCTCGAGCGTGAGCCGGAGGGGGTGAAGATCCTCGCTGACGAGGAGCTGCGCCCGCTGGGCCGCGACACGATCCAGACCGAGATGCTCGCGAACGCGTCGCGGCGCGGTGACGCCGAGGAGGCGATCCGCAGCATCCGGGGAATCCGCCGGCGTGAGCTGCTGCGGATCAGTGCCGCCGACCTGTGCGTGCCGTTCGGGGTCGCCGAGGTCGGCTACGCGCTCACCGATCTCACCGACGCGACCCTCGAGGCCGCGCTCGCCGTCGCGATCGAGTCGGTGGAGAAGCAGCGGGGCACCAGGCTGGCCACGAAGATCGGCATCATCGCCATGGGTCGGTACGGCGGCTACGAGATGGGCTACGGCAGTGACGCCGACGTGATGTTCGTGCACGACCCGGAGCCCGACTCCGACCACGAGCTGGCCGGCAAGATGGCGATCGCCGTGGTCAACGAGCTGCGCCGGCTGCTGGCGCTGCCGGCCACCGACCCGCCCCTGGAGGTCGACGCCGACCTGCGCCCGGAGGGCAAGAACGGTCCGCTGATCCGCACGCTCGACTCGTTCGCTGCCTACTACGCGAAGTGGTCGGCAGTCTGGGAGGCCCAGGCGCTGCTGCGGGCCGAGCCGGTCGCCGGGGATCGCGAGCTGCTGGGTCGGTTCACCGACCTGATCAACCCGCTGCGCTTCCCCGAGTCCGGTCTGAGCGAGCGCGACCTCGTCGAGATCCGTCGCATCAAGGCCCGGGTCGACGACGAGCGCATGCCGCGCGGGGCAGACCCGGCGACGCACTTCAAGCTCGGCCGCGGCGGTCTGGCGGACGTCGAGTGGACGATCCAGCTGCTCCAGCTCCAGCACGCCGGCCGGATCGCCGAGCTGCGCACGCCGAAGACGTTCGACGCGCTGGACGCTGCCGTCGCGCACGAGCTCGTCGAGCCCGCTGACGCCGAGGCGCTCAAGGCCGCCTGGACGCTGGCCAGCCGTGCTCGCAACGCGGCGGTGCTGGTGCGCGGCAAGGCCAGCGACCAGCTGCCCAACGACCCGCGCGAGCGCGCGGCCGTCGCGAAGGTTCTCGGCTACGGGCCGGGGGAGACCACCGCGATGGTCAACGACTACCAGCGCACCACGCGCCGCGCGTACGGCGTCGTGGACCGGTTGTTCTGGGGCGGCTGAGGTGCCCGACGACCTCGTCGTCCCACCCGGTCCGGGTCTGCCGTCGGGCACGACGATCCCGGCCGAGGAGCTGACCGAGCGGTTCTCGCGGTCCTCCGGTCCCGGAGGTCAGTCGGTCAACACCACCGACAGCCGCGTCGAGCTGCTCTTCGACCCCGCGGCCTCGACCGCGTTCACCGAGCCTCAGCTGCGCCGGATCCTCAAGGCGCTCCCGCCCGGACCCGTCTCGGTGACGGCCTCGGAGCACCGCTCGCAGCTGCGCAACCGCAACGCCGCCCGGGACCGCCTGGTCGCGATCCTGCGCGAGGCCGTGGCTCCGCCACCGCCCCCGCGGCGACCGACGAAGCCGTCCAAGGCCTCCCAGCGCCGACGGGTCGAGGCGAAGAAGCAGCGTGGGCAGACCAAGCAGCTGCGCGGGCGCGTCACGGGCGACTGAGGGCGGTCGCGGGTGCACGATGAGCGTGTGACCCTCGACTCCGACTGGTACGCGGTGCGGTGCGTCTTCCGTTCGATCGTGGAGGTCGGCGTGACCACCTACGAGGAGCGGATCACCCTCTGGCAGGCCGCGAGCACCGACGAGGCGATCGAGCGTGCCGAGGCCGAGGCGGAGGAGTACGCCGCAGCCATCGAGGACGCCGAGATCGAGTACGTCGGGCTCGCTCAGTGCTTCCACCTCTTCGACGATCCGGTGGACGGCGCGGAGATCTTCTCCCTGATGCGCGACAGCGACCTCGACCCCGAGGACTATCTCGACGCGTTCTTCGACACCGGCGACGAGCACCAGAGCCACGGCGACGACTAAGACCCCGCGTCGTCGAGGTGCGTCGATCGAGCCTCAGGCGGGGGTGATGACGAAGACCGGGAGCGGGCGCACGGTCTTCTTCTGGTACGCCGCGAACTGGCCGCGGTTCGCCTTGTTGCAGATCGCGAACAGCCGCTCGTAGTCGGCATCGCCCGGTCGCAGCGTCGTGGCGACCGCCTTCATCTTCTTGATGCCGACCTGGATCTCGACGTCCGGGTTGGCCTCCATGTTCAGCGCCCAGGCCGGCGGCAGGTGGTGGCCACCGTTGGAGCCGCAGACCAGGTAGCGGCCACCGTCGCGGCCGTAGACCAGCGCGTTGGTGCGGGTGAGACCGCTCTTCCGCCCGGTGGTGCGCAGCAGCAGGGTCGGCATCAGCAGCAGGCGGTGGCCGAGGAGGCCGCCACTGCGCTCGTAGATCTCCTGGTGGACCTTGAGGGAGGTGATGAACACCTGGGTGCTGAGCTTCACGACCCCATGATGTCGGAGACGGCCAGGGATCCGAAGACCATGGCTGTGCCGAGCGGGGCGCCCGGGCCGGGGTAGAAGGCACCGAACGCGTTCGCGGCCGAGTTGCTGGTCGCGTACAGGCCGGTGATCACCGAGCCGTCCTCGCGCAGCGCCCGCCCGGCTGCGTCGGTGACGATGCCGCCCTTGGTGCCGAGATCGGAGAGCACGAACCGCGCCGCGGTGAACGGACCCTGGTGGACGCCGACCAGCGCCTTGTTCGGGCCGTCGCCCCCGGCGAAGAAGGTGTCGTACTCGTCGCCGCCGCGTCCGAAGTCCTCGTCGACGCCGGTCTCGCAGAAGCCGTTGAAGCGCTCGACGGTGGCGACCAGGTCGGTCAGTCCGAGCTGCTCGGCGAGGGCCTCGAGCCTGTCCGCCTCGACCCAGGTGCCGGCCGCGAGGTGGTCGGCGCGGTTGCCCTCGGGCATCGCGATCGCCGGCAGGCCGCCGCCCTCGCGGTTGTCGAAGACGAACCAGGACGGGATCCGGTTCGCGGCCTTCGCCATCTCCTTGCCGAAGCGGTCGTAGGGCAGGCACTCGTTGGCGTAGCGGTTGCCGGTCGCATCCACGATCACGCCGCTGCGGAAGCCGAGGGTGAACGAACCGTGCCCGTCGGGGTGCTCCAGGCCGGGGCAGAACCAGCCCTGGTCGAGCAGAGCGGTCGCGGCGCCGATGGCCCGGGCCGCCGCGATCGGTTCGCCGGTGTTGGTGCCGTCGGGGGCCATCGACCACGCCGAGTCACCCGGTACGCCGTACTCCGAGCGCCAGGCCTGGTTGTGCTCGAACCCGCCGGCCGCAACGATGACGCCTTTGCTCGCGCTGAGCCCGACCGTTCCGGAGTCCGTGGTCGCGGAGACTCCGACGACCCGGTCGCCGTCGGTGACCAGCGTGTCGACCGCGTGGCCGGTCAGCACGGTGCCGCCGTCACGGGTGAAGGCCCAGAGCAGGCGGGCGATCAGCGACTGCCCGCCCGAGAGCGTGTTCCGGCCGGGCTGACCCATCCGGTCGAGCTCGACCGGGGGACGCACCAGCGCGGCGACGTCGTCGGGCAGCTCGGCGCGCTTGATGTTCGTCGGTTGGATCGAGCGACCCCAGCTGACCCGGCCCGGGCCGTCGTAGTACTCGGGGAACGGCAGCCACTCGAAGTCGATCGCGTCGTCCTCGAGGAGCTCGGCGACCAGGCGCGGCGACTCGGCCAGGAAGGCCTCGACCTTGACGGTGTCCGGGTCGACCAGCAGTGCGCCGAGGAAGTCGCGGGCGCCCTCGGTGGAGTCGCTGATGCCGGCCTTCTGCTGGACCGAGGAGCCGGGGAGCCAGCAGGCACCCCCGGAGTAGGCCGAGGTGCCGCCGACGTACGGGGTCTTCTCGACCACGACGGTGCGCAGGCCGTGCTTCTGCGCCAGGTGGGCCGCGGTCATCGCGCCGCCACCGGAGCCCACCACGATCACGTCGAACTCGCTGCTCATCGGTTGCCCTTCTCGAGGTAGCTGGTGACGGCCTCCACCAGGCCGCGGCGGGCCTCGGCGAGGTCGGTGTAGGAGGAGAGGTACTGCTCGGAGTGCAGGCCGCGCATCGCGCCGGGCAGCAGGCTGCGCACGCGCTCGAGCTTGACCGGGTCGACGGCCAGGCCGGCGAAGGCCTGTTCCATCGTCGAGCGCCAGGACTCGTCCCACCGGACGATCGCCGCCGCGGTCAGCGGGTAGGTCGCCTCGAGCTCGTCGCGCGAGCGGGGGAGCGCCTGGCGCAGGTTGTGGATCGCCCGGAACGCGGGCAGGTCCATCGCGGCCCAGAGCGAGCCGATGACGGCTTCGACCCGCTTGCCGAGATCGGCGGAGGCCGGCACCGGCAGCGCCGTCGCGGCTCCTTCGCCGAGGACGTCCTCGAGCAGTGCGGCCCAGAGCCCGTCCACGTCACCGAACTGGTGCTGCACGGTGCCCCAGGTGACCCCGGCCTCGCGCGCGATCAGACTCGCGCTGACCGCGTCCGGTCCGCCCGCAGCCAGGCAACGGCGCGCGACCGCGAGCAGCGACTGCCGCGTCTCCAGGCCGCGCTTGTTCAGGCGCGTGCCCTTCGCCGAGAGGACCGGGTCGAGGGTCATGGCGTCAGGAGCCCGAGAGTCCCAGGCGCTCGCCGTGGCGCCCGATGAACGCGACGACCTCCTCGGCGGACTTGTCCGGCAGGCCCCAGATCAGCTCGGTGACGCCGATCTCGGCCCAGGTGGCCAGGTCCTCGGGGGACGGCTTCATCGCGATCAGCACGCGGATGTCAGGAGCGCCGTCGCGACCCTCGGCGGCCCAGGCGGCCTTGAGCGCCTCGACCTTGCCGGTGATGTCGGCCTCGATCGGCGTGGTCATCCAACCGTCGGCGTTCTTGGCGATCCACGCGAAGGTCTTCGGGCCACCGCCGGCGCCGATGATCACGGGCACGTGTCCCTGCGGGGGCTTGGGCCAGGCCCAGGAGGCGCCGAACTTCACGAACTCACCGTCGTAGGCGGCCTCGTCCTGGGTCCACAGCGCGCGCATGGCCTCGAGGTACTCGCGCAGCACGGTGCGGCGCTTGGCGGCCGGCACGTGGTGGTCGGTCAGCTCGTCGGTGTTCCAGCCGAAGCCGGCGCCGATGGTCACACGACCGCCGGAGAGGTGGTCGAGGGTGGCGATGGTCTTGGCGAGGGTGATCGGGTCGGACTCGACCGGCAGCGCGACCGCGGTGGACAGCCGGATCTTCGTGGTGATCGCGGCAGCGGTCGCGAGTGAGACCCACGGGTCAAGGGTGCGCATGTAGCGGTCGTCCGGGAGCGTCTCGTCCCCGGTGCCGGGGTGCGCGGCGTCGCGCTTGACCGGGATGTGGGTGTGCTCGGGCACGTAGATGGTGTCGAAGCCGGCGTCCTCCGCGGCCTTGGCCGCCTGGGCCGGGGTGATCCCGCGGTCGCTGGTGAACAGCACGATGCCGTGGCGCATGGACTCTCCTGGTCGTCGGTCCCCGCAGGCGCGGAGGCTCTCGGCCAGAATCATAGAGGACTCAATGAGAATTGTGTTTCGACAGGCTCAACAACCAAGATCGCGCTCAGGAACCAAGATTGCGTTCCAGGAACGCGACCACGCGCTCGAACGCCTCGGCGCCTGCCGGGGTCCCGAGCCACGTCTGGTACTCGTGGAAGCAGGGCGCGGCCTCGTCGCCGGGGTAGAACTCCTCGACGGCCACTTCGAGCTCGTGGAGGCGCTGTGCCATCGGCGGGGTCTGGCGCCGGAACAGCGGGTCCTGGTTCCCGCCGGACAGGAACGTCGGCGGGAAGTCGGCGGTCACCTTGTCGACGACCGTCATCTCGGCGCACACCGGGGAGTGCTGCCAGTGCCGGCTGCGGGTGACCGACCACATCGCCGATTCCAGGACCGCCTCGAACATCCGGTCGCTGTCGTCCAGCCCGACCGGGTCGTAGATGCCGCAGAACAGCACCAGCCCGCGCAACGGCGAGGTGCCCGAGACCGCGAGCTCGCTGACGATCTGAGCGCCGACCGAGTTGCCGGCGAGCACGATCCGCTCCGGGTCGAGGTCGAGCTCGGCTGCGTGCTCGCGCAGGTGGTTCAGCGCCGCGCGGACTGCGTCGGGGGCGGCCGGGTACCGGACCCGAGGCGCCAGCGGGTAGTTGACCGCGGCGACGGCGAACCCGCGCGCGGCCAGCATCTCGCCGTACGGGAGCACGTCGCGCTTGTCGCCGAAGTGCCAGCCACCGCCGTGCACCCAGACGACGAGCGGGTGCGGGCCGGGCCGGTCAGGAACGGCGAGGTCGAAGCGGTCGAACCGTCCTGGCCCGTAGGACAGGTCGGTCCTCGACGTCCATCCGGCCGCCGGCACCCGACGGCGCAGGTCGGCCGTCGTGATCGCGTTGGTCGCCTGGGAGGAGAGCCGGAACAGGCGCAGGCTGATCGCCGGTGGACACCAGCGCTGCGGCTTGAACCGGACCAGGACGCGGACGAGGAAGGTGGCCAGTACGGCGACCCCGAGATGTGCTGCACGGCTGATGCTCACGCAGGGCAGCGTGCCACGAGATCGACCTACTGACGACCGAAGTCGATGGTGTTCCAGGTGACGCCGTAGGCCCACGAGGACCCGATGCCGGCGTTGCGCAGGTTGCAGTTCTCGATGTTCGCGCGGTGCGGCGCGCTGTGCATCCACAGCGTGTAGGTCGCGTACGGACCCTTGGTGCCCTCAGCCAGGTTCTCGGCCAGCCACCGCCACGGCGTGTAGCCGGCGTTGGTGATCCGGGTGGCCAGCGAGGGCTCCCGCGAGAGCTGGTGCGAGACCTCGTGGGCGGCGATCATCCGGCTGGTGTGCTGCCGGGCGGCGTACGCCAGCGTCGAGCGGTAGCTCAGCGCGGAGCATCCGATCGCGGTACGTCGGCGGTTGATCATGCCCAGGAGATCGGACTCGAACTTGGTCGGAGCCGAGACCGCAGTGGTCCGGGCCGAGGTCTGCGTGGTCGCAGACCGGGCAGAAGCGGGCATAGCGCTCGTCAGAACGAGCAGGCCCAGAAGGAGCGACGTACCCCACGCGCGTCGATGCATGCGCACCACTGTGGCGAATGTTGCTGGGGGTGCGCAACGGATTCGGGACAATTAGGCAAAAGGAACTACTAACTACGCGGTTGGTATTTACCGCGTATTCAGCAGGTCTCGGTCTCTTCCGACAGACGGAACCGCGGCCGGCCGCTCGCGCAGCTCGGCGAGCCTCCACTGCAGCGCGCGGCGCAGCGCCTCGCGAGCGATCGGGCCGGACATCTTCGACGTCCCGGCGGTGCGGTCGGTGAAGGTGATCGGCACCTCGACGATCCGCAGACCGCGCCGGTGCGCCCGCCAGGTGTTCTCGATCTGGAAGGCGTAGCCGCTCGACTCGCTGGCGAGCACCTCGATGACGAGCAGCGCGTCGCGTCGGAACGCCTTGAAACCAGCGGTGTTGTCGCGCACGCCGGTGCCGAGAACGGCACGGACGTAGACGTTGCCACCGCGGGAGAGCAGCCGCCGGTGCAGACCCCAGTTGTCGACCGCGCCGCCCGGCACGTAGCGCGAACCGACCGCGACGTCGGCCTCGCCCAGCGCTTCGAACAGAGCGGGCAGGCGCCCCGGCGGGTGGGACAGGTCGGCGTCCATCTGCGCGATCTGGTGGTAGTCCTCGTTCAGCGCCCAGGCGAAGCCGGCACGGTACGCCGCACCGAGCCCGTTCTTCTCCGGGCGGACCAGCAGGTGCACCGAGGACCCGTACGCCGGGTGCGAGCGCACCAGGTCGGCGGTGCCGTCGGGGCTGCTGTCGTCGACGACCAGGATGTCCACGCCCGGAGCGGCGCGCAGCACGGCGTCCAGGGCGGTGGTGATCGTCTCGGCCTCCTGGTAGGTCGGCATCACGACCAGGCGGCGTACGTGGGGCGTCATCGTCATCTCTTCTCGGTTGTTCTCGGATCGAAGGTCAGGGGAGGTTCGGCAGCAACGTGCCGCCGGTGCAGGTCCGGTCCTGGGTGGGCACGGCGCGGTGCACGGTGTCGAGCAGGTAGATCGAGCGGCCGCAGATCCGGCTCACGAGCTTGTAGCGCTGGATGATCAGCGCGGCCGTGCCGGTGGTGTGCAGCCGCTGCTTGAAGCTGTCGCCGTGCACGACGATCCAGGTCGGCGCGCTCGGTCCGGCGAGCAGGCCGCGCAACAGCGTCAGGTCGGGATCGAGTCCGCGCGACGGGATGCTCCACAGGTAGGGATACGGCGAGGTGAGCCCGCTGTTACGCAGGATGTCCGCGTCGCCGAACGCGAGCACGAGGGTGTCGCCCGGCTGGGCGACGCTCCTGACCGCGTCGCCGACGGTCGTCCCCGGGGTGGCCGTCGGGTGTGCGACCACGCTGCCGGTCGCGATGATCGCGGACGCGGCGACCAGAGCCGTGGCTGCACGGATCACCCGAGGCGCGGCCAGCGACGTGGCGCCAGCGGCGAGGGCGACGGCCGGGGCGCTCTGGATCAGGTAGTGCAGCCAATAGCTGCCGCCGGCGAAGACCGACGCTGCGTCGAAGACGAGCACGACGGCCAGGGCCGCCACGATCGCGGGTTGCCGTGACCGCCGGATGCCGAAGAGGGCGAAGGCGACGAGCAGCAGTGGGACGAACGACCACGTGAACGCGTCGACGAGCTTCTCCAGGCGGATGCCCGACGCGTGGGCCGAGCCCTGCGCGATCACGTGGGCAGCGGTGATCCGGAAGGGGTAGGTGGCCTGGTAGATGTCTCCGGGCGACGAGCCGTGCGCCAACGCCCAGAGCATCACCACGGCGTAGCCGGCCACGAAGCCGGCGCCGGCGAACAGGATGCTGTCGACCAGGTCGCGACCCTTCAGCCGGTGGGTGCGCCAGGCGACGATCCAGCAGATCGCGGCGAAGATCACGACGTCGGCCATGTTCTGCTTGATCAGCAGGGCCGCGACGGCGGCTGCTCCGGTGAACAGCGCTGCGAGCCGCGAGCGCAGCTGCTCGTCGGTGTGGAAGACCTCGACCGCGGCCCGGATGCCCAGGGCGATGAACGGCGCCGCGAGCAGCTCGCCGTTGACGTCGACCGCGCCGTAGAGCGGCGAGAGCAGCAGCGCCGCCGCCACTACGACGGACCAGTTCGCGGCGCGGCGTCCGAACGCGACCCGGGCGGTGTCGGCGACCAGAGCGGCGGTCGCGACTGCGGCGACCATGCCGATGACCCGCAGCGCTCCCAGACCGCCGAGCAGGTCCGCGATCCGGTAGATCACCAGCAGCAGCGGTGGGCGGTCCACCCAGTAGTTTCCGTAGAGCGAGGTGCCGCCGGCGTGCCACTGGTTCGCGACGACCAGGAACCCGCCCTCGTCGGGGGAGCCGCCCTGGCGGAACTCGAGGAGACGGCCGATGGCCAGCAGGCCGAGCACCACCGGCAGGGTGGGCACGGTCCGGACCCGTTCCACGAGGCGACGGGTCGGTTGGAGCACTTCGGCGGTCACGGTCACAAACTGACAGTTCCCCGCTGAACCCAACCTGAACGCCTTCCGACGTCCATCGCGCGTTCAGGTGACCGTCAGACAGTGATCAGTTTCGACGGAAGGATCAGTCGTCCCCGGGCGCCATCGGAAGCCGCACCTCGAACCGGGCGCCACCGTCCGCCGCGTCCTCGATCCGGACCGAACCGCCGTGCTCGTGCACGATCGAGGCGACGATCGCCAGACCGAGCCCACTGCCGCCGTCGTCGCGGGCGCGCGCCTCGTCCAGACGCACGAAACGCTCGAAGACCCGGGCGCGGTCAGCAGCCGCGATGCCGGAACCGTCGTCCTCGACCACCAGGGTCGCGGTTCCGCCGCCCTGGTGCAGCCCGATCCGGACGACACCCGAGGCGTGCCTGACCGCGTTGTCGAGCAGGTTGCGGATGACCTGGGCCAGCAGGACCGGGTTGCCGATGGTGCGTCCGGCGCCGACGTCGGACACGTCGAGAGTGACGCTGCCGGCCTTGTCGCGCTGGCGGGACACCTCGGTGAAGACCAGGTCGTCCAGGTCGACCTGCTCGTGCGGAGCGTCCGTCCGGTTCTCGATGCGGGCCAGCGTGAGCAGCGCCGAGACCAGGCCCTCGAGGCGGGCGCTCTCGGCGAGCACGTCGGCGGCCAGCTCCTCGGTGCTGATCCGTTCCGGGTGGCTCTGGCTGATCTCCGCGGCCTGCCGGATCACGGCCAGCGGAGAGCGGAGCTCGTGCGAGGCGTCGGAGACGAACTGGCGCTGGAGTCGCTGTCCGTCCTCGATCCGGTCGAGCATCTCGTTCAGGGTCCGGGCCAGGCGCGGGATCTCGTCGTCACCCTCAGGCAGGGCCAGGCGGTCCGGCAGGTGCGCGGCGTTGATCTTGTTCGCCTGCTGGCGCATCACCTCGACCGGGCGGAGCGCCCGGCCGACGCTGAACCAGATGATCCAGGCCAGCGCGGCGACGGTCAGCGGCACCGAGACGGCCAGCACTCCGGCCGCCTCCGCCCGGGTCTCGTCGCGCTGCTCGGTCGATCGGCCGACGATGACCAGCCGTACCCCTTGCTCGTCCGCAGCCCGCAGGGCGACCACCGTGAACTTGTCGTGCTCACCGGGGACGACCTGCGACTTGTGCACCCCCGGGCTGGTGAGCAGCGGCACGGTGAGGCGTGCGGAGTGGTCGCTGGCGATCACGGTGCCGTGCGCGTCGAGCAGCTGGACGACCACGTCGTTGCGCCCCGTGGTGGCGGCCTCGGCGGGGCTCACCCCGGTCTTGAGCTGCGCGACGATCGACTGCGCGTCCTGCTGTGCGGAGTTGATCAGGCTGTTGCTGATGGAGTGGCTGAGGGCGAGCACCAGGACCACCGAGCCGAGCGAGAGCACCAGCAGCACGAACAGCGTGGCCAGTCCGGTCACCCGGGCCCGGGTCGAGGCGCTGATCCGCTCGAGCAGCCTCACGCGCCGCTCGCTCCGGGCGCGCCGCCGAGCCGGTAGCCGCTGCCGCGCAGGGTCTGGATGTCGTCGCGGCCGAACGGCTTGTCGATCTTGCGGCGCAGCCGCCCGATGTAGACCTCCACGATGTTGGGATCGCCCTCGTAGGCGTAGTCCCAGACGTTCTCGATGATGTCGGCCTTGGTGACGACGGTGCCGTCACGGCGCATCAGGAACTCCAGCAGCGAGAACTCCCGCGAGGTGAGGCTGACCTCGGCTCCGGCACGGGTCACGGTCTTGCTGGCCGGGTCCAGACTGAGGTCGCCGACGCTCAGCACCGTCGGGCGCTCCGTGACACCGCGGCGCAGCAACGAGCGCAGGCGGGCCAGCAGCACCACGAATGAGAACGGCTTGGTGACGTAGTCGTCCGCCCCGGTGTCCAGCGCCTCGACCTGGTCCCAGTCGCCGTCCTTGGCGGTGAGCATCAGGATCGGCGTCCAGTTCTCCTCGGCGCGCAACGTCTCGCACACCTTGTAGCCGTTCATCACCGGCAGCATGATGTCGAGCAGGATCGCGTCGTACGCGTTCTCCCGGGCGTACCAGAGCCCCTCGCCTCCGTCGTGCGCGACGTCGACGGCGAAGCCCTCGGCCTCGAGGCCGGTACGCAGGTTCGCAGCGAGGCGCTTCTCGTCCTCGACGACCAGGATCCGCATGGGCGCCAGTCTGGCACCCCGCCCGAACGCCGCGACAGCAGCGTTCAGGCGGGGTTCAGGTCGATCACGGGGTCGGCGCGGCCTTCGAGTTCAGGCTGAAGGCCTTGGTGTTGCTGGTCGAACCCTTGGTGTACTTCGCGATGAAGATCTCCGGGTCCGGGAAGGTGGGCGTCCCGCTGATCACGCCGGTGCTCGCGTTCAGGGTGAGGCCCAGCGGCAGGCTGCCGTAGGTGATCGACCAGGTGCCGCCGGTCGGCGTGGCCGACAGGGTGGTCGTGTACGGCGTGCCGACGGTCGCGTCCGGCAGCTGGGAGGCCGTGCTGATCACCGGCGAGCCCGGGTCGGAGACGTGCAGCAGGTAGGCCTGCTTGTCCGAGGCGCCGGTGGCGGTCTCGGTGAACGTCACCGTGAAGCCGTAGTCACCGGCCGCGGTCGGGGTGCCGGCGAGCAGGCCGCCCGAGGACAGCGTGATCCCGTCCGGCAGGAAGCCGGCGGTCTGCTCGAAGGTGCCGGCCAGGCCGGTCTTCTGCAGCTGCTGGCTGTACGCCGAGCCGGTGGTGCCGTCCGGGACCGAGGTCGTCGTGATCACCGGGGCGATGATGTTCAGCGACAGGCTGGCGGTGGAGTAGTTGCCCGAGTCGGTCTCCGTGAAGGCGACGTAGATCGGGTACACGCCACCGGTGGTCGGCGTACCGGAGATCTCTCCGGTGTTCTCGTCCAGGGTCAGGCCGTCCGGCAGCTCGTAGGACGACCAGGTGCCGTCGTCGCCGGTCTTGGTCAGCGTCACCGAGTACGCCTGGCCGACGTGCGCGTCCGGCAGCGAGGTGGTGGTCACCTTCGGGCCCGGGTCGACGTAGATGGCGAACGTCTTGCTGACCGAGTGGCCGCTGCTGGTCTCGGTGAACTTCACCGTGAACCCGAAGCTGCCCGGCGTCGTCGGGGTTCCGGAGAACGCGCCGGTGGCACCGTCGAGCGTGATGCCCGGCGGCAGGTTGCCCGCGGTCTTCGACCAGGTGCCGGCGCCGCCGGTCTTGGCCAGCGTCGCCGAGTACGGGGCGCCCTTGCTGGCGGTGGGCAGCGAGGTGGTCGTGATCGTCGGGTAGCCCGGCGGCACCGAACCGGCGTTCAGGTGCAGCGCGTAGCCCTTCGTGGCGACGGTGCCGGTCGCGGTCTCGGTGAACCCGACGTAGACCGAGTAGTCACCCGAGACGGCCGGGTTGCCGGAGATCTCACCGGTGGTCGGGTTCAGGGCGAGACCCTCGGGAAGACCGAGCTGCGACCAGGTGCCCGCGCCGCCGTTCTCGGTCAGCGTCACCGAGTACGGGGTGCCCTGGGTGCCGCTCGGCAGCGTGGCCGTGGTGATCGCCAGCGCCGCGCCGTTGATCGTCAGGCTCAGCGCCTTGAAGGCGGTCCGGCCGGTCGAGGTCTCGGTGAAGGTCGGGTAGACCCCGAAGGTGCCGACCACGGTCGGGGTGCCGGAGATCGTGCCGGTCGCGCTGTTCAGGCTCAGGCCCGACGGCAGGGTGTTGGCCGGGACCGACCAGGTGCCGGCCTTGCCGGAGTGGGTCAGCGTCGTCGTGTACGCCACGGCGCGGGTAGCGGCCGGGAGCGTGGTCGGGCTGGTGATCGTCGGCGGCGGCGTAACGAGCAGCGTCAGCGCCTGGGTGTCGGACAGGGAGTCCGCCGTGGTCGTGAACTTGACCGTGAAGGACGCGGTGCCGCCGGCGGTGGGGGTGCCGGTCAGCGCTCCGGTGCTCGCGTTCAGGGTGATCCCGGCCGGCAGCGCACCGGCAGAGATCGACCAGGTGCCGGCGCCGCCGGTCTTGGCCAGCGTCGCCGAGTACGCGACGCCCTTGTCGCCGTCGGGCAGCGAGGTGGTCGTGATCACCGGGGTGTTCGGGTTCGCGCCGAGCGAGGTCACGTTCACGGTGCGCGAGTACGCGGTGGCGAGGCTGCCGGTGGCGGGAGCCACGGTGCGCAGGGTGTAGGTGCCCGCCGTCTCGTACATGGTGCCCTTGACGCTGTAGGCGCCGCCGCTGGTGGTCGTCGTCGAGCTGACGTTCACCCAGCTGGCGCCGTTCTTGCGCTGCAGGCGGACGGTCTGGCCGGAGCCGGTGTGGGTCACGGTGCCGGTGTAGGTGATCTTGACGCCGCCGTACGCCGAGGTCGGACTCGGGGTGATCGAGATGCTCCGCGCCGTGGCAGCGTGAGCGGGCCCGATCAGACCCGTCGTGAGGACGAGCAGCCCTGCCAGGACTGCGATCGCCGAGGTGTACCTGATCCGCAAGGAGCTCATCGCCCAACCTTCTTCAACCGAGAGGAGGGCACGCCCCACGCGCACCCGCACCCGACGCTAGGGCGAACGACCCTGATTGGGACCGTTATTGGATGGCTTTCTGCTGAGAATTGCCGGAAGGCCCAGGAGGTTTGTCCTGGGCCTTCCGATTCGGGCGTTTTCCCGGGTGGTTCAGCCGGCTGGAGCGTCGGCGACGTTGAGGCTGAACGCCTTCGTGTTGCTCGTCGCTCCCTTGGTGTACTTCGCGATGAAGATCGCGTTCTCCGCGAACTCCGGAGTCCCGCTGATCTCACCGGTGGCCGGGTCCAGGGTCAGTCCGACGGGCAGGCTGCCGTAGACGATCGACCAGGTGCCACCGGTCGGGGTGGCGGCCAGCGTGGTGCTGTACGCCGTCCCGACCTCGCCGTCGGGGAGCTGGTTCGGCGTGCTGATCACCGGCGAGCCCGGGTCGGAGACGTGCAGCAGGTAGACCTGGTTGTCGCTGGCCCCGGTCGAGGTCTCGGTGAAGGTCACGGTGAAGCCGTAGTCACCGGCCTGGGTCGGCGTACCGGCGAGCAGTCCGCCGGACGACAGCGTGATGCCGGGCGGCAGGTTGCCCTGCTTCACCGACCAGGTACCGGCCAGGCCGGTCTTCGCCAGCTGCTGGCTGTACGCCGTCCCGGTGGTGCCGTCGGGAACGCTGGTCGTGGTGATCACCGGAGCCGCGATGTGCAGCGCGAAGCCCTTGGTGACGAGGTCCCCGGTCGCGGTCTCGGTGAAGCCGATGAAGATCGCGTAGTCGCCGCCGGTGGTCGGCGTACCGGAGAGCGTGCCGGTGTTCTCGTCGAGCGTCAGGCCGTCCGGCAGGTCGAGCGAGGACCAGGTACCCGCGCCGCCGGTCTTGGTGAACGTGACGGAGTACGCCTGTCCGACGTTGCCGGCCGGCAGGGGCGAGGACGTCGTGATGGCCAGCGCCGCGCCGTTCACGGTCAGGCTGAGAGCCTTGAACGCGGTCCGGCCGGTGGAGGTCTCGGTGAACGTCGGGTAGATCCCGAAGGTGCCGGACGCGGTCGGGGTGCCGTGCAGCGACCCGGTGTCGGCGTCGAGCTCGAGACCCGCCGGCAGGCTGTTGTCGGGGACCGACCAGGTGCCGGCGTGACCGGTGTGGGTCAGCGTGGTCGAGTACGGGGACAGCCGCGTTGCCGCCGGCAGCGTCGTCGGCGAGGTGATCGTCGGGTCGGGTGTCACGACCAGGGTCAGCGCCTGGGTGTCCGACAGGCCGCCCGAGGTCTCAGTGTACTTCACGGTGAAGTGCGTGGTGCCACCGGCGGTCGGGTTGCCGGCGAGCTGGCCGGTGTCCGCGTCGAGGTCGATGCCGGCGGGCAGGTCACCCGAGGAGACCGACCAGGTGCCGGGGTCGCCGTTGACCTGGAGAGTCGTCGAGTAGTCGATGCCCTTGTCGCCCTCCGGGAGCGAGGTCGTGGTGATCACCGGGATGTTCGGGTTCACGCCGAGCGACTTCACGCTGATCGTGCGCGAGTAGGCGGTGGCGAGGGTGCTGGTCTTCGGAGCGACGGTGCGCATCTTGTAGGTGCCCGCCGTGGAGTACATGGTCGCCTTGAGCGAGTAGGCGCCGCCGGTCTTGGTCGTCGTGCTGACGACGTTGATCCAGGAGCTGCCGTTCCAGCGCTGCAACCGCACCGTCTTGCCGGACCCGGTGTGCGTCACCGATCCGGAGTAGGTGACCTTGGTGCCGCCGTACGTCGAGGTCGGGCTCGCCTTGATGTAGACCGTGCGCGCCGTCAACGCCTGCGCCGGGCCGACCAGCCCGACGACGACGAGCGTCGCGCCCAGCACGACTGCGAGCGCTGACCAGCGCCTGTACCCCAGAGAAGCCATGAGAGTTCCAATCCTTGTGCCTGCAGAGAGGGAGGGCGTGTGCAGGGCACGCTCTCCGCGACACTAAGCGGAACCGGCGTGACTAGGAAGCACCCAGCCGGTTTCGGGCCGTGTCCAGCGCGGCCGTGCAGCCCGACCACATCTCCTTGATCACCTGCGAGACGGGCAGCACCGTGTCGATCCGGGAGGAGACCTGGCCGGTGTTGGCGACGCTGATGTCCATGTCGCCACCGAAGTAGAGGTCGGTGATCTGGCCCAGCAGCTTGACGTCCTGACCCTCGGTGAGGCGCTCGGTGATCGCGTTGCGCAGCACCCGCATGGTCGGGTTGCCGGGAACGCTGATGAGCACGGTTCCGTCGTCGCCCGCGGCGACGATCGCGTCCTTGAAGTTGCCGTGCACGGTCGCTTCCTCGGTCGCGAGCATCCGGGTGCCCATCTGCACACCCTCGGCGCCGAGCACGAAGGCCGCCGCCATCGAGGTGGCGTCGCAGATGCCGCCCGCCGCGATGATCGGCAGGTCGGTGCGGGACGCGACCAGGGGGAGCAGCACCATCGTCGAGGCGCCGAGCGCACCCTTGAAGCCGCCGCCCTCGACGCCCTCGACGACCAGGCCGTCGACGCCGGCGTCGATCGCCTTCTGGGCAGCGCGCATCGAGCCGACGACTTGGAAGACCGTCATGCCGGCGTCGTGCAGACGGTCGGTGAACAGGGCCGGGTCGCCGGCCGACGAGGCGACGTAGGTGATGCCGGCCTCGGCGATGGTCTCCACGATCGAGGGGTCGTTCTTCCAGCCCTGGATCATCAGGTTCGCGCCGACCGGCTTGTCGGTCAGCTCGCGGACCCGCGCCAGGTCCTCACGGCCCTGCGGGGAGAGCGTCTCGATCACGCCCATGCCGCCGGCCTCGGAGACGGCGGCCGCCAGGGGAGCGTTGGCGATGAACGTCATCGGAGCCTGGACGATCGGGATCTCGACGCCGAGGAGCTGCTGTACGCGGTTGGTCACGCAGCACAGCGTGGCAGATCTGCCGGGTGCACGATCAGGGAGACCAGCACCAGGACGCGTCCGGTGTCCGGGTCCTGGGTAGTCCTGCGACGTGAGGTTGAGGACGGTGTCCAGCCAGCAGCCCGGGTGGCGCCGGATCCGGCGCGGTCGCGGGTTCAGCTATGTCGACGCCTCGGGGGATCCGCTCGATGACGACCAGGTGCAGCGGGTGCGCGAGCTGGTGATCCCGCCGGCCTGGGCGGAGGTCTGGATCTGTCCGTACCCGAACGGGCACCTGCAGGCCGTCGGCACCGACGAGGCCGGGCGGCGGCAGTACCTCTACCACCCGAGCTGGCGGGAGCAGCGCGACCTGGAGAAGTTCGAGCGGGTGGTGCGGCTCGCGCACCGGCTGCCCGGCGTCCGCCGCAAGCTGCGCCACCAGCTGCGCGCCGCGCCCGGCGACGACGACGTCGAGCGGCAGCGCATCCTGGCCGCGGGGGTCCGCCTGATCGACCTCGGGTGCTTCCGGCCCGGTTCGGACGAGTCGGCCGAGGAGTTCGGCAGCCACGGCCTGACGACCCTGGAGCGCCGGCACGTGCGCCGCGAGAACGGGGCGATGGTCTTCGAGTTCGTGGGCAAGGCCGGCATCGAGCACGAGGTGCTGATCGAGGACGCCGACGTCGTCGCGGCGTTGCCGTGGCGCCGCCCGGTCGACGCCCGCCTGCTCGCCTCGAAGGTGGGCCGGCGTTGGCAGCCCGTCTCCGCGGACGAGCTGAACGAGCACATCCGCACGGTGACCAGCCTCGACGTGACCGCGAAGGACTTCCGCACCTGGCACGCGACCGTGACAGCGGCCGTCGCGCTGGCCGACGGTCCCGTGCCGACGTCCGACGCGAAGCGCCGGCGGCGCATCCGCGAAGCGGTCACCGAGGCGTCCGAGCTTCTCGGCAACACCCCGACGGTGGCGCGGTCCTCCTACGTCGACCCGCGCGTCATCGACCTGTTCGAGTCGGGCACGGTGCTCGACCCGGTTCCCCGCGGACCGGACGCCCTGGACCGCGCGGTCGTGCGTTTGCTCGACGGTGGCCGGGGTACCCGAGCGGGGAGCCCGAGGAGGAAACGATGACCACTCCGACCGCACCCGAGCCGGAGATCGTGCCCGGTACGTCCCGCCCGATCCCGGTCCAGCCCGAGGTCCAGCCCAACGGCGACCCCGCCACCCAGCCCGATCCGGAGCCGCAGCCCGAGCATGGCCAGGTATGAGGTCAACGCGGCCGCAGTGGACAAGACCCGCTCGCTGATCGCCGCGCACCAGTACGTGCTGGACAGCGACTGGGGAGAGGTGCAGCCGGGTGCCGAGGACGCCAACACCTTCCTGGAGCGGCACTCGTGGGACGACTACGCGGCTTGGCACCTCGGCCTGACCGAGAGGGCGAACGACGAGACCAAGGCGCGCTACGCGTTCGTCGTCGGCGACTTCCGCCGGGTCCACCGCACCGCGCTGATCGCCTGTGTCTACCGGGCTGCGGAGTGGAGGCACAAGAAGGTCGAGCTCGCCGCGCACCAGCTGCTGCAGGACCTCGACGAGGCCGCCGGGCTCACGGGCTGATCCCGCTGTCCGGCAAGCCCTAGAGTCGGGACATGGAGTCCTACGCTCGCGGCGAAGACAGTCCGGCCCTGCTCGAGGAGACCATCGGGGCGAACTTTGAGCGCGCCGTGGCCGAGCACGGCGACTCCGAAGCGCTCGTCGAGTTCGCGACCGGCAGGCGCTGGACCTACACCGAGCTGAACGACGACGTGAACGCCCTGGCGCGTGGGTTCCTCGAAGCCGGCGTCGCGAAGGGTGACCGGGTCGGCATCTGGGCGCCGAACTGCGCCGAGTGGACGATGGTCCAGTACGCGACGGCCAAGATCGGCGCTGTCCTGGTCACCATCAACCCGGCCTACCGGACCCACGAGCTGGCGTACGTGCTCAACCAGTCAGGCGTCTCGCTGCTGGTCTCGGCGACCGAGTTCAAGACGAGCAACTACCGCACGATGATCGGCGAGGTGCTCGCCGAGACCCCGGTGGAGCGCGTCGTGTTCATCGGCACCGACGGCTGGACCGCGCTGGTCACCGCCGGCGCCGAGCACTCGGGCCTCGCCGACCGGATGGCCGAGCTCGACCCGAACGACCCGATCAACATCCAGTACACCTCGGGCACCACCGGCTTCCCCAAGGGCGCGACTCTCTCGCACCGCAACATCTTGAACAACGGCTTCTTCGTCACCGAGACCATCAACTTCAGCCACGAGGACCGGCTGGCGATCCCGGTGCCCTTCTACCACTGCTTCGGGATGGTGATGGGCAACCTCGGCTGCACCACCCACGGCGCGACGATGGTGATCCCGGCGCCGGGCTTCGATCCGGAGCTCACCCTGCGCGCGGTCGTCGAGGAGCGCTGCACCGGCGTGTACGGCGTACCGACGATGTTCATCGGGATGCAGAACGCGCCGGGCTTCTCCGACCTCGACCTCTCCCACCTGCGCACCGGGATCATGGCCGGCTCGCCGTGCCCGGTCGAGGTGATGAAGCGCTGCATCAACGAGATGAACATGGCCGAGGTTTCGATCGCCTACGGGATGACCGAGACCAGCCCGGTCTCCACCCAGACCCGGGCCGACGACGACCTGGACCGGCGCACGGCGACGATCGGCCGGGTGCACCCGCACGTGGAGATCAAGATCGTCGACGCTGCCGGGAGCACCGTCGAGCGCGGCGAGCCGGGGGAGCTCTGCACCCGGGGGTACTCGGTGATGCTCGGCTACTGGAACGAGCCGGAGAAGACCGCGGAGGCGATCGATGCGGACGGCTGGATGCACACCGGCGACCTGGCGGTGATGCGCGAGGACGGCTACGCGCTCATCGTCGGCCGGATCAAGGACATGGTCATCCGCGGCGGGGAGAACGTGTACCCGCGCGAGATCGAGGAGTTCCTCTACACCCACCCGGACGTCGAGGACGTCCAGGTGGTCGGCGTACCGGACGAGCGGTACGGCGAGGAGCTGTGCGCCTGGGTCCGGCTGCGGGCCGGCGCCGAGCCGCTGACCGCGGAGGCCGTGCGCGAGTTCGCGACCGGCAAGCTGGCGCACTACAAGATCCCGCGCTACGTGCTGGTCGTCGACGAGTTCCCGATGACGGTCACCGGCAAGGTGCGCAAGGTGGAGATGCGCGAGGAGTCGGTCAAGCAGCTCGGGCTCTGAGCAGGACGAATAGCCTTCTCGGGTGCCGCGTTCACCGCTCCCGCTCCGTCACGGGCTGAACGCTGCCTGGGCGCGCACCCCGGACCGGGACCGCGCGGCGCCGGTTCCCTGGGCGACGATCGCGGACTGGCTGCACCACAAGTTCCCCGAGCACGTCGACGTCGACGCGATGCTGGCGGCGAGCCGCTTCGTCTACGACGACGGCACCGCGGTGGGGCAGACGGATCCCTACCGACCGAACACCTTCGTCTGGTTCCACCGCGACCTGCGCGAGGAGGTGCCGGTCCCCGGCACGATCGACGTGCTGCACCGCGACGATCGACTGGTGGTCGTCGACAAGCCGGCGTTCCTCTCCACCATCCCGCGCGGCAACCACGTGCTGCAGAGCGTGGTCGTGCGCCTGCGCGACGAGCTCGGCCTGCCCGAGCTGGCGCCGGTGCACCGACTCGACCGGGTCACCTCAGGGGTGCTGATGTGCACCGTCGAACGTCGCTGGCGCGGGCCGTACCAGTCGATGTTCGAGCACGGGACCGTCACCAAGACCTACCGCGCACTCGCCGGCTGGCGCGAGGACCTCGAGCTCCCACTGACGGTGCGCAACCACATCCAGAAGGACCGCGGCGCCTGGCAGGCCTACGTCGTCGAGGGTGCCCCGGTGAACGCCGAGACCCTGGTCGAGCTGGAGTCACGGGTGGGGGAGCACGCGGTCTACCGGCTGTCGCCGAGGACCGGGCGCACCCACCAGCTCCGGCTGCACCTGAACGGTCTGGGCATCCCGATCGTCGACGACCCGCTCTACCCGGAGGTGCGGGAGGTCGCCGTGGACGACTTCAGCCACCCGCTCCAGCTGCTGGCCAGCGAGATCGCGTTCACCGACCCGGTCGACGGGACCGAGCGCACGTTCGTCTCGGCCCGCCGACTCCCGCTCTAGCCGGCCGGGACGACCCGTACGGCGGTGCCGTAGGCGCAGACCTCGATGCCGGTGCCGCCGTACTCGGTGGTCTCGAAGCGGAAGGCGACGACCGCGTTCGCCCCGAGCGCCTCGGCCTCGGCGGACAGTCGGGCGAGGGCCTCGCGCCGGCAGTCGGTGAGCAGGGAGGTGATGCCCTTGAGCTCGCCGCCGGCCATGGACTTGAAGCCCGCGCCGATGTTCGAGCCGATGTTGCGCGAACGAACGGTCAGCCCGAAGCACTCGCCGTAGGTGTGCTCGACGCGGGACCCCGGGATGTCGTTGCTGGTCACGATGATCATGGTCCGAGCGTAGGGGTAGGTTCCAGGCCATGACCGCAGACTGGCGAGCCGATCAGGTCGACCGCATCCGTGCCCTCATCCTCGAGGCCGACCCGGAGGTCGTCGAGGAGTCCAAGTGGCGCAAGGCGTCCAACCCGGACGGCGTCCCGACGTTCTCGCACTCGGGTCTGATCTGCACGGTGGAGACGTACAAGGACAAGGTCAAGGTGACCTTCGCCAAGGGCGCCTCGCTGCCGGACCCGAGCTCGGTGTTCAACTCCAGCCTCGACGGCGGCACCCGTCGTGCTGTCGACATGCTCGGACCGGACGACCTGGACGAGGACGCGTTCGTCGCGCTGATCCGCGAGGCGGTCGCGCTCAACCTGGGCTGACCGCCCCGACCCGGGCCATACTCGGCCCATGGTCTCCGAGCACGACGAGCTGGCCGGCTACTTCAACCAGTGGTACGCCGACATGGCTGGTGAGACGAATGCGGACGCGATCCAGCAACGGCACCTCGGTCTGCCGCCGGAGCTGCTCTCCACCAGTCTGCTGACCTGGGATGGGATCGGCACGGTCGCCGAGCTGCTCGCCCTCGAGCCGGGGCAGGCCCTCGTCGATCTCGCCTGCGGCCGCGGCGGCTACGGACTCGAGCTGGCCGGCCGGTCCGGCGCGGAGCTGATCGGGATCGACTTCGCCCCGGCGGCGCTCGACGCTGCTCGCGCCCTGGCGGCAGCTCGGGGGCAGAGCGCCGAGTTCCGGGTCGGCGACCTGGTGGCGACCGGGCTCCAGGACGGCAGCGCGGATGCGGTGGTCGTGGTCGACGCCATCCAGTTCCCGGCTGATCCGGCCGCGGCGTACCAGGAGATCGCGCGGATCCTGCGTCCGGGCGGACGGGTCGTCCTGACCTGCTGGGAGGCGCGGGACCGCGGCGACGAGGCGGTGCCGGAGCGGATCCGGAACGTCGACCTGGACGGCGGCCTGAGCGGTGCCGGCCTGCGCGAGGTCCGGGTGGTCGAGCGGTCGGACTGGCGCGAGGTCGAACGCGGGCTCTGGGCCGAGGCCGCGGCACTGGACCCGGGCGGCGATCCGGCGCTGACCTCGTTCCACGACGAGGGCGTCCGGTCGATGGAGACCTTCGAGAAGTTCCGGCGGGTCCTCGGCTCGGCGGTGCGCTGATCCCCGCTCGTGTGAGGACGAGCGGGACCGGGTAACGGCGGTCCATGACCGACCTTGACCTGACCCTGCCGAGCGAGGGCGACGTCGTCGACCTGATCCTCGCGGACCACCGCCGGTTCGAGGAGCTGCTGCGCGACCTGCGCGACTCCACCAGCGACCGCGCGGAGGTGCGGCACGTCTTCGCCACCCTGCACGTCGCCCATGCCGAGGCCGAGGAGGCGGAGGTCTACCCGACGCTGCGGCACGACGACGCCATCGACCAGCACGAGGCCGACCACGGCCGCGAGGAGCACGCGGAGGGCAACCAGGCGCTGCTCGACGTGCTCGAGGTCGCCGACGTGCAGAGCGAGGAGTTCGACGACAAGCTCGAGGAGCTCGCGAAGCTGGTGAACCACCACCTCACCGAGGAGGAGTTGACCATCCTCAACCCCGCGCGCGAGGACGTCGACGTCGACGAGCGCGCTCGTCTGGGTGCCGCGTTCCTCAAGGTGCGCAACGCGCACATCGAGGACAACTGCGGGACGGTCGAGAACCTGCGCGCCGTCGTCGCCGAAGCCCGCGACGAGGGCTTCCTCGACGGCTGATCGGGTATCGGGTACCCGTGAGACGTCCGCTCGCCCTCGCGATCCTGGCGGTCCTGCTGCCGGTGCTGACCGGCTGCGGACTGCGCTCGGGTGCGGCCGTCTCGGAGTCCGGGTGGACCGACAAGGTCGACCAGACCCTCGGCGCGGCCATCAGCAGCCTCGGGACCACCGAGGTGGTGCTGAAGAACCAGGCCAACGGCCACCTGACCCGCAGCTACGTCGTGGTCGCGGTCCGCGACTCCCAGCGCACGCTGGCCAAGGAGGTCCAGACCTTCGGCTCCAAGCAGCCGCCGGCCTCGAAGGTCGCGGACAAGCGCACTGCGATGCGGGCGCTCGGGCACGCGCTGGCGGTGCTCGACTCCGCCAGCAACGCCGCATCGGGGGCTGACATCGCCGCTCGCCGGACGGCGCTGCTCGAGGTCGAGCGGACCTACCAGGAGCTCTCGACGCTGCAGACCAGGCTCACCGGGGGCGGCGGATGAAGAAGCTCCTCTCGCTCGCGCTCGGCATCCTCACCGCTATCGGCGGTTTCGTCGACATCGGCGACCTGGTGGTCAACGCCCAGGTCGGGGCCCGCTTCGACCTGTCGATGGGTCTGGTCGTTGCGGTCGGCGTGCTCGGCATCTGCGTGTTCGCCGAGATGTCCGGGCGGGTCGCGGTGTGCAGCAAGCGACCGACGTTCGACCTGGTCCGCGAACGGCTAGGGCCACGGATGGGGCTGCTCAACCTGGTCGCCTCGCTGATCGTGACCGCGCTGACCTTCGTCGCCGAGATCGGCGGCGTCGCGCTGGCACTGGCACTGATCTCCTCGGTGAACCCGCTGCTGATCGTCCCGCTCGTCGGCCTGATGGTGTGGCTGGTGCTGTGGCGGGCGAAGTTCTCCCTGATGGAGAACGTCCTCGGCCTCCTCGGTCTGGCACTGATCGTCTTCGCCGTCGCGCTCTGGAAGCTCGGCCCGGACTGGGGCGACCTGGGCCACCAGATGTTCACCGCGGCCAAGCCGGGTGACGAGACGTGGACGACCTACGCCTACTACGCGGTGGCGCTGTTCGGCGCCGCGATGACGCCGTACGAGGTGTTCTTCTTCTCCTCCGGCGGGGTCGAGGAGGGATGGGAGGAGAAGGACCTCTCGACCATGCGCGCCAACGTCTTCGTCGGCTTCCCACTCGGTGGTCTGCTCTCGTTGGCGATCGCCGGGTGTGCCTCGACGCTGTTCGGACCGCTGGGCGTCGACGTCGCCTCGCTCAGCCAGGTCGCGCTGCCGGTCGGCGTCGCGCTGGGCAAGATCGGCCTGGCCGTCGTGCTCGTCGGGTTCGTCGCGGCCACGTTCGGCGCCGCCTGCGAGACCGGCCTGTCGACCGGCTACTCCCTCGGCCAGTACTTCGGCTGGCAGTGGGGCAAGTACGTGAAGCCGGGCGGGGCCACCCGGTTCCACCTCGTGCTCGTCGTCGCTACGTTCCTCGCCGTCGGGATCCTGATGACCGGCGTGGACCCGATCCTGGTCACCGAGGCCTCGGTCGTCGGGTCGGCGGTCGCGCTGCCGCTGACCTACTTCCCGATCCTGGTCGTCGCCAACGACAAGGACTACATGGGCGAGCACATCAACGGGCCATTGGCCAACGCCCTCGGCACCGTCTACCTCGTGCTCGTGGTGCTGGCCGCGGTCGCGGCACTGCCGCTGCTCGTGATCACCGGGATGGGGTCGTGATGGACGACCGGTTCGCGATGGACAACCGCCTCGACGGCCAGGCGCTCGACGCGGCCCTGCACCTGCTGGACCGGCAGGTGATCGACGAGGACGGACTGCTGGTCTGCAAGGTCGACGACCTGGAGATCTCCTTCTACGACTTCGGCTCGCCGCCGGCGGTGACCCGGATCCTGACCGGGCCCGCTGCCCTGGTCCCGCGGATGTCGAGCCGCACCGGTCACCTGCTGCGCAAGCGCTGGATCAGCCTGGGTGTCCAGTACGCCGACCGCGACGTCCCGCTGGCGATCTCGCTGGACCACGTCGTGCACCTCGGCTCGGGCGTCCACCTCGACGTCTCGCGCGAAGGACTCCTGGACCGGCAACCGCCGCCGGACGACGGGGTCCGGATCCGGCGCCTGGGCGAGCTCCTCGGGATGAAGGTCGAGTCGAACCACCCCGAGCTGCGCGGCAAGGTGCTCGACGTGCGCCTGGAACCGGTCGAGGGCCGGTACCTGTTGCGGCACTTCGTGGTCGGCCCCGGACGGCCCGGTTCGCTGCTCGGCTACGACCGCGGCGACTTCAACGGACCCTGGTTGGTGGCCGTGGTGGTCGAGCGGCTGCACCGACACATCCGGCTCGCCTCCTGTGCGAACGTGTCGGAAGCCGACATCGACTGGGACGCAGGCGTGGTCCACCTGCGCGAGGACACCACCGTCGATGACGTCTCGTTCGACTGACCGGCTGTCGGAGTGACCGGTCAGTGGTCGTCGTCGGAGCTCGTCGCCGGTCCCTGCTCGGTCGCGCCACCCTCGGTCGACCAGTCGCCGCCGGGCTCGTCGTCGTGTGCGGGGTCGGAGACGGTGTCGGGGTCTGCTCCGTCGGGGTCGATGCCCCGTTCCACGTCCGGATTGCCTGTCTCACTCATGGGCCCCACGTACCCGCGCCGGGAGCGGCCATGCGACCGAGGTCACGCGTCCGACGTGCATGGCCGGCACGGGAACCGGGCACCAAGCGGGGGGAGGTTCAGCATGCTCGACACCATCGTCTTCGACGTCGACGGGACACTCGTCGACTCCAGCTACCTGCACCTGCGCGCCTGGACCCGGGCGTTCAGCGACGTCGGCGTCTGGGTCCCGACCTGGCGCCTGCACGCGTGCATGGGCATGGGCGGAGACCACCTGGTCGCCGCTGCGGCCGGGGACGCGGTCGAGAACGCGGTCGGCGACGAGATCCGTGACCGCTGGCGCACGGGCTACGGCGAGCTCATCGACGAGGTCCGGCCACTGCCCGACGCGCTGGCCGTGCTCGAAGCCTGCCGCCGTTCCGGGTTGGCGGTCGTGCTGGCCACCTCGGGCAACCAGGACCACGTCGGCCGGACGCTGGAGATCCTCGGCGCCGGTCACGACGAGTACCCCGTGGTGAACAGCGCCGACGTCGCGTCGACCAAGCCCGCGGGTGACCTCGTCGAGCGGGCGCTGGACGTCGTCCACGGCAACACAGCCGCCATGGTCGGGGACACCGTGTGGGACGTGCAGGCCGGCGACGCGGTGGGCGTCCCGGTGATCGGTGTGCTCACCGGTGGCGTCAGCCGCGCTGCGCTCCACGACGCCGGGGCGATGCGGGTCTTCGCCGACGTCGCGGCCGTGCGCGAGGCGCTGCCGGACCTGCTCGCGGTGTTCGGGAGCTCCCCGGTCAGCACCGTGCGCTGATCCGACCGCGTCCGGCCCGGTCGAGGTTTGAGCACCGGGCGAAAGCGGGTAGGAATGAGGGGCGTTGCTGACGCGGGTCCAATCTGTGGCCCGAGGCGTCAGAGTTGTCAGGAGCACCCTCATGGAGCCGGCCATCGCCGATCCGCACGTTCCGTCCCGTCCGCGCTCATCCGACCCGGACCGCCCCGGTCGCGCCGACCGAACCCGCGAGCTCTTCGAACGAGCCCGCACCTGCCGCGGCGATCATCGCGCGGCGCTGCACGACGAGATCGTCGAGCTCAACATCGGCGTCGCCGATGCGCTCGCGTCCCGCTACGCCCGCCGCGGGCTCGATCCCGAGGACCTGTGCCAGGTGGCACGGCTGGCCCTTGTCAAGGTCGTCCCGCTGTTCCGTCCCGAGTTCGGGAAGGACTTCCTCGCCTACGCCGTTCCGAGCATCCTCGGCGCGATCCGCAAGCACTTCCGCGACGCCGGGTGGACCGTTCGTCCCCCCAGGCGGGTCCAGGAGGCGCACCAGCTGATCTCCCGGGTCCGACCGGACCTGGTGCAGCGCCTCGGGCGGGAGCCCACCGTGGCCGAGCTGGTCGCCGAGACCGGCCTGGAAGAGGACACCCTGCTGGAGTCGCTCGAGGTGAACGACTGCTACTCGCCGGTGTCCCTGGACGGCAGCATCCGTCCGGGACCGGACCAGCCCGAGCAGAGCCTGGGTCAGGTCGTCGGGCACGAGGACCCAGAGTTCGACCGGTCCGAGGCTCGGGCCATCCTCGAGCCGCTGCTGGCACGGCTCGCCCCGCGCGACCGCCGGGTGGTGGAGCTGCGCTTCGTGCAGGGGCTCACCCAGCGCGAGGTCGGCGAGCGGATCGGTGTCAGCCAGATGCAGGTCTCGCGGATCCAGACCCGGATCCTGGACACCTTGCGCGGCCAGATCGGTGACCTGGGGGAGACCTCGACCCTCTCGGTCGTGCACACGCACGGCGCAGCCTAAGAACTCCGGGAACGTCGAAGCCGCTCGTCCCCCGGTGGGGACGGGCGGCTTCGACATCGGGCGACGTCCTAGAGGATGTCTTCGACCTTCTCCTGGACCTTGTCCTTGACGTCCTCGACCTTGTCCTTCACCGAGGCCTTGGTCTGATCGGCCTTGCCCTCCGCCTTGAGGTCGTTGTCGTCCATCGCAGCGCCGGCGGCTTCCTTGCCCCGGCCGGCGATGTCCTGCGCCTTGTTCTCGATGCGGTCCTCGAGACCCATGGGTACCTCCTCGTGTTGGTGTCCCCTGGTCGTTACCCGGGATCGGGAGGTGCATCCGTGAGGGTTGTCACTCCTCGCAGCGTTTCCGGCGGGCGCACGGTCAGACGGGCATCGGTGGCTACTCGGGCAGCGAACCGTTCTCGACCAGCTGGTCGGCGACCAGGCGCAGCTTGATGTTCTTGTCCTGGGAGTAGCGCAGCAGTACCGCGAACGCCTTGTCCGGGGTGAGGTCGTAGCGCTCCATCAGGATGCCCTGCGCCTGACCGATCCGCTTGCGGGCGTCCACCGCCTGCCACAGGTGCCGCTCCTTGCGGGCTGCTCCGATCGCGACCGCGGCGTGCCGGGCGATCACGTGCGCGACCGCCTGGTCGTCGGCGCTGAACTGGTGCGGGTTCCTGCCGTACAGGTTCAAGGTCCCGATGACCGAGGCGGTGGTGTAGAGGCGGACGTTGAGCAGGCTGCGCACGCCGGCGCGGGCCACCATGTCGGCCCAGGCCGGCCAGCGTCGGTCGGTGGTGGTGTCGTCGACGATGATGCTGAGCACGTCGCCGAGGGCGGAGAAGTCCGGTCCCTGACCGGTCTCCACCTGGATCTCGTCGAGCCTCTCGATCAGCGGGTCGGTCGCCGCGACGGTCTCCACGCGGGTCTTGGAGTGCACGAAGATCACGCCGGCGTAGTCGGCGCCCACCGCCTTCAGGGCGTACTCGAGGACGAGGTCGACGGTCTCCTCGACCCCGGGTTCGTCGTGCAGGCGCAGGGCCATCTCGGCGAACTCTTCGGCGTCACGGTACGAGGGCACGGCTTGGATCTCCTGGGCGAGGATGGTACGCCCGGGCTGAGCGGGCGTGCGCGAGCAGGGGGAGGGGACAGCGGGGCGGGCTCGGGGTCAGCCGAGCTCCGGCGGCGGAACCCACGAAGGTTCGGACTCGAACCGTGGAGACGTGGCGAAGGCCATCGACCGTTCTCCCGTTGCGCAGGGGATCCGCTGGCCAGCTGCATGACCTGGATCCGTGACGTGCTGCGCACATACTGGCACGCCCGGTCCCCGCTTCGACGCAAGGTGCCCGAAATGGTCGCCGCGTGTGAGGCGAGGGAGATCGGGCACTGGACGTCCATGACGAACCTGCACGCAGTTGCCCTGGTCTGCACCCTGACGAAGTCGCCCGGATCCTCGAGCTCGCAGCTGCTCGCGGAGCAGGTTCTCGAGCAGCTCGCTGAGCACGAGTGCTCCGGCGAGGTGGTCCGCGTCGTCGACGAGCACATCGCGTTCGGGGTGAGCGCCGACGAAGGCGAGGGCGACGGCTGGCCGGCCCTGCGCGAGAAGGTGCTGGCCGCCGACATCGTGGTGATCGCGACTCCCATCTGGATGGGACAGCCCTCCTCGGTGTGCAAGATGGCGCTCGAGCGTCTTGACGCCGAGCTCAGCGAGACTGATCCGGAGGGTCGGCCGAGCATGTTCGGGAAGGTGGCGGCGATGGCTGTCGTCGGCAACGAGGACGGGGCGCACCACGTGACGGCCGAGGTCTCCCAGGCCCTGCTCGACGTGGGCTTCAGCATCCCGGCGCAGGCGGTGACGTACTGGGTCGGGGAGGCGATGGGCTCCACCGACTACCAGGACCTCGACAAGACGCCCGAGAAGACCGCGGGCACCACCCGAACCCTGGCGGCGAACGCGGCGCACCTGGCGCGAATGCTGCGCGCAGCCAACTACCCCGTCCCGACCTGAGCGGGACGCCCTGCGGAGGTGGCACTGACGGTCGTTTCGTCCTCCAGGGCACGGGTACCGCACCGTCACGAACCTCGAGGAGGACCAACATGCCCCGTGGACAGTGGAGCGCCAAGCGTGAGCGCCAGTACGAGCACATCAAGGACGGCCTCGAGGACCGCGGCCGCGCCGAGGACGTGGCCGAGGAGATCGCGGCCCGCACGGTCAACAAGGAGCGCGCCCGCCACGGCGAGTCCGAACAGGCAAGTCGGACGTCGACCGAGGACATCTCCTCAGGACGGCGTGGCGGGCTGCGCTCCCACCGGGGTTCAGGTGGCCGAACCTTCGATCAGCTGTACGAGGAGGCCAAGGAGAAGAACGTCCGTGGCCGGTCGAAGATGAACAAGGCCCAGCTCGAGAAGGCGGTCGGGCGCCGGTCGTCCTGATCCGCACCTCGTCGGGTCACGGTCTCCCTCCCGGCTGCGCCCTCGCTCGGATCGGTCAGGAGCCGGCGCGGAACCAGGTCGCGGTCACGGACTTTCCGGGGTTCCCGGGACTGGTGGTCCACCGGTGCGCCAGCTCGTCGACGATCGCCAGGCCGCGACCGTCCAGGTCGTCGTAGGCAGCGGTGCGCGGGGTCGGCCAGCCGGGAGCGTCGTCGGCGACCTTGAGGTCGACCCGGCGGGCGTCGGCGCGCAGATCCACGTCGATATGGCCGGCGCCGGCCCGCACCGAGTTGGTGACCAGCTCGCTGACCACCAGGACCACGTCGCCGGTCCACGCCTCCGCGTGGCCCGCAAGGGCGGCCTCCAGCTGTCCGATCACGAACGACCGGGCACTGGCCGGTGCCTTGAGGTCTCCGGAGAAGCGCCGCTTCATCGTTCCGGCTCCCAGCGGATCGCGAGGATGGCGATGTCGTCGGAGGCGTTCGGACTGCGCAGCTTCTGCAGTGCGTGGTCGACCATCTCCTCAACCGGCGAGCCGCTGACCGGGGTCATCGTGTCCGCCAGGCGCTGCAATCCGGTGTCGATCCCCTCGCCACGACGCTCCACCAGTCCGTCGGTGAAGCAGAACAGCGTCGAGCCGGGGGTCATCGTGAACCGCGTCGAGTGGTACGTCGCCGCCCCAGCACCCAGCGGAAGGCCCGGCTTGACCTGCACGAACTCGCGGGCCCCGGGGGAGATCAGCAGCGGCGTCGGGTGCCCGGCGCTGGCGACCGTCATCTCACCGGTCCGGGCGTTGCCGATACCGACCAGCGCGGTGGTGATGTGCCCGTCGGTGGAGATGTCGAACTGGCGTGAGCACTTCTCCAGCGCCACCGCGGGCGGATCGCCGTCGAGCAGGTAGGCCCGTGCCGTGAACCGCGCGTGCGCCATCACGGCCACGGCATCGACGCCGCGTCCGGACACGTCGCCGACGACGAACGCGAACTGGTCCTCGTCCAGGCCGATGATCGAGTACCAGTCGCCGCCGATGTCGATCCCCTGGGTGCCGGCGACGTAGCGGGAGGCGATCTCCAGGTTCGGCACGTCCGGGTTCACGTGCGGGAGCAAGGCTCGTTGGAGGCGGACGAAGAGGTCGCGCTGCTCGCCGTACAGGGAGTCGACGCGCTCGTAGAGACCGGTGATCGTCGCGGTGTCTGCCTCGGCCTCCTGACGGCGGCGGACCAGCTGGAAACCGCTGCGCGCCGCCACCAGGCTCAGCAGCAGCCCGACCAGCAGGACGATCAACGGCAGCCGCTGGCCCAGCGTCGAGCCGAGGTGGCGCCGCGGCTGGGTCACGAGCGTGAGTTCGGAGTCGCCGAACGGGATCGTGACGCTGGCTGTCTGCCCGTCCAACGGCAGCGAACCCGGTCGCACGTCGGTCGTCGAGAGGTTCGCGGCCGTGGGAGTGCGCCCGAAGTAGATGGCGTAGTGCACGTCGGCGAAGGCGGAGTCCTTGTCGACCGGCGCCCGGCGACTCGCCGGCAGCGCGCGCTCGCCGTAGACGACGTACCCGGTGGTCGGACTCGCCAGCGCGTAGGCCACGAAGAGGCGATCGCCCTTCTTCACCGACCGAACCGTGAAGGTCTTCGCAGTGAAGGCCTTGGCGAGGTAGGCCTGGGTGCTACTGGCGGGCAGCGCGGGCCTCGCGCCGACCGAGGCCATCCGGGTCAACCCGCTGCCGGAGCGGTGCCACAGCGAGGCCGAGCTGAAGACCCGGTCCGGGCCGACCGAGCCAGCCATCAGCTGGCCGAACGCGGGACCCTGATCGGAGCGCGAGACCACCTGCTGGGCATCCAGCGCGGTGCTCAGCGGCTGCTGGATCAGCAGGATCGCGGTCGAGAGCACGGCGGCTGCCTGTCGCGTCTGCACCTGGAGCAGTCGGTCCTCGGAGCTGTGGTCGACGCGAGCGGCGGCCCAGGTTCCGGTGGCGGTGAGCACCAGGCAGGCGGCGGCGATGAGCGCCGCGGCTCGTCGTGGATTGCGGCCGCGGTTGTCGTCCGAGGAGTCGAGGGCTCTCTGCTCGGTACGTCGCGGCGAACGCGGCTCGACGCCCGGGCGGTCCGGGGCAGGCGCACGCATGACCGGTGGGGGCGTCGAGGGCTTGGCCTGCGTGCTCGCCACGGATCAGGCCTCTGCCTCGAAGGCCTGCGCGAGTCCACTGACCTCGAGCACCCGGGCCACGACCTCGGGCACGTGGGTCAGGCGCACCTTCCCGCCGCGCTCGCGGATCTGGTTCCGGATCCGCACCAGGGTGCCGAGGCCGCTGGAATCGATGAAGCTCACCCCGCCGAGGTCGATCTCGACGTCGGTGGCGGCGGAGTCGACGCAGTCGCGGGCCGCGGCGAGGAACTCCTCGACGCAGGCGATGTCGACCTCTCCGGAGACGGTGAGGGTGCAGCCGCCCTCAGGCGTCACGCCGGTGGTGAACTCAGGCATCCGCGCTCCCGAAACTGAAAGGGGTGCTCCGACTCGCTTCTGAATCCCACCCCTGGGTCGCTCAACGACCCTAGTGCAGGTCGGTTACGACGCGCCTCAGCCCAGGTAACCCTCGACCTCGCCCGCCGGCCGGGTGCTCGCCGCGTCGGGGTCTCCGCCTGAGGCGCGCAGCGCCTGGCGCTGCCGGAGGAGGTCCCAGGCCTGGTCCAGCTGGACCTCCAGGTCGCGGAGGCGCGCCTGCTCCTCGGCCGGTTCGATCTCGTGGTTCTGCAGCTGGGTGCGCAGCTCGTGCTCCTGGGCGACCAGGTCCGAGATCTGCTCGTGGATGCCACGGTCAGTCGTCATGGCGTCGAGTATTCGCCTGCCGTGCGAGGCGCGCTACTGGCGACAGCTGGCGAAGACGTCGTCGAGCAGCCGGCCGCCCGGCTCGCGCCCGACCTCGCGGAACCACTCGCGGCCCAGCACGCGCCGGGCGACAGGCCCGGGCAACCGGTGCAGCAGGGTGACCGTGCGGAAGCCGGAGCTCCCGCCCTGCTGACTCGCGTGCGCGGCCAGTCCCTGGATCTTGGCGGCGACGTAGGGACGGACGTCGATCTTGTGGGTGAGCTCCGGCCGGGGGAGGTAGGAGTCGCGCATCCTGGCGAGGTCGATCGGCGGCGAGCCGGGCACCGCGTGCACCAGCCGGGCGCCGGCGACGATCAGGGCGCGGTCGACCGTGGCCTCGAGCAGGGCGACGCCGGTCGTGGCGGCCGCGGCGCGCGCGACGTGGTGGACGTGGACGTGGTCCGGGTGCCCGTAGCCCCCGGACGGGTCGTAGCCGGTCAGGACGTCCGCGGACTCCTGCTCGAGAACTGCGGCGAGGGCGGCGCTCGGCTCGGTCACTCCGACAGATCCGAAGGTCCCGTCGGGGAAGCCGAGGTGCACCACGCGCGCCGCACCGAGGCGCTCGGCGGCATCCTCGAGCTCCTCCAGACGCCTCCGGCCCAGCTCCGCATGGGTGCCGTGCTCGGCGTCGGCGAGACCGGCCGAGCCGTCGGTCGCGGTGACCAGGACGACGCGGTGACCCTCGGCCGCAGCACGCGCGATGGTGCCGCCCATCAGCAGCGACTCGTCGTCGGGATGGGCGTGGAACGCGACCAGGGTGAACGGCACGAGCCCAGCATGCATCGCTGCACGGCCTGACCGTTCATCGCTGTCAGCGAGCAGTCAGGTGCCGAGCCGCATGGTTCAGGTATCGGGCAGCGAAGCTCGCGAGGAGGGGCGGATGGACGTCGGAGGGAAGTCGTCGCTGAGGTGGTTGCACCTCGTCGCAGGCACGGTGGTCGCTCTCCTCGGCTGCGGCCTGATCGGCCTGCTGCCACGGTTCGTCGGTGCCTCCTGGGTGGCCATCGGATCCACCCTCGGGGCTGTCCCGCCGTTGGTCCTCTGTGGCCTCGTGCTGCTGTGGTTCGCCGGTCTGCTGGTGCACGTTCCCGTGCTGCGGGCCGCGATGCCGGGCCTGACGACGCGGCAGGCTCTCACGCTGAACCTGTCCGGCTCCGCGGTCTCGAACGTCTTGCCGGTCGGGGGCCCGGCCGGGATGGGTCTCGGCTACGCCATGGCGCGCAGCTGGGGCTTCGGTTCGGACCGGTTCGCGTCGTACACGGTCTCGACGAACCTGTGGAACGCCCTCGGGAAGTTCGTCGTCGGCCTCACCGTGCTCGCGACCGCTGCGCTGCTCGACCAGCGCCTTCCGTCCGGTCTGGGCGCGGTCGTGATCGGGGCGAGCGTCTTCATCTCCGTGTCTGCCGGTCTGGCCGCGTTGGTCCTGCGCACCGAGGGCGCGACGGCCGCGGCCGGGCGACGGCTGGACCGGTTCCGGCGTCGGCTCCGGCCACGGGAGAACCCGGTCGCGGCCTCCGAGTGGCTGCTCAACGGTCGTGCCGAGCTCGTGACCGCCGTGCGGGCCGGGTGGCGACGGATGAGTGCCGGAGTGCTGCTCTACCTGGCTCTGCAGGCCAGCCTGATGTTCGCCTGTCTCGCGGCCGTCGGCGCAGGCGCGCCGATCACGGTCGTGCTCATCGCCTTTGCCATCGAGCGCCTCATCAGTCTCGCGCCGATCACTCCCGGCGCCTCCGGAGTCGCGGAGCTGGGAACGGTCGCTGCGCTGCACTCCTTCGGCGTCGACCCCGTCCATGCCGCCGCTGGGGTCCTGCTGTACCGCATCCTGATGTTCGCGATCGAGATCCCGGTCGGCGGGACGATCGCCCTCTCCTGGCTGCGCGGCCACCGCAGACGGCGCGCCGCCGAGGCTCAGGCCGCACTCGTCATAGAGCCCGATCGCGCGCGGACCGAGGTGGCGGCATGAGGATCCTGCACGTCACCGACACGTTCCTGCCCCGGGTCGGGGGGATCGAGCTGCACGTCGCCGACCTCGCCGCTCGTCAGCGAGCGGCCGGGCACGAGGTGCTCGTCCTGACCGGGGAGCCGATGCTCGCCGACGGGAGTGCGGAGCCAGGGGTGCCCGTCGCGCGGGTGGAGCTCGGGATCACCGGGGCCGGCGCCGGCGTCGCAGTCGGGCCGGTGATCGCCGGTTTCCAGCCCGACGTGCTGCACGCCCACCTCACCGTCGGCTCGCCGTTCACCTGGGCCGTGCTGCGCAGCACGAAGGGGGTCCCGGCGATGGCCAGCGTGCACTCGTTGCTGCCCGCAGTCCCGCGTCTTCTCCGGACCGGCATCGGGCTGATCGGGCTTCCGACGTCCCGGATGTCCTTCACCGGAGTCAGCGAGGTCGCTGCCGCGCGGCTCCGTCCGGCACTGCCTCCGGGCGTTCCGGTCCGGGTCCTGCACAACGGGATCGACCCGTCGGCGTGGCAGGTCCGGCACGTGCCGACGGGGGAGTTCTCGATCCTCTCCGTCGGTCGGCTGGCTCCCCGCAAGCGGCCGCTGGTGCTGGTCGAGGCGCTCGCGCGGCTCGCGTCCTTGGTGCCTGACCTGTCGTGGCGCGCCACGTTCGTCGGCGACGGGCCCCAGAGGCGTGCGGTTGCCAAGGCGGTCCGGGCGCACGGCCTGCAGGACCGCGTCACGCTCGTCGGGGCCCAGTCCCGGGACGAGATCCGTCGCCACCTCGCCGGTGCCGACGTGCTGGTCGCGCCCGCCACCCTGGAGTCGTTCGGGATCGCGGCGCTCGAGGCCCGGTGCGCCGGCGTACCGATCGTCGGGATGGCGGCCAGCGGGGTCA
This sequence comes from Nocardioides marmorisolisilvae, assembly GCF_003725775.1. Classification (GTDB taxonomy): domain Bacteria; phylum Actinomycetota; class Actinomycetes; order Propionibacteriales; family Nocardioidaceae; genus Marmoricola; species Marmoricola marmorisolisilvae. The sequence continues at coordinate 857,451 of NZ_RJSG01000002.1, forward strand.
CCGAGTTCGTCACCGACGGTGTCGAAGGTCTGCTCGCCGACTCCGACGACGACCTCGCGCGGTGCCTGGCGCGGCTGGCGGCAGACCCGGAGCTGCGGACGACGATCCGTCACCACAACGTGACGACCCCGGTCGCGATGACCTGGGAACGCGTGCTCGCGGAGCACGATGCTGTCTACCGGTCGGTTCTCGAACCGGTCGTCGTCCGCGCGATGGGCAAGCGGCGGCCGACACCTCGCCTGGCCTAGGAGCCGGCTTCCCAGATCGCCCACTCCAGGTCCCGGGTGAGCGCGCCGGCGTTGGCGAGGGCGAGCACCGCCGCCACCTCGGACTGGTTGTTCTGGCGGTGGAACGCGTCCTCGTCGGTGAACACCTCGAGCACCACGAACGTGTCCGGGTCGGTGAGGCTCCGGGTGGTGTCGAAGTGCAGAACGCCGGGCAGGGCGCGGCTGGGCGCCTCCACGGCTGCGATCCGGCGCGCCATCTCCTCGGTGTGCTCGGGGTGGCACTGCACGCTGAAGCGGGCGAAGAGCATCGGACCTCCTAGGCCGGCAGTCGGACCAGGAACCGGCACCCGGGCGACTCGTTCACGACCTGCACCATCCCGTGGTGCGCCTCGACGATGCCCTTCACGATCGCCAGGCCCAACCCGGCGCCGGTGCCGTGCTGCTGGTCGACCTCCGGCGTGCGGGCACTCGTGCCGCGCCAGGCGACGTCGAAGACGCGGTGCAGGTCCTCGTCCGGGATCCCGCCGCAGGCGTCGGTCACCGCGAGCTCGACGGTGTTCTCGACCACGCGGCCGGTGATGGAGACGACGCCGTCGGTGGGGGTGTGCCGGATCGCGTTGGTGACCAGGTTGGCCACCACGCGCGAGAGCCCGGCGGGATCGGCGTTGACCATCGCCCCGGGCTCGACCATGCCCCCGAGCCGTACGCCGGCAGCGCGGGCGACCGGGTCGGCTCCGGCGATCGCCTCGGACACGATGTCGCCGAGGTCGACGTTCTGCAACGAGACCTGGAGGACCCCGGCATGGATCCGGGACAGCTCGAAGAGGTCGTCGACCATCCGCACCATCCGGTCGACCTCGGAACGCATCTGTCGGTGGTAGCGGGTCGGGTCCTCGGCCATCCCGTCCTCGAGCGCCTCGGTCATCGCACGCAGTCCGGCCAGCGGGCTGCGCAGGTCGTGCGAGACCCAGGCGACGAGCTCACGCCGCGAGGTCTCCAGCATCTCCTCGCGCTCCCGGGAGTCCCGCAGCTTCTCCGCGGTGCGGGCCAGCTCGGCGGACAACGCCTGCAGCTCGGCCGGACCGGTGGTGGAGGCGGCGTACTCGCCGGTCTCGCCGAACCTGCGGGCATTTTCGCGCAGAGCGTCCGAGCCACGCACCACCGAGGAGGAGACGACGAACGAGAAGAACACGGCGACGAGCCCCGCGACCAGGCAGACCAGCAGTACGACGCCGCGGTCGTGGCTGGAGAGGAACATCGCGTCGGCGGTCCCGATCACCCCGGCGATCACGCCGCCGACCGCGACCAGGGCGACCAGGGCGACCAGCCAGCGCAGCGAACGCGCGGCGATCACCCGGCTGACGACGAGACCGGCCGCACCGACCGCTGCGGTCCAGCCAGCCGCGATCAGGACGATGTCGACCTGGTCGCGGGTCATGCCTCACCCCGGGCGGTGCCCGCAGCCGCGGCGATGGTCTCGGCCGCGTCCCAGCGGTAACCGACGCCCCACACGGTCACCAGACGGACCGGGCGGGTGGGGTCGTCCTCCACCTTCTCCCGCAACCGGCGCACGTGCACCGTCACGGTCGAGTGGTCGCCGAAGGACCAGCCCCAGACCTCCTGGAGCAGCTCCTCCCGTGAGTAGGCACGCCCCGGGTTCGAGAGCAGGAACCGGAGCAGGTCGAACTCGCGGACCGTGAGCTGGAGCGCCCGGTCGCCGAGCATCGCGGTGTGCTGGTTCTCGTCGACCACCAGGTCGCCGTCGACCAGCACCTCGCCCCGCGGCTTGGTCCGCTCACCGGCCCGCCGCAGCACCGAGTCCACGCGGAGCACCAGCTCCCGGGGGCTGAACGGCTTGGTCACGTAGTCGTCCGCACCGCGCTCGAGCCCGACCACCCGGTCGGCCTCGCTGCCCAGTGCGGTCAGCATGATCACCGGCACGTCGCGCTGCTCGCGCAGCCGACGGCAGACCTCGAGCCCGTCGATGCCCGGGAGCATGAGATCCAGCACGACCAGGTCGGCGGGGTCCTCGCGCATCGCCTTCAGAGCAGCCTCGCCGGTGTCGACATCGGCCACCTCGTGCCCGCCGGCACGCAGGTAGGAGACCGCGACCTCGCGCACCGTGTGGTCGTCGTCGACGACAAGAATCTTGGCCACGTTCCCACGCTAGGGCGTCGGAAGCGTCAACGGCCACGATCCTTCTTACGGACCTGTAACGAGCCGGAATCCCACGTCACCGGCACGTAAGCGATGACGTCTTCCGGTACCGCGGATCCGGGAGCAGGATCGCAATCAGCCGGAGGTGCCGGCGCAGGAGTGAGGTGGAGTCATGTTCATCCAGGTGATGCAGGCGAAGTGCTCGCGGGCCGCCGAGGTGCGCGCGTTCGCTGAGAAGTGGAGCCAGGACGTCGCCGAAGGCTTTCTCGGGGGCACGTTCGGCGTGACCGACGACGGACAGTTCCTCGGGATCGTCCGTTTCACGTCGGCCGATGCTGCGGCGGCCAACTCGGCCCGGCCCGAGACCGATGCCCTGTCCCAGGAGTTCGCCGGGCTGATGGACGGTCCGATCGACTTCGCGGACTACGACGACGTCAGCCAGTTCCTCGACGGCGGCTCGGACGACGCCGGGTTCGTCCAGGTGATCCGCGGCAAGGTCGGCGACGCGGCCCAGGCCAAGGCGGTCGTGGCGGCCGGCGACGAAGGTGAGCTGAAGGCGATGCGCCCCGAGATCATCGGCGGGTCCTTCGCGATCGCGGCGGACGGCAGCTTCACGCAGACCGTCTACTTCACCAGCGAGGAGAGCGCTCGCCAGGGGGAGCAGCAGGAACCGCCGGCCGATGTCCGCGACGCGATCCAGGAGATGATGGCGGGCGCGTCGTTCTACGACCTGCGCAGCCCCTGGTTCGAGAGTGCGAGCTGATCCCGATGGGCTTCTACGGGGACCACGTGGTCCCGCGGATCGTCAACGTCGCGTGCGGTAACAAAGAACTCCGCCAGTACCGCGACCGCGTCTGCGCCGGGCTTTCCGGCGAGGTGATCGAGGTCGGGTTCGGCTCCGGCCTGAATGTGCCGTCCTACCCGGCCTCGATCGCCCGGGTGACCGCGATCGAGCCGGCCGACCTGGGGTGGCGTCTCGCGGCGGACCGGTTGGCCGCCTCCGACGTCCCCGTGGAGCGTGCCGGGTTGGACGGCCAGTCCCTGCCGTTCGAGGACGACACCTTCGACAGCGCCGTCTCGACCTGGACCTTGTGCACGATCCCGGACGCCGGCCAGGCGCTGCGCGAGCTGCGTCGTGTTCTCAAGCCGGGCGGCACCCTGCACTTCGTCGAGCACGGCCTGGCGCCGGACGAGGGCGTGCAGACCTGGCAGCACCGTCTGGAACCGCTCAACAAGCGGATCGCGGGCGGGTGCCACCTGAGCCGGCCGATCGCGGACCTCGTGACGGGCGCCGGGTTCACGATGAAGGAGCTCGACGAGTTCTACGCACCGGGCGCGCCCAAGCCGATGTCGGCCTTCAAGATCGGGGTCGCGGCCGCCTAGTGCGGAACGGGCTCGCCGTCCGGTCGGACGGCGAGCCACAGGCCGCCGTACTCGCGCACGTCGTGGCACAGCACCTGGTACTTGCCCTCGTGGGCGTAGAAGTACAGCGGGTGGCCGGCGTAGGTGACCTGGGTGCTGCCGTCCTTGCGTCGCGTGGTGCCCAGCAGCGCCTCGCGGGTGCCCTTCCTCGCGCGGGGAAGCCCCTTCGTCAGCACTGGCGGCCACGCCTCGGCGCAGTCCCCGTAGCAGCGCGGTGACCGGCCGTGTTCCTTGTCGAACAGGTAGATCGGCTGTCCGCCGGCGTCGTACAGCATCGTCCCGTACTGGCTGTCGGCGCTGATCACGACCGTTCCCGTGCGGGCGGGTCTCGCGGTCACCGACGGGGCCGGCGTCGAGGGCTGCGTCGAGGGCTTCGTCGCGGTAGGCCCAGGTGTCCGCGGAGCTGACGCGGTCCGGTCGTCCTCGGTCCCGCACGCCGTCAGAAGGCCAGCCGCGAGCACTGCGGCGGCCGCGGCGGCTCGCATCAGCGGTATTCCGGGTTCTCGTGGTCGAACCGAGCCCCCGCGTCCCACTCCGAGCGCTGGTTCCCGTACCCGGGAACCCCGCCGGCCTGCTTCAGCATCCGGCCCAGGTGCATCAGGTTCCAGGTCATGAAGGTGGTGTTGCGGTTGGTGAAGTCGTTCTCCGGACCACCGCTTCCCGGGTCCAGGTACGACGGGCCGGGGCCGGCCTCGCCGATCCAGCCCGCGTCGGCGTTCGGGGGGATCGTGTAGCCGACGTGCTGCAGCGAGTACAGGATGTTCTGCGCGCAGTGCTTGATGCCGTCCTCGTTCCCGGTGATCAGGCATCCGGCAACACGTCCGTAGAAGAGGTACTGCCCCTTCTCGTTCTGCAGGCTGGAGAGGGAGTAAAGGCGCTCGATGATCACCTTGGTCTGGCTCGAGTTGTCGCCCAGCCAGATCGGTCCGGCGATCACCAGGATGTCGCTGTCCAGGACCCGCGGGTAGATCTGGGGCCACTCGTCGGTCGCCCAGCCGTGCTCGGTCATGTCGGGGTAGACGCCGGTGGCGATGTCGTGGTCGATCGCGCGGATCACCTGCACGTCGACGCCGTGCTTGCGCATGATCGACGCACTGGTCTCCACCAGCCCCTCGGTGTGGCTCGGTTCGGGGGAGCGCTTCAGGGTGCAGTTGATGAAGGTGGCCTTGAGGTCGCTGAAGTCGGTGTCCATGGCAGCCAGCATGGTGCCTGCGCGCCGCCGGGGGGAGCCCCGAGGATTACGACCCAGTGACGGCCGCGACCGCGGAGATCGTGCGGTCGAGGTCGTCCGGGCTGACGAAGTAGTGCGGCGATGCCCGGACCACAGCGTCCAGGCCACGGTCGGACATGTCGAGCCTCGTCGAGCTCCGACCGCTCACCGACACCGTGACCCCGGTCTCTCCCAGGCGGGACTCGACCTGGGCGGGCGCGAGCCCGGCGACGGTGAAGGAGACGATTCCCGCCAGGTCGTCCCCGCGGTCGTGCAACGCCACCTGCGGCAGCGCTCCGAGTCCTTCGCGCAGCACGGCGGCGCGAGCCCGGACGGAGGCCTCGACCTCGGCCGGATCGAGGTCGAGCAGGTGGTCCAGTGCGACGCCCAGCCCGAGCGTCGCCGCCACGTCGCTCTCGAACAGCTCGAACCGGGTGGCGTCCGGACGGAGGCGGTAGTCCTCGGAGTCGGTCCAGTCGGCTCCGTGCATGTCGGCCGCGAACGGCTCCAAGGTCTCGAGCAACGATCGGCGCACCCAGAGGAATCCGGTGCCGCGAGGCGCTCGGAGCCACTTGCGCCCGGTCGCCGAGAGCGCGTCGACCCCGAGGTCGGCGACGTCGACGGAGAGCTGTCCCACGGACTGGCAGGCGTCGAGAACGGTCAGCGCTCCCGCCGAGCGGGCGAGGCCGGCCAGGTCGCGCACCGGTGCGACGGTCCCGGAGTTCGTCGGCACCTGGACCAGCGAGACCAGCCGGACGCGGTCGTCGAGGAGGCGGGCGAACGCCTCCCGGTCCGGGGTGCCGTCGGGGAGGGACGGCACGACCTCGACGCTGCAGCCGTCGGCACGCGCGCGTTGCAGGAAGGCGATCGCGTTGCTGGCGTACTCGTTGCCGCAGATCAGGATCCGGTCGCCGGTTCGCCAGCGCAGCGCCGAGACGAACTGGATCCAGGCCCGGGTGGCGCTGTCGACCAGGGCGACCTCGTCGGTGGTTCCGCCGATCAGGCGCGCCACCGACGCACGCACGGCGACCAGGTCGTCAGAACGCTCGGCCGCGGCGCGGTAGCCCCCGACCTCCTCCTCGCGCCGCAGGTGGGCGATGACGGTGTCCACGACCGGCCTGGGGGACAGCGACGAGCCGGCGCTGTCCAGGAACGCCTGGCCGTGGCAGCCCGGGGTCAGCGCTCGCTCCCGCTCGAGGTCGATCACGGGTTCCATGCTGCCGTACGTCGCATGCGGATCCCGGGAACGGGAAGAGATGAACAAAATCTGACGTTCGCTCTGCAGCCTCGGAATTGTCCGTGGCGCTCCCTAGGCTCGAACGCAGCCGAGGAGGAGGCTCCCCCATGACCAGCAACCCCTGGACCGCAGACGCGCTCGTGGAGCGCTACGACCAGGTCCGATCGCACACCGAGCGGCTGGCGGCGCCGCTCTCGCCGGAGGACCAGACGGTCCAGTCGATGCCCGACGTCTCGCCGACCAAGTGGCACCGCGCGCACGTGACCTGGTTCTTCGAGACCTTCGTGCTCGCCGAGAACGAGTCCGGGTTCGCCCCGTTCCAGGACAAGTACTGGTTCCTGTTCAACAGCTACTACGAGGCCGTCGGTCCGCGCTACAACCGGGCCGAGCGCGGCGTGGTCAGCCGACCGGGCGCGCACGACGTCGGCGTCTACCGGGGCAACGTGGACACCCGGATGCGCGACCTCGTGGCCACCCTGGACCAGGGAGCCCTGGAGAAGCTGACCAGCACGATCGAGCTCGGCTTCCACCACGAGCAGCAGCACCAGGAGCTGCTGCTGATGGACATCAAGCACGTGCTGTCGCTCAACCCGCTGCAGCCCGTGTACGCCGGTGCTCCGGAGCCGGCCAGCGAACCGGACCAGCTCGGCTGGGTCGACATCGCCGGCGGGTTGGTCGAGATCGGCCATCGTGGCGCCGGCTTCAGCTTCGACAACGAGCTGCCCGAGCACCAGGTCTACCTGGAGCCCTACCGCCTGGCCGACCGGCTGATCACCAACGGTGAGTGGTTGGCGTTCATGGCCGACGGCGGTTACCGCAGGCCCGAGTTCTGGCTCTCCGACGGCTGGGCCAAGGTCAAGACCGAGGGCTGGGACGCCCCGTTCTACTGGCTCAATCTCGATGGTGTCTGGCTGGAGCACACGCTGAACGGCACCTGGCCGGTCAACCCAGGGCTGCCGGTGAGCCACATCAGCCACTACGAGGCCGACGCGTACGCCGCCTGGGCCGGCAAGCGGCTGCCCACGGAGGCCGAGTGGGAGCACGGCGTCCGCCAGGCCGGTCCTGGCGAGGACCCGGACTCGGTCGGCAATCTCGCCGACACCGAGAGCTATCACCCCCGTGCTGCCGGGCCGGCGACCGGGAAGCTGCGCCAGGCCTACGGCGACTGCTGGGAGTGGACCTCCTCGGCCTACCTGCCCTACCCCGGCTTTCACCCGGCTGCCGGTGCGATCGGGGAGTACAACGGAAAGTTCATGTCGAACCAGATGGTGCTGCGTGGCGGCTGCGCGCTCACGCCACCAGGTCACACCCGCGCCAGCTATCGCAATTTCTTCCCGTCCGCGGCGCGCTGGGCGCTCTCGGGCCTGCGGCTCGCCGACGGCGGTGCCCCTACGAAGGAGGTGGCGGCATGACCGCCGCGAAAGAACCGTCGGTCTCCGTGCTGCTCGACCCGAACTGGGCGGCCGGCAGCCTGGTCGAGGACGTCCGCCGTGGCCTGAGCCAGCACCCGCGGACGCTGCCGCCCAAGTGGCTCTACGACAACCGTGGGTCGGAGCTGTTCGACGAGATCACCCGGCTGCCCGAGTACTACCCGTTCAACGCCGAGCACGCGATCCTCACCGAGCACGCCGACGAGATCGTCACCGCGAGCGGCGCGACGACGTTGGTCGAGCTCGGTTCGGGCACCAGCGAGAAGACCCGGCTGCTGCTGGACGCCTTCGTCTCCTCCGGTCAGCTGACCCGCTTCGCGCCGGTCGACGTCTCCGAGCAGACCCTGCGCGACGCCGCCGACCAGATCGCCCACCGCTACCCGGGCCTGGAGGTCGCGGCGGTCGTGGGCGACTTCACCCTGCACCTGGCCCACCTGCCCAAGGGCGGGCGGCGGATGGTGGCGTTCCTCGGCGGGACCATCGGCAACCTCTACCTGGAGGAGCGCCGGGCCTTCCTCGGGGCGCTCGCAGACCTCCTCGAACCCGGTGACTCGCTGCTGCTCGGGACCGATCTGGTCAAGAGTGCGGACCGCCTGATCGCGGCGTACAACGACGGAGCCGGCGTCACCGACGAGTTCATCCGCAACTCCCTGGTGGTGCTGAACCGCGAGCTGGGCGCCGACTTCGATCCGGGTGCGTTCTCCTACATCCCGTTCTGGGACCCGCACATGGAGCGGATGGACATGCGGCTGCGCTCCGAGGCCCCGCAACGGGTCACGATCTCCGGCGCTGACATGGTCCTCGACCTCTCCGTCGGTGAGGAGATCCGCGTGGAGATCTCCACCAAGTTCCGGGTCAGCAAGATCGCCTCGGAGCTCGAGCAGGCCGGGTTCGGTGTCACGCGGGTCTGGACCGACCCGGACAACGAGTTCGCCCTCACCCTGGCGACGAAGCCCTGACCTCGCGCCGGAGCCGAGGGGCGGGTCCGAAACGGGTCTCGGTCGTGCCGACCGGGGTGAACTCCGCCGAGGCGTAGAAGTCCGCTGCGTGGGGATTCGCCGTGACTTCGATCCACGGCGCCCCGTCGGCGGCGGCGCGCACGACCAGCGCGTCGACGAGGAGCGTCGCCAGCCCCTGGCGCATCGACGCCGGGTCCACGAACAGGTCGTCGAGCTCGAGCCCCTCGTCGATGCGAACGGTCGTGGCGAATCCGACGACCTGCCCCGCACCGTCCTCGACGACCAGGGTGCCGCCGTCGGTGATGCCGTCGCCCGCCCAGACCAACGCGTCCGGGGCGCCGAGCAACGCCGCGCGGTCGCCCTCGTTGCTCAACGACGCACGTCGGTAGATCTCGCGCAGCACGTCCAGGTCGCTGGGCGTCGCGCTGCGCACGGTCGGCCGGCCCACGCTGGGAGGCTAGTCGGCACGTCAGCGATCCGTAAGGCGATCGCCTGTTGTCCGCGCGTCCCGGTGCCGAGGATGGACGGATGCACTCCAGACGTACGTCGTACTTCGTCGACGAAGCCACGGCGGCGCGGATCGAGCGCGCCGAGGCCGAGCTGATGGCGGCGTGCAGCAGCGCGGTGGGTTCGCGGTTCGGGGTCGAGCACTTCCAGGTGGCAGTGCGTGGCGGGTTCGCCACGTTCGCCGGCGCGGACTCGCCGTACAACAAGGTGTCGGGCGTGGGCTTCGCCGGGATCCCGGACGACCACGAGCTGTCCGAGATGGAAGCGCGGTTCGCGGAGCACGATGCCCCGGTCTCGTTCGAGGTCGCTGCGCTGGCCGATCCGGCACTGGTGGAGCGACTGTCCTCGCGTGGCTACCGGCTGGTCTCGTTCGAGGACGTGCTGGTGCGCGACCTCGTCGATCCACCGGAGGTGAAGGCGGACGGGGTGGTCGTGCGTCGTGAACCCGCAGACGTCGACGACAGCTGGATCCGCGCCTGGCTCGACACCGTCGTCGAGGCGTCGCTCCAGCCCGACACCCAAGGGCTCGCCCAGCACGAGGAGTTCTCCCGGGAGGTCCTCGAGCAGGCCGAGCTCGCCGGGTTCGATGCCGGTGTGCGCACCTACCTGGCGCTCGTCGACGGCGTTCCTGCCGGCGGAGCCGGAGTGCGTCTCGTCAACGGGATCGCCCAGATGGCCGGCGCCGGGACCGTGCCGGCGTACCGGCGCCGCGGTGTGCAGACCGCCTTGGTCGCTGCCCGTCTCGAGGACGCCGCGGCTGCGGGTTGCGATCTCGCCGTCGTGACCACCCAACCCGGATCGCCCTCGCACGCGAACACCCAACGGATGGGATTCGATCTCGGGTACACCCGGGCGGTCCTGGTGAAGGAGGTCAGGTGACCCGCGCAGAGGTGGCCATCATCGGAGGGACCGGGTTCTACGAGTTCCTCTCCGATCCCGAGCAGGTCGAGCTGAGCACGCCGTACGGCGATGCCTCCGGGCCGGTGAGTGTCGGCACGGTCGGAGGCACCCGGGTGGCGTTCCTGCCGCGGCACGGGGCCGGGCACGCGTTGCCGCCGCACCGGATCAACTATCGCGCGAACCTGTGGCTGCTGCGCTCGCTCGGGGTCCGGCAGGTCCTGGCGCCGTGCGCGGTCGGCGGGCTGTCGCCGGTCGTCACACCGGGTGATCTCGTCGTTCCCGACCAGCTCGTCGACCGGACCTCCGGCCGGGTGCAGACCTTCGTCGAGGAAGGCGCGGTGCACGTCCCGTTCGCGGACCCGTACTGCTCCCGGCTGCTGGACACCTTCCGGGTACGCGACGGCGTCACCGTCGGCGGCACGATGGTGGTGGTCGAAGGCCCCCGGTTCTCCACCCGTGCCGAGTCGCAGCACTACGCCGCCCAGGGCTGGTCGCTGATCAACATGACCGGACACCCGGAGGCCGTGCTCGCCCGCGAGATGCGCCTCTGCTACGCCGCCCTCGCGCTGGTCACCGACATGGACGCGGGCATCGAGCAGGGGGCAGGCGTCGGTCAGGACGAGGTCTTCGCGCTGTTCGCGGCCAACGTCGAGCGACTCAAGAGCACCCTGGGTTCGATCATCGCGAGCCTGCCCGACCCGGACGGTTGCACGTGCTCGACCTGGGCCGACGGCATCGAGCTCGGGTACGACGTCCCGTGAAGGTGCTGCTCACCGGTTCGGCCGGGTTCATCGGCGGGGCGATCGCCGAGGCGCTGACGGCGCGTGGAGCCGAGGTCGTCGGGGTGGACCTGATGCTGCCCCAGGCGCACGGCGCGACCGCCGCACCCGAGGGGACCCACGTGCTCGACGTCCGTGACGCCGGCGCCTGGAGCCGGGTGTTCGCAGGCGTCGACCTGGTCTGCCACCAGGCAGCGATGGTCGGCGCCGGGGTACGGGTCGCGGACCTGCCGGACTACGCCGCGCACAACGACCTCGGCACGGCGGCGCTGCTGGCGGCGATGCACCGGCACGGCGTGGACCGTCTGGTGATGGCGTCCTCGATGGTCGTCTACGGCGAGGGGCGGTACCGCTGCCCGGAGCACGGCGATCGCCGGCCGGGACCGCGCGCGATCGTGGACCTCGAGGACGGTTCCTTCGACAATCGCTGCCCGGACTGCGGTCGGGCGCTCGACTGGGCGCTCGTCGTCGAGGAGGCCCCGCTCGACCCACGCAGCGGGTACGCCGCGAGCAAGGTCGCCCAGGAGCACTACGCCTCCGCGTGGGCCCGGCAGGCCGGGGGAGCAGCCGTCGCGCTGCGGTACCACAACGTCTACGGCCCCGGGATGCCGCGCAACACCCCGTACTCCGGGGTCGCGGCGATGTTCCGTTCCTCCCTGGAGCGGGACGAGGCTCCTCGGGTCTTCGAGGACGGTGGTCAGGTCCGCGACTTCGTGCACGTCCACGACGTCGCCCGCGCGAACGTGCTCGCGATCGAGCAGCTCGCAGGATCGGCGGCGGAGAGCGGGATGCGCACCTTCAACGTCTGCTCGGGGGAACCGATCTCGATCGGCGAGGTGGCGGGACTGATCTGCCAGGGCTCGGGCCGGACCGGCATCGATCCGGTCGTGACCGGCGAGTTCCGCGCCGGGGACGTGCGCCACGTGGTGGCCTCGCCGCGGCGGGCGGCCGACGAGCTCGGTTTCGTCGCCGAGGTCGCACCGGCTGAGGGTTTGCGGGCGTTCGCGACCGCACCGTTGCGCGCCTGATCACCACCCGGTTCGGAGCAGGTGCTGGAGCAGCAGCGCCGTCCCGACCTGGAGGGCCAGGCCTCCCGAACGCCACCGCGGCGGTAGCAGCGCGCTGCCGAGCAGCAGCCAGGGCACGAACGGCAACCAGATCCGCTCCACCTCGGCCTTGCTCATCAAGGATGCGTCCGCGGCGAGCACGCTCGTCGCTGCCGCTGCGGCGAGCACCAGGACGACCCGTGGCGCGGGCTCCGTGCGCTCGGACCGGCGTGCCCAGGCGACGGCGACGATGGCGCCCAGGATCAGACCGGCGCTGCACGTCAGGGCCGCCAGGTCGCCCCAGAGCCAGTAGCCGGTCGGACGGACGTGCGCGACCCCGTCCCAGTACCGACCGTGCAGCGCGTGCAGCGCCGCGAGGTAGTTGAACCCCAGTGCGGCGTAGGTCAGCACCACGGCGGCGGCCGCTGCGGCGGTCGGCAGAAGCGGGCGCCACGATCGACCGAGGATCAGCACGGCGAGCGCGAGGATGCCGAGCAGCGGGAGTCCGTAGGAGAGCATCACGGCGTACCCGAGCAGGAGGCCGGCGAGCACCGACCAGCCCAGGAGGCGGCCACCGGTCGAGGTCGCGGCGAACGCAAGGGCGGCCAGCCCCCAGGCGGCGACCGCGGCGAACATCGCGTCCGCGGACACGCACTGCCAGATCGCGGCCGGTCCGAGGACCAGGAACGGCGCTGCGGTGCGAGCCAGGTCCTCGGCGCCGAGCCGGCGGACCGTGACCAGCACGGCCGGGGCGGTCGTCGCCGCGAGCGCCGTGACCACGAGTCCAGCCGCCAGTCCGCTGCCGAGCCCGAGGTGGACCAGCAGCACGAAGAAGGTCAGCGCGCCGGGCGGGTGCCCGGCGATGTGCACCGGCCAGTTGTCCGGGGCCGCACTGAAGGGGATCCGGCTGACGTACTCCTGCAGCGTGTGGTGCAGGTCGGTGGTGGCGCGCGCGGTGCGCAGGTACTCGTACGGCGTCTGCAGGATGACGCCGATTCCGTCGCGGCCGTCCACCAGCGCCAGCGACAGCATCCACGCCAGACCCGAGACCCAGGCGACGGCCAGCAGGCGGCCCCAGCTCAGCGTCGCGGCGGTCGTGGCGGCGTACCGAAGGCCCAGGAGGGCGACCAGGACCGCCGGGGCGGTACCGGGACCGAGCCGTGGGTCCCAGACCGCGTGCAGCGGCGGGAACGACTTCACGTGCACGTCCCAGCCGGTGATCGCCGGCACCGCCATCGCGAGCGCCACCAGGCCCATCGCCGCCAATAGGCCGGACCACGCGGCGCGCGAGAGCGGGGGCGTCGAGGTCGGCATGCCCCCACGCTAGGCAGTCGGCGGTGCGAAACCGGGGTCGCGGCGACCGACGTCAGTGTTCCGTAAGGCTTGACCGCCCCGGCCCGGGGAGGCGGCTGCCTACGTTGGCTGGATGGACCCGACCTGCACGCTGATCCTTCCTTGCCGCGACGAGGCGGCCGCGTTGCCGGAGGTGATCGCGCGGGTTCCCGCGGGCGTGGAGATCCTCGTGGTCGACAACGGCTCGACCGACGGCACGGCCGAGGTTGCCCGTGCCCTGGGCGCTCGGGTCGTGACCGAGCCGCAACCGGGCTACGGGGCCGCGGTCCACGCCGGGGTCGAGGCCGCCCGGACCGAGCTGGTCGCGGTGATGGACGGCGACGGGTCCTTCCACGCCGACGACCTGGTCCCGTTGATCGACGACGTGGCGCAAGGGCGGGCGCAGATGGCGGTCGGACGGAGGCGTCCGGTTCGTCGCGGGATCTGGCCCTGGCACGCGCGCCTCGGCAACCAGGTCGCCATCGCCATCCTGCGCTCGCGCAGCGGCTTCGGGTTGCACGACATCGCACCCGCGCGGGTCTGCCGGCGGGACGACCTGATCATCCTCGGGGTCGAGGACCGCCGGTTCGGGTATCCGCTCGAGCTGATGAGCCGCGCGTCCGCGGCCGGCTGGAGCATCGTCGAGCGCGACCTCGCCTACCACCCGCGGGCCCGCGGCACGCGGTCGAAGGTGAGCGGCTCAGTACGCGGGACCTTCCGCACCGCGCGCGACTTCCTGGCGGTGCTGCGATGACGGGCCGCGCCCTGGTGATGGCCAAGTCTCCGGTCCCGGGGAGGGTGAAGACCCGGCTGGCGGCGGATGTCGGCCACGAGCTTGCTGCGGAGCTGGCGGCGCGCGCCCTGCTGGACACGCTGGCCGCGTGCTCCGAGGCCTTTTCCGAGTGCCACCTGGCCCTCGATGGTGACCTCGCCGATGCCGCGTCGTGGCCGGCGCTGCGCGAGGCGACGGCGGGTTGGCAGGTGTTCCCGCAGTGCTCCGGTGTACTCGGGGACCGTCTGGCCCACGCGCACGCCCGGGTGGCGCAGGCCGGGCCGGGGCCGGTGGTGCAGGTCGGCATGGACACCCCGCAGCTGACCGCCGGCGACCTGGTCGCGGTGGCCGAGCGGAGCCGTCCGGGGACTGCGGTGCTTGGTCCGGCGGAGGACGGAGGATGGTGGGTGCTCGGTCTGGCCGACCCGGACGCAGCGCGGTCGCTGGTGGACGTGCCGATGTCCACCGCAGTGACCGGGGCTCTCACCGCGCAGGCCCTCCGGGCCGCCGGTCTGCTGGTCGACCCGGCGCCGCGGCTCCGCGACGTCGACACCCTCGCGGATGCGGTCGCGGTCGCGGCCGAGGCCCCGTGGACGCAGTTCGCGGCCTGTTGGCGCCGCCACCGGTCGGTGGTCGCGTGAGCGCCCTGGCGGCACCGTTCTCCGAGGTCTACAGCGCAGCGTTGCGCGGCGAACGCTGCCACGTCGTCGGCCGGGCGGGCGCGGTGCAGCTCCCTGTGGCGGCGTGGTCCCGGACAGCGGACGGGTCCGACCGGGCGGTGCTGGCGTTGTGCGAGGGCCCGACCCTGGACGTCGGGTGCGGCCCGGGGCGGATGACCGAGCACCTGACCCGGTCGGGGAACGCGGCACTGGGGATCGACGTGGTGCCCGAGGCGGTGCGTCAGACGCGCGCTCGCGGGGCCGCTGCTCTGGTCCGCGACGTCTACGACCACGTTCCCGGCGAGGGCCGGTGGAGCACCGTGCTGCTCGCGGACGGCAATGTGGGCATCGGCGGCGACCCGCGGCGGTTGCTGACCCGGGTGGCCGCCCTGCTCGCACCCGGGGGACGCGTCGTGGTCGACCTGGCGCCACCGGGGAGCGGTCTGGAGACGCGACGGCTGCGCCTGCGGACGAGCGCTGTGCAGAGCGAGCTGTTCGCGTGGAGCACGGTGGCCGCCGACCAGGTCGGCGTGGTCTGTGCCGGCGTCGGTCTGGTCGTCGACCGGCTCGAGCGTTTCGGGGACCGCTGGGTCGCCGTGCTCCTCAAGGACGGACGATGAAGCTCGAGGCACTGGCGCCGCCCCGCGAGGCGGACTTCACCTCCCGGTTGCGGAGCCCGGCCGTGGCCGCCCGGGTGGGCGTCTGGCTCGGGATCTGCTTCGTCATCGCGTTCGTCACCGGGCTGATCAGTCACGAGGCCCACGTCACCCACCCGTTCGTCGGCTTCCCCACCCGTCCGGTCTGGCTCTACCGCTGGACCCAGGCCCTGCACGTCGCGTCCGGGACAGCTGCGATCCCGCTGCTGCTGGTCAAGCTGTGGTCGGTCTTCCCCAAGCTCTTCGCCCGTCCACCGCGCCGGATCACCGAGCTTGCCGTCGAGTCGTTGGAGCGCGGCTCGATCGCCGTGCTCGTCGGTGCCGCGATCTTCCAGCTGGCCTCGGGCGTGGCGAACACGGCCCAGTGGTACCCGTGGGGCTTCCACTTCCGGGCCACCCACTACGCGATGGCCTGGATCGCGCTCGGGGCCCTGGCGGTGCACGTCGCGGTGAAGCTCCCGCTGATCCGGTCGGTCCTCGGTTCCCCGATCGAGTCCGCCGAGCACGACCGCCCCAGCACCGCCGAGTCCGGTCCTCTGGACCGACGCACCCTGGTGCGCGGCAGCCTGCTCGCTGCCGGGGTCGCGGTGCTGGCCACCGCCGGCTCCGCCGTTCCGGTCCTCCGGCGGGTGTCGGTGTTCGGGGTCCGGTCC
Organism: Nocardioides marmorisolisilvae; assembly: GCF_003725775.1. Lineage (GTDB taxonomy): Bacteria > Actinomycetota > Actinomycetes > Propionibacteriales > Nocardioidaceae > Marmoricola > Marmoricola marmorisolisilvae. Next base: position 873,397 of record NZ_RJSG01000002.1, read on the forward strand.
GGGGGCGGTCCGGGCGGCGTCCCGATCAACAAGAGCGCCCGCGCCGCGGACGTGGTGGCAGCTGCGCTCAGCCCGTCGTACCGCCTGACCGTGCGCCACGGAGCCCGATCCGTCGAGCTCTCGCGCGCGGATCTCGAGGGGCTGCGCCAGCGGACCGGCGTGCTGCCGATCGCCTGCGTCGAGGGCTGGAGCGCGAACGGGACCTGGGACGGCGTGCGCCTGCGCGACCTGCTCGACCTCGTCGGTGCACCACGCGGCCGGGACGTCCGGTTCACCTCGCTGCAACAGCACGGTCCCTACAAGGTCACCACCCTGCCGAGCCAGTTCGCCGACGACCCGCTGACGCTGGTGGCGCTCGGACTGGACGGCGAGAAGCTGGCGTTGGACCACGGCTACCCGTGCCGGTTGATCGCACCGGACCGGCCGGGCGTGCTGCAGACGAAGTGGCTCGACCAGGTGGAGGTGCTCTGATGCGCGCCACCCGCGTACTGCTCGGAGCGGCCGGCGTCGCGATCGCTGCGTACGGCGTGAGCCTGCTGCTGGACCTCGGGTTCGCCAATCTGCGGGCCACCCTGGAGTGGTTGGTCGGGGGAGTGCTGCTCCACGACGCGGTGCTCGCGCCCCTGACGATCGTGGTCGGTGCCGTCTTCGTGCGCGCTCGGCGAGCGGGGCTCCGGATCGCTCCACTGGTCATCGGCGGCGTGGTGCTCGCGTCGGTCTCGATCGCAGCGATCCCCGTCCTGGGGAGGTTCGGTGAACGCGCCGACAACGCCACCCTGCTGGATCGCAACTACCTCGTCGGCTGGCTGGTGTTCGCAGGCGTCACGGTGGCGGTCAGTCTCGTGCTGCTCGTGCGCGGAAGGCAGCGCCCTTAGCGCGGTTGCCGCACTCGCTCATCAGGCACCAGCGCCGGGACCCGTTGCGGGTCCGGTCGCGGAACACGAACTCGCACTCCGGCCCGGGGCAGGCCTTGAAGCGCGGCCAGGTCGCGCGAGCCGAGGAACGGACCAGTGCTGATGCCACCGCGGACGCGATCGTCCCGGTCAGGTCGGTGGGCCCCGTCGACTCCAGGTGCGGACCACCGGTGAGGACCAGACGCAGCGGAATCGCTTCCCAGGTGTCTTCCTCCAGCTCGACGTCGACGCCGTTGTTCGCCAGCGCGAGTGCCCGCACGGACCGCCGGAGGGCGCGCAGGAGCTCGAGGTCCGTGCTCCTGCCGGGGATCGCGGAACCGCCGAGGTCGGACCACCAGGACCTGAGTCCGACCGGGTCGTCGAGCAGGTCCGGTTCTCCGTGCCCGAGGTTGGCGAACGCGGCGAGCAGGTCCTCGTCCTCGGGCGGCAGCGGAATCGGGTTGACGGGCATACTAACCATCATACACAGTTAGACGGTTAGCACGTCAGAACAGTGAGAAGCCATGTCAACGACCTTGCAGAGCAGCCACGGATCCCGGGCCGGCGAAGCCGCGATGCTCGTCTCCGCCGTCGCCTACGGCATCAGCACGACGGTGTCGGTGGCAGCGCTGCACCGGATTCGACCCGCCGACCTGGTCGCCGTCGAGCTCGCCGGTGCCGCCGTCGTGCTGGTCCTGGTCGGCCTGGTACGGGGAACCCTGACCCGCGAGGGCGCGCGGCGGAACTTCGCGATCGGGGCACTGATGCCTGGTCTCGCCTTCGTGCTCGGCGACTCGGGGTTGAGCCGGACCAGCGCCACCGCCGGGAGCCTGCTGCTGGCCGCAGAGCTGCCGATGTCGGTGCTGCTGGCACTGCTGTTCCTGCATGAGCGGCTCCGCGGTTGGGGCCTGGGTGCGATGGTGCTCGGTCTGTTCGGCAGCACCGTGGTCGCCCTGGGCGGCGACGCGGGCGGGATGGCCACCACGCTCGGCAACCTGCTGGTGGTCGCCTCGGTGTCCGCCTCGGCGATCTACCTGGTGCTGACCCGCACCTTCAACGGCGCCGACGGACTGGGCGCCTCGACCTGGCAGACCGTGGGAGCTGCGGTGTGCACCTCCCCGTTCGTGCTCATCGGCTGGTCGCACGGAGGCAGCGGGCTGGCGACCGCCGGCTGGTCCGGATGGGCGTTCGCGCTCGCGGTCCTGGCCAGCACCGCGATCGGCAGCGTGGCGTTCAACTTCGGCATCAGCCGCGTTCCCGGCGTACGCGCCTCGCAGCTGCTGAACCTCACGCCGGTCGTGGGTCTGCTGGCCGCGATCGTGTTCCTGCGGGAGTCCCCCTCGATCCTGCAGTACGCCGGGGGAGCGTTGGTGCTGCTCGCGGTCGCCGTGCTGGTGCGGTTCGTGGAGGCCGACGAGCCGGCACCGGTCGAGCCCGTGGAGGACGTGGTCCGGGCTGAGGCTGCCTAGCGGCGGAGGAGCTCTGCGCCCTGAGTGAAGAAGTACGCCAGATCGTCGATCTCGCTCAGCGGCAACGCTGCGCCGAACGGTGCGTTCCAGAAATCGCCCGCGACGCCCTCGAGGCTCCACGGCCCGACGTAGGCGTAGGGGACCTCGAGGAACCCGTCGCCGGGGGAGACTCCGTAGTTGACCTCGGCGACGGTGATGCCGAGGTCGAAGTGCTCCGGCCAGAGCACCCGCTCGTGCTCGGGCGCGAAGGCTGCGAGGGCTTCCTCGCCGCGGCGGAACCCCTCATGGATCTCGGCGGCGCAGGCGGCGTCGATCTGGAGCCGGTGGTGCTCGTCGAGTCCGCAGCCGTCGGTGTAGACCGCGGTCAGCGGACGTGGGGTCACGCCGGCCTCGGCGCCGACCTCGAGGATCGTCCGGCCGTCCAGCGGGACCTCGACGCCGTCGGCGCGCAGTCGGTTGCCGGCCACGGAGACGAACGGCTCGCGCACGGTCCCGAACCCGCCGGGGCGGGCTGCGAGCTTGATCGTGCCGTGCTCCCCGTGCTGCGGACCGGCGAGCAGCAGCTCGGCAACCGCGTGCAGGGACCGGCGGGTGGTGGTCAGGTCGGCCATGTCTGGAGGCTAGTCCGGTGCGCTCCCGGCGGCCCCGCGCAAATGCTTACGTACCGAGGACACCTGCCGCCGCCCTCTTCCGCCCGGCCCGGCTCGGCCACGAGGCTGACCCCATGAACGAGAGCTCGTGGTACCGCGTCGCGCCCGAGGACGTCCCCGAGGACGAGCGGGTGACGACCTCGGTGGTGGACGGTCGGTCCGTCGCCCTGACCCGTTGGGCCGGTCGCCTCGGTGCGCTGGAGAACCGCTGCCCGCACCAGGGTGGGCCCGTCGGAGAGGGGTCCATCGAGAACGGTTGGCTGCGCTGCCCGTGGCACGGCTACGACTACGACCCGACCACCGGCACCCCGCCGGAAGGGTTCACCGACGCGGTGACGGCGTACGAGGTCGAGGAGCGCGAGGACGGCGTCTACGTCCAGCTCCCGCCGCAGCACGAGAAGGTCCGCACGGTCTCAGACGTGCTGGTGGAGACCTTGGTCGCGCACGGCGTGGACACCGTCTTCGGCATGGTCGGGCACTCCAACCTCGGCTTCGCGGACGCACTGCGCCGCGCCGAGGAGCGCGGCGAGCTCCGCTTCATCGGCATCCGTCACGAGGGCGCTGCTGCGTTCGCGGCAAGCGGGTACGGAAAGCTGACCGGCCGCCCGGCCGCCTGCTTCGCCATCGCCGGCCCGGGCTCGACCAACCTGCTCACCGGCCTGTACGACGCCAAGCTCGACGGTGCGCCCGTGATCGCGATCTCGGGCCAGGTGCCGTCGAAGGTCCGCGGTCGCGGGGCCTTCCAGGACCTCGACCTGGCCGCGGTCTTCCGTGACGTCGCGCTGTCCACCGCCTCGGTCGAGGCGGGGTCGGACCACGCTGAGCTCGCCGCGCTGGCGGTCAAGCACGCTGTGGATGGTCGCGGGGTGGCCCACCTGGTCCTGCCGGACGAGGTCCAGGAGCTGGCCTCGGACGCGGTTGCCTCCGGTCCGGACGGACGGTTCGGGTCGCAGCACCAGGTACCCGCGCCGGCCGACATCGAGCGCGCAGCGGCGCTGCTGGACCAGGCGCAGCGACCCGTTCTTGTGGTCGGGCAGGGCGCGCGGGGTGCGCGTACGGAGCTGCTAGCTCTGGCGGAGCGGCTGAACGCTCCGGTGCTCACGACCTTCCGCGCCAAGGGGCTGGTCCCGGACGACCACCCGCTCGGCGCCGGGGTGCTCGGACGCAGCGGGACGCCGGTGGCGAGCTGGCTGATGAACGAGTCGGACCTGCTGGTCGTGGTCGGCGCCTCCTTCTCGAACCACACCGGCATCGCGGCGTACAAGCCGATCATCCAGATCGACGACCGCGTCTCCTCGCTGGGGCGGTTCCACCCGGTCGCGGTCCCGGTGGTGGCGGACGCCGCCGCCGGTCTTCGAGCCCTGGACGAGGCGACCCGGACGGCCGCACCGGTCGACCAGCGTGCCGACGTCGCCGCGCGGTGGGCGCTCTGGCGCGCCGAGAAGGCGCGCCGGGCGCAGGACGATCGTGGCCAGGGCGTCTCCGCGGCTGCGGTGTTCGAGGCGCTGTCCGAGCACCTGCCGGCGGAGGCCGTGGTGAGCGTCGACGTCGGCAACCACGCCTACTCACTCGGCCGGTACCTGGAGTCGAAGGGACAACCGGTGCTGATGTCGGGCTACCTCGGCTCGATCGGCTTCGGCTACCCGGCGGCGATGGGCGCCTGGGCCGCAGACCCGTCGCGCCCGGTCGTCGCGGTGACCGGCGACGGCGGCTTCGGGCAGTACGCGATGGAGCTGACGACCGCGGTGAAGTACGGCATCGGCATCAAGCACGTCCTGCTGAACAACAACGCGCTCGGCAAGATCTCCAAAGAACAGGTCGCCGGCGACTTCCCGGTCTGGCAGACCTCGCTGCACAACCCCGACTGGGCGGCGTACGCCGAGCTGTGCGGAGCCACCGGCATCAAGGTGACCCGGCGCGAGGACCTCGATGACGCGTTCCGCAGGCTCTTCGCCACCGACGGCCCGGCGCTGCTCGTCGTCGAGCAGGACGCCGCCCTGCTGTGAGGAGCTGACGATGCCCGATGTCGCCTTCGTGAACCTGCTCGGGGTGCTGGTCATCGCCGCGCTCGCTCCGATCGTCACGGCGTTCCTCCCACGGCTGCGACTGCCCGCGGTCGTGCTCGAGATCGTGCTCGGGGTCGCGGTCGGCCCGCACGCCCTGGACTGGCTCCGTCCCGACCTCGTGGTCCAGATCGTCGCGCTGCTCGGCCTGGCGATGCTGCTGTTCCTCGCCGGGTTGGAAGTCGACGTCCGCGAGTGGCGAGGGCGGCTGCTCGGCGTGGTGGTGGCCGGCTACGGGATCTCGCTCCTCGTCGGCTTCGCGGTGGGCCTCGCGCTCGACGGAGCCGGCTGGATCAGTGACCCGGTGCTGCTCGCGGTGACGCTCTCTGCCACATCCTTGGGCCTGGTCGTCGCCGTGCTCAAGGACGCGGCGCTGCTGGAGAGCGGGGTCGCGCGGACCACGATCACCGCAGCGTCGCTGGCCGACTTCGCGGCCGTGGTGCTGCTGTCGATCCTGTTCTCCGCCGACGGACGGAGCACGGCGTCGCGGCTGACGCTGCTGGCGCTGTTCGTCGGACTGATCGGCCTGGTGGTGATCGCGGCGACGCTCTCCGCCCGGAGCACACGGCTGGCCGACGTGCTGGTCGCGCTGCAGGACGGGACCGCGGAGATCCGGGTGCGCGCTGCCGTGCTGCTGATGGTCGGGTTCGTCGTGCTCGCCGAGAAGGTGGGGCTGGAGAGCATCCTCGGTGCCTTCCTGGCCGGAGCCGTGGTCGCGGCCCTCGATCGCGACGCGACCTCGCACCCGCACTTCCGGCTGAAGCTCGAGGCCGTCGGGTTCGGGTTCCTGGTGCCGGTCTTCTTCATCACCAGCGGGATGCGTCTCGACGTCGCGGGGCTCCTGGACCACCCGGCGGACCTGCTCCGGGTGCCGGTGTTCCTCGCGGCACTGCTCCTCGCCCGCGGTGTTCCGGCGTTGCTCTTCCTCCGTGACCTCGGCCGCCGGCACACGATCGCCTCGGGACTGCTGCTGGCCACGAGCCTGCCGTTCATCGTCACCGCGACCCAGATCGGCCTGCTCACGGGGCGGATGTCGGAGACGACCGCGACCGCGCTGGTCTGCGCCGGCCTGCTGTCCGTGGTGGTCTTCCCGGGGCTGGCGATCGGCCGCGCCCAGCAGGTCGAAGCGGAACCGATCAGCCCGTAAGAGGCTCGTAACCGCGCCCCTCTACCGGGCCGGGGCGGGGAGCGAGATGGTCGGTGAAACCCATCCCTGAAGGGGGCAACCGCCATGTCCATCCACTCCAAGAGCTTCGAGGAACCCGACGAGCGCCGGGCGCCGGACAAGACCCAGGTGGACGTCGTCCGCCTGCCCGGCGCGACCGTGTCCCGCTCCACCTTCCAGCCCGGCTGGCGCTGGTCGGAGTGCATCAAGCCGGTCGCCGGGACCGACTCCTGCCAGGTGCACCACGTCGGTGCGCTGATCTCCGGCCAGCTCGAGATCCAGCACGACGACGGGACGACGCTGCGCCTGATCCCGGGCCACGCCTACGTCATCGAGCCGGGTCACGACGCCTGGGTGGTCGGGGACGAGCCGGTGGTCGGCTACGAGTTCGACCCGAACGCCGCCGAGACCTTCGCGCGGGGCTGACAGCGTCGCTACGATTCGCTCGTGCCGAGCCAGGTGCGGGTCGCCGGTGTGGTGGCCGCGCTGTCGGTCACCAGTGACCTGACGCGCGGGCACCCGCCCGGTGAGGCGATGCGCGCGGCGCTGGTCGCCACCGAGCTGGCGCGCCGCAGCGGTCTGAGCCCGGCACGGCAGTCGGAGGTCTACTACTCGACGTTGCTCCGGTTCGCCGGGTGCGCGGCCACCTCGCACGAGGCCGCCGCGAACTTCGGTGGCGACGACGTCGCGCTCCGGGCGACCGGCGACCTGACCGACACCGGCCGACCCCTCGAGGCGATCCGGTTCCTCACCGGACTGGTGCAGGGCACCGACAAGCTCCGGATGCTGGCGAGCATGCCGCGCGTCCCGGGGCTCGTCGCCGAGGCCGCCCGCGCCGACTGCGAGGTCGGAGCCGGACTGGTCGGGCTGCTCGGGCTGCCGTCCGCGGTCAGCGAGTCCGTGCTCTGCGCCTTCGAGCGGTACGACGGCAAGGGAGCCCCGAGCGGGCGATCGGGCGCGGATCTCCCGGAACCGGCCCGGTTCGCCGCGGTCGGGTTCACCGCCGTCATGTTCGACGCGGTCGGTGGCGCCGACCAGGCCGCGGAGGTCGTCGGCCGCTGGTCCGGTCGCGCGCTGGACCCGGCGATCGCGCAGCTCTTCCTCGCCGATGCCGGCGAGCTCCTCACGCTCTCCCGGGCGGACGACGCCTGGTCCGCGGTCGTGGCTGCCGAGCCCGCCCCGCACCGGTACTTCGACCACGACGGCCAGCTCGACGACGTGCTCGCCGGATTCGGTGACGCCGCTGACCTGAAGTCGCCCTACTTCCAGGGCCACGCCCGGGGTGTGGCCGGCCTGATGCGGGCCGCGGCCGCTCAGGTCGACGGGGTGGATCCGGTCACGGCGTACCGGGCGGGTCTGGTGCACGACCTGGGACGGGTCGCGATCCCGACCGGGATCTGGGAGAAGCCCGGGCCGTTGAGCCCGGACGAGTGGGAGCTGGTCCGGCTGCACCCGTACCACTCGGGCCGGATCCTGGCCCGATCGCCAGAGCTCGAGCCGCTCGCTGGCGCCGTCAGCCGCCACCACGAGCGGATGGACGGGTCCGGTTACCCGATGGGCGTGAAGGCGGGCGAGCTCGACCCGGTCGCCCGCCTGCTCGCGGCTGCTGAGGCATGGCACACCTTCGGTGAGCCGCGCCCGCACCGGCCGGCGCTTCCGCCCGACGAGGCGGCCCGGCGACTCTCCGAGCTCCCGCTGGACCGCGACGCCGTCCGGGCGGTGCTGGCCGCGGCGGACGGCCCGAAGCCGAGCCTCCCCGCGCTCCCGGTCGACCTCACCGAGCGCGAGCTCGAGGTGCTCCAGCTTCTCGCCGCCGGCCTGACCAAGAAGCAGATCGCCGAGCGGCTGTTCATCTCGGCCTCGACGGTGCACACCCACACCGTGCACATCTACGGCAAGTGCGAGGTGAGCACCCGGGCGGCGCTGGCGATGTTCGCGATGCGCCACGGACTCGCCGCGACCCCCTAGGCCGATATCGATCGAACAGTCGATGCGGCGGCGCACGCCGAATTCCTAGGTTCCTCCTCGACGCAGCACCAACACTCAGGAGGAACCATGAACACGATGATCACCAGCCAGGCCGAGGCCGACATCGCGGCGGTACAGAAGGGCTTCGCTGCCGTTCGCGACCGCGACATCGCCGCCTTCGCCGACGGTTTCCACGCCGACGCGACCTGGAACCACCGCAACCCCGACCGGCTCGGGGGAGTGCACGACGGCATCGAGGCCGTCGTCGCCTTCCTGCTCGAGTCGATCGAGCTGACCGCCGGCACCCTGGCGCCGGTCCCGACGCGCTACCTGCCCGACGGCGAGGGCCACGTCGCGGTGGTCACCCAGATCAGCGGAGAACGTCCCGACGGACGCACCTTCAGCGACACCCAGATCCTGTACTTCACCCTCGAGGACGGGAAGGTCCGCTCGGTCGACCAGTACATCGGCGACCCGCCCGCGGTGACCGCGTTCTGGGCCTGACCGCCTGAGTGGGCGACAGGCCGCCGGTCCGTGGACCGGCGGCCTGTTCGTTGCGTAGATCAACTATCTTCACTGACCGTGAGCACCTCGATCGATCCCCGCACCCCGGTCCTCGTCGGCGTCGGCCAGGCGACCGACGTCTTCGGCAGCGACGACTACGCGCAGCTGTCCAGCGCCGACCTCGCGGCCGCAGCCTCCCGGGCGGCCATCGAGGACGCCGCCGGGAACGGGATCGGCGAGCTGATCGACGTGATCGCCTGCGTGCGGCCGATGGAGCTCTCGACCCCGCTGCCGCCGGCCCTCGGGGTCTCGACCAAGTTCCCGCGCTCGGTCGCCCACCGGCTCGGCATCACTCCCGAGCACGCGGTGCTCGAGGTCGTCGGTGGCCAGAGCCCGCAGCACCTGGTCAACGAGTTCGCCGGGCGCATCGCCGCAGGTGAGTACCAGGCGGTGCTGCTGGCCGGTGGCGAGTCGCTGTCGACCCAGGCGCACTTCGGTGGTCGCGAGGACGCCCCGGACTTCACCGAGCACCCGGACGGGGAGTGGGACGACCGCGGCGCGAAGTGGGAGGGCCTGCTCACCGACAACGAGATCGCCCACGCGCTGTTCATCATGTCGACGACCTACGCGCTGATGGACCACGCCCGACGCGCACGGCTCGGCCTGTCGGTGGCGGACTACGCCCAGCAGATCGGCAAGCTGTTCGCGCCGTTCTCCGAGGTCGCGGCGGCCAACCCGCTCGCGTCCACACGCCACGTCCGGAGCTCGGACGACCTGGCCGTGCCGTCGGCGAAGAACCCGCTGATCTCCGACCCGTACACCCGCTGGGTGGTCGCCCGGGAGAAGGTCAACCTCGGTGCCGCGGTGCTGCTGATGTCGGTCGAGGCGGCCCGCGCTGCCGGCGTACCGGAGGAGAAGTGGGTGTACCTGCACGGGCACGCCGACGGCAAGGAGCTCCCGTTCCTCGAGCGGCCCGACCTGAGCACGGGTCCGGTCGCGGTCCGGGCCGCGCAGCAGGCGCTGGAGATGGCCGGCGTCGGCGCAGCGGACCTGACGACGTTCGACCTCTACAGCTGCTTCGCGATCCCGGTCTTCAACATCACCGACGCCCTCGGCATCGCGCTCGACGACCCGCGCCGGCTGACCGTCACCGGCGGCCTGCCGTTCTTCGGCGGCCCGGGCAACAACTACTCGATGCACGCGGTCGTGGAGACGGTGAACCGGATGCGGGAGAACCCGGGCGGCTACGGCTTCGTCGGCGCCAACGGGGGCGCGATGCACAAGTACTCGGTCGGCATCTACTCCACGACCCCGGTGGCCTGGCCCGGTGACGCCCCGTCGCTGAGCGACGAGGGTGAGCGGCTCACCGTCGCGCTGGCCGCCGAGGGCAGCGGCGTGATCGACACCTACACCTACTCCGGCGACGAGCAGCTCGGCACGGTGCTGGGCCGGCTCGACAGCGGCGAGCGGTTCGTCGCGCACGTCCCGACCGACGACCCGCTGTTCGACCTGATGCGCAGCGGCGAGGCCATCGGGGCGACCGTGAAGGCGACCTCGGCCGACGGGATCAACACCGTCCGGCTCGCCTGAGCTGTCAACGGCGAGCCTGGAGCGCGGGGCCGAGCCAGCGGCGTACGAGTGCCCGCAGCTCGTCCTCCGAGCGCGGCGGGTCGGCCGGCGACTGGAGGAAGGAGATGAAGAGCCTCATCAGAATCTCCGCGAGCCCTTCGAGCTCGTCGTCGGCCACACCGATCTCTGACCAGTCCACCGGCACCCGGCGCAGGATGTCGGCGCCGAGCGAGAACGCGTTCGCGGTGGTCGCGCCGCGGCTGAAGATCTCAGTCTCGCCCGCCTGGAAGAGCGCCCCGATCCGGAGCTCGGATGCGATCGCCCGAACGGCGTACACGACGGACTCGATCGCGACCTCGGCCGGCGTCGTGAACCCGGTGAGGTGCTTCTCGAAGCGCTCGACGAAGTCGGCCAGCCCGGCCTCGGCGACGGCGCCGAGGAGCTCGGCCAGGTTGCTGTAGTAGCGGTACACGGTCTGGCGGGTGACGCCGAGCTCGGAGGCGACGTCGGAGAGCGTGGTCTTCGCGGGACCGTACTTCTCGACGCAGTACGACGCGGCGGCGACGATCCGCTGCCGCGCGTCCTCCTCGGTCCGGGGAGGGTTGCCCTGCCAGCCGTGGTGTCCCACCGGTCAGGCCGCCGTCGTCGCGAGCGCGGCCGGTGCCGGCGTACGGCGTCGTCCGGTGTGCAGGGCGACCAGCACCAGCCCCGCGCCGACGAAGCAGGCCAGCGTGTACCAGCCGCTGCCGATCGGGGTGCCGTCGCTGGTGATGCCGTTGGTGGCGTCCAGGAAGTCGGGCAGCGAGCCGAGCCACAGGCCACCGAGCACGACCAGGTAGGTCGTCGGGTAGATCCGCGCGAACGCCGTCATCGGCTCGGCCTCGTCGGTGCCGCGGCGCCGGACCTGGGACAGCACGATCCAGGCGCCGGCGATCCAGACCAGTCCGAGCTCGATGCCGAGCACCCAGGCCTGCGCGGTCACGTTCGGGTCGTCCCCGCCGAAGACCCCGGACGGGATCCCGAAGACGCCCATCGCCGGCGGCGCGAGGACCCCCGCCAGCACGATCCGCCAGGCCAGCGGCCAGCCACGGCGCGTCCCCGCCAGCTTCACGACCAGGAAGGTCATCACGCCGAAGGAGACCGAGGCGAAGAGCAGCATGCTGTTCATCGGCACCGAGGCGAGCGACGGGTGGTTCACGTCGGTGTTGGCGTCGTTCCAGGCCCACCACTTCAGCTGCGGGCCGAGCTGGTCGAAGATCTCGTAGAAGACCTGGCACACGAACGCGACCGCGATCGAGCCGACCAGCGCACCGCGGTGCTTGAAGATCCCGAGCACCCGCACGGTCTCGTAGGCCAGCGTGGAGAAGGCCGGGTAGCAGGCGACGATGTACAGCGGCAGCCGGTCCCACATGAACTGCACCGAGAAGATGTTGTGGGCGAAGATGAAGCCGTACTGCTTGTCCAGGCCGAACCACTCCGGGAAGTACAGCGGCGGCTCGGTGACGAACAGGTAGACGAGGGAGGCGCACCAGAGCGCCAGGTTGACCGGGTCGCCGGCGCGGAAGCGGCGGACGGCGTGCACCAGGGCCCAGACGGCACCGCCGATGATCACCAGCTCGAGGATCGGCATGGTCCAGCTGGCCAGGTCGAACGGGTTGTGCACCGACACGACCGGACTGACGTCGTGGCAGTCGAAACCCAGCGCGGCGGTGACCTTCTCGGCCGCGTGGTCGCAGGTCGCACTCATCCCACTGCCTCCTTCTCCTGCGCAGCTGCGCCCGGTGTCCAGTCGGTACCGGGCGGGTCGGACTGCGGGTCGAAGCCGAACGGGACGGTACGCCGTCCCAGCGCCGAGTTCACCTGGTGGCGGACCAGCCCGTAGAGCACCCGCGGGTTCCTCATCATCGTGCCGAGCGACTCGTCGAGGTTGAAGACCCGCCCGAAGTGGTCGTCGACGACCGGGTCCTCGCGCGCTGCTCCGGTGATCAGGTTGAACACCGGCCAGGTCATCGAGGCCAGCACCTTGCGCTGCCAGGCCGGCAGGGTCTCGGTCCCGGTGGCGTTCTCGTAGCCGCGGTCGCGCGCCATCGCCATGCCCCACGGCACCTTGAGCTCCTTGCGCTGCGCGGCCAGGAAGCGCCGGTGGAACGCCTGGTCGAGGGCAGCAGTCCCGGCGAGCTGCGCCCGCAGGATCAGCGCCGAGCCGGCCGCCGCACTGATGCCCTGGGCGTAGAACGGGTTGAACGCGCAGATTGCGTCGCCGATGAAGACGATCCCGTTCGGTACGACGGAGAGACGGTCGTAGCGGCGCCACTTGTTGCCGGTCGAGCGGGTCAGGTGCACCTCGGACGTGGGCTCGCAGGCTGCCATCGCAGCGGCGAACAGGGGAGTGCGCACCCGTTCGGCCGAGGCGGTGAAGTCGTCGACCGAGCGCGCCATCTCCAAGCCCCAGGACCCCATGCAGGCGATCGCGCGGTCGCCCTCGACCGGGAAGAAGTTGCACAGGTACTCGTGCTCGTCCGGGTGCTCGCCGGTGTCCTGGGTCGGCATGATCACCAGGTGCTGCCACCACCAGGACTCGGGGCGGTCGGCGGGGAGGTCGTACCAGCGCGAGGTGTAGGTGACCCCGGCGTCGAGGGTCTGCACCGGCACCTCGTCCCAGCCGGCTGCCGCCAGCCAGGCCGATACCGAGGAACCGCGGCCGAGCCCGTCGACGACCAGGTCGGCGTCCAGTCGTTCCTCCCCGCCGTCCTCCGTTGGTTGAGCCTGTCGAAACCTCACCCCGGTGACCCGGCCGGAGGAGGTGCCACCGCCCGTCGTGCTGACCCCCGTGACCGAGACCCCCTCGCGGATACGGACGTTGCCCAGGGCGCGGACCTTGTCGCGCAGCACCCGCTCGATCAGGATCCGTGAGCTGTAGACCATCGTCATCGAGGACTGCTTGCGCGAGGCCCAGCCGGTGCGCTCGAGGTAGGCGGCGTCCATCGACGGCATCAGGTGCATCCCGCCCGCGGCGATCAAGTCGTCCTCGAACCCGGGGAACAGGTCGCTGATGGCCCGACGCCCGGAGTTGAGCAGGAAGTGCGGGTGCTTGCTCTGCGGGACGCCGCGGCGGTGCTCGGCGTCCGCCGGGAGCACGTCGCGCTCGAGGACGACCACCTCGTCGAAGTGCGGGGCGAGCGCGCCGGCCGCGCACAGCCCGGCCATGCTCCCGCCGAGGACGACTGCGGTCCGACCTAGCGTCATGCGAACTCCTGTCATTCATACAAAGTATGGATGAATGTATGAATGCGGAAAGAGTGTGTCAAGAGCCTCGCGCGGGACCCCCGGAACCGCGTGCGAGCATCGACCCCGTGCGCAACGAGCAACGCCTGAGGACCGGTACGCCGGAGTCGCGGGCGTTCGCCGAGCGGGTGCAGCTCGTGATGGGGCTGACCGCGCGTCTGAACGCGCTGCCGTTCGACGACCTCGACGGCCGCCGTGTGCTGCTGACGGAGATCTTCGACGGCCCGGTCCCGGACTCGCTGTCGATCCTGCCGCCGTTCTACTGCGACTACGGGCTCGGCGCGACCTTCGGCGAGAAGGTCTTCATCAACCAGGGCTGCTACTTCCTCGACCTCGGCGGCATCACGGTCGGGGACCGGGTCCTCATCGGACCCGGGGTCACGCTGAGCACTGCCGGTCACCCGGTCGAGGTCGCCGAACGGTTCGAGTTCATCACCCACGCCCCGATCGTGATCGAGGACGACGTGTGGATCGGCGCGGGCGCCACCGTCACCCCCGGCGTCACGATCGGACACGGATCGGTGGTCGGAGCCGGAGCGGTGGTGGCGACGGACGTTCCGCCGATGTGCGTGGTCACCGGGGCCGGCGTCGTGCAGCGCAAGCAACTCGATTGACCCACCTGGGAGCATGAGCGCCGTGTTCAACGTCTGCGTCTTCTCCGGATCCACGCCGGGCACCAACCCCGCGTTCTCAGCCGCCGCCACCGAGCTCGGCGCGGCGTTGGCCGACGCCGGGATGGGCCTGGTCTACGGCGGGGGAGCCGCCGGGCTGATGGGTGACGTCTCCGCAGGCGCGCTCAGCCGCGGCGGTCACGTGACCGGGGTGATCCCGCAGGCGCTGATGGACCTCGAGCTCGGCCGGACCGACATCGCCGACCTGCGCGTGGTCGCGAACATGCACGAGCGCAAGGCGCTGATGTACGAGCTGTCGGCTGCGTTCGTCACGCTGCCCGGTGGGTTGGGCACCTTCGACGAGTTCTTCGAGACCGCGACCTGGACGAAGCTCGGACTGCACCGCAAGCCGTGCCTGGTGCTCGACGTCGACGGCTACTACGCGCCGCTGCGGGCGCTGCTGGACCACGCGCTGGACAGCGGATTCTTCACCCACGGCGACCAGGAGCTGATCAGCTTCCACGGGTCGGTGGACTCGGTCCTGGCCGAGCTCGAGGGTCTGGAGAACCCCTCCGGCTGAGTCCGGAACCGGCCGGGAAAACGGGGCGACAACCGACCCGTACGCCGTGAGAATGCCGGTGATGACCACCTCCGTCTCGGAACCACGACCAGGATTCTTCCGCCGGCTCATCCCGCCGACGCCGATGTCGCGACGGCTGGCGGTCCAGTCGATGCTCTTCTCCACCGGCGAGGGAGCGTTCAACACCGGCAGTGCGGTCTTCCTGACCCAGGTGGTCGGGATGTCGGCCTCCCGCGTCGGGCTGGCCATCACGATCACGAGCGTCGCGGAGTTCCTGTTCGCCTACCCCGCAGGTCGGGTGGTCGACCGCTTCGGTCCCAAGCGGGTCTGGGCCCTGACGACCTGGGGACGCGCGGCTGCGTTCGTCGCGCTGCCCTTCGTCGGGTCCTTCAGCGAGTACCTGCTGGTGGGACTGCTGTTCGCCCTCACCGGGTCTGCCGGCCACTCCAGCTTCCAGGCCTACGTGCTCGACGCGCTGCCGACCAAGGAGCGGATCGAGACGCAGGCCTACCTGTACTCCGCGCTCAACGTCGGCTTCACCCTCGGTGCCTTGATCGGTGGCGTCTCGCTGGCGTTCGACAGCCTCACCGTCGTGCGCTGGACGCCGCTGCTCGCCGCGGCCCTGCTCACCGCGAACGGGTGGTGGATCAGTCGATTGCCGGCCGCACCGCACGACCTGCGGGTGGCCAGCGGAGAAGTGCGCGAGAGACCCGTCGGTCCGGGACCGTTGAGCAACCCCGGCTGGATCCTGGCCTCCTTCTTCAACGGCACCCTGTGGACCAACCAGGTGCTGCTCAACATCGTCATCCCGCTCTGGCTGGTCGAGGCCACCGACGCCCCGCACGTGCTGCTGGCCTGGTTGTTCGGCACCAACACCGTGCTGTGCATCTTCCTGCCGGCGTACACGTCGAAGGGCGTGCGCAACCTGCGGGACGCGATGCGCTACGTGTGGATCTCGACAGCGTTCTTCGTCGGCTCCTGCCTGATCACGATGGTCACCCACTCCACGACCGGCTTCCTCACGATCTTCCTGGTCTGGCTCGGCCACGTCACGGTGACCGGCGCGGAGCTGTTCATCTCCGGCGCCAGCTGGTCGTTCCAGGCCGAGCTGATGGATCCGCGCCGCCGCGGTGAGTACCAGGGCGTCGCCGACGTCAGCCGGACCCTGGGGTCGATGTGGGCCCCGGCGCTGTACACGTTCCTCGCGATGAAGTGGGGCTCGGACGGTCAGGGCTGGTTGGTCATCGCGGCGATCGTGGTCGCAGCCTCGGCCGGCCTGGTGCCCTCGGTGAAGATCGCGGAGCGGTTCGCGCAGCGCAACTTCCCCGAGCTCCACGAGGACGAAGCGGCCGAGGGAGCCGACGTCGAACCACCGGTGCCCGCGAAGGTCGCTGACCCAGCCGAACCGATCACCGCGACCGACCCGGCACCGTCGGCCTGACCGGTCGCCGGCGCCGCCGTATCCTCGAGAGGTGCAGGAAGGCATCCGCGAGTACGTCGCCCCGGGCGTCACGATCACCTGGGAACCGGGCCGCTGCCGGCACGCGACCGAGTGCGTGCGGGGCCTGCCGACCGTCTTCGATCGCGAGCGACGTCCGTGGATCGCGGCGGACGCGGCGACGGTCGACGAGGTGGTCGAGGTCGTCGACCGCTGCCCGAGCTTCGCGCTCGGCTACCGCACGGACGATGGTCGCGTCAGGACGGCACCGGAAGCGTCAGGCTGACGGAGCCGGGCGCAGCGCGAGCAGCGCGCCCGCGATGAGCACCAGCGCCCCGGCACTCAACGTCCACAGCCCCGATCCGGGGTGGATCACCAGCACGCCGTAGGAGTGCAGCTTGTCGAGCGCGCTCAGCGCGGTCCGCTCCAGGAACGAGGAGTGGTCGTCGATGACCGCACCGGGTCCCCGGACCGCGATCACCCAGCCGCGGACGGCGCCGATCGCGGCGATCGCCGCAGCGGCGATCGCCAGGCCGATGCCGACGGCCTTCGTCCGCGGCACCAGCAGCGGCAGCAGCCACGCGGCGACTGCCAGCCCCAGCATGCCCAGCAGGTAGAGGCGCTGGTCGGTGGAGGCGCCGAGCCCCTTGTCCGGGATCGAGTCGACCATGTCCGAGAGCACCGGGAGCTTCGACCCGGGCACGTGCAGCCCGACCGTCACGATCGGCAGGTAGATCCCGACGGTCGCGACGGCGCCTCCGAGCGGGACCAGGATCGACGGCTTGCGCACAGGGCCATCCTGCACCGACGGCGGCTGTGACCGGGCTCAGGACGGCTGCTCGGAGTGCTTTACGGATGCCGGCGCTCCGTGGTTCGCACGAATTCATCACATGAGCCACCAGGGTTCGGCACTCGTGTCGACAGGCGAGGTGGGCATCTGCCGACCCGTTGGAGAACACCGAGAAACGAGCAGCCCATGAAAGAGCAGTACAAGCTTCCCCGGACCTTCAAGAAGGCCGCCACCGCCACGACCCTGGCCGCGGTCGCCGTCGCCGTCACCGCCGCCCCGTCCGTGGCCACTCCACTCCAGGCCTCCGCCCAGGTCGTCAACGGCGTGCTGGTCGTGCACGGGACGAACGCAGCGGACCAGATCACGCTCGACTTCGGCGCCGAGCTCACCTCGAGCGCGGCAACCGTGACCTTCGGCGACGGCCGTGCGCAGCGGTTCGACGCAACGACGTTCCGTTCGGCGTCGGTGTTCCTCGGCGCCGGTGACGACGCCTTCCACGCCGTCAGCGGCGGGAGCACCCAGACCGACGTACCGCTGTACGTCGCCGGCGGAGCCGGCAACGATTCCGTGGCCGGTGGTGCTGCCGCCGACGTCCTGGACGGCGGGACCGGGAACGACTCCGTCCTGGGTGGAGCAGGCAACGACCTCGTCCTGGGCGGCCTGGGTGCCGACCTCGTGGACGGCGGCGTCGGCACGGACACCGAGCTCCTCGGCTCCGGGGACGACGTCGCGCTCTGGAACCCGGGTGAGGGGAACGACGCGATCGAGGGCGGCCGCGGCGCTGACACCCTGGTGTTCAACGGTTCTGACGGAGCCGAGCAGATGTCGCTGGCCGCCAGCGGTCAGCACGCAGTGTTCCTGCGCAACCTGGGCAACATCCGGATGGACCTGAATGACGTCGAACGTCTCGACCTCGCGACCCTGGGTGGGGCGGACACGGTGACGGTCGGCGACCTGAGCGGCACCGACATCGCCGAGGCGGACATCCACCTGTCCGCCGCTTCCGGCGCCGGCGACGGCGCGGTCGACACGGTCGTGGTGGCGGGCAGCAACGCCGCAGACCACGTGGACGTCGCGGCTGACGCGGGCGCTGTCGCCGTGAACGGCCTCGCCGCCCGCACGGTCATCAGCGGCATGGACACCAACGCGGCGAGCAAGGACAAGCTCCAGGTCAGCACCGGAGACGGCGACGACCGCGTCGCCGCGTCCGACGCAGCCCGCGCGCTGGTCGACCTCGTTGTCGACCTCGGCACGGGGCAGCGCTGAACGCGGCCGGGCCGTCGATCAGACGATCGGCGGCCCGTACGCCGCGCTCAGGCCACCCTGCGGGCTGCGCCGACGACCAGCGGCACGATCGTCGGAGCGCCGGCCGGCATCCGGGTCCGGACCAGCTCATCGAGCTCGAGGTCGGATTCGAAGAGCAGAGCCTCGAAGTCGCGGTTGGCGTGGCAGCCGTCCGCGAGCCGACGCTGCAGCGGGGTGATCAGGTCCTGGGCGACTCCGCGCAGGCCGTGACCCCGCACGTGCTCGTGGAAGAGGAACCGGCCACCCGGCTTGAGCACCCGGTGGATCTCGGCCAGGGCGCGCTGCGGGTCGGTCACCGAGCAGAACACCAGCGAGGCAGTAACGGTGTCGAACGAGGCGTCCGGGTAGGCGAGTGCGTGCACGTCGCCGTCCACGACCGCGACGTTCTTGGGCACCGCGGTCGCGAGCGTCGGGATCAGCTGCTCGCGGAAGACCGCGTTCGGCTCGATCAGGGTCAGCTCCTTGACCTTGTCGGTGTAGTACGGGACCGAGAAGCCGTTGCCGGCGCCGATCTCCAGGGTCTTGCCCTTCGCCTGGGCGAGCTGCTCACGGCGCATCTCGCCCTGACCGGCCTCCTCGGACTTGCCCATCAGGGACGGGTACCAGGAGGCGAAGAAGCGCTGACCACGGGTTGCAGTTGAGTTCGTCATGCTTCGATCCTGCTCGGCCGCGGGCCGCCGCACATGGCCGGAACCGGCCATCTGTGAATGGCCGGAACCGGCGAAGTCTGGTCGGTCGGTTCGCCTGTGTCCTTGTCCCATGACGAACACGATGATGACCACACCCCTGCGCCTGTCGGGGCGCGAGAACGGGCCCAAGGGCATGTCCAACGGCGGCTTCGCCTGCGGGACCTTCGCCGGCCTCCTCGGCGGCACGGCCAAGGTGACCCTGCACCAGAAGGTGCCGCTGGAGACCGACCTGGTCGCCCGGATCTCGGGCCACCAGGCCACGGTGCTGAACGGCGAGACCCTGATCGCCGTCGCCGAGACGGTCGAGCCGTTTGTGCTCGAACCGCCGGTGCGACCGACCGCAACGCAGGCGGAGTTCGCGCGTTCGCAGCACCCGCTGCGCGGCGTACGGCACCCGCTCTCGAACTGCGTGGTCTGCGGCCCCGAGCGCCCCGACGGTCTGGGCGTGACGCCCGGCCCGCTGGCCACCGACCCCGACGTCCTGGCGGCGCCGTTCCGGCCCACCGCGGGCTACGCGATCAACGGGGTGGTCCGTCCCGCAGCCGTCTGGGGCGCGCTGGACTGCACGAGCTACTCGGCCGCGGACTACCGCTCACGCCGGTTCTGCCTGCTGGGCAGCCTGGAAGGTCACCAGGTCCGGCCCATCGAGGTCACCGAGAACCTGGTCGTCGTCGGCTGGACCCGCAGCGCCGGGAACCGCTCGGTGCAGACCGCCTCTGCCATGATCGACGAGGACGGAGCGGTCGTGGCCTCCGCCCGAGCGGTCTGGGTCGCCGTACGGCACCAGTGGGCCGTCAAGACGATCGCGAGGTTCGTCGGATGATGAGGAGGTTGGCGGTGCTCGAGCACACCGATCAGGTCGTCCGGCACGCGCAGATCGGCGGCCGCGACGTCGCCTACTCCGTCGTCGGCGACGGGCCGCCGCTGGTCATCGGGGGCTGGTGGTGCTCCCACCTGGTCCTGAACTGGCAGGACCCGGCCTTCCGCGACTACATCTCGCGGCTCGCCCGGCACCACACGGTGATCCGCTACGACCAGCCCGGCCGTGGAGCCTCGGAGCCGGACAACGATCCGCCGAGCGACCTCAAGCACGAGACCGCCCTGCTGCTCGGGCTCTTCGACGAGCTGGGTCTGGCCCGGGCCGACCTGCTTGGCGCGTCCTCCGGGAGCGGGGTTGCCGCTGCGTTCGCCGCCGCCCACCCCTCGCGGGTCTCGCACCTGGTCCTGTACGGCGCGTTCGCGCACGGTGAGGAGATCGCGCCGGCCTCCGCCCGCCAGGCGATGCTGGACGCGGTCGCCGGTCACTGGGGCCTCGGCTCCCGGCTGCTGGCCGATGTCTTCGTCCCGGGTGCGAGCAACGCCGAGCGGGACCAGTTCGCAGCCTTCCAGCGGCAGTCGGCGCGCAGCGACCAGGCTCACGACGCCCTGGAGGCGACGTACCGGCTCGACGCGCGGGAGGCGCTGGCGAAGATCAAGGTGCCGACGACCGTGCTGCACCGACGCGACGACCGCGCAGTGCCGTTCGCACTCGGTGTCGATGTCGCCAAGCGGGTGCCGCACGCGTCGTTCGTGGCGCTCGAGGGGGAGGACCACTTCCCTTGGCTCGGCGACTCCGACGGCGTCGCGGACGCGACCCTGCGCGGGCTGGGGCACCACGTCCCGACCCGGGTCCCGGCTCCGGGGCCGCAGGCGCTGACCGATCGTGAGCGCGAGATCCTCGAGCTCGTCGCCGAGGGTCTCACCGACACCCAGATCGGGGAGCGGCTGGTGCTCAGCCCGCACACGGTGCACCGGCACGTGGCCAACGCTCGGGTGAAGCTCGGCGTGCGGTCGCGGGCCGCAGCAGCGGCTGCGGTGCGCGGCGTCTAGGCCCAGCCGTTCGCTACGCCAGGACCCTCGTCGGAGCGAATTCAGGGTCCTGGTGTGGCAAACGACGAACGGGCCGCCGATCCGAAGATCGACGGCCCGTCCGGGGTTTCGACAAGCTCAACCAGCCAGGGCTGGTGGTTGATCAGATGTCGTAGTACAGCTCGAACTCGTGCGGGTGCGGCCGCAGCTGCACCGGCGCGATCTCCTGGGTGCGCTTGAAGTCGACCCAGGTCTCGATCAGGTCCGGCGTGAACACGTTGCCGACGGTGAGGAAGTCGCTGTCGGCCTCCAGTGCGTCGAGAACGGCGCCGAGCGAGGTCGGGACCTGAGCGATCTCGGCCATCTCGGCCGGCGGCAGCTCGTAGATGTCCTTGTCGACCGGAGCGGCCGGTTCGGTCTTGTTCTTGATGCCGTCCAGGCCGGCGAGCATCAGCGCGGAGAACGCGAGGTACGGGTTCGCGGACGGGTCCGGGAACCGGGTCTCGATGCGCTTGGCCTTCGGGTTGGTGCCCGTGATCGGGATACGCACCGACGCCGAGCGGTTCCGCGAGGAGTACACCAGCGAGATCGGGGCCTCGAAGCCCGGCACCAGGCGGTGGTAGGAGTTCACCGTCGGGTTGGTGAACGCCAGCAGCGCCGGGGCGTGGGCCAGGATGCCGCCGATGTAGTGGCGGGCCATCTCCGAGAGGCCGCCGTAGCCGGTCTCGTCGTAGAACAGGGGCTGGCCGCCGTTCCACAGCGACTGGTGCACGTGCATGCCCGAGCCGTTGTCACCGAAGATCGGCTTCGGCATGAAGGTGACCGACTTGCCCTGCTCCCAGGCGGTGTTCTTGATGATGTACTTGAACTTCATCACGTCGTCCGCGGCCTTGAGCAGCGTGTCGAAGCGGTAGTTGATCTCCGCCTGGCCGGCGGTTCCGACCTCGTGGTGGGCGCGCTCGACCTGCAGGCCGACGGCCTCCAGGTTCTTGACCATGTCGGCGCGCAGGTCGCTGTAGTGGTCGTACGGCTCGACCGGGAAGTAGCCACCCTTGAGGCGGGTCTTGTAGCCCTTGTTGTCGCCGTCGTCCTTGCCGGAGTTCCACCAGCCCTCGACGGAGTCGATGTGGTAGTACCCCTCGTTCACGCCGGTGGAGTACCGGACGTTGTCGAAGATGTAGAACTCGGCCTCGGGGGCGAAGAACGCGGTGTCCGCGATGCCGGTGCTGGCGAGGTAGGCCAGCGCCTTCTTGGCGATGTTGCGCGGGTCGCGGGAGTAGGCCTCACCGGTGATCGGGTCGTGGATGAAGAAGTTCAGGTTCAGCGTCTTGGACTTGCGGAACGGGTCGATGTACGCCGTGGTCGGGTCCGGGTAGAGCTGCATGTCGGACTCGTTGATCGCCTGGAAACCGCGGATGGACGAGCCGTCGAAGCCGAGGCCGTCGTCGAACACCGACTGGTCGAAGGACGACACCGGCACGGTGAAGTGCTGCATCACGCCGGGCAGGTCGCAGAAACGGACGTCGACCATCTCGACGCCCTCGTCCTTGATGAACTTCAGCAGCTCTTCGCTGTTCTGGAACATTCGTCCTCCTTGGTCGCACCCGCGACCGAGATCAGGGAGTGGTGAGTGTGGGGAGGCGACGATGCGTCACCCACGAGTGGGAAGCGTACGGCGAACCGATTAAACGACCGTATCCGGATTGTTTCGGCGATGTAACACGTACCAGTACGCGGACCAGGGCGGTTCCCGGAAGCCCTGGGGAGGCTCGGTAGGGTCACGGTGATGTCCGAGCCTCATGCCGCGTCCCAGCACCCGGCAAATCACCCCGAAACAGCCTCCTGGTTGCGCCGGATCGGCGCGCTGCTGATCGACTGGATCGCCTGCTACCTGGTCGCGTTCTTCATCCTGCGCGACGTCCAGCACCCGGCGTTCGGTGCTCTCACTCTCATCGTCTTCTGCCTGGAGTCGGCGGTCGGCATCGCGTTGACCGGCTCCTCCTTCGGGCAGACCGTGCTCAAGATCCAGGTCCGCCACCCGGACGGTCGCCCGCTGAGCCTGCTCGCGGCGTTGGGGCGCCAGCTCCTGATCTGCCTGGTGATCCCGCCGCTGGTGTTCCGCCCCGACGGTCGCGGGCTGCACGACCTGTGGACCGACTCGGGCGCCTACCCGAAGGCCTGAAGGAGAGACATGTTCCGCGTCCTGCCCCGCAATCGCGCGTTCGTAGCCGTCCTGGCGGCCGTCGCCCTGCTCGTCCCGCTGGCCGGGTGCGGCGGCAGCGACAAGCCGAAGACCGAGAACCCGGCGGCGTTCCTGAAGCGGGTGACCGCCGCGATGGCGAAGCAGCACACCGCGAAGCGGGACCTCGAGCTCGGCAGCTCGCTGAGCGCGACCGCGGTCGTCGAGTACACCGACAAGGACACCTCGATGGCGGTGAAGATGGTCACCGGGCCGCAGACCGTGAACGTGGTGCTCGCCGACGGCGTGATGTACCTGCAGCAGACCAAGGGCAGCAAGTACCTCAAGATCGACAAGTCCGACCCGGCGCTGGGCAACCTGGCCAGCCAGCTCGGCGGGTTCGGTCCGAAGACCGCGGTGGAGAGCCTGCGGGGAGCCGTCACGAAGGTGACCCCGAAGGGCACCGAGACGATCGACGGCGTGAAGCTGGACCGGTACGTGCTCACCGTCGACACCAAGAAGGCGTCCTCGCTCTTCGGGGTGCCGGAGGGCTCGGCCAAGACCCCGGCGTCGGTGAAGTACGAGTTCTGGCTCGACGGCGACGGCCTTCTGAGGCAGGCCAAGCTGAGGGTCTCGGGGCAGACGCTGGTGATGAAGGTGTCGGACTGGGGCAAACCGGTCACGATCACGGTGCCGCCGGCCTCACAGATCATCAAGCACTGAGGTAGGTAAGGCCCTCAGGCCCCGTATCTGAGGGGTCGGTGAGTGTGGGACTAGGCGTCCTACCCATGTGGGGAAGGGGGCCTTAGAGACAGATTTGACGGTGTCAGCAAGCACCACCGAATCCGTCTTGAGGAGCACGCCATGCACACCATGTTCACCCCCGCCATCGCCCGCCAGATCGTCGCCGACCGGGTCCGCGACGCCGAGACCGGCCGTCGCGCCCGTCTGGTCCGGGGACGCCGATCCTCGGGTCAGGCCGGCAACACCGGTTCGGGCACCACCGAGCGCGTCGTCCGCCGCGCCCAGCGCCGTCCGGTGCTGTTCACCAGCGACATCATCGGCGCCCGCTGATCCGGGGCGGACGCAGATGACGTCCACCCTCCCGGCCGGCGCTGACATACTCGGCGCCATGCCGCAGCGCGTCTCCGCCACCGTGATGGTCGGCCGCGACGCGCCGCTGGACACCCTGCGCGGCTCGGTCGCCGCGCTCGCGGCCACCGGCGGACGCGTGGTCGTGGTCGGCGGTGAGGCCGGCGCCGGGAAGACGCGCCTGGTCACCGAGTTCGTCGACGGGCTCGGAGAAGGCACCCGGGTCCTCCTCGGCGGTTGTCTCGAGCTCGGCGAGGCGCTGCTGCCGCTGGCGCCGCTCGCCGGCATCCTGCGCCAGCTGGGCCAGGAGCTCGGCGACGAGCAGGCGGCAGCCGAGGTCGGCCCCGAGCTGGCCGCGTTCCTGCCGGGCCGATCCGGGGGCAACGTCGAGTCGCTGTGGAGCGGCCAGGCCTCGCTGTTCGAGGCCTTCAGCGCGCTGCTGGACCGGCTCTCGTCCCAGGGGCCTCTGGTGCTGGTCCTCGAGGACCTGCACTGGGCCGACCGCTCGACCCTCGACCTGCTCACCTGGCTGAGCCGCACCGTCGTGACCTCCCCGGTGCTGCTGGTCGCGACGTACCGGTCCGACGAGATGCGCCGCTCCCACCCGCTCCGCGCCGTGCTCGCGGAGATGAGCCGGCTGCCGCAGGTCGAGCGCCTCGAGCTCGAGCCGCTCGGCGAGGCCGACGTGGTCGCGCTGCTCAACGACATCCAGGGCGATGCCCTGCCGGCGGAGCTGACCCGCCAGGTCGTCGAGCGGTCCGAGGGCAACCCGTTCTTCGCCGAGGAGCTGCTCGCCGCGGTCGGGAGCGGAAGCATGCCGCTGACCCTGCGCGACATCCTGTCCGCGCGCCTCGACAAGCTGCCCGAGCCGGCGAAGGAAGTGCTCCGCATCGCCGCCGCGGCCGGCCGTCGGGTCGACCACCGTCTGCTCGAAGTGGTCGCGTCGCTCGGTCCCGACGAGCTCGACGCCGGCCTGCGATCTGCCGTCGAGGAACAGGCGCTGGTCGCCGAGAGCGACGGGTTCCGGTTCCGTCACGCGCTGCTCCAGGAGGCTGTCCA
Source organism: Nocardioides marmorisolisilvae (assembly GCF_003725775.1). GTDB lineage: Bacteria > Actinomycetota > Actinomycetes > Propionibacteriales > Nocardioidaceae > Marmoricola > Marmoricola marmorisolisilvae. Next base: position 898,554 of record NZ_RJSG01000002.1, read on the forward strand.
CGAGCAGCTGCTGCCGGGGGAGCGCACCCGGCTCGCGCGCTCGTTCGCCGACGCGCTGCTCGCCGATCCGTCGCTGGCCGGAGGTGGTGCCGCGGCGGTCGACGCCGAGCTCGCGCACCACGCCGCTGCCAGCCACGACCTGGACCTGGCGTTCACCTCGTTGGTCCGCGCCGGCCGACGGGCACGCTCGCTGTTCGCCTTCAACGAGGCACGTCGGCACTACCAGGGAGCCATCGAGCTGGCCGGGAAGGTCTCCGCCGACGCGGCCGCCTCGGTCCCGCCGACCTGGGAGTTGCTGCGGGCGGCGGCGTTCTGCTGCCGGCAGAGCGGCGAGCCCGCCATCGGCGTCGGACACCTGCGCCAGGCGATCTCCCTGCTCGACGAGGAGACCGACCGCGTCGCGATCGGCGGCCTGTACGCCGAGCTCAGCGAGGGCCTCTGGATCAACGGCGAGGGCGACGAGGCGCTGGTGGCCGCTGAGGAGGGCGTGCGCCTGCTGACCGGGTACCGCACCCGCGAGGCCGCGGAGGCGTTCGGCTTCCGGGCGCGCCTGCTGATGCTGCTGGGCCGGTTCGACGAAGCGGTCGAGCCTGGTCGCCTGGGCGTCGAGATCGCCCGCGAGGTCGATGCGCCGCTGGAGCTCAGCCGTGCCGAGAACGCGCTCGGCACCTCGCTCGCCTCCTTGGGAGAGATCGACGAAGGTCTACCGCGCCTGAAGGAAGCGATCGAGATCGGCCGCCGCAACAACATCGGCGCCGACACCGTCCGCGGCTACATCAACCTGGTCTCCAGCCTGAAGACGCCCATCGACGACGTCGCCCAGGCCGAGGTCTGGGCGCGTGAGGGGATGGCGTTCGCCAAGGAGCACGGCATCACCGGGTCGATGTGCGACTGGCTCCGCATGGAGTACGGCGACGTGCTGATCCGGCTCGGTCGGTGGGCCGAGGCCGAGGACGTGCTCACCGAGGTTCGCACCGGGTTCAGCACCGGCGTCTCGGGCTTGTACTTCGAGGTCAGTCACGGACTGCTCGCCGTCACCCAGGGCAACCTGGAGGAGGCCGAGGACCACCTGCGTCGCTCCCACGAGCTGGCGCCGATCATCCGCGACCCGCAGGCGATCGCCCCGCAGGTCGGCGTCCGGATGCTCATCGAGCTCGGCCGGGGTCGCCACGAGGTCGGGGACGCGATCGACCTTCTTGCGCCGCACATCCTCGACGCGCAGACCTACGGCCCGCTGGCGCTGACCGCCCGGGTCTGCACGGTGGCGGCGCTCGCCGGTGATCCGAGCGGGATCACCGGGCTGCGCCGCATCCAGGAGCTTTTCGAGAAGCGGTCCGACGGCGCGAACGCCGTGCAGGCCGGCAACATCGCGGGCTGGCTCAGCGTGGTCGCCGCCGAGATCGCGCGGGCCGAGGGCAAGGACGACCCCGAGCTGTGGGCCGCAGCGCTCGCAGCGATGACCGAGCGCGTCCAGGCCGAGCACGCCCTGTACGCCGGCGTACGGCTGGCCGACGCGCTGGGGTCGGCCGATCGCCTCGACGAGGCGACCGAGCAGGCTGGGCGCACCCACCAGGCGGCGCTCGCCATCGGCGCCGTACCGCTGGCGGCCGAGGTCGAGATGCTCGCCCGCAAGCACCGGCTCAAGCTCCCGGGGATCGCGACGACCCAGGGTGCGGCCGGCCTGACCGGACGCGAGCGCGAGGTGCTGCGCCTGGTCGGTCAGGGGCGGACGAACCGCGAGATCGGCACCGAGCTGTTCATCTCCGAGAAGACAGCCAGCGTGCACGTCTCCAACATCCTGGCGAAGCTGGGCGCGGCGAACCGCGGCGAGGCGGCCGCCATCGGCCGCGACCGGGGGATCTAGCGGCCGCGCAGGTTGCGCGACCCTGCGCTGGTTGAGCCTGTCGAAACCTAGCGGCCGCGCAGGTTGCTGCGCGCACCCTTCATCGAGGTCGGCATCGGCCCCTTGGGCAGCGGGATGTTCGACCGGTTCGCGTCCAGTGCCTTGAGGCGGGCGAGGATGTCGGTCATCTGTGCGGGCTTGATGTTGCGCCCGAGCTTGCTCACGTGCCGGACCAGCTTGCGCAGCGGGACCTCGTTCGCGCCGTCACCGACTACGACCTCGTGGATCGGGACCTCGCTGACGACGCGCTCGTGCTTGCGGCGCTGGTCGTTGAGCAGCGGACGGACCCGGTTCACGTTGCCCTCGGCGACCAGGATGATCCCGGGCGGGCCGACGACCCGGAAGACGACGTCCTGCTGCTTGGTGAACCCGATCGGGTTGGTCTCGACCTTCCAGCCGCGGCGCAGCATGCTCAGCGCGGCCACCGAGGCGCCCGGCTGACCCTCGATCGAGCTGAGCGCGGCGGTCTGGGCGCGTCGGCCGAAGACGATGAGCACCCCGAGCGTGCCGAACAGGACGCCGAAGATGATCGGGAGGACCATGCCGCCGATCAGCAGGTAGACCAGGGCGAACCCGACGACCGCGACGAGGAGGAAGGTCCCCAGCAGGATCAGTCCGATCCGCGGGTCGGCCTTCTTGGTCATCTGGTAGCTCTGCAGGATCTGCTTGATCCTGCCGGGCTTGTTCGGGTCCTTCTCAGCCATGAGTGGTGATGCCTTTGCTCAGTCAGGTGATTGCCGGTGGGCGACGCGCGTGGCCCACCGGTCGAGGGTAGTCGAGACCTAGCTCGCGGTCTCCGCGCGGGCGTCCATCGCCTGGCGGTACAGCCGCCCGGCCCGGTAGGAGGACCGCACCAACGGCCCGGAGAGCACACCGGCGAACCCGATCTGCTCGGCCTCGGCCTGGAGCTCGACGAACTCCTCGGGCTTCACCCAGCGCTCGACGGGGTGGTGGCGCACCGAGGGGCGCAGGTACTGGGTGATGGTGACCAGCTCGCAGCCGGCGGAGTGCAGGTCGACCAGCGCCTGGCTGACCTCCTCGCGGGTCTCGCCCATGCCGAGGATCAGGTTGGACTTGGTCACCAGGCCGAACGCCCGGGCCTGGGTCAGGACGTCGAGCGAGCGCTCGTAGCGGAAGGCCGGGCGGATCCGCTTGAAGATCCGCGGGACGGTCTCGACGTTGTGGGCCAGGACCTCGGGTCGGGACTCGAAGACCTCGGCCAGCAGGTCCGGCTCGCCGTTGAAGTCCGGGACGAGGTTCTCGACCCCGGTGCCCGGGTTCAGCTCGTGGATGGCGCGCACCGTCTCGGCGTACAGCCAGGCGCCGCCGTCGGGCAGGTCGTCGCGCGCGACGCCGGTGATCGTGGCGTAGCGCAGCTGCATCGCCTGGACCGACTCCGCGACCCGGCGCGGCTCGTCGCGGTCCAGCGGCTCCGGCTTGCCGGTGTCGATCTGGCAGAAGTCGCAACGCCGGGTGCACTGGTCACCGCCGATGAGGAAGGTGGCCTCGCGGTCCTCCCAGCACTCGAAGATGTTGGGGCAGCCGGCCTCCTGGCAGACCGTGTGCAGACCCTCGGACTTCACCAGCTGCTGGAGCTCGCGGTACTGCGGGCCCATCTTCGCGCGGGTCTTGATCCACTCCGGCTTGCGCTCGATCGGGGTCTCCGCGTTGCGCACCTCCAGGCGCAGCAGCTTTCGTCCTTCCGGCAGCACGTCAGTCACCGGACCAGCCTACGTCGTGGAGCGTGACGATCCGAACCGCGTCAGACGTCCTGGCGCCGGAACGCCAGGAACGACGCGGCGACCGCGACCAGCAGCAGCACCAGCAGGTAGAGCCCCGAGTCGAGGTGGCTGATGTGGGTCTGGGTGCAGCCCGGCACCAGGGACGAGCAGCCGTTGATCTCCAGCCGGGTCTCCAGCCAGCCGAAGACGTTGTTGCCCACCGACCAGCGCCCGATGTCGTCGATCGGCAGGAGCTCCACGACCAGCTCACCGCCGATGGCGTAGGCGAACAGGACCGCCAGCGTCGCCACCGAGTGCCGGAACAGCATGGTGAGCGCGTACGCACCGAGTCCGGCCGCCATCGCCAGCACGACGGCCCGCACCACGTGCCAGGCGATGTCGTTGACCACCGCGGAACCGTGCGGCACGTCGCGGTCGGCGGCGACCAGGTACATGGTCAGCCAGAAACCGCCCAGGACGACCACGGCGGCGAGCCCGCTGGCGAGCGTCACCGAGATCGCCTTGGCGGCCCACACCTTGCTGCGGCGCGACTCGAAGAGCAGCTGGTTGGCGATCGAGCCCGAGGCCCAGTCCGAGCCCGCGAAGGTGCTGGCGGCGATGATGATCAGCCCGATCACCAGGATCGCCAGACCCAGGCCGTTGCCCTTCAGGGTGCCGGTGAGGTCGAGCTCCTGGCGCGGGAGGTAGCTGGCGCTGGCGGCGGCGAGCTGGTCGCGGCACTCCTGCTGGGTGGCGCCGGTGCCGAGGTAGTCCTCGGGGTTCTTCAGGCAGGTCGCCATGTCCGCACGGATGTCGGACCGGTTGGCCTCGTGCTCGGCGGCCGCCTTGGCGGTCGCGATCTCGAGCTTGCTGGGCGGGCGGGTGTCCCAGGCGGACTTGAAGGCGATGAACGCCGCCAGCAGTGCCGCCAGCAGGAGCAGCAGCGCGATCGCCCGGCGGGCGCGGTAGCGGGTGAGCTCGACCCCGACGAGGCTGATCACGAGTCAGCACCGTCCTCGAGGTCGCGCAGGTGCTCCGCGGTCTGGTCGGCGGCGCGCGCCTGGGGGTCCTCCGGGCTGGTCGGACGATGGCCGGTGAGCTTGAGGAAGTAGGACTCGAGCGTCGGCCGGATCGCGTGCAGCTCGCTGACGTAGAGCCCGCTGTCGGCGAGCAGGCGCGTGATCATCTCCGGGTGCTCGTGGCCCTCGACGACCAGGAAGTCGCCCTCGCGCTGGACCTGGTAGCCGGCTCCGCTGAGCACGCTGTCGGCGCGGTCCGGCTCCGCGACGCCGACCCGGGTGCGTGCGGTGCTCTCGCCGAGCAGGTCGGCGACCTTGCCCGAGCCGACCAGCCGTCCCGCGTCGATGATCGAGACCGAGCCGCACACCTCCTGCACCTCGGCCAGGATGTGCGAGCTCAGCAGCACGTTCACCCCGGATTCGGCCAGGCGCGGGATGGTGTCGCGCACGTCCCGGATCCCGGCGGGGTCCAGGCCGTTCGACGGCTCGTCGAGGATCAGCAGCTCGGGCTTCTTCAGCAGGGCCGCGGCCAGGCTGAGCCGGCGCCGCACGCCGAGGGAGTAGCCGCGGTAGCGGCGCTTGGCCACCTCGCCCAGGTCGACCTGCTCGATGACCTCCCCGACCCGCGACTTGGGCAGGCCTGCGGCCCGGGCCAGCAGGTCGAGGTTCCGACGGCCGCTCAGCCCGGGGGAGAACAGGCCGCGCTCGAGCAGGGCGCCGACGCGGGTGAGCGCCGCCGGCACCTGCTCGGGGTAGCTCTGCCCGAGGACGGTGATGCTGCCCTCGTCCGGGCTGGCCAGACCGAGCAGCAACCGGATCGTGGTCGTCTTGCCGGAGCCGTTCGGGCCCAGGAAGCCGTGCACGCCGCCGCGCTCGACGGCGAGGTCCAGGGAATCGACCGCGACGACCTTGCGTCCGGCGTCCCGGTAGACCTTGCGCAGGCCGCGCGTCTCGACGACGAGGTCGCTCATTCGTCCAGCATTCCCCAAGCGGCGTTCAGGCAAGCGGATTGAGAACGGGGACACGCAGACCGGAGGTCGCCCTGCCCGGTTCGGGCCTGGCCTCGTAGTCCGGGGTCGGGGTGTACGGGGCCCAGGCGAGGAGCTCGTCGAGGTGGCGCTGCACCACCGGCAGCACCTCGGCGACCGTGACGTCGCGCCCCAGCTCGGCCGACAGCGAGGTGACCCCGGCGTCGGCGATCCCGCAGGGCACGAACCGGTCGTACCAGCGTAGGTCGACGTCGCAGTTCAACGCGAACCCGTGCATCGTGACCCCGCGGCTGACCCGGATGCCGAGGGCGGCGATCTTGCGCTCGCCCAGACCGCGCGCGGGATCGGCCTGGAGCCAGACCCCGCTCCGGCCCGGGACGCGGGCGGTGGTGACGCCGTACTCGGTGCACACGCCGATCAGGGCTTCCTCGACGCGACGCACGTAGTCGACCACCAGGACGTGGTCGGGAAGCGTCACGATCGGGTATCCGACCAGCTGGCCAGGACCGTGGAAGGTGATCTTTCCGCCGCGGTCGACGTCGATGACGTCCGCGCCGCCGGAGTCCAGCGGACGCTCGTCGGGAGTGGTGCGCTTGCCGCAGGTGAACACCGGCGGGTGCTCGAGCAGCAGTACCCGGTCCTGGCCGCCGTCGACGACCTCGGCGTGCTCGGCGCGCTGCCGGTCCCAGGCGGCGCGGTACTCGACCTGTCCGAGCGGGCGGTGCAGCAAGGTCATGTCAGGAGCCTACGCCGAGCCCGGTACGCAGGACCGAGCCGACGTCGGGGTCGGCGAACCGGAAGCCGGCGGAGAGCAGCTTCTCCGGCACCGCGCGGATCGACCCGAGCAGCTCGGGGGCGAGCTTGCCGGCGGCCTGCTTGAGGACGATCGCCGGGACCGGGGCCAACGCCGGGCGGTGCAGCAGCCCCGCGAGCTCGGAGGTGAACTGGGCGTTGGTCGGCGTGCTGGCGCAGCACAGGTTCACCGGCCCGGCGATCTCCTCGTGCTCAGCGACGAAGGTGGCCGCTGCCACCCAGTCGCGCAGCGAGATCATCGGCATGTACTGCTGCCCGCTGCCGATCCGGCCGCCGAGCCCGGTCTTGAACAGCAGCCGCAGCTGCTTGAGCGGGGCGCTGCGCCGGTCCATCACCGGGACGGTGTGGAGCACGGCGACCCGTGCCCCCGCGTCGACGGCCGGCTGGGTCGCTGCCTTCCACTCCAGGGTCACCTCGGTCAGGAAGCTCGAGCCGCGGCTGTCGTCGGCCTCGTTGACCGTCTCCTCGCCGTGGTCACCGTAGATCGCGATCGCGTTGCCCGCCAGGAACGCGGGCTTCGTGGCGCTCGCGGCGATCGCCTCGGCCAGCACCCGGGTGGTCGTCACCCGGCTCTTGCGCAGCTCCCGGGCCCACTTCGGCGAGTGCGGGTTCCCGGCCGTGGGGGAGCCGGCCAGGTTGACCACGACGTCCGCCTTGTCGACGACCGCGGGGTCCAGCGGACCGGCGTACGGGTCCCAGGTGACGGCTTCGGCGCCCGCGCCGGAGCGCGACAGCGTGGTCACCTCGTGTCCCGCCGTGCGCAGGCTGGCGGTCAGGTGGCTGCCGAGGAAACCGGAGGCTCCGGCGATCAGGAAGTGCATTGCCCCACCCTGCCACCCGCCGGGTTACCCGCGAGCCTTGCCGCTGGATAGTCTCGTCCCGTGACTGACTTCGACGTTGTTGTCCTCGGTGCCGGCCCCGGTGGCTACGTAGCTGCGATCCGCGCCTCCCAGCTCGGCCTGAAGACCGCGGTCATTGAGCTCAAGTACTGGGGAGGTGTCTGCCTCAACGTCGGCTGCATCCCTTCCAAGGCGTTGCTGAAGAACGCCGAGCTGGCGCACGTGCTGACGCACGAGAAGGACAAGTTCGGGATCACCGGCGACGCCTCGATGGACTTCGGCCCGACCCACGCGCGCAGCCGCCAGGTCTCGGACGGCATCGTCAAGGGCGTCCACTTCCTGATGAAGAAGAACAAGATCGAGGAGATCAACGGCTGGGGCACCTTCACCGGCCCGAAGACGATCTCGGTGGCGCAGGAGGACGGCAGCACCCGCGAGGTCACCGCGGGCACGATCATCATCGCCACCGGCGCGACCGTCCGGCTCGTCCCGGGCGTCCAGCTCTCGCAGAACGTGGTCACCTACGAGGAGCAGATCCTCGACAGCAACCTGCCGAGCTCGATGATCATCGGCGGCTCGGGCGCGATCGGCGTCGAGTTCGCCTACGTCATGAAGAACTTCGGCGTCGACGTCACGATCGTCGAGTTCCTCGACCGGATGGTGCCGACCGAGGACGCCGAGGTCTCCAAGGAGCTGCTCAAGCACTACAAGAAGCTCGGCATCAACATCCTCACCTCGACCGCGGTCAAGGGCGTCGAGGACACCGGCTCCGGCGTGCGGGTGACCGTCGCGCCGGCCGGCGGTGGTGACGCTCAGGTGCTCGAGGCGGACAAGTTCCTGGCCGCCTTCGGCTTCGCGCCACGGCTGACCGGCTACGGCCTCGAGAACACCGGCGTGGCGACCACCGAGCGCGGCGCGATCGCCGTCGACGAGCGCGGTCGTACGAACGTCGAGGGCGTCTACGCAATCGGTGACGTCACCGGCAAGCTGATGCTCGCGCACACCGCCGAGGCGATGGGCATCGTCGCCGCAGAGACGATCGCGGGTGCCGAGACCATCGAGATCGATTTCGACATGATCCCGCGGGCGACGTACTGCCAACCGCAGATCGCCTCCTTCGGCTACACCGAGGACCAGGCGCGCGAGAAGGGGTACGACGTCAAGACGGCCAAGTTCCCGTTCTCGGCCAACGGCAAGGCGATGGGCCTCGGCGACGCGGTTGGCTTCGTGAAGGTCGTTGCCGACGCGAAGTACAACGAGATCCTCGGCGCGCACCTGATCGGCCCGGACGTCACCGAGCTGCTCCCGGCCCTGACCTTGGCGCAGAAGTGGGACCTCACCGCCGACGAGGTCGCCCGCAACGTGTTCGCGCACCCGACCCTCTCCGAAGCGGTCAAGGAAGCGGTCGAAGGCATCGCCGGCCACATGATCAACCTGTAAGCCCGGAGGGCTTACAGGTTGATCTTCGATCGCAGTGCTTGTCTGGCGCTCCGCGCCTGTCGCTGACGCGACGCAGCCTCACCAGTTCGTGGTCCGCGCGAACGGCCAGGTCATCAACGCCCAGACGGCCGCGATGATCACGATCTCCACCACGACGTACGTCGGCCACGACGGCAACAGGTCCAGGGCTGAGGCGCTGTTCGGCTTGCCGTTGAGGTAGCCGTAGTTGGTGTCGGCGATCTCGTTGAAGACCATCACGAAGGCGGCCCAGGCGGCCGTCACCGCGACCGTGAACCGGTACAGCCGCCAGGTCGGGGTGCTGCCGGTCGCCGCCAGATAACCGGCGGCCCAGACGGTGCAGAAGTGCATCCCGAAGAACATGACGTAGCGCGGGTCCGGGAACTGCTCGGCCAGCGCCGGCGTGATGATCCCCTGGGTGGTGAGCGTCAGCCCCCAGAAGAAGGTCAGCGCCACCGCCCACGGCCTGCGGGTCCAGAGCGCGTACGCCGCGATGCCCCAGGCCAGGTCGCAGTACTGCAGCGGGAGCGAGGTGCCCAGGTCGAAGTCGCCGGGCAGCAGCTGGAGCACCTGCATCGGCACCGTGAAGCAGGGGATCGCGATCGCGAAGGCCCGGCGGAAGCGTTCGTTGTCGCCGTGCCGGCGGCCGATCGCGACGAGAGCGGCGAACACCAGCAGGAACAGCCCGATCAGCACGAAGTGCTCGGGGGAGAAGGCTTGGAATCGGTTCACGACCAGAGGCATGCCTCGAGCCTGGAACGCCGTCAGCGCGGCGTCATGAGTGCAGGTACTCAGATAGCGCGGTCGACCGTGGCCAGCACGACCTCGGCGACGGCTTCCGGCTCGCGGTATTGCGGGACGTGATCGGCGGCGAGACGGACGAGGACCGAGCCGGGGATCTTCGCGGCCAGGTCGATCGAGGCCTTGAGCGAGTCCGCCGGGTCGAGGTCCGCGGCCACGATCGCCGTCGGCACGCTGATCCGGTCGACCAGGTCCCACTGCTCCGGGTTGTCCTGCTCGAAGCTCTCGCCGGGGCCGTAGTCCAGGGTGGTGGCCGCGAGGATCTGCTCGTCGAGGTAGTCGTCGCTGCCCGAGGCGAACCAGACGCGACCGAGCACGGCGGCCATCGCGGGAATGTCGTTGGCGTCCTTGGCCGTCGCCCAGGCGGCCTCGACCTCCGGGTCCTCGGCTCCGTCCTCCCAGGGGTAGCCGCCGATGCCCGGGCAGAGCAGGGTCAGGGACGCGACCCGCTGCGGGGCGGTCACGGCCAGCGCCAGGCTGGTCTCGCCGCCCATGCTGTTGCCGACCAGGTGCGCCTTCTCGATGCCGAGGGCGTCGAGGAGGCCGACGAGGTCGCCGAGCCCACTGTGGGGCTCTGTCGCCCGCGGGGAGCGCCCGTAACCGCGACGGTCGAAGCGGATCACCTGACGTCCGACGAGGAAGGACAGCATCGGGTCCCAGATCCGCGAGTCGGTCACGCCCGGGTGCAGCAGCACCAGCGGCGTGCCCTCCCCGCCGATCTCGTCGTACCAGAGCTCGTCAGCGCCGAGTCGCACCGTGCTCATGTCCGTGACCCTCTCTCCGAGGCTTCGATCAGACCTCGAACTGCGCGGCCTCGAGGCGGGCCTTCACGGCCTGCAGGAACCGACCCGCATCCGCACCGTCGACCAGGCGGTGGTCGTAGGTGAGCGCGAGGTTGACCATGTAGCGGATCGCGATCGTCTCGCCCAGGTTCGGGTCGTCGATGACCACCGGCCGCTTCACCACGGCGCCGGGGCCGAGGATCGCGACCTGGGGCTGGTTGATGATCGGGGTGTCGAACAGGGCGCCGAAGCTGCCCAGGTTCGTGATCGTGAAGGTGCCACCGGTCAGGTCGTCCGGGGTGATCTTGTTGGTCCGGGTCCGCTCGGCCAGGTCGGCGATCTTCTTGGCCAGTCCGGCGATCGACAGGTCGCCCGCGTCCTTGACCACGGGGGTCAGCAGGCCGCGGTCGGTGTCGACGGCGAACGCGACGTTCTCGCGGTCCCAGTACGTCACCTCGCCCTTCTCCTGGTCGAGGTGGGCGTTCAGCTTCGGGTGCGACTTGAGGGCGTCGATCGCGGCCTTGGCGAAGAACGGCAGGTAGGTCAGCTTCACGCCCTCACGAGCGGCGAAGTCGGCCTTGGCGCTGTCGCGCAGGCGGGCGACGTTGGTGACGTCGACCTCCATCACCTGGGTCAGCTGCGCGGAGATGTGCAGCGACTCGGTCATCCGCTCGGCGATCACCTTGCGCAACCGGCTGATCTGCTCGGTGGTACCGCGCAGCGGGCTCGGTGTGGCCGGCGCGGCCGGAGCGGAGCTCGGAGCCGCGGCAGCCGGGGCGCTCGCCTGCTTGGCCTCGGCGGCGGCGATGACGTCCTGCTTGCGGATCCGGCCGCCGACGCCGGTGCCCTGGATCGAGCCCAGGTCGACGCCACGCTCGGCCGCCATCTTGCGCACCAGCGGGGTGACGTAGCCACCGGAGTCACCCGACGGCGCGGCGGCCGCCGGGGTGGGCGCGGCCGGAGCGGGAGCCGGCGGGGCCGGAGGAGCGGGAGCCGGCGGGGCCGGAGGAGCCGGAGGAGCGGGCGGAGCCGGCGGAGCCGGCGGAGCCGGGGCCTCGGCGGGCGGGGCCGGCGGAGCGGGCTCGGGCTCGGCGGCGGGCGCGGGAGCAGCGGGTTCGGGGGCCGCGGCAGGAGCGGCGCCGGCGGCGCCGATCACCGCGAGCTGGGCCCCGACCTCGACGGTCTCGTCCTCGTTGACGTTGATCTCCAGCAGGGTGCCGGCGACCGGGGAGGGGATCTCGGTGTCGACCTTGTCGGTGGAGACCTCCAGCAGCGGCTCGTCCACGGCGACCGCGTCACCGACCTGCTTGAGCCAGCGGGTCACGGTGCCCTCGGTGACCGACTCGCCCAGCGCGGGCAGGGTGACCGGGGTGCCGGCGCCGCCACCGCCGGACGCCGCCGGGGCGGCCGGCTGCGCGGCGGGAGCGGGGGTCTCGACAGGCTCGACCGGCGCAGGAGCTGCCTCCTGCTCGGCGGGCGGAGCGGCCGGCGCTTCCTCCTGGACGGGCGCGGGCGCCTCCTCGGCTGCCGGAGCCGGTGCGGAGCCGCCACCCTCGCCCTGGTCGCCGATCACGCACAGCTGGGCACCGACCTCGACGGTCTCGTCCTCCGACGCGTTGATCTCCAGGATCACGCCCGCCACCGGGGAGGGGATCTCGGTGTCGACCTTGTCGGTGGAGACCTCCAGCAGCGGCTCGTCCACGGCGACCGTGTCGCCCACCTGCTTGAGCCAGCGGGTGACCGTTCCCTCGGTGACCGATTCACCCAGGGCAGGGAGAGTGACGGGAGTCGACATGTGCGTCCTTCGTGTCAGGAGTGGGCGTGGAGTGGCTTGCCGGCGAGGGCCAGGTGGGCCTCGCCGAGGGCTTCGTTCTGGGTCGGGTGGGCGTGGACCAGCGGGGCGACGTCGTCGGGGTACGCCTCCCAGTTGAAGATCAGCTGGGCCTCGCCGATGAGCTCGCCGACGCGGGCTCCGACGAGGTGGATGCCGATGACCGGGCCGTCCGCGCGACGGACGAGCTTCACGCTGCCCTGGGTCTTCAGGATCTGGCTCTTGCCGTTGCCACCGAGGTCGTAGGTGAGGGTCTCGACGGCGTCGCCGTGCAGCTCGCGCGCCTGGGCCTCGGTGAGACCCACCGACGCCAGCTCGGGGTCGCAGTAGGTGACCCGAGGGATGCCGGCCTCGTCGATCGGCTTCGGGTTCAGCCCGGCGATCTCCTCGGCGACCAGGATGCCTTGGGCGAACCCGCGGTGGGCCAGCTGGAGTCCGGGCACGATGTCGCCGACGGCGAACACGTTCGGGACGCTGGTGCGGCACGTCTCGTCGGCCAGGACGAAGCCGCGGTCCATCGCGACGCCGGCTTCGGCGTACCCGAGGTCGTCGGTGGTCGGTCCGCGCCCGACGGCGACGAGCAGCAGCTCGGCCTCGATCGGGTCGGCGCCCTCGACGTGCACCCGAACGCCTGTGTCCAGCAGCTCGACCTTCTGGAACGGAGTCCCGGTCAGGGCCTTGATCTTGCGCTTGCGGAAGGCGCGCTCGAGCTGCTTGGAGGAGTCGGCGTCCTCGGCGGCCATCAGCCGGGGGAGCGCCTCGACGATCGTGACCTCGGCACCGAAGGAGCTCCAGACGCTGGCGAACTCGCAGCCGATGACGCCGCCGCCGAGCACGACCACGGACGCCGGCACCCGGTCCAGGGTCAGCGCGTGCTCGGAGGTGATCACCCGCTCGCCGTCGATCTCCAGGCCGGGGAGCGTGCGCGAGTAGGAGCCGCTGGCGAGCACCACGTTCGTGCCGACGTACGCGGCGCTGCCCTCGGGGCCGTCGACGGTGACGGTGTTCGGAGCGGTCAGGCGGCCGGAGCCCTCGACGACGGTGATGCCGCGGCCCTTGATCAGCCCGGTGAGGCCCTTGAACAGTCGTTGGACGACGCCGTCCTTGTAGGCGTTCACGCCGGCCATGTCGATTCCGTCGAGGGTCGCGCGCACGCCGAACTGCTCGGCATCGCGCGCCGCGTCGGCCACCTCGGCAGCGTGCAGCAGCGCCTTGGTCGGGATGCAACCCACGTGCAGGCAGGTGCCGCCGAGGTTCCCCTTCTCGACCAGAGCGACACTCAGCCCGAGCTGTGCCGCGCGGAGCGCACACGCGTAGCCACCCGATCCTGCTCCCAGGATCACCACGTCGAAGTGGTTGGCGTCAGCCACGGTTCTTCGCTCCTTTGCGTTGACTCGGGCCATCCTTGCACTTCTGTCCTTGATGTCCACCGGCAGGCCGACACGCCGGGTCGGCACTGGATCGTTACCCGTGATGACGCACAATTGCGCGCATGGGTCTGCTCGATCGTTTCCGCCGCGGCGGCGGCATGAGTCGTGGTGGTCCGACCGGTTCGACGGTCCGGGCTGCCGACTCCGCCGACGCCACCTACCTGCGGGACTGGGCGACGAGCCGTCCCGGGGTCGAGGGATTCGTCGAGCCGCGGACTACCGTCAGCGAGGTGACCCTGCTCCTGGTCGCCCGCGACGGGGAGTGGACCCGGCGCCGGGTGCCGTCGGTCCCGTGGGCCCACGACTTCTGCAACCGCCTCGGCCTGCCGTCCTACGACGCAGCCGTCGTCGGCATCCCGCAGCGGATGCGCGACTACAACCGCCGGCAGAAGGAAGCGAAGGCACCGAACCCGTTCTCCTCGCCGCCGCCGTCTGCCTGACTCAGGCCCGGGAGCTGACCAGCTCCACCAGCGTGCTCACGCCGAAGCCGGTGGCGCCGGTCGGGACGTGGCCCCACGGACCACCGCTGTTCCAGGCGGGGCCGGCGATGTCGAAGTGCGCCCACGGCACGTCCTCGACGAACTGCTCGAGGAAGGCCGCGGCGTAGATCGCGGAGCCCCAGCGCACCCAGTCGTGCTGCAGGACGTCGGCGACCTTGGAGGAGGTCTGGACGTTCTTGCGCTGAAGGTCGCGGATCGGCAGGTGCCAGAACAGCTCGCCGGTGGTCTCCGCGGCCCGTTGCACCTCGGCGACGGTGGTGTCGTCGCCGAAGAGCCCGGCGATCCGGTCGCCGAGCGCGACGACGCACGGCCCGGTCAGGGTGGAGATCTCGAAGATCGCGTCCGGCTTGGTGCGCGCGGCCATGGTCAGCGCGTCGGCGAGGATCAGCCGGCCCTCGGCGTCGGTGTTGGTCACCTCGACGGTCTTGCCGGACAAGGTGGTCAGGACGTCGCCCGGGCGCATCGCCGAGCCGCTGATCATGTTCTCGACCAGCGGCAGATAGGCGGACACGGCGACCGGGATCTTGCGGGTGGCGATCGTGCGCATCGCTGCGGTCACCGCGGCCGCGCCCGCCATGTCGAACTTCATGCTGGCCATCGACCCGCCGGGCTTGATGGTCAGTCCGCCCGAGTCGTAGGTGACGCCCTTGCCGACCAGGGCCACCGACCCGCGCGCGTCCGGCGGCGTCCAGGTCAGCTTCACCAGGCAGGGCGGCTCGGTCGAGCCGAGGCCGACCCCGAGGATCCCGCCGCAGCCCTGGCGCTTGAGCTGCGCGGTGGTGACGAGCTCGTACGCGAGACCGGAGCCCTTGACCCAGCGCTCGATCTGCGCGGCAAAGGTGCTCGGCACCAGCGCGTTCGGTGGGGTGTTCACCCAGTCGCGGACCTGGTCCGTCGCCTCGACCAGCGTCACCGCAGCGTCCAGGGCGTCGACCACCTCGGCCCGGCGCGCGGCGTCGGTCAGCACCAGGACGTCGGCCAGGCTGCCGCGACGGGGCTTGGACTTGAACTCCTCGAACCGGTAGAGCCCGGCGGCGAAGCCCTCCACGACGGCACGAACGTGTGCTCCGTCCTCGGCCGGCAGGGCCAGCGCCACCGAGGCGGCGTTGCCGACCGAGCGCGCGGCGGTCCCGGCTGCGCGGCGCACCTTCTCGGTGGTCAGCGCGTTCCGGTCACCGAGGCCGACCACCAGCAGCTGGGCGGCGTTCAGGGTCTTGTTGGTCGGGATCCGGGCGATCTCGCCGAAGCCCCCGGAGAACCCGAGCGAGGCGAGCATCGGCGCGAACGACCGGCCGTAGGCCTGCGCCACGGGCTCACCGCCGGGGCAGGGGACCAGCGCGCCGGCCTTGCCGACGGCCACCCCGATGACGACCAGATCCGTGCGCACCTTCTCCGCCGAGCCCTTGCGCACTGTGTAGGTCGTCACGAGGCGATGCTAGAGCCAACACCCCCGGCGACGAGGACGGGTTGGCCGAGAGCGTGGGTCCCGACTCCCTGCGGTAACTTCTGCGCATGGCCCTCAAGCAGTCCGTCCTGCACGACCGCCACGTCGCTCTCGGGGCGAAGTTCTCCGAGTTCGGTGGCTGGGAGATGCCGCTCCAGTACGCCGGCGTCGTCCCCGAGCACACGGCGGTCCGCGAGGCCGTCGGCATCTTCGACGTCAGCCACCTCGGCAAGCTGGTGGTGCGGGGTGACGGGGCCCGGGAGTTCATCAACTCCTGCTTCACCAACGACCTCGGCCGGATCGCGCCGGGGCAGGCGCAGTACACGCTGTGCTGCGACGAGTCCGGCGGTGTCGTCGACGACCTGATCGTCTACCTCAAGGACGACGACCACCTGCTGCTGGTGCCGAACGCGTCCAACACCGCCGAGGTCGCCCGGCGGCTGACCGAGAAGGCCCCGGCCGGCATCACCGTCACCGACCACCACGAGACCCACGCGGTGCTTGCGGTGCAGGGCACGAAGTCCGACGAGGTGCTCGCCGCCCTCGGGTTCCCGACGGGTCACGACTACATGGCGTTCGCGGAAGCCCCGTACGAGGGCGAGGACGTGGTGGTCTGCCGCACCGGCTACACCGGCGAGCGCGGCTACGAGCTGATCGCCCCGAACGCGGTGGCACCGGCGCTGTGGGACGCGCTGCTGGCCGCGGGTGCGGCGTACGGGATCCAGCCGTGCGGCCTCGGTGCCCGCGACACCCTGCGGACCGAGATGGGCTACCCGCTGCACGGCCAGGACATCAGCCTGGACATCACCCCGGTGCAGGCGCGCCTGGGCTGGGCCGTCGGCTGGAAGAAGGACGCGTTCTGGGGCAAGGCCGCGCTCGAGGCCGAGAAGGAGGCCGGCCCGAAGGTGCTGCTGCGGGGCTTGGTCGCCACCGGCCGCGGCATCGCCCGCCCGCACATGTCGGTGCTGATGACCCGCGACCTTCCGGTCGGCGAGGTCACCTCGGGCACGTTCTCGCCGACCCTGAAGAAGGGCGTGGCGCTGGCGCTGATCAACGCGCAGATCGAGGAGGGGGCCGAGGTCACCGTCGACGTCCGTGGACGCGCGGAGATCTTCGTGGTCACCAAGCCGCCGTTCGTCCAGACAGGAGTCCGTGAGTCCTGATGACCAACGTCCCCGAGCCGAACACCGCGTTCGTGTCGTCCTCCTCCACCGTGCCGTGGTGGTGGTCGTGCACGGACTCCGACGGTCGCGTCGTCGAGCCGGCCGACGGCCGCCAGGAGTTCCCCACCCGCAGCGACGCCGAGTCGTGGGTCGGGGAGTTCTACGCAGACCTGGCCGAGGAGGGCATCGCCGCGGTCACCCTGTTCGAGGGTGAGCGCGAGGTCTACGGCCCGATGAGCCTCGAGGCCTGACCGACCTCAGACCGGCTTGCCGCCGAGCTTCACCTTCGGCTTCGGCAGCCGCATGAACCGCAGCTGCAGCATCCGCACGAACGCGTAGAAGGTCGTGCCGCGCAGGTTCTCGTCGGGGAACTTCGCCTTGAGCGCGCGCCGCAGCCGGAAGCGCAGCAGCAGGGTGTCGACCAGGAGCAGCAGGATGCTGGCTGACCAGATGTAGCTGGTCACCGCGGCCACGGTGCTGCCGGTCTTCGCCGCAGAGCCGACCATGATCAGGATCAGGACCGGCAGCAGGAACTCGGCGAAGGTGATCCGGGAGTCGACGTAGTCGCGCACGAACCGCTTGACCGGGCCCTGGTCGCGGGCCGGCAGGTAGCGCTCGTCGCCGGCCTTCATGCCCTCGCGCATCTTGCGGTTGGACTCGGTGCGCTTCTCGCGCAGCAGCTTCTGGGCGGCCTTCTTGTCCATGCCCGCGCGCGCCCGCTCGCTAGCGGCGGCCTCGGCCTCCTTGCGGCTGGGGGTCGGTCGACCCTTGCCGGAGGTGGCGGGGGACTGGTTCTCGGTGCTACCGGACAACGTCAAGCCTTCTCAACTACGAGGAACGGGTTCGCGTTGAAGGGTACCGGTCAGTCCTTGTGCGAACGCCCCGGCAGGTCCAGCATCCGCTGCAGCGCCACCTTGGCCCAGCGCTCGGTCTCGCCGTCGACCTCGATCTGGTTCACGACGTTGCCCTCGACCAGGGACTCCAGCGCCCAGACCAGGTGCGGCAGGTCGATCCGGTTCATCGTCGAGCAGTAGCAGACGGTCTTGTCCAGGAAGGCGATGTTCTTGTCCGGGTGCGCGTTCGCGAGTCGCTTGACCAGGTTGAGCTCGGTGCCGATGGCCCACGACGAACCGGCCGGGGCCGCCTCGATCGTGTTGATGATGAACTCGGTGGAGCCCACCAGGTCGGCCTTGAGGACGACCTCGTGCGCGCACTCCGGGTGGACCAGGATCTGCACGTCCGGGATGGTCGCGCGGAGCTCGTCGACGACGTCGGCGGAGAACCGGCCGTGCACCGAGCAGTGGCCCTTCCAGAGGATCATCTTCGCTGCCCGCAGCTCCTCGGCGGTCAGCCCACCGTTCGGCTTCAGCGGGTTCCAGACCACGCAGTCCTCGAGCGAGTACCCGAGCTTGAGCACCGCGGTGTTGCGGCCGAGGTGCTGGTCGGGGAAGAACAGCACCTTCGCGTCCGGCTTCTGCGCGAACGCCCACTCCAGGGCCACGTCGGCGTTGGATGAGGTGCAGACCGCGCCGTCGTGCTTGCCGCAGAACGCCTTGATGTCGGCCGAGGAGTTCATGTACGTGATCGGCACGACCTGGTCGGCCACGCCCGCGTCGACCAACGCGTCCCAGGCGTCCTCGACCTGGGCGAGCCGGGCCATGTCGGCCATCGAGCAGCCGGCGGCGAGGTCGGGGAGGATCACCTTCTGGTCCGGCGAGGTCAGGATGTCGGCGGACTCGGCCATGAAGTGCACGCCGCAGAAGACGATGTACTCGGCGTCCGGGCGCGCTGCTGCGTCCCGGGCGAGCTTGAAGGAGTCGCCGGTGACGTCGGCGAACTGGATGACCTCGTCGCGCTGGTAGTGGTGCCCCAGCACGAACACCTTCTCGCCGAGGGCGGCCTTCGCGGCCTCCGCGCGCGCGACCAGGTCCGGGTCGGAAGCGGCCGGCAGGTCGCCGGGACACTCGACCCCGCGCTCGGCGGAGAGGTCGGTGCCCTTGCCCAGCGGGAGCAGCGGCAGGTCGATCGTGGTCATGCGTCCATCCTCCCACGGTGGATCTGTGCCCAACGTCTGGGGAACAGCCGCAGCGAGCCGGTGATTCCGGATAGGCAAGGATGATCGGGTGCGCGTCGTGATCGCTCCGGACAAGTTCGCCGGGACCCTGACCGCCGTCGAGGCCGCGGAGGCGATCGCCACCGGCTGGCGGCGACGGCTTCCCGGCAGCGAGGTCGTCACCGTGCCGATGTCCGACGGCGGCCCCGGGTTCGTCGACGTGCTGCACTCCGGCCTCGGTGGTGAGCTGATCGCGGTCACCGTGCCCGACCCGTACGGCGACCCGGTACCCGCCGCGGTCCTGCTGGTCGGCGGAACGGCGTACCTCGAGTCGGCGCAAGCCGTGGGGCTGCACCTGACCCCGCCGGAGGAGCGGCGCCCGATGCTCGGGTCCAGCCGCGGTCTCGGGGAGCTGATCCTCGCGGCCGTCCGATCCGGCGCGACCCGGGTGGTGGTCGGGGCTGGCGGCACGGCTACCAACGACGGGGGAGCCGGGCTCCTGGCCGCTCTCGGTGCCACCGCGACCGGCGCAGTCCTGGACGCCGGACCGGCGGGGCTGGAGGGTCTCGACACCGTCGACCTCGCGCCGGCGCGGGCCGCACTGGCCGGGGTCGAGCTGGTGCTCGCCTCGGACGTCGACACCCAGCTGCTCGGGCTGGTCGGCGCGACCAAGACCTACGGGCCGCAGAAGGGCCTGTCCGAGGAGGAGCTGCTGGTCGCTGACGCGCGTCTCCAGCGGTTCGCGGAGGCCACCGACCGCAAGCTGGCCGGAGAGAAGGGGGCCGGAGCCGCCGGCGGGATCGGGTTCGCGCTGCTCCTGCTCGGTGCCATCCGGAAGCCGGGCGTGGAGATCGTCGCCGAGGCGGTGGATCTCGCGGCCGCCCTGGCGAGCGCCGACCTGGTGATCACCGGCGAGGGCTCCTTCGACTTCTCTTCGCGGGCCGGGAAGGTGCCCTACGGGGTGGCGCAGCTCGCAGGCGAGGCCCTGCGGCCGTGCATCGCACTGGCCGGTCAGGTGCTGGTCGGCTCCCGGGAGATGCGGGCGCTCGGGATCGAGGCCGCCTACTCGCTGGTCGAGCGGGTCGGGGAGGAGCGGGCCTTCGCCGCCCCGGCCGACGCGCTGGCCGACCTGGCCGAGCGCGTGGCGCGAACGTGGGGCCGGGAATAACCACAGATGTGCGAAGATTGAGCCTGTTGAACGGTTCCGCGAGGGACCCCCACGATCACATTGGAGACACCATGACCGAGCAGGTCGAGACCGCCCCCGAGAGCGCGACTGAGACTCGCGCGGACAGCATCAACGTCACCGACGGTGCTGCTGCGAAGGTCAAGAGCCTCCTCGAGCAGGAGGGTCGCGACGACCTGGCCCTGCGCATCGCCGTCCAGCCGGGTGGCTGCTCGGGTCTGCGCTACCAGCTGTTCTTCGACGAGCGCTCGCTCGACGGCGACGTCATCACCGACTTCAACGGCGTCAACGTCGTGGTCGACAGGATGAGCGTCCCGTACCTGAACGGCGCCACGATCGACTTCGTCGACAGCATCGAGAAGCAGGGCTTCACCATCGACAACCCGAACGCCACGGGCTCCTGCGCCTGCGGCGACAGCTTCCACTGATCTGAAACAGAGAAGGGCCGCACCCCCGGTGGGTGCGGCCCTTCTTTGCGTGTCAGTCGAGGTGCAGACGGATCCGGTTCGCCAGCTGGGCGGCGGTCTCCGTCACCGTGAACACCGGCTTGGTGAACACGCGGATCACGTCGGTCGCTGCCGGCAGGCCGAGGGCCTTGGGCGAGAAGCGCTGCTCCGGGATGCCCATCTCGGACGCGCAGGCGGAGCAGTCGGAGTGCATCTGCACCGCGGTGTCCTGGTCGTCGTACGCGAGTCGCTCGTAGGTCATACCAGCGACGTTATTGGCTACTTCTGAGTACTCCTACGTCTACCGGCCGGTAGGCTCCAGAGTTCACGGAGCGCTAACAAACGCGCAACGTTCGCACCCCTTTCCCCGCCCCAGACTGAGGACCCATGCCGCTTCTGATCGCCGGTTCCATCGCCACCGACCACCTGATGTCCTTCGACGGGAAGTTCGCCGACTCGCTCGTCGTCGAGCAGCTCGAGAAGCTGTCGGTGAGCTTCCTGGTCAACGACCTCGAGATCCGCCGCGGCGGTGTCGCGGCCAACATCTGCTTCGGCCTCGGCCAGCTGGGTCTCGCGCCCGTCCTGGTCGGTGCCGTGGGCGAGGACTTCGCCGACTACAAGTCCTGGCTCCAGCGCCACGGCGTCGATTGCGAGTCGGTGCACGTCTCGGACTCCAAGCACACCGCCCGGTTCGTCTGCACGACCGACACCACGATGGCCCAGTTCGCCTCGTTCTACCCGGGCGCGATGAGCGAGGCCCGGCTGATCGAGCTCGCCCCGATCGTCGAGCGCGTCGGGGCTCCCGACTTCGTGCTGATCGGTGCCGACGACCCGGACGGCATGCTGCGCCACACCGACGAGTGCCGCCAGCGCGGCTACCGGTTCATCGCGGACCCGAGCCAGCAGCTCGCCTTCGGCGAGGGCGACCTGATCCGCCAGCTGATCGACGGCGCGACCCTGCTGTTCTCCAACGAGTACGAGTCGCACCTGATCGAGCAGAAGACCGGCTGGAGCGCCGAGGAGATCCTCGACCTCGTGGGCACCCAGGTCATCACCCTGGGCAAGGACGGCGTGAAGATCGTTGCCAAGGGCCAGGACCCGATCGTGGTCCCGGCGCTGAACAACGTGAACGCGGTCGAGCCGACCGGCGTCGGCGACGCGTTCCGGGCCGGCTTCCTGGCCGCGACCGAGTGGGGCCTCTCGCACGAGCGTGCTGCGCAGGTCGGCTGCACCATCGCGGCGTACGTCGTGGAAACGGTGGGCACCCAGGAGTACACCTTCACCCGCGAGGAGTTCGTCGCGCGCCTCGGCGCGTCCTACGGCGACGACGCCGCGGCCGAGGTGGGCAAGTACCTCAGCTGACCGTCCGTGCTGGTTGCTTGTACTGAGCCTGTCGAAGTGAGCCCGTCGAAAACCGGGTGAGACCGATGCAGACCTACGAGAGGCGGCGTACCCGGTACCGGGGTACGCCGTCTTCTGCGTTGTCGGCGCCGACGTACTCCTGGTCACGCATCCGGCACCACGCCGGTACGTCGACGCCCGCCGCGATGTCCTCGGTGACGACGGCGATCTGATCCCCGACGGCGACGTCGGTGAGGTGCTTGGCCAGCTCGATGATCGGGCGGGGGCAGAGCATCCCGCGACAGTCCAGCTCGAGCCCGATCTCCGGATCGCTCACAGGCCCGCGTCCTGCCGGATCTTGCCGACGACCTCGGGCAGGGCTGCGACGAGACGGTCGACGTCGTCCTCGGTCGTGTCCCGGCCGAGCGAGACCCGCAGGTTGCCGTGCGTCAGGGCGCCCATGGCGGCCAGCACGTGACTCGGCTCCAGCGTGCTCGCGGTGCAGGCCGACCCGCTGGCGACCGCGAACCCACGGCGGTCGAGCTCACCGACGATGCTCTCGCCGTCGACGTAGAGGAAGGAGAAGGTGACTAGGTGGGGGAGCCGGTCGACCGGGTCGCCCACCACCTCGGTGTCCGGGATCGCGGCGACGCCGGCCCGGAGGCGGTCGACCAGGGCGAACTGGCGGCGGTTCAGCTCGTCCCGCTCGGCGACCACGGCCTGGAGCGCGGCGGCTGCGGCGAGCGCCAGGGGGACGCTCTCGCCCTCGATCGGGAACTGGTCGACGTCGTCGGCGACGAACGGATGGCGCCAGCGCGCTCCCTTGCGGACCAGGAGCAGCCCGACTCCGCCGGGCCCGCCCCACTTGTGCGCGGACGCGGCTGCGGCCGACCAGCCCGGGGGGAGTGGCAAGCGTCCGGCCGAGGCGCCCGCGTCGACGAAGAGGGGGTGCTCCCCGGAGACCGCGGCGATCTCGCCGAGCGGCTGGAGGGTGCCCACCTCGTGGTTGGCCGACTGGATCGCCACCACCGCGCGCTCATCGGACCGGCCGAGGGCCTGCGCGACGGTGTCGGGGGAGACGCGCCCGAACGCGTCGACGGGAAGCTCGTCGTGGCTGCCGCCCTGGGCGTGGTGCCAGCGCGCGGCGTGCAGGACGGCGGAGTGCTCGACCGCTGAGGTCAGCAACCGGCGACCGCGGCGTGCCTGCCCGGCGAGCAGTCCGAGGAGGCCGAGGTGCACCGCCTGGGTCCCGGACGCCGTGAAGGTGACCTCGTCCGGGCGCACGCCGAGCGCCTCCGCGGTCGCGGCGCGGGCGTTGTCCAGCATGATCCGGGCATTCCGGGCAGGGCCGTGCAGCCGGCGCGGGTCGGCGTACCCGGCGTCCAGGGCCTGCTCGAGGACCGCACGGGCAGCCGGGTGCAACGGCTCGCCCGAGGCGCTGTCCAGATAGGTGGTCACAAGGGAAAACTAGCGCTCAGCGGGGTACGGCGACGGGTGGTGAAAGGCACACGCGTCCAAGGGGCCACCTGTGCGTCACTGCCGGCTCGGCCAGTAGTAGGGTTCCCCTGTTCGTCTCAAGCAGGATGTTCGCCTCAGAGAGAGGGCTCGTTCGTGGGTCTGGAAGTCCCCAAGCGCGCGCGGAAGCTCATCATCGGAGTCCTTGCCGGCTCCGCTGTGCTGTTCCTCAGCGGTTGCTCGGTCGATGAGCACAACGACGTCAAGCGCCTCGCGATGCCGGTGCCGGCGACCAAGGAAGCCCAGGGCATGTTCGACCTGTGGCTGTGGTCGTGGCTCGCCGCGATCATCACCGGTGTCATCGTCTGGGGCCTGATCTTCTACTGCGTGGTCCGCTACCGGCGCCGCTCCGAGTCGGAGATCCCGGTGCAGACCCGGTACAACCTGCCGATCGAGATCTTCTACACCGTCGCCCCGGTGATGATGGTCATCGTCTTCTTCTTCTTCACGGTGCAGACCCAGGACGACGTCCTGCACGCGCCGAAGGACCTGACCGCGGCGAACGCCAAGGCCGACCTCAACGTGACCGTGGTCGGTCAGCAGTGGTCGTGGACCTTCAACTACGCCAAGGGCAGCTCGGTCATCGACGGTCTGCCGGCCGACAAGCACGCGCTGTGGGAGTCGGGCACCACCGCCAACCGGCCCACGCTGTGGCTGGTCAAGGGCCAGAGCGTGTCCTTCGACCTGTTCTCGCCGGACGTCATCCACTCGTTCTGGGTGCCGGCGTTCCTGTTCAAGATGGACGTCGTCCCCGGTCGCCAGGCGCAGAACCACTTCACCCTGACCCCTGACCGTTCCGGCACGTTCGACGGTCGTTGCGCCGAGCTCTGCGGCGTCTACCACTCGCGCATGCTCTTCAACGTGAAGGTCACCGACCAGGCGTCGTTCGACCAGCACATGCAGGAGCTCAAGGACAAGGGCAACGTCGGCATGAACCTCGGTGGCTCGCAGGTCACCACGGTCGCCGGGCTCAAGAGCAACGGAGGAGAAGAGTGACCGCGGTCTCTGACGCGCCCGCCGTGGGCGCACCCACCCGGACCCTGGGTCAGCAGGTCGTTCGCATCCTGACGACGACCGACCACAAGCTGATCGGGAAGCTCTACCTCATCACGTCGTTCGCGTGGTTCATGGTCGGCGGCCTGATGGCCCTGCTGATCCGTTCCGAGCTCGCGTTCCCGGGCCAGCAGCTGGTCAACGACGAGGTCTACAACCAGCTCTTCACCATGCACGGCACGATCATGCTGCTGCTGTTCGCGACGCCGCTGTTCTTCGGCTTCGGCAACGTGGTGATGCCCCTGCAGATCGGCTCTCCCGACGTCGCGTTCCCGCGACTGAACATGATGAGCTACTGGATGTTCCTCTTCGGCGGCCTCATCGCCGCCTCGGGCTTCCTGACCCCGGGCGGTGCCGCCGACTTCGGCTGGTTCGCCTACGCGCCGCTCTCCGACGCCGTCCGCTCGCCGGGCGTCGGTGGTGACCTCTGGATCATGGGCCTCTGGCTCGCCGGTCTGGGCACCATCCTCGGTGCGGTCAACTTCATCACCACGATCATCTGCATGCGCGCACCCGGCATGACCATGTTCCGGATGCCGATCTTCGTCTGGAACACGCTGGTCACCAGCCTCCTGGTGCTGATCGCGTTCCCGATCTTCGCCGGCGCGCTGCTCTCCCTGGAGGCCGACCGCAAGCTCGGTGCGCACGTCTTCGACGCCGTCCACGGCGGCCCGATCCTGTGGCAGCACCTGTTCTGGTTCTTCGGCCACCCCGAGGTGTACATCATCGCGCTGCCGTTCTTCGGCATCGTGACCGAGATCCTCCCGGTCTTCAGCCGCAAGCCGATCTTCGGCTACGTCGGCCTGGTCGCGGCGACGCTCGGTATCGCGATCCTCTCGGTCGCGGTGTGGGCCCACCACATGTTCGTCACCGGCGCGGTCGACCTGCCGTTCTTCTCCGGCATGACGTTCCTGATCGCGGTGCCAACAGGCGTGAAATTCTTCAACTGGATCGGCACCATGTGGGGCGGGTCGTTGAGCTTCGACACGCCCATGCTCTGGTCCGTCGGCTTCCTGACCACCTTCCTCTTCGGTGGTCTGACCGGCATCATCCTGGCCTCGCCGCCGCTGGACTTCCACGTCTCCGACTCCTACTTCGTGGTCGCGCACTTCCACTACGTGGTCTTCGGAACCGTGGTGTTCGCGATGTTCGCCGGCTTCTACTTCTGGTGGCCGAAGATGACCGGGAAGATGCTCGACGAGCGCCTGGGCAAGATCCACTTCTGGCTGCTGTTCGTCGGCTTCCACACCACGTTCCTGGTCCAGCACTGGCTGGGTGTCGAGGGCATGCCGCGCCGGTACGCCGACTACGCGGCCAAGGACGGATTCACGACGCTGAACCAGATCTCCACGATCGGCGCCTTCCTGCTGGCGTCCTCGACGCTGCCGTTCCTCTACAACGTCTACAAGTCGCAGCGCTCGCCGAAGGTGACCGTGGACGACCCGTGGGGTTGGGGACGTTCGCTCGAGTGGGCCACCAGCTGCCCGCCGCCGCGGCACAACTTCGTGTCCATCCCGCGGATCCGCTCGGAGTCGCCGGCGTTCGACCTGCACCACCCGGAGATCGCGGCGCTGGAGTACGACGACAACGACAACCTCGAGGGCGGCGGCATCGCCGACGCCCCTGAGATGGAGGGCCGCAAGGCCAACCTCGAGGACAACGAAGGGAACGACAAGTGAAGGCCGAAGCGTGGACATTCATCGTCTGCACCTTCTTCTTCGTGCTGTTCGCCCCGGCGTACTGGCTGGTCACGGGTGACCCGACGGGCACCTCAGCACTGGTCATGACCTCGCTGCTGACCCTGCTGGTCAGCTTCTACCTCGGCTTCCACGCCAAGCAGATGGAGCCGCGGCCCGAGGACCGCAAGGACGGCGAGATCGCCGACGGCGCCGGCGAGCTGGGCTTCTTCCCGCCGTACAGCTGGTGGCCGATGTGGTGCACGATGTGCCTGGCCACCATCGTCCTCGGCGTGGTCATCGGCTGGTGGCTCGTGATCATCGGGGCGACGCTCGGCGCGGTCGCGCTGTCCGGCCTGATCTTCGAGTACTACCGCGGGGAGCACGCTCACTAAAGCGGTACGAACCCACGCATCTCACGCCCCGGCGGGCTCTCCGCCGGGGCGTGATGCGTTCCACGGACGGATGGTCCGGGCGGACCTTGTTCGCTTGTTACCCTTGTGAGGTCCACCAGGCTTGTAATTGTGTTGGGGAGAAGCATGCGTTCGCGTCGTATCTGGGCTGCGTCCTCGGTCGCCCTGCTGATGGCGTTCGCCACGGCCTGCGGAGGGAGCTCGAAGAGCCCCGGAACCAACCCGCAGCCCGGTGGCGCGCCCAGCTCGTCGGCAGCCGCCACGTCCGCGGCTGCGATCTCCTCCAGCATCGCCTCCGGTGCGGTCAACGTGAAGGTGAACCGGTCGGTCCGCCTGAACGTCGTCGACGGCACCTTCAGCTCGGTCTCCGTGGAAGGCGGCGGCCCGCTCGCGGGCGAGCTGTCCGCTGACAAGCTGAGCTGGCAGAGCACCGGCCGCCTCCAGCCGGGGGTCACCTACCGGATCAACGGCGTCGCGGTCGACGACAAGGGTCTGCAGAAGATCTACACCGCGCGCTTCCGCACCGAGAAGCTCTCGCTGGACAAGCAGACCTACCCCAGCTTCTTCCCGCAGCCGGGCGCCACGGTCGGCGTCGGGCTGCCGGCGATCATCAAGTTCGACGTGCCGGTCAAGGACCATCGCTCGATCCAGCGCCACCTGAAGGTGACCACGGTTCCGGCCCAGGCCGGCGCGTTCCATTGGATCTCCGACACCGAGGTGCACTGGCGGCCGGCGAAGTACTGGATCCCGGGCACCAAGGTCACCGTGCGGGCCGACATCGACAGCGTTCCGGCCGGTAACGGCGTCTTCGGCCAGAAGAGCCGGAGCAGCTCGTTCACCATCGGCCGCTCCATGATCAGCAAGGTCAACACCAAGACCGACCAGATGCAGGTCTTCAAGAACGGCAAGCTGATCAGGACGATCCCGATCACCACCGGCCGGCAGCCCGAGTTCACCACGCGCTCCGGCACGAAGGTGATCATCGAGAAGGACCGTCGTCACGACATGAACTCGGAGACGATCGGCATCGACCCGAACGGCCCGAACGGCTACAACCTCAAGGGCGTCGAGTTCGCGATGCGGCTCACCTACTCGGGGGAGTTCATCCACGCGGCTCCGTGGTCGGTCGCCTCCCAGGGTCACGCCAACGTCAGCCACGGCTGCACGGGTATGAGCACGGCGAACGCGGGCTGGCTCTACAGCAACTCGATCGTCGGTGACGTCGTCGAGTACACCGGCACGAGCCGGATGATGACGCTGACCAACGGCATCGGTGACTGGAACCTGCCTTTTAGCCAGTACAAGCAGGGCTCTGCTCTCTGAGCTGACACAGCAGAAGGCCGGCGCCCCTAGGTGCGCCGGCCTTCTCGCGTTCTTGGTCAGGCGTTGGACCCGTGCAGGTTCTTCGCCGTCGCGGAAGCCTTGACCTCGCCGGGGTCGGGGTAGGTGCCGAAGAGCCGGTCGGCGGTCGCGGTGCTGGTCACCGTGAACCAGTAGTGCTCGTTCTTGTAGTGGTGCAGCCGGTGGTTGCGCCAGATCGCCTTGTAGGTCGCGGACTTCGGCTTGTAGTCGCTGTGGATCAGGTAGTGCGACCACTCGTAGATCAGGCCGGTCGCGGCGGTGGCGAAGAGGAACGTCAGCCCCTGGCCGAGCCGGGGGAATGCGTAGATCGCGATCGCGAACTCGCCGGCGATCACCGCGATGAGCGAGCGCCACGGGATGAAGACCAGCGGGATGTTGCGCGGGTCGGCGTGGTGCCGGCGGTGGTCGCGCGCCAGCTCGCTGTCGATCTTCACACCGGCGACCTTGAACGGCTTGAAGTGCAGGATGAAGACGTGGATGACCCACTCCAGGACCGGGAACGTCGCCACCAGGATCACCGGTGCCCACAGGTCGGAGAGCCGCCAGTCGCCCTCCGCGACGCGCCAGCTGGCGGCGGTCAGCAGGGTCGCCAGGATCATCCAAGGGCTCGGGTGCTTGAGGAACTCCACGAAGGTCTGGCCGAGGCCGACGGTGGCCCGGCGCGAGCCGGTGATCCGGGACTCCTCGGCCGCCAGGCGCTCCTGGGCGAGAGCCTCGATCTCGGGGGACGGCTTGCTCATGGTGTTGCTCCTTCAGGGTCGTCCTCGTAGTCGGAGAGGAAGTTCACGATGGCCACGGTGGCGGGACGCAGCAGAGCGTCGGCCGCCGCGGCAGCCGCAACGCCGTTGCCGGCGAGCACCGCGGTCCGGATGCTCTGGTAGCCCTCGAGCTGGCTGACCTCGGCGTCCAGCAGTGGTGCCAGCGGCTCGATGGCCGGCTCGTAGGCTTGGCGCAGGTTGTTGAACATCAGCCGGAACACGATCGAGTCGGCGCAGTCCACGACCACGTCCCAGAACGCCAGGGCGGCGTGCTGACGCTCGACAGGTGTCTCTGCGGCCTCCAGGGCGGTCAGAGCGGCTCCCAGCGCCTCTCCGGCCGGTTGCGGCGCGTGGGCGGCCCGTTCGGCAGCCATCCGGGCCACGTCCGGGCCGATGGCCAGCCTCGCCTCGATGATGCTGCGCGCGACCGCCGTGTCCAGCTCGCCGTCGCGGACCAGCAGCCGGGGGAGCAGGTCCAGCCCGGCGTGCTTCTGGTAGTCCCGCACCGTGGTCGACCCGCCGTGACGGACCTCGACGAGGCGGGTGGCGGACAGGCGCTGGAGCGCCTCCCGAACGGCCGGCCGCGAAACCCCGAGCAGCTCCGCGAGCCGGCGCTCGCTGGGGAGGGCTTCCCCGGGCTCCAGGGACCCGTCGACGACCGAGCTGATCAGCTGCTCGAAGACGTCGTCGGGCACCAGGCGCTTGGTGATGGGCGTCAGTTCCACGAGACCACTCTCGCCCCCGAGAGGTCAGGTGGTCAAGTGGTCAGACCAGTTAGTGAGACACCTCACTCAGCCGTAGCAGCGCTGCGAGCCGGTCGTCTGGATCAGGAGCTCGGAGACCTTCTTGTCCTGGCCGATCCCGATCTCGTACTCGCTCCCTGTACTGATGGGCACGTGCCAGTACCCGTCGACGCCGTCCCGGTGGCCGTTCGGGTACGCGGCCTTGACGTCGTCCTCGGTCGATCCGATCCCGATGCCCTCGGGTGTGTAGAAGCCGTCGTTCGCGAAGATCGCGATCACCTTTCCCCGGGTCATCGCCACCTCCTTGAGCGGGTCGTTGTCGCTGCCGACGACGTTCGGCTTCGTCACCGTTGCGCAGTCGCCTTCTGGATCTCCGGTGATGGTGCCTCCGACGCCGCGGACCTGCTCCGTGGTCTGGCCGATCTTGAAGGCGAAGGCCCATGTCGGGCCGAACTGCTTGCTCGCGTCGAAGCAGTCTCCTTCGATGAACGAGTGCGGGATGTCGTAGCGGTCCAGGTCCGCGCAGGTGAACTGCTCCTGGGTGGTGACGACCTCCTTCCAGGTCCCGTCGACCTTCTTCCAGATCGCGGCGTAGCCGGTCGGGCAGAGGAATACGCTGCCGACGGCGTACCCCGCCTGGGCGAACTTGCTCACGTAGACCGCGGCGTTGTTGGCATCGGCGCAGGCCCCGGGGTCGGTGGCAGCGGTCTTTTCTGCGTCGGCGTGCAGCCGAGCCACCTCCGCGATGATGAACTCCTTGAAGTCGTCCGTGGTGCCCTGGAGCAGAGCCGCGTCGGACTCCTTGTGTACGCCCTGTCCGTTGCCCGGGAAGGTAACCACCGCTGGGGCAGGGGCCGGGGTGTAGCAGTCGCCGGCGAACCCGTCCGGGACGTCGTACCGCTCCAGGTCGGCACACACCCACTCGTCCTGGGTGTACAGGGCCTCCCGCCAGGTGCCGTCCTTCAGCGCCCAGATCGCTTGGTACCCGCCACAGCCGCCCACTCCGCCCCAACCGAGGCCGGCCGAGCTGTACTTCATGACGTCGATCTCGGCGGTCTTGCAGCCGGAGTCGAAGTCCTTCTGCCAGACGCCCTTGATGAAGGTCTTGAAGTCGTCGCTGGTACCGACGAGCTTCGCGGTGTCCTCCGGGGCCTTGATGGCGACTCCGCCGTTGGGGAACGCGACGATCGTGGTGCTCGGCGTCGGGCTCGGTGTCGGCGTCGGGGTGACCTCGCCGGTGGGCGGGGCAGCCTTGCCGTCGTCCTTGGTGGCGATCAGGGCAGTCGGGATAACGGCTGCGGCCACCACGACGGCGGCGATGACGCCGTACATCGTGTTCTGGCGCCGACGGCGCTGGTCGCCGAGGCGGCGGACAGCGGCAGGGTCGAGGGGGTTCACGGGGACACCTCCGGTCCCGAAGTTCGTCAGTGCTTCGATCGGGTCGCGGGTGGGTTCAGACATGGTTGGCTCCGGTCGCGTCGGTGCCGGCGGTGGCCAGCAGGCTTGCCAGGGCGGTGCGGCCGCGCGAGAGGCGGGCCTTGATGGTCCCTTCGGGGACGCCGACCTCGCGGGCGACGTCCTGGACCGGCAGATCGACCAGGTGGTGCAGCACCAGGGCCTGGCGCTGCTTGTCGGGCAACTGCTGGAGCGCTGCGAGGAGCGCCACCCGGGTCTCGTCCACGGGTGCCGCGTACGGCGCGGAGGAGAGGGCCCGGTCGGCCGGCCTCGCGGCCAGCTTCTTGCGCCTCCAGCGGCTCACTGCCAGGCGGTACGCCGCGGTGCGGACCCAGGCCTCGGGATGGTCGGCCTTGGCCAGCTTGCCGCGGTGCTGCCAGGCACGCACGAATGCTTCCTGCACGCACTCCTGTGCTTCGTCGCGGTCACCGATCATCGCGTAGAGCTGACCGGTGATGCGCCCGAAGGAGGAGGTGTAGAACTCGTCGAACTCCGCCTCGTCCATGGGGCCCTTCCCGAGCTAGTAGTGAGCTGTCGAGGGAGATACGCGTGGGGGAGGCCCGGGGTTGCAGCCACCGAGAACCTTTTTAACGCAGAAGAGCCCGGAAGTTTCCTTCCGGGCTCTTCTGCGATGTGTTGGTCGAGCTTGTCGAGACCTCAGTGCGAGGGCCGCAGGCTCTCGTCGGCGACGTCGTGACGACCGTCGAACTGGTGACCGTCGGCGGCGTGGCCCTCGAGGGGAGCGTCGTGCTCGTGCTCGAGCTCGGCGTGGTGGTGACCCTCCTCGAGCTCCTCGACCGTCGGCTTCTGCACGTTGGTGGCGAACCAGGCCTGGGAGGCCTTGGCGCGCAGACCGTCGAGCTTCAGCTTCTTGGCCGGCACGCCGTTGGCGTCCGGACCGCTGATCCCGGCGTACACCTCGTCACGCTCGCGCGCGGTCAGGGTGTAGGCGTGGTCGGGGGACAGCGGCAGGTGCTTCTCGCTGTAGCCACCGACGGCGTCGCGCATGATGACGCCGCTCTCGTAGCCGTGCAGCAGCATGTCGTTGTCGTGACGCTGCAGCGAGATGCACCAACGCTTGGTCAGGATGAACACGAGCGGCGGGATCACGAAGATCGCACCCCGCATGAAGTACGTGATCGTGTTCAGGTCCAGGTGGAACTGCGTCGCCAGGATGTCGTTGCCGCCGGCGGCCCAGAGCAGGCCGTAGACGGAGATCATCGCGGCCAGGAACGCGGTCCGGGTCGGAGCGTTGCGCGGACGCTGGAGCAGGTGGTGCTCCCGCTTGTCGCCGGTGACCCACTGCTCGATGAACGGGTAGGCCAGCACCACCATCAGCAGTGCGATCGGCGCCACCTGACCGGGCAGGAAGATGTTCCAGCTCAGCGTGATGCCGAAGATGTGCGTCTCCCAGCCCGGCATGATGCGGAGCAGGCCCTCGGCGATACCCATGTACCAGTCGGGCTGCGAGCCTGCGGTCACCTCGGACGGGTTGTACGGACCGAAGCGCCACACCGGGTTGATCGTCATCAGACCACCCATCAGGGCGACCGTGCCGAAGACGATGAAGAAGAAGCCACCGGCCTTCGCGGCGTACACCGGCATCATCGGGTAGCCGACGACGTTCTCCTCGGTCCGGCCGGGGCCAGGCCACTGGGTGTGCTTGTGGTAGACGAGCAGCAGCATGTGCGCCGCGATCAGCGCCAGCAGCAGGCCCGGGATCAGCAGCACGTGCGCGATGTAGAGCCGCGGGATGATCACGTCACCGGGGAACTCGCCGCCGAACATGAAGAACGACATGTACGAGCCGAGGACCGGGGTGGCCTTCACCAGACCGTCCGCGATGCGCAGACCGGTACCGGAGAGCAGGTCGTCCGGCAGCGAGTAGCCGGCGAAGCCCTCGAGGATGCCGAGCAGGATCAGGACCCCGCCGATCACCCAGTTGAGCTCACGCGGCTTGCGGAACGCGCCGGTGAGGAAGACGCGCATCATGTGCACGAGCATCGCGGCGATGAAGAGCATGGCTGCCCAGTGGTGCATCTGCCGCATCAGCAGGCCGGCGCGGACGTCGAAGCTGATGTGCAGCGTCGACTCGTAGGCCTCCGACATCGGGATGCCGCGCAGCTGGTCGTAGGAGCCGTTGTAGACGACCTCGCCCATGCTCGGCTTGAACCACAGCGTCAGGAAGACGCCGGTCAGCAGCAGGATGACGAAGCTCCACAGCGCGATCTCGCCGAGCATGAAGGACCAGTGGTCCGGGAAGACCTTGCGGATCTGCTTCTTGGTCGCGGTCGCGATGCCGAGACGCTCGTCGGCCCAGGTGGCGACGGCGGCGGCCGGGTTCGGCTTGGCCGCGGCGGCCGGGGTGGTGCCGTTGGTGTTTGCAGCGGTACTCATCAGATCACCCACGTTCCCAGTAGCTCGGGCCGACCGGCTCATGGAAATCGCTGGTCGCAATCAGGTAGCCCTCTTCGTCCACGGCGAGCGGCAGCTGCGGGAGGTGCCGGCCGGCCGGGCCGAAGACAACCTTGCCGGCGTCGGCCAGGTCGAAGGTGGACTGGTGGCAGGGGCAGAGCAGGTGGTGCGTCTGCTGCTCCCACAGGGAGATCGGGCAGCCCACGTGGGTGCAGATCTTCGAGAAGCAGAGGATGCCCTCGACGCCCCAGTTGGCGCTGCGCTTGTTGCGCAGGTCGTCGGGGTTCATCCGGACCAGGATGACCGCGGCCTTGGCCTTCGCCTGGAGCAGCGCGGTGCCCTCGTACTCGGCCTCCTGGTCACCCTCGGGGAAGAACACGGCGGGCTCGGCGTTGACGAGCTGGCCGACCTCCATGTCCGAGGGCTTGATCCGGGCGCCGTCGACGTCCTGGACGACCTGCATGCCCTTCTTCCAGACGGTGTGCGCGAGCTTGTCGCCGGGCAGCGGGCCGAGGTCGCGCAGCGCGACGATGGCCGGCAGGCCCAGGAAGCCCATCGCACCGAGCAGCGAGTTGCGGACCAGCGGACGACGGCCGATGCCGGAGTCCTCGATGCCGGTCATCAGCGACGCCACAGCCTCGGCGCGGTCCTCCTCGGAGGAGGCGGCCGGGTGCCGGTACTCGACGATCTCGTGGTCGCTCATCAACTTGCGCGACCACTGGATCGCACCGATGCCGATGCACATCAGCGCGGCGCCGAGGCAGGCGCCCAGGCCGACCGTGGAGGCGCCCAGGCCGAGGAACACGGTCGGGTCGTCACCGATGTTCAGGGTGAAGTAGGCGACGCAGAAGAGCACCGCGAACACCGAGGAGAGGCCGAACAGGGTGGCCACCTGGCGCTCGGCGCGCTTGGCAGCGGCCTCGTCGACGTCGGTCGGGCGCGGCAGGTGCTCGGGGAGACCGGGATTGGCGATCGGCTCCTCGATCACTGCCGGGGTGTGGTCGTCGTGGGCGCTCACGCAGCGTTCCCCTTCTTTTTGATCCGGGCGGTCTGGGAGGTGATCCAGATACCGGCGCCGACGAGGCCCCCGATACCCACCAGCCAGGCGAACATGCCCTCGGACACCGGGCCGATGCCGCCGAGCGAGAACCCGCCGTAGTCGGGGGAGTCCTCGTTCTTCTTCAGGTAGGCGACGATCTCGCGCTTGTCCTTCATGGACAGCACGCCGTCGGAGAAGACCGGCATCTGCTGCGGGCCGGTCAGCATGGCCTCGATGAGGTGCTTGGCCGAGACGCCGGTCAGCGGGGGAGCCTGCTTGCCCTTGGGCAGGGCGCCGCCCTTGCCGGCGAAGTTGTGGCACGCGGTGCAGTTGGTGCGGAAGAACTCGCCGCCCTGCACCATCTCCTCGTTGCTCAGGTCCGAGGTGTCGGTCTCAGCCTTGGTCGGGATCGCCGGGCCGGGGCCGAGCGAGGCGACGTACGCCGCGAGGGCCGCGACCTCGTCGTCGTTGAAGACGGGACGCTTGCGGGCGGCCTGCGAGCCCGGCTGGGCCATCGGCATCCGGCCGGTGCCGACCTGGAAGTCGACCGCAGCGGCACCGACACCGATCAGCGACGGACCGTAGTTGCCGCCCTTCTCGGTGAGGATGCCCTCGGCGTTCAGGCCGTGGCACGACGAGCAGCTGACCGCGAACAGGGCGCGGCCCTTCGCGATGGTGGCCGCGTCGTCCGTCGAGTTGTCGGCGTTCGCCGGAGCCAGCGCGGCGTAGAGGCCTCCACTGGCCAGCAGGCCGACGATCAGCACCGCGGGTGCGGCGAATCGGCTGCGGCGACGGGCCGAGAGCCGAGCTGAGATCTTGCGCGTGAGCAGTCGCACAACAGGTCCTATCGGTTCAGGCTTACTTGATGAGGTAGATGGTCGCGAAGAGGCCGATCCAGACCACGTCGACGAAGTGCCAGTAGTACGACACGACGATCGCGGTGACTGCCTGCTCGTGGGTGAAGCGGCGCGCGACGAAGGTGCGACCCAGGACGAAGAGGAAGGCGATGAGACCGCCGGTCACGTGCAGACCGTGGAAGCCGGTGGTCAGGTAGAACATCGTTCCGTACGCCGACGAGGGGATGGTGATGCCCTCGTGGACCAGCTTGGTGTACTCGAAGGCCTGACCGCCGATGAAGACCGCGCCCATGATGTAGGTGAGCACGAACCACTCGCGCAGGCCCCAGAGACGGGCGTTCAGCACGCTGCCCTTGCGCCCGACCTGGCCGCGCTCCGCGGCGAAGACGCCGAGCTGGCAGGTGACCGAGGAGAGGACCAGGATCGTGGTGTTCACCGAGGCGAACGGAATGTTCAGGCTCTCGGTGGTCTGGTGCCACAGGTCCGGGCTGACCGACCGGATGGTGAAGTAGCTCGCGAACAGGGCCGCGAAGAACATCAGCTCGCTCGAGAGCCAGATGATCGTTCCGACGGAGACCATGCTCGGACGGTCGTGGTGCCCGTGCAGACGGGACGCTGGGATCACAGATGCTGTCGCCACGCGGTCATTATGTCGTGAGCCGAGCGCAGTGCCACCCCGACCCCCTGTTTTGCGGACGTGTTTCGCGGAGGGTTACGGCAGGGGGTGGTGTGACTCACGAGAAACACCGGCCTTCTACCCTGTTCTGGTGCTGAACCCCCTGCTCCAGACCCTCCCCGCCCTGGTTGTGCCGGCCTCGGACGCGACGCCCGATCTGCCCCGATTCACCGTCGGGACGATCTTCACCCAGTGGGGGATCGACCCGATCCTGTTCGTGGTGACCGTCTGGGTCGCGGGGCTCTACCTGGTCGGGGTCTGGATGCTGCGCCACCGCGGGGACGCCTGGCCGGTGGGTCGGACGCTGGCCTTCGTCGTGGGCGGCATGGGCTCGTTCTACTTCGCCACCCAGTCCGGGCTGAGCGCCTACGACACCACGTTGCTCAGCGCGCACATGGTCCAGCACATGATCCTGTCGATGGTGGTCCCGCTGTTCCTGGCGCTCGGGGCCCCGGTCACGCTGGCCCTGCGCACGCTGCCGAGCAGCCCGCGCGGGGTCCTGATGGCGCTGCTGCACTCCCGGCTCGCGAAGGTGCTCACCTTCGCCCCGCTGACGCTGGCCCTCTACATCGCCAGCCCCTGGGCGCTGTACTTCTCCGGCTGGTACTCCGCCTCGTTGCACCACACCTTCGTGCACGAGCTGATGCACGTGCACCTGGTGCTCGTCGGGTCGCTGTTCTTCTGGCCGCTGATGGGCATCGACCCGCTGCCCGGTCGGCTGCAGTACCCGTTCCGGCTGCTGATGATCTTCCTGACCCTGCCGTTCCACGCGTTCCTGGGCGTCACGATCATGAGCCAGTCCAAGCTCATCGGCGGCGACTGGTACCCGAACCTGCACCGGACGATGTCCTGGCTCCCGGACCCACTCGACGACCAGCACGTGGCCGGCGGCATCCTCTGGAGCTCGGGCGACCTGATCGGCCTGCTGTTCTTCGCGGTGCTCTTCGTGCAGTGGGTGCGGGCCTCGATGCAGGAGGCCAAGCGCGAGGACCGGCGCCTCGACCGTCTCGAGCGCCAGCAGCGCACCGCCCCCGGTGGGTGAGCCGGTCTTCTTGCTGGTTGAGCCGTGCTTCTTGCTGGTTGAGCTTGTCGAAACCTGGTGACCTACCGCACAGGGGTCCTAGTAGCATCAACGCCGTGACTGCCACCACCGCTCCGCTCCGCGTTCTCGTCTACAGCGACGACTCCGACGTGCGCCAGCAGGTCATCCTCGCGCTCGGTCGCCGGGTGCACCCTGACCTGCCCGAGCTCGAGTTCGTCGAGGTCGCGACGGAGCCGGTCGTCTGGCAGCAGCTCGACTCCGGGGCGATCGACCTGGCGATCCTCGACGGCGAGGCGACCCCGGCCGGTGGCATGGGCATCGCGCGCCAACTCAAGGACGAGGTCTACCAGTCGCCGCCGGTACTGGTGCTGACCGGCCGTCCCGACGACCGCTGGCTGGCGACGTGGTCGCGCGCCGAGGCTGCCGTGTCGCACCCGCTGGACCCGATCGAGCTCGCCGAGGCGGTCACCCGCCTGCTGCGCTCGCGGGTCCCTGCCCAGGCCTGACCCGTGGCCGGCCACACCTGGCCCGACGTGCTCACCACGCTGGTGCGTCGTGAGGACCTGAGCGCCGACCAGACCGCTTGGGCGATGGGCGAGGTCCTCCTGGGCAACGCCACGCCGGTGCAGATCGCCGGATTCGCGGTCGCGCTGCGCTCCAAGGGCGAGACCGTCGAGGAGATGCAGGGCCTCGTCGACGCCATGTACTCCCACGCCACGCCGCTCTCGGTGCCCGGGCGCACGCTCGACGTCGTCGGTACCGGGGGCGACCGCTCCTTCTCGGTCAACATCTCGACGATGGCCGCGATCGTGGCGGCCGGCGCCGGGGTGACCGTGGTCAAGCACGGCAACCGCTCGGCGTCGAGCAAGGCCGGCAGCGCCGACGTGCTCGAGCTGCTCGGTATCCGGCTGGACCTGCCCGCAGACGACGTGCGCCGTGTCGCCGAGGAAGCGGGTATCACCTTCTGCTTCGCGGCTGCGTTCCACCCGGCCCTGCGTCACGCCGCGGTGGCCCGCAGCGAGCTCG
The DNA here is from genome assembly GCF_003725775.1 of Nocardioides marmorisolisilvae. GTDB lineage: Bacteria > Actinomycetota > Actinomycetes > Propionibacteriales > Nocardioidaceae > Marmoricola > Marmoricola marmorisolisilvae. The sequence continues at coordinate 936,303 of NZ_RJSG01000002.1, forward strand.
GCATCGGCACCACCTTCAACTTCCTCGGCCCGATCGCGAACCCGGCCAAACCCGCGGCGCAGGCGATCGGGTGCGCCGACGTCCGGATGGCGCCGGTGATGGCCGGTGTCTTCGCGCGACGCGGCGTGGACGCCTGGGTCTTCCGCGGCGACGACGGGCTCGACGAGCTGACCACGACGACCACCTCGAAGGTCTGGCAGGTCAGCGGTGGCGAGGTCGTCGAGTCGACCCTCGACCCGACGAGGCTGGGCATCCCGGGCGGGACGGCTGAGGGGCTGCGTGGTCAGGACGCCGAGTACAACGCCGACGTTGTACGCCGGCTGCTGGCCGGCGAACGGGGGCCGGTGCGTGACGCCGTCGTGCTCAACGCGGGCGCCGCTCTCGCTGTGCACGCGGCCGACGACGGGACGCTGGAGGACCGGGTGGCGGTCGGCATCTCCCGAGCGAACGAGGCCCTGGACTCCGGGTCGGCACAGGCGGTGCTCGACCGCTGGGTCGCCGCTGCCGCCGGCTGAGCGTCAGTCGGTTCCGACAGCCGGCGTCACCGGTGCCTGCTGGCCGAGGCGACGCAGGCTGACCGCGAGCAGCACCACCAGCAGCACGGCGTCGATGACCAGGACGCGTTCGATGAGTCCGGTCACCGACGAGCTGCTCGAGCCCACGGCGACGAGTGCGACCAACCCTGCCCAGAGGACTGCCACCGACAGGCGGGTCGGCCGCGCCAGCACGCTGTAGACCAGGAGCTGCACCAGCGAGATCACGGTGCCGAGCAGGGCGAAGGCCCAGAGCCGTCCGCTGACGGCGTCGTACTGGTCACCCCCGACGAACACCAGCGCCAGGTCCGGGAGCAGTTTCACGCCGAGCGTGGCGACGAGACCGATGACGCTGATGATCAGGAGGCTGACGAGGAGAGCTGCCCGCGGTGCCTCATCGGCTCCGATGTCGGGAAACGCCAGCACCACCACGAACTGCGGCAGGAAGGCCACCGCCTTCACCAGGATCAGACCGGCCGCGTAGAGGCCCGCCTCCTTGGGTTCGAGCGTGTTGCGCGCGATCACGATGTCGAGGCTGGAGAGGGCGAGGAAGGCGAGCAGCGCCTGAGAGTTGTAGACGGTCTCGCTCCACAGCGCACGCGCCGTGTGGTCGCCGGTGGGTGGTTGGCCGTGCGGGCGGTCACGCAGGGCCCACCACCCGACGAGTACCGGCGCAAAGACTGAGATGGTGACCGCGAGGAACGCCACGCTCTCGTCCGGACGCCACGCGAGGAGTGCTACGCCGATGATCAGGCGGGGCACCCCGGCCGCGACGTAGAGGGCGGCGAGCGGGACCCAGCGGCGTTCCCCCTGGAGGACCCCGGCCTGCGCCCCCATCACCGTCAGGGGCACCACGGCGACCGCCAGCATGATCGCGGTCGGGAGGCTGTGCAGCTTGAGCACGGCGTTGACGCCTGGGGAGAGCGCCAGGAAGAAGGCGCCGAGGCCGAGCGCCGTGCGCAGCCCGACCTTCAGGATGATGTCCTCCACCAGGGCGGCGTCGTCGGGCTCCCGGGCTATCCGACGTGCGGCGGTGGCCTGGAGCGCCAGCGAGAGCACCGCAGCCACCAGCGTCACGTTGAGCAGGGCGGTCAGGGCGCCGAACGGGTCGGGGCCGAGGTCGTGCGCTGCGAGGATCGTGAACGCGTAGATCGCGATGTTCATCACGCCCAGCGCGAGCGTGATCGCGGCACCCCCTCGCAGGCGGTCGCGCGTCGACGCCGATCCGCTTCCCGCCTCCACGTGGCCAACCCTAGGGGCAGGTGGGCGTCGCGGCGGGTCTAAAGCGCCAGCTCGTACGAGCCGTCGTCGCGGGGCGAGAAGCCCAGTCGTTGGTAGTAGGCGCCGACCATCGTCGGTGAGGTGACGACCGTGCTGATGCCGCGTCCGGCCAGGACGCCGCTGCTGCGCCAGACGAACCGGCCGGGGGAGAAGTCGCGGTAGCGCGGAGTGACGTAGTCGAGCAGCACCCGTGCCGTCGTGCCCTCGACCCGCAGCAGCACGATACCGACGGTCTCGTCCCCCCGCTGCACGACGAAGGCCAGGTGATCGGTGCCCGCGCCGTCCCAGACGAGGTCCGGTTGGAAGGCGAGGATGTCGTCCTCGTGCACCCGCAGCACGTGCCGGAGGTACTCGTCCTGCCCACCGACCTCGAGCACCGCGTAGGACGCCTCGTCGTCACGGGTCCGGACGAGGTGGCGGATGTGCCAGATGTTGATCAGGCACAGGGCGATGTTCATCGCCACCATCGGCCAGATGCCGAGGGCCGCGTTGAAGCCGATCAGGACGACGCAGGCGGCGAGGTTGAGTACCCGGAACCGGAGGACCCGCGCCTGCATCACCGAGTAGATGAGCAGCGCGGAGCCGAGCCAGCCGACGGCGTCGAGCCAGGACATGGTCAGTCCGGCTCGCGAGGCGTCTGGGTCTCCTCGGACGCGGAGGCGGCGACCATCGCGGTGGCGACCGCGACGGTACGGGCGGCATCGGCGATGGACACCGTCCGAACGTCCTCGCCGAGGACCGCGTCGCGGAAGGCCTCGAGCTCGACCAGAAGCGGCTCCCGCTTCTCGAACGCGTACCGGGTCACATCACCTTGGACCACGCCCTGGAACCGGGCGATGGAGTCCCAGCGGACCGGCTCGACGCCGTTCGCGAAGAACGTCAGGTCGGCGGTGATGGTGTCCGCGACCAGCGTCCCGCGCTCGCCGGTGACGACGGTGACGCGCTCCTTGAGCGGAGACAGCCAGTTGACGAGGTGGTTCACGACGATGCCGTCCTCGAGCGTTCCGACGGCGGCGACGAGGTCCTCGTGCTCGCGACCCGACCGGTTCGCCGTACGGGCGGAGAGGTTCACGTAGGCGCGCTTGGTGACCCAGCTGGTCAGATCGATGTCGTGGGTGGCGAGGTCGAGCACGACGCCGACGTCGGCGATCCGCGACGGGAACGGCCCCTGCCGCCGGGTGGCGACCTGGTAGACGGTCCCGATCTCACCCTGCTTCAGGCGCTTCTTCAGCTCCTGGAGCGCCGGGTTGTAGCGCTCGATGTGTCCGACGCAGCCGACCAGACCAGCGGAGTCGAAGGCCTCCGCGATCCGCAACGAGGTCGGCACGTCCGGGGCGATCGGCTTCTCGATCAGAGTGTGCACGCCGGCGGACGCGAGCTTGAGCGCCACCTCCTCGTGCGCCGCGGTCGGCACCGACACGACCGCAAGGTCGATGCCGGCGGCGATGAGCGCGTCCACGTCGGGCACGAACGCGAACCCGGGGGCGTGCACCGTCGGCGGGTCGGGCTCCGCGATGGCGACCAGCTCGACGCCGGCCATCTGCTGGAGCACCCGGGCGTGGTTGCGGCCCATCTGGCCGTAGCCGACGAGGCCGGCGCGCAGATCAGCCACGAGAGCCTCCGAGGGAGTTGCAGGTCGCGATGACCCGGTCGACCTCGGCGTCGGTCAGGCCCGGACGGATCGGCAGGGAAAGGACCTCAGCGGCGGCGCGGTCGGTCTCGGGGAGCAGCACCGGATCACCGTACGACGGCAGCCGGTGCGTCGGGGTCGGGTAGTAGACCGCGGCGTCGATGTTCGCGGCCGCGAGAACCTCGAGCAGGCGGTCGCGCTCGCTCGAACGCACCGTGTACTGGTGGTAGACGGGCTCGACCCCCTCGGCGACCGGGGGAGCGACGACCGTGGTGAGGCCGGCGTCGTACGCGGCGGCGATCTCGCGCCGACGGGCGTTCCACGCGGGCAGCCGGGTGAGCTGGATCCGCCCGATCGCTGCGGCGACCTCCGTCATCCGGTTGTTCAGACCGGCAACCTCGTTCTCGTAGCGCCGCTCCATGCCCTGGTTGCGCAGCAACCGGACCCGGCGGGCCACCTCGGGATCGCGGCAGACGACCATGCCGCCCTCGCCGGTGGTCATGTTCTTGGTGGCGTAGAAGCTGAAGGCGGCCACGTCGCCGAGCGACCCGACCGGGCGGCCGTCCAGGAGTGCTCCGTGCGACTGGCAGGCGTCCTCGACGACGACCAGTCCGTGGTTCTCGGCGACGGTGTTCAGTGCGGTCATGTCCGCCGGGTGCCCGTACAGGTGGACCGGCATGACCGCGCGCGTCCGCGGGGTGATCGCCTTCTCGACGCTCACCGGGTCCAGGCCGAACGACGCGGGGTCGATGTCGGCGAACACCGGGGTCGCCCCGGCCATCACGACGGAGTTGGCGGATGCCGCGAACGTGAACGACGGCACGATCACCTCGTCACCCGGTCCGATCCCCGCTGCGATCAGTCCCAGGTGCAGGGCGCTGGTGCCGGAGTTGACGGCGATGCACTCCGCGCCGGCGACGAGAGCCTCGGAGAACTCGGACTCGAACGCGGCGACCTGCTCGCCCTGGACGAGCTTGCCCGAGGTCAGCACCCCCAGGGCCGCCTCGCGCTCCTCCTCGCCCAGCTCGACCACGACCGCTGCGATGCGTGCGTCAGTCATCAGAGGTCAGCTCCATCTTTCCGTCGGTCAACGTGTAGGTCTCGCCGGTCACCGGGCACGTCCATCGGCCGTCCGTGCCCTCGGTGAGTGGTCGGCCTGCGCGGCCCACCCAGCGTAGGAAGCGAGCCGGGGTGCCGACGACCAGGGCGTGGTCGGGCACGTCCTCGGTGACGGTCGCGCCGGCGCCCACCATGGCCCAGCGACCGATCGTCACCGGGGCGACGCAGACCGCCCGGGCGCCGATCGAGGCGCCTTCGCGGATCGTCACGCCGACAGCTTCCCAGTCGGAAGCGGTGGCGGCTTCGCCCGTGGGGGTCACGGCGCGCGGGAAGTGGTCGTTGGTCAGCACCACGGCGGGGCCGATGAACACTCCCGACTCCACCACAGCCGGTTCGTAGACCAGAGCCAGGTTCTGGATCTTCACCCGGTCACCGATGCGTACGCCGGCGCCGACGTAGGCGCCACGACCGATGATGCACCCGGTGCCGAGGACTGCTCCCTCGCGCACCTGGGCCAGGCCCCACACCTTGGTGCCCTCGCCGATCGAGGCGTCGGGGGAGACCAAGGCGTCTGCATCGACGTACGGAGAGCTCACTGGTTGCCCTCCTGGATGTCGAGCATCAAGGCTGAGATGAGGAAATGCAGCCCCGTGAGTATCGGAGCGACAGCAAGGAGGACGGTACCGGGACTCGCGACCGGTTCGCCGAGCGTGTTGATGATGACGAACACGCCGACCGCCAGGCCGAAGAGGACGCAGCCGATCCCGGCGAACAGCAGGAGCGCGACGGCCGAGAACGACTGCAGGACGTACTTCCACCAGATCCGGTGCCAGAACCCCCGGAACAGAGCGCGCAGCAAACGGGGAGCAACCTTGTGAAGTCTCATCCCGGAGACCTCGTCGCCGTACACCGCCGGGATCGGTACGTCGCGAGCGCGGACCCTGAGGATGTTCAGGTTGATCAGCAGGTCGTTCTCGAACTCGTAGCGGCGGGCGATCCGGTCCAGGGGAAGCCGCTCGAGGGCGGTCCGATGGATGGCGGTGTACCCGTTCTGCGGATCGAACAGGTTCCAGTAGCCCGAGGCAGCCTTGGTGAGGAACGAAAGGGCGATGTTGCCGACGATCCGGTGGCGCGGCATCCCTTCGAACGAGGTGGCGTCGTAGAACCGGTTCGCCTTGGTGAACCCGGCTGCCCCGTCGACGATCGGGTCGAGCAGCGCCGGAAGGAACGCCGGGTCCATCTGAGCATCGCCGGCCATCACCACGGAGATGTCGGCGCCGAGTTCCAACGCGCGGCGATGACCGGCCAGGATCGCGCCCCCGACGCCCTGGTTCTGGTCCAGGCGGTGCACCTCGACGCGGACGTCGCCGACCGCAGCAGCGTTTTCCGCCGTGTTGTCCGAGCTCGCGTCGTCGATGACCAGGATGTGATCGACGAGTTCGGGCGTCGTCTGGATGACCCGGGCAATCAGTCGTTCCTCGTTGTGCGCGGGGACGACCACGGCGATGCGGTTGTTCCTGTACACGACGACGCGTCTCCTCGGTCGGTTTGCTGGAGCAAGGCTAGTGATGCGCGGCCGCGGGAAGAGGATTTTGCCGGTCTTCGGCCGAGTCGGCGCCCAGATCTGCCGCGACCGACCACATCAGACCAGCACCTACCAACGCCAGGGACAGGACCAGGATCGCCGAGGGGGCGTTCCAGGCGCCGGAGGCGTACGAAGGGCTCACCCCGCGCTCGATGTCGAGCACGCGGCTCAAGGCGACGTACGTCGCGATCGCCGTGAAGGTCGCGGCCCCGGCGATGAGAAGGCGGTGCGGTCCGCGAGGCCGGGAATCGAGCGCCTGACCGGCGAGGAGCAGTAGCCCGAGTGAGTACGGGAGGCCGTAGCGCCCCTGCCATGCGCCCGCGTGCTGGTCGATCGTCCCCAGGCTGATGACGAACGGAACGCCGCCTGACAGCAGGACCGCGGTGATCATCGCGATGCGGTTCCGGTGGCCCCCGGTTCGCAGCGCTTGAACGACGACGGTGACTCCGATCGCGAGAACCAGGACGTAGACCAGCGCGGGACTCGGCTGGTCGCGGAAAGGGAATGCTGCGATCGACTGGAACAACCAGAGCGGGAGGAATCCGGCCGTAGTCGAGAGCTTGTCGCCCAGAGTGACCGCTCGGGTCGGCTCGGTGCCGACCACGAGGGCCTTCATCGTCTCGATCCACACGACGCTCCCTATCGCGGCGAGAACGAGAATCGTTGATGCGACCTGGACAGAACGAGTCCTGATCAGCTCGCGGACCCTAGCCACCGGGGCGGGACAAGTGATCAGGACGGTTACAGCGATCAGCACGCAGAACAGGGGCCCGAGGGACCGAATGGTCGCGAGCAGGACTCCCGAGGTGGTCGCGATCGCCAACAGGCTCCCGTCGACCCGGCGGGCGATCGCCGCCGGTGCAGCTGTCACCAGACCGATCAGCGAGCTCCAGAACGCGAATGCAGCGAGCATCTCGGACCCGTTCGGTGACGCGATCGCCGTGCTGTACAGGACGACGGGTGTGCATGCGGCGATAGCGCCTGCGTAGGCCCAGGCACTCCTGGCCCAGCGGCGCATCGCGAGAAGGCCGAGCAGGAAGAGCGCTGAGCACAGCACCGCGTTGGCCGCGCGCATCGCGTACAAGGCGGCTTCTCCGTGGAACGGCAGCGAGGGGTACCCGATGATCGCGTAGAACAGCGGGTGGTAGCGCCCGGCCCCCGTCGCGATCCGCACGGTGTCGCCGGTGCGGGTGCCGACGCAGTCAGCGTCAGTCGTGTACTTCAGCAGCTGGCACTCCGGGCGCGCCGCGTCGACGAAGCTCGCCGGCACGTGCACCCAAGCGCCGGTTCCTCGTGTGGCGTCGACGGGTCTCGGTGCCCACTCACCCCTGGCCACCGAGGCCGCCCGATAGGCGTGGTCGAACTCGTCGATGCCACCGAAGGCAGGAATCGCGAGAATCCAGGCCAGCTGGAGCACCAGCATGCCGGTCGCGGCGAGCACAAGGCGGCGCATGCTCAACGGCAGGCTTGCTGCGCGGTCGTGTGCGATGGCGTCCTCCCCGGTTGTTCGTGCAACGTCGCCGACCACCCATCGTAGGAACTCCTGGGCGTCCAGTAACCCGTTATGCCCACAACTGTGACCGGCCGCCCGTACGCTTTTGGGCTATGTCGACACCGGGGAGGCGACGGGCCAACCGTCTGCAGACGGCTGCGCTGGCCGGCCTCGGGTTCGGAATCGCAGCCTGGGTCGGGGCGGCGACCCTGATGTCGGACCGTGGTCTGGACACCTCGGACGAGGGTTTCTACCTCCTCTCGTACCGGTGGTGGGACAGCACGCCCAGGGTGTTCACGGGTGTCCAGTACATCTACGGGCCTGTCCTCGATGCTGTCGGGGACAGCGTGCCGGCGTTGCGCCTCGTCCGGCTCGTCTCGGTGATAGCCCTGCACGCGACGCTCGGCTGGGCAGTCGTGACCTGGTTGCGCGCCCGGGGCGCGCCTCGGCGGCTCAGCCCATCGGGGGAGCTGGTCGCGGTGGGCGCCATCACGGCTGCCGGAGCGGTTCAGTACGGATGGCTGCCCCTGAGTCCCGGATACAACGATGTCGCGGTCCTCACCTCGCTCGGACTCGTGGCGGCTCTTCTCCGCTGCATGCGAGCCGCCCATCTGGGCCGACCGCTGCCGGTGCTGCCCGCTGTTGCTGCCGGCCTCTGCGCGACGCTCTTGGTCGTGGCCAAGTGGTCCTCGGCAGCCCTTGTCCTGGCTCTCGTGGTCGTGGTTGGAGCCATCGCACTGCGACGGCTCGGCGCGCGCGGATGGATCCGGTTCCTGCTCGTTGGCCTCGGCAGCGTCCTGTTCCTGGGTGCCGGGTTCCTGTCCATGGCCGGAGGCACTTCGGTGATCTCCACCATCGTCGACGTGAACAAGCTGGCGGCGAGGACCGGCAACTCGCCGGCTGAGCTCGTCCGGATGTACCTGAACACCGGTGCCCACGCGCTTGGCCAGGCCTTGCTGTTGGCAGTCCCCGCACTGGTCTGTGTCGGCGTTGGACGTGTTCTTTCCACCCGTGGTGCGGTCCGGTCTGCCGCGATCGTCCTGGTCCTGGCCCCGATAACCGTCCCGTTCGTTGCCTGGCCCAGCCGATGGGCTGTGCCGCTGGGTGGCGCGGCGAATGTCGAGCGCTACACAGCGGTTCTGATCGCGCTCGGCGCTCTGGCAGCGGGAGCTGCGGTCCTGAACAGGAAGCGCTCCGGTGCCGACCTCCCCGACCAGGCGTCGGAAGAACCCCTCGTGCTGGTCTTGCTCCTTCTCGCGCCGCTGGTGCAGGCGATCGGCACCGGGAACGCCCTGTACCTCATCGCCGTCAATGCGTTCGGCTGCTGGGTCGCTGCCCTCGTCATCCTCGGCGCAGGTCTGGATGGGGCGTTGCGTGTCGTCGCGAGGACGGCGACGGCCGTTGCCGTCGCCGTCTGTCTCGCCGTGGGGACGTCAGGCCTTCTCGAGATTCCGTACCGGACGTCGTCGTACGCGGACTCGGATCAGCAGTTGGGCGGTAAGGGCATCACCGCGGGGCTTCGAGTCGGAAAGCTCCAGGCTCGCATTCTGACCGAAGTGCAGCAAGCGGCAGGTAACCCCGGCCGGGGAACCCCGATCCTCGGGTTCGACGAGATGGCCGGCTTCGTGCTGGCTCTGGACGGTCGCTCGGTGGGTGAAGCCTGGTACTCGGCGCTCGACCATCACCGCACTCGTGTCGGGATCGAAGACGCATGCTCAAGGCCGAACCCCTTCGCGGGTCGTCGTCCCGTGGTTCTCTTCGACCGTGATCCTGAGCCGGAAGACCTCACGGCGCTGCGTAGCTGCGGCATCGATCTGGGTGTCGGGTATCGACTGGTCCTGGTTCCTTTTCTCGCGGGTAAGTCGATCTTGGTCTACCGTCCGATCGAACCGAGGGAGCGATCGTGAACGACTCGAGTGTCACCAGAGGACGGCGCATCTCCATCGTCGTGCCCGCACTGAACGAGTTCGACAGCATCCCGGCACTCCTCGCACGGCTCGGGGATCTGCGCGCCGGTCTCGATGGCTGCGAGCTTGAGCTCGTTCTTGTTGACGACGGCTCGACCGACGGCACCGTCGAGCGATTGAACGCCGAGGCGCCTGCCTGGCTACCGGTGACGTCCGTGAGGCTTTCGCGAAGCTTCGGGTCGCACCAGGCCATCAGCGCCGGCCTTCGCGAGGCGCACGGTGACTGCGCCGTAGTTCTGGGAGCGGACGTGCAGGAGCCGCCGAGCCTGGTGGCCGACTTCGTGGACGAGTGGCGTGCAGGTGCCGACGTCGTCTGGGGAGTGCGACGTTCACGTACCCGTGGCTGGCGTTCAGAACTGCCCTCGCGCGCCTTCTCCTACCTCTTCACCAGGTATGCCGATCTGGCGAACTACCCGCCGGAGGGTCCTTCGGGCGTGCTGGTGGACCGCGCGGTGATCGACGAGCTGAACAAGCTCGAGGAGAGCAACCGCAATGTCCTGGCGCTCATCGCGTGGCTGGGTTACCAGCAAGTCCGGGTTTCCTACGACCAGCTTCCTCGGGAACATGGGGAGTCTCGCTGGACGCGACGCAAGATGGTGAAGCTGGCCGTCGACTCGTTGATCCAGTTCTCCTCGATGCCGCTCCGCGCAGGCACCTTCACGGGCCTCGCGGTAGCGGCTCTGGGAATGATCTACGCCGCGTTCCTGGTCGTGCGTTCGTTCTTCGGTGTGGAGACCCCTTCGGGCTGGCCGACGATTCTTGTCGTCGTCCTCGTGCTCGGCGGAATCCAGCTCATGGTCATCGGGATCATGGGAGAGTACGTGTGGCGAGCCGTTGAAGAGGTGAGGGGAAGACCTCTCTACGTGGTCCGAGGGATCGAGAAGCGACCGGAGCGCTCGCACGGAGGGGAGCAATCATGAAGTCGCAGGACAGTACTGTGCTCGTCACTGGGGGACTGGGCTACATCGGGTCGCACGTCGTGCGCCAGGTGCTCGACCGTGGCTGGAAGGTCCGGGTCCTCGACAACCGCTATCGCTCCGACCCGGGTGTTGCGCGCCAGATCGCAGACCTCGATCGTGTCGAGGTCATCGAGGGCGATGTCCGGTACGCGCACATGGTGGAGTCGGCGACCCGCGGCGTCGAGGCGGTCGTTCACCTTGCAGCGGTTTGCATGAACAAGAGCATCGCTGATCCCACCGAGAGCCTCGACGTCAACCTGATGGGGACACAGAACGTGCTCGACGCCGCGGGTCGGGCAGGAGTGCGCCGCATCGTCTACGGCTCGTCCGCCTCCGTCTACGGCGATCCGAAGTCGCTGCCGATGTTCGAGAGCGGCCCGTTCGCACCGATCACTCCGTACTGCGTAGCGAAGCTAGCAGGTGAGCAGATGCTCGACTTCTACGGCAGACGGACGAAGATGTCGTGGCTCGCACTGCGCTTCTTCAACGTCTACGGGCCCGGTCAGCCGACGGACGCGTACTACACCTCGGTCGTCAACACCTTCTTGAACCGGATCGCCCGTGGAGAGGCGCCGGTGATCGACGGCAAGGGCAGTCAGTCCATGGACTTCGTCCACGTCGAGGACGTGGCTCGTGCCGTGGCGCTGGCCCTCGATTCGGAGGCGACAGGCGAGGCCCTCAACGTCGGGACCGGACGACAGACCACGATCGCCGAGCTTGCTGAGGTGCTGATCAAGCACCTCGGCGTCGACGTCCAGCCGACGTTCTCACCGCGTGAGGTCCTCGTGACGCAGCGCGAGGCCTCGATCGACCGCATTCATCAGGTCCTGGGCTGGGAACCAGCGATCGATTTCGAGTACGGCATCGGCACGGTCATCGACTGGCTGAAGAGTTCAGGACATCCGCAGGCGTGAGTCCCGCAGCACCGGTTCTCGTCACCGGGGCAACCGGCCTTGTCGGTTCTGCGGTTGTCCGCGAGCTGCAGCACTCCGGTCAGCGCGTGATCGGCGTGAGTCGGCGTGCGTCCGGTGAGGCTCGCATCGACCTGGTGTCGCGGGAAGCGGAGAGTGACCTCGCGAAGCTCGGCGAGATCGGCGGTGTCATTCACTGCGCAGCCGTCTTCCCCGCGGTCGACAGTGGAGACGGGGCGGAGGCGTGCAGACTGGCCAACGCCACCATGGACGCGCATGTGGCTCGCCTGGCACAAGAACGCTTGTGCAGGGTGGTCATGTGTTCAAGCGCATCCGTCTACGGACCGCATAGCACTGACGACGAGGTCGAGGAGTTCGGGCCAACGAGTCCGGAGGGCCCGTACGCCCGAGGGAAGCTAGAAAGCGAACTCCTTTTTACAGGGCTCGGAAGCGGGAGCGTCTCACTCCGGATCACGTCTCCGTACGGCCTGGACATGACGAAACGCACCGTGCTGACGATCTTCGCCGAGCAAGCCCGCGCAGGCGGGCCGGTGATCTACTTCGGAAACGGCACCCGGACCCAAGACTTCGTCCACGTGGCTGACGTGGCCCGTGCCTGTGTAAGTGCCTTGGGCTCGGAGAGCGCCTCCGGTCCTTTCAACATCGGATCTGGGCGGCCTATCGGCATGCGAGAGCTGGCGGAGCTTTTCGTAGAGGAGGCCGGACTTGGCGGGTTTGCGCGCGCGTCTGGAACGCCGGACCCGCAAGAGCACCAACGAGCCAATTACTCGATCCGGCGAGCTGCTGAGGTGCTCGGCTGGGTGCCCACGATCGACCTGTTAACGGGTCTCCGCTCGCTGGTGAGATCATCGTGAGAACTGCCTTCATGTCGGACGTCCACGGGAACTTGCCGGCTCTTGATGCGTGTCTGGCACACGCTGAACGACGGGGCTGCGAACACCTGCTGGTGCTCGGAGACGTTGTCGGCTATTGGGACGACGGGATCGCGTGCCTGGACCGCCTGCGCTCCGTGGGAGCGTCGTTCCTCCGTGGAAACCACGAGGCGATGCTGCTCGGGGATCTCGATGTTCCGGCTGGGGCTGAATCGGTGTACCGGCTTAGTGAGACGCGTGAGCAGCTGTCAGCCGAGCAGCGCAGGTTCCTGGCCGGTTTGGAGCCTCGTCGCGAGCTCGAGCTCGGTGGCCGACGGTGGTTGCTCGTGCACGGAACTCCGGATGACCCGCTGGAGGGTTACGCGTATCCAGACGGCGATCTGGCGGCGTTCGAGAACCTGACGTTCGACTACGTCGTCATGGGTAACACCCATCGCGCCATGCTTCGAAAAGCAGGCCAGGTCACCGTAGTGAATGTCGGATCGGTTGGCCTCTCCCGGGACATCGGAAGTCGATCCACGTTCGGCGTGTACGACGCCAGCACCGATCAGTTGAGCATCGAGGAGGTCCCGATGAACGTCGACCTCGTTCGGCGTAACTACCCTGAGGCTCATCCATCTGTCAGAGCCGTCCTGGATCGGGGGCCAACGTGACCCGCGAGACGGTCGTCCTGGTCACGGGCGTCGGCGGCGCTGGGGTCGGCGAACAGATCCTCAAGGCACTCAAGCTGAGTGGTCTGCCGCTCGAGGTGGTCGTCACCGACTCCCGCCAGATGAGCCTCGGATTCTCGTCCGCACAGCACTGCTACTGGATTCCTCCGGCCGATCACGATGAGTACCTCGAAGCCCTGCTCGATCTCTGTGCGACGCACGAGGTTCAGGCGGTGTTTCCCGGCAGCGAGCCCGAGCTGAGACGCATCAGCGCCGATCGGGACGCGTTCATCAATCGCGGGATCGTCCTCCCGATCAGCCCCGCACACGTCATCGACCTGTGCATGGACAAGCATCTGAGCACCGCGTGGCTTCGCGATCACGGATACGTAGTACCAGCGACCACGCTTGTGGAGAGTCAGGACGATCTGGCCTCGATCGACTACTTCCCGGCAGTCCTGAAGCCTCATTTGGGTGGCGGCGGCTCGGCCAACATCATGCTTGCCCAGACCGCGGAGGAGTTGATTGTCTTCGGTGGATTCCTCCTCGCGAGCCTCGGTTCCTTCATTGTTCAGGAGTACGTCGGCACCGAGTCGGACGAGTTCACGGTAGGTGTGCTGAGCGACCTCGACGGAAACCTGGTGGACTCGATCGCGGTTCGCCGGGACATCACGAGCGGCTTGAGCAACCGAATCCGTGTGCCCAACCGAACGTCGCGGGCCGAGCTTGGCCCGATGCTGTCCATCAGCAGTGGCGTCTCGCAAGGGCAGGTCGATACGTATCGCGAGGTCACAGCCGAGGCTGAGCGAATTGCAGCCGACCTCGGTTCGACCGGTGCGATCAACATTCAGTGCCGCTTGTCCGAGGGCCGCCCGGTCGTTTTCGAGATCAATCCGCGATTCTCTGGCACGACCTCGGTACGTGCATTGGTGGGCTACAACGAGCCCGGCTGGCTCTTGCGGCGCCACGTTCTCGGTGAGGATCTGGAGGGCAGGATCGGATATCGATCTGGACTCGTTATGCGGGGCCTCGTCGAGGGCATCGGAGTCAGCGCAGACCGGCCAGAACGCTGGTGAGTTCTGAGGCGACGCGGACCTGATCGGCTTCGCGCAGTCCTACGTACATCGGTAGCGCCAGGTGCCGGGCGAAGAGCCGGGCTGACGACGGGCAGCTCGTCGACGGCTCGTAGACGCTCTGCTGGTGAAGGGCGTAGGTACCGATGTTGCTGCCGATGCCTCGCTCACGAAGCTCGACCACCGTCCGATTCCGATCCACACCGTCGGCGAGCGTGACCGCATAGGTCTGCCAGGTCGGCTGACGGTCGTCGAGCGTGGCCGGGACGGTGACGCCTTCGATCTGGCCGAGCAGCTCGGAGTAGCGCGCGGCGATTCGGCAGCGCTCGTCGAGGAAGCCGTCGAGCTTGCCGAGCTGCGTCCGTGCGACCCCCGCCAACACGTCCGAGAGCTTGTAGTTGTAGCCGAGGTCAGCGAACTCGGGGATCTCCAGGACTGCGGCGTTCTGCCGCGACAGCGCGCTACGCATGCCGAAGCACGACAGGCTGCGCATGCGGGCGGCCAGATCGGCGTCGTCGGTGACGATGACGCCGCCCTCGCCAGAGGTGATGCCCTTGCGGGCGTGGAGGGAGAAGACCGCGACGTCGCCGAAGGAGCCGCATGGACGTCCCTGGTACACGCCCCCCGCCGAGCAGGCAGCATCCTCGAGCAACCACAGCCCGTGCTCCGCGGCCAGTTTCTCGAGCTGGTCCCAGTCCGCCGGAACACCGAGGGCGTCGACACCGATGATCCCGCGGGTCCGGCTCGTGATCTGGTCAGGGATCAGGGAAGCGTCGATGGTGCCTGTGTCGGGGCGCACGTCGACGAAGCGGGGGATTCCGCCGACGTAGAGCACGGCGTGAGCGGTCGCCGGGAAGGAATAGTCCGCGACGAGCACCTCGTCGCCTGGTTCGAGCCCGAGTGCCTCGACGGCGAGGTGCAGGCCGGCGGTGCAGTTGTTGACCGCGACAGCGTGCGCTCGACCGGTCAGCGCGGCGAACTCCTGCTCGAGCAAGGTTCCCTGTGGGCCCTGGCCGGCCAACCAACCCGACTCCAGCACTGCGGCGACCGCTGCCAGCTCGGCCGCGTCTGTCGAGGGCCGGGTGAGCGGAATGTTCTCGCCGGCGGACGTCATCCCGTCAGGTTAGTCAGTCAAGGCCGAGCGAGAAGGCCGATTCGAGATCGTGCTGGGAGTAGGCCCGGAACGCGATGTGGGTCTCGGTCTCGATGACCCCGGGGACCTTGTTGAGCCGGTCGGCGATCGTGGCCGCGACGGCGTCGTGGTCCCGGACCCGGACCATCGCGATGAGGTCGATCTGGCCGGTGACCGAGTAGACCTCGCTGACCCCGTCGAGGGCCGCGATCTCCTCGGCGACCTCGGGGATGCGAGCGACGTCGGCCTTCACGAACACGATGGCGGTGATCATGTACCCAACCTACCGTCGCCAGCGGTCAGCGGGCCGGTTGATGCACGGTCGGCAGCGAGCGTCGTTCGTCGAACGGCACCATCGAGAGCCGGGACTGCTCGACGGCGTCGTGGGTGCGCAGGTGCTTGGCGGCACCGCGGACCGGGCAGGACCACTCGCCGTCCACCCGAACCAGCCGGACGCCGGGGGACTCGAGCCAGCGGAGCACCTTCTCGGTCTCCTCGGCGGTCGCCGCCGGGGTCGGGCCGAGGCCGGCAGCCACGGTCTCGGCAGAGGCCCGCAGTGTCTCGACGTACTCGCCCGCGTGGGCGTCGACCGGGATGACTCCTGAAGCAGCGAGCCGACCGAACCGGACCACGTGGACGCCCCAGTGGCCGGTGTCGTCCCGTTGGGCCGCGACGACCTCGGCGCACCGGGTCAGGGCGCGCAGGCGCTGGGTGCGGGAGACGGCTCGGATGAAGGCGGAGAGCCGGTCGCGGTGGACCGAGGCGTCCTCGTAACGCTCGTCGCGACTCAGCGCATCCATCCGTACCGAGATGGCCTCGACCACCTCGTCGGCCCGGGCCAGGAGGTTGTCGCGCAGCTCGGCCACCATCTCGGCATAGCTGTCCAGGTCGATGCTGCCATCGCATGGGGCCAAGCAGCGGTGCATCTCGGCCAGCACGCAGGCTGACCGCGACGGGTGCAGGGGGAGTCGCTCACTGCACTGGCGCACCGGGAACGTCTCGTGCAGCGCCGCGAGCGCCTTCTCGGCTCGCTTTCGCGAGGAGAACGGACCGACGTAGTCGGCGTCGTCGTCGATGACCTGACGGACCAGCGAGAGCCGCGGCCAGGGCTCGTTGGTGAGCTTGAGCCAGTGGACCTTCTCGGGGAACCGGCTGCGTCGGTTGTAGCGAGGCTTGTGCAGCGCGATCAGGCGGAGCTCGCGCACCTCTGCCTCCAGGGGAGTGGCGCAGACGATGCCCTCGACCCGCGTCGCGATCCCGACCATCTCGCCCATCCGCGAACGCGTCTCCGAGGCGGTGAAGTAGGAACGCACCCGGGCACGGAGATCGCGCGAGGTGCCGACGTAGAGGACCCGGTCCCGGTCGTCCCGGAACAGGTAAACGCCGGGGGAGTGCGGGAGGTCCTCGGCGAGGTGTCGCTTGCGGCGCTGGGCTGTCGAGACCCGCGACGTGAAGGTCTGGAGCTCTTCGAGCGTGTGCACGCCCAGGCTGCCGAGCCGTTCGAACAGACCGTGCAGGACGTCGACGGTCGCCCGGGCATCGGACAGGGCGCGGTGGTTCGGCGTCGTCGAAGCACCGAACGCGACCGCGAGCGAGCTGAGCTTGCAATTCGGCGCATCGTCGCGGGTGACCACACGCCGCGCGAGGCGAGCGGTGTCGAGCACCTCGAAACCGGGCCACGGGTGCCCGAGGGTCTCGGCGAAGTGCTTGAGGAAGCCGACGTCGAACGGAGCGTTGTGGGCGACCAGCACCGTGCCCCGGGCGAACTCCAGGAAGGCCGGGAGTGCCGAGTCGATCGGCGGCGCGGACGCGACCATGCTGTTGGTGATGCCGGTGAGCACGGCGATGAACGGCGGGATCTCGGAGTGCGGGTTGACCAACGTCTGGAACTCGCCGAGCACCTCTCCACCGCGGACCTTCACCGCACCGATCTCGGTGATCATCGACCCCTGCGAGACCGCGGCGCCGGTGGTCTCGAGGTCGACCACGCAGAAGGTCAGGTCGCGCAGCGGGCGGCCGAGCTCGTCGAAGCTCATCTGCATCGCCCAGCGCCCGGCCTCGCCGGCCGGCGAGCCGGCGGTCTCGTCGAGGTGGGCTGTGGTCATGACAACGACGGTAGGAAAGAGCGCCGACACAATCGGGGCGGACGCGCCCAATAGGGTGGTCCCGTTGCGGCGGCCGCCCCGGCCGTCACCGAGGAGACAAACGTGAGCGTCGCCCTTCCCGATCCGCACCAGCGCTGGCGCTGCGGCGGCTGCGGAAACCTGACGCGATTCGACGTCGCCCGCAGCCGGCGCACCACCGAGTACTGGCACTTCGACCTCGCGGGTGAGCACGCGGTCGAGGAGACCGAGCTGCGGGGCGAGGTGGTCGAGTCCGTGACGTGCCGCTGGTGCGGTCGGGCGGACGCGATCGAGCTGGTCGACCGCAAGGACGTCTGAAGAACTGTCGGAGGCTCCTGTCACTCTCGAATCAGTCCAGTCCCGGACTGGTCAGTGAGAAGGAGTGAACCCATGAGCGTGCGCATCGACTGCGACACCTGCTTGGTCCGCGGCCTGTCGTGCCACGACTGCGTGGTGACCGTCCTGCTCGGCCCGCCGCCCGAGCTCAGCTTCGACAACGAGGAGCAGCAGGCGCTCGCCGTGCTCGCCGATTCCGGCCTCGTCCCACCGCTGCGGATGGTGACGCCGATCAACGGTCGGGACGTCGAATCTGCCTGACCGAAGCGCTCGTGACGGGTGTGTCTCGAGTGACGAGTGTGACGTGTGTGACACCCGTTCGGTGAAACACGCGGACAGATGGGGCGCAGGTTTGGCGCGTCGTTACCGTTCGTTTATGGTTCTGGATCAGGTCCCTGCACGAGCCGCCGACCGCGGTGGCTCAGGGGCCGCGTCGAGTCCGGCGTCGTGCTTCTCGGAGAGCGCGAACCGGAGCCGGGGAACCAAGTTTTTGGGGTGAATCCCTGATGACCGGGGCCAGCGATGGCTGCGGTCGGAGGGGTAGGGCGATCTTTGAGCCCGAATCCGTCAGCTCACCTGGTAGACGTTCAAAGAAAGAGGAGAACGTCCGCTCGTGCTCCACGGCCGGAAGCGCATCAGCGCTCTTGTGGCGACCCTTGTCGCCCTGTTGACCGCCTTGGTGACCGTCGGGATCGGGCTTGCCGCGCCGTCCGCGGACGCGAAGCCGGATCTGAAGACCGTCAAGAAGCAGGTCCAGAGTCTCGACCGCCAGGCAGAAGCCGCCTCCGAGCGCTTCAACGCCGCCAACGTCCGCCTCGCCGCGACCAAGATGCGGCTGAGCGCGCTGAACGCGGATCTGGGACGCCAGCAGCGCCTCGTCGACGACATGCGCGAGCAGGTCGCCGCTCTGGTCGTCGACCAGTACCAGGGCAACGCCCTCTCGACCACCTCGCAGGTCGTGCTGTCGTCGAACCCGGACAAGTTCCTGGACAACCTCAGCGCCGTCTCCGCCTACAACAACCAGCGCGGCCAGGTCATGAAGGAGTTCAGCGCTCAGCTGAGCCGCCTCTACCTGCGCAAGCACGCGGTCAAGGCCGAGGCCCGCCACATCGCCAAGCTCAAGGCCCAGATGGCCCAGGAGAAGGCCCAGATCGACAAGAAGGCTGCGAAGGCGCACCGTCTGCTGGACTCGCTCCAGCCGGCCGTCCGGGCCAGCTACTACCGCACGGCCGCCAAGGGTTACACCGGCCCGCTGCCGGCGCCGCCGTCGAACCCGCGGGCCGCGACCGCCGTGAAGTTCGCGCTGGCCCAGGTCGGGAAGGCCTACTCCTACGGTGCCTCGGGTCCGAACGCCTACGACTGCTCCGGTCTGACCATGGCTGCCTGGGGTGCTGCCGGCGTGAGCCTGCCGCACTCCTCGAGCGCCCAGACCGGATCCGGCGCCCGGGTCTCCGAGAGCGACCTCGAGCCGGGCGACCTGGTGTTCTACTACAGCCCGGTCAGCCACGTCGGCATGTACATCGGCAACGGCCTGATCGTGAACGCGGAGAACCCGAGCTCGGGAGTCCGGGTCCAGCCGCTGCACTCGATGCCGTACGTCGGCGCGGTCCGCCCTGGCTGATACCGGCTCGCCTCGGCGTCGGCGGGCACTCCTCGGAGGTCTGCTGGCCGGAGCATTGCTGGTCGGGCCGACCGCGTGCGGCGGGGATACCAGCATCCCGCCGCCGAAGGCTTCCTCGGACTCCTCCGATGCCCGGGTCGCCGGTGCGACGACCACGGTCGACAAGCTCGCGGAGGTGCTGCGTTCCGCCGACCGGTCGGCGGCAACGAGCCTGGGCCTGGCCGGGTCGCGTGACCTGCTCGGCGCCGTGGCCGAGAACGTCGCCACGCTCCACATCGTCGACATCGGGTTCCGCCTGGTCGACGACGCCGCTCCCGCCGGCACCGACGACCTCGAGGACTACGGGCCGAACGCATGGCGGGGAACCGTCGACGTCGAGTACCGCCTCCGCGACTGGGACGTGAAGCCGACCCAGGTCGAGACCACGTTCGTCTTCGCCCCCACCGACACCGGTCAGGCCGTCGTCGACATCGGCGGCACCGAGGGGCGGACCCCGGTCTGGCTCACCGGACCGGTCACGGCGCTCTCGGCCGGCCGGACCCTGGTGATCGACCGCTCTGCGGGAGCCGACCGCTTCCTGCGCCTGGCCCGGAAGGCCCTCGTCGATGTCGGCCGGGTGCTGCCGGACTGGCACGGGAAGCTCGTGATCGAGGTCCCGGAGAGTGAGGACGGTCTGGAGCGTGCGCTGGGCGCCACGGCGGGCCAGTACGCGAACATCGCCGCGGTCACTGCCTCCGTGGACGGTTCGCTGGTCAGGTCCTCTCCCGTCCACGTCTTCATCAACCCGCAGGTCTTCGCCGGCCTCGGTCGCCGCGGGTCGCAGGTCGTCATCAGTCACGAGTCCACCCATGTGGCAACCGGGGCGACCTTCGCGTCGATGCCGACCTGGTTGCTGGAGGGGTTCGCCGACTACGTCGCGCTGGTGCACGCGAACATCCCCGTCTCGACCGCCGCGTCCCAGATCCTCAGCCGCATCCGCAAGGACGGCCCCCCGGACCACCTGCCCACCACCGCCGAGCTCGACCCGAGCGCGAACGGTCTCGGTGCGACGTACGAGGAGGCCTGGCTGGCGACCCGGTTCATCGGACGCGAGTACGGCGAGGCGAAGCTGGTGCGCTTCTACTACGCGGTGAGCGACGGGACCGACGTCGCGCATGCCTTCACCACGGTCCTCGGAACCACCGAGGCGGCGTTCGTGAAGCAGTGGCGAGCCGATCTGCGGGACCTTGCCGGGGGCATGGCAGGCTGACGGTATGAGTGACCAGGCCCGGGCGGAGGAGTCGGCTCGGGCCAGCACCAGGGTCAGCCTGGTGGTCGTCGTGGTCGCGGGCCTGCTGTTCGCGGTCCTGGCCGGAATCCTGATCCCGTGGCACTGGCTTCCCGGGCAGCACGTGCGAGCAGTGCCCGCGCGCAGCGTCTTCACCGCGGCTCAGATCGACAGGGCCGAGCACGTCTCGGCGATGTTCCGCTACTCCGGCTGGGCGAACCTCGCGATCGGGACCGGGGTCGCGCTCCTGCTGGGCCTCACCCGGCTCGGCTCCTCGATGATCGCGAGGCTGCCCGGCCGCTGGTGGCTCCAGGTTCTGCTGGGCACGGTCCTGCTCGTGGTCGTCTCGCTGGTCGTCCAGCTCCCGCTGGCCGCGTTCGGCCACCACGCCGATCGTCGCTACGACCTCAGCGGCCAGAGCTGGGGTCCGTGGCTCTACGACCAGGTCATCTCCGCGGTGGTGACCGCGGTGTTCACCGGGATCGGCCTGCTCGTGCTGCTCGCGATCGTGCGCCGGGCACCGCGCAGCTGGCCGGTCTGGGCCGCCGGCGCGGGAGCAGCGCTGACCATGCTCGGCTCGTTCGTCTACCCGGTGGTCGTGGAGCCGCTGTTCAACAACTTCTCCTCGATGCCGGCCGGGCCGCTGCGCACGGACATCTTCCGGCTCGCCGCCGCCGAGCACGTGCACATCGATGACGTGCTCGTGGCTGACGCCTCAAAGCGGACAACGACCTTGAACGCCTACGTGTCCGGCTTCGGCAGCACCCGTCGGGTCGTCGTCTACGACACGGTCCTCAAGGATCTGTCGAACCCAGAGATCGAGAGCATCGTGGCCCACGAGCTCGGGCACGCGAAGCACCAGGACGTGCTCGTCGGGACGGTGCTCGGCGCCCTCGGGGGAGCGTTCGGGATCGGGCTCCTCGGGCTGCTGCTCGCCGATCAGCGACTGCTCCGCCGGTCCGGTGCCCGGGACGCTGCCGATCCGCGGGTGCTCCCGCTGCTGTTCGCGCTGATCGCTGTTGGGACGTTTCTAGCGAGCCCGATCGAGAACACGATGTCCCGCGCTGTCGAGGCGCGCGCGGACCGCACCGCGCTCACGGTCACCCACGACCCGGTGACGTTCGAGGAGATGCAGAAGCAGCTGTCGCTCAGGTCCCTCGCGGATCCGACCCCGCCCCGGATCAGCCAGTTCTGGTTCGGCTCGCACCCGACGGTGCTGCAGCGGATCGGGATGGCGCGGCTGTTCGCCGAGAACCAGGACGAGCCGCGGTGAGGTCTGCGGTCAGCAGGTCGCGGTGCTGTCGAAGGTGCCGCTCACACCGGAGCTGACCTTGCCGCAGGTCTTGCTGAAGACGTCCTTGATGACGCCGCCGAAGATGAAGACGATGGCGACGATCAGGGCGGCGATGCCGGCGACCAGCAGGCCGTACTC